>NZ_JAEHFX010000009.1 GCF_016623615.1 Adhaeribacter terrigena | reverse complement strand
TCGGCCATGGCCCATAAATATGCCTTCACCCACACCCAGCCTGCTGCGGGCAAGAACTACTACCGCCTGAAACAAGTGGACCACGACGGCACTTCGGCTTACAGCAAGATCGTAGTGATTGAAAGCAAAGGCGCCCCGGAAATGAAACTGACCGTGTTTCCGAACCCGGTAACGGGCGGTGAAGTAAGCCTGAAACTGGAACGCGCCCTGGCCGGCAACGAAACCGCTACGGTGCAGGTACGGGACCTGAACGGCCGCCTGATCCTGGACCGCAGCCTGAATGGCGCCCAGACCCTGAAACTGAACCTGAAACAGCATAACTTAAAGCCGGGCATCTATTTGATCTCCCTGCAGAACGGCTCAGCCATCACCCACCAGAAGATCGTCGTGCAGTAATTGCAGTAACGCTTTTAGAAAATGATCTTTATAGTACAAACTTCCGAGTAAAAAAGCTGCAACCTCTAAAATCGGGTTGCAGCTTTTTTTTATACCGGATTAATAAAATCCTTAGCAGAACGGTTTAGGTTATACTTTTATATTCTTTTATAATTGCAGCATCTACCAACTCAAAACCTCGGCCGCTACCTGCTATGCATACTTTTTGGCGCATTTTCTATACCGTTTTATTTTTGGCAACAGCCATTCCGGTTGCGGCGCAAACGTATACTGCCAATAACGGCCACGTTTATTTTCTTTCCGAAGCCTTTATTCAGAACATCGAAGCGCATTCGGTAAAGTTAGGCGGGGCGTTAAGATTAGAAGACCGCACCTTTGCGTTCAGCATTCCCATAGAAAGCTTTAAATTTGAACGCGCCCTGATGCAGGAGCATTTCAACGAAAGTTACCTGGAAAGCGAAAAATATCCGCGGGCCACGTTTACCGGCAAACTACTGGACAGTACTAATTTTTCCATTCCCGGAACCTACCCCGTAACGGCCGTCGGAAAACTGACCATTCATGGCGTTTCGCAGGAAAGAACCATTCATGGGGTAATTGTTTCCGATAAAAACCGGCTGACACTGGAGGCCCTGTTTCCGGTAAAGATCTCCAACCACAACATTAGAATTCCGCGCCTGCTTTTCGAGACCATTGCCGAAACGGTGCAGGTAAAAGTAAATATGACTTTGCGAACGAAAGAATAAATGTCCGCAGAGTTTTTACCCCTAAAACCATAGCGTTTTTCAAGCTTCAGGAAAACAGGAATTTGATTTCTTTGAGATCGAAGGTTTGCAGGCCTTTTTCGGTTTCCAGCTGTAAGCGGCCGTATTCGTCGGTGCCTACAATTTTCCCCTGAATAATTTTTCCTGCTGCTTCAAACAACCGGAATTCGCCGAAACCTAAAAGCTGGTTCCAGTATTCCTGCTGCATTTGGAGCCGCGACTTTTGCTGCAATTCCAGATACCGTTTTTCCAGGCATTCAAGTAAAACTTCGGTTAAATTTTTCAGCGCATAATTTTGCCCGGTAATCTGCTTCATCGAAACCGCGTTAGGATTATCAAAAACAACCTGGTTTACGTTCAGGCCAATGCCGATC
The DNA here is from genome assembly GCF_016623615.1 of Adhaeribacter terrigena. GTDB lineage: Bacteria > Bacteroidota > Bacteroidia > Cytophagales > Hymenobacteraceae > Adhaeribacter_A > Adhaeribacter_A terrigena. The sequence goes on along the minus strand of NZ_JAEHFX010000009.1, from coordinate 212,722 downwards.
ACGGAATTTTGCAAAGTGGAACCGCTGATGCTGTTTTCGATGAGAATGCCGCCCAGTTTTTTTTCCAGAAAATAAAGGTCGTTGGGCCATTTGAGCAGAACCCCGGCGGGTAAAAACCGTTTCAGCAAATCAGCAACTCCCAGCGAAACGGCCATATTCAAAAAGAACTGATCGGAAGCGGCTAAAAATACGGGTTTATAGATTACCGAAAGCGTCAGGTTCAGTCCGGTGCCTGCTTCCCAGTTATTTCCGCGCTGCCCGCGGCCGGCCGTCTGGTTCTCCGTAAGAATGACACAACCCTCCGTGGCTTCATTTTTGATTAAAAATTGTTGCGCTACCGTATTGGTAGAAGCACATACGGGCAAAAAAACGAATTGCCTGCCCGTAAAGCGCGTTTGAGGCGAAATATTGTCCAAAGAATTTGCTAATTTTACAGAACAAATTTAACAACCAGAAATGACACAATCCAAACTTAAGGATGAATCGGACATCTTGGCAGACCTTATTGTAAAAGGCATGCAGGAAAAAAAAGGTACTGACATTGTAGTACTTAATCTGAAATCCTTAAAAAACGCCGTTTCCGATTACTTCGTGATCTGTTCGGCCAACTCCGATAGCCAGCTCGATGCCATTGCCCGTTCTATAGAAGAAGAGGTTTACAAAATTGCCCAGGAAGATCCGTGGCAAAGTGAAGGCCGCCTGAATAAAGAATGGATCCTGCTCGATTACGTAAGCGTGGTAGCCCACATTTTCCTGAAAGACAAACGCCAGTTCTATGCGCTGGAAGAGCTTTGGGGCGATGCGCAGATCAAGCAGATCGCAGACTAATAATCGGCGGCTTTGTGCGTTATTAGCTAAACAAACGCAATCATACCTGTTCCCATTTAGTTTTTAGAACTGATACAATTCCAATGGCAGATAAAACCCCGAATAACAAAAAGAAAAAGATCAACCTTCCCACCACGCCTCCCAAACCTACCATGCAAATATGGGTTTTAGCGGCGTTAACCCTGCTTATTTTCAGCATCCTGTATTTTAACCGCAGCAACACCACCGTTGAGATCGATCAGCGCCGGTTCGAAGACATGGTTAAAAGCCGCGACGTGCAGCGCATCAACATCGTGAACGACAAAGTGGTGGAAGTTACGCTGAAAAATGAAGCGTTGAAGAACGAAAAATATAAGAATGACCTGGCCAACCGCGGGGCTTTTGCTTTAGAGCAGGGCGCGCAGTACCATTTCACCATTATTTCGCCGGAAATTTTCAAGGAAGACCTGGAGAAATTCCAGGAAAAAGAAAAAATACCGCGCGAAGAGTGGCTGAGCCTGAACATGGAAAAACGGACCGGTTTCGGTGATTTCCTGACCAGCTGGGGCTTTTTGATTCTGCTTATGGTTGGTTTCTGGTTCATGATGCGCCGCGTTTCCAGCGGCGGACCGGGCGGCCAGATCTTCAACATTGGCAAATCTAAAGCGGCTCTTTTCGATGCTGAAAACAAGGTAAAGATCACGTTCAAAGACGTAGCCGGTTTAGAAGAAGCGAAAGAAGAGATCCAGGAAATTGTAGAATTCCTGAAGAACCCAACCAAATTCACCATTCTGGGCGGTAAGATCCCGAAAGGTGCATTACTGGTAGGTCCTCCGGGCACGGGTAAAACCTTACTGGCCAAAGCCGTTGCCGGCGAAGCCGATGTACCGTTCTTCTCGCTTTCCGGTTCCGACTTCGTAGAAATGTTCGTTGGCGTGGGTGCAGCCCGCGTACGCGACCTTTTCAAACAAGCCAAAGCCAAAGCGCCGTGTATCATCTTTATTGATGAGATCGATGCCATTGGCCGCAGCCGTAGCCGCGGACAAGTGCCAGGTGGTAACGACGAACGCGAAAATACCCTGAACTCTCTGCTCGTGGAAATGGACGGTTTCTCTACCGATTCCGGCGTAATTATCCTGGCTGCCACCAACCGCCCGGATACGCTTGACTCTGCGTTACTGCGTCCGGGCCGTTTCGACCGCCAGATTTCCATCGATAAACCGGATATTAACGGCCGTACTGAAATTTTTAATGTACACTTAAAGCCGCTTACGTTATCTACTGATGTAGATGCGAAAAAACTGGCAGCCCAGACTCCTGGTTTTGCCGGTGCCGAAATTGCCAACGTTTGTAACGAAGCTGCTTTAATTGCGGCCCGCCGGAACAAAAAAGCGGTGGAAATGCAGGACTTCAACGATGCCATTGACCGTGTGATCGGTGGTTTGGAGAAGAAGAACAAGATCATTTCGCCGGAAGAAAAAGGCATTGTAGCATACCACGAAGCCGGCCACGCCATAACCGGCTGGTTCCTGGAGCACTGTGATCCGTTAGTAAAAGTGAGCATTGTGCCGCGTGGTATTGCTGCGTTAGGTTATGCCCAGTATTTACCAAAAGAGCAGTTCCTGTACACTACCGAGCAGCTGATCGATGAAATGTGCATGGCTCTTGGAGGCCGCGCCGCGGAAGAAATTATCTTCGGAAAAATTTCTACCGGTGCGCTGAGCGATCTGGAACGCATTACCAAAATGGCGTACAGCATTGTAACCATGTATGGTATGAACGATAAGATCGGCAACGTTTCTTTCTACGATTCGAAGCAAAGCGACATGACTTTCAACAAACCGTATTCTGAAGCAACTGCCCAGACCATAGACGAAGAAGTTCGCCTCATTATCAGCAATGCTTACGAACACACGAAAGCTTTACTCCGCTCGAAACTGAATGAACTGGAGTTGGTTGCCCAGGAACTCCTGAAAAAAGAGATCCTGTTCCAGAGCGATCTGGAGCGTTTGGTTGGCCCACGTCCGTTTGCCAAGTTAACTGCTTACCAGGCCCACACGGCCGGCACCGACCGCAGCAAAACCGCGAGCGAAGTACAGCAGGAAACAGCGCATCCGCTTTCGAATAAGAATGAACACGAAGATACCACCGAAGGTCCTTCCGATGGCAACCTGAGCAATGGCCCGAAAGCGCCTGATACGGAAGCCGGTTCCCGGTATAATCCAGCTAATGAACCGGGATCTGACACCAATATCAGACCGGGGCAGACGTATTCGTTCGATAAATAAAAACGCTATCATTTAATACTCAAAAAGTAAACAATGTACGAAGCACGGTCTAAGGATATTGTATTACGGAAAGTACGGGAGGCGCTGGCTAAGTCAGCGCCTTTTGTGCCTCCTACCCCCGATTTCAATTCTACGGTTTACCCGCCGCTGGCCGATGAAGACCTTTCGATCGTGTTTGCGCAGAATTTCCTGCATACCGGCGGCAAGTTTATTTACTGCGAATCGGAAGAAAATTTCTACGACCAGCTTTTCGAGTTTAAACAGGAAAATAATATCCAGCATCTTTTTGTCTGGGAATCGCACCTGAAAAAACAACTTTTCGGCGCCGGAATAAACTTCAACGGCGATGAAAAAGACTTTCTGAAACACGCTGAAGTTGGCTTAACTACCTGCGAAGCCTTGCTGGCCCGCACCGGCAGCATTTTGATAAGTTCGGCTAATGCCGGTGGCAGACGGCTGAGCATTTATCCGGAAAAGCACCTGGTGGTAGCTTATACCAGCCAACTGGTGCCCGATATTAAAGAAGCTTTGTTAAGCGTTCGGGAAAAATATGCCCCCAAACTGCCTTCCATGCTGAGTCTGGTAAGCGGCCCGAGCCGCACGGCCGATATTGAAAAAACGTTGGTTCTGGGCGCACACGGCCCCAAACAGCTCGTATTATTTTTGATCGATGACCTTATCGAAGATTAAACTGGAGCCCGGCAAAAAGATCTTTTTTGCTTCCGATTTTCATTTGGGTGTGCCCGATGCGGCCAGCAGTTTAGCCCGCGAAAAAAAGATCGTGCGTTGGTTGGATGAAATTAAAGACCAAGCGCAGGCCATTTTCCTGTTAGGCGATATTTTCGATTTCTGGTTTGAATACCGCCATGCCATCCCGAAAGGCTTTATCCGGATCCAGGGCAAATTAGCCGAAATTACGGACGCAGGCATTCCGGTTTATTTCTTTACCGGCAACCACGACATGTGGATGTTCGATTATTTTACCCGGGAACTCAATATTCCGGTGCTGCGCAAACCGGTTTCGGTTATGCTTGGCGATCAGAAATTCCATATTGGCCACGGCGATGGTTTAGGACCGAAAGACCACACGTATAAAGTACTGAAGAAAGTTTTCAGCAGCCCGGTTTCGCAATGGCTTTTTGCGCGTGTTCACCCGAATCTGGGTATTGGCGTGGCCAATTACTGGAGCCGCCGCAGCCGCATCAGCAATACCCAGGAAGACGAGGTTTTTCACGGGGAAGATAAGGAGTGGCTTGTAATTTACTGCAAAGAAACCGAAGCCCGCGAACACCACGATTATTACGTTTTCGGGCATAGGCATTTGCCTTTGGATATTAAAATTGGCGAAAACAGCCGCTATTTAAACCTGGGAGAATGGGTCAATTATTGCTCTTACGCCGTTTATGATGGAAAGCACCTGGAACTTAAGCATTTCGAAAGCGGAGGAAAAAAGTAAAGCCGCCCTGGTTTTACTTTTTTGCGTTTTTTCCATAGCGTTTTTTCATGCACCGGAAAGCCATGCCCAATCCATTGCCTTGCGCCAGCACCTGGATGTTTCGCAGCCCGCAGCTATGTCTATTGACCGGCTGAATAATATTTACCTCACCGACCGCAAAAATAACGTGCACCAGTTCAACGGAGCCGGCCAATTGATCAATACCTATTCCCCGCCACGCACCGGCAACATTGGCACCATTGAAGCCTGGAACGCCATGAAAGTGATGCTTTTCTACGACGACCAGCAGAAGATCATTCTCCTGGACCGTTTCCTGAACAACATTGCCACCATTCGCCTGCGCGACATTACCGATGGCCTGATAAAAGTTGCTACTACCGCTGCCGACGAACGCGTCTGGCTTTTCAACGAAAGCGAATTTTCGCTGCTGAAATACGATCCGCGCACTTCCGAAATTGTGAGCACCACGCCGCTTAATTTAACTTTCGACCGCAAAAAAGCCGATATCCGTTACATGCGCGAATACCAGAATATGGTGTATGTGGTAGATAAGACCACCGGCATTTATGTGTTCGATAACCTGGGCAATTACAAGAAAACGCTGCCTTTTCCGGAGCTTTCCTACATTGGTTTCCGGGGCGATGAATTGTATTATTTAGCGGGCGGCAAGCTGCGTTTTTTCAACCTGTATTCTTTTGCCGAGCGCGTTTATGATGTGCCGCCGGTGCAAAATTACAAGCAGGCTTTGGTAGGCGAAGACCTGGTTTATTTGCTTTCGGAAAGCGGACTGGATCTTTATGAGTTTGAGTAGGTTGTAAGCTATTTCTGAAGCACAAATCTTAATCAAAGCTTTGTTAATGTGATTTTTTCTCGCTTATTTTAGAAAGCAGGTGTCATTCCATTTGAAACCGGTTTTCTATGAAACTTATTAGCTTCCGCCTATTTCTATTTGTTTTCGCTATCATTTTCTCTTCCTGCAAAACGAACCAGTTCAACAAAGCAGGAAAAAGGCACGGGCGCTGGGAATTTGCCGATACGCTGGGCACGCAGGTTTATAAATATGGCGGGCGTTATAAAAACGGCATCGAGCATGGAAAATGGAAATATTACCTGGGTGGCAAAATAGCGCGCAAAGAAAAATACCGCCACAATATCAGCTATAACCAGTTCTTTCACGAAAACGGCAAGGTAAGTTCGCAGGGCAAAAGCCAGCTCGATGTTTCGGCGGCAGAAATTCACTGGTACTACTTCGGCGATTGGGAATATTTTGATGAAGACGGCAAGCCTACGATGGTAAAAACCTTTGAGAACGGAAAACAGACGAACGTGCGCAAAATAGGACCGGCGACCCAAGCAACTAGGTGAAGCAGAAGCGCATCGGTAATGAAACTGTCTGAATCAGGATTTTCAGGATTTTTGAGATGGGTAGAATTGTAAGACTTGTTCATTTCCTATTCATTTGGCTCCACCGAACCTTCGGTTTCTCCTGGCGCCGGGATAACGAAAACAAAACGGTAAGCTTTATAACTGAAAAACCACTAGCCGCTGAAGAAGCTCTTCGCTGATGCTCTGATTGACAAAAACAACCAAAACATTTAGAACCCACTCCTTCCCTATTTTTTCACCTCCTAACCCTACCGTTTTTCCGTATAAGCTTAACCGGCACTCTGTACCAAACTTCCGGTATTGGCTATGGACAATAAAACGTTAAGAATAGAGGATCTTTTCCTCAAAATGCCGCTTTACGACAAACTGGAACTGAATTCGGCATTGGAATACAAACTGGTAGATATTCTGCGCTTCAGCGGCCAACTCGATATGTTCTGCGTGGGATGCAACAAAGAAAGTACGTTCACCGGTTTCGATAACCTGACCGATTACGTACCGGGCGTGGCATACACGTCTAATGCAAGCAAACTGATGGAGCGGGTTTTTACCTTGCCCAAATATTTTTCGCACAAAAAGGTTTTTACGGTAAAGCTGAAATGCTCACGCAACGAAAACCACCTCATGCTGTTCAATTTCTACATCAAAGACAATATCCTGATCAAGATCGGCCAGTACCCCTCTTTAATGGATATTGCGCACCATTCGCTTAAAAAATACAAGCGGATATTAGGCACCGATCGGTATGCCGAATTTAACCGCGCCGTAGGTCTGGCGGCTCTGAATGTTGGCCTGGGCTCGTTTATTTACCTCAAACGCATTTTCGACCATTTGCTGGAAGATGCACACAAAGAAATTTTTGCCGACGAAAAGTGGAACGAGCTCGAATACCTGGCTTCGCCACTGCAGAAACGCATTGCGCTGCTCAAAAATCATTTGCCACCTTACCTGGTAGAAAAACGCGACATGTTCAGTATTCTGAACAAAGATGTGCACGAACTCAGCGAAGAAGAATGCCTGCGGTATTTCCCGGTTTTGCAAAACGCCATCGAGTGCATTCTGGACGAAAAACTTATCGAAATTACCCGAGACCTGAAACGCAAAGAACTCGAAAAATCGTTCGATAATCTGACCGAAAAGAAAAAACCGGTGAAGAAAAAATAAACGCATCGGCACTTTTCCGAACGTAGACCCTACCGTTTCAGCATTTTGTTTTCGGAACGAGTCCAATTTTTTTCTGTTAAAGAGGAAGCTTATTCTTCCTCTTTTTTGTTATGCCACCGGGAAAAATTTCTAAACCTGTATTTCAGGTTTCCGGCCTTACCTTCCTTAGGTGCGCAGAGGGAACCTGAGATGGAATAAAAACCCAGACTTTTATAATTAAAAACGGTAGCGTTTCCGGGCAACAAATGCTGGTTGCCCGGCCTGGTTCGTGCAAGAAAAAATGCTGACCGGCCGTATATTTGATTATATTTGTTAATTGCTAAAAATGTATACAACCCTAAACGATATAAAAGGAGAATTTTAAAGTGGGATGTGGATCTTGTTCGAGCGGGGGCGGCTGTGGCACGAAAGTGGGCGGCTGTAAAAGCAACGGCGGCTGTAGTACCGGCGGTTGCAACCGGCTCAATGTTTTTGATTGGCTCAGCGACATGGAAATGCCCACGTCGTTTGAAGAATTTGATATAGTAGAAGTTCGTTTTAAAGGCGGGCGCAAAGATTTTTACCGGAATTCGAACAATTTACCGCTTATAACCGGCGAGCCGGTGGTGGTAGAAGTTCCGAATGGCCAGCACGTGGGCTACGTTTCGCTGAAAGGCGAACTCGTGCGCCTGCAAATGCTTAAAAAGAAAGTTGACAACAACGAAGAAATAAAAAGCATTTACCGCATTGCCACCGAAAAAGACCTCGAAAAACTGGAAGCGGTAAAGCTCCAGGAAAACGGCACCATGTACCGCGCCCGGCAGATCATTCAGGAACTCAGCCTGAAAATGAAGCTTTCGGACGTGGAATACCAGGCGGATAAAACCAAGGCTACTTTTTATTATTCCGCCGAAGACCGCGTCGATTTCCGGGACCTGATCAAGAAACTGGCCGATGAGTTTAAGATCCGGGTGGAAATGCGCCAGATCAGTTTGCGCCACGAAGCCGGCCGTTTGGGCGGTATTGGTTCCTGCGGCCGCGAACTTTGCTGCTCTACCTGGCTTACCGATTTCAAAAGCGTTTCTACCACGGCGGCGCGTTACCAGAATTTATCGCTGAACCCGAGCAAACTTTCCGGCCAGTGCGGGCGCTTAAAATGCTGCCTGAACTACGAACTGGAAACGTATATGGACGCGCTCAAAGATATTCCGACGGTGAACCGCCCGCTGCAAACCCAGAAAGGCGAAGCTTTCCTGCAGAAAACCGACATCTTTAAAAAGATCATGTGGTTTGGTTTCCGGGGCGATAATAACTGGCACCCGGTGCCGGTGGGCCGCGTAAAGGAAATTCAGAAACTGAACAGCGATGGCCAGCACCCGGAAAACCTGGTAGAGGTTATCAAAGAGCCTACGCACAAAGAGTTACTGGCTGCGCAACTGGAAGGAAACCTGGAACGCCTGGACGATAAATTCAAGTCGAAGACTAAAAAGAAGAAGAAAAAGAAACCGGCCGGTTTACAAAGTTTAGTAGAAGGCGTGCAACAGGCGGCGCAGCAAAAGCAACTCGATCGCCCTAAAATGCCACGCGCCGAAAGGCCGGAAAAACCGCCGAAACAAGCTTCCGGCGAAGCCAGACCGGAACGCAGCGAAAGACCTGAAAGAAGCGAACGTCCGGAAAACCGCCGGCCGAACCGGGAAAGCCGCGGACCACGCCCGGAAAGAGGCCCACGGCCAGAACGCACGGAAAGACCTGAAAGAAGCGAACGTCCGGAACAAAAACGCGAACCAGCAACTGAAAGACCAGAAGGCGCTGCTGCCGGCGAAAACCGCCCGGACCGCGCCAACCAGAACCGCAACCGCAACCGGAACCGTAATTTCAACAAACCACGGCCGCCAAAACCTACCGAATAACCTATGAAAAAATACCTGCTTCCGGCGTTTGTAATGCTCTCTTTTTTTCTGAGCAGTTGCGATCAGAACCGGATCTTTGAACTGAACCAGGACCTCGAAAACAATTCCTGGCCCATTGCTGCGATCCAGGAATTTAAGTTCGAAGTGAAAGATACTTCTAAAAAATACGCGATCTACTTTAACGTGCGGAACGCGGTTTCTTACGAATATTATAACCTGTATATGAAGCACACGCTGCTCGGCCCCGACGGTAACATGCTTTCTACCAACCTGCATGAGTTATACCTGATGGATAAAAAATCGGGCAAGCCGCTTGGCGATGGCGCCGGCGATATTTTTGACCACCAGGTGCTGGCGCTTAAAGACCAGACCTTTGCGCAGCCCGGCACTTATACCATAAAATTACAGCAATACATGCGCCGCGATCCGTTGCCGGGCATTATGGCTGTAGGCGTGCGGGTAGAAACGCAGGAATAAAAACGCTATCGTTTCCTCTTAAAAACCGGTTTGCAGCAGCAGGCCGGTTTTCTTTTTTCCAGCCACTTTTTCCGGTTAAAACAATACCGTTTTCGTGGAAATAAACAGCAACCTCAAACCGGTTTCTGTGGTATTCCATAAACACTATATTCCGGACGAAAAAAAAATGAAAATTGCTTTAGAAGTGGTAGGCTCGTTCATGATCCTGCTTTCGTTGCTGCCGCTTATTAAAACGCACTACTGGTGGATCCGGGTACTCGATTTTCCGCGCATGCAGGTGGCCTTCGTTTCGGCGGTAGTATTGGCTTTATACCTCATTTTTTTCGAGATCAGGCACCGTGCCGAAATTCTTTTTGGGGTTTTGCTGGCCCTGGCTTTTTTAAACGAAATGTTGCATGTGTACCGCTACACCTGGCTGGCACCGGTGCAGGCGCTGCGCAGTAAAATAAAAGCCCCGAAAAATTCTTTCAGCTTTATGATCTCCAACGTGCGGATGAGCAATACTCGCTACGATAAATTTCTGAAGATCGTGCACGAAAACGACCCGGATATTCTGCTTATAAACGAACCGAACCAACGCTGGACCGATGCCATTTCGCGGTTAAACCAGTTATATGCGTATTCCATAAAAAAGCCGCTGGAAAACACTTACGGCATGATCCTGTATTCTAAATTCAAGATCACAGAGTACGAGATCCGCTATCTAATAGAAGACGAAATTCCCTCGTTTTACTGCGTTATAGAACTGCCAACGGGCAAGAAATTCGATCTTTTTACCGTGCACCCGCAGCCGCCTAACTTCGACAAACACACCGATAAGCGCGAAGCCGAACTTTTGATCGTGGCCAAAAAAGCCAGGGAAACAACATATGCCAGCATTGTGGCCGGCGATCTGAACGATGTGGCCTGGAGCTACACCACCCGGCTTTTCCGGCGGATAAGCGGTTTATTAGATCCGCGGATCGGCCGGGGTTTTTATAATACTTATAATGCGTTCGTGCCCTTTTTCCGGTATTCTTTAGACCATATTTTCTACGATCCGGCTTTCCGGCTTATAAGAATGAAGCGCCTGCCCTTTTTTGGTTCCGACCACTTCCCGATCCTGGTACGTTTAAATTACGAACCGCTGGAAGCCGATGAACATGACGTGCCGGAACCGGAATACGAGGAAGTGCAGGAAGCGGAAGAAATGATAGACCTGGGCACCGAAGGGAAGAAGCCGGAAGAAGTAGCGCAGGTATTAAAACGCAGAAAACGGGCATAAAAAAACAGCCGGCTCTTGGGGAGCCGGCTGAATCTTTCACTTTAGGGATATATCCTCAAACGAGGGCGTAATTAGATACGCTCAACGTTAACCGCATTCAAACCTTTTTTACCTTCAGTTACTTCGAAAGAAACGCGATCGTTCTCGCGAATCTCGTGGATAAGACCGCTCTGGTGAACGAAGATATCCTGGTTGTTCTCATCAGAAACGATGAAACCGAAACCTTTTGACTCATTAAAGAATTTTACTTTACCAGTTTTCATAAAAAAATAATTATTATTAATGTATCAAAGGTACGGAATTAATTTCAAATTAGTATAGCGTTGTTACAAAAACTTCTGAAAATTAAAACCGCTTTTTACTACCAGGTCTTTACCATTCATCTGAACCGGAAGTTTTTCGGTTTTAAACCATAGCGTTTTTTACCGGCAATACGCTTTTCGGCGAAGCAGATCACATCTTTACTTTAACGCTCCTGCAAAAGTAAGTCAGCGGCAGCGGCAGAAAGAAAATATACCAATTTAATATATTTTTATTCAACAATTTACTTTGAAGCATGAACCTGACTGAGGATTAAGCGTATAGCTAATTCGCTGCGCAAATTCAGGCGGAAAGATTCACTTCCCGGCATAAAATTCTGGCAGCATCCGGCGCTGCAATTCTGCACTACCGGCTTTACTGTAAAATTTATTCATCTACACTTAAATTCATTTAAAAAGGAGAAAAATCAGTATGGCAGAAAATCAAAAAAATCCAGGTCAGTCTTCCAGTTCAGACGCTAGCTCAGATTCAAAATCGACGTCTGGTGCAAACCAGTCAGGCATGTCAGGTATGTCAGGCATGGGCAGTTCCTCTTCTTCTATGATGTCGGGTGGTACGCAAAGCAGCAACACCGGCGTTTCCGGCAGCAGCTCTGCCAGCGGCAATAAAACCGGTTCAAAAACTACCTCAACAGGTAGCAGCAGCCGTACTGCTTCAACAGGCTCCAAGACTAAATCTGGTTCCACATCTTCTTCTTCACCATCTGCAAAAACCAGCAGCCAGACCACCGGAAAATCTACCGGAAAATCGGCTACAGCAGGTTCTTCCAGTGGTTCTTCCAAATCAGGATCCAGATCATCCCGTTCATCTTCTTCATCCGATAACAGTGGCATGAGCTCACAAAGCCAGGGCGGTTACGGCAGCTCCAACCAAGGCGGTTATGGTAGCTATAACCAGAACTGGGGTTCGCAAGGCCAGGGCAACATGGGCAGCTATAATTCCGGCATGGAAGACGACGACAATGATGATTCTTTCTCGTCCCGCGGCGGCTATGGCTCACAAAGCCAGAGCGGAGGCCGGGGTTCTTCTCAAAACCAGGGCCAGGGAAATTATGGCGGCTACGGCAATGAGTTTGGCAGCTACGGCAACCAGATGAGCTATGGCGGCTCTACGCAAGGGGGCTACGGTTCGCAAGGCGACCAGGGCAACTGGGGTAACCAGGACCAGAACCGTAACCAGGGTAACTGGGGCGGATCTTCCGGTGGTCAGGGCAATTACAGCCGCGGCATGAGCGGTGGTTCGCAGGGCGGCGGAAGCCAATACGGCTACGGCTCGCAGGGCGGAAGCCACGGCACCCAAAGCGGTGGTTATGGTTCGCAAAGCGGCTACGGTTCTTCTAACTATGGCAATATGAGCAACTACAACCAGGGCCAGGGCCGTGAAAACCAGATGCGCGGTGGCGGAATGCACCAGCAAGGTAACTGGGGCGGTCACGATCAGGACAACTTCGGTTCGCGTGGCGGTTACGGACATACATCTCAAGGTGGATATAGCTCGCAAGGCAGACAAGGCAACCATGGCGGCCAGTATGGCAACCAGGGTGGCATGGATCGCGGTTATGGCGGCTACGACCAGGACAATTCTGGTACCTCGCAGCGGGGAAGCTGGGGCAACCAGAGCGGAAATTCTGGCTACGGCTCACAAGGCAATCAGGGCTCGCAGGGGGGCTATAGCAACTATCGCAACGAGAATGATTCTTACGGCAACCGTTCGCAAGGCGGTTACGGCTCGCAGGGCGGCCAGGGCGGTTACGGCCGTGGCATGAGCAACCAGGGGGGTTATGGCTCTTATGGCCAGGGCAACCGCGGCGGTTCTTACAACGAAGAAATGGGCTCCAGAAGAGGCTCCCAGGGCGGATACGGCGGCAGCGCTTCGTATCGTTCCGACGAAAATTCCGGCCGGGGCAATTATGGCAGAGGCGGTTCTCATGGCAGCTCATCGCATGGCGGCTACGATCAGGACGAAGATTATCGTTCTTCCCGCGGTAACCGCAACATGAGCGACGAATATTAATTTTTCTGACTAGCTTATAAAAAAAGCCCCGGCAAATTGCCGGGGCTTTTTTTATGATATTAAATTTCTGGTTAAATGCGGTACCCCGGCTTAAAAGCCGTTCTGAGGTTTTCATTAACTACTCGCTGAACTACATATGCGCTAACGCAGGTGAAAACACTCTTAAAAGCAAACGGTTTCTAACCGAAACTCAGAAAACACTTAAGCCAGTTTCAACCAAATAAAAAACTTCAGCAACGCAGCGATCTTTGGCTTGTTGCTGAAGTTATAAGTTCAGGTTGTGACTTTTTATGTCGAAAAGGCTACCGTTTATTCCTGATCACTGCTAAAGGCAATCGGCGTAGTGTTGGCAAAAATCCCGGAAAGTATACCCTTTATGTCCGGTTACTTTTTCGGTAGTATCGGTTACGGTAGCTGCCTGGCCAGCTTTACAAACCTGGTGCAATTCCATCAGGGCATTTACCATCCATTCGGGCATGTTCATTTGCTGCATTTCCTGCCGGGCAGCATCTTCAGGCACATCTACAAACTCGATCTGGCGGCCGGTAGCTTCAGAAATAGACTGGGCAATTTCCTCTCCTGTGAGCGCTTCCGGACCGGTAATATAAAGTGCCTCGTTGCGAAAATTATCAGAAGTCAGTACGCGACCAGCTACATTGGCAATATCGCGGGCATCAATAAAACTTACTTTTCCATGGCCCAGCGGCAGGTATATTTTATTCGCTTTCCGGATACTGTCGCCGTAAAAATTTACGAAGTTCTGCATGAAGGATGCAGGCCGTAAAATGGTATAATTCAAGCCTGATTCTTCGAGGTATCTTTCTACTTCGCGGTGCCAGCGACCCAGTTGAATACCGTTCTCGGCTTCGGCGCCGGCCGCGGAGAGTTTAACCACGTGTTTTACGCCCGCAGCTTTGGCGGCATCTATCAGCAGTTTGCCTATTTCCACCTGGTCATCGGTCATCGGGGTAATCATGAAAACGCGGTCTACGCCGGTAAAAGCAGCTTTTAAGGATTCCGGTTTGCGAAATTCGATCTCACAGAGCTCCACGTTCGGGTATTTCAGGTTTTCGCCTTTAATAATGGAATGCACCCCGGCCCGTACTTTTACATTCAAATTAGAAAGCTTGTTTACAACCTGGTTGCCAACCGTGCCGGTAGCGCCGGTTATTAAGATAGTTTCCTGCATAGCTGCTATTGCGTGATGAGTGAATGCGTGATTTACTGATTATTTGTTTAAACTGAAACCGGGAAATTTGGTTGAGCAAAATTCCCTCCACCGGTCAGAAATTGCAGGCCAAACCGTTAAAAGTCGGCGCCAGAAAACCCGCTTCGCTTAAAAAAAACGCTATGCTTCCAGCCTCCGAAACTCCTTTTGCCTGAAGGCATCTATTTCTTTTTTACCCTGAAAATTTTCCCGTTCTCGTTGCTGAAGATCAGGTCCTGATCATTCTCAAAAACCAGGGCTTCAGCCTGTCCCGATTTACCGACCGGAATGCAGTATTTTTTACCGTCGAAAAGCTTATTGCCAGAGAGTTCAAACAGGTAGATCTTTCCGTAGCCCAGCAGCGCAAACTGTTTCCCGGAGGGGTTAATTGCGGCGGCCGTGATCATGGTATTGATCTGCAACTGGTCTACTTTTTTAGCCACATAATTCCCGGGGTCATCAGGCAGCTCGTATACTTTTACCAGTTCTTCCCGCCCCCGGTCTTTGGTAAATAGATAAAGCTTGCCGTTGTGCCAGAAAAAAGCTTCGCAATCGAAATTACGGTCCTTTTTTTCAGGCGGAAATTCCTGCTGGTCTTCGTAACGGAACTGGATCGTATCTACTTTAGAGGAATCCTGCAGATCGACTTTAAAAATGCGCAGGTTGCGGCGTTTATTGTTGTTGTTCCCGAAATCGCCGATGTAGATATTGCCGGCTTTATCTTTGGTCAGGTCTTCCCAATCATCGTTGGTCGTATTCGGAATGGTTCTGGTTTCGAGCAATTCGCCGCGCAGATTTACTTTATAAAGCACATTGGTACCACCGCCGTCGCCGTGGGTCCAGAGCGTGCCTTCATCTTCTGCCCAGGCAAATCCGGAACTTTCGGCCACTTCGGCTTTATTCATTTTAGCTATTTGGGTAATCTGGTAAGCCTGGTCAACGGTTTGGAAATCGGCGCGGTTTTTATCTTGCTGGCAGCCGCACAGCGTAGTTTGCAGAAAAATGTAAAGGGTAAAAAGTTTGTATTTCAACATGAAGTTTCTTCAATTTTGTGTAGCACGGTTTCCGGATCTTGCCAGAACTGGCGGCTGTAAAACGTGCGGTAAGGCCACTTACGGGTTTGCAGCCGGAAAGGTACATCGAAATGCGTTTGCCGCGCCGAAAGCTGGCTGAAATACAGATCATCGTCGGTGCGAAAAAGCTGGCAATAGGTTTGGTTTTCCCGGCTTAAAACCAGATCGGCGAAAGGCAGTTTTTTGTTTAATTTCCCTACCGTTTTCGCTTCGTTCAGCAATCTATCTTTCAGGAAAAACTCCTGCCCTTCCGTTTCAGTATTTTCAGGCTGCCAGATAAATTTGCCTTCCGAAACAGCTTGGGCAAACCGCAGAAACTCCCGCAACATTTTAGGTCCTTCGTACTTTGCATGATCCGTTTTCAGTTCATCGGCAAACAAACTAGAAACCACGTAAATTTTGGAAATGGCCCGCGTAATAGCCACGTTCAGGCGGTTTTCCCCTTTTGCCTGGCTTAGGCTGCCAAACTGAGAAACCACTTTTCCGTTCACATCGGCCGCGTAACCAACCGAGAAAATAACGACCTGCTTTTCATCACCCTGCATGTTCTCGATATTCTTGATAAGCACCGTTTCGGGCACCGCAATTTTACGTATTGCCGCCTCGCCTTCTACCAGGTCCTGAATGAAACTTTGCTGCGCGAAATTAAAAGTGATGATACCAATGTCTGCCTGTCCTTCGGCCAATAACTGGAACAGCAAATTCACTACCTGTTCGGCTTCCGGTTGGTTGGTTTGATTTTCCCAAAGGCCATTTACTTTTATAAACCGGATAGCCGGCGCAGCATTTTCCAGATCATTCCGCTCCGGAATAAGCTGCAGTTTATTGCGGTAAAAATGCTGGTTCGAGAACTGGATCAGTTCCGGAAAACGGCTGCGGTAATGCTGCGTGAGCCAATGCTGCGGCAAATGCAAACTACCCAGCTGCAAAAGCGATTCCACGAATAATTCTTCGGTTTCCGGGTCTTCGTCCTGCCAGCGCGCGCGGTAAAGATCGGTGGGTGCTAACTGGTTTTCGTCGCCGGCAATTACCACCTGTTTCGCCCGGAAAATGGCCGGCAAACCGGTTTCGGCAAATGCCTGCGAAGCTTCATCGAATATAACCAGATCGGGTTGCTGCGAAAGCGGAAAAACGGCCGAAATGGTTTCCGGGGAAGCGAGCCAGCAAGGTACCAGATCCCGAATTTCGTCCGAAAAATTTGCATGTAATTTGCGCAGCGAAAACAGGTTACGTTTTTTGCTGACCTGGGCGTAAAGTTTGCGGTACGAAACCACGTTGCCGAGCCGGTTTTTTTCCAGATTCCAGTACGTTCTTTCGCGCAGCCGCGTAAGCACAATTTCGTGGCTGAGCTGCTGTTTCTGCAAGATCAATTCCTGCAATTCGGTTTCCAGTTTTTCAATTTCCGGGCCGGCAATTTTCAGTACCGGATATTTATTTTCCAGCTCCAAAAGCCAGTTCAGCAAAACCGAATTCTGAAAAGCAGTTCGTTTTTCTGCCACCGTTCCGGGCAGTTTTTGCAGCGTTTTTGCTACCGTTTTTTCAGGTTCAGAAAATCCTTCAAAACGCAGATCATGAGCGGCAATCGCCTCAAAATGCTTTTCTAAACTGACAATAAATTCCTGTTCAAAATCCGGATCTGTGGCCAGTTTTTCAAGCTGGTTTACGGTTAAATATTCGCTCCAATGTTCCGCAGCAGTTTCAAGATTTTCTAAGGCCTGCAGCAGTTTCTGCGACTGAAACCCTACCGTTTCGGCATCTTCTGAAAGCAGTTTTTTGCGAAGTAGTTTTTTTGACAGCTGCGCGGCCTGAACCGCATTTTTCAGCGTTTCGAATTGCCGGTTTCTGGCTTCTGGTTCGTTAGAAAGCTCGGGATTTTTTTTCCCAAGAAGCTGCTCTAAGGTTTTTTGCAATTCCTGCCTTTCCTGCAGTATTGCCAGCCGGTGGTGTAAAGTTGAGATTCCGGTTTCGGAATACGGCAGGTTAAAGGAAGTTAAAACCTGTATAAAGTTAGCTTTCGAGCGCAATTGCCACCTGGTTTTCTGCCAGATATTTGCCCGACTTTGCCGGTAGGTTTCCAGCTCATTTACTGCATTTTGCAAGTTGCTCTCGCTAAGAAAAACCGGTTCATCCGCAAAGTTTTTCTCTAGTTGTTTCAGCGTTTTTAAATTTTGTTCATTTTGAGCTGAAGTTTGCGAAAGCAGGACAGAAAACGGCGCCAAAACTGCCTCTTTATTCTTCAGTAAATTAACCAACGCTTTTAAGTTCGTGGCTTCGGTTTGCAGCAATCTCCAGGCTTCAAAAGTGGAATGTTTCCTTTGCACTTCTTCCGGAATGCCGGCGTGGAACCTTGCAAAAGCTAATGGAATTTCTAATGCAAATTGCTTCAGTTTTTTTTGTTCGGGCCAGTTGTAGTTCGCAAAACTTTTCCGGTCAGCAAGTATAAAACCCGGCGCATCAAACTGTTCGGCGGCCGTTAAATAAGCTTCGATTTTTGGCAGGAAAAACGGTAGCGTTCCGGCGGTGAAAACCCGGAATTCCGGCAGCTCAACCGTGGCATCTTTCAGCGAACTACGCAGGTATAATTCCTTGGCCGGCCAGCCGCAAACGGAGGCATCGAACAGCGCAGTTTTAAAATCGGAAAGTTGTTGCAGAATCTGGTTTATCCGACGGCTGGTTTCCAGGAATTTCCGTTCGGCGAAAACAATTGACAGCTGATTATTTTGTTTTTTATAGGTTTCTACTTCTTCAATCTGGAGTTTCAACTGGCTAAAAACTTTCCGACGGTCCGCTTCAAAATCGTGTACTACGGACGCAAAATTCCCGAAACCTTTGGCAGCTAAACGGTTGTAGACCACATCCAGTGCGGCGCGTTTCTGGCACACTACCCAAACCGTTTTGCCACGCGCCACAAAATCGGTAACGAGGTTGCAGATCAGCTGCGATTTTCCGGTTCCCGGTGGGCCTTGTACCACTACCGATCTGCCGCGTTTTACTTCCTGCAAAACCAGTTCCTGCGACGCATCCAGGTCAAAAACGGCAAAGGTATTCTGCTCCAGATTTCCGGCCGGATTCTTTGTTTCTGTTTCGGTTTTAAATAGCGCTTCGAAGGAATTCAGTTCCGGGTTTTGCAGCAGTTCGTCGTAATCGGCCATTAAATACGAGCCGGCCTGCGGAAAAATACCGAGCACCGCTTCGGGATATAATTTCAGTTCTCCGGGCCTGAATTGCTGTTCCGTTTCGGCTTTGGTAAAGCTGCGGAACGGGATGATCTTGTCCTCGAAAAGTTGCTGGTTGAAGTTAAGTTGCAGGCTGCTGGTTTTGAGCAATTCATACAATTTGGTCCGGAATTCGAGCGCGTCCTTCGGGAAATCAGAAAAGTCGAAATTCAACAGGTTTTCGTCGGCGGGGAGCTGGTTGTAATGCGCATAGGCCAGCAGGAAATTCTGGTTAAAAATGGGCGCTGAATCTTTCGCCTGGTTTAAAACCCATTGTTGCCGGGCGTTCAATTCCAGCGAAACCGGAAAAAATAAAAGCGGACAGCGCAAGGTAGTTCCATCGTTCAGTTTTCCGGTTACCAAAGGCCAACCCACATACAATTCTTCGGTGCCGCGTTCTTCTTTCAGCAGGGCCACGCGGCGCAAGATCGCCTTCAGTTTCTGGCTTAAAACGGCAACCTCTGCCCGGCGCGGATCGGCGAAAGGAGCCATAGAAACCAGCTTTTTCCCGGCAATAATTTCGCGGAGCAATTCAAAAGTGGGCTGGGAATTTATAAAATCGAAGCTGTGCAGATCCAGGTGCAGGCCGGCAGTTAAGCGGCGCAAAACCAAAGCCCGGTTGTTGCCCGAAAGGTTGATGAGCCTGCGCTGATACGACTTTAAAATTTCCTTCATGCGGCAGCGAAGTTCCGTAAAAACATTTAAAGCGCAAGGTACGGCCGCAGTTTTGCAAACGTGGCTTCGTCCATGAGCTTGATCTTTCTAAGGTCTTCTATTTTCTGGTAAGGCCCGTGCTGGTCGCGGTAAGCAATTATGGCGCGGCTCTGGTTGAATTTAAGGTACGGGTGCGATTTCAGCTCTTCAAACGTTACCGTGTTCAGGTTTATTTTTTTGGGGCTGTAATCGTTTTCTACGTAGGTGTATTTGCGCAGGCTGTCCACGGTTTCGGGTTGCAGGCCGAAGACTTCCTGAATTTGTTCTTCCGAAGTAAAGCCACCCAGCCGGTCGCGGTATTTCAGAATTCTAACGGAAAGTTTGGAGCCGATGCCGCGGATGCGTTTAAGTTCGGTGGTATCGGCTAAATTAATATCGAAAGCTTGCAATCGGAATGGTTTCTTCGCACTTTCGAACTTGCGGTTTTCGTAGGTTCCGGCAGTTTTTGCGGCAAAATCCCTAGCGTTTTCGGCGGTTTCCGGGAGTAAGATATACGGCGCGAATTTTTGGTAAACAGAATCGGGCAGGCCGTAGATTTTCTGAACGTCGGCTTTGCTTTTAAAGTCGCCTACTTTTTGCCGGTAATTCAGAATGCGTTTAGCCAGCCAGGGCTTCATACCGAAGTCGATCCATTGTTGTTCAGTAAGCTGGTTCGGGTTAAAAGGCTTTAAAGAAACGGTAGGTTTTTTGGCGTAAAAAGTGCTGCGACGAACTACTTCGCGGGCATCTAAAACGGCGGCTAAACTGTCTAAAACCTGCTGGTCGTGGGTGGGGTCGTAAGTTTCGGGCTTTGGTCTGAGGAAAAGTGGCAGGATCAGAAAAACCGCCATTAACGCCAGCAGCACCAGAAAACCCGACGTTTCGCGCTGCGAAAAACCGAAATACTGCCTGATCCTGAACCGTAGTTTATTCAATTAACTAAAAGTTTTAGGTTAAAATAACTTGTAGCGTAGGGTTTAAGCCCTATACTACAGATAAAAACCCTTATACTTTGCTCCCGCGAATTGTGTTCCGGAATAAATAATAGACCGGAATTCCCAGGGCCACAATTATAAGACCCGGCCAAGAATAATTTGGTTTATAAATAAGTAAAATAAGGCAAATGCTTCCGGCCAGGAAAATGTACATGGCTGGCAAAACCGGGTAACCGACAGCTTTGTACGGGCGCGGCGCATCAGGTCTCTTTTTCCGCAAAATGTACACGCCGGCAATGGTAAGAATGTAGAAAAGCAGCACCGCAAAAATTACATAATCGAGCAGGTTGCCGTAGGTGCCGGAAAGGCACAGCAAAGCCGCCCATAAACCCTGTAACCACAACGCATTCGCCGGTACACCTTTCGGGTTCAGCTTCGCCATCGGCCGGAAAAACAGACCATCTTTGGCAATGGCGTAATACACCCGGGCACCTGATAAAATGCAGCCGTTAATACAGCCGAACGTGGAAACCATAATTAATAATGCAATTACAATGGTAGCTTTCCCGCCGCCAACCGCATAGGCTACGGCGGTGGCTACGCGGTCGTTATTGGCAAACTGAATGCCTTTGCTTAACACATCGGTGCCTTCCGGACTTCCTTTCAATGGTAAAACGAGCAGATAAACAAGGTTCACCAACAGATAAATGCCGGTTACCAGCATCGTGCCGATCACCATGCTGCGGGTAATATTTTTCTCCGGGTTCACCACTTCGTCGCCGGAAAAACTGATGTTATTCCAGGCATCGGAAGAAAACAACGAACCTACCATGGCCATGCCGATAGCCGCAATCAGGCCCCAACCCGCCAGCGAAGAAATTGACGTAACTACGCCGTTATCAACTACGGTAGCTTTGGCATTCCACATATTGGAGAAATTCTGCTGCACCACCTCTTCATTTATGCCGAAAAGCAATCCGATGGCAATTAATCCGAACAAAGCGAGAATTTTGGTGCTGCCGAAAATGTTCTGAATCATCTTGCCGTTTTTCACGCCCCTGGAATTAAGGAAAGTAAGAAACGCAATGCAGGAAATGGCTAAAAGTTGTACCGAGGTGAATTTAAAATTACCGATTTCCAGCAGCACGTTTGTTTCGGAAAACCAGGGAATTAATACGCCGGTGAAACGCGCAAACGCTACGCCAACAGCGGCAATGGTTCCGGTCTGGATTACCAGAAAAAGCGTCCAGCCATACAGGAAAGAAACGAGGTGATTGTAGGCTTCGCGCAGGTACACGTATTGGCCGCCGGCCTTGGGCATCATGCCGGCCAGCTCGCCGTACGCCAATGCGCCAACTATGGTCATAAAACCGGTGAGCACCCATACCAAAAGCAGATAACCGGAGCTGCCTACGTTGCGGGCAATATCGGTGCTCACAATAAAGATCCCGGAACCGATCATCGTGCCGGCTACCATCATTACTGCATCAAAAAGTTTGAGTTCGCGCTTGAAATGCCCCTGTTCTTCGGCCATTGGTTTTACTGGGTTTAATTGCAGCTTGAAAGATAGCAGTTTTTTAGAAGACACAAGATATAAGACACAAGACTTAAGACTTTTTATGGTCGAAAGCATAGCGTTTTTTCTTCGTCATTTCGACGATATGAGATACCGAAGGTTCAGCGGAGTCAAATCTCATGGAGATAGTGGTTAAGTTTGCTACTGAGTTTTTATGGTTAAAAGCATGCCGCTTTTTGTCATCTCGACGACAGGAGATATCTATTTAAAGTTTGCAATTGACTTTTTGTGGTAGAATGGATAGCGTTTTACCCGCCTAAATAGCTAAAACAGGGAAAGACTTTTGCTTCTCCTTTTCAGATGGGCTTCAGTTTTAACCCATAACTTTTTACTTTCATAGTTAGCTTTCTCCCTCAAGCCGGGTGGCTTCGTTTCTGTGTTCGCGGCTGCAACCCTTCCTGCCCTTGCGGGCTGCCTGAAGGCACCGGAAGTCTTGGAGGCCGCTCTCACAGAAACTGGTATCATGCACCTCCGTAGCTTGCTTTGTTTTAGTTTAGTTTTCTTCAATACGTGATTTTCAGGAAACGCTGCGCTGGCGATATCGTGAAATCAGAGTGGATGAAAGGGTGTTAAAATCCTGTCCATCCCCAAAATCCTGAAAATCGTGTTCAGACAAACTTCATTGCCGGCTGCTTCAGCTGACGGTTTCAAAGCTCCTCTACTTGATAAGCAGGGGTTGGGAGTGATTAATTACCGGGATAGCAGAATAAGAGCCCTCCCCTGTTTTTAGGGGAGGTTGGGTGGGGTCAATTCTGATAATTCTAAAATTGGCTACGCCGAACTTCGTTTCTGTAAATCCTGATTCTGACGAAAATCCTGCCCATCCCAAAAATCCTTAAAATCGTGTTCAGACTTTCATTGCCGCCTGCTTTAGTTTACGAACGCTGGAATTGAAAAACCTCAGACACAAAAAAACCTCCCAGGTTTATAAACCCGGGAGGTTTGATCTTAAAAATGCTAGGGTTTCAGACCAAAAAAGTCAAGATACCTGCTACTTGCTATCAGATACTAATTAAAACTGCTCGTCAGCTTTGAAGAAGAAATCGCCTTCAATTTTCGCATTCTCATCAGAATCGGAACCGTGAACGGCGTTCGACTCGATCGATTTCGCGAAACGCTTCCGGATGGTGCCTTCTTCAGCCTGAGCCGGGTTGGTAGCGCCGATCAGTTTACGAAAATCTTCTACCGCGTTGTCTTTTTCCAGGATCATAGCTACGATCGGGCCTTTGCTCATGTAAGAAACCAGGTCGTTGTAGAACGGACGCTCTTTGTGCACAGCATAGAAATCACCGGCGCGCTCTTTGGTTAAAAGCGTTTTTTTCATGGCTACCACGCGGAAACCGCCTTCTTCCATCATTTGGGTAATTGCGCCAATGTGGTTGTCCTGTACCGCATCTGGCTTGATCATGGTAAACGTTCTGTTTGTTGCCATCTTCTTTATATCAATTAGAAATTAAAAATTAGGAATTAAAAGTTGCCAGGATCCGAAAACGCGCAGGCTCGTTAACCTGCCACTTTAAATCAGCCTGCAAAAGTAATACAGAAATCCGGAAATCTGTTTATCGGTAACCAATTCTCTTCTGAGAAATCTGCAACTCCAAAACGGAATGGTTTTCGGGCTAAAAAGCCGCGAGCGCTGTGCCTTGCATCATTCGTCTAAAAAAAGGCTATGCTTTCAGGCCTAAAAAGTCGAACAACTGAATCCCGAACATTCAGCCATCGAAATAAAAACGCGATGCTTTAAGACCGGAAAAGTCTTTTGTCTTACTTCCCGATACTTATGTCTATTAATTTGTTTTCCATTTAATTTATATGGAATTTTGCGGATTATTTTTTTTGGCCTTACGGCTTTATGAAGGAAATGCAGGAAATAACGGCGCTCCGCGAATTGCTGGCCACGCCTAAAAAAATACTTATTACCACCCACCACAAACCCGACGCCGATGCGCTGGGTTCGAGCCTGGGGCTGGCGGGCTATCTCAAAAAGAAAGGCCACCAGGTTATTGTGGTTACCCCCTCCGATTACCCGGCTTTCCTGAACTGGATGGCCGGCCACGACGAAGTGGTGGTTTACGACCAGCATTCCGATGCAAAGGTGCGTCAGCTGGTGAACGAGGCCGAAGTAATTTTCTGCCTGGATTTTTCCGCCATCAGCCGCATTAACGAAATGGGCGACATGGTATTAAAAGCGCCAGGCAAAAAGGTAATGATCGACCACCACATGTTCCCGGAAGACTTTGCCGATATAACCATTTCCAAAACCAGCGCCGCTGCTACTGCCGAACTCATTTTTGAAGTGATCCGGGCTATGGGCGACGAAGCCCTGATCGATGCGGCCATGGGAGAATGTTTGTACGCCGGCATCATGACCGATACCGGTTCGTTCCGCCATCCCAGCACGTCGCGCAACGTGCATTTGATCATTGCCGAACTGATCGCTGCCGGGGTGAATACCGCCAGAGTGCACCGCTTAATTTACGACAACCACACCTTAACCCGCCTGCGTTTTTTAGGCTATGCCCTGAAAGACAAGCTGGTGGTGCACCCCGAATACAATACCGCCTACATTGCCATTACCCAGGAAGAACTGAAGGAATACGATTCCCGCACCGGCGATACCGAAGGGCTGGTAAATTTTGCGCTTTCCATTGAAGGCATTGTGTTTGCGGCATTACTCATAGACCGCGGCCCGGCCGTAAAGATCTCCTTCCGCAGCGTAGGCGATTTTTCGGTAAACGAATTTTCGCGGGCGCATTTTAACGGCGGCGGCCACCACAACGCGGCTGGTGGCATTTCTTACGATACTCTGGAAGCTACCGTAACCAAACTCGAATTACTGTTGCCGCAATACAAAGAGCAACTTATTCATTCTGCATAAAATTATTCCGCATAAAAGATTTTAAACCATAACCCAGTCATGCTAAACAAAGCTAAATTTTTAGTGCCGGTATTAGCCGGTATGTTCCTGATGCAATCTTGCCAGGATAAAGGTAAAAAAGGCGAATTCACGCAAGGTGAAGGAAGCCTGGAATATATGATCTTCTCGAAAGGCAAAGACGGTAAATACGAACCAAAAGAGAATGCAGCCTCCGATACCAGCCTTATTGGCCAGGTAATGACCATGCAACAGGTAGTGAAGAACGACAAAGACTCCGTACTGTTCAGCACTTATACTGCTAAGCAACCAGCTATGGCCCTGATGAATGCGGCGCCTTACAAAGGCAGCCTGGAAGGTGCTTTACTAATGCTGAAGCCGGGCGACAGCGCCGTTTTCAAGATCAGCGCCGATACGTTATTCGCAAAATCTTACCAGCAGCCGTTGCCGCCATTCATTAAAAAAGGCAGCAAGCTTACCTTCCACATTGTAGCCGAAAAACTGCAGAGCAAAGAGCAGGCCATGGCCGATCAGCAGAAAATGCAGGAAGAAAAGATGAAGGAAATGCAGGCGCACGCCGAAAAGCAGATTGCGGTAGACGACGAGAACATTCAGAAATACCTGAAAGAGCAGAACCTGACGGCTCAGAAAACGCCATCCGGCCTGTACTATATCATCACGAAGAAAGGCACCGGTCCTACTCCTAAACCGGGTCAGATCGTAGCCGTAAACTACCGTGGCACAACCTTCGATGGCAAAGAGTTCGATTCTTCGGCCAAAGCCGGTGTTCCTTTCGAATTCCAGATCGGCCAGGGCATGGTGATCCGCGGTTGGGACGAAGGCATTGCTCTGTTGAACAAAGGTGCGAAAGCTACTTTGCTTATTCCTTCTACCCTGGCTTACGGCCAGCAAGGCGCCGGCGCCGATATTCCAGCCGATGCTTCCCTGCGTTTCGAGGTAGAACTGGTAGATATCAAGTAGTTTTTTAGGGAAATTCCCTAACGTTTTGTAAATTTAAGACAGCAACTTTCCAATCGGGAGTTGCTGTTTTTATTTTTTATGCATTTGCAGCCCGGGCTGCCCCAAATTTTAGCTTACCAACGGTTTATGTCTGTATTATTTAAAACCCCAATTTTCACCCTGAAAGCTTTCCTTTTCAGACCTCTTTTTTTGCTGGCCTTTATCTGTTCGGTTGCGGCTTGCCAGAAAGAAGTCCTGAATGTGCACGACCCGGTAAAGCAGGCTGCCGATGACGAAGTTCTGATCAAGGAATGGATGGCCAGAGACAGCACCATGCGCCAGGCCAAACGCACCGAATCGGGCATTTACTACGCCACCCTGCAACCCGGAACCGGTGCCCAGGTAAAGCACGGCAATACTGTAAAAGTGCACTATATCGGCCGTTTCCTGAATGGCAGCAAATTCGACAGCTCTTACGATAAAAATTCCCCGTTTACCCTAACCGTTGGTAAAACCGGCGTAATAACCGGCTGGACCAAAGGCCTGCAATTGATGACCGAAGGCGAAACCATGCGCTTTTATATTCCTTCCGGCCAGGCTTATGGCCCCCGCGGCAGCAGTGGTTCTATTCCGCCCAATGCGGTACTGGTCTTCGATATAAATGTGCTGCAGATCGTAAATTAACTTTCAGAAAAAACTTCTATGAAATACTTCACCTGGTTAATCTGCTTGTTTTTCAGCGCCACTCTCGCCTATGCAAACCCCGATACGGTGCAAACAGCATCGGGCTTACGTTACACAGTTTTACAAAAGGGCAATGGCCCACAGGTAAGCCAGGGGGCAAGGGTATTGGTGCATTATACCGGCCGGTTTGCCAACGGAAAGGTTTTTGATACTTCCGAAGGCCAGAAACCCATAAAATTTAAAGCCGGAACCGGCGAAGTAATTGCCGGCTGGGACGAAATGCTGCTTTTAATGCGCGCCGGCCAGGAAGTAGAAGTTATGATCCCGGCGCGCCTGGCTTACGGCGCGCACGGCGTGCCCGACCCGCATTCCGGAAATAACGGCTACCGCATTCCGCCCAATACCGACCTTATTTTCCGGATGAAAGTGGTGGAAGTGAAGCAATAGAAAACGCTATATAAAAGCATTAAAAAAGTCGGCCTGCAACTTGCAGCCCGACTTTTTTGCGTTTAAAGCATACCGTTTTTAATCTGAAAGCACATCCGAAAGCACATGCAGCGATTTTATTTCGCCTAAGCGGTCTACATGCAACTGGTAAAACCGGATGAGGATATTCAGCAACTCTTTCCGCACTTTGCCATTGGGCACCAACGCTTCCTGCGGACGCTCCATTAACTCATCCAGCATCCCTTCAAACATCTGGAAATGCATAACTGAAGGCTGCGACCCATGTCCGGAAGGCGGAGCAAAAGCAACCTGGTTCGTGATTTCGGCCGCGTTATGTGCTCCAAAGCCTAAATAGTGCGCCAATTGCATTAAAAACGCCAGGTGAAAATTCTCAAACCCGGTTTCCAGGTTATCGAGGGCTACAATGGATTGGTACAGGAATTTGAACAAGGGTAAATTTTCCTCTTCTTCCTTCACTGAAGCCGAAATAATTTCGGAAAGGAACAGCGCCACGCTGCTTTTGCGGATATCGTAATGCAGCGTATGGAACGGATGCGCGCATTTGTATTCAGAAATGCGGGTAATGCCGCCACTCCCCGACTGGTAAACCACCATTTCGAGCAGCATTAGCGGCTGAAAAAGCGCGATGCGGGTTCCGGGGCCTTTCTTGCGCACGCTGTTTACGATGTAGGTCTGCAAACCCAACTGCTCGGTATAAATGCGCACGATAATAGACGTTTCCCGGTAACGGATAAAATTCAGGACAATGCCGCGGGTCTTTACTAACATCTATTCCAGTACGGCTACTTTGCTCACGCAGGTTTCACCGCCTTCGGGGTTACTGCTTAAAACCAGGTAAACGCCCGATCTTACGTGCTGGCCGTTAATGTCGCGGCCGTTCCAGATAGCCGTTCCACCCAGGGCTTTGGTTTCGAAAACCAGGTTGCCGGTTACATCGGTAATTTTTACAGTGGCGTTATTAGCAATACCCGAAATTGCAATTTGGCCGGCAAAACCGGGCCGCACCGGATTGGGGAAAACGTTGGCGCAATCCGGAGTTTCGGAAGTAATGGTAGCGCCTGCGCGGTAAGAAGCCAGTCCCGCTTCTGTGCCGATATAAACGTCGCCGGTGGCGTGGTTTACGGCAATATCGGTTATTTTATTGGAAGGTAGCGGGCTGTTGGCAGTAGTGAAATTCAGAATAACCTTGTCGGCGTCTTCGTTGAAAAGCCATACGCCGTTTTCGGTTCCTACCCATTTGCGGTTTGCACCGTCTACAGTAATTACCGTCACAACCTGCTCTTCCAGCAAAGCCCGGTTGCCAAAAACCGGCACCGAAGCCGAGATATTCTTGGAAGAAGAAAAAGCCAGTTCCGGATCGTAAAAAACCCCGATGCCATTTTCCGTTCCCACCCAGATATCGCCGTCCATGTCTTTGGCCATGCTATGTACCTCGTTACCCGGCAGGTTCCCGCCGGTCGTACTTTTATTCAGGAACCGGAAGCGGTCGTTCACGTCATCGTAAATCACCAGGCCGTTGCCATTTCGTGGCCGGATATTGATCCATTTATACCCGCTGTCGTCTATCACGATCTTTTCAAAGGTATTGGAAGTCCCAAAACTCGTGCCTTCGGAAGTATTCTGCAAACTGAACGTGCGCCAAGTGCCGTCGGGGCGCAGCATGTGCAAACCGGGCAAACCCGAAAAATCGGATGGGTTGGTTACCCAGATATTGCCTTCCGGATCGGCAGCAAGGCCTGAAACGCGCAGGTATTTGGCATAATCCGGGCTGCCAACCGCTATGGAACTGCTTAATACATCTGCACCCAGCACTTTAAAATCGCCCGGCCCATTCCATTCCAGCACACCGTAACCAAAACTGCCCATGTATAATTTCCCGTTTACCGGGTTGCGCACCACGGCACTCAAATCCAGAATATCCGGATACTTGGCGGGATCTTTAAAGCGGTTGAAATTATAATTTTCCCAGGTACCGTTCTTAAATTCGTAAAAACCCAGGCCGGAACTAAGCTGCCCCGGCCCGCGGTAACCGCCCGCCAGCACCACAACCGATCTGGCATCGGCCAGGATCTTGAACGTACTGATATCGGCCGGGCCGGAAGGGAAAAGATTAGAATACGACTG
Source organism: Adhaeribacter terrigena (assembly GCF_016623615.1). Lineage (GTDB taxonomy): Bacteria > Bacteroidota > Bacteroidia > Cytophagales > Hymenobacteraceae > Adhaeribacter_A > Adhaeribacter_A terrigena. The sequence goes on along the minus strand of NZ_JAEHFX010000009.1, from coordinate 183,847 downwards.
GTTGACGGTGCGCACCAGCCCATTATTGATATCGGCTACCCAGAATTCGCCGCTGCGATCCTGCGCAACGGCCTGCGGTTTACTCATTAGTCCATCGGCCAGGTAGCCCACAATTTCGTTGTTTTCACTTAAAAAACGAACGTTATAATCGGTGCAGACCAGCAATACACTGCGCCGGGGCACCAATTGTTTGATCATGGAACCTAACCAGGTATCGGCCTTGGTCTTTTTCCAGGTTCCGTTCTCTAACTTATAAACCCCATAACTATTAACGCCCGCGTAAACCGCATTTTTAAAGGTGGCCAGCGTGCGTATATTATCCGGGCTTGTGGCCGGCAGGCTATCGGCGGTGCCGTAAGTTTTCCAGTTTTTCCGGTCGTTCAGGTTTACAGTGCGGTAATTATCGGCCCGCATTATGCCGCCGGAAGTGGCTATAAAAAGCTGGTTATTCAGGATGGTGCTGGCATAAATTTTCAGCGAAACCCCGGCGGTATTGCGCAGAATATAACTGTCTTTAATTTCAAGTTTCTGTAGATCGAGTACCACCAAACCGAACGCGCATGATAAATAAGCCAGCTTATCTTTAAAGTAAATATTATAAATAAGCTTTTCGCCGGGCAGCGATTTGCGCAGAATGTCGTTGATGTTGATGATCTCTTCGCCGCGGATCAGGTCGAGGTTGGTGTTTTCGTAAGCAATTACCAGGGTGTTGGTTACGCTGTCGAAATTCATGGTACTGATGCCCATGTCGTGCAGGCCGTTTACTTTAGTCAGCGTTTCGAGGCTGTTGAATTCCTTATCGAAATAGAAAAGGCCTTTTTCGGTAGCGCAGTAAATTTTAGGGCCGGCTGCTACCACCATTTTGCCGTTATGGTTCGGCACATACACGCGCCAATCGCCAATACCCGTGCCGGACGACTGCGCCCGCACCGGGAAAGCAGCAAACTGCAGGAAGAGACCTAAGAATAAAAAACGTACGAAGTGCTTCATATTAAAAATCCGGGTTTTCGTTTTGTTAACGGCCTGGCAAACCATTTAGTGCCTGCCGCCGCCACAAATCTGAAAACGCCCTAAAACGGTATCGAAATTACGCAAAAAAGTCGGGATGTTGTTTATGCAGGTTGCAGGAGCAGGTAATTTCGATGGCACAGCCGGTGGGCTGGTGCTATAAGCCTTAAAAGGCGTGGCAATTAGTTTTTTGAGGGTAAAACGGTAGCGTTTTCGATTTAGAAAATTCATGAAGATCCGTAAGGAAACAAAAACCTGGGAGGTTTCTTAAACCTCCCAGGTTTGGCTGCTGGAAAACGCTATGGTTTTAGCCTGAAAAACTCAAAACCATTTAGCAATTCAACCATGAAACAATTCCCCTATTTAGCCACTTCGAGCCAGCCTTTCCAGCTTTGCAAGCCGGATTGAAAACGGTAAAAATAAGTGCCGCTGCTTAAATTATCTGCCTGCCAGTCGTTTTTATAATTGCGGCTCCGGAAAACTTCCACGCCCCAGCGGTTATAAATTACCAGTTCGTTTTCGGCATAGTTTTTCAGGTTTCCGATCACAAAAGCATCGTTTTTATGGTCTACATTGGGCGTGATGATGTTATAGAAAAGTGGCGGTGGCGAACCGGAAACTGCTACTTTTAAAGTTGCTGCATAATCACAGGTTTCATCATTGGTTTCCAATACCGTTACAGTAGCAGCAGCAGTTTCGCCCCAGTTTACCCGGATGCGGTTGGTGCCTTGCCCGGAAATGATCTCCCCACCGGAAACTTGCCAGCGCAAGGAATTGCCGGTAGTTTGCCCGGAAACCCGGTACTCCTGCTCTTCAGCAAACCTATAAACCTGCATTGGGCCGCTTATCTTCATTTCAGCATTCGCCCGCACTACCACTTTTATAAAAGCCGTATCGGCGCGGAAGGGAGAGGAAGCTATAACTCGGTAGGTAGTAGTTTTAGTAGGCCAAACCACCGGGTTCGCCAGCGTATCGTTAGGCGAAGTCAGGCCATCGGCAATATCCCAACGGAAGCGTTCTGCACCGGCACCGTAAGCCGAAAGCTGCACCGAATCGCCGTAGCAAATGGTATCACGGTTGGCCTGAGCCTGCAAGATTCCCGCGTTGCGGAAAAGCGTTTGGTTTAAGGCCGGAAGGCTCGTTACAATACCAGTGCTAGGAATGGTATTCAGCTTAAAACCGCAAGCTATCCCTTTTTGATCCGGGTAGCTGATCTGGCTCAGATAATAGGGTGGTGGCGTATTGGTGGAGTCCTCTCTTACCGCGTAGATTTTACCATCCATGGCAAGTTGCATGTCCCATATTTGTATTTGACCAAAGCCAATGAATGAAGGATGATAAATAGTGGTTACTGATTGTTGGATTTGCGGACTATTTCCGGCTGCCAAGTCATATTGCAAAAGCGCGTATGAAGCATTTGAACTAACCTTACTCATCGTTCCGACATATAATTTAGAGCTATTCGGGGAAAAGGAAAAGGAAAAAGCTTGTTGTTTAGCTGAATCAGGTATAATTAAGCTGTGAAGCGCCGATACGTTGCCCGTTTGTCGGTTAAAGCCAAATATTTCTACGCTTTGCTTGCCCGATACTACCAGCAATTCGCTGTTGGGGGAGCTTTTAAGCCTGCCGCCCGCCCAAAGTTTTTTATTGATTGCCGAAACTACTGGTGCCCCGATGCCGTTAGCATTGACCGGGAATGCCAGCAAACTGTCCCCGCTAAAATTCATTGATAATAGCCAGTAATCGCGTTTGTTTTGGTGCAACATAGCAGCCATGCCTCTGCCAACCTGCGCGCTCAGTAACTTTAAGGAATTCGGCACTACATCGCCAAAGCTGTTGTTCAGCCGCATGTCTATTTCCGCCACCTGTAATTCATCGAAAAAGGTATTAAGAAATATATAATAGCGCTGCCTGTCCTGCGGGTTTTGCATGATTAATTCTGCATAAGTACCCATATATGAAATTCCTGCTTTAAAAATATCACCATTGGGCATTTGCTGATATTTATTGTTTACTTTTTGTCGGGTTGCTACATTTCCAATACTGCTGAAAAAAAGCAATTCGCCATTTTTATCGCTTATGGTGGCAACCCCTACTGTACCAGGATGGTTATTTATAAAAGGCTGGGGTTGTAACTTAGAAGCACTAAAATCAAGATGAACTCCTGGGACTCCAGAACTACCTTGGCCACCCCCAAACAACCAGTTAGCCCCTTGCTTTTCTTGGGCAAAAAGAGGCAGGCAGGTTAATAACAGCAGGGAGTTCAGGAAATGCTTGCCGGTTTTAGGCAAGCATTTTAATAAATAGCATAAAATTGGCATCATAATTAAAAGCATTAAACCACCTTAAATTTAGTCGGATTAAACGCTTAAACCGTTGCCTGCTATAAAATTTATTTCAATATCACGCAAACTTAAATGTTACAAATGCTATATGATTTTCAGCAGTTTTGTTTGCAAGAACATCGAATAGCCACAACCGGCAACTTGAAAATAAGAATAATATAACCTGATGTTTTTTTTTGTTATAGTTTCTTTTACACGTAAAGTTTCCTTTTAAAACACAGGTCAATAAGTAGCTTTGTTTAAACTAACGCTATAAAAACTATGACCTGTAAAACACAGACGGTGAGGCTAAAAAGCCTGCTTGCCATTTTTATTTGTATGATTTTTCATGCTGCAAACGTTTATGCCCAAAACCCGCAATGGATTATGGCACAGCCTCCAACTGTACCTGATCCAACAAATAGTAATTTTACACATGTTGCCTTCAACTATTATTTATCAGCCCAGGAACGGGAAGAACCTTATTACATAAACCGAATCAGCGATGAATATATAAAGACCGATGGGAAACGCTTAAATTTCGACCGGATATACGGGAGCTATTATAACCGACAAGCTTACGACCTTTACCTGCCCTCAAATTTTAGATATAGCGATCAAGAAATTCCTGCCTTTCTTATTGGCAGAGAAACCACTGCTAATCCTAAATCTTCCGAAATAAAAGTCTGGTCTGCAAACACTTACCCCAATGGGTGGGACACATATTCATTTACAAGAAATTCCTCACAAAGAAACCTTTTTGATGGACTAAATGGCACTGACCTAATTTTCCCAGGAGATGAGCCTGAATTTACAGTCATTCCCCGCGAACGAACCACAAACGAGTTTTTTCTTTTTACTTACATAAGAACAGCTGCTTCAAATGGTGCAAATGGCATGCTGGTTTATTTTATTATCGATACATCTACAAAAAAAATTAATGGTCCTTATTATCCTAAAGATCAGAATGGAGATATCAGATTTAGTATGGCAGCTGGTTGGGGACCTAAAGGCGCAATTGCGATAGAAAAAATTCCGGCCGGAGGCGAAAGGCAAAAGCTCTACGTTGCAGTGGAAAATATTGGTATTTACAAATTTACCTTAGACCACCTCTATGCTCATGATAATAATCTTCATAATGCAAGCACTGCCGGCGGACAATTTTATTACCCTACCCGTATCTGTGCTCCACTTGCAATCCAAGGTGGTGTAGTAGTAAATGGATCTAATTTCGCTACCAGTGAATTAGAAATTTCTCCGGATGGCAATTTATTAGCTTGGGCCGATGATAACACCTATTCTGGCGGTACCCCAACGGCAACTGTTTATACTATTGACCTTACTAATAGGGTACATAATTCCATTCCCATTTCAAGCGTCATAAGCGCTCAAAAAGTAAATGGCATTGAATTTAACCCAAATTATAATCCGGCAGCAGGCGTAAATACGCGATTATACGTAACGGCCGGTTCAGGAAGCAGCAATAACGATGGCCTATTCAAAATAAGTGGAACAGGAGCTGTAACTCCAATAGGAGGAAGATTTAGCGGTTCTTCTAGAAACTGTGCACAATCACAGCTTGAAATAGATTACAACAAAACGTTGGCTATGGTTTATGCAGATGTAGCAAACCCAAACTTTCAATTTGTAAGCTATTTGCCTGAATCTTCAACTCAAACTGGAAGCTGGGGTGATCTTCAAAAATATAAAGCTCAAGCACTAACTACTAGCCCTTTTAATTATCCTGTTCACCGCCTTCCACGCCAGGTAGACTACTGGGATTATAAATTTGGCGGAACAATTCATGGAAAAACAGCACCCCTTGTAGCAAATGGTGGTTGTTCAGGTGGTACGGTTCAACGCACCATTACTTACTCAGCACCGGTTATTACTTCAATAAATAGTTGGGATATTGAATATAATTGGGAGTTAAAAGACGCTTCAACCGGGGCAATTGTATTAACAGGAACGGCACCAACTGTCACTTATACATTTCCAACTACCCCTTTTAAATCTTATGAACTTATACTCAAAGTAATTACAAAAGAATGGGGAGGTGCCCGTTTCTACAATTTCTTTTATCAAACTAAAATGATAATAACGACCACAAATGGCTGTCCGCCGCCATCTGGTAGTCGTCTGGCACAAACAAGTTCTGATGATAAAGAAACGGTTATTTATCCAAACCCAGTTATAGCTGGGGAATTAAAAATAAAACTTCCAGCCAATTACAACGAAGCTCAGGTTGAAATTACTGATCTACAAGGCCGCCTCGTTCGTAACGCCACGATTAGCAATATGTCTACTTTAGATATACAAGATTTAAGCGCTGGCATGTATATGGTAAATGTAACTACCCCAGATTTCTCTAAAAAGGAGAAAATTATGGTTACCAAATAACATTTCTTTTAAATCTCATAAAAACTAAAAAGCCGCTCCGAAAAAATTTTGGAGCGGCTTTTTAAAGTTCAGAAATTTAATCTCAAAACGGTAGCATTTTACCCGCAAAAACTCACAATTTCCCCTTCATGCCTTCCAGGAAACAATGGCGGCAGCGGGCTTCGTAGCTGTCAGTTTCGCCTAAAAGTATTTTCTGCGCCGAAGCCGCGTTCCGGAACGAATAAGAAGCAATATCGCCGCACTGCATGCAAACGGCGTGTACTTTGGTAACGTATTCGGCCACGCCCATTAAAGCCGGCATCGGCCCGAAAGGTTTGCCTAAATAATCCATATCCAGGCCGGCCACTATTACCCGTATGCCGTTATTAGCCAGTTGCACGCACACATCCACCAGCGCTTCATCAAAAAACTGGGCTTCGTCTATGCCAACCACGTCGCAACTGCTGCCCAAAAGCAACATGTCGTGCGCAAAACTCACCGGCGTAGAACGAATGGCATTGGCATTATGTGAAACCACATCTTCCACATGGTAACGCGTATCGATCGCCGGTTTAAAGATCTCGACCTGCTGCTTCGCAATTTTGGCGCGGTTCAGCCTCCGGATCAACTCTTCGGTCTTCCCCGAAAACATGGACCCGCAGATCACTTCTATCCAGCCGCGGCGGTGAATGTGCGTGGAATTGCCCACGCGGGGTTCTATGAACATGGTTTAAATTTGAAGATTTGGAAATTTGAGGATTTGAAGATGCCAGTGAAGGCTTTTGAAAGCAGGAACGCAATAACCTGCTCTAAAAAGGAATCTATGAGAATTTGAAGCGTGACTTTCCGGCCGGTTTTTCCTTTCATATTCAAATCTTCAAATTTCCAAATCTTCAAATCATTCATACCGCTGGTGCGGCAATTGTACCGGTTTTGGTACCTTTACGGTAACTTCGCCCTGCAGCACGGTACACTGGCAGGTCAGGCGTTCGTTTGGTTGCAGGCGGCCGGCTTCGCGGTATTTCAGTTCGGCGGCCGTTTCGGGGCTCAGGTTCTGCATACCACTCAAAACCTGCATGCGGCAGGTGGTGCAGCGGCCTTTGGCGCCGCAGGCATGCATCCAGTCAGTACCGGTAGCCTGAATGGCGCGCAAAACCGTTTGGCCCGGGCTTACGTTTACCCGCAGGTTAGCCAGGTTTTGCACCGTGAAATTTGCCATATTTTTTTATCTTTACCCGCAGAAGCTATCGTAATGGAAGACAAATATAATACATTAAGCCTGGAACAGTACAGCCGCAACCTCGCAAAACTTCTTTGCGACCGGTATTTCGCCAACCACGAAACCATCAACGGCCAGCAACTCATCACGTTTTCGCCGGTTAAGCAAATTAACCTTTTCGTGATAAAAGAGCTGCTCATTAGCTGGAACCGCGAAATGGCTAACCTGAAAAGCCCGTATTTCGATTTCGAAGACGAAGAAGTAAAAGCAGGCCTGAAGCAATTCATGAACGTGCTTTCGCGTAAGATCCTCATCCGTCGCCCGCACTTCGAGCCGCTTTTGCAGAAAGCCATTCTGGATGCTTTTACCTTGGTGCTGCAACCGGCCACAAGTTTCGACGAAAAGTTTTTGCAGGTGCAGGAAGAAGTTACGCCGGCCAAATTACAGGAACACCTCAAATACCTGGACCTGAACAAAACCCATTTCAGCGAATTTCTGCAAAGCCTGCCGCCGCAAACCTTAGATAAAACTGCCGTACTGCAGAAGTTCCGGCTTTACTCGCAGGCACATTACCGCGACCTTGCTCCTGTGGAAGCCTTGCTGGAACAATTAAATCCTTTGCTTCCGATCTCGAAACAGGATATCCTGGAAAAAGCCGCCGCTCCGGTATTTACCCCGGCCAGCCCGGCTCCGGAAAAAACAACGTTTAATACCGCTCCGGAACCTGCTTCCGGCCCCATGTATAATATTCCGGCGGCAGATACCAATGCCGTTTTTGAAAAAGCTGCAGTTCCGGCATCCGGCCCAACCGGCCCGGCCTCCTTTCCAAAACCGGAACCAACAGAAACCGCGCAACCGGTTGCGCAGCCTGTACCGGCGCCGGCTGCCAGTATGCCTGCGGTAACCACGGCCACGCCTGCGCCCGCCGACCAGCCAGACGTAAAGCTTTACGAGAAATTCAAAACCGAAAAGCCAACCCTAAACGAAACGCTGAAGAAACCCGAAGCGCCGAATTTAGCCGAAAAAGACACCCGTAAAATAGAAACCCTGAAGGAATCGATTTCCATTAACCAGCGGTTTTCCTTCATAAACGAGCTCTTCAACGGCGAAAACCTGGAATACTACGAAGCCATCCAGATCCTGGATGCCAAACCCGACGCCGAATCGGCGAAGCGTTTTTTACTGGAAGACCTGGCAGCCAAACACAATTGGGTTAAAAAAGAAGAACACCTGAACAAACTGCTTCGCCTGATAGAACGCAAATTCGCTTAGGAAAAAAACTCCAAAACGCTATGCTTTTAAGCTAAAAAACCCGGCTCAGTTCCAGAGCCGGGTTTTCTTTTGCCCTGAAATGTATATAATACAAACGCTATCTTTTTAAGGCACCAAAGTCTTATCGCTAAAGTACAAAGCTAATGCGCCGTTGCCATCGTAAATTACAAGATACAAGGCTGCTGCATTTACCATTCATAATCAGCAGCTTATAATCTATCTTTTAACTAAACGAAAGGAGCTATAAAATGAAACGCTGGATAATTTACGTGTTAATTATTGTAGTTAACGCCGCCGGTATTACCGCCTCTGCCCATGTTTCCGACCGCGATCGCGACCGCGACGGAAACTCCAAAAATGCGACTACCCTGAAAATGAAGCCCCGCAAGCTAAGTAAACAAACCGCCAAACTCCGCCAAAGCCGCGAAAAAGATCGCAAAAAACACATGGCTTACATCAAAAAATCGAATCAGCAGCGGAATAAACAAAAGCGATAACTGCCAGATTTAAGACAAATGGTTTTCTAAAGCAGGAAACCATTTTTTTTGATCAGGATTTAACAAACAAGATTTCACGCCTATCGCCAGCGCAGCGTCTCCCGAAAATCACGTATTGAAGGAAACTAAACTAAAAAGAAAGCGAGCTACGAAGGGAACTGACACCAGTTTCTGTGAGAGCGGCCTCCAAGACTTCCGGTGCCGAGGAACGAGGCAGCCCGCAAGGGCAGGAAGGGTTGCAGCCGCGAACGCAGAAACGAAGCCACCCGGCTTGAGGGAGAGAGCTTAATTGAAAGTTGAAAGGAATTAATTAAGAACTAAAGCAAGCTATAAAAACGGTACCCTTTTAGGCATAAAAACTCAATAGCAAGCTTTCTACCAATCGGATAAGATCTCTCCTGACGTCGGGATGACAAAGAAAAGTGAGAAGCTTAAAAACTAATAAAACTTATTCCTTTAATTTCCGCAACAACCTCCCTACCACCACCATTCTCCGGCCATCGGCAAACATTACCAGCATACTCCCATTCTTTCCCCGAATGCATTTTCCATCCGGCCTGCGTATAGCGCTACACTTCGCTTTTCGCAAAGCTGGGTCGGTTTGGCGGTCGCCGAGGTAGTAATATTCAAAAACGGTAGGCAAAACGGGCAAAAAAGTATTAACGGGTCAGATCCTGTTTCCGGTTCGCGTCTAAAGCCAGCAATATGAACAGCAAGGTAGTAAACGACCATAACGAAGAACCGCCGTAGCTGAAAAACGGCAGCGGAATACCCACCACCGGCGCCAGGCCAATGGTCATACCAATGTTTACCAGGAAGTGGAAGAAGATAATGGAAGCCACGCAATAGCCATACGTTCTACCAAAAACCGATTTCTGGCGCTCGGCAATTTTTACGATCCGGGTAAGCAAGAGCACAAACAAACCGATCACAATTACGCTCCCTACCCAGCCATGCTCCTCGCCGATGGTACAGAAAATAAAGTCGGTGCTTTGCTCCGGCACAAAATCGAATTTAGTTTGCGTGCCTTCCAGGAAACCTTTGCCCATAAAGCCGCCCGAACCAATGGCAATTTTACTTTGCGTTACGTTCCAGCCGAATCCTCGCGGGTCTGCTTCCGGACTGATCAGCGCTTTGATCCGGTTTTGCTGGTGCTCCTGCAACACATTATTCACAAAAAAATCTACGCTGAAGATCATGCCAATGGACGCACCATAGATCATTAAAATCAAGGGCCATTTCCGCATCAATATCCGCTGATTCGCCCAAAGCCATAAACCTAGGCCCACCGTAATTACAATTACCAGGTAAAGTTTCGGGAATAGCAGCGTGGAAATAAACAAAGCCACCGCCACCGTGCCCACGATCAGGATCAGCGGCGACATGCCTTCGCGGAAATAAGCCAGCAGAAAAGCCCCGAAAACCAGCGCCGAGCCCGTTTCGTTTTGCAGCAAAATAATGAAAGGCGGAAGCAACGTTAAAGCAACCAGTTTGGCATGATCCTGCCAGTTTTGCTGCCGTAAATTCACGCTGCTCAGAAACTTGGAAACCGCCAGCGCCGTGGCAAACTTGGCAAACTCGGCAGGTTGCAAACGAACCGCCCCCAGCTCCAGCCACGACCGCGAACCTTTGATCGGGTTAGCCAGAATGAGCGTAGCCAGCAACAGCAGGATCATGGCCCCATAAATAATGTAGGCCAGCGAATCGTAAGCTTTGTAATCTATTACCAGCACTACAATAATGAGAATTACCGACGTACCGATCCAGGCCAGCTGTTTTCCGGAGTTAATATCCCAGCTAAAAATATTGATCACGTTATCGGGGCTGTAAACCGCCGCATACACGTTAAGCCAGCCTAAGCCAACCATTAAAAAATAAATGAACACCGTTGGCCAGTCAAGGCTCTGCCGGAGTTTTGACGATCGAATCAGAGCCATTAGCGTTTCTTTTTAGGTTTGAATTTTCCGGCCAGTACCCATTCTTCCCAACGCTTGCGCGGTGCCGAAATCGTATCGGTCAGGTATTTTTCGATCATCAGACCAGCCAGCGGCGCCGAAGAAATTGCCCCGAAACCGGCGTTCTCGATGTAAACTGCAATGGCAATTTTGGGGTTCTCACGCGGCGCGAAAGCCACAAAAACTGCGTGGTCGTCGCCGTGCGGGTTTTCTGAAGTTCCGGTTTTTCCCAGCACCGTAATGCCCACATGCGCCAGTTTGGCAAAGCTACCCGTACCCCGGGCCACCACATCTTCCATCCCATCTATCACGGGTTCAAAGTGTTTCTGATCTACCGAAGTATAATGTTTCTTAGAGTATTTAGCCAGCGGCTTGCCGTTTTCCCCTACCGAACGAATGATATGCGGCGTATAATAAAAACCCCGGTTTGCCATAATGGCCATTAAATTAGCCATTTGCAAAGGCGTAGTTCCCAGCTCACCCTGCCCGATGCTCACCGAATAGAAGTTCGAGAATTTCCAGCGGTTTTCGCCGTAGTATTTATTGTAGAGTTTAGTAGAAGCTATAATGCCTTTTTTCTCATTCGGAAGATCGATGCCCAGCTTATCGCCAAAACCAAACGATAAAACCTGTTCCCGCCAGTGGTCCAGGCCAATGCGGCTGTCCACAAAAATATTACGCGATTTGCCCTGGTTAATTTCGTTCCGGAAAACCTGGTAGAAATAAGGGTTGCAGGAGTGCTTAATGGCAATTCTTAAATTGGTTGGCGCTTCGTGCCCGTGCGAACATTTTATCAGGTTCTGATTACACGGGAAACCGGTATTGGGCGTAATGATCCCGTCCTGCATGGCAATTAAGGCCTGCACCAGTTTAAAGATCGAGCCCGGTGGATAGGTAGCCATGATGGGCCGGTTGAAAAGCGTTTTTAAGGAATCGCGTTGCAGTTTGGTGTAGTTTCTTCCAAATTCTTTACCCGTAAGCAAGCTTGGATCGTAGCCGGGCGCCGATACGTAAGCCAGGATTTCGCCGGTAGCCGGTTCAATAGCTACTACCGAACCAATTTTGCCTTTCATCAGCTTCTCACCGTACTGCTGCAGTTCCAGGTCTATGGTGCTCACCAGGTTTTCGCCTGCTACCGAAAGCGTATCGTATTCGCCGTCGCGGAATGGGCCTTTGTCGATGCCGCGCACGTTCACCATTTTATACTTCACGCCGCGCTTGCCCATCAGGTATTTTTCATACTCCGATTCTATACCGCTGATGCCTAAGTAATCGCCGGGCAAATAACCCGCATATTCGGGCTTCTCCAGCTTGGCCGGACTAATTTCCCCGATATAACCCAATGCGTGCGCCAGACTCTGGTGCGTATAACCCCGCACGGTACGCGCATTAATGAAAAACCCCGGAAAGTCGGTGAGATATTCCTGAATAGCTGCAAACTCCTGGGTAGAAAGGCGGGTTAAAAACGGCGACGGTTTAACCCAGGAATAGGCCTTGGCCGCTTTTATTTTCTCCCGGAATTCATCGACCGGGATATTGAAAACCTTGCAGAAATGTAACGTATCGGGATTCTTTGCCTCTTTCGGTACGATCATCAGGTCGTAAACCGGCATGTTTTGCACCAGCAGCCGGCCATCGCGGTCGTAGATCAGCCCCCGGAATGGGTACTGGATATTTTTCTGAATAGCATTGTTTTCGGCAGCAAGCTTATACTTATTGTCGATTACCTGAATGTAAAAAAGCTTCAGGGCATAAATAGTGGCCACAATAATAAAAATGGCCTGGATAACGTATTTCCGGTCTTCTAAGTACTTCATCGGGCCACGCGGCGCGCAGAGAAAAATAACAATTGCACAATCACCACCACCGTAAACGTATACAACGTACTAACCAGTACTTTTAAGAGCGTAAACCCTACCACTTTCAGGCCGCCCAGTTCTAAGAAAAAGAGCAGCAAATGGTGCAGGAAGATCAGAACGAGCGTATAAGTTACAAACCACCCCCATCCCATCAGTCTCACATTTACCGAGTCGTTGGCGTCGTATTCGTCTCGTGGGGTTAAAAAGCGCAGCACAAAAGGCCGCACATACGCTAATAACACACAAGCCCCCGCATGAATTCCCGCCGTATCGTAAAAAGTATCTACGGTTATGCCGGTGGTAAAACCCATGAGTAGTAAAATGACCGGCGGCAGCTGAATGGGCAGAAATAGCAAAAACGCTATGTAAATATAGCAGAAACCCGTATCGAAGAGCACCAGGTACTTTACCAGAAACACCTGAAGGGCAATAAAAATAAAAAACTGCACCAGATGGCTTAGCCCCAGCTTATTCATCTTCTTCTCCTTTCTTGAGCAGCGGTAATTCCAGCGAGTCGCGTTCGGCCTGGTCCAGATTCTTCACCACGTACACAAAACCTAGCTTGGTAAAATCTACCGCCAGCCTAACTTTAATGGTAAAGAAACTTTTATCGGCTTCTTTTTTAACCGAAAGCACTTTCCCGATCATGATGCCCTCCGGAAACAACGCGTTGTAACCCGAAGAAACCACCGTATCGCCTTTAAATACTTTCACGTGCAGTGGAATATAATTTAAAGTAGCTGTATGCGCATCATCGCCGCTTTCCCATTTCACGGTGCCAAACGTACCGTCGCGGGTAAGCTTGCCGGAAATTAAGGTTTGCGAATGCAGCAGCGAAGTTACCGTAGCATAATTGGCAGAAACCGCTTTTACGCGCCCGGCTACGCCTTCCGGTGCCACCACGCCCATGCCCGGCTGAACGCCCTGCAAACTGCCAATGTTCAGCGTAAAGTAGTTATTGGTGCGTCTTACCGAATTGTTGATCACCTTCGCCCCGGTAAAGGTGAATGGTACCGGTAACGGACGGTTCAACGTATCGCGCAGCGTCATCACACTATCGATGCGGGTCAGCAGGGTATCGCCGGCAATTTTGCGTTCGCGGAAAAGCGCTTCTTTCAAATGCGCGTTTTCCTTCACCAAAGATTCGTTTACCGTAATTAAGCGGAAATAATCGGTTACGTTGCTTTGCATTTCCAGCACTTTGCCTACGTAGGTATTCGCTGAATTATAAAAAGCCGCGTTCTGGTACGAATTATTCTGCACCAACAAATAAATACTCGCAGCCTCAAGGATCAGAAATACCAGAAAAGCCCGGAACCGGTATATAAACTGGATTAAATTCCGCATTTAAAGCCGCTTAGTTCAGCAGTACGCTTCTGAAACCTTCGATATTCTTAATGGCCGTACCCGTACCACGCACCACCGCGCGCAACGGATCTTCCGCAATGTGGATCGGCAGTTTGGTTTTGGCGGAAAGGCGCTTATCGAAACCGCGCAGCAAGGCACCGCCACCTGTCAGGTGAATACCGTTGTCGTAAATATCAGCCGAAAGTTCCGGTGGGGCAATTTCCAGGGCTTTCAGTACGGCTTCTTCGATCTTAGAAACCGATTTATCCAAAGCAATGGCGATTTCCTGGTAGGTAACTTTTATCACTTTCGGAATACCGGTCATTAAGTCACGCCCGCGGATCTCGTAGTCGGCCGGAGGATTTTCGAGGTCGGTAATAGCTGCACCAACTTCAATTTTAATTTTTTCGGCCGAACGCTCGCCGATCAATAAATTGTGCTGGCGGCGCATGTGGTCCAGAATATCTTTGTTGAACACATCGCCGGCTACGCGGATCGACTGATCGCAAACAATGCCCGATAAGGCAATTACCGCAATTTCCGTCGTTCCGCCCCCGATATCCACGATCATGGAACCAATGGGTTGTTCCACGTCAATACCGATACCAATCGCGGCGGCCATCGGCTCCTGGATCATCCAGACCTCTTTGGCGCCGGCGTGTTCGGCAGAGTCACGAACCGCGCGTTTTTCCACTTCGGTAATGCCGCTCGGAATGCAAACCACCATGCGGTGCGAAGGCTGAAACAAACGGCTGCCGGTATCAATCATCTTGATCATGCCGCGGATCATGTGTTCGGCGGCGTGGAAATCGGCAATTACCCCATCTTTCAGCGGACGGATGGTTTTAATGTTATCGTGCGTTTTTTCGTGCATCTGCATGGCCTGACGGCCGATGGCGAGCACTTTATTGGTGGTGCGGTCTACGGCAATGATCGATGGCTCGTCGACAACAATTTTATCGTTATGAATGATCAGGGTATTGGCCGTACCCAAATCAATGGCTATATCGCTGGTAAGAAAACTAAATAATCCCATTTAATGTGGTTTTTAAAAGTGGCTGCTCCGGCATAGAACCGATTCTCCGCACTTATCCGAACGCGAAATTAAACAAATTAAAGGAAATATCGCAGGGCTAATTTAAACCCAACTCACACCATCTTTTGTTAACGGCATCCGAAACAACCGGAAGCTTCAGCCAAAGCGGAAACGGGGCCAACAAATTTAATGCCGCGAACGAAATATTACTATAATTTATTCATTTCCTGAAAGATACAACTAATAAAACGGTATGCCTAGCAACTAAAAAAGTAAAGAACGGCCTTCGACTTTTTCCGGCCAAAACCATAGCGTTTTAAAACAAAAAACCTCACCGATCTTCAAGACCGGTGAGGTTTAAATAAAACAATTCCTGTTATCTTAATGTTTGAAGTGGCGAACGCCGGTCATGACCATGGCCATGTTGTGAGCGTTGCAGTAATCGATAGAATCCTGGTCTTTAATAGAACCGCCCGGCTGCACTACCGCTACGATTCCGGCCTGATCCGCAATTTCCACGCAATCCGGAAAGGGGAAGAAGGCATCGGAAGCCATTACCGCGCCGTTCAGATCGAAGCCGAAGCTTTTGGCTTTTTCAATGGCCTGGCGCAGGGCATCTACGCGGGAAGTCTGACCCACGCCGCTGGCCAACAGCTGATTTTCTTTCGCCAGTACAATGGTGTTCGATTTGGTGTGCTTACAAACTTTTGCGGCGAAAACCAAGGCGCGTTTCTCAGCATCCGTTGCCTGGCGTTCGGTTACCGGTTTGAAATCGGCTTCGGTTTCGGTTTTCAGGTCTTTATCCTGCTCAATTACGCCGTTCAGCAAGGTTTTGAATTGTTTCTTGGAAAGCTCAACCTCATTCTGTTTCAATAGAATTCTGTTCTTTTTGCTTTTCAAAACTTCCAGCGCATCAGCCGCAAATTCCGGCGCGATCAGCACTTCGAAGAAAAGCTTGTTCAGTTCTTCCGCCGTTTCTAAGTCAATAGCTTTGTTGGAGATGATCACGCCCCCAAAAGCCGAAACCGGGTCGCACGAAAGCGCATTCAGGTAAGCTTGTTTTGGTGAATCAGCTACCGCTACGCCGCAGGCATTGGTGTGTTTCAGGATCGCGAAAGCCGGTTTATCGGTAAATTCAGCCATAATAGCTACGGCGGCATCTACGTCCACGAGGTTGTTGTAGGATAATTGTTTGCCGTTCAGTTGCTCAAAAAGGGCTTCCAGATCGCCGAAGAACGTAGCGCTTTGGTGCGGGTTTTCGCCGTAACGCAACGGGGTAGCTTGCTTGATGCTTTGTTTGAAGGCCGGTTCGTTGGCAGCCGCGCCGTTCAGGTAGTTAAAAATGTGGGTATCGTAGTGCGAAGAAGTATTGAAGGCCTGAGCCGCAAATTTTTTCCGGTCTTCCAGGCTGGTTTCGCCGTTTTGTTTTTCCAGAATTCCTAGCAATTCGGAATACTGGTCTTTGGAAGAAAGAATCACCACGTCGTTAAAATTCTTGGCTGCCGCGCGGATCAGGGAAATACCGCCGATGTCAATTTTTTCGATGATATCCTGTTCAGCAGCGTCGGAAGCTACGGTTTCCTCGAACGGATACAGGTCTACAATCACCAGATCAAACGTTGGAATTTCGTATTTAGAAACTTCGCCTTTATCGGAATCATTATCGCGACGGTGCAAGATGCCGCCGAACACTTTCGGGTGCAGGGTTTTTACGCGACCACCAAAAATAGCCGGATAATCGGTCAGGTCTTCTACGGCCGTTACGCTGGCGCCTTGTTCTTCCAGGAACGTTTGGGTGCCGCCGGTAGAATAGAATTGCACGCCCTGCGCTTTCAGAAACTGAATAAGTGGCTCGAGTTTGTCTTTGTAATAAACCGAAACCAGCGCGGACTTAATTTTAACAGGATGATTCATTTTATTAATGGGCTAATTTAATGTGCTATTTATAAATTGTGTAAATGAGCGAATATGGAAATCAGAAAATTAATCTGCTCTTCCGGAGGTTTTCATCCGAAAGCCATCTGCCGGGGATTTATCAATCCCCCAGATCTGTAATTCCAAACCCGCGGGCAATAGACCGGCTACAGAAAAGTTCCGGATTTAAAAATCATGATCAGCGATCTCTATTCAAATTCTATAAAACAAAAATGGCCGAAGGTTTTTCAACCATTCAGCCATTCAACAATTTAACCATTCAAAAGTCTTTCAATAGTGGGTGCAAAATGCTTGTGTTCCAGTTCCAGAACCCGCGCCGCCACTTCTTCTGCCGAATCTCCTGGTTTTACAGCACAGCGTTCCTGCAAAATGGCCTCGCCTTCGTCGAAATGCTCATTTACGTAGTGGATCGTAATGCCTGATTCAGCTTCCTGCGCGGCCACCACCGCGGCGTGCACATGATGACCGTACATGCCTTTGCCCCCATATTTTGGCAGCAAAGCCGGGTGAATATTAATGATCTTGTTATGAAATTCCTTTACGAAACCTTCGGGCATGAGCCACAGAAAACCGGCCAGCACAATTAATTGCGGATCGAAGCTTTTTACTTTTTCCAGCACCGTTCCGTCTTTAAATTCCGCGCGGGTGAAGGTAAACGCCGGCACGCCAAAATTTTCAGCACGTTTTAAAGCGTATGCTTCAGGATTGTTGGAAAAAAGAGCTGCTACGCGGATGTTCGGATGATTTTCGAAGTATTCTAAAATGCGCTGGGCATTGCTTCCGGAGCCGGAGGCGAAAATGACAATGTTTTTTACTTGCGTGTCTGCCATAGGATGAAAAGACAAGCACAAATATAGCGGTTTTGTATGGAACCGGTACTTTTTCTGTAAAAAACGCTATGGTTTTAAAGCAAAAAAGTCTGAACAGGATTTTTAGGATTGAAACGATAAACAGGATTTTTGTCTGAATCCAGATTTCAGGATTGACAGATTTTTCAGGATCCAATAATGGACATGATTTTCAAAAAGATCTATGGAATCACTGAATCCGTTGAATCCGCGATTCAGAACGTTTCGCCGATGGCAAAATACAAACCACTCATGCCGCCTGCAAACGCCTGGTAACTACCTTTTATGGCATAATCGATCCGGATATTTACTTTATCGGTAGTATTCAGCATAAAACGGTAACCGATGCCGTAGCCGAATTTGCTGTTTTCCAGCTCAAAATCCTGCAGCTTCTCACCTACTTCGCCGAGACCGGCAAACAAAACCGCGCCGTGCCGCTTGGCGAAATGCAGGCGGTATTCGGCCTGGGTTTGGAGCAGTTGCTTATCGCGGTAACGGCCTTCGTAAAAACCGCGCAGGTTACGGTGGCCGCCAAAATAAGCCAGTTCGCGATAAGGTACATCGCCGGTCTCGAAAATCCCTTTGGCCTGCACGGCAAAAACCTGGTTAGCAGACAGCGGGTAATATTTGCGCACATCTACCGTATGCCGGGTAAAATTAAACGCACTGCCCAGACTTTTCCCGTTCAGAAAGCTACCGATCTCTACATAACTTCCCTGGTATGCATTTATGGAATTATCGCGGCTGTCGAACAGAAAAGCAGGACCTAAACCAACGGCGGTGTAGCCGTTCAGCTCGTCTGCCGGGCGTTCATCGAGCAAGCCTTCTTCGGCATTGAATTCGGCTTTGCCTACGTTTATAACCTGAAACTGGCCACCTAGGAAAACGTTCTTTTTTAATTGTTTCAGCACCCGGTTTTGCGTGAGCAGGAGCTTATAGGAGATCAGGCTTTTATCGGCTTCGGAATTGCGGTTGCCGGTGCCGTAGTAAAAAATAGGCGCATCGAAATAATTGGTTTCGCCCAGAATGGCAAAGCGCTCGCGGTTGGTGTAAATGGTGTAGGAAAGCTGCGCGGAAGTTTGTTTTTTAGTGGTGTAATAAACCAATAATTGCCCCGTAGAGCTGCGGGTAAGCGAATCGTTTCCGAAATTATAAACCGGAACCACCAAAGCCCCGAAACCAAACCCAGTTTCAGGCGAAGAAAACAAGGCCGGAAATGGAGTTAAACTAAGTTTCCTTTTGGGCTTGATGGTTTGAATTGAATCTTCGGCAGCAGCCCGGCTTTCCAGCCCGAAACAACAACTCAAAAACAATACAAGCAAAGCAGTTTTCAGGGTAAAAAGCATAGCGTTTCAGTTGAAAGATCAGGAATGAAAAATAAATTTACCCACCGGCTCTCTTTCCCGGCAGCCTTCTGAAAGGTAATGGTTTTTACGCGGGTTGCGAAATAATTGCAGTGAAACCCAAAAACTTCAAAGGTCTTTAATTATCACATACAAAAACCTTATTTCCAGACACTTACAACACATAAAACCCAATTACTGCAGTCTGAAAAATGCAAAATTAAAACCGGGCATCTGTTCTAAAACCGGAAGAAAAGCATGGAAATAGTACCGGCCAGCATCATGAATTTGCAAAGCAGGCTAAGGCGGGCAAAATGGCGTTTACGGTCCGAACGTCGCAGTTGCACTCCGATCATCAGGCCGGGGGCTAACACCGCCAAACCCAGGTACACGCCAAAAAAGGTATCGTTTTGCCGGTAAAAACTCGCAGCTAAAACCAGGGTGTAAAACAAGATCAGCAACGCGTATAAAACAATCCTGGTTTGCTGAATGCCGGCTACAATGGGCAAGGTGCGGCAGCCGTGCACGGCATCGCCTTTCATATCTTCCAGGTCTTTAATTATTTCCCGGATCAGGGTGCTTACGAAGGCAAAGGCTGCATACGCCCACACGCCCAGGTTATCTTCCCGGGCCAGCACTGCAACCACTAAAACCATGCTGGCCGCCAGAAAAGCAATGGTAATGTTGCCGGAAAGCGGCCGTTTTTTCAGATCGGCAGAATACCCCCAGAGCAATAAAACGGCGCCCAGATTTACCAAGCCTACTTTTAAAGAAAGTAAAAAGCCGATAACCACCCCAACCGCCGACAAAGCCAGATGCCCGAACATGGCTTTCCGGCGGCTAAGTTCGCGGCCCACAATAATCTTATCGGGCTTGTTAATGGTATCTATCTTAATATCATAATAATCATTAATAACATAGCCGGCAGCACCAATAAAAGCGGTAGAGAGCGTTAAAAGCCAGAATTTAAAATGTAGCGCTTCCAGAAGCGGCAGATCCGGAAACAGCAAACAAGCCTGCACCAGGCTCTGACTCAGCACCATAATGAGCAGGTTGGGAAAGCGGATGAGCGAAAGCAGGTTGCGCAATCTGGAACTATTGAATTTTAGAATGATTGAATTTTGGAATTCGTAATCTCACTTCAAACGATGGAAGTTTTAACCGCAATTCCGATAGCAAACCTACAAAAAAGCTGCGGGTTTAAAATACAAAAAGCCACTCTTTAGAGCGGCTTCCTGCAGTAGTGATGATGATTATATTCTGGGGCAATTAAACGCGCTTCACGTTAATTGCATTGATGCCTTTTTTACCTTCCTGCGTTTCGAACTCAACTTTATCGTTTTGCTGAATCTGGGCACCGTTTAAGCCCGTTACATGCACGAAGAAATCTTCTTTGGTGTTGTCGTCTGTAATGAAGCCGTAACCTTTTGACTCATTAAAGAATTTTACTGTTCCTGTTTTCATAAAAAATAAACTTAAAAAAAAATGAATGATGAATAAAAAAAAGTGAATGATGAATTGTTATGATTGTAAATTTATAGACTTTTTCTAAAAATGCAACAATTCCCTCTTTTAATTACGCATTATTTTAGGTAAACAGTAAAATATTCCGGGTAACCTGTTCGTTTTAGCAGGTTACCATTCCTGGTGCTGCTTCATAACCAGTTCAATTATTTCCCGGACAGCCCCTTTTCCGCCCCCAGCATTTGTTACATAGTCAGAAATAGCCAGAATATCGGTGGCGGCATCGGCGGGGCAAACGGCAATGCCGCAGTGCTGCATTACTTCCAGGTCCGGCATATCGTCGCCCATGTAGATCACATTATCCGGGTCCACTTCCTGCATATAGAGGTAATTTTCGAAAACGTCGAGCTTGTTATCTATTCCCAGAAAAATATCTTCCACGTCTAAAGATTCCAGCCGGCGGCGCACACCCACTTCGTTGCGGCCGGAAATAATAGCCACTTTGTAGCCGCGTTTCAGGGCATGTTTTATGGCGTAGCCGTCTTTAATATTAAAAGCGCGTACCTGTTCGCCATCGGCAAAGGCCAGCATGGTGCCATCGGTCAGCACGCCGTCCACATCGAAAACAAAGGTGGTAATGGCGCTGAAATCGGGAAGATATTTACTCATTTTCGGGTTAAATTATTTTCGCTCCGGCGCGCCAGGTAAATAAGAATTGCAACCGGCAAAAGCATTACCAATATTAAGATTGTAATTACGGCCGGATTGCTTTGGCTCACAAGCTGGTCTTGCCCCGCAGATCTAACCGTAACCGTTAAAACGGCTGCGCCCAGCACGATCATAAAAAGCCGCAGGTAGCGCATAAGCCTTACCCCCATTTTGTAATTACGGGCGGGATTTTGGGGCGTAATTTCTTCTAAATAATTAAAAGTATGCGGATAGCGGCCCAGCAAACCAAGCCCGGCAACCAAAACCGAAGTAAAAACCGGAATTAACCAGATATTGGTTTTGGTACCCAGATAGTCAGCTTTACCTAATGCATTAAAATGGAGCGGAATGGTATCGGGTAATTGGGCGAAAGCAAAAAAAACCGCAACCCAGATAGCCGCCAAACCACACCAGCAAAATGCTTCGAGCACTTTATCGGAGGTGGTTAACGGGATCTTAAGTTTTGGCCTTGCTTTTTCCATTACAGAAATTCAATTCCCGGAGAAAATCAACTTACTGGTTATCGCGCCATTCGTACACCCAGGCCGATTGAATCTGCTCCAGGTGGCCTTCGTTGGCTTGTTCGCGGGTTCCGGCAAAATTCGGCAAACTTAAAACCCACTCCAGCAGATCGGTAAAGCGGATGCGGTAAATCTTCGATTCGGTAAAATCATCGCCGAATTTTTCGTAAAGTCCCTGCGCTATATCTTCGTAATCGTTCCAGTGAATGGGCGGTTCGAAATTCTTATTTTCCATCTAGTTGAATTGTTTAATGGTTTAATGGCTAAATGGTTGGTTCAGATAAATTCCGGGAAAACTGATAAACAATTTAACCATTAAACCATTCAGCAATTTAAATTTTAGTGTCCCAGGAAATCCTGATCCGGAATGGTTACTACCACGTCTTCGTTGCCCTGGATCACGCACTGGCAGGCCAGACGGGAATTGAGGCGCGGATCGATGGCCCGGTCAATAAAATCTTCTTCTTTATCGGAAATTTCCGGAAGATCGTCCATGCCGGCTTCTACGTAAATGTGGCAGGTACTGCAACCGCACACGCCGCCGCAATTGTGTTGCAATTGTATATTATTATCGAGGGCTACATCCAGCACCGATTCGCCTTGCACGCCGGTGAGCGTCTGGTCGGGTTGGCCGTCGGAAAATTTAAACGTAATATTTACTGCTTTCATTTCACAAGCTATAATGCAGGTGCAAAGGTAGGCAACAAGTGGCCCTAATCAAAACGGGTTTTGGCGGGCAGTTTTCCGGGCCAAAACCCTACCGTTTCCACGTGAAAATCAACTCTTTTGCTGAATACTGCGCGTAAGCAGTTCGTAGATCTGCTGGTAAGTGGGGTTGGTTTGCAGGAATTGCAGTTGCGTTTGAATGGTATTTTCGTCATGGCGGATGGCGGGACCGGTTTGCACCGAGAACGGATTCTGGCTGAAAGCTTTCTGCACGGTTTGTTCTACCAGCGGCTGCAGCATTTCGAAACGGAGGTGATTTTGCTGCAGAATTTCCGCGCTAATTCCGAATAAATGGTTGGTGAAATTACAGGCAAAAACCGCCGCCAGATGCAGGATTTTCCTTTCTTCCGAATTCACTTTGTAAACCTGTTCACTTAAGCTTCCGGCAGTTTTTTGCAGCAAAAGCATAGCGTTTTCATCGGTGGTTTCGAGGCAGAAAGGAATATTACGGAAACTTACCGGCGTATTTTTGCTGAAGGTTTGCAAAGGATAAAAAACCGCACCGCGAATATTTTTATAAGGTTCGAAAACCATTAAAGGCAAAGTGCCGGAAGTATGCGCCACTAAACTATTTTCCGGAAAAACGGCCGCTTGCAGCAATTCCGGCAAAGCCGAATCTTTTACGGCCATGATATACAGGTCGGCGGACGTTTGTGAGAAATCGGGCTGATCAGTGGCCTGCGCCGCTTTCAGGTTTTGGGCTAAAGCTTCGGCGTTTGCTAAGGTGCGGCTGTACACGTAAACAATTTCGTGACCGGCTTTTTCCAAAGCCGGCGCTAAATGCCAGGCTACGTTTCCGGCACCCAGCAGCGCAATTTTATAAGCCGGTTTTTCCATGCGGAAAGATAGCGTTTTTTAAAGAAGGATTTTTTGATGCAGTTTTTCAGATTAAGTTAAACAATGTTTTAAACAACAGATAGCTTTTCAAATTTTTTAGATGATATTTACCAAAAGATTTTCCGATCATTCTGCATATTATATTTTATGAGAAAAGCGCTACTGTTTTTTTTATTGCTCGTTATATTAAGTCCGAAGGCCGGTTTTGGTCAGGAGATTCTTTCCTTAAGAATTCAAAACAGCAATCCTGGTGTAAACAACGATCTGGAAGTTATTGCTTTCGTGGAGCTCAGATCTTCTCCATCAGCGCGCATTGGCTATTCATCAAGTTTCACCAACGATACGCTTTACCTCCATGCATGTTACTTCTCTGGTCGGCTTCTAGGATATAGCTATATTAGGGATACGCTTCAGGTTGGCTCTTTGCCTTCTACAGTACGCGGTTTACATTTCAAAACGTACAGATCAATTAATCAAAATGTCTGCGATTCTACAATTACTGATAAAAAAATTACAGCATTTGTAGTTAGTTCGCCTTTAGGGACTAAAAATGTTTCAAAGATTGCAGCACCAACCTTTTACCCCAACCCGGTAAATGATTTTATTCTGGTTGAAAGCAGTCCGTTAAAACAAATAACCCTGCGCGAGCTTACGGGCAAACTTATCCGGACAGAATTTTTCCAGGGAGAAACGGCGGTTACGCTGGATCTTCAGCATCTTCCCCAAGGAATTTACCTGCTGGAAACCACTTCCCGCCAAGGCGAGCTTTCCCGTCAGCGGCTGCTTAAAAAATAAATTTCCGGGCTGGCGCGATGCGTAAACTCCGGGTTTTGGCCGGTTAAATCTGGTAAAACGTCGGTTCGCCATTTTTATTTAGCTTCAGGCAAATAATTGTAGCAATAATGTCGTAAAAAAATCTTAAATTTATATAGCATTACCCGGAACAGAACGTAAGACAAGAAATCGGCACGTAGCCGGAACCGGATAATGAACACGATATTATATGGGCAGATCGCAGGAAACATTTAACAAAAAAGAGCAAGAGAAAAAGCGGGCTAAGAAAAAGCAGGATAAAGAGGCTAAGAAAGAAGAACGCAAAGCCAACTCCGATAAAGGCAAAAGCCTGGACGACATGATGGCGTACCTGGACGAAGATGGCAACATTGTGTCTACGCCGCCAGATCCGACGAAGAAAAAGAAAGAGATCAAGCAGGAAGATATCCGCATCAGCGTTTCGAAGCAGGAAGATATGGAGCCGGTAGATGTGATCCGGAAAGGAACGGTTACGTTCTTTAACGATTCCAAGGGCTACGGCTTTATTAAAGACCACGAAACCCAGGAAAGCATTTTTGTGCACGTAAACGCCTTAACTTCTCCTATTAAAGAGCACGATAAGGTTACCTTTGAGGTGGAAATGGGCCAGAAAGGACCTACTGCCGTACGCGTGAAACTGGTTTAAACCAACCGCTTTTTAAAGATAATTCAGGTGTAGCATTTTTTGTTACACCTTTTTTTGTTTTATTTTACCTGAACGCAGCTAAGCTCACGATTTTTCTTCCGGCGCAGTTACCCGGCGTTTTTTTCTGAAATTTTATTGCAAGCTCCATGTTCGGATCGAAAGAAAAAGCTCTTTTCCTTAAAAACTGCCACCTGCCCAAAACAGATTCTTTCAACTTCGGTAAAATAGCGCGTTACTTTTCAAAAAGTACTCCTGAAAACGCCACCCAGGTTATTTCCGATAAAACCTACCACGACCTGGACCTGGATGAAGTGTTTATGATGCTGGACCGCACGGTTTCCAAAGTAGGCCAGCAGTATTTGTACAATGCTTTCCGCACCATTCCGGCTAACGAAAACCGAAGCAAAAAAACGGAAGCGCTGATAAACATTTTTAAGCAGGATGCGGCGCTGAAACAAACGGTTTTAAACGAGCTTTACCGCCTGCGCAAACCCGAAGCCTATTACATTGCCTCCTTGTTTCAGGAAAAGCACCTTCAGAAACCTAAGTGGTTCTGGCTGGTTCCGGTGCTCTCGGCGTTGAGTTTTCTTTCGGTTTTGCTTACCGTTTTTTATCCGCCATTCATTGTGCTGCTGCTGGTTTTGCTGGCCGGCAATTTCATTATTCATTACTGGAATAAGAATAATCTTTTTCAATATACCGCTTCCATTCCGCAACTGCTGACCTTACAACAGGTTACCAAAAAGCTTCTGAAAACCAATGCATTCAACAAAACCGATAAACTTCAGGATGCGGTTTTGTGCATAGATAAGCTTGGTAAACACATGCGCTTTTTCGCTTTAGAGTCTAAAATGGAGGGAGATTTCAGTCAGTTGGGGGAAGCCGTGCTTGAAATAATAAAAGCGCTTTTCCTCTTCGAGCCGATCCTGTTGTTCCACGTGCTGAAGAAGCTGGAAAAGCACCGCCCGCAATTAGAGGAGCTTTTTACTTTTGTAGGCGAAATCGATACCGTTTTAACCATCGATGCTTTCCGCAGCAGCCTGCCCTATTCCTGTTATCCGGAATTTTTTGATGGGCCGGAAAAACACTTGCAAGCCGCCGAAATTTACCACCCCTTAATTCCCGGCGCGGTGGCCAATTCTATTCACCTGGAAAACCGTTCGGCTTTGCTTACCGGTTCCAACATGTCGGGCAAAACCACTTTTATTCGTACCATAGGCATTAATACAATTCTGGGCCAGACGCTGAATTTTTGCTGTGCCCGGAGCTTTTGCCTGCCGCGCCTGCACGTTCATTCGGCCATCCGGATCTCGGACGATCTTTTAAGCGAGAAAAGCTACTATTTTGAAGAGGTTGCTTCTATTAAACAGATGCTCAACGCCAGCCGGCAGCCACATCCGAATTTATTCATGCTCGACGAACTGTTTAAAGGCACCAATACTACCGAACGCATTGCGGCCGGCAAAGCCGTGCTCCGTTACCTGAACCAAAAAAGCAACCTTGTTTTTATTGCCACCCACGATCTTGAACTCACCGATTACCTGCAGGAAGGCTATAACCTCTATCATTTCAGCGAAACGGTAGAAAACGGCGGCATTCATTTCGACTATAAACTTAAAACCGGCAACCTGAAAACCACCAACGCCATCCGGATCCTGGAACTGAATAACTATCCGGCCGAGGTGATTGCGGAAGCAAAAATGCTATCGGAAGCGAGGCAAAAAGTGCAGGCCGGTAAAGTATATTAAATATTCACAGTAATTTGCAGGCAATCTTAAAAACTTCCGATGAAAAGAAATGCCATCATCCTGATCCTTCTGTTTTTCACAAATTTCATACTCCGGGCGCAGCATTTGCCGGAGATCAGTAAAAAGGCAGGATTTACCATTGGGGAAACCCTTACGTTCCGGTCGCCGATCCTGAATGAAGACCGGGAAATAAACGTGTATTTACCGGAAGGCTATGCTGCAAATGGTCCTGAAAAATATCCGGTTATCTATTTACTGGATGGCTCCCGCGATGAAGATTTCATTCACGTGGCCGGGCTCGTACAATTCGGCTCTTTTCCCTGGATCCAGATGCTCCCGCCAACCATTGTGGTGGGCATAAGCAACGTAAACCGCAAACGGGATTATACCTTTCCTACTACCGTGGTAAAAGACAAAGCCGACTTCCCGACCACCGGTAGCTCTGAAAAGTTCATCCGGTTTTTAGAACAGGAATTACAACCTTTCGTCAACCGGCAGTATCTTACTAACAATAGCAAAACCATTATCGGCCAGTCATTAGGCGGCTTGCTGGCCACCGAGATATTATTTAAAAGGCCCGACCTATTCGATCAATACATTATTGTAAGCCCCAGCCTTTGGTGGGACAACGAATCGCTGCTAAAAGTGAAGCCGCATCCGCAAGCCACCCGGAAAGCCATTTATATTGCCGTGGGTAAAGAAGGGGAAGTAATGGAAAGAACGGCCAAAGAACTTTACGAAAAACTAAAACCGCAGCACAAAGCCCCGTTGCACTACACCTTCCTGGCCGAACAGGATCACGGCGACGCCTTGCACCTGGGTGTTTATAAAGCATTCGAACAATTATTCAGAACAAAGAAGTAACCAGGCATCATACCGCAGTTTTCCGGTTTAAACCCTGGCGTTTTCAGGGCAAGCATTGCATTATTAAATACTGACAATTCTATCTGAAAGCTGCATTTTAATTTTTCAAAACAACAGGCAACCCTTCCGCTTTTTCCTGCGACCTCTATTTAGTTTATTTCCCTTTTAAACGAAAACTGCAGTATGAAAAAGGCCTTACTCTTGTTGCTTTTATCCGGTTTGCTGAGCCCGGCAACCAGTTTTGCAATGCAAATCGATACCGTTTTTGTTAGGCAAAGCAGCCAAGGCGGAAATAATATGGAAGTTATTACGCATATCATTGCGCATTATCAGCCTTCGTTCAGAATTAATTATACATCTGCTTTTATAAACGACATCCTCTTTATCAGTGCCTGTTATTATGAAGGCCCGGCTTCGATGATGGGCCACGTTCGGGATACTTTACAGGTAGGCTTTATACCGCCCGGAAACTACACCCTGCACTATAAAGCGATCTTATCATCCGATCAAAACCAGTGCATTCAGGTTTACACCGATATTATGACTGCAACCTTTGTGGTAAGTGAATTCCTGGGAGTAAAACCAAATCCCAAAAATCCGGAACTTACATTTCACCCAAATCCGGTAAAGAATATACTTCAAATTTCAGGAAATGCAGTTACGCAATTAAACCTTTACGACCTGCGCGGGAAGCTGATAAAACGCTATGATTTTAGTGCTCAAAACTCAACTGAAATTTCGGTAGCCGATCTGCCCAAAGGGCTTTACTTTGCTGATCTGATTTCCCGGGATGGAGTAATATCCAGAAAACGGCTGGTGAAAAACTGAGGAGCATAACTGCAAACAAAAAAGCCGTACCGAATTTCTTCGGTACGGCTTTTTTAATTTCAGATCAGAATTTTACGCGACAATCTTCTTGCGTTGCTTCGCCATTACTTTCGGACGGTCGTTACCATCAGAAGAATCTGCTTTGCTTTCTTTATTGCGGCGAACAATGGCCATGATAAAGCCGCCCGTCATTACGAAAACGCCGATCCACATAATGCTGATGAACGGTTTTTCCATGGCTTTCATAATGATGTAGTCTTTCTGGGTAGTTTCCACGCCAAAGCTGAATTTGTTCATTACCGGGTCGATGTTGTTGAACGTGATCCGGATGCCCAGGTCTTCTACTTCATCCGGAATACGGCCCATCAGTTTGTCTTTGATCACAAAAACCGGGTGAATGTGGTATTCCTTATTTTCCCCGAAAACTTTCATATCAGCTTGTACGGCTACGTCGCCTTCGGCTAAATTCAGATCGATACCCTGCACCGCGGTGGTTTTTTCCAGTCCGTAAAGCACGGCCACGTAATCGTTAATAAAGATCGTGTCTTTAATCCCGATAAGGTGTTCTTTAACTTCGCTCCATTCTTTTTCTTCGTCGGGCTGCGGAATAGAGGAAACGTGGGTGTAAAGGTCGCGGTTGGCAAACATTTTAATATCCGGAGAAGCCAGCAAGCCCATTTCTTCGTTTACCTGTGCACGCGGCCAGAGCGTAAACGTTTCGCCGTCCTTCTTATATTCAACTTCGTAATACGTATTCTCCGGAATTATTTCCAGCGTATCGCCGGTTTTAAAATACGTTTTCCCGTTTTGCTTTATATCAGCCCGCGCCAAAGCTTTGTAAGGATCTACCAACGGGAAAAGGATCTGCTTGTTCACATATTCCGGCACACCTTTTACTTCCATGAACTGGCCTTTATAAGTAACCTTATAGCCATTCATTTCGGTAGTCTGGTTGCGCCATAAAAGCACGTTGTCGCGGTTCATTTCATCTGGAAATTCGCGGGAATAAAGCAAACCCGACATGTTTTCGGAAACCACTTTGGAATAGCCCGCCGAGTACAGAATACCGAAAAGGATCATGGCCATACCAATGTGCGCAATGGCGCCGCCGGAAAGCGCGATCTTTTTCTGCATGAGCGTGAACATCATGCTCAGGTTCGAGAAAATGGCAAACAAGGAAGTCAGCAACAGAATTACGTACATCCATTCCTTGGTAATGTCTACGGCCGGCATCCAGCCAATTTTACCCAGTAACAGGAATAAAGCGCTGAACAGGAAGGTAAGAATGAGGGGAATGGCTAAGGCGTTGGAAATATTCTCTTTTTCGTTTTTGCGGTACCACATGATCTGGGCATAACCCGAAAGCGCTGCAATAGCCACACCCACCCAAAGCTGGAACTTGGTATAATGCCCGATCTGATCGGCTGGTAAAGCAGCGTTGGTTTTCAGGCCGATAAAACCCATAAACGAGTTGTAAACCGGAATGGAAGTAGTAGCTAAAACCTGGAAAGCACCCAGGCACAATACGGCTGCGCCAATGAAAACCCAAAGTTCGGCGCTATACGTGGTCAGTTCTTTCTGCGTAGCCGGAATCTTTTTCCAGCGCCACACCATCATCCCGATTGCCAGGATAAAGAACGCCGCCATGTAAGTAAACAGCTGTCCGGACAAGCCTAAGTCAGTGAAAGAGTGTACCGAAGCATTGCCTAAAATACCGCTACGGGTAAGGAAAGTAGCATAAAGCACCAGCAAAAACGACACAATTACCAACAGATACGTGGTACGTAAAGCTGATTTGCTGCGCTTGTAAATAACCATGGTATGCACCGCCGCGATCAACGTCAGCCACGGAATGTACACCGCATTTTCTACCGGGTCCCAGTTCCAGTAACCACCAAAGTTCAGGGTTTCGTAAGCCCAGTAAGCACCCATAATAATACCTACGCCCATGATCATGGCCGCAAAGGAGGTCCATGGGAAAGCCGGTTTCAGCCAGGCGGTGTATTCGCCTTTCCAGAGGCCGGCAATGGCAAACGCAAACGGTACCAAAGCAGCCGCAAAACCCAGGAACAAGGTTGGCGGGTGAATTACCATCCAGTAGTTCTGCAATAAAGGGTTCAGGCCGTTGCCATCTTTGGGAATAAAGTTCGGATCGAGTTTAAAAACCGGCGCATCGGGCATGAAATCGCGGAGCAGAATAAACGGCGATGAACCAATTTTCAGGTCGCCGATCACCACGCCCAGGATCATGGACGTTAAAAACAACTGCACGAACGCGAAAACGGCCATGGTTGGCGCTTCCCATTTGCGGTTAAATTTTATCAGCATCAGGCCCAGAATGGTGTGCCAGAAGATCCAGAGCAGGAAACTTCCCTCCTGGCCTTCCCAGAAACACGAGATCATGTAGTGGGTTGGCAAATGGTTGGAAGAGTGGCTCCAGGCGTAATGGTATTCGTAGCGGTGGCTGTAAATGATTTCGAATAAGCTGCCGATGATGCCTAAAACCGCAATTACGTGCACAATAAAAGCGCCGCGGCCCATCAGTTTCCAATCGAGCTTATCCTGCCCGAGCGGCTGCTTGTAAGACGCCATAAAATAAGCCAGCGCCGATACGATTGCGGCCACAAACGCCAGGATTACGCTTAAATGCCCCAGATCGCCGATAAATGTATTGATCATTACTTTTTAATTAATAATTAAGAATTAATAATTAGAAATTGAAAATCAGGAATTAACAGGCTTTAAAAACACTATTAATTATTAATTATCAATTATTAATTATTTAAAGGCTTGCCGTTTTTGGTTTTCCTTCGCCGGCTTTAATTTCGTTTTCGGTGTATTTGGAAGGGCATTTCAGAAGGATTTTATCGGCAATGAAGACGTCGTTTTTCATGTTACCGGTAATTACTACCTGTTCGGAACGCTCAAAATCCTGCGGTTTGGGGTTAAAATAAACCACGCGCTGTTCCAGTTTATTGGTATCGGAAAGAATGAAGCTGAAGTAATTCGGGTCTTTCAACGGGTCGTATTGCATACCCAGAATGTGGCCCTGTTCGTCTTTTTTCAGGCGACCTACCACGTGCACTTTTTTATTATTTCCATCTTCCGCTAATTCAATAGCTTCGGAAAAAGAAACGTAAGTACTGGCATCGCCGGCGGTAGTCATGATAATACCAATGGCCAAGGCAATGATAATGATCCCGATTATGTGCGTCTTTTTCATATTGGTTTACACTTATTCGTGCTTTCGCTCAGAACACCCGAAACAGGCATTTAATTCAGCTACGGCACTTTTTTACTCTTATTTATTCCTGAGATAAAAGATAAAGGAGAAAAGATGAAGGACTTTTTAGAACGTTTATCATACCGTTTTATTAATCTTAAATCTTATGTCCAGTGTCTTATGTCTTATTAAGCTTTCAATTCTTTTTCCAACCGGCTAAGTTTGCGATCCAGCATGAACAGGAAAACCAGGATGCCAGCTAAAATAACAGTTAACACGGCTACTACCACGTAAATTTTACCGTCGGCGCGAAGCTGATCGGCCATTTCAATTTCGGCCAGATTCTGGGCAAAAGCCGGAATGCTGAGCAGAAGCCAGAAAAAGGCTAATAAACTGGCAGCGTATTTTT
The DNA here is from genome assembly GCF_016623615.1 of Adhaeribacter terrigena. GTDB lineage: Bacteria > Bacteroidota > Bacteroidia > Cytophagales > Hymenobacteraceae > Adhaeribacter_A > Adhaeribacter_A terrigena. The sequence continues at coordinate 152,038 of NZ_JAEHFX010000009.1, read as the reverse complement.
TAAGCATTTTCATAAAAGCGGAATTTAAGATTTTCGAGGCGCACGCGCAGGTTTAAGATCCAGATACCCAGCCCGATCCAGCCTAAAACAGCCGGATAAAAGATCAGGCGCATGTTGCTGTCCAGGTCGTAAGCGCCAAAGCCAGGGTTGCCGCCGTTGCCGGGATGCAAAGAATCGGTAAGGCGCGGCAGAATGAATAATAAAGGCACCAAAGTTACGAAGGCAAAAATGTTATAAACAGCGCTGATGCGGGCTCTTTGTTGTTGTTCGGCAAAGGAACTACGCAGCACCAGGTAGGCAAAATAAATGAGCATGCCGATGGCCGCACCGTTCAGTTTCGGGTCGTTCACCCACCAGGCGCCCCAGGTAAAACGCGCCCAAACCATGCCGGTAAGCAAGCCTAAAATGCCGTACAGAATGCCTACGTTGGCGGCCTCTTTGGCAATAATATCGTTGCGCAGCGTTGGGTTGTTCAGGTATTTAATAGAATAAACCACCGAAACCGCCAGAATAGCCAGCATGCCAAACCACATCGGCACGTGAAAATACAGGTTACGGATGCTTTCGTTCAGGATCGCCAGGCGGGGAACTTCGCCCAGGAACCCCATGGTAACCGAATAAAGCAGCAGCGCCACCGTTACAAATTTCCACCAGTTTTTCATTTTCGTATTTTCGATTTTCCGATGTTCGAATGTTCGTATTTTTGAGATTTGAATCTTCGAATCTTCGACCTTCATTTTATTTTATTCAAATTCTTATCTGCGAATAATTAATCATTATTCATTAATCACTAATCATTCAAAATCAGGTCCGCCACAGGAATGGGAACAGGATATAAGATGTAGCAATTACAATTACATTTATAGCTCCCAAAATGGCGAGTTCATCTAAATTGGTCGAACGGTCCAGGCCATCGATGGCGTTTTTGGAAAGTTTCATGAGCATTAAAAGCATGGGCGCAATTACCGGAAAACTCAGCACTGCCATTAAGGCCGAGCTGTTCGCCGCCTTCGCCGCAATGCCGGAAACCAGCGTAAGCGAAGTGGCAAAACCCAAAGCTCCCAGCAAAATCGAAACGAGGAACATGGGAATATCTTGTACCGGATTGCCAATAATTACCGCGTAGAAAAAGAAGCAAAGCAAACCCAAAACCAGCATTAAAGCTGCGTTGTAAGCAATTTTGGCCAGAATTACCCCCTGCGGACTTACCAGACTATAAAAGTAAAGCAAGCGTCCGCGGTTTTCCTGGGTAAAGCTTTTGGAGATGGCGTTCACGGCCGTAAAGAGCAGAATGATCCAGTACAGCGCATTCCAGACTGGTACCTGCAGGCCGCTGAAACGCAGGCTGAAGCTGAGGTAACAGATGAAAACAGTGCTGCCTACATACAATAGCATTCCATTGAAGGCATATTTCTGTCTCCACTCCAGAATGAAATCTTTCTGTACCAAATAAATAACCTCTTTCAGCAGCACGGTTTACAACTTTGTTGCAAAGGTACAACAGAAAAGTTTCGAAAACAGTAAAAACGGTTTTATTCCGGCATGACAATTATCAGTGCCAGTTGTTTTTAAGTCCAATTGGGCAACAACCAATGTCCTTCCTTTTGCTTTTCAATTAACATGATGGGTTTGTCAGGATTCAGATTTAACTGTATGGATCAGGATTTTCAAGATCAGTGAATTCTCAGAATTGAACTCGTCTAAACAACTGATTCAGCTCCTTTTATCGGATCGTGCCCCCCTACCCCTCCTTGGTAAGGAGGGGAGCTTTGAAACCGTCTGTTAAAGTTGAACACGATTTCAGGGATTTATGAGATGAGCAGGATTATTTGTCTGAATTGGGATTTATCAGATTAGGGGATTTAAGGATTCTTTTCTGAATCAGGATTTACTGAATTTTGAAAATTATCAGAATCAGGAATTAGGATTTCTTTCTAGGGGCACTTCTTGTGGGTGCCCTCTCACTTGATCATTTCACGTCTATCGCCAGCGCAGCGTACCTTGAAAATCACGTTATCCAGATAACTAAACTAAAAGAAAGCCAGCTTCGAAGGAGCATGATACCAGTTTCTGTGAGAGCGGCCTCCAAGACTTCCGGTGCCGACGCAGGAGGCAGCCCGCAAGGGCAGGAAGGGTTGCAGCCGCGAACGCAGAAACGAAGCCACCCGGCTGGAGGGAGAAAGCTCTTTCAAAAGTTAAAAGTTAGAGGTTGAAAGCAGAAACCAGCTATGAAAACGGTATACTTTTAGGCATAAAAACTCAATAACAAACTTTCTTATTCACTTAAATAGATCCCTCCTGTCGTCGGGATGGCCAGAAAAAAAAGCTATGCTTTTCATCATAAAAACTCCCCGCTTCAACAACCCAAACCGCCAAAAGTTGTACTTTTCAGGCATTTAAGGAGCATTTAACATTTCAATAATATTTATGCTTTTCTTTAACAGTTTCATAATAATGGGGTAACAGTGCCATAATTGGGTCGCCGTACATTTGTATCGAGACTAAACAATACCCGTTATGAAATTTTACCTGTTACTCTTTCTCGCTTTCACTACTATCACTTTTCCTGGTTTTGCGCAAAGCACCGGCACCCTCACCGGCCGGGTTACCGATAAAAACACCCAGGAGCCGGTAATTGGCGCGGTGGTTTTCATAACCGGTTCTAGCAAAGGCGCTTCTACCGATCATAATGGTAATTTCTCCATAAAAGTTGAACCCGGCATTTATAAGATCGCGGTTACTTACGTGTCTTATAAGCAAACCAACCTCGAAAACATAAAAATTGAAACCGGCAAAACCACCACGCTCAACATTAAAATAGAAGAAGACAGCAAAATGCTGAACGCGGTAACCATAGTCGGCACGCGGCAAACCAACACCGAAATGAGCCTGATCACCGAAATGAAAAAATCGGAGATCGTGGCGAATGGGGTTTCAGGTGAGCAAATTGCCAAATCTTTAGACCGCGATGCGGCGGAAACGGTGAAACGGATCCCCGGCATTTCCATTATGGATAACCGCTTTATCGTGATCCGGGGCATGAACGAACGCTACAACACGGTAATGCTCAACGATGCGCTCACGCCGAGTACCGAAACCGATGCCAAAGCCTTTTCTTTCGATATTCTGCCTACCAGCGTAATTGACCGGATCATGGTTTTTAAAGGCGGATCGCCGGAATTGCCGGGTGAATTTGCAGGCGGGGTAATTAAAGTCTACACCAAGAATTTCGCCGACGAAAACACCAATACGTTTAGTCTTTCGGGTTCTTACCGCGCCGGTACTACCTTCAAAAACTTCAACTCTTACCAGGGCAGCAAAACCGATTTCCTGGGTTTCGATAACGGAAAAAGAGCGTTGCCGGGCCAGTTTCCGGAATCGTTAGCCGATGCGACCAACGCGCAGCGCGCCGATGCCGGCAAAGCCCTGGAAAACACCTGGGTGCCTGAACAAGGAAAAGCGGCTCCGGACCTGCGGGCTTCGTTGGGCATGACGCGCCGTTTCAACATCGGTTCGGCCAAGATCAGCAACCTGACCGCCGTTTCGTACAGCAACAGCCGCACCATGCTGGAAGCCAACCGCGACAAATATTTAAACTACGACGAAGCAACCCAAACCCACCCGCAGGAATACTCTTTTAAAGACTTACAAAGCACGGAGAGCGTACGCCTGGGCGTGATCCATAACTGGTCGGCGCGATTAAGCAACAACCATAAACTCGAATTCCGGAATTTATTTAACCAGCTGGGCGCCAACCAAACTACCGTGCGCAGAGGCTACGACCGCAGTAACCAGCAGGACCAGGAAAATTACGCGCTTCGCTACGAGAGCCGCCGCATTTATTCCGGTCAGCTGCAAGGCACCCACGATCTGAACAACGAAAACACCACACTTACCTGGACCACTGGTTTTGCCTCTACCAACCGCAACGAACCCGATTACCGCCGCGTGCGCACCCAGCGCGCCATGGGCACCACCGATGCTTTTAAAGTAGTGGTTCCAAACGGCCCTACACCCAAAGATGCCAGCCGCTTTTTCTCGAAACTAAACGAAGAAACCTACATGGTCAGCGGCGATGCCGAGCACCGCTTAGGCCAGAAAGATACCCTGGCAGCCGATGATCGTCGCATAAAACTGCGCACCGGTTTTTACGCCGAGAAAAAGAACCGCGACTTTGCTTCCCGCTACTTTTCCTACGCCTTCCGCCCCGACAACAACAACCCGGACCTGAGCGTGTTAGACCTGCCGCTAAGCCAGATCTTTGCCCCGGAAAACATTAAACCAAACAACGGTTTTATTCTGGAAGAAGGTACCAACCCCAGCGATGCTTACACAGCTTCTAACGATTTGGCTGCCGGTTACCTGAGTGCTTCGGTGCCGGTAGGAGCAAGATTATTGTTAGCCGGTGGCGCGCGTTTAGAATACAACCGCCAGCGCTTAAGCACCGCCACCAGCAGCGGCGCCGTGGAAGTAGATAACCCGATCACGCGTTTGCTGCCAAGCCTGAACCTTTCTTATAATTTAACTGAAAATCAACTATTAAGAGCCGGAACCAGCATCAGTTTGAACCGTCCGGAATTCCGGGAACTGGCGCCGTTTACATACTATGATTTCAACACCAACTTTGAAGTAACCGGCAACCCGGAACTCGAAACGCCTACCATTTATAACGCCGATGTGCGCTACGAATACTACGCCAGCCCTACGGAAGTGCTTTCGGTGGGAACCTTCTTCAAGCATTTCCAGAACCCGATCGAGAACTTCTTTATCGTAAGCAGCGGGGCCAACTCTTACACCTTTAAAAATGCCGAAAGCGCGATCAGCTACGGCCTGGAAGCGGAAGTTCGCAAGTCGTTCTTCGACCTTTCCGAAAATAAATTTGTGCAAAACCTGAGTCTGGTACTGAATGCTTCCCTGATCAAGAGTCAGGTTACTTTAGGCGAAGAAGCCGACGGCCAAGCGAAAGACCGCCCGATGATGGGACAATCGCCTTACATTGTGAATACCGGCCTTTATTATCAGAACGACGAGCAGAAATTTCAGGCGAACCTGCTTTACAACGTGATGGGCAAGCGCATTTACATTGTAGGAAATTACGCCAACCCAACGGTATTCGAAATGCCACGCCACCAGATCGACTTTACGGTTACCAAAGGCTTCGGCGAAAGATTCCAGGTTACGGCCGGTGTGCAGGATCTGCTGAACCAGCAATACAACCTGGTGCAGGACTGGGATCAGAACAGCAAGATCACCGCTTTCGACAAATCTATTCTGAACTACAAACGCGGTCCTTACACCACGTTAGGCATGAGTTATAAATTCTAAAAACCATGTCGGGAAGAGATTTATGCATTCCCGATCAAAGTCCCCCTTCGGAGGGGGTTGGGGAGGACCACATTATCTGATAAATACATTCCTGAAAAAAAATCGCAAAACGTGAAAATCCTCCCCCTACCCCCTCCAAAGGGGGACAACACGAAAAAACTTAAAACAATAAAATCATCTACTCAAAACCATTTTAACCAAAAACAACAATGAAAAAATTACTGAATGTAATGGTACTGGCCTGTGTAATGGGCTTTACGGTAAGCTGCAACGACAACGACGATAATCCGAAACCACCGGTTGTAGTTGATCCGAATGGTGCAGCGGTAGCACCGAACGAAGCGGGCCTGAACGGAAACACTGAAAATGGCCGGGTAGTTTTACAAGGAACCGCTACCAAAAACGTGATCCTGAAAGCAGGTACAAAATATCTCCTGAAAGGGTTTGTTTACATTCCTTCGGGCTTAACGCTTACCATTGAACCGGGCACTATTATTTTGGGCGATAAAACCACCAAAGGTACGCTGGTAATAGAAAGAGGCGGTAAAATTATGGCCGATGGTACGGCTCAGAAACCGATCGTGTTCACTTCTTCGCAAGCCAAAGGCAGCCGTGCAGCCGGTGACTGGGGTGGTTTGATTGTGTTGGGTGCCGCGCCAACCAACCTTCCGAGCGAAAAAGCGAAAATTGAAGGCGGCGTAGACCGGGAATACGGTGGAACGAATGCCAATGACAATTCCGGCATTATCCGTTACGTGCGCATCGAGTTCAGCGGTATTGCTTTCCAGCCGGATAACGAAATTAACGGTCTGACTTTGGGTGGCGTGGGCGCTGGTACAACCATAGATTACGTGCAGGTTTCATATAACGGAGACGACTCTTTCGAGATGTTTGGCGGCACGGTAAATATGAAACATTTGATCGCTTACAAAACCGTGGATGATATGTTCGATACCGATAATGGTTACTCCGGCAAACTGCAGTTTGTGGTTGGTCTTAGCAACCCGGCGGTGGCTGACGTATCGGGTTCCAACGGTTTTGAATCGGATGGCGACTCGCAGGGCTCGGATGCTACGCCTAAAACTTCGGCTATTTTCTCGAATGTAAGCTTGTTCGGCCCGATGGCTTCTTCTACGGCAACCGGCTTTAACAGCAACTTTAAGCGTGGCATGCACATTCGCCGGAACAGCAACATCCAGGTACACAACGCCGTTATTGCGGGTTGGCCAACCGGTTTATTGTTAGACGGTTCTAAATCGCAGGCAAACGCTACGGCCAATACGTTGAAAATCGAGAATTCGGTAATTGCAGGTTCGCAGTCAGGCAAAGCGTTGACGGTAGAAGCTGGTAGCACCTTCGATGTGAGCTCCTGGTATAACGCTACCGGCAAAGGTAACAGCATAGTGGCCGAAGCAGCCGACCTGAAACTGAGCAGCGCCTTTAATCAGCAAAATCCTGATTTCCGTCCGGGTAGCGGTTCTTCTTTACTGAGCGGCGCTTCGTTTACCGGTATGGATGCTTTCTTCGAGAATGTTGCATATAAAGGCGCTTTCGGTACTACCGACTGGACCTCCGGCTGGGCGAACTTCGATCCGCAAAATACCGATTACTAACTTTAAAACATTGTACATTAAAACAGGGTGAAAACTTTAGTGTACAGATTCCGGCCGCGTAGCTTAGTCTCCTGCGCATCTGGTAAAAGCTCCGCTGCAAGGCGGGGCTTTTTACTTTTTGAGGTAATCTGAATCGCGGATTTTACGGATTCCTGGATTTCGCAGATTTTTATACTGGCCCGGTTTATAATGGCAGAAATAAATCCGTGAGATCTTAAAATCCGTTTCATCTGCGGTTCAGACTTTTGGGGGCCAAAACCCTACCGTTTTTTTCAGTTCCGGAAAACTACGCGAAAACCGTATCTTTGAACGTTCCGAAAGTGTTGCTGAAAATCTGAAATGCCCCAAACGCCGCGCCGTAAAATTTTATTCCTGCCCAAATGGTATCCGGACCGGAAACAGGACCAGAACGGCAATTTCATCCAGCAGCACGCGTACGCGGTTTCGAAATTTGCCGATGTTGTGGTGCTTTTCGCAAATCACGACGATTTTTCCGGGCCTAACCTGACAGAATTCGATTTTAAGAAAGACGACGGCATTCCTACTTTCTATTTCTATTATAAGCAGCGCATTACCGGCCTTAATTTCATAGACAAACCACTCAAGCTCATCCTGTATTTTAGCTGCCTGTTCCGGGGTTACCGCATCATTGAAAGGCTTTACGGCCGCCCCGACCTGTTGCACGTGCACGTACTTTTGCGAACCGGCCTGTTTGCCTGGTTCAAAAGTTTCGCAGCTGGTTTGCCTTATATCATTACTGAACACTGGACCTTGTACCTGCCGCATAATGCTTCTAAAATAAGTTTCCTGCGGAAATGGCTCAGTAAAATGGTCGTAAAAAAAGCCGCCGCCGTTCACACCGTTTCGCAAGATCTGAAACACGCCATGCAGGGACTTGGTTTTCAGAACCGAAACTACACCGTTATTCCGAACGTGGTAAATACCGCGACTTTTTACCCCGAAAACGCTACCGTTTTGAAGCCGAAAAGGCAATTGCTGAACGTGGCCATTCTGAACGACCGGGCTAAAAACCAAAGCGGCCTGATCAAAGCCTTTCATAAACTTCTGCCGGAATTCCCGGACCTGGAACTGCGCATCATCGGTTTCGGCCCTTCGGAAAAAGCGTTGAAAAATTTAGCCCAGGAACTTGGTTTGCTGAACAAAACGGTATTCTTTGAAGGCAAAAAAGAGGCAGCAGAAGTTGCAGCCTTTATGCGCCGCGCCGATGTGTTTGTTTTGCCTAGTTTTTACGAAACCTTCGGGGTGGTTTTAATTGAAGCCCTGGCCAGCGGCACGCCCGTAATTGCGAGTAAAGTGGGCGGCGTACCGGAGGTTTTTGGCAAGGAACACGGCATTTTAATTGAACCCGGAAACGAAGACGAACTACTTACTGCGTTGCGGTTCGTGCTGCAAAATCCGGAAGCATTTCCGAAAGGGGAACTCCGCGAGTTTGCTGAGAAATACTACAGTTTTGAGGCCGTGGGAAAGCAGTTCGCCGCACTTTACGAAACGGTATTATTTTCTACTGAAAAACTGCCCAATGCTCGCTAAGATCCTGCATACATTTACGTCGCGGGTGGGTATTGCCGGCCTGAATTTCCTGATCGTGATGCTTACGGCGCAGATTTTAGGCGCTTCCGGCCGCGGCGAGATCGGGATTTTCGGGGCAAACCTGACGCTGGTTATTTTGTTTACGGGCATTCTGGGTGGTACTGGTTTAGCTTATTTAACGCCGCGAACCAACATTTACCAGCTGCTTTTACCGGCTTATTTGTGGTCGGTTCTGGTTTCCGGTTTGGTAACGGGTTTGCTGTATTTTTTAGACCAGGTGCCGCCGGAATACGCCGGTCATTTATTCGGGCTTTCGCTGTTGCTAGCCTTGTTTACTGTGAATACTACGGTGCTGGTGGGCAAGGAAAAAGTAAAAGTGTTCAACTACCTGAGTTTCCTGCAAACCTTGCTTTTGATTGGAGTTTTAGCTGCGGGCTTTTTAGTTTTTAAGCTCCAGACCATAGCGTTCTACTTCACGGCTTTGTACTGGGCGTATGGCATCACGTTTGCGCTGAGTCTGGTGGCCGTTTTATTGCTTCCGGACCGACCCGATTTTTCCGGATTTCAGCAAAACCTGTTGCATTTACTCCGGTTCGGCAGTACGGCGCAGCTTTCTAACATTATCACGTTTCTGAATTACCGGTTGGGCTATTATTTCCTGAATACCTTAACCGATTCCAAAGCGGTGGGCATTTTTTCGGTGGGGGTTTCTTTGTCGGAAGCGATCTGGATGGTGGGCCGAAGCCTGGCTTTGGTGCAATACGCCAAGCTCGTAAACACCGAAGACCCGGAAGCGGCCAAACAACTTACCATTAAGTTGGCGCGCCTGAGTTTTATGGTTACTGCTTTGGCCGTTCTGGTTTTAGCCTTGCTCCCGCCGGTGGTTTTCCAGCTTATTTTCGGGCAGGAATTTGGCAGCGTAAACACGGTGATCTGGTCGCTGGGTTTAGGCATTATTGCCATTGGCACGAGCACCATTTTCAGCCATTATTTTGCGGGTCGCGGGAAATACAACGTTAATAACTGGGCATCCTTTTCGGGTTTGCTGTTAACCGTTCCCGCCTGCTGGCTGCTTATTCCGAAATTCGGATTTGTGGGGGCCGCGCTGGCTTCCACGTTTTCTTATCTGGTGGCATTTGCATTTTTGTACTGGAAATTTCGCCGCGAAACCGGATTTACGTTAGCGCAACTTTTGCCGGGCCGGGAAGACTTTCAGGAGTTGAAAAAGCTGTTGCGCAGAAAATGATCTGAACTTTCGCCCCTATCCTGGCGCAAGTGTTAAGCGAAAGTGTCACTTGTGCCGGGGGACCAGAATGAAGCCAGGAAACCTAAAAAATTATTCTAAAGATTTACGTAAACGCGCAATCCGCATCGCCATCCTGAATCTTAACTTCGGGTTGCTGATTTAATAATTTCGCAAATTTCTTCGAGATGATGTAGTGACGTTTAAGCGGGTGCAGGTAAAGAAACGGCTTCGGATTTTGTTTGAAAAACGCTACCAGTTCCGGGTGAAAAACCGTGATGGTGCGCAGATCTTCTTTCAACATTTGCTGCACAATTATTTCGGCTACGGCTTTTATATGTCCGGCTTCGGCGTACAGATAAGGTACTTTTAGGTCGTTGCCGCGAATAGCCAAGATCACGAAAGCCATCAGTTTATTTTCCGGATTAAAGATCTGCAACGGCCGGAATTCGAAGCGCTGATCGAAGGCCGAGAAATGGTATTTTTTGCCCGTTCCGTCGTCTTCGGAAACAGGTAAAAGCCAGGGGTTTTGCAAAAGCCAGTTCAGGTCTTCAGCACTGCGTTTTTCGAGCTGGCTTTGTTGTCTGGCGGAAATGAAGGCTGCGAGTTTTTCGTCGATTTTCCCTACCGTTTCTACGCGGTATTTTTGTGTCTCGACACTCGGTTTCCAGAAGTTCAGGCGCAGTTCGTTCGGCACATTCAAAGCCCAATTCTTCAAACTGATGATCGGTTTAAATTTCTCTAAAGCCGGAAATTTCTTCGGCAAGAGTTCATCTAAATTGAAACGTAAAAACCCGCGCAAGCCTTCGCTGATTTTCAGGTCCTGGAACTGGCCGGAACGATCGTATAAACCTTTGGCGGCGGGCGTGAATTCAGTTACTAAAATGCGGTTGTCCCAGCGTTCCAGTACCCGGTTCAGGAGTTTTTTGGCAATGCCTTGTCCACGCACTTCGGGGTCTACCCACATGCAGCTGAGCCAGCCGGCTTTTTCTTTCTGGTCTTTCAGGAAAATATAGTCGGCGAAAACGCCCAGGTAGCCCGCCATTTTCCCTTCCACCATCGCCAGCACCAGAATTAAGTCGTTCCCGGAAACGCGCGGATTGTTGATGTGAGAAAGCGCCCGGTGCCGCGAAATAGGCACCACCGGCATAGCTTGGTACTCTTCCGAATCTAAAAACGGGCGTAAAGTCTGGGGCGTAAATTCGCGTAATTCCATATCAGAATCGCGTTAGGTCGTTTTTCCCGAACGGCGCTTTGGCAAGATAATATAAGTATTCGGTTTTGATGAGTTCTTCGGCGCTTTGCTGCGTACCTTCCATCGGGAAACGTTGCAAATGCTGCACAAAACTATCGTGCTTTAAGCCGGCGGAACCAAAACTTAACTGTACTTTATCTTCTTTATAAATTTCTTCAAAAAACTTACGGGAAACGCCTTCGTCGGTAAACGGGAATGCAAACCAGCGGTAAGGCAAGTTGAATTTGTCGGTGATAAAATCTACGCTTTTGAAAGTTTGCTGTAATTGTTCCTCTAACGGAACAGTGCGGTATTCGGGGTGGGAATGGGAATGCGCACCGATGTAAAAACCCTGCCTAATAAGTTCTTGAGTTTGCGCAGTGGAGAGGTAAGGCTGTTGCGTTTGCAAATATTCCGAAAAATCGACTTCTAAAATTGCAGCAAGCTCCGGCAATACTTCTCTGGAATTGAAATTAATGGCCAGCAAACTGTTTTTCATCTCGCCTTCCTTTAATAATTGTTTTTCCAGCAGCAGCTTTGCTACGAGTTTTTTAGGGGAATCGGATACCGTTTTTTGCTCTAGTTTTTCAATTAACACGCTTGCCTGATACCGGTAAAAAAGCGCCTGGTTATCGTGAAAGGCAGAATTTAGAAAGAATGCCGCCGGTACGCCTTTTTCTTTTAAAATCGGCGCTACTACCTCGTAAATTTCCCGCAAACCATCGTCAAACGTGAGAAAGAAACCAGGCTTTTTAAGACTTTTTCCTTCCAAAACGGTAGCGTTTAAGGCTTCAAAAGTCAGGGGTTGGAAATGTTTTAAGAGATAATCGAGGTCCTGGCGGAACAGTTTTTCGTTTCGGGTCTGGTAGAGATGTCTGATGTGCGGCGGCGTTTGGTTGCAAACCAAATGATACACCGGCAGAAACAGGTTTTGGCCGCTTGCATGAATCAGCTGCGGTAAAGGAATGGCTCCGGAAACGGAGTTTAGCAGGCTTTTGGTATAGCGTTTCAGCAAGAGTAAATTCAGGAAGTTTTAGAATTAAAAACACCAACAACGGCAAAAGAAAAAGTTCAGAAACCTGCTACCAGATATCAACCTAACTGATCGGAACTTTGCGCAAAATGGCTTCCACAAAATCCTTGGTTTTTACGCCGTCGGCTTCCGCTTCGTAGTTTAAGATAATGCGGTGGTTCATCACGTCGGCGGCCACTTCCTTAATATCTTCGGGCAATACGTAATCGCGTTCGTCGAAAAAGGCTACAGCTTTGGCGGCTAAATTCAGGGCGATGCTGGCGCGCGGCGAAACCCCGAACTGGATGTAATTGGCAAATTCGTTCAGGTCGTATTCTCCGGGCCGGCGGCTGGCAAAAACCAGCTCGATGATGTATTTCTCCAGCATTTCAGAGATCTGCACCTGGTTAATTTCGTTGCGGATCGCAAAAATATCATCTTTGGTCAGCACCGTATTCACCTGGCTTTTGTAACCCATATTACTCATGCGCCGCATCACTTCCAGCTCATCCGATTTTTTCAGGTAATCGATATACACTTTCATCATAAAGCGGTCCACCTGGGCTTCCGGCAGCGGATAGGTTCCCTCCTGCTCTACCGGGTTTTGCGTGGCCAGCACCAGAAAAGGCAGGTCTAAGCGGTAGGTGGTTTCGCCGATGGTAACCTGTTTTTCCTGCATGGCTTCCAGCAGGGCGCTTTGCACTTTGGCGGGCGAACGGTTAATTTCATCGGCCAGGATAATGTTGGAAAAGATGGGGCCTTTTTTTACTTCGAATGCCGAAGAAGCCTGGTTATAGATCATGGTCCCGATCAAATCGGAAGGCAGCAGATCGGGCGTGAACTGGATGCGCTGGAAATTAAGATCGAGCACCCGCGAAAGCGTATTTACGGTGAGCGTTTTGGCCAGACCGGGCACGCCTTCGAGCAGAATATGGCCGCCGGTAAAAAGCCCGATGAGCAAACGGTTCACCATGTATTGCTGCCCTACCACCACTTTGCCAACTTCGCTAAAAACCTGTTTTATTTTAAGCTGGTGTTCGCGGATGCGTTCTTCGTACGATATTTCTTCGGTTTCCATTAATTCGATGTTCGTATTTTCGAGATTCGTATTTTCGATGATCAATTGCCGGATGCGTGCTTCTAAGACGATTCTGCAAAGTTGAAACGCTGTGAATTTCCAGGCGATTTTCCCGTCATCTAAACGCTAAAGATACTTTTTTCTGCTGAAACCCTACCATTTTTTAAAGATGAAGAACACGGCCAGCGTCATGAACAGGAAACCGACCAGATGATTCCAGGCTAGTTTCTCGGTGCGGAAAACATAAACCACTACCAGCGTAAAAACCGTAAGCGAGATCACTTCCTGAATAATTTTAAGCTCGAAAAGCGAAAAAGGCCCGCCGTTCTCGCGAAAACCGATCTTGTTGGCCGGCACCTGGAAAATGTATTCGAAAAAAGCCAGGCCCCAACTGATCAGGATCACGCCAATTAAGCCCACGCCCTGCAGCCAGCTTATTTTTTTGAACTGCAAATGCCCGTACCAGGCAAAGGTCATAAACAGGTTAGAAAGTATTAATAACAAAATAGAAGTCAGCCCTTTCATAGGTTCCGGCAAAATTAAGGTCAATTCTCAAAGGTATATATTCTATGGAAAAAACCGCTGACAGGGCTAAATTTTACGTTTCTGAAAAAAGGTTTTGGATTTTATGCAACTAAGCGTAGCATTTTAGGTATAAAAAGGTCTGAAAGGTTTATAAATATTTAAATTTTACTATACTTACGGTGGCCGTTATTTAACAGGCAGTACTCGAAAGGCCAAAAGCCAACTCTAAATATTAACCCAAATACAAGTTTTAAATGCATTTATGGCAAAATTACTACGCAATCACTTCTGCAAAAATGGTCTGGTTGTAAAAACGCTATGCTTTTTGTTCCTGAATCTGGCTTTTGCTTTCTCGTTGCAGGCGCAGACTGTAACGGTAGGAGCCGGCGATGATGAGCCTAATGATCCAAATCTAACGCACCAGCCATTTGGCAATTTTTTCAGCTACGAAAGATCGGCTGGCATTTACCTGGGTACTGAGATCGGCACCTCGGGTACTATTTCTTCAATTGCCTGGTTTTTAGAAGCCACCAACAGCCCGGCGGCTTCTGTACCCACCGAGATCTATTTAAAACAAACCGCGAAAACTACTTTTACCGGCAACGAGTTCGCCCCGACCGAACTTAGTGGCGCTACCTTGGTTTGGAGCGGAAATATCACATCAGGCCAACTCGTGCCCGGCACCTGGATCACCATTAACCTCACTACGCCATTTGTATACAGCAATGCCTCTAACCTGGAAGTAATTGTTGCAACTAACACCAATAACATTAGTGGTGGCGGCACTCCAACGAGACTTGAATCAAATTCCAATGCCAAAGACTTCCGGGTTACGAACTTAGGCGTTACCCGTTTTGCTTACTGGCAACGCGATGATGCCCCTCCAGGTACCGACGGAACAAACTTTAATAACTTACCATTTACTTCCAATTACCGCCCCAACATTCAGCTAACGTTTAGCGGTGCGACACAAACCTGTAATGCTCCCACTGGATTATCGGCAACCAATATAACTGCTACTTCGGCCGATCTGAATTTTACAGCCAGCACTACCGGCGCTGCCGGCACGTACACCATTGAATACGGTCCTTCCGGTTTTACGCCTGGAACAGGTACCGTTATTTCAGGGGTAACTACTTCGCCTCGAAACGTAAGCGGATTGAGTCCTAATACTGCTTACCAGTTCTACGTTACTAAAAATTGCGGCGGAACGGTTGGCAACAGTACTACCACCGGTCCGGTGGCCTTTACCACTACAGCGGCCCCGCAAACCTGCGATGCTCCTACTAACCTGACCGCCTCGAATATTACTGCAACTTCGGCTACCCTGAACTTTACCGGCAGCACTACCGGGGCAACCGGCACCTACACGGTGCAATACGGCCCTGTTGGGTTTGCTAACGGCAGCGGCACCACCGTATCCGGGCCGCCATATAACGTAAGCGGTCTGACTCCAGGCACCACATATGATTTTACGGTACAGAAAAACTGCAGCGCCAGCGGCACCAGCACCTTTGTGCGTAGTCAGTTTACAACAACGGCAGCAGCCACCTGCGCAGCGCCTACTTCCGTTAGCGGCACCGGCACCGGTCAGACTACGGCCCAAGTTACTTTCAGCGGCGGCGATGCCGGCACCTCTTACACCATTGAATACGGCCCCAGCTCAACTTTCCCGAACGGAACCACAACTACCACTGCCAGCAGTTCTCCGGCCAACTTAACCGGTTTAACGGCAGGCACCAATTATACATTTGTAGTAAGAACGCTTTGCAGCAACGGGGTAACCAGCGTTAACAGCCCGAGCGGAACATTTGCCACTTCACCAGCTGCCCAAACCTGCGATGCTCCTACCAACTTAACGGCTACCAACATTACCGCCAGTTCCGCTACGCTTAACTTTACCGGAAGCTCCACCGGGGCAACCGGAACCTATACCGTACAATATGGCCCGGCTGGCTTTGCAAACGGAAGCGGCACGACGGTTTCCGGACCGCCGTATAACGTAAGCGGCCTGAGCCCGAACACGTCGTATGAATTTACGGTGCAGAAGAATTGCGGCGCCAATGGCACCAGCAGCTTCGTGCGGGCCCAATTCACCACCTCACCCGCTGCCCAAACCTGCGACGCTCCAACCAATTTAACAGCTTCCAATATTACTTCTACTTCGGCTGACCTGAATTTTACGCCTAGCACTACCGGTGGAACCGGAACGTATACTATTGAATATGGTCCTTCCGGTTTTACACTCGGAACAGGTACCGTTATTTCTGGGGTAAGTACTTCGCCAAGAAATGTGAGTGGACTAAATCCGAGCACTGCTTATCAATTCTACGTTACAAAGAATTGCGGCGGAAGCATTGGCAACAGCACTACCGCCGGACCAGCCGCTTTCAGTACTACCGCTGCACCGGTTACCTGTAACGATCCAACCAACCTGAATGCCACAAATATTACGAATACCACCGCCGATCTCGCTTTTTCACCAAGCGCCGGAACCGGTACTTATATAGTGGAATATGGGGTAACCGGCTTTACTCCGGGCACCGGAACGATCGTTAACGTGAGCACTTCGCCGGCTTCGGTAAGCAACCTTACTGCCAATACAACTTACCAGTTCTATGTAACCAAAAACTGCGGCAGCGGCGTTACCAGCAACCGCGTTGGCCCGGCAAGTTTCACTACTACCAATACCCAGCCTTTAGTTTGCAATGCGCCAACCAATCTGAACGCTACGAATATTGGCAACACAACCGCCAGCTTGAATTTTACGCCTAGCTTTAGCGGAGATACCGGTACCTACACACTCGAATACGGCCCTTCGGGTTTTACCCCGGGAAATGGTACCGTTGTAAGCGGTTTAACGTCTTCACCTTATAATGCCAGCAATCTGCTGCCGGGCGTAACGTACCAGTTCTATGTAACGAAGAATTGTACCGGAAGCAATAGTTCTACTGCTGGGCCGGCCAGTTTTACCACCACAGTTCTGCCATGCGCTACAGGTACCTGGTTAGGCATCACTTCCACAGACTGGCATACGCCTTCGAACTGGTGCAACAATACCATCCCAACCAGCACAACCGACGTAACCATCCCGGCGTTCACCTTATTCCAGCCGGAAATTACAGCGGCCGCCAATACGCGAAACCTGACCATTGATAACGGCGCAACGCTTACTTTAACTTCAGGCGTTTTAACCGTCAACGGCATTTTCACCAACAACGGCTCGTTCAATAGTAACGGCGATGGCTCCCTGGCTTTCCCTACCAGCAACCCTAACGGGCAAACAGTTGGCAAACCAGGTGTTACCACCATTTTCCGGAACCTGACCACGGGCGGCGGAGCAGTTTCTTTGGGCGGACCAGTTAGCATAAAAGAATTGCTTACCCTGAACGCCAACCTGAACACCAACGGCCAGACTTTTACGCTGCTTTCCCAAACCGGCAACCATGCTATGGTTGTAAATAACAGTGGCGTAGTAAATGGCACCACCACCGTGCAACGCTATATTAATCCGGGTATAAATCAGGGCCCTGGCTACCGTCATTTATCCTCGCCGGTTACCAATGCAACCATTGGCCAGCTCAATGATCCGGGGGTAAACATGGTGGTAAATCCGGCTTACAACACAAACCCTACACCGGGCACTACCAGACCATTCCCAACGGTTTTCCGCTACAACGAAACCCGCTTAACGGCAACGAATCCGGACTTTACTTTTGGCTGGGAATCTCCGAGTTCTTTAGGCGATCCGATGACACCGGGTATAGGCTTTACCATAAACATGTTACCAACCACGTTAGATGTAAGCGGCACGCTGAACAATGGCAATATATCGGTAGGACCGCTTACGCGCGGCAGTACGGCTAAATCGGGCTGGCATTTGCTGGGTAACCCGTATCCGGCACCAATAGACTGGGATCAGGTTACTGTTCCGGCCGGCCTGGATAATGCGGTCTACGTTTTCCGTTCTACCGGCCAGTATTCCGGAAGCTATACCAGCTATGTAAATGGCGTTGGAACGCCGGGTACTGAACTTATTGCAGTCATGCAGGCATTCTTTGTGCGGGTAAATTCTGGTGCGCCAACCTTTACCTTCAATAACAGCGCCCGCTTAACCACGTATGATAACCCAGCCGTATACCGCCAGTCGCAGCCTGAAACACGGCCGATCGTTTCGCTTTCGGTACAGGATAATACCGGAAAAGGCGATCAGCTGCACGTATATTTCCAGCAGGGCGCAACAGCCACCTTCGATAGCGAATTTGATGCTTTCAAACTGCCGAACTCCGGAAATGTAGCCAGTTTCTACTCTGTAGCCGGAAACGACATGCTTTCGATAAACGGTTTACCAGTAAGTATTCCGGGTACGCTAATTCCGTTGGGTGGCCGGGTGCCGCAGGCTGGCAGCTATACCATTACTGCCGACCAGATTATCAACTTCAAGGCAAAACAAGATATTTTCCTGGAAGACCGCACCACCGGCACGTTGCATAACCTGCGTCAGCAAGGCAGCTATTCGTTCACTACCACCCAAACCGATCTTACCGGCCGCTTCTTCCTGCGCTTCGGCCCGGCAACCACTACCGGCATAACAGCTATAGATCTGGCTACCGAAGTATTGGTTTATCCTAACCCGAATAAGGGTATATTTACCATCAGCATGCCGGCCTTTAACGAGTCTGTTACTGAAGCGAAACTGTTTAACGCGATCGGGCAGCAGGTGTGGCAGCAAAACCTGAAAGCAGACAATAAACCGCACATTCAGGAAACCATCAGGCTCAACAAACTGGCCGCCGGTGTTTACACGCTTCGCTTGGAAACCGGCGCGGGACCTGTAACCAGAAAAATTGTAATTGAATAAAAACGATAGGTAAAACAGATGAAAAACTCGCTGAAACTGTTTAAAAAGATTACCCTGATTACGGGGATATGCTTATGCACCGGCATGGTAAAAGTATATGCCCAGGGTCCGCCAGACGATGGCGGCCCAACCCCGGAAGATCCGCCTCCGGCCGAAATTCCGATAGACGGTGGCGCTAGTCTGCTTGTAGCAGGCGGGGTAGCATATGGCCTTAAAAAGCTCCGCGACCGCCGCAAAGCCCGTTAAATTCTGAAATAGCTGGAAGCATGAAAAAGCAATTTTAACCGGTTGCTTTTTCATGCTTAAACAGCAACCTATCAAATATGTTCAGTATTCCGAAAGTACTCCGGTAAAACCGGCAATCTTAATTTATGGACAATTCGCGGCAAATTATCCGGTTCCTGGGCACAGCCCTGGCACTTTATGCAGTTTGGTATATCTGCTACGATCTTTATTATGATCATTGGTTTAATCCATTCACGAGTTTAGACACGTGGATAACTATGCAAGAAGTACGAATATGTTCCGCTGGACTGAATTTATTAAATTACAAAGCCAGCTACATAGAAAACAGTCTTCTAATTAACAATCATCCAGTAGTGCTTGTAGCTAACGGTTGTAATGGCATGACACTCTTTATCCTTTTTGCAGGCTTTATCATAGCTTATCCCGGCCCTTGGAAAGCAAAATTACTTTACATGATTCCAAGCATATTTTTAATCGCTATCTTAAATATTTTCCGAATATTAGCACTAGCACTAAACAGTTTTCATAATCGTGAAACTTTAGAATTTAACCATAAATACACTTTCACATTTATAGTCTATCTATTTATCTTCGGACTTTGGATGCTTTGGATAAAACGATATGCGAAACCGGATCCTGCTACTGTTTCAGCCTGAGGCCCGCAGCTTTGCCGTTCCCGGCAACGCTTTGCGCAAGGGTTTACTTTTCGGCTTGTTTACCCTCCTGTTTTTTACCGGGGTTTTCACCGATTATATCTATTTGTATTTAGATAGGCTTTACTATTACGTTTTCACAAGCTTGGGTTGGTTTTCTTTTCTGAATCAGTCGCAGGCCGAAGTTTCTTCGCTGTTAACCATGCGCAGCTGGCCAACCATGATCACTTACGGCCTGCTTTATATAACGCTGAGTTTCCTGTTCTTGCACGTGTATTTTAACCGGAACTGGAAATCGCTGATCGCGGCAGGATTTTATTTCTTTATTTTCCTGGCCTGCGCCACCCTGATCTTAACCGGCAAACTGCTGGCTGATGCTGAATGGGCCTATAAACTTTGCCGTCACCTGATTGAGCTGATCATTTCGCCGTTACCCGTTATTCTGCTGATTGCTGCATTGGCGAAAGCTAAGTCTTAAGCAAGAGCTTACTTTTGCCGGAATTTTAACCCGAAGTTCAAAAAAACGGTAGGCTTTTAAGAATAAAAACTGTTGTCAGGAAAGGAAAGATCAGAAACCGGCGAGCCAGCTTTTAGCTTCTGACAGATCAGAAAAAAGCATTATTTCCAGCTGATCGCCGAAGCGTTCAAAAGAGCCTTCCATGGTAAGTGCCGAATAGCTGCCGAAAGTAGCAACCAAAGCATATTTCTTTAAACCTACCTGCAAGGCATTGGGCAGCCAGATATGTTGTTGCCAGTCGCTGAGATCGGCCCAGGTACCATGCACCTGCCGCTGATCGATGAGCAGGTTGCCACAGTTATGTTGTTTAAGCAACCGAAGGCCCTGAATAGCGCCGGTAATTAAAAGCTGTTTTGAAACAAAACCCCGCCATTCCGAAATTACGCAATCATGTATCTCGTCAAAAAATAAGGTGTGTTCCCGCGAAGCCGCTTCTTCGGGGATTGTTTTTAAGGAAAGTAGATTTTCGAAAGATTGCTCCATTTATTCCGGAAAGGAGAACTAATATGCAGGCGTAATTTACAAATTAATTCTACAGTTTTTACCAGTGCTGCCGACAAAAACATTGCCATTTATCAGTGAAAAACAGCCCGTTAAATGAAACAGAACCTGCTTTTTGCACTTTCTTTAAAACACAATTAAAATTAAAAGAATCAGCATATTCATGCTATAGGCTGTCAATTGGCGAAATCTGATCTGCAGGCAACTATTGCTTTTCCGGAAAATAAAAAGTGCCGGCTACCACAGCATAACGCCATTCTAAAAAGTTGAAAAAGCAGATCGAAAAAAGCAGCGGGCTTTAACCGAAGCACCTGTTTTTCTTTTTGTGCAAACCGGTGAAACTGAATGCTGCCAGAACTGAGAAACCCATATTCTATGTAACTTATCGGTAACTTATCGCTTTACCTGATTTAGCAATTGATTTCTTAATTACTATTGAAAACCTTTTAGACATAAAAAAGCCCCTTAAACGAGCTGTTTAAGGGGCTTTTTGTTTGGTACCAGGAGCGGGACTTGAACCCGCACGTACTTGCGTACACAAGATTTTAAGTCTTGCGTGTCTACCAGTTTCACCATCCCGGCCTATAGTCGAAGGTGGAAGCCCTCAGACTACATCAAAAAATAAAGACGTTACTTGCGCAACGCCTCATTTCCTGGAGCGAAAGACGGGGTTCGAACCCGCGACCTCGACCTTGGCAAGGTCGCGCTCTACCAACTGAGCTACTTTCGCATTTGTTTAACTTTGGTAAGTTAAAATTTTAAAAGAACGTTTCTTTGGAGCGAAAGACGGGGTTCGAACCCGCGACCTCGACCTTGGCAAGGTCGCGCTCTACCAACTGAGCTACTTTCGCGTTTCAACAAGCCTTCCGGCCAATTGTGATACAAAGGTAATACAAATTTATTACACTTGTCAAGCCCTACCCAAAAATTTCTTTCCCCTAAATCATTAAACCCTGATATTCAGGATAGAAATTTTAATCGGTTACGTTTTAAACTGGATAAGCTTATACCTGCAGACTTTTTCCGGATAAAAGCATAGCGTTTTCAAGCTGCTTATTACCAAAATCCTGCCGCTTTCCGGCGCTTACTCCTGCATCCGATCAGACTTTTCAGCTCGAAAATGATAGCGTTTTTTAACTTACCGGCTGCTTTTTACTTTTCAACAGCAATTGCAGTTCGTTTAGTTTCAGCAGGGCTTCTACCGGCGTTAAACCGTTTACGTCTATTTGCTCTAACTGCGATTTTATGCGTTCCAGGGCCGGATCGGCGGGTTCGAACATACTGAGCTGGATGCTGGCTTTGGGTACGCTTTGCAGTTTTTCGTTTTCTTCCGGATGCGCTACTTTTTCCTGCTCCAGGTGGTGCATTATTTCGTTGGCACGCAACACCACGCTGTTTGGCATGCCGGCCATTTGCGCCACGTGAATCCCGAAACTGTGCGCGCTACCGCCTTCTACCAGCTTGCGCATGAACAGAATTTTGCCGCCGGCTTCGCGCACGCTTACGTTGAAATTCTTCACGCGCGGCAGGTCTTCGGCCAATTGGTTGAGTTCATGATAGTGCGTAGCAAAAAGCGTTTTGCCTTTGGCTTTGGGGTTGTTGTGCAAATGTTCTACAATGGCCCAGGCAATGGAAATGCCGTCATACGTACTTGTGCCGCGGCCAATTTCGTCCATCAGAACCAGGCTCCGGTCCGATAAATTATTCAGGATGCTTGCCGTTTCGGTCATTTCTACCATGAACGTACTTTCGCCTTTGCTCAGGTTATCGGAAGCGCCTACGCGGGTGAAAATTTTATCGATGATGCCTACTTCAGCGGCGTCGGCGGGCACGAATGAACCGATCTGGGCCATCAGTACGATAAGCGCGGTTTGGCGCAGCAAAGCACTTTTACCAGCCATGTTCGGGCCGGTAATGATGATGATCTGCTGCTCTTCGGTGTCGAGGTAAATATCGTTGGGAATGTAGCTTTCGCCGGGCGGCAACTGCTTTTCAATAACCGGGTGACGGCCTTTTTTAATGTTCAGCACTTTGCTGTCGTTCACTTCCGGCTTTACGTAATTCTGCCTTAATGCTGTTTGCGCGAATGAGCTTAAACAGTCGATCACGGCAAGGGCCTTGGCGTTTTGCTGGATCTGCATCACGTAATCCTGGGCCGTTAAAACAATCTCATTGTAGAGCTGAAATTCGATGGCAAAAATGCGGTCTTCGGCGTTCAGAATTTTTTCTTCGTAGGTTTTGAGTTCTTCGGTAATGTAACGCTCGGCGTTCACCAAGGTCTGTTTCCGGATCCATTCCTGCGGGACTTTATCCTTGTGCGCGTTCGAAACTTCCAGGTAATACCCAAAAACCTTGTTGTAGGCAATTTTAAGCGAAGAAATGCCGGTATTTTTCACTTCGCGCTGCTGCAACTGGAGCAGATAATCTTTGCCGGAAAACGCTATGGCGCGCAGTTCGTCGAGCTCGGCGTGAATGCCGTTCTGGATCATGTTGCCCTGGTTCGTGAGCATTGGCGCTTCGGGCTTCAGCTTATTTTTGATTTCCTCACGGATCTCTTCGCACTCAATTAACTGTCCGCCAAGTTTGGTTAAGGCCGGAATGTTGCTTTCCACCAGCGCTTGTTTTATTGGCAAGAGTGCTTCTAACGCGCGGGCCAGTTGCAGCATTTCCCGTGGATTGATGCGCTTTACGGCTACTTTGGAAATGAGGCGCTCCAGGTCGTTGATCTGTTTCAGGTTCTGCACGATCTCCTGCAACAAGTCCGGATTCTGCGTGAGCGCTTCTACGGTATCTAAACGTCTTCTGATCTGGGCAGATTCTTTTAATGGCAGTACTACCCATTTTTTCAATAGCCTCGCTCCCATCGGCGTTACGGTCTGGTCTAAAACCTGGATGAACGGCACGCCTTCGGTATGCTGCGGCTGAATGAGTTCTAAATTCCGAACCGTAAAGCGGTCGAGCCAGACGTATTTATCTTCTTCCAGGCGCGAAATGGTGGCCACGTGGCGGATCTCGGAATGCTTGGTTTCGGCTAAATAATGCAAAACCGCGCCGGCCGCAATGATGCCTTCCTTTAGCGTTTCAATGCCGAAACCTTTTAAGCTGGTGGTGCCGAAGTGGCGGGTCAGGGTTTCGTAGGCGTAATCGAAGCTGAAAACCCATTCATCCAAAGCGTAAGAGCAATAATCGTTGCTGAAATTATCGATATAATCAGCTTTGGCTTGCTTACAATAGAGAATTTCGGCGGGCGAAAAGCTGGAAATGAGTTTACCGATGTAGTTCAGATCGCCTTGCGCGGTAATGAATTCGCCGGTGGAAATATCGAGGAAAGAAATGCCGTTCTCGTTTTTTCCGAAGTGTAAAGCCGCCAGATAATTGTTGCTTCTCCGCTCTAAAACCTGATCGTTAAACGAAACGCCGGGCGTAACGAGTTCGGTGATGCCGCGCTTTACGATACCTTTTACGCCTTTCGGGTCTTCTAATTGGTCGCAGATGGCTACACGCTCGCCGGCGCGCACGAGTTTGGGCAGATAATTATCCAGACTGTGGTGCGGAAAACCGGCCAGAGCCGTTTCCGAAGCCGAACCGGCACCGCGTTTGGTAAGCACGATGTCTAAGATCTTGCTGGCTTTTACCGCGTCTTCGCCGAAGGTTTCGTAGAAATCGCCGACCCGGAACAGCAGCAGCGCGCCCGGGTGTTGCTCCTTGATGGCGTTGTACTGCTTCATTAAAGGGGTAACGGTGGCTTCGGCGGCGGCAACTTTCATTTCTTCAGACTTAAGTATTAAGACACAAGTATCAGGACGTTATTCATTATTGGTACCTGAACTTATTTTTATAGAAAACACTTTTTTGACTTTTTATGATCAAAAGCATAGCGTTTTTGTAAATGGAGATGCAAGATACGGGCATTTCAGGTAATTTTAAGGCGGAAAAAGGAATTTCTAAAAGAAGAAAATCCTGTAGAGGAAAAGACCTCCCAGGTCTCGGAGACCTGGGAGGTCTTGGGAATGCGCATTTACAATTAACAATTAAAAAGCAGCGATTAACGATATGACTGAAGAACCTGGGCGCAAACTTTCGATGGAAGAACTGAATCGCGATTCGGTGGAGGAGTTTAAGCAAAAGCCTAAAACGCCGATCGTGCTGGTGCTGGATAACGTGCGCAGCCTGAATAACGTGGGCTCAGCGTTTAGAACCGGCGATGCGTTTGCAGTGGAAAAGATCTATTTATGCGGGATCACCGGCACGCCGCCTAACAAGGAAATAAACAAAACGGCTTTGGGTGCAACGGAATCGGTGGACTGGGATCATGCCCGGGAAACGCCGGAATTATTGCAGAAATTGAAGGCCGAAGGGTTTAAAATCCTGGCCGTGGAGCAGGTTTCTAACAGCCTTTCGTTAAAGGAATTTCAACCGGAAAAAGACCAGAAATATGCGCTGGTGTTTGGTAACGAGGTTTTTGGCGTGGAAGAAAAGGCGCTGGCCTTGGCCGATACGGTTTTGGAAATTCCGCAGTTCGGCACGAAACATTCGCTCAACATTTCGGTAGCGCTGGGGATTGTGGTTTGGGATCTGGTAAGTAAAATGGATTGATTTACGATCTTAGATTTACGATTGAGGAGTTGACTTTTCAAGCCTGAACCGATAGGGTTTTTAATTAAACCTCATGCCTGGCGTTAGCACTTAACACTTGCGCCAGATAAAGCTATGAGCGGAAAGCGAACTGCGATACAGTCGACTTTTTGAGCTGAAAAGGATAGCGTTTTATTAAATTTCATTGCCAGCTGCTTTAGCTGACGGACAAAAAAACCCGGTTCAGGATCCTGAACCGGGTTTTTACTTTTATAAAATGGCGGTTTAATCTAAGTCGATTGAATCGCGCAATTGTACCGGTTCTGCTTTCTTGCGAATGCGCTGGTTCAGGAGTTCTACCGCTAAAGAGAAGGCCATGGCGAAATAAATATAACCTTTCGGAACGTGCTGGTGCAGCGCTTCTAATACAAGCATAAACCCGATCATGATCAGGAAAGCGAGCGCCAGGATCTTGATGGTTGGGCGGTTGTTCACGAAATCGGAAATGGCTTTGGAGAACGCCAGCATTACGCCCATAGAAAGCACTACGGCAATAATCATGATGGTAACGTGTTCTACTAGGCCAACGGCAGTTAAAATAGAATCGAAAGAGAAAACAATATCGATCAGGATGATCTGGAAAATAACCTTGCTAAGGCTGTGAGCCACTTTCTTAATAGTATGATCGTCTTCCACGCCTTCCAGTTTCCCGTGAATTTCGGTGGTACTTTTAGCGATCAGGAACAACCCGCCGGCAAATAAGATCAGGTCGCGGCCCGTTACCCCGAAATCTTCAATGCCGAAAGGCAGGTCGAGCGTAAAGAGCGGATCTTTCATGGCCACAATGTGCGAGATGAACAAAAGCAGAATTACCCGGAAAACCAACGCGCACATCAAACCAATGGTGCGGGCTTTGCCTTGCTGCTCGGGGGGCAGTTTACCGGCTACAATGGAAATAAAAATAATATTATCAATACCCAGCACGATCTCCATCAGCGTTAGCGTGAAAAGGCTGATCCAGGTGCCCGGTTCGGCAAAAATTTCAAACATGTTTGTTTTAATTAAAAATTAGAAATCAGGAATTAGAAATTGAAAACGGAAAATCAGAAAAACGGTTTACATCGGAATAATCCAGATTTGAAGTGAAAGAAATCTTACCAATTTTTAATTTCTAATTTTTAATTAAGCGCTAGCTCTTCATGTTTACGAACTGCAGCGGCTGGCCGATATCGGCTTTGCGGAGCGCGGCAATGGCTTCCTGAAGGTCGTCGATCTTTTTGCCGGTAACCCGGATCTGATCGTCCATGATGGCGGGCTGCACTTTCAGTTTCTGATCTTTAATGATCTTCACGATCTTTTTGGAAACCTCTTTATCGAGGCCGGCGCGTACCTTGATTTCTTTCTTGATCATCGGCCCGGAAGCATAGTCTTCGCTGGTAAAATCGAGGGCAGTAGCGTCAATATTCTGCTTCACGAATTTACTGATGATGATGTCTTCGATCTGGCCCAGGCGCATGGTATTTTCGGTTGTAACCAAAATCACGTTCGTTTTCTTATCGAAATCGATGCTGCCTTTGGTGTCGCGGAAATCGTAGCGGTTCTGAATTTCCTTGTTTACGGTGTTCAGGGCGTTATCGAGGGTTTGCGGATCTACTTTGCTTACAATGTCGAAAGAAGGCATATTTTTAAGTATTTGGCTAACAAAAAAACTTACACGTATATGAAGCGGTAAAGTTAGTATTTTAGGTCAACAATTTCGTTTTTCGTCATAAAAGCATTGCGTTTTTCATGAGAGTTACAGAACCGATTTCGGAAGCAGAGTTTGAACAATATTACCACTTGCGCTGGCAGGTTTTACGCGCGCCCTGGCAACAACCGCCGGGCACCGAACGCGCACCCGATGATGAAAGCGCCATTCACGCCATGCTGCTGGATGCCGAAAGCCAGGCTGCCGGCGTTTGCCGTTTGCATTTCGAAAGCGCCGCGGAAGGGCAATTACGGTTTATGGCTATAAGGGAAGATCTTCAGGGCCAGGGTTTAGGCAAATATTTAATGCATTATCTGGAAGAAAAAGCCCGCGCTGCCGGCTGCAAATACCTCACCCTGCAAGCCCGCGAACTGGCCGTAAATTTCTACAAAAAGCACGGCTATAAAGTAATAAAAAAAACGCACCTGCTTTTTGGCAGCATCCAGCACTACCAGATGGAAAAACAATTGTAAAGTCCCCGGATTAATATAAAAAACGCTATGTTTTTAGCACTGAAAACTATGAAGAACCCAACGAAAATACTTTTGGGCGTGACTGCGCTGGCCGGCGGACTGGCATTTATGGCTTTCCGGCCCCAAAACGAACCGCTGGAAACGGTGGCTTACGTAGATCTGCAAAAATATATGGGTACCTGGTACGAAATTGCAGCTTTTCCGCAGCGCTTTCAAAAAGGTTGCCACTGCACCAAAGCGGAATATAAAATGCACCCCGAAGGCTACGTAGAAGTTAAAAACAGCTGCCGCAAAAATAGCGCGACCGGAAAATTAGACACTGCTACCGGCAAAGCAACTATAAAAGACAAAAAAACCAACGCGAAGTTAAAAGTGCAATTCTTCTGGCCTTTTAAAGGCGATTACTGGATCATAGACCTGGCCGAAGATTACAGCTACGCCGTGGTAGGCGCACCCAACCGCGAATATTTGTGGATCCTGAGCCGGCAAAAACAAATGGACCAAGCCCTTTATCAAAAAATAGTAGCCCGCATACAGGCAAAAGGCTTCGATGTTTCCCGGCTGGTCTTATCGGATCAAAGCTGTAACTGAATTTTATTATCTTACAGAATCGAGGGCTTCCGGAGGCGCATTTTCCAGGATAATGTTGCGGCTGGGTTTCCGGTCCTGGAAATCGATCACAAACGAAGCAACCCCCAGCACAAACGCCAGAATATAAGGATAAAGCAAATTCCGGTTCAGGAACCTTAACTGGTTATGATGTAGTTTTTCGTGCCTGGAGCGGTATTTCCCGAGCAAAAATGCGGTGATCAGAAAAATTGGCAGCGCAATAAAATACATGATCTGCCAACCCATCCAGCCCTGGTAACGAAACAAAATTGCCAGAAAGCCCAGGCCCAGCGCCAGACTGCCAAAAGCTCCCAGCAGGGCCAGTTTTACGTGGCTCACAATAAAAAAGAACGACAGCCCGATCTGCACCAGAAAAATAAGCGTGAGGACAATGATCGAAAATATGAATACGTAATTACCGCCGTTAATCTGCAGAAATTTCATGATCACGCCGCCTACTGCCATGGCCAGGGCCACGTACAAAATGGTAGTAAACGTATTTATAAAGCTGGAAATGCGATAATTAATATCTTCCAGGGTTATATTAGAGGTTTCGGTTTGTAGGTATGGTTTCATCTTTTTTCCTGCATAAAGCGCACTATTCTGGTTACCAGATCTCGGGGCGCAAAGCGGCTGCTCAGCGCTAATACTTTATTTTTTATTCCGGGAATTACTACTGTTTTTCCGGCCATCAGGCCTTCGTAACCAGCCTCTGCCACTTCCTGCGGCGTAGCAATTTTACCCGCAAAAAGATCGGAGCCGCCTAAATTGGCCTGCTTTTCGAAATCAGTTGCAGTAGGTCCTGGGCATAATGCCGTTACAGTTACGCGGCGCGCCTTCAGTTCGTTGGCAATGGCTTCGGAAAAGGACAGTACAAACGCTTTGGTGGCAAAATAAACGGCCATTAAAGGCCCCGGCTGAAAAGCTGCCGTAGAGGCTACATTCAGTATTTTGCCCTCCGCAGTTGGTGACAGCTGCTCCAGAAAAAGTTTGCTTAAATGCACCACGGCCGTCATATTCAGTTGCATCATATCGAGTTGCCGCTGCAAGCTAATTTCTTCAAAATGACCGTATTCGCCAAAACCGGCATTATTTACCAATACCTCCACCTGAATATTTTTAGTTTTCAGGGTTTCAAAAATATGTTCCGGCGAAGCGCGCTGCACCAGATCGACGGGCAAAACAAAGGTTTCCGTTTTAAATTGGTCCGAAAACTTCCGGGCCAGTTCCTGTAATTTATCTCCCTGCCGTGCTACCAACACCAGATCAAAACCATTCCGGGCAAAGATACGGGCAAATTCTTCCCCGATCCCGCCGGAAGCGCCGGTAATTAAAACAGTAGCTTTTTTCATTCGCATGAATAACTATTTGGAAAGCAAACAAATATAGTTTTTATGCCATACGCTAAACGATGTTGAAAGATTTAAGCAGTTTTAGATCAGGATTTGCAGGATTAAAGGATTTGCCAGGATTTTTGTCTGAACTATGATTTCTTTGATTTTTGTGATTTGTCTGAATTTATAGAATTAGAGAATTGTCAGAATTCAATAAAATTATATAATTCCCCTTCGAACGCGTAGCGGAGCACGATCAACGAAAGCGATGAAAATAAGTCAAATCTTCGCTACTAGCGAAAGATTTGACCGTTTGCCTAGCCTCTGAAGCTTACTATATAGGCACTGTGCGGTTCGCTACGAATAAGGAAAAGTATCACGGTGGCTTTTTGTCAACAAACTGTTTGAGCGGTCAGCGAGTTTTTGTTGACTTGATTTTTTTGGTTCTTTTTGTATCAAGACAAAAAGAACAGAGGAGTGAGTTAGAAGCTAGTTCAGCCAATTGATCAAAGGTAGAAAGCTTAATATGAAAAACGGTATGGTATATAGCAGAAATGCAAGTTGTTGGTAAACACACCAACAACGGCAGGGAAAACAGTATACATTAAGGCTGAAAAAGTCAATATCAAACAAAACTACCAACTGAAAGAGATTCCTCCTATCGTCGGGATGACCGAAAAAACAATATGCTATTAACACAAAAAAGTCCTGCCATTATAGCAGGACTTTTTAAAAACCTGAAGGAAAAATTTTTATTTCCCGGCACTCATTTCCGCATAATATTGGTAAAAATACGGAATCGTTTCAATGCCTTTAAAATAATTGAACAGCCCGTAGCTTTCGTTCGGCGAATGGATCGCATCCGAATCAAGCCCAAAACCCATCATTACCGAATCAATGCCCAGCTCCGATTTAAACATGGCTACAATGGGAATACTGCCGCCGCTGCGCACCGGAATTGGTTTCTTGCCGAACGTAGTTTCGTAGGCTTTGCTGGCCGCCTGGTACGCTACCGAATTGGTTGGCGTAACCACCGGCTCGCCGCCGTGGTGCGGTTTCACCAGTACCTTCACGCTTTTCGGGGCAATGCTTTCAAAATGTTTCTGAAATTTCTCGGTTATTTCTTCCGAAGTCTGGTGCGGCACCAAACGCATAGAAATTTTAGCAAACGCCTTGGAAGCAATTACCGTTTTGGCGCCTTCGCCGGTGTAACCGCCCCAGATCCCGTTCACATCCAAGGTCGGACGGATAGAAGTTCTTTCCAGGGTTGAATAACCCGTTTCGCCGTGAATATCGCCGAGGTCTAAGGCTTTCTTGTATTTTTCCAGATCGAAAGGCGCTTTGGCCATTTCAGCGCGTTCTTCAGCCGAAAGTTCGTCTACGTTGTCGTAAAACCCGGGAATGGTAATGTGGTTATTATCGTCGTGCAGGCTGGCAATCATCTTACAAAGAATATTGATCGGGTTTGCCACTGCGCCGCCGTACAAACCGGAATGCAGATCGCGGTTCGGGCCGGTAACTTCCACTTCCAGGTAACTTAAACCGCGCAAACCAGACGTGATAGACGGCGTATCGTTGGCAATAATGCCGGTATCAGAAATTAAAATTACGTCGGCTTTCAGTTTTTCTTTGTTGTTCTTAACGAACGTGCCCAGGTTTTCAGAACCTACTTCTTCCTCGCCTTCTATCATGAATTTTACGTTGCAGGCCACTTTATTTTCCCGCATCATCATCTCGAAGGCTTTTACGTGCATGTACATCTGCCCTTTATCGTCGCAGGCGCCGCGCGCGTAGATCTTATCGTTTTTAATTACCGGTTCAAACGGCGGCGAATCCCAGAGTTCATACGGGTCGGCGGGTTGCACATCGTAGTGGCCGTAAACCAGTACCGTTGGCAGACTCGGGTCTATTATTTTCTCGCCGTACACGATCGGGTAGCCGGCCGTCTGGCAAAGCTCTACGTTATCGGCGCCGGCCGCTTCCAGTTTTTTTTTCAGGAATTGGGCCGTGGCATTTACATCGTCTTTAAATTTCGGATCGGCACTTACACTGGGCATGCGGAGCAGATCCAGCAGCTCATTCAGGAAACGGTCTTTATTCTGAGTCAGGAAATCGTTCATAGGTCAGTTTTTTTAACGGCTTAAAATTAAAAGAAAAAAGCCGCCCGAAACAATTTCGGAGCGGCTTTTTAAAAAGCATTTCAGAATGGAATTACTTGGTTACAACCAGACGTTTGGTTACCACAGTTTCGCCCGCTTTCAGGGTGCAGATATAAACACCAGCTTTTAGATCGCTGATGTTCAGTTTCGCCTCGTGTGAGCCAACTGTTTTCTTACCCAGATCAAGGGTTTTAATTTTTGAACCAATAATGTTGGTAATTGTAAGCTCTACAGCAACCGGCTGTTTCAGATCGTAAAACAACGTTGCGCTGTTTGAAGCAGGGTTTGGATAAATATTGGTTAAACCAACATTGCTGTTACGGTCTTTAGACACACCCATTGGCGACAGGATTTTAGTACCAATGTTGATATTGATCATGAAGTCTTCCGTGTCGGCAGTACGGTATGGAGTAAGGGCACCGTTCTGCACTTCAAAAGTACGGTAAGAGAATGGACCATCTTCGTCTACTAACAGGTATGCATTTTGATCAACTCCGGTTGGTACGTCAGGAATTACCATTACATATACACCACCGCTGGTGATCATGTAATATTCTTTCTGCGGAATTTCGATCAGGTTGTTTGTGTTCAATAATACATCAGCAGCTGCCAGAGTAGTATCGAATAAAAGAGCGCCTAAACCGCCGGTAGCGTTCTCGCCATAAACACGCACAATGAAGCCGTTATCAGCTGTCGTAGAACCTTGTACGCCAGTCACGTCGAAATCTACAGAGCGAACTTCAGTAGGATAGAACGGCATCGGATAATATACCGCAGCACCAAAGCTGGTTAAACCTTCCGGCGATGCATTGTTGTAGCTCAGAGAAACTTCCTGTCTGCCAACGGTATCTACTACTACAAGTTCGGTAAGATTTAAATTATTGGCAGCATTCACGTCGCCGGTTAAAGTAACATTATGCTGAATGGTATAAGCACCATCAACATTAGGAGTGAAAGGGGTAGTAAAAACATGCGCAGTATCTGTTCCTACGCGTAATTTAGGCAGGTTCACCGTCTGATTGTAGGTACCGTTTCCTGGCTTGGTAATGGTAAGGCGGGAAGCGATCGGAGTGGAAATATTTACGTTACCCACGTTCGCTACGTTGGCAGTCAGGTTCATCGGTTTGCCTTTTAAGGCAGTAAAAGCACCATTCTGGCTGTTATTCACCCAGTTCGCTTTCACATCGGTAACCTGGTAAGGTGAGTTAACCGGACGGTCAAACTTGATAGCAGTATTGCTGGCCGGCATCTGATCGGCCATGATCTGGATACCAATGGTTTCGGTGATATTTTCAATACCTACTACTG
Organism: Adhaeribacter terrigena; assembly: GCF_016623615.1. Classification (GTDB taxonomy): domain Bacteria; phylum Bacteroidota; class Bacteroidia; order Cytophagales; family Hymenobacteraceae; genus Adhaeribacter_A; species Adhaeribacter_A terrigena. The sequence goes on along the minus strand of NZ_JAEHFX010000009.1, from coordinate 119,474 downwards.
CATCGTTAAAGTTAGGAGTCAGGTTTGGAATTACCGGGTTCATGGTATTGTACTGGAATTTAATACCGTTGTCGGCTTTGGTAAAAATTACCTGGAATGTATTTGAACCAATATATTCCGGGGCAGCAGATTGCCAGAAAGGCACGTTCACGTAAGAAACAATAGCCGTATCTACGTTATTGGTATACATATAAACGCTGCCCGGATTTGTCGCGCCGGCAGCAGCCTCTAAAGTAAGGTCAGCCAGGAATGGAGCAACAAAGTTAGCCCCTGAACCTGATTGCGGGATATTTGGGAAACCGTGGGCAATATTACCAATATTGCTGAAAGAGATCCAGCCGTTGGATCCGATCTTGATGCTGTTCACATCTACCCAGTAATATTTCATGGAGAAACCTAATGGGAGCATACCTACCGAGTTATCGTCGCCTAAACCCGTGATCTGCGTAGTGCCGGGCTTACCAACAATGTTGATCCAGTTATAAGCCGGACCACCTGCAGCGGCGTTATTTTTCCAGGTATAACCGTAAGCATCCGGTCCTCCCGAGTTCTGGGCCATAATTGTACCACTGGCTGCAACCATGGCAAGCAGCAGAGTAAAAATTTTTTTCATAAGTAAGATGAATTATTAATAAATAAGCTGTTTATCGCCTCTAAAAGTACGAGGTTATTCCAGAATTTGCAAATGCACATACTGTTTTTAAGCCCGAAACATGTTTCTGCCCTGCAAGTTAAAATCTTCTAAAACATTTCCGGCATCAAATCGTTATCGAATCGTTTTAAACGAACAACTACGCAAAAAGAACCACTCCGCCTGGGGTGGCTTTTTTTTTGCCCTGAAACCTATAAAAAAAGCCTTCCCCTGCACCAGAGAAAGGCTGATCTTATATAATCTAAAAGACTTTTCAGTTAGCAGAGCCCAGCTACCAGAACCGGATATTTGCCCTACTCTCAGTACCCTGAATCAGGCGGGATATATTTTTGCGGTGCGTAAAAATAACCAGCACCGCTACCACAAAACCAAACCCGATCAACAGCCAGGTAGAATGCTCAGGCCGGAACCAGGGCAACAGCAGCAGCAACGGAAAAGCCAGCGCCGCCAGCATAGAGCCCAGCGATACGTATTTTGAAATCAGCAGCACTACAATAAAAATGCCCAGGCAAACCAAAGCCGCTTCGGTTTGAATGGCCAGTACCATGCCCAGCAACGTAGCCACACCTTTCCCGCCTTTAAAACCGGCATACACCGGAAAAACGTGCCCTAAAACCGCCAGAAAACCATAAGCTAACTGAAACGGCACCACATTTTCGGCCGGGATAGCGTTGAAGATCACCAGGAAGCCTACGAGCGAAGTTGCGGTCCAGCCTTTAAAAATATCGACAAGCATTACCACGGAACCCGGTTTTTTACCCAGCACCCGGAAGGTATTGGTAGCCCCGGAATTGCCACTGCCATGTTCCCGGATATCGATCCCAAAATAAGCCTTGCCCACCCATAAAGCGGTAGGCACAGCTCCTATTAAATAGGCAACCACCGCAAATATCCCAATCAGGAGAAAATCCATAATGTATTCAGAATTTCAAAAAAAACGGTATGTTACCTGCCGATAAAAGTACCCGTAAAAACCAATTCAGTAAGTTAGTAAAGTCAAAGATAAAAAAAAAGCCCGGCAGGAGTACAATCTTGTTTCCCCGGCCAGAAAAACGCTAGGGTTTCGGGCAGAAAAACTCCTAAATAATTACCGCCAGATCATAGGCTTTTACTTTTACCTTTGGCCGTAAAAAAGGCATAGCCCCGTAGTTACGGGGCCATGTCTGCATCAGGATCTTCGTCTTCTCCTTTTTTACTTTTTTTCTTCTTTTTTACCGGAGCCTCTTCTGCCGGTGCCTCCTCTATGGCTGGTTCATCCACCGGAGCTTCTTCAGCCGGAGCTTCTTTTTTCACTTTTTCTTTCTTTTTCTTCGCCGGCTTTTCTTCTGCTGGCTCGGCCGGGGCTTCCTCTACCGGTACATCTGCCGGTACTTCTTCCTGCGCTTTTACTTTCTCTTTTTTCTTTTTCTTAGCCGGAGCTTCGGTTTCTTCGGCCGGGGCTTCTTCGGTTGGCGTATCGGTTGGAGCGGCTGCTGCCGGCTCTTCCGCCGGCACGTCGGCTACCGGTTCTTCTTCTATCGGCTCGCCAAATTCATCCAGCTTCGGCTTTTTCTTTTTCGCTTTTTTCTTTTTAGTTCCGGCTGCCACTTCCGTACCATCTCCTTCAGCAGGTTCCGTAGCCGGGTCTTCGTTTATCTGAACAGCTGGCGCATCCACCAGTTTTTCGCCTTTACCGCCCAAATACGTATTCCGGAAATTCATTACAAACTGGTTCCGGTCCATGGTTTCGCCGGCTATCGGGGTAAAGGTAGAAGCCACCGTTCCGGCCGGTTTCAGTTTCGGCGCCAGTATCTGGTTAAATTTTCCGTCCGATGAAGCTACGGTCAGGGTATTTTCGGTGTAGCTGAAGTAGTACCAGGTAGTCGGGTTGGCTTCCAGGTAAATATTCACCACGTCGTATTCGCCGTTCCGTTTTATTTCGATGTGGCCCGGCATCTGCACGTTTACATCGGTCTTATCTATGTTGGCCACGCTTATCGGACCTACGCTGTACCAGGCGCTCGTTTTCGGGCTCCAGCGCAGCTGCACTTCGTTAAGCACCAGGCTATGGATCAGTTTAGGCGAAATTTTCGGAAAAGACACGTAACCGGCAGATGTTCTGTTGATGTAACTTTCCACGCCTTTATTACCCAGGAATTCGCCTAACTTGAAAAGCAACGCTGAATTGCCGCTGCTAACCGCCTCCGGTGCACCACTGGTATTATCTACGAGCATGGTGCCCATCTGCGCCCAGGCCTGCGCCGGTAAATTAATATCGAAAGCCATGAAAGCATCCATATTTACGCGGTTACTATCCAGGTTGGCGCGGGCGCTACCCGAAGTAAGCAATTTAAAGTCCTTTTCCGATTTTATCAGGTTGAACTTCCCTTCGTACTTCGCTACTTTAGACGAATCGTTATAAAGCATCACGTTGCCTTCATAAGAATCGGCGTACGCCCGCGATTCATCACCGAGCTTAAATTCGCGGCTATATTTATCGTACGAAAGCAAGCCATCCACTTCAAAAACGCTCAGGTCGGTTTCATCGGTTTTCTCCGACACAAACGTGTTGTAAATTTTAGAGGAATTGCCAGAAACGTGCAAACCGGTTACCAGCGGCACATCGTCCACGGTTTTCATGTTCTTGATCGTTACCCGGATCGAATCCGGGTTTACCGTATTCTTATAAGGGAACCAGGCCGAAGCGGCTTCATCGCCAAAGGCTAGTTTCATTTCCCCGTCAAAATCGAGCAGTTGTTTATTCGAAGTAAGGTTTACAGCGCCTTTATACAGAATTTTCGGCAATAGCTCCATGCGGGTTTCTTCCGCCACCTCGCCTACCGCTTTGGTAACATACTCGTAAGGCTGGCCTTTTTCCACTAATACTGAATCGCGGGTAAAGCTGCCAAACTTGATCGGGAAGGCTTTGCCCTGCGAATTCTTATATTCCAATGTAGCATACCCCTGGAATTCCCGCCGCGACATAATATCGATTTCGCCCTGTACCAGTTCGTGGTAGCGGTTCAGCGTATCCATTACAATTTTGGAATTCTGCAACACTTTCACGTCTGCGCCTTCGGTAATTTCCACGTTGCCATCGCCCGGATAAATATGCGCGTCGTTCGCCCGGATGTAGGGCACACCGCCCGCTTTCAGGGTATTGGTATTCAGGTCGTAGAAAGCACTTTTGGCGTAAAACTTCAGCGTATCCTGGTCGGGGTTGGTAGAATAGAAGAATGAACTCGTAATATCTTCTTTGCCTTCCGGCTCTTTCATGGTTACGATCTTCTGCTTGAAATCCCATTTACCACCGCTGAGCGAGGTTTTATACTGCGCATTCGGGAGTTCGGTGCTTGCAAAACCTACCCTTTCCGGGCTGAATTCGGCATAGCCTTTTTTCAGGTCGTAGTTCATGTGCACGTCGGTAGCAAGCAAAGCCGGCTTATCAGGGTTATCCGATTTGATTTCCATGACGGCATTATTTCCCTTAAAGTGCGTTCCCTGGAAATTGAAATACGGCGACTTTATTTTAGTTTCATTGCTCTCCACCATACCGTTTCCTTTCAGGCCATCAGGCGTGATCACGGCCCGGCCTTTATAAGCAAACTGCCCGTTGTAAAGCTTTATCGGGTCCATGTATTTCTCGTTAAAGAGCGAATCCGGTTTGTTCAGCGCCAGGCTGTCAGCACTTACGTGCCACTTCATCTCGTAATGCCCAATTTCAGCATCCGGGAAAAGGTTGCCGCTGCCGGCCGCAATGGCCCCCGAAATTCCGCGCTTGGTCATTACCGAATCGAGGTATAACGTAAACGTATCGGATTTGAGCGTGGAGGTCAGGTAGTTAATAGAGCCGTTGGTCTGAAGGCCGTTTTCGTTCAGCGTGATCTTACCGGTTGCTTTGCCTTTCCCACCATAAAGCGCCAGGCCTTCCTTCGGCATTTCGTACTCAAAACCCAGACTCTGATCCGGCATAACGGTAAGGCGCGTTTCTATTGGCGGGAAAATATTGCCGGAATGGAAGGTACCTTTAAAGTTAACGGCGCTCTGGCTCGAGCTGCTGATGCTGTCTAATTTGAACGGCGGAATGGTAAAGTAAACACTGCTGTCGTAAGCGCCGTCGAGCACATCGGGCTTGTTAAAATAAACCACCGCCCCGGTAGAAGCATCGAACATCGGGTAGCCCGGTATTTTCTTGCGACCCGATTTGTTGTTCGGTTTATTCAGGTAGAGCTTGCCGTTCAGGCCGGTCAGGGCTTTTTCGGTACTTACTTTCGGTTTCTTTTTTACAACCGGTTTCGGTTCGCCGGTCGTTTCATCGGCCACGGCTTCTTCTTCAATGATCGGGTCACCCCATTCATCGAGCTGCGGTTTTTTCTTTTTGGCTTTTTTAGCTTTAGCTATTTCGCGGGCTTTTTTCTTTTCTTCTTTCTTTTTCTGCTTCGCCAGTTTCTTAGCCGCTTTGGCCGCCTGCAATTTCTGGATCCGCACCGAATCGTCTTCCGGAAAATCATCGGGTGCAGAAACCAGGGCTAAGGAATCGGCGGTGGCCCGGGCTCTATCTTCCGCAGTTTTGGCGTTGCCAGCATTGGCCAGATCAGCGCCTTTAATATCCAGTTTTTCCTTCGCGCCTTTTTTGCCTTTTTTGGTCCGGAAGATCAGCGAGTCGATTTTGGTCATATCGATCCAGTAATCGTTGTAGCTGAATTTGAAACCGGAACCTTTGAAGATAAAATTCGGGGTGGTAACCCGGCCGGCAAATTCCATATCGCGGTTCTTTCTTACGCGCACAATGCCGCTATCGGGCACGGCAATAATAGCCCCGGAATCGGCATTAAAGGCAAATTGTTTTACGCCGCGCAGCACCAGTTCTTTGCTGGCCATATTGAGCGTAGCATTTTTACCGGCGCCGGAATACGACTTTATAGAAATATGGTCGAAGTCTTTTTTATCGCGGTGCGCATTAACGTAGTGAATCGCTTTGGGCTTGAGAATGATATAACCGGTAACGCTGTTGTATTCAATATACCCCAGCCGCGCCATGGCCGCCATCGATTTCTTCAACGTGGCTTCTTTAATTTTTACATCCTGGGCCACATCTATGGCATAGAATTTATCGGTTTTCTTGCGTTGCGAATAGCCCACCAGCATCTGCAGCGGGTGGAAGCTGGAAATGCCTTTTAGTTGCTGGTAACGCTTGTCGGAGAAATAATCGGCAGATTCGATCTGGGCCGGCACCATTTCTTTGGCCGTAATAATGGAGAATACCATTTGTGGTTCTGCCAGGCTCCAGATCAGCAGATCGGCGGTGATCTCCATTTTATGGTACGAATCGAGAAAGGGAATCTCTTTTAGTGCGCTGTTATTATTCTCCATCATTTTCAGCAGGTTCCGCTCCCGCGAAAACTTGAATTCCATGCCCGGGTGGATAATGGAATCTTTTTCCTGGAAAATGGTAATACCCGCGCGCTCCGCCGAAATTAAAGTATCGCCGAGGATGTAGTTGCGCGAATACGATTTGAATTTCCGTTCGCCGTTATATTTGGCTACCAGGTAAGAAAAGCTGTTATCTAAAGCCGCACTCATAATTTTAGCGCCCTGCAACGAAAAACCGCCGCGGTACGCTAAATTCTCGCCTAAATTCTTAAGCTTGGCATTGTTGGTAAAAGACGCAAACCGCGGGTAGCCGTAATCTACATTGATCACGCGGCGTTTGGCTTTGTATTCAAACACCCCTTCTATGGGTTCTTCCAGAATGGCGTTGTAAGTCAGCGTAGCGCCTTCCGCTTTAAACTCGGACTTGGTAACGTCGAAATTGTATTTTTTGAGTTCTACCGAAGCCGGGTTGCCATTGATATCCCAATCGAAATGGCCGCCTTTGCCCACAAATTTGTTTGATAGCAAGGATGCTACCCCGCTGGTTTTATAAATGGTAACCGAATCGAACTGGCTTACCATATAAATATCGGCGTCTTTTATGACAATGGCCGGGCCTTTAATAATGGGCACTTCTTCGGTTAAATAACTGGCACGCATGCTGCTTTCTTCGGGCACCACTTCCGGTTCCGGAGCAGTTCCCCAGCCATCGTCTTCAGTTTTGGCAGTGGTTTCAGCATCATCCCAGCCCGACCAGTCGTCCCAGCCGTCGTTGCTTTTCTTTTTCTCGGTCTTTTTAGCGGTCTTCTTCGGTTCAGCTTTGGGTTTTGGGGCTGGTTTAGGTACCGTTTTTACCGGTTCCGGTTCATCTACTTCGTTGCCATAGCGGTATTCGAAAGAGAAAGTGCCCCCGATCACGCGCAGGGCATTGGTTTTAGTACGGTAAAGGGCTTTGGTATCTAAAAACCGGTAGGCCGTAGCCATAAACGTTTCTACCGATTTCGGGTCTTCTTTCTGGTAAGTCTCGTCGATCACGTTCATGATCTTATCGAGCTCTTTGCCGGTGATGCTGTGCACGTTTACGGCGCTGCCAATGGCTCCGAAATAATTTACGAAGTGCGGGTAAGCCTTATACTTTTTAGCCTGCAGGCCCTTGGCAAACTTTATGACGCGGGTTTTCTGATCGGGGCTGATGAGGCCGCTTTTCCAGGCCATATCGAGCATGGAAGCAACCTGCACAGCCCGTTCGTTCCGGGTAGGCGCCATCATCGTCTGTACTTCCCCGATAAAAAGATCCGGATCTTCAGAAAACTTAGGCACCTGCGCAAACGCAGTTACAAAGCTGAAACAGAAAAAACAAAAAAGTAAAAAAGACCTCATAAAAAGGGGAAATTCAGATTACATAAGCGGTTTCCGGAAAATTGCCGAAACCCAGTTGTTCTTTTCACGGCTGGACTCAAAAATCAGGCCGCAACGGGTTGCTTCTTCTTGCAGCACAGCCAGATCTTCGGTGTAAAAACCGCTTAAAACCAACGGTCCGCCATTTTTCAGCAGTTTGGTATAAGCCGCCATATCGGCCAGCAACACGTTGCGGTTAATATTGGCCAGCACCACGTCGTAAGGCTGGTCGCTTTCTACGGCCGTTACGTCGCCGAAATGCACCACAATGTTCGGGCATTGGTTCAGTTCGGCATTTTCCCGCGCGTTTTCCACGCTCCAGTCTTCTACTTCTACGCCAACTACTTCGGAAGCACCCAGTTTGCAGGCCATAATAGCCAGAATGCCGGTGCCGGTGCCCATATCCAGCACACGCTTGTTTTTATGATCTACCGTGAGCTGGTTTTCGATCATGAGCGTGGTGGTTTCGTGGTGGCCGGTGCCGAAAGTCATTTTCGGGTTGATCACAATGTCGTATTGCACGCTTTCCGGTTTCGGATGAAAGGAAGCGCGCACGGAAACCTGGTTACCAATAATGAGGGGTTCGAAATTCTTTTCCCATTCTTCGTTCCAGTTCTGTTTGGCAATTTTGCTGGTGGCGTAAGAGATCTGAGCCATGGCCGCATATTTTTCTACTACTTCCTGCAATTCCGGTTCACTGAAAATATCTTCGGTAATGTAGGCGTTGAAACCGCTTTCGGTATCCATGAACGTATCGTAACCTATCTCGCTGAGTTCGGCGGTTAAAATATCGGCAAAATCCTGGGGCGCCTGTACGGCAACTTCAATAAAATCCATTTAAAAATCTATTCTTTACAACCGGCAAAAGACCGGATCTTGGTAAAATAAACGCCGAAATCGGCCAGGTTGCGGTTAGGCGAAACGAACACTACGAAATCGGCAAAGTCGCGGTTCGGCGCGGGATACCACAAGCCGGGGGCATCGGCAAAAAGTTTGTTATCTTCTTTATAAACCACCAGGTTGGCAAAAGCTTCCTCGGTTTCTTCGTAAATGGTAAACTGCGTACCGGCCTGCTTGCGCGGGTCGCGCTCAAAATAAACCGAGCCGTAAATGCGGCAGAAATCGGGCGGCAACACGGTAGGTTTTTCAGGCAAAAAAGTCGTTTCTGCCGAAACAAACTTCGCCGGAAATACCCAAAGCAGGAAAGTTAATATAAAAAGTATTCGCATTTAGCAGTCTTAAACCTTAAAATTAACGAAAATCTGCGGGAAAATAATATAAATCAGCCGGTTGGTTTTGTTTTGATAGGTTTAATTTTTAATGGCAGGTAGTCTGCATGGATTTCGCTGCCTTTTTAACGGTGAAAGTATAGCGTTTTTTCGTCATTTCGACGTCAGGAGAGATCGCATCAAGTTGGTAGAAAGGTTGCAGAATTGACTTTTTATACCTGAAAGGATACCGTTTTCATAGTTTGCTTCTGTTCTTAGCTACAAGTATTATACTTTCAATGAAGCTTTCTCCCTCAAGCCGGGCGGCTTCGTTTCTGCGTTCGCGGCTGCAACCCTTCCTGCCCTTGCGGGCTGCCTGTGGCACCGGAAGTCTTGGAGGCCGCTCGCACAGAAACTGGTGTCAGTTCCCTTCGTAGCTCGCTTCTTTTTAGTTTACTTTTCTTCAGTCCTTGATTTCAGGTTACGCTGCGCTGGCGATATAGTGAAATCAGGTGTTAAAATCCTGTTCATCTTTTAATCCTTAAAATCGTGTTCAGACAAACTTCACATGAATCAATAGAATTACCGTTCAGACAATTATCCTGAAAATCCTGATCAAAAAAAAAGCCCTCCCCTGTTTTTAGGGGAGGGTTGGGTGGGGTACTTTTTCAGGCTGAAACCCTACCGTTTTATTGCTGGAACGAGCGGATAATGGTCAGGAAATCGGCTGATTTTAATGCCGCGCCGCCAATCAGGCCGCCGTCTACGTCTTTGCAGGCGAATAACTCTTTGGCGTTCTGGGCGTTGCAGCTACCACCGTACAGAATTGGCGTTTTCAGGGCAGCTTCAGCATCGTAAGCGCGGGAAACCTGCTCGCGGATGAATTCGTGCATTTCCTGGGCCTGTTCTGAGCTTGCGGTGCGACCGGTGCCAATGGCCCAGATCGGTTCGTAGGCAATAATTACTTTATCGAATTCTTCGTTGCTTAAATGGAATAATCCATCTTTTAGCTGCTGGGCCACAAAATCGAAATGGATCTCTTGCTCCCGCTGCTCCAGGCTTTCGCCGCAGCAGAAAATTGGCTTTAAACCGGCCGCCAGCGCAGCTTTCAGTTTCTGCTCCAGCAGCATACTGTCTTCCTGAAAATACTGACGGCGCTCGCTGTGGCCCAGGATCACGTATTCGCAACCCACTGAAGCTAACATCGTTGCCGAAACTTCGCCGGTAAACGCGCCGCTATCTTTCTGATGACAATTTTGTGCGGAAAGCTGGATAGCATCGCCTTTTTTATCGGATAAAGCAGCTAAGTAAGGGAACGGCGGGGCCACAATTACTTCCACGTTGCTAACCGGGTTGTTTTGCAGATCGGTCGCAAGTTCGTTTACCAAGGCTAAAGCCTCCGGATACGTTTTGTTCATTTTCCAGTTTCCGGCTACAATTTGTCTTCTCATGCGTTTTATAGTTGAATTTTGATAGCGTTTTTAGTTTGCCTGCATAGTTAAGAATTTTGCGCCGGAAAGCCTAGTTTACCCGCTTAAATCCTTCTCTCCTGCCACGAAACCAAACCATAAATAGCCAATTATTACCTTGCTTTAAAACCTGAAACGGCCCGCAAAACGGTAGGCTTTTCGTCCCTAAAAGTCTGCTGAAACCAAATTCTGCTAATACTAAGGCAGCTATATTTGCGTTTGTGCGTAGAAAAGATTCAAATTCATAAACCCGAAATGAGCAGAGAATACAAGATCCCGAAACAGGTAATTTACGTGTGCACCGGCGACAAATGCAAAAAGCGCGGCGGCAAAGATGCAGGCAAAGCCTTCCGGGAATTGTGTAAAAGTTACGGGTTGAAAAACGACGTGGAAATCATTAAAACCGACTGCACCGACCGCTGCAAACTCGCGCCGGTCATCTGCATTCAGCCGCAGAACCTGTGGCTTTATGAAGTAAACGAACACAAAGTGCAACACCTTTTTCAGCAGCATATTCTTAATGCCGGGAAAAGCCAAAATCCTTCCGGTTCGAATTCTGAAAAATAAAGTTGAATTATTGGTAAAAAACACCAATAACGGCGTAAAACAATAAAAGGAAACAGCGAATTCAGATTAGCTGGTCATTCTGAGCTTGTCGAAGAAATATTTGGTACTATTATGGCATTTTGAGCGCTGAGCGATAAACGAAGTTCGGCGTAGCCCCATCCTATCCTTCTTGCGGGTTGGAAATCTTGCGGGTTCGGTACGCATTAGTTCCCTCGACAAGCTCGGGATGACCGGATAAATTAAAGCGTTTTGAAAATAAAAATGGTAGCGCTAAAATAAAAAAAGGTAGCACTGGGTTTAAATCCTGCGCTACCTTTTTTGCTTTCTGCGGAAATCATTTTCAAATTTCCACATCTTCAAATTTCCAAATCGATTACTTATGGTATTTGATCTTCGGCACACGTTTGTCTATTTCGTAGCGGCCGGTGCCTTCTTCGCCAATTACATCGAATAACTCGAGCGCTCTGCGGGCCACGTATTCTTCTTCGATCTGCTCTTCCAGGAACCACTGAATGAACTGGAAGGTAACAAAATCGCTGGCTTTCATGCAGCGGGCGGCCATGCGGTTGAACTGCTGGGTCACGTAAATTTCCTGCTGCAAAGCCTGCTCAAACACGCTCCGGAACGACTCGAATTCCTGCGGAATGTTGGTTATTTCCGGCGAAACGGCGCGGCCACCCAAATCGCTTACGTAATTGAAAAGCTTGAGCATGTGCTCGCGCTCTTCGCCGGATTGCTTCTGAAAATACTTGGCGCTGCAGTCAAAACCGTTGCGATCGCACCACGACGACATGGCCAGGTAAACGGCCGAGGAATGCGCTTCTACTTTTATCTGTTCGTTTAAGAGTGTTTCTATTTCTTCGGTAAGCGAAGTTTTAAGCCGGAGTAAGTCTTTCATAACTGTATCGTTTTTAATATAAAAAGTCAGGAATGAAGTATATTCCCTGACTTAAATTTAACTGATATTTTCAGAATTGGTTACCCGCAGAGCCGAAATGAGCTTAATACGGAATTGGTCTAAATTAATGTGCAAATGGGTTAAGGTGGAAATGTGCTAATGAAGAATGTGAAAAACACCTTATGAGAAAATGAGGGAATTTGAAAATGGATATTCCTTGCCTGCCATCCTGCGCACAAGTGAGCGCGAGGTAGCGCTCACTTGTGCGCAGGATGGCAGCGAGTGAAAAACGGTATACTTTTTCGGCTAAAAAGTGCGCAATAAAAAAAGCCTGCGCATGCAGGCCTGAATCTTGATACTTAAATCTTGCTACTTGTGTCTGAATTAAACCGCCATGGCATGCAGACTTTCATAGATAATGCTATTCAGTTCCATCATGGCTTTAGCCCCCTGCAACAGTTCCCGGAAATTCAGCACATCGGTCAGCGTCAGTACAAAGCAACGGTCTGAGCAAAGCGGATTCAACACCACTACATCGGCAAAACGCGCCGGGTTCTGGGCCATTTCTTTTACATCGATGGTTTCTAAGGTCTGCTTTAAATGAAAGAAATCGTTGAATTTAAAGGAAGAAAATCCACCGGCGAACTCGATCCAGTACACGTTATAGCGGTTGCATTGAAACACAGCGCCGTATTCGGTCCGGAAAATTTCTGATAAAGTATTGGCAGCGGTTCCCATAGTTTGTAAGCGGTGAGGTAGCTTTAAAAACGAATCTGCTGCAAATATAAGTTCAATTTAGAATTAGTCCAAATAAAAAGAGGTGATAATTGTCATTAATTTTTGATTGATTTTTGAAGCTCCTTTTCCAGACATTCCTGACAATAGCAACTGGTAGTTTTCTCGTTCAACGGCATAAGATTCGGCAAACTATCGCACCAGCAGATTGCATCGCCATTAATGGCGCCACAAACTAATACCGCCCCGCAGTGGAAACAGGAAATGGTGGTTTTTGCGTTTTCGTCTTTCATTTCTAAAGCACTTTTTTACCGGATATCGATACCGTATTTTCCCAGCAAGCCAGCCAAGCCATTAGTAGAGAACTTCGCTTTTTTCAGGCGGTTGAGTTCGGGATCTATGGTATAATTATAAGCGGTGAGAAAGTCGGCTTTTTCGAGGTTGGTACGATCGAAGGTGGTTTGGAAGAGGTCGCAGTTGAGGAATTTGGCTTCGGTGAGGTCGGCTTCGGCGAAGTTGGCTTCTTTGATGCTGCAATCCTGGAAAATGGTTTTCTTTAGTTTCTTTTTGAAGAAGTCGGTAAGGTCTAAGGCGCATTTTTCGAAGCCGACCTCGAAGAGAAAATCGTTGCAAGCGGTAAAGCTTACCCCGATCAGTTTGCAGTTCAGGAACCGAACGTTGTTGAGTTTGGCATTGGCAAATTTGGCCATACTGAGGTTACAGTCTTCGAAAAGGCAGTCGGTGAACTCGTTGCGCGACAGGTCGGCATTGGCGAAATTGCAGTGCTTAAATGTGCAGTCTATGAACTCCCGTCCGTTGAGTTTCTTTTCGGAATAATCGAGCTTTTCGAAGGTTTGCTGCTCTTGCAGGAGTTCTTGCATAATAAACTTAATGTTAAAAAGGGAAATTATTCGTTTCAAGTTTTATAATCAATTATTAAAAACTCAGATCTTCTAACAAAATATATCATGACAAAATATACAATTAATTAACATTGATTATTTTGTCATTGCGATATAATCGCAAGTTCTTGCGCTTATATCGCAAGTTCCTGAATATATGTCGGATAACGTATTATTTTCCAAAATTTTGGGCATATTGGTTTCATTATTGATTAAACAATTCTTAAAACCAAAAAAATTTAACTATGGCAAATTTTGTACAAATTACTTATGATCTAACTTCAAAGCATATTGAAGTTAAAAATGGGCTTAAAGCCAAAGGCTATTTTGATTATATTATTGATGACCAAGGAAAAGTTGTGTCCTTGCCTAATACTACGGTAGTTAAACCGGACACTACTAAGGAAGTTGCATTTATAGAATTTTCAGCGGTAGTTAATGAGGTTAATTTCACCCTACCAATTAACGAAAAAACAGGGGCTAATCCTTTTATTGTTGAATTTTCAAATGATGAATGGAAAGCCAAGCCTACTTCCATTCACGGATTAAGTACTTTGATTGCGCAAATGGCAATAAAAAAACCTCTCAATTGAGAGGTTTTTTTATTATTTATTGCTACCATTAATTTTAATTAAATTTCAAAATAAATAGTTCATTCATTAAAAATACCAAAAGATACATTTATGAAATATGCCCGAGTTTTGTCTGGTTTATTAATGGATCTATTACCTTACATTGCAAGCTTCGCAGCAGTCTTCTTAATAGCTCGGAGTTCAATTGTTGTGTCTGAAAATATTGACAACTTAGGTTTTATCTTTAATAATGGAGTTTTGATAGAATTTTTATTTTGGGTCTTCTGCTTAATATGCGTATTCTCTCTAGTATATATCCAGCGTTTTGATAAAAAACACTTCATGATACCACGTGAAACCAAAGGGGTTGTTTTTCATAAAGTCTTAAGTAAAGGTCAATTCTGCGATTATATCAAGAATGCTAACCAAGTTAGAGATTTTATAAACCTAGAGGAAATGGAAATGATCATAGTTTCTAAAAAAGTCATTGAAAATTTAGAAGCTAATCCTTGCCCTAGCTGTTATGTTTTTGATAATGATTAAATCGCAAACAACATATTCTTAATTTTTCATCAATACCAAGTCCTTTCTCTATAAATATATCCTTCAATTAGATCATTATCACCAAAGTTTTTCATTTCTACCAAATAATATTTCCCTCCCTACAACTTCTCCTTCAAATACTGCGCGGTGTAATTATCATCCAGCTTTACCATATCTTCCGGGGTGCCTTCAAACAATAAATATCCGCCGTTGATGCCGCCTTCGGGGCCCATATCGATGATCCAGTCGGCGCATTTTACGATATCCATATTGTGCTCGATGATGACCACGGAATTGCCTTTGTCGATGAGGGCGTTGATGGCGGAGAGCAGTTTGCTGATGTCGTGGAAGTGGAGGCCGGTGCTGGGTTCGTCGAAGATGAAGAGCACGTTTTCGTTGTGCGTGGTGGCGCCTTTGGTGAGGAAGGAAGCCAGTTTTACGCGCTGCGCCTCGCCGCCGGAAAGCGTGTTGCTCGATTGCCCCAACCGGATGTAACCCAACCCAACGTCATCGAGCGGCTTCATTTTTTCGGCTACTTTCGGCTGGTCTTTAAAGAACTCGATGCTGTCGGAAATGGTCATATCCAGCACTTCGGCAATGCTTTTATCCTGGAATTTTACGTCCAGAATGTCCTGCTTGAATTTCTGGCCGTTGCAGCTTTCGCAGGTCAGGTAAATATCGGCCATAAACTGCATCTCGATCTTCACCTGACCTTCGCCCTGGCACACTTCGCAGCGGCCCCCTTCAATATTAAAAGAGAAATGCGACGGCTTAAAACCGCGGGCTTTGGCCAGCGGTTGGTCGGAAAAAAGGGTCCGGATGGCGTCGTAGGCTTTCACGTAAGTTACCGGGTTGGAGCGCGACGACTTCCCAATCGGGTTCTGGTCCACAAATTCTACGTGCGAAATCTTGTTCGTAGCCCCTCCTATCTTGTCGAACTTGCCGGTAGCATCGGAATGGCCGCCGAGATGTTTCTGCAAGGCCGGGTGCAGGATGCGCTTAATTAAAGTCGATTTTCCGGAACCGCTTACGCCCGTTACCACCGTCATTACGCCCAGCGGGAAATTCACGCTAACGTTTTTCAGGTTGTTTTCGCGCGCGCCACTCACTTCTATAAAGTTGCGGGCTTTGCGGCGGGTTGGCGGTACGGGCACGCCCATTTTCCCGCTCAGGTATTTGCCGGTATAGGTAGTATTGTCTTTTAGGATCTCGGCATACTTGCCCTGGAACATCAGGTTTCCGCCGCCGGTCCCCGCTTCCGGGCCAATATCGATTATCTGGTCGGCAATTTCCATCATTTTTTCGTCGTGCTCCACCACAATTACCGTGTTCCCCAACTTTTGCAGGGATTTCAGTACGCCAATTAATTGTTCGCCGTCGCGCGGGTGCAGGCCGATGCTTGGCTCATCCAGAATGTACATCGAACCCACTAACGCCGAACCCAGCGAAGTAGCCAGGTTAATGCGCTGGCTTTCGCCGCCGGAAAGCGTGTTAGATAAGCGGTTCAAGGTGAGGTAGCCTAGGCCAACGCGCTTTAAATAATTGAGGCGGTTGGTAACTTCCAGCACCAGGCGTTCGGCAATGCTGGTTTCGTGCTGGGTAAGCTGAATATTTTCGAAGAAATCGAGGGTTTCAGTTATCGGTTTCAGCACCAGGTCCATAATGTTTACGCCGTTTATTTTTACGTAGCCGGCATCTTTACGCAGGCGCGTTCCACGACAATCGGGGCAAACGGTGCGGCCGCGGTAACGGCTCATCATTACGCGGTACTGAATTTTATAGCTCTGCGCTTCAACGAACTTGAAAAACGCGTCGAGGCCTTTGAAATACTTGTTGCCGGTCCAGAGGAGTTGCTGTTCTTTTTCGGAAAGTTCGTTGTAGGGCCGGTGAATTGGGAAATCGAAACGAATGCCGTTCTTGATGAGCGGCTGCTGGAATTCCTCGTTCATTTTATCGGAACGCCACGGGGCAATCGCGCCTTCGTAAACCGTCAGGCTTTTATCCGGAATTACCAGGTCTTCGTCAATGCCCAGCACACTGCCAAAACCTTCACATCTTGGGCAGGCGCCGTAGGAGTTGTTGAAGCTGAAGAAATTTACGTTCGGTTCTTCGAAAACAATGCCGTCCAGTTCGAAACGGTCGGAGAAAACGTGGTTCTTTTCGTCGGTGCGCACGTGGCATTCGGAATGGCCTTCGAAGAAAGCGGTCTGTACGGAGTCGGCAATGCGGAATTGCAGGTCTTCGTCGTTGGGCTGCACAATGGCGCGATCCACTAATATGTATAGGTTTTTTCCGGCTTTCGGGATAGCGTTTTCCAGGGCTTCTTCAATGAAAAGCACTTCTTCGTCTACCACAATTCTGGTATAACCTTTCTGCAGAAGCAATTCCAGTTCGCGTTTCATATCGCGCTGGCGGTCCAAAGGCAAAGGCGCTAAGATCATTACGCGGCTGCCTTCGGGCAAACTGAAGATAAAATCTACTACATCGGAAACGGAATCTTTACGCACCTGCTTGCCGGAAACCGGCGAAAAGGTCTGGCCGATGCGGGCGTAAAGCAGTTTCAGGTAATCGTAAATTTCGGTGCTGGTGCCAACGGTAGAGCGGTTGTTCTTTATGTTTACTTTCTGCTCGATGGCAATGGCCGGGCTGATGCCTTTAATATAGTCTACATCGGGCTTGTCCATTCTACCCAGGAACTGACGGGCGTAGGAACTTAAGCTTTCAACGTACATCCGCTGGCCTTCCGCATAAAGCGTGTCGAATGCCAGGGAAGATTTGCCGGAGCCGGAAAGGCCAGTGATCACGATGAATTTATTGCGGGGCAGTGCTACGCTCAGGTTTTTGAGGTTGTGCACGCGCGCACCTTTTATAATAATGTATTCCCGCGGGTTCAAAGCGTCTATGCCATCCATTTCTTCCATTACCTCCGGCGAAGTAATATCGGTTTTGGAAGTGGCAGTTTTGGTTTTTGCGGGAGTATTTTTAGCAGCTTTTTCTTGAGCTGAAGTTTTTGCTTTTGCCATAGTTGTTCTTAACGTTTCCGGGTACTTTTTCGTGCCGAAAGCATAGCGTTTTAGCGCTGACTTTTTCGGGCAATTTGCCTAGCGTTTTTACGGGACTTTTTCAGGGGAAAAGCCTAGCGTTTTGCCAGCAGTTTTTTCGCCTGAAAGCATACCGTTTTGGAATTACCGATTGTGACCGGAAAGGTTTGGTAAAATTACGGATAAGGGTTGGGAATCTGAAAAGTTTATTCACCTCCCCTCGCTTCCCCTAACTATCAACTGAAGCAGTAGAGATCAGTTGCTTGTAACACTTTGTAATTTAGCTCCCGCAACAGGGATGGGGGTGCTTAGCAAGGCAACGAATTGCACTTTAGGAATAAATCCATATCATTTGGAAGAGTTCTTCTTTTCATATCAGCATAATTCAATTTCTACGCTTACCCATTTTTTCAAGCAATCGTTAAATACAATAAGAATTACAGAAAGAAGATCTGTTAAAAAATTTAGTAAAAGCCGACATACCGCATGCATCACCGGCAACCAAATTTTTAACGGCAGATTTTTAAAACTGTAAATTCACCTTGCTCTAGCGTAATAATAACCTCCAGATTTATTATTACAACCTGATTTTCCCCCTTCCGAATTACACCGCTGTACCCGGCTAAACCGGTGTCGATCCTGATGCTTGATTGTAATTCAACCCAAGGCTACTCTTTACCTGCTATGAAAACAAAGTACTTTCCTTTCGAATTTACCCGTACCGATCATGTCTTATTTGTGCAGGCCGCGTGCTTGCCATATTGGAATAGTAATATTTAAACCCAATATCAGCACGTTACGGTAACGGAATTTCTATATCCTTTTTTTCCCTTCTGCTTCCCCGCCGGACAGTAAAAACTGATCTGGTAAGCCGGAAAGGCATATCTGTTGATTTTCCTTTCCTCACAGCTTCTTGACCTATTAAAACAAACTTAGTTTTTAATTACTGAATCGCAGCATTCAAATTTAATCATCACATTATTATGAAAAACATAATTTTACTTTCGAAGCTCGCTATTGTACTATTATTCTTCTCTTTTCCTGCTTACAGCCAGAAACTCGATAATACTATATTAGCCATCTGCAACGTGCCGCCTGGATGCCAGGAAGAACCGATCTGTACGTTATACGACGATTGTTTCCGTTTTGACTTTTACGCCCCGAAAGACCTGGGCAACGGAACCAGCGCCCTGAAGTACAAAATCACCAATTACAGTGAATCTACTTTTAAACAGGCTACTTTCGAATTACCCGGACAAGGTGCTTCTACCCCGGCAGCCGTTTCGCCAACTTCCGTTTTCCGGAACCGGTATAACCACAGCGTCATTAACAAATTCAACGATTCGCTGATCGCTTTTAATGCCATTAATGCCGGTACTTTCAGCTACGGTGGGTTTGAAGTGTATTACTATATCGTTAATAACGCCGATCTGAATGCGCCTTATGGCCGCAAAGCCCAGGTAACCGCCAAAGCCGGCCGGCCATGGCAGCTGCAGCGCACCGGTACCGTTAATTTCGATTTCGATGTTTGCCAGGGTGAACAATGCCCAACCGTAGTAAATGAAACCTGCTACAAAGAAGATTGCTGCTTTGGTTACCAGCTGAACGGCACCCAGATTGGCGCAGGCCCGGGCCAATTCCGGCCAGACTTTACGTTAACCGAAATTTGCGGTCAGCAGGTTACTTCGGTAAGTTTTTCGCTGCCTAACTTAAGCCCTGAACAGCAAGCTGCCCTCGATCCGTTTGCCAGCACTTATGCCTACACCACCAGCGTAACCAGCACGTTGCTCACATTCACTGCTACCACTGCCGATTTTGACTCGGTAGGTGAATTCGACGACTTTGCTTATTTACTACCGGAAAGCGCGGTTACCGCGGCCGGCGGCAACCTGGTAACCGTAACCATAACCACCACTGGCGGCACCTATTCGCAAACCTTCGATCTGCTGAACACCGACCCTAATTGCGGTATCAATCCTTTACCAGTGGAGCTTTCTAAATTTGCCGGTAAAGCCTCGCCGGAAGGAATTTCCCTGAACTGGACCACGGTTTCGGAAAAAGACAACGACCGGTTTGAAATAGAACGCAGCGTTAACGGCCGTAATTTTGAAAGAATAGCCACCGTAAAAGGCAACGGTAGTTCCAGCAGCGCCATTAACTACGGTTACCTGGATGCCAGCGCGCCTAAGAGCATGAATTACTACCGCCTGAAACAAGTTGACTTTAACGGCGCCCACGAATATTCCCGGATCATTACGGTAAACAATGAGGGCGGAAAAGCAAAATCGCTGGCTGTGATGCTGGTACCAAACCCTTGCCACGGCGAAAATTGCAGCGTCCGCTTACAGGCCACCGATACCAGCGCTCCGATCACCATAGAATTGCAGGATCTGGCCGGACGAACCATTTTCAGCAAGCAGATCCCGGGCGACCAAAGTTCATTTCAATTGCCTAGACTGGATACCGGCGGCGGGGTTTACATTCTCTCGGCTAAAAACGGCAAGTATGCCGCGCACCAGAAAGTGATCATCCAGTAAAAACCGAAATTAAACATCCTTTTTCAAAAAAAAATCCCGGTAGATTCTACCGGGATTTTTTTTTCGTAACCCTTCGCATATATGCTGACTTTTCAGCCTGAAAACCATAGCGTTTTTTTCGATGGTTCGAATTTTCGATTTTTAATTTCTTCCTATTAGATATAAAATTGTGTTGCGTTTGCAGGAAGTCAGAAAAAACGATAGGGTTTTGGCCTGGAAAAGTACTTCAGATTCCAACCACCTGTTCTTCGGATAATCGAAAATTTGACATTCGAACAATCGAACCTAAAGTTGCAGATCGCGGAGTTTTTTAGCTTTGAAAGCGGTAATGCCAACCACCAGCAAAGTCATGGCGCCGCCGAAAACTACCGATGGAACCACCCCCATGATCCTGGCCGCAAAACCTGATTCAAATGCCCCGATCTCGTTGGAAGAACCCACAAAAATATTATTCACCGCCGAAACCCTGCCTTTCATGTGTTCGGGCGTAAAGGTGTGAATAAGCGTAGAACGGATGATGACGCTGATGGAATCGAAAACCCCGCTGAGCGCCAGCAAAACCAGCGAAAACCAGAAACTTCTGGAAAGCCCGAACAGGATGATACAAACCCCGAAACCAGCTACGCACAACAGCATTTTTTTGCCGGCATTTACGCTTACCGGCCGGTGCGCCAGGTAAATGGCCATGAGCACGGAACCTACGGCAGGCGCGGCACGCAGGAAACCTAACCCCTGCGGACCAGCCTCCAGGATTTCGGAAGCAAAAACCGGCAGCAAGGCTACGGCTCCGCCAAAAAGCACGGCAAAAAGATCTAAAGAGATAGCCCCTAAAATGATCTGGTTGCTAAACACGAACCGAAAACCGGAAAGCAGGCTTTCTTTCATACTTTGTTTTGCTTCGGTGGTAGGCGGCAGCGGTTTAGCTTTGATCAGGAAGTAAAATACGAAGGCAAAAACGGTAAGTAAAGCATCTATGGCATACGCGGCAGAAATACCAAAAAAACCAAAAAGCAGACCGCCAATTGCAGGTCCGGCTACGGAAGCAGCCTGCCAGGTGGTACTGCTCCAGGTGATGGCATTGGCGTAAAACTTCCGGTCGGGCATGAGCTGGGGCATAAACGAAAACGTGGCCGGTCCCATAAAACCCCGGGCAATGCCGCTCAGGAAAATAACCGCATAAATTGGCAGCACGCCGTTATGCAACACAAAAGCGCCGGTATCTATGGTAAAAAACCAAAGCGCCGACGAACAAACCACCAGCACGCTCACGGCACTTACAATTATGGCTTTGCGGTTATAACTATCGGCTACATAACCGGCATACAAAGCCACAAAAATAGAGGGCAGCGCTTCGGCAAGACCAATTAAGCCCAGCGAAAGCGGATCTTTGGTGATCTGGTAAATTTGCCAGCCCACAATTACCGCCTGGATCTGCAAAGCAATGGTAATGCAGAAACGCGCCGCTACATATAGCCGGAATTCAGGGATCTTGAGGGCAGCGTAGGGGTCGTGTTTTATTTCAAAAGAAGGTTCTTGCATGGGGGAAATTTAAGGGTGGCAAAGGTACGGGAATCTGTTGTGGTTTAAAGTAGTTTTTCTGTTACTAAGGATAGCGCTTTGTAATTATCCCGACTGTTTCCGTCATCCAGACGATAAAGAGGGATCTATTTAAGCTAATTAGAAAGGTTGCAATTGAGTTTTTGAGTTTGAAAGTATAGCGTTTTACACCTTGTCATCCTGAACGTTAGTGAAGGATCTCGTCGTCGGCAAGCAGTTTGTAAGCTCAAAACGATACCGTTTTTATAGCTTGCTTTTCGTTCCTAACTATTAGCTCTTAACTTTCAATGAAGCTTTCTCCCTCAAGCCGGGCGGCTTCGTTTCTGCGTTCGCGGCTGCAACCCTTCCTGCCCTTGCGGGCTGCCTCGTGCCTCGGCACCGGAAGTCTTGGAGGCCGCTCTCACAGAAACTGGTGTCATGCTCCTTCGTAGCGAACTTCTTTTTAGTTAGTTTCTCAGATAGCGTAATTTTCAGGGTACGCTGCGCTGGCGAGGTGCGTGAAATGGAAATGTGAAAATAATCCTGTCCATCTTTTAATCCTTAAAATCGTGTTCAGACAAAAACCACAGGGATCAAAAGAATCACCAATCACCGTCTAAACAATTCTGTAAATTCTCAAATTAGATAAGCAGAACTTCGTTTCAGTAAATCCTGATTCAGGCAATAATCATCCAAATCATGCTCAGGCGGCAGGGAGTTTTAAGACTGGAAACCATAGCGTTTTACTTTGCTTTATAATTCTTTCGCGAAAGCAATTTTAAAATTCCCTGAAAAAGTGTTACCGGTTTGGAAAGAAGGCCGTATAAAACTGCAAAGCCTTTAATACAAATGGCTTTTCAATTTCAGTTTTACTTTTATATGAAAATACTAACCAAACTTTGTTTCTTTCTGGCGCTGACTTTTTTGGGTGTAGAGGCACAAGCCCAAGCCACCATGCCCCGCAAAGGCGCCCCTAAGCAAACTATGCGCGATGGTGTGGCCCGGAAATTCGGGAAGATGGTGGAGTTTAAAAACGGTAAAGAAATGCCGTTGCGCGGTGCTTACTCAGCGGGTGGCACCAAAGTCAGCAACAGTGGGATGGTGCATTATGCAGATGGCACCAAAGAGAAACTTCCCGAAGGCTACGCGATAAACAAGCAAGGCGAAAAGGTGATCCTGATGGATGATATGATCGCCCCGGAAAAAATACGCAAACACCAGAAAGAAGTAACCGGAAAAGATGAAACATCAGTTACTATAACCGAAAAAACCCGCCTGATCATTAACGATAGCACCGGCCGCAAAGCGGTTTACGACACCATCCGGACCGTAGAAACAAAATAATTTCCGGGTCGGGTAAAAAAACCTCCGGAAACGAGGCTTTTCAATTAAACCAAACGGTAAGATTCGGGTCTAAAATATGGCCTGGCAGCACCGAAACGAAGCAGCTGATCTTTATCATGAAAAAAAATGCAAAATATCAGTTCAAGGCTTGACTTTCGAAAAAAAGAAGCTTATATTTGATATATCACTTTTATACCAATTCACCTAAAACCCAAACTCTTGCTTATGATATAAACGGCTACATTACTTTTATCTTGTACGTTTATATGAATATTTCGCAGAGAAGCGACTCCGAATTGGTATCGCTGTACATCACGGGTAACGAAAAAGCATTCGAAATACTGGTTAACCGCCACAAAAACCGCGTTTTCACAAGCATTATGCTAATTGTGAAAGACGAAGATGTGGCCGAAGATCTTTTGCAGGATTCTTTTATTAAAGCAATTCACACCATGAAAGGCGGGCGCTATAACGAGGAAGGCAAGTTCTCTTCCTGGATCAGCCGCATTGCCCATAACCTGGCCATCGACCACTTCCGGAAAGAAAAAAGAAATCCGACCATTCAGCTGGAAGACAATATCAAAGCGTTCAACTCGTTAAGCTATGCAGAAGATTCCGCGGAAGCGCTGCAGATTCGGGAAGAAACGTTTGCCCGGTTAAAAGCAATGATCGAATTATTGCCCGAAAACCAAAAAGAGGTGCTTATCATGCGCCACTACGCAGACATGAGCTTTCAGGAAATTGCTGACGCAACCGGGGTGAGCATCAACACGGCGCTGGGAAGAATGCGCTATGCGTTGATCAATCTTCGGAAGAAAATGAGCAACCAACCGAAAGTATATGATCAAAACCTTTACACACAATGAACTCATTCAGTACGTATATGACGAACTGCCGAATGATGTAAAAACCAACCTGGAATGCGCGCTGCAAACCGACGATGACCTGGCCGAAGAATGCGCCGAACTGCTGATCTCGAAACGCAGTCTGGAAAGAGTAAGCAAAGGCCCGCGCCAAAGCTGCATCAGCAACATTCTGCTTTATTCGAAAACCTTTAACATGCAGTCCTGACCCCGGGACTGCATTTTTTTTAGCTGTTGGTTCCAGAAAGCAAGCACCTGTGGAAACGGCCGGAAACCAAAACGCCTCTGCCCTGGCTGCTACAGGCAACCAAAGCAAAGGCGGAAAAACGGTATACTTTTAAGGCTAAAAACTGTTTTTTTAAGCTTATTCCTGTGTTTCCAGGGCGGCTTTATTAGCTTTTATGCGGTCTTCGGCATCGCGCATGGCATCTATTATGAGCGGGTAACTGCAGAATTTTTCGCCTTTGCTAAGCATTTTCTCAATAAAATACTGATCGGTTTTAATTTGTTCTTCCAATTTTTTTCTTTCTGAAGCGTCCATGTTATAGGTAAAATAGTCAGTTTCCCTGGGCCTGATTTTAGCCCGCAAAGTTACGCAACAAAGCCTCAAATCCCGAAGAAAGGCGCAATTATTTAGCAAAAACCTTTTTAATCCGGGCATTAGCCTTTCTGCGGGTATTGCCGTAATTTTGGGCTGGGAACAAACATTATGCGCAAAACCGAACGCTACAAGCACTTAATCCAGTATTTTACCACCAACTTTCCGGAAGCCGAAACCGAGCTGCACTACACCAACGCCTACGAACTTTTAGTGGCCGTGGTGCTCAGCGCGCAATGCACCGATAAGCGCGTGAATATGGTTACGCCGGAGCTTTTAAGGCAATTCCCGACACCGGAACATTTAGCGGCCGCTTCATCGGATGAGATTTTCCCCTACATTAAAAGCATTTCGTACCCCAACAACAAAGCCAAACACCTTTCGGGTTTGGGCAAAAAGCTGGTTTCCGATTTTAATTCCGAAGTACCCAGCAGCATAGACGATTTACAGAAACTGCCGGGCGTTGGCAGAAAAACCGCCAACGTTATTGCTTCGGTTATTTATAATCTGCCGGCCATGGCAGTAGATACGCACGTTTTCCGGGTTTCCAAACGGTTGGGGCTGGTTGCGAAAGAAGCTAAAACGCCGCTGGAAGTGGAAAATGAACTAATGAAACATATTCCGCTCGAGCTGGTTCCGAAGGCGCACCATTGGCTGATTTTGCACGGGCGTTACATTTGCGTGGCGCGCCGGCCGAAGTGTGAAATTTGCCCGCTTACCCATTTCTGCGCTTTTTACCAGAAAAACTGGCCGAATATCCCCGACGATCCGGAAAACCGGTTGTAGCGTTTGGTGGTCTGGGTTTTTATCGCGTTTTTGATACCGTTTTTGTAGCCCGAAACTTCCAGCATGTGCGGACTGAACGTAATTCTTGATAAAAAAAGCAATTTATCGCCGGAGCTGATCTTGCGGATGAACCGCGCTACCCAGCACCGCGGGCCGGATAATACCGGGCTTTACGTACACCGGTCCCACGGAAAAACCTACTTCTTCGGGCACAACCGCCTTAAAATAATAGACTGTTCCGACGCCGCCAACCAGCCTCTTTTTTCGGTTAACGAACGTTACCTGCTGCTTTACAACGGCGAAATTTACAATTACCGCGACCTTCGCCGCGACCTGAAAACGGCCGGTTATACCTTTCGTACCGAATCGGATACGGAAGTGGTTTTAAAGCTGCTTATTCAGCAGGGCGCCGCCGGTGTGGAAAAACTGAACGGCATGTTTGCGCTGGCTTTCTTTGATCTGCACACCAACGAGCTGCTCATTGCCCGCGACCGTTTCGGCCAGAAACCTCTTTACTACGCCCAGACCGAAGATTTTTTCTTGCTTTCGTCAGAAATAAAAGGCATTCAGGCTTCAGGTTTGATTAAAAAAGAACTGAACGAAAGCCAGTTAGCGCATTATTTAACCTATAAACACGCCCGCAAACCCGAAACTTTTTTCCGGCATATTCAGGAGCTGGAAGAAGGCAAATACGGAATCTACTCCGAAAACGGGTTCGAAACAAGATCTTACCTAAGCACTTTTCCGCCGGAAAAAGCTACCACTTTGGAACCCGCAAAAATTGTAGCGCGCACCGAAGAACTGTTACAAGGTTCGCTTTCGCGGCAATTACAAAGCGATGTTCCCCTGGGTTTATTTCTGAGTGGCGGCATCGATTCTACCTTGCTTTTAGCCTTGCTGGCGCAGGCTGGTCACGCTAATTTTCCGGCTTTTTCGGTAGCTAATCAAGCTTCAGAACGTTCTTTTGGTTCCGACGATTTTCATTTTGCCCGCCAGGCTGCCCAGCAATACGGCGCACGTCACACCGTTTTTGAGATCGACGATTCAATTTTCCAGGGATTTCTGCCGCTTATCGACTGCCTGGACCAACCCATTGCCGACGGGGCTACTTTGCTTACCGATTTCCTGGCAAAAAAAGCGCGTACGCAGGTAAAAGTGGCATTGTCTGGAGCGGGTGCCGACGAGCTTTTTGGCGGCTACAACCGGCACCGGGCATTTTATTCGTACCTGCAAAACCGCTCTTTGCTGTTGCTGGCTAAGCCTTTTCTGCGGATGATCGCACCTACTTTGCCCACCGGAATGGCACATCCGTGGCGCAAACAATTCCGGTTGTTGAAAAAAATGGCGGTTAAATTAAAGCACGATCCCGGTAAAACGTTCCGGCTTTTTACCGCCATGGATGCCGAATTGAGATACTGCCTGAAAAACCGGAATAAGACTTTTCCGGCCGAAAACCCTACCGATTTCAAGCACAAAAACGACTGGCTTAACTGGGCGCTTACGCTGGATCAGCACGAATATTTAATTTCCGACATATTGGCTTTAACTGACCAGACTTCCATGCACAACAGCCTGGAAGTGCGTTTGCCTTACCTGGATAACGATCTGCATGCGTTTACCAGCAGCCTGCGCCCCGATCTGCTTTTTCAGCACGGTCAGAAATGGATCCTGAAAGCCTTGCTTCGGCAACAGGAAGGCGACATGTTTAATAGCCGGCCAAAAGAAGGTTTTGGGATGCCGCTGGGGCTTTGGCTGCGCAAACCGAATAACCAGTGGCTGCTTGAACCGCTGCAAAACCGTAAAAGCCAGATTTTTCTGTACCTCGATTTCGATGCCGTGCAACAATTGCGTTATAAAAATCAACGGGGCAAACACGATTTCAGCGTAGAGCTTTGGGCTTTGATCACATTGGCTTTCTGGCTCGAAAAACATTTCGGCGCATGAGAATTCTGTACCTGCACCAGTATTTCCGGAAACCCTCGGAAGGCGGCGCCTTGCGTTCGTATTACCTCAGCACGGCCCTGGCCAAAGCCGGCCACGAGGTAGAACTGGTAACGGCCTACAACGGCAAAACCTACAAAACCGAAATTATTGCGGGCGTTAAAGTGCATTACCTTCCGGTGGCGTACGATAACCGCTATGGCTTTCCGGCACGCATTAAAGCATTCTTGAAATTCAGCTGGCAAAGCACGCGGCTGGCTTTTAAACTAAAAAACGTTGATGTTTGCTTTGCCACCTCCACCCCGCTTACCATCGGCATTCCGGCTTTATTGCTGAAGAAATTCCGGGGCACGCCTTATTTTTTTGAAGTGCGTGATCTCTGGCCGGAAGCGCCGGTGCAACTGGGTTTTATCCGGAATGAATTGTTAAAAACGGTATTGTTCTGGTTCGAAAAACTGCTTTACCGGAATGCAACTAAAATCGTGGCGCTTTCGCCAGGAATGGTTGCGGGCGTAAAAAAATACAAACTTCCGGTACCGGTTTTTCTAATTCCCAACATTGCTGATTGCCGGTTTTACCAGCCGGTTTTTACTGAAAAGGTTTCTGCCTCAACGCCTTTCGTGATCAGTTACCTGGGTACGTTGGGCCGGGCCAACCGGGTAGATTTCCTGCTCGATATTGCTAAATTATGCCAGGAAATGAACCTGCACCAGGTAAAATTCCTGATTGCCGGCAGCGGTGCCGAAAGCAGACATCTGAAACAAAAAGCACAAAAACTAAACCTGCACAACGTAACCTTTACCGGACATTTCAACCGCCATCAGGTACAGGAATTGCTGAACCGCTCGGCAGCAACCTACACTTCTTTCGCTAAATTTCCGGTGCTGGAAACCAACAGCCCGAACAAATTCTTCGACAGCCTGGCCGCCGGAAAACTTTGCCTGGTAAACACCAAAGGCTGGTTGCAGGATCTGGTGGAGAAAAATAACTGCGGTTTTTACGCCGACCCGAATCAACCAACAGCTTTTGTGCAGAAATTGCTGCCATATTTAACCGACCCCACACTTTTAAAAACCTGCCAGCGTAATGCCCGCGAACTGGCGGAACGGGAATTTTCACGCGAAAAACTCAGCCGGAAATTCGTAGCAATGTTTGAAAACAATTCAATCAAAGTCAATCAGTAACTTTTATACAAAACAAAATGCTTCGAACGCGAAGCGGAGTACGATCAACGAAAAGACGAAGAACTACAAGTCAAATCTTCGCTACCAGCGAAAGATTTGACCGTTTACACAGCCACTGAAGTCTACTATTTAGGCACTGTTCATTTTGCTATGAAATGCAGAAAGTTATCAGGGTGCGCTTTTGTCAAGCGCACTGTTTGAGCGGTCAGCGCCTGTCCCGCAGGCTTGCGGGAAGTTTGCGCTTGCTCCCGAAATGCTTCGGGACGTGCCGCTTGATTTTCGTTGGTTCTGTTTGTATCAAGTGGAACATCCCGAAGCATTTCGGGGACAAAAAGAACACTAAAGTAAGAGAAGAACTACTGAGGCAATTGATCAATGAGATAAAGATGAAAACGGTATCCTTTAGAGGTAAAAAAGTATAGTTGTTGATGAAAACACCAACAACTGCGGGAAAAACGGTATCATTTTGAGTTTCAAAAGTCAATAGCAAACTTCACTACTAACCGTATGAAATCCCTCCTATCGTCGGGATGACGAAAAAACAGCATCCTTCGTAGTTTAAAAACTACTGCCCGCCAACGAGATTCTTCGCTTATGCTCAGAATGACGAAACAAAAAAAGTACCCTTCGTTGCTGAAAAACTACGAAGAATCAACCAACGCTTTTACCTTTTCTTCGGTTTATACTTCGACTGCGTCAGGATCTTTTGCGCGTTGGTTTCTTCCATGAGTTGCTGGAGCGTTACCTCCGGATGCTCTTCCATGTACTTGCGCACGATCTGCCAGCCTACCCAAGCCCCGATCCGGCCCGGGCATTGCTTCCCTATTTCCGGCACATTCGGGCGTTCGCCTACGTATTTCTTTATCTTGAACTGGTCTGTTTCAAACAATAAACCTTTTTCTACAAAGTGGCCCCAGATGCGTTCCTGGTTGTAATACACATCGGCAATTTGCTGGTTGGTGTAGCCAATAATGAGCGAATCGGGCGTGCAGGGCAGCATTTTTTGGGTAAAATACAACGACTTGCCGTTGGCGATCATTTCCCCGAGCATGGTACTGTTATCCGGATCGGTCTTGTTGTATTTATCAGAAAGCAGCAGAAGGGTAGTAGGCACTACATAAGGCTTATCGTAACGGTAAAGAATGTATTTCGGGAACGGGGGACGGTATTTTGCTTTCGGACCGATGAAAAAATCGAGGCCCCAAACTACCAGACTATCGTCTAAATAAAGGTCCTGGCCCATGCCGGTTACAAACGTAGCCAGTTGGGGAATTTTGGTTTCCGGGTAATAATGTTTCAGGTGCTTAAAAGCCGTTTCCAGATCTGTTTCCAACCCATCCATATCTTTAAAACGCTCGTCGGCTTCGGCGGCCAGTTGTTTCAGGTTGGGCTCGGTAGCCATGCCATACAAGTTGTTTACCAGTTCCTCTTCAGTCTGGTAACGTTTGCGTTGCAGAAAACGGTCGGCAAAGAGCGGGTGTTTATTCAGAAATGCCGAAACCTCTTCTTTTGATTTTACACTGAACAATTCCTTTTCCAGGCGTTGCGCCTTAAAATCAACCTCTATATCAGCAATTTCGGAAGGTATTTCGCATTTGTTTTTCTGACATCCAAAAAACGCCAATAGCGTACAGCACAACAATAATCTAACAGGAATTCGCATTATTTTCTATCTTTAGCGCAAATTAGAAACGAATTTACGAAGACTAACTTATTAATCCTTATTAAATATCTACTATGAAAAAGCTCACGCTGTTGGCTTCCTTTGTTTTTGCTGCTTTCTTTTCCCAGGCCCAGGACATGGAATCGGATACCGGTCTGGAAATTGGCCTGAAAGTATCGCCGGCCATTGCTACGAACCGTTTCCAGGCGCCTTCCCGGTTTAAATTTGAAAACGAAAATGCAAAACTCCGTGGCAGCTTTGGTCTGGTGCTCGATTATTTTTTCGGAAAGAACTATGCTTTTAATACGGGTCTGGAATACAGCGTAAAAGGCGGAAAAATAACGTACGTATCCAGCCAGGCTACCGACTCAACTGCCGAGGCAAAAACAACCGATGAGCTGAATATTCAATACCTCGCCATTCCACTCGGCATCAAGCTTTACACAAATGAAGTAGCCACTGATACACGTATTTACTTTAATTTAGGCACGTCCCTAAACTTCCGCATTTCTTCAAAGATTAACGGCGATAACTTTTATGGCAATAATAACGATGAAATTAAAGCCAACAAACGCTATAATTTCTTCGAAGCCGATGCCATTATTGGTGCAGGTGCCGAGTGGCAGTTAGGTACCAACACCAAAGTCTTCGGCGGACTTTCTTATCACCGCGGTTTAATTGACATAGACCGTTATTACGAAAAAGCCCTCAATGATAAAAAGATCGCGATCCGCAACAACACCTTTGCTTTAGACCTCGGCCTGAAGTTTTAATTGCTTAAACGGTAGCCTTTTTACCGGAAAAACTAAAAGCCACGGTTCAGCAATGAGCCGTGGCTTTTAGTTTTTCAGACTTTTTCGCCCCGAAACCCTAGCGTTTTCAAACCTTTCAGGTGCAAAAAAACCTCACAGGTTTTAAAAATCTGTGAGGTTTACGCAAGCGTTTTTAGTGCTGATAAGCTACCGGTTTCTAATCTACGTCAGCGTGAACATGCTTATCCTGCATCGAATTTACTTCGGTAGCGCTGGAGTGCAGTTCAATTTCTTCGCCGCGTTCGTCTACCACTTTAAAGTCGGTTAAACCCAGCGATGTGTCTTTCATCACTTTTACCCATTTCAGGTAACGGGTGTACCACTTCATCTGGCGCGAAATAAAGCCTTTTGTGTAATACGCGTGTAAAAACGGATGCACAAAAAGCGTAATGCCGCGCTGGTTCTGGTTCGTGAGCAAGTCATCGATCGTGTTGTCGATCTCGTCGGTAACCAGGATACTGGCCGAAATTTTACCGGTTCCGTGGCAGGTCGGGCAAACTTCGCCGGTGGCAATATTCTGTTCCGGGCGCACGCGTTGCCGCGTGATCTGCATTAAACCGAATTTTGAAATGGGAAGAATGGTGTACTTCGAACGGTCGTACTTCATTTCTTCTTTCATCACCTCAAAAACCCGGTTGCGGTGCTCAGCCGATTTCATATCAATAAAATCGCAGACAATAATGCCGCCGATATCGCGCAAACGCAGCTGCCGGGCAATTTCTTTCGCCGCCATCGTGTTTACGTTCAGCGCCGTTCCTTCCTGGTCGCTTTCCGAATTCGATTTATTGCCACTGTTCACGTCTATTACGTGCAGGGCTTCGGTATGCTCTATCACTAAATAGCCGCCGCCCGGAATGGTTACCGTTTTGCCGAACAGGGCCTTCAATTGTTTCTCGATCCCGAAATGCTCAAACGTTTTTACCTTCCCGGTATAGTGCTTCAGGATCTTTAATTTGTCGGGCGCAATTTTCTCAAGGTACGCCTTAATTTCGTCGTGCATCTCTGCATTATCGACGATGATGCTGTCAAAACTTTCGTTTAGAATGTCTCTCAATATGGAGGACGAACGACCAAGCTCGCCGATAATTTTATCGCGGTCTTTGGCTGTCCGGAGAACTTTAAAACCTTCTTCCCAGTTCGCAACCATGCTGCGAAGGTCTTTGTCGAGCTCGGCCACATCACGGCCTTCAGCTACTGTGCGGATGATCACGCCAAAGTTTTCAGGCTTTATAGACGTAATTAACCTTTTCAGGCGCTGGCGCTCTTCTTTGCTGACGATCTTTTTAGAAACGCTTACCGTGTTTGAAAACGGCACGAGCACTAAATAACGACCGGCAAGGGAAATCTCACAGGATAAACGCGGGCCTTTGGTGGAAATAGGTTCTTTTACGATCTGAACCAAAACCTGCTGGCCTTTTTTCAGAACGTCGGCCATTTTGCCGAGTTTATCTATTTCCGGCTCGAATTTGAACCCGTTTAGTTTTGCAGTTGCACTTTTCTGGCTTTGCGTCTGCTTTACGTATTTATTGAGCGAACGAATTTGTACGCCCAGGTCGTGGTAGTGCAGAAAGGCATCTTTCTGGTACCCGATATCGATAAAAGCAGCGTTCAGCCCCGGCATTACTTTTTTTACAGAACCCAGGAAAATATCTCCTACGGTGTAGTTGGTATCATTCTTTTCGTAATGATATTCAACCAGGCGTTTATCCTGCAATAAGGCAATGCGTTCTCCATCCTGAGTAGAATTGATGATTAATTCGTTACTCAATGTGTTTAGGATTTAGGAATGAACAAATGTACCAAAGCCCACCCTGCTCAAGCAAGGTGGGCTTTATAAAAGAAGCGGTTAATTACTTCTTCTTATGACGGTTTTTTCTAAGGCGTTTCTTTCTCTTGTGAGTTGAAATCTTATGTCTTTTTCTCTTTTTTCCGCAAGGCATAGTATTAGGTTATTTAAATGATTAAAATAAGTTTACTCAAAATTTTTACTACTGAAGCTTTTTCAGGTATTCATCTACCGAAGCGTGCAGCTCCGGGTCGTTTTTCAGGGTTTTCACCTTTTTGAATACTTCAATGGCTTCCGCATTTTTGCCGGTTTCGGCTAAAGAAACGCCCAGGTAAAAATTACCGTTCACGCTTTTCGGGTTAACTTCCACCAGCTTTCGAAAACGTTCGGCCGCTTTGTCGTACTGGCGGCTCTGCAACGATAAGTAACCCATATTATAGATCGCTTTCTCGTTGTTCGGGTCTTTTTCCAGCACTTCCCGCAGCAAAGCAACGCCCTGCATCGGGTTCGGACCGGCAATGTAGGTCATAGCCAGATTGGTTTTGGCATCCAGGTTATCGGGGTTGGTTTTAAGCACTTTATCGTACATGGCCTGTACTTTTTCACTTAAAAACTTCGTCCGTTCCTCGGTTGCCGCAAAGCTGAACGCTTCAAAATATTGATTTCCGGCTTTCTCGAAGTTCTTTTCGGTAGGTTTGGCATTGGCTACGGTTTCGTAGTAATAACCGGCACTATCGAACTTACTGATCTGCTGGTATTTCTGACCAAGCTCGGCAGCGAGTTCTGTTTTTCTGGCAGCACTCGGAGCGTTCTCAAATTGTTTGCGCAGGTCTGCAATTACTTTCAGCTGGCCCGGCGAAACAGCCGTGTGCGCTACCGGTTCATCGGAAGGGTGTTCGCCCGGCGCATGATCGTGGCCGGAATGATCTTCTTCTTCAGTAGCAGCAGCTTTATCACGGTTGGCAGTTGCGCCCGTAAGGTCGGCTTTCTGATCTTCTTTATTTATAACCACCTTCGGCAGAAAGAACATCCCAATAACCAGCACTAATGCAACAACTATTACAACAATCTGGGATCTTGACATTTCGGTTACTTTCCTCCGGCGTTTAATTGGTTAAAAATCAATTGAAAGCGCAAAAATACGCAAAATTCCTTAGGCTGCTACCGCTTCCTTGATCTTTTTGCTGTTTTTTATCTTCTGTACGAAGGTTTTAGACGGCTTAAAGCTTGGAATAAAATGCTCGTCGATGATAATAGAGGTGTTTTTAGAGATGTTACGCGCTACTTTACGAGCTCTTTTTTTATTGACAAAGCTGCCGAAGCCTCTTACGTAAATATTGTTCCCGTCTGCCATAGAATCTTTCACCACTTTGAAAAACGCTTCTACGGTCGCCTGCACATCAGATTTCTCAATTCCGGTCTTGTCAGCAATTTCTGATATTACTTCTGCTTTTGTCACTTTATTTATTCGTTTAAGTTAGTTTTCTCTTTTTTGAGCTGCCCGAACCTGCCTTTTAACATCCAATCCGTGCAAATCGGGGCACAAAGGTAAGTCTTATTTTTAATATAAAAACTATTGCCCCTAAAATTTCATATTACCTTTTTACTTCATTATAAAGCGCTTATCTGTATTTTTGCGTTCAAATTACTTGTAAATGCTGCCTCCCGAACCCGCTTTTTTTGCCGAAACACTTTTAAACTGGTACAAAAAGCATTTCCGTCCGCTGCCCTGGCGCGAAACGACCAACCCTTATGCGATCTGGCTTTCTGAAATTATTCTGCAACAAACCCGGGTAAACCAGGGCCTGCCCTACTACCATACTTTTTTAACCGCCTACCCTACCGTTCACGATCTAGCTAACGCACCCGAAGACGAAGTATTGCGCCACTGGCAGGGTTTAGGGTACTATTCCCGTGCCCGTAACCTGCACCAGACGGCCAAATTTGTAAGCGAAGAACTGGGCGGTTTTTTCCCCGAAAACTATACCGATTTGCTGAAATTGAAAGGCGTGGGAACGTACACGGCGGCGGCCATTGCCAGCTTTGCTTTTAAAGAACAGGTGGCGGTTTTAGACGGCAACGTTTTTCGGGTACTTTCCCGGGTTTTCGGTATTTCCGACGATATTCTGAGCCCGCTGGGCAAGCGAACGTTTCAGGATCTGGCCAACAAACTGGTGCCTGCAAATGAACCAGATACCTACAACCAGGCTATCATGGAGTTCGGAGCCATTCAATGCACGCCGGTTATGCCTGACTGCCTTTTCTGCCCGCTCCAGGACCATTGCTATGCTTTTAAACACGGTTTGGTAACCGTATTGCCGCACAAAAGCAAAGCCAAGGCCCCGCGCGTACGTCATTTTCATTATTTCGTATTCCAGTTCGGCGAAGATTTTTACCTGAAAAAGCGTTTGCCCGGCGATATCTGGCAGGGCCTTTACGATTTTCATTTGCTGGAATCGGACACGAAGGCGCTGAGTTTAGATGAAATGATCGCGGAGCTGGGAATTCTACAACAGGACGTGCCCATGCCGAACATTAAAATGCCTTCGCCGGCCTACAAACATGTATTGAGCCATCAGAAGGTTTTTGCTGCTTTTTACCACATCTTGCTGGAATCTCCTTTAAGCCAAAATGTAACAAATAGCACAGGCTTGTCGTTTTATTCGAAATCTGAAATAGAAGCACTGCCCAAGCCGGTGCTGATAAACAATTACCTGAAAGACGCGATCTTTAAGTAAATTTGAAGGTTCAAAAACCTGATGATCTGGAATTGATCCGGCTAAAAAACGGTAGGCTTTTAAGTTGAAAAACTAAGTTTTTCATTCAGATTTTAATTCTTATATTTCAATTTCTAATTCGTAATTTTTAATTTCTAATTAAAAAACATGGCAGGAATTAACAAAGTAATATTAGTGGGCAACCTGGGCAAAGACCCGGAAGTACGCCATTTAGAAAATAATGTAGCCGTAGCCACTTTTTCACTGGCAACTTCTGAAAGCTATAAAGACAAAAACGGCCAGCGCGTAGATAAAACCGAGTGGCACAACATTGTAATGTGGCGCGGCTTGGCCGATGTGGCAGAGAAATACCTGAAAAAAGGCCAGATGGTGTACATTGAAGGCAAGATCCGCAACCGCAGCTACCAGGATAAAGAAGGCCAGACCCGCTACACCACCGAAATTGTAGCCGATGAAATGACCATGTTAGGCGCACGTCCGGATGGCAGCCAGGGAGGCAACACCTCTAACGCCGGCACGCAAAGCACTGCTGCGCAAAACGCCGCCGCACCGGTAGGGCACACGCCGCCGGCTTACGAGGAAGAACCAGACGACCTTCCTTTTTAATCTAAGTTATACGTAACCATTACATTTTGGAACCAGACCCCTATAGTTGGAACAACCTCAGTGCTTTGTTTTTGCAGGCCGATACCATTCAGGTTTTTTCCTATCTTTTAATACCGTTTTTATTATTCTTTTCGGCCCTGCTTTCCGGGGCCGAAAAGGCTTATTTTTCGCTGCCCGACGAAATGCTGGAACATTACCGGCACAGCAGCAACAAAACCGATACCCGCGTCTGGAAACTACTGGAAAACCCGCGGCGCACCTTATCTACCATTTTCTTTGCCAAGAGTTTTGCTTATGCACTTATGCTGTGCCTGGTTTTCTGGTTCAGCTGGCAAGCTTTTAACACAACCCCCGAAAACGACAGCTTTACTGTTTTTGTAGCTTTTCTGCTTTTCCTGGCCCTTGTTTTCCTGGCCGAAATTCTGCCGAAAGTTTACTACACGCACCACCCGGAAGGACTGGCCCGCAGCCTGGCCCCTTTCCTGAATTTTTTTCAGAAAATACTGAGCCCCTTTACCGGTTTGTTTTTAGCTACTGAAACCGCCGTAAGCCGCAAATTTAACCTGAAAATGAACCAGAGCCCGATCGAAGATCTGCAGGAAGCCCTTGATGCGACGATCAGCGAAGAAACTACTAGCGAAGAAAAAGAAATTCTGCGCGGCATTGTGGCGTTCGGTTCCTTTTCGGCCAAGCAGATCATGCGTTCCCGCACCAATATTGTTGCCTTCGACTATCAGCTTACCTTGCCCGAACTTATTCCCCTGATCGAGGAAAATAATTATTCGCGGGTGCCCGTTTTCCTGGAAGATATTGATACCATTGAAGGCATTCTGTACATGAAAGATCTGTTGCCGCACCTCGATGCCGGAGCGGATTTTAAGTGGCAAAGCTTGCTGCGGTCGCCGTTCTTTGTGCCGGAAAGCAAGAAAGTGGGCGATCTGCTGAAAGATTTCCAGGAGATGCACGTGCACATGGCCATTGTGGTGGATGAGTATGGCGGCACGTCGGGCCTGGTAACGCTGGAAGATATTATTGAGGAGATTGTGGGCGACATTAAAGACGAGTTCGACGACGAAGACGAGCTGGTTTATTCGCAACCCGACGAAAATACCTATATCTTTGATGCCAAAACCTCGCTGCATAACTTCTGCAAAATTACCGGAACCCAATACGAAAAACTGGAAGAAGTGAAAGGCGAAAACGAAACGCTGGCCGGCCTGATGCTCGAATTATTTTCCCGCATTCCGCGCACCGGCGCCGAAACTACCCTGGCTCCGTACCGTTTCAAAATTGAAGCCGCCGACAGCAAAAAAGTGATAACCGTAAAAGTGCATGTCAATCCTGAAAACAACATTTTATAACTCCCCGCTAAACCGACTTTTCTGCCTGTTTCTGGTACCGTTTTTAGTTGGCTGCGAGCCGGAATATACACCCAAACCCAAAGGCTATAACCGCATCGATCTGATGCCGGCTAAATACCGGCCTTTAACCGAAAAGCATCCTTACAAATTCGAGTATTCGGCTTACGCTAAAATTTTGCGCGATTCGAGCCGCCTGAGCGAACCGCACTGGATAAACGTGTATTACCCGGCCCACAAAGCCAACGTGCAGTTAACCTACAAAGCCCTGAATAACGACCCGAAAACGTTTAACAGCCTGGTGGAAGATGCCCGTAAACTAACCTCGAAGCACCAGATAAAAGCATATTCTATAGACGAAGCTCAGATCAAAACGCCCAACGGCAATACGGCTTTCGTTTTCGAACTGAGCGGCGAAGTACCCAGCCAGTTCCAGTTCTACGTTTCCGATTCTACGCAGCATTTTCTGCGCGGCGCGCTTTATTTCCGCACTGCCACGGCCAACGATTCTTTAGCCCCGGTTATTGAATACATTAAAAAAGATGTGGTGCATTTGCTCAATACACTCGAATGGACGGATATGAAAACGGGCGAAACGCTGGGGAAAACGAAGAAGTAAATGTAGAGCCGCAGCATGCTGCGTCTTTTTTTTCAACCTTCTTTGAGATAAATTAGCATTGAAAAATTTCCTAATTCTTATATTCCTGTTTTTTTGGCTTACCCCTTATGGCTTTGCCGACCAAGGTATTTACCGAAGTAGCTTCAAAAGTAATAATGGGAAATATGAATTTCGCATTATTGACCAAAAGTCAGAAAAAAGGAAAGATGAATCCGGATGGGAATATGAGATCGTTTTAGAAACTACCTGGGGACTTTTCAATTCACAAACTAATAAACAACTATATAATTTTAAAGGAGACTTTACTTCCAAAACAGCCTTAATTTCCAATAATGGTAAGTACATAATTGTTGTTGATGATTATAGCGAAGCTTCTCCTACTGACAGTTTAGTTGTTTTAGAGTTTTTTACGGAAGGTAAACCTACTATTTCCTATTCTTTGGGGCAACTCCTATGCTCAGCTAAGAATATATCAACTTCTGCCAGTCATTTCAAATGGTTTTCAGATTCGGATTTTTTAGCACACAAAGACCAGTGGAGCTTTCATTCTTTCGAATTCAGAAAACTTAACTTTGATATTAAAACAGGAAAATTGATTCGATCAGAATTAGATCCAGTCATTAATAAAAGTTCCATTTTGGTTTATGGAGAAGTTCGGAAAACCGCAGATAACCAATATGAATTAGATGTTTGCCATCGGGTCTATGGTGTAATTCCTGAGGATGGAAAGATCAAATTTTTTAGCAAGATAAATCTTCATAATGCTTATCAAACAATTTTAATAAATGATTCAGAATTGGTTTATTCAAAACTAAAAACAATATACAAGTGGATGCTAAACAGTTGCGCTTATCAATACGGCTCAACAGAAAACAAAAATAACAATCCAATAGACACCTGTTTTTAAACTCATAATTGATTGGCGGCTGTTATCTCGTCGTAATTAATGTTTTCCCCAACAACTTTTTGCTGAGCCGATTAAAACCTAAAAAACCTTCCCGGCCGCTAGCCACGAAAACCATTTAACCCCTTACCGTAAAGAACGAACAGCAGACCTAGCAAAATTCCTGAACCATGAAAAACCCTGAACTGAACCCGAAACAAGAATGGAAGGAACTGGCTGGCCGCTTTACCAAAAACCTGAACCTGGTTCGCAGGCTCTGGCATGACCTGGAAGTCTATTACTCCAGCCCTGACCGCCATTACCACAATCTGGACCATATTCAGGAACTGCTGCAGCTGGCCGCCGAAAACCGGGATAAATTCAGCCTCTATGACGAGATCCGGTTTGCGATCTTTTACCACGATGCCATTTACGACCCGAACAGCACCAACAACGAAGAAAAAAGTGCACACCTGGCGGTGCTGTCTCTGGAAGATCTTGACCTGAACCGGCAGCAACTCCATTTTATTACCGAAGCCATTCTGGCCACCAAGAAACACGAACAGCATTCCGATTCTGATATAAACCTGCTCATGGATCTGGACCTCCATATCCTGGCTTCGGACTGGGAAAAATACGACCAATACCGCCAGCAGATCCGAAAAGAATACAGTCTTTTTCCGGATCTTCTTTATAAACCCGGCCGGAAAAAGATCCTGCAGCAGCTTTTAGACCAACCCCGTATTTACAAAACCGACAGCTTTTACCAACTATATGAAGAAGCGGCCCGGAAAAACCTGCAACGGGAGTTAAGTGATCTGTAAGCGCGCCAGGTGTTTCAGCTTGAAAACCTGTCCGGAATTCCGTAATTTTACCTTAGAATCCGGAAAGCCGAAAAGCACTTTTTCGGCCCAAATCCATAGCGTTTTCAGCAACCTTGTCGTCTAATTTCTTCCATACCAAGATCGAATTTCTGAAAGGCGTAGGTCCACAACGCGCGGCTTTGCTGCAAACCGAACTTGGCATTTTCACCTACGGCGACCTCATTCAGCATTATCCTTTCCGGTATTTAGACCGCACCCAGGTTTACAAGATCGGTGATCTGCACGAAGATTTGCCGATGGTGCAGATCAAAGGCATTTTAAAACGCAAGCAACTCTTAGGCGAAGGCCGCAAACAAAGACTTTCCGCGGTGTTGGTGGATGATACCGGCGAAATAGAACTGGTGTGGTTCAAAGGCGTAAAATGGCTCGATAAAACGCTCAAGAATTTCACGGAATATTTGGCTTTCGGCAAACCGACCTTGTTCAACAGCAGCCTGAATATGGCGCATCCAGAAATGGAAGACACGGCCGAACTCAAAACGGAAACCGGCTTTCTGCAGCCCGTTTACCACACTTCCGAAAAAATGAAAGTACATCGGCTCGATAGTAAAGCTTTCAGCCGGATCACGCAGGTTTTGGTGAACATGGCCAAGCCGCACATCCAGGAAACGCTGCCAAAACACCTCATCGATCAGTACAAACTGGTGTCGAAGCAGGAAGCGCTGGTGAACATCCATTTCCCGGAAAGTGCCGAAAAATTACAGGCAGCGCGTTTCCGGTTGAAGTTTGAAGAGCTGTTTTACGTGCAGCTGAAATTGCTGCGCCAGAAAGTAGTGCGCAAAGCCGATCTTTTCGGACAGGTTTTCAAAAACACCGCCACCATTACCGAATTCTACCAGAACCACATGGTCTTCGACCTGACCGGCGCGCAGAAACGGGTGATCAAGGAAATTTACAAAGACGTTACCTCGGGCAAGCAAATGAACCGGCTGTTGCAGGGCGACGTAGGTTCGGGAAAAACCATTGTGGCGTTCATTTCTATGCTGATGGCGGTAGACAATGGCGCGCAGGCGTGTTTAATGGCTCCGACTGAAATTCTGGCCGAACAGCATTATACCGGTCTGAAGGAATTTGCCGATAAGCTCGGAATCAACCTGGGGAAACTGACCGGCTCCACTAAAAAATCGGAACGCAAAGTAATTCACGAGCAGCTGCAGAACGGCGAAATGAAAATGATCGTGGGTACGCATGCTTTGCTCGAAGACGTGGTGCAGTTCCAGAATCTAGGGCTTTGCATTGTGGACGAACAGCACCGTTTTGGCGTGGCGCAACGTTCTAAACTGTGGCAGAAAAATCCACGGGTAATTCCACACGTTTTGGTAATGACCGCTACGCCAATTCCGCGCACGTTGGCGATGACGCTTTACGGCGACCTGGATGTTTCGGTGATCGATGAAATGCCGGCTGGCCGGAAAGAAATTGTAACGGTGCACCGCTTCGATAGCAAACGGCTGCGGGTTTTCGGATTTATGCGCGAACAAATTAAGCTGGGCCGCCAGGTTTACATTGTGTATCCGCTCATCGAAGAATCGGAAACGATGGATTACAAAGACCTGACCGACGGTTACGAAAGCATCAAACGGGCCTTCCCGGAATTCGAGATCAGCATCGTGCACGGCAGAATGAAACCTGCCGATAAAGATTTCGAAATGCAGCGCTTTGTACGGAATGAAACGCAGATCATGGTGGCAACTACCGTAATTGAAGTGGGCGTGAACGTGCCGAATGCCAGCGTGATGGTAATTGAAAGTGCCGAACGGTTTGGTTTGAGCCAGTTGCACCAGTTACGCGGCCGCGTGGGCCGGGGCGCCGAACAAAGCTACTGCATTCTGATGACGGATTACAAACTCGGCAAAGACACCAAGATCCGCATAGAAACCATGGTGCGTACCAACAACGGTTTCGAGATTGCGGATATCGATCTGAAGCTGCGCGGCCCGGGAGACTTGATGGGAACGCAGCAAAGCGGGGTTTTAGACTTACTGATTTCCGACCTTTCGAAAGACGCTAAAATTCTGCAGGAAGCGCGTTATGCCGCCATGCAGTTGCTGGAAGAAGACCCAAAAATGGAAAAACCGGAAAACGAAAATATCCGGCAGCACATCCGTTCGCTAAGCAAGCATACGGTAAACTGGAGCCGGATTAGTTAGAAAAACGGTAGGGTTTGGGCTGTAAAAATAACAAGTCTTAGTAATGAATTACTAAGTTCGTTGTATCTAAAGCCGGGAAATAGGCTAAGGGATTTAACCGAATCATATTTTCAACTTGACTATTTCCAACGGTATCTATATCCACTAAAAAAGTAGTTTCTCTATTTCCCATTACCATTCTTACAAATATTGTATCTCGATGCAATCTGTAGAAAATAGAGCCTTGTTCTCCATTAATCATATCTGAAAAACCCTGCATATAAAAAACTTGAACTACATCCTTTGGCGGTGTATTCACCAATTTCACCCGTACCCAAGCCGGGGCCTGCATTTTAATTTTCAGCTTTTTATTGTTACGGCCTTCTTCTAAATATGCTGCATCATCGAAGGCTGTATAGTAACCGGGGTCTTTAAAAGCCCGCAAAACATAGTTTCGGTCGCCTTTGCCTTCAAACCTAAAAGCAAAATTCCCTTTATTATCAGCCTGCTTTTCAAACTCAAAAGTATTGTAAGCACCGCCAGTAAAGCCATTGCTGATTTTTCCAGAATGAACTACAACCGTAGCATTTGGAATTGCGTCTCCGGTATGCCGGTCAACAACTTTTCCTTCCACCACCGTTTCCCCATCTAAGCGTTCGCAGGAACAGAAAAGCAAAATCAAAAATCCGCAAAGAAAAGCCAGGTAGTTCCACATAAGAGCTTTAAGAATAAACAGTTGAAATTAGTTTCAGGCTATTTACTGCGAATAACAGACTTTAACAAGGCAGGTTTTCAGTTCTTCAGACTTCAATTGCAACAAAAACCAACCTATTAACAACTGAAGATCAAACAATTAAACCTCCGAGTTTCAGACTTTTCAGCGGCTAAACCATAGCGTTTTTTACCTGAAAGCCCGGAACGCAAAAAATCCGGCCACGCTTTAGCATTCTGGTAAAGAATACAAAAAAGCAACACCGGATAAGGTAGGGGAAAACGGTAGGTTTTCGGAAGGAAAAAGTATTAATTGAGTTGCAGTGAGCCTTTCTCGAATTTAACCGAAACCGGCGAATGCTGTCTTTCAGCTATTGGTGAACGCTCGACATTGGAGGTAAAAAAAGCGTCCGATTCTTGCGTATCCGCCGTGGTGGCAACCGGCGCCTGAAGGGTTATGGCTTCATCTTTAGCAAGCTTACTCATTACGATCAAACACACTAACACTAAAACTTTCAGTACAAATTTCATAGCAATTAATTCTTTTCTGGAAAAGGCAACAGAGAACTATACTGATAAACCGTCTCAAAGTTACGTCGGCAAGCAAATATATGACCCTTTTTTATATTAAGTTTATATAATTTATTTATTAACAACACATTACGCGGGCTTCGCCGTTCATTTTTAACCATTCACTAAAAACAAACATGCGTTGGGCCTATTTAATTTTGCACCGGAAAGAGCGTAAAACACTTAAAAACGGCATGATTTTGAATATACAACAAACCGCGGCCGGACCGGTTTTTTCAGTTTTGAAACTTTTATATTTGCCTGCCGGTAAGGTTACCACCGTTATCATTTAAAAATTTCCTCCGTGAACAAGCACATACTTTTTCTGCTTTTTTCCCTACCGTTTCTGGTTATTTCGGCCGCTGATTTACAGGCCCAATCCAAAATTAAATCGGTGCCTTTTGCCTACCGCCCCGATGCTTCCGACGACCGCTACAACCAGCGCCTGAAACACAAAACCCTGCCCGTGAGCGAAACCGATTTTGTGATATTGAGCAAGAAAACCGATACCGAATTTGCCGTGGAACGCTACAACGAACGCCTCGAAAAAACCTGGAGCGCGGTGCTGCCTTTAACCAGCGGCGAAACCGTGGAAGCTTTTTCTAAAAGTGAAGCCGGCGTGAGTGTGCTTACCCACCGCACGAACGAGGAAGTGGGCTCCCAGACCTTAACCGGGCATTTGTTCGATCTGAAGAACGGAAGCAAACTGGAAACCAAAAAACTGTTTGAAGCGCCCGCCAAAAGCCGGAAAATTGCCGTGAGCATTTCCGAAGACGGCAGCAAAATTGCGGCTTTCCAGTATTTAATGCAGGAAGCAAAGATCAAAGCCATCCAGGCCGGTATTTTCGACAGCCGGTTTCAGAAACTCAAAGATCAGAATTACAACCTCCGCGACATTGCCACCAACATTTCGGCCAGCCTGAAAATAGACAACCGCGGCGACCAGTTTTTGTGTCTGCTTTCCGATAACGCCACCAAACTTACCGTGCGCAAATACACCAATGCTTCGGACGAAGTAAAAGTGATGTCGGTACAATTAGGCGGCATGTTTTCGGGCCGGCAGGTTTACGTTTTCCAGACCCAGTACCAGTTGCAGCAGAACGGTTTGCTTTACGCCGCCGCCCTTACTTTAGACCGCAACACTTCCGATTATCATAGCCTGAAACTGGTGAAATTCGATTTTGCCGCCAGTGAAATGGCCTTTGCACCGGAATTCAAATTCACCCAGGAATACATCGACAGCCTGAACAAATATTACCCTTCCGATAAACCGGTAAAACGCCTGGAAGACATTGAGCTTTCGCAAATGGTAATTACGCCCGAAAAAGATGTGGTGCTGATCGCCGAAAAACGCTATACCGAAGGCTCCGAAAACTCGAATTACGTGGCCAAAGAATTGCACCTTTTTACTTACGACGAATACCTGAACCTGGCTTGGCGCTCCATTCTCATGAAAAACCAGGTTTCGCCGCCCGACGAAGGCTTCAGTGGCATTTCTTACCTGGCCAATTACGTAAACGGTGCGCTGCATATCCTTACGCTGGAAACCATAAACGGCAAAACCGACCTCTATAATCGTCGCATAAACGCGCACAACGGCGCCGGCGAAAACCCGAAAGCCATTGGCCTGAACGTAGCCAACG
The DNA here is from genome assembly GCF_016623615.1 of Adhaeribacter terrigena. Lineage (GTDB taxonomy): Bacteria > Bacteroidota > Bacteroidia > Cytophagales > Hymenobacteraceae > Adhaeribacter_A > Adhaeribacter_A terrigena. The sequence continues at coordinate 74,946 of NZ_JAEHFX010000009.1, read as the reverse complement.
ACAAAAATGTGGCTTACATCAAAGATTTCACCGCCTGGCTCAACGACCGGACGTTGGTAGTGGTGAGCCGGCCAAGCAAAAAATCAGCATCTTTGCAGCTTAACAGAATAATTTTTAAGTAAGCGCTTGCTTTTCAGCCGGAATCGTTTTGTATCTTTGCGGTATAATTCAACTTCCATGAAAAACATTTATTTGCTCGTATTTGCGGTATTCGGCTTATTGTTGGTTAGCTGCAAAGATAAAGACAAAGATCCCAAGCCACTCGTAGGCAGTGTGCGCTGCGTTGTAAGCCCGGCCGGTGCGGTAAAATCCATGAGCGTTACGGCGGGCGGCACCATCTACACAGCCCTGCCCGAAGCTGACAATTCTTTCGTGATCGGAAACCTGCCTCCGGGCCAGTACACGGTTTCGTTTCAGACCAACCCAAACTATAGAGAGCCTGCTAAGCGCCTGGCCGAAATAACGGCCAACAACCAAACCGACCTTGGTACTATTGCCATTGAAAAAGTAGTGGATACCGGTTCGTTTTCGGCTACGCTTAACGGCAGCAGCTGGAATTCTCCGCTGCCGCTGGGCACCCTGAACAGCAACAGCCTGATCGTAACGGGCACGCAGGTAAACCTGAATGGCAACACCGAGATCATTACGCTTATGCTGCCTGATTTTGCCGGTACCGGCGTATATTCCGGCCCTGCCGATGCCAGCGCAACCTTCACCTCGGTTTCGTTATCGGGCAACATGCAGAACTGGAACTCCAGCATGGGGCAGTGCCTTGTAAATATTTCCCGCTTCGATAGCAATAACAAGCAGGTTTCGGGCACGTTCAGCTTTATAGCTACGCCTGCCGATCCGAATGCTTCCGGCACCAAAACGGTAACCAACGGCACTTTCTCGAACGTGAGTTTTCAATAGCAAAACCCTAGCGTTTTCGCATAAAAAAAGTCCCGGCTTCTATAAAAGAGGTCGGGACTTTTTTATGCTTCTGCGCTTCTGGTTTTCAGGCTGAAAACCAGAAGCGTTTTTTAGAATTGTCTTATTGCACTACGAGCCTTTTTACCGCTACTTTTCCTTCCATTTCGAGCTGCACCAGGTAAATTCCTTTGGCATATCCTGCAACATCTAAAGTATGGTTTTGTAAACCGGCTTCCGCTTTATCGAGCGCTAAAACTGCAACTTCCTGACCTAATAAGTTGGTGATTGTCAGTTTTGCGGCCCCCACTTTTTTAAGTTCGAACTGAATATGGGCTACGTTGGAGGTCGGATTCGGGAATAGTTGCAGGTTTATTTGGGCCGCCAGATCTTCTTTAGCACCCAGTTTTTTCAGATCGAGGTAAACGCCGGAAAAGATGGTGCCCATTAAAGAAACGCGGCGGGTCATGCGCAGCAGCGGAAAATGGATGCCGGGCTGAAACCAGTCGTAGGTAACGGTGTTTTCGGAAAACATGGTACCGGCATTGGAAATTTCTTCGGTTTTCAGTTTCAGCACGTTCTGGGTGGTTCCCGACGGCAAGACCAGGGTGCCATACCCTTCGGCGGTTACGGTTACGTTGCCGATACGCGGAATGGTATTACCGGCCAAAACCACGGTTCCGGCATACGTATCGGTGAAGGTATCGTTAAACGCCAGCGGGAATTTTAGTTTTTCGGCCGGATCGGTATTTTCCAGAGTATAACTCTGCACGGATTCAAATAAGGCATGCTCCTTCAACACGGTGCCATTATTTTCGAGATAGGCGTATTCGTTGCCGATCTTTACTACCATGTTGGCTGCCGGGTAGTCGGTAGGTTTGGGCGCAGCGGCCCGACCCAGCACTTCGGCCTGCTGCACTCCTGCCGAGGTAAGCGTACTGAAATTCCAGGTCTGGTTGGCTCCGGCCAAGGCACCGGTCGTCATTTCCGGAGCGCCTATTATCGTCTGGTGGGCATGGAACCGGTCGCCGATCTGGAGGTTGTTGCTGGCAGCCGTAAGCGAAGGTTGGGCTGCTAACTGGTTACCGGCAGCGCTAAAAAACGCTATACAAACCGGGAGTAAAAGTCTTTTCATAATTGGAGCTCTGAGTTTTTTTGGAATGTTTGGAATAAATTTATTGTACCAGCAGCTTTTTTACGGCTACCTGATCAGCAGTTTTTAAGCGTACAAGATAAACACCTTTCGGCAGATTCCTTACATCGAATTTATGGGAATAATTGCCGGGCGCCCGGGTTCCTTCCTCTCTGAGTAGCATATCTTTTCCCAGAGCATCGGTTACAGTCAAACTTGTTTCAGAAAGTGTGTTTAAATGGTATTGGATGGTAACTTCTGAAGTGGCCGGGTTGGGGAAGGTTTGGAGAAGAGCATTTGCAATTTGCTCTTCGCGTCTTCCGGTTATATTCGCTTGCAGGTAGTACCCGGAAAAAAATTCGCCCAATAGCGCTTCTGCCTTCGTAAAACAAACTAATGGCTGATGAAAACCAGGTGCATACCATTTATATTCCGTAGTTTTTGAATGTCCAAATAAGGGCCCACAGGTATCAGGTTTCAATTGCCTGATAGTTTTGACCAGAACAGCAGAATTGAATGTACCAAGTGGCGTTATTAACGTACCATAGCCCACCGTTTCAAAAGTAAAATAGTTAATTGCCGTGCACACATTATTGTAGTAGCCAGGCACTTTGTATGAAAAACTATCAGTATAAGTAGTGGTGGTAGTTACCGGAAATCGCATTTCATCGTAAGGAATATCATATTCCCATTTAGAAGTATCGTAAGGAGTAATTGATACAGCACCCAGGTTTGTAATCCGGTTTCCTGCATTTTGCAAATATTCATACCTTCCTCCTTTTTTCTCAACCATCGTTGCAGCCGGAAATGCGTTTGAAAAAGGTGCTGTATTCCGGTTCAAAACACTTATAGTATAGCTATTTGCCGGCGTAAAAGCACTGTAATTCCAGGTCTGATTTGGTCCGACCACGGGCGAGCTAAAAAACATATAAGAATAAGAAGATTGAGGGAAAGGCGGCTCATTAAACTGAGCCATTAAATATTGCTCTCCAGCCTGCTTAGCAAGATCTACCGCCGTAAGCGTTGGTTGTGCTTTCAATCTTCCGGAGAAATTCAGACAGAAAAGCGCTATCAAAAACGGCAGTAAAAGTCTTTTCATAGAAGCAGATTCAGGTGTGAAAAAGTAAATTTATAACATTCTACTTACTAAACAACTAAGCTCCAAAACAAAAAGCCGGCTGCTTTCACAAACCGGCTTTCCTATTTTAAACCCAAAGACTTTTTTACTTAAAAAGCATAGCGATTTTCGCTGATCAGTTTAGCCGCAACTCTTCTTCTTGCTTCTTTAGCGTTGAATAATTCCGACGTTTTGGTGAAGCGCTTCAGGCCAATGAACAGCATTTTCTGCTCGTCGCCTTCCGCCATGGCACCGATGGCTTCTTTGCCGGCCAGGTAGGTGGTATTGATGGCTTCTTCCAGGTACACGCGCAGCATGTCCATTTGTAACGCCGCCGCTTCTTCGCCCTGATTCTGAACCAGTTTTTCCACCCGTAGCAATAGCGATTCGGCTACATAGGTTTTAATGGCCATGTCAGCAATATTCATGAGCACTTCCTGTTCTTTGGCCAGGCTCATCATGAACTTTTGCACCGCCGTGCCAGCCGTCATCAGGATCGCTTTTTTCAGGTTTTTAATGACTTTTTTCTCCTGAGAGAATAGCGTTTCTTCTTCGTCGCCGAAATCCGGAATGCTCATCAGTTCGTCTTGAACGGCTTTGGCCGGACTCATCAGATCGAGTTCGCCTTTCATGGCTCGTTTCAGCAACATATCCACGGTGAGCATGCGGTTAATTTCGTTCGTACCTTCAAAAATGCGGTTGATGCGCGAATCTCGGTAAGCGCGGTCCATCGGGTAATCGGCCGAAAAACCGTAACCACCGTAGATCTGCACGCCTTCGTCGGTTACGTAATCGAGCACTTCAGAACCTTCCACTTTCAGAATAGCGGCTTCCACGGCAAACTCTTTGGCCGCACCCAATAATGCTTCGTTGTAGCCTTGTCCGGCCGCTTTCAGTTCTTCTTCTTTTAAGAAAATATCGTTGCCGCAACGGTACAGGGCCGATTCCAGGGCATAAATTTTAATAGCCTGCTCGGCCAGTTTATGCCGGATGGCACCGAATTTCGCGATCGGAATTTTGAACTGAATGCGTTCGTTGGCATACTGCACCGAAAGGTTCGACACTTTTTTGGCCGCGCCTAAGGTTGCTGCTGCCAGTTTAATCCGGCCCAGGTTCAGAATGTTGAAAGCAATCAAGTGCCCCTTGCCAATTTCGCCCAGCACATTTTCTTTCGGCACTTTGCAATCGGTTAAAAACACCTGCCGGGTAGACGAACCTTTAATGCCCATTTTATGCTCTTCCGGTCCTAAACTTAAACCCGGCGTGCCTTTCTCTACAATGAAGCCGGTAAATTTATCGCCGTTTACCTGCGCAAAAACGATGAACACGTCGGCAAAACCCGCGTTCGTTATCCACATTTTCTGGCCGTTCAGCACGTAATGATCGCCTTCCAGTACCGCTTTGGTTTTGGCCGCCAGCGCATCTGATCCAGATTCCGGCTCGGTTAAGCAGTAAGAAGCCATCCATTCGCCGGAAGCTAATTTCGGCAGGTATTTCAGTTTTTGTTCCTTGTTCCCGAAGTACAAAATTGGCAAGGTTCCAATGCCGGTATGTGCCGCAAATGCCACCGGAAACGAATGTCCGCCACCGGCTGCTTCGGTTACCAGCAGCGAGGTATTGAAATCCTTATCGAAGCCGCCGTATTCTTCCGGAATGGAAATGCCGAATAAACCCAGCTCACCGGCTTTTTTCATCAGGCTTTCCATCAGGCCTTCCTCGTGGTTATCGAGGCGGTCCAACACCGGGGTAACTTCCGAATCTACGAACTGATGGGTGGTTTCCGCCATCATTTTCTGTTCTTCGTTGAAATCTTCCGGGGTAAAAATATCGGCAGCCTGGGTTTCCTTGATCAGGAATTCGCCACCTTTTAGAATCTTTTTATCTGTAGTTTCCATGGTAGTATCTTAAAAACTAATAACTATTTCAATAATTCGTAAATCCCCGCTACGCCTTGTCCGCCGCCAACGCAGGCCGTAACCATCCCGTACTTTTTATTTCTTCTGCGAAGTTCTGAGAAAAGCTGAACTGATAATTTGGAACCGGAGCAGCCCAGCGGGTGACCTAAAGCAATGGCCCCACCGTTTACATTCACTTTTTCCGGATCGATGTTTAATTCCCGCATCACGGCTATAGATTGAGAAGCAAACGCTTCGTTCAGTTCAATCAGGTCCAGATCTTCGAGTTTCATGCCGGCCATTTTCAGCGCTTTCGGAATAGCTTTTACCGGCCCCATGCCCATAATTCGCGGATCAATTCCTTCGGTAGTATACGTTACCATCCGGGCAATCGGCTCCAGGTTCAGTTCCTTGATCATGCGTTCCGACATAACCAAAACAAACGAAGCCCCATCGGAGGTTTGGGAGGAATTTCCCGCCGTAACGCTACCGTTTTGAGCAAAAACCGGCTTCAGTTTGCTAAGTTTCTCTACTGATGTATCAGCTCTTGGGCCCTCGTCGGTATCAACCACGTAGCTGCGGGTTTTCTTTTTACCAGCTTCATTGAGGTAGGTTTCCTCCACATTTATCGGTACGATCTGATCTTTGAAATACCCGTTCTGAATGGCGTTGATAGCTTTCTGGTGGGAATTATAGGCAAACTGATCCTGATCTTCACGGCTGATATTGTAATCTTTCGCTACCGCTTCGGCGGTTAAACCCATGCCTAGATAATACTCCGGATGCTTTACCGAAATATTGTAATTCGGCACGGTTTTCCAGCCTACGGTTGGTACCAGAGACATCGATTCGGTGCCACCAGCAATAATACAATCGGCCATACCCGCCGTAATTTTAGCTACCGCCATGGAAATGGTTTCGATGCCGGAGCCGCAATACCTGTTCACGGTCTGCCCGGAAACGTTGATTGGCAGCGACAATAAGGAGATCATCCGGCCAATTTGTAAGCCCTGCTCCGCTTCCGGAACAGCGTTGCCTACGATCAGATCATCTACCCGGGCGGGGTCTAAAGAAGGTACCGAAGCGAGCAAATGTTTGATCACATCGGCAGCCAGGTCATCGGGGCGGGTAAACCGGAAACCACCGCGGGTTGCTTTGCCAACGGCCGTCCGAAATCCGGTAACGATATATGCTTGGTTCATTTTTCTTAATTGTTAATTGTTGATTGCTGCTTGTTAATTGGGGTTTGAGTTTTTTGATCGAAAACCCTAGCGTTTTTTAATCATTTAACAAGACAGCCATTTAACCATTTAATTTTATTAATTCCGGAGCGGTTTGCCAGTCGTCAGAATGCTTTGAATGCGTTCCAGCGTTTTGCGTTCGCCGGTCAGCGACAGGAAAGCTTCGCGTTCCAGGTCCAACAGGTATTGCTCGGAAACTTCGGTTGGAGCTGAGAGGTCACCGCCGCACATGATGTAAGCCAGTTTTTCGGTGATCTTTTTATCGTGCTGCGAAATGTAACCGCCTTCGTACATGGCGTGGGCGCCGGTCAGGAACATGCCTAAACCGCTTTTGCCTTCCACTTTAATGTTGGTTTTCTGCGTTGGCTTGGTGTAACCGGTTTCAGCTAAACGTATAGCAGCCGCTTTGGCATCGGCGATCAAACGGTTCTGATTGATCGAGATTTCGTCGCCGGGGCGCAGGTAATTCATGTCACGGGCTTCGTGCGCAGAAGTGGCAACTTTGGCCATACCGATGTTCATGAAAGCGTTGCGCAAACGGTTCAGTTCCGGGTCGCCTTCTTCAAAAGCGGCTGCGGTGCGCAAGGTCATTTCTTTGGTACCGCCACCGGCCGGAATTAAGCCTACGCCAAATTCAACTAAGCCAATGTAGGTTTCGGCGGCGGCTTGGACGTGATCGGCGTGGAGGGTGATTTCGCAGCCGCCGCCCAGCGTTAAACCGTGCGGCGCCACTACAACCGGAATAGCCGAATAACGCACCCGCATCATGGTATTCTGGAACTGTTTGATCATGAGGTTTATCTCATCGTATTCCTGTTCCAGCGCGTTCATGTACAGCAAAGCCAGGTTCGCGCCGGCGGAGAAATTCGGAGCATTGTTACCAATAACCAATCCACGGAAATCTTTCTCGGCCAAGTCAATGGCTTTGTGAATGCCCTGCACCACTTCGGAGCCCATGGTATTCATTTTGGTGTGGAATTCCAGGTTCAGAATGCCGTCGCCGATGTCGTGCAGCGTAGCGCCTTTGTTTTTCCAGACCACGTTGTTGCTGCGGTAATTGTCCAGAATAATGAAGTTCTCGGTACCCGGAATTTGCTTGTAGGTTTTTGAAGGAATGTCGTAATACAGGCGTTTTCCGGCTTCACTTTTATAGAAGGTTTCAGCGCCGTTTTGCAGCATTTCGGAAACCCAGGCGGCTGGCTTGTAACCGGCTTTTTCCATGTTGGCTACGGTTTCTTTTACGCCTAAAGCATCCCAGACTTCGAACGGACCAAGATCCCAGCCGAAGCCGGCTTTCATGGCATCGTCGATCCTGTAAAGTTCGTCGGAGATCTCTGGTATGCGGTTCGAGGAATATTGGAACAAACCGTAGGAAGTTTCGCGGAAAAAGTCAGCCGCTTTGTCGGACGCGGAAGCGAAGGCTTTTAAACGGGCACGCAGGTCTTCGATCGGCTTGATGGTTTCCATACTCTGGAATTTCACCTTGTTCTTCGGACCGTATTCCAGCGTATTCAGGTCTAAGGTCAGAATTTCGGTAGCACCGCTTTCAGTTTTGGTTTTCTTGTAGAAGCCCTGTTTCGATTTATCGCCGAGCCAGTTATTTTCTACCATTTTCTGAATGTAACCCGGCAGCTGAAACAGGTCGCGGCTTTCGTCTTTTTCGCCGGTCTGGTATAACCCTTGGGCAACTTTCGCCAACGTATCCAAACCAACTACATCTAAAGTTCTAAACGTAGCCGATTTCGGGCGACCAATGGCCGGACCGGTAATGCGATCAATTTCATCTACGTTCAGGCCGAGTTTGTTCATTACCTGTAAACCCTGCATGATGGCGTAAATGCCCACGCGGTTCGCAATAAAAGCCGGCGTATCTTTTGCCAACACCGTGGTTTTGCCTAAATACAGATCGCCGTAGTGCATTAAGAATTTTACCACTTCCGGATCAGTTTTCGGAGTAGGAATAATTTCCAGCAGTTTTAAATAGCGCGGCGGGTTGAAAAAGTGCGTGCCGCAGAAATGCTTTTGAAAATCTTCGGAACGGCCTTCAAGCATGAAATGGATCGGAATGCCGGAGGTGTTGGAAGTGATGAGTGTTCCCGGTTTCCGGAATTCTTCTACCTGCGCAAAAACCTGCTGCTTAATTTTCAGGTTTTCTACCACCACCTCAATGATCCAGTCGGCGGTGGCAATGTCCTTCATGTTGTCGGTGAAGTTGCCGGTGGTAATGCGTTTGGCGAAGTCCTTTTTGTACAGCGGCGCCGGATTGGAAGCAATGGCGGTTTGCAACGCGGTATTCACAATGCGGTTGCGCACCTGCGGGTTTTCTAAAGCCAGGCCTTTCGCCTGTTCTTCGGGTGAGAGTTCGTTGGGGGCAATGTCTAAGAGCAGCACCTGCACGCCGATGTTGGCAAAATGCGCCGCGATCCGCGAACCCATTACGCCGGAGCCGAGCACCGCTACTTTGTTGATGTTTCTTTTCATTGGTAAGATTTTAGTATCTGGATGTTAGATATTAGACTCTTTTATTTTCTTGAATGCGAGCATGATGAAAGGTGGGAATACTTCTAACTGTTTCTGAAGCTTTTGGTTTTAAGGGCAAAAGCCTACCATTTTTTCACATACTGCCATCCTGAACGTGAGCGAAGGAAGACAGGGAAAGAAGACGCTCCCACGATTTTTCGCTTTACCTCATTTTCACATTTCCTTAACAGCACCTTTTCACATTAAACCGTTAACACATTAATAAACGCTTTTGCTTTCGATCAGGCCGTTGATGCGGCTTATCACGCTGAAAAAACTATCGAGGTCTTCCTGCGGAATGGTTTCGCGCACTTTTTGATTGAATTTCCGTACCGTTTGCCGCGACACTTCTTTCTTTTTCAGGCCCAGTTCGGTAAGCATTATTCTTACGGAACGTTTATCTTTTTCGTCGGCCATTTTATAGATCAGGCCTTTTTCTTCCATGCTTTTTAAAATGCGCGTTAAACTGCGCGCTTCCAGACCCAGTAACGGCGCAATTTTAGTAGCCGGCGTTCCTTCCGTAGAATCGATATTGAGCAGCACAAACCCGATGGAAGTAGTAATATCGTGTTGCGCGGCCTGCACGTTGTACATGCGGGAAATGGCGTGCCAACATACTTTTATATTATAATCTACGGTTTCTTCTGGTTTCATAGTAATCGTAAAGGTTAGCGTCTATAGGTTAAACCAAATATAACGAAATTTATTATGCTTGCATACTAAATTTTTAAAAATATTTTTCCGCCTGAATCAGGATCCGCCAGGTTTAGGGATTAAAGGATGTTCAAAATTAGAATCCGTTAATCCTTGGATCCAATAAATCCTAATGCTGACAAAAAATCCCTAAACCTGGCGGATCCAAATCCCGACAAACAAAAAACCCGGCGCACAGAGCGGCCGGGTTTTGCGTTACGAATACATACCGTTTATCTGGGCTTCGTAATTCTTGCTGATCACTTTGCGTTTCACTTTCAGCGACGGGGTAAGCTCCCCGCTTTCAATGGTCCAGGGATTCAGCACCAGTTCAAATTTCTTGATCTGCTCGTATTGCGCAAAACCTTCGTTGAAACCGGCAATTTCCTTTTTAAATTTCTCGATTACTTCCGGTTTGCGGATCATTTCAGCATCGGAAGTATATGGTATATTGTGAATTTTGCACCAGTCTTCCAGGCCGGCATAAGAAGGCACGATGAGCGCAGCCGGAAACTTCTGGCCTTCGCCTACCACCATGGCCTGCTCTATTACCAGACTTTCTTTCAGCTTGTTTTCGATCTGCTGCGGGGCCACGTATTTTCCGCCCGAAGTCTTGAACATTTCTTTTTTGCGGTCGGTGATCTTCAGATATTTTCCTTCTTCCAGGTGGCCGATATCGCCGGTATGGAACCACCCATCGGCATCTATCACTTCGGCTGTCAATTCTGGTTTCTTGTAATAGCCTTTCATTACGCCCGGCCCGCGGGTCAGGATCTCGCCATCGGCGGCAATTTTCACTTCCACACCATCAATCGGCGGACCAACCGTTCCGATCACGTTATTTTCCGGCTCGTGGCGGTTTACAGCAATTACGGGACTGGTTTCAGTTAATCCGTAACCTTCCATAACCCGGATATTGGCCGACCAGAAAACCCGGGCCAGACGCGGTTGCAAAGCGGCGCCGCCGGATACAATGGCAATTACGTTTCCGCCCAGTGCTTCGCGCCATTTATTAAAGATGAGCTTATTAGCCAAAGCAAGTTGCATGTTGTAAAAGAAGCCCTGGTCTTTGCGGGTATCGTATTTCAGGCCCAGTTCCAACGCCCAGAAAAAGAGCTTGCGTTTTATCCCTTCCAGTTCCAGGCCTTTGGCTACGATCTTGTCGTATACTTTTTCGAGCAAACGGGGCACAGTAGTAAATACGTGCGGCTTTACTTCTTTCAGGTTATCGGCAATGGTTTCCATGCCTTCGGCGTAGTAAATAGAAACCCCGAAACCCATGTATAAATACAGCAGCATGCGCTCGTAGATGTGGCAAAGCGGCAAAAAACTCAGGGCCCGGTGATTTTCGTTTACGGGTACGTAGGGGCCGGCACCTTTCACGTTGCTGACAATATTGTTGTGCGTAAGCATTACGCCTTTGGGGTTACCAGTGGTGCCGGACGTATAAATGATCGTTAACAGGTCATCGGGGGTGATAGCGGCTTTCAGCGGTTCCAGTTGTTTTGGATCTTCGCCTTCGGCCAGCTTTAAAAGTTCGGTCCAGCATCTGGCGCCGTGCACCTCATCGAACGTATAAATTTCCTGAATGCCGGAAATATTGGAGGTAGCAGCCATTACTTTATTATACAAGCTACGGTCCGAAACGAAAATAACTTTTACTTCGGCATCGTTGAAAATGTAGCGGTAATCTTCTTCGGTAATGGTAGGATACATGGGCACGCCCACGGCCCCGATCTGCTGAATGCCATAATCTGCAAAAACCCATTCCGGCCGGTTCATGGAAACGATAGCGACTTTATCGCCTTTTTTAACCCCGAGTTTGAGCAAACCCAAACTCACCTGGTTGGCTTTATCAATGGTATCCTGGGTGCTGTATTTCTGCCATTCACCGTCAATTTTAGCGGCCATGCAATCGGGCTGCGGGTATTTTTTTTGCTGGTAGGTCAGAATATCGAAGGCGCGGGTAAAATCCATGGGAAGTTTGATTTAGCGTTGGGCTCTTTCTTTTCTTAAATAAAGCGATTTCCGGCGAATAAAACCAAATTAACGCCGTTTTTTCTGCCTTACGGCTAAAACGGGCATTCCGGTTTAAATTTCTTAATTTTGAAGCTGGCACCAGTAAGATTATGAATTTAGGAATCCTGTTCGAAGCGTTACCCGAGGAGTTTGAAAAATTTGCGGCCCAAGACCTGAAAAGCGTGGCGGCGCATACCGATGCTTTTCACTATAAATTCCCCGACTGGCAGGAAGCCGACATTGCCATTTTTGGCGTGCTGGATAACCGAGGCAAAACGGTATCAGTTTCGGACGAAAATCCGGCCAATGCCATTCGCCGCCGCTTTTACAGCCTGAAAAAAGGCACCGGCCGCTACCGCATTGCCGATCTGGGAAACCTGCGCCCGGGCATTACGCTGGAAGAAACGCATTTCCGGATAAGAGAAGTGGTAGAAACGCTGGTAGCCAACCATACTATTCCGGTAATTTTAGGCAGCAGCCACGACCTTGATTACGGGCAGTTTTTGGCCTACGAAAGCTGGGGCCGGCCGGTAAACCTGGTAACTGTAGACAGCGCTTTGGATATGACCGAAGATGCTGCAGCGCCTGAAAACCGGCAACATCTGCATAAAATTTTAATGCACGAACCCAATTACCTTTTCAGTTTTAGCCAACTCGCACACCAGAGTTATTTAACGGAGCCGGAAATGATGAATGTGCTGGAAAAACTGCATTTCGAAACGATCCGGATTGGTGAAGTGCACAAAGACATTACCAGAACCGAGCCGCTTATCCGCCACGCCGACCTACTGAGTTTCGACGTTTCGGCCATTAAATTTCAGGAAATGCCGGGATACGCGCCAGCCAATCCGTTTGGTTTAAGCGGCGAAGAAGCTTGCCAACTGACCTGGTACGGAGGGCAAAACGACCAGCTTACGTCTTTCGGGCTTTACGAATATGAGCCGGCTTACGACCCGCAGCGCCAGGGCGCTTTTCTGCTGGCTACCATGGTGTGGTATTTTATAGAAGGCTTTTACCAGCGCAAAAACGAACTCGATTTTACGGGCAAAAAATTCACGAAGTACGTGGTGGCCTTCCACGATAATCCGAATAAAATGGCGTTCTACAAAAGCAACCTGAGCGACAAATGGTGGATGGAAGTTGAAAACCTGACGTCCGAAAAAGACAACCACATTGTGCCCTGCACTTACGAAGATTATCTGTTGGCTACGAACGGCGAAGTGCCAAACCGCTGGATTCTGACGCAAAGCCGGATGGGGTTTTAGAATGTTGAATGAGTGAATTAGAGAATAAATAATGTTGATGCCGGATAATTTTCAAATTTCCACACCTTCAAATTTTCAAATTGCAGAATGAAATTTTACCGCATACTTTTTATCCTGTTTTCCCTACCATTTTTTGCTGCTGAAGTTAGCGCGCAGGTTGAGATTCCGTGCCGGTATCCGTTGCAGGTTTCGGCCGATTCTTTGGTGAATTTTGTAAAGAAAGATTTTGAATGGCGCACCGGAAAACCTACGCAGATCGAGTCGGAAGACTGGAAAATGTATTTCTACGACAACACCCGCGGCATTGATTTTACAACGGCTTACAACCAGGCGCAGGCTTTTTTACTTGGCAAACTGGGCCGCTATGTTTACTGCAAGTACACCGACCTGATGCTGAGCAGCTTCGAAATAAACCCGGCCAACAGCAACGAATTTCACCTCACCTATTTCCTGCAATTGCCCAACCTCGAAAATCCGCACCAAACCGGTTACATGCGCTTCAATTACGAGGTTGTTCCGCTTAAATTCACGTTTAGTTTACAGCCCGATAATTCACTGAAAACCACCTTCCCGACCAACGTGCCGGAATGCAACGGCAAGCCTGATTGCGGGTTTATTATTACCAAAGAAAAGGCGCTGCAAATTGCGCGTGCCAACAACGTGATCACCAACCATGTAGATTATTTCATCGAAACCGACGGCCGCGACTGGATCATCAGCACTTCGCCGAATGGCGGCCAGACCGTAAATGTAAACCGCATTAACCTGCAAACCGGGCAGCTTTCGGAGAAACAGGTTTTTAAGAAATGATTGAATGGTTAAATGGCTGAATTGTTGATTGTTAATTATTGGATGGGTATATAATTTGAAAGAAAAATTTCCTGTTCCTATCCTCATTCAACCATTTAATCATTCACAAACTTAATAATTAAGAATTTTTGGAAACCGAATACCTGCATTTACCGGAATACACCAAAAACCAACTCGCGCTCCGCAATGGTCAGGACCGCGATGAGATCTGGGTGGGCTACAAAGGCATTATCTACGACGTAAAAAAATCGAGACTCTGGAGCCGCGGCAACCACTACGAACACTGGGCTGGCCAGGACTTAACCGAAGAACTGAAAGACGCCCCGCATACCGATTACGTTTTCGATAAATTTGAAGCGATCGGCAGAATAAAATAACTTAAATGGTTGCATGGTTAAATTGCTGAATGGTTGAAAAACGCTATGGTTTTCAACTTAAAAAGTAAAACAACAATTTAGCCCTCGAACAATTAAACAATTAAACGAAATGATCTTAATTGCCGACAGTGGCGCTACCAAAACCGACTGGTGTCTGCTTGATAAAAAAGGTACGGAAACAAGCATTAAAACGCAGGGTATAAGTCCGCATTACCAAACTTCAGAAGAAATTGCGGCAACCGTAAAAGCGGAATTATTACCGCAATTAGGGGAAGTTATCCCGGCTGAAATTTTCTTTTACGGCACCGGCTGCAGCTCCGATAAGAGCAAGGCAATTGTAACAAAAGGGCTGCGCGAAGCTTTCCCGGAAACTGAGATTGCGGTAGACCATGATTTGATCGCGGCAGCGCGGGCGCTTTGCGGGCGCGAAGAAGGCATTGCCTGCATTCTGGGCACGGGTTCCAATTCCTGCCATTTCAAAGACGGAAAGATTGCCTACAACGTACCTAACCTCGGTTTCATTTTAGGCGATGAAGGCAGCGGCGGTTATTTGGGCAAACGTCTGATTCAGGCATTTTTAAACCTGGAACTACCTGGCCAACTGCACGAAAAATTCAAAGGTGCTTATAATTTAAGCCACGAAGAAATTATTCATACCGTTTACACCAAACCGTTCCCGAACCGCTACCTGGCCACCTTTGCCAAATTCCTGGGCGAGAACCGCGAAGATCCTTTCCTGGCTAAACTCATTCACACGGGCATCAACGATTTCTTTTTGAAGAATATTACCCGCTATCAGGACCATCAAAAACTGCCGGTGCACTTTTTGGGCTCCATTGCCTACCATTTTAACGCCGAGTTAAAAGCCATCGCTGCCAGCCATAACGTAAGCATCGGCCGGATCATTAAAACCCCTATGGAAGGTTTGATCGCGTATCATACCTGAGTTTTGAATAAGTAAATGATTGAATGGTGGAATTGAAGAATGATTGAATGAAAGAAGAGCTTCAAATATCAGCCTAAAGTTTTCCTTTAACACATATGCAAATCATCGCATTACCAAATTTACCGAATTCAATCATTCACTCATTTAATCATTCAAAAATTAACACATCAGCACATTAAATAATTAGCACATTAAAATGTCCACTACCGAAACGGCTTCGCATTACGATCACCTCGAAAAAATGTCGGTGCATGAATTGCTGACCAATATCAATAACGAAGATAAAACGGTACCCCTGGCAGTAGAAAAAGCTATTCCGCAGATCGAAAAATTAGTGGAAGTGATTGTAAAGAAACTCGGCGACGGCGGGCATTTGTTTTACATCGGTGCAGGCACCAGCGGGCGTCTGGGAATTGTAGATGCGTCGGAATGTCCGCCAACGTATGGTGTGCCTTTTGACCTGATACAAGGCATAATTGCCGGTGGCGACGGCGCGATCCGCAAAGCCGTAGAATTTGCCGAAGACGACTTCGAACAAGCCTGGAAAGATCTGCAAAAAGCCGGCATTACCGAAAAAGATGTGGTGGTAGGCATTGCCGCTTCCGGGCGCACGCCGTACGTAATTGGCGGCTTACAGGCTTGCAACGAACGCGGCATTGCTACCGGTTGCGTGGTGTGCAACGCCAATTCCAAAGTTGCTGAAACGGCGCAATTTCCGGTGGAAGTAATTACCGGCCCTGAGTTTGTAACCGGCAGCACCCGCATGAAAGCCGGCACTGCCCAGAAACTGGTTCTGAACATGCTTACTACCAGCACCATGATAAAACTGGGCCGGGTAAAAGGCAATAAAATGGTGGATATGCAACTCAGCAACCTGAAACTGGTAGACCGCGGCGCGAGAATGCTCATGGAAGAGCTGCAGATCTCGCACGAAGATGCTTCGGCACTGCTGGAAAAACACGGCAACGTACGTGCAGCCATCGAGGCATTTAAAAACTGAGTTTGACCCCACCTAATAGCTACATCAGGAACGAACATTTTATCTGCATAATTATCGGCAACTGAAGTTGAACACGATTTTCAGGATTTAAAGATTGCCAGGATTACTGTCTGAATTGGGATTTGTCGGATTAAGGGATTAAAGGATTCAAAAATTCTGAGTACTTCCCTCAAACGCGCCAGCGGAGTACGATCAACGAAAGCGATGAAGAGTAAGCATAATTTGCGCTTACGGCAACAAATTCTGCCGCTTGCCAAAGCAGAGAAGCTTACTATCCAGGCACTGTTCAGTTCGCTACGAAAAAGGAAAGTATCACGGTGGCCATTTGTCAAAGCGTTGTTTGAGCCGTCAGCGCCTGTCCCGCAGGCTTGCGGGAAGTTTGCACTTGCTCCCGAAATGCTTCGGGACTTGCCGCTTGACTTTCGTTGGTTCTTTTTGTATCAAGTGGAACATCCCGAACCCTTTCGGGGACAAAAAGAACACAGAAGTGAGCTATGAAACAGCTTTAGCCTTTAATAAAAGGAACAAAGCCAGCTATGAAAAACGGTATCGTTTCAGGCTTCAAAAGTCAGTTGAAAATGAAAGTACCAACTGTAATAGATCTCTCCTATCGTCGGGATGACAAAAATAAACGGTATTCTTTAAAGCTTAAAAACTACTGAAAGCCAACGAATCCTTGCTGAGCTACACCTGTAAGTTCACGTTGCCTCTAACCCACCTGGAAGGAAACAAACCAGCAAAACGATAAACCAGAAAATGCTTCTTTCAAAAACCAATCTCATTAAAAAACAGTAAGCAAAAAACTACAAAAACCACCCTCCTTCTGCATGCACACCATTGAGCCTTTTTATAACTGGATCGAAATTTATTCTGCTTCCGAAGACCCGCGTTCACCGCTTTTCGAAACTGAAAACGACCTGAATAATTATACCCACGATATTTACGGTTATTACATCCATCCGCAGTGGGATCCGATCGGTTCGGAAACCCTGTTTATCAAGATCCTGTTTGCTGATTACGACGAGGGCTTTGCTATAATTGAATTTATTGGCGAATGGAACGATGCGCTGCACAACGATATCATGCACCTGAAACGCAACATCATCGATCCGTTAATTCAGGAAGGCATTAAATATTTTATCCTGATCGGGGAAAACGTTTTCAACTTTCATGGCTCCGACGACAGCTATTACGAAGAGTGGTTTGAAGATGTGGAAGAAGGCTGGATCGCAGCCATTAATTTCCAGGAATTTGTATTGCGCGAAATGCAGCATTTCAACCTCGATTCTTACGTAAATTTTGGCGGCAGCCTGGAAGAAATTCCGTGGCGGACCTTAGACCCGCGCCAGCTTTACCAGCGCGTAGATAAGCTTATTCAAAAAAGATTGATCTGATCAAAAACGTAATTGTACCGAATTAAAAACCAGGCAAAAACGGTAGGCTTTGCAGGATAAAAACTGTTTTTAAAATACTAGCCCGAAC
Organism: Adhaeribacter terrigena; assembly: GCF_016623615.1. GTDB lineage: Bacteria > Bacteroidota > Bacteroidia > Cytophagales > Hymenobacteraceae > Adhaeribacter_A > Adhaeribacter_A terrigena. The sequence goes on along the minus strand of NZ_JAEHFX010000009.1, from coordinate 57,540 downwards.
ACATTAAAAGTACGGGCACAAAAAAAGGCACCGTAAACGGCGCCTTTTTTCTAACAAAACATTACAATAATTATTGCGCGTTTTCAATGCTGTCAGCTTTCACTTCGCCGGCATCTTCTACTGCGTCAGCACCAGCTTCGTTGCCAGCATCTTCCATAGCATCAGACTGTGCTTCTGCACCTTCTTCTACTTGCTCAGCCTGCTGCTCAGCGGCATTTTCTTGTTTAGAATCGCAAGATGCAAACGTGAACATACCAGCGGCAAGGGCTAAGAACAATACTTTTTTCATCGGGGTAATGTGTTTAAGGTGAAATATTTGTATTCTGAATGCGCGCCAAACGAATTTGCCGCCAACATTCGTGGTTTATACAGGTTTCTGAAAAAGGTAACCCGTAATAAAAAAATAAAAGGGCTTCTTTAACCGGAAGCCCTTTTATCTGTTATTTAAAGCACCAGCTTTTTACTCGGATTACTGAGCAGTTGTAGTGCCGGTTGTACCTGAAGTAGTACCAGTAGTGGTAGTACCAGTTGTAGTTGTACCTGTTGTACCAGTTGTGGTAGTACCAGTAGTAGTAGTGCCTTCAGTACCGGTTGTAGTTGTACCTTCAGTACCGGTAGTAGTAGTACCAGTAGTGTCAGTAGTAATGGTTTCGTCAGTACCCATATCTTCGGTTACTGTTGTTTCTTCAGTTGTAGTTGTAGTTTCTTCAGTTTTTTTAGACTCGCAAGAAGCGAAAGCAAACATACCGGCAACGGCTACAAGAGATAATACTTTTTTCATTTTTTTGATTTAGTTTAATTGTTAACTTTTCTTTTTTTTAAAACTGCTTTATCCGCTTCCTGAACTCAGCAAGCCTGAAAAAAAAATCGGCGGACGAGGATTAATACTGCAACCCGCTTTAGGTAACCCGGCGTTTCAGAAAAAAAATAAAAATTTTTCTCAGTGCTGTTTCACGCTTATTTTAACTAAAAAGCAAACCATTCTCCAATAAAAAAAAGCCCCGAATTGCTTCGGGGCTTTTTTGTGCCAAAACCAGCCAAGCGCCGGTTTCTAATGGCTTTTACTAAACTGAAATTACTTAACTACAGTAGTGTCAGTAGTAGTAGTTGTAGTAGCAGTAGTGTCTACCGTTACAGCAGCTGTATCAACAGTTACTTCTTCTGTTGGAGCTACTTCAGTAGTGGTAGTAGTTTCTTCTACTTTCTTAGACTCGCAAGAAACGAAAGCGAACATACCAGCAACTGCTACAAGAGATAATACTTTTTTCATGATGAAAGTTTTGTAAATGATTTTAGATTTTAGAGTCGCAAAGGTAATGCAACTTTTCTAAACCAAACAACATCCTGAAAAATTATTTTTTCTTGAAGATCACGTTGATCGGAACGCCCTCAAAACCAAAATGTTTGCGGATCTTATTCTCCAGAAAACGTACGTAACTCTCCCGGATATACTGCGGCAAATTGCAGAAAAACGCGAAAGTGGGGTTGTGCGTCGGGATCTGGGTAACGTATTTGATCTTCACGAATTTACCTTTAATGGACGGCGGCGGATAACGCTCGATCTCTTCCAGCAGCACTTCGTTCAGTTTCGAGGTCGGGATTTTCATCCGCTTGTTCTCGTACACTTCTATCACTTTTTCAATGGCCTTGTGTACGCGCTGCTTCGTTAAAACTGAAGTGAAAATGATCGGCATATAGGTGTTGGAACCCAGCTTTTCATAGATCATTTCTTCGAATTCTTTCACCGAGTTGGTTTCCTTGTTCTCGATCAGGTCCCACTTGTTTACCAAGATCACGATGCCTTTTTTATTTTTATCGGCCAGGCCAATAATGTTCACATCCTGCGCTTCAATGCCGCGCGTCGCATCGATCATCACCACGCACACGTCGGCTTCTTCCAGCGCCCGGATAGAGCGCATTACGGAATAGAACTCGATATCTTCGTGCACTTTGCTTTTGCGGCGCAGACCGGCCGTATCGATCAGAATAAACTCTTTGCCGAACGCTTTGTAACGCGAATGAATGGAATCGCGGGTGGTGCCGGCAATGTCGGTTACGATGTTTCTTTCTTCGCCTAAAAGCAGGTTCACGAACGAAGATTTACCTACGTTCGGGCGGCCCATGATGGCAATTTTCGGAATGCCTTCGTCCGGGTTTTCTTCGTCTTCGGTTTCGAAATGCTTTACTACTTCGTCCAGCAGATCGCCGGTGCCGGAACCGTGCTGGCTCGAGATCGGGAAAACTTCTTCGCCAATGCCTAGTGCGTAAAACTCACCGGCCTGGTGACCGCGCTGAAACGTATCGGCTTTGTTGGCTACGATGTAAATTGGTTTTTTAGAGCGGCGCAGTACGTTGGCGAATTCTTCGTCGAGGCCGGTAACGCCGGCTTCTACGTCTACCATGAAAAGAATTACGGTGGCTTCGTTAATGGCCAGTTCTACCTGCTTGCGGATCGATTCTTCGAAAATATCGTCGGAGCCGTGCACGTAACCGCCGGTATCTACCACGGTAAAGTTTTTGCCGATCCACTCGGAATAGCCGTAGTGGCGGTCGCGGGTTACGCCGCTTTCATCGTCCATGATGGCTTTGCGGGAGCCAACTAAACGGTTAAAAAAGGTTGATTTGCCGACGTTAGGCCGGCCAACAATTGCTACAATGTTTGCCATTGTGGTAAAAAATTTGGTAATGTTTCAGCCCCTCATTCTTCGTAGGAGTATCCGAATTAATTAAAATGGTAATCCTGTTGCCTGAAATTCACAACAGAACCAAGTTTGGGTTTTTAGGCCCGGTAATATGTTTTTGTCTGAATTAGGATTTATCGGATTTGGGGATTAATCAGATTAGAAATTTTAAAATCCAATAATCCATAAATCTGGCGAATCCAAATTCAGACTTTTTAGGCCTGAAAGCCTAGCGTTTTATAATTCTCAATTTGTCGTATTTTCCCAAAGCAATGTTTCTGTTTCCTTTGGGTTCCAATCTAGAAGCGCTTTCCCTAGTCTATTTATAGCTGCCGCTTCAGAATTTAAGCTGAAGTTAATTCTATAGTTTGAAGGTGGTTCCGAATTATCTTCACTCAAAATTTCTATTGCACAATGACCATTCGGATCAAAGCAAAAAACTTTAATCATAAAATGATTCAACCAACCTTTTTCATTTTCCTTGCCTGCCTCAAACTTAACAACTTGATCCTGTGATTTAGGGAAATCAACTAACTGCTTCGCGAAATCTTGAAACCAACTTTCTTCTCCATAAAATGCATTATGGGTAACCTTAAAAACTTGATTAGAAGCAGTTATTTCAAAATAGAATTCCTCATCCCATTCATACCAATTGGCTTTAAATTCTAAATAACCCTGAGTCATAAGATCAAATTAAAACTAAAACCTCAACTTCCCTTATACCCAAACCGCGATAACGATTTCGGGTCGGAGCGCCAGTTTTCTTTTACTTTCACGAAGATCTCCAGGAACACTTTTTTCTGAAAAAATTCTTCCAGATCCACTCTTGCCAACGAACCAACGCGTTTCAGCATTTCGCCGCCGTGCCCGATGATGATGCCTTTCTGGCTCCGGCGTTCCACGATTATTTCGGCGCGCATCCGGATGATATTATCTTCTTCTTTGAATTCTTCTACCGTAACTTCGCAGCTGTAGGGAATTTCTTTTTTATAAGTCAGGAAGATCTTTTCCCGGATCATCTCGGCTGCGAAGAAACGCTCGGGCTTGTCGGTTAGTTCATCTTTCGGGAAATAAGCCGGGTGCTCGGGCAAATACTTCAGGATCATTTCAAAAACCCGGTCGGTATTCTTCTGCTTCAGCGCCGAAATAGGAATAATTTCGGCGGCCTGCACTTTATCTTTCCAGTAATTTATTTTCTCCAGCACTTCGTCCTGCGTAGCCTGGTCGGTTTTATTTATGAGCAACAAGATCTTGGCGCTGGATTTCTCCAGGCGTTTGATCACGTCGTCTTCATCGTACTTTTCGTAGATATCGGTTACAAACAAAACCACGTCGGCATCTTCTAAAGAGCTGCGCACAAATTCCATCATGCTTTCGTGCAGTTCGTATTTGGGCTGAATAATGCCGGGCGTATCGGAATACACGATCTGGAAATCGTCGCCGTTCAGAATGCCCATAATGCGGTGGCGCGTGGTCTGGGCTTTGCTGGTAATAATGGAGAGGCGTTCGCCCACCATCACGTTCATCAGGGTCGATTTCCCGACGTTGGGTTTCCCGATAATGCTGACGAATCCGGCTTTGTGTGGCGTTTCCAAAATAGTAATGAATTAAGTTTGAACTTGCAAAGATACGATTTTTTAATTGTTGGTTGTTCGTTGCTGGTTGTTGGTTTTTTCGAGTGGGAAGTTTTTTGTCTGAACACGATTTTCAGGATTTGATGGATTAACAGGATTGCTATGATTTATCTGCATAAGTTGCCAACCACCCCTGCCCCTCCTTGCTAAGGAGGGCAGTTACTGCACTGCTGAATTCAAGATTTCTGCCATTAAAAACGCTATGCTTTAAAGCACAAAAAGTCAAAGCAAGCACGAACAAAAAGCTTCCCGCCTTTTCAAGGGCGAGTTCAGGAATAGGTATTCCCTCCTGAGCAAATCTTGTAAATCTCTTAAATCCTGAAAATCGTGTTCAGACAATTTTATACTCCTGCAGAAAAAACACTACTGTTTTAACCTTCAAAACTCAAACCAACAACCAGCAACGAACAACCAAAAACTAAATAGCTATCTTTACAGTTTAATTCCGAAAAAGAAAATATGGCTTCTACACCGCTTACCGGCGTTTTACTGATAAACCTGGGCACGCCCGATTCTCCCGAAGTGCCGGATGTGCGCAAATACCTGCGTGAATTTTTAATGGACGGCCGCGTAATTGATATGCCGGCGCCTCAACGTTTCATGCTCGTAAACGGCGTTATTGCGCCGTTCCGCGCCCCGAAATCTTCGAAGGTTTACAAAGAACTCTGGGACGAACGCGGCTCACCGCTGCTTTACTACAGTCAGGATCAGCAGAAATTGTTGCAGGAAAAACTGGGCAAGGATTATTATGTGGCCCTGGGCATGCGCTACCAGAACCCGAGCATAGAAAGTGCGTTGGAAGAACTCCGGAAGAAAGATGTAGATAAGATCATCGTGATCTCACTTTACCCCCAATATGCTTCGGCGAGCACCGGCACTTCTACTCAGAAAGTGATGGACCTGGTGAGCAAGTGGGAAGTAATTCCGAGCATTTCGTTCATTAACCGTTTTGCCGACGAGCCGGGTTTTATCAAGACCATTGCTGCCATTGGCCGCAGTTACATGGAAAAAGAAAAATTCGATCATTACGTTTTCAGCTACCACGGCATTCCGGAAAGGCAAATTCTGAAAGCTTCGAACGGCGGGTATTGCCAGCTTTCCGATAAGTGTTGCGCGACTTACAACAAGAAAAACCGCTACTGCTACCGCGCGCAATGCTACGAAACCACGCGTTTAGTGGCCAAAGAACTTGGTTTGCGCGAAGATCAATACACCGTTGCTTTCCAATCCCGTTTACAGGCGCGTCTGAAAGACCCGTGGATAAAACCATACACCGACGAAGTAATTGCCGAAATGCCGAAAAACGGCATCAAACGCGTTTTGGCGTTCAGTCCGGCATTTGTGGCCGATTGCCTGGAAACGACCGTGGAAGTGGGCCGCGAGTTCAAAGAGATTTTTGAGGAAGCCGGTGGCGAGCACTGGCAATTAGCGGAAAGTTTGAATACGCACCCGATCTGGATCGATACGCTGAAGGATATGGTGTTGCGGAGTTAGTTTTTCAGCTTAAAAGTATAATATTTTAAATTCAAAAGTCCCGGGCTCTTCCATAGCCGGGACTTTTTTATGCCAAAACGCTACCGTTTTCATACAAAAAAACTCAACCTTATTCCTTTATCTTCGGAAGCATGAATAATTGTACATTGCCCTTCTGCCACAGTAATTCGCGTTTTGGAAAAAGTTTATAGACGCTATCGGCTTGCAAACGCAACATTAATTCCGGATTCCGGATCATGGCTTGGTTTACCAGCAAATACGCAGTATCGGCGGAAGCAGAAACCTGGCGGGTTTTATCATAATTCAGGTATTCATAATTCGGATTGGGTTGGTAACCGTAGAAGGAACAGTATTGCTGCGCCAGATAATAATTGGTAAAAACCTGGTAGCGGCCGGCTTTATGGTTCAGGCGTTCGGTCATGAGTTCTTGGGTTACAAAATAATCGGTGCCGGTAGGTTTTACCATAAAATGCAACGGCCGAATGGCCAGTGAAAACATAATCACCAGCAACCCGAAAACCGGAAGCGCGAATTTCGGAACGAAGCGCACAAACAGAAAGAATAACCCGACTGGCACATAAATTACCGCCAGGTTCGACCTGGAAATGACAGCCGCAGCAAGAAAAAAAACACCTACTATCAGCTGGAAACGCGGCTTATGAAAATTATTCGCCAGCGCAAAGCCTGCCGAAATGCAAAGCGGCGGCATGAGAACCGTGATCATGCGCGGCACCAGTACCATGGGTTTATAATGCGTGTAAGAAGTGCTGCCGAACCAGAAAGTCAGCAAAATTAAGATCGTAGCCAGCAACCAGTAACTCCGCGTATTTTCCAGTTTTACCAGGTTCTTAAGCGTAACGCCGGGGGCCGAAAAAGCAAAAATGATGGGTACGATGATGCCGCTGCCAATAAAAAACAGGATCGGTTCGTAAGTCAGGCGGTTGAAATAATAGGCGGTTTTGTTTTGCAGGTAACCCGGCTTGAACTCATTCACAATTTCCGAGGTCATTAAAAAACGGTTGAGCCAGTGCCCCGTAAAAATTTCGTAAGCCGCAAAATAAAACGCTAGCAAAATGGCCCCGAAAACTGCCGACCAAAGCCAGAACTTCAGGTTTTCTTTCCGGATAAGATCCAGCACGAAAACGTAGAGGTAAACAGGCGCAATATAAATGATCGTTTCTTTCGTGAGCATGCCCAGGAAATTCAGCACGGCAAACGCCAACCCAAACCTGATCGGATTGTTCTGCACCTGCCGGTAATGAAGTAGCATTCCCAGGATAGCCAGCGCCAGCAGCATCACCACATTATCCGGGTACAGGTAATTGGAAAGGAAAAGCGTGTGAAAATTGAAACCAAGTAAAATAACGGCCCACATGGCTGCGCCCGGATAGTTCTTCCGCAGCAAACCAAAAATGAGCACCAGCGTGCCGGCGGTGCAAAGCATGGGCCAGACCGTGGTAATGTAAGGCGAAACCCCGATGGTGGCATACAATATGGAAACCGGCAAATAAGCAAAGAACCGGTGCGAAAACGGCATATATTCAAACGCAAAATCGCCGGTTAAAACTTCGTGCGCGTAGCGGCTGTAGGCCCAGTCGTCGTTGAAATACGAACCTTCGTGCGCGAAAAAGAAATATAAAACGGTAAAAACGCAACCCACCAGCAAAGCCAGCCTGGCCAGCAAGGGTTCATTTTTACTGAAGTTCTGAAGTTTGTTTAGCAAGAGCATTAAAAGTAATTGCGGACGTTTCCGGAAACCGGAAGCTTGCGAAGTAACGGCAAATTTTCTTTTCCGGCAAAAGATGTTTCTCAATAGCAATGCTCCGGCGCAGGAAAACGGTACCGAAAATGCACAAAAAAGTCCCGGTATCTATGAATTTCTATAGAAACCGGGACTTTTTCTGGTCAAAACCCTACCGTTTTAGGCCGGCACGTTCTGGTACAATTTGGCCAGCGTAGCGGCCGCGTAATCAATTTCTTCTACGGTGTTGTTTTTGCTGAACGAAAAACGAACCGCGCCGCGCGCCGGATCGGCACCTAAAGCCTGCAACACATGCGAACCCGCGTTAGCACCAGAAGTGCAGGCGCTGCCGCCGGAAGCGGAAATTTTATTGATATCGAGGTTGAACAACAGCATTTCGTTCATATCCGAAGGCGGCAGACTGATGTTCAGAACCGTGTACAAACTCTTATCGGCAAACTCAGAATTTCCGTTGAAACGCACGTCTTCCATCTGGGCTTTCAGCTGGCCGATCATGCGGTCTTTCAGGCTTTGAATGTGTTTCTGATGGGCTTCCATGTCGCGGTAAGCTATCTCCAGGGCTTTGGCCAGGCCAATAATGCCGTACACGTTTTCGGTGCCGCCGCGCATGTTGCGTTCCTGCGAACCACCGTGCATAAACGGCTGGATTTTAACGTCGCCGTTCACGTATAAAAAGCCTATGCCTTTCGGACCATGAAATTTATGCGCCGAACCAACCAGGAAATTAATGGGCAAGGTTTGCAGATCGTGCTGGTAATGGCCCATGGTTTGTACCGTATCGGAATGGAAAACGGCATCGTATTTTTTACAGATCTCGCCAATGGTTTGAATATCGTTCAGGTTGCCGATCTCGTTGTTGGCATGCATGATCGAAACCAAGGTGCGCGGATTAGCGGCCAGTAATTCTTCCAGGTGGTTCAGATCTAAGTTGCCGCGTTCATCGAGTTTTAAATAATGAACCGTTACGCCATCGTTTTTCTCCAGGCATTCTACCGAGTGCAGCACCGCGTGGTGTTCCATTTTAGTAGTAATTACGTGTTTAATGCCCAGGCTGCGCGAAGTGCTGATAATGGCAGTATTGTCGGCTTCGGTGCCGCAGCTGGTAAAGAAAATTTCCGAAGGCGATGCGTGCAACAGGTTGGCTACCGTACGGCGTGCTCCTTCAATAGCCGAACGAACCTGCCGCCCGTGCCAGTGAATAGACGAAGGATTACCGAAATGTTCGAGCATAAAGGGCGCCATGGCATCAAAAACTTCCTTGTCTAAGGGTGTGGTCGCCGCATTGTCGAGGTAAACACGCATACTTTTTATGAATTAAAAATTAGAAATCACGAATCAGAAATTCTCAGATCAGCCAGGCCGGATCGGAAATTCAAACCGAAAGATTTACAAATATAAGGGTTTCGGGCCTAAATGGTTCCATCTCAGATTTGTAACTTTTAGCAAACGGCTATTTTTTTCCGTCAGCAGTTTATGGCCACGCGGTAAAAGCTTCAGATAAGAAACTAAAACGCTATGTTTTTAAAGCAAAAAAGTCTGAAGCATTTCTGCCACAGACTTTTTCAATTTCTAATGCGTAATTTCTAATTAAAAGACTACACTTTTACCGAAATAATTTCCTTGATATCGGCAATGATCTTGTTGGCTAAATGCTCAGCCGTAGCGTTAGAATCAGATTCGGCGTAGATACGGATGATCGGCTCGGTGTTGGATTTGCGCAGGTGCACCCACTCTTTGTCGAATTCGATCTTTACCCCATCTATCGTGTTTACCGGTTGCTTTTTGTAGCGATCCTGCATCTGCACCAGCACATCGTCTACGTTAATTTCCGGCGTTAATTCGATCTTGTTTTTCGAGATATAATAGTTCGGGTAAGAAGCCCGCAGGCGCGTCATTCTCAGGTCCGATTTTGCTAAATGCGTCAGGAACAAAGCAATGCCCACCAGCGCATCGCGGCCGTAGTGCAGCTCCGGGTAAATAATACCGCCGTTGCCTTCGCCGCCAATAACTGCGCTTTGTTCTTTCATCATTTTCACCACGTTCACCTCGCCTACTGCCGAGGCAAAATACTGCCCGCCGGCTTTTTCGGTAACGTCGCGCAGTGCCCGGGTAGAAGAAAGGTTGGAAACCGTATTACCGGGAGTGTTTTTCAACACGTAATCGGCTACTGCTACTAGCGTATATTCTTCGCCAAACATGCTGCCGTCTTCGCAAATCAGCGCCAAACGGTCTACATCCGGGTCAACCACAATACCCAGGTCGAATTTTCCTTTTTCTAAGATCCGGGAAATATCGCGTAAATTCTCAGGCAGCGGCTCCGGGTTGTGGGCAAAATTGCCGTCCGGCTCGCAGTAAAGTTTTTCGATCTGGGTTACGCCTAAGGCTTCTAAAAGCATGGGTACCGCAAAGCCTCCACTGGAGTTTACCGCATCTACCACCACTTTAAAGTTCTTGGCTTTTATAGCTTCCACGTCTACCAAGGGCAGGCTCGTAATAGCTTTAATATGCTTTTTCAGGTAATCGGCGGTAGAATATTTACCGAGTTTGGTTACCTGCGCAAATTCAAAATTCTCGCTTTCGCCAATTTCCAGCACCAGTTTGCCTTCTTCGTCGTTAATGAATTCGCCTTTATCGTTGAGCAGTTTTAAAGCGTTCCACTGTTTGGGGTTGTGGCTGGCGGTAAGAATAATGCCGCCGCCCGCTTTTTTAGCCGGAACGGCCATTTCTACGGTTGGGGTAGTGCTTAAGCCTAAGTCTATTACGTTTATGCCCATGCCCTGCAGCGTTGCTGCCACCAGTTTGCTCACCATTTCGCCGGAAAGCCGGGCATCGCGCCCAATAATAATCGTATTGTTCTGGGTGGTTTGCAATACCCACGCCCCGAAAGCAGCGGCGTATTTCACTACATCAACGGGCGTTAAAGCATCGCCTGCCTTGCCGCCAATTGTTCCTCTGATTCCTGAAATTGATTTTATTAATGCCACGAATTATCTTTTTTTATCAACTGCAAAAGTAATGAATTCAAGCTGAAAGCAATAAGAAATTTGCAAGCTCTTTTTAGTTCCGTTTTATATTAAACATAGGTTTTAGCCTATAAAAGCTTTGGCGCGCATTCAGCCCGCTATATAGCTGTTTTCAAACGCTATAGTTTTCAGGTAAAAAAGGATAGCGTTTTGCAAACCGCATGCTCCCGCAAAACCTTTGTATATTTGCCTTATGGAAAATACTGTTTTTGCCGACTCGGCCCGTGGCCGCCAGCTAAGTGCTTTTAACCGTTTGCTAGACGTTTTAGATGAGCTGCGCGAAAAATGCCCCTGGGATAAAAAACAAACCCTGCAAAGCCTGCGCCACCTCACCATAGAAGAAACCTACGAACTTTCGGATGCCATTATGCGCAACGATATGCCCGAACTCAAGAAAGAGATCGGCGATATTATGCTGCACATGGTTTTTTACGCCAAGATCGCCTCCGAAACCAACATCTTCGACCTGGCCGACGTTTTGAACGGTTTGTGCGAGAAACTTATTTTCCGGCACCCGCATATTTACGGCGATACCGTGGCCGAAACCGAAGAACAGGTAAAGCAAAACTGGGAGCAATTAAAATTAAAGGAAGGCAATAAATCGGTATTGGGCGGCGTTCCTGTTTCGTTACCGGCTCTTGTTAAAGCCATGCGCATTCAGGAAAAAGCGCGGGGCGCCGGTTTCGATTGGGAGAAAAAAGAGCAGGTATGGGAAAAAGTTGAAGAAGAACTCTCCGAATTCAAAGCAGAATTCAATTTAAGCGAGCCGGGAAAAACAGATCTTGAAAAAGCCACCGGCGAGTTTGGCGACCTTTTATTTTCATTGGTAAACTTTGCGCGCTTCATCGATATTAATCCGGAAGAAGCCCTGGAAAGAACCAATTTAAAATTCATCCAGCGTTTTCAGTATTTAGAGACCGAAGCGGCCAAAGACGGCAAAGAACTGCGGAACATGACCCTGGCCGAAATGGACGAATACTGGAATAAAGCCAAACAAACGCACCGGAATTAAAAAAAGTACCGGTTAAAAATAAACTTATTTAGCTGTTTTACTGTCTGTTAAAGCAATTGCTATTTGTCAGCAAAACCGCCGCCGGGAAAAACGGTATCCTTTTTTCCTTCCAAACTACCCATTCCGAACTGTGAAAATTTAAAGGCCGCAAACCGAATTTTTATTTAGTATGCATGCCTAATTGTTAAATTAATCTTAAATTTTATAGCTTTACCGCTAAATAAAGAATTGAATTTGGCAGAAACTCTGAATTTGATTAGGTTTGTACGTTACGAATAGCCGTTTTAAAGAATTAAAACCCATAACTAGGGCACGATTTTAACCAAATGCTATCTGTGCAAACCAAAAAAGTAAAACAAACAACTAAAACAACCCAAAACAATTAACATTTAATTTTAAACCACAATGGAAAAAAAGATTGCAGTAAACAAAGATGCAACCCAGAGCACTACTGACAGCGGCAAATCCAGCTCTATGTTCGCAACGCTGGCTATTCCTATATCAATTTTAGCTGCTATTGTTATACATATATTTATTTTAGGTAACCCGGCTAACTTTGAAGGTGGCGATCCAAACAATCACCCGCTACCAGGCAACGTACTGGGTATCATCTACAAAGGTGGTTTCATCGTACCAATCCTGATCGCGCTTTTGATCATGGTATTAGCTTTCTCTATCGAGCGTTTCTTAACCATCAGCAAAGCAAAAGGTTCTAAAGGCATGGAAGGTTTCGTACGTACTATCCGCATGAAACTGAACCAGCACGATGTGAACGGCGCTATGGCTGCCTGCGATGCCCAGAAAGGTTCTGTTGCCAACGTAGTAAAAGCTGGTCTGCACAAATACAAAGAAATGGTAGCCGACACTAACCTGCCTAAAGATCAGAAAGTACTGGCTATTCAGAAAGAAATTGAAGAAACCACTGCCCTTGAGTTACCAATGCTGGAGAAAAACCTGGTTATTATTTCAACCATCGCTTCTATTGCAACCCTGGTAGGTCTGATCGGTACGGTACTTGGTATGATCAAGGCGTTCTCGGCTCTCTCCGCTGGTGGCGCTCCTGATGCAGTAGGTCTGGCAAACGGTATCTCGGAAGCTTTGATCAACACGGCTCTGGGTATTACCGGTTCTGCTATCGCGATTATTGCTTATAACTTCTTTACCAGCAAAATTGATGAATTAACCTACTCTATCGACGAGGCTGGTTTCTCTATCATCCAAACGTTCGCTTCGCAGGAAGGCAACACAACTACAAAAGCGCCTTACAACGCTTAATTTCTAAAACTGCAGATTTTTAAATATGCCTAAAGTTAAAGTACATCGGACCAGTCCTTCACTGGATATGACTCCCATGGTTGACTTGGCGTTCTTGCTGGTAACATTCTTTATGCTTACCGCTACACCTTCGCAGGAAGAAAAGTTGATTGTCGATACCCCTTCTTCTATTTCGGAAATTAAGCTTCCCGAAAAAGACGTTATTACGATAACAATTGGAAGTGACAACCGCGTTTTTTACGGCGTAGATGGCCAACCAACCAGACTCAGTCTCCTCGATAAGATGGGCGCCAAATACAACGTTTCCTTTTCTGAAGAAGAAAGAAGAACGTTCGAATTAACCAACAGCTTCGGCATGCCGATGGCTGGTTTGAAATCGTATCTGGCAATGGCCCCGGAACAGCGCAAAAAAATAACCCAACCCGGAATTCCTTTCGATTCGGTTAAAAATGAATTGGGCGACTGGGTGCTTCAAACCCGGCTTACTAATCCGGATGTGGTAGTGGCCATTAAAGGCGACCAAAGCACGGATGTTCCAACCATTCAGCGGATTATTGAAGTGTTGCAGGAGAAAAAGGTAAACCGGTTCAACCTGATTACCGACATGGAAATGAAACCTTCTAACTACAAACCGAGATAAGAAGATGGCTGAAATACAACCAAAAGGTGACGGTGGCGGTAAAGGCGGGAAGAAGCGGGCTAAGAAAATGTCGACCAAGATCGACATGACGCCTATGGTAGACTTAGCATTCCTTTTGCTTACCTTTTTCATGCTCACCACCACCTTCAACAAGCCACAGACCATGGAAATAAACATGCCTGTGAAAGCGAAAGACCCGGTTGAACAAACCGAGTTGAAAGCTTCTGAGGCCTTGACCGTGATCTTAGGCAAGAACGATAAAGTTTATTATTACCAGGGATTGAACGACGGTAAATCGCAACCGGAACTAAAAAGCACCGACTTTTCCGATAAAGGAATCCGTCAGGTTTTACTGGATCTGGGTCGTACCATTCCTAAACTTACCGTGCTGATAAAGCCGGTAAAAACGGCACGTTACAAGAACGTGGTAGATATTCTGGATGAAATGAATATTACCAATACCCGCCGTTACGCCCTGGTAGAAATGACCGACCTTGATACGAAATTATTGGAAACTGTAACCGGCGCGCCTGATGGAAAATAAGAATTATGCCAACGCCACCCTCGACGACATTGTTTTTGAGGGCCGCAACCGCGAGTACGGTGCCTACATGCTCCGTAAGGTTTACAACAAACACGTAACCCGCGGCTTATTTATTGCCATTGCGCTTTTCATGATCTTTTTGGCGGCTCCGGTACTTTCCAAGTATATTTTCCCGGAAGAAGCCGTAGAAGAGCACGTAGCCGTGGTAGACGTAAACACGTTGGCAGAGCCACCGCCAATTGATAAAACTACGCCACCGCCGCCACCGCCACCACCCGCAGAGCCACCACCACCACCGGTACAGAAAACCATTAAGTTTACGCCACCGGTAATTAAAAAGGATGAGGAAGTGCGGAAGGAAGAGGTGCCGGACGTGGAAGAGCTGAAAGAAGCTGCCGTAGACGTGAAAACGCAGGAAGGTACTACCACCAAGCCAGATCTTTCGGGCCTGGAAGGAACCGGAGATGCAGCAGTAGCCGATGTGGTAGAAGACAAAGTTTTCGAATTCGTGGAACAGCAGCCGGAATTCCCGGGCGGGCAGGAAGCCATGATGAAATTCTTAGGCCAGAACATTCGTTACCCATCGGTAGCGCAGCGTAATGGTCTGGAAGGCCGGGTTATCCTTTCTTTCGTAGTAGACCAGAACGGTGAAATTTCAGACATTAAAATTCTGAAGCCACTGGGCGGCGGTACCGACGAAGAAGCGATCCGGGTAGTGAAAACAATGCCGAAATGGCGCCCTGGTAAACAGAACGGCCGTGCGGTAAAAGTTAAATTCACCCTGCCGGTGCTCTTCAGCATTAAATAATTAGTAAGAAATACTACTTACATAAAAACTCCGGGCTTAATAGTCCGGAGTTTTTTCGTTTAAAACCCTACCGTTTTCACGTAAACCTCCCAGGTTTCTAAACCTGGGAGGTTTTTATTATTGCAAAGATTTACAGTTGGAAGTCGGCTGAAAAAAACGCTAGGATTTCGGGCAAAAAAAGTCTGCATAAATGCACAACATAAATTATAGCATAGCGTTTCTCTATATATTAATCCCCTTCCAACGTTTCATTTTTAACCGATCTTCTATGGCATAAAATTCTACTTCCCACATACATTTTTTGCGGGCTCATTGCGTGACCTTTTCAATTATTCATATTCACTTTTAACCGGTCCGTTTTATGACAAGTAGCAATTTTGCCACCCAAACCACCTTCGACGACATTGTTTTTGAAGGAAGAAACCGCGAGTATGGTGCTTACCTGCTCCGGAAGATCTACACCCGCAACTTATACCGTGGCCTCGTCACGGCAATTATGTTGTTTATGCTTTTACTGAGTCTGCCGATCATCATTAACAAGCTCTTTCCGAAGGAATTTGTAGATGCACCGTCCATTCCAACGAATGGGCCCATGATTATTGAGGATATTTACATTCCGCCTATTCCGGAAGACCTTACGCCCCCACCTACGCCTGCCGACGTAAAACCGCCCCAGGAAGCCACGCCGGCCTCCGGCGCCACCCAGGAATTAATAGACCCGGTAGTTACTACCAACGGCAATAAAACCCTGATAGATGTGAACCTGCCGCCGGGCATAGAACCCGGAAAAACTACCAGCGAGGGCAACGGCGGTACCAGCGTGATCCCGAATACGGGCACCGGAACCACTGGCGGGGAAATAATAGTGCCGGAAAACAAGATATTCGATTTTGTGGAAGTAAACCCCGAATTTCCGGGCGGCGAAACGGCCATGATGAAATACCTGAGCGAAAATATCCGTTACCCATCTTTAGCCGAACGCAACCGGTTGCAGGGTTTGGTAGTGGTGCAGTTTGTGGTGAACGAAGAAGGCCGTATTACTGGTTTAACCATTCTCAAAAACCTGGGCGGCGGCACCGACGAAGAAGCCACGCGCGTGATCCGGAACATGCCGGCCTGGAAACCGGGTATGCAAAACGGCAAAGCCGTGAAAGTGCGCTATACGTTACCCATCCGGTTCACTTTAAAACCATAGCTTTAGAAAACTCCGGAGCAAAGAAAGCTCCGGAGTTTTTTGCTTTAAAAGCATAGCGTTTTGTACATCTTTTCATCTTTCAATAATTGTTACAAAACCGTAGCTTTGCGTTTCCGAACTTAGATTCTAGCATGAAACAACTTTTACTTTTTACCGCTTTTTTGATAGCGTTTTTTCCGTCCTGGGCGCAAGATCAGGACAATGGAATTTACCAGATGGTAGAACAACTACCCCAGTTTCCGGGTGGTGACCTGGAATTGCAGCAACATTTACAGAAAAGCTTTATTTACCCGGAAGCAGCTATAAAGCAGGAACTGCAAGGTCTGGGCGTTTATTCTTTTGTGGTGAATAAAGATGGCAGTTTGAGTGATTTAACCGTGTTGAAACCAGTTGGCGAAGCGCTTGACCAGGAAGGTTTGCGTATGCTTAAAGCCATGCCTTTGTGGATTCCTGGTAAAATAAACGGCCGGATTGTTCGGGTGAAATTTACCCTCCCACTGCGGTTTACTTTAGAAGATAAACAAGTTCGGTTAAGAAATGCCCCAACGATAACCAAAGGTTATGCAACCGTTACCAAAAATCCGGAATTTCCGGGCGGGCAGGAAGCAATGGAGAGATTCCTGACCGAGAACCTGAAGTATCCCAAGGCGCTCCGCAAAAAAGGCATTGAAGGCACCGTGGTAGTAAAATTTCAAGTTACTGAAACCGGCGCTTTGCAAAATCCCATCATTATGAAATCAATTGACCCAGCTTTAGATGCAGAAGCCTTGCGCATCATAAACGAAATGCCAGCCTGGGAACCAGCCCGCTTTGGTGAACGTAAAGTGGCTGTGCCTTTTTATGTACCGGTAACTTTCAGCAATGCTTCCGCAAAAAAAGCAAAACACAAAAATTAAACCCACATCCCGACTTTCCTCCCCAAAAACCGTATCTTTTCAGGACTAAAAACTACGTTTTATGTTTGAACCCAGAAATCCACGCAACCAGCCGGAAAGCACCTACACCAAATTTGTAAAATATTTTTCACTCGTCATGACGCTGGTATATCCGGCCATTGGCGTATTCCTGTTCTTTTCCCGGCCCGACCAGGTTCGTTTAGACGACACTACGAAAAAAATTTTGGGTGCAGTGCTGGTCATATATGGCATTATCCGGATGGTAAGGGTTTACCAGGAACATTTTAAAACCCGGAACCGTAACCACCGCGAAGAATAATTTAAATAAACCAGCGTTATAAGAACAAGATAAAAGTAAACGGCAGCGCCGGAAGCAGAAAAACAATGCGGCCGGCGCTGCTGTCTTATTAAGAGAATTGTTAGATTTGTGCCATCAACCTTGCAGAATTCACGTTTCAGGAACATGAAAAACATAAAAGCAATCCGCGCTTTGTTGCTTACCGGCGGTCTATTTACCGTATTGTTGAGCAGTTGCAACCAATCGGGTAATAAAGGCCCTTCCGATACGCCAACTTCCGGCTCCATTAAGATAAGCGTAGACGAAACCTTTAAGCCGATAATAGAAACGCAGCTGAACGTTTTTCATAAGCTTTACAAAAATGCGAAGATCAATGCTACGTACGCTGCCGAAAGCGAAGCCATAAAAGCGCTTTTGCAGGACAGCGCCCGGTTGGCCATTGTATCCCGGACCCTTACTCCTTCCGAAACCCAGGTTTTTGAAAAAGCGCAGATCACCCCGCGTGTAACCAAAATTGCGACCGATGGCATTGCTTTAATTCTGCACCCGGAAAACACCGATACCTTGCTTTCGCTGCCGCAGTTGCGCGAAATTTTCAGCGGCAAAGCCGCTTCCTGGAAACAGGTAAATCCGGCTTCCAAACTGGGTAATATTGCCATTGTTTTCGATAACGCCAATTCCAGCACGGCCCGTTTTGTGCGCGATTCCATTACCAATAAAGCCCCATTACCGGCAACGGCTTACGCTTCAAAATCCATTCCGGCGGTAATAGATTATGTAACGGAAAACAAAAATGCCATTGGCGTGATCGGAGCGAACTGGATCAGCGATTTCGACGACAGCACCGCCGTTGGCTTTATTAATAAAGTGAAAGTGGTAGCGGTAAGCCGGGAGCATAATCCTGCCAATCCTGATAGTTACGTGCAACCCTACCAGGCTTACCTGGTGCAGAAATCTTATCCTTTATTCCGCGAGGTGTATATCATCAGCCGCGAGGCCCGCGCCGGACTTGGCACGGGGTTTGTTTCGTTCTCGGCCGGAGATAAAGGGCAGCGTATTGTGCTCAAAGCTGGTCTGGCTCCCGCCCGCGGGGTGGTGAGACTGGTAGAAGTGAAATAATAACTACTTTATTTTCTAAACGTAATACCATTTTTCTCAATTCAATCTTATAAAAACAACACCCATGACAAAGAACTGGAAGTATGCGCTCTTAATAGCGGGCCTTTTTTCCTTCTCGTCGGCAATCGGCCAAACCGTTAAGGATGGCCAGCGGCTGATAGAAATGGAACGCTACGGGGAAGCAAAGAAAACCCTTTCGAAAGTAGTAAAGAACCAGAACAACGAGATTAACAATATCATTCTCGGCGATGCCTATCTGAAAGCCGGTCAGCCGGATTCGGCTGTAATGTATTACAATATTGCCGCCGGTATGAATAAAAAATCGGCGCTGGGAATGGCGGCGGCCGGTAAAGCTGCCCTGGTAAAAAACAATACCGCCGAAGCTGAAAAGCAGTTTGCCGATGCGCTGAAACGCTCTAAATCGAAAGATTCCGGCGTACTGACCACCATTGGTTATGCTTATCTTACTGCCAAAGATTATAACAAAGCCGTAGATTATCTGAGCAAAGCGGTGAAAGCCGACAATAAAAACGCGGCTGCTTACGTAATGCTCGGCGATGCCCAGCTGGAGCTGAAACGCGGCGGCGAAGCCATGACGGCTTACGAAAACGCGATTGCAGCCGACAGCAAATACGCTTTGGCACACCTGCGTAAAGGCCAGTTAAGCGTGCGTTCGCGTAACTACAACGAAGCGCAGAACGCTTACCAGGCCGTAATCAACATGGACCCGAATTATGCACCGGCCTACCGCGATCTGGGTGAACTTTATTACTTCGCCGGCAAATACGACCTGGCCCTGGATAACTATAAAAAGTACGTGGCCATGTCGGAAAACACCCCGGAAACCCGTGCCGTTTATGCTTCTTTCCTGTACCTGACCAAAGATTATGCTGGTACTATTAAAGAAGCCGAAGAAGTGCTGAAACGCGACCCGGATAACGTGGTAATGAAACGCTTGCTGGCTTATTCGTACTACGAAGCCAAACAGGACGACAAAGCCCTGGCCGCCATTCAGGATTATTTTAAAACTACGCCGGCCGATAAATTACTGGCTTCGGATTACGAATACCAGGGAAAGATCTATGCCCGCGCCAATAAATCTGACGAAGCCTTGAACAGCTTCAATAAGGCCCTGAGTATGGATTCTAGCCGCGCCGACCTACGTAACGACATTGCCCAGATCTACGTGAAGCAAAACAATTTCCCGAAAGCAATTGCTTTGTACCGCGATAAAATGAACCGCAGCAAACCTACCAATACCGATTATTATTATTTAGGCAATCTTTACGATCAGTCTAAAAATTACAAATCGGCCGATAGCTTATATGCCCTGATCACGACCAATAACCCAACGTATGCGCAGGCTTATTTATGGCGTGCCCGCTCCAATGCGAACTTAGACCCGGAATCGAAAGCCGGTTTAGCCAAGCCGCATTACGATAAATACATCGAACTGGCTTCCGCCGAAAAAGATAAAAACAAATCCGGTCTGGTTGAAGCGCACTATTATTTAGCCTACTACAACTACCTGAAAAAGGATAATACCAAAGCCAACCAACACCTGAAAGAAGTGCTGGCCCTGGAACCAGGAAACGTGCAGGCTAAAACCTTATCGGATGTGGTAAACGGTAAAGTGAAAAGCAAAACCAAAACGAAGAAATAAGCTTCATCGCTTAATAAAATAAAAAAAACGCCATTCATTACTGAATGGCGTTTTTTTTATTTTATTCTGTTTTGGGCTCACCTTACTTTTTCCCTTCAAACCATAGCGTTTTCCTTTTACCGCATTTTAAGGAAGGTAAACTTAACCTCAATGCCTTACTTATTGCGTCATCCCGAGCATTCCTGAGACGCGAGTCGAAAGGACCGAGCACAGCTCTGAGGGAACTAACGCATACCGAACCCGCACGAAAACAAACTTAGGAAAGAAATTTCTTGCCGCGCGCGAAATTTCATAGCAGTACGCGTTAGTTTCTTCGACAAGCTCAGAATGACCCAATATTCGTTCGTCGTTTCTTATCTGATCGGCTTTAGATTGAAACTATAGACTACAAAGGATTTTACTCTATAAAAACGCTATGCTTTTCACCTAAAAAAGTGCTTTGCAAAATGCTATGCTTTTCTCCTTAAAAACTGGTTACTGCTCCGCGTACAATTCCCATTTAGCCAAGGCCAGTTTAAAATCTTCGGGAAGCTCGGTAGAAAACTGTAGGAATTCCTTCGTTTTCGGGTGAATAAAACCCAGCGTTTGCGCGTGCAAAGCCTGCCGCGGCATAATTTTAAAAGCGTTCTCTACAAAGGTTTTATACGAACCAACCGGTTGCCCTTTCAGAATTTTATCGCCGCCATAGGTAGCATCGCTGAAAAGCGGATGACCCAGGTATTTCATGTGCGCCCGGATCTGGTGCGAACGCCCCGTTTCCAGGTTACATTTCACCAGCGATACGTATTTGAACGACTTCATCACTTCGTAGTGCGTAACGGCGTGTTTTCCCTGCTCTCCGTTCGGGTAAACGCTCATCACCCGCCGGTCTTTCAGGCTTCTGCCCACGTGGCCGGTAATGGTGCCTTTCGCTTCTTTCGGCACCCCCCAAACCAGCGCATAATAGGTTCTTTCAATGCTGTGGTCGTAAAACTGACGGGCCAGATACGTCATCGCAAACTCGGTTTTCGCAATCACGAGCAAGCCCGAAGTATCTTTATCGATGCGGTGCACCAAACCCGGACGAATAGCGCCGTTGCGGCTCGTAGGGAGGTTATTCAGGTAATACGAAAGCGCATTTACCAAGGTACCTGTCCAGTTTCCATAGGCCGGGTGCACCACCATGCCGGCCGGTTTATTTACCAGCAGCAATTCCTCGTCTTCGTACACAATGTTCAGCGGAATATCTTCCGGCACCACTTCGGTATCGCGCGGCGGGTCGGGCAGCGTAATGGTAACCACATCGAGCGGCTTAACTTTATAGCTCGGTTTTATGGCTTTGTTGTTCACCAGAATGGTGTGCGCATCTATTGCATTCTGAATTTTATTGCGCGTAGCATGAGGCAAGCGGTCCATCAGAAATTTATCGATGCGGAGCAGGCTCTGCTTTTTATCTATTACAATGCGGTGGTGCTCATACAATTCATCCGAATCGGCATCGCCGCTGTCTAATACCAGGTCTTCGTCTTCCAGATCTTCCATTATAATGCAAAGGTAAGTTTTAAGCCCGAAAATGATACCGTTTTGGAGCCGTTAGAAACAGAAAAGCCGGTACAATTGCACCGGCTTTTTTATTATGGTCTGAAAGAAATTATTTCTTCTTTGCTTTAGATTTCGATTTTGTGGCTGGTGTAGCCGGCGTGGCCGGAGTAGCAGGTTTTACTTCCGCAGCCGGAGCAGCACCTGGTTTAACCGGCGTTACGCCCATTTTCTTCAGTACTAAGTCAGAAATGTTGCCATCTTCCGGACCGTGTAATAAAACCGGCGTGGTACCATAACCAGCATCGGAGTTGAATACATAGGTATAGCCGTTTTCTTTGGCTACATCGTCAATGGCTTTCTGCAGTTTATCCAGCGCAGGCTCCATTAAAGACTGTTGCTTTTTCTGTAAACTTTGGTCCGCGTTTTTCTGGAATTCCTCGATAGAAGTACGCAGGTTCATCAGCTCTTTTTCTTTGTCAGCTTTCACTACGTCGGTCATGGTGGCAGCACCTTTCTGGTAGGCCTGGCCTTTGGTTTCGAATTCCTGGTATTTAGATTTTAACTGGTTTTCTAATTGTGCGCTGTAAGCTTTCAGATCGGCTTCAATTTGCTTGCTTTCCGGCATCTGGCTTAATACGTAATCTACGTTCGTATAACCAATTTTAACGGGAGCCTGAGCAAAAGATACAGCGCTCACAAAGAAGAACGCTACCGCGGCGAATAATTTACGTTTGTTCATTTTTACTTTTTCGGGTTAATTATATACTATTTTTTTTGCTTTGGTTGGGTTCGTACCGGAGCAGTCTTTTTTGCCGGAGCAGGAGCCGGCTGATCCGAATCTTCTTCCTGAATACCTTCCTGTTGCCGTACCGGCGTATCGCCCGGGCTATCTACCAGCGCTCCCGCCGGCCGTTTTCCGGGCTGATTTTTTTCCGGTGAAGCCAGGCCTAATTCTTCCAGCACATATTCGGTATAATCGTGCACCGGGTTGGTATAGATCATCGTCATATCGCCCGATTTATCGAACATGATCTGAAGGCCCTTCTTTTTCGAAACTTTCTCTACAGCTTCAAACAAGTTGTCCTGCACCGGACGGATCAGCTCTATGCGTTTTTTAAAGAGCGTGCCTTCAAACCCGAAAATACGTTTCTGCATTTCGCGGGCATCTTTTTCCTTCAGTTCAATTTCCGCCAGCCGCTTCTTTTTCATGTCGTCGGTCAGCAGCACTTCTTCGGCCTGAAATTTTTTCCGGAGTTTTTCCACTTCCTGGTACTGGCCTTCAATGTCTTTCTGCCAAGCAGCCGAAAGCGTATTTACTTCCTGCTGCGCCGAAGCATATGCCGGCATTTTACTCAGAATGAATTCCGAATCGATATACCCGAATTTCTGCGCGTATGCGGCAGGCACGGCCAGAAAAAGCACGAAGAGTATACCAAATAGTTTTTTCATGAGGCTAATATAAATAATTTATCTGATCTGCTGTCCGATCATGAAGTGGAAACGTCCGCCCGCCGGGCTTCCTGAACTACCCGGCGTAACCGGATAACTATCCAGACCATAACCATAATCGAAGCCAAGTAAACCAAAGGCAGCCATAAAGATACGGGCACCTACCCCCACCGAACGGTATAACTTGTAAGGGTTATAATCGCGGTAGTTGGCAAAGTTATTACCTGCTTCTGCAAATCCTAAAACAAAAACCGTAGCGCTTGGGTTCAAGGTGATCGGGTAGCGTAGTTCCATCACAAATTTATCGAAGGCAACCCCACCGGCCTGCGTTGGCGTAACGGCAGCATCTTCGTAACCGCGTAAACCTACGTATTCGGTACCAACCAGCAGCGTTCCTACGCCCATACCGTTGCCTCCAAGTTTAAATCTTTCGAACGGACCAATACCGATTTTATTATTATAACTTCCCAGGAAACCGAAATGCGCTCTGGTGTTTAATACCAAATTCCCTGCCAGATTCGTGAACCACGAAGCATCGAACATCCACTTGTGGAACTCGATCCACTCGAATTCGCTCTTGCGGTTTTCGTTGAACAAAGAGTAAGGCGGGGTTAAGTTCACACTTAAGCTGATAGAAGAACCCCGTTTGGTATAGATCGGGCTATCAAAACTATTCCGCGACAAAGTATTGGTCAGGGAGATACTGTTTGAAGTACCATCGCTGAAACCAGGTGTGATCTGGTAGTTGTTCAGTTTATACTGGTAATACGCCAGGGAATGCGAAAGCACGAAGAAGTCATCCGGCCAGGTTAACCGACGGCCTAAACCAACCGAAAGCCCATTGATCTTGATGAGCGGATCGTTCGCTGTTTTCTGGCTTACCGCATAGCTTAACTGCCGCGAAACCGTATGGCTCAGACTCACCGAAAGCGAGTTTGGTTTGCGGCCGCCTAACCAGGGCTCCGTAAACGAAAGCGAGTACGACTGGTAACGATAACCGTTGGCCTGCACGTTTAATGATACGCGTTGTCCGTCGCCGGCCGGAACCGGGGTCCAGTGCTTGAATTTACCGGCTTTGCGGAGCGAGAAGTTATTGAATACGAAACCAGCCGTACCCACAAAACCCTGCAAACCGCCCCAGCCACCCGATAAGGTAAACTGATCGCTTGGTTTTTCTACTACCGTATATTTAATATCTACCGTTCCGTCCTGCGGATTCGGGATCGGGTTCATGCCAATTTGCTCCGGGTCGAAATAACCCAGGTTCGCAATTTCGTTTCGCGAACGGATCAGATCCGCCCGACTGAATTTCTGGCCCGGAACAGTCCGCAGTTCGCGCAGCACCACATGATCGCTGGTTTTGGTATTGCCCGCTACCGTTACTTCCTTAATTCTGGCCTGCGCACCTTCCGATATCCGCATTTCAATATCAATAGAATCGTTCTCTACCAATACCTCCACCGGATCGATCCCGAAAAACAGGTAACCGTCATCCATATAAAGGGAGGTAATATCCAAACCGCTCGGGTTATAGCTCAGGCGTTTATCAAGAGTTTCTTTGCTGTAAACGCTACCCTTTTTGATGCCTAAAATGCCGGCCAGGTATTTATCATCGTACAGGTAATTGCCGGTCCAGGTAATATTGCGGAAATAATATTTACGGCCTTCATCCACCGTTAAATAAACATGGATCCGGTCTTCCGATACTTTTACCACGCTATCCGATACGATTTGCGCGTCGCGGTAACCCTGCCCGTTATAATATTCTATAATGGCGCGTTTATCGTCTTCGAAGCCGGTTTTCAGGAATTTAGAGCTGGTAAAGATCTTGTAAAATTTCCGTTCCTTGGTGTTTTTCATTTGCTTCTGCAATTTGCTTTCGGCAATGGCATTGTTCCCGGAAAAGGTAATTTCCTCGATCTTAACTTTCCCTTTTTTGTCAATATCAATATTCAGCACCACGCTGTTCGGCAAAAGCGAATCTGTTTGCTGGGTGATATTCACGCTGGCATTCATATACCCTTTTTCCAGGAAATATTTGCGCACTATGTTTTTGGTATTGCTGATCACCGCATCGGTTACTACTTTCCCGCGGATCAGATTTATCTTCTCCCGCAGTTCATCGGCATGGCCTTTTTTAACGCCTGTGAAGGTGAATTTAGAAAGTCTTGGCCGTTCGGTCAGATAAAAATCAAGGAAAATATAACGGCCTTCTACTTTGCTGGCCGAAACTTCAATGTTGCCTAAAATGCCCTGTGCCCAAAGTTTATTGATCGCTTTACTAAGGTCTTCGCCCGGAACCTGGATCTGATCGCCTATTTTTAAACCGGTAATGGAAATAAGCGTGGCCGGGTCCAGAAATTTAGTACCGCTTACGGTTATACCACCAATTTCATACTTCTGCGGATTCGTATAATCGAGCGTAAGGTCTTGCCCTCCCTGCATTCGGATCTGGCCAAACGCCGGTCCGCAAAAAAACAGTAGGAAAAATACCCCAAAAAGTCTGTTAACTATTTTCATTTTGTAAGTTGTTCACTCGTTTTGCCAAAGCGTCGTTCGCGGGCCTGGTAAGCAATAAGCGCTTCGTGCAAATTTTCTTTCCGGAAATCCGGCCAAAGTAATTCGGTAATGTATAATTCAGTGTAAGCCATCTGCCAGAGCAGAAAATTACTGATGCGCTGTTCGCCGCTGGTCCGGATCAGTAATTCCGGGTCGGGCATGCCGGCAGTTGCCAGGTAGTTGCCAAAAGTATTTTCGCTTACTTCTTCCGGATGCAGTTTTCCGGCCTGAATTTCCAGACCGATCTTTTTTACTGCCTGCGCAATATCCCAGCGGCCGCTATAACTCAAAGCCAGTACCAGGGTCATACCCGTATTCTGGCTGGTAGCATCCATAGCTTCCTGAAGTTCGCGCTGGCAACTGCCAGGCAAGCTTTCGGTTTGGCCAATGGTTCGTAAACGAATGTTATTTTTCTTTAAAGTAGCGGTTTCTTTCCCAATAGTAGATACCAGCAATTGCATGAGGGCATTCACTTCAAATTGCGGGCGGTTCCAGTTTTCAGTAGAAAATGCGTATAAAGTCAGATATTCGATCCCCAGTTCGGCGGCCCCTTCTACGGTTTCGCGCACGGCGGTAATAGCACTCTGGTGACCAAAAATACGCATACCGCCGCGCTGTTTAGCCCAGCGGCCGTTTCCGTCCATGATAACGGCAACGTGTTTAGGTAAATTGTGTTGATCTATTTTATTCCGAAGACTCATCCAAACAGTATTTCCCCGCAAGTTAGGAAAACGGTAGCAATTTCTTACAAAAAACTACTATTCCAGCGGGCTTGGTTTGGATCTGTACACTTTCGGGCAAGGAATTTTGTAGAATGTGTAGGAAATACTGATGCCGTTGTAAAAGTACCAGTCGTTGTCGTGCGGATTGGCCAGCGGCAGTGGTGTGGCATCGCCCAGGTTATCGAGCAGATCAGTAAAAATGAAGCGGGCACCTATTTCCAGGCCTAAATTCCAGTGGTGCGAAAGCGCATATTTAATTCCTACCCCCGTTGGCACGGCAATAGAAAGCATTGCGTTATTGCCCGCTACCAGGTTAGCAACCGAGCCTTCCGCAATGCTGGCCTGCACTGAAGATTCGGTATTGGTTGACGCATAAAAACCGGCCACGTTCAGGAAATAATACGGGGTCCAGCGTTTACGGCGGCGCAGGTCATAGTAATCGAGAAAATTATATTCCAAACCGGCAGCTACTTCCAGCAAGGTACCGCGCATGCGGGCCTGCCGAAACTGGTTCAGAGGAAGGTCAAAGTAATTATCGGTTCCGCCAATACCGCCTAAAAGTGCGCTGGCCCTTAACGTTACAGGAGCCGAAATGTCGCGGCGGTAAAACACCATTACCGCTGGCTGGTTATTCCCGAACCGGTACTTAGGCGCAATTTCGCCTTTGTAATTAATGCCGCCCAAACCAAGGCCAAGTTCGCTGGTAACCTGGTTTTTCTGGGCAAATGCCGGAGCCATAAAAAAAACACTCCCTACTTGTAAACAAATAAGGAGTGCTATGCTGATAATCTTTGATCTCATGCAGTAGTAAACGAAGCTATAAAGCCCGTTATTATCTGAACTTCGGACTTCTTACGTTGGTAGGCAGAATGTAAGTCAGGTTGAAACCTGTTACAATGTACCAGTCTTGATCGGTCTTATCGCCGCGCTGCTGGCCAGGACCATGCACAGATCTGTCAAAGCTACGGTTTGCCATTTCTACTGCCTTTGCACTTGGCAGGTCGGCATCAGATAATACATAGTTGGAGCTTACGTCATCCAGGTAATCGGTAAAGGTTTTTCTCCAGCCAATTTCAAAACCAAGATCCCAGTTTCTGTCCAGTTTATAACGAACCCCGGCACCGAATGGAATGGCGATCTGTACTTTAGAATACTGGTCTTCATAGCCTTTAGCTCCGCGGTCCGCTGCTAACTGACCTTCGGTACCCAATGGTTGCAGGGCTACAAAGTTACCGCTGTTATCTTCTGCTTTCGGGTTGTGGGCAAAAACAGCTACCCCGGCAAATGCATACGGAGACCAGTCCGGACGTTTCAGGTAAGTACCGCGGTTTTCGAACAGGTCAATTGTTCCAACCACGCTTAGTTCCTTAATATCGTTGCGGAAACGCAGGTTACGTACAAAGCGCGGATAGTTTTCCGCCTCGTTCTGAGAAGCACTTTTAGCATCGTCGCCGGTAATACGTCCCCAGGCTAAGGCAGCTCTTACGGAAATCCGGGGAGTAAAACGACGCATATACGATACGCCAATGTTTGGTCGGGTTGATTTGAAACGCAAGCTGGTGAAATCAGCTTCGGGTACAATATCTCCGAAATAATTCATAGCGTTCAAATGAACCCCAACTGAACTATACGTTTTTTTCCGGGTGAACCGTTGTGCATCAGCATCTGTAGTAGCCACCAGTGAAAAAAACAGCACTCCCAGGACTGCGATGGAGCAAAAGTTTTTCATAGTTTTTTTTAAGTTATATAATAATAAATCCCGATATAGCTATCCTAAGTTAAAAGACCTTCAAAAGTAAGACTTTAGTCTGAAATATTAGCAACTATATTCAAATCTTTTCGCAAATTTTTCTTTAACGTAATATTATTCGTTTCGTTTATCTAAACCCCAGTTTAATTTTGTGCGAAGTGTAGATAAAAAATTCACCTGGTTAATCTTCACCAACCGGGCGTTAAAGTTTTCGCGGCGCACAGCAAGCTGCACACCCGTTTCCACAATTTTAGAACGCGAATCCAGCGAAACCAGGAAATTATTGCTCCGGCCTTCCACCTCAAACGAAATGACACTCTTATCTGACACCACCAGTGGGCGTACATTCAGGTTATGAGGGCATACGGGCGATATCACAAAATTGTTTGTTTGTGGCAGCACAACCGGACCACCGCAACTCAGCGAATAGCCGGTGGAACCAGTAGGCGTGGCAACTACCAGGCCATCGGCCCAATACGAATTCAGATACTCGCCATCTATATAAGTATGCACCACGATCATAGAGGAAGTATCCGTTTTAACGATCGTAAATTCGTTCAGCCCGAAATTCACGCCTTCAAAAACTTCCTGATCGGAATCAGCCCGGATCAAAGAACGTTCGTCGATCACAAAATGACCTTTATACAAAGCATCGAGCGCGAGCGGGATCTGATCGGAAGCTACCGTAGCCAAAAAACCTAACCGGCCGGTATTAATGCCCAGGATCGGGATCTGCCTTGCTCCTACGTAAGTTACGGTATCGAGCAAGGTACCGTCTCCGCCAATACTAAAGACGAAATTTACACCTTTTAAATCATCTCCCCTAGAAAACGTACCAACATTTTCGGGTAGGGTGAGGCGGTTTTCCAGGTACGTTTTAAAATATTCTACAATGGTTATTTCGGCATGGCGGCTCGCCAGATCGTCGAAAAGGCCCTGCATGAACGGGATTATTTCGTCTTTAAAAGGTTTGCCGAGTATTGCTATTTTCATTTTTCTAGAACGGAAAAGCCGTGTGAATAAACAAACCCCGGTCGCCTTCGCGGTTCAGGGAATATTCAAGCGTAATTACGCGATCGTAATAAGTAACAATGTGAAGCCCTAAGCCGGTGGCCATATTCAAGCGGTTTGTCAGAAAATTGGTTTGCTCAAAACGGTTTTCAAACGTGTAGCCGGCATCGGCAAACCAATTGAGGTACAAGGTAACAGGAATACGGTTAAATTTCGGGTTGCGGATAAATTTTAGTTTTATCTGGTTCAGATCCAGGAGTTCTTTCGAAAGTCCGTTTTTGAAAACCCCGTAGTGCTGCCCCCCTATTACGTAAAGTTCGTAGCCCCGGATATAGCTTTTATAACCCAAAGCCACATTATCGGCATAGGCCAGGTTGGAAGCCAGCCGGCTTTGCCCTTCCAGCGAATAGCTGTAGTAGAATTTCTTTTTCAGGGGCACATAATCGGAGAATTTGACGAAAGCCGTGGTGTGGTGCTGGTTGCCGTGAAGCGCGACCTGCTGCCCTAAACCCAGTTGCAGAAAATGCCCCGATAGCGGATAAGAAAACGTGTTCCGGAAATTTAACGTCCGCATAATTTCAAATTCCAGGTATTTCCGGTTCTGAAGACCGCTAAAAAAATCCGGATTTAAAGTAAAGGCAGAATCGGAGATTTGTTCCTGGTGGTACGACGTGGTAAAACTGGTTTGCTTTTGCACATTCTCGCGCCAGATTATAGCCCCGGAAACATAGCGTTTTTGAATGGGAAATTTATCTTCCTGCCGTAGCGTAACTAACTCGTTGTTAACGGTATTATAATCTACCGAATGGCTTTGGTAAATGGAACCCCCAATACTGAAACCCAGGTCGCGCTTTTTATTGAAGTACGGAACGGTATAGAAAAGCTCGTATTTGCGGTTGAAGCCGTGCTGGAAATTTGCTTTCAGAAGTTCGTTTCTTCCCCGGAAATTTTGCTGCACCAAATGCAAACCATAATCGATGCGGTTGAAATCTTTCTTTTCCCACCAAGCGTTGAAGTTGCGGTCGGCAAGCGAGAAAATGGGCACCGGAAACAGATACCAGCGTTCCTGCATTTCGAAAATAATGGTGAGGCGGCCGTTCTGACAAACCGTTTCGTAACGCACCCATAAAAAAAGCTGGAGGTTGAAAAGGCGCAAACGGTTTTCTTCCAGCCGTTTTTCCAAACCTTCGGCGGTAACTTTTTCGCCTTCGGTAAAATCGAGTTCGGCGCGCAGCACGCGTTCCTTGGTTTTGCGGTTGCCTACAAAAGCGATGGCGGCAATTTCAAACGAATTGGTATCGGGGCAAAGCTCGAGCCTGGAGGGAGAAGCGGGTAAGCTGCCCGGCAACTTTTTGAAAACGGTATCGGGTGGGGCAAAAAAAGTCAGCAGTAAAACAAGCAGGCAGTTCAGCACGAAAGCAAATTACATATTCAGGTATTTCAGCAACAGGTCGTAACGGTCCTTATCGGCCTGGTGATCGCCGGCTTCCTGAAACTGGGCAATAATGCGGTAATCGAACCTTTCCAGCGTGGCGATGATGCGGGTAAGGTCGGTGGTATTGATTTTGAGTGTGAGCTTGATCTTGTACGGGTCCAGCTCATCGGGCGAAACGTAAGCGCTCAGAATCTTGGCGTCGTTGCTTTCGATGTGGCGGCTGATCTGGCTCAGGGAATAATCGCGTTCGGGCATGGAAAGCACCAGAATACCGCCCTGCCCCTGCAAAGCCGACATTTGCCCGAAAGCCGAAATGGTATCGTTTACGGTAATAACGCCATAGAATTCCTGGTGTTCGTCTAAGACCGGCACCACCTGCACTTTGTTTTTAATGGCTACTTCCATAACCCGGTAAAAATGCTGGTTGTACATTACGTACACGTCGTCGTAGCCGAATTTTACATTTTCGAGGCTTTTGTAATTCTGATCTTTCTCGATGATATCGTCTTCGGTGATCAGGCCCAGATAATGGCGGTTTTTAACCACCGGCAACTGGTTTACCCGGAATTCTTCCATCCACTTCACGGCTTTCTCCGTGGAATCGGAAAGCTTGAGCGGGGGAATCATGGGGTTTATCAGTTCTTCGGCGATCATAAGTTTAATACGGAAGGCGTACAGCTAAAGGTCGGGAATAATACCGGAACTAAGCAGGGAAAGTTTACTTTTTTCACCTAAAAGCATACCGTTTTCTACGGATGTTCGGCTAAGTATTTGGCTAAGATGCGGTTAAACTCCTGAGGATGTTCCATCATAGGCGCATGGCCGCACTTATCTATAAAGTGAAGCTCCGATTTTTTGAGTAAACGGTTAAACTCGTGCGCTACCAGCGGCGGCGTAATGGTATCGTTCAGGCCCCAGACCAATAAGGTTGGTTTTTCGATAGAGGCAATATCTTTGGCCATGTTGTGGCGCTGCGCTGATTTGGCAATGGAAATAATGCGCAGACACTTGGAGTTGCTGTTGGTAATATCGAAAACTTCGTCTACCAGTTCTTTGGTAGCTACTTTGGGGTCGTAAAACGTGTGGGCGGTGCGCTCTTCCACGTAGGCATAATTCCCGCGTTTGGGAAAGGTGCCGCCCATGGAATCTTCGAACAAACCGGAGCTGCCGGTAAGCACCAGCCGCTTTACTTTATCGGGGTTGCGCAGGGTATAAACCAGCCCTACATGGCCGCCTAAGGAGTTGCCTAATAACGTAAGCTGGTCCAGGTTTTTGAACGCTACAAAATCTTCGATAAAATTACACAAACCCGAGACCCCGGCTTTGCTCAGCGGCATTTCGTATATGGGCATGAGTGGAATTACCACGCGGTATTTACCAGCAAAGCCCTGAATTACGCCTTCCCAGTTGCTTAATGCGCCAAATAAACCGTGTAAAAGCAACAAAACCTCGCCGCTGCCTTCGTCTATGAATTGAAATTCGCCTTCCTGCTTTATCGTGAGTTCCATCTCGAGAATGATCTTAAGCCGGCTGAAAGCGCGCTGCTAGCCGACAATTTTTGCAATACTAATCCAATTTCGGAGTATATCCAAACCATACGTGGTAAGCAAGGCTTCCGGGTGAAACTGTACTGCAAAGATTGGAAGTTCGTTGTGGCGGAAAGCCATCAATTCGCCTGCTTTTGTTAAAGCCAATGGTTTAAGGTTTTGCGGAAGATCCGTGAGTAAAAGCGAGTGATAGCGCGTTACCGGCATCTGCGGGGGCAAATTCAAAAAAAGCGAATCGTTTTGGCAAAAAATTTCGGAAATTTTGCCGTGCATGGGTTTGGCTGCTTTTTCCAGGTTTGCCCCGTAGAATTCGCCCAGGGCCTGGTGCCCTAAGCAGATGCCTAAAATGGGCAGTTTATCGTGATAGTATTTTATTACTTCCATCAGCACGCCGGCTTCGCCTGGTTTTCCCGGACCGGGCGAAAGGATGATCCCCTCGAAAGTATGCTTTTGAATTTCGGCTAAAGAAACATCGTTGCGCAAAACCAAAACCTGCTGGCCCAACTGTTGGAAATAGTCGCGCAGGTTGTAGGTGAAGGAATCGAAGTTATCGAGGAGGAGAAGCAAGGATTAATTTGGAGATTAGAAGATTTAAAAATGAGGAAATTAAGAAATGGCCTAAAAATTTATCATGAATCTAAGAATGAGTTTAAATTAGCAACTCTATTTACTCTAGGCTGAAGAAACCAAATACAAATTGGCCAAAAAATTATCATAAAGAATAATCCAATATATTCTCCAAACTTCGCTTCCCTATTCAATTCAATTGTTTTTAAAACTTTAGCAGGAAAAGCAATTGTATAATAAAAAGCATAAATAAGATAGAAACCTGGTAAAGCATAGACCCCAGTTAAACTTACTTTATTGGTCCCGGCCAGAACAGACATAACTATAAAGGAAGTAATGACCAAAAATCCATTTATAACAAACAGAGAATAATTCAACTCAACTTTTTTTTGCAAAAGAATATAAAGACAATGTCCATATGTAATTAGAATTGAGAGGAAAAGTATAAAGCCAACAAGTCCTAAAGCCATGTCTATAACTGAATGGCCCTCAATTGTAGTGTTAGACAGCAGCGACGAGAAGAACAAAACCAGAAAAATCTGCCAATGTTTAAGGTGTAAAATTTTCCTCACTCAACTTAATATTAAGAATACTGTTAATCAAAAGAATTAAACTCCCCTTAAAACAACCCTTTCAAAACACTTAGCAGCGATTTCGCAAACGGCAACATAAAACCGATCATATCTAAAGCCAGCGGCGTAGCTTTTACCACGTAGGGATAAATTACGGAAGTTCGGGAGGCGTTTTCGGCAATGCTGATACCGGCCATCTGGGAAACGTACAGCAACAGACCAATGGCCATGCACCATTTCAAAGCGCCGATGCCGGCACCCAACACGTTATCGAACAAACCAAGCGGCGTAAGACCAATGACTTTTTTGAGCAAAATGCCTACCATTCTTACGCCCAGAATAATAAGCACAAAAACTACCAGGAATGTTAGCAGCGGCAGCAAACCAAATACGTCGCCGATAAAACTTTTCATGACCGGAATGGCCACATTCAGGAGTTTCAGCCCACCCAAAACGCCGATGATCAAAGCTACCAAAGAAACGATTTCCAGCAGCAAGCCTTTTCGAAAACCCATGAATGCGCCGTAGGCAATGGGCACGGCCAGAAACCAGTCGAATGTTGTCACGTCAGAAAAAAATAAGCTATTCTAAAAAAAACCTCACAGGCTTTAAAAACCTGTGAGGTTTAAAAACGGTTCAAAAATTAAACGTCGGTATTGTTCAAAAGCGCATTTACGGCGTTAGAGATCGCTTTTCCGTCGGCTTGTCCGGACAGTTCGCGGGCAGCTACGCCCATAACTTTACCTAAGTCCGATGGGCTGGAAGCGCCTACGCGCTGAATGATCTCGTAGATCTTAATGCGCAGGTCGCCTTCGCTTAGCTGCTCGGGCAGGTATTCCTCAATAATAGCCAGTTCCGCCAACTCTACTTCTTCCAGATCGGAGCGGTATTGCTTTTTATACACTTCCGCCGATTCCCGGCGCTGTTTGGCGGCTTTGTTCAGCAGCTTCAGTTCCTGATCGGGCGTCAGGACTTCGGCCGCGCCTTTTTCGGTTTCGGCCAGCATGATCTGGCTTTTTATGCTGCGCAGGGCCTGCAAACGCACTTTATCTTTGGCCAGCATCGCCTGCTTAATATCGGCTTCAATTCTTTCTTTTAAGCTCATAGTTTTTATTATTTGGAAATTTGCAGATTTGGAAATTTGAAAATGAATTTCCTTTTCAGTCAGTTTATTTCAATTCACAATCAACAATTAGCAATCAACAATTCAGGCACTTTTCCGGCCCAAAAGTCTAGCGTTTTGGAAAGTACGGAGAAAGCCGTAAAAGTTCTGAATAAAAGACCGTAATTTTGTTCTCGATTTTTCAACCGTCTGGTATTCGATTATTCGACTCTTTCCAGGATAATCCATACCAATTTGTCGATCATTCGAACTTCGAACCACCTAACATTCGAAAAAATGACTAAACTGAGCGTAAATATAAACAAAATTGCCACTATCCGGAACGCCCGCGGCGGCGGCAACCCCGACCTGATAAAAGTGGCCTTGGATTGCGAACGTTTCGGTGCGCAGGGTATAACCGTGCACCCGCGCCCCGACGAACGCCACATCCGCTACCAGGACGTGCTGGACCTGAAAAAAGTAGTTACCACCGAATTCAATATTGAAGGCAACCCTACCCCGGACTTTCTGGAACTGGTAAAACGCGTAAAACCTGAACAGGTAACCTTGGTGCCGGACGCCCCGGACGCCATTACTTCCAACGCCGGCTGGGACACCGTAAAACACCAGGCTTTCCTGAAACTGACCATCAAAGAACTGCAGGATCTGGGCATGCGCGTTTCCATCTTCGTAGATCCGGTGGCCGAAATGGTAGAAGCTGCCAAAGAAACCGGTACCGACCGCATTGAACTTTATACCGAAGCCTACGCCAAAAATTATCACCAGAACCGCGAAGCCGCCCTGGAGCCCTACAAAACGGTAGCCATTTTAGCTCAAAAACTCGGCCTCGGTTTAAATGCCGGCCACGACCTTGATCTGGATAACCTGAAATATTTGCATCAGAATTTACCCGGCCTGCTGGAAGTTTCCATCGGGCATGCCCTGATCTGCGATGCGCTTTATTTCGGCCTGGAAAACACCATTCAGCTTTACTTGCGTCAGTTAGAAAATTTTGATCAATAAAATTCCCATTTCCGAAGTTCTTCGCCTGAAAGAAAACCTACCGTTGCTGGACATTCGTTCACCGAAGGAATTTGCGGCGGGTCATATTCCGGGTGCGTTAAGTTTTCCGCTTTTCTCCGACGAAGAACGCCACCAGATCGGCACGGCTTACAAGCAGATTTCCCAGGAAAAAGCGGTGCTGATGGGTTTGGATTTCTTTGGGCCGAATATGAGCGCCATGGTAAAACAGGCAAAAAAGCTGGCGCCGCAGAAGGAAGTTTTGCTGCACTGCTGGCGCGGCGGCATGCGGAGTCAAAGCGTAGCCTGGCTCCTGGACCTGGCTGGTTTCAATGTTCATTTGCTGGATTTCGGTTATAAAAGTTACCGGCATTTTGCGCTGGAAACTTTTGCCCAGAAATATCCGCTGCTGATTTTAGGCGGCGCCACCGGCAGCGGAAAAACTGATATTCTAACGGAACTTCAAAAGCTGGACGAACCGGTAATCGATCTGGAAAAGCTGGCCAGCCACAAAGGCTCCGCGTTTGGTACCATTGGTATGCCACCACAAGGCAGCATCGAGCAATTTGAGAATGATCTGGCTTTGGAGCTGGCAGCTTTAGACCTGAGCAAAACCACCTGGCTCGAAGATGAAAGCATCAGCATTGGCAAAGTAAATATCCCACGCCCTTTTTACGACCAGATGCGCGCCGCTACCGTTCTGAAACTGGAAATTCCCCGGGAAGTAAGAGTGAAAAAGCTGGCTGAAGAATACTGTAAAGTTGATAAAGCAGTATTAGCAAACTCAATTACCAGAATTCAGAAACGCCTCGGCGGTTTAGCCACCAAAGAAGCCTTAGCCGCCATCGAAGAAGGCGACATGGAAAAAATGGTAGAAATTGCTTTGGTTTACTACGATAAAGCCTACCAGTTCGAACTCGATCACAAAGAAAATATTCAAATCATAAACGTACCGCTGGAAACTACCAATGCTGCCGAAAATGCCGAAATTGTATTGGAGGTGGCGAAGAAAAACGGTATGCTTTTGAGGTGAAAAAGTAGTTATTCGAGACTCTCCCCTTGAGGGGAGCCGGTGGGGTGTTTTACACATTTAGAAAAAAAATCTGATAACATAAAGCACCCTATAACTCCCCACAAGTGAAGAATCAAAAACGAAAAGCCTTCTTAAGTGAGCAATAAAATAAAAACAGAACCCATGTCTGATATAGAAATAGCCGAAATAAAATTAACGCAATACAGCCATGGTGCCGGTTGCGGCTGCAAGATCTCCCCGAAAGTGCTTGACCAGATCCTGCATTCCGCCATTGTAATTCCGAAGGATAAAAACCTGCTGGTGGGCAACGATTCGCGCGACGATGCAGCGGTTTACGACCTCGGCAACGGACAAGCCATTATCAGCACCACCGATTTTTTCATGCCGATCGTAGACGATGCCTTTGATTTCGGGCAAATTGCTTCAGCCAATGCTATCTCCGATGTGTATGCGATGGGCGGGAAACCACTGATGGCTATTGCGGTGTTGGGCTGGCCTATTGATAAGTTAGCGCCGGAAGTAGCCCGAAAAGTAATTGAAGGCAGCCGGCATTTGTGTCACCAGGCCGGCATTCCATTAGCCGGCGGGCATTCCATTGATTCGCCGGAGCCGATCTTTGGCCTTGCGGTTACAGGAATGGTACAGATCGAAAACCTGAAACAGAACAACACCGCTACCGCAGGCTGCGAACTTTACCTGACCAAACCGCTGGGCGTAGGCATTTTAACCACCGCGCAGAAAAAAGGCATTCTAAAATCCGAACACATCCAGATTGCGCCAAAGCAAATGATGCAGTTGAACAAGATCGGCGCGGAATTAGGACAACTTAAAAGTGTAAAAGCCCTGACCGACGTAACCGGTTTCGGACTTTTAGGTCACTTAACCGAAATGTGCGAAGGCAGCAACCTGAACGCCGAAATTGAATTCAGCAAAGTACCGAAAATCGAAGAAGCCGAAGCATATCGTTTGCAGAAAGCCATTCCCGGCGGCACCAACCGCAACTTCGACAGCTACGGTCACAAAGTAGGCCCTTTAACCGACGAACAGAAACATTACCTCTGCGACCCACAAACTTCCGGCGGTTTACTGGTAGCCGTTTCGCCGGATAACCGGGAGGAAGTTCTGGAAATTTTTGAGAAATTTGGCCTGCATTTAGAAGCCTTTGGCAAACTGACCGCCGCCAACGGT
The DNA here is from genome assembly GCF_016623615.1 of Adhaeribacter terrigena. Taxonomy (GTDB): domain Bacteria; phylum Bacteroidota; class Bacteroidia; order Cytophagales; family Hymenobacteraceae; genus Adhaeribacter_A; species Adhaeribacter_A terrigena. Next base: position 20,020 of record NZ_JAEHFX010000009.1, on the reverse strand, counting down.
GCAACCGAACGCATTCAAGTTAAGTAACCCAACTATGAAACTACACTTCCGCACCATCGGCGAAGGCCAGCCATTTGTAATTATGCACGGCCTTTTCGGCACCTCCGATAACTGGCAAACCCTGGGCCGCCGCTTTTCTGAAACGCACAAAGTTTACCTGGTAGACATGCGCAACCACGGCCGCTCCGACCACAGCCACGAGTTCGATTACCAGCTCATGGCCGACGATATCAAAGAATTTGTGCAAAGCGAAAACCTGCAGAACCCGATCATCATGGGCCACAGCATGGGCGGCAAAGCAGCCATGAATTTCGCGCTGCAAAACCCGGATATGCTGGAAAGATTAATTGTGGTAGACATTGCGCCGAAAGCTTATCCGGTTCATCACGACCAGATCATTGAAGGCCTGAGATCGGTGGACTTAGCCAGCTTAAAAAGCCGCACCGAAGCCGATGAAAAACTCCAGCCTTTCGTTCCGGAAGCCGATACACGATTGTTTTTGCTCAAGAACCTGTACCGCAAAGAAGACAATACTTTTGATTGGCGCGTAAACCTGAGATCGGTAGAGGAAAACATCGATAAACTGGGTGCCGCCATCGCTTCCGATGCTCCGTTTACCAAACCAACCTTGTTCGTTCGCGGCGGAAAATCGCGCTACATTAAACCCGAAGACGAATTCGACGTGATCTGCCATTTGTTCCCGAACGTTGAGATCGAAACCATCGAAGAAGCGGGCCATTGGGTACACGCCGAAGCTCCGGATAAATTCTACGACATCGTGATGAATTTCCTGAATTTGGTAAAGTAGGTTTTGGATGATGGTAGCAGGATTTTGGTATCTGGACTTTTTGAGTAAAAACGGTAGCGTTTTTGGCCTGAAAAGTCAAAGACCAGACTCTTGTTATTGAGTCGAACCCTCCTACATTATTGCGTCATCCCGAGCGAAGCCGAGGGAACTCACGCGTACCGAACCCGCACGAAAACTAATCTCAGTTCTTAAGCAACAGGAATTTATCGCTCAGTCGCTTAAAGCTCCCTAGTAGTACCGGTAAGTTTCTTCGACAAGCTCAGAATGACGCAATAAATTTTTCTTCACTTAAATTAAAATCTCCACTCCTTGAACAAAGGCATCCTCTACCTCATCCCCACAGTTCTCGCCGAAGACACGGCCGCCACAGTAATTCCGCCGCAGGTTATAAACACCGTAGCTGATCTGGATTATTTCCTGGTGGAAAACGCGCGTACGGCCCGCCGGTTCGTGAAAACCATTTCGCCGGAAAAAGTGATCGAGCAATTGCAGTTTACGGTGGTAGATAAAGACACGCCGCCGGCGGAAGTCAAGAAAGCCCTGCAGCCGATTTTAGATGGAAAAGATGGCGGCGTAATTTCCGAAGCGGGTTGTCCGGGCATTGCCGATCCGGGAGCGGAACTGGCCAAATATGCGCACCAGTTCGGGATAAAAGTGGTGCCGTTGGTAGGGCCTTCGGCTATTTTGCTGGCGCTAATGGGTTCGGGTTTCAACGGACAGAGTTTTGCGTTTCACGGTTACATTCCCATCGATAAAAAATTGCGGTTTCAGGCCATCAGAAATCTGGAAGCGGAAATGCTGAAACGCGACCAGACCCAGATTTTCATGGAAACGCCTTACCGCAACAATCAGCTTCTCTCCGATCTGATGAGCACCCTGAGCCCCGGAACAATGTTGTGCGTTGCCGCCAACATTACCGCACCGGACGAATTGCTGCAAACCAAAACCGTAGCGGAATGGAAACAAAAACTTCCCGACCTGCACAAGATCCCCACGGTTTTCCTGATCTACAAAGGCGTATAAAACGCTAGGGTTTGGGGCGCGAAAAGTCCTGGTTTGCGATTATTCCACGTTCTTTTTGTCTGAACGCGATTTTAAGGATTAAAGGATTCACCTGATTTTTCGCTAAAAGAATTATTTCAGCCTCAGAGTGTAATCAGGAAATGAAAGTTAAAAGGTAACCGAAACCCCTGCTTTAAAATTAGTATTCATTTCAAAACTTTCACCGTGCTTTGATCGCAATTTTCTCTTTATGGACTTAGCCAGCTTTTCTCCTGAATTTGAATATTTTTTTTCGAAATGAAATCCTGTTCATCTTTTCAATCCATAAAATCGTGTTCAGACAATCCTGCCAGCGTAACGTCAGAAAATTATTTTTCCGCATAAACCGAAAGCTTGCCAAAACTGGCGGGCTTTTTTTATGTTCTCTTCCTAGCACCCTTATTTTCTTACCATGACCAGATTAAGCCAGCTTGCCGAAACCCTTATCGGCTCCGAAATCGTCCGCTTAGGCAACCAGATCAGCGCCCGCATCCGCAACGGCGAAAAGATCTACAACTACACCATCGGCGATTTCGACCCGAACATTTTCCCCATTCCCCTAGAACTCGAAGCCGGCATCATCGACAGTTATCAGCATCATTATACCAATTATCCTCCCGGCGAAGGCGTACTGGAGCTCCGGCAGGCGGTGGTGCAATTCATTCAGGAACGGGAAGGCCTTACCTACGATATATCCGAGATCCAGATCGCCAGCGGCGGCCGGCCGCTGATCTACTCCCTTTTCCGCACGGTGGTAGATCCGGGAGACAAAGTGATTTACGCCGTACCTTCCTGGAACAACAACCATTACGTGCACATGACCGGCGGCACTCATTGCGTAATAGAAGCCCTGCCGGAAAACAATTTTATGCCGACGGCCGCCCAGCTGGAACCGCACATGCAAGGGGCCGCCTTGCTTTGCCTCTGCACTCCGCAAAACCCGACCGGCACCACTTTCAGCAAAGAAGAACTGGAAAAAATTTGTGACCTGGTGCTTGCAGAAAACGCGCGCCGCAGCCCGGAAGAAAAGAAGCTTTACGTCATGTTCGATCAGATCTATTTCACCCTGACCTACGGCGAAACGCAACACTACAACCCGGTTTCCTTACGGCCGGAAATGAAAGCCTACACCATTTTTATCGATGGCATGTCGAAAGCGTTTGCGGCAACCGGGGTGCGGGTAGGCTGGTCGCTGGGGCCGGCCAATGTGATAGGCAAAATGAAAGCCCTGCTCAGCCATATCGGGGCCTGGGCACCCATGGCGGAGCAGAAAGCCGCCGCCGATTTCCTGCTTCAGCCAGATGCCATAAATAATTTCCTGACGGAATTTAAAGCCAGGCTTGAAGCGCGTTTACTGGCGTTTTACCAAGGCATAATCGACCTGAAAGAGAAAGGCTATGCGCTGGATGCCGTTGCTCCCCAAGCCGCCATTTACCTCACCATCCGGATGGATCTGGTAGGCAAATCTTATCAGGGACAAAAGCTTGAAAACCAGGGCATGGTTACCGATCTGCTTTTAAGCGAAGCCAAACTGGCCCTTGTACCGTTCTACGCCTTCGGTGCCAGCCCCGATTCGCCCTGGTACCGCCTGAGCGTAGGCACCAGCAAAACCGAAGAAATCTCCGAAATGCTTTCGAAACTGGAAAACTTCCTGGCGCAGCTTCAGTAATTCTGTAAGCTGGATAAAACAAAAGCGCCTGCAGGCATAAATCCTGCAGACGCTTTTGTTTTATCCTAATAGTGATCCCTTCCTACTCCTCCAAAGGGTAAACTTGCAGGGATTTTTTTTTATCCGGTCATGTCGACGTGAGGTGAAACCGCAGGTTCGGCCTTGCCAGATCTCATCCGGTTGGTAATAAAGTTTGCTATTGAGTTTTGAAGCCTGAAAGCATAGCGTTTTGCCCCATGCATGCGGCAAGTTTAGGCGCAGCCGTAAATCATTGGCCAGTTTGCAACTGGCCTTGCCTGCAAGGCAATCAAAGTCGCTGCTATGAAATTTTGAAATAATTGATCAGCAGCTCCCGCCTTTCTAAACTGGCTATCAGGAAAGTCACAAGTTACGGCTGCGCCTAAACTTGCGACATGCTTTAACCTTTAATCCTTGTGTGCAATCTCTGTCGCTAAATCATTGCTGCAGTAGCAAAAAAGCCCTCCCCTGAATCAGGAGAGGGCTGGGTGGGGTCACGACAGCCAGCTATAAGCTGCCCAGGCCGAAACGTAGGCTAAACCGGTCATGTAGAGAGCTTGCAGGATCGGCCATTTCCAGCCTTTGGTTTCGCGGTACACTACGGCAATGGTACTCATGCACTGCATGGCAAACGCGTAGAACAGCAGCAAAGAAAAACCACGCGCCGGGTTGAAGAACATCTCCCCGTTCTCGTCTTTTTCCATCGCTAATTTCTGTTGGATCGTGGCTTCTTCTTCCTCAGCGCCCACGCTGTAAATGGTGGCCATGGTTCCTACGAACACCTCGCGGGCAGCAAAGGAAGTCAGCAAGGCAATGCCGATTTTCCAGTCGTAACCCATCGGGCGGATGGCCGGCTCAATGAAGTGACCGAACTCTCCGGCGTAGGAAGATTCGAGTTTGTAGGAAGCAATTTTATTAGCGGTCTCTTCTTCGGTCAGGTTCAGTTTTTGCGCTTCGGCGGTGGCAGTTTTTTCGGCATTTTCCATAGCGTTTCCGGGGCCGTAAGTAGCCAGTACCCACAGAATAACCGAAATAGCTAGGATCACTTTACCCGCCTGGAAAACGAACGCTTTTACTTTTTCTACAATGGTTAAACCCACATTTTTCCAGCGCGGCATTTTGTAAGTAGGGAATTCCATGATAAAGAAACTCCGCTCTTTGGTTTTCAGGAAAAATTTCAGCGCCATGGCCGAAAGCAATGCCGCCACAAAACCGAGCAGATACATACCCATAAGCACAATGCCCTGCAAATTCAGGAAGCCGAAGTAATACTTTTCGGGAATGATCAGGGCAATGATAACCGTGTAAATCGGGATGCGGGCCGAGCAACTCATGAGCGGCGTCACGAAGATCGTGATCATGCGGTCTTTCCAGTTATCGATGGTGCGCGTGCTCATAATGGCTGGCACGGCACAGGCAGCGCCGGAAATTAAGGGCACCACACTTTTACCGCTGAGCCCGAATTTACGCATGATCTTGTCCATCATAAACGTCACGCGGGCCATGTAACCGGTTTCTTCCAGAATGGCAATAAAGGCAAACAAAATGGCGATCTGCGGAATAAAGATCAAAATCCCGCCTAGACCGGCAATAATGCCTTCAGTTAAAAGATCGACCAAAGGGCCGCTAACGCGCTCGTGAATAAAGCCGTTCAAAGCCCCGATACCGGCATCGATCAGATCCATCGGATAGCTGGCCCAGGCAAAAATAGCCTGGAACATCAGGAACAAAACCGCAAAGAAAATCAGATAACCGAAAACCTTATGGGTTAGTACCTTATCGAGTTTGTTGCTGAACTGTTCGTTCGTTTCCGCTTTTACCACCCGCACCGAATCGAGCAGCAACTCGTTTATAACGGTGTAGCGTTCAATGGTTTCGGTAGCCTGCAGCGTGTTCGAATCGAATTTATTTTCCTTCAGCAGGTCTTCGATGTAGCTTTTATCGTCGTCGGCAAGGAAGCTTAATTTTTTGTACTGGTGCGCGTAATGCAGCGCCAGGTAATCGTTTTTCAGTTCGAAGTAATACCGGATCTGGCGCACCAGGGTAAGCAGTTCTTCGGGAATCTGATAGAAAGGCTGGTTTAAACCGGCAAGCTGCTGCGAGGCCAGAATTTTCAGCGCCGTAATGCCAATGCCTTTGCGGGCATTCATCGGAATAACCGGCACGCCCAGATCCTGCTGCAGTTGCTCTACGTTTATTTGCACGCCGTGCTCTTCGGCCACGTCCATCATGTTCAGGGCAAGCACCAAAGGCAAACCCAGATCAGCGAGTTGGGTAAAAAGTAACAGGTTGCGTTTCAGGTTCGAAGCATCAGCCGTTACAATGATCAGATCCGGATAGGCTTCCGATCTTTTGTTGTGGATCAGATCGATGATCACTTTTTCATCCAGTGACTTCGGGTAAAGCGAATACGTGCCGGGAAGGTCAATGATCTGGGCCTTGAGGTTAGGCGTAAGCTGGCTGATGCCGGTTTTCTTATCGACGGTTACGCCAGGGAAGTTGCCTACTTTCTGGTTTAAGCCGGTAAGCTGGTTGAAAAGCGAGGTTTTGCCGGAATTCGGATTACCTATAAGCGCGATCCGGGGAACACGGGGTTGAGGCGCACTCTGGCTCGCCCGTTTTTCTTCCGGTGAAATGAGAACTTCTGGCATAGACTAAGCTTTCAGCAGAATGGTTTCTGCTTCATCTAAACGCAGGGAAAGCGTATAATCGTTTATAATAATCGTGATCGGATCGCCAAGCGGGGCGCGGCTGTTGAGTTTAACCGTAGTGCCTGGAATGCAGCCCATCTCGAGCAGTTTCAACCCCATTTCCGGATCTTTCAGCCGCCAAATAGTGCCTGATTCCCCGACCTTTAAATCCCGAACGCTTTTTTCTTTCTGCACAGCCGCTTATTCTTATTTAGACTCAGTATAAACAGATGCAAGTTACGGCAGGTTTCTTTTTAATCCAAAAAGGATAGCGTTTTTTAACCATTCCAATTAAAAACGGTAGGGTTTTGGCCGCAAAAAGTATGGAAGGAAGTTCCGGTTTAAAGCTTAGCCAGCTCAATAGAAGCTGATAAACTGTCCGTTTCGGGTTTCCGCTTCCGGAGCGAAATCAATAATTTTCTGAATGCTGCTTTAAATAAAAGGGAAATAAAAATTAAAAAGAAGGTACACCTGCTTGCTGATAACTACTTAAAAAGTGGCAAAAGCCCGGCACCAATACAGCACTTTAACCGGCCAACATATAAACATATCCCTGAAAATTCTGTTTAACATGACAACATCGCACACAAAACACATTAACATTATGTTATGTTTTCTTCACTAAAAAACCTTGGAAATTAGTTGCTTATGTTTTGCTTATTATTATAGAAATCATAAATTGAGCGAACAATCATTCCTATCACTTCTTAATTTCTGTTTAATGAAAAGACTTTTACCGCTATCACTCTTTCTGTGGATGCTGACAGGGGTTGCCTGGGGGCAAACCTGTACCACAACCATCACTACTTTCCCTTATTTCGAAAATTTTGAGGGAGCGAACCATGGCTGGACAACGGGCGGCTCGAATAATAGCTGGGCCCTCGGAACACCAGCAAAATCTGCGATCACAGGCGCAGCTTCCGGTACAAAAGCCTGGACCACCAACCCAACCGGAAATTACAACAACGACGAAGACAGCTATGTGCTGAGCCCTTGCCTCAATATGAGCACCATGATCGCTCCTATTGTGCAGATGAAGATCTGGTGGGATTCGGAAAACGGCTGGGACGGAACTGTACTACAGGCTTCCACCAACGGCGGCACAACCTGGCAGACCATTGGTACGGTAGGTGCCCCGAACAACTGGTACAACAACAGCAGCATCAGCGGTGCCCCGGGCGGGCAGTCTATTGGCTGGAGCGGCTCCGGCACCCTGAGCAGCGGCGGCTGGGTAACAGCCAAACACGTTTTAACCGGCTTGGGCGGACAAGCTAACGTAAGACTGCGCCTTGCATTCGGTTCCGACCTTAGCGTAAACAGCTACGATGGTGTTGCTTTCGATGATTTCACAATTTACGATACCCCGGCAAACGATGCAGGTGTAACTGTGATCAACTCCCCGGCTACCCCTGTTACTCCAGGAGCAGCTACCCCGGTACAAGTAACGGTTAAAAATTACGGTACTTCACCCCTTACTTCTGCTACACTTGGTTTCCGCATCGGCAATGGCCCGGTAACTACCATTAACCATACCTTTACTACGCCACTGGCGCTTAACGCTTCTTCTACCCCTATTACCATTGGCAGCAACAACTTTGCCGCAGGTACTTACACTGTTAAAGCCTGGACCCGTTTACCAAACGGCGTTGCCGACGGACTTCCTTTTAATGATACTACCGTAGTTTCGGTTATTGCATGTAACGCTTTAAGCGGTACATTAACCATTAATAAAAATGCACCTTCTTCGGCCACTAACTTTACCAGTTTTGCTTCGGCTGTTCAGGCCATTAGCAGCTGCGGTATCTCTGGCCCGGTAACTTTTAACGTTGTAGCTGGTTCAGGCCCTTACAACGAGAAGATTACCATCGGGAACGTACCGGGCACCACTGCATTAAATACCGTTACTTTTAACGGCAATGGCAACGTTCTTAGCAGCGGCATTTCAAGCACTGATGCTATGATCACGCTGAACGGTACAAAGTATATGCGTTTTAACAACCTGGTTCTGAATGCTGACCCGAACTCTCTTAGCGGCTCTGGTTTATATTTAACGAATGGCGCGCAGAACAACCACTTTACTGGCAATACTGTTTCCCTAAGCACTTCTACCACCAGCACTTCGTATGGTATCCGTTTACAGACCGGTGCCAACACCAACAACCTCTTCCAGAACAACATTGTGAAAGGTGGTTACTACGGCGTTTATAATTACGGTAGCTCCGCTGCTCCGGCAAACAACAACCAATATATCAACAACCAGATCAGAGACCCATACTATTATGGTATGTATTTCTATTACGGTGCGAACAACCTGATAGAAGGAAACGACATCAGCCGTGCTACCCGCACCAATGGCGGCTGGATGTATGGCATGTATTTCTCAACTGCCTCTACCGGCAACACCATCAGCAAGAACCGGATTCACAACGTTAATGATGTTTCAGGTACCCAGAACGGTACCATTTACGGCATTTATATTGCCGTAGGTTCTAGTGTTGGTTCTGAAAACGTGGTGAAAAACAACGCAATCTATAACGTTGTACCAGACCAGGGTTCTGCTTATGGCTTTTACAACAGCGGCGGCAACGGCACCCATTACATTCATAATACGGTAGCTTTACACAACCCGAATTATACCGGCACCGGTACGTTACGCGGCATGTACTTCCTGTCTGCGTCTACCAACGTGAAGTTCACCAACAACATCATCAGCATCGATGCCGGCACTACCGGTACAAAACATGCTATCTACTTAGGCTCTACTACTATCTCCCTGGTAAGCAATGGCAATAACTATTATGTACCGGGCGGCAGCGTAGGCTATTATTCTTCAAACCGAAATACATTAGCCGACTGGAAAACTGTTAACAGCAATGCTTACGACCAGGCCAGCGTTTCCAGCGATCCGTTATACTTCAATCTGGCAACCGGTAACCTGCGCCCTAACTCGGTAGCAATCGATAACGCCGGCATCAGCGGCCAGAACGTTCCAAACGACATTGTAGGCACAGTTCGCAGCACTACTACTCCAGACCCAGGGGCTTACGAATTCTCTGTACCACCTAATGATGTAGCAGTAATTGCTGTTTCCGGCCCGGTATCAGGTTGCGGCCAGACCAACCAGGAAACCGTTACTGTTACCATTAAGAACTTCGGTTCAAACACCCAGACCTCCATTCCGGTAAGCTACAAAGTAAATGGTACCGCAACAGGTACCGGCACCTGGACCGGCACCCTGCCTCCAAACGCAACCGCTACCCATACCTTTACTACCAAAGCGAACTTAGCGGCCCGTGGCACTTACGATATTGAAGGTTCTACCAACCTGACAAGTGATCAGGATAACACCAACAATGCTACTACTTTAACCGTTGCCAACGCATTACTGCCAAACATGCCGGTTACCTTAAACTTCGAAGCCCCGCTGAGTGGCCTGGATGCAGCTGTAGTAGTGACAAACAAATACTCTATGATAACGGAAGGTGCTGCGGCAAGCAAAGGCACCGGTTCTACCAAAGGCATGATCATGGAAGGTATCGATCATTCGAGCTGGGAAGTTCCGGTAGGCATTACTGATCCTTGGCTCAGCAACCCGGATTTCTTCTCCGCTATCAGAATGTGCTTAAATACTGCTGTTAATGGAAATGACTCGATCATCATGACCTTCGACCTGAAGCAGCTGTATAAAACCACGCACTACAACACCAACTTCCGCATTGCGGTTAATGGCAGACAGATTCCGGTTTATGAGAATGGCAAACTGAAGAACACGCTGAACCCTCCTTTCGGTGGTTACGATTCCCAGGGTGCTCCGTGGAAAGCGATCAAAGTTGACCTGACTCCGTACAGAAACACCGGCGTGATCCAGATCAGCTTCGGCAGCAGCGTGAAAGAAGGTTATCAGAACGGCAGCGGCACCGCTAACCTGATCGATAACATTGAAGTATTCACTGTGGCTGGCCCAACCGGCGTGAAAGAGAACATCCTGCAAAGCAACGTAGTAGTGTTCCCGAACCCGTCTAATGGTTTATTCAACCTGAAAGTACCTGCTACTACCCGTAACTACTCGGTAGAAGTAATGGACCTGACCGGTAAACTGATAAAACAGCAAACCGTAACCAACAACGCCGGTACAACCCAACTGAACCTGAACGGCACGGCCAAAGGAATCTACATCTTGAAGATCGCTTCTGAAGGAAACGTAGCTACCCGCAAGCTGATCGTGGAATAATTCATAGATCAAACCTAAAGCAAAAAACGCTATCGTTTTAGCTTTCAAAACTCAAAAGCCCCGAAGATACTTCGGGGCTTTTTTTATGCATAATATTTTTATTAGCTGTGGTTTAATGTTAAAAAAAACGGTAGGGTTTGCGGGAGAAAAAGTGCTTTGCAGTTTACAAGGGCAGATATCAGGATAAATTCTTACATAAGCCTGATTATCAAATTGTTTTGATATAATAAAAAATCATATATTTATTGCAAACATATTATCAACCCTTTAAAATCTATACTATGACGACAAGATTACCCCATTTTCTTTTGCTCTTCATTAGCGCTTTAGGTTTTATAATAAGTCCTGAAGCTAGTGCGCAGAACGTGCCCGAGCTGATGTATTACAAATTCGATAGTCCGGGTTCCACAGTACAAAACAGCGCCAGCACTCCGGTCGGCACCAATCCGGCAACCATAAGCGGCGCTACCATTGCCAGCCCCGGCCAGTTTGGCAGCGCCTTAGCCGGAAACGGCGGCGCTTCGGGGAGCAATGCCGTAAATACCGGCTGGAATCCGAACCTGACCGGCCCCTGGACAATGTCGATGTGGTTTAGCGGCATTACCAACACTTTAAGCAGCAATTACTTTTTCGGGAGTTCCAGCGGTACTACTTTCCGGGCTTTAACCGGCACCGGAGTAGTAGCCGGCGGCGGTAACCTGGAAATAAGAAGCACCGGCATGACCGACGTTTTTGCCAACAACGTTTTTGATGCCACCGGTACGCCGGTAGTCATTCACTTTGTATATAATCCAACCGTTCCGGATATTAAAGTTTATGTGAACGGCGTATTTAACAACGCAGTAGCCCAGCCAGCCAACCTGAGCATAAACGGCACCACGCCTTTCCTGGTGGGCGGTTATGGCACGAACAACGGCTTACCAAGCGGCGGAAAATTGGATGAGTTCCGGTTGTATAACCGGGCGCTTACGGCGGCTGAAATTGCCTCTACCTGGAACCAGACGCTCCCGCTGGTAGTATCGCCGAACGATGCAGGGGTTTCGGCTATTACCGGACCGGTTTCACCTACTACGCCCGGCAACCAGAATATTCAGGTTAAAATAAAGAACTACGGCAGCGGCCCGCTAACCAGCACGCAGGTAAACTGGAAAGTTGGCAATACTACCGGTACGCCATTTTCCTGGTCGGGCAACCTGGCTTCTCTCGCCGAAAGCAACCCGGTAAACATCGGTACTTTCAACTTTCCGAACGGTACCCATACCCTGAAAGCCTGGACCCAGAACCCGAACGGCGCAACCGACGGCAATGCGTATAACGACACTACTTACACCACCATTATTGCCTGTAACGCCTTAAGCGGCACTTATACCATCAATAAAAATGCCCCGGCAACTGCTACCAATTTCACCAGCTTTGCTTCGGCCATCCAGATCCTGAATACCTGCGGCATTACCGGGGCGGTTACGTTTAACGTGGTAGCAGGCAGCGGCCCCTATACAGAGCAGATTGTCTTAAATTCAATAAACGGCCAAAACGCAACCAATACCATTACTTTTAACGGCAACGGCAATACTATTACGGTAAATCCGGGAGCAACCAACCTGGGCATTATTACCCTTAATGGCACAGATTATACCCGGTTCAATGGTTTTATTCTGAACCTGGATGCTTCTGCAACCATGGGCTGGGGCGTACAGTTAATGAATGCCGCTAATAACAACACGATCTCAAACTGCACCATAAACCTGCCTCCCGCGTCCACCAGTTCCAATATTAACGGCATTGGCTGGGGAACCACTATCTCTACCACCGGAAACCATGCCAGCAATACCCTGATCCAGAACAACGTTATAAACGGCGGGTACTACGGCATCAGGTTGAATGGAAGTACCGGCGGAGCAGATGCGCTAAACAATCAGATCATCAATAACCAGATCCGCGACACGTATATCTACAGCATTTACCTGAACAATACCGATGGCACGGTGATAGAGCGAAATAATATTTCGCGGCCTACCCGCAGTTCTGTAAGCACTTTTTATGGCTTGTTTACTACCGGTACAACTAAAAATGCCCTGATCGCTAAAAACCGTTTCCATAATGCTTTCGGCGCCAACCCTACCACTACCAACGCTGCCTACGTCATTTATTTTTCCAGCACCGACGCGCCCGCCGGCTCCGAAAACATTGTAAAGAACAACCTGATCTACAACATCAATACCAACGGCACGATCTACGCCATTTATAATATCGGTTCCGATGGGGTTTACGTTTTCAACAACACCATAGATCTTAACAATCCGACCAACAGCGGTACAGTACGCGCATTCTACCAGTCTACTGCCGCTACCAACCTGAAATTCAATAACAACATTATTTCTATGGGCGGGGCATCAGGCAGTAAGCACGGCATTTACCTGGGCACCACCACTACTGCTATTGTCAGCAACTACAACGTATTTAACATGACGATGGGCAGTGTGGGTTTTCACAGCACCGACCGGCCAACCCTGGCGAACTGGCGGACGGCGAACGGGGGCATTTACGACCAGAACAGCGTTGCGGCCGATCCGGTTTTTGTGAATCCTGCCGCGGGAAATTACCGGCCTTCTTCGGTGGCGGTAGAAAATATGGGCACGCCGCTGGCCGCCGTAACCGATGATATTACTGGTGCTGCGCGTGGCCCGATCCCGGATCCGGGTGCTTATGAATTCAGCGTATTCCCGAACGATGTGGGCGTTTCTTTCATTTCCGGCCCGCCAAGCGGCTGCGGACTTACGGCCAGCGAAACAATAACGCTTACCATTAAAAACTACGGCACCTTAACGCAAACCACCATTCCGGTAAGCCTCGTAGTAAATGGAAACCCAGCAGCTACAGCAACCTGGACAGGAACTTTAGGGCCGAATGCAACGGCTGCGTTTACCTTCCCGACCAGCGTTAACCTCGCTGCTGCCGGCACTTACCAGATCATTGGCAAAACGCTTGCAAATGATGCTAACCCAAGCAACGATGCCGACACCATCTATATTACCAATTCGCTTTTGCCGCAAGGCCCGGTTAACCTGAATTTCGAAACCCCGACAACCGGCACCAATGCCATGCGCAGCGTTACCAATGCCCATTCTACCATTACAGAAAGCACGAATGCTGCCACTGGCGCCGGCTCTACCAAAGGCATGATCATGGCGGGAGTAAACAATGCAGGCTGGGTGGTTCCGGTGGGTATTACAGATCCATGGTTAAACAACCCGACCCATTTCTCGGCCGTGTACCTTTGTTATACCCCACACACCGGTGGCCCCAACGATACGCTACGGCTTTCTTTCGATCTGAAGCAGCTTTATAAAACCACGCACTACAACACCAATTTCCGGGTTACGGTAAACGGCAAACAGGAAGGGCCAACCTATAATCCTCCTTTTGGCGGTTATGGCGGCGGCGCAGCCCCCTGGACCCACGTAGAAGTTGATCTTTCTAAATACCTGAACAGCCTAACTATAGAAATTGGACTGGAAAGCAGCGTAAGCGAAGAATATAACAACGGAAACGGCACCGCCAACCTGATCGATAACATTGAAGTTGAGCGAATAGCAGGACGCATGGGCGGCATTGGCATCTCCGAAAACATCCTGCAAAGCAACTTGGTAGTGTTCCCGAACCCGTCTAATGGTTTATTCAACCTGAAAGTGCCGGCTACTACCCGCAACTACTCGGTAGAAGTAATGGACCTGACCGGCAAACTGGTAAAACAGCAAACCGTAACCAACAACGCCGGTACTTCCCAACTGAACCTGAACGGCACGGCCAAAGGAATCTACATCTTGAAGATCGCTTCTGAAGGAAACGTAGCGACCCGCAAGCTGATCGTGGAATAATTCATAAAGCAAACTTTAAAGCAAAAAACGCTATCGTTTTAGCTTCCAAAACTCAAAAGCCCCGAAATTAATTTCGGGGCTTTTTTTTGTTTCCAGCCAGGTAAAAGTTTCCAAGTGAAAAACGGTAGGGTTTTAAGCTTAAAAAGTATGCATCACCGTGCTTCCTAAAGAAAAAAAGCAAAGCCCGGAATTTCAGAATATTAATCCAAAACTTGGCTTAAAAACGGTAGTTAAATCTGCCTGCAAAAGATGAAAAACGGTAGGGTTTAGGAGCAAAAAACTCCTTGCTATCAGGCTTTATTTTGCGACCTTATAAAAATCGGATTTAGATCAACCAATTTCTCTCACCTGCTAAATATAGAGTTTCACCCATATAAAATCACCATTTACCAATTCTAAAAATCTCTTTGTAATAACCAAATATTTATGTTGATAAAATGTAAATAACAGCGAAACAAATTGGACTTCAGAGTACAAAAAGCCTTTTTTTTAGGGAAAATACTCACTATTAATGAGTTATATTTTCAATTCCAGGGAATAATTAATAAATTAAGGCATCAAAATATTTTATCATTATCTAACGCTTTTTACATGAACAAATTTACTCCGCTTTTTCTTTTATGCGTCTTTCTGCTCTTCGGCCGGAGTGGCCAGGCACAGTCGCCAATAACCATTGGTACTGGCACCTCGGCTTCGGGAGCAAACGTTTTATTCTCTACCAATACGGGCAGCAACCTGTGGTCTAAATCGGCCTCGTTGTATACCGCTGCAGAAATTATTGCCGCCGGCGGCAGTGCAGGAAATATCTTTAAAATTGCCTGGAACAAGCAGGGCTCTGGTGAATATACCCATGGCAATGCCCACCTGAATATTTACATTAAAGCGGTAACTAAAACCACACAGGCCGGCGCCTCGCTGGACTTTCATACCAATCGGGGAAATGCGATCCTGGTTTATTCTTCTACCACCCACAGCTTTATGACGGGCACCGGCTGGAATGAAATTCACCTCCAGACCCCTTTTCTTTGGGATGGCACCAGCAACCTGGAAGTAATAACCGCTTTTCACCACCCTACTACTTTAACGGCCAACATGACCTGGCAATATACCGTTGCTACTGATATGAATATGTCGCGGGTTAATTCTACGGAACTTGGAAGCCAGACCATGTTTTTACAAAGCAACCGCCCGAATATACAGTTTACCATTACGCCTAATACGCCCTGCACCACGCCGCCAACTCCCGGCACTGCAACGGCCAGCGTAACTTCGATCTGCTCCAACACGAATTTCAACCTGAACGTAGCCGGCACTTCTTATGGCCTTGGCCAGACTTACCAGTGGGAAAAATCGGCTACCGGAACAGCTCCCTGGACCCCGGTTGGCACGCCGGCTGCCATCCCTTATTTCACGACTTCGCAAACTTCCACCAACTTTTACCGCCTGGCAGTAACCTGCAGCGGCCAGACTGCTTACACCAACAGCGTACAGGTTTACACCAACCCTACTCCACTGGCAGGAACGTATACCATCGATAAAAACAGCGCTTCTACAACCACTAACTTTACCAGCTTCCAGGCTCTGATTGAAGAACTGGCTTGCCGTGGCATTTCCGCGCCAGTAACAGTTAACGTAGCTACCGGCTCCGGACCTTACAACGAACAGATTATACTTACCAATATTACCGGCATAAGCGCTACCAACACCCTGACCTTTAACGGCAATGGCAACAAGATCGCCTTTGCGCCTAGTTCTGCCAACCGCGCGGTAGTGCAGTTAGACGGCATGGACCATACCACTTTCAATAACTTTAAGATTGAGGCTACCGATGCTACGTATGGTTGGGGCTTCCATTTATTGAACGGCGCCGATAACAACACCATCAGCAACAACACCATTACCATTACTTCTACCAGCACTACCGAAGCAAGTACGGGTGGTATTATATTCTCAAATTCGCTTACATCTGTAACGGTTGCAGGAAACACCGGTAACAACAACGTAATTTCCGGCAATACCATTGTTGGTGGCTACAAAGGCATTCATGTAAACAGCGTAGTTACCACCGCAAGCAATAACCAGATCATAAACAACACTATAAAAGATTTTTATGCCGATGGTATTAAAATAAATGCAGCAAAAGGCACCCTGGTAGAAGGAAACGACATCAGCCGTCCAACCCGCGCCACCACTACTACCTTTACCGGAATTGAGCTCGGCGATAACTCCCAGTTAACAGTAGTGAGCAAAAACCGCATCCATAACGTAGCCGGCGGCGATCTTACCCCAACTTCGGTTAGCTACGGTATTAACACTACCAGTGCCGATGCACCGGCGGGTTCGGAAAACGTTTACAAAAACAACCTGATCTACAATTTCAACTCTACCGGCACGATCTACGGCATTTACAATTCAAATTCCGATGGCTCCCATTATTACCACAACACCATCGATCTTGATAATGCCAGCAATACCGGCTCGGTACGGGGTTTCCACCAAACGGCTGCTGCAAGCAACATTCGTTTTATCAACAACGTGATCAACCTGAACGCCGGCGCCACCGGCACGAAACATGCTTTGTATTTCAACACCACGACGTCGGCCATTACCAGCAACAACAACGTGCTTTACATCGCGCCGGGCCTCAGCAATGCGCACACAGGTTACTATTCAGGCAATAAAACTACTTTAGTCGATTGGAAAACTGCCAACAGCAATGCTTTCGACCAGGCCAGTATTGCCGCAGACCCGGTATTTATTAATGCCGCCGGCGGAAACCTGCGCCCTAACGCTGCAGCCCTCGATAATACCGGCCAGGCTTTACCGGCCGTTACCACCGATATAACGGGTGCAACCCGCAGCACCACTACGCCGGACCCGGGTGCCTTCGAGTTTACTATTCCTGCCAACGATGTAGCCGTTACCAATATTTCGGGCCCGGTTTCGGGCTGTAACCTGACTACTGCCGAAGCCATTACCATTACGCTCCGTAACTTTGGTTCTGCTACCCAAACCAGCATTCCGGTAAACTATAAAGTAAACGGCACCACCATTGGCACCGGCACCTGGACCGGTACCCTGGCGCCGAATGCAACAGCTACTTACCTTTTCACCCAGACTGCAAACCTGGCCACCAGCGGCGCTTATGTAATTACTGCGCAAGCCACCCTTGCCACCGACGCCAACCCGGCAAACGATACCCTTTCTGCAACCATTGGCAACGCTTTATTAACGAATATGCCAATTGTTTTCGATTTTGAAACAACGGCTAATGGCACCGGCGCGCTGCGGGTAATTACAAAAAGCAACTCCAATATTACCGAAGGCGCTGCCGCCAGCAACGGTTCCGGTTCTGCCAATGGCATGATCATGGAGGGCGTAAGCAGTACACAATGGGCAACTCCGGCCGGCACCGTAAATCCCTGGACGAACAATCCGGATCATTTTTCGGCCGTTTATTTCTGCTTTACCCCAAACACCGCTCCACAGGATACTTTATTCCTGACCTTCAACCTGAAGCAGCTTTACAAAGACTCGCACCTGAATACCAACTTCCGGGTTACGGTAAACGGCAAACAGGAAGGGCCAACGTATACCCCTCCTTTTGGGGGCTACGATTCGCTGGGGGCAACCTGGGATACTATCCAAATCAATCTGGAGCAGTATAAGCACTTGGGCAGCATCGAGATCGGGCTGGAAAGCAGCGTGAAAGAAGAATTTGCGAACGGTAACGGCACCGCCAACCTGATCGACAACATTGAGATCTTTAAAGTGGCTGGTCCAACCGGCGTAAAAGAGAACATCCTGCAAAGCAACGTAGTAGTGTTCCCGAACCCGTCTACTGGTTTATTCAACCTGAAAGTGCCGGCTACTACCCGTAACTACTCGGTAGAAGTAATGGACCTGACCGGCAAACTGGTAAAACAGCAAACCGTAACCAACAACGCCGGTACTTCCCAACTGAACCTGAACGGCACGGCCAAAGGAATCTACATCTTGAAGATCGCTTCTGAAGGAAACGTAGCGACCCGCAAGCTGATCGTGGAATAATTCATAAAGCAAACTTTAAAGCAAAAAACGCTATCGTTTTAGCTTCCAAAACTCAAAAGCCCCGAAATTAATTTCGGGGCTTTTTTTTGTTTCCAGCCAGGTAAAAGTTTCCAAGTGAAAAACGGTAGGGTTTTAAGCTTAAAAAGTATGCATCACCGTGCTTCCTAAAGAAAAAAAGCAAAGCCCGGAATTTCAGAATATTAATCCAAAACTTGGCTTAAAAACGGTAGTTAAATCTGCCTGCAAAAGATGAAAAACGGAAGCTGCAAAACTCCAGCAATGCTGCACTTCATTTCCGGATAATATCTGCCTTAAACCTACGAATGAAATTCTTTAACCAGCAGTCAAACATATAAACCATTTTTATGTTATACAATTGCATTTCAATTTACATACAACAAGCTTCTGCATCTTAAAAAAAATTACGTTAACAACAAGCAGAAAGCAGTACAAAACCACCACACGCACCAATATAACACAATTACCTTTAAAACAAAATAAAGCATTATTTCAGTGCTTTTCAGAAACTTATAAAAAAACATTCATCTTAAAAACACAATCAAAAAACATACTTCAAACACAATCTTGTCAATTTATTAACAAAAGAAAACGGTTTATATTTTATAATACTATATTTATCTATAAATTAGCACGCTAACATTGCATTACTCCACTTTTTAAACCTACTGCACATGAAAAAACTAATACCCTTTTCACTGCTTATGTGGATACTCGTAGGGCAAGCCTGGGGGCAAACCTGCACAACCACCATTTCCACCTTTCCTTATTTTCAAAACTTCGATACCGGAGCAGGCGGCTGGACCAGCGGCTCGCTTCCGGGAGCTGTAGGAGCAAATTCGTGGGCTTTAGGGGCTCCGGCCGGCGCTACCATTAATTCGGCGCCTTCCGCTCCCAATGCCTGGGTAACCAACCTCAGCGGAAATTATAACGACCAGGAAGATTCATACGTGATGAGCCCCTGCTTCAACTTCACAAGCCTAGTAGCGCCAATTTTTTCGGCTAAAATTTTCTGGCATACTGAAAATGGCTGGGATGGTGCTGTTCTGCAGTCTTCTATCGATAATGGAAGTACCTGGCAGACTGTTGGCACGGTTGGCGCACCCAATAACTGGTACAACAATAGCAGCATAAGTGGAACGCCGGGTGCCCAGTCTATGGGTTGGAGCGGGAACGGCACAACTGGCAGCGGGGGCTGGGTAATCGCCAAACACGCGCTCACAGGCTTGGGCGGCCAGGCTAACGTAAAGCTTCGCATCTCATTCGGCTCCGATTTTAGCGTAACCTACGAGGGATTCGCTTTCGACGATGTGGCCGTGATTGAAACCCCTTCTTTAGATTTAGAATTAACGGCTTTTACTTCCCCGAATTCTGGTTGTGCGTTAACAGCAACTGAAAACGTTTGCGTGACCATTACCAACAAAGGCATTGCCGCGCAATCTAATTTCCCGGTAAGCTACCAGATCGGCAGCGGCCCGGTAGTTACCGAAACCGTAACGGCCAGCATCGCGCCGCTTGGCACATACACGTACTGCTTCAGCCAGAAAGCAAACCTGGCAACGCCGGCCCAATATACCATTACGGCTACCACCTTATTAGCCGGCGACGGCGACCCGA
>NZ_JAEHFX010000008.1 GCF_016623615.1 Adhaeribacter terrigena | reverse complement strand
GGCCAAAGGAATCTACATCTTGAAGATCGCTTCTGAAGGAAACGTAGCTACCCGCAAGCTGATCGTGGAATAATTCACAGATCAACCCTTAAAGCGAAAAACGCTATCGTTCTAGCTTCCAAAACTCAAAAGCCCCGAAAATACTTTCGGGGCTTTTTTTGTTTCCAGCCAGGTGAAAGTTTCCAATCAAATAAAAACGGTAGGGTTTTAAGCTTAAAAAGTAAAATCTTTGGGGCGAAAACGAAAAAGCACGCCCATAAAAACGCTATTCTTTCAACATCAAAAAGTCCCGCTGGCTCTCCGGCGGTACTTATCTTATGCCTATCCGTTTTAAGGAAGAGGGCTTAAAAACCTGTATGACCAGGAAGGTTAAAAGGAAATAATGAAATGTTAGGATGCTGGAAGTAAAACTAAAAGCACGGACAAAAAACCGTAACTTTGTATACGCGCCAAATAAACATTCCTGAAAATGAGAAAATTTGCTATTCTGAAAATAACGCTGATATTCCTGATGCTGGCCAAACCGGCAATGGCTTATATAAATCCGGGTTCGGGCAGCATGATTTTACAGGTAATTCTGGCTGGCATTCTGGGAGGATTGTTTGCCATTAAGGTTTTCTGGTTGAAAATAGCAGCATTTTTTAAAAGCTTAACTGG
Source organism: Adhaeribacter terrigena (assembly GCF_016623615.1). Classification (GTDB taxonomy): domain Bacteria; phylum Bacteroidota; class Bacteroidia; order Cytophagales; family Hymenobacteraceae; genus Adhaeribacter_A; species Adhaeribacter_A terrigena. The sequence goes on along the minus strand of NZ_JAEHFX010000008.1, from coordinate 236,120 downwards.
CAGCAAAAAGAATCATCCTCCTACCAATGAACAATAGCTTGGTTCACCCGGCTTCGTTTCGTGATCCGGCCGGCTTTATTTTTCAGGCACAAAACCAGGTTTACCGGCAGGTAAATATTGCCTACCGCGAAAATTACGACCTCTTACTTAACTCCGGACTTTACCAGCAACTTGTTTCCCAAAACCTGCTGATTCCGCATGAAGAAAGCGATTGGGCAGCCCCTTTACCAGAAAATGCTTACCGGGTTTTAAAGCCCCAAACCATACCGTTTATTTCTTACCCTTACGAGTGGAGTTTCAGTCAGCTGAAGGCTGCCGCATTGCTTACTTTGCAGATTCAGGAAGTAGCGTTAGCGCACGGCATGGTTTTAAAAGATGCCAGCGCTTACAATGTACAATTCCGGCACGGACAACCATTTTCATCGATACGCTTTCTTTCGAAAAACACGAACCTGGCACGCCCTGGATAGCTTATGGGCAATTCTGCCAGCATTTTCTGGCTCCGCTTGCGCTCATGCATTTTACCGATGTGCGTTTAAATCAGCTGTTGCGCGTACATCTGGATGGAATTCCGCTGGATCTAGCCAGCAAACTCCTGCCTTGGAAAACCTGGTCGCACTTCTCCTTGCTTAGTCATATTCATCTGCATGCCAGCAGTCAGCAGAAATACGCCAATCAAACTACCTCAACTAAAAAGTTAAATATGGGCGAGGCTGGTTTAAAACATCTGACTGAACATTTGAAAACCGCTATAAATAAACTGCACTGGGCACCAAGTGGTACTGAATGGGGCGAATATTATTCCAACACCAATTATTCCGGCAGTAGTTTTACCCATAAAAAAAGACTCATTAGGCTCATTACTTCGCAGGAAAAACCACAGATCGTATGGGATCTGGGCGCCAATACCGGCGAATTCAGTCAGCTTGCCGCTGAAAAAGCTAGCCTCGTGCTGGCCTTTGATTCTGATGCCGCTGCCGTAGAAAAACATTACCGCAACAACCGCCTGCCCAACGTATTACCGCTTCTCCTTGATCTCACAAATCCAAGCCCCGCTTTGGGCTGGCAGAATCAGGAAAGAAATAATTTAAACGAACGCGGTCCGGCCGATATGATCCTGGCATTGGCTTTGGTTCACCATTTAGCAATTTCCAATAATCTGCCTTTAAAATTAATTGCTGAATTTTTCAGCCGGAACTGCCATACTTTGATTATCGAATTTGTACCCAAAACCGATTCTCAGGTACAGAAACTTTTAGCTACCCGCCCCGATATTTTCCCGGAGTATAACCAGGCCACTTTCGAAGCCATTTTTAGTACCGTTTTTTCTATTGAAGGCACGTATCTGATCCAGGAAAGTGAACGGACTTTGTATTTTATGCGGGCAAGATCATGACTGAACTTTTAAAAGATAAAATATTCCATCCATTCCTTTTTGCCGCATTTCCGGTGCTATTTCTGTATGCCGAGAATGTGAATATGGTTGCCATGCAACAAGTGTGGGCACCGTTGGCGATCGCGTTATTGTTAACCTTAGTCGTTTATTTATTTAGTTGGGTGCTTTTCCGGAATTGGTGTAAAGCAGGTTTGTTTACGTCTGTTTTTGTGCTGGTTTTCTTTTTGTATAATCCGCTTTTCTCCGTAATTCAAACCAGCTCCGTTACTGAATTCATATTACCCCGTCACAGGCAACTTATTATCATTTTATTCTTCCTATTAGCGGGCTTTGCCTTTTGTTTATTCAGAAGTAAAAACAACTTCAATGCCTTAAATCTCATTTTAAACATTTCTGCCGCAATTCTCTTATTGCCTTCCGTTTTACAAATAACCCAAAAAACTCTAAAGCCGATTGCTAAGTTAAAACTTACAAACCCGGTTTTTACAACCACCTCTCACGAAGAAAAGCCTGATATCTATTATTTTATCATGGATGCCTATGGCAGGCAAGATGTTTTAAAGGAAACATACCATTACGATAATCAACAATTTTTAAATGAACTGTCTAACCGCGGCTTTTATATATCCCGAAAAAGCACTTCCAATTATTTTAAAACAATTCATTCTATTCCTTCCTCATTAAATTTTGACTATCTGCAAAATCTGATCGATGTCAAAAAATCAAGTAACGCTGGTTCTGTTCATGCAAAAGAACTGATACAAAAGTCCAGGCTTCGCCGGATATTAACAAAACACAATTTTAAATATGTAAGTTTTTCATCAGGAGTAAATTTCACTGAAATAAGCGACGCTGATCACTACTTTAGCCCCGGGGTTGGCTTATCGGAACTTGACTACGCACTTATTAATCTTTCGCCGATCCCGGATCTTATGCAATCCTTTTTTCCGAAAGATATTTATAATATTCATCGCACCACGGTTCTATATCCATTTACGCACATAAAAGACGCCATTCGTATTCCCGGACCAAAATTCGTACAGATCCATATTTTATCACCCCACCCTCCTTTTGTATTCGATCAGTTTGGAAATGCCGCCCGCGTACGAAACCACCCTGATATTTATCGTAACGATGATGTTGCCACAGAAATATTACCAGCCGACTACAAGGCTCAATACCAGGAACATCAAAAAGCTTATGTAGAGCAGTTAAAATTTCTTAATAAAAAACTCCTGCAAACTTTAGATACCATATTTGCCAATTCAAACAAACCGCCAATCGTTATTATTCAAAGTGACCATGGTGCTCGCTTAAACTGCCATATCAATAATATCGACGCTTCAAATCATTTTGAATCGTTTGCCAACCTGAGTGCGTTTTATTTTCCTGATCAGGATACCTCCAATCTTTATCAGGAAATTTCGCCGGTAAATATTTTCAGAGTAGTATTGAATAAATACTTTAATAGCAACCTGCCGTTGCTTCCGGATAAAAGTTATTACTCTCCGGAAAATGAGCCTTATAAATTTACAGATGTAACACAAGCAGTTAAAACAAAACAGTTAGGCCCTGTTTTTCCGGCACGTCCATAAAAACGCTCTCATTTTAGCACCAAAAAGTCCCGCTGGTTACCCGGCGGGACTTTTTGTTTTATGCGGACTACTTTTCAGGAAGAAAGCCTTGAAAACGGTATGCTTACAGCTTGCAAAAGTCAAACCCGGTATTTTCCTAACCTGTTTCCTGATTTATAAATCTTTCAACAAGAAATCTGCAAAATTCCTTCATCTGCTTGATCTGCGATCCAAAACGCAAGCCTTACTCCGAATAAAAAACCCGTTTCACCCGTGGGCTTACATTCGTCAGCAATTCGTATGGAATAGTATTGATCTTGGCAGCCAGTTTGGTGATTGGTAATTCCTGGCCAAACACCACCACTTCATCGCCTTCGGAAACCTGCAGGCCGGTTACGTTTACCATGCACATATCCATGCACACATTCCCGATTATGGGGGCAGTTTGGCCGTTTATCAGCACTTCGCCGTTACCGTTGCCAAAACGACGGTCGTAGCCATCGGCGTAGCCAATGGCCAGCGTAGCAATTTCAAGGTCAGTTTCGGCCAGGCCGCGGCGGCTGTAACCAACTGTATCGCCCTGCTGAATGTGTTTGATCTGGGAAATGGTGGTTTTGAGCGTGCCTACATTTTGCAAAGCATCCTGTTCGGTGCCGGTAGCTTCCACGCCATAAAGACCAATGCCGAGCCGGACCATATCCAGGTGATGCTCCGGGAAACGCACAATACCCGCCGAGTTAAGAATGTGCTTGGTAACCGAATAACCGATTTTGGACTCAATCTCAGCAGCCATTTCCCGGAAGCTGGTTATTTGCTGCTTCGAAAAATCGTTGTGCAGGGCTTCGTCGGCCCCGGCGAGGTGGCTGAAAATGCTGGCGACCTGCACGCGCGGCTCGGTTTGTAATAAAGTAAATAATTCTTCGAAATCAGGTTTGGTAAATCCTAAGCGGTGCATGCCGGTATCGAGCTTTAAGTGAATGTGGTAGGCGGGCGCAGAATCGGTATGGATAAAGGTTAAAAAACTGCGGAGCTGGCTCAGGGAATAAATTTCCGGCTCTAAATGGTATCGCAGCAGCTGCGCAAAACTATCTGCCGAAGGATTCATGACCATGATCGGTAAACTGATGCCGTTTTCCCGCAACAAAACGCCTTCGTCAGTATAAGCAACCGCCAAATAATCTACCCGGTGAAACTGCAGGATATTGGCGATTTCGTAGCTGCCGCTGCCGTAAGCAAAGGCTTTTACCATTACCATGATTTTGGTTTCGGGCTGCAGTTTACTGCGGTAGAAATTCAGGTTATGTACCAGCGCATTCAGGTTTACTTCCAGCACCGTGCCATGCACTTTTTTACCAAAAAGCGCTACGATCTTTTCAAATTCAAAAACCCGCGCCCCTTTTACCAAAATGGTTTCGTTGTGAAAACTATCGGATTGAAAATGCTGCAGAAAATCGGCGGTGTTCGTGTAAAATTCAGCTTTCATGCTAAACTTGAGTCGGTGCCTGCTGATCACTTTCCCAATGCCGATCAGGCGATCTACGCCGCGGTTCTTTAAGGCCGCTGCAACTTCTGAATAAAGCGTTTCTTCGTTCAAGCCAGATTCGAGCAGATCAGAAAGAATCACCGTTTTTTGCTGATGCCGTTTCTGATGCACCAGCAGATCCAAAGCCGTTGAAAGGCCGGCCAGATCGTTATTATACGTATCGTCAATCAGGTAGCAGTTATTAATAGCTTCCTTCATTTCCAGGCGCATGGCTACGGGCAGCAGTTTATCGAACCGCTGCTGCATGGTTTCGGACGCCATGCCGCGCCAGACCAGAACCGCCAGGCAATGCAGCGTATTTTGCACCGAAGCTGGATCAGTAAACGGAATGGAGATCTGGTTTTCGTTCCCTTCGAATTTATAAAGGATGCTGGTTTTGGCGCCGGAAATTTGTTGCGAAAGGATCTGCAGATCGGCATCCGGCCGGTGCCCCCAAGTAAAACTTTTTATTCCTTCCCGCTTTACCGCTTCATCCAGCAGTTTTTCATCGGAAGAATAGAAAAGCAGTTTTACATCCTTAAACAATAGCAATTTCTCTTCGATCTTTTGCACGGAATTCTCAAAACCTTCGTCGTGCGCCGTGCCAACATTGGTAAAAATCCCCAATGTAGGGCGAATGATCCTGGCAAGCTTTTCCATTTCCGAAACCATGGAAATGCCGGCTTCAAAAATACCGAACGTATGATTAGCGTTGATCTGCCAAACCGATAGCGGTACACCGATCTGCGAATTATAACTGCGCGGACTTTTCACCACTTTCTCGTCGGGGCTAAGCAATTGCGCGAGCCATTCTTTTACAATGGTTTTGCCGTTGCTGCCCGTTATAGCCATTACCGGCAACAGAAATTCGCCCCGGTGGAATGCCGCAATTTCCTGCAAAGCCGTTAAACTGTTTTCTGCCAGCAAAAAATTAGCCTCCGGAAAACTGTATTTAAAATTCTCACCTGATTTTACGCCGGGAATTTCTACTACCTGTTCTACAATAAACTGACGCACACCGCGCGCATACAAAGCACTTACGTAATCGTGGCCATCGTTAAAAGCGCCTTTTATAGCAAAAAACAACGTGCTGGCCGGCTGGGCAAGTTTGCGGCTATCGGTGAGCAAATGCTGCACCGGCAGATCGTGCACAAATTGCAAAACCGAACCGTGCGTAATAGAGGCAAGCTGCGAAAAAGTAAGCATACAAGTAAGAGAAAACGGATTGTACAAAGATACAAAACGCCGGCCGGTCCGAATATTTTATTGCTGCATTCCTGAAAAACCAAAAAAGCCCCACCGGAAGGCAGGGCTTTTCCCTTAACTGAACTGCTGTTCTATTTCAGAATAACCAGCCGGCGGGTTTCCACCATTTTATCTTTATTCCATAACGTATAGAAATAAATGCCGCCGGCCATGCCAGAGAGATCAATTTCGGTTTTCTTAACAGCTTTTAATTCGGCAGTACCAATCGTTTTTACCGTCTTTCCGATAGCGTTTGTCAGGCGCACTTCATAATCATCGGTGTTATCGAGGTTCAGTTCCAGCTGCACTTTATGCAGGGCCGGGTTCGGGTATACATGCAGCAAAGTTTTTTGTAACTGATCGTCTTTCATACCCGTTGGCGCCGCCGCCACTACCACCGTACCCGACATAGATTGACCGTGAATGGAGCAAAAATAAGAATACGTGCCGGCCGTGGTAAACGTACGGGAGAAAGAAGGGCTGCTGGAAGTGATGGGAGCGGGCGACCAGGCTCCGGTAGCGGATGTCACATCGTGCGTACCGGAAGCCCATTGCCAGGTAACCATATCACCCACATTTATGTTCACCTGTTGGGGCGAGAAGGTATTGGAGCCGCCGGAGCCTACCGTTACAGTTGCATTAGCCGCCTTCAGATTTTCTGCTCCCAGCACCAAAACCAGGAAGCATAATAACGTAAAGATTTTTTTCATAAACTTTTATAATTAAAGGTTAAAATATCTTGTATTATTCTACGGAAGCCAAAAAAAATGAAAGGCCTTATTCGGGTTAATTGCCTGTATATGTGGGCGAACGGGAATTAATGCGGGTTAAACCCGAAAGTGCAAAACCTGAACCGGAAACTGAAGGGCGATACTGGCAAAGGAAACTATTCAGGCAAAAGAACCATTAGTTAACCAACGGGGTATGTAGTACTTTTGCAGGCCTTTTTCCTAGCGTTTACATAAATTTTGAAAACAAATAAATATTACGCGGCAGCTATTGCAGCTTTCGTGATCTGGGGCTTTATTCCGTTCCCGCTCCGCGCCCTTACGCCATACCCCAGCGGCCAGATCCTTTATTTCCGGCTCCTGCTTTCGGTTTTGATTTTACTGCTGCTGGTATTTACCCTGAAAAGAAAAGAAGCCAAAACTACCTGGCTTTTCTACCGGAACAGTTCCCTGCCCGAAAAACGCAAAATGCTGTTACTGACTTTGGCCGGCGGCGCTTTGCTCACCATCAACTGGCTTTTGTTTATTTACGTGATCAACCACATCAGCATACAAACAGCCTCTTTCTCGTATTTGCTGTGCCCTATTCTTACGGCGGTATTGGGTTTTCTTATTCTGAAGGAACCGCTGCGCAAAAACCAGTGGGCGGCTATTAGCCTGAGTTTACTCAGTTGCGGCTTAATTGGCGTGGCCTCGTTTACCAACCTGCTTTTCAGTTTACTCATCGCGGCGAGTTATGCTTTTTACCTCATCTCGCAGCGCGCACTCACCAACCACGATAAAATTGTGCTGCTCACCGCGCAGCTCATTTTAGGCTTTATCATCATCGCGCCTTTTTATAATTACCTGCGCGAAGGCGCCGCTGTTATTCCGGAACTGCAGTTTTTCGGGCCGGTGCTGGCGCTAAGCGTGGTCTTTACGGTTTTGCCGCTTTTCCTGAATTTATTTGCTTTGCAGGAATTAAAATCGGGCACCATCGGCATTCTGATGTACCTCAACCCGATCATTAACTTTTTGCTGGCCTTTCTTTATTTCGGCGAAGAAACCACGGTGCAGCAAGGCCTGGCTTACGCCCTCATCTTTCTCTCTATTATATTATACAACCTGCAGCTGGGGCAAAAAAAAGCGGCCAACCTTTCCTGATATCTTTGGAAAATGTGGCCGCCCAAACCGTGGGGTTGTAGTAAGACAACGTGCTGGTGTAATAAAAAAACGCTATGTTTTCAGCGTGGAAAACTGCTTGCGGCAGATCAGACTGCATGGCGCATATTTTTGATCCAGTAACCGATAGACTTTACCGATTTTACCGGGAGTTTCGAGATCGCAGAGGTTTCGGCCTGCGCGTTGTTTTCATTTACATGTTCAGCGTTTTCGTGCATTAAAGTGGCCATTGCCACGGTACGCCAGCTGCGGAAGTTTGATGAAAATGCCATTTTTTTTCAGGTTAGTTAAGTGAATTTCGTTTTTCTGACTTAACGACCTGTTATTCTAAAAGTTGGCTAAAACGGCTCCTGTAGCGGTTTTTCGAATCTCTTCCCGCTAAAATGCTATGCTTTTCCGCTTAAAAACCAAAGCCCAGCCTGAAACCGGTGCGCACTTTCTGGCCTTCCTGAAAACCGGTATAGAAATCGGCACGCAGAATTTTAAAAATGTGCTCCAGCCCCACGCCCAGCTCCAGGTAATTTTTCGATTCGCGCGTGTGCAGGTAATTCAGGTTCACTACTTCCTGCAATTTCCCTTTCCTGATAAAGGGCAGCTTATTGAGAATAAACCCGTTAAAATGATGGCTGAAATGCCCTTCGAAATACGTGTGCTTGGTGCTGTATAAATAATAATCTAAAAGCTGGAAGCCCCCGAAGTCGCCGGCGTAAATAGTGCGGTTCCCGGTGAAATGCCGGTAATCCATGAGCCACATTTTATCGGAATTCAGATACGTGCCGCCGGTAAACCAGTATTGCGAACTACCCAGCAAACCCAGGTCTACGTTATCGCTCACCAAAGCCGCCACCCGGTCGAAATCTACGTCGGAGCCGAAAACATTTTTAAAGCCTTTGGTATAAGCCACCGCAAACGTAGGGTATTTGGAAGCCAGGTTTATTTTACGGTCCGGCCGGCTGATGTATTGCTGCCCGGGCCGCCAGGTTAACTGCATGCTGGCGGTAAAAGCCTGATTCCTGCCAAAACCGGCATCGGGCAGCTCGGCTACCACCGGCCGGTTGGGCGTAAACTGACGGCTTTCGCGGTCGCTGAACGTATAAGTGGTGGCGTTAAAAAGTTCGTGGCGGTCGGCAAATTCGGCGGTAGCAATAAGATTCAGCCCGTTTATGATCTCCGACTTTTCTTCCAGTTTCACATACCGTTTTTCGTAGAGTTTCAGGTAATTGCGCTCGGCCAGCAAAGTATAAACCGAATTCCAGAACGTGGTGATCGGGTTATTACTATTGAACTGACTCACAAATTTCCCGCCTTCGGCCGTAAACGTGGCGTTTTTGAGCGGCTTATAATACCAGGTCGTTTTCAGGTTGGCATACAATTCTTCGCTGCTGAAACCGTAACGAAACATGGGCGCCACTTCAAAATAACGGCGGTTTTCGAAGCTTTTCCGGTACACAAACCCGGGGTTCAACACCACGCCTTCCACGGTATTATATTGCAGAAAGGAGTGGTATTCCAGCGGCGCCAGCAGCGGATCGGTGCTGAAAGTCTGTTTCGAAAATGAATGGTAATACGTATAACCGCCGAGAAACAAACTCGAAAAGCTGAATTTATTCCGCACCTGATCCACAGAATCTTTATAAGGCTTCGATTCGATAATGGCAACTAAACTATCTTTGGTTTTATAATCCGAAATTTCTTCCTCCGTAAGGGGTATCGGCCGGATATCTTCCCAGTAAACACTGTCTTTCTTATTCGCTTCTTCGGCTACCGAAAGGATCTCGTTGTTAAAATGTTTCTTATCGAAAAGCGGTTCTGGTCCGGTTTTTTGTTTCGTTTTGCGGGTTACTTTTTTGCCCGTTTTCCCTACCGTTTTGGTTTCTTCCGCAGCAGTTTTCAGCTCTTCAGCTATAGCGTTTTCTGAATTTTCTACCGCTTTAGCCGCCAGCACATAAGCAGCCGGCTGCGCCTGGTACTGCGAATAGATCACGTTTACGTAACCGTTGCCTTTAAAACCCAGCCCCGAAAATTGCAAGGTCAGTTTTTTAGAGATCGGCAGCCACACGCCGGAATTTGCGATGGGCGCAAAAACCTGCTTCATATGCGCCGAATCTAAAAACTCGAGCTGGGTATTTTTACTGAGCCCCAGGTCCACGCTATGCAACCGCCAATCGCCGTCTACCAGGTAAATGTAGCCTTTAAAAGCCGGGTCGTTTTTGCGCAGCGGCGTTACTTTAATTTTATGCACAAAGTGACCGTTTTCTTCGGAAGTACCGATAAGCTGATACTTGTAAAACAGGAAGGCGTTGGCAGCAATGGGCGACACAAAACCGCGCGGCGTAAGGCCTTCTACTTTTATTAAATTCTGGTAAAAGTCGAACTCAAAATCGGTAGCCTGGTTAAAACTAACGGTTTTTTTGCTGCCGCTCATTTTAGAAGAAAGCAGTTTTTCGCGGTATTTATCCGGCTGCTTAAAACTCAGCTCCGAAACCGATTCGGAAAGATAAATAATGCCTGGTTTTATATCGGTTACTTTCACCAGGCCCAGCACTTTCTTCGGCACTTCGGTTAGGCGTTGCAGGTTTTTTATATACACCCGGCATTTATAAGCTTCGGTTTCTTTCAGGTGATATTTTCGCTTGCCAATGGCCGCCTTGATCATGGCATAGGCCGGGTCTTTGGTGCCGGCTTTAATCACTACTTCTTTCAGGTTCAGCGCTTCAGACTGCAAACTTACGTTCCGCTCCACTACATTTTCCCCCATCACAATTTGTTGCACCTGGGGCTTGTAACCTATAAACTGAAAAACGATCTCGTAAGTACCCGGCGCTAACTTTAACTGGTAAAAACCCTGTTCGTTGGCCGTAGTTCCGTTGGTAGTGTTGCGCACATAGATATTGGCAAACGGCAGTGCTTCGCCTGTTTCGTTTGTAATGTGGCCTTGTAATACCCCGGCTAAAGCAGAGAACTGAAGGAGCACAAACCCAATCAGAAAAAACAACCTTTTTTGCTTCATATTTTTACTTCTGATTGTCGGTTTTGGTGAACTTAATTAAAATATATTGAGTTAGCGGAGTGCAAAAGTGTAAAAAGTGTAAAGGCTATTTTTATAAAAATACCCAGTATCAGGTATTGTCAGAAACAATATTATTATTCTAGTATATGATTAGTAAAGATTTCATTAACCTTTTTAAAAAAATGCGTATTAATCCTTACAAAACAACAAGGTTAACCAGTTGCACCAATATGCTCACTTCATGTTAAGAGAAATTGAAATGTTTTCACACAATACATAATTTTTCAAACATAATTAGACTTTTTCAATTTATTTTCCAAATGAAACATTGGACAGATAATTATAAGTATTACTTTTGCAAAGATTTAAATATAAGAACTTTACTTATTTACAGCACAATTTTATAATGGACTATTTTAAGCGGTGTTCTGTAAAAAAATATTCAAAACTGATACAACCAAAAGTGCTTATGCGCTGTCTTCGCTTTTAATCTTCCCGGAGTTTCCGGAATGGTTAATCCTTCAGAGCCCTCTCTCACCGGCAAAGAGTATCACGCCACAACATAAAAGCAGATTGCTGCCTTTAAAAGCAGATTCAGAACTGTACGCAAATTATTAATACGTAAATAAAATTCACCCTTAATATGAAACAAATCTTACAATTGAACTTAAAAAATCCGGTAAAATGGGGCTTAGCCATTGCTGGTATTTTATGTTTAGGATTAAGCCAGGCTAACGCCCAGGCAGGTTATCAGTATCAGTCCAGAACGAACGGAGCCTGGAGCGATTACAGAACCTGGCAGCGCTGGCAAGGTACTGGTAATATTACCATTGAACAATTACAGCCCGGCGATCCGGTGCCTGATCATACTGCCAGCTCAATTTCTATTAAAACCGGCCACATCGTAAATGTTGACAATACTACCACTACGGCCGACGAATTAACGGTAGAGGCCGGTGGAACACTGGTAATTGACTACAATCAAAAGCTTACTATTCATAACGGCACTTCTCCTGGCCATGATATGACCGTTTACGGTACTGTTATTTCCAAAGGCAGATCTGCCAATGCAACGGAAAACATTGGCCGCAATAATGCTGCTACGATCTTGTTTGCCGGTTCAGCTGTTTACAAGCACAATCCGGACGTTAAGATAGGAGTTGTTCCAACGGCTACCTGGGATGCTGCCTCTACTGTAGAATTTATTTACTCCGGCACTACCATTGGCGGGGTTGTAGCTCCGGCTAACGGCTTTAATCAAACTTTCGGCCATGTAAAATGGAACACCCCTTCCATCACTTCAAACATTGATCTGGGTGGCCAGCTTACTACTGTTCGCGGTAACTTCGAAGTCTTATCGACTGGTTTTAACGCAGCAAACAATCCAAACTCATTGATCCTAGGCACCAGCGGCACCCACACCCTTACCGTGGATAGAAATATGATCATTTCCAATTCAAGCGATGTGGTTTTTTCTACTCAGGGAGCTCCTGCAACCGGTACCTTAGTGCTTAACCTTGGTGGGAACCTTACCGTTGCTACCACTGCCAAACTAAGAAATAACACCCTTGGCAGCCCGCTAAAAGTTAATTTCAAGGGTAATGGTACATTAAGCACGCCTACGCTTACGAATATGAACTTTGAAGTTACCCCGGCTGCCACTATCACGCTGGCTAATAACTTTGCAATTGCAACCGGACAGAATTTCAATGTTTTTGGCCGTTTGAATACAGGTTTGAATGCAATAAACGGCGGTGGTAATTTCACCCTTGAAAATGGCGGCATTTTAGGCATAGGCCTTGCAGCAGGGATCTCAACTTCAGGAGGCAATATCCAGAACACGGGTTCCAGAACCTTTTCGACTTCCGCTAACTACGTTTACGATCGTCAGAACTTTGCTCAGAACACCGGCGATTTATTACCTGCTACCGTTGCTGGTTTAACCGTTAACAATCCGCTGGGGCTTACTTTAACCAATCCGGTTGCTGTAACCAGAAACCTGACCTTAACCAAAGGCCTTCTCAGAACCGGAACCAATGCACTGACCCTTTCAAGCGGCATTGCTATTTCCAGCGCCGAAAACTCAAGTTATGTGGAAGGCCCGGTAGCTTACGAGATCGCAACGAACGGCCTGCATAATATCACCTTCCCGCTAGGAAGCAACAGCCTGTATCGCCCGGTAAGCCTGAGCTTTAACCAGAGCACTGCTACGCCAACTGTTTATACAGCTACTCTTATGGGCGGGCAGCCTGCCAGCAGAACTATTCCGGAAGAAATTACCCACGTTTCCAAACTGCGTTATTACAACATTTCAAAAGGAACTGGCTCTGCAATTACGAACGGCTACGTTACCTTTACATTTGCGGCCGACGATATGGTAACGGACCCGACAAAACTGGCGCTTGCCAAATCTGATGGAACTGACTGGAAATTCCTGGGTGGTACCGTTAATGGCCAGACTATTCAGTCAACCATTCCGTTCGATTCTTTCAGCGATTTCGCGCTTGCCAATGCCAAGAATGGCCTTAACCCGCTTCCGGTAGCATTAGTAAGCTTCAAAGCTGAAAAAACCAATCAGGCCGTAAACCTGAACTGGGAAACGGCTTCTGAAAAAAACAACGATTTCTTCGCTGTAGAGCGCTCTGCTGATGGCCGCAACTTCGAAACCATCGGACAGGTGAAAGGCACCGGCAACAGCAATGCTTTAATAGCTTATGCTTTTGCTGACAAGAATCCGGTAACTGGTGTTTCTTACTACCGCCTGAAGCAAACCGATTTCGATGGTAAGTTTGAATATTCAAAAATTGTAAGCGTAACCTTCGAAGGCAAACTTAATTCTATTGCGATCACAGCGTTCCCTAACCCGGCAAACAACGTGCTGAACGTGAAAGTAGCTAACCTGACCGAAAAAGCTACTTTAGAAATTACTGACGTAACCGGCCGTAGCTTAAAACAAGTTCAGATCAACGCTGCTGAAACAAATGCTCTGAACGTAGCAATGTTGCCAAAAGGCTTGTATCAGATCCGCGTAATTTCAGAAAATGGTACAACCGTTTCTAAATTCCTGAAGCAGTAAGCTAAAACGCTATACCTTTTTATTAAAAAACCCCGACTTCTAAAGAGGCCGGGGTTTTTACTTTTTAAGCCCGAAAGCATACCGTTTTTACTCCTTTTGAAAAGATACAAATGCAACCTATTCTTTTTTGGTGCTTCACAAGCCAAGCTGTAGAAACCGGGCCCGCAGTTAATATCATTCGCAGTCAGAAGATGACAGCGTTTTCATGCTACAGAAACCTGTTAAAAATCTTTAAAAAAATCGCCCGAAATCATAAAGAACAAGAAAGCTAAAAGCCTGAGATTGCAATTAGAAAGGCACCAGGTGAACGCCGCCAATTAAAACCGGCGCGGTAGAAATGCAAAACGGTAGGCTTTTGAGCCCTAAAACTCCTCATCAATCCCCTTTCTGCTTTGCGTTTTGCCCGGTCACTCTTTAAATTTTCAAATAAATTTTCGTTTCGGGGCATATTATTGCGGCAATTTAAAAAGCAGTCCCTAACTTTGGGCAATTTATACCTATACCACTTATGCCCAGAGATACCAGTATTCGTTCCGTTCTAATTATTGGCTCCGGCCCCATTGTAATCGGCCAGGCCTGCGAATTTGACTATTCCGGCACGCAGGCCGCCCGCTCGCTTCGTGAAGAAGGCATTGAAGTTACGCTCATCAATTCCAACCCGGCCACGATCATGACCGACAGCATTACTGCTGACAACGTGTATCTGAAACCGCTGGAGAAAAAATACATCATCGAGATCCTTGAAAAGCACAAGATCGATGCGGTGCTCCCAACCATGGGCGGACAAACGGCCCTGAACTTAGCCATTGACTGCGAAAATGCCGGTATCTGGAAAAAGTACGGCGTGCGCATTATTGGTGTAGATATTAAAGCCATTGAAACCACCGAAGACCGCGAACAATTCCGCCTGAAAATGCTGGAACTGGGCGTGAACGTTTGTAAAGGCAATACGGCCCGTTCGTTTCTGGAAGGCAAGGAAATTGCGCAGAATATTGGTTTCCCGCTGGTAATTCGCCCTTCTTATACGTTGGGTGGCGCCGGTGGCGGTTTCGTGGAAAAACCTGAAGATTTCGATAAAGCGCTGGCCGCCGGTCTGCACGCTTCGCCAGTACACGAAGTATTGGTTGAGCAAAGCATTTTAGGCTGGAAAGAATACGAACTCGAACTTCTCCGCGACAGCAACCAGAACATCATCATCATCTGTTCCATCGAGAACTTCGACCCGATGGGCATTCATACCGGCGACTCCATTACGGTTGCGCCGGCCATGACCTTACCAGACACCGTTTATCAGAAAATGCGTGACCTGGCCATTAAAATGATGAACGGCATCGGGCAGTTTGCCGGTGGTTGCAACGTGCAGTTCTCGGTAAATCCGGAGGACGACACCATTATTGCCATCGAAATTAATCCACGCGTTTCCCGTTCTTCGGCCCTGGCTTCTAAAGCTACCGGCTACCCGATCGCGAAAATTGCCGCCAAACTGGCTATTGGTTACAACCTCGATGAACTGAAAAATCAGATCACCAAAACCACTTCGGCTTTCTTCGAGCCGGCCCTGGATTACGTGATCGTAAAAATCCCGCGCTGGAACTTCGATAAATTCAAAGGCACGAATAAAACGCTGGGCCTGCAAATGAAATCCGTAGGTGAAGTGATGGGCATTGGCCGTACCTTCCAGGAAGCCTTACAGAAAGCCTGTCAGAGCCTGGAAATTAAGCGGAACGGCATTGGTGCCGACGGCAAGGAAATGACGAATTACGAACAGCTGATCGATAGCATGACCAATGCCAGCTGGAACCGTTTGTTCAGCATTAAAGATGCCATGAAATTCGGCATTCCGACCAATACCATCCGGAAAATAACCAAAATTGACCCGTGGTTCCTGAACCAGATCGAGCAGCTGAACGAAATGGAAAAGGAAATGGGCAAATATACGCTCGATACGCTGCCGGAAGGCATGTTGCGAAAAGCCAAACAACAAGGCTATGCCGACCGCCAGATTGCCCATATTCTGCGCTGCCTGGAAAGCGAGGTTTTCAAAAAACGTCATGAGTTAGGCATTCAGCGGGTTTACAAAATGGTGGACACCTGTGCAGCCGAATTCGAAGCGAAAACGCCTTACTACTACTCTACTTTCGAGGGTGAAAATGAAAGCGTGGTTTCGGATAAGAAAAAGATCATTGTGCTGGGTTCCGGCCCGAATAGGATTGGCCAGGGCATTGAGTTCGATTACAGCTGCGTGCACGGCGTTTTAGCGGCCAAAGAATGCGGCTACGAAACCATCATGATCAACTGTAACCCGGAAACCGTTTCTACCGACTTCGATATTGCGGATAAACTGTACTTTGAGCCGGTTTTCTGGGAACACATTTACGACATCATTCTGCACGAAAAACCGGAAGGCGTAATTGTGCAGCTCGGCGGACAGACCGCTTTGAAACTGGCCGAAAAACTGGACCGTTACGGCATCAAAATCATCGGCACCAGCTTTAAGAGCCTGGATTTAGCGGAAGACCGCGGTTCGTTCTCTACCTTGCTGAAAAACAACAACATTCCGTATCCGCCGTTTGCTTCCGTAACTTCTGCCGAAGAAGCCATTGAGCTTTCCAAGCAACTGCGGTTCCCGCTTTTGGTGCGCCCGAGCTACGTTTTAGGCGGTCAGAGCATGAAAATTGTGATCAACGAGCAGGAACTCGAAGCGCAGGTAGTAGACATTATCAAAGACAATCCGGGCAATAAAGTGCTGCTCGACCATTTCCTGGACCGCGCCATTGAAGCCGAAGCCGATGCGATCTGCGATGGCGAAGACGTGCACATTCTGGGCATTATGGAGCACATCGAGCCGGCCGGTATTCACTCCGGCGATTCTTATGCCGTACTGCCTCCGTTCGACCTTTCGGACAACGTGATGAAGCAAATCGAAGACCATACGAAGAAAATTGCGCTGGCTTTGAATACGGTGGGCGTGATCAACATTCAGTTTGCCATCAAAGACGAAGTGGTTTATGTGATCGAGGCCAACCCGCGGGCTTCGCGTACCATGCCGTTCATTGCCAAAGCTTACCGGGAACCGTACATCAATTACGCTACCAAAATTATGCTGGGCCACGCCAAAGTAAAGGACTTTACGTTCAACCCGCATAAAGAAGGTTACGCTATTAAAGTGCCGGTTTTCTCTTACAGCAAATTCCCGGATATTGAGAAAGAACTTGGTCCGGAAATGAAATCTACCGGCGAAGCGATCTACTTTATTGATGATCTGCAGGATGATTATTTCCAGAAGATCTACGCCGAGCGGAATTTGTATCTGAGTAGATAACCCCACCCCAACCCCCTCCCCTAAAAACCGGGGAGGGGCTTTTATAGCTCTAAAATAATAGCCCGGCTACAAAAGTAACTGGGCTATTATTTTTTAAAGCAAGCTGGAAATTAGCAGAAATCAAAAGCGCCCCTCCTTTTCAAGGAGGGGCTGGGGTGGTTGAACGCTACCCGCTACTTTATCAGGCGTCAGGCGAAGTTACTCCTCCCCTACGTTTAGCTTTTTCGCCAGCACGTGATAAGCGCCTTTGGTTACAATTTTAGCGGAAGCAGGAACACTTTCCGGCAATTTCACTTCGGTGTAGCCATTTTTAGTGGCGCCAATTTCTACCGGTACCATTTCAAACGTGCGGGCGTTTTTCGCTACGAAAATCACGTGTTTACCTTCGGCCTGCACAATGGCATCTTCGGGCAAGGCGGGAACGGTTTGGGCGTTAATTTCTACCAAAGCCGTAACGTACATGCCGGGCAGTAATTCCGGGTCTTCTTTATCCAGATGCGCATGCACGCGGATGGTTTTATCGGCTTCGATGCTGCGGCCCACCAAATAAACGGAAGCGGGAATTTCGTGGCCGGGAAGGTTGGGAAACGTGAGCTTTATTTTCTGGCCCTGCTTTAGTTTGGCAATGTCTTTTTCAAAAACGGTGAGTTCGGCGTGCATATGTTCGGTATTTACCAGCTCAAACAACACGTCCTGCGGGCTTACAAATTTGCCGGTGTTCACCAGCACATTTTTCACGAAACCGTTAATGGGCGAATAAATGCGGATGGTGCTGGAAATGTTGCCGGAAGTAAGCTTGTTGGGGTTGATGTTGAGCAGTGCCAGCTGTTCTTTTAAAGCGGCGGCGCGGTTACGCAATTGCTGATATTCGGCGGTGGTTTGCTGAAAGGTTTTCTTCGAGCTGACGTTTTCTTCGCTAAGTTCTTTTTGACGCGCAAATTCCAGTTCCTGGTAAGCCAGCTTGCTTTTGGCGTCTAAATATTCCTGCTGTAGGGTTACGTATTCGGGGTTTTGCAGTACGGCTAAAATTTGCCCTTTCCGCAGTTTCATACCCTGCAGCAGATCCGTTTCCTTAACAAAACCGCCCAGCGGCGCACTCACGCTGATCAGGTTTTGCGGCGGCACGTCCAGCATGCCGTTCAGGCGGAGCACCGTGCTGATATTTTTCTGTTCCACCTGCCAGAAAGCAATGCCGGAGCTTTTAAACTGCGCATCGGTCAGCGTAACTTCGTTCGGATTTTCCGGGGCAGCAGTGGTTTCGGTTTCGGCGGGTTTCTCTTCTTGGGGGGCGGAATTGCAGCCCGAAAAAAAGCTTAGGAAAAGAAGCAAAAAAACCGGAGCCAAAGCAGCAACTTTTTGAGTTTTCAGGAAAGGTAAAAAACGGTATCGCATAGGGGTAAAAAGTCTAAAGTTGGCCGCAGATAAATTCCAGTTCGGTTATGGTTAAGTTGTAGCGCAGCAAGCGTTCCAGGTAGGTGGTTTGAATTTCGAGGGCCATGCGCGCGCTTTGCAGGTATTCCACGTAGCCGATTTCGCCACTCCGAAAACTTTTTTCGGAAAGCCGCAATACCAGTTCGCTTTGTTTCAGGGCCGATTGTTCGTAATAATTCAGGGCAGTTTTTTCTTTCTCGAAGGCCTGCAAAGCCTGCGTTAATTCGCCCCGGAGCGTATGTTGCTGTTGCACGGCCAGGTTTTCGGCTTGCTTCCGGTGAAATTTGGCGGCCTGCACGCGCGCGGCGTACTGTCGCCACCAAAGCGGCAGCGCAATGCCCGCTGTGATGCCGTCGAAGCGATCGGATCCGGTAAAGGTTTGCTCCACGCCGTTCACGGTCATCGGCCCGCGGAAACTCTGGTTGAAATACCCCACGGTAAGGTCAGGTAGCGCTTTGGCTTTTTCCAGGGAATACAGTTTCTGCTGCACTTCAATTTGCTGCATAGCTAAACTCCAGGCCGGCGTCTGGCGCAAAACGGAAGTATCGGGTACGAACGTTAAAGGGCGTTTGGGTAAAGCTGGAAGTTCAATTTCTATCGGTTCAGAAGTGTTCAAAAGGGCTTGCAAACGCGCCTGCCAGGCAGAAATATCGGCTTCGTTCTGCGGAATCTGCGCCCGGATGTGCATGAGCTGGGTTTCGGCGGAAGCTTTTTCGAGCAAATACGTTTCGCCGGTCTTAAAACGAATTTCCGCGGCGCGGGCAGAAAGCGCATACAAACTGTCCTGCCGCAGCAAAAGCTGGCCGACTTGCTGAAAATAAACCAGCTGGTAGTACGCGTTTTTCACGTCGTAAACCAGTTCCTGCTGCGTGCGCGCCTGCCGCAGTTCGCTTTGTTTTATTTCGGCGCGCGCCAAACCCGCCTGCCGCGCCAGCATGGTCGGGAACGGAATGCTCTGCGAAACATCGAAACGGGTATCGTTCAGCGGCGTATTTACTTGTCCGTATTCTAAGTCGAAACGGGTTTTACCTAAGTCAGAAGAAGCTTTTTTTAACGAACGTTGCGCCTGAATTTCCATTTCGGAAGCGCGTAAGCCGGCATTTTGTTTTTTGGCCAGTTCAATCAGTTCTTCGAGTTTTAAGGGCTTTTTCCCTAGCGTTTTTTGACTTTGGATTTCGATTTGCGCCTGGCTTTGCGTAGCAAAAACGCTAGCGAAAAGCAGTAAAAAACTCAAAGCCACCGGTTTCTTCTTACCGAAATGCATGCGTTCGAACAGGATGTACAAAATAGGCAGTACAATCAAAGTTAAAGCCGTAGCCGAAATAAGTCCGCCAATTACCACGGTGGCCAGCGGTTTCTGCACTTCCGCGCCCGAAGAACCGGAAAGCGCCATCGGCATAAAGCCCAGCGACGCCACCAAGGCCGTCATGAGCACGGGGCGCAAACGGACGGACGTTCCGGTTAAAACTATGCGGTGCAGATCTTTCATGCCGGCAGCTTTAAGTTGATTGAAATAACCTACGAGTACAATTCCGTTCAGAACCGCTACCCCGAATAACGCAATAAAACCCACGCCGGCCGAAATACTGAACGGCATGCCGCGCAGATACAACGCCAAAACGCCGCCAATGGCCGACAACGGAATGGCCGTAAAAATAAGCAAACTGTGCTTGAAAGATTTAAAGGCAAAGAAAAGCAGCACAAAGATCAGCGCCAAGGCCAGCGGAACGGCCACCGCCAGGCGGCTGCTGGCTTCCACCAGGTTCTGGAACTGCCCGCCATAGGTTATATAATAGCCCACCGGCATTTGTATTTTCTGGTTTATGCGTTGCTCAATTTCCTGCACCAGGCTTTGCACATCGCGGTTACGGACGTTAAAACCTACCGTAATCCGGCGTTTGGTATCGTCGCGCTGGATCTGGATCGGGCCTTCTTTAAAGCTAACTTCGGCCACGGCCGTGAGCGGGATCTGGTTACCGTCGGGCAGCGTTACGGTTAAATTCTGCACGTCTTCAATGCGCTGGCGGCTGGCTTCCTCCAACCGCAAAACCAGGTCGAAACGCTTTTCCCCTTCAAAAACCAACCCGGCAATTTTACCCGCAAAAGCGCTTTCTACGGTGGTATTCACGGTTTCTACGGTTAAACCGTAGCGGGCCAGCTGGTCGCGGTTCAGTTTTACCACAATTTGCGGCAAACCGGTAACCTGTTCCACATACAAGTCGGTGGCACCGCTGACTTTCGAAACTTCCTGCCCGATTTTATTCGCCAGGTTAGAAAGTTCATCGAGGTCGTCGCCGTAAATTTTGATCACCACGTCCTGCCGCGCGCCGGTCATCAGTTCATTGAAACGCATCTGGATGGGTTGCTGAAAACCAAAGGAAACGCCCGGCAATTCTTCCAAAGCTTTACTCATTTTGGCGGCCAGTTCTTCGCGGCCGGTAGCCGAGGTCCATTCCGATTTATCTTTCAGCACCACGATCAAATCGCAGGATTCTACGGGCATCGGATCGACGGGAATTTCGGAAGAACCAATTTTGCCTACCACTTCTTTTACTTCCGGAAAATTCTTCAGCAAAATTGCCGCTGCTTTCTGCGCCGTTTCTACCGTCTGCGACAAGGAACTGCCGTTTACCAGCCGGGTTTCCACGGCAAAATCGCCTTCGTCTAAAGTAGGAATAAATTCCCCGCCCATTCTTAAAAACAGCAAAAGCGCTACCGCAAACAAACCGGCGGCCATTCCCAGCACCAGAAATTTGAAACGCAAGGCTTTTTTGATGATGGGGTGATACCAGGTTTGCAGTTTTTCGATAAGCCGGTCGGAAATATTGCGTTTGTGCTCGGTATGTTTGCTCAGGAAAAGCGCCGACGCCATGGGCACGTAGGTAAGCGAAAGCAAAAATGCCCCGATAATGGCAAAAGCCACCGTTTGCGCCATGGGTTTGAACATTTTTCCTTCGATGCCGGTGAGAGACAAAATAGGCAAGTAAACGATCA
The DNA here is from genome assembly GCF_016623615.1 of Adhaeribacter terrigena. Taxonomy (GTDB): domain Bacteria; phylum Bacteroidota; class Bacteroidia; order Cytophagales; family Hymenobacteraceae; genus Adhaeribacter_A; species Adhaeribacter_A terrigena. The sequence continues at coordinate 214,661 of NZ_JAEHFX010000008.1, read as the reverse complement.
AAATGATCATCTGGCCGAACGCGGCAAAGTGCATCATTTTCTTCGCCGACTCCGCTACTTCGCCATCCATTTGGGCCTGGGTCAGCTTTTTAACGCCGGTATGGTACTGTTTTTTTATAACAATGCCGTGAATCACGCTTTCCACGATAATGACCGCGCCGTCCACGATCAACCCGAAATCGATCGCGCCCAGACTCATTAAATTGCCGGAAACGCCGAAAACGTTCATCATGGAAATGGCAAACAGCATGGAAAGCGGAATTACCGAAGCTACTACCAAACCCGCCCGCAAATTTCCGAGCATGAGCACCAGCACAAAAACCACGATCAGCGCGCCTTCGGTCAGGTTTTTAATTACGGTCTGAATGGCGTTGTCTACCAGTTTGGTGCGGTCGAGGTAGGGTTCAATGATCAGGCCTTCGGGCAGCGTTTTCTCGATCTCCGCAATACGCATTTTTACTTCCTGAATTACTTTGGAAGAATTCGCGCCTTTCAACATCATCACGATCGCGCCCACCACTTCGCCTTCGTTGTTATAAGTCATCGCGCCGTAGCGCACCGCGTGGCCGAACCGTACTTCACCCACATCGCGGATTAAAACAGGCGTACCGTTCGGCGTATTTTTCACCACCATTTTGCCTACGTCGTCCAGGTTTTGGGCCAGGCCTTCGGTGCGGATAAAATAAGCGTTGGGTTTCTTTTCGATGTAAGCGCCGCCGGTGTTCTGGTTGTTCTGTTCCAGCGCATTATATACATCCGAAATACTTAAGCCCAACGCCCGTAACCGACCCGGATTCAAAGCAACTTCGTACTGTTTCAGATACCCGCCAAAACTGCTTACGTCGGCCACGCCTTTGGTTCCGAGCAATTGCCGCCGCACGATCCAATCCTGAATACTGCGCAGTTCGGTCGGGTTGTATTTGCTTTCGAAGCCTTTTTTCGGCCGAAGAATGTATTGGTAAATCTCGCCGAGGCCGGTGGTTACCGGCGCCAGTTCCGGCGCACCGATTCCCGGTGGGATCTGGGCTTCAGCTTGCTTCAGGCGTTCGTTTATCTGGCTGCGCGCCCAATAAATATCGGTTTCATCAGTAAATACAATGGTTACGATAGAAAGCCCGAAGCGGGAAAAGGAGCGAATCTCAGTAATGCCCGGCACGGTGGCCATGGTAACTTCCACCGGAAACGTAATAAGCCGTTCCACTTCCTGCGCCGCCAGACTCGGGCTCACGGTAATTACCTGCACCTGGTTGTTGGTAATATCCGGTACCGCATCAATCGGCAGTTGCGTAACCGAGTACCCGCCACAGCCGATCAAAGCCGCGATCAGCAGCCCCACGATCAGTTTGTTGCGGATGGAAAAGTCGATGATCTTGTCAATCATGAGGGTATTGATTTATACCGTAAAGGTATATGAAACAGCGGCCGAAGAAAATAACACTAAACATAACAGCCTAATTCAGAATTTGTCTAAACCCGATTAGTGCATCTGTTAGCAGCAAATTTAACCACCCCCGAACCCCTCCCTGGAAAGGAGGGAAGCTACTTTACACGATTCCTGTAGCGACAGGGCTTGACCTGTCCGCACGCATTCTGATCAGGTGATGCCGATTCTCTTTTCATTTGGTTCTGAAAGCAATTCACAGATTCTTGTTCATCATCAAAATCCATAAAATCGTGTTCAGATAATTTGACGCAATAACGTGCGGGCAGGCCAAGGCCAAGCCCTGTCCCTAGGTGGGTTTTACTTTTCCACCCTTAAACCCTACCGTTTTTTTCACGCTTTGCCCAAAAAAGCCCCTCCCTGGTTTTTAGGGGAGGGGTTGGGGTGGGGTAAATTTCTTACCTTTGCCCAAACGCTATATTCTTTTCATTTGAAACTACTGCGCAAACTTCTGGAAAACATGCTGGGCTTTAAGGGCTACCTCCGACTGGTGAGCAAGACCTACATCATTATGGTGGGCGCCGGCCTGATGCAGAAAAAATATCCCGAACTTTTCTTTTTAAAAAAGATCATCCGGCCGGGTTTTACCTGCATCGATATTGGCGCAAATCTGGGTTATTATTCTACTTTCCTTTCCAAACTGGCCGGGCCGAAGGGAACAGTTTTAGCCGTGGAACCCATACCGTTATTTCAGCAGATCTGGACCGATAACGTGAAAGCCAGCGGCGTAGATAATCTAAAATTGTTGCCATATGCTTTGGGAAGCGAGAATACAACGATCCAAATGGGCACGCCGGAACGCAACGGCTTGCTGCATCACGGCATGACCAAAGTGGTAAGCAGCAATGCCCAGGAAAAATACGCGCACTTTTACGACGTAGCCATGAAAGTACCCGACGAACTGTTTTCGGGTTTGCAACGTTTAGATTTTGTGAAGTGCGATGTGGAAGGGTTTGAGTTTCAGGTTTTCAGCAACATGCAGCAAACGCTGGCCCGGCACCTGCCACTTATTCAGACCGAACTGAACGGTGACCACAATCGTGACAGCGTAATTGCGTTATTAGAAAAGCTGGGGTACCAAACCTGTGTCCTTTCGGCAGAAAATGAACTGAAACCCGCCCGTGGCGCAGAAATTGCAAACCACCACGGCGACTTTTATTTCAAACCAGTAAAGCATGCTTAAGTTTATAATAGTAACTTTTTTCATCATTATGTTCATCCGGCTGGTGGCGCCTTTTTTGCTGCGCTGGCTGGTGAAATACCTGTTCAAAAAACACGTAAGTAAAGGCACTTTCGGCGCGCCGCAACATCCTTTCGGCGATTCGCAGCAGCACCGCTACCAAAAGCCAACCGGCAACGTGCGCGTAGATTATATCCCCGAAGAGCACCAGAAACCAAAGAAGGATTTTGACGGCGGACGGTATGTAGATTATGAAGAAGTAAAATAATAGTTCTATCTTTCAGGCGTTTTTATCCGGACGTTTTTGAACAGACATGAACCGTACCTTTTCCTTTAAACACCACCTGTTGCCTCACATCATTGCGGTGCTCTTTTTCTTCGGCCTTTCGGCTACCTATTTTTCACCCATCTTATTCGAAGGCAAAGCGTTGCCGCAGAACGATATTCTGCAGCACCGCGGCAGCTCGCAGGAAGCAACTGCGTTCCGCGAAAAAACCGGCGAAGAAGCCCTCTGGACCAATTCTATGTTCAGCGGCATGCCCACGTACCTCATCAGCACCAAATTCCCCGGCGACCTGATGAAGTTTGCGCACCAGGCCATTACTTTCAACTTGCCGGCCATGGTAGCCAACGTTTTCCTGGCCTTGGTTTGCGCCTATATTCTTTTTGTAGCCTTGGGCATGAGCACCTGGCTTTCTATTGCGGGGGCCATTGCGTTTGCCTTTACTTCCTACAACCTCATTATTCTGGAAGCGGGCCACAACACCAAATCATTAGCCATTGCTTATATTCCGCTGGTACTGGCCGGCCTCATCATTACGTTCCGGAAAGGCCGGCGTAATTTCTGGCTGGGTGCCGCATTTTTTGCCTTCGGTCTGGCCATGCACATCCGCATGAACCACTTGCAGATCACCTATTATTTGTTGCTGATCGTACTGATCTTCGGAATTGTGGAACTCATCTACGCTATAAAAGAAAAGTGGCTGGGCGAATATTTCAAGCGGGTGACAATTCTTGCTTTGGGCGCGATGCTGGCCGTGGGGGTAAGTTTCGGGCGGGTGTATGCTACTTACGAGTATGGCAAATATTCTATCCGCGGAAAATCGGAAATTAAGCCGCTGGAAAATGCCGGTGCTACGGCAACCGGCAGCGGTCTGGACCGCGATTACGCCTTTAACTGGAGCTACGGCGTGGGCGAAACCATTACCCTGTTAATTCCGGATTTTTACGGCGGCGCCAGCACTTACAGCCTGAATGACAAATCGGAAACCTACCAGGCTTTATTGCAGGTGGGTGCTCCCGAAGGCCAGGCCCGCGACATTGTAAAGAACATGCCGATGTACTGGGGCGACCAGCCGTTTACGAGCGGTCCGGTTTACGTGGGTGCTATTATCTGCTTCCTGTTCGTGCTGGGCTTGTTTCTGGTAAATAAAAGGATCCGCTACTGGCTTTTAGCCGCCACCATCCTTTCTATTCTGCTGGCCTGGGGCAAGAATTTCGACGCTTTTAACTATTTCATGTTCGATCATTTCCCGGGTTACAATAAATTCCGGGCGGTTTCCATGGCCTTGGTTATTGCGCAGGTAACGATTCCGTTATTGGGTATTCTGGCGCTTTATGAAGTGCTTTATGGCCGCAATAAAAACGTAGATTATACCAAAGCGGTGCTTTATTCGGCAGGCATTACGGCCGGGTTTGCGCTGCTGGCCATGATCGTGGGCAGCATGAGCGACTTTATTGCGCCGGCTGATGCCCAGCTGCAAAGTTCCGGTTTCCCGGTTCAGGTTATTAATGCTTTGCGCGAAGACCGGGCCGGTATGATGCGCGGCGATACTTTCCGGACCATTATTTTTATTTTACTGGCCGCCGGGGTGCTTTATTTCTACCTGAAAGGCAAACTTTCGGCTACCGTGGCTTCGCTGGTGGTGGGCGCTTTAATTTTAATTGACCTTTGGAGCCTGGATAAACGCTACCTGAAACACGATGCTTTCCAGCGTCAGATCATGGAAACGCATTTTCAGCCAAGCCCGGCCGATCAGCAGATCCTGCAGGATAAAGACTTGAGTTACCGCGTGATCAATCTGCAGAATCCGTTCAACGATGCGCGCACGTCTTATTTCCATAAATCGATCGGCGGCTACCACGGAGCCAAGCTGCGCCGCTACCAGGACCTGATAGACCGGCACATTTCGCAGAACAATTTTAAGGTGCTGAACATGCTGAACACGCGCTACTTTATTACTGGCGATCCGAAAATGCCGGTGCAGCGCAACCCGGAAGCCTTGGGCAATGCCTGGTTTGTAAGCTCCGTGAAGCCGGTAAACAACCCCGACGAAGAAATTGCCGCCCTGAAAGATTTCGATCCGAAAACGGAAGCCGTGGTAGATATTTCAAAATTCCCGGTAACCAACCGCAGCTTTAACGCCGCCGGCTCTACCGTAAAACTGACTTCGTATTCACCAAACGAACTGACTTACGACGTAAATGCGGCACAGAACGGCCTGATCGTTTTCTCGGAAATTTTCTACCAGGATGGCTGGAACGCATACATCGACGGTAAACTCACGCCGCACCTGCGGGCCAATTATGTACTGCGCGCGCTGGAAGTTCCGGCCGGTCAGCATAAAGTAGAATTTAAATTTGAGCCGAAGGAATATACCATTGGCAATACCCTAACGCTTATTTCTTCCATCTTGCTTTACGCGGTAATTATCGGTGCCATTGTGTTTGCCGTAAAAACCAAGCCGGAAGAAAACCAGCCCATCGTGTAAAAAATGCTATGCTTTTTAAGTTAAAAACCGGTTGGCAGAAGCCGGCCGGTTTTTTCTTTTGCCTGGCAACTATTTCCGGGTTTTTCACCCCGAAAGCATAGCGTTTTTAGCAGTACCTGCCAGATTAAATTAGATTGCCACGGTAATATTATTGTGTCATCATTATAGCGTCATCCCGAGCTCGTCGAGGGATCTAACGCGCACCGCACCTGCCCGAAAACTAATTATAAATCTGGAGCAACAGGAATTCCTTGCCGCGCTCGAATTCCATAGCAGTACCCGTAAGTTTCTTCGACAAGCTCAGATTGACCCACTTTAAAATTTAATATTGGTTTAGACTTTTTCACCCGAAAACCCTACCGTTTTTATGACTGTTTCAGCGCAAGTGCTTTCAGATTTTTTCCGGAGAACGCCGCCGGTGCCGGTACAAAAACTGGAAAGCGAACTGCTGCATGGGAAACAGATTGAACTTTACGTGCGGCGCGAAGACCTGCTGCATCCGGATGTTTCGGGCAATAAATGGCGCAAGCTGAAACACAATTTGCTGGCCGCCGCCGAACAGCATTTTGAAACCTTGCTCACCTTTGGCGGCGCTTTTTCGAATCACATTGCGGCGGTGGCAGCTGCCGGCAAACTTTTCGGCTTTAAAACCATTGGCCTGATTCGCGGTGAAGAACATCTGCCTTTGAACCATACTTTGCAGCAAGCTACCGAAAACGGCATGCAATTGCATTACCAGGACCGGGAAACTTACCGCCGGAAAAATGAGCCGGATCTTCAAGCCCGCCTAAAACAGCAATTCGGCCATGCTTATCTTATACCGGAAGGCGGCACGAACGCGCTTGCTTTAAAAGGCTGCACGGAAATAATTTCGGAAATAAAAGTAGATTTTGACGTGCTGTGCTGCGCCGCCGGAACCGGGGGCACGGCGGCTGGTTTGCTTTGCGGTTTAAACGGCTCGAAAGCATTGCTGGCTTTTTCCGCGCTGAAAGGCGATTTTCTGCAACAGGAAATTGATGCGTTCACGCAGATCTGCTCCGGCAGAACGTACCGGAACTGGCATTTGCAGACTGCTTATCACTTCGGTGGTTATGCCAAAACCAAACCCGAGCTTTTTGCTTTTATCCAGGAGTTTGAACAGCAATTCCAGATCCCGCTGGAGCCGGTATACACCGCTAAAATGTTCTTCGGTTTGTTTGAATTGATCAGACAGAATCATTTCCCGGCGGGCACTAAAATTATGGCGCTTCATACAGGAGGCTTACAGGGGAATGCAGGCTTTAAGAAGGAATTTAATTTTTAGTTTTTGGGTTAAAAAAGATAGCGTTTTGCGAAAGAATTTCCTGCGCTGCCCACTCTTTATTTGTTTCTGCGTAATCAGCATTTAAAAACTATCCATGTTCCTTTACCGCCTCATCCGTACCTTTTTGCCGCTGCTTTTACTGGTTTTGCTGGCCGTTTTTCTCTGGAAAAAATTCCGGCCGGAATCGCTGTTTAAGTCTGAGGAAAAAGTAACCGTTTCGCACCACACCGTACTTACTAAAGTAGAAGCGCTGGGCAAAATGGAACTGGTACGCTACAACTTTAAAGACGTGGTAGAATACAAAAAAGGCATCATGTTTCTGCCCGATTCGCGCAGCGTTTTAATCGTGTCCGGCGAAGCGGTAGGCTGCATCGATCTGCGCAAACTCACCGAACAGGACCTGGTTTTTTCCGGCGATTCGCTGCTGACTGTTTACCTGCCCAAGCCCGAGATCTGCTACTCCAAAGTAAACCACGAAAAATCGAAGATCCTGCTCATGGAAAACACCTATTTCCGGGATGCGGAACTGGTAGACGAAGCCTATAAATACGCCGAAAAAAATATTGCCCGCACCGCCAATCATTCCGGTATTCTGCGCCAGACGGAAGCAAACGCGCACAAGATCCTGAAGCCGCTGCTGGAAAATTCTTCGGGCCGGAAAGTAATTATCAGAAAGCAGTCTGAAAAAATGCAGGTGCCTACCATCCAAAAGCGCTGAAAGTCAGGAATGGGAACGGTTACTGTTAAAATTTCCGGGCTTTAATTTCCCTTCCCTTCCAGTTCTTTTAAAGCATCCTGAATCAGGTCGGTTTCGTAGCCTTTGGTTTGCAGGAAATAGGTAATTTTTTGCTTGCGCGCAAAGGGGTTGCTTTCTTTTTCGGTGCGCATTTTCTTTTCGGTTAAATGCAGCAGATTTTCCCAATACACTTCCGGATCAATTTCTTTCATCCCTTTTTTAATGCAGTAATCGGAAATGCGTTTCCCTTTTAAACCCTGCAGGATTTTGCGCCGGCCCCATTTTTTTAAGCCGTATTTTCCGCGCACATACGAAGCCGCATAACGCTCTTCGTCGATCATTTTTTCGGCGCAAAGCTTCACGATCAGCTCTTCCACGTCGTCGGGCTCCAGGCCGTAGGTATAGAGTTTATCGCGCACTTCCTGCTGCGTGCGTTCCTGGTAAGCGCAGTAGGCGGCGGCTTTGAGCAGGGCTTCTTTGGGCGTGTAAGTTTTATTTTTCTTCGGCTGTTGCACTTTTTGGGGTTAAAAAGATAGCGTTTTTACGCGGCTTATTCAGAACAAAATTCTACGGCCAAACATTCGATTCCACAGCCCGGAATCCGGTTTATTTTCAGTTGCCGTTATAGCGTTGCGCCGGCAAAAAACGGTAGGATCCGGGGCGAAAAAAGTGCCGGTTAAGTTAATCGTCCTGCTTTATTTCGCCGCTCAGAATTTTACGCAGCACTTCGGCCAGCGGCTCATATTCCTGGAAACCCTGCGTGAGCAGATACAGCTTTTCTTCGTGCTCTACCACTATCGCCGGGAAACCGGTAATTACCCAGTTCTTGGCCAGTTCGAAATCGCTTTGGGCCTGTTCGCGGTATTTTTTCTGCTGAAATTTCAGGCGAAAAACGTCTTCGGGCAAGCCAATTTCTCGGCATAACGGAAAATACGTTTCAACTTCGTTCAGGTCATGGCCTTGCACGTAATGCAGCTGCTGGATTTCGTGCGCCAGGTGAATTTGCTGATCGGAAGCCTGTTCCTGCAGAATCTTCAGCGCAATGGCCGGCGGCAGCGAATTGCTCACGTAAGTTTCGGAAGTTAAAATGCCGTTCACGTACGGTTCGCCAAACTTTACGCCCGAAACCTGCTCTACGCTCGGCACCGAACGTTTGATGTAAGTAGCCATTTCCCGGATCGGGCCCACGCGTTCGCCGGTGATCATGCCGCCGTTTACCACTTCAAAATTGAACTGATTCTGAAATCCGGCGTGAAGCTTTTGCATGACCGGGGCAAACCCAAAGCACCAGCCGCAAAGCGCGTCGTAAATATAAAAGAGAGTAGGTTTCTGCATAAAAAACAGGTTTGAAAGGGCCCAAATTTAATCATTAAAAACGGGAAAGCGTTTGCGGCAGTGGAAATTACAGATCGGCCGGGCCACAGCCATTTTCACGTTTTTAGCATCCAATTTCCGGCGCAGAAGTTTCCGGTTATCCTGTAATTGGTTCGGTTCGCAAAAAAAATTGGACAATTTTAAAAGAAACGGGATTTTAATTAAAACTCTGGCACTATATATCCGTTTATATATCCGACTGAAAAGTAACAGGTTAGCGTGCTTTCTCCATAAAAAAAGGACTTTTACTTGCCGCCGGCCGAATTGTTTCACTAAATTAAATTAAGAAAATGGCATCAACCAGAAGAACTCAAACCAACATTGTTCCGGAAGCTGTATCTAAAGTAGTAAGCAAAGTTGTGCGGAAAGTAACGAAAGCAGCAGACGGCATGACCGGTAAAAAATCTGCAAGTTCGGCCTCTACCGCTAAATCCGGAACCAAAAAAGCCAGCACCACAACTGCTAAAACCAAAACGGCTGCAACCAAAACCCCTGCTACCAAAACGGCAACCACCAAAAAAGCAAGCACGGCAAAAGCAAGCGCTGCTAAAACGCCGGCTACCAAAACTGCTTCGGCTGGTAAAACAACTACAGCGCCTAAAAAGGCAGCTACCGGTACCACCCCCAAAAAAGCAACCGCGGCAAAAGCAACTAAACCGGCCGGCACGACCAAAAGTGCAGCTACCAAAACCACCACCACGGCCAAAAAAACCAGCTCTGCCAAATCTACCGGCGCAAGCAAACCAGCCGCTAAAAAAACTACCGGCACCACTACCAGCCGGGCTACCGGCACCATGGCCAAAAAAGCAAGCAGCAGCGGCGCCACAACCCGAAAAACCGGGGGCACCACCGCTTCTACCAAAAAAGCTGCCTCTTCTGCAGGCAGTAAAAAAACGGCAGCTAAGTAGTTTTTACTACTCCAACTTCCGATCCATGAAAGCCGGGCTCCAGGAGTCTGGCTTTTTTTTATAAACCGGCCCGAAACCCAACTCTAAGGCCCGTTTTTCGTTTCAGCAAATATTCAAAATCACCTAACTTAACAGCGTAAAAACCTAAATCCTATGACAAAAGGAAAAGACAAAAAAGAGCATAAAGAAATTGCCGATGTAATTGCCGATGCCGTAGGCGATGCTGCCCGCGACACTACCAAAAAACTGGTAAAAACGGTAGAGAAAAAAGCCGAAAAACTGGTTAAAAACGTGGTACCTGGTTTAGGCGAAGAAAAGAAAACCACTAAAAAAGCATCGGCTAAAAGCGGCGATAAAAAAGAAACCTCAGAGAAAAAAAGTAGCAAAAAAGATTCTGATAAAGATAAAAAAGCAGGCAAATAGATTTTAAAGCCGCATACAAATCTATAAGAAATGTGGCTTTTACCATAAAACTAAACAAAGCCCCGGAGTTTGCTCCGGGGCTTTGTTTGTAAACGCTATGCTTTACCCTGGCAAAACTCTGGCCGCAAAATTGCACTTATTCTATTGCAAAACGTTTTAGTAAAAGCAGATACAAAATTCTGTACCTCCACCGTTTTTTAAGAAAGGCAACGCTATGAATAAGATCTTCACCCAATATGTAACCGCATTGTTCATCGGTTTTTCGGCGCTTGCGTTTTTCCCGGAAAATGCAAAAGCGCAAACCTATAAAAGCCCTGCTAAAACCCGCGGCGCCCGCGATATTGTAAAAGAAATAATTGACGTGGTAGGCTTAACGCCCCGGTTTGAAATGCGCGAAGCCGAAATTGATAACGCCGCCGCTGTGATCATGAACGGTCGCCGCTATATTCTCTACAATACCCGTTTCCTGAACCAGGTGAACTCCGCTTCCCGCACCGACTGGGCAGCAGTAAGTATTCTGGCGCACGAAATTGGTCACCATTTAAACGGGCACACGCTGCTGAAAGGCGGCAGCAACCCAACCGATGAACTGGAAGCGGATGAATTTTCGGGCTTTGTACTACGGAAAATGGGCGCTTCTTTAACCGATGCCCAGGCAGCTATGGCCGTGCTTTCCGATGAATATGAAACCCCTACGCACCCCGGCCGAAAATCGCGTTTAACAGCTATCAGCAACGGTTGGCGCAATGCCAACAGCCAGATGCTGGCCGGCAACAATTCCGTATCTGATAAACCAGTAGCCATTGCCACCCAAAAGCGCACCCCGCAGCTTATTACCAGCGAAGAGGTGGAGCCAACCTTAGACAGCCGTTTTATCCTGACCAAAGTAACGTTTAAAAATGCCCCGCGCGAAGAGTTTTACATTACCACGTACGGCAATTTAGTACGGGTAAAAAACAAGCAACTCGAAATAATCGGCAAGCTGGCGCAGACCAATAACGAGCAATTCCCGTTCGTTTTTAAAAGCGATAAAATAGACCCGCTTTTTGTAAGCAAAACCGGTAAAATCTATAACCGCAACGGCAAAGAGTTAGGCTGGCTTTCCTGAAATAAACGGTAGGGTTTCAGCCTCCAAAACTAAAAAGCTGCATTTTATGGTGCAGCTTTTTTTGTGTTCATTCAGGCAATTTCACCGGTCTTTCAGGAATTTTACCGGCAGCCAGCTCCAGCAAAACATCGTAATACCGCCGCTTCAGGATCTTCGCTTTCAGCCAGGCATAAAAACTGATGGATTGAATATCTTCCTGTTCCGGAGGTAAAAACTCCAGCTCTTTTTCAATCAGTTCTACAAAATAAGGCTGTTCCAGCAGATACGGATCTTCTATCAGTTTTTTCAGCAATTGCAGGTACCCGCGCACGTTGTGGTAAGCTTCCTGCGCCAGTAAAGTTTTAAAACTGCGCTCCATGATCCGTACTTTATTCATGGCCAGTTCCGGGTTTTGCAATTCCAGCTGCAAAATGAGTTCACCCATATTCTTTTTCAAGACCCACTCCTTGCCCATTTTAGTTTCGCAGAATTTATCGGAGTGCGGCAAACGCATCAGGATCAGGTTAGCTTTTTTGTAGTTTTCCTGCGCGAAATACAAAAAGCTCAAGCCAAATTGCGCCGTAAGCTGGTCGCGGATGCTGAGCAGATTTCCCTGCTTTTCGATCAGCTCCTGCATCAGTTCCGAAGCTTCTTCCAATTGCTCTAAAAAAGCCAGGTTTGCCGTTTTTAAAAAAACGTAGCGCGGGTAAAATTGCAGCATTAGGCTCTTGGTATTGGTTTTCAGTTCGGCATAAATTTGCTCCAGGTAAGCGTTGCTCTGGCTGAATTTGCGGTTCCGGTAAAGTACGTGCGCGATCATGTAAAGCAGGTTCAGTTTATAGTGCAGCTGCGCTTTGGTAAAACCGCTTTGCTCTTCCAGTTGCTGGAACTGCGCAATAATATACGGCTCGAACTGGTAAAAATCTTTCCGGGCCAGCACCGCGCTGCGGGCAATGGTCATGAGTTTATAAAAAATAGAAGGCCGCCGGCCCGCCACTTCGGTGAGCTGAAAATCAGAAAGCACTTTTTGAATGATCGCATCGAAATGCAGGTCGCGGCCCTGCGCGCGCACCTGGGTGAGTTGCTCGCGGATCAGGCTGGCCGCAATGTTGGCGCGCTCTTCTTCGTCGGCCGCCAGCTTGTTTTCGTTGCGCTTCTGAATGATCTGGTGCAGGTTATCGGCAAATCCGCTGTCGGCTTGTTCTATCTGCAGGTTGTAAATATTATTCAGCAGATCGAATTTTTCGTTTTCCTGAGCCAGCTTTTCGGCTTTGCGCAGCAGGTTCCAGGCCAGGCGGTCGGCGCGGGCCTCAAACAAATACGAAGCCAGCGAAACCATGCCCATAACCGACGAAACGGAAGTACTATCTTCTTCCATGCGTTTAAGCAAAATGAAGTCCGAAAGCTGGCGCATGAGGCGCTTGCGAAGCGCGTAGTAAGCCATGCTGTTTTCGGCTTCCGGGTAAATTTTACGCTGTAATTCCGCCGGTTTTAACTTTTTAATTTGCTGCAAAGCCTGAAACAAAGCCACATCCTTACGGTCATTGTGTCGCTGCTGGCGCTTCATAAAATCCAAAAACTCCCTTTTCTGATCAGGAGTCAACGTATCGATGGTAATTTTGAGATCATCCATATAGAAAAAGCCAGGCAGGTAAAATAAACTACCAATATAAATAAAATTTTCTTTCCGGAAACATCTTATTTACAAACCAATATTCTACTGATTTTCAATGATTTAAAACTCAAAAACCCTACTCCCCAAAGTCTTATTTTCCTGATTTGTGGTTTTACTTTCCCTTATACCGCGCCGTATCTTTATCCGGAAACATTACAAAACGGTATCATTTAAATGCATAAAACTATGAAAAAATCTCTACTACTAAGTTTATGTTTGCTGGCATCTTTAATTGCCGCCGCGCAAGACGTGATCACCAAAAAAGACGGTCAGGAAATTCCCGCTAAAATCCTGGAACTTACGCCCGACCTGGTTATTTACAAACGCGCCGATAATCCGGAAGGGCCAACTATTTCGGTTTACAAGCACGAAGTGTTTATGATAAAATATGCCAACGGTGTGAAAGATATTTTAACGCCGCAGCCGCAAGCCAAACCCCTGCCAGTTGCGCCGCGGCCGGCGCCGAAAGAAGTAAAAGTGGCAGACCCGCCGCAACCCGAAGAACCGGCTCCTTACCAGATGAAACTGAACGGTCCGCGCTTTGGCGTAACCTACATTACCGAAGGCAAACTAACCAGGCGCCTGGCCGAGGAATTTGATGCTACCAGCCCCGTTATTTCGCAATTTGGCTGGCAGTTCGAAACCCAGATCTTTAACATTGAGGGCGGCCCGACCGGACTGGTAGAATTTATTCCGCTTATCGGCGGCTTAGACCAGGGGGCATTTTTACCAAGCGCCAGCCTCATGTTCGGTCTGCGCGGCGAATCGGGTATGGAGCTTGGTTTCGGACCAAACATATCGCCTGCCGGCACGGGCGTTGTACTGGCACTGGGTACTTCTTTCACCTCGGGCAACGTGCATTTTCCGGTAAATTTTGCAGTAGTTCCGTCTAAAGATGGAGCAAGATTCAGCCTTATGTTCGGCTTTAACTACCGGAAAAGATGAGCGGCGGGCCGGCACTTTTTAAGCCGTTTTTCATAGCGTTTTGAAACATTTCAGCGGCATTGAAAGATGTTTATCAGGTTCGTTATCTGGAAAAATTTGCTTTTTTTTAACCGCCGAAACATTTAATAAACGGTGCAATTACCTTATCTTGGCCGGGCAATTAATCGCCAGTCAAATCATCTAACGCATGAAAAAAATATTGCTGCTTACCCTTACCATTTTTGGTTCTTTTTTCGCTTCTGCCCAGGATACCTTAATTAAAAAAAGCGGCGAAGAAATATTGGTAAAAGTGCTGGAAATTACCCCCGACCTCGTAAAATACAAACGTTTTGATAACCCGGAAGGCCCGGTAATTTCAACCCGGAAAAGCGATCTTTTTCTGCTGCGTTATGCCAATGGCGCCAAAGAAGTTTTTAATGAACCGGCGTCAGGCGCCAAACCAATTCGCCAGGCGCCCGCTGAACCGCTCTATATTGCCCCGCACCCTGATGAACTGGCGCCGGAACAAATAAAGCTGAACGGCCCGCGCATTGGTTTAACCCTGATTGCCGAAGGCGAACTGAGCCGCAAACTGGACCGCGAATTTGAAGCCAGCCGCCTTTTAACGCAGTTTGGCTGGCAATTCGAAACGCAGATCTTTATGAGCGACCGCGGCACTTCCGGTTTGCTCGAACTTATTCCCCTGATCGGCGGTCTGGAGCAAGGGTTATTTTTACCGAGCATCAGCGGCATTATTGGTTTAAGAGGTAAATCAGGTTTTGAAGTTGGCGTTGGCCCGAACGTATCGCTGGCCGGAGCCGGACTGGTTTTTGCCACCGGGGCCACCATAAAATCTGGCAATATGAATTATCCGCTGAACTTTGCTTTTGTACCTTCTAAAGAAGGCGCACGCTACAGTTTCATGGTTGGGTTTAACTACAGAAAGAAAAATCAATGAAATTAAGATTCCTTTTCCTGAGCCTCCTTTGGTTTACTGCCTCCGGCCTTGCCTTGGGGCAGGATAAATTACTGGACCGGAACGGCAACGAATACCTGGTAAAAGTGCTGGAAATAACCCCGGATTCTGTTATTTACAAGCCTTTTCCGGATTCCGCCTCTATCAACACATACGTTATACCCAAAGCTGCGGTGTTTATGATCACCTATCAGAACGGGGTTAAAGATGTATTTCTGGAAAACCTGCCGGAACCCGAAGTGCAGGCTGTCGCGCTGGACAAAGATGCCCTTTATAACCTCGGAAAAACGGATGCAATAAAATATTTTAAACCAAGAGGCGCTTACTGGGGCACGCTGGGAGCAACGTTGCTTTATCCACCGGTCGGGCTGGGCGTAGGCGCTGTAATTGCCGCCACCCCTCCTTCCCGCCACAACATGGAAACCAACAACGTTACATTGCTGGATAACCCCCATTACACCGAAGGCTATAAACAGCAGGCCAAAAAGAAAAAACTGGGGAAAGCAGCTGCCGGCTTAGGCACAGCCGTAGGGATTTATGCTGCTTTTTTTATTTTAATTATTGCAGCCTTCGTACAATAAAGGTAAAAAACGCTACCCTTTTTGAGCTGAAAACTAAAAAAGCTGCCTGGCAAACCGGGCAGCTTTTTTTGCTCTGATCCTTTACCGGCGTAACTGTTACCGGCGACGGGTAGATCTTTTCTTAGCCGGATAGCGGCGGGAAGAATACTTCTTTTTAGAATAATATTTTTTGCTCGAACTGTTGGAAGGTCCGTATTTAACCGGTTTGCTAGCTTCAACCGCTAACTGTTCCTGGTACTTGCGCGGCACTAAAAGATCGCGTTCAGCTTGCTCGGCAGGCGAAAGGCTGGCTTCAAGCTTTTGAGGATCGTGGTTTGGGGATTCAGTTTTGGAAGCTTCGCTGCCATTTCCCTGCGAAAACCCTGGTGTAAAGGCCAGCATGAAAAGCAGCGAAAAAAGGTAAAATGCTTTCATTATCTGATAATAATTTGGTTAACGGATTCAAAATTAAACTTTTCGAATGAAAATTGCACTAAAAAATTACTTTTTTTTCCTTTTACCCCCTTTATTGCGCCGTTAACCCGCTTTTAAGGCCCTTTTAGGTAGTTGATTGTTTCAGAAAAGCACAACTTGTTCAATCATCTTCTACCGGGAAACGTATAAAAAAAGCCGCCCGGTTTTCCTTAATCCCGGGCAGGCTAATATCTATTGTAAACTAAAAAGAAAGGAAAAACGCTATGCCAAGAGGAGATAAATCTGCCTATACCGATAAACAAAAGCGGCAGGCCGAACACATTGAAGAAAGTTACGAGAAAAAAGGCTTAAACCATGAAGAAGCCGAAAAACGCGCCTGGGCCACGGTAAACAAACACGACCACGGCGGCAAAAAAAGCGGCTCCGGTCGCAAAAGCGCTTAATTTTTTAAGTAACGTCACAAGAACAGCTACATTTATAAAACAAAAAGCCGGCTCTTTGCTCAGAGCCGGCTTTTTCATGCCTGTTATTCAATATGTCAGCGGTTACTGCTAAGAAGATTATCCATACCACGGGCGGCAGCGGCGGCGGCTAAACCACCCAAAAAGTACCAGGCCACCGTCATGACTTTGGTTTGGGTGGTGCGGCCACTTGGCGCCGTGCCCAAACCCATTGGCCCGGGAAGCACCACGCCCCCTAACCCACCGGCCAACCCAAGCAGGGAGCCGCGAAGCCAGGCATTTCTATTGCTGCCCACCAGGCTGTAGTACAAAGCATTGGCCACAATATCGCCAACCATGGTTATACCGAACAATTTTTCTTCGGCAGGTGGTTCGGCGTTGGCGGCGCGCATGGTTTGGGCAATTGCCCGCATGCCCAGCAGATCCATCCGGGGCGCATCCGGGTGCAGGCGGCGCATGGTTTCGTGCACCAGCGTCAGGGCACAGGCACCTGCCAGGCCACCGGCCAGTGATATCAGCACGCGGTTACTGGCAGCGCCGGTACTCTTTTTCCGTTTATTCTTTTTCATAGTAAGTTTTTTATGGCTGGGTAAATAAGTGCAGGAATAATAATTCTTATCTCTGGCTGTTCCCTGGCTGTAAAACCCGATCGGAACCTGCTCTAATAACGCGCCGGCGGCATTCAGGTTTTCGGAGCCGGTTTTTCATCTTTGCCGAAAGGAATCAAACTGATGTCGCCGCTCCGCTCAAAGAAAGCATCCTTCACATTTGTCAGGTCTTGCATTTTACTTTTCCGGCAAGCTTCGTACAGATCGTTCAGGCTTATCTTTTCCTGTTCCATTTTATTCCAGAGCAGGTTGCCATCTTTAATAAGCTGCGTTTCCCTTCCCTTCACATATTTCCCGAAGCCCTTTATATGAAACGAAGTCATGGCCAGCAGCCAGTGAAAACCGACAAGCAAAAGGGCTGTGAAAAGAGTGGCAAAAAACGGCGAATTACCGGTAATGGCGCGGCTTAAAATGGAACCCAAAATAATGGCCAGAACAAGATCCAGTGCGGTACTTTTGCTGAAAATCCGCCGGTCGCCGTAACGCACCATAAACAGCGTTAACAAAAACACAAGAATACCGCGCACCCCCATTTGCCACCATAAAATGTCCTTAGAATCCGGACCGATCAACGTGTTCAAAAAATCGAGCATAGAAATTACCAGATTTGAGAATTGTACCGAAGGTTTAAAATTAATGCTTCCGGCCGCAGACCCGCGGAAGAAAACGCTAGGCTTTTAGCGCGAAAAACTCTTTAAAGTTATAAGCTGCCACTTATCTCTGATCGCATAATTGAGGGTAAACCCATGGAAACATGCCAGCTACAGAAGTTTAAAAAGTTTGAAATTTTACTTTAACGAAACATTTTGGTAACCTGATACCCAATAAATTACGTAAGTAAGCCTAAAGTTTTAAAAAAATAATACATTACAATATTAGTATATTCATGGAGAAGGCCACTTTTGCAGCGGGTTGTTTTTGGGGGGTAGAAGCCATTTTCCGCCAATTAGACGGGGTAAAAGCTACCTGCGTTGGTTATATAGGGGGCATAACCGAAAACCCTACCTACGAAGAGATTTGTTCAGATAAAACTGAGCACGCCGAAGCAGTAGAGATTACCTATGATCCGGCACGCATTTCTTATCAGGATCTGCTTGACGTTTTCTGGCAACAGCATAACCCTACCACCCTCAATCGTCAGGGGCCGGATATTGGCGCACAATACCGTTCAGCCATATTTTACCACAACCAGGCGCAGAAAGAAGCCGCCCAGATATCCAAAGCTTTGCTTCAGCAATCCGAAATTTACCGGAACCAGCCTATTGTAACCGAGATTTCGGCGGCCGGGGTATTTTATAAAGCCGAAGAGTACCACCAGCAATACCTGGAAAAAAGAGGCTTTACGAATTGCATAAACGTACTTACCAAATAAATGAAGCCCGGGCTCGACTATTAAAGCAGGCGCAACCATAAATACAAGAAAGCCCGGCGCTGTAATAGCGCCGGGCTTTCTTATGTAAGTTAATTCCTGAAAAGCTTATCGCTTAAGTCTGCCGGCAATGCCGCTGAAGTTCATTTTTGAACGCTTCGATAAATAACCGGCGCCTAAAACCAGCAAAGCACCGCCAATTACTTTTTGCGTAGTGCTAAGGCTATTCACTTTTTTAATTGCCATATCACTATATTGCTTTATTTTTTCCGGAATTTGACCGTTGCCTAACATGCCGGTTAAAGCTTCCATATTAAAAGCATTGCTTTTATTAGAAGCAGAAGCAGCATTTTGCGCTGAAGACTGAGCCTGGTTTGGCTTGTTCGTTTTATTTTCCATAATTTTTGAAAGTTAAAGGATGAAAATTAGCCGGCCTTTTTAAGCTAAATTTTGCAGTAAGCCCGGAATGCTATACCGCTATTTTACAGGTTTAGGTTGCAATTATTTTTCATTTTTCTAATACTGAGTTTTTCGCCTCAAAGTGCTACCGTTTTTTCTAAATAGTACACCTGATTCGAAACGACTAGCCGAACCTGCGCGCCGGGCTTGCGTAAATTGCTCTTACGGCAACGCACTCAAAGCCAAGCCGATGTTTAACTTTACTGATTACAACTATGAAAAATCATAAGAACGAAAGTGGCGAACGCGGTCACCGGAATCATTTAGAAGGCGAAGGAACAAAATCAGACCGTCAGGGTGGCGGGCCAGGCGAACGCAGCAGCATGGCCGGCGAACAGGGCGCTAAAGCCGAAGAAACGAACACGGGCATCCGCTCGCATACCAGCGCCGGCGATGTGCATGGCGCCGGCAGTTTAAAAGATGGTTCCAGCAACGACCAGACGCCGGAAGAACGCGGCACCGGGCTGCACCTCGGCGACGATTACCGCATACATAAAGTAACAGGTGAGCAGGATGAAACCGTGCGTCGCCAGACCGGAACCACCAACCACGAAGGTGGTAAATCCGATGGTTCGGGTGGCGGTAAAAGCAGCGGTGGTGCCGGGCACGGGTCGCAGGAACATAAACATGCTCCATCTACATACAACGACCCGCACAGAGGCAATAACCCTTCTGCCTGGGTAAAAAACAACGCTAAAGGCAGCAGTGGCAGCAGCGGCACTTCCGGAAACCCGGAAGATTATGAAGGCTACGAAGGCGGCACGCCTCCCGCAAAACTAAAAAGCGGCGGCGACCATCAGCACGGCGGCGAATTCCCGCCAAGAACCCGCCAGAACCCGAATGAAGAAGGCAGTTCGGCGGGAAGCCACTAAACGTAGATTAAACCACTAACCGTTATAGATTAAACTTTCAATTAAAAAAGTCCCGGAATTTCATACCAGAAGTTCCGGGACTTTTTTGTGCTTAAATCCTAACGTTTTCCCGGTTCCGGTGGGGCCACTTCGGTTTTACGTTTGTGCTTATCGTAGAAATAAAATATCAGGAAGGCGGTAATTCCAATGGCGGAAAGCCAGATAAGGCCGGTGGTAAGGCTTTTTGAATCGTTGCCGATGAAGGCGATAAGGGTAATAAGCGGCACGACTCCGGCGGTGGTTGCTCCTAAAAATTTCCAGAAACCCAGGCCCGTAGAACCGGCTACAAAGCTGATCGCATCATTAGAGATAACCGGAATTACGCGCGCAATGGCAACGGCCCAATAACCGTAGCGGTCTACCTGCGCTTCCACTTTTGTAGCCGCTTTCACGCCCAGTAATTTGTGCACCAGCGCCACTCCGGCCCAACGCCCAACGCCGTAGCCGATTATAGAAGCCAGCATGATGCCCGAAAAAGCAATTAAACTACCCCAAACCGGACCGTAAACCAGGATGGTAATAATGATGATAGCCAGCACATTTACCACCACCATAAACATCTGCACGATCATAAAAAGAATGATGACCAGCGGCCCCCAATAGCCAAATTGTTCTACCCAGGCTGATATTTTCTGCTGGTCGCCGGTCTTCAGCACCGACCAGGCTTCGCTTAGAAAACCGGCAAAGGGCGGCCAGAAAAAGTAAAGCGCAAACACGGTTCCTACTACGCCAAGCGTAATGTATAAAGGCAGTTTGCTCGATTTTTCTTTATTTTCAGGTTTCAAAACAGAATTGGTTTGTTACGGGAGAAGATCGCAGCATTTTACGGGTTTTTGACCAGAAAAGGATACCATTTTTTATTTCCGGCCTGGTTTTATTTGGTTTGCTGCAGCATTTGCAGGCTGGCTCTGGTTTTACGATAACGTTTCTTTTCCAGACGAAAATCTGGCGGCGGCGATAGATTAGTAAAATATTGGAGGCCGTCGGCGCGTAACGTTGCAGATGCAGTTTCGAAATTGTCGTCGGAGAGTTTTACCAGCAGGCGCGCAAACGCATGGTCAGCCAGTTTATAGTGCCCTAATTCCGCCCGATAACCGGTATCGAGATCGTAGTCTTGCAGGTTCGGCAAACTTTCCGGCAGGTTCTGTAATGAAAGCTGGTAATCTTGCAGGGCAGTCGCAAAACTTATGGCAAACAAGCTTTCGGCTTCGGGCGTGGGAATTTCGAAATGGAGCGGTTCCAGGATCCCGATCTTGGGCACAAACCGGAAAACCGCCGCCAAGATCCGCGCCGAAATGCCCGGCTCATCGTTTTTCCGGCTAAACAATTCGTTAAAACTGCTTTTGCGTAGCAGATGCGCTACTTCCTGGTCGGCAGCGCTGCCTTCATTTTTCATAGCATCTTTATCTACCCACTCCCAGCCAATTTTGGTGACCTGCGGCAAAACTGCTTTCACCGCAATTTTGAAAACGAACGCTGCCAGCGGCACATACACAAAAGTTTGTTTCAATTTTAGCCCGTAGGTTTTATAAAAAGCACGTTCCAGTACTTCCCCGGCTACTTTAAAGCCAATAAAATCGCGGTAAGCCTGAGGCGCATAATTACCGCGCGCCGCCTGCAACACATCAAACCCGAATTCCATACGCATATGTGCCACCGGATCTTCTTCGTAAGTAACCACTTCGCCAAAGTATTTGCGGGTTTCAGGGTAAATCAGCGGTACGCTTCGGTTGGTTCCTAGTTTATGCCCCTGAATATCGCCGTGGTAATGCGCCAGCGCGCCCAAAGCAAAAGCCAGTTCGTTGCGGTTCGTTGCTTCGGAAATAAGGTTTTGGGTAAAATCACCGGTTCGTACGTAATGCACTAAGTCGGTAAAAAAGCGGCTTCCAAAGGGATAATACCCCATATCGGGCATAATGGCGCCGCCGTAAGCATACGCGTGCGCATCTTTTAGTTCCTGGAGCGTTGCGCCCGGAAACCGCTTTTCCAGGACCGGTACCAGTTCTTTTTCCCAGGCGGCATCGATCATGGCCTGGTGCGTAAGGATGGAATAAGCCCGCAATTCTGTGCAGGAAGCCTGCAGCAAAAACAGCAAAAAGCAGAGGGTAATTTTTAGGTACAAAGCAATTTCGTTTGTACTGCTGCTTACGAAATTGCTGCAAGTCTGTTTTTAACCCCGTACCGGCAGTTTTGAAAGCTAAATCCTTACCGTTTAGAAGTAGTTTTTCAAGCTAAAAGCATAGCGTTTTCAGATCTTATAAACATCGGCCTGCACCCCGTTATCGCTGAGTTTACGTTTATCGGTGGGGCTATCGAACACAATTAACACGTGGTTATCGTCGTAAAGCGCCATGCCTTCTGCTTTATCCTGGCCGGAAGTTTCGCCTGAACCGTGCGGCACGTCAAATAAGCGCTCGAGTTCTTTCCGGTGCACAATAGCCGCTTCTTGCTGCTTCATTGCATCTTTCCAGCGGTAAACCGAAATGGTGCCATCCAGATCCATAGTTGGGCCCGCCAGAATGAGCAGATCGTTTTTCACTACCCGCAGTTCCCTGATTCCCATGCCTTCCAGGTGTAAAAAATGTTTTTTATAGAATTTACCGTCTTCGCCGATCGGTTTCAGCTTGAATTGTTCCGACTTCGATTCCTCAATCTCCACTTCCAGGATCATAGCCCAGCCCCGCAAAACCGGACCGCGCAAACCGATGTAGATTTTCTCTTTACTCAGGGCTAAACCTTCAATATCGAAGCCATTGTCTTTGCCCGGGATCTGCATAAAAGGCTTCAAATGGATATCGGAAGCCAGCACCTGCATGAGTTTGTTTTTCTCGCCGGAGCTTACCAGCTGCGAAGCGTGCAGTTTTACGTTCGGAATATCGGGATGGGCACAGGATTTATGCAGCTCGAATTCGCCGGTTTCGCGGTTTCTGATCATCGGAATCCGCGCCAGCAAATACCGGCTCGGATCATCTTTCACTTTCGCCAAGCGCTTAATCTGCTTTTCCGGTGGATCAGATTTTTTTGGTTTTTTCCGTGCCAGGCTGTGCGAGCCTACCAGCCACAAATAATGATCATCGAACCCTAAACCTTCCACATCAATTTCGCAGTCAGCGCCGCCGGGTAATTCCAGGTATTTTTTCAGATCGAAAGACTGATGCTTGCCGAAGGTTTGTTTATCGGTTTTCGTCAGCCGCTCTAAACTGCTTCTTTCATCGCAGGCGATCCAAAGACTATCTTCCAGAATAATGGCCGTGGAAAGCCCGTCGCGCACGTGCTTGCCGGCGGCATTGATGCTGTATTTCCCGTTGAATTCGAGATTGAGGTGTTTTTTCATAGGTTGCATTCTACAAAAGCCGGTTTGGCTTTTTGAGTGTAATTGCATACCGTTTTTGCAGCATTTGGGTTGTTGCGCTCCTCGCCTTGAAAGACGTGACAAGGCAGGGCTATAGTTTAGGGTTTAGGTCCTTTACCTGAAAAAAATAATTTTCACGGTTTCAACCCGTACGCCCCGGCTGCCTTTAAAACGCTATCGTTTTAGACCCAAAAAGTCAGGGCAAAAAAATACCTCCCGGAATGGCAGTACCAGGAGGCATTTCAGTAAAAGAAAGCTGATGATGTTTAATCTGAAACCATTTTCAAATTTTCACATCTTCAAATTTCCAAATCTGTTAAATATGAATGGCGCGGTTTTCCGTAGCGGCTAAACACGCTTCTTTCATGGCTTCGGTATAGGTTGGGTGCGCGTGACTCATGCGGGCAATGTCTTCGGCAGAAGCCCGGAATTCCATGGCTACAACCGCTTCCGCAATTAAGTCTGCAATCCGCGGCCCGATCATGTGCACGCCCAGAATTTCGTCGGTGGTTTTATCGGCTAATACTTTCACGAAACCATCGGTATCCATGGAAGCTTTGGCGCGGCCGGAGGCTTTGAACGGGAACGAACCGGTTTTGTAGGCGCGGCCTTGTTCTTTCAGTTGTTCTTCGGTAAAACCAACGCCAGCTACTTCCGGCCAGGTATAAACCACGCCCGGGATCAGGTTGTAATTGATGTGCGGTTTCTGGCCAGCCATGTATTCTGCCACCAGCACGCCTTCTTCTTCGGCTTTGTGGGCAAGCATCGCACCACGCACCACGTCGCCAATGGCGAAAATACCCGGTACGTTGGTTTCCAGGTGATCGTTCACGGCAATCATACCGCGTTCGCCCATCTGTACACCGGCTGCTTCCAGGTTCAGGCCTTCGGTGTAAGGTTTACGACCGATGGAAACCAGGCAGTAATCGCCTTCGAAGGTAACCGTTTCGCCTTTGGTATTTTCAGCGGTTACTTTCACGTTCTGGCCATCGTTGGTAGCGCCGGTTACTTTGTGCTGGAAGAAGAATTCGAAGCCTAAAGTCTTTTTCAAAACGCGCTGTAGTTCTTTACCCAAAGCACGGTCCATGGTCGGAATGATGGAATCCAGGAACTCTACTACCGTGATTTTAGAACCTAAGCGGGCATACACCGAACCTAGTTCCAGCCCGATAACGCCACCACCAATGATGATCATGTGCTTCGGAGCTTCTTTCAAAGTTAAAGCTTCGGTGGAAGTAATGATGCGTTCTTTATCTACCGGCAGGAAAGGCAGCACGGTAGGCTTGGAACCGGTAGCGATAATTACTTTCTCGGTTTCAATTTCCTGGGCTTCGCCGGCTTCCGGCATTACTTTGATCTTGTTTTTGCTTACGAAAGAACCCAGACCGTTATAAACATCGATCTTGTTTTTCTTCATTAAATAAGCAATCCCGTCGTTGTTCGATTTAATAACGCCGCTTTTGCGGTTGATCATCTGCCCCAGGTTTACTTTCAGGTTATCCAGCTCGATGCCGTGCTCTTTAAAGGTATGCGAAGCGTTGTGGAAATGCTCCGAAGAATCTAAAAGCGCTTTGGAAGGAATACAACCTACGTTTAAGCAGGTACCACCCAGCACCGAATATTTTTCGATTATCGCGGTTTTCATTCCCAGCTGGGCGCAACGAATTGCCGCCACGTAGCCACCAGGTCCGGAACCGATTACAGTTACATCGTATTTCATTTTTTTACTTTTTAAAAGATTACTCTTTTTAAATATTTATCTGATAACTCCCCCTTTGAAGGGGGCAAGGGGGATGTTTCCGCGTGCTAAATCTGCAAGAGTAAACACCCCTGTGGTCCCCTCAAGGGGACAGTATCTGTAAAAATAAGAGGAGGAAATTCAGCGAACCTTCTTCCCTCCTCTTTCTAAACATTTCTAACTTACACGCCTAATAATAAACGCATTGGATCTTCCAGCAATTCTTTCACGCGTACCAGGAAGCTTACCGACTCACGGCCATCGATAATGCGGTGGTCGTAAGAAAGCGCCAGGTACATCATTGGGCGAATTTCAACCTGGCCGTCGATGGCAACCGGGCGTTGGATGATGTTGTGCATACCCAGAATAGCTGATTGTGGCGCGTTGATGATCGGTGTAGACATCATGGAACCGAAGATACCGCCGTTGGTGATGGTGAAAGTACCGCCGGTCATTTCTTCGATGCTTAATTTACCATCGCGGGCTTTTTTGGCAAGGCGCACCACCTCTTTTTCGATACCGTCCAGACTTAAGCTTTCGGCGTTGCGGATAACCGGAACTACCAGGCCTTTTGGCGAAGAAACGGCAATGGAAATATCGGCATAATCGTTATAAACGATCTCGCCGTTATCGATCATCGCGTTTACAGCCGGCCATTCCTGTAAGGCAACGGTACAAGCTTTGGTGAAGAACGACATGAAGCCTAAACCAACTTCGTGTTTTTCCTTGAACTTGTCTTTGAACTTGTTGCGGATGTCCATGATCGGCTTCATATCTACCTCGTTGAAAGTAGTAAGCATGGCCGTTTCACTTTTCACCTGTACCAAACGACGCGCTACGGTTTTCCGCAGGCTGGTCATTTTTTCGCGGCGCTGGTTACGCGCTCCTGCCTGGGCAGCTGGCGCAGCAGCCGGAGCCGATGTTGCAGCAGCAGGTTTCGCAGCAGCGGCCGGAGCAGCTTGCGCTGGTTTGGCTTGCGCGCCCATGGCATCTTCTTTGGTAATTCTACCGTCTCGGCCGGAGCCTTGAACGTCAGCAGCGTTAATGCCTTTTTCCGATAGAATTTTTCCGGCTGCCGGGGAAGGCGTTCCGGAAGCGTACGTTGCCGCACCGGAAGTAGCCGCCGCCATTGGCTGGGTTTGCGCCGGAGATGCCGGAGCACTTGGGGCAGCCGTTACGCCCGCCTGAGCACCCGAAGTTTCAATTTTGCAGATAACTGCACCAATCTCGATCGTAGAACCTTCCGGCGCTACAATTCTTAAAATACCGGCGGCTTCAGCTGGAAGTTCGAAAGTTGCTTTATCTGATTCCAGTTCGCAAAGAACCTCGTCCATGGCTACCTGGTCGCCGTCGTTTTTCAGCCATTTGGAAATGGTAACTTCGGTGATCGATTCGCCCACGGCTGGGATTTTTATTTCTTTCACGCCACCGCCAGTTGCTGGAGCCGAAGCGGGAGTTTGTGGCTGGTTTTGCGCACCCGTAGATGGCGTTGCTTCCGCTACCGGCGTGCTTTGCGGATCGGAAATCGTTTTCGTTTCAGTTGGAGCCTGGCTTGGAGCAGCAGCAGTTGCGCCTTCGCCTTCAATGCGACAAAGGATTCCGCCAATTTCTACCGTATCGCCTTCCTGCGCTACAATTCTTAAAATACCGGCGGCTTCGGCTGGCAGCTCAAAAGTCGCTTTGTCCGATTCAAGTTCGCAGATGATCTCGTCCATGGCAACCTGGTCGCCGTCTTTTTTTAGCCACTTGGCTATGGTTACTTCGGTAATGGATTCGCCGACAACCGGTACTTTTACTTCTAATGACATATATTTTGCTTTAGAATTAATTCGTTTCTTTTTGCTGAAAGCCTTCCGAAAACGCTACACTTTTTGAGGTAAAAACCATAGCGTTTTCCAAAGGTATTTTTCTGTTTTTTATGTCGCAAGTTTGAGCGCAGCGGTAACTTGTGATTTTCATTCTCCGGAAGTTTGCAACTTCCGTGTTTGTGGTTTTCCGCAAGTTACAAACTTGCTTTTATTTAAAGGTCCAAGTTACCGTTACGCTCAAACTTAAACCATAGGCAGCTAATTAAAGCGTAAAGGCGCGTTCTACAATTTCGCGTTGCTCTTTCTGGTGCACTTTATTGTAGCCGGTTGCCGGAGAAGAACTTGCCTTACGCGAGATTCCATCTACTACTTCGCTGCGCATGGCGTTGAGGATGTACATCCAGGCGCCCATGTTTTGCGGTTCTTCCTGTACCCAATAAACTTTTGCGTTTTTATACTTGCTGAGTTCAGCGGCCAGTTGCGTTTTCGGGAACGGGTGAAGCTGCTCCATGCGGATGATGGCTACGTCTTTGCGCTTGGTTTTCTGTTGCTCTTCCAATAAATCGAAGTACACTTTTCCGGTGCAAAGCAATACCGTTTTCACCGATTTTGCAGTAGCGTATTCATCGCCGATCACTTCGCGGAAACTGCCTTTGGTAAACTCTTCAATTTTAGAAGAAACCAGCGGATGACGCAGCAACGATTTCGGCGACATGTTTACGCATGGCTTGCGGAAAGGCAAGGCCAGCTGGCGACGCAGCATATGGAAGAAGTTAGCCGGCGTGGTGATGTTCGTTACGAAAATATTGTATTCGGCAGCAAGTTGCAGGAAGCGTTCCGGGCGGGCATTGGAGTGTTCCGGCCCTTGGCCTTCGTAGCCGTGCGGCAACAGCATTACCACCCCGTTCATGCGCTGCCACTTCGATTCGGTAGAAGTAATGAACTGGTCGATCATAACCTGCGCGCCGTTGGCGAAATCACCGAACTGGGCTTCCCAGATAACCAGGGCGTTCGGGTTGGCCATGGCATAACCGAATTCAAAACCTAAAACGCCGTACTCGGAAAGCAGGGAGTTGTAGATATGAAGTTGCGCTTGTTTTTCGGCGATGTTGTTCAGGCTGGTATATGGGGCGCTGGAATTGGCATCGTGGAAAACGGCGTGGCGGTGCGAAAACGTTCCGCGCTGCACATCCTGGCCGCTTAAGCGAACAATTTTATTTTCCAGCAGAATAGAACCGTAGGCTAATAATTCCGCAGCTGCCCAGTTCAGGGTTTTGCTGCCGAAGAACATATCCTGGCGCTCTTTCAAGAGTTTCTCGATCTGCTTCAGCGGTTTATAACCTTCCGGAACTACCGTTAAGGCTTTACCAACCTGATCGATCACTTCCTGCGAAACGCCCGTTTCCGGCGATTTCTCGAAGTCTTCGGGTTTGGAGCGGCGCAGTTCCTGCCACTCTTTTTCCATGCTCTGGTAGTTGTACGGCAGCGGTTTTTGCTTTACCATATCCAGGCGAGCCTGAAGCATATCGCGGAACTCCTTGTCCATTTCCTGGGCTAGTTTCGCATCGATCTCGCCGCGATTGATCAGGATCTCGTTGTAAACTTCGCGCGGGTTCTTGTGGCGGGAAATCAGGTTGTATAGGGCCGGTTGCGTGAACTTCGGCTCATCGGCTTCGTTGTGGCCGTGGCGGCGGTAGCACACCATGTCCACGAAAATATCGGCGTGGAACATCTGGCGGTATTCGGTGGCCAAACGCACGGCAAAAACCACCGCTTCCGGATCGTCGCCGTTTACGTGCAGCACCGGCGCGTCGATGATTTTGGCTAAATCGGTTGAATAAATAGACGAGCGGGCATCTTCGAAATCGGTGGTGAAACCAACCTGGTTGTTGATCACAAAGTGCAGCGTACCGCCGGTTTTGTAACCTTCCAGCTGGCTCATCTGCGTTACTTCGTAGCCAATTCCCTGGCCGGCAACCGCAGCATCGCCGTGGATCAGGATCGGCAGGATCTTGTTGTAATCTTTGCCGTACATGGTATCCAGTTTCGCGCGAACGAAACCTTCCACCACCGGGTTCACCGCCTCTAAGTGCGATGGGTTCGGAGCCAGTTTCAGATTAACTTTATTGCCGGAAGTGGTTTCAACTTCGCTCGAAAAGCCCATATGGTACTTCACGTCGCCATCGCCCATGGTCAGATCCGGAACGGCGGTGCCTTCAAATTCGGAGAAGATCTGCTCGTAGGTTTTGCCCATGGTGTTGGCCAGCACGTTCAAACGACCGCGGTGCGCCATCCCGATTACCACTTCCTGAACGCCCAGTTCGGCACCTTTCTGAATGATCGCATCCAAAGCCGGAATGGTGGTTTCGCCACCTTCCAGAGAGAAGCGTTTCTGGCCTAAGAATTTAGTGTGCAGGAAATTTTCGAATACAACGGCTTCGTTCAGCTTGGAAAGAATGCGTTTTTTGTATTCGATGCCCGGGTTAAATTTTAAGGAGTCTTTTTCAATTTTTTCCTGGATCCAGTTTAGCACTTTCGGGTCGCGGATATACATATATTCGAAACCGATAGTGCGTTCGTAGATCTTCTGCAACGAAGAAACAATATCTTTTAGCGTTGCCGCCCCGATGCCAATTAAATTACCTGCCTGAAAAGTGGTATTTAAGTCTGCATCTGTAAGGCCGAAATCTGACAGCTCGAGCATGGCCTGACGGTCTTTCCGCTCGCGAACCGGGTTGGTTTTAGCGCGCAGATGGCCGCGTGAACGGTACGCCTGAATAAGCTGGAAAACTTTAATTTCTTTGTCGGAAATGCCCGGCGCGCCGGCCGCTGCCGCTGGCTTAGCTGCTACACCCGCTTCCTGACCGTTCTCGGCCGGATAAGTTTGCGAAAACTCGAAACCTTCAAAGAATTTACGCCAGCCGAAATCTACGGCTTCCGGGTCCTGCTGATACGCTTTATACAGCTCATCGATGTAGGCTCCGTGCGCATTGGCGATATATGAATATTGGTCCATGCTGGATTGAATAAGTAGTGATTACAGGCAAAGATACTAATTACCTATATTAGTTTAAAATACATATTCGCATTCACGAATAAACCTGTATTTCAACATATTAAAAACATAGCTGGTTCTAATTTCAACTCAAAAATATAATTCTGCGGAGTTAAGCCTAAACGCGCGGCGATCCGGTTTCAGGAACATAGAACAAGCCGGGCCGGAATCGGTTTGAATATAAAAATAAAAAGGTGCCAGGCACAAATACCTGGCACCTTTTGTAAACTTCCGGGTTCAAACGACCTCTTAAAAAGCAATTCAGAAAAACTTCCGAAAATATTTTGAAGTGAGAAAACGGTAGGGTTTAAGACTAAAAAACCCGGAACCTTAAATATTGATGGCGCGGCGCTTTAAATGCTGAAACTCTTCTTCGGTTAAAATGCCTTTCTCGCGCATTTGCACCAACCGCTCAATGGTATCCAGATCCTGGTGTACCGGGTTGGTATTTGGAGCCGAACGGTCGTAGAATTTGCGTTCGTCGAAATATTCGTGTTTATAAAAATCGGCGGGAATGGGCAGGTTGCTTTGCTCAGTTACCGGTGCCGGCTGCCTGTTCGGGTTGATCATGGTTTCGCGCAGCAGGCGTTCGTATTCCGGCACCACCGCGCCGCCGGCGTAAAGCGGGTAGCGCGGCAAAGTCATCTGGTCGAGGTGGTTTACGTACACTTTATCGCCGTCTTCCTGCAAACGCGCCGACCCAATGGGCACCAGCAAATGATGATCCGGATTATCATGGATCAGGCTGCTGTCGATATCCACATCCAGGTAACGGACTTTCATCAGCGTTTCATCCACGATCAGGTCATCCACGACGCCTAGTTTGCGGCCGTCGGCGCCATACACTTCCCAGCCGCGCACGTCGAGGTTATCTTTAGCTACTTTAAAATTTTTCAGGGATTTGAGCGGCGAAAGTGTTGCGCCCGGGTCGCCGGAGAAGTTGGTATTATCGGTATAATGCGTGGTCATGGTTTCGATTTTTCGTATGTTCGGGATTCGTATTATTCGATTTTTTTCTGATGCCTCTTAAGCAGTTTTTCAGCCTGAAACCCTAGCGTTTTTTGACTAAAACTGCTTTCATTTTAAACTGCTAAAGGAAAATTCAGGCAAAAGTTCAGGTGCGGTAGATCGGTCCTTCGTGGGTAAGGAGCATGCCTACGGGTGCTTTTTCCAGCGATCTGTCCTGTTCGTATTGGGTAGTATCCTGGAAGAAGAATTTGTAAACCGCCCAGCCAATTAAAGCCAGCAGAATTAGCAAAAGCAGCCAGCCCCAGCCGGATTTTTTTTTGCGTTCAATGTTGATCTCAGCCATAGTTTTAGGTTGTATGAAGAAGCTATGCCGCGGTTTTGGGTTTAAAAACGGTAGGGTTTGCGGCTAAAAAAGTACTGTTTCTACGGGTGAAAGGCGAAGGGGTTTTTTATCGATTTGAAGATTCGAAAATTTAAAGATTTGCAAATGCACCGGTTTAAGAAATTCTGAAGATAAAATAATTGGCTCCTGTTTCCGATTGGCAAAATCCGTTTATACCTTTATCATGGAATTGGTTTTCAGGGATAACTTTAATTTTTAGAAAGCAGTATCGGAAAATCATTTTAAAATATTCAAATTTCAAAATCTTCAAATTGTAAACATGCGCCGTCAGCCCCTTCGTTTTGGACTTTATAACTGGTTTCCGGAGCACGGTTATACCTATATACACCCGGCCAACCGCCGTGATTTTGAAGACATAGAGCCGGCCGGAAAAGTGTTTGAGCTGCTGGAAACCGCCAATGGCTGGCTTTTATTGCGCTACCAGGACCGGCAGTACAAAGTAAGGCCAGAGCTTTTCGTGGAAACAGACCGCCCGCCTTTCCGCTACGGCGATTGGGTGCGCGTAGTAAACCAACCCGAATTCCCGAAATACCCCGCCGAAATAAACGATGTACTCTGGAACGAACGCGAAGGCAAAGCTTATTACGCTTTAGTAATGCGAAAACGGAAGCTACCCGGCATTTTCGGCGAAGAAGACCTGGAGAAAGTTTAGATTAGATACAAGTATCAGGACATAAGATTTAAGACAACCAAAAAAGTCAGGTATTTATGCCTGACTTTTTTAGTTTAAAACTATATTATTTTCACGACTTTTTAAGCTTGAAAACATATCGTTTTTCTTCGCATTCCCGATTAACTCCGCCCGCTGAATTACAGAAGCGATGACCGGGGTAACAATTCGCTTAAACCTCGTATAAAACCCCATACCGAACGTCTTAAAATTTCTGACCTGTGGAGTACAAAGACTATTACAAGATTCTGGAAGTTTCTAAAACCGCTACGAAAGACGAGATCAGGAAATCGTATAAGAAGCTGGCGCGCAAATACCACCCGGATGTAAACCCGAATAACAAGGAAGCGGAGGAAAAATTCAAAGCCGTTTCGGAAGCCTACGAGGTTTTAAGCGACGAGGAAAAACGCAAGAAATACGACCAGCTGGGCGCCGACTGGAAGCGTTACGAACAAGCCGGCGGCGGTCCGGGAGGTTTCGACTGGAGCCAGTACGCAGGCGCGGGCGGACCAGGCGGCGGCCGTTACACGCATTTCGAAGGTGATTTTGGAGGCACCGATTTCTCCGACTTCTTCAGCTCGATCTTTGGCGGTATGGGTGGCGGACAAGCTCGCGGCGGCCGCCGGAGCTCCATGGCTTTTAAAGGCCAGGATTTCACCGCCGAATTGCAGATGCCTTTGGAGGAAGCGTACCGCGGCGGCAGTAAAACCCTGACCGTGAACGGCAGAAACCTGCGCATCAACATCAAGCCAGGCGTGGCCGACGGGCAAACCATCCGGCTGAAAGGCCAGGGCGGCCCGGGCATGAACGGTGCCGAAAACGGCGATCTGTACATTACCTTCCGCATTGCCCCAGACCCGAAGTACACCCGCAAAGGCAACGATCTTTATGTGGATGCCCCGGTTAGCGTGTATAAAGCAGCTTTGGGCGGCGAAGAAGTAGTGGATACGCTCGGCGGCAAGATCAGAATTAAAATTCAGCCCGAAACCCAGAACGGCAAAATGCTGCGCTTAAAAGGCAAGGGGTTTCCGGTGTATAACCACCCCGGCCAGCACGGCGACCTCTACATAAAAACGGTACTGCATTTGCCCGAAAAACTCACCGATAAAGAAAAAGAGCTCTTCCGGCAACTGGCTGAACTACGAGCTTGATTGCTGATTGTTAATTGTTAACTGTTAGTTGACTTTTTTCCTGTAAAAGCATAGCGTTTTGCCATCTGACAATGCCCGCCGCCTATTTCTAATTTTGAATTTCTAATTTCTAATTAAAGGGACCATGAACTACATCGCCATAGAGGAATTTTGTTCGCACCACGGCGTTCAGGTTACGCTCATCCGGGAATTTGCCGATTTCGGGCTGGTGCATTTGCAGGAACAGGAACAAAAAGCCGTGCTGCCCGCCGAAGAAATCGAGAAACTGGAACGCCTGCTCCGGCTACATTCCGAACTGGGCATAAACAAAGAAGGCCTGGAAATTATTCTCAACATGCGCGACCAACTTCTGAACCTGAACTCCGAACTGGAAACGATCCGCTACCGCCTGCAGCAAATGGAAAAAGAGCAGGATCTGAAGTTGTTTGGATTGGGAGATAATGTGAACGATCTGGAAGGGGAAGTGTAAAATACAAAAGCACAGCCTAATAGCTATGCTTTTGTATTAAAATAGCAGTTCATTTAAACGCTGAGCTTTACTTGCAAATCGGTTTTAGAGGCTTCGTTTTTGCCAGTTAGCATGAACAAAGTACCGGCGATCAGGAAAAAGGCAGCTTCAATTACCAGCCATTGCGTTCCGAAAGCGCCTAAACTGCCTTCCGCGAAAATAGTAATGGTCCGCGAGAAAGCGTAAAAACCCCAGAGCAGCATTAAAAACGCCAGGCCTTTGCGCGGTTCTTTCAGCATGAGATAGATCAATGAAATTACCAGCGTCATCCCTACCCCGCCGTAAACGCCGCGAATAGAACTGTAAGCATCGGTGTTTTCTAATTTTACCTGCACCAGATCCATAACCGCCTGCGGACTGAAGAACGCCATGACACTTACCGATAATAAACTCAAAGCCGAAAGCAGGATAAATCCTTTGGCGGCCAGCAGCATTGTTTTTTGCTTTTTCATAGTTTGTCTGTTTTAAAGTACATCGCAAATTTCCTGCAAACGGCAGTTGTAAACATTGACGAAAATCAAGATTTCTTCACCTTCAGAATTTCCGGCAATAACGTTTCGGCAAAATTTTCAGCCTGAAATATGCTGGGAAAAACGATAGGGTTTAGCACTTAAAAAGTCGGGACAATATTCTCTTAAAACCTGCCATGTTACTGGAGATCGGTAAATTATCTGCACGAAATCGCTTTTCTTTGCCACAGTCAAATTAAAGTTTGCGTCTTTTACTTACCGGCTTTAAAACGCTATTGCCTTCTATGAAAAAACTGCTGCTTGTTTTCCTGTTGCTTTTTCCGCTGGTTTCGATGAGCCAGAGCGCTTTCGTGAAAACGATTGACGGGATGCATTTTGGCAGGAACACGCGGATTTTTCAGACCAACGACCAGGGAATTGCGGTCTTTTCCTTAGACAGCCTGAAACTTTACAAATTCAACAGCTGCGGCAATCCGGATTGGGCGAAGCAATATAAAATTCCGATCGGTTTTTATGCCGGCAGCGCTATTAAAACCCGAAACGGCGGTTTTGCGCTCCTCAACCGCATTCCAAGCGCCAATCTTTACCATTCGGTGGTTACGTTATTAGATGCGAACGGCGCCATAATCTGGAGCAGATCGTTGGAAGACCCGGATTATATTCAGTACCCATACACCATCAGCGAAGACAGCAACGGCAATTTTGTGGTGCTGGCCAATGCTTCGCCCCTAAACCAGCAGGGCTTTTTCAACACCATAACCAAACTTGATGCGAACGGCAATTTTCTCTGGACCAAGTTCTACAGTTTCGGACCGATCTGGGGCGGGGCCATTGTAACTTCCGACGGCGGAATTCTGGCGCGCATTGGCAGCACGCTGTTTAAAATCGACCAAACCGGCAACCTGGAGTGGGCCAGCGGTTTCGGGAATACTACTAGTTATTTGGCACCCGTGGAAGTAAGCGACGGCTATATTTTCACCGGGCTTAACAGCGCTCTGAACACAGTAACGTTTTACAAGATCAGCAAAACGGGGCAACTGCAACTAGGCGGCCGGAAGGTTACGGAATTTACCGGCAATCCGCCGCAGCTGTACAAAAAAAGCAACGGAAATTTCGCGGCCGTTTTCAATAAAACCAATACCTTCGGCTTTAGTTACGCTACCATCATCGAGTTCGACAAAGACCTGAACATTGTAAGGCAAAGTACGCTCGATAACGGTAAAGCCGGGGTTATTCTCCAAGGTTACCACGTGGGTTTTTCCGACGAAAACCATACCCTTTTAACCGGCCTCACCATTGCCAACGCGGCGGGCTCCAAACTATTCTTTGCCAAAACCGACCCTCTTTTTCACACCGGCTGCGACACCACTTTTGCCATCAACATCACCACCGAACCGGTAAACCCGCCTTTTTCGCCGAGCTCCAGTGTAAGTTCGCACACGTTTAGCGTGGTGAACAAATCGTTTCCGGTAAAGAATATTCCGGCCATAACTTCCACGCATTGCAGCAGTTTTGCGCCAGCCAGAATCAACATTCATGCTGACAGTATTTTATGCGCCAATTCGCCGCTGGCTTTACGCGACCGGTCGGGTTTGGTGCTCGATTCTTATTTGTGGAGCACCGGCGACACCACGGCTACCATTGCGGTAAACCAATCCGGAAAATACTGGCTGCGGGCTACCACCAACTGCGGCGCACAAACCGTTTCCGATACCGTAATGGTTACCCAAATCGCGTTTCCGCAACCAACCTTAACCCATGACACGGCGCTTTGCCAGAACTCCGAAGTGCTGATAAACGCCACCTTGCCGGGAGCCGTTTACCGCTGGCACGACGGCTCCACCAACGCCATTTACCGCGCCACTAAACCCGGAATCTACCACGTAGATGTAACTTACCAAACCTGCACCAAACGTTTCAGCGGGAAAATTGGCGATCACGAAAAACTGCTGCTGCCCAACATTTTCACGCCCAATAACGACGGCCGTAACGAAACCTTTGCGCCCATGGAAATGTGCGGCGTTGGTTCCGGAAAACTGAAAATCTACAACCGCTGGGGCCAGCTTCTTTACGAAACTTCCGAAATTAATAAAGGCTGGAACGGTAGGGTAAACGGCCAAAAAACTGCCGACGGGGTTTATTTCTATTTACTGGAATACGCCAACTTCCGGAACGAACAAAAAATGAAAAAAGGCTGGGTGGAATTGGTGGGTGGTTGAGGTGGAAAACGATAGGGTTTTGAGGGGAAAAAGTCAGTTTATTTAGCTCCTAATGAAAAATTAATAATCTCTCCTGTTTCTTTATCGAAAGTGGCAACTTCCCCTAAATAACAACAATCCAGATATACATATACAAGGTGGTCCACCTCTTTAATATTGGTAATTTGGTAACCACAAGGACTTGCCGGAAAGACACTTATTTTATACTTTTTAATATACTTACAAATTTTAAACAAGTAATCATCTGGATCTAATCCGGGCTCACAATTACAACTATTGAGCGTTTTTTCGTCGCGCCCCACAGTTTGTACTTTGCATTTTTTATTAAGATAAGCTTCAAAGAGTTCAGTGCTTTGTAAAACTTTATAAAATTCTTTCCGTGGCAATCTGCTCCTTAAATGAGGCGTACGAAAATCTACAAACATCAATTTCGCAATCTCATATTTTTGAATCAGTTCTCCTTCGCAAACCTTCCAAGCATATTCATAATGCGCTGGCGAACCATTGTTTACCATACATTTACAAAACTCTTTACCTAATATTTCTATTTCAGAAAGAGGCCTGATTGCTTCTTTATGTTTTGCTGAAACTAGTTTTCTATCTTGCAAAAAGTCAGTGAATTTTACTAAATAATAGATGCCGCCCAATATTCCGAAAACTAAAATAAAGCTTACCAGAATTTTCTTCTTCATAATAAAAATAACCTGACTTCTATTTTAAAACTCTCATCCCGCAAGTTTAGCGCTGTGCAAATTGTGGGTTTCAATTTGCGCAGTTTGCAACTAACCTTGACTGCAAAGCAACTTTCAAGACCAGCTATAAAAACGATATGGTTTTGCCATTAAAAAGTCACAAGTCGCTACTGCGCTTAAATTTGCGATAGGAAGCTTGCTAAAAGGCTAGCGGTTTTATCAGGTTACTCCCCATCCACATAATCCTGCAGGTACGCATATTTCTCGGTCAGCTTGCCGTTTTTGGTAATCGTGGCCCGCGCAATGGTGCCATCGTCTTCGTCCAGCAAATACGGGAAAACGTTATCAATTAACTGGCGGCCGAAATCGCGGGAAGCGTTGCGGGGAAGTTCGCAGGGCAGGTTATCTACGGCCATCACGGTAATATTCCCTTGCTTGTTGTAAGGCGGCTCGAGGTGCGTGGTCCAGGGGTTGTAATCAAAAGCCGGTTCCTCGATGGTGCTGGAGCGTTTGGTGGTAGGAATGGAGCCATCAATGTCGCAGGTTACGTCGGCAATGGTGTTGATCCGGAAATCCGGTTCCTTCATATCTTCTTCGGTGAAGAGCTTCGGGGCTTTCGGGTTCCAGTAGGCGCAGGCAATCAGCAGATCGGTTACCTTGGTAAATTTTTCGAAAGTGCTTTTGTATTCTTCCGGGTGCGTGTAAAAATCGGGGCTGTCCCAGACTTTGCCATCTATGCGGGCATTATAATCGGAAGAATGCAGCTGGGCGTAAACCGGTTCGTTGAAATCGTTGTAAAGAAAGTTAAATACGCTCACTTTTTTTATGCCCATCATATCGAGCACTTCCATGGCACCGTGCGCCACTCTTCCGCCGCCGGTTACCGCAATTTTGATCGGCGGAAGCGCTTTCACTTTAAAAAATTCTTCCTGCATGTCTTCCATATCCAGGCACTGGTAAGCAGGCTTCAGATCGAATAAGCTCCATTTTTTGCCGTAGGTCAGAATGCCGTTATAAGCGCCCACAATGCCCGCCCAATACCCGAAAGCCACAATGCGGTTGCCGTTTTTATCGGTGAGCGTTTCGTAATCTACCAGGCAGATATTTTTCTGCAGAATGGCCTGCAACAGCTTCCGGTTATAAGGCTGTTTTTTAATGGTATGCGAAAAGAACAGGTAGGTTTTATTCGGAATTAACTGATCTACCGGAACTTCCTTTACACCCATAATGATGTCGCAATCGGAAAGATCTTCCTGCAGTTTTACACCCAATTGGGTAAATTCTTCGTCCTTAAAACAACGGATCGAACTGGGCTGCACCGCAATTTCTACCTCCGGATAAGCTTGCAGGGTTTCTGCACATTTTTTAGGGGTAAGCGGCACGCGTTTATCAACTGGGATTTTGCCTTCTTTAACGATACCGATTTTATGTTTTGTCATTTTAAGGTACGAATTGATTGGAAGTTCGGGGTAAATTTAAGAAAAATTTCACCCCACCCCAGCCCTCTCTTAAAAACAGGGGCGGGAGTTTTTCTTCGCAGCTGTAATCCGTGAACTAAAGCAGACGCCAATGAAGATTTGTCTGAACACGATTTTTGGGATTAGATTGATTTACAGGATTGTCTGAATTTGGATTCGTCAGATGAAAGGATTTATGGATTTCACGCCGGAGTTTCAACCAACCCCAAACCCTCCTTGCTAAGGAGGGTTTGGGGTTGGTGCTGTAAATCGACTTTTTGAGTCTGAAAGCATAGCATTTTCCAGGAGCAGAAAAACCCAAAGGTAGCAGTGTAGCAGTTCCCCTCCTGGTCAGGAGGGGTTGGGGTGGTTGTTTTCACGATATCGTCAGCGCAACGTTTCCTGAAACAGTTTATCTGATAAAAAGCCAGCTACGCAGTGAAACTGACAACATTTCCTGTGAGAGCGGCCTCCGCCCTTTCCGACTTTTGCGCAGCAAAATTGCGTAAGCAAAGAAAGGGTGCAGCCGCGAACGCAGAAATCGGAGATTCAGCGTAGCTAAACGAAGCCGCCCGGCTTGAGGGAGAAAGTTTAATCAAGAATTGAGAATTATGAATTAAGATTTGAAGGCAACTATGAAAACGGTATGCTTTTTAGGTTAAAAAGTCAAAAACGCGGCCTTATAAGTACGCTTGGCTAACGCTCGGGATGACGCAATAATGCTATGCTTTCAGGCTGAAAAAACTCCTGAGAACCCCAAACCTTCTCCTCCAAAAATGACAAAAATCAACTTTCCCGAAATTCCGGAAGCCCATTATTAAATAAAAATAATTACCCGTACTTTTGCCTTGGAAATCAGTACCGTTTTTAAACGCTAATTAACTGACTTCTACATCATAATCGCTTTTTCCTTAAATATTCATTTTATGATATTCAAAACCAAACCTGCCGACGTGTTCAAAGAGCGCCATAACGGCCCTGACAAGCAGCAGATGCAGGAAATGCTGAAAACCATCGGCACCGATTCATTAGACACCCTGATCGACGAAACCATTCCGCCGGCCATTCGCCTGAAAAACCCGCTCAACATTCCGGCTGGCTTAACGGAGCGTGATTTCCTGCGGAAATTCAGTGCGATCGCCAAGCAAAATAAAGTTTTCAAATCGTACATCGGTTTAGGCTACCACGATACCATTATTCCCCCGGTTATTCAGCGCAACATTCTGGAAAACCCGGGCTGGTACACGGCTTATACCCCTTACCAGGCCGAAATTGCGCAAGGCCGTTTAGAAGCTTTGATCAATTACCAGACCATGGTAATGGACCTGACCGGCATGGAGATCGCCAACGCCTCTTTATTAGATGAAGGCACTGCTGCTGCCGAAGCCATGGCTATGCTGCACGCCAACCGCAAAGGTGCCCGTAAAAATGCTGAGCGTTTCTTTGTATCCAACCAGATGCTGCCGCAAACCATCGACGTACTGATGAGCCGCGCCACGCCAATTGGCATTGAACTGGTAATCGGCGATCACCGCGAAGCCAACCTGAACGACGAAACGTTATTCGGTGCTATTCTGCAGTACCCGGCTGCCGACGGGGAAGTTTTTGATTACACTTCCTTTATTTCGGAAGCCCACAAAAACGATATGTACGTAGCCGTAGCTGCGGATATTTTAAGCTTAACCCTGCTTACTTCGCCGGGCGAAATGGGCGCAGACGTAGCCGTTGGTACAACGCAACGTTTCGGCGTACCAATGGGCTTTGGGGGACCGCACGCCGGTTATTTTGCTACGAAAGAAGCTTTCAAACGCGTAATTCCGGGCCGTATCATTGGCCAGTCTATCGATGCGCAAGGTAAAAAAGCGTACCGTATGGCGCTGCAAACCCGCGAGCAGCACATCCGTCGCGAAAAAGCTACTTCCAACATCTGTACTGCGCAGGTTCTTTTAGCCGTAATTTCCGGTATGTATGCGACTTATCACGGTCCGCGCCGCCTGAAATACATTGGTCTGAACACGCACGCCATGGCGCAGATGATCGATGAGCAACTGAAAGGCTTAGGTTTTGAGCAGCTGAACGAAAATTATTTCGATACGCTGAACATTAAAGCCGAAAGTGCGGAAATGGTAACTGCGATCCGTAAAGAAGCGGAAGCTGCCCAGATCAACTTCCGTTATTTCGGCGAAAACCAGATCGGTATTTCCCTGCACCAGAACATGGATGTGGAAGAAGCAAAAGAGATCGTGGAAGTATTCGCGAAAGTTGCCGGTAAAAAAGCCGATGTTTCGAAATTAGCCATTGCCGAAGAAACCAATATTACCTGGCCGGAAGCTTTAATTCGTAAGTCTGAGTATTTAACGGCTGATGTGTTTAATGCGCACCATTCGGAACACCAGATCCTGCGCTACATGAAGCATCTCGAAAACAAAGATTTCTCTCTGACGCACGGCATGATCCCATTGGGAAGCTGCACCATGAAACTGAACGCCACTGCCGAAATGACGCCGGTTACCTGGGCTGAAATTGGCGGCTTGCACCCATTCGCACCAGCCGACCAAACCAAAGGTTACCAGCAGATCTTCTCTGACCTGGAAGCCTGGTTATGCGCGGCTACCGGTTTCGATGCAGTTTCTTTACAGCCAAATTCAGGCGCGCAAGGCGAATACGCCGGTTTAATGGTAATCCGCGCGTACCACGAAGCCAACGGAGATACTCAC
The DNA here is from genome assembly GCF_016623615.1 of Adhaeribacter terrigena. Taxonomy (GTDB): domain Bacteria; phylum Bacteroidota; class Bacteroidia; order Cytophagales; family Hymenobacteraceae; genus Adhaeribacter_A; species Adhaeribacter_A terrigena. The sequence goes on along the minus strand of NZ_JAEHFX010000008.1, from coordinate 173,851 downwards.
CGCAACATTTCCCTGATCCCATCTTCAGCGCACGGTACGAACCCGGCTTCTGCAGTTATGGCGGGCATGAAAGTGGTGATCGTGAAATGCGATGAGAAAGGAAACATCGACGTAGCCGATCTGAAATCGAAAGCGGAACAACACAAAAACGAACTGAGCTGCTTAATGGTAACGTATCCGTCGACCCACGGCGTTTACGAAGAAAGCATCATCGAAATTTGCCAGATCATTCACGACAACGGCGGCCGCGTGTATATGGACGGTGCCAATATGAATGCCCAGGTTGGTTTAACGTCGCCGGCTAACATTGGCGCGGACGTTTGCCACCTGAACCTGCACAAAACCTTCTGTATTCCTCACGGTGGTGGCGGACCAGGTGTTGGCCCGATTGGTGTAGTAAAAGACTTAGCGCCTTATTTGCCAGGCCATGCCGTGGTAGATATGGGTCGTAAAAAAGCAATTCATGCAGTTTCGGCGGCGCCTTGGGGTTCTGCTTCTATCCTGCCAATTTCGTACGCGTACATTGCCATGATGGGTGGCGAAGGTTTGACCGAAGCTACCAAAGTTGCCATCCTGAATGCGAACTACATCAAAGCGAAATTAGAGCCGCATTACCCGGTACTTTATGTAGGCAAGAACGGCCGTTGCGCCCACGAAATGATTCTGGATTGCCGTGCGTTCAAGAAATTCGGCGTTGAGGTTGAAGACATTGCCAAGCGTTTGATGGACTATGGTTACCACGCGCCCACCGTTTCGTTCCCGGTAGCAGGCACGCTCATGATCGAACCAACCGAATCGGAAGCCAAAGAAGAACTGGACCGTTTCTGTGATGCGATGATCGCGATCCGCAAGGAAATTGAGGAAGTAGAAAATGGTGCAGCCGATCAGAAAAACAATGTGCTGAAACATGCGCCGCATACGGCTGAGTTAGCCCTTGCTGAAAACTGGGATCGTCCGTATAGCCGTGAGAAAGCGGTTTATCCGTACGAATTCAGCCGCACGAACAAGTTCTGGCCTTCCGTTTCCCGCGTAGATTCTGCTTACGGCGACCGTAACCTGATCTGTTCTTGTACGCCATTAGAAGCCTACAACAACCCGGAAGTTGCGCAGCACGCTACGGGCATTGAATAAGCTAAATTGTTAGATGGCATAACTGCTTAAAGATTGAAAAGGCCGCTCTGAAGAATTTCGGGGCGGCTTTTTTATTTATAGGCCTGATTTTTTGCAACCCAAAGCATAGCGTTTTTCTTTGAAATACAGCTTTTAACCCTCCCCTTTTTTGTCTGAAACAGGATTTTCAAGATTCAAGGATTTTGTCTGAACTATGGTTTATTTGATTTTTATAATTTGTCTGAATCAGAATTTACAGAACTGCCCCACCTAAATCCTCCCCTAAAAACAGTCGAGGACTTTTTTACGCATATCGCCAGCGCAGCGTATCCTGAAGATCACGTTACCGGGAAACTAAACTAAAAAGAAGTTCACTACGAAGGGAACTGATACCAGTTTCTGTGCGAGCGGCCTCCAAGACTTCCGGTGCCACAGGCAGCCCGCAAGGGCAGGAAGGGTTGCAGCCGCGAACGCAGAAACGAAGCCGCCCGGCTTGAGGGTGAAAGTAAACTATGAAAGTAAAAAGTTATTAGTTAAGATCGAAAGTAAGCTATGAAAACGGTATCCTTTCAGGCTCAAAAACTCAAATTGCAAACTAACTTATTAGCTTAAATAGATCCCTCCTATCGTCGGGATGACAAAATAAACGCTATACTTTCAGCCATAAAAACTCTGCGAAATCCCAACTCCCTTAAATCTGTGATCCAAAACGCTATAGCTTTAACGTAAAAAAACCCGAAGCAACGCTCCGGGCCTTTTTTCACTTTATCAAACAAAATTAATACTACTGCTTTTTCTTTTTTGCGGGTTAGCGAACCACTACCCGCTTAGTTTCTTTTGTGCTGCCGCTGGCAACCTGCACCAGATACATTCCCGGCTTCACAGAGGCCATATTCAGGCTGTAAGTATTCCGGCCGGTTTCCGCGGTCTGGTTTTCGCTTTTTACCACGGTGCCCATCATGTCGAGTAACTGAATGGTAACGTTTGCTTTTGCTTTGGTTTCGAAAGTAAGATGCAGGTTTTCTGCTTGTTGTACCGGGTTCGGGAAAACGCTTACTGAAGCAGCCAGTTGGTTTTCAGACTGTATGGTAATTACCTTCGAGAATTCAGACGTTCCATCCAGGTCCACCATTTTCAGGCGGTAGTAAAGCAGGCCGGCGGCAGAGGAAGCGTCAGTAAATTCGTAGTTAACTATATTGCTGCTGTTGCCTTGCGATGCGATTTTGGTTAAAGCATTCCAGTTTTTAGCATCGGCGCTGCGTTCAACCAGGAAATAAGCACTGTTCTTTTCAGAAGCCGTAGCCCAGGTTAATTTATTGCCTTTGTCGGTTTTGGCAGCTGCAAATTTTACCAGAGAAACCGGCAGCGGCGTGATCACTTTATTATTAAGGTCGGTCAGGGAAATATTTAAATCATATACCCGGTGCTGGTTAGAAAGGCTTTCGGTGCTGGATGTAAAACCCCAGTAAACACTGCCGTTTCCGCCGAAAATGTTATTTACCACATCATTGGTGTAGGTTTGGCGCAAGCTTCCATTGAAATAAACGTACAGGGTCTGGGCAAGTGCATCCCAGGAAACTTCTACCTTGTGGTCGGCGCCGTTTTCGATATTGGCATTAACAGTACTGGCCTGAACTGCGTTCTGTAATTTGGTAGCGGTTGCAGTAGCTGTGTTTTTAGACAACCCGATCGCGTCCGGAGCGTTTTTACCGGAATTTCCCCGGGAAACATTGGTATCGAACTCGATGTTCAGCGACGAGGCAATTCCCTGAAAACCAAAATACTGGCTCGGGCCGCCAACGGTAGCTGCCGCGCCGCGGGCATCGTTCTGAAAAACCAACGCCATTCCTTCGGCACCTGTAGCATCTTTGCTGCCAAAATTAGCCGAAAACGTTAAGGTAAAAGAGTTATTCCGAAGATCGATCGGGGTATTGCTCCATACTGCACCTTGCTGGGTTGTCAGATCGGCTGTAAGCTGAAAAGAGTGCGGACGCTTTGTTGTTGAAATTTCGATTGCGTCGCCGTTAGCAGTAAACTGGGCTTTGGAAACCCGGGCAGTTAAAGCGAAAAGCAAAATTAAGGCGGTGGTAAATATTTTTTTCATTTGATAAGCAGTTGGCAGTGCGCGTTATTTTCTTGTTTGATGCTCCAAAATTACTGCCTCCCTCCCGCCTCCCGGAAAGTATTCGTTAAACGCCGGCTATAGCTCGACGAAACCGGCTTTTTGTCGGTTATATTTTCCAGGCTACCCGATAAACCATATCACTTTCCCGACAAAACACCATAACACACCACAAAATAAAATAGCAGCCGTATAAACTTTAATTTTTCCCGGTTAACAATAACCCGGCTTAAACGCTTCTAAACCTGAAAACTATGAGCAAAATTTACCTCCTGACCCTGGTGCTGGGCTTATTCCTGAGCGGCTGCGCTTCCGTGCCGGTAGATGTAAGCACCGATTACGACCGGGCCGCCAATTTTAACCAATTCACCACTTTCAGATGGTTCCAGGAAAACCCCTCGGCCCGGCGTGATTCTACCCGGTCTTACAATACTTTTTTAGATAAACGCATTAGAGCGGCCGTAGAAGCCAATCTGGCCCGCAAAGGTTTCCGGATGACGACTGCCAACCCCGATGTTCTGGTTGCTTACGATGTGAAAGTAGTTACCAAACAGGAGGTTCGCCCGGACTATTCTTACCCTCCCGGCTGGTATGGCGGATACGGCTGGTGGTATGGCTACCGGTATAATTATGGCTATTCGCGCTTTGCACAACCCATGTACATCGATCAGTACCAGGATGGCACCATTATTATTGACCTGATAGATGCCAAAGACAATGAACTGGTGTGGCGCGGCTGGGGACAAATGGAAGTGGGCAGCACCAATGTTTCGGAAGCCGAGGTAAACAAGATCGTAACCAAGATCCTGGAAAAATACCCGCCGGGCTCCGACAAATAAAAGCAGTTTTTAAAGTAAAAAGCATAGCATTTCCCGATTTGCAGAAAAAAAAAGTCCTTCCGGAAAGCTCAGGAAGGACTTTTTCAGCTTAAAAGCATAGCGTTTTTTATACGTGCACGTGGCGTTCGGCGTGGTAGGAAGAACGTACCAGCGGGCCCGATTCTACGTATTTCAGGCCGCGGCGCAAACCTTCTTCCCGGTAATGCGCAAACAGATCCGGATGGATGAATTCGGCAACTTCGATATGGCGTTTGGTTGGCTGCAAATACTGACCCAGCGTTAAAATATCCAGTCCGTTGGCTGCCAGATCGTCCATGGCCTGATAAACCTCTTCTTTCTTTTCGCCCAGGCCCAGCATAATGCCGGTTTTGGTGCGTTGGCCGTATTCCTTGGTTCTTCTGATCTGCTCCAGGCTGCGGTCGTATTTAGCCTGCGGACGCACCATGCGGTACAAACTGCCTACGGTTTCCATGTTGTGCGAAACTACTTCCTGGCCGGCCGAGATCATTACTTCCAGGGCTTCCCAGTTCGCTTTCACGTCCGGAATTAAGGTTTCAATGGTAGTTTGCGGCGAAAGTTGTTTGATAAGCACTACGGTTTCGTGCCAGATAGCCGCGCCACGGTCTTTCAGTTCATCGCGGTTTACCGAAGTGATCACGGCGTGTTTTACGCCCATGGTTTTGATGGCTTCGGCTACGCGGCGGGGTTCGTCGGTATCATATTCATTTGGCCGGCCGGTGGCTACGGCGCAGAACGAGCAGCTGCGCGTGCAAACGTTGCCTAATATCATGAACGTGGCCGTGCCGGCGCCCCAGCATTCGCCCATGTTCGGACAGTTTCCGCTTTCGCAGATGGTATGCAGTTTATTTTCGTCTACTATTTTGCGGACGTTGGCGTATTCCTTCCCTACGGGCAGCTTTACGCGCAGCCAGTCGGGCTTGCGGTTTTTGGGCTGTTCTACTACCGGTTGTATAACCGGCAACCTTACAAATTCATCCATAAGGCAAAGGTACGAAGCTTGCGGGGGAATGACAAAAAGCTGAGCGCCAGATTTATTTGCGGCGACCCCAGTAAACGGTAAGGTATACGGTGGTAAATACCTTGTAATTTTCGGCTGCGGGCAGCATAACGAGCTTTTTATTGAAGGCTTCGAAGAGGAAACCGGTTTCTACGCCTGCAATATTTTCCTGGTACCGGCCAAATTCAAAACTGAGGGCGGTGCGAAGATGTGCACCCAGGTTTACATCGGTTTCGTTGGCTCCGGTCAGGAAGCCGGCGCTGCCTCTTATATTTTCAAATTCGCGGTGCTGACCCATCGGATCGTAACGTTCCACGCGGATATCGGTAGGGCCAACCTGCACGCCTTTGCTGTATTCGGTATAATCGTAACTGATGTAGTAAGGAACCATTAAACCCAGCGAAGGACCTACGCCAATTACCCCGTTCACCTGCACGCCGGATTCCGGCGCTTTGCGGAAAAGCGAATATTCCCGCCCGTATTCAGGCCGGGCCACGAACAGGTAATTGGTTTTCCCCAGCACAAAAACATCGCCATCCAGCCCCAGTAAACGGTTTTCTTTCGGGTGTTTTACTTCTACAATTTCCAGGCTCCAGAACTGCTGCCACTTTTCCTTATCGGGCACGGGCCGCAGCATCCGGATAGAAGCGCCGCCAATTATGCCGCCGTTGGTGTTCCAGTTTATGCCCCAGGTAAATTCACGGCTTTGCTCCCCTCCCTGCGCAGAAACGCTGGTGGCCAGGCCTAAAAAGAGCAGTAAACCGATCGCTAAAGATTTATACACAGACGGGAAAATAAGTGCTTTAAAAGTAATAAATTTACGTCCAATACCAAAATTAGTTATTCACATTCCATGAGCACAATCACTTCTGTTTATACCGGCAATTTACGTACCCAGGCTACTCATAACGCTTCAGGCAACCAGATTATTACCGATGCGCCCTTAGATAATAACGGCCGCGGCGAAGCTTTTTCGCCTTCGGATCTTACCTGCGCCTCGTTGGGTAGCTGCATGATGACGATTATGGGCATTGTGGCCGAACGCAATAATATTACGCTGGAAGGCACCAAAATGGAGATCACCAAAATTATGGTTCCGGAGCCGCGCCGCATTGGCGAAATCGTGATCGACTTTCATTTGCCGGCCGGCGCCACGTACTCCGATAAAGAAAAAGCACTGCTGGAAAATGCCGCCAAAACCTGCCCGGTAGCCTTGAGTCTGCACCCGGAAATTAAGCAAACGGTTAAATTTATCTATTAAACGTCTGCTTTAGGAATTGCCTTATGCAAAAACGGTAGGTATTTCAGCTTAAAAACTCATGCGAGACTTTTAAGCTGAAATACCTACCGTTCTCATTTCGCCGGCGGCGTTATTTTCTATTAGGCGGAAACCCGTTTTTTTACTTCGTCTAACTTAATGCCCAGGTGCGAACCATGGTACGTACACATGCCGTCCTGAATAAGGAGCAACTGCGGCGACTCGTGGCGGACCTGGAAAAAATCGGCAATTTCGTTTGAAACCGGGCGATGCGCCAGCAGATCCAGGTAATAGGTTTTCACGTTCCCGAATCCGTTTTCAGCCCACTGGCGTTCCAGGCGGGTTTTAGCCGTAGCGCTGATGGAGCAACTGGTGCTGTGCTTAAATATTACCACCGGCTGCTGTTTCGATTCTTCGGCCAGCGCCTCTATCTGTCCCACTTCATTAAGCTTTTCCCACTGCATCATAATCTGATCTGAAATAAATTAACGCTTCTTTTTAAACAACTTCCGCTCTTTTTTTACGGGGTTCGGGCCGTAGTAAATTTCGTCGTACTGTAATTCTTCCGCCACCGGCCGGTTTCCCGGTTCGCCCCGCTTATACGAATACTTGCTCATATCCAGGTGCGATTCTTTTACGTCTTCGGCCTTGTATTTTGCGGCTTCGCGGCGGACGCGGCGGCTGTCAGCTTTCTTTCCCGTTTCATCGTCGAAAGAGATTTGCGCGTACGCAGGTAACTGCAAAGTTGTTACGATCAACACTCCCATAAAACCAGCTTTTATCAGCCGGTTCATCCTCAAAGTAGCTTTTTTCATACCTTAATAATCTGCGGGTTCAACATTCGTTCGCTGCTTCGGCTTACTGGCCGATTTCTTCTTTCCCGAGAAGATACTCAATATACCGCTATTGTGGCGGCTTCGTTTACGGGCCGGGTTGCTGCGCAGCCTTTTATACTTTTTCTTCTGCAACAGACCGTTCTTCGAATACTTGTTTTTGGAGCCGGTTATTTTTGGTTTCGCAGGCTCGCCGCTTTCATCGGCGGTGGCATCGTCATCGGACAGGGCCGCGGAGGCGTCTGCTGTCTCGGTGCCGTCGCCCTCACTTGCCGCATTTTGTTTTTTAGGTGCTTTCTTCTTTTTGTTTTTAGCCTGCTTTTCCGCTTTTACTGGTGTTGGGCAAGGCATTTTCTTACTGCAGGCGCCCGCAAAAACGGTAAGCATGGCCAATAAAAGCAATAAAGCACTTTTACGGGCGAAAAGCCTACCGTTTTTCCGGGAAATCTGCAGCATTATCAACATATTGTGTAATTTACGAAACGCCGGCTTAATAAGCAAGCATTTTCGCTACGGCATCTTCAAAACGCCTGGTTGGCAGGAATTGTTGCTCCAGCGGCGGCGAGAACGGAATAGCCGTATCCAGGCCACCTACGCGCAGTACCGGCGCATCCAAACGCTCAAAACAGTTCTCCGAGATCCAGGCCGCAATTTCTGCCCCGATGCCCCCCGTTAAAGTATCTTCGTGCAACACAATTACGCGCCCGGTTTTTTCTACCGTTTTTCTAACCGCATCTTTATCCCAAGGCAGCAAGGTTCTCAGGTCTAAAATATCGGCGCTCAAGCCCTGTTTTTCCAGAAGTTGCTTGGCCCAATGCACGCCCATGCCATAGGTAATAATTGAAAGATCATCGCCTTCAGCAGCCAGTGCAGCTTTGCCAATTTCGGTAGTATAATAGTCGTCCGGCACGTTGGCTGAAATAGAACGGTACAGCATTTTGTGCTCAAAGTACATTACCGGGTTCGGATCTTCGATAGCCGCCGCCAGCAAACCTTTTGCATCAACTGGGTTGCTTGGATAAACGATCTTCAGTCCCGGTGTGTGGAAGAACCAGGCTTCGTTGCTTTGCGAATGGAACGGACCAGCGGCTGCGCCGGCACCCGTAGGCATCCGTACTACCACGTCGGCATTTTGTCCCCAACGATAATGCGATTTTGCAAGATTATTTACGATCTGGTTGAAACCGCAGGTCACAAAATCGGCGAACTGCATTTCCACCATCGTTTTTTTCTTTTTGATGGACATGCCCAAACCGATACCAATAATGGCCGATTCGCAAAGCGGGGTATTACGCACGCGTTCCTTGCCGAATTTCTCTACAAAGCCTTCCGTAATTTTGAAAACGCCGCCGTATTCCGCAATGTCCTGACCCATTAAAGTCAGCTCCGGAAACTTCTCCATGCTCTGGCGTAATCCGTCAGAAATGGCATCTACAAAGCGTTTTTCGGTAGTTTTATCGGAAGCAGGCTTGATTACTTTCTGCTCGAACGGCAGATACATATCGGCTACTTCTTCCTCTACGCTTGGCGTTGGCATTGGCGTGTTGAAAGCGGTATCCAGGCCTTTTTCGATCTCGGCTTTGAATTCTTCGCGAATAGCCGCCATCGATTTTGGCGTCAGCACTTTTTCGTCGAGCAGGTATTTTTCGAAATTCTCAACCGGATCTTTCTTCGCCCATTTCTCGAACAATTCCTGCGGCACGTATTTGGTACCGGAAGCTTCTTCATGACCGCGCATCCGGAACGTCATTGCTTCGATCAGCATTGGGCGCGGATTTTTGCGCATGCTATAAGCCGCCTGGCGGATGGTATCGTACACCTCCAGCACGTTGTTGCCGTCTATCTGCAGCGCATCCATGCCGTAAGCCGGGCCTTTATCGATGAAATAGTTGAATTTGAATTGTTCGTTGCTTGGGGTAGATAGTCCGTAACCGTTATTCTCGATCATGAAAATTACCGGCAAGTTCCAAACCGCCGCTACATTCAGCGCCTCATGGAAATCGCCTTCGGAAGCACCGCCGTCGCCGGAATAAACCAGCGTAACTTTCTCCCGGTTTTCCAACAGATCCGCCAGGGCGATGCCGCCGGCCACCGCCAATTGCGGCCCCAAATGCGAGATCATGCCCACAATGTGGTGCTCATTCGAACCGAAGTGGAAAGAACGATCGCGACCTTTGGTGAAACCGGTTGTCTTGCCCTGGAACTGCGCAAACAGCTGCCCTAAGTCCATGTCGCGGCAGGTGAACACCCCTAAATTGCGGTGCATCGGTAAAATATATTCGTCTTCTTCCAGCGCGAGCGTTGAGCCTACCGAAATTGCTTCCTGGCCAATGCCGGAAAACCATTTGCTTACTTTGCCCTGGCGCAGCAGGATCAGCATTTTTTCTTCGATCATGCGCGGCTTTAAAATGCCACGGTACAAGCGGATCAGTTCGTCGTCGGAATATTCTTTGCGGTTGAAATTCATAGTGGTTAAGCAATTGAATGCGCGGCAAAATTAACCGGATTTTATGCAGGCAAAAAGAAATAAGGGTTTATTTTTTGGTAGCTGGTAATAGGTATCTGGTATCTGGATAAAAATTTGTTAAATTTACCATAGTACAACTTTACAAGAACTTAAAATTGCTCAACGAATACTTTACAATTTTGCTTAATGAAAAGTCTATTGGGGCTACTGCGTTTGAAAAAACAGATGTTTCGATGGGTGTCGTATTTGGTGAAATTAAATTTACAGATGTAAAATCAGGCTATGCCTTTTTCAAAGAATATTGCTTGATGAATAATATTGTATTCGAAGAATACCCGGATGATAAATTAATTTCAACCAGAAATATTCCAAACCTTAAAGTAACTGATAAGAATAGTGTTGAAATCAAAGGCCTTTCTTGCTCAATTTCTGGAATGGATTCTGATGGATTTGAGATTACCATTGAAGGAATTCCAAATGAGATTTTTGAATTGAATTTCCCTCATCATATTAATCGCTACAGAGACTTTCAGTAATTCCGAATAATTTCCCCTGTTTCCATAATTATTTCCCTAAAAAAACTGAACTTCGGCACAAACTGTCGTAAAACGGTAGGTTTTTCGGGCGAAAAAGTCCCGATACCCAATACCTGCTACCAGATACCAACTATGATCCATTTCGAAGAATTTACTTTAGATAACGGCCTGCGCGTAATTGTGCACGAAGACTTAACCTCGCCCATGGCGGTTTTGAACGTGCTTTACAACGTAGGTTCCCGCGACGAGGCCGAAACGCACACCGGCTTTGCGCATTTATTTGAGCATTTAATGTTCAGCGGTTCGGTAAACATACCAAGCTACGATGAGCCTTTGCAGAAAGTAGGCGGCGAAAATAACGCCTTCACCAGTCCCGATATTACCAATTATTACCTCACCGTGCCGGCGCAGAACATCGAAACCGGTTTCTGGCTCGAATCGGATCGCATGCTGGGCTTAGCTTTTTCAGAAAACGGTTTAGAAGTGCAGCGCAAAGTGGTGATCGAGGAATTCAAACAGAACTACCTGAACCAGCCCTACGGCGACGTGTGGCTGAAATTGCGACCGTTGGCCTACCAGGTGCATCCGTATAAATGGGCCACGATTGGGAAAGAGATTTCGCACATCGAAAACGCCGTAATGGACGACGTGCGGGCTTTTTTCAACAAGCATTATTCGCCCGTAAACGCCATTTTAGTCGTAGCCGGAAACGTAACGGTAGCCAAAGCGAAAGAACTTTCGGAGAAATGGTTCGGGCCGATTCCAAGCGGCACGCTTTACGAACGCAACATTCCGCAGGAACCCAAGCAAACTGACGCCCGCAGATTAGACGTGTACGCCGATGTGCCGCTGAACGCGCTTTACAAAGTGTATCACATGCCGGCCCGGAACGACAAGAATTACCACTCCGCCGACCTGGTAAGTGATATTCTGGGCCGCGGAAAATCTTCGCGCCTTTACGACAAACTGGTAAAAGAGCAGAAGCTGTTCAACTCGATCTCAGCTTCGGTAATGGGCTCCATGGAACCGGGTTTGCTCGTAATTCAGGGCAAACTGAACGTCGGCGTAGACCTGGAAACTGCCAACCGCGCCATCGAGGAAATAAACGCCGAATTCATGGCCACCGGCATTTCGGAAGAAGAACTGACTAAAGTAAAAAACCAGGCCGAAACCAGCCTCGTTTTCTCCGAAATTGAATTGCTGAACCGCGCCATGATGCTGGCTTTCTGCAAACTGCTCGGCGACGCCAATGATATAAACCAGGAAAGCGCCAAAGTACAAGCCGTAACCCGCGAAAGCCTTTTAGAGCAAGCCCGCACTGTTTTAGATCCGAATAACTGCTCCACGCTTTACTACCACGCGCAGCCCAAAGCCGCCGAAAAAGTGGAAGACGCAGTAGAGAAAATTAAAGAAGCATAATCGAAAAGAATGAATACAAAACTTCTGATGACCCTGAGCAGCGTTTTCATGGCAGCCACCGGTCTGGCGTTTTCCTTTTTCCCGCAGGAATTCCTGACCACGTTCAACGAACCGGCCAGCCCGATCATGATGCTTATTTTGCAACTTCTCGGAGCGTTATACCTGGGTTTTGCAATGCTGAACTATATGGCCAAAGGCAGCATAATGGGCGGCATTTACAACCGGCCCATTGCCATTGGTAATTTCATGCACTTCCTGGTAGCGGGTTTGGCCTTGCTGAAAAGTACACCAGGCTTAGCAGTTCCGCAGCTCTGGGGTTTAGCCGTGATTTACGCTGGCTTTGCGCTGGCCTTCGGCTTCGTGGTTTTCACCCATCCGAAAGCAGTGAAAGCTTGACGTGTAAAACCACCCCAACCCCTCCTTGGTATGGAGGGGCTTGGCAGTCTACCTTGCTTTGACTTTTTAGCGCTTAAACCCTACCGTTTTTGTATTTGCTGCAACGCACTGAAATTAAAAATGCGCAGAAAAGCAGCTCCCCTCCTTTCCAGGGAGGGCCGGGGGTGGTTAAAGAACGCTATGCTTTAAGCCAGAAAAACTACTGAAACAAAAAGAATCAAATAACCATAAAAAATACCTACCCAAAAACCCCCTCCCCTGAATCAGGGCCGGGCCGGGGTGGGGCCAACACTATGAAAATAAGAACCGGCTTCGGCTACGATGTACACCAATTAGTAGAAGGATTAGATTTCTGGCTCGGCGGCATAAAAGTGCCCCACACCCACGGCGCCTTGGGTCACTCCGATGCCGACGTGCTCCTACACGTGATCTGCGATGCGCTTTTAGGCGCGGCCAATTTAAGAGATATCGGCTTTCACTTCCCCGACACCGACCCGAAATACAAAGGCGTAGATTCTAAAATTCTGCTGAAAGAAGTGATGCGGTTATTAACGGAAAAAGGCTACCAGATCAGCAACATCGATTCTACCATTTGTTTGCAGGAACCCAAGATCAACCCGCATATCCCGGCCATGAAAACCTGCATTGCCGAAGTAATGGGCATTCCCGAAGAAGATATTTCCATTAAAGCCACCACTACCGAAAAGCTTGGTTTTGTGGGCAAAAAAGAAGGCGTGGCCGCGTATGCTTCTGTGCTCATTTACAAATAAGCTTTTATAAAAACGCCAGGGTTTCAGGCTAAAAAACCGATTCGGGCGTTAAGGTTTTACCTTTTAAAGATCAACGAATTCATTTCCGGGAAAGCGGGTAATTTCGACTATATGAAAAAGAATATATTGGCACTTTTGCTGGCCACTGGCGTTGCCTTGTCTCCGGCCGAAGCTCAGAAAACCAAAAGCAAAGTAAAAACCAAAACCGTGGCTGTTCCGGCCCCCGAACCTTTGGTTGCGCCCAAGCTTACCGCTGAAATGTTTGCCCAATCCATTACAGCCGCCGATCTTTCGGTTCACCTGCATATTCTGGCTTCCGACGAAATGGAGGGCCGGGAAACCGGTAAAAAAGGACAGAAAATGGCGGCCGAATACATTGCCGGCCACTTCCGCGAAATTGGCGTTTCCAGCCCGGCTGCATTGCCTCAACCCTATTACCAGCCATTTGAGCTGGAAGAAAGTCGCTGGGAAAAAGCCGCTTTACGGGTAGACAAAACCGATTTAGGATTCCTGAAAGACTTTTATCTGCCCGGCGACGAACCAGCCGAACAAAACCAGCAGCTCGACCTCGTTTTTGCCGGTTACGGCATCGAAACCGATAAACATTCCGATTACCAGAACCTGGACGTGAAAGGCAAAACCGTGCTGGTACTCAACGGCGAACCCAAAGATGCGCAGGGCAATTTCCTGGTTTCGGGCAGCAAAAAACCTTCCGCCTGGAACGCCGATTACCGCAGCAAACTGCGGCTGGCCCGCGAAAAAGGCGTCAAAAACCTCATCATCATTTCCGACCAGTCTGCGACCCAATTTCAGAAACAGCTTGCTTATTTAAGCCACCGTTTAGAAAAACCGCGTCTGGATTTTCCCGCCGAAAAACACCCGGGAAGTCAAACGCCGGTAGTCATCGTTTCGCAACCGGTGGGCCTTGCGTTGCTGCAAACAAACGATAAAAAGCTACAGGCTTATAAAAACCAGGTGAGCAAAGCCGGCAAACCGGTAATTTCCAAATTTAAACCGGTTAAAAACGCTATGCTTTCCGCCGAAAAAACCCGCACGCCGGTACCAACCGAAAACGTGCTGGGCTTTGTGGAAGGCACCGATAAAAAAGACGAGATATTGGTAATTACCGCGCATTACGATCACGTAGGCATGGACCCAAGCCTGAAAGGCGACCAGATCTTCAATGGGGCTGACGACGATGGTTCCGGCACTTCGGCGATCTTAGAACTGGCGCAGGCGTTTCAGGAAGCAAAAAAAGCGGGTGCCGGCCCGCGGCGCAGCATTTTGTTTATGACCGTTACTGCCGAAGAAAAAGGTTTGCTGGGCTCGGAATACTACGTCAACAACCCGGTTTTCCCGCTGCCAAACACGGTCGCCAACCTCAACATCGACATGATCGGGAGACTCGACAAGAAATACGCCGACAATAAAAACTACATTTACGTGATAGGTTCCGACAAACTTTCTTCCGAACTGCACGCCATCAACGAAGAGGCCAACGCCAAACACACCAACCTGAAGCTCGACTATACTTACAACGACGAAAAAGACCCGAACCAGTTCTATTACCGTTCTGATCATTACAATTTCGCCAAAAACAACATTCCGGTAATTTTCTATTTCAACGGCGTGCACGAAGATTACCACCAGCCCGGCGACGAAGTAGAAAAAATTCTCTTCGATAAAATGGAAACCATCACGCGCCTCGTTTTCCACACCGCCTGGGAAATCGCTAATCGTGACGAACGGATTAAAGTGGATAGTAATAAGAAGTAAAGTTTAATTGTTGAATGGCTGAATGGTTGAATTGTTGAATTGTTGAATTGTTGAATTGTTGAATTGTTTTTAATAAAAACGACAGGGATTTTGGCCTAAAAAGTATATCCCATATTCACTTGCATTTATAATTAATTCAAAATGACCAAATTAATATTAATCTATTTTGGGCTATTTGCAATTATTTGGTTATTGTTTAAAATCTCTAAGAAGCAATCCGATCCTTTTAAAAATAGATTTTTCTGGTCAACCTTTCTTTTATCGTTTATTGGATTAACTGCTTACTTCTTTTTTTCATTTACCAGAAATTTTTTCGGAACACCCCCAAAAGATGGCTGGAATCGAACCTACTATGAGGATGGTAAACTATTAACAGAATTTTTCGCTTCTGATGGAAAAATTGAAGGTTTTTACAAAAATTATTATCCGAATGGACAATTGTGGCTTTTATCAAAATATAAAAATGGCGTGGAAATTGACACTTCATTTGCATTTTATGAAACAGGAGAGATTTCAAGCTTTGAAGTTTTTAAAGACAATAAATCAATATGTGAAATCAATTATTCCCCAACCGGAATAAAGAAATCTGAAAGACATAATCCAATTAGTAGTTTACAGCCAAATCACAACATCACTTATTATCCAAATGGTAAAAAGGAATTTGAATCAATTATTGACAACAAAACTTTTGAAGGTAAAGGAATTTATTATTATCCCAATGGAGTGGTTAAGTTTCAAGGCCAGTATAAGAAAGGAAATAAAAGTGGAGTATGGTTTTATTTTGATAGTGTGAATGGCAATATTTTAGACACTGACACATTCAGCTTAAAAACTGATCGCGATTTCAAAACTTCTTGGCTATAGTTAAGAACTCCGTTATGCGGAAAGCCAATCTCCAGATTGGCGTAAACCATCACAAAACGCTATCCTTTCAGCCCTAAAAACTGTAAAGAAAAACGGTATTGCTTTCGGCATAAAAACTCCGAACTTTGTACAAATTCTGATTTGAGAATCATTTCCAAATTTTCAAATCTCCAAATTTTCAAATTGAACAACAGGTGAGCAGGTTAAAACAATTTTTAGTAGAATCCGAAGCGAAGGCGTTTGATCTGGAACACCGTAAAAAGATCCGGTTCAACATCGGCAAATACAACGCGGCCGTAGAGAAAGGCATGCACCAGTACGATAACCACGAACTGGCCCGGCAACGCGCTTCTTTCATCAAAACCACCGCCATCAACAACCTCGATAAATACCTCATCGAGTTCGAAAATAACTTTACCCAACGCGGCGGCAAAGTGATCTGGGCCCAAAACGCCGAAGAAGCTTTAAAAGAGATCGGCCAAATCATGAAACGGAAAAAAGCCCGCACGGTGGTAAAATCCAAATCCATGATCACCGAGGAAATTCACCTGAACGACTTCCTCGAGAAAAACGGCATCGACGTAGTAGAAACCGATCTCGGCGAATACATTGTGCAGTTAGCCGATCAGCGCCCCTACCACATCGTTACGCCGGCTATGCACATGTCTAAAAAAGACATCGCCGACCTGTTCGTAAAAAAACTCCGCATTCAGCCCACCGAAGATGCCCAGCAGCTGGTTTTAACCGCCCGCCGTTTGCTGCGCGAAAAATACACCCAGGCCGAAGTAGGCATTACCGGCGCCAACTTTCTCCTCGCCGACGTGGGCGGCATTGCCCTTACCGAAAACGAAGGCAATGCGCGCCTGAGCACCACCTTTCCGAAAACGCACATTGTAGTGGTGGGCATCGAAAAAATGCTGCCTTCTATCATGGATCTGGATCTTTTCTGGCCATTGCTGAGCACCAGCGGCACCGGCCAGCAGGTTACCGTTTACAACACTGTAATTACCGGCCCGCGCCAGCCCCACGAAAAAGACGGTCCGGAAGAAATGTACGTGATCCTGCTCGACAACGGCCGTACCAACCTTTTGGCCCAGCCCGAAAAACGCGAAGCGCTGAACTGCATCCGTTGCGGCGCTTGTTTAAACGTGTGCCCGGTTTACAAAAACATCGGCGGCCACACCTACGAAACCACCTATTCCGGTCCCATCGGTTCGGTAATAGAACCGCACATGAGCGGCATGGCCGAAAACAAGCATTTAAGCTTTGCCAGTTCGCTTTGCGGTGCCTGTACTTCGGTTTGTCCGGTAAAAATAAACCTGCATAATTTGCTCCTGCTAAACCGCAAGCAAAGCGTAGACGAAGGGCTGGTAGAAAAGCAGGAACGCTACGTGATCCGGTTTTGGGAATACGGCATGAAACATCCTAAAATGCTGGACATGGTACCGGCCGGATTAAAGAACTTCGTACTGCGGAAAATTCAGAAAGACACCTGGAGCAAGCGCCGCGAACCGCTGCAGGTTGCCCCAAAGTCGTTCCGCCAGCTGTGGAAAGAACAAAATGGATAATCGTTTGCCGCCAACACCGCAGGTTCACGCTGAAGCTTCCCGCAATTCCAAAGCATTTTTTCAGCCGCGCAATTTTGCTTATGCCGGCGTTTTAGGCGCCCTTTGCATTGCGTTTTTTTTCCTGAGCATCAGGCTTATTCTGGGCGAAGATTCCTTTGTAACCATCCACGATAACCTCGATTCGGAAATTCCGTGGCGATTCGCGCTGGCGCATAATCAAAACCCGGATGTGGTTCCGCAGATCATGAACGGCCTGCCGCTTAGCTTCATGACAACCCAGCTGCATTTGGTTTATGCTTTATTCACCATTTTCAGTCCTTTTAAAGCCTATATTTTAACCGAAGCGCTGGTGCATGCAGTAGCTTTCCTGGGCATGTTTCTGCTCCTGCATTGGTACTTCCGGCAATATTTACAGCACAGCAAACTGCTTATTTTCGGCATTGCCCTGTGCTTTAGTTTACTGCCTTTTTACAGCATTTACGGGCTTTCGGTCGCAGGTCAGCCGCTCTTACTGGCTTGTTTCTTCAATTTGCAGAATCGGCGGCGGGTGCTGTTTTCCCTGCTTTACATCGTCTTTTTTGCGTTTGCTTCGGTGTTTGCACTAGCCGGGGTTTTTATCATTGCTTCGGCCGGGATCTGGCTTTTATGGAATACCTTCCGGGACCGGCAGCTAAACGTTTATTTCCTGGCCGGCCTGGTATTACTGGCGGTTTGCTACTGCCTTTCGGAATACCGCCTGCTGGAACTCATGCTGCTGAAAAAAGAACCTTCGCACCGCGAAAGCTGGGATCTGGTACAGCTGAGCAAGCCCTTTGGCAAATCACTTTTTGCCTCCCTCATCGATTTTCTGATCGGGCAATACCACGTGGCCAGCCAGCATGTTTTTATTTTGGTCATGGGCATTACGGCCTTTCTGCTGGCCTGGTATAAGCGCTTACATAGTTTCACCAAACCCTTATTCGGCCTATTGGTGCTGCTGGGCATTATTGCTCTGATCTTCGGTTTCTTTACCTGGAACAGCCTTATTCCGCTGAAAGAAAAAGTTACGCTGCTGAAAACTTTTAACGTAAGCCGTTTCTATTTTCTGCAGCCGCTGCTCTGGCACCTGGTTTTAACCTTTGCCCTGGGCGCGCTTTACCTGCAATTCCGCAGCCGGAAAATGGTGTTGGCTTTGCTGGCCCTGCAACTCAGTTTTACCGTGGGCAGCAACCTGCAGGCCGAAAATGAACTACGCACCAACCTGCGTTTGCTCGCCGGAAACTTCACTAAAAAACAACCCAACGTAATAACCTACAGACAATACGTTTCAGCCGGTTTGTTTCACCAGATCGATAGCGTTATTGCCCGGCCCAAGGCCAGTTACCGGGTGGTTTGTTTGGGAATTTACCCGGCTATGGCGCAGCTGAACGGTTTTTATACCTTAGACAGCTATCAGAACAATTACCCCCTGCGCTATAAAAAAGCGTTCCGCGAAATAATTGCCCCGGAATTAGCCAAAAACCCGAAATGGCAGGACTATTACGACGGCTGGGGCTCCCGCTGCTACCTGTTTGCCGCCGAAACCGAAAAAACCTTCCCCGATAATAAAAAAATAACGGCGCTGCAAAACTTTGCCCTGAATAACGCGGCCCTGAAAAACATGAACGGCCAGTATCTGATCTCGGCTTACCTGCTGCAAAATGCGCCGGCCAGCAACCTGAAGCTGATCCGGAAATTTGAGCACCCTGCGGCGCTACGGGCACTTTATCTTTACGCTGTTTTATAAAATTTCCCCATAAAAAAACCCTGCCGCTAGAAAACGGTAGGGTTTTGGGGTTAAAAACTAGTTTTGCCGGGCACCCGGACGGTACATATGTTTTCTTTTTTGCTTTTTCACTTTTTTCGGTTTTTTCTTCCCGATAAAAGTGGTGGCCTTCAGTTCGGTTTTAGTATTTTCAGGAACCGGGGTAGCTTCGGAAGGCAGCGCCGGCAAAGCCAGTAGCGCAGCCAACGTGTAACAGACAAATTGCGTTTTCATAGTTCATGGCGTTGGTTTGTTTCATTCTATTACGGAACCAGCGCAGAAACAATCCGGCTGAAACAAGCAATACAAATAAAGCAAAAGCCTTTTCTTGCCGAAATCCAAAAGCAGCCTCAAATTCCCCGAAATTCACCCCTTATCAGACCAAATGCCTGCTTAAAATATCCGTTTTCAGCTGAAGACAACCGCGTAAAAAAGGTTATAATTCTACCAACCATAATGTTTTATACGCTAAAAGGTATAGAGACCATAATTTTGTTCCGGATATGGCTGGGGCTTTTTTTCTTTTTCCAGGAACTTGCTTTTCTTTTTATGGTTGAGCGCAATAGCAGCATTCAAATTCTCTGCGGAAGGAGCTTTTGCCAGGCGTGCATGAATAGGCAACGTAAGGCAAAACACCAAAAGATAGGCCGGTAGTTTTTTCATGGAGCAGAAGCGAAGTTAGTCTTTGTTTAGTTTCCGGTATTCAAGAATTAGATTCAACTTCGCTTGCCGACAGACCCACATTTACGGATTATTACAGGCAGCAGTTGTAATATTCATAGATAAAACAGTCTGTTTACCAGCTATTCACTTCTGTTCACCCAATCCTCAAGTTTACCGTGCAGCTTTAAACGCCCTGATCCTGAAGCAGTTTCTATTTCGGCTTGTTAACCGGAACGCTTCAATACCTTAAAAACGGTATGCTTTTTCTTTCCAAAACTGCTATTAAGGTTATAATAACCTGGTTATTAATCCTAAGGTTATCAGGTTAATTTTGGTCATCCCGAGCGCGAGGTAGCGCGAAACTTGCAAGTGAAGCTCTTGAGAGAACGAAGGCGTACCGAACCCTACAAAACGAACCTCAGCCCTTGAACGCCAGGAATTCCTTACTTCGCTCAAATTCCATAGCAGTACCCGTTAGGTTCTTCGGCAAGCTCAGAATGACCTAACAATTCCTTGAATTGACGAGATTGGAAGCTAATCCCAGGGCATGAAGTAAACGGCGGCCAGCATAAAAATAGCGCAGAACGTGGCCGTAAACGCAAATACGCAACTCCAGACATCGCACCAGATCAAAGCCGGAAAGCCGGCATACAAACCGGCAATAAGCACGTTGAGGCCCGTAAAAACCGTTCCGCTGAAAACCAGCCAATTGCGGGCTGCTGCGCTTTTCCGCAACTTATTCCGCAGCAGGTTCTGCATTATCAGGAAAAATAAAAGCGTAGGAAAAAAGCCCCAGAAACCGGCCACCCACACCCAGAAACTCTGCACCACAGCTTCCTGAAACGACAAGACGCGCGCCTCCGGCAGCAAATAAATAATGATTCCGAAATAATTGAACGTAGCCAGCACAAGCGTAGTAAACCACACTTTTAATCCGTACGCCACCGCATCGTAATTCTCGCCTTTCATGGGGTAATTTTCGCCTTTCATGAGCCTAATCTAACAAAAAAGCCCGGACAATTTCGCCCGGGCTTTCGCTTACGTAAAACGGTATCTGCATGAGTAAAAAAAGTCAATCAACAATAAACTTTAAATCAATCAACAACTTAGCAATTCAACCATTTAACAATTTAGTCGGCATTATCTTCGTCGGGCAGAATTTCCACATCCTGCACCAGCACCAGCTTTTCAATTTCGCGGGCTTTCGCGGTATTAGCCAAGCCACCCAAAGCCGTTTCCTTGTATTTGGTTTCCATGCTCTGCCCCACTTCGCCTAAGGCAGCCACGCACTGGTCTACCGGAATAACGGGGTTTACGCCCGCAATGGCGATCTGGGCCGAAGAATAAGCAATAGCCGCCGCACTGGCGTTGCGCACAATGCAGGGCACTTCTACCAGACCCGCCACCGGATCGCAAACCAAACCCAGCATACACTGAATGGTAATGGCGACGGCCGCAAAAACCTGGTCGATGCTGCCGCCTAAGCAATACACAATAGCGCCCGCACCCATAGCCGCCGCACTTCCCGTTTCGGCCTGACAACCGCCTACCGCACCCGCCAACGAAGCATTAGTTTCGATGATCAGGGCAATTCCCGCCGCAATAAGCAAGCCTTCGTGAATTTTCCGGTCGTCGAGTTTATGCAGATCCTGCAATGTGGTTAAAATGCCCGGCAAAATGCCCGAAGCCCCGGCCGTAGGCGCGGCTACCACGCGACCCATGCACGAATTCACTTCCTTGGCCCCCAGTGCCCGCGTGATCAGCATTTTAAATTCCGGCGAAAGCGTAGTAACCGGCGAAGCAGCCACTTTTTTAGCGCCATTATTCACCATGCCCGAACGCGAACGCATGTCTTCGGAAAGTCCGGTTTTCACGGCATCCTGCATTACCGCATAAGCATGCGCCATGGTTTCCCAGATCAGTTCTTCGGTACGGCCTTTCTGTTCAATTTCGTATTCTAAAACCGGCTGATAAAGCGGTTGGTTCGTTTCTTCGCAATGTTTCTGCCAGCTGGCAAAATCGTTAAATAATAAAGACATATTTCTAATGGCTGAATGCGTGAATGACTGAATGAAAGAATTTGCGGCAGTTCCAAGCTAAAATCGGTTTGATTCCCTACTCCGGTATCTCTCATTCCATACTACAAGGTCAGAACGTTTTTCCGGATTCACAAATTCACTTTTGCCGGAAGGGTGGAAAAACTTCGTCAGCTAAAGCAGACGACAATAAAGTCTGAACACGTTTTTCAGGATTTATGGTATGGACAGGATTTTTGTCTGAAACGTAGTTCGGCGAAGCCAATTGGGATTTGTAGGATTCAAGAATTTAAGGATTCTTTTCTGAATCGGAATTTTCTGAATCGGAATTTTCTGAATGTAATACAACCACCCCAACCCCAAATATCGTCAACTTAAATAATTATTTGGTCATCCCGAGCATTCCTGAGACGAGAGTCGAAAGGACCCTGCGTAGCAGCCGAGGGAACTAACGCGTACCGAACCTGCAAGGAATTCATTGCTTCGCTCGAATTCCCTTGTAATTCCGCGTAAGTTTCTTCGACAGGCTCAGAATGACCCAATAATTTTCTATGGATTCTCTTATGTTGACGGCATTGCCCCCAACCCCTATCCCGAAATTCTCCGGGATCTGAGACTTAAAAAGGAGGTGAACTTTTACGCATAATTGATCTTCCGCCTTTCGCCAGCGCAGCGTCACATGAAAATCACGCTATCTGAAGAAAGTAGACTAAAAAGAAGCGAGCTACGAAGGGAATCTGACACCAGTTTCTGTGCGAGCGGCCTCCAAGACTTCCGGTGCCGAGGAACGAGGCAGCCCGCAAGGGCAGGAAGGGTTGCAGCCGCGAACGCAGAAACGAAGCCACCCGGCTTGAGGGAGAAAGCTTCATTGAAAAACTAAAGTGATGAATTAAAAGCCGTAGCAAACTATAAAAACGGTATCTTTTTAGGCATAAAAACCCAAGAGCCAACTTACCATTAAGCTTAAATAGATCCCTTCTATCGTCGGTATGACAGTAAGAGTCGGGATGACAAGAAAAAAACGCTATGCTTTCAACCTAAAAAACTCCTTAAAGCAAACTAACCTTCCCTTACTTCAAGCCGGTTTTTCTCCCCCGTTTCCGGATTCACCTTATAAAGTTCATGGCTGTTCGTGCTGCTTACCCAAAGCGCCTCCCCTACAAATTTCACATCGTTCGGTTCCGCAAAACCTTCGGCCAGCGTTTTAATTCGTTTCGTATCCAGGTTAAGAACTTTGATCTTTCCGTTATACGTATCGGCAATATAGAGGCAATTTTCGCGCACCGTTAGGCCCACGGCGTGCTGCAGCAAAGCAATATCCGCTTCGCCGTCCATATCGCCGAAATCGAAAAGCCCTATTCCTAAAAGCGTGCTTACTTCGCCGTTATGCAGATTCAGGCAACGAACGGCGCTGGCTTCGGCATCGGCTATGTAGAGGTTTTCGTTTTGCAGCGCAAGGCCGCTGGGCTGATTAAACGCCGCATCGTGTAAGTTGCCGTTTACCAAGGCTTCGGAGCCGGTACCGGCAAAGCGCATAACCATATTAGTATTCAAATTCATTTGCAGCAACTGGTGGTTACCGGCATTGGCAATGTACATTACTTCATTATTTATTACCAGATCCCAGGGTGAATTCGGCTGCACCGGCACGCCCCATTTTTCGGCCCCGAAATAATACCCCAGCTCCCCGTTTCCGGCGGCCGTTTCTACGGTTTTATTTTCCAGATCTATTTTCCGGATGGCGTTGTTTTTGGTATCGGCTACAAATAAAAAATTCCCGGAAAGGGCCATGCCGTGCGGTTCAAAAAACGAGGCCTCGGCAAAACTGCCGTTCGTGAAACCGGCTTTACCGCTGCCAATTTTTTCCAAAATTTTACCGCTCAGGTCCAGCTTCAGGATGCGGTTATTTCCGCTGTCGGCCAGGAAAACGAAATCGTTTTGCGCCAGGATCTTCGATGGAAAATACAACAGGCTTCTTTCTTTTTCTTCCGGCCGGAACTTAATTACTTCGCGGTTCAGACGATCGGCAAAATCCGGCAATCGCGTATCCAGGTTCGGTTTTACCACTTCGTAAACACCTTCGCCAGCGCGCTGCCCAATCACTTTTCCGTCCGGATCGATGAGCACGATGGTGGGCCAGGCATTGATGGCATATTGGCGCCACAAACTAAAATCGGCATCGTTAATAACGGGGTGTTTTATGCCGAATTTCTGAATGGCTTTCCGGATGGCTTCGTCGCTTTTTTCGGCATCGAACTTGGCGGAATGCACGCCGATCACGACCAGGTTTTCCGGAAATTCTGCTTCCAGACGTTCCAGATCGGGCAGAATATGCTGGCAATTAATGCAGCCATAGGTCCAGAAATCGAGCAGCACAAATTTTCCTCTGAAGTCTTTAAGGGAATATGCTTTATCAGCGTTCAGCCAGCCAGATTTAGAAAGGAGTTCGGGAGCGTTTACGCGGCCTGTTTGCATATTTTAATAAGTTGTGAGCGTTCAAGATTCAGGGTAGTACGGAATATTAGCAGAAAACGATATTAATTCTTTCTGTATTCAGGACGTAAACAAATTCGCGGCCGTTGCCTGCCTGCTTAAAATTGCGCCAAAACGCTATGTTTTTCAGCCCCAAAACTCCGCGCCGAATCATTACCTTTGCATCAGCAACCTGAATAAAAATGGAAGAAACCTACCTTTCCGATTTCGGCACCATCCTGCTTTTTCTCATTGGTGGCGCCGTTTTTATTTTGATCGGGTTAGGAGCTTCTAAAATGCTGCGCCCCAGCAACCCTAACCCCGAAAAACTGAGCAGCTACGAATGCGGCGAAGAGGCCATGGGAAGTTCCTGGGTTTCGTTCAACCCCCGCTTTTACGTAATTGCCCTGATCTTCATCATTTTCGACGTAGAACTGGTTTTCTTCTTTCCCTGGGCCGTAGTTTTCGGGCAGGAAGAGCTGATCCGCGCCACCAACGGAACCTGGGGTTGGTTTTCCTTAATTGAAATGGGTATTTTCCTCGGAATTTTACTTTTAGGCCTGGCTTACGTGTGGGTAAACGGCCACCTGGACTGGATCAAACCCAAACCCGTAATTCCGCAAAGCCGCTCTAAAATCCCGGCCGAAATGTATGCAGCGGTGAACAAGAAATATTCCTGATTTGAAAATTTGGAGATTGGAAAATTGGAAGAAAAGTAGCGTAGGGTTTAAACCCTACGCTACTAATGCTACAAAAAAACGCTATCCTTTTGGGTAGAAAAAGTAAAATAAAGCATTAAACCAAAACTCCCCTCCTTTTCAAGGAGGGGTTGGGGGTAGTTGAAATTTAAACCAAACATGAACATTCCGCAGGCACAACTTTCCAGAGATAAAACCGGCGACGGCGGCGTGATCATTGCCAGACTTGATGACCTGCTCAATTGGGCGCGGCTTTCGTCACTTTTCCCGATGGGTTTTGGTCTGGCTTGCTGCGCCATAGAAATGATGGGCGCTTACGGTTCCGGTTACGATCTGGATCGTTTCGGCATTATTCCCAGGGCATCACCCAGGCAATCGGACGTGATGATCGTGGCCGGTACGGTTACGTTTAAAATGGCCGATAGAATCCGGAGGCTTTACGAACAAATGCCCGAACCGCGCTACGTCATTTCCATGGGCAGCTGCTCGAATTGCGGCGGTCCGTACTGGGAACAAGGCTACCACGTGGTAAAAGGCGTAGACCGCATTATTCCGGTAGATGTGTACGTGCCCGGTTGTCCGCCCCGGCCGGAAGCGCTCATCGGCGGATTTCTGAAATTGCAGGAACTAATCCGGAAAGAAAGCGTGCTGCAACCCAAAGCCGTAATGAAATTGATGGCCGAACCGAAGGCATAGAAAACAGATGCAAAGGCTTTTACTTTTTTGTGTGTTTTTACTACCGTTTCTGGCGCAGGCGCAGGAGCCCGGATTTGGTGGTTATTACATTCCCAAAAACGTAGACGAAGCCATATTTCATTTAAGTTTTACCTGGCCGGAAGACCGGCAAATGGTTTTCAAATATAAATCCGAAGACAAAGCCATAGCCGAACAGCATTTTTTTGCCGGCCTGGATATGCGCAATCACTGGCGCTTGTGGACCGGCAGCCCGCTCGCCGATTATTTCAAAGCCCAGGGCATTTACCACCCCGACGACATGTCGGCTATTGTGCTGCGCAGCTTTCACCGCAACCTGAACCGCAAAGAAATAGACCTGGAAGGCCAGTTCCGGTTTTACCGCGAATACTGGGAATTTCTGGAGCATGATTATTCCGAAAACGAGAAACGCGTAGCCCGTAATTTCAACAGCATTCAACTGGCCGATACCGTAGAAATGTCTTTTTTTATTGCCGCCACCGCGGATGGAAAAACGGAGATCCTGCTTAGCCCGCCGGCCGAAAAACCGGAGAGCGGTTGGGAAAACCCGTCGTGCAAGTTAAGCGGGGTAGTTTTAAAGAAAGATCAGTACGGCAAAACCTACAAGCTTTATATTAAATTAACCGATATCTGCCAGCTTAGTGAAGTGTATTACGGCCATGAAAAACTGCAGACCGGCAGCATCATGAATTTTGACCTGAGCTTCCATAACTGGAAAAAAGCCCAATAAACTGTTTCTGCTTTGACCTTCGAAGAAATTAAAAACCTGCTCGTTGCTAAATTTGGCCCGGAAGTAATTCTTGCCGAGAATCTGCAGCCACTCATGCCTTATGTGCTTATTCCGAAAGAAGAACTTGCAGCAATTTGCCTCGAACTGCACGACAACGAACAAACTTATTTCGATTTTTTAAGCTGCCAGACGGGAATTGATAATGGTCCGGAAGCCGGCACGCTGGAAGTAGTTTATAACCTGTATTCCATACCGTTTGAGCATAGTTTCTGCCTGAAAGTACAGGTACCACGAAATACAGAAAACGAACCGCTTCCGGAAATCCCAACCGTAAGCCATATCTGGCGCAGCGCCGACTGGCACGAACGCGAAATTTTCGATTTGATCGGCATTCAGTTTTCCGGCCACCCGGATATGCGCCGCATACTTTGCGCCGCCAACTGGCAAGGCCACCCGTTGCGCAAAGATTACGTCTGGCCCGAATATTACCACGACATAAAAGTGCCTTACGAAAAGCATAACGAGGATAATGGGTTTAAAGGAGAAAGGTGGTGATTTAAATGGTTTAATTGTTAAATGGCTGAATGGTTAAAATCGCTATACTTTTCGGTCCAAAAACTAAATAAACTTAAATTCCCTTTAAAAAATAAATTTCATGGGCTGAATTAACCATTTAACAATTTAGCCATTTAACAATTAAAAAGTGCCCGAAGTAACATCTAAATACACCTCCTACCTTTTACAAGCCGAACCGAACCTGCACGATGTGAACACCTTGCAGAGCGGCGAAATGCTGATCAACATGGGTCCGCAGCACCCGAGCATGCACGGCGTTTTGCGACTGGAAACCCTTACCGACGGCGAAATTGTAAAGGAAGTCGTGCCGCATATTGGTTACCTGCACCGGTGTTTCGAAAAGCACGCCGAGAGCATGGCTTACAACCAAAGCATTCCCTACGTAGATCGTTTGGATTATTTAGCGGCCATGAATTCGGAACACGTTTGGTGCATGGGCGTGGAAAAAATGCTGGGCTTAACCGGGCAACTGCACAAGCGGGTAGAATACATCCGGGTATTGGTAGCGGAGCTGAATAGATTAGCTTCGCACTTTGTAGCCATTGGCACTTATGCCATCGACATCGGGGCTTTTACGCCGTTTTTGTGGCTCCTCCGCGACCGCGAACACATTCAGCGCTTACTGGAATGGGTTACCGGCGCGCGCATGCTGTACAATTACATCTGGGTGGGCGGCTTGTATTACGATCTGCCGGTTGGTTTCGAAGAAAAGTGCCAGGAATTTATTACTTATCTGAAACCAAAACTGGTAGAAATTCAGCAGCTTTTGATCGAGAACAAGATCTTTGTAGACCGTACCGCGAACGTGGGCGTATTGCCGTTGGACGTGGCCATTAATTACGGTTGTACCGGCCCCATGCTGCGCGGTTCGGGTTTGAAATATGACCTGCGGCGGGTGGATGGTTATTCGGTTTACCCGGAACTGGAATTCGATATTCCGGTGGGCACGGGCAAAATGGGCACCGTAGGCGATTGCTGGGACAGAACCGAAGTGCGGGCCTTGGAATGCGATGAATCGGTGAAAATTATTGAGCAATGTCTGAAACGCTTAACCACCGACTACAAACGCTCGCCCGATTTTAACCCGCAGGAAATGTGCCCGAAAAAGATCCGGCCGGCCGAACAGGAATTATACTTTAGAGGTGAAACGCCGCGCGGCGAACTGGGCTTTTACTTCCGGGCTACCGGCAAAACCGATATTCCGTTCCGCAGCCATGCCCGCTCAGGTTGTTTTTCCAACTTATCGGTTCTGCCCGAAATTTCCCGCGGGCGCATGATCGCCGACCTGATCGCCATTGTGGGTTCGGTAGATATTGTGATGGGCGAGCTGGACCGGTAGTTTTTTAAGCCAAAACCATAGCGTTTTTTTAATTCCGGTTCCGGATAAGAATGTTCTGAAGCGTAACCCGCAGTTTTCGGGCTCAAAAGCATAGCGTTTTTACAGCAGTTAGAAGTAGTGTAGGGTTCAAAACATACGCTTTTTAAACATTATTGCGTCATCCCGACCTTGGGAGGGAACTATCGCATACCGAACCTGCAGGAAATTTGGCTACGCAGAACTTTGTTTATCGTGCAGTCGCTCAAAATCCTATTGAAGTAGCAGCTAGTTTAGCTCCACTGAATCTTCGATCGCTTCAACCAAGTCAGCATAACCAAATACATTTCCTTAAGTTGGCGGCGCATGATTTAAACCCTACACTGCTGGTTTAATTCCTGCCCTCCCGAGTTTTTCACCCCATTCTCCTACCCTTTCCCTAAAGCTTCAATTCCTTTTACCAAGCTCTTCGGTTTCTCGCCGGAATTTTCTTTAGCATTGTATAAGACGGACAACCTTCCGGGCATTATTTGCATCTGGAAACTGACACGCTTCTTTGCTTTTATCACTATGAAAAATATTATTGGCTGCCTGTTATTGGTTCTGGGGTTTTCGGGCTGGGGGCAGGCGCAGCATTTGCTCAAAGGCACCGTACGCGACGCCCAAACCAACGAAGCACTGCCTTTTGTAAGTATTTTGATAAACGAAGGTCCGAACGGCACTACTTCCGATATAAACGGCAAATTTGAAGTTAAAAGCAAAGAAAAACTGCGCCAACTCACCTTCAGTTACCTGGGTTACGAACTGCTGCACCTGCAGCTTTCCGATTCGGTAAACCAGCCGCTGGCTCTAAAAATGAAACCCCAGGCCAATAACCTGCGCGAAGTGGTGATTCGGGCGGGCTATAATCCGGCGCACCGCATCATTAAACGCGCTACGGCCAACCGCAAAAACAACGACCCGGCCCAACTTCCCGAATTTACTTACCGGGTTTACACCAAAACGGTAATTACCTACGATATTAAAGAAGCCGAAAAAGATACTTTCAAACTGGTGGAAGTAAAACCGATCCTCACGGCCGAAGATTCTTCGAAGCTGGAAATGGAAGCGTATTTCGCCAAGCATTACCTTTTCCTGACTGAAAGCATCGCCGACCACGCCTTTATAAAACCAAACCTCGACAAGGAAACCGTGCTGGCCACGCGCGTTTCGGGCCTGAAAAACCCAACTTTCGCTTTGCTTTCCACCGATAGCAAGAATTTTTCGGTTTACCAGGATATGGTTACGTTCTTCGGCAAATCTTATTTAGGCCCCTTAAGCGAAGGCAGCACCAGAAAATACGATTTCCAGCTCGAAGACACCACCTACCACCACGGCGACACGGTTTTCATTATTTCTTACCAGCCGCTTCCCGGTAAAAATTTCGAAGGCCTGAAAGGGCAGCTCCACATCAGCTCAGACGGCTGGGCGGTGGCCAATATCATTGCCCAATCGGCGGAAGAAAGCAACCAGAGCGTGCGGTTGCAGCAGCATTACGAAAAGATCGGCCAGACCTGGTTTCCGGTGCAGGTGCACACCGATTACGATTTCAAAACGCTGCTGAATCATGGCCATAAACCGGTGGCTTACAGCCGCAGCTATTACACGCAGATCAATTTAAAGCCCGAGCTGAAGCGCCGCGAATTTAAAGCCGTTACCATAAAAATGCAGGACGATGCCGCCCGGAAAACGGACGCTTTCTGGAACCAGCACCGCCCCGACAGCCTCAGTTTCCAGGAACGCAACACCTACCACAAACTCGATAGCCTGGGCCGGGAATTTAAAATGGATGCGCGTTTCCGCCTCTTTGAGGCTTTGTATTCGAAGAAAGTGCCTTTCGGCCCGGTTTCTGTAGACCTGGACCGCATTTACCGCCTGAACCGCTACGAAAGGTTCCGTTTAGGCCTGGGCTTGCATACCAACGAGCGGGTTTCGCGCTTTTTTACCTTGGGCGGTTATGCCGGCTACGGCGTAAAAGATAAGGCCTGGAAATACGGCGGCGACCTGGCTTTCAACCTTTACCGGCCATCGGGTTTAAAACTGACCCTTACCCATTCCGAAGATATTGCCGAAAGCGGCGGAACAATTCTGCCCTTTTATAACGCACCGCTGCTGGGTAATAACCTGCGCCACCTCGTGATCCGGAACATGGATAAAGTTACCCACCAGAGCGTTTTCCTTTCGGCCCGCGTGCTGAAGTACATGGATGTGCAAGCCGGCCTGCTGGAAGAACATAAACGGCCCACCAACGGTTACGCCTACGAAGTTTCCAAAGATAATTTCCGCACCGATTTCCGGTTTACCGAGGCGGTTGTTGGTTTCCGCTACGCATTCCGCGAGCAACTCATGGAAATGTTCAACAACCTCATTCCGATGGGTACCAATTACCCTATCGTCTGGTTCCAGTACCGTCAGGGCCTGGATGAGCTGATGAACGGCCAGTTTGCTTACCATAAATACAGTGCCCGCGTGGAAAAAAACCTCAAACATAAAGCCCTGGGTACTACTTCGCTGGTTTTGGCCGGGGGGCTGGCCAAAGGCAATATTCCCTACCCGAATTTGTTTAACGGCAACGGCGCTGAAGAACGAAAACTGCATTTATACACCTCGGAAGGTTTCCAGACCATGCTGCCGGAAGAATTTTTATCGGACCGGTATGCGGCTTTGTACGTGCGTCATAATTTTGCCAGCCTGCTCTACAAATCCAAAAACTTCAGCCCGAAACTGGCCGTGGTTACGAACGTGGGTTTCGGGAGCTTGAAAGCGCCGGAAAAGCACCGCAATATTGCCTTCAAAACCATGGAAAAAGGCTTTTACGAATCGGGCTTGCTGGTAAACGACCTGGTTAAAATGAATTTCAGTTCGCTTGGCCTGGGCGCCTTTTACCGCTACGGCGCCTATCAATTGCCCGCTTTCGAAGATAACCTGTCGCTGAAACTCGTGATCGGGTTTACCTTATAACAATTGCGAATAAGATATGCATCGTCTCCCTTTGGAGGGGGTAGGGGGAGGATTTTTTATTTGAGTTAAAAAAAGCTCAGAAATGTTTGGTCCTCCCCCTACCCCCTCCAAAGGGGGACTTTTTTGACACTTCGCCGTGGTCTGTGGCATACGACTTGCAAATTTTTAGCTTCCGGTTTTTCAAAGTGTTTTCAAATGCCATTTATTTATGCGGCGGCCGCCGTAGTTTTTTCGTTAAAAAGCCTACCGTTTTCGGCCAGGAAATTTTACCTTTAAACAAAAAACTACGGCATGAAGATCTTATCGTCGGCCCAGCTGCGCGAAGCAGATACCTTTACCATTTCGCATGAAAACCTGGCTCCCGGCGCTTTGATGGAACGCGCCGCCCAGGCTTTTACCAACTGGTTTATTAACCATTGCGGCCGCGAAAAAGAAGTAGCCATTTTCTGCGGGCCCGGCAACAATGGCGGCGATGGCCTGGCCGTAGCCCGCTTGCTGAGCGAACACAATTACCTTGTCCGCACTTTTATACCCGAAACCGATAGCGTTTTTTCCGAAGAATTTAAACTGAACCTGAAGCGTTTACCGGCCCGAATTCCGGTAGTGCGTTTCAACCATACGGCCCCGCTGGAAGACCGGCACCTTTCCAAAACCCGGATCATCGACGCCCTTTTCGGTACCGGTCTGAACCGGCCACTTACCGGGCTTTACGCCGAAACCATCCGTTTTCTCAATAACCTGCACGCCGAGATCATCAGCATAGACCTGCCTTCGGGCTTATTTGCCGATAGCGCCACCCCGGAAGATGCCGCCGTAATTAAAGCCAGCCAGACCATAACCTTTGCCAGCCCCAAACTTGCCTTGCTGCTGCCCCAGAACCAGGTTTACAGCCAGCAAATGCACAGCGTTCTCATTGGGCTCAACATTGGTTTTATAGAAAACCTGCGTTCCCCGTTTTACTACGTAGATTCGGTAAGTGCCAGAAGCCGCTGGAAACCCCGCCCCAGATTCGGGCATAAAGGTACTTTTGGCCATTCGTTGCTGTTGGTGGGCAGTTACGGCAAAATAGGCGCGGCCATTCTCAGCACCCGGGCCTGCCTGCGCAGCGGCTCCGGCCTGGTAAGCGTTTCGTTGCCGCGGGCCGGCTACCAGATCATGCAAACCGCTGCGCCCGAAGCCATGGTTTTAGCCGATCCTTCCGAAAAAATAATTACCGAGCTGCCCCCGGAACTGGAAAAATACGCGGTCGTTGGCCTTGGTCCGGGCATTGGCCAGGCAGCAGAAACCAAAAAAATGCTGGGGAATTTACTCGAAAAAGTAAAAGTGCCATTGGTGCTCGATGCCGATGCGCTCAACCTGCTGGCCGCCGATAAATCCTTGCTGCCAAAGCTTCCGCCCGAAACCATTTTAACCCCCCATCCCAAAGAATTTGAACGCCTCACGCAGCCTTTTACCGATGATTTTGAACGGCTGAAGCGGCTGCGCGAATTCTGCCAGCAGTACCGCTGCTACGTGGTTTTGAAAGGCGCAAATACCTGCATCGGCACGCCTTCGGGCAACCACTTTTTCAATTCTACCGGCAACCCCGGCATGGCCACCGGCGGCTCCGGCGATGTGCTGACCGGCATCATTACTGCGTTGCGCGCCCAGGGTTACCCGGCCGAAGACGCCTGCATTTTAGGGGTTTACATCCACGGCCTGGCCGGCGACTTTGCTAAAAACGAAAAAGGCGAAACTGCTTTAATTGCTTCAGATATCATTGAAAATCTGGGAAAAGCCTTTAAAACGCTGGAAGAAACGGCTTGAATCACGGAATTTAGGGATTTATGGGTTTCGCGGATCTTATAGTATTTGCACCAACAAGTCGCATCAAATTTTATTTAAATACTATTTGGTCAGACATTACCCGGTCATCCCGAGCGCAGCCGAGGGAACTAACGCATACCGAACCCGCATGAAAGCTAATCTCAAACTTTGGGAGATAGAAATTCCTTGCTACGCTCGAATTCCATAGCAGTACGCTTGAATTTCCTCGGCTGTGCTCGGGATGACTTACGAAAACTCAGAAATGAAACTTCAACCAACTACACCATAAAAAGCCACACCAGCAGAAACTGCAGCAGCATCATGCCGTCGGCCAGGCCGGCGTAGTAATAATCAGGTCGGTCTTCTTCGGAAAACACTACCACCAGGGCCGCTAAAACTGCCGATAAAACCAGGGCAATCCGTTCGTTTCCGGTTTCCTGAAAAAGGGTTAAAAGCATGAAAAACGCCAGCGCCGAAAACGACAATATTTTAGCAAATGGCACTCCGAATTCCCCCGGAAAAGTAACCGTGCCCGTGCGTTTATCTTTCTGCAAATCGCGGATATCGAAAAGCAGCGTTAAGGCAAAAATGAACAGGAAACGGCGCAGCAAAAACCGGCTTAGTTCTTCCAGGCCAATTTCGGCGCCGGAAACCAGCAGCGGCAGCAAAACCGTTAAGCCCGACCACACCAGCGCCACCAGAAAAACTTTCAGCAAAGGCACGTCGCGCAGCGGAATAAAGCCTTTGGCGGCAGGCAGCACGGGCAGCGAGTAAAAAATGGAAATTACCAGAAACGGAATAAAAAACCAGAACGGCACCAGTTGGTAAAGCAGCGCGTATAAAGCCACCACCATCATCCCGGAAAAAACGGCCAGGCCCAGCAAAAGTCTGCGGTGGCCGAAGATCCATTTTTTACGTTCGGAAAGGAAATGCTGCTGGCCGGTTTTATAAGGCAGCAAACTATCGAGGTTATACAGAAAAAGGGTAGCAAAAAAGATCAGAAAACCCACGCGCCAATCGAGCGGTATACGGGCAACCAGGTAGGTTTCGGCGGTGAGCGCCAGGCCGCACAACGAAATAAAAATGCTGCTGTAAAAAAGAAAATCGGTAAGTTTTTTCAAGGCTGCCTGGTTTCGGGCCGGCGCCTTAAACCGACGCAATTACTGCCCATGCTTCAAAGTTACAAAACAATTAAACGCGCTGCTTTGTCTCAAATTATCCGGAAACGAATATTGGTAGCTGGCCTGCTCCTTTTTATGGCAATGGCGGCTCTGGGTTTACAGGTTACCGGCAGCAAGCGGGGCACGCAGTTTTTTGTGCATTTTACCTACCGTTTTCTAGTACCCGAAAAACAGACTAAAACTCTCTGGCGCTTCCTGGAAAAAAATTATGCCACGGCACTTCCGCCGGAAGAAGATACGGTAACTGACTTTTATTTCGACGATGACAAACAAACGCTGCTGCGACAGAACATGATGCTGCGGCGCCGGCTCATTATTTCGAGGGAAGGAAGAAAGGACCGGACCGAATGCATCTTTCCGGGAAACGGACCGGCCCCAAACGGGCAGCTGGTCGTTTTCCGACACAACCGCAAACCCGATAAAGGAACTGGTTTTACAACGCATCCGCTGCTGAAACTGATCCGCAAGAAAGACCGGCCGGTTTTAGATTCACTGCTGAAGCCATTGCGCATAAACCCGGAAACGTTGAAACCAGTCCTGGAAATTACCCAGCACCGCAAACAACTGCACCTGCAAAAAAACAACAGCGCCTGGATCAGTGTTTCTTTGGCGCAACTTCGTTCCGAAACGCCTGCCTACACTGCCTGGGAACTGCAAATCATACCCGACCGTAAATTTTTAACCCACGCTTCGGCAGATGTAAAAAAAGAACTGCTGCAGGATTGCAAGCAACTGGCCGCAACCTTAAAAAAGCAGTTTCCGGAATTGCAGCCCCAAACGCAAACCGAATTACTGACCATGCTGCAAGCCGACCTGAAGGCAGCTGCCAAAGAAATTCCGGGCGAGCTGGGTTATCCGTTGGGCTTGCTGGCTTTGGCCGGCATATTGTTTTGGTTCTTCAACCATTTCAAACAAAAACGCCGGGAATAGGCATAAAAAAACGCTATACTTTTTGGCCTTAAAAGTATTGCGTTTCTGGTAATTATTCGCCCGTTTCATCATGCGGCGCATCTACCGGTTTAGATTCCGGCGAACCTTGCTGGCGCAGGAAGATCGAGAACACCACAATAGACACAATGCTTAAAAACTCGCTTTGCCAGTTCTGCAACGATTCGAACCAGAACCGGGAAGTAGCCATATACCCCATCACCGTTACGGTTTCTTTGCCCTGATCGGCCTGTTCTATATTGTAAACTTCGGCGCCTCCTAATGCATGCAGGTAAAACGTGATGAAAAACAGCAGGAAGAAAGCAATGCTCAGGGAATGCTTGTAAACCGCCAATGCAAAGCCCCCGATCCGGACCGGCAGCGGCGCATCTTTTTTAGGTTGCGGCTCGCGGTCCACGTCTTCTTTTTCGTAGAGTTGTTTCGATTCGGAAGAGCCTTTTTGCCGCAGCCAGATGGTAAGCATTACGTAGAGGCCCATTTGCAGGAATTCACTTTCCCAGTTCTCGAAAATGGCTTCTATAAAATGCCCGGAACCCAGGTATTGCAGCAAGCTCAGGGGTGCCAGGTCCATTTCTTCCAGTTCCTGGTTATACACATCCCAGCCGGTAAAAGCCTGCCCAACGATGGTAGCCAGCATAAAAAACGTTACAACCAGCGAAAGGCTGTTCTCATATAAAAACCGAAGGAACTTTGATTTTGGAGGGTGCTTTAACATAAAAACGGCTTTGGTTGGTTTTGCAGTAGATACGCAAGCCAATCAAAGCCGTTAAATTTCCTGATATAAATATCGGAATAAAGAGATATTACTTTTCTGCGGTTACCGCCGCTTCCGCTTTCGGGAAGGTTTCTTTGTAAAGCTCGATGCTGCGCTGCACAATTTCGTAAGCGGCTTCACGGCCCAGGAAATTCTCTACAATTACTTCTTTGTTTTCGAGTTTCTTATAATCTTCGAAGAAACGGCGCATTTCCAATAAGGTGTGCGGCGGCAATTCAGAAATATCGTTGATGTGGTTTACTGACATATCGTGGGCAGCAACGGCAATGATCTTGTCGTCTTCCTCGTTGTTGTCTATCATCTGCATCACCCCAATCACTTTGGCTTCTACCAGGGTCATCGGGCGGATATCGATCGAGCAGATCACCAGGATATCGAGCGGGTCGTTATCGTCGCAGTAGGTTTGCGGAATAAAGCCGTAGTTAGCCGGGTAATGCATGGAAGAAAACAACACGCGGTCTAGTTTCAGCATGCCGGTTTCTTTGTCGAGTTCGTATTTGCCTTTCGATTTTTTCTGAATTTCAATGATGGCGGTAACCTGCTGCGGCGCTTCTTCGCCGTAAGGTACTGCATGCCATGGGTTAAAGTGTTCCATCTACGCTAAAAAAACTATTTTATAAGATTCAATTACTGCTTTTGCGGCCTTGTAAACCGAATTCATTTGTTCCCGGTTCAAAATCGGGCCTTTAAAACGCTGAAAATTACGCATTTTAGCCCTTTTTCTGAAAGAAACGGCCGCAAAGATACAATTATTTCATCTTATGCTGCAAGGGTTTACCAATACAACCGCTTGGTTCCTGAATTTTAAGCCATTGCGCGAGCGTAGGAGCAATATCAGTGATGTAAACTTCTTCGTTGCTCTGCCCTTTTTTCACGTTCCAGCCATAAAAAATAAGCGGCACGTGCGTATCGTAGCGGCCGGCGGTACCATGGCTGGTACCTTTGCGGCTCGGTCCACCATAACCTTCCAGCCAGCCCGGGTGGTAAGCCACCAGCACATCGCCGGAACGTTGCGGATTAAAGCCGCGCTGCATCATGCCCAGCAAACCTTCGTGCCATTGGGTTATGCGAAGTTCTTCGGCGGTAATTACTTTGGCAATGGCTGAATTTTTCTGTAAAAACGCTACCGTTTTCTGCTGCACGTCGCGCAAAGCGATCTTTTTGCTTTGAATAAAATTCCGGTTTAAATAAACCTGCTGGTTATCGTAAGCGCTGATCCATTTTCCGGGGCCGAATTCCTTTTGCAAATGCTTTTCCAGGGAATCTTGCAAAGCCACCGGCGAATTGCTGCCGCCCGGCATTTTCAGGCTGCTCAGGAAATTCTGCACGTGGTTCACGCCATGGTCGGCAGTTAAGAATACCAGCACGTTTTTCTTGCCGACCTGCTTGTCCAGAAACGTCAGGAATTCAGCAATATCTTTATCCAGGCGCAGATACGTATCCTGGGTTTCCACAGAATTCGGTCCGAACTGGTGACCAATATAATCGGTGGAAGAAAAGCTCATCGCCAGGAAATCAGTAAAACCGCTTTGGCCCATTTTTTCCTGCCTGATCACTTCCATGCCGAATTCTTTGGTAAAGGTGTTGCCAAAGGGCGTATTGCGCAGAATATCGGAAGTGCCGTTGCGCAAAGCGGGTAAATTATGCGGAAATACCGGCCGCGAAGCTCCCTTGAAAGGGTTTTCGAATTCGTTATCGTCGGGCGTGCTTTGCGTGTATTCGTTTAGGGGTAAAAGCGTATTCCAGGGCTGCGTCAGATATTTTTCGGCGGGCTTTTTGGCGTTATACGCTTCTACCCAATCGGGTAATTTTTGCGTGTAATACGTGCTCGTGATCCAGCCGCCAATAGAGCCGTCGTACCAATAAGCGGCCGTAGGCATGTGGCCGGCTGGTAGAATGGAACCGCGGTCTTTCAAACACACGCCAATTA
This sequence comes from Adhaeribacter terrigena, assembly GCF_016623615.1. Lineage (GTDB taxonomy): Bacteria > Bacteroidota > Bacteroidia > Cytophagales > Hymenobacteraceae > Adhaeribacter_A > Adhaeribacter_A terrigena. The sequence continues at coordinate 136,248 of NZ_JAEHFX010000008.1, read as the reverse complement.
CTTTGGAACGCAGGTTGGTAGCCAGCCGCAGTTCGTCGGTAATGGTGCTGGCTTTTAAATTTCCCGGCGACATCTTGCCCCAAACCGAAGTGCTGCCAATGGTGCCGGCGGCATCGTCCTGAGTGCAGTACATGTTCAGGCCGGTTTCGCAATCGAACCAGTCGTTGCCCACAATGCCATGCGTGGCAGGCGTGGTGCCGGTATAAATAGAAGCGTGGCCGGGACCGGTGTGCGTGGGCACGTAATTGTATTGTGTATTTTCAAAGCTGTAGCCTTCTTTCAGCAAGCGTTTAAAACCGCCCTCAGAATACTGATCCCAGTACCGGTACAGAAAATCGTAACGCATCTGGTCTACTACCAGGCCTACTACCAGTTTCGGACGGTCTAAAGGTTTAGATTTTGGTTTGGCGGAAGCAAAAAACGGTAGGGTTTGCGTTAGAAAAACTAAAAGCCAGACAGCCGGAAAACGACAGAAAGAAACACGGAACTTCATAAGCTATTCAGAAACTTGTAACCGCAAAGATACAAACCAAAAAGCAGTTCCCTTCGAACCGAGGCAAAACGGCAAGCGGAATTAATGAATTCTTAAATTGCCCCAACCCTCCCATAATTTAGAGGAGGCTTAAATACCGTCAACTGAAGCAGATGGCCATGAAGTTTGTCTGAACACGATTTTAAGGATTTATGGGATAGACAGGATTTCTGTCTGAAACGTAGTTCGGCGAAGCCAATTTGGATTTATCAGATTAGGGGATTTAAGGATTTTATCAGAATCAGAATTTACAGAATCAAAGTTCGGCGTAGCCAATTCAAGAATTATCAGAATCAAAAAATGGAATTTACCGGTAGGTGCATTCTTAGTGGACGCACTTTCACTTTATCCCTTCACGATATCGCCAGCGCAGCGTTTCCTGAAAATCACGACATCCAGAAAACTAAACTAAAAAGAAGCGAGCTACGAAGGAAACAGACACCAGTTTCTGTGAGAGCGGCCTCCAAGCTTAACGGTGGCTTTAGCCAGCCCGCTAGGGCAGGTAAGGTTGCAGCCGCGAACGCAGAAACGAAGCCACCCGGCTTGAGGGAGAAAGTTTAATTAATGAACCTGTTTAGTAAAGTTTAATTTTATTCAATTTACGAATAAGCTGCACTGAGAAAGCGATAAAATGCAGGCAAAGCCAGTGCAGGGCTTTAACTTCATATCGAATGAGCAGGGCTTTAAAGGCATCTAGCCAGGCATTAGCCTGTTCAATAACGATCCTTCTTTTATAAAGCAGCTCATCAAAATAATATTGTTGCTCTGGCAAAGCTTTGTTTCTGGCATTGTAAGGAATATTAGCTTCTATTTCTTGTTCTTCACAGGCGCTTCTAAACACTTTGCTATCAAATCCTGCATCGGCATTAAGGAACAGACCAGCCGTTTCAATTCCCGCCTCTTTTAGCAGCGCAAGCAACTCTTCGAAGAGTTGCCGGATCTGGAACAGGTCATGATGCTGGCCGCTGACAGGGCTCGAGCAGCTGAGCATGAGCCCCTGATTATCGGCCAGAAACAAGCTGTTAGAGCTGTTTGCAGCCTTTCTTTTCTGATAACCGACTGCCTCTCCACCATTATGGGCAATACTGTGGCTGCCATCCAGGTGCACCGATGACAGATCCAGCAACTGCCGGTGCTGAGCCAGCAGCGCGATCCAAACCTTCCGCCAGGAGCCATCAGCGGACCATTTCCGAAAGTGATAATAAACTCCCTGCCAGCTTAATTGATAAGCTTTAAAAAATGACTCTACCGGTAATTGCCGCCATTGGCAGCCAGTCTTTAGTTTAAATAAAACAGCTTTGACAATGGCTGATTTTAAAACTTTGAACTTGCCCTCTCTTTTTCCTGAACTTAAGTGAGGGATTATTAACCGGTTTATGCTATCTTCACTGATGAGAACTTCCATGGCTGTAAGGGTTTAAGCGTCTTTGCAAACACTTTTACCAAGTAGCACTTTGGAGGTTCTTTTTTTCTTTACTAAACAGGTTCAATAATTAAAAATTAAGAATTAAGAATTGAAGCCTGCTATGAAAACGGTATCCTTACAGGCTAAAAAACTCAAAAGCAAGCTTTATTATCAGCTTAAATAGATCCCTCTTAACATCGGAATGACAAAAAGAGTTGGGACGACAAAAAAACGCTATGCTTTCAGTTAAAAAAACTCCTCAAAATCCCAAAACCTCTTTCATCCGCAGTCAAAAAACCGCCTTTTACCCAGAAAAATCGCAACACCAAAACAAAACCCGTAAAACTTCTTAACTTTAAGGCATTAATAGCATACCTTATGACCCAATTAGGCGACTTTTTTTCCGCCGCGCATCAAAATAAACTGCACGCAACTCCTTCCGCTTCCGGTACTTTTTCCGGCCATAACGATACCGATTTCCCGATTAGGATCATTGCCACCCAGGAAGACCTGCAGGAAGCCTACGAGATTTTAAGCAAACATACCGAACTGGCCTTCGACCTCGAGTTTGACGACATGCGCTATTTTTATGGCCGTACGTTAAGCTTGGTGCAGGTTTTCGATGGTGAAACGGTTTTTATAATCGACGCCGTTTCCTTAGAAAATATCGAACCGCTGCTGCGCATTTTCGAGAACGACCATTTGGTAAAGATCTTCCACAGTTCCTGGAACGACCTCATGGTTTTGAGCGAACTCTATGGCTGCCAGATGAAGAACGTGCTCGACACCAGCATTCTTTACCGCATGCTCGGGCATTCCGAAAACAGCATTTCGCTTAAAAACCTGATCAAAACCTACCTGGATGTGGACATGGAAAAAGGCGAACAATCCAGCAACTGGATCTCCCGCCCGCTTTCCGATTCGCAGATATTGTACGCGGCCAAAGATGTGATCTACCTGCACCAGGCGGCTCATGCCATGAAACTGGAACTGGAAGCTGCCGGTCGCTGGGAATGGGCGGTAGAAGAATGTAAATCGCTGGAAAAGATCCGCTACACCCCCGACCCGAAACCGTATTTAAAGCTGGCGCAGAAAAACCGGATCTACTCTCATTTGTATCCGCGTTTTGCCGAGGTGTGGTATTTCCGCGAGAACCTGGCGAAGAAAATGAACAAACCGCCCTACCAGCTTTTCCCCAACGATGTGCTGTGTGAACTGGTGCGGCAACCCGAAAAAACGCTGGAAAAATGGGACACCTACCGCGGCATCCATCCGAGTCTGCGCCGCGAAGCCAGCGTGCAGCAATTAAGCAAACTTACCGCCGCCGAAATGCCGGTACCGGCCCTGCCCTACCGCGAATACGAGAACCGCATCCGGGCCTTTGAGCACAGCATGGTAGATTATAAAGCCTGGCTCCGCGAAGAACGCAAAACGGTACTGGCGCAGCTCAAAAAACTGCTCGCCGAAACCCACGGGCTCCCCATTACGAATTTATTTTTATCGGAAAAAATTCAGCCAGAAGTGGCGGATTTGGGCACCAGAAAAGCGCTAAAAAACTGGCAGGACCAATTAATAAAAGAAACCTGCGAAACGCACCACCTCGATTATTCCCTGATCAGCTTCTCTTTGTATTAATTCCGCCACTTTTATTAGTTAAAACCATACCGTTTCAGTAACTTATCCGTAAATAAGGGAACAATTCTTGCAGCTAACGCCTTCTGGAATTGCTTTCCTTTTACTACGCCGATTATTACTACTTCCGTTGAATAAGTTTCTGCTTGTTATCGTTTTAGCTTTAAGCTGCCTGCCTTTGCGCGCGCAGACTCTTAAAGGCCTTCCCGAAGATTTTACCAGTTACGAACTGCTGATCGTGGCTTACGAACCGTCGGACCTGATTCCGGCCGATGCCAAAAGCCACGAAAGCATTTACCGCCAGCTCACTCCGCTGCAAGCCCAAAGCGTTCAGGCCAACCAGCAGATCGCGGCTGTAGCCAAAGCGAAATATCCTTCCCGATTCCGGCTTGTTTCTAAAAACGACTTGCCAGCTTTTTCCGCTGACAACGCTTATATTTTTGAGCCCGGAAAGCTTTACAGCCAGCCTACGGTTTGGTCTACCACGCCGCTTTACATCCGCCACGCCGCTTCCGGCCTGGTGTACGAGATCGGCTTTTTACCCACCCACGCCATTTTCTTCCCCGAAAAAATCATGGAGCATTTTATCCAGTTCGTACCAAAGAATTTACCGGTACAGGCTTCGGATAAAGTGGCGGTGAAGCAGTAAGGTTGAGAGATTGCCGGGTTTAATCTTCGGAAAACGCTATGCTTTTCGCCTGAAAAAGCCTGAACTTACTTCATTACGGCCAGTTTCTTGGTAGCCACCGGCTTCTCATCTACTACCAAACTATACAGATACAAACCACTGCTCAGGTTGCTGACATCTACCGTTAAACTGCGGCTGTTTCGTTTCAGCTGATACTTTCCTATCGCTCTACCGGTAGCAATATCCCGGATCAAAATGCTGGCATTGCTGTAGTTCTTTGGCAACGCATAAGGAATGATGGCTTCGGAAGCCGTTGGATTCGGATAGCTTTGGCCTAAATTGATTTCAGCAGTTGAATATCCTGGTTTCGTACCTGAAACAATGGCGGGTGCGGGCATTGCCGGCGGCAAACCGGGAATCTTAACTTTGGCTAAATAAAAAGCTAATGGAAAAAATTGCGCAGTTGTAGCTGCCCGCCCGCCTATAATAAAACTACTGTCCGGCAGCGCTTGCAGAATCAGGGGCCTGATTTGTGAGCCTACAGTACTGGTAAAGGGATAAATATTTTGCAAAGTACCACGCTTACTAAAATGATAAAGAAAAAACTGATTGTTTTGAGTACCTGTGGTTACTTGCCTGTTAAACCCTAATACCACTACTGAACTATCCGTTAATTCCTTGGCCTTAATGAAAACAACATTATTGGGTAAGGTACGATGAATATAATGCCATTGCGGTTGCAGGTTAGCGTTCACTTTCACTACCATCCCTAGCATTTGGCCATTAACCGTATCAATTTCTGCAGCCATTAAAAACCCATTGTCTGATAGAGGAATAATAATACAACCGTTAAACATCATCCTTTCGTGTCGGTTTGGATCTCCAATTATGGTTATTTTTCTTCCTAATACCGAATCTCCATTCTGGTTCACCAGCAACAATTTCAACCGTTGCGGAGCACCGGTATATCCATACATGATGATATTGCCGTTACGCGTATGCTGAATATCGGCAAGGAAATCATTGAGATGCCAGTTGAAATGCTTTCGCCACTTCAGGTTACCTAAACTATCGGTGCGGTTTAAAGTAAATGCCTTGGGGATATTGGCAACTTGATTTGTTCCGCCAAAGAAGTAACCGCTGCCAGGAGCTAATAAAAGCTTCTCACCAGACTCCCAATAACCAGTAGCGTATTGCTTCGTCCATTTGATATTACCATTGGCATCTAATTTCTGCAAGCTCGGGCCTGTAGCATTAGGATTAGTATATTTTTGAGTACCATAAAAAGCAAATCCATTGTCCGGTGTTTGTAAAATACCAAATGCTCTACCCGCATTTAAAAACCCATTCTTTACCCAAATAGTATCAAGATTGGGCTTTACAAGCATGTAAATGGTTTGGTAAGTAGGGTTTGCTCCATAAGAGCCTGCGAGTATTACATTCCCATTACTGGTAAGCGAATTTGATGCAAAGGTTCTATCTGAATTCCCTGATTTATAAACCCATTCCCGCACGATCTGCTGTGCTGAAACCTGAAAGGAGAATATATAAAAGACTATTAGTAGAATGATCCGTTTCATGCCAATTCTTAGTTGTTACTAAAAGTAATAAAAAACGCTATGGTTTTAATAGTAAAAAGTAATATATTTTGTTATATATCGTGAATGAACAAAATAATAAACAAAAAAGCCCGGCTGTTTCCAGTCGGGCTTTCTGCAATTCTATTATTCTTAAACTATCGGCTCGCAGCCAAGGCTTCGGCACCACCTACGATCTCGAGGATCTCGGTGGTAATAGCTGCCTGGCGGGTACGGTTGTAAGATAACTTCAGGGCTTTCAGCAATTCACCGGCATTTTCGGTTGCTTTATCCATGGCCGTCATCCGGGCGCCGTGCTCCGAAGCGTTGCTTTCCAATACGGCTTTGTAAACCTGGATCTTCAGCGATTTCGGGATCAGCTCCTGGATAATTTCTTCTTTCGAAGGCTCAAAAACGTAATCCGGAATGTTGGTATTCTTCGCGTTTTCGTCTTTCTCCTTTTCTACGATCGGCAAAAACTGCTCCCGGCGAACGATCTGCGTGGCAACGTTTTTAAATTCATTGTACACAATTTCTACCTGGTCGTAAGTACCATTCCGGAAACCGTCCATTGCCAGTTCAGCCGCTACGCGTACCGTATCGAAAGAAAGCTTGCCGAAAACGTGCGTGAAATCGCCGTTTACTTTATAACCTTTTTTCAACAGCGCTTCGTGGCCTTTTTTACCGATCGCTACAAACTCCACGTTACCGGCAGCCATTTGGGCAGCGTATTTTTCTGCCACCAGGCTGGTTACGCCTTTCAGCACGTTGCTGTTAAAAGCACCGGCCAGACCACGGTCCGAAGTAACTGCAATGATCAGTACCCGGTTGATGTCGCGTTTTACCGTGTAAGGGTTAGAAACCGACTCGCCGGTCAGCTCCGACAAATTCGTCAGGATCTGGCTCAAACGCTGGGCATAAGGGCGCATCCGGATAATGCTATCCTGGGCACGACGCAGCTTGGCAGCCGCCACCATTTTCATGGCTTTGGTAATTTGCTGCGTACTTTGTACGGAAACGATCCGGTTACGAACTTCTTTTAAACTTGCCATCTATTTTTTCAAGGTTCCGGTGGTTATAGACTTTTGGAGCCATTTTCCCTACCGTTTTTCCCGATAATAAATTATGAAACAGAAGCAGAAGTTTACCTCCTGCTTCTTTTTTACATTTCTGAATTAGTAACGCGAAGAAAGTTCTTTCGCTACCTTTTTGATGTCCGCAATTACGGAATCCTCCAGTTTACCAGCTTTCAGCAGGTTCAGAGAATCTTTGTGCTGTGCGTTCATGGTGCGGGTGAAATCTTTCTCGAAGTTTCTCACCTCGTTTACCGGCACGTTGTCCAGCAAACCATTGGTACAGCAGTAGATCATAGCAACCTGGTCTTCTACTTTTACCGGAGAGAATTGCGGCTGCTTCAGCACTTCCAGGTTACGACGACCACGCTCAATTGTAAGCTTGGTAGAAGCATCCAGGTCAGAACCGAATTTCGCAAACGCTTCCAGTTCGCGGAACTGCGCCTGATCCAGTTTCAAAGTACCGGCAACTTTCTTCATCGATTTGATCTGCGCGTTACCACCTACGCGCGATACCGAGATACCTACGTTAATGGCCGGACGGATACCAGCGTTGAATAAGTTAGTTTCCAGGAAGATCTGACCATCCGTGATCGAAATTACGTTCGTCGGGATATAAGCAGAAACGTCACCAGCCTGGGTTTCGATAATTGGAAGGGCCGTTAAAGAACCACCACCTTTTACCAGATGCTTGATCGATTCCGGTAAGTCGTTCATGTCACGAGCGATCTCGTCCGATGCGTTGATCTTCGCGGCACGCTCTAATAAACGGCTGTGCAGGTAGAAAACGTCACCCGGATAAGCCTCACGTCCCGGAGGGCGACGAAGTAACAGGGAAACTTCACGGTAAGCAACCGCTTGCTTAGAAAGGTCATCATAAACTACTAAAGCCGGACGGCCGGTATCGCGGAAATATTCACCGATAGCAGCACCGGTAAATGGCGCAAAGAACTGCATTGGCGCCGGATCGGCAGCAGCAGCAGCTACAACTACGGTGTAATCCATCGCACCACCATCGGTCAGGGCTTTCACAACCTGCGCAATAGTAGAAGCTTTCTGACCAACCGCTACATAAATACAGAATACTGGTTTGCCAGCTTCGTAGAATTCACGCTGATTCAGAATCGTATCGATAGCCACGGCAGATTTACCAGTCTGACGGTCACCGATAATCAGCTCACGCTGGCCACGGCCAACCGGGATCATCGAGTCGATCGCCTTGATACCAGTCTGCATTGGTTCGGTTACCGGCTGACGATAAATTACACCCGGCGCTTTACGCTCCAATGGCATATCGTACATATCACCGGCAATCGGACCACGGCCGTCAATTGGCTGACCAAGAGTGTTCACTACGCGGCCTACAATGCCTTCGCCTACTTTAATAGAGGCAATTTTATTCGTACGTTTTACGGTATCGCCTTCTTTCACGGTGCTGTAGTCACCAAGCATTACCGCACCTACGTTATCTTCTTCCAGGTTCAGTACCAGCGCTTGCAGGCCGTTGTTGAACTCTAAAAGCTCACCAGACTGGGCTTTGGAAAGGCCGTAGATACGGGCCACGCCGTCACCAACCTGCAATACAGTACCTACTTCTTCCAGTTCGGCTTCTGTCTTGAAATTGGAGAGTTGCTCTCTTAAGATTGCGGATACTTCATCCGGTCTAACTTCTGCCATGATTATAATTTAGAAATGTATGTTTGATCGTTAAATTTATTGCGCAACCGCTGCAGGCTGCTCTTAATAGAATCGTCAATTTGGGTATCGCCAATGGTCAGTACAAAACCGCCGATCAAAGCCGGATCAACTTTTTCAGCCAACTGAATGGTTTTGCCGGTTTTCCTGGCTACCAGCTCGCTGAACTCATCGCGCAGTCTGGCGTCTAAAGGCACAGCCGTGGTAATGGTAGCCGTCTGAATATTATTCTTCAGGTTATATTGTTTTTCGAATTCAGCCGGCATCGATTCCAGCACAGCTTCGCGGTTTTTCCGGGTAATGATCTCCAGGAAAAGTGAAGTCATATCCGTAACCTTGCCACCGAAAATTGCTTTCAGGATGGCCAGTTTTTTATCGTGCTTAATGATCGGGTTTTTCAGCATTAACTGGTAATCGCGGTTTTGCTGAACCGTTTTATCTAAAAGCAACATGTCTTGCCGAACCTGCTCCAGCATACCTTTCTCCTGGGCAAGATCGAGCAGCGATTTGGCGTATCGGGAAGCAACGCGGGTATCTGACATCTATTTAAATTGTTTAATTGTTAAATGGCTTAATTGTTAAATGGTTATATGGTTAAACTGTTAGATTTTTGCTTTTAACAATTCAACCATTAAGCAATTTAACAATTAATTTAAAGTTACTTCTTTCATGTAATCGCTTACCAGCTGTTGCTGCGCAGTAGCATCTTTCAGCTCGCGTTTCAGCAATTGCTCGGCAATTTCTACAGAAAGGTTACCCGCCAGGTTCTTGATCTCGGCAATGGCAGCGCGCTTTTCGTTCGTAACCGCTTCGCGGGCCTGCGCGATCATGCGGTTGCTTTCTTCGCCGGCTTTGGCTTTAGCGGCTTCTATCATCTGGTTGCTGGCTTCAGAAGCTTCTTTCAGAATTCTGTCGCGCTCGGCACGGGCTTCGGCTAACAGTTTTTCGTTGCCGGCTTTCAGCGCCTGCATTTCCAGCTTCGCTTTTTCGGCCATGCTCAACGCATTTTCAATAGAAGATTCCCGCTCGCGCAGCGCAGTCATAATAGGTTTCCAGGCAAATTTGGAAAGCAGGAACAACACCAGCAGGAAGGTAATTGTCTGCCAGAAAATTAAACCAATACCAGGGGTTACTAATTCCATATTCTTGTAAAGTTTATCGGGTTTTTTGCTTTAAAACGATACCGTTTTGCGGCCTTAACCAATTTTTATGCGAAACAGTTTATTCTTTTTTCAACTTGGTTCAGGGTTACTGTTTCCCGGCCAATCGCCGGGAAACAGTTCCTGTTTTTTTCTTTGAAAAGCTACAAATTAGCCTTTGAAAGAGATCAGCAGACATACTACTACGCCGAACAGAGCAACACCCTCGATAAGAGCGGAAGCAATGATCATTGCAGTCTGTACTTTGCCAGAAGCCTCAGGCTGACGAGCGATAGCTTCCATAGCGGAACCACCGATCTTACCGATACCAAGGCCAGCGCCTAACGCAACTAAACCTGCACCGATACCGGCACCCATGATAGCTAAGCCCATTCCTGAACCTGCCTCTGCAACTACTTGTAACAATAATGCTAACAACATAATGTATTATATATAGAGTTAAAAAAAGAAAAACAAATTAGTGTGCCGCTACCGGCGTATTTAAACCGTGCGATCCGTCGCCGTGGCCCATATCGTCTACATGGTCATGCTCTTCTACTGCGCCGCCAAAGTACATGGAAGAAAGCAGGGTAAACACATAAGCCTGCAGCAACGCTACGAACAATTCCAGGAAGTTCATAAAGATCGCGAACGCTACCGAGATCGGGCCTACGGCAATGCTTTCGAAAATGAAGATCAGGGAGAATAAGCTCAGGATAATGATGTGACCGGCCGTGATGTTTGCAAAAAGACGAACCATCAGGGAGAAAGGCTTGGTTAAGATACCAACCAATTCGATCGGAACCATGATCAGCAACAAGGGAATCGGAACGCCCGGGGTTTTGAAAATGTGCGCCCAGTAGTTTTTATTAGAGCTTGCCAGCGTAATGATCAGGGTAAATAAAGCCAGGATCAGGGTAACGGCAATGTTTCCGGTTAAGTTGGCACCGCCCGGCATTAAGCCCAGCAGGTTGTTGAACCAGATAAAGAAGAAGATAGTCAGCAGATAAGGCACATAGCGCTCGTATTTCGGACCAATGTTCGGGCGGGCGATCTCGTCGCGAACGAAGAGGATGATCGGCTCAAAGAAAGACTGGATTCCGTAAGGTGCGCGGCCTTCGGTTTTTTTGTAGCGGCCGGCAATGGTAAAGAAAACCCCGATCAGAAGAATGGCGCTTAAAAACAAAGAAGCCACGTTCTTGGTAATAGAAAGATCCAGCGGACCAACGTGCTTTTCTTTGCCTTCCACCATTTCGGTGCGCGGATTACCTTGCGCATCGGCGTAATAAATATGGCCGTGATCCATTACATAGCCCTTATAAGGAACTACTTCATGGTTTTCGTTATAAAAATTACCGGCTGAAAATACGTCCAATCCGTTCTCTCCGTAAAGGATTACCGGCAGGTTCAGCACCAGGCCATCGGCAAAATGCCAGGTATAATCATCGCCGATGTGGTGCGTGATCATATCGCCCGGTTTGAACGTTCCGCCTTTCTCTTCAGCAGCGGAAGCGAAAGTGGTAAAAGAGAATACTACTAGCAATAAAGCAAATAACTTCTTCATTAAGAGATATTTATAAGCCAAGGGCAGTTATACGTAAAAGCAACCTATACCTGCTTTTTTGAAATCGGGCGCAAGTTAGTTAAAATGCAATAGATTTCAAACCCGGTAAAAATAAAATATAAAACAAAGAAGTTTAAGGCGAATTGGAGATGCCTTTCCTTGGTGAAAATCACATACAGGAACACTACTGCTAAGCACATTAACACCCGGAAGGCCATGGAACCGAAATAATACAATTGAAAATTATCTTCGTCTTCCTCGAACCCTTTTTTGGTAATATAGAAGGTAAAGCTGGTTACGAACACAAAAAATCCGAGCATGTACCAGATATAGGGGTGAACCACATTATGAGCCGTCGTATAGATCAGCAGACTGATGAGCAAGGCAACCACCCCGGTAGTAATAATTAATTTGCGCGTAAAGCTCACTTTATAGTTTTTAAGAGTTTTTCGTTACCGTTTTTATGATCAGGTACATGGAAGCCGTAACGCCGATCAGCAACAATACCAAGGTAAACCAGGGCTGCTTGTTCTGAAAATGATCGTCGAGCCACTGCCCGCTGTAAGCCGCCAGCAGCAAAACCGCGATCATCTGGAAAGCCATGCCCGAATAGCGCACAAAAGCATTGGCCGATTTTTTGGTATTTTCCTTCAGTTCTTCGTTTTCGGACTCCATGGCTTTTTCCGTTTCAGGTTACAAATTTAGTTTATTGGGTTGGAAGTATACCGTTTTTTTTCAACGGCCGGTTTGGGTAATTGTACGTAAAAAACCAGGTTCGGGAAAACGGTAGGGTTTTGCAGCTAAAAACTCATATTTTTGTGTGGGGAAACCTGCGCGCATGTACCAAAACACGGGCTTCTGCGTTGTAACCCCAGCGGATATATTTTCTTTTAAAAAGCTAAGAATCATTTTGAATAATTTTCGCCCTTATATATATAGTGTACTTGCGGTTGCTTTATTCCTGGCCGGTTGTTCCGGCAGCAACCCCATCAGCAAATTATACCACAACGTGGCCGCCCGCGACAACGGTTATTTCCTGGCCCGCGAAAAAATGAAGGAAGCCGAAGCCGCCGTGGCCAAAAGCCAGGTGTACGATTATAACCGCCCGCTCGCCATTTTTCCTTCGCCCAACGAAACTTCCAGCCTCACCATTGCCCCCATGCTGGAAGATGTGATCAAGAAAGCCTCCTTCCCCATCCAACGTCACAAAACCAGCAACTGGGTAGACGATAGCTATATTTTGGTGGGCAAAGCCCGTTTTTACAAAGGCGATTTCGACGATGCGATCAAGACCTTTAAATATGTGAATACCATCAGCAAAGATGTGCACATCCGGCAGCTGGCTTTGGTATGGCTCATGCGCAGCTATTTAAAAACCGAAGAATACGATAATGCTTTAGCGGTTTCGGATTTTATTAAGAAGGAAAAGCTGAACAAACAAAACGCTGCCCTTTATTATTTAGCCCGTGCCCAATACTACACCATTCAGAACGATCTGAACAAAACCATCGAGAACCTGGAGTACGCCGTGCCCCTTATCAGTAAGAAAGATGAGCGGGGATTGGCGCGATTCACCCTGGCGCAGCTTTACCAGCAAAAAGGCGAAAACAAAAAAGCCTACGCCCAATACAACAAGATCCTGAAGCGCAACCCGCCTTACGAACTCGGTTTTTTCAGCAAACTGAACATGGGCCAGGTAACGGAACTTTCGAACCCGAACGATAAAAAACGCATTGAAAAATATTACGCCAAATTGCTGAAAGATCTGAAGAACGAAGAATACCGCGATAAGATCTATTACGAAATGGCCAAATTCGAACTGAAACAGAATAATTATAATAAAGCGCTCGAACACCTTGCCAGCTCTACCAAAGCCTCTGTAAACAATCCGAGCCAGAAAGCTTATTCTTTTTTACTGGCCGGCCAAACGTATTACGAAAAACTCCAGAACTACCGCCTGGCACAGGCTTATTACGACAGCACCACCAAAATAATGCCGCCTACCGCGCCCGAATACTTAGCAGTAACCGAGCGCCGCGATATTCTTACTGCTTTCACTACCCAGCTTTTTACCGTAGAAATTCAGGATAGCTTAATTACGCTGGCCCGCCTCGATACGGCTGCGTTTAACAAACGGCTGAATCGCTACATTGCCGGCCAACGCAAAAAACTGGAAGAGGAAGAAGCCCGCATCCAGGCCGCGTTAATTGCCGGCAGTAAAACTACCACCCGTAGCGGGCTTTTTGGGCAGAATAATCAGAATAACCAGAACAATAAAAGCAACACTTCCGGTGGCTTGTGGTATTTCGATAACCCGGCAATGGTTGGTACGGCGCGCGCTGAATTTATCCGGACCTGGGGTAACCGCAAACTGCAGGATAACTGGCGCCGCTCCAGCGTAGAAGCCAGCGGCCCTAGCTTACAAAACCAGACGCCGGGACAAATCGCAGCTGCCGATTCAGCTGCCAATGCCCCGAAACCGGACCCGGCCATTGCCTGGCGCGAAGCATATATGCGTGACATTCCGTTTACGCCCGAAAAGCAACAAAAAGCCGAAGACAGCCTGCAAACGGCATTGTTCAAGCTTGCCAATATTTATAACCAGCAATTAAAAGAACCCGCCCGCGCCGCCGAAACGTTCGAAAAACTGCTGGCCCGCAACCCTCAAACCAAATATGCTGCCGAAACCTATTATAACCTATACCTGCTTTATACCCTGCTGAACGATCCAAGAGCCGCGACGTATGCGGCCAAACTGCGCTCCGAATTCCCGAACTCTACGTTTGTGCGCATCATCGATCAACCGGATTATATGGCCCGGAACGCCGCTGCCAATCTGAAAATAAAACAGCTCTACGATTCGGCCTATACGCTTTATGAAGCAGATAAACTGAAAGAGGCGGCTGAGCTTACTGCAACTATTAAAAAAGACAATCCTCAATCGGAAATAAACGATAAGCTCGCTTTCCTCGAAATTCTTATTCTGGGCAAAACCAACCAGGTTAACCTGTATAAAGATGCTGCTGTGCGTTTTGTTTTCGATTACCCGCGCAGCCCTTTAAACCCAAGAGCGCAGGATATTCTGAAAGCCATTCAGTCTTACGAAAGCGGCCAGCTCAATTATGTGGCTCCACCAAAACAAACGAATCTTCCGGCAGCACCTATTGCCCCACCAACGCCTACTGCTGTAAATTACCAGCTGAATTCGGCCGCGCCGCATTATTTTGTAATTGCTTATCCACGTGGAACGGCCGCTCTGAATAACCTGCCCAAACAATATTCCGATTACAACGCCCGCTTCAACCAGACCGATAATTTAACTTTATCTCCCTATGTGCTGGGCGATTCTACCGAAATATTTGTGGTGAAAGGCTTTCCGGACAGCCGCCGGGCGCAGGCTTACGCCGTGAAACAAAAAGCGCCGCAATCGCCGATCGGTAAAATTCGCGGCGTAGATTTTAGTACCTTTGTCATTTCAGCCGATAATTTTCCGCTTTTATATAAAGCTGCAAACCTGGAAGAATATATGGCTTTTTACCGCAAAAATTACCAAAAATAAATGTCATCTGCTGCTCCTAAAACCTTCTCCCGCTTTATTATTTCTATCTGGTTACTTTTTGCGGGCGGAATAATAGCGTTAATGCTTTACATCTTTGCTGTAAGTATCAACTTCCTGAATTTATTCGGCGAACTGCCCGACCTGAAAACGCTGGAAAACCCTAAAAGCGAAATTGCTTCGGAAGTTTATTCTATCGACAACGTTCTGATGGGTAAATATTTCCGCGAAAACCGCTCGCCGGTAGATTACGAAGAACTGCCGCAGAATCTTATAGATGCCCTAATTGCTACCGAAGACGTGCGCTTTGAAGAACATTCAGGCATCGATTTCAAAGGTTCCTTTGCGATTCTTTATTACCAGCTCAAAGGCCAGGACCGTGGTTCCAGTACCATTACTCAGCAGCTGGCTAAAAATCTGTTCCGTACCCGTAGCGACCTGAACAACGGCTTGTTAAGCGATGTACCGGGCCTGCGCAAGCTCATTATGAAAAGCAAAGAATGGATCATGGCTATAAAACTGGAGCGCAATTATTCCAAAAAAGAGATCATGACCATGTACTTTAATACCGTAGATTTTGGCAGTAATGCCTTCGGGATTAAAACGGCAGCCAAAACCTTTTTCAATAAACTGCCTCAGGATCTTGCGCCGGAAGAATCAGCTGTATTGGTTGGTGTGCTCAAAGCGCCTTCCATGTTCAGCCCGGTAAATAATCCGGAACGCTCTAAAAACCGCCGCAATACCGTTTTAGCACAAATGCTGAAATACAATTTCCTGGATCAGGCCCAATACGAAACGCTATCGCAGAAGCCGCTAAAACTGCAATACAGCGTAGAAAACCAGAATAAAGGCATTGCCCCTTATTTCCGGACCGAAGCCAGCAAGTTCCTGCTGAAATGGTGCAAAGAAACCGGCCATGACCTTTATTCTGACGGTTTACGGATTTATACCACCATCGACTCGCGGATGCAGGAAAAAGCCGAAGAAGCCGTTAAAGAACACCTGAAGGCCCAGCAGAAGATCTTCAATAATTACTGGAAAGGCCGCAACCCCTGGACAGATGAGAATGGCAAAGAAATTCCTAATTTCCTGGAAATTGCCATTAAACGTACCGACCGTTACAAATTCCTGAACGAGCGTTATGAAGGTAACCAGGACTCGGTTAATTACTACCTGAATAAGAAAATTAAAATGCGGGTCTTCACCTGGGATAATCCGGAGGAAGAAAAAGAAGTAATGATGAGCCCGATGGACTCTTTACGCTATTACAAAAACTTCCTGCAAACCGGCTTTATGGCCATGAACCCGCTTAATGGCCACATTAAAGCCTGGGTTGGGGGTAATAATTACAAATATTTCAAATACGACCACGTAAAACAAGGCCGTCGCCAGCCGGGTTCTACTTTCAAGCCTTTCGTTTATGGCGCCGCTATTGAAAACGGATATTCGCCGTGCTACGAAGTGATCGATGCCCCGGTAACGTTTACTTCTTCCGATGGTCAGAGCTGGACGCCTAAAAACAGTGACGGTAATTTTTCTGGGTCCAAGTATACCCTCCGCGAAGCTTTAGGTTTTTCTATTAACTCGATCACAGCTTATCTGATGAAAAAGCTAACGCCCGACGTGGTGGTTGCCTATGCTAAACGGTTAGGTATCTCTTCTCCTTTAGAACCGGTACCTGCTTTGGCTTTAGGATCCAGCGATGTAAGCGTGTATGAAATGGTTGGTGCATACGGCACGTTCGTAAATAAAGGCGTATGGACCGAACCGGTAATGATCACCCGCATAGAAGATAAGAATGGCAACGTGCTGCTGGAATATTACCCCAAAACAGTTGAAGCGATCAGTGAAGAAAATGCCTATCTGATGGTACATCTCTTACAAAGTTCTACCGAAGGCCGCGGGGCTACCGCTTATTATGGCTTACGTTTCCGCCACGGCCTGAAAAACGAAATTGCAGGTAAAACCGGTACCACTTCCAATTACTCCGATGCGTGGTTTATGGGTTTAACCCCGGATCTGGTTTGCGGCACCTGGGTTGGCGGCGATGACCGCAGCATTCACTTCCGCAGTGCTAATTACGGACAGGGTAACAAACTGGCCATGCCGATCTATGGTAAATTCCTACAGAAAGTATATGCGGATAAATCCATCAGCGTTTCCAAAGCACCTTTTACAAAACCTACCCAGCCTTTATCAGTAGAAATAGATTGCAGTCGTTACAATAATGGCGGCATCAGCGACTCGGTACAGCAAAATGAAATTCTGACATTACCTGGGCACGACGAAGCTGGAAACGAAGAAATCTAATACTGTGTATGCCAGCTTCCGACGTATTAAAGGAAAAAATAAGCCACCTGCCGCATCGGCCGGGTATTTATAAATTCTTCGACGAAAACGGGATTATTTACGTCGGAAAAGCGGTGGATATCCGCAAACGGGTGAGCAGTTATTTTAATAAAAGTACCCAGCACAATAAAAAGACCCGCCACCTCATTGCCTGCATCCGCAACATAGAATTTACCATTGTAGATACTGAGGCCGATGCTTTTCTGCTGGAAAATAACCTGATAAAACAATATCAGCCAAAATACAACATTCTGCTGAAGGATGGCAAAACCTATCCGTATATCTGCATTTTAAACGAACGCTTTCCTCGCGTGATCAGCACGCGGAATAAAATTGCCGACGGATCGCGTTATTTCGGGCCGTACGCAAGTGTAACCAGCATGAATGTGCTGCTGGATCTTATCAGGGCATTGTATCCGTTACGGACCTGCACCTATAATTTATCGTCTGAAAATATACTGGCGGGGAAATTCAAGGTCTGTCTTGAATACCATATTGGCAATTGCAAAGGCCCCTGTGAAAATCTTTACGACGAAGAAAGCTATAACCAGCATATTATCCAGATCCGGAATATTCTTTCCGGAAATTTAGCGGTTGCCAAAAATTATTTCAAAGAGAAAATGAATGCGGCCGCAGCTGATTTTCAATTCGAATTGGCGCACAGTTTTAAAACGAAACTCGATCTGCTGGTTTCCTTCCAGGCAAAATCTACTGTAGTGAGCAATACGCTTACCAACATCGATGTGTTCGCCATTACTTCTACCGAGAAATGTGCATTTCTCAACTACCTCAAAGTAGTGAATGGCTCAATTATTCAAACGCAGTCGCTCGAAATTCAGAAAAAACTGGAAGAAACCGATGAAGAAATCCTGGCTTCCGTAATTGTGCAATTGCGGCACGAATTTGAAAGCGATTCACGCGAAATACTGGTAAATATAGATGTGCAGCTTCCGCTTCCCAATATCACGGTTACCGTTCCCCAGATTGGGGATAAGCGCAAACTACTCGATCTTTCGCTGAAAAACGCGATGTATTTGCGCAAAGAAAAGGAAAGCAGCCGTGAGAAAAGCAAAGACAGCAATGAGGTCCGGATCATGGAAACCATGAAAAAAGACCTGAAACTAACCGAATTGCCACGGCATATAGAATGTTTCGATAACTCAAATTTCCAGGGCGATAATCCGGTTGCGTCGATGGTCTGCTTTAAAAATGCCAGGCCATCCAAAAAAGATTACCGTCACTTTCATATTAAAACTGTGGTTGGCCCCGATGACTTTGCCTCGATGTACGAGATCGTTACCCGTCGGTATCGCCGCTTATTAGACGAAGCTGCCCCTTTACCGCAACTCATTATTATTGACGGAGGCAAAGGACAGCTGGGCATGGCCGTAAAAGCCCTGAAAGATTTAGATCTATGGGGCAAGATACCGGTAATTGGTATTGCCAAAAGGCTGGAAGAGATTTTTTACCCGGGAGATAACCTGCCACTTTATATCGATAAAAAATCCGAAACCCTGCGTCTTATCCAACGGATTCGAAACGAAGCCCACCGTTTTGCCATCACCTTTCACCGTAGCCGTCGCGATGCTGGAACTCTAAAAACTGAAATAACCGAGATTAAGGGTTTAGGAGCTGCAACCGCCGAAAAGCTTTTGTTGAAATATAAATCAGTGAAAAAAATCAAAGAACTCAGCTTCGTGGAATTAGCCGATGAAATCGGGCAACATAAAGCCAAGATCATCCTCGATTACTTTTCAGGCCAAAAAGCATAGCGTTTTTTTACACATTATTTCCTCGCAAATTCTTACTTAGCCATTTCTGAAAAACGCTATAGAAATTGGACTAAAAACTATATGGCCTAATTCAATTTAGTAAATGAAATACAAAAACAAAAAAAAGGAAACCAGATTGGTTTCCTTTTTTTTGTTTTTGTATTCTTAAAGCTTAGAAGCTCCACAGGTTATATTCGTATTCAATCATTTGCTCAGCAGTTGTCTGTGCAGCTAAGATACCTTGCTGCGGGCCACCATAAATATCTTCCAGGCTTGAATTATCCGGGTTAGAAACTTTGGTAATGAAAGAGCTGAAAAGTCTCAGGTCAAAAGCATCCGCCAGGTTTTTATGCTGGGCATCATTTTGCGGGTTGAACCACAAAGCTTCTGTTGGATGATCACGGAAAACTTTAACTAAGTCGCTGTATTTAAACGTTCCAACCGGAATATCACGGCCTTTTACGTTAGATTTCAACGATGCAGGCACAACTAAAGTGATCGCTTTGATATCGTGGTACATCCGTGAACGCTTCTTATCAAAGATAGCATCCTCTTTCAATTCCATCTGATACAAATCTTTTGGGAAGAATTCAGCTGGACCGGTTACAACAGCAGCATCTTGCGGTGCAGCATCTCCCCAGGCATCATTAGCAGCAGGTTCGTCAAAACCTAATGCTCTTTCTTCTTCAGTCATTCCACCACCTTCTTCTGGCATTACCATGTTGGTGTTGAACTCTTGTTGCGTAAGCGTAGTGGTTAAGGAATCGTTTTTATAGATCGGTAACTCTCCACGTTTTACGGCATCAATAATTACTTTAGTAATCTGTCGGCCATCAGCAAACAAAGGCTTGTTTTGCTTCTCCCGCAAATCGATGGTACGCCAAACCGTTTTACGATACATCATATCAGATTCCGCAATGGGTCTGGCAGATGGATTGCTGGCGGCGGTTGTCGATTGTTCCTGAGCGAATGCACCCACAGATAAGGTCATCGCTGCTCCTAAGCCTAAAATTTTAAAATAATTCATAATTGTAATACGGTAACCTGAGAACAATTAGTTCAAAGGAATATTAATAATTTTTGTACCGATGTTAACGTCTTCAGTTGCGTTACGGAAATTCAGACGTTTCACTTCTTTCACTTCAATCGAGATCCGGTCACCTTCTTTGGCCATTGCTGCAAAAGAAGTCAGGTTAGCAGTTTCGCCGTTGATCGTTTCCGAAGCAATTGCTTTTCTACCTCTTACCAGGAATACTTCCCATTTGAACACACGGTAACGGGCGTCTTTCGGTAAGAATGTTTTGAAGCTTTCGTCAGGAATAGCTTTCATGGTAATGCTACGCGGACCCGGAGCAGCCATACCTTGCTTTTCATTAACAGGGCGTCCATTTGTTAACGCTGTAATTTCTGGTTTTGGTATTAAACGAACCTGAAATTTCTCAGAACCAATTTTATTGCCACCGCTGCTTACGTTCAGGGTAACTTCTTTTGCTGAAGGTACCAGTGTAACAACTCCTTTTTCTGAGCCTTTAACTACGGCAGCACCGGTTGCAGAGAAAGAAGGGTCGTATGTTGCACCCAAAGCAGGAACCTGTACGTTCAGTTCGTTACCGCAGTTCAGGTAAAGTGCCTGTACTGATGCAGACTGTACCTGAATAACTGGCTTTGCAACAAAATACTCTTCTTTTAAAGTAAAGGTAGTATCGCGGCCGTTATTGTTAATGCGGATCTGACCTGTCCAGGATTGTTTAGAGATGCCTTCTTTGTCGTAAGCACCAGCCTGCGCTGTGAATTCAATTTTACCTAATCCGTTTTCTACTTTCACCGGACGGCCCTGATACGTCATAATAGGCGTAATGGCATTCGAAGAAGCTGCAATAAACATATCTGCTTTGTATTTGGTACCAGCAGCAACCGTTTTAGATTCAGCGCGGGCCATAGCAAATATTTTATCGAACTTGATAATATCCGCACCAACTTTTGAAGCCAAAGTAGAAAGAGCGTCAGCTTCATATTTCAGAATCTCGCTTTCTTTCTGAGCAATTACCGCTAAAGCTGCAGTTAATGGGGTTGCTTCGAAGTTTAGTTCAGCAAAATCTTTACCTTTAGAGTTTACATCTTTGCTGGCAACTGGATCTTCTTTCGCATCAATTGCTAATTTAGGTACAGTTGGATTATAAGCTTTCATAAAGCTAGCGTATTGATTCAGTTTGTCCTTCATCTTATACGCCTCCCCATTCTTATTAGGGCCGATCATGATATTAGCCACTTTATCTTCCGCATTCGGATCTTTATATTGGCCATTTTCCATACCGCCGGAAGCATCTACCAATTTTTTCCGGGTTGCCTCCAAATAGGTAATGATCTCAGCAGTTTTAGTACGTACCTGATTAGCATCGTCAACGACTTTTTTATCGGCTGCACGGTTACCAGCTTTGGTTACCGCAGCTTCAATTCCTTTTGTTACGTTAACGTTATTGGTGATAGTTTTACGGTTTACGTCCATTAAACTGTCATCCAGGAATTTAAATTTCAACATGATTGATGAACTCACCTGTAGCGCGAGCAGAGCGGTTAGTACCAAGTACATCATACCGATCAGCTTTTGCCGAGGTGTTTCTTTTCCTCCAGCCATAGTTATGCCTTATTTAAAAAATTAAAACTGAGTCTATGTTATTCTTTGATAGCAGAGAGGATTAACCTCTCATTGCAGCCAGCATATTGCCGTACACGTTGTTCAGGGAGCTCAGGTTCTGCGTTAACTTCGCAACCTCATCCTTGAACTGAGCAGTGTCTTTGCTTGCATCTGTCAGGTTTTCCATAGCGGCGCTCAGGCTGCCATAGAATTTATTCATAGACTTCAGGTGGTTGTTGGCATCCTGGAGTTCCATTTCATAAACGGCATTCAGGGCACCTAAATTCTTGGTTACGTTCTGAACCTGCTCATGATATTCGCGGGCATCGGTAGTAGCTCCAGCCATTTGGGTGATCGCTTCTACAGTATGCGAATAAGCTTCGTTGATTTTCTCTAATGAATTGGCTGCTGACTTTACTTTAGAAGTATATTCATCAGTAGCTAAAGTTGCATCGCTTAGGTCAGCCATCTGCGCAGTTGTAGCGCTTAAACGGGATAAACCCTGGCCTAATGAGCCGATTGCATCTGGTGTAACGTTTGCATCTTTCAGCATGTCGTCTAACTTCTTGGTTAAGGAACCGCCGTTAGCACCGCCAACTGCAGTATCACCCTGATAGTCATCAGCTAATTGTGGATAAACGCGTGCCCAATCCGGATCGTGTGGTTGTGGCTGGAAAGCACTTAAGAAGAAGATAGCTGCCTCAGTTAAAAGACCTACGGTAAGCATCAAACCGGCACCTTCCCAGTGCTGGATTTTGAAAAGTGCTCCTACGATTACGATTGCTGCACCAATACCATAGATCTTAGGCATTAATACGTCAAACAGGAAATTGCCGCCTTTTTTGCTCATTGTTTAAGAGTGTTTAATTGTTTAAAGTGATGAAAGTTTAATTAATTAGAATTGGGTTAATCTCGGTTAAAATTCGCTTCCGGATGAACGGCCTAAATAGATCATGGCGCTACGGAAACCAATATAGGAACGGGCCGAATCCTGATATTCAAAATTACGGGTACCTGTTTCCAAGAAGTAAGCGATATCTTTCCAGGAGCCGCCACGAACGATCTTACGCGGTTCGCTATCGTTGTAATAGGTAGGGTTCAAATCCCAAACTACCGGTACAGCAGCTTCGTAGTAAGCATCTTCACACCATTCGGAAACGTTTCCAGACATATCGTATAATCCAAAATCGTTCGGGAAGTAAGCACCTACAGGGCCGGTATAGGTATAACCATCGCTGTAATAATCACCACGACCTGGTTTAAAGTTGGCCAGCATACAACCTTTTGCGTTTCTCAGGTAAGGGCCACCCCAAGGGAAAGCTGCCATATCGCGGCCACCGCGGGAAGCATATTCCCATTCTGCTTCTGAAGGCAGACGGAAGTTAGGCATAGGTGCCATACCATTTTCTTTATTGTAAGTATTTTTCAGCTTGGTTCTCCAGTCGCAGAAATACTTAGCTGCAAACCAGTCTACTCCCACTACCGGATAGTCATCAAAAGCCGGATGTGTGTAGTAGTATTCCATAAGCGGATCGCCCATGTGATAAGTAAAATCGCGTACCCAAACTGTAGTATCCGGATATAATTCCGTCATTACATATTCTTCGCCTAATACATCAATAGAATCCTGGCGGATCGCATTCATGAACTGGCGATACTCGTTGTTGGTAACCTCCGTTTCATCCATGTAGAAACCGCCAATCGTAACCTGCTTGTTGAGGTTAGTCATAGAAGCCGCAATGTCTTCATCGGTTTGACCCATATGGAATGTCCCGCCCGGGCATGGCACCATCCCGAAGGGCACCTCCTGAGGATTGAATTCAGGGCGGTCCTGGGCGCCGATCACATCGCCTTGTGGACCTTTTCGCATACCGCAGCTTCCTAATAAGGCAATCATTAGCGCCACAGAAGACAATTTCACGAATTTGTTCATGATGACTAAAAAAGAATAAAAATTATGGTAATGGGTACTAGTTACAGTTTTACTAATTAGCAAATATATAAAGGGCAATTATTAAATACAATAGTAATTGCCCTTTATGCTAAAAATTATTTTAAAAACGCAGTTAAGTGCTATTTATTATAGACTCCTTAACACAAATTAATATGATCGGTAGAAAGCGTTGTTGCAGACAGCGTATTAGAAGCTGTAGCGTGGCGTTCTGATTGCCGGCTTGGTAGCCAGCGGAGACTGTGGAATTCTGTATGACAGCATGATTTCGTGTGAGCCCATTTCCTTGGCTTCTTCTCCGAAAGTGGTAAGGTCGAAAGCATAGCCTAAGCGAATAGCATTATCTTTCATAAAGCTGATACCAGCCATACCGGTTACAGCTTCCTGATGACGATAATTCAAACCAACCCAGTATTTTCCATTGAAAGTACCACGGGCACCCAGATCAAATGAAGGGTCGCTGTTCAGATCGTATTTTACGAGCGCAGTTGGCGTTACTACCACAGATGCTGAAGCATCGATATCGTAACCAGCTGTCAAGTACAAGTGACGGGCGGAAGTAAGGGATGCAGTTCCATCTTTACCTAAAACTTTTTCTGCCTCGAACTGGTATTTGCTACCCATTAAGTTATCAGCACCTACACCAACATAATATTTATCGGCCTGGTACCACAAACCTGCTCCCAGGTCAAATTTAGTATCGTTGCTGTTGAACGGAATATGCGGGTCACCAGCATCCATGTAGCGATAATCGCCTTTAGAAAGGTTGGTTACAATTGCCTGACCGCCAATACCCAGTTTACCACTACCCAATGCCAGATGATAAGCATAAGAAAGTGAACCAGTCTTTACTTTGGTAGCGCCATATTCTTCAGCAAGCAGGTTTACACCTATGCCACCTTTAATAGCCCGAACCGGAATAGAAACGTTGAAAAGCGCCGTTTTCGGTGAACCACCTTCATCAAAATCGCCATCGTAGTTAAACCACTGGTATCTCCCGATCATGTTGAATTCAGTAGCATTTCTCATACCGGAATAGCCGGGACTTAAATACATTCCATTAAAACCGTAATGGCTGAACTGTGGCTTCTGCTGCGCCATAGCACTGCCACCTGCTAACAGAGAGAAAAAGAAAACCGCGTATAAAAATCGTTTCATAGAACAGGGAAAAAGGTTTAAAATTTATTTTAGCTGACTACCAGTGGTATAGTGGTTTCAAATTTAAATAAATTTAGCTCAAAAGCAAAAGCTAAAAAAAAAAGATGCTCTTTTTTTTTGAACATCTTTTTATGGAATACTGCTACCGTTTTTTAATCCTATTTCTTGGCACTTTGTTGCTTCTGAATGTACAATTCTATCGCGCCGGTCATAGATGGAGCATTTGGCATCGGCGCTTCAATATCTAATTCCAGGCCGGCATCGCGCACTGCCTGGGCTGTGGTAGGACCGAAAGCAGCAATGCGGGTATTGTTTTGCACAAAATCCGGGAAGTTTATAAAAAGCGAACTAATACCGGATGGCGAAAAGAATGCGATACAGTCATATTTTACTTCTGCCAGGTCCGAAAGATCGGAAGCTACGGTCTTGTAAATTACTGCTTCGGTAAAATCGAGATTGTTGGCTGCCATAAAATCCGGAATATCATTCTTGCGGATGTTAGAACAAGGGTACAAAAACTTTTCATTTTTATGCTTCTTAATGATCTCGAACAGATCAGTAGCGGTTTTTTCGCCGGTAAACAATTTACGTTTGCGCAGCACAATGTATTTTTGCAGGTAATATGCGGTTTGCTCCGAAATGCAGAAATACTTCATCTCGGCCGGCATTTCCACTTTTGCTTCCTGGCAGATCCGGAAGAAATGATCTACGGCATTGCGGCTCGTAAAAATAATGGCCGTATAGTCCAGTAAATTAATCTTATCCTTCCGGAATTCTTTGTAAGGTACCGGATCTACCTGAATAAACTCCCGAAAATCAACTTTAATCCCGTATTTTTTGGCAATTGCTAAA
Organism: Adhaeribacter terrigena; assembly: GCF_016623615.1. Lineage (GTDB taxonomy): Bacteria > Bacteroidota > Bacteroidia > Cytophagales > Hymenobacteraceae > Adhaeribacter_A > Adhaeribacter_A terrigena. The sequence goes on along the minus strand of NZ_JAEHFX010000008.1, from coordinate 110,730 downwards.
TATGGAGAATTATCGTTGGTAGGTTTTGGTTGGGTAACCAATATGCTTTGGATCTTCTTCGCGTTTTTGCTCACTCCCAGCTTTTCTTTACTCTCAGCCATATTTCTTATAAATGTTAGATCAGTCGGAAAGAACCGGTTTGTTATAAAGCCATATTTAAGCGTAGTTAAATATGATCAATTTTAACATAACAGACAGGGGTATTATTTCCGTGGCGCAAATGTACGAAAATAAATGCAGGTTTCGAAGGGAGGCTTTTTTATTTAAGGTGTAAACGATCCGTAACGTAGTTACGATCAGCAAGGTAGATACCGCCAGGGTAGAAATCAGTAAAACAGTATCGGAATGCGTGGCATTGAAGGCCAGATAAAGCAACATGACAAACGGTAGGAAAACGCCCATAAAAAGTATGCTGCGCAGAAATTCGCGGTACTGGGTTAACACCAGGGCTGAAAGATCGAAAATATAGCCCATGAGTTGCAGGAAAAGGAATTTCAGAAAGATAAAGCCGAAAATAATAATGGCGTAGTAAGCAATGCGGGAAGTGATATCAGATTCTGAAACCCAGAAGATGCGGTTAAAGATAAAGCTGTTCTGAATATTGGTATGAATGGCTACTATGAGCAGGGCAAACGACAATGAAAAAGCAACCACAAACAAAATACTCGACCAGCTACTGATCGGCTTGGCCAGAAAACCTTCTTCGAGCGAAGTTTGCCGAAACAAGTTCCCAACCCGGAAAACGCTATTAAAATCGGTTGAAAAACTCGTACGTAAACTCCCGTAGATCAACCCGATCAGGAGTAAAAATAAAATAAAGGCGTTTTGATTAAGGGTAGCGCGGGGCTTGTTTTTAATCGGTTCGGCGGTGGCACCAGCCAAGGCGTTTAAAGATTCTTCTTCGGAAAGATTTTTAAAATCTGATAGCTTTGGCAAAACATCCGGGCTCCAGACAGCCAGCAAATACTTTTTTTCCTGCGCCGGTAAGCTAATTATTCCGGTTAAATTAATAGTATAATTAGCAGTAGAGTCGGCCTTAAAAATGAGGCGGTTATCTAAAAAAAGCGAAAGACCGCGACTTGCCGGAAACGTAATTTCGAAAGGATAACCGGGCCGGAGGCGCACCCATTGATAAAACGCCCGCTTGCCGGCATTATCAGCGGGCACAAAGGGCACCAATTGTTTTTTGCTGCCCTCGTAAACCAGCCAGTCTGAAGAAAGCGTATTGGTAGATGTTACCGCAACCGGTTTCCGATCGGGAGTTTGCGCCTGAACCGGCAGGATTACTTTAAAAGCCAATAAAGCCGTTAAAAGCCAGCCTGCAACTTTATTAAGAAGCAATGGTCTGCGCACCTCTTGCTTTGTAAACACCCAGAAACAAACTTAAAACCAGCGAGAAGGCCAATAAAGCCGAGAGCAGGTATAAATTTCCCCAATCCGAAAAACTCAGCACAAACAGAATTACAATGGCGTTAATAAAACCAAGTAACAAAACGGTGCTCATCTGCCGGAAACCCATAGCTAAAATGCGGTGGTGAATGTGGTTTTTATCGGGTGCAAACGGCGACATGCCTTTCATAACCCGGATAAACGAAACCCGAAGCGTATCGAAAAGGGGAATAAAAAGAATACCTAACGCAACCGAAGGAGCAGAATCTACGGCCCGCATTTCGATGAACTGAATGGTAAGAATTGAAATAATGAAGCCGCAGACCAGCGAGCCGGTATCGCCCATAAAAATGGTAGCTTTATGAAAATTGTACCGCAGAAAACCCAGCAAGCCGCCTACCAGGCAAAGCGATACCATGGCATAATTCCCGAATTTTTCGCCCCCGAACTGGTAAAAATACCACCCGAGCGTTGCCGCAATAATGGTTACGATCGTGCCTGCCAAACCATCTAAACCGTCTATCAGGTTAATAGCATTAGTAACCCCGATAATAACCAGAAAAGTAAAGGCGTAACTCATGCCGATCGGCAGGGTTTCGATACCGAAAACGCCCTGAAAACTGGTTATGCGAATATTAGCCATGAACATGACAATGCCGGTGGCCAGCAGCTGCACTACAAATTTCTTGAATGCCGAAATGGTTACCAGGTCGTCTTTCAGACCGATAAAGAACAGGATGATACAGCCGGCCAGCAATTGTTGTACGCCGTTACCCAAGTCGCCGAAAATGGTAAGCGCAGAAGTAAAACCCGCAAAAACGGCTACGCCACCCAGGCGCGGCGTAAGCGACTCGTGAACGGTACGCAGGTTGGGCTGATCGAGAATATTTTTGAGGTGTGCCACGTAAATAATGGATGGCACGGCAAAAATAGCGATCAGGAAAGCCCAGCTGAACGATAAAAGATAATTGATCGGGATAATCATGGTGTGTGCTACGCAAAAGTAAAAAAATTACTTCCTTTTCCTACTTCCGGGTTGTTTTTTTATCTGTGGCGGTTTGGCAAAGTTTTGTGATCCATACGCAGGTTAAACTACTTTTTCAAGCAAAAACCATAGCGTTTTTTTTAGTAATGCAAAATTCCTTTGGCATTCAAAAGCGAAATATCTACGAGGTTTTCGGCAATGATAGATTCCGGCACAAATATGTATTTCTTATCGAATATCTTTTCGCCCACGTAATAGCTAACCCAGTATTCGTTCGTAATATGAAAAATGGCCGGATCGATGGGTTCTACTTTTACGGCACTTTTGGGCGGAACCTGCTCGAACAGGTGGCGAAGCACCGAGGTTTTCACTTCCACGCCTTCGTGTATGCCGTAGCCTTTAGAAGCCACTAATACGTTATCGAGGTAATAAGGATTATTGTTCAGCAGAAACACATTCCAGAGATCTTCCCCTACTTCATTCTGCTCTACGGCAATAGCAATGGCTACGCCTTCTACCGGCTCAAAATTAATATGCGCTTTCATCAGCATTTATATGCAGGGCCGCTTCGAAAAGTTGCGACAGATGATTTAATAGTTTTTCTTCTACCTCTGCCATGGGTATTTCCCGGCCCAGTTCTTTCTGCATAGAGGTAACGGCTTTATCGGTTATCCCACAGGGCACAATGTAATTGAAATATTCCAGATCGGTATTTACGTTAAGCGCAAAACCGTGCATGGTTACCCAGCGGCTGCATTTCACGCCCATAGCGCAGATCTTGCGGGGTTGCTTCTGCGCTTCATGATCGAGCCACACGCCCGTTAAACCGGCAATGCGGCCGGCCGTTATTCCGTATTCGGCCAGCATTAAAATTACGGCTTCCTCCAGCAAACGCAGGTATTTATGAATATCGTTGAAGAAATTATCGAGGTCGAAGATCGGGTAACCAACCAGCTGCCCGGGACCGTGATACGTAATATCGCCGCCGCGATTAATTTTATAAAATGTAGCGCCTTTTTGTTTCAGAAAAGCCTCGTTTATAAGCAGGTTATTTTCCGAACCGCTTTTGCCCAGGGTATAAACATGCGGGTGCTGGCAGAAAATAAGGTAATTGGGCGTTACTTTTTCTTCTTCCGGCGATACCGTTTTGCGGTTATAGGTCTTCAGTTCCAGGCTTTCAGCAAAGAGCTTTTCCTGAAAATCCCAGGCTTCCTGATAATCTATCGTGCCGAGGTGGATGAAGTTGACTTCTTTATTTAAGGTATGATTCACGGTGTAGGGGCTTCTGGAAAGATATCTGCGTTTGCAAAGTTACGCGAAACATTCGAGCATTTTAAATTCTTCTAAAGGCCTGATGGTTATTTGCTTAATGGCAGCCGGCAATAAATAGCAATCGCCGGTTTTCAGGGCAATTTCCGTACCGTTATACTGCAAAACCGCTTTTCCCTGCACGCAGATCAGGATCACAAACGAATCGTGAAGGGTATAATCACGGGTTAGCGGCTGATCGAGGTGCAATAAATTGGTGGTAAAATAATTGCTTTTCGCCAGTTCAACCGGCTTATTCAATTCATCCTGATAGGTGTTTTTATAGGAAGGATAATGCTGGTAATCGATCGCGGCCAAGGCTTCTTCGGTATGCAGTTCGCGTTTGTTACCCTCGTCATCGGTGCGGTCGAAATCGTAAATGCGGTAGGTAATATCGCTGCTTTGCTGAATTTCAGCTAATAGCAAACCCTTGCCAATGGTATGTACGCGGCCTCCGGGAATAAAAAACACATCGCCGGCTTTCACGTCTTCCTTGTTCAGGATTTCACCCAGGCGGTTTCCTTCCAGGTGTTTCAAATAGGTTGGCTCATCCATTTCGCGGTTAAAGCCACTGATCAGCGTAGCGCCTTCGTCAGCCTGCATGATGTACCAGACTTCGGTCTTGCCCAGACTTTTATGGCGGCTCCAGGCAATTTCATCGTTGGGATGCACCTGAATAGAAAGATCCTCGTTGGCATCGATGAATTTTACCAGCAACGGAAATTCGTCGCCGGATTTTTCGTAATTTTTCTCGCCCAGCAACTCGCCTTTGTAGTTTCTGATAAGCTCCGACAGGGTTTTGCCGGCCAAAGGCCCTTCCGCCACTACCGATTCATTCTCTTTCACGCCGGAAATCTCCCAGGTTTCGCCGCAGTTTTTTAGCGGAGCGAACTCTTTATGGAGTACGGTTCTGATTTTTTCTCCCCCCCAGATCTTTTCTTTGAATATGGTTTTAAATTTCAGCGGATATAATTCGGACATTTCTTTTAATCAACACAACGCCGGAGCGCATTATTTTATCTTTAAACGGCGGCTAAAACTACCGGCGCATGGTTTTCCAGGCATTTATCAGCCCGTTGGTAGAAGCATCGTGCGAGGTGATCTCTTTTTCATTTTGTAGCTCCGGAAGCACTTTTTTGGCCAGCTGTTTTCCTAATTCCACGCCCCACTGGTCATAGCTATAGATATTCCAGATAACGCCCTGCACAAATATTTTATGTTCGTACATGGCAATTAAACTGCCCAGCGTACGCGGATCGAGCTTTTTAAACAGAATAGAATTGGTTGGTTTGTTGCCGGGAAAAACTTTGAAAGGCGCCAGTTCCTCTATTTCTTCTTCCGTTTTTCCTTCTTTCCGAAGTTCTTCGGTAACTTCTTCCATGGTTTTGCCATTCATTAAGGCTTCGGTCTGGGCTATAAAATTGGAAAGCAGGATTTCATGGTGTTCACCCAGCGGATTCTGACTGATAGCGGGCACGAGAAAATCGGCAGGAATGAGATGCGTGCCCTGGTGAATAAGCTGGTAAAAAGCGTGCTGCCCGTTTACGCCGGGTTCCCCCCACACTATCGGGCCAGTTTTATAGCCTACTTCCCTACCGTTCCGGTTTACGGACTTGCCGTTGCTTTCCATATTGGCCTGCTGGAAATAAGCCGGAAAACGGTGCATGTATTGGTTATAGGGCAGAATTACTTCGGTGCAGGCGTTAAAAAAGTCGGAATACCAGATACCGATCAGTGCCAGTAATACCGGAATATTGTTTCTAAACTCGGTCTCGCGGAAATGTTTATCCATCGCATGGGCGCCTTCGAGCAATTGTACGAAATTTTCAAAGCCCAACATACAGGCAATGGAAAGCCCGATGGAAGACCACAATGAAAAACGGCCGCCCACCCAATCCCAGAAAACAAACATGTTCTCTTCGGCAATGCCAAAGGCTTTTACAGCTTCCAGGTTAGTAGAAATGGCTACGAAATGTTTGGCTACTTCTTTTTCAACTTTGGCAGATTCCAGAAACCATTTTTTAGCCGAGGCGGCATTGGTCATGGTTTCCTGGGTGGTGAACGTTTTGGAAGCAATGAGAAATAACGTGGTTTCCGGATCCACTTTTTTCAGCACCTCTACCAGATGCGTGCCATCGATATTGGAAACAAAAAAAGCTTCGAGATGCGGTTGCTTATAAGGCTTAAGCGCTTCGGTTACCATATAAGGCCCCAGATCGGAACCACCAATGCCGATGTTCACAATAGACTTTATGGGTTTGCCGGTATAGCCTTTCCAGTTACCATTTATGATGCTTTCGGAGAATTTTTTTACCTGCTCCAGCACCCGGTTCACTTCGGGCATTACATCCTGACCGTCTACCATTACCGGTTCATTAGAACGGTTGCGCAAAGCTGTATGTAAAACGGCCCGGTTCTCGAGCTTGTTTATTTTATCGCCGGCAAACATTCTCTCCATGGCATCGGGCAGTTCACACTCCCGGGCCAGTTCGAGCAAGGCTTGCAGGGTTGCTTCGTCGAGCAGATTTTTTGAATAATCTACCAGCATGGTTTCGAAGCGGGCAGAGAAGGTAGCAAAACGGCCCGGATCTTCCGCAAAAAGCGTTTTGATATGCTGGTCTTTTAATGCTGCATAGCAATGCCCTAATTTTTCCCAGGCATGGGTCTCTACAGGATCTATGTTTTTCAGCATGCGTTTTTCTTGTGTATCAGCAAAATTAGCAACTATCATGGACATAACGCTACGTAATTTGCGTATACCAGTTTGGCTGGCTACGAGGTTGAAGATAAAGTTAAAAAACTAAACCGCATGGCAGAACATCATAAATTAGGCGCGACTGGTGAAACGCTCGCAGCTAACCACCTGATAAATAAAGGCTTTAGCATTCTGGCACAAAATTACCGATATAAAAAAGCCGAAGTTGACCTGATTGCCTGTAAAGATAATTTACTGGTATTTGTCGAAATAAAAACCCGCAGTTCCGATAAATTTGGTTTCCCGGAAACATTTGTCAGCCCCCGGAAGATCGAACTTTTTCTGATGGCTGCCGACGAATACATTTTTCAGCAGAACTGGCTTCACGACATCCGCTTCGATATTATTTCAGTAACGGCTATGGGCAAAGGCACTTTCAATATTCATCACATTGAAGATGCTTTTCATTAACTTCTTAAGCAGCTGAAATGTTTAAAGAATTTTATGTTGTAATAATATGAAGACTTTTGAGAGCTGAAACCATAGCGTTTTTTACGACCGTATTTCAATCCCGGACTATGGAACAAGGTAGCAATTTAACAATTGCATTATTTCTGCTGGTCGCGTTTATCGAGTTTTCCTTTCTGGTAGATCAGCGAGTTATTTTTGTTCCACTCGCGGTATAAATAAGGCTCGAAAGGTTCGTCGTAGGCCGATTCCGGATATTTATATTCGTAGCGCTTGCGGTTCCGGAAAGGCCAGAATTCAATCCAGGAACCCACTTTTTTACCTTTTTCGTATTGGCCTTCCCGTTCCAGCAGACCATCGGGCCGGAACTTCACGTAATCGCCTTCCACTTCGCCGTTCATATACGGAATAACTTCTTTCACTTTCTGCTGGGCAGCATCGTAATACGTGATCTGGGCATCGCGCGGGAAGCCTTTCTCGAAATGCGTTTTGCCTAAAAGCAGGCCGTCGCGGTTATATTTTTCCCAACGCAGATGCTTGGTTCCGACGTAAAAATAACCTTCTTCAAGCACTTTCCCGTTCTGCAGTTTCTTATAATGCCCGTGCAGGATCTTGGAAACTTTGGGATCGATGGTGCGGCCTTTGAAGATCTTCCGGCGGCGGACATTGTAATAGTATTTGGCCGGCGCATAAGCGCTGGGTTCTTTGTAAGTGCGCAGGTAATGGAACACTTCGGTAACCGCGCCTTTGCCGGAACCGCTTCGTGCCACGCCTTTTTTAATGCGGTAGCCCAGAAAAACCTTCTTTTTCTTTTTAGTTTTCTTTTCTTCCTTAACCGTGCTTTTTGCTCCGGCAAGCGCCGCCGCTTCAGCCGCCTGCCTTACCGAATCCTGCGGCGTGGCTTTTACCAGCGTATCGGGTTTGGCTCCGGCTGGGGCCGTTGCATTTTTTACCTCTCCGGGTTTAGGCTCCGGCTTGGGTTTCATATCTACGTTGTAATTGCGCTGCGAACAGGCAACCATACTCAGCAGGAAAAAAAACGGTATTATTTTATTCAGAAAAACTAAACGCATTGGCAGGAAAATTCAATAATCAGCTAAGAGCTAAAACGTAAAGATGGCAATATTTCGTATTCCGGCAAAAACGTTGTTTAGCGAAGTTTGTTATTATTCTTTATGAGAAGAAATACCGGGAACGCATAAACCTGAAACAGAAAATTTCATTACCTCGTTAATCTTTGCATTTTAATTCCATAAATTTGCATTTCAGACATTACATTTTATGATTGTTTTAGCCGCCGCCCGCATCCGTTAGCCAGGGCACTTCTCTTCTTATTTTTAAAAACAGGCAGCTTATCTGAAAACGCTGCCCGGTATTTTCTGCGATCATAAATTTTTACGAACATGTCTTTTACTGAAGTTTCTAAAACGAAGCGGCCTTCCCTATTTTCCATAATAAAACAGGCGCTGCAAGGCGGCGAAGAAGATTTTACTACCGGCAGCATCCGTCGCGCTGTAATTTTGCTGGCCATTCCCATGATGCTCGAAATGGTGATGGAATCGGTGTTTGCTTTGGTAGACCTGTACTTTGTAGGCCATTTGCACAACAGCAGCTTCGCCATTCAAACCGTTGGCTTAACCGAATCGGTCCTGACGGTAATTTATTCGCTGGCCATTGGCATCAGCATGGCGGCCACGGCTATGGTTTCGCGGCGGGTTGGTGAAAAAGATTATGCCGCCGCCGCCAAAGCCGGCATGCAGGCTATTCTCATTGCAACCGGCTTAAATGTAGTGATCAGCATTTTCGGCGTGGTTTATGCAAACGAAATCCTGCTCCTAATGGGCGCTTCGCCGGAAGCTGCCGCGCATGGCACGCTGTTTATGCAGATCATGATGGGCAGCAGCATTTTTATTATGCTGTTGTTTCTGATAAACGGGATTTTCCGGGGCGCCGGTAACGCGGCTATTGCCATGAAAAGCTTAACGGTTGCGAACGTAGCCAACATTATTTTCTGCCCCATTTTCATCAACGGCCTCGGTCCCATTCCGGCGTTTGGGTTAACCGGCGCCGCCATTGCTACTACCCTGGGAAGAGGGTTGGGGGTAGCGTACCAACTTTACCATTTATTCAACGGGAAGCATTTGCTGAAGATCTACTTTTCGCATTTCATTCCCGACTGGGCCCAGATAAAAGCCATTGCTGAAGTGGCCGCGCCCGCCGTTTTGCAGTTCGTAATTGCTTCCTGCAGCTGGATCTTTCTGGCGCAACTGGTAGCGACCACCGGCGGCGACCACGGCTCAGCGGGTTACCAGACAGCCTTGCGTTTGCTGATGTTTTTTATGCTGCCGGCCTGGGGTTTGAGCAATGCCGCGGCTACGCTGGTTGGTCAGAATCTTGGAGCGCAGCAAATAAAACGGGCCGAAGATTCGGTGATAACGACCGCGAAATACAACGTCATTTTCATGGCCGTAATTACGGTGCTGAGTTTAAGCGGCGCGCACATTTTCGTTGCTTTCTTTACCAACGATGTACAGGTGCAGGAAGTCGCTATTCAGGCCATCCGAATCATGAGCGTGGGCTATATTTTCTACGGCATCGGCATGGTTTTAATCAACGCTTTCAACGGTGCCGGCGATACCTGGACTCCAACCTGGGTAAACTTTTTCGGCTTCTGGCTTTTCCAGATCCCGCTGGCGTATTTCCTGGCCAAAGGAATGGATTTTGGTCCAACGGGCGTGTTCATTGCTATTCCGGTTGCCGAAACTTCTATTACCATTGCCGGCATTATTCTCTTTAAAAAAGGAAGGTGGAAAAGGGTGAAGATCTAAAAATGCTATGGTTTGATCATAAAAAAGTAAGCCTGAACAATCTGATCAGGCCTACTTTTTTAGTTTTTTAGATCCAGGTCTTTCCCTGAAAGCAGTTGCCGGATGGCCGCCAAATGCGCCAGCAGCACTACCGGAACAATAAACCCAGCCAGCCAGACAAACGGGAAATACAGGATGGCAATATTCGGTTGGTCAAAAGCAAACTGCTGAATTGGTGTTGGCGCGGAAAGGATTGCGTTGATCACAATATTGAACAGCAAACCCAGACAAACGAAGTTCCAGATCAATATTACCTTCGGGCTCAGGCTCTTTTTAACGAAGGCAAAATAATAAACCAGGGGCGCCGTTAACCCGGAAATTATATCAAAATTCCGGCCTTCAAACGTCATCAGTTCGGGCACGCCTTTATAGAGAAAAAGCCAGTACAAAACCAGTTCTACCGGCACTCTTACTATGTGCAGTAAAGTTAAAAATTTCAGATTGAGGCTGTCTAAAAATTGCTTCCCTTTGGTGAAAAAAAAAAAGGAAATAATAAACAACACTACGGGCGGCGCCTGCAATACTAACCGGGGCGGAACGGTATGGGTAACGGCAAAAAAACCGGTTAAAGCCAGCGCCATTTGAATTACCAAAAACAAAAGCGCAATTATTAAAGCCACGCGGGAACGGTTCGTGGCGCGGTAAAAAAACCAACCGGTTAAGCCGGTGGTCAGGATGAAGAACGCCGGTATGTAGAAAGGCAGATTTCCCATTACGTTGTTAAACGCAAAAGCCTTCCTCAGAGGAATATCTGCTGCCTAAATAAATCCAGCCAATTACTTCTTAATGCCTCTTAAAACTGCTATGCTTTTAAAGCAAAAAAGTCCGCTTATGCAGCGGACTTTTTTGATGGGGTATTACGAAAAAGTCCTCCCCTGTTTTTAGGAGAGGATTTAGACGTGGTTACTCTTTCTCGATCAGCTCCACGCTCCGCTTCACGAACGCTGTAAGGGCCGCCCCCGAAAGCAAATTCTGCGAAAGTAAAGCCAGATCAAACGCCTGACGGGCAATTTTTTCCTTGCTTTCTTCGCGGGCTTTTAAAATGCGCTGGATGATTGGGTGGTTGCCGTTCACGCTCACGTTATAAGAATCCGGCATGTTGCCCATGAACATCATGCCGCCGCCACCGGTTTTGGCCATGTCTTTCATGCGGCGCATAAACTCAGGCATGGTAATGATTACCGGCTGGTCTTCCGGGGAAAGCGGCTCAATGGAAACCATCATGTTCTTGTTATCGATGGCTTTTTCGAAGATCTCTTTCAGCTTGGTTTTTTCGTCTTCAGAAAGCACCATGTCTTTCGTTTCATCTTTTTCGATCAGCTTATCGATCGTTTCAGAATCCACGCGCTTCAGGGTAGTTTTTTCTACTTTCTGCTCCAGCAATCCGATGAAGTGGCTGTCAATCACGCTGTCCAGTTTCAGCACATCATAGCTACGGTTCTGGGCGGCTTCGATAAAGGCGTGCTGTTTTTCTTCGTCGGTAGCGTAGATCCAAACCTGGTTGCCGTCTTTAGCGGTCTGGTTAGCCTGCACGAAAGTCTTGTATTCCTCCATCGTGAAAAACTTACCATCGATATTCTGCAACAGCCCGAAATCTTTGGCTTTGTCATAGAACTTTTCGTCGCTCAACATACCGTATTTCACGAACACGTTAATGTCGTTCCATTTGGCTTCGTAACCGGCCCGGTCTTTTTTGAAGATCTCGTTCAGCTTGTCGGCCACCTTCTTCGTGATGTAAGTATTGATCTTTTTCACGTTGCTGTCGGCCTGCAGGAAGCTGCGGCTTACATTCAGCGGAATGTCCGGTGAATCGATCACGCCGTGCAACAGCATCAGGAATTCCGGCACCACGTCTTTTACCTCGTCGGTAATGAAAACCTGCTTGCTGTAAAGCTGGATCTTGTTTTTGGTGAATTCGAACTCGTTCTTGATCTTCGGAAAATAAAGAATGCCGGTCAGGTTGAACGGATAATCTACGTTCAAATGGATCCAGAAAAGCGGCGGCTCGGAGAACGGGTAAAGCTCGCTGTAGAATTTGGTGTAATCTTCGTCGGTTAATTCAGAAGGCTGCTTCGTCCAGATCGGGTTCGGATTGTTGATCACTTCACCTTCGAACTCTACTTCCACCGGCAGGAATTTGCAGTATTTGGTCAGAATAGTGCGCAAACGGGACGGCTCCAGAAACTCATCCGAATCAGCGGCTACGTTCAGAATAATATCGGTGCCGCGTTCGGTTTTCTCGGAAGCGGTTATTTCAAATTCAGTAGAACCGTCGCAGATCCAACGCGCCGCTTCGGTGCCTTCTTTGAACGATTTGGTGTCGATTTCCACGGTTTCGGCTACCATAAATGCCGAGTAGAAACCCAAACCAAACTGACCGATGATCTGGTTCGCATCGGGCTTATCTTTGTATTTCTCTACGAATTCGGTAGCGCCGGAAAAAGCGATCTGGTTGATGTATTTCTTGATTTCTTCGGCCGTCATCCCAATGCCGCGGTCCGAAATAACGATCTTGCGGGCTTCTTTATCCACGCTAACCTTTACTTTCAGGTCTTCGCCTACTTCGCCTTTATACTCTCCAATGGCCGATAAACGCTTCAGTTTCTGGGTAGCATCCACGGCATTTGAAACCAGCTCGCGCAGGAAAATCTCATGATCGGAATACAGGAATTTTTTAATGATCGGGAAAATGTTCTCGGTGTGGATCGAGATCGTACCTTTTTCTGCCATAATTTTATAATGTGCTTATGAATGAATGTGCTAATGTTTTATTTAAAACGCTATACTTTTTGCCTGAAAAAGTGCTTAACCGGCAAAGCCCGCTTTTCAAAAGTTGTTCCAGCCTGAAATTTATGACAGGATGGCAGGTGTTTTGGTTTAATTTTTGCTCTGTGAGGGGCTTTTCATCAGCAGGCTTTCTGAAAAAATTACAGCCCGGTATTTAACCTTACTTAAAACTATTTGAATAAACTTTTACCTCCATCCCTAATGCTTAGTTTAAAATATATCCGGATCCGCAACGAACGCCCGCTGGAGCAACGGCTGGCCAGCATCTGGCGGGCCGCCTGCACAGAATTCAAAATTCCCTGCATCCTTATTTACCTCGAAGAAAATGCTGCCTACATTTCGGCCAACCTGAAACACTTAGCCGAAAAGCCGGACTTCCAAGAAAAAAAAGCCTTTACCCAGCAAACGTTGCAGGCGCTTCAGTACCAATATACCGGCAGCGCCCGGGGCTACTGGAAACACAACGACTATTATTATACCTTCGAAGCCATTCCGCGCAGCGAAGCCCAGGCGCTGGCAACCGAGATTTTCCAAACCCTGATAGCCGAAGTTCCTGAAACTGCAGCGGAAAAAACGCTGAAACCAGTTCCGTTAGCGAAATCATGAAAGCGGCAGGAGCACCTGAAAGATCAGCTGGAGATATGACTCGCTTTGCAACTTGCACTTTTTTTATTTTATGATTTGATAATATTGAGATAACCTAAAGGCCGCTTCTGAAAATGGCATAAATTGACAACCTTTAATGTATTATCCGGTTGAAACCTTTATCTGACAATTACTATATTTTTATTCATAAAGATATGGTTTCGGTTAATTCACTTTAGATAGTTGTATCAGATGCACAGCTCAAAATATATCCAGATCCGCAAAGAGAGAAGTGTAGAACAGCGCCTGGCCAGTATCTGGCTCGATGCCTGTTCGGAACTAGAAATTCCCTGCATTCTGATCTACCAGAGCCACTGGAATGCATACATTTCGCTGAATCTAAAGTTTATTCCGGAGAGTTTGCTTCAGAGCCTAGACTCTGAACAGCTTCAGGAAAAGCTAAGCCAGATACAGCAGAAATATACGAATACCGCCACCGGTTATTGCCAGCACAACAGCACCTATCACACCTTCGATTCTATTCCGAACACCTTTGCCGCCCAGGCGGCGGCCGAAATTTTTGACACCATTATGGATCCCGGCTATTTCCAGGAACATGTTTTAAGACTGGAAGAGCAACAACTGAGCGCTTTATAACGCCCGTCGTAAAAAAGCTGAAAGGGAATTCCTGCTTAATTTTGTATCTTTGCTGCCAGTATTAAGATTATAACGTGTTCCGGCAATTCCTTGCATATTTCCTGCTCTTGCTTTTCTGCCGCGTTCTGGCGCCGGAAGAAGCCGTGCTGGCTTTGCACAGCCACGAACACACTACCTGCGCCCACGACGAAAACGTAACGCACTTCGATGTAAAGCACACGCATTGCCAGGTAGATAATTTTTTCGATGCCCCTTTTCAGCCGGCCACCCAGCACTTTAAATTTGTCCGGCCACTGGAATTTGCGGTGCATGCTTTTGTTTACCAGTCGGTCTGGAAATTTACTTTCCCCAATAACGTTTGCCTTCGCGGCCCGCCCGCATTAAGCTAAATTTTCTTTTTAGCCTGCTTTTCCTGTAAGCCGGAAACTGCTGATCTTGCTTTGATCCTGAAAGAACCGGGTATTGCTGCGCGTATAAGCTATATTTTTCTTTTAGCCTGGTAACGCAAGCAAACAGCAAACAGCATTTCCTCCTTCCGAAAAACGCTATGCTTTCAGGCCAAAAAACTGGTTTGAAACGGCATTGCAGGCTCCTGTTATTTAGTTTAATTATTGGCTTTAAGCGCTACCGGCACTTTTTAGTGCTCCGGGCATAGCGTTTTGCAACGTACCTTATATGAAATTCCCTTTCTTATTTATCCTGCTTTTTATCGCTTTAAAGGCCTTTCCGCAAAACAGCCTTTCCGGCAAAATAACCGACCAAACCACCCAGGAACCCATAATTGGCGCCACCATTTATTTACCCGACCTGCGCCAGGGTGCCTCTACTAATGTGGACGGTGCGTATGAAGTAATAAACCTGCCCAAAGGCAAATTCCTGGCGCAGATCCGTTACGTAGGCTATAATGCGATCACCAAATACGTAACCATAAACGGTGAAACCTCGGTGGATTTCACGCTTTCGCCATCGGTTACCGAACTGGGCGCAGTGATCATTACCGGCGTTTCGGCGTCTACGCAACGGCACCAGAACCCGGTTCCTACCGAAGTGGTTACCCACGACGAACTTCAGCAACGCACTGCTACCAACGTAGTAGATGCCATTGCCAAGACACCCGGGATTTCGCAGATCAGCACCGGCGCAGCCATTTCCAAACCCGTGATCAGGGGTTTAAGTGGCAACCGGGTGGTAACGTTAAACAACGGCATGCGTCAGGAAGGGCAGCAGTGGGGCGACGAACACGGCATTGAAATAGACGAATTTTCGGTGGACCGCGCCGAGATCGTAAAAGGCCCCGGCAGCATCATGTATGGGTCCGATGCCATGGCCGGCGTCATAAATTTTATATCTCCGGACCCGGTAGAGAATGGCAGGATCATTGGTTCCTATTCCGGAAATTATCAGACGAACAACAACCTGATCGGCAATTCGCTTTTCAACGCGGGCAACCTGAACGGCTTTAACTGGCAAGCGCGCGCGAGCCACAAAATTGCCGGCAACTACCAGAACCGTTACGACGGCAAGGTGTACAATTCCGGTTTCGAGGAAAAAAGCGCCAGCGGTTACGTGGGCATTAATAAAAGCTGGGGGTTTTCGCACTTAAATTTCAGCACCTTCAACCAGGAAATTGGTTTAGTGGAAGGCGAACGCGACTCTCTGGGCAACTTCTTAAAACTTGCTGAAATAGACGGCGAAGAAAAAGAAGTGGCGGTAACTTCCAAAGACCTGAAAGGCTACCACATCCACGAACCTTACCAGACCATCAACCATTTACGGTTTTCATCGCAGAATAACTTTATTCTGGGCCGTTCGCGCGCTACCTTAAACGTGGACTGGCAACGCAACCTGCGGCAGGAATTTGGCCACCACCACGCCGAAGAAGATCACGACCACGGCCATGACCACGGACACGACGAAGCGGAAAGCGCCGGTTTAATTTTTGATCTGCAAACCTGGGGCTACGATGCCAAATATTTCTTACCCGAATTTTCGGGCTGGAATACGACCGTCGGCCTATCCGGAATGCACCAGAATAACCAGAACAAAGGCGAAGAATTCCTGATCCCGGAGTACCGCCTCACCGACCTGGGCGTTTTCGGTTTCATTACCAACAACCACCCTACCCTGCACGTAAGCGGCGGCCTGCGTTTCGACCAACGGAATTTACATTCCGGGGAATTGCTTTTAACCGAAGAAGAAACGCCCACCGAAAACCCTACCGAAGCTTCCGAAACAAAATTCAAGGGCTTCGAACGCAACTTTTCCAGCATTTCGGCCAGTGCCGGCGCAGCCTACGATTTTTCCGAAAAACTTACCGGTAAATTGAATGTGGCGCGCGGTTTCCGGGCTCCTAATATTGCAGAACTCGCTTCTAATGGTCGCCACGAAGGCAGCTTACGGTTCGAAATCGGCAACCCCGATCTGAAACCCGAGACCAGTTTACAACTTGATGCGGGGCTGATCCTGGAAACCGAACACGTAAACTTCGAACTTACCGGTTTCAGCAACCACATTCAGCACTACATTTTCCCGGAAAAGCTGCGCAGCGTTTTGGGCAGCGATTCTATAAGTGATGAAGCAGAACCGGTGCCCACCTTTAAATTCACGCAGGGCAATGCGCATTTATTCGGCGGCGAGATTATGGTGGATCTGCACCCGCACCCTTTAGACTGGCTGCATTTTGAAAACAGCTTTTCTTTTGTGCGCGGCCGCCAGCTAAACCAGCCCGATTCTACCGGCAACCTGCCCTTCATTCCCGCGCCGCGTTTGCAATCGGAGCTCCGCATTGATTTCAGCCCTAAAAATGCCCTGGTGAAAAACTGGTTTGCCCGCCTGGAAATGGAACATTATTTTGCCCAAAACCACTTTTATGCCGCCAACCAGACCGAAACCGCTACGCCCGGCTACACGCTTTTTAACCTGGGCGCAGGAATAGATGTACCGAACGGTAAAAATGCTACGCTGTTTTCTGTGTACCTAACGGCCAACAATCTTTTCGATAAAGCTTACCAGCACCATTTAAGCCGCCTGAAATACGCCGCCATAAACGAAGCCACCGGCCGCCCCGGCGTGTTCAATATGGGCCGGAACGTGAGCTTTAAAGTAATTGTGCCGCTGAGTTTTAAGTAACCCCACCCAGCCCTCTCCTGAATCAGGGAGGGCTTTTATCGGATAATGTAGCAACCACCCCCAGCTCCTCCTTGAAAAGGAAGGGTTGGGGGTGATTGTTTTCTTTCCCCTCATTTTGAAATACCACAATTTCGCCGTTACTTTTAAGCCCCAATTTCCTAGCGTTTTTATTTATGTCCGAAGATTTTAAAACGAACCGTTCTGTAATCTTAAATACTGCCGTAATTGTGGCTGCCTTAGGGTACTTTGTAGATATTTACGACCTGATTTTGTTCAGTGTGGTGCGGGTGCAAAGCTTAACCGATCTGGGCATTCCGGCGGCCGAAAACCTGGACAAAGGCGTGCTGCTCATAAACATGCAAATGGCGGGCATGCTGATCGGGGGAATTTTATGGGGCATTCTGGGTGATAAACGCGGCCGGCTAACGGTACTTTTCGGCTCGATCTTACTTTATTCCTTAGCCAATATTGCCAACGGTTTTGTGCAGAATATCGAGCAATATGCCCTTTTACGGTTTATTGCGGGGGTAGGCCTGGCCGGTGAATTAGGTGCGGGCGTAACCTTGGTTTCGGAAGT
Source organism: Adhaeribacter terrigena (assembly GCF_016623615.1). GTDB lineage: Bacteria > Bacteroidota > Bacteroidia > Cytophagales > Hymenobacteraceae > Adhaeribacter_A > Adhaeribacter_A terrigena. The sequence goes on along the minus strand of NZ_JAEHFX010000008.1, from coordinate 93,283 downwards.
GTTGCCGAAGGAAAAACGCGGCCTGGGAACCATGATCGTGGCTACGGTGGGCGTTTCCGGGGCTTTGCTGGCGTTTTGGGTAGGCGATTTTTTTGGCTGGCGGAACGCGTATTTTATTGGCGGCGGCCTGGGTTTGCTGCTTTTGTTTCTGCGGGTGAGCGTTTACGAAAGTGGCATGTTCAAAAACCTGCAAGAAACCGGCGTAAGCCGCGGCAATTTCTTCAGTTTGTTTACCAACGGGCAGCGCTTTAAAAAGTATTTGATGTGCATTCTGGTGGGCATTCCGCTGTGGTACGTGATCGGGATCTTAATTACGTTTTCGCCCGAATTTGGCAGAAGTTTAGGCGTGCAGGGCGAAGTTTCGGCGGGGAAAGCGGTTTTCTATTCTTATTTCGGCTTGATCTTTGGCGATTTTCTGAGCGGTTATTTAAGCCAGATCCTGAAAAGCCGCAACAAAGTAGTGGTGATTTTCCTGCTTGCCAGCGCCACCATGATCGCGGTATTTTTCCTGAGCCAGAACGTTTCGCTGCCCATTTTTTACTTTGTTTGCTTCGGGCTGGGCATTACCTCGGGTTTCTGGGCGGTTTTCGTTACCATTGCCGCCGAGCAGTTCGGCACCAACCTGCGCGCTACCGTTGCCACCACCGTCCCGAATTTTGTACGCGGCTCGGTAGTGCCCATGACCTTAGCTTTCAGCGCCATGCGGCAGGGATTCGGGTTGCAGACCAGCGCCATTATTCTGGCGGCCGTAACCATTACGCTGGCTTTAATTTCGGTAAGCCAGTTAAAAGAAAGCTTCGGGAAAGACCTGGATTACTACGAATAGGAATTTTCCGGCAACTACGCTTGTTCCGTTAATGTTTAAAATTGGATTCGTAAATTTGTACCATGATCATATACAACGTAACCGTTAGCATCGAGAATTCTGTGGCCGAAGAATGGCTTAAATGGATGAAAGAAGTGCATATTCCGGAAGTGATGGCCACTACCTATTTCATTAAAAGCCAGATTGCCCGGGTAATGGAAGATGAAGACCACGGCGGCACCAGCTACGCCATTCAGTACACCGCCCGCAACCTGGAAGATTTAATGGAATACCAGCGCGACCACGCCCCGGCCCTGCAAGCCAAACATTCCGAACGCTACAAAGACCGCTACGTAGCCTTCCGCACCGTGCTTGAAATTATTGACTAAGCTTAAAACGCTATTGTTTTTAAACGAAAAACCCCGAAGCAATTCGGGGTTTTGTTTTTTCAGACTCTTTGTTTCCAGTTATATTCGTGCAGCTCTTTATCGTTCATGCGGCAGTTTATCCATTCCGGGTCTAAATTGGCTTTGGCTTTCTGGTAGAACTTAATGGCTGGTTCGTTCCACTCCAAAACCTGCCAGGCAAACCGTTTCGCGCCCAGTTTTTCTGCTTTTCGGGCCACTGCATCGAAAAGCTTCTTACCAATGCCAAAGCGCCGGTACTTCTCGGTAACCACCAGGTCTTCGAGGTAAATGGTTTTGCCTTTCCAGGTAGAATACGCCGTAAAATAAATGGCAATGCCAATAATACCCACCTCGTTTTCTGCTACAAAGAATTTAAAGATCGGGTTTTTGCCAAAACCATCTTCGCGCATCATGTCCAGACTATTGGTTACTTCCTGCGGCGCTTTTTCGTATTCGGCCAACTCCTGAATTAACGCCAGCGTTTGCGGCAGATCTTCTTCTTTCCCTTCGCGGATGGTGATGTTCATAGATTTAATGTAAAAATGTGGAAATGAAAACGGTAGGGTTTTAGGGTGAAAAAGTAAAGATAGACAATTGAGGAACGAATTTTTGGTGAATCTGTACAAGCTGGAGTTCCTCTTTTGGCGGTGGCATCATAATTTGTTTAAAGTTTTTTAAATCTGAGGGTGAAGCAAGCATATTGCGTAACAACCAAATAAATTTACTTCCAAAAAAGGTTGTGTTACTGTATTCATACGTATAGCCATTAATTAAATCTCCTTTCTGGCTAAAGGTTAACACCGTTTCCCTAAACAACCGATCTAAAACCCAATGCAAGAAGTAAAAATAACCCTGGAAGACCAGATAGAACTATTGCCCGATGCAGTACTGATCGTAAACCAGAAAGGCAAACTGGTAGAAGTAAACCTGGAGGTCTACACGATTTTCGGCTATCGCCCGGACGAATTGATCGGGATGGACCTGACTGTATTGCTACCGGTACGTTATCGGGCTTTTCTCAAGAAGTATTTTAAGAAGTATTTCGAAAACCCTACCAAGCGCCGGATGAAATCGGGCGATGACCTGTACGGCCTCCGAAAAAATGGGAAAGAAATAGACATAAACATCTCGCTGGCACCAATTGAGGTAGGTTCTGAAACAATGGCCATGGCGGTAATCCGCGATATTTCGGAGGTTAAACTACTGGAGCGGGTATTGCTAAAAAAGAACGAAGACCTGAGCCTGACCAATACCCAGTTAGAAAGGCTGGGTTATATAATTGCTCACGACTTAAAATCGCCGCTGCTCAACATCCATGCCCTCTTAACCTTCCTGGAACGTGAATTGGCGAGTCATTCTACACCAATTATAAACGGCTATATAAAAGATATGAAAGACATTTCCTTGTCTATGATGGATCTGATTGCCGGCGTAGCCGATTATTCCCGCATCGGTTTTCAGGAAAACATAGAGCAGCAGGTTGATCTGAACCTTATTCTGAAAGAGGTGCAGGCATTGGTTCATTTCCCGCCGAATTTCCGGTTTATTGTTATAGGGCCGTTGCCGGTAATTAAAGGCAATAAAACCAAAATAATCCAGGTTTTCCTGAATCTGGTAAACAACGCCATGAAATATAACGATAAACCGGAAGGCATTATTGAAGTACGGGCCGAAGCCGGGGAAAAGGTGTGTAACATTAGCATTGCCGATAACGGCCCGGGCGTACCCGAAGAATTACGAAAAAAGATCTTCGAATTGTTCAGGCAAGGTTTGGTTGAACAGAAAGGATCGCAGGGAATTGGCCTGGCCGTGGTAAAGAAAATCATTGAAAGCCAGGGCGGCACTATCAGGGTAGAAACCAGCCGGCTAGGCGGCGCCGACTTTATTTTCACGTGGCCCTGCACCTAATGCACCTGCCCCAAAACGCTATCCTTTTCTCCCTGAAAACTAAAAATCAGCAGCAACGAAACGCTACTGCTGATTTTTAAAAAAGTCTGGAATCCAGATACTACAACCTATTTTCCAGCATACGGATCTACGCCCATGTTGTAATAAGCGAACGACCAGATATCGGCCCATTCCTGTATCTGCAGCGAAGTTGGTTTGCCGGCGCCGTGGCCCGCTTTCACATCTACTCTGATCAGGTACGGGTTCGTTCCTCCGCCTTTGGCCTGCAATTCGGAAATGAATTTAAAGCTGTGCGATGGCACTACGCGGTCGTCGTGATCTGCCGTGGTAACCATGGTAGCCGGGTAAGCCACGCCTGCTTTAATGTTGTGCAGCGGCGAGAATTTGTACAGGTTTTCGAACTGCGCTTTATCGTCTGATGAACCATATTCCGGTACCCAGGCCCAGCCAATGGTGAATTTATGGAAACGCAGCATGTCCAGTACGCCTACGCCCGGGAAAGCCACTTTTGCCAGATCCGGTTTTTGGATCATGGTTGCGCCCACCAGTAAACCACCGTTCGAGCGTCCGGAAATAGCCAGCTTTTCAGTGGAAGTATAGCCTTCTTTTTTCAGGTATTCGCCGGCTGCTATAAAGTCATCGAACACGTTTTGCTTGTTCGGGGTCATGCCGCCTTTGTGCCATTTTTCGCCGTATTCGCCGCCGCCGCGCAGGTTTGGCATGGCATAAACACCACCATTTTCCAGCCACAGCAAATTAACCGCACTGAAACTTGGGGTAAGCGAAATATTGAAACCGCCGTACGCATACAGATAGGTCGGGTTCTGGCCATCCATTTTCAGGCCTTTTTTGTGCACAATAAACATGGGCACCTTGGTTCCGTCTTTGCTGGTGTAGAAAACCTGCTTGGTTTCGTAGGCTTCCGGGTTTATATCCAGTTTTGGCTGCCAGTATAATTCGCTTTTGTTGTTGGCAATGTCGTAGCGGTAAACTGTAGTCGGGTAGGTGAAAGAAGTAAAGGTGTAGAACGTTTCCTTATCGTCTTTATCGCCGGCAAAACCTGCTACCGTACCAATAGCCGGGAATTCCAGTTCGTTTTGTTTCTTACCGTTCACATCGTAAACAATAACCTGACTGGCCGCATCTTTCAGGAACGTAGCCATGATTTTTCCGCCTACCATCGTAACGCCCGTCATTACATTCTGGCTTTCCGGAATAACGGTTTTCCAGTTCGATTCGGCCGGTTTTTTCGGGTCGAGCAATACCACTTTGTAATTCGGCGCATTTTTATTGGTATGTACCAAAAGCTTGTCGCCCACGTTATCGATCACGTTATATTCCGATTCGTAAGTGGTTACCAGCCAGTTGATCTTGCCTTTCGGGTCTTTCAGATCTTTGTAAGCCAGCGTTCCGCCAGAAGTTCCTTCCGAACCATAAATGAGCAGGAAACGCTCGTCTTCGGTGGTTTGGGCGCTGAAGTTCAGCAAAGGTTTTTCCTTGTTTTCGTAGATCAGCTTATCGGTGCTTTGCGGCGTACCGATCTTGTGGAAATAGATCTTATGGAATTCGTTTTTATTGGAAAGGGCTTTGTCTTTTGGAGCATCGTAGCGGCTGTAGTAAAAACCATCGCCCTGCCAGGCCGCGCTGCTGAACTTGATCCATTCCAGTTTATCGGCGAGCGGCTTTTTCGTAGCCACATCCATCACATACCAGGTATTCCAGTCGGAACCGCCGCCGGAAGTGCCGTACGCCATGTACTTGTTATTTTTCGAGAATTTAAAGCCCGAAAGCGAAGTCGTGCCATCGGCCGAAAGCTTGTTCGGGTCCAGGAAAACTTCTTCCTGCCCGTTCAGGCCCGTTTTTTTATACAGCACTGCCTGGTTTTGCAGGCCGTCGTTTTTAAAGAAATAGAAATTATTCCCTTTTTTGAAAGGCGCGCTCAGTTTTTCGTAATTCCAGAGTTGGGTTAAACGCTCCTTAATTCTATCGCGGAAGGGAATTTGCGCCAGGTAACCAAACGTCACTTTGTTTTGGGCCTCTACCCATTGGGCCGTTTCCTGAGAATACTGGTCTTCGAGCCAGCGGTACGGGTCCGTAACGTTGGTGCCGAAATACTCATCAGTCTGATCCCCTTTTTTGGTTTCCGGATAATCGAGGCGCTGTTTTAAAGGTTCCGGAATTTCTTTCGTTTTCACTTCCGTTACCATGGCCGGATTTCCTTTCACTTTCACGTCGGAGCCTTCTATTTTCATTTTTGTTTCAGCAGATTTGCAGGCATTTAGCGCCGTAGCGCCGGCCAGCAAAAACAGAGTTGCTTTTTTCATAATGGCAGAAAAATGTTTACCCGGCTAAGTTACGCAATTTTTACCCCACCCCAACGGCTGATTCAGGAGAGGGAGTTTTTTTCTTTTCGCCTCGTTCAGGTTAATTAAAAAGGACATGCGGCTTTTTTGGCTTTAAACCATACCGTTTTTCAGGAAAATTTAGACTAGCGCAGGGTTTAAACCCTATGCTACTTTGAATTCACGCATTCCAAATCCCTTCCCCTGAATCAACCATTAGGGTGGGGTAAATTCCTTACCTTTGCCCTCTCAATTTCTGAAAGCCACATGAAAGTTTCCGGTTTCACCTTCGTAAAAAACGCCGTGCAGTTCAGCTACCCCATCGTGGAAGCCATCACCTCCATCCTGCCGGTCTGCGACGAATTTATTGTAAGCGTTGGCGATTGCGAAGACGGCACCCTGGAACTGATCCAAAGCATCAATTCGCCCAAGATAAAGATCATCCGCAGCGTTTGGGACAACAGTCTGCGCGAAGGCGGGAAAGTGCTGGCCGTAGAAACGAACAAAGCTTTAGATGCCATTTCCGAAGACAGCGATTGGGCTTTTTACATTCAGGGCGACGAAGTGGTGCACGAAAAGTACCTGGATACCATTAAACAGGAAATGCAGCGCTGGAAAGACAAACCGGAAGTGGAAGGCCTGCTTTTTAAATACCTGCACTTTTACGGCACTTACGATTTTGTGGCTAACTCGCGCGGCTGGTACCGCCACGAGATCCGTATCATCCGCAACGATAAAGCCATCCGGAGTTTTAAAGATGCACAGGGTTTCCGGAAGAACGACCGCAAACTGCGCGTAAAACCCATAGATGCTTACGTATACCATTACGGCTGGGTAAAACACCCCGCCGATATGAAAAAGAAGGAAGCCACTTTTCATAAACTCTGGCACGACGATGCCTGGGTAAAAGAAAAAGTAGAAACCTCCGCCGTGTTCGATTATTCTAAAATAGACAGCCTGGGTAAATTTACAGGCACGCACCCGGCCGTAATGCAAAAGCGCCTGCAGGAAGTAAACTGGCACCTCAACTTCGACCCCAGCCGCAAAAACCTGAGTCTGAAAAAACGCCTGCTGCACTGGTTCGAACAAAAAACCGGCGTGCGCCTATTTGAATATAAAAACTACCAGATCATTTAAAAAACGGTAGGGTTTAGGGCTGAAAAACTCTGAATCAGGATTTTCAGAAACGAAGTTCGGAGCATCCAATTAAAGGATTTACAGAATTTAAGATCAGTATTTAATGTATGGGCACCTCTTGTGGGTGCCCTTTCACGTTATCCGATTTCATGTTTATGTCCGGACACGATTTTAAAGATTTAAAGGATAGGCAGGATTTTCCTTTGTAGTTTCCTGTTTTAGATTTAGCAATCGCCAGTGCAGGTCCACCACCCCAACCCCTCCTATCCGGGAGGCGAGCTTGAAAACCGTCAGCTGAAGCATACGGCAATGAATATTCTAAACCTTTTCTTCTTTCACGCATTTCGCCAGCGCAGCGTAACTTGAAAATCGCGCACTGCGAGCAAGTAAAATAAGAAGAAGTTCACGACGAAGGGAAACCGACACCAGTTTCTGTTCCAAAGACTTTGGATTAACCGGTGGCTTTAGCCAGCCCGGAAGGGCAGGTGAATCCACAGCTTTGGAGCAGAAACGAAGCCGCCCGGCTTGAGGGAAAAGCTAACGATGAAAAAACTAGTTAGTAATTAAAACCAGCAAGCTACCTATGATAAACGCTATGCTTTTCAGCCTAAAAAGTATGTAACCAGAAAACACCAACAACGGCAATAAATGATTCACTCTAAAAACGCTATCCTTTCCGCACTAAAAACTAAAAAGCCGCCCGAAAAATCTCCGAAACGGCCTTTATTCAATAATTCTCCAATCCAATCATTAAGAGATCGAAGCCCGTACTTTCTTCGTGTATTCGCGCAGCGCGGTGGTGAAATCGGTTTTATAATCTTCCATGTGGTTGAGGATGAAAATGGCCGCAAAAATATGGGTCAGTTTTTCGCCTTCATCGTCGCCGGGAATATCAAAACCAACGGGTTTTTCGTCGAGCAACGCTTCTTCGGCCTGTACCAGCTGGTGCAGCGTGTGGTTCTCTACAATGTGTTTTATAGCCGGAATTTTCATAATACGCTAGTTTAATTTATGGATCAAAGCAGTCACGGCTTCTTCTTTACTCGCTGCCACAGTATCTACCAGTTCGCCATTCCTGAAAACCGCAAAGAAAGGCAGGTTGGTTACGTTAGCGGCCTTCCGGGCTTCCGGATTGGTTTCGGCGTTCACGTCTAAAAAAGCAATGCCTTTAAAATCTTCACTCTCCGACATGCGCTTGAATTTAGGCGAAAACAGCCGGCAATTGCCGCACCAGTCGGCGTAATATTTCACTACCACTTTCTCGTTTTCTGCCAGTTGCGCGGCAAACTCAGTATCGGTTACTTGCTGTACAGCCATAAAAATGCTATCGTTTTAAGGTAAAAACTACTTCAGAATAAACATACTGCCCGTATACATAAAAGTTGCAAGAGCAGCACGCCGCAAAGATAGCCACAGCCTGCCAAGGAAAGCAATTATCCGAACAACAATTCTGCATTAGCCCGCGTACCTTACAAGCCCTTTATTTTTCCGCGTTCCGAACCATTTCTTTACTATCCGCCCAACCTTATGGATAAAGACTTGACCCATGCTGTAGCCCCGGCGCACGCGCCCAAGCTAACCGAACTGCCTGCTACAGCCATTTGCGGTAACGATATTACTTCCTCCTGCTTATATGTTTCGTCGCTGGCTATTATTTATTCGGGTCAATATGCCTGGATAGCGCTTTTAATGGTGGGCGGCGTGCTTTTTTTATTCCGCAAAATTTACGGCGAAGTAGTAGGGGCTTTACCTTTAAACGGCGGCGCTTACAATGCCCTGCTGAATACTACCAGTAAAAGAACGGCTTCGCTGGCAGCTTGTTTAACCTTGCTTTCTTACATGGCTACGGCCGTAATTTCTGCCTCCGAAGGCATGCATTATGTGCACCACCTCTGGAACGGGTTGCCGGTAATGTACGCTACGGTTGGTTTGCTGGCTTTTTTCATGGGGCTAACCATCATGGGCATTGGCGAATCTTCTATTGTGGCGGTGGTTATTTTTATTACGCATATTGCCACGCTTACCTTGCTCATCGTGATCGGGGCTATCTTTCTTTTCAATCACGGCTTCGAAATTCTGCAGCTCAATTACAGCCACCCGGTTGAAGAAAGTATCTGGCAGGCTTTATTTTTCGGGTTTTGTGCCGCCATGCTCGGCATTTCGGGATTTGAAAGCTCGGCCAATTTTGTGGAAGAACAGGCGCCCGGCGTATTTTTAAAGACCCTACGCAACATGTGGCTGGCCGTTACGGTTTTCAACCCGCTTACCGCCTTTCTAGCCCTGGCCATTATCCCCATTTCGCAGGTTGCCCCCCACAAAGAAGCCTTACTGGCCTACCTGGGCGAAGTGGCCGGCGGGCCCTGGCTGGCAACGTTGGTTTCTATAAATGCCGCTATGGTGTTGAGTGGTGCCGTGTTAACTTCTTATGTGGGCGTAACCGGTTTGGTGCACCGCATGACCTTAGACCGCTGTTTGCCGCAATTTCTGTTAAAAACCAACCGCAGAGGAACCGCTTACCTCATCATGATCGCTTTTTTTCTGCTTTGCGTTTCTATTTTACTCATAACCCAGGGCAATTTAGGCGCTTTAGCAGGCGTATATACCATCTCGTTTCTTTCGGTTATGGCCCTGTTTGGTTTCGGAAATATTCTGCTTAAAATAAAACGCAACCGCCTGCCGCGCCCGGTGCGGGCTACGCCTATAACAGTTATGCTGGCTATTGCCGCGGTTGGCGCTGCACTTATTGGAAATGCGATTTTAAACCCGGCCTACGTATTGGTTTTTCTGCAGTATTTTATTCCAACGGCCGCCCTGGTTTTTATTATGCTTTACCGCACTACTTTACTGGGAATAATTGCTTATGCCGTGCGGCAGATAAGAGGCCCGTTTGCCCGTTACCTGCCTTTCAATTCTTACATGGTAAAGAGGCTAATCGGCCAGATCCGAAGCCAGGAATTCGTGTTCTTTACCCGGGGCGACAATATTGCCAACATAAACAAGGTAATGCGCTACATAGACGAAAACGAGCACACCCGCCGCATTAAAATTGTGAACGTGATAAAAGAAGGCGAAATACCGGATAAAAAACTGATCCACGAAGTAGATGTGCTGGACCGCGCTTACCCAAGTTTTGTGGTAGATTTTGTGATCATAAAAGGCCATTTCGGGCCCGAACTCATCCAGGAACTTTCCGACAAATGGCACATCCCCAAAAACTTCATGTTCATCGGCTCCCCCGGCGACCGCTTTATTTACGGCCTTGAAGAACTGGGCGGTGTAAGGCTGGTAATCTGATACAGATCCGCAAAAAATGATCTTGCCACATATAGGAGAATATCCAGGAGAGGTTACCAGTTCGGCCCCTTCGCCGGTTTTGGCTTCACTTTCACGGTCTTAATTTCAATTAAGCGCTGCTTCGGCATTCTAAAAACCCAGAAACCCTGTTGCCCCGCTTTTTCCGGTGCACAAACCAGTTCCTTATTTTTAACCGGCCGCACGTACAAAAGGCTATCGGTTAAGGTCTGAAAAGTAGCCGGCAATTTGCCTTCGTTCTCCGAAAGCTCGTTGCGGTATTTGCGTAATTCCGCCATTTCATTTTCCAGTTTTTTCAAATCTTCCGCATCCGCAACCATAACCGCCCGGCCGTGGTACTTCTGCTGAAACTGCCGGTATGGTTTGGTAAAAACAAAATTGCAGGCCGAATCTTTAGCCGCTAATTCCTGCTGGTTTTTAAACACCAGCGTCAATACACTATCGGCTACCCGTTGCGTTTCAGCAGCAATCTGCTCGCGGCTCATGCGTTTTACTTTTCGTTGTTCCACGGCCAAAGCCACTTCTTTCAGGTTATCCAGAGGCTTGGGTTTACACGAAAAACCAAAAAACGCTAGCAAAAACGAACAAAAAAGTACTGATCTCATGTTAACAAGGTTGGTAAATAATACCGGGAATAAAATTTCTCCGCTGCTATTTACTATCTTTGCAGTAAAATCCCAATTCCGGAGTAATGTTAGATAAATTAGAAGCCATAAAAGAACGTTTTGAAGAAGTAAGTCAGCTCCTCATCCAGCCCGATGCCATGGAAGACCTGAAACGCTTCAAAACGCTGAATAAAGAATACAAAGATCTGGAAAAGATCGTAATCGAATATAAAAATTACCAGAACCTGCTCGGCAACATCGAGAACGCCAAACAGGTTATTGCTACCGAAAAAGACGAGGAGTTCCGCGAAATGGCCAAGGAAGAACTCGACGAATTGCTGCCGCAGCGCGAAATTATGGAGGAGCAGATCAAAGAAATGCTCATCCCCAAAGATCCCAACGACAGCAAAGACATCATCGTGGAGATCCGCGCGGGTGCGGGCGGCGACGAAGCTTCTATTTTTGCCGGCGACATTCAACGCATGTACTACCGTTTTGCTGAAAAGCAGGGCTGGAAAACCGAACTTATTGATGCGACCGAAGGTACTTCCGGCGGTTACAAAGAGATCATTTTCGGGGTTTCCGGCGAAGACGTTTACGGCAAAATGAAATACGAATCGGGTGTGCACCGCGTGCAGCGCGTTCCGGCCACCGAAACCCAGGGTCGCATTCACACTTCCGTAGCTTCGGTGGTAGTACTGCCAGAGGTAGAAGAATTTGACGTGCAGCTCGACATGAACGACATCCGGAAAGACCTTTTCTGTTCTTCCGGTCCGGGTGGTCAGTCTGTAAACACTACGTATTCTGCGGTTCGCTTAACGCACTTACCTTCCGGTTTGGTAGCGCAGTGCCAGGACCAGAAATCGCAGATGAAAAACTTCGAGAAAGCCCTGAAAGTATTGCGTTCGCGCGTATACGAAGTAGAATTGGCCAAGAAACTCGAAGCCGAAGGTGCCCAGCGTAAAACTATGGTGGGCGGCGGCGACCGTTCCGACAAGATCCGTACCTACAACTATCCGCAAGGCCGTGTAACCGATCACCGCATTGGCTACACCGTTTACAACCTCCCAACCGTGATGGACGGCGGCATCGAAGATTTCATTTCCGAACTTCGCCTGGCCGAAAACGCTGAGCGTCTGAAAGAAGGAGCGGTTTAAGAAGATTTGAAGATTTGAAAATGTGGAGATTTGAAAATGTGGAGATTTGAAAATGATTTCTGCTAAAGATAAAGGAGCCGGTAGCAGAGATGTTATCGGCTTTTTTGTTAGCTTTCGCTTTTACAACTCAAGATGATTGCTCTTAACTATGAAGCTCGCAGGTATGGAAATAGAAAAAATTATTGCAGAGATTAAATCATTAAAACCTTCAATAGAAGAAGTAAGCAGTAGTTATAAGGAGGCAGATGAAGATTATTGGAATTATTTGTTGGATAACTTTAATGTAAATTATGATCTTCAATGTAATACTTTTAGCAACCTGATTGACGATCTAATTTCCTGTACAGACCTTGACAAGGTTGATTTTGGAGGCATACGTTTTAATAACGAAATCACAAGTTTACAAGTCGAGAATTTAGCATTAAAATCAATAGCTTCTTTCCAGGAAAATAGATTAGCAGTAAATACTACATATGATGAATTCTTCTATATCGATTTTTATGACCCTAATGATGAGCCGATAATAGTAAGGGAAAAATTCAATGGTGTCAATTTCATTTCAGCAATGCTTTATTTATTGGAACTAGATACCAATTTTAAATTTAAGAATCAGAAAATTGATAAAGATGCGCTAGATAAATTATCTAATTTGGCTGGAGGCACTGGATACAAAAAGTTTTTTGAAATCGTTTTATCTCAATATGAATAATATACATTCAAGGAGTTTATTAATGAAGTATAATGTAAAACGGTATCCCTTTCATCAAAAAACTCATAACAGTATCTTTTCAGCTTTCTTATCTTCCGAAATTGAAATCCATGAACTTTGCCGAACTACTTTCCGATAAAATCCAGAAACCGAAAGCTAAAACCGAGATCCTGAGCTACTGGCTGGCCGAAAATCCACCGGAATTAACCAGTCTCATCGAATTTGCCAGAACCGCCAAAGATCCCGTAAAAGCCACATGCATCGAAGCCATCGAGTTTGCTACCAAACAAAAGCCCGAAATTGCCGATCTGAAATGCCTTGATTTTGTTTCGGAAACGCTTACCGCCAAAGCCCCGCGCCTGAAATGGGAATCGGCAAAAGTGATTGGCAACGTGGCGCACCTGTTCCCCGAAAACCTGGAAACCGCCGTTACAAACCTGCTCGTCAATACCGAACACGAAGGAACCGTAGTGCGCTGGTCGGCTGCTTTTGCGCTAGGCCAGATCCTCAAAACCAAAGCCCCGGTCACCAAAGACCTTATTCCCGCCGCCGAAAATATTGCCAGCCGTGAAGAAAAAAACAGCATCCGGAAATTCTACCTCGATGCATTGAAGCAGATAAAAAAGTAAAATCCGAGATCCGTTAGTTAAAGCAGACGGCAGGGAATACCTGAAAAACGCTATGCCTTTCAACTAAAAAACTAAAAGCCGGCCGCAGAAATGTTACCGGCTTTTTCTATCATAAAAACCTATCTTTGTCCGTTAAGGTAAAACGGTATGGTTTTGCACCCAAAAACTGCCTGAACCAAAACTGCTGCTGGCAAACTTCTTTTAAAAAAATAGCACTAGCACATTAAAAAATTAGCACATTAAAAATGAAATACTGCTTCGCGGCCCTTGTTCCTTTGCTTCTGCTTTTCTCGGTTTTCAGCTGCAAACCCGACGACGAAATCCTTACCCGCGATGCCGGCGCTAAACTCGAATTTTCAACCGATACTATTTTCTTCGACACCGTTTTTGTTTCTACCGGCAGCGTGAGCAAACGCCTTAAGATCTATAACCGTAACAAAAAAGCCGTAAAAATAGACCAGATAAAATTAGAAAAACTCGGCGCCTCCGATTTCGACCTCATCATAGACGGCGAAGCCAAAGACATGGCATCGGGCATCACGCTCCGCGGCGAAGACAGCTTATTGATTTTAGTAAAAGTTTACGTCGATCCGAACAATTCCGCCAAGCCGTTTATCATCGAAGACAACCTGCAATTCGAAACCAATGGCAACCGCCAGCAGGTTGTTTTGCGCGCCTACGGCCAGAACGCTAACTTTTTCCGCAACGAAGAACTCGACTGCAATTCCGTTTGGGAAGGCCCGAAAGCCTATGTTTTATATGGCATTGTGGTGGTTCCCGAAAACTGCACGCTTACCATCCGGCCGGGCACGAAAGTTTATGGGCACGCGGGCGCAATTTTATATGTGCAGGGCACTTTAAAGGTAGAAGGAACCGCCGGCAAACGTGTTTTCTTCCAGAACGACCGCCGCGATTCTGCTTTTGCCAACGTACCAGGTCAATGGGAAGGGCTTTTCTTCGACACCATGAGCCGCAATAATAAAATTCAGTTCACCGAAATAAAAAATGCAACGTATGGCCTAAGGCTTATCAATTTTGACGGCAACCAGTCTGAAATTGAAAATACGGTTATAAAAAATATATTCTACGCCGGAATATTAGGCTTAGATACCGATGTAAAACTTACCAACTCGTTAATAACCAATTGCGGCCAGTACGCATTTGCCGGAATTGGCGGCGGAAAATACGATTTCAATTACTGCACCATTGCCAATTACACCCCGGAATTTAAACGCGATAACGAAGCGGTTGCCTTTTCCGACAGCGCAATTTACGATAATGCCCTGCGGCCTATTAAAGACCCGATCGTAACGTTCAGAAACAGCATTATCTGGAACGGAACCCGCAACGGAAAAATGGAAAACGAACTTTTATTCCTCACCCGCGAAGGCCTGAAAAACGTAACGATCCAGAATAGCCTGATCCAGACCACAAAATATCAGAACGAAGCCAAATTTACCGGCAACGGCAACCTGCTGAACCAGGATCCCAAATTCGTGCAACCCGGCGACGGCTTTGTTCCGGCCCGCAAAATCAATTACAGCCTCAAAGAAGATTCTCCGGCCATTGGCGGCGCCCGCAACGGCGTGAATATAGATCTGACCGGCGAGCCGCGCCCGCAAGGCTCCAATCCGAACCCAGACATGGGCGCTTACGAAAACAAAGACTAAAAAAACGCTATGGTTTGGCTCCAGAAAAGTATCCGTTTCCCTGCTGTGCCGCGCGGCTTTCATTTAATTACCGATCTGCTTGAAGCCCAGCTTCCAGAACTCGAGCAAATTGAAGTCGGTCTGGCGCATATTTTCATCCAGCATACCTCCGCCAGCCTCACCATCTCCGAAAATGCTGACCCGGATGTCAGAAAAGACTTCGAAAGTCATTTCAACGTACTGGCCCCGGAAAACGCCCCCTACTACCGCCACACTTTTGAAGGCCCCGATGACATGCCCGCGCATTTAAAAGCTGCCCTGTTAGGCACCTCCGTAACCATTCCCATCACCAAAGGGCGCTTCAATTTAGGCACCTGGCAAGGCGTTTATCTCTGCGAACACCGCAACCACGCCGGCAAACGCACCGTGATCGTTACGTTGCAAGGAAATTGATGCAGCAAACTGCTTTGATCGGCAAACGTGTTCAACCACCCAACCTTTATCTCACTCCAACCCTCTCCTGATTCAGGGGAGGGAGATTTCGTCTGTACCGTTAGCTGAAGCAAACGGGAATGATTTGTCTGAACACGATTTTAAGGATTTTTGGGATGAACAGGATTATTTGGCTGAATTTGGATTTATAGGATTCAGGAATTTAAGGATTATTTGTCTGAATCCACAAATAGAATTTCTTTGTAAAACAACCTTTGTGGTTGCCTTTCTTAGACTTTCTGCCATCACGGATATCGCCAGCGCAACGCTCTCGAAAATCACGCTATCTGAGAGAGTAAACTAAAAAGAAGCTAACTAAGGAGGAAACTGACACCAGTTTCTGTGAGAGCGGCCTCCAAGACTTCCGGTGCCACAGGCAGCCCGCAAGGGCAGGAAGGGTTGCAGCCGCGAACGCAGAAACGAAGCCACCCGGCTGGAGGGAGAAAGTTTAATTAATAATTAAAAATTAATAATTAAGAACTAAAGCTTGCTATGATAAACGGTATCCTTTCAAGTATAAAAACTCTTTAGCAAACTTAGTAATTAGCTTAAATAGATCCCTCCTATCGTCGAGATGACAAAGAAAAAAAGGCTATACTTTTAACCTTCAAAACTATCGTTTCAACCGATACAACCCCACTGCACCAGCCGGCTCATACCTGCCAAAAACCAGCGGCAGCTTATAAGCCAGTTCCGGCATTAAATGCACCTCATCTACAATAAACTCAGGCGGGTTCTGCACAATGTTTTCCTGAATGGCTAAAACAGCTTCGTAGGTATCTAAATTCCTGAAATCCTTTTGTGCCAGGCTCCAGTTCAGGTACGGCGAAGCAGCATAATTATAGGCGTAATACTGAAAATCAGGCCCTAAAACCAACAGCTGGCCATTTACGATCTTCTTGTATTTTTCGTCAGTTTTGAGGTGCAGCGCACTCGTGTTAATGTTTAAATATTGCTCAATGTGCAGCGGAACTGCGTAGCGCACCGCCAGCAGCAGCGTAAGTAAAACCAGGAAAATTACTTCCGGGATCCACCAGCGGGCACCGGGGCGGAAAAGGTAAAAACTATAATACGCCAGCACCGGCAGGAAATAAATAAAATTCAGTACCGAGATCTGGGGCGAAGCCAGCAGCATAACCACCGCTACCCAAAACCAGACGAACATCAGCTGCTGCATTTTCTGCTGAAAAACCAGGCCCTGGTTCGCGCTGGCCGCCATAAAAATTCCCGCCAGTATCAGCAGCAATGGCAGCGCCAGCAATTTCAGAAGATCGGCGAGCGGCAACTGCAAATGAAAACTGAACAAGCCTTCCGCCGATAAATAAAATTCCTGAAAATTATCGAGCGCGCCGTTGTAGAGATAATACGTAGCCACCACCGCAAACGGGAAAAAGAAACCGGTGAGCAACAGCAGGAAACTCCGGAAAGTATTGGAGGCAAACGAAGCCACCGCAAAATAAGCCACGATCAGGAAAAACGAGAACGGCAGGTAACTCAGCGCGGCCAGCCCGATAAAAAAACCAGCCTTAAAAAGCTTCGGATTGTTAGAGCCTTCCTTGGAAACAATAACCAGGTAGCGAATGGAAAATACCAGGAAAGTTTGCCCCAAAAGCACCGGCGAAAGGGTATCGAATTCGAAGAAAAAACTCCCGCCCAGCATGTAGAGAAGCGCCGGCAAGTACGTTTTCTGCGCAAAAACGTGTTGCCGGTTAAAAATAAAATTCATGTTCAGTGCCTGGAAAAGCAGTAAAAATGCCGCCACCAGCCGGTACATTAAAAGCGAACGGCCGTCCAGCAGATCTATTACCCAAAAAACCAAAGCCGCCAGCGGTCCGGTGGTATCGAACACGTCGCGGTACATGGCGGCGCCTTCCTGCAGGCGTTCGCCGAGCACCATAAATTTAAGTTCGGGTAAGGTAACCGGCACGCCCATGAGCACCAACGGCAGGTTTATGGCTACAAAAAGCAGCAACAAAAAAATGGGCCGGGTAACGAATGCGCTGTTAAAAAATCGGATCACAGTAAAAAGCTACGGCTTACGAGCCGTTTATTCCCGTAAAATTGCCAAATTAATCCGATATATTTGCAGTTCTTATGGAAAGTAAAAGACAACAAAAATTTGCGCGCCTGCTGCAGAAAGAACTCGCCGAAGTGTTTCAGCGCGATGTTCCGCACCTTTTCAACGGCGCTTATATCAGCATCAGTACCGTGCGCACCTCGCCTGACCTGGGTGTGGTGAAAGTATATTTAAGTTTACTGCTGGCAAAAGAACCAAAGGAAGTCATTGCCACCGTGCGCGAAAACACCAAGGCCATTCGCCACGCGCTGGCGCAACGCATTAAAAACCAGGTGCGCGTAATTCCGGAACTCAATTTCTTTTTAGACGACAGCGCCGAATACGCCGCCAAAATGGACAAGATCATTTCCGATCTCGATATTCCGGCCGCACCCGCAGAAGATGAAAACAACGATGGCATTCCGGACAACGATTTTACCAGAGCCGAATCGGACGAAGACGAGGAAGAAATTTAATACCCGGAAGAAAGTAGAAAGATAAAGGACTTTTTAAGCCCGAAACCCTAGCGTTTTTTCTTTTGAAAAGAGCAACAGCAATTAATAGTTAAGCCCGAATACTGCGAATAATTATTAATTCTTAATTATTAATTCTTAATTAAACAGAAATGCAATACGATCCGATAAAGCGGGTTTTAGGTAACGTTTTCAACCAGACGCCGTTCCTGCGCCGAATCTTTTACAACATGCTCGATCTGCTTTTGCTGCGTACCTGGCACGTGCACAAAGAGCTGAAAGCTTGGGGCAAAGGCAAGGAAAACGTACCGATAAAAATTCTGGATGCGGGCTCGGGTTATGGCCAGTACACCTATTTTATGAGCAGCATGTTCCCCAAAGCCGAAATTCTGGCCGTGGACGTGAAAGAAGAACAGATTGCCGACAGCAACCGCTTTTTCAAGGAAATTGACCGCGCCGACCGCGTAAATTTTGCCGTTGCCGACCTCGTTACCTTTCAGCAACCGAATACTTACGATCTGGCGCTAAGCGTAGACGTGATGGAGCATATTCTGGAAGACGTGGAAGTTTTCAAAAACATTTATGCATCGCTCAAACCGGGCGGCATGATCCTGATCTCCACGCCATCGGACCAGGGCGGTTCGGATGTGCATGAAGGCGAGGATAGTTCCTTTATCGAAGAACACGTGCGCGACGGCTACAACATTCAGGAAATTCAGGACAAGTTAAAATTAGCCGGCTTCACCAAAACCGAAGCGCGTTATTCGTATGGCAAACCGGGCCAGGTTTCGTGGCGCTTATCCATGAAATATCCGATCCAGATGCTGGGCGCCACCAAAGCCTTCTTCGCGCTGCTGCCGTTCTACTACGTACTTACTTTCCCGGTAAGCTTCATCCTGAACTGGTTCGACGCGAATAAAAAACACCCCACAGGCACCGGTTTAATTGTGAAAGCCTGGAAGTAAGTTCTGAGGTTTTTAGTGGTTTTGGATAGCGTTTTTGAAGAGAGAAAATCAGATTTTAAAGCCATGAAATCTATTCGCTTTAATTTTTTGGCCTTCTTTCTTATTTTCTTTTTAATTGGCTGTCAGCAAAATACCGCTACAAGTAAAATGCAATATGTAGACTCTAAATATAAAGAAGGACAAATTTGGTCTTATCAAACCAGGAGCAACGAAAAAGAATCTTTTCTGACAATCCTAAAAGTTGAGAAAGAGGCTGAAGGAATAATTATTCATATTGCTGTAGATAGCGCTAAAATCAAAAATCCAAATCTTAAAGTAGGTTATTCTTCTTCAATTGGACATTTACCATTTAGTAAAGAAGCGTTAAACAAAAGCGTTACTATGTTAATTAGTAACAATAATGAACCACCTAACTATCTGGATGGATATCAAGAATGGAGACAAGCTTATAATAAAGGAGAAGCTGGTATTTTCTCAATAACTGTTGCTAAAGCAGTTGCTTATGTCGAAGAAACTATGAATAAATAATCGTTTCATCTTAACTTCTTAGTTGTTGGTGAAAACACCAACAACTGCAGCCAAACAGTATCATCAAAAGGAAACCTTTTACTTTTTCACCCAATCAGCATACCGTTTTTAAACCAATCATGCGTAAAAAGCAGCCTTACAACGAAGCAACCCAAAGCATTATTAACGCCGACCTTGAAAATAATGGCTGCCACATTGTAGTAGTAGAAGCCGACGATTATCTGCCGGCTTTTGCGTATACCATTGGGTTGTTTCAAACCTACGGGCACCCGGAAGTTATTTGTTTTGGTCTCGCGCCGGAAGTGCTGAAAACGCTATTGCAGGATGCCAAAAAACTCATCAAGCAAGGCAAGAAATTAATTCCCGGCTATTTGTTTCCGGAGTTTCTGAAAGGCTATAAGGCGCAGTTTCTGCGGGTAAATCCGGAATATTACGCCAATTACTTCAACCTGGCGCAGCACTTTTACAATTCCCGGAGTTTCCCGGCTTTGCAACTCGTATGGCCTGATAAACAACAAAAATTTCCCTGGGAAGCTGGCTTTAACGCCGATCTGAAATTCAACCAGCCGCTTTTAGACCGCAACACCGATTTTAAATTCCTGGAAGAGCGCGACGTACGAACCTTTACCACCAAACAAGTGCTGGAAGGCCAGTTGATTTCCTACGTATACCACAACGAGCAAGGCGACTGGCAGTTCATGTCCGATTCCAAGCCGAACGCCAAAGATGCGAGAATTGTGTGCCTGGAAGATATTACCCGCCTCGACCCGAGCGTAAACGATATTTATTTTTTACCTTTCGGCTGGTACGCCTGGCGCAACTCCAGAGAAGAAAAATGGGTAACCGAAAAACTACCGGAAGAAGCTTAACTTCAGGTCATTACGAGCTTGTCGAGATAAATCGAAGATTCAGCGCAGCTAAACTTATGGGAATTACAAGGAATTTTGAGCGACTGAGCGATAAACGCAGTTCGGCGTAGCCAAATTCCTTTCATAAGTTAGCTTTCTTGCGGGTTCGGTACGCGATAGTTCCTTCGACAAGCTCAGGATGACGCAATAAATTAGCTTGAATTTTATAGCGAAAGCACGAATTTTGCTGTTGTTGATGTTTTCTCCAACAACTTAACTTTAGCGCTTTAATTAGCACATTAAAAATTAGCACATTAAGCAAATGAACGTTTCCTTTCTCATCGCAAAGCGGTACTTCCGGTCGAAGAAAAAGCGGAACATCATCAGCATTATTTCCAATATTTCCATGATCGGGGTGGCCGTGGGAACCATGGCTTTGATCATTGTGCTGTCGGTTTTTAACGGCATCGAAGACCTGATCCGCTCGCTTTACGGTTCCTTCGATCCGGACCTGAAAATTACTGCCGTAGAAGGCAAGAATTTTGAAGTCACGCCCGAATTTCTCAAAAATATTTCCGGCATAAAAGGTGTAGACCTGGTTTCGGAAACGGTGGAAGACAACGCCCTGCTCCGCTACCAGGACCGCCAGATGATCGTAAAACTCAAAGGCGTAAGCGACAATTATTTCCTGCAAAACGGCATCGATTCTTCCCTGACCGAAGGCAATGCAAACTTAAAGAAAGGCGGTTTACATTACGCCTTACTAGGCCGGGGCGTGCAGGTGCAACTTTCGGTGCGCACCGATAATCCGTTCGTAGGGTTGCAGGTATTATATCCGAAGGCAAGTAAAAAAGTCTCGCTCAATCCCGAAAATGCGTTCAACGAAAAAAGCATTATGCCGGCCGGCGTATTTGCCATCGAACGCCAATACGACGATAATTACGTGTTCGTACCCCTGGAATTTGCCCGCGATTTATTTAGCTACGGCGAAAAACGCAGCGCCCTGGAAGTAAAAGTGACCGAAGGCACCAATCCTGATAAAGTTAAACGCCAGCTCAAAAAACTGCTCGGCCCGAAATTCCAGGTACAAAACTCCGACGAGCAACATACCAGTTTACTCCGCGCGGTTAAAGTAGAAAAGCTGTTCGTATTCATCACCTTCGCCTTTATTTTACTTATTGCCTCTTTAAACATTTTCTTCTCGCTTTCCATGCTCGTGATCGATAAGAAGAAGGACATTGCCATTCTGGCTTCCATGGGAGCCAGTTCCACCACCATTCGCAACATATTCCTCTTCGAAGGCGCGATCGTAGCGTTATCGGGTGCCGGCGCAGGCTTATTTATTGGCATGATCATTTGCTGGGCGCAGCAAACCTTCGGCCTCATTTCCATGGGCATGACCACCGCCGTGGTAGACTCTTACCCCGTAAAAATGCAGCTGCTCGATTTTGTTTTCACCGGCGTGGCTATTATTGCCATTACCCTCATCGTTTCCATCCGTCCGGCACGCCGGGCCGCTGCCTTGCAGATCAAAGATAATTTGTAAGCTGTTTTTACCCCAACCCAACCCTGATTTAGGGGAGGTAGCTTTTTTCTCCTGTCGTACCGTCAGCTGAATCAGACAGCAATGAAATTTGCCTGAACGCGATTTTCAGGATTGAAGAGATTATAATGATTAACAAGGCAGGATTTAATGAACAAGATTTCTCACGTATATCGCTAGCGCAGCGTATGCTGAAAATCACGTTATCCGGGAAACTAAACTAAAAAGAAGCGAACTACGGAGGCAAACTGACAACAGTTTCTGTGAGAGCGGCCTCCAAGACTTCCGGTGCCGAGGCACGAGGCAGCCCGCAAGGGCAGGA
The DNA here is from genome assembly GCF_016623615.1 of Adhaeribacter terrigena. GTDB lineage: Bacteria > Bacteroidota > Bacteroidia > Cytophagales > Hymenobacteraceae > Adhaeribacter_A > Adhaeribacter_A terrigena. The sequence goes on along the minus strand of NZ_JAEHFX010000008.1, from coordinate 71,396 downwards.
AGGGTTGCAGCCGCGAACGCAGAAACGAAGCCACCCGGCTGGAGGGAAAAAGTTTAATTGAAAGTAAAAGGTTGCAGGTTAAAAGTAGAAAGCAGACTATAAAAACCGTATCGTTTTGAGCTTCAAAAGTCAAAAACAAACTTACTTATCAGCTTAAATAGATCCCTTCTAACGTCGGGATGACTACAAAAAAACGCTATACTTTCAAATCAAAAAACTCCTTGAAATCCAAAAAATCCCTTTAAAATCAGCGATTCCAAAACACCATTAATTTCCACCACCGCTCTTACCACCTTTCACATCATCATTCTCAATGCCGCGTTTTTTCTGCGCTATACCGCCTTTCAGCTCGCCAAATTTATAAGTAAACGCAAGCCCCACCCTACGGATAATAAACTCCGATTCCTGACGCTGATAAAACCGCGGATCGTTCACTTCGTTTATCCAGCGGCGCGTTTTCTGAAACGGGTTATTCACAGAAAGGGAAATAGTAGCTTTGTCGTTTTTCAGGAAGGTTTTGGTAACCATGAGGTTGGAATGAAAATAACCGCCGGAACGGCCCTGCAACTGCACCCAGCGCGAAGAAAACCCACCGCTCGCATTCAGTTTCCAGTTCTTTTCAAATTTATAACCCGTAGAACCAAAGGCACTGCCGGCAAAACCTTCGTTGCTTACCGTTTTCCCGTTTAGTGCGCCTTTCAGAAATACGTAATTCAGGGAGGTATTCAGGTTCAGGTTCAGTTTTTTGGTCAGGTTCAGGTTGCCGTTTAAGCTAATGCCTACATTCTGTTCTTTCCCGATATTGGCATAAGTGGTAATAGACGTATCGCCGCGCAAGGTGGTGACTTCCTGAATGGCGTTGTTGGTGAAATTATAGAACAAGCTCGAATTGAGCGAAGAATTTTTCACGAAAGCGCTGTGCGCCAACTCAAATGCGTGGCTCGTGGTAGCTTCCAGGCCGGGGTTACCAAAGGAAATATTTTTCGGATCGAGGCGGTTTATGTAGGGGTTCAGAAACCACAAACCGGGCCGCTCCAGGCGCTGGGTATAACTCAGTTTCAGGTCCTGCATTTCTTTCAGCTTGCGCGAAACCGCCACCGAAGGAATCAGGTTGAAATAATCTTGCCTGGCAGCGGTATCGGAAGTTTTGAAAGTAGCATCTACCCGCGTTTCTTCCAGCCTTGCCCCCGCCCGTAAACCCCAGTCTTTCACTTTCAGGCTTACCGAAGTGTAGCCGGCCAAAACATCCTGGCGATAATCAAAATCGTTGCTCTGGGCCGGATCTGGTACAAAAACCCCATTATCCGGATCCTGCAATGCATAAAAATAAGAGCTCTGGTTTAAGCGCGAAATGGTTTTCAGGCCAACTTCCCAGGTGTTTTCGCCGAACGGCTGTACATAATCGGCCTGAACGGTATGTTCGGATTCTTTGCTGTCGTTGCTGGTTTTACCGGTCTGGGCTTCGTAATTCAGCAGCGGCACAAAGTTGAAATCAGAAAAATCGCCGTTGCCGTTGGTGCTGTATTTATAGGAAAGCGTAAAAACCTGCTCTTCATTTTTGCGGAAACTGCGCTGGTAATCGAGGCTTATATCGTTGCCTTTCCAGCTTTCTTCCTGCGTATTGCTGCGCAAATATTGTTGAACCGGAATACTAAGGGAATCGGATAAAACGTTCAGCGAGGCTTCAATATCGTTTCCACCGCCAAAAAAACTGAAACTACCGGTAAACAAATTCAACGAATCGAGCTCAAAGCTCAGCTGACCGCTTCCGTAATGATAATTGCCATTGTTTTTTCCAATGCCGTTCTGAGTAAGATTCCGGCCATTGGTTTCGCGGCGAACAAACAAACTGGAATTTTCCGGCGATTGCCAGGTATTGGCTCCTACATTGCCTGAGAAACCGAACTTGCCCGTTTTTACCGTTAAATATGCGCCGCCGTTATAGCCGGTTGGCGTCCGCAAACCAGCGGTTACCGAACCGTTGTAGCCGCCCGGATTATCTTTATTGGTAATAATATTAATGATCCCGCCCACGCCTTCGGCCTCGTACTTGGCCGGCGGATTGGTAAGCACTTCAATTTTTTTTATGCTGCTGGCCGGCATGCTTTTCAGAACGTCTTTGGGGTTCTGCACAAAAAGTGCGGACGTTTTGCCGTTTATTAAAACGCGGTAACTGCTGCTGCCTTTCAATTGAATATTATCGTCGCCGTCTACGGTTACCATGGGCACTTTCCGGAGCATATCCAGCACGGTCTCGGTTTTGCTTTCGGGGTCGGCTTCCACATCGTAACTGATCTTGTCAATATCCTGCGTAATCAGCATTTTCTGGGTGGTAATTTCCACTTCTTTCAATTGCCGCGCATCGGGTTGCAACTTTATGGCCGGCAAATTTACGAGGGCATTTCCGGCGGAAAGATTTTCGGTTTTAATAATTACCGGCTTAAAACCTACGTAAGAAATCACCACTTCGTAAGGCTTAAAAGCTAATCCGGTGAACTGGAAAGTGCCTTTTTCGTCGGTATAAGTGCTTTTCAGGAAGGTGGTCTGGCCCGTTTCGCGCAGGCTGACGGTTACAAAACTAAGCGCCGCTACTTTTACCGAATCCGATACAGCGCCTTTAATTACGCCGGAATTACTTTGCGAAAAAGCAGGAAAATAAACAGCCAGCGAAGCCAGCAGCAAAAAAATATATTTCATAGTTCGGGCAAAAAAGCGGCTGATTCCGGGAGAAGCTACTTACAAAATACAAAGGTAAAATAAATAACAACCAATTATTGCACTTTTCCGCAGACACACTTTTTTAACGCGGAAACCTACCGTTTTTGTATGCCGGAATGCCAGATACCGGGCACTTTTTCCGCCGAAAAGCATAGCGGTTTTCTGCGCATAATTTTGCCGGCCATAAGCGGGATTAGCAAAACGCTATGCTTTTTCCGGGAAAAAGTCAAAACCCGCGAAAAACAAGCGAAACTCCTTGCTGAAAACCAAAATATTCACCCAAAACTTCTGCGCTTTTACCAAAAAGAGCTATCTTTAAAGTCCGATATAGCGTTTGGGGATGAAGGTTTTTACAACACAGCCGTTTCAGGCAGTTTATTCGCTTTTTGAGCACGAGTATTTAGGTTACTTATTCGAGTCGTTTGTTGTTCAGGTAAACTCCCGCAACCATCTCACGCTGCAGCACCAGAATATTTCGGCCAAAAACGCCGACGAATTCGCTTCGCGTCTCGACGCTACCGATTTTAAGCTCGTGGCCCTCATGGACCAGATCCAGCAGGATGCGGTTTACAAGCGTTTCAGCACCAAAAAATTAACCCTTACCGATTTCTTCCTCAAAACCTTCGACCCCGAAAAAGGCGACAAAGACCTGCAGGAAAACATTAAAAGCTACGTGGAAACCCGCATGGCCAAAATACTGGCTTTGCTGGCAAACAAGAAGGTTTTTATAATGGGCAAGGACGGCGAACCGACCTGGAAAGAAATTGAAATGGCCGGCGAAAAAGCGACCGTGCTTTTCCATTTCCGGCGAAACGAAGAAAACACGCACTATTTCCCCACCATAAAACACAACGGCCAGAAACTCGATTTTCAGTATAAAGATGCCGCTTTGATCTGCAACGAACCGGCCTGGCTTTTGCTCGAAGACAAACTCTATTCTTTTGAAAAAGAAGTAGATGGCAAAAAACTACAGCCGTTTCTGCGCAAAAATTTCATTGTAATTCCGCGCAAAGTAGAAGAAACCTACTTCACCAAATTTGTAGCGCCGCTGGTAGAATCGTTTGATGTTTATGCGAAGGGTTTTGAAATAAAATCGGAACGGTACGAACCGCAGCCGCACTTAACGTTTACCGAAGTAAGCTCCGGCGTGCCGGCCAAAGATATGTTCCAGGGTAAAAACGGCGCCGATAAAAAAGCGCTTTCCGAAAAGATCCTGTTCAACCTGGCTTTTCAGTACGGAAAGTATACCGTTGTGAATCACGAACCGAAGCGCATCAGCGTAAACATCGAAAAAACCCAGGATTCCTACATTTTCCACCGCCTGATCCGCGACGTAAGCCACGAAAAGGAATTCCTGAAAAAACTCTCCGACCGCGAACTGGAAGTAAAAAACGGCAAAGCGGTGCTGGATAAATCACTGGCTTTCAGCTGGCTGAACCAACACGCCCAAGAACTCGAGAAACAGGGTTTTATTATTGAACAGGCCAACCAGACGAATAAAAATTACTTTATCGGCGAAATTTCTTTGAACGTAGGCATTACCGAAAACAACGACTGGTTCGATATTTACGGCACCGTGCGTTTCGGCGAATTTGAGATCCCGTTCATCAAGCTGCGGCCTTATATTCTGAACCGCAAAAACGAATACCGCCTGCCTAACGGCCAGATCGTGATCATTCCCGAAGAATGGTTTACGCAGTACATCGAGCTTTTTGCTTTCTCCGACGGCGAAGAAGAACTCACGATCAAGAAGCATCACCTGGCTTTGATAACCGACCTGCAGAACGGCAACCTGGCTACCGTAACCATGACCCGGAAGCTGGAAAAACTGCGCGAATTCGAGGAAATTGAAGACAAACCGCTGCCGGAAGGCTTTAAAGGCACGCTCCGGCCTTACCAGAAAGCGGGTTACAACTGGCTGCATTTCGTGAAAGATTACAAGTTTGGCGGTTGCCTGGCCGACGACATGGGCCTTGGAAAAACCGTGCAAACGCTGGCCATGCTGCAGCACCGCAAAGAAAACGGCGCCGATTCGGCCACGCTTTTGGTAATGCCTACTTCGCTGATCTATAACTGGCTGAACGAAGCGCAGAAATTTACGCCCAACCTGCGCATTCTGAATTACACCGGCACGTACCGCGAAAAAACGGTTTCCATTTTCAAGCATTACGACGTGGTGCTGACTTCCTACGGCATTGTGCGCCTGGATACTGAATTGCTCAAAAAGTACTATTTCGATTACATCATACTCGACGAATCGCAGGCCATTAAAAACCCGAATTCCAATACTTCACTTTCGGTACGGGAACTGAAATCACGGCACCGCCTGATCTTAACCGGAACGCCGGTTGAAAACAGCACGATGGATCTTTGGAGCCAGATGAGTTTCATTAATCCGGGGCTTTTGGGTTCGCAAAATTTCTTCCGCAACGAGTTTTTAAAACCGATCGAAAAAGACAAGGACGAAGTAAAAACCAAAAAACTGCACGCGCTTATCAAGCCCTTCATTCTGCGTCGCCATAAAAGCCAGGTTGCCACCGAACTTCCGGCCAAGGTAGAGCACACCACCTACTGCCAGATGACCGAAGAACAGGAACACGCTTACGAAGAAACCAAGAGCTATTACCGCAATAAGATCCTGAAAAGCATTGAAGAGCACGGCGCCAATAAAAGCCAGTTCATGCTTTTGCAGGGTCTCATGAAACTGCGGCAGATCGCCAACCATCCGTTCATGGCCGACCCGAATTACGAAGGCGAAAGCGGTAAACTGAAAGAAGTGATCCGGATGACGCGCAACGTGGTAGCTAAAGGGCACAAAGTTTTAATTTTCAGCCAGTTCGTAAAACACTTAGACCTGGTGCGGCAGGCGCTGAACGAAAAGAAAATTTCCTACACGTATCTCGATGGAAACACCAAAGACCGGCAGGCGCAGGTAGACCGTTTCCAGAAAGATACAAGCATTCAGGTATTCTTAATTTCCCTCAAAGCCGGCGGCGTGGGGTTGAATTTAACGGCTGCAGATTACGTGTTCATTCTGGACCCTTGGTGGAACCCGGCCGTAGAAGCCCAGGCCATAGACCGCGCGCATCGCATCGGGCAGCAAAACACGGTTTTCACCTATAAATTCATTGCCAAAAATACCGTGGAAGAAAAGATCCTGGCGCTGCAAGGCAAGAAAATTCAGCTGGTAACCGATCTTATTTCTACGGATGAAACCGTGATCAAGAGTTTAACCAAAGAAGATATAGAGAACCTGCTTTCCTAAGATTTAGCCCGGAGCTAAACCTCCGGGCGTCAACTTCAGAATTTTATTAGGTCATCCTGAGCCTGTCGTGGGAATTAACGCGAACCGAACCTGCACGAAAACTAATCTTAGCCTTTGAGCGGCAGGAATTTATTGCTTCGCTCAAATTCCATGGGAGTACCCGTTAGGTTCTTCGACAAGCTCAGAATGACTGGCAGGTTATTTATCTTTCTAAACCTTACAATTCAGGGGCTAAATCGCCATGGTTTGGAGGTTAGTTTTTTGGCCCTAAATTCCAGCGTTTTTATATCTTGTTCATCTTGTTTTCCGTTCTTCGATACATCTGTGTTCCGAAGCAAGCTGCCAGGGAGATCCTTTTTCCGGCTTGATAAAAAAGAGGAAGCACGCCGCAACGGATTCATTTCCAGACGAATACTTCCGACACAGCTTTTTTTTCAAAACATATTGTCTTGTTTAACGGTTTAACCAGATAAGCAAACGCTATGCTTGGGGCACTGAAAACTATTAATCTCTTATGAAAACAGCCGCCGTGATCGGTTCCGGAGTGGCAGGCCTGGCTACGGCCATCCGGCTGGCACTGCAGCATTTTGAAGTCACCGTTTTTGAAGCCAATAGTACTTTTGGCGGCAAAATGACGGAGTTCAGCATGGAGGGCTATCGGTTTGACAAAGGCCCTTCGCTGTTCACCATGCCACACCTGGTAGACGATCTTTTTTACGCCGCCGGCCGCTTCCCAACCGATTATTTCCGATACCAGATCCTGGAAATCATTACCAAATACCATTTTGCCGACGGCACCGAGCTGCACGCCTACCACGATCCGCATAAATTTCAGGAGGAAGTAGAGAGAACGCTGGGCATTCCGAAGAAAAAAGTAAAGTGGTTTTTAAAACGCAGCGCGCAATTATACAACGCCACCTCGTCCACGTTCCTGCACAAATCCCTGCACAAGTTTTCTACTTATTTCAGCCCCGATATTCTGAAAACCTTGGCAGCCGTGCCGCGGCTGGGTCTGCGAAAAACCATGCACCAAACCAATGCCCGGGATTTCGAAGATCCCCGCTTTGTGCAATTGCTCGACCGATTTGCCACTTACAATGGTTCAGACCCTTACCAGGCCCCGGCCACACTCAACATTATTCCGCATTTAGAGCATAATATCGGCGCTTTTTACCCCGAAAACGGTATCATTTCCATTGCCAAAAGTCTGCATAAACTGGCCGTAGAACTGGGCGTAAAATTCCGGTTCAACGAAAAAGCTGAAGAAATAACGCTGGCCGAAAACCGCAAAAAAGTAACGGGCCTGCGCACCGCCCAAGCAACCTATCAATTCGATGCTGTGGTGAGCAATATGGATGTGGTGCCCACTTACCGGAAACTTCTGCCAACCTTAAAAGCCCCCGAAAAAACGTTAAGGCAGCCGCGCAGCAGCTCGGCGCTCATTTTTTACTGGGGCATCAACCGCACCTTTCCGGATTTGCACCTGCACAACATTTTCTTCAGCCAGGATTATAAAAAGGAATTCGAGCATATTTTCAAACATAAAACCATTTCCCAGGATCCCACCATTTACGTGAACATTACCTCGAAATTTACCAAAAGCGATGCGCCCGAAAATGCCGAAAACTGGTTTGTAATGGTAAACGTGCCGCACAACGAAGGCCAGGACTGGGATAAACTAATTGCCGAAACCCGCCAGCATGTGCTTCAAAAGCTAAGCCGCCACCTAAAAACCGACCTGCAAAACCATCTGGCCTGCGAAAAAACCTGGGACCCGCGCGGCATCGAGCTCGAAACCGGCTCGGTGGGCGGCGCCTTATACGGCAGCAGTTCCAATAATGCCATGGCGGCTTTTTTGCGGCACCCCAATTTTAAGCGCAAGGTAAAAGGGTTGTATTTTTGCGGCGGCAGTGTGCACCCCGGAGGCGGCATTCCGTTATGTTTGTTAAGTGCCAAAATTGTAAGCAACCTCGTAAAAAATGATTACCGCTGAAACCCTGAAAACCGTTTCTACTTCCCGACTTTTTACCGATAAAAAGCTAGCGTTTTCGGCGGCCATATTGGTTATTTTTCACGCCGTAGGTTTCTTGGGCCTGGTTTTTAGCGGCCAGTCGGAAACGTACCAGAATTTAACGCCGCTGCACTTGCTGCTCACCAATGCCCTGCTTTTCCTCAACCATAAAAACTTCAACGCTGCCTTCTTTCTTTTTGCCTGGGTTACTTTTCTGGCAGGTTTTCTGGCCGAAGTGCTGGGCGTACATACGGGCCTGCTCTTCGGGAATTATGTTTACGGCCAGGCGCTGGGTTTTAAACTCTGGAATGTGCCTTTGCTTATTGGGCTGAACTGGGTGATGCTGGTTTACTGCATTGGCATAACGGTACGGAATTGGACTAAAAAACCCTGGCTGGCAACTATTCTTGCGGCCGGTATTATGGTTTTGCTCGATCATTTTATTGAACCCGTAGCCATGCGTTTCGATTTCTGGAGCTGGCAGAACCACCAGATCCCGTTGCAGAATTACGCCGGCTGGCTCCTGCTTTCGCTGATTTTACAATTTTATTTTCAACGAAGCAACGTTACCAAAACCAACCCGCTGGCGCCGCTCGTATTCGGGCTGCAAGCCTTGTTTTTTATTGCACTAAATATTATGAATAAATAAATTTTCCAAGTTTCCCGCATTTTGCCGGCCCGGGCTCTGTTGTCGTTCGTTTTTTTCGCGTAGCTTTATGAAAAATATGCTCGCAAGGCATGGATGTGAGAACGGAGATACTAGACAAAGCAATTACCTGGTTTTATCAGAATGGCGTTAAAGACCTGACTGAGAGCCGTATTTGCGCCCAGTTGCAGATCAGCGAGCAAACATTCCCGCAGGTTTTCCGCGACAAGGAAGATCTGGTGCACCAAGCTGTAGAATATAGCCTGAACGCTGCCGACGTTTTTCCGGCAGAAGTGATGGCCGCGGCCCAGAATCCGGTAGAAGAAATAATCCTGATGTTTAAAAGCTGCGCCGACCAGGTGAAAGATGTGCATCCGGGCTTTTTTATTCAGATCCAGTACCTCTACCCGTCTGCCTGGAATACCTACCAGCGCCACCTGCAGATCAACTATTATTACCAGTTCTACGATCTTCTGAACGAAGGCATCCGGCAGAAGCTCTTCCGCCACGACATTAACCTCGAGATCGTTACCAAGGTGCTTATCGAGCAGCTGAACGTAATGCACAACACCCATTTATTCCCCAAGCACCGCTACAATATGGGCGAAGTTTTCCGGAATATTTTCCTGAATTACCTGCGCGGCATTTGCACCGAAACGGGCAGCCAGATTGCCGATGCTTTTTTCTCGGATAATACTTTTTAAGGCCTTTCCCCTACCGTTTTCCTTATTTTCTGTATAGGAATTCACTATTTTTCCGCTAACAACGAATTAAAACAAGCCAGTACCGGTGCAGTTTACTTGTTATTACAGTCTGAAAAACTTAAATTTACAACCCGGTTCCTGTACTTTTCTAATTTTTCTTAACTCCGGCAAACCCATTACGCATGACCTTTAAAGAAACCCTGTTAGATGAAGCCCTTGCGTTGTTTCAGCAGGAAGGAGTAGAAGCTAATACGGAACCTGAATTGCGGAGCAAACTCGATATTTCGCAGGCAACTTTTAACGAATTATTTGCCAGCAAAGCCAGCCTGGTGCGCGAAACCGTATTACACGATATTGAAAAGCAGAAAAAGCACCACCTCAACATTACCCAAAACGCGCACAGCGCCATCGAAGAGATCCTGATCCTGCTCCAGGACGGCATTAAAAACATAAAAGTAACCAACCCGGCCTACGTAACAGACCTGCAGCAGCATTACCCGGAGGTATGGGAAATTGCCCTCGATCATTTAAACACCTATTCCTACCACCAGATCTACGACATTCTGAATCGGGGCGTACAAGCCGGCGAATTCCGCAAAGACATAAACCTGCAGCTGGTTACCAAGATCATGCTCGAAATGGTGGGTTTGCTGCTTAATCCGCAAACCTTCCCGCCCGATCGCTACAACCTGTCGGAAGTTTACCGCAGCATCTACCTGTATTACATCCGGGGCATCTGCACCGATAGCGGCAGCAAAGTAGCCGAAAAGTTTTTTTCTACCTACAACATTTAACGCGAAGCCGGCCCTAAACAGCCGGCTTTTTCATTTCACTTCCCATTTCCCGAACCCGGATAAATCATATTAAGGCGCTTCCCTAGGTTTTAGTGGCGGTCGGCTCCTATTTTTCAACGACAGACAAATTTACAACGTTAACACAAAGAGCTGGCAATTACCTATTTAGCTAGCTCCTACTCATGAACGTAAAAGAAACCATACTGGAAGAAAGCCTCTATTTATTCTCAAGGCATGGCATCAGGGCTTTATCTAAAGCTCAGTTAGAGGCCCACTTAGGTATTTCGCACGCTGCTTTCGATGAAATTTTCCAAAATAAAGCCGATCTGGTACAAAAAACGGTAGCTTATTTAACAAAAAAACTCAGGTATGAATACGGCAAAACCTATGTCCAGAGCCAAAGCGCCATAGAAGCAACCCTTTTAATGTTAAAAAATGCCTCAAGCCGGTTAGAGAACTTTAACCCGTTCTTTTTCCGCGACCTGCAGAAATACTACCCCAGTGCCTGGCAGTTATACCTGGACTATATCCACACCCACGTTTACCAAGCCATTTTCAAGATCCTGAACCGGGGCGTGATCCGGGGCGAATTCCGCAAAGACATAAACCTGGAACTGGTCACCAAGATCATGCTCGAAATGTACATTCAAATGCTGAATCCCCTCGTCTTCCCGCCCTCCCGTTACAACCTGGCCGAAGTATTCCGCTGCTTTTTTCTGTATTATATGGAGGGCTTATGCGTTGCCAATACCTACCGCATGGTAGACGAATTCTTCGCCTAAGCATATAAACCAATCTTAGAAAAAAAGCACCTAGCCTGAGTCAGGCCGGGTGCTTAAAACGCTATGGTTTCGGGCTTAAAAAGTGCCGTAAATATTACACGCTGAATTTCTCGGCCATTTTCTGCTGCAGAATTTCCTGCACTTCCGGCTTTTCAAAATCAGCTTCAGTCTGAATATAAGGCATCAGCTTTTTCATGATCCTTTCCTGCTTACGGCCGTTTTTAAGCGCTTTGGCATACGGAATATCCGGGCTGAATGTAACCATGGTATAAAGCGGGATCCATTGCTCGGGGTACATGGCGTTTATCTTCGCCTCTATCTTTTTCTGCAATAAGAACTGCGGATCAGCCACTTTATCGCGCATTTCCACAAAGTTCATTACGGCTAAGTCGGCAATGGCATCGGCATTTGGCTTGCGCGATTTTTCGAAGGCCTTAAATATCGTTTCCCAATCGTTGCCGTGCGCTTCCATAAGCTGGTTCAGCACCGTGCAATCCTCAAAGCCGGCGTTCATACCCTGACCATAAAAAGGAACCACTGCGTGCGCCGCGTCGCCAATTAAAGCTACTTTATCTTCGAACGTCCACGGAAAACATTTTACCGTTACCAGCGTGCCGGTCGGGTTGCCGAAATAATCTTCCAGCAACGTTGGCATCAGCGGCACCGCATCCGGAAAAACTTCCCCGAAAAATCTGGTAACGTCGGCTTCGGTTTTTAAAGCGCTGAAAGAATGTTCGCCTTCGTACGGGAAAAACATGGTGCAGGTAAAGCTACCATCCAAGTTGGGTAAGGCGATCATCATGTACTGGCCGCGCGGCCAGATGTGCAGGGCATTTTTTTCGAGCTGCCAGGTACCGTTTTCGCCGGGCGCAATGGTCAGTTCTTTGTAGCCGTATTCTAAAAAACTTTGCGAATATTCGAAACGCTCGGTTTTCTGCAAGGTATTCCGCACCGCCGAAAAAGCCCCATCGGCCCCAAAAATACGTTCGGCCTGCACCCAGGTATCCTGGTTGGTTTGCGGATTATGAAATTCTAAGGTATTGGTTTTAAGATCGAGGTTGGTAAGTTGCTGGTTAAACTGCAGGCTAATGTTTGGGTTTTCTTCCGCCAGATCCATGAGTTTCATGTTGAGACCGCCGCGCGAAACCGAATAAATGGCCTGCCCTTCTTTGCCGTAAGGCTGCGACGTTAAGTTGCCTTTCACGTCGTGCATAATGCGCTTATCCATCGGGATGCCTACTTTCCGGATATCGTCGCCAATACCAATGCCTTCCAGCGCCCGCCAGCCGCGGTCGCTAAGGGCCAGGTTTATGGAACGGCCGCCGCCAATATCGGCTTTGCGCATGTCGGGCCGGCGTTCGAAGATGGTTACTTTATTGCCTTTTTTAGCGAGGTAAAGCGCCAGCAGCGAGCCGACCAGGCCGGCTCCTACGATGGTGGCGTTTGGGTTAGATTCGGGCATACTTTATCCTTCTGAAATAAATATTAATCGGGTTCAGAAAGTAAAGGTAAAAAGATTCAGGTTTTTTGAAAGCGGAAAATCTTTAAATTGAAAGGAAACAGCTTTATTACTTTACCAGCGGCCGCGCCATGGCAAGGTGGCCGGTAGTATTATTTGCCTTCATGCAGCACGTATTTTTAGCTTGCCGGCACAGTTCAAAAGACCAATGGTTAAGCTTTTTAATAGAAACCTCCGCCGCGTTGGGCATCTGGATCTGCAGAAACAAAAATATGCTCAGGCCGGCTTTCAGCAATAAACGTTTCTGATTTTTTGGGGTAGTTTTTATTATTCTGGCCATAGCATTCTGGTTTACTCGTGAGAGAATCGGGTAAAAACAGGGAAGCGAAATTGCTTTTCAGATTTTTACTTTATCAAAACTACAGCTTTAAAATACCAAAACCACACAAAATTTTGCTACTTTAGTAAAGTGTTCTTTTTCAAAGGTAAGGGTTGCATTTTAGAAGGTAAACATTTCTAAGAGAAAGTTCAATTGTGCTTAAAATAGTTTTTATAGCAACTTTCGGAGCTTTCTGTGAGATTTAGAAGTTACATCCATAAAAAAACCTTACCAGCATTGGCGCTGGCGTTAGGGTTGATTTATGCGAATAGGAATTCGACCTGGCCAGAAGCACACAGGGCAAAGCAATAAGGTTAAAGATTCAGGTTACTTTCAAATAAATTGTAGCAGAGCCTTTTTGAAGCTGCCGCCTCCCTGAAAGTATAAACTTCACACCATTCACAGGCCCAGGCCTGAAAAGCTGAACCAGCAAATTTGAACCTGAAACGCCTTTGGGTACGGGTTTTCCGGACTAAAAGCATAGCGTTTTTTTTAAGGTCTTAACCCCTGGTTCCCCGAATCGAGCACGTAGCGCCAGAAGCCTTTGGCATCTTTCCGCCAGATCGAAACATAAGTACCGTCAGAAGTAATTACTTTGCCATCTATGTCGCGGGTTTCCATTAAATATGTGCCGTAAGTATAAGCCAGGTCGCCGGAGGCTGCAATATCGGCGTATTGCGGCGACCACGTTAAGCGAATACCATCATCAGAAGTTTTAGACATGTACATCCGGATATTTTCGCGGCCGGTAATGGGTTGGGTTTTGGCGCGCAGCAGCACGGCATCGTCGGCGGCGTAGGCAATAAAAGCAGTGTTCAGGCCCTTTTCTTCGCTCATTTTGGAGAAATCGCGGTCGGCCTGCATTACCGCTTCGCGGGTATCGCCGGTATTCTGGGGGCTGGCCAAACGCGAGGTGCCGGTACAGGCGCAGGCAAACATCAATGCAAAGGCAGGTAAGAACTGAGAAAACAGGTTTTTCATAGTATCAGAAATATAGCGGACAACGGGCCGGTAAACGGCAGATCTTCCAGGCATACAGATATACTGGCTTGTGTTTAGTATACTGTTTTTGGCCGAAAAAGGTATTTTTTAAAAACGCAAAAGCCCGGCTAATTAGCAGGGCTCTCACGGTTTCTGACAAAACAAGGTAATGAATGATGAAAAGGGCTGCACATAGTGCAACCCTAATATACAACTATTTGTTATGAAACCTAAATTCATGCAACTATTTTCTTACTTCTAAGATCCAGTTAATTTCATCAGAAAGCAAAACCCAGTTTAAAACCCAGCGAAAGCAGCAAACCGCGGCGCAGTTCGTCGTTCAATTTCAGATGCGTGGAGGTTTGGCCGGTAGCCGGATCGTAGATCACGCTGTAATTTTCGATGCGGTCTTTATAGAATTTATAACGCATGCCAATGCCGCCGTAAAAATCGAAAAAGATGCGGTCACTGGTCTGGTTAATGTAGCCGATCACCAGTTTGCCGTCTAAGATCTGCCGGCCCTGTTTCAGGTTAACATCTTCGCCGCCAACCTTGGTAACCAGACTGCGGTAATCGCGGAAACGCACTTCCGGCGAGAAATAATAGCCCTGCAAAGCGCTGCCTTCTACTGATGGATAATGCCGCAGCGCCGCCGAAAAACTGTAGCTGTTCAGTCCTTCTTTGGTAATGCTCAGGTCCGGCTGGCTTGCGCTTTCCAGAATATCCGAAAGCACATTATCGTAGGTTGAACCCACCGAAATTTCGGCGCTCAGGTTTTTCTTTAATTCGTGCTCAACGTAAACGGGCATATCGCCGCTTAAAATTAGCAGCGGATTTATTTTTACGCGGGTAATTCTGGGATTGTGGCGGTTTTGGACCTTTTCAGAAGCAGTTTGTTGGGAGTACGTTACGCGTCGAGAAGTTTGCGCGGGCTTTATGGCGGCAGAATCTGGGGCAGCTGTGGTGCTCTGGCCAAAAGCAACATTCGTGGCAAAAATGCCGGCCGTTAAAAACAGGAAAAAGGTACGCATAAGCATAAATTTAATAGTTGATCCCCGCTGTAAATTGCGGTATATGCTTAAGACAACTTTAGAAGAGCGTACCCTTAGTGCAGAATTAAACTATAAAAAAAATCCCGGAAAGGCTCTTTAAGCTTTTCCGGGATCTGAAAAAAACGGTAGGGTTTTAAGGAAAAAAACGCTAGAAGGCAAATCCGATTTTGGCGCCCAATGAGAATAGCGGCACCATTTTATTTTCGTTCCACACTTCGTAGGTTTCTACCGTAGTAGTGCCATTATAAACGGTTTCTCCGTCTCTGACCATATTATGGTATTTGCGGTTGCGCATACCAATACCGGTATACATATCTATAAAAATACGGTCTTCAATAAAATCTACGTAGCCAAAACCCAGTTTAAAATCGGTAAGATCGCGGCCCTGCTTTACATCTATGGTTTCTTCCAGGTATTGGTTGGCAATGGATTTATACTGGCGGTAACGGATCTCCGGGGCAAAATAATAGCCTTCCATGGTTTCGTAGGTGCTGGACGGGTAATACCGCAAACCGGCCGCAATACTATACCCCATCAGGTTTTCTTTCTGGGTGCTTTCCGAATAATGATCCGGGTCCAGCGCATCGGTTATCACGTTATCGTAGGTCATACCCAGGCCCAGCTCGATGGTGAGCTTTTTGGCTACTTTCTGTTCAATATAAACCGGAATATCGCCCTGAAGCAGCAATAAAGGGTTCATTTTAATGCTGGTGCGGAGCGGTGTTTTTTCGGCTACTTTTTTGGTGGTGAAATAAGTTGCCGGACTTCCTTCGGTTACAATGATCTGTGGGCTTTGCGGCCTGGCAGAATCAGGGGCACTTTGGAACGTTCGCTGTGCAAACGCCTGATTTAGGGAAAATAATACGCAGCAGCAGAAAAACAGAATTCCAGGTATTACAGGGGCCATAATTAAAATGGGTCGCTTTTTTGAGATTGCAAAAGTATAAGTTAGTTTTGTTACTGCAATAAAAAATTTCCATCTAAAACATTATGAAAAAAACAGTTTTAGCCGCCTGGCTTTTACTAACCGGCTTGCTTTTTGGCGCCGCCGAAACCGCTTTGGCCCAGGTAAACACCAAAGTTGTGTGGGGCCCGGCCCTGAAAGACCCCCGGAAAACCTCTACTATCAGAATTATTGGCAACGACAGGACCGGCTTTTTCACGCTGCGTAACGATTATTCCAGTGTATCGCTTTTCAGCCGCGAAAACCAGAAATACTTCCTGGAACGCTACGATCTGCAAAACAAACTGGCTTTTTCGAAAGAACTCAGCATTCCGAATCCGGTAAAAAGCAAGCAACGCCCGGCCTACGAAGCCATTTACTACCTGGACGGTCAGCTGGTGCTTTTCTCTTCTTATTTCGACAAGGACAACGACCGCAACGTGGCTTTTGCCAATAAAGTAAACGCCGACGGAACGGTAGATCCTAAAACGGTAGACGTTTCGGTAATTGAAGGCGCTACCTCCCGAAGAAAATCCGGCGGGTTCAGCTTTTCACTTTCTAACGACAGCTCTAAAATACTGGTGTACCAGGACATGCCTTATGACCGGAAAGAAAACGAGAAATTCCAGTTCAAGGTGCTCGATAAAGAGCTGAATATTCTGGTAAACAAAGCCGTAACCCTGCCGCAGCTGGACAAAGAAACTCAGCTCAGCGACTACCGCGTAGACAACGATGGCAACGTGTATGTGCTGGCTTCTACCCTGAAAAAACGCGAAGAAAGAAAAAGCAAGGAGCAGAAATACCTGTGCCAGGTGTATGGTTATTTCCGCGATTCGGACCAGGTAAAAAGCTATACCATTCAGATTCCCAGCAAATTTGTAACCGATATTACCTTCGACCTCGATAACCAAAAGAACCTGATCGTGGCAGGATTTTATGCCGACGACAAAAAACTGAAAGCCAGCGGCACCTTTTTCATGAAGGTTGATTTTGCCACCAAAAAGATCCTGACGCAGGGCGTAAAAGACTTCAGCAAAGAATTCCTGGAAATGTTTATGAGCAAAACCCGCGCGAAAAACGAAAACGCCGGCGTAGCCAACATGGACCTGGACAAGCTGATTGTAAGAGAAGATGGCGGCGCCCTTTTAGTAGGCGAACAGGCGTATGAATATGTGGTCCAAAACAAAACCCAGTACACCTACCACTACGTGCGCAACGACATTGTTTTTATAAACATTAACCCGGACGGCTCTATTGAGTGGATGAAACGCGTGCCTAAAAAGCAACACACGGTTAACGATGGCGGCATTTACTCTTCTTATTCGGTTAGCGTAATGAAAGATAAGATCTACCTGATCTATAATGACCACGTAAAAAATATTGGCAGAACAGACCCTAAAAAGCTGAAGTTTATGAAAAAGCCAGCGAAAGCCGTAACCATGCTGGCGGTGATGGATGCGAGCGGCGAAGTGCAGAAAAAAGCTCTTTTCCCGGCCAAAGATCATAAAACCATTGTGCGCCCCGGCTTTTACCTGCAAGACAGCAAAAGCGTAATTATTTACAGCGAAAACGGCCGTAACTACCGCTTCGGCAACATTGAATTCAACTAAGATCTAAGATCTACTAATCGCATAAAAAAAGGCTGCAAATCTGATTTGCAGCCTTTTTTTATGCCCAAAACGCTATGGTTTAAGCTGCAAAAACTATGAAGAGAAAAACCTTCCCAGGAAGGGAAAAGCGATTCGCGTAATCAAAAAATCTCCGTAGCGCGGGGTTTAAATCCCGCGCTACGGAGATTTTTTTTGCTGAAGCAATTTTAATACTACTTCGCGTAATCAGGAGATTTAGACAAACCAAGATTTTCTGAATATTAACTATGACAACGATATACCTATGTCCAATAATTGGACATGTTATTGACCTTTGTTTTTTTAAATACTGAGGCTGTTAATTCTTACCTGATTCTTTTAATAAATCTTTAATGTTTTTGGTTTGATTTAATTCATTGTAATTAACTTTTCGGTAATTTCCAGTAACTGCATCATAAACATAGCCTCCTCCTGCTAAAAATGTAAGGTGATACCTTGGGGTTTCTTCATTTAGGGATGAGTTCATTTTTGCACTCAGGAGAAGCATAAAGCCGCAACCGGCTAAAAATCCGTAAAACAGGTTCGATTTTTTCATACTGATTTGTTTGTCACCAAAGATAGTTACATACCTTTAATTTGCATTCTGCGTGTAAAAGGAGATAGCTATCTAAGTTTAACGTGAATATTTTTTTAAAATATTTTCTAATTCATCATAATCAGAAACAGTTGTTCCCGTAAACTTGAAGAGGCTGGCTAAAATTTCTACTCTCGCGGCATCCGGAATTTTATCCCCAATTTCATCTAAAGAATCAATAATTTGAACCGCCGTCAGGATTTCAGTAGTTGGTTGGGCTGCTTCCTCTTCATCTTTAAACTTAGCAACTATCTGCTTACAAAGTTCAACTATCCTAAGCCTGAAAATAAACTCACGATCCATTGAGGTATTATCCCAATTTTCCACCACATCTTTCATAGCTTCGTAAGTTTCCTCCATCCGGCAGTACGGCAGGTATTTCATATTATCTGAAAGCTTTTAGATTTTAAATTACCTCAATTGATTTGACAATCCCAAACACAGAATTCTCAATGTTCCAAATTTATTTGGTGTAAATTGATATTGCCTTAATTCTTATCTGTTTCTTACACGTTCGCTCTTAGAATTTCAGCGAACCGGAACACATCTTCAAAAGAATTGTAAAGCGGCACCGGCGCTACGCGGATCACGTTTGGTTCGCGCCAGTCGGCAATTACGCCGGCTTCGGAGAGTTTTTTAAATAATTCCCTACCGTTTTTATGCGCTAGTAGGGAAATCTGCGCACCGCGGTCTTTGGGGCTAGCGGGCGTGATCATTTCGAAATCCGGAGTTTTGGCTTCGGAATTTATACCGTTTATAAGGAATTCTAAATAGCCGGTCAGTTTTTCGCTTTTTTCGCGTAGCGTTTTCATGCCCACTTCATCGAAAATTTTAAGCGACGCATTGTGAACGGCCATGGGCAGAATTTGTGCGTTGCTGATCTGCCAGCCGGCCGCACCCTGCATCGGTTTAAAGCCTTTCTGCATCTTGAAGCGTACTTCTTTGTCGTGGCCCCACCAGCCGGCAAAACGCGGCAGATCCGGATTATTGGCGTGGCGCTCGTGCACAAAAACGCCCGAAGTGCCGCCTGGTCCGGAATTCAGGTATTTATACGTACACCAAACCGCAAAATCTACGTTCCAGTCGTGCAGGTGCAATTCCAGGTTGCCAGCCGCGTGCGCCAGATCGAAACCAACGGTAGCGCCGATCACGTGGCCGGCTTTGGTAATGGTTTCCATATCGAAAGCCTGGCCGGTATAGTAATTCACGCCGCCCATCATGATCAACGCAACCGAACCGGCATTGGCGTTAATCACGTCGATAATGTCGGCAGTGCGCAAGGTATGTTCACCTTCGCGCGGGGCAATTTCAATGATGGCTTCGTCGGGATTAAACCCGTGGAATTTCACCTGGGTTTCCAACGCGTACTGGTCCGATGGGAATGCGCCGGCTTCGGTAATGATCTTGAAACGCTCTTTGGTTGGGCAGTAAAAACTCACCATCATCAGGTGCAAATTCACCGTGAGCGTGTTCATGATTACCACTTCCAGCGGATTGGCCCCTACCACGCGGGCGGCTTTCTCGGTCAGGAATTCGTGGTAATGCATCCAGGGATTGCGGCCTTCAAAATGTCCTTCTACGCCTAAATTTGCCCAGTCTTCCAGCTCCAGTTCAATGGCTGCTTTGGCCGCTTTTGGTTGCAGACCCAGCGAGTTGCCGGTGAAATAAATGGCATCGCGGCCGTTTACCTGCGGGAAATAGAATTGTTCGCGGTATTGGCGCAAGGGATCTTGCTGGTCTTGCGTTTGGGCGTATTGGAGGGTGTTTTCGTAAGTCATTTTTTCGGAGCTAATCAATTATAAGCGAAGCAGCTGTTTAAAAACTGCTATGGTTTCAGGTTGTAAATTTGGGAAATTTTGGGGAGTTAATTTCCGGATTTTTCATTTCCTTACCTTAGCGCGGTCTGCCATGACTTTTCAGGCCATTTTGCGTGCCGTTTCCAGTAGTTTTCAAGCTGATATCCCTACCGTTTTCGCTCAAAAACCAGGCACTAAACCTATCCGTTTAAACCAGCTATGGCCATTATGCAGCGCATTACTATTTGCGGAAATTCTGCTTCCGGAAAATCTACTTTTTCAGAGCAATTAGCTACCGTTTCGGGTTTGCCGGTTTATCATTTAGATCTTATTCAGTTTCAGCCGGGCTGGCAGAAAACGCCGGAAAGAGAATTTGCAGCAATTCACAACCAATGGCTGGCGCAACCAAATTGGATCATCGATGGCGTAGGCGACTGGGAACCCTTAAAGCAGCGTTTCGAAGCCGCGGATACGATCCTTTACCTCGATTTTCCGGTGGAATATTGCTTGCAGCGCGCGCAGGAACGGCTGAAAAAAGACAAAATTTCGCCTGACCCGTTCGTACCGGAAAATTCGCCTTACGAAGCCAAAGCCGACCAGCAGGAAAAAGTGATAAAATTCTTTCAGCAGGAATGGCGACCGAAAATTTTACGGTTAATGGCAAGCCTGCGCGAAGGGCGGAATTTATTCGTGTTTACGCAGCCGCAAATGCTGGAGGATTTTCTGGCGGAAAACTTCAATGCCTGAACTTCTGACTCCGGAAATTACCATATCTTAGCGAAGCAATGATGTTGGCGGCTGGATCAGCGAAGATTCCTCAAAATCTAAAAAGTTGCCGCTCCAAAAAACATTTACAATTATTAACCTGGCAATTGCGCACGCATGGAAACGATTGATATACAAAAAGTAACGCTGCCCGATATTGGCCAATTGCAGCAAATTGGCCGGCAAACATTTGTCCAGGCGTTCTCTGCCGGAAACGATGAAGAGAATCTGAAAAAATACCTGGCAGAAGGATTTTCTACCGAAAAACTGACCGCAGAACTCCGTAACCCGGACTCGGAATTTTATTTTGCGCTGCTCGGCCAGCAAGTAATTGGTTATTT
Organism: Adhaeribacter terrigena; assembly: GCF_016623615.1. GTDB lineage: Bacteria > Bacteroidota > Bacteroidia > Cytophagales > Hymenobacteraceae > Adhaeribacter_A > Adhaeribacter_A terrigena. Next base: position 50,537 of record NZ_JAEHFX010000008.1, on the reverse strand, counting down.
AAAGCTGAACGTTGGCAAAGCGCAAACGGAGTTGAAAGACGACAAAGCGCTGGAAATTGAACGGATCTATGTATTGCAGGAATTTTACGGCAAAAAGGTAGGGCAAGTGCTTTATGAAAAGGTTTTGGAGGTAGCAAAAGCGCGGAACGTAGATTATGTGTGGCTGGGCGTTTGGGAAGAAAACCAGCGGGCCATCAATTTTTATCAGAAAAACGGTTTCGTGGCCTTCGACAAGCACATTTTTAAATTAGGAAACGAGGAGCAGACCGATATCATGATGAAGCTGCCTTTGAAAGCCAATCAGGAAAACAAACTTTAAACAAACCTTATGAAATTAGGAGCATTTTCCATCAGCCTGGCGGTAAAAGATATTCAGGCTTCCAAAGCATTCTATGAAAAGTTAGGATTCACAAGCCTGGGCGGCAACATCGATCAGAAATGGCTGATCCTGAAAAACGGCAGTGCCATTATTGGTTTGTTTGAAGGCATGTTCGATAAAAATATCATTACCTTCAACCCGGGCTGGGATGAAAACGCGCAGCAGGTTGATCCTTTTGATGATGTTCGGGCGATTGAAACGCATCTGAAAAACGCGGGCATTGCATTAACCAGCGAACCGATCGAAAGCCTAACCGGTCCGGCGCATATTACTTTAACCGATCCGGACGGAAATAATATTCTGATCGATCAGCACAGATAGAATATCTTCGAACCAAACGATCCCTTTTTTCCACTAAAACAAAATTGCCGCACCTTCTCCAGCTGCGGCAATTACTTTTTCAGGCCAAAACCCTACCGTTTCTTACAGAATAGCAGCAGACTTCGGAATATTTTTCATGAATTTCTCTTTGCTCATTCCCAGCCAATTCAACGCCGAACCGTGCAGCATCAGGTCTTTTATATCCTGCGAGTACGGCATAGAATGAATGAGTTTCCCGGGTTCAAGTTCGCCGAGCGGGAACGGATAATCGGTGCCTAACGCAATCTTTTCGGGGCCAACCAGTTTTACTAGCATATCGAAAGCGGTTGGGTCGTGCACCAAAGAATCTACCCAGAACTTGCCCAGGTATTCGCGTGGGTTTACATTATTATCTACCGCGCAAAGGTCCGGACGTACGTTGAAACCGTGCTCGATGCGGCCGATGGAAGCGGCAAACGAACCGCCGCCGTGCGCAAATGCCACGCGTAAATTCGGAAGTTTTTCTAATACGCCGCCAAAGATCATGGAGCAAATGGCCAGGGTACTTTCCGCCGGCATACCCACCAGCCACGGCAGCCAGTATTTCGGCATTTTCTCTTTGGCCATCATGTCCCAGGGGTGCACAAAAACCGCCGCGCCAAGTTTTTCTGCGGCTTCAAAAATAGGGAATAATTCCGGCGCATCCAGGTTCCAGTCATTGATGTGGGAGCCAATTTGTACACCCGCCAGGCCAAGTTCTTTCACGCAACGCTCCAGTTCTTTTATAGCCAGATCGGGCGCCTGCATCGGGATGGTTCCGAGGCCAACAAACCGATCCGGATAATCGGCTACGATCCCGGCAATGTGATCGTTCAGAAACATGGAAAGATCGAGCGCATCGTGGGGTTTGGCCCAGTAGCTGAACATTACCGGCACGGTAGAAAGCACCTGTACGTGCACGCCGTGGTGGTTACACTCTTTCATGCGCACTTCCGGGTCCCAGCAATTATCCTGAATTTCGCGAAAGAATTTATCGTCCTGCATCATGCGCGCGCAGCAAGGCTTGTGGTGCTCCAGCCGGATAAAGCCGCCGTAACCGTAGCGTTCCTTTAAGTTCGGCCAGTTCTTGGGCAGAATGTGCGTGTGAATATCAATGTGAAGCGGCGTGTGCCCGGTACTGTGGTGATGCATTGTATTATCGTTGTTCGTTATTCGTTGCACGTTGTTCGTTCTGACTTTTTTCCGCGAAAACGATAGCGTTTTATTTCGATTGTTCGAATGTTCGAGGTTCGAATATTCGACTTTTTAAGGTCGAAACCATAGCGTTTTAGAAATTAAATACGGTTATTAAGTTGTTGGTTAAAACACCAACAACGGCGTAAAACTCATTTCTAATTTTTAATTAGGCGTCAGCCTTAGGCGGTTGCGGGGGCTCCATTACGGTGCCGCATTTTTTGCAGGTGCGCTTTTCTACGTCGCCGTAAAAATTTTTCATTACTTCGGGCAGCTGCTTTACAATGTCGGTCATCTCGAAATATTCTTCGTAAAGTTTATTGTCGCAGTTTTCGCAGAGCCAGATAAAGCCATCTTTTTCGCCGTCCTGCCGGTAACGCTCTATTACCAGACCAACCGTGTTGGCCGGACGCTGGGGTGAGTGCGGTACGCCGCCGGGCAGCAGGAAAATATCGCCTTCTTTAATATCGATGGTGCGTGGCTTGTCGTTTTCAATAATCTTTACCTGAATATCGCCTTCCAGCTGGTAAAAAAACTCTTCACCTTCGTTGTAGTGGTAATCTTTGCGCGAGTTCGGACCGCCAACCACCATTACAATAAAATCTTTGTTATCTTTATAAACCTGCTGGTTGCCCACCGGCGGCTTGAGCAAATGCCGGTTCTCGTCGATCCACTTTTTAAAATTGAAAGGTGCTGCTACGGCCATATCTTTTTAATTAGAAATTCAAAAATTGGAAATTGACTTCAAATAAGTCCGGATACCTGATACCAGACACTTTCTACCAAAATCAATCTCCGAAAATACGGAATTTTTGCGGCACTTTCCAAAGCCAGCCGCCTTTTCAGGTTTCTTTGCTACGCCGGAAAGGAATTTTGCCTATTTTTGACCTTATGAATTTAAGCCTGAAAGATAAAAACGCCATCGTGTGCGGCAGCACGCAGGGAATTGGCAAAGCCATTGCTGTAGAATTAGCTTTATTGGGAGCTAGTGTTACTTTAATTGCCCGCAACGAAGAAAAACTGCAAACGGTAGTAAAAGAACTTTCCGCTTCCGAAGGCCAGCAACACGATTACCTGGTAGCCGATTTCAGCAAACCCGAAGAACTTCAGCAGAAAATCGGTAGCTTTTTAGCGCAAAAAAGTGCCGTGCATATTCTCATCAACAACACCGGCGGCCCGGCCGGCGGACCAATCATCGAAGCGACTTTAGATCAGTTCACGCAAACCTTTTCGAACCATTTGCTTTGCAACCACATTCTGGCGCAGGCTACGGTTCCATTCATGAAACAAGCCGGCTACGGCCGCATTATCAATATCATTTCCACTTCGGTAAAACAGCCTATTAAAGGCCTTGGCGTGAGCAACACCATTCGCGGGGCGGTAGGCAACTGGGCAAAAACGTTATCGCTGGAACTGGCGCAGTTTGGCATTACCGTAAACAACGTGCTGCCGGGCGCAACCTTAACCGGCCGCCTAGAATCCATCATCGAAACCAAAGCGGGCAAAACCGGGCATTCTTCCGATGAGGTTTCGGGCGAAATGATGGCGGAAATTCCGGCGGGCCGGTTTGGCAAACCCGAAGAAATTGCGGCGGCGGCAGCCTTTTTAGCCACGCCGGCAGCAGCTTACATTAACGGCATAAACGTACCGGTAGACGGCGGCCGCACCGGAAATCTGTAACCTGGCCCATTACTACGGCCCACGCTTAACCCGAACACCAAGTGGTAAAATTCGACAAATTATCTATCGTAATCCCGGTTTACAACGAAGCCCGTACCATTCATCAGATTCTGGATGAGTTGCACAAGCTGGTTTTGATCCATAATATTCAGAAAGAAATAATTCTGGTGGATGATTGTTCCCGCGATAATTCTGCCGAAACCATTGTCCAATACATAGCTGAACATCCGGGTCTGAATATGCGCTTGCTGCGGCACGAAAAAAACCAAGGCAAAGGTGCAGCTTTGCATACCGGCATCCGGGAGGCCACCGGCGACTACGTTATTATTCAGGATGCAGACCTGGAATACGACCCCGAGGAATACAATGTGCTGGTAAAACCCATTCTAAAGGGCTTTGCCGATGTGGTTTATGGTTCGCGGTTTATGGGCGGCAAGCCGCACCGCATTTTGTTTTTCTGGCATTCCATCGGCAATAAATTCCTCACCTTCCTCAGCAATATGTTCACCGACCTGAACCTGACGGACATGGAAACCTGCTACAAACTTTTCCGCCGCGATATTATCCAAAGCCTGCATTTAGTAGAAAACCGTTTTGGGTTCGAGCCCGAAGTTACCGCCAAAATGGCCCGCATTCCCAAGATCCGGGTTTACGAAGTAGGCATTTCTTATTACGGCCGCACCTACGAAGAAGGCAAGAAAATTGGCTGGCGCGATGGCTTCCGGGCTATTTACTGCATTCTGAAATACGGTTTGTTTAAAGCGAAATAAACACTTAAAACGCTATCGTTTTAGGGCTTAAAAGTCGAATAATCGAATCTCGAAAATTCGAATAAGCGAAAAAAAAACGCTATGCTTTTAAGCGGAAAAAGTCAGGTTTTAAAGGCCTGACTTTTTACTGATTTTTGCTACCGTTTTTTTGATCTTAACCTATACCATTTCACCCGTTTTTTAATGTCAGACCGCCGGGCCATTTTACTGTTACTTGTGCTGCTTACCGGCCTGCTGGCGCTTATTTTTGGCGACGTTTTTTTGCACCCCAACCGCTACCTTTTCGGCACGATGGGCGACAGCATTAAAAGCCTGTTCACGTTTGCCTGGTACGTAAAATTCGATTCCGGCCTGCATTTTTCGGGCATGAATTATCCTTGGGGCGAGCACATTATTTTTACCGATAACCAGCCGCTTTTTTCCATTCCGCTCCGCTACATAAACCGCTATCTTTTTCCGCTCGAAAACCACCTGGCAGGCATCATAAACGGCCTGGTTTTTTTCAGCATGCTGGCCTCGGCGGTGGTACTGTTTTTCATTCTGCGCAAGTGTTTACTGCCGGCCTGGTACGCCATTTTAGGGGCAATTTTAATCGTGTTGCTTTCGCCGCAGCATTACATCATTTCGCACCAGTATGCTTTAACCAACACCTTGGTTTTGCCGGCGATCTGGCTCACGATCATCCGCTTATTCGAAAACCCCGGTAAGGTTAGTCGTTACGTTTGGGTGCTGCTGGTTTTGCTGGCCGCCGGTTTTGTGCACGTATATTTCCTGCCCATGGGCGTTTTGCTGCTGGCCGGTCATCTGCTTTGGTTTGCCGTGCAGCAATGGCGGAAAAAAAGCTTTCACTGGAAGCAAATTGCAGCCTTACTCCTAGCCGCAACACTGCCCTTACTCATTTTCAAAGCCTTCCTTTTCTTTACCGATACTATTACCGACCGCCCCGAAACGCCCGGTAATTTTATTGAAGGTAAAGCCAATATTGCCGGCTTGTTTTATCCGGTAAAATCGTTGGCGGCGGAAGTTCTGAAAACGGTATCACCCGCCCCGGTTCCGGCGGAACAGAACTTTGGCTATGTTGGCCTGGCTACTATTTTGTGCCTGCTGCTGGCCGCGCTAAAGGCTTTCGGGTATTTACGGAAAGGCAATTTTAAGCAGCTTGTAAATCCGGTTTTGCCGAAGCTTTTGCAGATGGGTTTATGGGCCGGCATCCTCATTTTAATTTTTGCCGCCGCTATTCCGTTCCGTTTCGGGCTGATGCATTTGCTCGATTATCTGCCGCCGCTAAAGCAGTTCCGGGTTTTGCACCGCTTTGTGTGGCTGTATTATTACGTATTTACCGTATTTGGCATTTTCACCATTTACCAGATTTTCAGGTTTCTGAAGCTCCGAAAAAAACGGCTTCTGGCAAATGGCTGGCTCACGTTTATGCTTTTGCTTTGGCTGGCCGATGCACTGGTTTTACTAAAAGTGGAAGCTGATATCGTAAACATGAACAAGCTGGCAAATGCGTTTTACGGCAAAGAAGCCTATCACCTGTCAGACCTGTTAAAGCAAGCTAACCGCCAGGCTTCCGACTTCCAGATGATCATTCCCATCCCCTATTTTTCCGATGGCTCCGAGAAGATCGGCTATCATAACTGGGGCGGCACCATGTACCAGTCCATGAAAGGTGCTTACCAGAGCGGCATTCCGTTAAGCACGGCTTCGCTGGCGCGCACCTCTTTAAACCAGGTTTTGCTGCGTACCCAGTTATTAAGCTCCGATTCCATTCAGAAAGAACTTTTACCGCAGCTGCCCAACCAGAAACCGATCCTGATAACGGTAACCGATTCGGCGGAAAAAGATTACGAAAAACGGCTGGTGCAGAAAGCTGCTTTCCTGACGCGTTATAAAAATATTACGCTTTACGAGCTTCCGCTGGCGACTTTAAAAACGGTATACCGGGAGCCCGAAAAACCCGCAAAAGACGCGCTGCAACTCTTACCGGCCAATGTGGTTTACGAGACGTTTTCCAACAGAAATTCTGCTAAATGGCTTTACCGGAAAGGCGCTCTTACGGCTGAAACCGGCCCGGCAGTTTTATTCAACAATATTTTGCCAAACGCTTCCGACAGCCTGACTTATGAATTTTCGGTGTGGGTAAATGCTACGGCTGCCATTGGCATTCCAACCATAAAACTGGAAGAAATAAACGCCCGCCACGAAGTGGTAAACCAGCAAAGTGTGAACCTGCGCGGCGCTACCGAAATTTATAAAGACTGGCTGAAAACCACGATCCCTTTCAGGCTAAAAAACACACAGAACCGCATTAAAATCACTGCCGAAGGAAAAAATATTGTGGCCGATGAGCTCATCATCAGGCCGGTAAAACAGCCGTTCTATTTTTACGCCGAAGACCAGAAACAGCTTATCCGTAACAATTACCCGGTTTATCAGCCATAAATTCCCCAGGATCTCCGTCGGAAAAACACTATGCTTTCCGGCCGGAAAAGTAAAAGCACCTGTACTTTTTAAGGCTAAAAGCCTACCGTTTTCTGGTAAATCAGCGCTTTATAAGCCGTTCATTTTGGCTTGTTGTAGTCTGTTTGTTATCCTGATGCCACGAACTTTGAATAATATACTAGATTTGTATTTTATCTGCCCTTGCAGGAAGTGAACTGCAAAGCCGGTTTGTGTACAGCAAACGGAAGAACTTCTTTTTATGAAAAACAATTTTATTTCGCAGCCCTGGCAGGCAACAACCCTGATCTGCGCTTTATTTACGTTTGAACTTCTCCTGATTACTTACTGGCGCAATAAATTCGGCGTGCTTTTAAGCCCGGTCTTATTCCTTTTCTTTTCCGTGGCTTTATCCATTGCCTGCTTCAAGATCCAGCTCGACCGGCCGGTTGCGCCCCTGCTACAATATTATAAATCCAACTTTACTGCTAAGATCGCCCTTACGGCTATTGTAGCTTTTACAACCGGCCTGATCTTCATAAAAGAGTTAAAAATAATTATTGCCAGTTTTGCCATCGACCCAAAGTTCTCCGACGTAATACCCGCCTTGCAGGTGTATGTGCGGCGTTTTCTGGCAGATGAGTTTGTGTATGTTCCTTTTTCAGACTTTGGTTGGGAAATATTCCCGAATTACCTGCCCATGCAGTGGCTTCCATCTGTAGCAGCACACTGGTTAGGCATAGACTACCGGTTAATGGCGGGCATGGTTTTATTGGCCGGGTTTGCAGGTTACTGGGTATTGGTAGCCAGTCATGCAAAAAGCCCTTCCGAGCTGCTTTTAAAAGCCCTTCTTCCGCTGGCGGCAATTTTAAGCCTGCTCCGCACCGACCCTGCTACGTTTGGGTATACCATAGAAATACTGATCTTTGGTTATTACTTTATTCTGGCCACCGGCATTTTTGTAAAGTCTCCGGTTTTAAGAGCAATCGGTATTGTGCTGTGTATCTTATCGCGGTTTTCCTTTGTTTTCTGGTTGCCGCTTTATTTTCTGATCTTATTTTTTGATGAAAGCCGCAAAAGAGCCCTCGTTACTGCCGGTTTGGTAATGCTGGGAATTGTAGCCATTTACGTAATCCCGTTTTTATCGAAAGACTGGTCTATTTTTATAAAAGCCCAGCAAATGTACAGTGGAGCGGCTGTAGGAGAATGGCTGCACATGAATGAAAAGCAGCAGCCCATGCACTTATATAACGGAATAGGCTTGGCGGTTTACTTTCATAAATTCCTTGACTGGGAACTGGCGGAGCGGATCCGTGCCTTAAGAATTACCATGATCATCATGTCTTTATTAACGGTAATAGTCAGCGGCTGGGTTTATATGAAATACCGGACACGAATTGATTACCGCATTTTTCTGCTCATAAGCCTGAAATTATACTTAAGCGTTTTTTATGCTTTTATGCAGGTGCCCTATATTTATTTAACGGCGCTGCCGGTACTATTATCCTGCTTTATGGTCAGCCGAATAGTTTTAGATCGCCAGGAGAATTTTGTGATCCGCGAAAAACAAATAACATAACCAACCGGCGTAGCCAGCCATTGAGCTGCTCAGACTGAATATACTGCCGCCGAAAAAACCACCTTGAACCGCCGCACAAAGCTTTAATTACCCGCCTTTCGTTCGCTTCGCCTGCTGTTTTTCCAGTCGCAATTTCCCGGAAGTTCCGCTTTCAGAAGCCGCAAGATTTCGGGGAGTTTGCCTGCAGTGTTTGGTTTTTGTGCTATCTTTGCGGTTCTTTTAACAAATTGTTACGCTACTATTATTTTACCGAATGCCTGCCCACGCTTTAGATATCGTACTTCCCTGTTACAACCCGATACCGAACTGGGCCCAGAATCTGGTAAACAACGTGAACAGCCTGCGCCAGCGTTTGCCCGCAACCGAGCTGCATGTATACCTGGTAAACGATGGCTCCAGCAAAGGCGTAACCGACGAAGACCTGGTTTTTCTGCGTAAAAACATAGCGTTTTTAAACTACATTCATTACACCCAGAACGAAGGCAAAGGGCACGCGCTGCGCGAAGGCGTGCTGCAAACCAAACACGAATACTGCATTTATACCGACATCGATTTCCCGTATACCGAAGAAAGTTTTATGCGCGTTTACGAAGCGCTGCGCAACAAGGAAGCCGATATTGTGGTGGGAATCCGCGACGAAGAATATTATGCCAGCGTGCCGCCTACCCGGGTCAAGATCAGCAAAACGCTACGGTTTTTTGCTAAAAAAATGCTTTCGCTGCCCGTAAACGATACCCAGGCCGGCCTGAAAGGCTTTAACCGCAAAGGCCGCGCAACTTTCCTGAAAACCACCATAGACCGTTACCTTTTTGACCTGGAGTTTTTGTTTGAAGCCAATAAACAAAAGAACCTGCGCATTAAAGGCCTGAAAGTTACGCTTCGCCCCGGCATTGTTTTCTCCAAAATGAATTCAAAAATTCTGCTGGAAGAAGGCTACAGCTTTGGCAAGATCTTTATGAAACGTTTTTTCTAACCCGTTTTCCGGCACGCAGCCTTCCGGTTTTCACTGCTTCCCCGATACCGTTTTTCAAATGAGATTTTCGAAACTTGAGGCTTTTTCCGAGAAACACCAGCGGCGCATTTTAATCGGTATCCTGGCATTTTTCGGCATCTGCTTTTCGCTGCTTTCGCTGGGCAATCATTACTTTTTCCGCACCTACGCCTACGATCTGGGCCTTTTTAACAATGCGGTTTACGATTATGCCCACTTCCGCTGGAACGACAATACCGTAAAACTTTACCAGAACATTCTCAGCGACCATTTTACGCTGCTCCACATTCCGTTCTCGCTTTTTTACCGGCTTTTTGGTTCTTATACTTTACTCGTTTTCCAGATCGTGGCCATTATTTTCGGAGCCGTTGGCGCGTACCGGTTCCATTTGCTCAAATTTGGCAAACCCTTGCTGAGTTTTATCCTGCTGCTGCATTTTCTGAGTATCTGGGGCATTTATTCGGCGCTGGCTTACGATTACCACGATAATATTATTGCCGCCATGATGGTGCCGTGGTTCTTTCTTTATTTCCACCGCCGGAAATGGCTCAAAGCAAGCATCTTCTTTGCCGTAATTCTCATCAGCAAGGAGAACATGGCTTTGTGGGCTATTTTTCTGAGTTTAGGCTTGGGCTTGATGTATTTCCGGAGTAAACCGCAACTGAAACGCGCCTTAGTTTATGCCCTGGTAGCGGCCGTTTATTTTGTGGTGGTAGTTAAATTTATAGTGCCGGCCTTGGCCGTTGGCGATCGCAGCTACGATTATGTGAACAAATACGCCGTGCTCGGCAATGGTTTTTCGGAGATCATTACCAATTCGCTTACCAACCCGTGGCGGATCATAAAACTGCTTTTCATAAACCATACCCCGGAACCGGAAAACGACTGGGCTAAAACCGAATTACACGCCATGATCGTTGCTTCGGGTGGTTGGTCGCTACTTTTGCAACCGGCTTACCTGCTCATGCTCATTCCCATCTACGCGCAGAAATTATTCAGTAACCACGCTTTAGCCTGGGGCATAAACTATCAGTATTCTATTGAGTATGTGCCCGTTATCAATTTCGCCCTTGCTGCTACGTTGGGTTGGTTTTCGGCGCAGCGCCGGGTTTTGGTAGCTTTGTTCGTGCTGGTGCTTACTATTGCGGCTACTTTCCGGAGTTTCGACACCCGAATCAGCTGTTGCCTGGACCGGCCGGCCATGCAGTTCTACAAGAAGAAACATTACCGCCGCTTTTTCGATGTGTCGGAGGCATACCAGGCTTTAAAACTCATTCCGGACGGCGTTCCGGTAAGTGCTTCGCCGGTTTTTGTACCGCACCTGGCCAACCGCGATTTTGTTTTTGAACTGCCCTTTGTTGGAAACTCAGAATACGTGATGTACCTGCAAAACGAATACCCGGAGAAAATCACCGATAAAGCGGAACTGAGCCTTTTGCACCGGGTTGAAAAATTGCAGGCTTCGCCGAACTGGGAACAGATCTACCACCAGAATTTTATTTTAATTCTGAAGCGCAAGCCCGGTACGCCGGCTGAAGAACCGGTAATTTTTAAATAGAAAGTCCTCATATAGGTGCCGTGTAAGCTATGGAAAAAAAACTTACTCAAGAAGAATTACTCTTCATTAAAGAGGCAATTGACTTTTATAAAAATTTTGCCGCTAAAACTCTTAAAATGGGTGCTTTAATTACCGCACTTGGTGTATTATTTGGACACCTCGTAATAGGATTTTCCCTAAATGATACGATGCTAATGACGGTGGGGACTTCCCTGATTATCATCTATACCTGGTACAATGTATTTGAAAAACCAAAGAATAGGTTGAAGCAGGACTTTGAAAGAGGGATAAAGATTATTCAAGTAGCGACTGTCAATAAGATAAAGAAAAGTAAGGAAGGTAAAATCTACCTAATGAACAATGAGTTAGAAGTTAAAGAAAGTGACTTTGATGATGACGAAGAAATAAAGGGAAGTATAGATAAAGGTAGTGAGCTTATATTAACCTATACTCCTTACCATAAAATGATTCTAAACATACAAAGAAATAGAACGGCACCTAACCAAGTATAACAGGCAAACTTTGGTTATGCATCCTTCGCCTTCTATACTCTATATAAGCCGAAAATGGTAGGAAAACTGCCTTAAAAACCCGAAAACACTGCTGCAATGAAAAACCGGATAGCCGTACCAATAGTAATTTTGCTGAGCCTGGCGTTATTATGGCTGCTTTTCGGAAATGTATTGCTGCAGCCCGGTCAATACATGTTCGGCTACCTCGAAGATGGCACCAAAAACTACTATACCGCCGCTTATTTCATTAAATACGATCAGGGCTTATGGTTTTCAGGGCTTAATTTCCCCTTCGGCGAACACATAACCTACACCGATAACCAGCCGCTTTTTGCCGTACTGCTTAACCTCATAAACCAGCACTTTGCGCCCGTTGCCGGCCATACTATCGGCATTTACAACGGCATTATGCTTTTCGGGATCGTGGCTTGTGCGGTTTTCCTTTTCCTGATCTTAAGGGAAATAAAACTTCCGGTCTGGTACGCAGTTTTGGCAGCCATTATCATAGCGTTTTTATCGCCGCAGCTTTTCCGCATCCGGGCGCATTACGCGTTGGGTTACACCTTCATGATCCCGATGTTCTGGTACCTTATCATTCGCATTTTCCGGGCTCCGAAAGCGATCATCTGGTACGTGGTTTATGCGCTTACCGGTTTGCTTGCGGTGTTAATTCACCCATATTATGCGCTGATAAACCTGCTTTTGCTCGTTTCTTATTTGCTGGTCTATTACTTCCAGGAAAAGAAAATTCAGAAAATTAACAGTAAGCTTTTCATCGGACTTTTAGCGGCCGTTCTGATACCGTTACTGGTTTTCCAGGTTTACATGAAGCTCACCGACCCGGTTCCGGACCGCCCGGAATCGCCTTATGGTTTCACGGCGTACCGCACCAGTTTCAAAGCTTTATTTTTTCCGCAGGAAGCACCTTTGCAAAAACCTTGGCAAGCGGTTTTCGGTGATAAAGAAGTGATCTGGGAAGGTTATGCCTATCTGGGCCAGGCGGCTTTTGTGGTGTTGCTGCTTACCCTTTTTAAATTCTTTAAATTCGGGAAACGCAAACTCTGGAAACGCATTTTCCGACCGGCTTTGCCTGCGCCACTGCGGGTTGGTTTGTGGGCCTCGGTGCTGGTGCTGCTTTTTGCGCTCGCTATTCCTATTAAATGGGGCCTGGAAGGCATTCTGGATATTGTTCCGCCGCTGAAGCAATTCCGTTCTATCGGCCGTTTTGCCTGGATCTTCTATTACATTTTCTCGGTTTACGCGGCTTATTACCTTTTCCAGTTAGCGCGCCGTTTCCGGTTGCAGCGTAAACCGGTTTTAGCTTTTGCAATCCCCGGAATTCTGCTGGCTTTCTGGGCTTTCGAAGCGATCAATAACGTGCACCAAAAAGCTGTAACCATAAAAGAGAACCGCGTGGCGGCCAATTTCAACGGCGAAACCGGCAACTATACCCAACTCCTGCAAAAGCATAACCTGAAACCGGACGATTTTCAGGCCATTTTACCGCTGCCGTATTTTAACGTAGGTTCCGAAAAGATCACCATTTTCCGCAACCCCGAAGCCGCCAACGAAGCCATGCGCGCCTCGCTGCACACCGGCCTGCCCATTGCCGCCAACCTGCTTTCGCGCACCTCACTGAACCAAGCTCTACAGCAACTGCAACTGCTCAGCAGTCCGTTCACCCCAAAGGCGATCCTGGAAAAATATCCTTCCCAAAAACCCTTGCTGCTGCTCGTTGTACCCGATTCTTTAGAACCCGCCGAAGCGAATCTGGTAAAAAAAGCCAGCCTGATCACAAAACAAAAAGCCTACAGTTTGTACCGGCTTCCGCTCGATAGTTTGTACGCCTCCCGGAATACGAATAAAACTTTACCCGAAGATTTGCAGCAAAAAGCCGGCATGTTTATTTCTGATTCAGAAGGCATCGTGATTAGGAAAGATTTTGCCGGAAACGAAGGAAATGGCATGTTCGGGAAAGGCGCTTTAGCTTTAAAAGAACGCAAAACGATCCTGATCGATACCTTACTAACGGTTGCGGCCGGAGGCGAAACGTACGAATTTTCGGGTTGGGCTTCGGCGCTTACGCCAAACATGCCTTCGTTAACGCTGGAAGTTAAAAACCAGGCCAGCGAAGTACTGCGCGAAGAAAAAATTTATTTCAATGCATCAACTGAAGTCTGGAACAATTGGCTTTTCAGCAGCCACGTATTCAACGTTCCGGCCGGCAAAATGAAGCTTACCATCAGCACCAAAAGCAAAAAAGCCACCCTCGATAACCTGCTGCTGCGCCCGGTAAAAACTGATGTTTATTTTTACTTTGGCAAGCAACAGATCTTATTCAGAAACAACCTTCCAGCTTCATATTTAAGGTACGTTACACTTAGAAAACGGTAGGATTCTGCGGTTAAAAAGTCAGGAACAAAATAACTGGCTGAGAAGCTTTCTTCAGATATCGGCATAAATAAACAAATCAGCGAAATCCACTGATCCGTAAAATCAGTGATCAAAAACGCTATGGTTTCAGGCCTGAAAACTATTGCATCCGGTTTTCAGTGTTACTTCAGATAAGCTTTATACAGCACATAATCGCCTTGCTGCGCCAGCATTTCCCAACCTTTTTCGGCCGAAAGGTTTTTGCCTTTTTTATAAGCCGATAAGGCAGGTTCCCGTTTCAGATCCTGATAAAAATTATTTTGGCCGTTGTAATACGCGCGGTTGTAAAGCACCAGAACCGGTTTTGCGTTCAGCCGGTTGGTTAAAGCCGTATCGGGTTTGAGCGCCAGAAAAATGCTTAAGAAGTGCTGCACCTGCACCGGCGGCGTGCGCGATAACTTACTGGCCATGATTGGCAAACCGGTTACTTCCGAAAGCTGAATGCTGCCCCGGTAAAATGCATCGTCAGGAAAAAGGCTGATGTCGTAATCTTCGGAACCTTCGTGGTAAAACGGTATTGGCAGGATGGCCTGGAATTCCTGCGGGTCAAGATTGCCGGCAAGGTTGCGCATAAATTGCAGGTGCTTCGGGTGCGACATCACATTTTCACCTTTCACTTTTGAAATGTGTTTCCGCATGTCACGCATATCGATGGCTAAAAGCAGCAGTAATCCGGGCACTACGAGCAATTTCAGCCAGACCGGTTGCGTATAATGTTTCCAGACGAAACCCAGCCAGTACACCGCCGCAATGTTGCAGAACCAGAAAACGATCCAGGCAAACCGCGAAAGTACCCGGAACTGCGTTACCACTTCCGAAAACTGGTGAATGTAAAAGAAAAGGTTAAAGTAATTGGTAAAAGTAAAAGCGCCGCCAAAAAAAGCATAGGTTTCGCCCATAGCAATGAAAGTGCAACCCAGCGCTGAAAGGCCGAAAAGCCAGAGAAAAGGTTTTATCAGTTCCGGTTCTTTTTCAGAAAGCCGGTTTATTTTCACCAGCCCGATTCTCAGTAAAACCATCATTATCAGCCAGACAATAAAGCTTCCCAGCACAAACCCACCCAGATACAACCACGATTCGTAGGGAATTTCCGGGTAGCGCAAAAATTCGAGTTTCAGTTTATTGTATGGGTACGGCGTAATGAATGCTTCCAGGTTCAGTTTCCAGTCCAGGCGGTCGTAGCCTTCGGCAATGCTGCGGCGTAAGTGGTAATTTTCATCGGGCAACCGGATAATGGCTAAAACCAACGCCGGCGGAATACACACATTGATCAGCCCCAGCACTCCTACCCACACATTTATTTCACGCTTTTTAAGCAAACACCGAAGGAACCAGAACAGGAAAAAGAACCCGATAAACGACAGATTCAGCAGCAGGTAATACATGTGCAAAAAAGAACTGAGCACCAGCGTTACTACCAAAGCCCCAGAAAGCTGCAGCGTTTTCCGGCGGTCGGGGAAGTGCTGGTACAGCTTTAAAAGCAAATAAACTACCAGCAGCAGCACCCACGAAAACGACAGGTTATAATGCCCCAGCTTCAGGCGCAGGAGCTGCGGACTGATCCAGGGCAGAAAGAAAGCCGCCGCAAAAGCAATGCCCTGTGGCGTGCGCAGCAGCCGGAAGATCCGGTATAAAATAAGCGAAGCAACGGCCAGTCCGGCCACCATAAACGCATTGTGCAGCGAAAGCGCGTAGGGAGTAAGATCAAAAACCCAGCGCGAAAAAACCTTTACCAAAGCAGCAAACAACGGCGTGTTGTCGGTATACAGCACGGTTTCGCCGAAGGGGTAATTATGCTGCGTAAAATGAAAGAACGGGGCGGTTTCGGGTTGCTTTAACCAGGCATAATACGTGAAATAATTCTTTAAACCATCCCAGGAATTTACCAGCAGAAATTCATCGCTGGTGCTCAGCACATCACGGAAAGTGTAAAAAATTATTACGGCCTGCAGCACCAAAAGCGCCAGCATAAAAACGTTATCGCGGTTACGAAACATCAAAAAAAGGAATAAGCGGATTGCAACAAGCGGCAAAGGTACAATTTATTGCAGCGGTTAAAAAAACGCTATGCTTTTGGCCCGAAAAACTGCCTGCCGGGGTTAATCTGAAAATTTGTAACTTTACCTTTATAAGTGGAGCTTCGGAAACTGGTTTTTCATTTTCAAATCTCCAAATTTCCAAATTTCCAAATTGACAGCATGTTCCGCATTCAGAATTATATAAACGGCGAATTTCGCGCCCCGATTTCCGACACGTACATCGATAATTACAACCCGGCCACCGGCGAAGTGTATTCGTTGATCCCGGATTCGGATGCGGCCGATGTGGAAATGGCAGTATTGGCAGCCAAAGCCGCTTTCCCGGCCTGGAGCAACACTTCGGCCGAAAAACGCGGCAAAATGCTGATGAAAATTGCGAGCCTGATCGACCAAAACCTGGAAAAACTGACCCGCGCCGAATCCATCGACAACGGCAAACCCATCAGCCTGGCCCGCACCGTAGATATTCCGCGCGCAAGTTCGAATCTGGAATTTTTCGGCACCGCCATTCAGCATTTTTCTTCGGAATCGCATTACATGGAGGGCACAGCTATCAATTACACGCTGCGCCGCCCCTACGGCATTGCCGGTTGCATTTCGCCGTGGAATTTGCCGCTTTATTTATTTACCTGGAAAATTGCCCCAGCTCTGGCCGCCGGAAACTGCGTAATTGCCAAACCTTCGGAAATTACGCCCATGACGGCCTATTTGCTTTCGGAACTTTGCGCGGAAGCAGGGTTACCGGCCGGCGTTTTGAATATTATTCACGGCTACGGCCATAAAGTAGGCGCGGCCATCACTGAAAACCCGGATATCCCGATCATTTCCTTTACCGGCGGCACCAAAACCGGCGAAACCATTGCCAGAGTGGCCGCGCCGATGTTCAAAAAATTAAGCCTGGAATTAGGCGGCAAAAACCCGAACCTCATTTTTGCCGATTGCGACCTGGAAAAAGCCATTGCCACCAGCATTAATTCTTCGTTTGCCAACCAGGGACAAATTTGTTTGTGCGGCTCCCGCATTTTTATCGAGCGCAGCATTTATGAGCAATTCAAGGAAGGCTTTTTAACCAAAGTTGCTGAACTTAAAAACGGTAACCCTTTAGATGAAAAAACCAAACAAGGTGCCGTGGTTTCGCAGGCGCACATGGAAAAGGTGCTTTCTTACATTGATCTGGCCAAAGAAGAAGGCGGCAAAATTCTGGCCGGCGGCAAGCAGATAAAACTGGAAGGCGAAAATGCGAACGGCTGGTTTATTGCCCCAACCGTGATAGAAGGCCTGGCTTATAACTGCCGCACAAACCTGGAAGAAATTTTCGGGCCGGTAGTTACGCTCACGCCTTTCGATACGGAAGAAGAAGTGCTGGAATACGCTAATTGCACCGACTACGGCCTGGCCGCCACCATCTGGACCGAGAACCTGACCAAAGCGCACCGCGTAGCCCATCAGATAAAATGCGGAATTATTTGGGTAAATTGCTGGTTACTACGCGACTTACGCACACCTTTCGGGGGGATGAAGCAATCGGGCGTGGGCCGCGAAGGTGGCCTGGAGGCGCTACGATTCTTTACCGAGCCCCAAAATGTTTGCGTGAAACTATAATAAACCTGATAATCAGGCGTTAACGACTTTATTAATTTAAAAACTGCTCGCACAATGAACAAATTTTTAACCACCGCTCTCGGGCGCCTGCGCTTAATCGGTTTACTGGAAGGCCTTTCTTATCTTGTTTTATTATGCATTGCCATGCCGCTGAAATATTATTTTGACCAGCCGCTGGTGGTAAAATACACGGGTTGGGCGCATGGCGTGTTGTTTGTGCTTTACATTGCCGCCGTTTTTCAGGTAGCCGTGCAGCGCCGCTGGTCGTTTATGAAAGGCATCTGGGCGCTGGTGGCTTCGTTGATCCCGCTCGGCACATTTGCCCTGGACCGCCAACTGGTACGGGAACAACGCGAAGCTGCTTATAAAAGCAAAGTAGCGGCTTAATTTATTATTGAAAGCATCTTCGAAAGTCTGCAAAAGCGAATTTTGCAGACTTTTTTGCGTTAAAACCATAGCGTTTTCCGGCAGATAAAATAACACAGTTTCGCGCAGGTATTCCGGAATTTGAATAACTTAGCGTGCCTGTTCTATTCTGAAGCCTGCCATGAAACGCTTTCTTTTTTTCGCTTTTGGTTTATTGCTTACTTCGTGCGTGAGCCCCTACAATATTTCTAAAATTTCGCCAACCGAAGAAAACACCAACTGGGCTTGGGGACGCGAATTTGTACACAAAACTGTAGATAGCGTGGTGGTGAAAATTGCCTACGAAACGAACGACCGGAATAACGCCATTTTCAACGTGGAAGTGGAGAATAATTCCAGCCGGCCGGTTTTGGTAGCCCCTGAAAGATTCTGGTCGAATATGAGCGGCGCGAACCTGCCCCAAAGCATTGTGCAGCAACAAAAAGCCGTAGATCCGGAAAGCTATTACCTGGATCTGGCCAAACAAAAATCGCGGCAGGAAGCAGAAGAAATGAATACCGCTATTAGCCACGTTACCCTTTCCCTGTTAGAAACAACTTCGGCCGTTGCCAGCATTGCCGACAAGGAAACACCTGAAGAGCGTGAACAACGGCAGCAGATGCGGGATGAATCAGCCCATAACCGCGAAATTGACCTATATAGATTAGAAAACAAACGGATTTCTTTGAACGACCGCAAACGCTTTTTAGACCAGACCATTCTGCGAAAAAGCACGTTGCCGCCCAACTCGGTTATTTACGGCGAAGTTTACTTCCAACGTCACGACCAGGCCACCAGCTACGAGATCAACATTCCGATAAACGACAAACTGCTGAAGTTTCATTTTAAGCAGCAAATCGTTCGGCCGTAAACAAAAAGTCTGGCAACCTTACCAGACTTTTTTGCTTTCAAACCCTAGCGTTTTTCAGATTTCTAAAACACCTGCGCATGCGCCGGAACCTGGGCTGGCTGCGTGTTCACATTGGTATCGGAGATGATATAAAGCGGCCGGCCGCGTACGTTATTGCTGATCCGGCTGATGTATTCGCCGATGATGCCGATGGAAATAAGCTGAATGCCGCCCAGAAACAACACACTCAGTATGGTGGAAGTCCAGCCGGGAACAGTATCGTTGGTAACAAACCGGGAATAAAGCGCATACAGCATAACCAGAAAAGCTATTCCGGAAACTGCAAAACCCGACATGGTAGCCACTTTCAACGGGAAATCGGAAAAAGAAGTAATCCCATCGAGCGCGAAGCGGATCATTTTGCGGTAGGTGTAGCCGGTTTCGCCTTCGGCCCGTTCGGCTCGGTCGTATTCTACATAGGTTTGCTTAAAACCCGCCCAGGAAATTTGCCCGCGCAGGAATTTGTTGCGTTCCGGCATGTTGCGCAGCACCTGCACAATCTTATCGCTCATGATCCGGAAATCGCCGGTATCAACCGGAATTTCTACGGAAGTAATGTTGGCTAAAATCCGGTAGAACCATTTGGCGGTAAGCAGTTTTAAGTAGCTTTCCCCTACCCTTTTCCGGCGGCGCGCATACACCACTTCGTAGCCTTCCTGCATTTTTTTGTACAGGTCAATGATGAGTTCCGGCGGGTCCTGCAGATCGGCATCTATAATTACAATGGCTTTACCACGCGTATGATCCAGGCCGGCGCTCACCGCAATCTGGTGCCCGAAATTACGGCTGAAGTTGATGAATTTGACTTTTTCGTCGCGTTGGGCTAGGGTTTTTATAAGTGCCAGCGAGTTATCGCGACTGCCGTCGTTCACAAAAATGAATTCATACGTTTCGCCTAGGGTTTGCATTACCCCGGTGAGCCGGTCGTATAAATTGAAAATATTCTTTTCTTCGTTGTAGATCGGAATAATTACGGAAATTGTCGGATTCATCAATTCAGTATTTTACCATCGCAGCTTTTTCAGCCGGTACGCTTGCTTACAAACTGCGTTCAATAAAGCTGGTCATCTGGTTGTAAAGGTGCAAACGGGTATTGCCGCCATAAATGCCGTGGTTGCGGTTCGGGTAATAAAAAGTCTCGAATTGCTTGTTGGCTTTTACCAGGGCGTCGGTCATGGCAATGGCGTTCTGTACGTGCACGTTATCGTCGCCGGTACCGTGAATTAAAAGCAGCTTTGCTTTCAGTTTGTCGGCGTACTGTACCGGAGAATTATCGTCGTAACCGGCGGCATTTTCCTGCGGGGTTTTCAGGAAGCGTTCGGTGTAAACGGTATCGTAATAACGCCAGTTGGTAACCGGGGCCACCGCAATGCCGGCCTTGAAATAATCGGCACCTTTGGTTAAGGCCAGCAGCGTCATATAACCGCCGTAGCTCCAGCCCCAGATCCCGATGCGCGCTTTATCTACGTACGGCAGACCGCCTAGATATTTGGCAGTTTCGATCTGATCATGGGCTTCGTATTTGCCTAAGTTGGCGTAGGTGCTTTTCTTGAAATCGGCGCCGCGGCCACCGGTGCCGCGGTTATCTACGCACACGATCATGTAGCCTTTTTGGGCCAGCATCTGGTACCACATAAAATCTTTAGAATTCCAGGCGTCGTTTACCTGCTGATTACCCGGACCACCGTACACAAACATCAGTACCGGATACTTTTTATTCGGATCGAAATTGGAAGGTTTGATCATCCAGCCGTTCAGGCTTACGTTTTCGGTAGTTTTAAAATTGAAGAATTCCAGCGGCGAGATTTCGTATTGGGTTAAACGGCTTTTCAAGGCGGCGTTATCTTCCAGCATTTTAATTTGTTTGCCGTCTTTTCCAGAATTCAGGCTAACAGCTAATGGCGCGTTGGCGGTAGAAAAATAATCGAGGTAATACTGAAAATCGGGGCTCATGTTAATGTTGTGCGTACCGTTTTCCTTCGTTAAGCGGGTTTTATCTTTTCCTTTCAGGCTGATGCGGTAAAGCTGGCGCGTCATGGGCGAAACTTCGGTACTTGTATAGAAAACGGTATTGTTTTTCTCGTCAAAACCCAGCACGTTGCTGATCTCCCAGTTGCCTTTGGTAATCTGGCGCTTTTCCTTGCCTTTCATATCGAAGAGGTACAAATGGCGAAAACCGTCTTTCTCGGAGCTCATCACGAAGTGCTTGCCGTCTTTGAGGTACGTCAGGTCGTCGGTAATTTCTACGTAGGCTTTGTCTTTTTCCGTCAGAATCACTTTGCTTTCGCCGGTGTTGGCGTTGGCGTGCAGAATCTCCAGGGTGTTCTGCAAACGGTTCATTCTTCTTATAGAAAGCAGGTTGTTGTCGGTGGTCCAGTTAATGCGCGGAATGTATTGGTCTTGCTGCGGACCCACGTTCATTGGGGTGGTTTTTCCGTTTTTCAGGTCGTAAACTGAAATAGAAACGATGGAATTGGCTTCGCCGGCTTTCGGGTATTTAAAGCGGTAATCGGTTGGGTATAAATTGCCCCACATTTGCATGTTGTATTCCGGCACGCGGCTTTCATCGAAGGTATAAAAGGCGATCCGGTCAGAATTCGGGCTCCAGAAAAAGGCTTTCGCAAACTCGAATTCTTCTTCGTAAACCCAATCGGCAGAACCGTTAATAATGTGGTTGAATTTACCGTTGTTGGTGAGTTGTTTTTCCTGCATGGTGGCCAGGTCTACCACAAACATGTTGTTGTCGCGGGCAAAAGCAACCTGCTTACCGTCCGGCGAATACGTGGCGTACGATTGCTTGCCACCGTTGCTGAGCTTTACCAGTTTTTTAGAATCGAGGTCGTAAACGTAATATTCGGCTTTGGAAGAACGGCGGTAAATAGGTTCGGTCTGGGTAGAGAAAAGCACCTTCTTCTCATCGGCACTGAATTCGTAACCATCGTAGGCAATTGGTTCCTGGCTGCCTTCTACGCGCAACCCTTCGCCTTCAATGATCGTACTTACCGGCTGGCCGGTAGTAACGTCTACTTTTACAATATCGGTTACCTTGTTGGCGTTATCTGCCAGCTGTGAAGAATAATAGCGGCCGTCTTTCATCCAGTTTACGCCGTGCACCGACTTTGCGGCAAACGTAGGTTTGGCCCAAATATCTTCTACCGTAATTTTAAGCTTTTGCTGGGCCTCTGCAAACTGCGAACCCAAAAGAAGAATGAAGGCAAAGAGGATAGTTTTTACCTGAAAATGCATAGCGTTTTATTTGTAAACCAGATTTAAACGCTAAATTTAACCTGAAAAATTGGCTTTGCAAAAGCGGAAAAGCATTTACGGCCTTATTTTATCAAATAGCAATAGGCTATATTTAAAAATGGTATTAAGTTTGCGAACAAACCCGATAGAATTAAAATCTTAACTTTATAATCAATTTAAAATTTAATGAAAACCATGAAAAAACTGAGAACCTTTTACCTGTCGATGTTAACTGTTGCGAGCTTAGGATTAATGACCAGCTGCGGCGATGACAATGATGATCCGCAACCAGTAACGCCTCCTGCTGCGGCAGAAATGAATACTTTCTCAGCCAGAATTTTAGGTAACCAGAATAACGCTACTTCCGGAAGCTTCTTCTCTGCTACAGATGGTGTGGTAAGAAACTCAACTGATGCGAAAACCAATTCCGGCCTGATAGACCTGATTTACTACCATAGCAGCCCTTTGAGCGGCGATACTGCTGCTGCTAACCATGCAGCCACGCTTGCTTCTCCGGAAGACACCAAGGCTGGTGAAGTTTACAACAACGCAAACAATGGAATCCAGACCTGGACCACTACAAATACCACCATGTTCAAGCGTATTGGCACTAACACTGCTACTTACACAAACCTGACAAACGGCGATCAAGTTGCGGCAGTTTACACCAATAGCACTGCAACCCCAACTACTTCTGTTAAAAAACTAAAAGCGAACGATGTTTTTGCTTTTGTAACTTCTACCGGCAAACATGGCGTAGCTAAAATTAACAGCATTGTTGCTCCTACTGCAGCCAATAACAACCAGAGCGAATTAAGAATGGACGTTAAAATGGAAAAATAAGCATTAGCTTAAATCCCATTTTTGAAAAAGCCCTGCAGCAATGCGGGGCTTTTTTTTGCCCTCCAGGCTTTTCCCGATCCTGAAAAAGGTATTAACAATGTTCTGCAATTGAATGCTGAATACTGGCAAGCAAAACCATAATTCGTCACTTACTTACAGACTTTTATTGCCTGAAACCATACCGTTTTTTGCCTTTATTCCTTTGCAAGGCGCATTTTACAAAGGAATTGTAATGGAAAACGGGAAGAATATTTTGTTCCGAATTGTCCCGGCTCAGGATAAATGCAATTCAGATCAAATTTAATTTTCACACAAATTGATTCTCTGCACATCGACCTGGAATACATTCTGAATTTCCCCTTGTTCAGATATTCAGCTAGACTTACAAACAAAAGAAAAAGCAGCTATCCGGAGAAGGATCGCTGCTTTTTCTTTTAAAGAACGGTAGGGTTTGAAGCCTGAAAAGTCTTAAAAATTGAAACCGCCGGTAATTACAAAGCTGGTATTTTTATTTTCGGTAGTTACCACGGGCTGCGAATTATCGTTCAGTATGTAAGGTGAATAATAGCTGTTCCATTTCCCGAATACATAAGCGGCATCCAGGAAATAGTTTTTCTCTTTCAGACCAATACCGCCGGTAAAATATTTACGGGCCCGGTCTAAATTACTATCGAACGCATCGCCGTAGTGTGCAAAACCTGCCCGCACCCGGAACACATCAAAACGCGCTTCCGCCCCGATCCGGTAGTTCATGGCTCCGGAATAAGTATCGGAAATACGGCGGTTCTGCTGGCTGAAATAACCGGTGCCCGGATCTAACCCATACGGATTATCGTCGGAAATACTAAAGCGCGCATCGCTGTAATCTAAATATTCCACATCGGCCGAAATAAACCCGTATTTACCAATAAAATAAGCAATACCGCCATTAGCCCGGAACGGCGTGGTTAAGTTATATTCAAATTCGCCATCCAGGGCTTGCGCATAAATGCTATTGGTAGTAAAAACGCCTGGTTTGTAATTGGCCTGCATAGCAGAACTATACCTGTCTTCCAGTCCGTAAAAAGTTGGCGTCTGAATAGTAGCACCCAACCGCAAAGCATCTACGGGTTTGTAGATCAGGCCGACTTTAAAATTAATGCCGGCACCGCTGGTTTTAAAATAATCGGTAAGTGTAAGCGAAGAGAAATATGGTTCGTCGTTGCCGGCTATTTCGGTATAAGTGCGGGTTTGTTCATAGCTCACTGTAGCAAGTCCAAGCGAACCGCCAATAAACAATTTATCCTGATAGCTGGCGCCGTAGCTAAAATCCCACTGGTTTTGAGCGCCGCGACTGTAAATGTTTTCTCCCTGAGTAAGCACCCCCTGCCGCGCCGGCACATACACGTTACCAGTAGAATCTACATCTATTAAATACGTGGCATACGCCAGGCCTTCCAGGGTTGTAATATTATTGCCGCCAGACCCGTATTCGGCATCCAGTTGGGCCTGCGTAATGTTGAAATTCCTGATATTATCGTCGAACGATTGCAAAAGAGAATTCTTATCTTCTACCTGTCCGGTATAGCTGGTATTGGCCTGAAAGGAATTCAGCCTGGTAAAGCCAATCCCGAAGCTTCCACTCCGCCAATCACTTACTACATCATCGGCTTTGCGGTCGGTAAAAACGGCTCCCACCTGCGAGATATTAAAATTGTTGCGGGAGTCAGGCGTGGACGTATTTCCCAGAAAACTTTCGGTATTGTTAAAACTAAAACCAGGGCTGAAGGTAAATTCACTTCTGCGGTAAAGCCCTAAACCGGCCGGGTTACCAGCCATAGTAGATGCATCGGCGCCTAAAGCTATCTGGGCGCCGGCTATACCCTGAATACGGGCCGTACCGCCAAAACCGAGTTGTGAATAACGCAGTGCATCGGTTTCGTTTTGCGCCAAAGCGCAGCTACTCCAGGCCAGCAAAGCCAGCCCGGTAGCTAATATTTTCAAATTCTTCATAAGGGTCTGCTTGTTTAATTATCGTCTTGGCCGTCCGCCGCCACCGCTTGGCTGGCTGGAACCAGGTGAACTGCTCCGGCTAGGCGCCTGATAAGAACCGCTGTTGTCGCTGCTGCGCGCCGGACGGCTGTTTTCATAAACCGGGGCGCTGCGTTGCGGCGCTGACTGGTAGGTTGGTTGCGATTGCGGCTGCGATTGCATACGACGCTGTTCCCGACGGCTCGGTTGCTCTATCTGAACCGGTTGCGATGGTTGTGATCTGGATGGCGTTACTTCCTGCGTTGGCACTCTATCGGCAGGCACTCTGCCTCCCGGGCTTGCCTGCGCAGGAACGGTGGCATTATCACGGGCCGGACGGCTGTACTCTACACCTGGCTGGGCATTGTTCTGGAACTGGTAATTTTCCGGCTGAATATTCTGCGTTTCGCGCCCCCCCGGACGTGCATTTTGCGCCGGACGGCCCTGCTGTTCGCGGCCATTTTGGGGAGTATTATTATTAACCGGCTGACCTGCCCGGCCCGGAGTAGAGGTTCCCGGTTGGGAAATCCGGTTCGGACGGCTGCCCGGAATTACGGTACCAGTATTCGGGTTAGCATCTGCCACCCGGCCACCCGGCACCGAAGGACGACCGGTTGCATTATTTACCGGCGCATTACCCGGCACATTGCTGCGGTTGGTACGCGGCGCGTAATTTACCCGGTGGCGGTTGTAACCATAGCCATAGCCACCGCCACCCGCATAATATCCGTCATAAAATCCCTGGTAGTATCCACCGTAACCACCCCGGTAACCATAACCGTAATAATCGTAAGGGCTATAACCGTAACCGTAAGGCCGGTAGCCATAGCCATAGCCATAACCAATGCCAAAGCTGATGGTCAGACCACGCGAAGGATAGCAATACGGATACCAGAACGGATCATACAGATTGTAGCAATACGCCGCAGAATAACCAAAAGGCGAATAGAACGGATCGTAAAAAGGATCGGCGCTGTAATAATTATAATTCCGGAACCGGCTGCCCGCATAGCTACGGGTAGAATACCGGTCGTTGTCGTAGTAATTATAGTTGTTCGTAATCGAATTCTGACCGCTTCCTGCATCTCCGTATTCCGGATTGGAAACTTCTTCAGAGCCCGATACGCTTTCAGAACCTGTATAAGCCAGCTCCGGCCGCACCGTTCTGTCAGTAGAAGCATAATACAGATCGTCGTTTTCGGAGGACTGCAGCGCCGTGGTGCTGGTACAGCTAAAAGCCAACCCGGCCAACAGCGGCAACAAAGCAGTAGTAATTATATTTTTCATAATTTTATATTTTTAAACGGTATAGCCGGAAGCACGAAAATGCACTAAGCATTAAACACGGCCGGTTTACTGGTTAATACAGTTTTATTAACGTATTTTTGGGCCGAAATGATATTCCCATTTCTGTAATATTCTGTAATATATAACGCAAAATCCATACCGGAAAATAACTATTCCCGGATTGGCATTGCCTTTAACAAAGATACTGAATTATGAGCAAAGCTTTACCGAAAAGAAGTGAAGATTATTCACTCTGGTACAATGAGTTAGTGAAGCGTGCCGGCCTGGCCGAAAACTCCGGCGTACGGGGCTGTATGGTTATTAAACCTTATGGTTTTGCCATCTGGGAAAAGATGCAGCGCGTACTCGATGATATGTTCAAAAAGACTGGTCACTCCAACGCATATTTCCCGCTTTTCATCCCGAAAAGCATGTTCGAGGCGGAAGAAAAAAACGCCGAAGGCTTTGCTAAAGAATGCGCCGTGGTAACCCATTACCGCCTGCAGACCGATCCGGAAAATGCCGGCAAATTACGCGTAGATCCGGAAGCCAAACTGGAAGAAGAACTCGTAGTACGACCTACTTCCGAAGCCATTATCTGGAGCACTTACAAAGGCTGGATCCAGAGTTACCGCGATCTTCCTTTGCTCATTAACCAGTGGGCTAACGTAGTGCGTTGGGAAATGCGTACCCGTTTATTTTTACGCACCGCCGAATTCTTATGGCAGGAAGGCCACACGGCTCACGCCACCGCCGAAGAAGCCGTAGCCGAAACCGTACAAATGCTGAACGTATACGCCGATTTCGCCGAAAATTTCCTAGCATTACCGGTGGTAAAAGGCGTAAAAACTCCCAACGAACGTTTTGCAGGCGCTTTAGACACGTATTGCATAGAAGGTTTGATGCAGGATGGTAAAGCCCTGCAGGCCGGAACGTCGCACTTTTTAGGGCAGAATTTCGCGCAGGCTTTCGATGTAAAATTTACCAACAAAGAAGGCAAACAGGAATACGTTTGGGGTACCAGCTGGGGCGTAAGTACGCGTTTGATGGGTGCCTTGGTTATGGCGCACTCCGACGATGAAGGTTTGGTTTTACCTCCGAAATTAGCCCCGATCCAGGTAGTTTTTGTGCCGATCTTCCGCAAAGACGAAGAACTGGCGCAGATCTCCGAAACGGTAGGCAAACTGAAGGAAAAACTCGAAGCCAAAGGCATTTCCGTAAAATACGACGACCGCGACACTGAACGCCCGGGCTTTAAATTTGCCGAATGGGAACTGAAAGGCGTTCCGGTGCGCGTAGCCATTGGCCCGCGCGACCTGGAAAACGGCACCGCCGAAGTGGCCCGCCGCGACACCAAAGAAAAGCAAAGCATGCAGCTCGAAGGCCTGGAAAACACCATCGAAAACCTGCTCAACGACATCCAGGAAAACATCTACAATAAAGCCCTGCAATTCCGTCAGGAAAACACCGTAAAAGTAGATTCTTACGAAGATTTCAAACGCGTTTTAGACGAGAAACCAGGTTTCGTATTAGCGCACTGGGACGGCACGCCGGAAACCGAAGAACGCATTAAAGAAGAAACCAAAGCAACCATCCGCTGCATTGCCTTAGATACGCCGGAAGAAAACGGCGTGGATATGGTAACCGGCAAACCTTCTTCGCGCCGCGTTTACTTTGCCAGAGCCTATTAGAAAAACGGTAGCATTTTAAGCGGAAAAACTGCTTTATCTAAACCTTCCAGGTCTTGAAAACCTGGAAGGTTTTTTGTTTTCAGGAAAATGCTATGGCTTCAATCATTTATGCCTCTTTCCGAAACTATAACCAAAACTCAGGCCGCCGAAAGGAACAACCGGAAATTTATAAACGGGAGAATCATCCCCGAAAAATAAAGGCGTAAATCCAAGCCGGACTAAATATGGTTTAGCTCTTGGTTGCCACCGGGCACCAATCCTGAGAACCGGAATAAACTCCCAATAATTACCTGAATGCCCATAAGCTTCATTATAGCCCTGTGAATCAGTATAAACGGTGACACCAAAACCAGATTCAAATTTCACAGCTCTTTTCCCTGAGAAAAAAGTAACCTCACCAACAGCAATCATTTGATATTCGAACGTTCCTCCTACTTGTCCAGCTTCAAGTAATAATCCACCTACCCGAGCTGCAACCGTAGTCTCAGAAGCAGGAATCCAGAATAACCTTTCATAATTCAGCGAGCCAAAAACCCCATTGCCTAACAATTCGGCATAAACTGAATTCCTATAAAATTGCGAATTTACAACAGAATCAACTTCAACTTCATGCGCCAAAACCTTTCCGGAAAACGCTATCAAAAACAGGCAAAAAAGTAAAAGTTTCTTTTCCATGCGAAGTCTGGATTATCTGTAGTTTCGGGAATGCTTAAAAGTAAATACTTTATTTCCCCCAACACAAACCAAATTTTATCGAAATCAGACCTCAAGGCAACAACAGGCGCAGCCATAAAAATCTGCAAAACAGGCAATTATTACAAAACACATCAGACTTTTCAGCCCGGTTTAATTTATACATGGAATGAAAAAAACTATGGCAAGGGACAGAAAAAGCATAACAGTTTTCCTCGTTTCTAAACCTGTCTTAAAATATCAGAAAACATGTTACTTCAGATTAAGCCTGAAAACCCGCGCGGAGGATTTCTTTTCCCCTGGAAAATCGTATCTTTAAACAAATCATAGTTTTCGGAATAAAAATGGAATGGATCACGATCGTTTCGCTGCTGGTTTTTGGCATTCTGCTGCTGGTAGTGGAAATTGTACTGGTGCCCGGCACCACGCTGGTTGGGTTAGCCGGCATTATTTTAATGGCTATTGGTATCTGGCTTGGTTTCCGTGACCTGGGGCTGGTTTATGGTTACTGGATGCTCGGCATTTCGGTGCTGCTTACGGCGGGCGCCGTTTATTTCGGGCTGAAAAAACAAACTTGGCAGCGCTTCACCCTCACTACGGTAAACAAAGCACGGGTAAATGAAGATGACCGCCCGGCTGTAGAAGTAGGCGAGGTCGGCAAAGCGCTTTCTGCTTTACGCCCCGCCGGAACCGGATACTTCCACGGCAAAACGTTTGAAGTAACCACCAACGGCGAATTCATTCAAACCGATACTGCGATCCGCATTCTGAAGGTCGAGCCGCATAGAATCGTGGTGGAGCGGGCTATTCAAACGGCCTGATTGTGTAATGGTTGAATGGCTAAATGCCTGAATTGCAGACTGTTTTTTCCACCTAAAGCCATCGTATTTTTTAAGCATTTGGGCTGAATTTATGCGTTATGGGTTGCCGGATTCTGCCTAACTTGTATGCCCCAAAATCGAACGAACAACGAACAACGAACAACGAACAACGAACAACGAACAACGAACAACGAAAATATAAACTATGGATAATCTTTCCCCCGCGTTTCTTATTGCCGGAATTGTCATTCTTTTTCTGGTATTCCTGTACTTTTTCCCGATCAACCTTTGGATCACAGCACTTTTTTCGGGCGTAAAAGTCAACCTGTTCGATCTGGTTTTTATGCGCATCCGGAAAGTGCCGCCGAGCTTAATTGTGAACTCCATGATCACGAGTACCAAAGCCGGCATTCACATTACCAGTTCCGAACTCGAAACGCATTACCTGGCCGGCGGCAACGTGCCAACCGTTATCAAAGCTTTAATTTCCGCCGACAAAGCCAACATTCCGTTAAGTTTTAAACAGGCAACTGCTATCGATTTAGCTGGCCGTAACGTTTTTGAAGCCGTAACCACTTCCGTAAACCCGAAAGTGATCAACACGCCCAATGTGGCCGCAGTTGCGCAGGACGGTATTCAGTTAATTGTTATAGCCCGCGTTACGGTTAGAGCCAATATTGCCCAGTTAGTAGGCGGCGCCGGCGAAGAAACCATTTTAGCGCGCGTTGGCGAAGGCATTGTAACGAGCATCGGTTCGTCTAAATCGCATAAAGAAGTACTCGAAAATCCGGATAAGATCTCGAAACTGGTTTTACAAAAAGGCCTGGATGCGGGCACCGCGTACGAAATTCTGTCTATTGATATTGCTGACGTGGACATCGGAGAAAACATTGGGGCGAAACTGCAGATCGACCAGGCTAACGCCGATTTAAAAGTAGCCGAAGCCCGCGCCGAAGAACGCCGCGCCATGGCCGTAGCTGTGGAGCAGGAAATGCGCGCCGAAACCCAGAAAGCCAAAGCCCTGGTAGTACAAGCCGAAGCCGAAGTGCCAAGAGCCATCGCCGAAGCCTTCCGTTCCGGCAACTTAGGAATTATGGATTACTACAAAATGCGCAACATTCAGGCCGACACCGGCATGCGCGATTCCATTGCCAATCCGGAAGGCGGCTCGGGCAGCACCAAACCGGGCCGCGAAGAAGGCCGCCAGAGCTAAGATCTTTTACAACTTTGAAGGCCCTGCTTTCCCGGATCAGCGCGTATTATCCGTTGCCGGAAACGTCGCTGAAAACGCTATCGGATTCGCTGCAAAAAGTGGAGCTCCCCAAAGGACATTTGCTTTTTAAAGCCGGAAAAACGGACCGGAACCTGTACTTTATTGAAAAAGGAATTGCGCGGGCATTCTGCTTTCAGAATGAGAAAGAAGTCACGTTCTGGTTCGGTTCCGAAGGCGATGCGGTGCTTTCCTTTAACAGTTACATTGCAGGCAAACCCGGCTACGAAAACATTGAATTACTGGAAGCTTCGGTTTTATACAAGATCGAACACGCGGTTTTGCAGCAGTTTTTTGCCACCGATATTGCGCTGGCCAACTGGGGAAGAAAAATGGCTGAACGCGAGCTCGTAAAAACGGAGGAACGCTTTATTTCCCGGCAATTTAAAACGGCTTCGGAACGCTACCACGAACTGATTACAAGAAATCCACAACTGCTGCAGCGCGTGCAACTAGGTCATATTGCTTCGTTTTTAGGCGTTACCCAGGTTACCTTAAGCCGCATCCGGAGCGAAAACAGTTAATTTTTTTAACATTTGTAAAATTTTGTTCCCGGGTTTTAACCGACCTTTGCGATAAACAAAAACAATTACAAAATGGCCTGGTTCATGTTAATTATTGCCGGCTTGTTCGAAGTAGGCTTTACCACCTGCCTGAGCAAAGCCAAAGAAACTTCCGGTACCGAATCTATCCTCTGGATCGTTGGTTTTTTCGTTTCGCTTACGGCCAGTATGTTCCTGCTTTATAAAGCCACGCAAACCCTGCCCATGGGCACCGCTTACGCCGTCTGGACCGGAATTGGCGCCGTAGGAACGGTTTTAATGGGCATTATTTTCTTTAAAGAACCGGTTTTCTTTTGGCGCATGTTCTTCATTTTCCTGCTCATCGGTTCCATCATTGGTTTGAAATTCGTTTCTTCCAGCGAGTAGTTTTTAGCCGGAAAACGGTAGCGTTTCATAGCAAAAAAGTCTGAAATGGGTTTGCCTTTCATCCTTCATCTTTCTTCCTTCCTCTAAAATATGCCTGTAGAAATAGAACGCAAATTCCTGGTAGACAAAACACTATGGCAAAAACTCGAAAAACCCGAAGCCAACTTCTTCCGCCAGGGCTACCTGCACACCGATCCTGAAAAAACCATCCGGGTGCGCGTTACCAATACTTCCGGCTATATCACCATAAAAGGCGCGACTACGGGTGCGAGCCGTTTGGAATACGAATATGAGATTCCGAAAACCGAAGCGACCGAATTGCTCGATCAGTTTGCAGAAACCAGCTTAATCAAAAACCGTTACATCCTTATTTTCGAAGGCAAAACCTGGGAAGTAGACGAATTCCTGGCCGAAAATGAAGGTTTGCTCGTTGCAGAAATTGAACTGGAAAGCGAAGATGAAAAATTTGAGAAACCGGATTGGGTAACGGAAGAAGTAACCGGTCAGAAAAAATATTATAATGCGCAGCTGGCGGTAAACCCGTATAAAAACTGGTAAATTGCCGCTTTAAATTTTGCCTGCATGAAAGATTACAAGAAATACTACATTATTCCGGCCGAGCCCGAAGAAGTTTATTCGGCGCTTACCAACCCCAACGAACTCGAAATCTGGACCGGCGATCCGGCGGAAATGAGCACCGAACCCGGCTCCGAATTTTCGCTCTGGGATGGCAGCATTGCGGGCAAGAACCTGGAATTTGAGGCCGGTAAAAAAATTGTGCAGGAATGGTATTTCGGCGAACAGGAAGAACCTTCTATCGTAACTATAAAGCTGCACCCCCACAAATACGGCACTTCGGCAGAATTGCGCCACACCAATATTCCCGACGAAGCCTTTCAGGATATTTCCGAAGGCTGGGATGAAAGTTATTTCGGCGCCTTAATTGGTTTCTACGAAGGTTAAAAAACGGTAGGCTTTCGGGCATAAAAAGTCTGAAGACCGCAAAAAATTAAGAGATGGAAACGCAACCCAATAACCCGCTGCACGGCAAAACCCTGGAAAACGTGATCAGCGAACTGGTAGGCTTTTACGGCTGGAAAATGCTGGGCAACATGATCAACATCCGCTGCTTCACCCACGATCCGAGCATAAAATCGAGCCTGAAATTTCTGCGCGCTACGCCCTGGGCCCGCAAGCAGGTAGAAGACCTGTACGTGCATTACGTAACGAACAAAAAGAAATAATTGCACCGCATTTTCAAGTCCGGAACGGTAGCATTTTTAAAGTAAAAAGTAAGGCCTGCATTTCTGAAATGCAGGCCTTACTTTTTACTTTAAACCGATATTGGAGAAACACCTAAATGGGGCTTTCCTACTTTTTCAGGATGGTAAATTCTACGCGGCGGTTCATGCGGCGGGTTTCTTCTTTCACGTTACTGGCTACCGGCCGGCTATCGCCGAAGCCTACGGTTTCGATGCGTTTCTTTTCGATGCCTTTATCTACCAGGTATTTCCTTACGGCATTAACGCGGTCTATCGAAAGCTGCATATTCAGTTTGGAATCACCCTGGTTATCGGTGTGGCCTTCCAGGCGAATGGTTACAGCCGGGTTATCTTTCATGATCTTTACCAGGCGGTTGAGTTCTGAATAAGAGCTTTCGCGCAGGAAAGAACGGCTTTGGGCAAAGAAAATATTGTTCAGCGTAATTTTAGCCCCAACTTCGAACGGCACCAAATAGAGGTCGCGGTTAATTTCAGTGTATTTGGTGGTTTCGGTAGCGTCTATGTTTTCGTTTACGGCAATGTAACCTTCGGCCTCGGCCATATAACCATAACTCGTGCCGGAAGGCAATACGATGGTGTAAGAACCGTCTACGGGGTTGGTTTGCGCCACGCCTAATTCCTCGCCGGTTACCAGGCTTTCGTACACGATCTTGGCTTCGAGCGGCTTTTGAGTTTTCGCGTCCAGCACTTTTCCGGTTACCAGAATTACCGGCTCGGGCTTGAACTGCGAAACCAGTTTAATTTTAAAAATATCTTCGGAATTTCCAGTACCGTTACGCGTGGAAACCAGGTAAGCATAATCGCCGGCGGCCGCCACGGTATAATAAGCATCCCAGTCTTTGGAATTGATATTCGGCCCCAGATTGAGCGGCGTGCTCCAGTTTTGCCAGGTATCGTCGAGGCGCTTGGAGTAAAAAATATCGCTTTTACCGTAGCCTTTATGCCCATCCGAAGCAAAGAATAAAGTCTTGCCATCGGCGGCCAGAAAAGGCGCAAATTCCGATTTTCTGGTATTAATAGTTTTGCCCAGGTTCAAAGGCTTGCTCCAAACCCCGAATTTCTGCAGAAAACTCACAAACAGGTCCTGCCCGCCTACGCCATCGTTGCGGGTTACGGCCATGAGCAGGGTTTTGCCCGAGTTAGCCAGGAAGTAATCTACATTTTCGTTCGATTTATTGTAGTAATTCAGAATATTCAGCTTCACGGGCAAACTCCACCCGGTTTTGGTACGCGTACTGATCGAAGCGCCTTCCGGGCTGATCGTGCCGTCGGGATTATAAGTATTGATGAGCAGCAAGGTGTTGCCGTCGGCGGAAACCGAAGTTACCCCGTTGTTGCCGCTGTTGTTGATCGGGCTGCCTAAGTTCCGGGCCGGGCCCCAGGTTTGTTCTTTCGGATCTGTTACCGGCGAATACCATACATCCTGGCCATCGCTGGTACCCCCCGTGTTTTTGGGGTGATTCTGGCGGGCAAAGAAAAGCGTTTTACCATCGGAAGAAATTACCGGGCGCGTTTCGGTGTACATGGAATTTACGGTTTCGCCAATGTTTTCCATTACCGTATCGAAGGCAATTTCCTGCTTTCCTTTCAGTTCCTTTTTCACGAAAGATTCTTCGGTATCGGCAATACCAATGGCATCTATCTGATTTACGCCGCCCACCGCGGCCGTATTCATGGTAACGCGAACGCCAATGGTGCGGTATTTGGCGGCCGGAAAAGCAACCGAAAGCACGCGATGCCTCACCGATAGCGGCCCGGGTTTATTGTTGGTATACACTTCGTGCGGTTTGCCGCCGGTATCTATCAGCTCAATTTTGGTTACTGTGCCGGGGTTGGCATTTTCTACCACCGAAACCTGGCGCGCCACCAACGATTTTACAAACCGGATCTCGATGAATTCCTCTTTTTCGTCGTCTTTTTTCGGGCTCCATGCCTGGCTGTTCGGTTCGCCCAAAGGCAGTGCATTCGGTTCGCCTAACACCTGGTCGGGGGCAAAAGGATCTTTACCGGTTGCGCGCTGCGACGAAACTTTATGCACTTTCCAGGCCCATACGTATTTCTGGGCCGAAGCAACGTGCGCTGCCAAAAGCAGAATTATTGCTACAAGTAATTTTTTAGGCATAAATCAGGAGTTCAGGTATAAAATTGCACAGTTTCAAGACACAGATGCCCAGGAGCAGGTTCCAAAATTTGTGTTAAATCTTCGGTTTTAAATTTGCACGCTTTACCGCAAAAAACAAAGACGATAGCTGAATATTTACGCTATTCCACAAATTAATCCAGCAACTCTTGTTGCTTTATTTAAAATGAGAAGACAAGCGTTTTAAAAATCTGGTTGCCTGAGGCCGGAAAATTTATCCGGAGCAAGAGCAGTTTTTGGATGTTTTCTGATAGCGTTTTACCGGGACTTAAGAAAAAAGGCGAACGGATTTTAGTTTTCGGCTCCGAAAGCATAGCGTTTTTCAAACCAAACTACTTCCTCACGTGCACCCGGTTACAATTCCGGCTTTTAACGCCCTAACTAAGGAGATTTGCAGCCTTGAGGCAGAATCAGTAATTTAGGAAAATTGTTTTTTGCCGTGTCCAGACTGTTTGCCTTTGTATTTCTGCTTTTTCTGGCTCCGGCTCTAAAAGCGGCTATTCCGGACAGCACGGCCGTTTACGAGATGAAAGCGGTTCGGATTGGCATTAACACGTTTTCCTTCCGGAATTTTTTGGCCGGGGCCGACAGCGTAAATAAAAAGCACCTGTTGCGTTATTATCTCGGTCAGGATCATGTTTATAATACTGCTTTAGCCGAAAACCCTTTTACCCGCGAAGATTACCTGGCCAACGTAATGCATAGCTGGAATTTCCGGAAGAACTGGGCTTTGGAAGAACAAGTGTTTTACCAGAACAACCGCGCCAGCCAGACCGAGGTAGCCAGCTTTACCGAACATGTTCGGTTTTTGCTTAAGCCCCTGCCCGACTGGCAAATGCAATACAGCGTTTTTGCCGGTTTACGCCGCGATTCCCGCAGCCGGCGCAGCGATACCGGTCCGGAATATGGCGGCAGTTTACTGGCCGGCTGGTCGCAGCCCGCAGACCTGGAATCGGCTTCCGGAAATATTTTTTTCAGCCGCGCCAGCCTTTTGCCCCGCACGTTTCAGCGCTTAATTGCCGATGCCCGTTACGATAAGCAGTTCAGTACTTTTGCCGCCATTGGTTTACGCGGCGAATACCGCCAGAACCGCACCGAAGATTATACCGGCAACAACGTGCAGCGCATCCAGAGCGATACGGTGGCCCTTTATTTTACCGGCACCTACAACATCACCAGCGCGCTGGCTTTCCGGAGCTCCAACCGCCTGGCTTTGCCCAAACGCACATTTTCTTACCAGCCTTTAACCGAAAACACGACTCCCCTTGCCGATTCCCGGTACGACCAGTTTGAGCTGGAAACGCTTCAGGAAATGCTTTACCAGACCCAGAAACTGCGCGGAAATCTGCAATTAGGCTACCGGGAAAGAAACCGCCGCTACGCCACTTCCAAAGATCTTTTAAAAGATCTGCTGCAAAATACCACTTCATGGGGCGCGGGCCTTACCTGGTTATTCACCGAAAAGCATAGCGTTTCTACCCAGAATCAGGGCGAACTTTTGCGGGTAAATACGCCCAGCGAAGAAAACAACGAGGACCGCGACGAAGTTTTCTACGAAAGCCGCTTGCAATTTACTTCCCGCTGGCGCCCGAATTTCCGGACGAACTTTGGTTTGGTGGGCGCCTACAAGCAATACGTTTTTATAAAAGCCGCGCAAAGTGCCGAAAACTATACCGAACGCAGCCTTTTTTACGAACCGGGTTTTGTGTGGGCGCCGGGCAAATTCAGCTGGGATGCGCAGATGCAGTTACAGGCCAATTACCAGGTGCGCAGCTTAACTTCCGAACAACTGAAAAACCGCGCCAACCGCACCTTTAACCAAACGCATTTATTCCGCTACGATATTACCCCAAAACTGGCCTTGCAACTGGAATATTACCGCCGCGAAAACCGCCTGGGGCTTTTGAACTGGGAACGTTTTTCAGAAAGCCCTCTGGATACTACCATAAGCAATACGCTGGCTTTGTTTGCTAAAAAAGCGGTTTCGGGCAGAAAAATGCACAGTAGTTTCCGGGGTGGTTACCGGTATTTTGAGCAGCGCATTCGTAGCAAAGCAGGTTTAAGCATTCCGGGAGAAACGCCGGCGCTTATTTATCTGCACCAGGTTACGCGCCAGCATGGTCCGGAAATTAGTTACGAAGGTCGTACGCACAAAAACATGCGGGTTTATGCCAGCTTATGGCTGCAGCGCCTGCATACTTTCAAAACCTACCGCACCGCCGATATTCCGTATTTAGGCAGCACCTTTACCCCCGAAGAACTCGCTGCAGATCAAAAGAACTGGTACCCGTATTTTGATGTTTCCGTGCACTGGCCTTTACGCTTTTCGCGGTATGGGAAATAATGTGTTAATGGATTAATGTGCTAATGTGGAAATTAGTAAATGACTTTTAAAGCTTGAAAGAATAGCGTTTTGGGATCGCGTTTTTAAACCTGACAGGTCTTTAAAGCTTGTGAGGTTCTTGCTTCCGGTTCAGACTTTTTCCTGTAAAAACCCAACCGTTTTTAAGCAAAAAAAAGGGGCTTCCGTTTCCGGAACCCCCTTTTTTTATCAGCAAATGTTTAGATCAGCTAACAATCAGATCATTAGCACATTTTCACATTAAAAAATCAGCACATTAGTTAAGCTGCTTTTAACGTAATAGTGCGCTCTACGGTGTTGTACGGGCCCGGAATTACGTTACCGGCATTATCCAGCAGTTCGAGTTTGATCTTGTTTTCGCCCATTGGCAGGCCTTCGATGGTGTATGGCAACCAGCGGTTCAGCATAAATTCGGTGCCGTTAATGGTAGCGCGTACTTTATTGCCTTCCGGCGAAAGATCGGTGTTTACCAGGTAGAAATCGAGCATAACCTTTTTGGTGTCGTTGCCAACGTATTCGCCTTTCGGGCGGCTGTAGAACATGTGCTGCGCATTTAAATCGAAGGTATTGGCTTCTTTAGGCTTGCCTATCGAGAAAGTACGCAGGTCGTAAGCCGATTTGTGCTTCAGGCTTTCGTGGTAAGAACGCGATAAAAACGACAACACCACGTGGTTTCCGGCTTTTACATCTTTCGTAAATTTGGTTTCGTAGTGCGCCGTGTAAGGCTCGTTGTCAACAATATTATGAATGTGCTGCCCTTGCATGGAATTGGCCATTTCTTTGGAATGATCGTGGCCGGTCATGTCGGTAAGCTTAAAATTGGTTATTTCGTACTGAAAATTAACCGCGCTGCTTGGCAGCGAAGCCCCGGTAACGGGTTCTACCAATCTAATGGCTGCTTCAGCCATTTTCGGCGAATCATCGAAGGAATAAACTCTCAGGCCGTTCTTTTCCATCACCTCGTTGGCGGGTTGCTGTGCTACCGTTTGGGTGCCGTTTGGAGTAGTAGTGGTTTCGTTAGTAGTTTGCTTGGTTGTATCGCAGGCAGAAAAGGCCAGCATAAACGACCCGGCAAGGAATAAGGAATAATGTTTCTTCATAGTTTTTTTAGTTAAAGGAGTACCGTTTGGGCTCTCAAGTTATGAAATTTTTATTTACCTTGCGAGGTACGACAATTTATGTTTTAAAGATTACTAATATTTACCATGAGCGAGAAATTATTAGATAAAATACCATCGCTGGATCTTGCCGATTTCCTTTCCGGAGACCCGGCTCGTAAGCAGAAATTTGTAGAGGAACTCGGAGCGGCTTACAATAATATTGGCTTTATTGCTTTACGCAATCATGGTCTTTCCGATGATCTTTCAAACCGTCTGTACGCTTCCACCAAAAAATTCTTCGACCTGCCCGACGATGTAAAGCAAAAATACGAGAACCCGGCTTTAGCGGGTCAACGCGGCTACGTAGGCAAAGGCAAGGAACACGCCAAAGGCCGCAATACCGGCGATCTGAAAGAATTCTACCACGTAGGCCAGGAGCTTAGCGCAGAAGAGCTGAAAAAAGAAGATTACCCGGCCAATATCTGGCCTGCCGAAGTTCCGGAATTTAAAGAAACCACCCTGGCGGCTTATAAAGCGCTGGAAAACGCCGGTAAAGAAATTCTGCGCGCCCTGGCCATTTATTTAGGCCTGGATGAAAATTATTTCGACGATAAAGTTTACCACGGC
Organism: Adhaeribacter terrigena; assembly: GCF_016623615.1. Taxonomy (GTDB): domain Bacteria; phylum Bacteroidota; class Bacteroidia; order Cytophagales; family Hymenobacteraceae; genus Adhaeribacter_A; species Adhaeribacter_A terrigena. The sequence continues at coordinate 11,402 of NZ_JAEHFX010000008.1, read as the reverse complement.
AACAGCATTCTGCGCCCGATCCATTACTTCCCGATCGAAAATCCGGACAGCGTGCCGGCCGATGCTGTTCGCGCCGCCGAACACGGCGACATTAACCTGATCACGCTGCTGATGGGCGCTTCGGCCGATGGTTTGCAGGTATTGCGCCGCGATGGCAAATGGATCCCGATCACGGCGCTGCCGGAGCAGATTGTGGTGAACGTAGGCGATATGCTGGCGCGTTTAACCAACAACAAACTTAAATCTACCATTCACCGCGTAGTAAATCCGCCGCGCGAACTGATGCACACGTCGCGTTATTCTATTCCGTTCTTTATGCACCCGCGTTCCGAAATGGACCTGACCTGCCTGGAAAGCTGCATCGACGAGCAAAACCCAAAAGCATATCCGGATGCCACCGCCGGCGAATACTTAACCGAGCGCTTAATTGAACTTGGATTATTGAAGAAATAACTGTATTCTTAAAGTAGAAATCCTGGGGACACCAAATCAGGGTTTCTACTTTTTTCAGTAAATACCCTACCGTTTTTCGGGCTTTTTCAAACACTGACTAACCAACGTAGTTTTTGAGCCTTCGCCACTATATTTTTCTGAAGGATGTACTGATCCTGGCGCTTACTGCTTTTGGCGGCCCGCAGGCGCATGTGGCTATGATGTTCAAATTGCTGGTCGAAAAACGGCGTTACCTCACCGAAAAAGAACTCGTTGAACTCAACGCCCTTTGCCAGATCCTGCCTGGCCCCAGTTCCACCCAAACCCTTACGGCAATCGGTTTCCGTTTAGGCGGCCCGAACCTGGCTTACCTTACTTTACTGGTCTGGATCATTCCGGCTTTTATTTTTATGACCCTGGCGGCATTGGCGGTAACGTTTCTGCAGAACCGTAATATTTCGCTGCACTTTACCCGTTATATTCAACCCATTGCGGTTGGTTTTGTGGCTTTTGCCGCTTATAAGATCAGCACCAAAGTTATTGAAAGCAAAACCGGCATCGGGCTGATGGTTATTTCTGCCATTCTCTCCTATTTCTTTCGTTCGCCCTGGGTTTTTCCGGTGCTGCTATTGGCGGGTGGCGCCGTTACGGCCATTCGTTTCAAAAATCATCCGCTGGAACCCGATAAAAAGCTGAAAATAGAATGGAGCAACTTTATTCTTTTTGTGGCGGTGCTGGTTACGGCGGCCGTTTTGGGTAGCATAACCAAGTGGCGGGCCATCTTACTTTTCGAGAACTTTTACCGGAACGGCACCCTGGTTTTTGGGGGCGGACAGGTGCTTATCCCGCTGCTTTTTACGGAATTTGTAGAGTTCAAACAGTATTTAACTTCCGAAGAATTTCTTTCGGGCTACGCGTTTTTACAAGCTTTGCCGGGCCCCGTTTTCGCTTTTACGCCTTACATCGGCGCTTTAGCCATGCGCGATTATGGCGTAGGCGGACAGATTTTAGGTTCGATCGCGGGCACGGCCGGCATTTTTCTTCCCGGTACGTTCTTTATCTTCTTCGTGATCCGCTTTTGGAACGAACTGAAAAAATACCGCGTAGTAAAAGCCTCGCTGGAAGGAATAAATGCGGTAAGTTCCGGAATGGTTTGTGCGGCCGCGATTTTACTTTTTCACCCAATAGAAACGAACTGGCTGAACATCAGCATTGTGGTTATCACGTTCGCGGTACTCCTCTGGACGAAAGTTCCGCCGCCATTCCTGATCATTCTGGGTTTATTGCTGGGTTTGTTCATTCCATAAACGGCAATTTTATTACCGAAAACCATAGCATTTTATAATCTTACTTCCAGGCTTAAAAACCATAGCATTTACAAATGCTTTCCGTGTAGCATTTACTTCTGAAACCGATGATTTTTTCAAACAAAAAAACCCGCAACCATTAATGCTGCGGGTTTTTCTGTTAAAAAGGATACCGTTTTTAGGCGCTGAAAACTTTCTCTTCGGCCAGATTCAGTAAATATTGGCCATAGCCGCTTTTCGTTAATGGTCTGGCAATTTCCTGTAGTTCATCGGTAGAAATAAAACCCATCCGCCAGGCAATCTCTTCTATGCAACCCACTTTCAGACCCTGACGCTCTTCAATGATCTGCACAAAATTTCCGGCCTGCATCAAAGAATCGAACGTACCGGTATCGAGCCAGGCCGTGCCACGCCCCAGGATGCCTACCTTAAGTTTTCCCCGGCGCAGGTATTCTTTATTTACGTCGGTAATCTCGTATTCACCACGCGGGCTTGGCTCCAGATTTTTGGCAATTTCTACCACCTCGTTATCGTAGAAATACAAGCCCGGCACCGCATAATTTGATTTTGGGTTGGCCGGTTTTTCTTCAATGGAAAGCACATTCTTTTTTTCATCGAAGCCTACTACGCCATAACGCTCCGGGTCATGCACATGATAGGCATACACCACGCCGCCATCCGGATCATTGTTGCTTTGCAGGAGCTCAGCCAGGCCACTTCCGTAGAAAATATTATCGCCTAAAACCAAGGCCACTTTATCGTTCCCGATAAACTCTTCACCAATTACAAACGCCTGCGCCAGTCCGTTCGGCACTTCCTGAATGGCATAGGTAAATTCACAGCCCAGATTCTTACCATCGCCAAGCAGCTTTTTAAACATCGGCATATCGTGCGGCGTGCTGATGATCAGAATTTCGCGGATACCGGCCATCATAAGAATAGACAGCGGATAATAGATCATCGGCTTATCGTAAACCGGCATTAACTGCTTGCTTACGGCTAAGGTTAAGGGGTGCAAACGGGTGCCGGAACCGCCGGCCAGGATTATGCCTTTCATTTTCTTCTAATTGTTTAATTGTTGCATTGTTAAATGGTTGACATTTCTGAGAAAGGTGATCAACAATTTAATAATTAAGCCATTTAGCAATTTGATCTAGTTATAAATAAATTCCTGGTTGTTCAGGAACCATTGATACGTCTTTTGCAGACCTTCCCGGATGCGTACCTGCGGATTGTAGTCAAGCAGATTTTTTGCTTTGGAGATATCGGCTAAGCTGTCGCGGATGTCGCCGGCGCGGTCGGGGCCGTAAATTGGTTCGATATCAGTTTTGGCTTCTTCTTTGAGGATGTTGAACAGGTCGTTGAGCGAAGTTCTGTCGCCAACGGCAATGTTGTAAACCTGGTTTATTGCTTCCGGTTCTACTACTAAAGCCGCTTTAATATTGGCCTGCACGCAATTTTCTACGAAAGTAAAATCGCGGGTCTGCCCACCGTCGCCGTTCATTTTAGGGGGCTGGTTTTTCATTACCGCATCTATAAACAACGGAATTACTGCCGCATACGCCCCGTTCGGATCCTGGCGCGGCCCGAAAATATTAAAGTAGCGCAGCCCGATTATTTCCATGCCGTAGGTTTTTCCGAAAACATCGGCGTAAAGCTCGTTGGCATATTTGGTAACGGCATAAGGCGAGAGCGGCTTGCCAATTTTATCTTCAACCTTTGGTAATGCCTTGCTGTCGCCATAAGTAGAGGAGGAAGCGGCGTAAACAAAACGCTTTACCTTTTGATCTTTGGCCGCTGTAAGCATATTCACAAACCCGCCAATGTTTACATTATTGGTCGTAATTGGGTCGTTAATGCTGCGCGGAACAGAACCTAAAGCTGCCTGATGCAATACAATATCCATCCCTTCGCAAGCCTGCTGGCAAACTTCCGGATCGCGGATATCTCCTTCCATCAATTCAAAAGCCGGGTTATCCAGGAATTGCTGAATGTTTTTAAAATAGCCGTTAGAATAATTATCGAGCACACGCACCTTTCCGGCATTGTACTTCAGTAAATATTCTACCAGATTGGAGCCGATAAAACCCGCGCCACCGGTTACTAAAAAACGCAGCTTGCCGAGCGGTTCGTTATGGAAAGGATGTTCGTACACTGTTTATTTAATTAGAAATTACGAATTAGAAATTAGAAATTAATTTAATCAGAACGCTGGAAAACGATATGGTTTGGACCTCCAAAAGTCGAAGATTGATTCAACCATTTCTAATTTTGAATTTCTAATTTCTAATTAAACTATCGGTTATATTGTTCTTCGTAGTAATGCTGGTAAGCGCCGGAAGTTACGTGTTTGAGCCACTCCGGGTTTTCTAAGTACCAGTCTACGGTTTTTGCTAAGCCTTCTTCAAACGTTACCGATGGTTTCCAGCCCAATTCGTTCATGATCTTGGAAGAATCGATGGCGTAGCGCAGGTCGTGGCCCGCGCGGTCGGTTACGAAGGTGATCAGTTTCTGGGAAGTACCTTTTTCACGGCCCAGTTTTTCGTCCATAGTATCGCACAGCAAACGGATCAGGTCAATGTTCTTCCATTCGTTTACGCCGCCAATGTTATAAGTTTCGCCCACTTTGCCTTTATGGAAAACCGCATCGATAGCGGTAGCATGATCTTTCACAAATAACCAGTCGCGCACATTTTCGCCTTTGCCGTAAACCGGCACGGGTTTCATGTTCTGAATATTGTTAATTGCCAGCGGAATCAGTTTTTCCGGGAAATGGTTCGGACCGTAGTTGTTCGAGCAATTCGAAACTTTTACCAGAATGCCGTACGTGTCGTAATACGCGCGCACGAAATGGTCGGAACTAGCTTTGGAAGCCGAATAAGGGGAATGCGGATCGTATTTGGTTTCTTCGGTAAACATGCCGGTTTCGCCCAGCGTGCCATACACCTCATCGGTAGAAACGTGGTAGAACAGGTGCTTGCTGTAATTTCCTTTCCAGGTTTCGCGGGCCGCGTTCAACAGGTTGCAGGTACCAATAACGTTCGTTTTTACGAAAGCCATCGGGTCGGTAATAGAGCGGTCTACGTGGCTTTCAGCAGCTAAATGTATTACGGCATCGAACTGGTTTTCCTGAAAAATCTCGTTCATGAAAGCTTCGTCCACGATATCGCCTTTAATAAAGGTGTAGTTCGGCTGATCTTCGATGTCTTTCAGGTTTTCCAAATTCCCGGCGTAGGTTAGTTTATCTAGGTTGAATATCTGGTATTCCGGATATTTGGTAACAAACAAACGTACCACATGTGAACCAATAAAGCCGGCGCCGCCGGTGATCAGGATTTTCATACTTTTTTATGCTATTTCGATACCGTTTCTTTTTCTAAGGCTACTTGCCAGTTCCAGGCACTGCGCAGGGAATCTTCCAGGCTGGTTTCGGTTTTAAAACCAAGTTCACTCGTAGCTTTGGTTACGTCGGCATAGATCTTGGGCACATCGCCTTCACGCCGCGGCCCGATCACGTAATTCAGTTTCCGGCCGGAAGCTTTTTCGAATGCCTGAATTACTTCCAGAACGCTGTTTCCCTCGCCGGTGCCTACGTTATAAACTTCGAGTTTTTCGGCGTTTCCGGATAGCAATTTGTTAATAGCTACCACGTGCGCTTTGGCCAGATCTACTACATGAATATAATCGCGGATGTTAGTTCCGTCCGGGGTATCGTAATCGTTACCGAAAACAGTTAACTTTTCGCGGATGCCGGCAGCAGTTTGGGTAATAAAAGGCACCAAATTATTGGGAACGCCTAGAGGCAATTCGCCGATCTTCGCAGAAGCATGTGCGCCGATCGGGTTGAAATACCGCAGCGCAATCGTTTTGATTTCAGTGCCGCTATCAGCCAAATCAGAAAGAATATCTTCACAAATCTGTTTGGTATTGCCGTATGGTGAATTTGCTTTTTTAACCGGCGTAGCCTCCGTAACCGGAAGTTCATCCGGAATGCCATAAACCGTACAGCTCGACGAGAAAACGAGGTTTTTCACCCTGAATTCTTCCATAACCTGCAGCAGCGCTACCAAAGAACCAACATTATTATGGTAATACTTCAGCGGTTCTTTTACCGATTCGCCAACGGCTTTATAAGCAGCAAAATGAATAACCCCGGCAATGTCTTTTTCCGAAGCAAAAACCTCGCGTAAGGCCTGTGCATCTGTGCAATCAGTCCGGTAGCATTTTACTTCCTGACCCAGAATTTCGGCAATGCCGCGCAATGCGCTTTCCTGCGAATTGGAAAAATTATCGACGATCACCGGCTCGAAACCGGCTTCGGTCAGTTCTACCACGGCGTGGGAACCAATGAAGCCGGCGCCGCCAGTTACCAATATTTTTTTGCTGTTATTCAATCTTATTTTCTCCTTTTATTACAAACTCCAGTACAGCATGCCATTGCTGAATTTATTCCGGTAAATGCCTTTAATATCCATCACCACCGGATTTTCAGTGGTAATAGACTCGAAATATTTTTCGTCTAAATTCAGGTAACTTTTGTGGTTTACGGCTACAATAACGGCGTCGTACTCATTACCTGGTTTTTCTACCAGGCTGAAACCGTATTCATGGTTTAGTTCTTCCGAATCGGCGTGCGGATCTACTACGTCTACGTTCACGCTGAAATCCTTCAGTTCTTTGATCACGTCGGCGACTTTAGAATTGCGGATATCTTCTACGTTCTCTTTGAAAGTAGCGCCCATTACCAGCACCTTAACTTTGGAAATATCTTTGCCTTGCTTTACCATTAACTGAACGGCTTTTTTAGCAATGTAAGCGCCCATATTGTCGTTGGTGGTGCGGCCGCTCAGAATTACTTTGGCATCGTAACCTAGTTCTTTGGCTTTGTAAGTCAGGTAGTAAGGATCTACTCCAATGCAGTGACCGCCTACTAAACCCGGCGAAAATTTCAGGAAGTTCCATTTCGTACCGGCTGCTTCTAAAACTTCGTACGTGTTAATGTTCAGGCGATCGAAAATCAGCGAAAGCTCGTTCATGAGCGCAATATTTACGTCGCGCTGGGTGTTTTCGATGATCTTGGCCGCTTCAGCAACTTTAATAGATGACGCGCGGTGTACGCCAGCCTCTACTACTAATTCATAAGTTTTAGCAATTATATCCGAAGATTCGGCATCGCAACCGGAAACTACTTTTATAATTTTAGTGAGCGTGTGCTCTTTATCGCCGGGGTTGATGCGTTCCGGGGAATAACCCACTTTGAAGTCTTTGTGGAATTTCAGGCCGGATTCCTGTTCTAAAACCGGAATACAATCTTCTTCGGTACAACCCGGATAAACGGTAGATTCATACACTACGTAATCGCCTTTTTTCAGCACTTTGCCTACCGTTTTAGAAGCCGAAAGCAAGGGTTTCAGATCTGGCATGGCGTGCTCATCTATTGGCGTAGGTACGGCTACAATAAAAAACTGCGCTTCGCGAAGCACGTCCAGATTATCGGTAAATGTAATATCGGTTCCTTCAAAAGCAGAGGCTTCCAGTTCGCCGCTCGGATCGATATTATTTTTCATCATCTCCACGCGTTTGGCGTTGATATCGAAACCGATAACCTTTATTTTTTTGGCAAATTCTAAAGCAATGGGCAAGCCAACGTAACCTAAACCGATCACGGCCAGAGTTGCTTCTTTGTTTACTAATTTTTCGTACACAGTTTTATGCTATTTTATTTGTTTCTGATTGTAATTGTGGGATGACTTTTGAGGGCTAAAATCATAGCTTTTTTACTCAAACACACCTTACCAGCGGCCGCAACACTTTAACGGCGAACAAATTTAGAAGAAAATCCTTAAAATTCCTGAATTATTATGTGATGGGAAATTTAACTTTTGGCAGGCAACGCCGCACTTACAAAACGGTCTTTCCCAAATAAATCGCGGCTAATGGACAGACTTTGGTATTTTTGATTCCGAAGCATTTCCAGTAACGGATCGGCAAATTGTTCATTTATTTCGAAATATAATTTCCCGCCGGGCTTGAGCCATTTTTTTCCGACTTCCGCAATGCGTTTGTAATAAAGCAAGGCATCGTTATCGGGTACAAATAAAGCCAGGTGTGGTTCGTGGTCCAATACGTTTCTGCGCATTTTTGGTTTTTCGTTTTCCAAAACGTAAGGCGGGTTACTAACAATTATATCTAAACTGTGCGCCTTTAGCGGTACTTTATCGGAGAATATATCGGCATGAATCCACTGCACTGGCTGGCTGTATTTCAGGGCGTTTTCATGGGCTACTTCCAACGCTTTTTCAGAAATATCCAGACCGTAAACCTGGGTACAATCTAATATTTCGGCCAGGGAAATGGCAATACAGCCGCTGCCGGTTCCAATATCCAAAATATGTAGCTCGGGCAGATGCTGGTTTTCCTTTATGATTAGCCCAACCAGTTCTTCGGTTTCGGGACGCGGAATTAAAACGGCAGGCGTAACTTTCAGCTCCAGATCCATAAAATACGCCACTCCCAATACGTACTGGAGCGGTTCATGATTTAAAAGCCGCTGAACGATCTTCTCGGTTTTTTCTTCGGCTTCATGCGGAACCAGATCGTGGCGCTGCATGCTGAGTTCCAAACGGCTGAGGCCTAAAACATTTCCGGCTACGGCAAAAGCAATTGCCGAAGCTTCGGGTTCTTCATAAATGCTGGCAAGCGTAGTGCGGATATGATTTATGAGTTCCTGCGTTTTTTTCACAGTAATATTTTTAATAAGAAGTATGAAAGATAAAGGTAGAAGGAATTTTAATGATTTGCATGGCCTGGAATCAATTTGCCGTGAGTTTTTAACCTCAAAATCCTAGCCTTTTTTGACCGAATTAGCCTACCCGTTTTTCTTTTCAGCTTCAACTGTTATCTTTCTACTTTCATTCTTTTATTATAAGCAATGACTTCCGCCGACGAACTTTTTATGCAACGGGCTTTGGAACTAGCCGAAAATGGGGCTGGTTTCGTGCGCCCGAATCCCATGGTGGGCTGCGTAATTGTGCACAACAACCAAATAATTGGTGAAGGCTGGCATCAGAAATTTGGCGGGCCCCATGCGGAAGTGAACGCCATAATTTCGGTAAAAGATAAAAATTTGCTGAAAGAAAGTACGGTTTACGTAACCCTGGAGCCTTGTTCGCATTTCGGAAAAACTCCTCCTTGTGCAGATCTGCTCATAAAATACGGCGTGCAGAAGGTGATCATTTGCAACGAGGATCCAAACCCCTTAGTAGCAGGACGCGGCATCATTAAACTCCGGGAGGCTGGAATTGTTGTACAAAGCGGTTTTTTAGCTGAAAAAGGTAGCGTTTTAAACCGGCGGTTCTTTTGTTTTCACCAGAAACAACGCCCTTATATTGTTTTGAAATGGGCAGAAACTGCCGATGGTTTTATTGCGAAAGAAAACTATGAACCAGTGGCCATTTCCGGATCCCTTGCCAAAAACCTGGTCCACAAATGGCGAACTGAAGAAGCAGCAATCTTTGTCGGATCCAATACAGCTAAATTCGATAATCCAAAACTAAGCATCCGCGAATGGTTCGGCCCGCCTCCGGTGCGCCTGGTAATTGATAAAAATTTGAGTTTGTCACCACATTTGCATTTGTTCGATAAAAGCCAGCCGACCATCGTATTAAACTTCCAGCGCGATGAAGTTTTACACGAAAACCTGGAACTTGTACGTTTAGAATTGGAAGCCAATTTTTTAAGTCAAATGCTCTACCATTTACACCAAAAACAAATACAATCAGTATTGGTTGAAGGCGGAACATTTTTATTGAAAGCATTTTTACAGGCCGGAACCTGGGATGAAGCCCGCGTTTTTCGAAGTTCCGAACGTTTAGGAAGCGGAATTCCTGCCCCGGAGCTTTCGCTGCATAAGCTTGCTGAAACCACTTCAATTGGCGAAAACCAGTTGTTTTTGCACCGGAATGTTTAATATTGAATTTCGCTTCTATACTTTAGGGTCAAAAACCTGGGCAAGCGAACACCTGATACACATTTACTTTTAAAAGGGTAGTCTTTTCTGTCTTTAAACTGCTGAAAGCCGTTAGAAGACATAATATCTAAGTAATTCATTTTCACCTTTCTCATTATTACCTTAAATCGTTAGCACATTAAATATCATGGCCGAAACCATTGCTATAAATCCAGGCAGCACAAAAGCTGAAAAATACGAACAACTTTTACCTCAGCTCGAAGCTTTAACTTCCGGCGAAACAGACCTGATCGCGAATCTTTCGAACACGATGGCAGCTTTGAAGGAAGTTTTCGGTTTCTTTTGGGTAGGCGCTTATTTAACTAAAGATAATCAGTTGATTCTAGGGCCATTCCAGGGGCCGGTAGCCTGTACGCGTATTGCTTTTAACCGAGGGGTTTGCGGTGCTGCCTACACGCAGAAAGCCACAATTCTGGTACCAGATGTTGAGGCCTTTCCTGGCCATATTGCCTGCAGCAGCGCTTCTAAATCAGAAATTGTGGTTCCTGTTTTTAAAAACAGTGAAGTAGTAATGGTGTTGGATGTAGACAGCGATCAACTTAATGATTTTGATGAAACGGACAAAGTTTACCTGGAGAAACTAGCTAAGATCATGACTGCCTGGTTTTAATCAAAAACTAAAATTCTAAATTCCTTAAGATGAAAATCATACTCTCTGTATTGTTTCTGATATGTATCCCCAATATTGCAATGAGCCAGAAACACGAATGGTCGGCATTGTATTCCAATAATGGTACGTTACGGGCAGATAGTAGTTTTAAGATTTCGGACAGTCAATTTCAGGTTTGGCAAAGAATTGAGGGAAATGTATGTACCTTGATCAGCTCTAATCTGATGTATCCAAGCATTGCTGAAAGGAACGGCGTAGAAGGAAATGTCATTATTGCTTTTAATTACAAAAAAGGTGTCCTTGATCATATTCGGATAGTTCGGGGTGAATTTGATTTTTTTAATCAATCAGGCCTGGAAAGCATGCAAAAAGCTTCTGCATATATTCTTAGAGAATTCAAATATTGGCAAAATAAAATGCGTGATAATTTTGATGGCACTTATTACGTTGCCATTGATTTCAGCTTAATTCCTTATCAAAAAGCATTAAAAGAAAAGCAGGCAATTCCTGTCATTAAATTATCTCCCGGACCCTTTAGTGGACATGGCCATTAAGGTTTTTAACTTAATCAACTTATAGGCAATTCAGGATTTTAAGAAACTGATTTATTAACAAAAGCGCTATGACTTTCTCAACGAAAAGTCATAGCGCTTTTGTTTGTGACTAATATTAAAATAATAAGAGAGAATAAACACAGTAATTGAATCAGGCGAAATAGTAAGGTCAAAATAACCTCGGAAGTATAAATGATTAATTTAACGGTATTTGATTTGGCTCTGAAACTTAAAGCTTAGCAAATAGTTCATTTCGGTAATACCCAATTCTTTTCTGAACTGAGTAAAAAATTGGAATACTTTAATGCTGTCTTCTACATTAGTAACTCCTATCCTTTTGTAAATGGTATTGCTTAGCATTAAAAACTCCTATCATAAACCCTTGTAAAGCTCCCAAACGCAAAAACCCCAACCTATTTCTAAGTTGGGGTTTTTGGATAAATGGGGTTGGCGGCTACCTACTCTCCCAC
>NZ_JAEHFX010000007.1 GCF_016623615.1 Adhaeribacter terrigena | reverse complement strand
GTTGTTCGTTGTTCGTTGTTCGTTGTTCGTTGTTCGTTGTTCGTTGTTCGTTGTTCGTTGTTCGTTGTTCGTTGTTCGTTGTTCGTTCAATTTTTGGGCGTACAAGTTACGGAGAAATCTAAACCGTTTTTCAAACGCTAATCACGATTCATTAATTACTAATCCCATAGTTTTGGCAATAAAAAAGCTACCGTTTTCAGGAGAAAAACGGTAGCTTTTTTTGCTTAAAAAGTCTTGCTTAATTTTTTTTCTTCCGGCTGATTTTCTTGGTTTTTTCGGGGGCTAACTTTTTGAAGGTCTGGTTGCTGCCGGCATCGTTGTAACCGCCGGCAATGTATAATTGATTCGCAGAAACCGTAAGCGGGCCTTCTTCCAGAAATTCTCTTGCCGGGTTGTTGCCGCTGGCATCGCTGAAAGAAATCACGAGATAATCGGTAGGTTTGCTTACGGTATATGCGTAAGTGCCCACCAGTTTACCGTTCCGGAAAACCAAAGCCTGGTTATCGGGTTTGAAGGTGACGGTAATTTTATAGCCGACGCTTGCCGGTGTTTTGACGTTCGGTTTTGAGCCGCGGGTTACGAAACTGGTTTCGGTCCATTCCCAGGTGCCATTCAGCATTTTTACAACCTCGGTCAGGTTTTGGGCACTGGTATCTGATTGGGCCATGGCTGGTTTTAAACTGAAGATCGCGGCAAATAAGAACAGGAACGTAAATAGCTTTTTCATAGTGGTCAATTTTTGGTTACAAGGTGAAAGGCGAATATGGTGCCAGTTTTTAAGGCCGAGACCATAGCATTTTGCAGCGCTGTTCCTTTCTTTATTTTGCCTGAACGCCTTTACGGAATACATCAGGAAATGTCGAAAATACCCCTCAGATTGTTTGGTAAGATACAGACAAATCTTTATGTTTAAACTACAATCTGCAAACTAAAAACGCTCATCATCATTATGAAAAAACTACTACGCTTAAGCTGGTTGCTGCTACTGCCGCTGGCTTTCTCCTCATGCCGGAGCGCTTATATGGCTAACAATTTTTATAACCGCACGGTTATGCACAAAACCGTGGCCGTGCTGCCGGTACAAATGGTTTATACCGGAAAAATGCCTAAAGGAATGACCCCGGCAATGTTGAAGGAAGAACAGGAGGCCGAAAGCCGGGCTTTCCAGATCTCGCTGATGAATGCTATTCTGAGCAAATCGCACAAAAAGGGCGGTTACACCATTAATTTCCAGGATGTAGAAAAAACCAATAACCTGTTGCGACAGCATAATATCAGCCCGACCCAGGCCTGGGCCATGAATCCGGAACAAATATCCAAAATATTGGGGGTGGAAGCGGTAGTAGCTGCTAAAATCGAAAAGAAACGCTTTATTTCAGACCTGGCTTCTTACGGCATTAACTTAGGAACCAACATTCTGGATGTAATACTGGCCGATGCCGGAAATCTATTGCCCGCCGGGGTAACCGAAGCCATTGGCAATGCGGCCCCGGGAAGCGCTACAGGCAGTGTGGTGCCGGCCTTACCGGACGATCTGAGTAAAACCAATGAGATCCGGGCGCATTGCTCCGTGCTTGACAGCCGGGATGGCGCTGTGCTCTGGCGCGTGTCTGCCACCGCCGAAACCGATTATGAGTTTCAGCCAAGCCAAGCCATTGAACAGATCAATTATAAATTTGCCCGAAATTTCCCGTACCGCAGGAAAAAAGGGTAATTCAACTTTTAACTTCGGGAACGAATTTGAAAGATGAATTTTAAACATGTTTAAGTAAAAATCTGATAAAAAAAGGCTGTCTTTAAAGAAAGCCTTTTTTTATTGGTTAAGGAGCTAAGTTCGTGTTATTGTTTACGGAATCAGTTCCAGCTTCTCAATTTTATCGGAGATCTGCAGCTGGTGCACCACATCCAAGCCCGAAACTACTTTGGCGAAAATGGTATAACGGCCATCTAAATGCGGCACGCGGTTGTGCGTAATAAACCACTGGCAGCTTTCGGTGTCTTTGCCGGCGGAAGCTAAACCAACCGTGCCTTCCTCGTAATGCAGATCGGCAAATTCGGATCGGATCGTGTAATCGGTGCCGCCCCAGCCGTCGCCGCGCGGACAACCACCCTGCGCCACAAAATTAGGCACCACTCTGTGGAAATGTTTTCCGTTGTAAAAACCCTGCTTCACCAGTTCCGCGAAGTTCGCTACTGAGCCCGGCGCTTCTTCTACAAATAACTGCAGCGTAATATCGCCTTTACTGGTTTTTAGCAGCGCCTTCTGGTCGGTTTTCAGGGTTTGCACCAGTTCCCAGTTTATGGGGTGCGAAGTGGGGTTTTGGGGCGCCGTCGGTACCGGTTTTTGCTCGAAAAAAGCCAGCGTTTTTTGCAGTTCGATGTAGGTTTCTACGTCGCGGGGCAGCTGGATCTTGCTTTGAGCGGTTTTCAGGAAATCGTAGTTCTGGAACGTTTGCCGGTAATTCAGGTTTGGTTCCCGCAGCAAGGTAGCCGCAGCACCCACCAAAGCCACGTCGCCGGAGGCAATGGCACGTTTCAGGGTTTCGTTGAAAGACGGTTTCAGTTTTTCGGGGAAGGCCGGAAGTTTACGCATATTGCTCAGGGCTTCTATGCCGTAGGTAGAAATTACCGGGTTTTGCTGCGCGGCGAAAGTTTCTTTTTCCAGGAAATAATAACTGTTGGGATCGTTGCTTAAAGCATGCAGTAAAGCGCCTTTTTCGTAAATATTGCTCGTTTGCGCGTAGCGGTTCATGATCTCCGCGCGCAATTTTTCCGGGTTTTTGGCAGTTTTTAAAGCAGCGCCCAGCAATAAAGCGCGTGTGCGCCAGTCGGTTTGTTTATTGGCAGCATCCAGCAGAACCAAGTTCTCTTCCGGTATTTTGGAGCTGATCATTTCGGCGGCGGTAAGCGTTACATTTGGGTTTTTATCAGAAAGTGCTTCAAATAAAATATCCTGGGTAGAAACAAAATCGAAGGAATTTAAGGCCCGCAACGCACTTAACCGCACGCGGTAATCCGGATCTTTCTGCGCAATGCTACCCAGGGTTTCCACGGTTTCGGAGGTTTTGGTTTTGCCTAAAGCGGTGGCGGCCGCAGCGCGCACGGCCGGCGCAGCATCGGTTAAAGCCGCGGCCTGAATAAACTTGAAATGCGGGGTTAAATCAGCTTTGCCGCTGCGGGCCAGCGTTTGCGATGCCGCCATGCGGATCTCGCGGGTTTGTGCGGTGGCTAAAAACCGGGCTGTTTTGGCCAGGGCTGCTTCCGGGAGCGGTCGGCGTAAAACTACGCGGTAGAACCCCCACATGTGGCCCGCCTGCAAAACTGTATCGGGCGAAAAGAAATTGTTCAGGAATTTAATGCCGTCGGCGGTGGCTACTTTGCCCAGCGCTTCGAGCATTTCGGCGCGCGCCGGTTTTTCGGTTTCGCGGCCAATGGCGCTGAGCAGCGGGTATTGCGCCGTAGAATCCATAGACTGGCCAAGGGCATAGGCGGCTTTTTGGCGAACCTCGGCAATGGGGTCGGAGAGGAGGGGGGTAAGTTGCGGAATGCTGTTTTTATCCTGCACCGAAGCAAAGGCAAGGGCAGCCGCGGCCCGGTATTTCGGGTTCGGATCCTGCAGATAAGGAAGTAGTTTAGGCGCGTTGCGTTCGTCCTGGTAAGTATAGATCTGGCGCAGGTTTTTATCCTGGAATTGGTTGGAAATCTTGCTTTGCGAAACGGGCTTCTGACAGGCAAAAGCCAGGAAAAGCAAAACGAAACCGGCATATTTTTTCATAGGAAGCGGAAGTTTTAGAAGCGTAAGGAAAGCGTCACTTTTTCGGGCATTTCAGATACCGTTTTGAAAAGATGAAAATAGGTGAATTTCAGCTGAAAAGTTCGGTTTGTTTGGTGATGCCTTCGAATTGCAGCAGCCATTTTTTACGCCACAAACCGCCGGCATAACCCGTTAAGCTGCCGTTGGCGCCAATTACCCGGTGGCAGGGCACCACTATGGCCAGCGGATTTTTGCCGTTTGCACTTCCTACCGCGCGGGTGTAGGTCGGCTCGCCGAGCTGCAGGGCTACTTCTAAATAAGACCGGGTTTTCCCGAAGGGAATGGCGTTTAAATGCTGCCAGACCTTTTGCTGGAAATCTGTACCTGTTGGTACTAAAAGCAGCTCAAATTTCCGGCGTTCACCTTTAAAATACTCTGATAACTGGTGGTAACAATTTTGCAGGCAGGCCGGAATTTCCGCGAAAGAAACGGTAGGGTTTTCGTCTAAAAAAGTGACCGCAGTAATGCCCTCTTCCGTGCCAGATATTTGCAGCCAGCCAAGCGGCGTTTCCAGGAAGGCATGTTGAATATTTTCAGGCATAAGTAGTTTTTAACGGGAAAAAGATACGGTTTTTGGCTAAGGTATAAAACAAAAAAGCAGCCCGGAAATATTTCGCAGGCTGCTTTTGTGGAAAGGGGGAAAATTAGTGTTTTACAACCAGTTTTTTGGTGGTAAGTGCGCGGTTATCTACCTGCAGCGTGTAGAAATAAATGCCGCTTGGCAGGCCGGAAGTTACCAGCATAATAGCACCTTGCTTATCAGAAAGGCTGATCTCTTTTACCAGCCCGCCGATGGCGTTGTATAACTTTATTTTGCTGCTGCGCGCGTTAGCCGGCAGGTTGTAACCAATGGTGGTCATGTCGTTGGCCGGGTTTGGCGAAGGCAGGCTGATGGCATTGCTGGCGTCGAACGCTTTTTTTACGCCGGTAGTTCTGGAAGCATCATACACAATAGTAGCGTGCACAGAATCTGGCGCAGCACCGTTTACCCGGAAAAATGAATACCGGATGGTAGTTTTACCGGCAAAGCCGTTTGCGGAATAATCGCCATAGAACATAGTGTTGGTTGCACCTGCTAAAATTGTCTCAACATCTGGCGAAACGCTCACCATGGGGGTGTAGCACTGGGTCCAGCAGAAAACGTTCTCAGAGCCTTTTACTTCTGAAATAACCTTTCGGGCTACTTTTACATCGATGCTCTGATTGCTGATATTTACTACAGAAACCCTGCCTACCAGAATAGAATCAACGTGGCCTTTTACAGTGGTGGCATAGGCCGGTAACTGCATGGTAGTCGACTGGGCTGAAGCGGCATTTACAGCGAATGCAGCAATTGCAATAAGTAAAAGTTTTTTCATAAAGCGAAGATTAATTTAGTAAATTGTGTCTGAACAAAAGATTAAGGAAGTACTATTTAATATAAGATTAAAAAAGTATAACAATTTGTTTTCAAAGATGTTAAAAAATTATTTAATTTACAAAACCTTAACAATTAAACATCAATATCATTCGCTCTTATGAAGAAACTTTTACTCATGCTGGGTGCCGTTATGGCATTCTCTGCGGCTCAGGCGCAGTACTATCTTATTCCGTATAATGGCTCAAATCCGGGTGGTTTAAATACGGACAGTGAATATCCGGTAGGAGGCGGTTTGGCAGCAGGCTGGACAACTTTGTTTACTGCTTCTGCTGCAAATATTGCAGCACCGGCCTGGTCGCCGGTAGGTACTGTTCCGTTTGCGTTTTCATTTAACGGAGCAGCCGTAACCGATTATAAAGTATCTACTTCCGGTATTCTGACGTTTTCAACTTCGGTTACAGCCCCTCCGGCTGATGGTACAAATCTTGCGCTCCCTGATGCTTCTATACCAGATAAATCTGTAATGGTTTGGGGATTATATCCAAACGTAATTACCAGCGGCGGGTCTTCTTTTCCTTCCAGAATTATTACCAAAACGTTCGGTACAGCTCCTAATCGTCAGCACTGGATCCAGTTTAATACGTTTTTCCCAAACACTGCCACTACAGGATTTACTTTCTGGAGCATTGTGCTGGAAGAAACCACGAATAAGATCTATATAGTAGACCAACGCTCAGCGAATGGTGCCCTTTCCGTTACAGCGGGCATTCAGGTTAACAGCACTACCGCTTTTCAGGTTGCAGCTTCCCCGAATGTAGCAAGCCAAAGCACTGCCGATCCTACCCCGGCCGATAATACCTACTATGCCTTCACGCCTGGTGCCCAGCCAAGCTATGATCTGTCTGTAACATCTTTAACGAATGCCAGTTACCTTGTTTTAGCGAATGCACCGTTCCTTATTACCGGTACTATTCGTAATCTGGGTGCAACTCCGGTTACTTCCTTCACTCTGAATTATAAAATTAATAACGGAACAACCGTTTCTGCGCCTGTTACGGCCAGCATTGCGCCATTAGCTACATATTCATTCACGCACCCAACAAGCTGGACGCCTGCTGCTGCCGGTAATTATACCATTGAAGCTTGGGCTACGGATATCAATGTAAGCAATGCCGATATGGTAACTTCCAATGATAGCGGCAGCAAGCAAGTAAGTGTATTGGCGAATGTGGCCCCACGTACCGTTTTGCACGAAGTATTTACCAGCGCTACCTGCCCTCCTTGTAAGTCTGGTAATGCTAACCTGCATAAAATTACCACTGCAAATCCAGGCAAATCCATCGATATCAAGTATCAGCAAAACTATCCTAACGCCGGCAATGACCCATATCAGACTGCGGAAAGTATTAGCCGGCACAACTGGTACGGTATCAATTCCATTCCTCGAATGGAAGTTGACGGTGGCTGGGATGGCAACGCAAATAACTATACTGCATCATTGCTGAATAACTTCCAAACCAAACCTGCCCTGGTAAATATTACCGTTACGCAAACGGTGGTTGGTCATACAGTTACGGCTCAGGCGGTTATCGACCCGATTGGCAACAGCATTCCGAGCAATAACCTGGTAGCCCACATGGTTATTACTGAAAAAAGAACCGTTAAAAATAAAAGATCTAACGGCGAAACAGAATTCTTCGATGTAATGAAGAAAATGATGCCGAATGAGAATGGTACTGCCATTGCCCCGTTAACCGGAGCTCCGGTTACTATCAACCAGTCTTATACTTTCCCAAGCCCGGTGCAATTAGTTGGTCCGAAGAATCTTTTCCCGGATTCAGTTGAGAACCTGAACAATCTGGAAGTAGTAGTTTTCCTGCAGGACAAAGTAACCAAAGAGGTATTTCAGGCCGCAAAATCGTTTAACATCAAATCCGGGGTTACCGATAATATTCTGGCAGCTTCGCTGAGCGTTTATCCGAATCCGACCGACGGCATTGTGAATATTACCTTCACGCCGGAAAAAGCCGAGAATGCTACCCTGGAAATCTACAATGCAGTAGGTGCCCGCGTTTGGAACATGTCTGTCAAAGCCAGTGAAATTAACGGTAAAATGATAGATGCCGATCTTTCCAAGCAGCCAAACGGTTTTTACTTCCTGAACCTGAAATACGGCGACCAGGTATTAACCAAGAAAATTGTGCTGATCAAATAAATATGAACTGAAATGAACCGGCTGCTTACGGAGCCGGTTCTTTCTTTACCTGTCAAAAAAAAACGGTATCCTTTATCATGAAAAAAGTAGTTGTTAGCCTTTGTCTGAGTTTGCTGTTTTTTGCGGCCCAGGCCCAAAACACCGAAAAAACGCGCAAACTGCCTGCGGTAGACGTTAAAACCCTCGACGGCAAAGTTTTTAATACTTCGCAGTTAAGCAATAACGGCAAACCGGTTATCATCAGTTTCTGGGCTACGTGGTGCAAACCTTGTATTACCGAGCTGATCAATATTTCGGATGTGTATGAAGACTGGCAAAAGGAAACCGGCGTGAAACTGGTAGCGGTTTCTATTGACGATGTGCGGAACGCGGCCAAAGTGGGCCCGCTCGTAAACGGCAAAGCCTGGACCTACGACGTGTATTTAGACCAGAACCAGGACCTGAAACGCGCATTGAATGTAAACAACGTGCCGCATACGTTTCTGCTGAACGGCAACGGCGAAATTGTGTGGCAGCATAACGCTTACGCCGAAGGCGACGAAAAACGCTTGTTCGAACTGGTGAAAAAAGTTTCGGCCGGCGAAGCCATAAGCCACTAATCTATCCAGCGTTTTTAAGGCTGAAATGCTACCGTTCTGGTGGCATTTCGGTTTTTACAGCACTTTAAATTTCATCGGTATTTTATAGTTTTACTTATTTTGAAACGTATTGCATTTTTAGGTCTGCTGGCCGGCGCATTTCTTTTGCCGCGCTTCAGCCAGGCCCAGCTTTTACAGGATGCCCAGATCCACGGCGATTTTCAGCTCGATGCCCAGTATTATAAAGAAGATAAAGCCATTGGCGCGCCTGAAGTAAAAGAACGCCTTTTATCGAACGGGTTTGCCAATTTTATTTTTACGGCCGGCAATTTCAGCGCCGGCGCGCGTTACGAAAATTACCTCAATCCGCTGCAAGGTTTCGACCGCCGTTACGAAGGCTCCGGGATTCCGTACCGCTACGCTTCTTTTCAGAAAGATAATTTCGAGATCACGGCCGGCAATTATTACGAACAATTTGGCAGTGGTCTTATTTTCCGGGCTTACGAAGAACGCGGGTTGGGTCTAGACAACGCCATGGACGGTATCCGGGTGAAATATATGCCGGTGCGCGGCGTGCGGCTGAAAGGCGTAATTGGCAAGCAGCGCGCTTTTTTTGAACTCGGCGAAGGCATTGTGCGCGGGGCGGATGCGGAAATTTCTATAAATGAATTAAGCGATAAATTTTCTACTCTGAACACCAACATTACCCTGGGCGGTAGTTTTGTGAGCAAGTACCAGGCCGACGATAACCCGGATTTCAATTTACCGGAAAACGTGGGAGCCGGGGCCGCCCGCATAAATATCAGCAAGGGCAATGTGAACCTGTACGGCGAATATGCTTATAAAGCCAACGACCCCTCGGCGGTTAATAATTTCAATTACCGGCCGGGGCAGGCTTTGCTTTTAACGGCCAGTTATTCGCAAATGGGTTTAGGTATTTCGGCGGGAGCCAAGCGGGTAGACAACATGGATTTTCGTTCGGATAGAAATGCGACCGGCACTGTTTTACAAATGAATTTCCTGCCGCCGCTTACCAAGCAGCATACCTATAATTTACCGGCTTCTATTTACCCTTATGCCACGCAGCCGCTGGGCGAAATGAGTTACCAGGCCGAAGTGAGTTATAATTTCAAAAGAGATTCGCCGCTGGGCGGAAAATACGGAACCAACATTGCAGTGAATTTCTCGACCGTAAAAAGCATTGAAAAAGATTCCCTGAACGACGAAACCACCAAACGCCGGATCTACGATTCCGACTTTTTTAAATTCGGCGACGAACGGTATTTCAGCGATTTTAACGTGGAGCTGCAAAAGAAATTCAATTCCAAATTAAAAGCCACGCTTACCTACCTTAATTTTTACTACAACATAGATGTGGTGCAGGGTTTGGTGGGCAAAGGCAACGTGCGCGCCAACATGGCTGTAGCCGATGTAACCTACAAATTCAATTCCACGCATTCAGTCCGGACGGAATTGCAAACCCTGCTTACCAAAGACGATCATGGCAGCTGGGGCATGGCTTTGGTGGAATACACGGTAGCGCCTAATTGGTTCGTAGCCGTGCTGGACCAGTATAACTACGGCAATAAAGAAACTGACCAGCGCATTCATTACATGACCGGAACCGTGGGGTATAACCGCAATACGAGCCGCATTTCGGCTACTTACGGGCGCCAGCGCGCGGGTATTGTGTGCGTGGGCGGCGTTTGTCGTAACGTGCCGGCTTCCAATGGTTTGTTAGTTTCTATTACCAGCAGTTTTTAAGAGTTTTTAACATGAAAAGCATAGCGTTTTATATTGGAATTTTAGGCTTGGGCACAGCCCTGTTTTCGGCCTGCGATGTAATCGAAAATCCCTTGCCTGCCCCGATCACCAAACCTGCGCTCAGCACTACGCTGGCTTTAGATTCGGCCGAAGCTGCGCAGGATTCTATTAACGGTCCGGTAACACCTACGAAGAAAGTTTTACTTGAAGATTATACCGGCCATACCTGCGGCAATTGCCCCGGGGCAGCGGTAATGGCCAAAAACCAGAAAGCCTTGCACGGCGACCGCTTGGTGGTTATGGCCGTGCACGCTAATTACTTTGCCAGATTCGATAAAGCGCCTTATACCACCAATTTTACCACGCCGGAAGGGGAAGAGTGGTTTGAAAGTTTTGGTTTTATTTCTAACCCGAACGGAATGGTAAACCGGGTAAAGAACGGGGCTAATTCGGCCGTACTGGGGGTGGCCGCCTGGTCTGCTGCCATTGCGGCAGAAATGCTTAAGACTCCCCAGATCTCTATGAACCTTACTACGTTGTATCAACCTGAAAGCCGCAAGCTGGATATTAAAGTGCGTTCTAAATACCTGACAAACAAATCTGGTAAATATTCGCTGATCGTAGCCATTACGGAAGACAGCATTGTAAGCTACCAGAAAAATTACGGCGCAACAGCCGGAGGAGATCCGGCTTACCCGGTGGGCGATGTAGCGAAATATGTGCATGCGCACGCCATGCGAAAAGTGTTGAATGGCGACTTAGGAAGCTTAAACAAGGAAAACCCGAAAGCTGACGATATTACGCATGCGTATTTTACCACAACGCTGGATCCGGCCTGGAGAAAGGAAAAATGCTCCGTGGTTGCGTTTATTTACGAAGAAGCTACCGATGAAATAGTACAGGTAGAAGAAGTGCATTTGCATTAAAATTTTCAACCTGATTCAACTAAAAAGCCGCCGCAGATTTTTCTGTTGCGGCTTTTTTATTGTTGGTTCCGGAATACTTTTTTAACCCGAAACCATAGCGTTTCTGATTTGATCGTTTGCTTTCCTTGCCGCCTGCTTTAGCTAACGGTTTTAAAGCGTTCAACTTCGGCGGATCTTCGGGTTCAGATTTGCTGCTTAGATCAACCCAAACTGCGTGAAATGGTGCTGAAAATGCTTGCGCTGAA
Organism: Adhaeribacter terrigena; assembly: GCF_016623615.1. GTDB lineage: Bacteria > Bacteroidota > Bacteroidia > Cytophagales > Hymenobacteraceae > Adhaeribacter_A > Adhaeribacter_A terrigena. The sequence goes on along the minus strand of NZ_JAEHFX010000007.1, from coordinate 256,215 downwards.
ATTGCAGCCATTCTTCATGATTCAGTTTGCCAAAAAAAGGATGCACGGGTCTGGCTTCCGGGTTTTCGGCAAAGAATTTATGGAAACTTTCGAGCGCGGCGAGCACTTTGGTTTTAGCCGTTTCCAGGTTTTCGAAGCGCAAAGCCGGTGGTGCAGAGCCGATGAACTGGTTTGGAATATCGCGGGCAAAAGGTTTGTCGCTCATTAAAAATTTGTGGTAAGCAGGTAGTTGGTCTTCGGGCGTAATGGTAGGAAGCTCCTGTTTGCTTCGCACAATTACGAGTGTATTGCCCAGGTGTTCGAGCATGTGCTGGGCGCTCATTTTTCCCCAGTGCGGCTTGGTTTCTTCGGTGAGTTTTTCGAGTAAAAAAGGTACCGTTTTCAGATCGAAAGCCGAGGTTGAAGCTTGGGTATTTTCCATGGTTTTAAGTTCTAAAGTTTGAAATAAGATTGACCCAGGTTTGGTGTTTATGACTTTTTGTGCCGTTTAAGATACCGTTTTTAACCGGTTTCCGGAAAATAAAAAAGTCTCCCGAAAACATTTCCGGGAGACTTTTTGAGTTAAAAACGATAGCGTTTTATTAGGCAGTTACCTGTGCATCAAGTTTCTGAGCCAGTACGTTTTTCGGCACGGCGCCAACTTGCTTGTCTACCACCTGGCCGTTTTTGAAAACCAGCAGGGTAGGAATGCTACGGATACCAAATTTGGCAGAAGTCTGCGGGTTGGCATCTACGTCTACTTTACCAATAATGGCTTTACCTTCGTATTCGCCGGCAAGTTCTTCTACTACCGGGCCAACCATGCGGCAAGGTCCGCACCATTCTGCCCAGAAGTCAACTAAAACAGGCTTATCGGAATTGATGATCTCATCGAAGTTCGCGTCGGTAATTTCAATTGCTTTATTTCCCATAACGAGGATTTTTATAATGAATGAATGATTTACAATAATACGACTTTATACGGATTACCGGTAGAACGTTGGCAAAAAAACGGCCAAAGCCATTTTACTGCCAATGTGGCCGGAAACCTGGCCTTTCTTGCCGGCCAGGTTCTGCTACGGAACAAGCCGTTCGAAATTTAATGAAAATGGATGGTAAGAGGAATATCCGGAAATGAAAACCCCGGCCCGAAGATATGTTGCGGCCGGGGTTTAAGTAAGTAAAATTATTGGAGTGGAACGCGTTAAAGCGCGATGCGTTGGCTAGTAGCCGCATTCCCGGATTCGAGAATCAGCATATACATACCCCGAAGTTCTTGTGGCATTTCATAAGCCTGCGCCTGGTGCAGTTGCAGCGATCTTACCTCCTGGCCTGCCAGGGTTAGCACCCGTAACTGGCCGCTGAAGCTGTTGCCGAAAACCACCTTACGCCCAATTATTGAAGGTTTTTGCTGGGCTGTAGCTACAATAATGGGGGAGTAGGTCGCTTTTCCGTCAAAATCCACTTGCTTCAGGCGGTAGTAGGTCCGGCTGGCCACTTGCTGGTCTTCGAAAGTATAAGAAGCGCCATTGGGCAGGTTTTTGCCTTTTACGCGGCCGGCTTCGGAAAATACTTTGCCGTCAGCGCTTTTCTCTACGCTGAAATAATCGTTATTTAATTCCGAAGCGGTTTGCCAGAATAAGGTATTATTGTGGCGGTAGGCCGGTGCTGCCTGCAGTTTAAAGGTTACCAGGGTAACCGGCAGCGGAGTAATGTCTTTATATATAATATTCTGACTATTGCCTTCAATCCGGGCAGCGTTCAGAATTGCACCTTTTTCCATTACAATTTTAGAATCGGCGCCGTTCAGCGTAATGCTCTGGGCAGATAATTCGCCGACAATAATTACTGTCCCGCCATTAGTAATGGTTAAATTGTTGGCATTGATGCGGTGATTGATAAAAATCGTGTCTTGTTTATGAATGCCTTCAGGAGCGATTCTGTTATTTCGCCACACATTAGATTCTAGCCATCTGCCGTTTGCAATGGATTTATAACTTGTTGCAGAGCTGGTAGAAATAGTTAAAACTACTATTATTAAAGTGCTGAAAATGGTTGGTAAAAGCGTACCTGTGCTATTTTTGTTGAAATTGAAAGAAATGAAGTGCATTTTGTGAGAGAGATTGGTAGTTGCTTGTTAAGAGTTGTAAAAAATATTTAAAGAATTCAACTCTTGCTTTTATTATGGCACAAAATTAAGACTTTGATATGAAGATAAAAAGGTGATATAAATCATTTAGTAGAATAGTTATATTGTTGTTGATGTTAACGTGATTTGAGCGACTCTTTGTTTAAAACATGCAAAATTCTAGCTTGAAAGATTTTGAGAACTTATGTGATTCAGCTGAAAGAGCTCGGTATTTGCGACTCTTAGGATGTACTATATAGCGAAAGGTCTATTTTAAGGTGCAGATACGGGCTTACTGATTTTACATTATTCCGGGAGCCTTTCGCGAGGGTGAGTTGAATTGGGGCTACATTCGTCAGACGGTCAAATATGCTGCCGGTCAAAAATGTTGAGTTTTTCACTTGGAAACCATACCCTTTTAAACCTGTATGGTATGGGCATCGGGTTGATCAGCGGTGGTTTTATGCGTTGGTGTTGTTTCTACCAAAATTTCCTTTGTTTGTGCAAAGTTTTCCGGATTTGGCAATTAAACGAAGGCAGGCTGACTTCCTGGTGTAGATCCGGGCAAAAGGAAATTTAAGCTAAACCGGCTTTTTCCTGCACTTTCTTCAGAAGTTCAAAAATACCATTGGCTAACATTTCCAGCTTCGGAAGCTGATCTAAGGCTTCTTCGGTTTGGTTTTCCTGCTTCAGCTTTACCAGGTAAGAAGCAAAGTCGTGGATCTCTTTGTGTACTTTTTCAAGCTCGCGCATTTCCGGCATTTGCCCGAAGAGCGGCATGCCTCTATCGTAGATCCACTGCCCAAAGCTGCATACCCGGAAATTAACAATTGGTTCCAGATCTATTGAAGAACCATATAAATACGATTTAACCTTAGATTTGAATAAGATGTGCTTTACGGTAGCTGATTCGAATTCGTGCTTTAATTTTAGACGGTCTTCCGAGGAAAGCGACGATGCGGCCATATTTTAAGAGTTTCCGGGAAAAGGAAGCTGCCGTAAAGGTACGGAAAAATAACGTTAATTTTAAGCCGGCTAGTTTTGCCTAAGCAGCCCGAAAACCAGGGAATCGTCGAATTTGCCGTTAACAAAATAATGCTCATGCATCCGGCCTTCTTCCTGAAACCCGAAATGACGTACCAGTTTTAACGAGGGTATATTATTTGGACTTACCAGGGCCTCTATCCGGTGCAGGTTCATTTGGGTAAAGCCATAATTTAAAACAAACGCTACGGCTTCCTTCATAAAACCCTGTTTCTTGAATTCTTCCTTATCAATGGAATAACCCAATTCTGCCCGCCGGTGATCGGGAAACCAGTTATGCAATCCGCAGCCACCAATTACGGTTTTTGAGATAGGTTCTACCAACTGGAAAAACACCAGCGAGCGGTTATAAGAAGCCATGCCGCCTTCATGCTTTTTGAGCAAAGTTTGATACTGTTCTTCGCCCTCCAAACCGATAATTGCCTTAATTTCCGGTTCTGAATAATTGCTGAAAATGTGCTTGTAAACCTCCGGCGTAAATTTTCGGAGTTGTAACCGGCTGGTGTGGTAGGTTTCGATTTCCATTTATGTGTGCTGTTGGTTGCTCAAAATGGAAAGAAGATCTGAATTTAACAATAGTTTCAATTTCCCGATCAGGAATAGACTATTAGCTTTTCTACCTTTATTGGCGAAAACTCCTGCAAAAGTAGAAAAGCTAATGGCAAACGTTAGCAATTTTGTTATTCAGCTTTTAAATATTTTTTGAGCTCGGCGGCTGCCTGAATGAACAATGACCGGGTTTGCGGCAACGTAGCCAGCCCGTTCAGTAACCCGAAATCGTGGATCATGCCGTTGTACCGCACGCAGGTAACTTTTATCCCGGCTTCATCGAGTTTCCGGCCGTACGCTTCGCCTTCATCGCGCAGAATATCGTTTTCGGCTACCTGAATTAAAGTTGGCGGCATGCCTTTTAATTGTTCTACCGTAGCCTGTAAGGGCGCATTGTAGCGTTCTTTGCGTTCTTCCTTCGTCGCATACATATCGTACATCCATTTCATTAAAGGCGTGGTCAGGAAACGATCGGCCCCAAATTTCTGGTAAGATTCCGTATTGAAACCAGCATCCACAATGGGCCACATCAGGATCTGCAATTTTATTTCCGGACCATTGTTGTCTTTGGCTTTCATGGCGGTAACAGTGCTCATGTTGCCGCCCACGCTGTTGCCCACAATAGCCATGTTTTTGCCATCAACGTTTATTTCTTTCCCGTTTTCGGCTACCCATTTCGTGGCCGCAAAGATCTCGTTTATGGCCTGCGGATATTTGGCATCGGGCGTGCGGGTATATTCCACAAACACGCTGGCGCAACCCGAAAGTACTACCAGATCGCGGACCATGCGTTTATGCGTTGGAAAATCACCAAGAACCCAGCCGCCGCCGTGCACAAACATAAAAACTGGCAACGTTCCTTTTTCTCCTTCCGGCCGCACTACGAATAGTTTTATGTTGAAGCCTTCGGTTTGAATGTCTTTTTCGGTAACCTCAATGCCCGAAAGATCTACTTCCACACCGGCCTGAGCACCTTCCAGAACTTTGCGGGCATCTTCCGGCGCCATGGTTTCCAGACCGGGGCCACCCGTGTTCAGGCCTTTTAAAAATGCTTTTGTTTCCTGGCTTAAGTTTGGATCAGTAGCCCAATCCTGTACTATTATTTCGTTCGAAATGGTATTGCTTTCCATGGTTTTAGCTTTATGAAATTAGAATGCTTCCGGTAAAAACGCTATGCTTTTAAGGGTAAAAACTCAGGCAGAAAGTTAGTGTTTGCTGATCCAATCCAGGATATAATCGGCATCTTCTTTCCAGGTTGGCTGGCCTAAAACAAAGTGATTGCGGCCTTCAAATTCCTTGTAATCTACCACCGATCCGTTTTTAGGATACCGTTCATAAATGCGCTTGTTTAAATGAACCGGGGTGATGGTATCGAGGCTGCCGGAAGTTAAAAGTAAAGGGGCGTGCGGTTTATCAAAATCTATTTCGGCAGCGTGCGTTAATCCGCCCCGGGCTACGGTCTTGGATTCCGGAATGGTATATTTTTCATAAGCAGCTTTTTGTTCTTCCAACGGCATTTCGTTTACAAAGGCATATTGCCAATCTTCAAACGACATCAGGTAGGTTTTGTCGGTTGAGGTAAACAATCCCAGCGATTTCCAGCCGGCTTTCAGAAACGAAAATTCGTACGGGAAAACGCCCAGCGGCGGAATGGAATGAATTGCAACAGCTGCTACGGCCAGATCGCGGTTTAAAATTATCTGGGTAATTAAGCCTCCCAGCGAATGCCCGATTACAATGGGTTTTTCCGGGAAACTTTTCACCACTTTAATATATGAATCTACCACCTCATCTAAGGTTAAATGGGCGAGATCTGTGTCGTTGGGCTGCCGGTTGCGCAGTTCTTCGGCTGTATCGGCATCTTTAAACGGCCAGGGGGGCGCAACAGTGTTGTATCCTTTACTCTGGAAATAGGTCTGCCATTCGTCCCAGCAATGATGCGATACAAAGGCGCCGGTTACAAATACTACGTTTTTAGCTTCGCTGGCTTTCATAAGGTTGCTTGTTTAAAACGGTATGGGAAAAGGTATAAAAACTGGCAGCAAATAAATTTAGCTGTTCGTAATTATACTAACCGAAGTAATACAAACAAGATTGGGAATTGTTTAAAGATAAGGTCAGAAGTCTGCAACTGAACGATGAGAATTGGATAAGCAACTTTTTATGCGCTTTTACCTAGCGTTTTACTACCATTGTTGGTGTTTTCACCAACAACTTTATACAGTCTGCTATGAACTGTAGCAGTATCACTTTCTCGAATTTAAGAAGCTAATTGCAAGAGCAAAGAATGTGAATTGTTGGTGGAAACACCAACAACGGCGGAAATACCGCAGAAAAAGTTAGTTTCTTCCCCAAATATATGACACCGAAATACTAGAATTTAAGGTGTTCATTGTTTGTTTGAAAGGTACCGTTAGCAGTTTGAATTCTGGTTTGGTATAAATATAATTTGATTCTAAACCTAAAGATAAATTATTGAATCGGTACTGAAAACCTGCGCCTATCCCAAGGGCAGTACTGGTGCCATTTGCGTCTTGCCTAACACTCTGACCAAAATATAAATTTTCATAAGTAATTTTAGGAGCAGTAGAATGAGCCAGACCACCGCTTACTTTTATAAATGGATGTAAATGAGAACCTTCAATTTGATATCTGTATGTTAGCGTAATTAAACTCATTAAAGATTGCCAGGAGGTAGTGCTAACCGAATTAATTCCCTGATCCAGTTTTCTTGCTTCCATTAAAAAAGCATCTTCATCTATGTTGTTTGAAATGTGGATTATATCAATGCCAACACCAAAATTCTTATTTACAAATTTGGTAAATCCAGCATCTAAAAATAAACCTGTTGTAGCAAAACCTGAACCGGATCTTTTCATATCGGTTTCGCCAAATTTCCCTAAAGGTGTTGCTACCCCAATATTGATTTTAAATTGATTTTCAGAATTGATTTCTTGGCTAAATCCGGAAAAAGATGCAAAGGCTAAGAATAAAGAAGCAAGTATTTTTTTCATGTAATAAACTGATCCTAATGTTAAGTAAACCTAATAAAAGTTAATTAATTTAATACAAAGACTTGCATGAAATGAGGAAATAAGAAAACCTCCCAGTAAAAGAGAAGGCCTTCCATCCGGAAGGCCTTTTTTCTAGATCAACTTATAACTCCCCAACTCACTACCTTTTAAATGCTGGATAAACGCTTTCGGCTCAATTCTATACTTTCGCGAAAACAATTCTACCGCCAGTCTTTCCTCCGGCGAAGTTAACTGCAATTCAAATTTCTTCTGTCCCGGACAAGCTTGCAGGGCCATTTCTATCCGATCAATCGCTTCGGAAGTTACCAGGCGAATATCCATATCCAATCGCACGCCGTTGGCCATTTTTTCGGTGATGTCGCCGAGCAGCTGGATGCTGGTTGGTTTCAGTTCCCACTGGTCTTCGGTTTTGTATCGCAGGGTTACTTTGCCTCTAATAAACACGTACATTCCTTCCCGCAGGTACGACGCATATTTCAGGTAATCTTCCCCGAACAAAGCCATCGGCAAGGTAGCATCGTAATCTTCGAGGTTAAATAGCGCGAACGGATTACCCGATTTTGCCGCAGTACGAATTTGTACGTTGGAGATCATGCCGGCTACCGAAATGTCGCGGTTCTTGAACTCTTCAATCCGGTCTACGCCGCAAGTGCAATAGGAATCAATTTCAAGCTGGAACTGGTCTAATGGGTGGCCGGACATATAGAAACCAACCACTTCTTTTTCGCGGCGCAGCTTTTCGTTCTGGCTCCATTCCGGCATATCGGGTACGCGCGGTAGCGGCATTTCTACCGTTCCGCCCCCAAACAGCGATTGCTGGGCAGCGCCTAATTCGGCCTGGTACTGGTTACCGAAACGAACAGCTTTTTCAATTAAGTTTATGCTTTCGCCTTCGGCTATGTCTATGTATTGCGCGCGGTGGTATTTCTCGAACGAGTCGAAGCCGCCGGCTTGGGCCACGCTTTCGAAGGTTTTCTTATTCACAGCCCGCAAATTCACGCGCTTCGCAAAATCGAAAATATCTTTGTAGTTGCCGTTTTTTTCGCGTTCGCTAAGAATGGCTTCTACGGCTGCTTCGCCGGTACCTTTCACGGCACCCAAACCAAAACGGATCTGGCCTTCCGCGTTCACGTTGAATTTGAAATCCGATTCGTTTACGTCCGGACCCAATACCTGAACGCCCTGCTTGCGGGCTTCCTCAATAAAGAACGTCACCTTCTTGATGTCGTTCATGTTGTTGGTAAGCACCGCCGCCATGTATTCGGCCGGGTAATGCGCTTTCAGGTAACCGGTCTGGTAGGCCACCACGGAGTAAGCGGCCGAGTGCGAACGGTTGAAGCCGTACTGGGCAAATTTCTCCATCACGTCGAAAACTTCGGAAGCTTTCTTGGCAGGAATTTTATGAATCTCGCCGGCCCCTTTGATGAACTTTTCGCGTTCCTCGGCCATCTTTTTCATGTCCTTCTTACCCATCGCGCGGCGGAGTAAGTCGGCGCCGCCGAGCGAGTAACCGGCCAGGATCTGGGCCGTCTGCATGATCTGCTCCTGGTACACCATAATGCCCTGAGAATAATTCAGGATCGGTTCGAGGAGGTCGTGCGGGTATTCCACTTCTTCGCGGCCGTGCTTCCGGTTAATGAAGTTCGGAATGAACTGCATCGGACCCGGCCGGTAAAGGGCGTTCATCGCGATCAAGTCTTCAATGTTGGTTGGCTGAAGATCTTTCAGGTACATGCGCATTCCTTCGGACTCGAACTGGAACGTACCGATGGTTTCGCCGCGCTGGTAAAGTTCGTAGGTTTTCAGATCGTCCATCGGAATTTCGTCGATGTCGATGTCTACGTTGTGCAATTTCTTAATGAGCGCCATGGCATCTTTGATGATGGTCAGGGTTTTCAGCCCCAGAAAGTCCATCTTCAACATGCCGGCACTTTCAATTACCTTGCCGTCGAACTGCGTAACCAGCAGGTCGGAATCTTTGGACGTGGAAACCGGGATGTACTTGGTGATGTCGTCGGGCGCAATGATTACCCCCGCCGCGTGAATACCCGTGTTCCGTACGGAGCCTTCCAGGCGTTCTGCTAATTGTAGAACTTTGGCTCTCAGGTCGTTGCCTCCACGAATGGTTTGCAGTTCTGGTACTTCAGCGAAAGCTTTGGCTAGAGTCGTGCCCGGTGCATCCGGTACCAGTTTAGCCAGTTCGTTTGCTTCGTTCAGCGGCAATTCAATGCTTCGGGCCACGTCTTTAATGGAGGATTTGGCCGCCATGGTACCGAAGGTAATAATTTGCGCTACCTGCGTTTTGCCGTATTTATCTACCACGTAATCGATCACCTTCTGCCGGTTCACGTCGTCGAAGTCGATATCAATATCGGGCATGGAAACCCGTTCCGGATTCAGGAAACGCTCGAACAGGAGGGAGTACTTGATCGGGTCGATGTTGGTGATGCCGATGCAATAAGCCGCCGCCGAACCCGCCGCTGAACCCCGGCCCGGACCTACCATCACGCCCATGTCGCGGCCTTTATTGATGAAATCCTGGGTAATCAGGAAGTAGCCGGCAAAGCCCATGGTCTCGATGATGCGCAACTCGTAATCGAGGCGTTCTTCGATTTCGGGCGTAATTTCGCCGTAGCGCTTCTTGGCCCCTTCGAAGGTTAAGTGACGGAGAAATGCATCGGCGGTTGGATGTTCCGGCGGAAGCGGGAAGTTGGGTAGTAAAATGTCGCGCTTTAGTTTGGGCGGAGTAATTTTATCTACAATTTCGTTTGTGTAATCGATCGCCTGCGGCACGTCTTTGAACAGCTCGTTCATTTCGGCCTGGGTCTTGAAAAAGAACTGGTCGTTGGGGAAACCGAAACGCGATTGCGGACGCGGTTTCTGCATTTCTTCCTGAATGCGGTACAGCTCCCGGCGCACGTTTTCGTCGCGCGAATATTTGTTCTCGATGTTGTCGAGGTGGTCGTAAATTACCTGGTTGTCGTTGGTAAGGCAGCGGAAATATTTGGTCTGGAAATCGCCGACCGGCACGCTCACGTTCTCCCCGGTGTTCACGCACAGCAGAATGTCGTGTGCGTTCCAGTCCTGCTGGTCCACGTAATGCGAATCGTTGGTGGCAATAACCGGCACGTTGTATTTCTTGCTCCACTTCAGCAAAACCTGGTTTATGTCTTCCTGGCTTTTGCCGGTACCATCAATATTCTGCAAACCATGGCGCTGAATTTCGATGTAATAATCTTCGCCGAACAGGTCTAGCCACCACTTGAAAATTGCCTCGGCTTCTTCTTCGCTTTTCCAGAGAATGGCCTGCGGCACTTCCGCCCCAATGCAGCAGCTGGTAGCAATTAAACCTTTGGAATATTGCTGCAACAGTTCTTTATCAATGCGTGGCCATTTGGAATACAAACCTTCAATATAGCTCATGGAGCATAGCTTGGCCAGGTTCTGGTAACCTTCCTGGTCTTTGGCGAGCAGCAACTGGTGGTGCCGCACGTCTTTCTGCTCTTTGGTAAATATCTTCTGATGGCGGTCGGAAACAAGGTAAAATTCGCAACCTACAATTGGCTTTACGTTGTATTTATTGGCTTCGGCCACGAAGTTGAAGGCCCCGAACATATTGCCGTGGTCGGTCATTGCAACGGCTTTCATACCGTCGGCCTGCGCTTTTTTCATCAGCGCGCCAATGCTGGCCTGGCCGTCGAGGAGGGAATACTGGGTATGGCAATGAAGGTGGCTGAAATCTGGCACGTTGGGTAATTAATAATTAACAATTAATAATTAAGAATTGCGGGAAAAACTACTCGTTTTGGTCATTCTGAGCTTGTCGAAGAAACTAATGCGTACTGCTAGGGAATTTAGAGCGACTGAGCGATAAATTCCTTGCGGGTTCGGTACACGTTAGTTCCCTCGCACGGCTCGGGATGACGTTGGTTTACTTTTTCGGGCTAAAACCATAGCGTTTAAACGGTTAGGTTTTGGCGGGCTTCCAGCATTTCTGAACCTTAAAATTACGCAAAATCGGGCGGTTTCGGAAATGGTAAAGACTCGATTTGTTTGTGAAGAACAGCAATTTTAATTGAAGGGTTCGGAGTAAAGGTTTCTAAGGTTGAATACTTGAAAGCTCACTCTAATTTTCATTGTAAACCAAATTTTTACTCAAGATTATTTAACAAAAAACGCCGTTCCTGAAAAGGAACGGCGCTGCAAAAACGCTAGACTTTTCGCCTAAAAATCAAAGAAATCATCTAAAAACGATTTCTTCTTTTTGTGCGGATGTTGACCATATTGGCCTTTATTTTGATCGCCATAACCGTAGCGTTTGTAGTCATTGTCGTAGTTTTCTTTTTTGGAATAATGTTCGCCGGAGCGTTCCATGATCTTTTCCAATTCGCCCCGGTCCAGCCAGATGCCGCGGCATTTCGGGCAGTAATCGATTTCAACTCCGTTTTTTTCGCTCATTAACAGCGTTTCGTTGCAGGAAGGGCATTTCATAAGTTTGTTTTGGTTAAGTGGTGGGTTTAAGGATATTCAGGTCGAAAGGATATAAAGATACAGTTTAAATTTACGTCCTGAATTTAATTGAACGATGCAAAGGCGCTTTCCGTATGTTGCCGCCTTCGCATTTACGTTTTTTCTTTCCCCAAAACTTGCCAGGCAAAAAGAGATCCTGAAAATTACATAAATCCCAAAAATCCCAATTCGGACAAAAAACGCTATCCTTTTTCCCTGTAAAACTCCTAGCTACCAAACCTGCAGAATTTCGTACAGGAAAGTTGTTTCACAATTCACCCCAATGCCAGACCTTAGCACCCCCGCCCCGGAATCGAAAATAAGCGCGATGTTCCGGGCTTTGAAATATAGGAATTACCGCTTGTTTTTTATGGGCCAGGGCGTTTCGCTCATCGGCACCTGGATGCAACAAGTAGCGTTGAGCTGGCTCGTGTACCGGCTGACCGATTCGGTTTTTCTGTTGGGTATTTTGGGTTTTGCGAGCCAGATCCCATCGTTTTTACTGGGGCCATTTGCCGGCGTGGTTTCCGATAGAAGGAATAAACACCGCATTTTGCTGGCTACGCAAACCTTATCGTTAATTCAAGCTTCCACGCTGGCGGCTTTGGTTTTAACCAATCTGATCACCGTGCCGCTCATTATTTTCCTGAGCGTTTTCATGGGCATCATCAACGCCTTCGATATTTCAGCGCGGCAATCCTTTGTAATTGAATTAATCGACGACCGCAAAGATATCAGCAACGCGATTGCGCTGAATTCTTCCATGTTCAATTTGGCGCGGTTAATTGGTCCGTCGGTGGCAGGTTTGGTAATTGCGGCGGTAGGCGAGGGGATCTGTTTTCTGGGAAATGCGGTGAGTTACATTGCCGTCCTGGGTTCATTGCTGGCCATTAAAACCACGCCGGTAATTTCGGAGAAAAAGCAATTGCCGGTTCTCCAGAGTCTGAAAGAAGGATTTACCTACGCGTTTGGTTTTCCGCCGATCAGAAGTATCATTTTGCTTATTGCTTCCATCAGTTTGTTTGCCATGCCGCTTACGGTTCTCATGCCGGTTTTTGCCCGCGATGTGCTGCACGGCAGCGCCAACACCATGGGCTTTCTAATGGGCGCATCAGGCATCGGGGCGTTAACGGGGGCATTGTTTCTGGCGCAACGAAGCTCAGTATTAGGTTTAGGAAACATCATTATCCGGGCTACGGTTTTGCTGGGCGCAGGGCTGATCGCGTTTTCTTTTTCCCGGATCATGGCGCTTTCGCTGTTTTGCATGTTGTTCACCGGTTTTGGCATGATCGTGCAAATGGCCAGCAGCAATACCATTCTGCAAACCATTGTAGACGACGATAAACGCGGGCGGGTGATGAGTTTTTATTCGATGGCGTTCCTGGGAATGGCACCGTTTGGTAGTTTACTGGCCGGCGCTTTGGCCGATCTGGTGGGCGTAAATTATACGCTTCTGATCTGTGGGATTCTGTGTCTGGCAGCCATTATTCCGTTTGCCGTTCAATTGCCTAAAATGCGCCTTCTGGTAAAACCGATCTACGAACGTCTGGGCATTATTCCGCAGGTGGCCACCGGTTTACAGGCCGCTTCGGCCATGACCACGCCACCGGAAGATCAGTAAGAGGAGATTTACCAGAACGGTTGTAGAGAGGCCCTACAGGGTGGTTCTGACAAAATAGAAATGGCCGGTAATTACACCAGCCATTTCTATTTTTAAATTTCTAATGGGAATCTAATTCCGGCTGCTGCCCGGGCGCGAACGGATCAGCAGTTCATCGCCGGCGCTTACATTGAAATCGTTTTTGTTGTTCCATTCCATAATTTCCTTGATGCTTACACCGTATTTGCGCGAGATCTGGTACATGCTTTCGCCTTCGCCTACGCGGTGGGTAATATTCACTATCGTTCCTTCGGCTACCGGTTTATCGGGCCCGGTTACGGTAAGCACCGGCATGGCTACTTGTTTTTCGCCGGTAACTTTCAATTCCTGCCCAATGGAAAGCGGTTTCTCGCCCATGTCGTTCCAATATTTGAGGTCGGAAGGAGTAGCGTTGTACTTTTTGGAAATGCTGTAAAGCGTTTCGCCTTTGGCAACTTTGTGCGTAGCCGGCTTGGTTTGCGCAACGGCTTTCTCTACTTTTTTGTCCGGAACCGATACCGTTTTGGGCGCCGGGGCCGTAACTGGATCTTTTAAAACAACTTTCGGTGCAGCTTTTACAGGCGCGGGTTCAGTAACCAAAACCGTGGTCTTTTCTGCGGAAGCAAGCGTTTTTGTATTTTCTTCAGTTCGGGCAACCGGTTCTGATAAGGCTACTTTTTCGGTTGATTTGGCTACCGTTTTCGGATACAATACTGCGTTCTTTTCTGCAACCAAATCAGTCTTTGGGGCCTCTGCCGGCTGCATTACAGCTGCGGTTTTTAATTCGGTTACGGGTTGCGTTTCCGGAACAGATGCCTGCACAGAACCAGTTTCGGCCACTATATCGGCAGCGGTTTCGTTGGCGGCGCTCACTTCTTCGTCCAGATCGTTGTGGTAAGCCGTTTCTGAGGCAGTAGTTTTAGCCGGCATTTCCGTTTTTACAACTTTCGGTGCCGGATTCAGGTCAAGGGTTTCTTCGAATACGCTGCCGCCAACCTGGGCTACTTCCGGCTGTTTTTCCGGTACGTTCAGCACTGCGCCGGCCTTATGAAAAGTATTGGAGGCAGTTTCTTTAATGGTTACTAAAGTGGAAGAACCGTTTTTAGAATTCGTGCCGGCAAATGGCTCAGTCTGTTCCGCAGAAATTTTATGGGTGATCTGTACCGGCGTAGAAGGCGTTAAGGGTTGCGGCGTTTTCTGGATTTCTTTTTGCTCAATGCGGCGGTATTCCGGGGCAATGTTAGCCGGGCGGGTTTCCTGCAGCCAAAGCACGCGGCCGGCTACCAGCGCTTCGCCTTTTTTCATGCGGTTCTTGCTCAGAATGCTTTTCAGGCGCATACCATACTGCTGCGAAATGCCGGCTAAAGTTTCGCCTGCCTGCGATACGTGCATTTTTACGTTGCCGCGGGTATGTTTCTTTTGCGTGTAATAAACCTGACCAGGTACAATTTCCTCGAAGCTGTACATGTCGTTCAGTTTCAGGAATTTTTTGGTGCTCATGCCTGCCTGCAAAGCCAGTTTGTCTTTGGTGTCGCCGGCTTGCGCCACGATCACTTTCAGGCCGTTCATTTTCGAGAATTTCGGCTTCAGGGTGGCCTGCGTAATGGTTTTGTTTACAATAACCGGTGCAACCAGGTCGGAAGGGGTAGCCGCTACGGCCACGGTAGATGCTGTGGCGCCGGTAACCGGAATGAAAACGGTATATTCTTTGCCGGCCGGAACGGTGCCGCCGAGTAACCAGCGGTTGTATTTTTCCAGTTCTACGGGGTCGGTCTGGTTGGCCAGGGCAATTTCGCCTAAGCTTAAGCCCGGCGTAGCGCGCAATTCCCGCAGCGTAATGGTAGGGGCCGGATTTTTACCAACGGCATTTTCGAAGGCAATTTTATGGGCTAAAAACGTCAGAAAGTATATGTGCGTCTGGTCGGTAATGCGCATGTCTTTGCTGCCCATATCGCCGGGGCGGGCATAAGCTTTGGCGCCGGTAAAGCCCATGTAATACGAAACCAGCGCATTGATCCAGTTTTTATAGTAGGCGTTGCTCTGGATAAAATATTTAGCCGCACCGCGCGATGCTTCCAGAATGTGGCGGCGTTCGTCTATGTTTGGGTTTACGGCCAGGCCAAAATCCAGGGCCGTTTCTTTTTTGAACTGCCAGAAACCTTCGGCTTTGCTCGTAGAAATGGCATCGGGCACCAGGCCGCTTTCCTGAATGGCGAGGTATTTAAAATCGTCGGGCAGGCCGGCTTCACGGAAAACGCGCTCGATAATTGGGAAATACGTATCGGCGCGGTCTACTTTCTGCTGGAAATAGATCTTGTTTTTCAGCAGCGCATCCACGTTTTGCTGAATTTTTTCGCGGGCGCTTTTATCAATGCTTAGGTGAATATCGGCGAAATATACATTATCAGGCACCAGAATTTGCTGGCCTTTAACCGAAGTTACCACCAGGCTGATAAGAATAACCAGATACTTTTTCATAGCTGCATAGTATATAAACGTGAACGCTGGCTCAGGCTTTTTAGCGCGCTGAAACAGCAATTAATGCCCCGGCTTTCCTGCGGAATCTGGTGCATGTTGACAAAATAGGGGAATTTAAGCCTGATTCAGAATTTTGAAGCAAATTACTTCTCTACAATTTATCTACACGTTTTCCACAAATGCCCTTAAAGCCTTCATAGAGACGGTTTAAGGCAAATTTCAGCAGGTTAAGAAGTTAGCAGGAGCTTGTTTGCAGCCGAAGCTTTCTTGTAAATATCGTCTTTTTGGAATATTTACAGATTTTTGGCCCTGGAGTTTTGAAGTGAGTTTTAGATCGCTGATTTCAGGTTCTATAGAGGTTGCAGGGAGTTTTTCAGCCTTAATCCATAGCGTTTTATTTTGTCATCTCGACGTCAGGAGAGATCTCATCGGGCTGGTTAAATGTTGACTAATGAGTTTTTATGCTTGAAAGGATACCGTTTTCATAGCAAATTTTTAACTTTCAACTCATAGCATATAACTTTCAATGAAGCTTTCCCCCCTCAAGCCGGGCGGCTTCGTTTAGCTACGCTGAATCTCCGATTTCTGCGTTCGCGGCTGCAACCTTACCTGCCCTACCGGGCTGGCTAAAGCCACCGGTAAGCTTGGAGGCCGCTCTCACAGAAACTGGTGTCTGTTTTCCTCCGTAGTCAGCTTTCTTTTTAGTTTAGTTTTCTTCAGACCTTGGTTTTCAGGTTACACTGCGCTGGCGATATCGTGATGGCAGAAAATCTAATCCAGGGTAGGAAAAACTCCACCCTTAAGAAGGAGGGGTTGGGGTAGTTGATCACATTATTTGATCAAAAGTCCTCCCCAGTTTTTAGCTATTTAGGTGGGGTAATTGGTCAATTCGGAAAATTCCGGAAATTCTAAATTGGCTACGCCGAACTTCGTTTCTGTAAATTCTGATTCAGACAAATGAAAATCCTGCCAATCCCAGAAATCCTTAAAATCGTGTTCAGACAAAAATTGATCAGATAATGTAGGGACTGGGCTTGACCTGTCCCTACATTGTCACGAAAACCACAGAAATAATTAAAATCAAAAGAAACACCGTTCAGACAATTGTTCTGGAAATGTTTGAATCCTGAAAATAGCGTTCTGGCGGTTTACTTTTTCCGGATCACCAATAAACCATCGCGGATCGGTAGCAGCACGTTCTCTACGCGGTCGTCGTTTTGCACTTTCTGGTTAAACTCTAAGAGCGCTTCGGTGTCTTTGTCGAGTTTTTTGCGGAATTTTTCCAGCACTTTGCCGCTCCAGAGCACGTTATCGGCAATGATGAAACCGCCCGGGCGTACTTTATCAATTACCAGATCGAAATAGTTGCTGTAGTTAATTTTATCGGCATCAATGAAAACCAGATCGAAGGTCACGTCCAGCGTTGGGATAATATCTATAGCGTTGCCTAAGTGGTATTTTACTTTATCGGCAATGCCGGCTTCCGCGAAATATTTGCGCACCATGTCTTCCAGCTCATCGTTGATATCGATGGTGTGAAGGGTGCCATTTTCCGTTAAACCATCAGCTAAAGAAATGCCCGAATAACCGGTGTAAGTGCCAATTTCCAGAATATTCTCAGGCTTGATCATCTGCGAGAACATAGCCAGCGTTCTACCCTGAATGTGGCCGGAGAGCATACGCGGCATCATCACGTTGGCGTGCGTTTCGCGGTTCAGCTTTTTCAATACTTCGGTTTCCGGGGTGGTGTGGTCTTCGCAGTATTGGTTTAAGTCTTCGTCTATGAATTCCATTTTTACAATTTGAAAATTTGAAGATTTGAAAATGAATTTACAAAAGAATCTTGATAACCAGGAAGGAAATTGAGCGACGTAGAACCATCTTCAAATCTCCAAATTTTCAAATCTTCAAATCATTTCGTTTCCGGCACGTAATTCAAAAAACTCAGCTTGTCTTCAGCCAGAATTTCGTTGGCAATTTCCTGCAGTTGGTCGGCGGTGGTATGTTTGATCTGGTCGAAAATTTCATTCAGGGAATCGATCTTATTCAGGTCCAGGATGCTTTTTCCCATCATCATCATGTAACCGATATTGCTTTCTTCGGCCATGGCGAGTTGCCCCATGAGCTGCGCTTTGGTGTTGTGCAGCTGGTTTTCGGTTAGCGGAATTTCGCGGAGTTTTTTCAGCTCTTTCAATACCAGGTCAGTAGTGCGCTTGAGTTGTTTTTTCTCCGTTCCGAAATAAATATTGAACAAGCCGGTATCGATGTAGGCCGTATACGAAGCATCGATGGAATAAACCAGGCCATATTTTTCGCGCACCGCCAGATTCAAACGCGAGTTCATTCCCGGCCCGCCGATCAGGTTCGAGAGCATGAAAAACGGTATCCTTTTGGCGTCGGAAAGTGCATAAGCCGGCGCGCCAATGATGCAGTGCGCCTGGTTTATCGGTTTTTCGATGCGGATACTTTGCGGTTGATAAGCTAAAAACGGTATCCTTTTGCGCTCCAAAACCCGCGCCGGAATCTGGCTTAAATATTTTTCGGCCAGCCGCACCACTTTCGCGAAAGGCAGATTGCTTACCGAAGCAAAAACCAGGCGGTCAGTGCTGTAATTGTTTTGAATGAAGTTCAGAAAGTCAGCTTTCTGAAAACCAGCAACGCTTTGTGTGGTGCCTAAAATATTGTTTCCCAGGGCGTGGTTTTTGAAAATTACCGAATCGAATTCATCGACAATGGCGTCTTCGGGCGTATCCAGGTACATGGCCATTTCTTCCAGAATTACGCCACGTTCTTTCTCGATTTCCTTTTCCGGAAAAATGGAATGAAAGGAAATATCGGCCAGCAATTCAAAGGCTTTTTCGAAATGCGCATCTAATACCGAGGCGTAAAAACAGATCTTTTCTTTGGTAGTATAGGCATTCAGTTCGCCGCCCACGCTTTCCAGGCGGTTCAGGATATGGAAGGCTTTGCGCTTTTCGGTGCCTTTAAAAGCCATGTGCTCCCAGAAATGCGCCAGGCCCAGCTGCGCATCATTTTCATCGCGCGAACCGATATCGAACGTGAAACCGCTATGCGCAATTTTGGTGTGTAAAACTTGTTTATGGAGAATACGGATGCCGTTGGGCAGCGTATGAATTTGAAATTCCAACATTAAAATCTTTCTGCAATTAAACCACAAAGATACGCATTTTCTGCCGGATGGTTGGTGGGTTGGAGGGGGAGCTTTTATTCGGCACGAGCACCGTCAGCTAAAGCAGACAGGAATGAATATTTGTCTGAATTAGGATTTATAGGATTCAGGGATTTAAGGATTTTTTTCTGAACACGATTTCCAGGATTATCAATTTCACGCCTATCGCCAGCGCAGCGTAACCTGAAAATCAAGGTCTGAAGGAAGCTAAACTAAAAAAGAAGCAAGCTACTGAGGGAAGTGATACCAGTTTCTGTGAGAGCGGCCTCCAAGACTTCCGGTGCCACAGGCAGCCCGCTAGGGTAGGAAGGGTTGCAGCCGCGAACGCAGAAACGAAGCCACCCGGCTTGAGGGAAAAAGCTTCATTGAAAGTAAAATGCTTGTAATTAAAAAAAGAAGTAAGCTATAAAAACGGTATCCTTTCAAGCATAGAAACTCATTAGTCAACATTTAACCAGCCCGATGAGATCTCTCCTGACGTCGAGATGACCGAATAAAACGTTATGCTTTCCATCTAAAAAACTCCCCAACCCCAAACCACCATTTTAATTTCGTAATTTTACCCCACAATGAACGCCCCGCAAAAAATATTAATAATCCAGACGGCTTTTCTGGGCGACGTGGTGCTGGCAACGGCTTTGCTCGAAAAACTGTACGAAACCTTTCCGCAGGCGCAACTCGATTTTCTGCTTCGCAAAGGCAACGATTCGCTGCTGCAAAACCACCCGTACCTGAATCACCTTTACATCTGGGATAAAAAGCAGGGCAAATTCAAAGACCTTTACCGCTTGCTGCGCGAAATCCGGAAAGAAAAATACGACCTGGTGATCAATCTGCAACGTTTCGGGGCCACGGGTTTACTAACTGCGCTTTCCGGCGGCAGACAAACCGTGGGTTTCGATAAAAACCCGTTTTCCAGATTCTTCAGCCGCGCTGTTCCACATTCGGTTTCTAACGGATTGCACGAAACCGAACGCAACCAGAAGCTGATCGAACACCTCACCGGACCGGAAGCTGCCAAACCAAAACTTTACCCCAGCCAGGCAGATTTTGAGAAAGTTGCGGTTTATAAAACACAGCCTTATATCTGCGTAGCGCCGTCTTCTATCTGGTTCACCAAGCAATATCCCGAAGAAAAATGGGTGGAGCTTTTGAAAACGGTTCCGGCTGATCTGAAAGTTTATCTACTTGGCGCGCCCAGCGATAAAGAGCTTTGCGATAGAATCTTGCAAACTTCCGGGAGAATGAATGCCGAAAACCTGTGCGGGAAACTGAGTTTGTTGCAGTCGGCGGCTTTGCAACAGGATGCGGTTCTGAGCTACGTGAACGATTCCGGACCGATGCATCTGGCTTCTTCTACCAACGCGCCGGTGGCGGCGGTTTATTGTTCCACGGTGCCGTCGTTTGGTTTCGGGCCGCTTTCTGATTTTTCCCGGATCGTGGAAACCGAAGTGGATCTGCCTTGCCGGCCTTGCGGTTTGCACGGGTATATGGCTTGTCCGCAGGGGCATTTTAAGTGCGCGCTTACCATAAAAAACGAACAATTGCTGGCCGTGCTGGAACAAGCTTTGGCCGAAAAAGCGAACGGAAAACGCTAGGGTTTCGGGCTTAAAAATTCGCTTATCTCAATATTTAGTGCTACTTTTCGTTCAGAAAGCAGAATCTTTAGGGCGGTGCATTTTTCAAGTACCGCGTCATTAAAAAATATACAATGAAATATTCGCAGATCAATTCGGAACTGTTCGTGCAGAACCGGGCCAACTTTGTAAAACAGCTGAAGCCTTGCTCGCTGGCCGTTTTTCATTCCAACGACGTAATGCCGACCAACGCCGATGGCACCATGGCTTTCCGCCAGAATAACGACCTTTTCTATTTAAGCGGCGTAGACCAGGAAGAAAGCATTTTGCTTCTTTTCCCGGAATCGAAAGATGCCCGACTGAAAGAAATTCTCTTCGTGCGCGAAACCAGCGACCTGATCTTAACCTGGGAAGGCTACAAATTCACCAAAGAACAGGCCCGCGAAGTTTCCGGCATTCAAACCGTTTTCTGGACCCACGAATTTAAATCGGTGCTGAACTCGCTGATGGCCGAAGTGGAAAATGTGTACCTGAATACAAACGAACATTTACGCGCCGTAATCGAGGTAGAAACCCGCGATGCCCGTTTCGTGAAATGGTGTAAAGAGCATTATCCGCTGCACCAGTACCAGCGTTCGGCCCCCATCATGCACAACCTCCGCGCCATCAAATCGCCGTACGAAATTGCCCAGATCCAGAAAGCCTGCAACATCACCGAAAAAGCCTTCCGCCGTTTGCTGAAGTTCATTAAACCGGGCGTGATGGAGTACGAAATCGAAGCCGAGCTTTACCACGAATTCCTGCGCAACCGTTCCCGCGGGCCGGCTTATGGTTCGATTATCGCATCCGGCGCCAATGCCTGTATTCTGCACTACGTAGACAACGACCAGGAATGCAAAGACGGTGACGTGATCCTGATGGATTTCGGCGCTGAATACGCCAACTACGCTTCCGATCTTTCGCGTTCGGTGCCGGTGAATGGCAAATTCACGCCGCGCCAGAAAGACGTTTATAACGCTGTGCTACACGTAATGAAAGTGGCCAGCAACATGCTCGTGGTGGGAAATACCTTAGACCAGTACCACAAATTTGTAGGCACGGTAATGGAAAATGAACTGATAAAACTCGGCTTGCTCAATGAGCAGGACGTAAAAAATCAGGACCCGGAAAAACCACTTTTCAAGCAATATTTCATGCACGGCACTTCGCATTTCTTAGGCCTGGATGTGCACGACGTAGGCAGCAAATTCCGTCCGTTTGAAGAAGGCATGGTGTTTACCTGCGAACCGGGCATTTACATTCGCGAAGAAGGTCTGGGCATTCGCCTGGAAAACGATTTCCTGATCACCAAAAACGGTGCGCAGGACTTGATGAAAAATATTCCGCTGGAAATCGAAGACATCGAGCGCCTGATGGCCGAGAAATAAAAACGCTATCGTTTTATAACAAAAAAGTCGCTGCTGCATTCATTTTCAGCAGCGACTTTTTTTATGTGTTTTAGTAGCGTTTTGCCTAGCGTTTTTGCGGGCTAAACCTGGAAGGTTTCTGAAAACTTCCAGGTTTTTTCGATTTCTAAAGCCTATTACCTGACCGTAGTAAACTACCGTGACCTGTGGCACATCGCCAACCTTGCTGGTGTTAGCTTAAAACTGCTGAATTTTTACGAGAGTGATTCGGTCTGTGCGCCACAGGCTGAGGTAAGATTATATTGGCTGCAAAGCTTTGTTTTCAGACTTTTAAGGTGTTTTCCTTTTTCCAAGCTCAAAACTCACGAAGCAATATTGAGGTTGTTCGAGGCTTTTTCAAGCTTTATCAGTTCTATGGCTTCGCTGATGGATTCCCCCTGGTTTTTATGCAGGCAATGCAACAGCAGCAAGATAATGTTGAACGCCGCTTCACCTTCCGAATGCCCGATAATCGTGGTAAAACCGTAAAGCAGTAACTTGATGCGCTGCCTGTTTTCGGGCGTATCATCCGCAAACTCGGTCTGGAGCTTGTAAATTACCTTGTCTCGGTAAATGGGGATACTGGTAGCAGTAGGGTGTTCTTCCTGGTAGGTATCGAAGATGAAGGTAGCGGCTTCCGTGAATTTATTTTCATCCAACAGTTGCTGAATTCTGGTTTTATATTCGTTTGCGTTCATAGCTGTAGCATTTTATATTACAGAGCGGTAACTATTATATACGAAAACAAAAGACAAAGTGGCTGCCCCTTTCTGGAAAAATGCTTTACTTTCAGCTTTAAAAGTAAAACAAAAAGCGCCTGCTCTTTTTCAGAACAGGCGCTTTTATCAGCAAAGTAATCTATCTTCGGTTTACTCTAAAAAGATCAGGTTAGTTTGTTGGGCCGTTATCAATTTTTGCCTCAATAACCGACTGTACCGAAGCCGGCAGGTTAGAAAGCAGATTATAACCCGTTGCCGCTTCAATAGCATCTACCGAAGTACGATAAGCGCCCCAGTTTTGGCCGATGCTGTTCACGTTGGGCGTATTTACGGCAATGATGCGGGTGTTGCTGTCTACCCGGTTTGCGTCGCCGTTGCCTTCGGGCAGAATAACCAGCACTTTCCAGACCTGGCTCGGTACAGTTACTTTTCCGTTGTTAATGGTTTTGGTCAGGCCGCCTTTCGAGCCGATGCCCCCTTCGCCGTAGCTGCCCATGATCAGGTAAATTTCGTTGCCGCCATAAACCAGCGAGCGGGTATAGTTTTCCAGGTCGGCCCAGGTTTTCTGGTTGTTGTTCGGGGCTTGCGGAATCATGTTTGTCATCAGGAAAGTTGCCGAATTAACCGCTGTAGTGCTGGTGCGGTCAGCAGAAGGGCAGTTGTGCCCCCGGTCGAAACCGGAACTAGTGTAGCTGCTTTGGTTTACCTGGTACCAACCGGCCGGCAACGTATTATCAGCCCGGAAATCGTCCTGACGTTGCACGCTTCCGATCCAGGTTCTGTCCAGGTGCCAGCTAACCCAGTTCGGAATGCCGCGGTCGCGGTGGTAAGAGAGGTCGTATTCGTTTTTCTGCATCAGGTAATTGGTGAAGTTGGCAGTGCTGTTGGTGGCGTTGCTCGGGTTTCCCATGCCTATGTGCAGGTTATCTGTAGGAAGCGGCGTATCGGTGCTGCCACCCGGTTTTGGTCCCGTATAGGTGCCGGTCGTGTCACCAGCCAGGCCATAGCCGTTAAAAGTAAAATCATCGATGTTCAGGCGTGCCGTTCCGCCGGAAATTTTACGGATCTCAAACTTCACCGTTCCGGCCAGGTTCAGCGTAAAAGTAGCCGTCTGCAGCGCATTGGACGTGGCTTTCACCGTTTCGCCGGCCTTTACAAAACTACCGCCGTTCTGCGATACCCAGAGTTCCCATTCACTTTCCGGGTCGTTGCCGTAACGGGCGTGTTGCACCGTAACGGTAGCTGCGCCCTTCGGAACTGCAAAGTTCATGGTAATTTTGCCCGTACCGCGCAATCGTGCCGACTTGTAACCATTCTTTCGGTCGTCGGTGCTGTTTCCTATCAACGCGTCATCCAGTATCCACTTGCCGCTGCCAAGGATTACCGTATCAACAGTATATCCATATTTGGTTGCGGCCTCAAAATCTTCCGGAAAGCCCACGATCGTACCCAGCGGTATTTGTTGGGGCGTTTCGGTGGGGTTGGTACTGGGCGCTACTTTATCCTCTTTACAGGAAGTAACCCCAAGGCCCAGCAAAAGCAGGAAATAAAAAACTGAAAATTGCTTTCTCATCTATAAGAAATAAAACCGCCGGTTTAACCGGCGAAGTAAATTAAAGCGGTCTGCCTGTTTTCATTTTCGCAATAAAATGCTTTAAAAAGGCCCGGCGCGCAAAGATAATAAAAAAGTAATGAATTTAATTTAACAACCTGAATATCAGCTGATTGCTTGTGTTATTTGGTATTTGTTTTTACTTTTAAAACACAGGTTTAATCCTTTTTTCGGAAACGAAAAATTTTGGCAATATACCTGAAGGAAGCCGGTTAAAAAGCAGGCAGCAGCTAAAAACGGTAGGGGAAAAGCCGGAAAAACTAAACGATTATTCGCGGGAAGAAGCCAGTAGATAAAGCACCGCCATCCGCACGGCCACGCCGTTCTCTACCTGGTCCAGAATAATAGAATGGGCAGAATCGGCCGCATCCGAACTCAGTTCCACACCGCGGTTTATCGGGCCGGGATGCATCAAAACAATTTCCTTGTTCAGGCTGTCGAGCATTTTTTTATCGATGCCGAAATATTGGGTGTATTCGCGCAAACTCGGGAATAATTTGCCTTGCTGCCGCTCCAGCTGAATCCGCAATACGTTAGCTACATCGCACCATTCCAGGGCTTTGCGTACGTTGTGCTCTACTCTCACGCCCAGTTCACCAATGTAGCGCGGAATCAAGGTGCTCGGCCCGCAAACCATTACTTCGGCACCTAATTTCTGCAGCGCAAAAATGTTTGATAAAGCTACCCGCGAATGCAGAATATCGCCGATGATCGCAATCTTCTTTCCGGCAACTTCGCCTAATTTTTCTCTTATGGAAAAGCTGTCTAAAAGGGCTTGAGTGGGATGTTCATGGGTGCCGTCGCCGGCGTTTACGATGTTGGCTTTTATGTGGCGCGAAAGAAAATGCGGCGCACCCACGCTCGAATGGCGCATCACGATCATATCAACTTTCATGGCCAGGATGTTGTTTACCGTATCGAGCAGCGTTTCGCCTTTTTTAACCGAGCTGCCGCTGGCCGAAAAGTTGATCACATCGGCAGAAAGGCGTTTTTCTGCGAGTTCAAACGAAAGTCGTGTGCGGGTAGAATCTTCGAAGAAAACGTTGGCTATGGTAATGTCGCGCAACGAGGGTACTTTCTTGATCGGCCGGTTGAGCACTTCCTTAAAATGGTCCGCGGTTTCAAAAATAAGCTGCATATCAGCTTCGGTAATATCTTTAATTCCTAATAAATGGCGGACGCTGAGTTGTGACATTGCGGTAAATTATACTTCGTCAGTTTTGGAAATAAGCCAGATGTTATCTTCGGCGGTGTTTTCGTTTTGCCACTCAACCAGTACTTTCTGGCTGGCCAGCGAGTTTACCTGTTGGCCCACGTAATTGGCTTCAATCGGCAGGTCGCGCTGGTAAAGGCGGTCGATTAAAATGAGTAATTCTACGCCGGCCGGGCGGCCAAACGCGATCATGGCATCCAGGGCAGCGCGCACCGAACGGCCCGTAAACAGCACGTCGTCTATTAAAACTACCTTCTGATTTTCGATTATGAAATTGATGGAAGTGGCATTGGCTGCCAGCGGACTTTCGCGGCGGCGGAAATCGTCGCGGTAAAACGTAGTATCCAGAAAGCCCAGGGGAATGTTTTTGCCGGTAATTTCCAGCAATTGTTTTTGCAGCCGTTGCGCCAGGAATTTGCCGCGCGGCTGTAAACCAATCAGAACCGTGTTGCTGAAATCGCCATGCGTTTCGATGAGCTGATGGCAAAGGCGCTGCAACATGATCTGAAGCAAAGCATGGGGAACAATCAGGCGTTTCTGCATAGCAATTTGGTTTCGCAAAGATACGTTTTTGCCTTTTGCCGCCAAATATTTTCTGCGCCGGAAAAGGGTAGGGTTTGGGAAGGAAAAACTGCTGCCTTTAGCATCTGTAGCATAGGGTTTAAACCTTACGCTACTGATGCTAAAAAACGCTAGGAATTTAGACAGAAAAAGTCAATTATTGTTTCACTAATCTGGTGATTAAAGTTTTTCTGTTTTGCGAAACCTGCAGAATATACATGCCTTTGGGCAATTCCGGAAGTTGTAGTTTCAATTCAGTATTCGCGGCAGTTGTTGTTTCTTGCTGCCACATTCTTTGCCCCAGCGTGTTCAATAAAACCAAATGCGTTTTGCCGGCAGTTTCACCAAACGTTAAAGTCAGTTCATCAGTAAACGGGTTCGGGAAAACCTGAACCATTGGTTGCTTCTGAAGATCTTCTGTGGTTGCCATGATATCAGCTAAACTGCGGCAAGAGCCGTACGTTTCGGTGCCTTTGGTGTAGCATTCCAGAATCGTGGTTTCTACGGCGCCCATCGAAAAAATTTCCCGCCGGGTTTCACCCAAGCCTACCGTATAGGTATTTTGAATAGCATAATCTACTCCCAGTGAAAAGATTTTGCTGCACGTATCAAAACCCAGATTTGTAAATTGCATCTGCTCCCTAAAATTGTACTGTGTTTTTCTGATTATGCCCTTTGAAACCCGGCTGTCTTGCCGGATAAAATCTGTGCCTGCAACAAAGCCATGCGAAAGCGCATAGGGAGCATTGGGGAAATCAGGATATATTTTTAAAACATAGGTGTACTTCGGGGTTAAAGTAGAGGCTCTGGAAGCCGAACACCATCCCATTGGTGCGCCTGGAGTACCATAGCCTTTCGTTAATTGTTGTTCTTCAATGGAGTATAAAATCGTATCACCATTGGTAGTTCGGGTTTTTACTTCTCTTTTAGTCCATTCTTCCTGGCAAACAGAATTATGAACTGTAAGATGCTTGTAGTATAAACTGAACTGATCGCCGGGTTGAAAATCAAAAATCGCAAACGGGCTGCTGATCGTGTGGCCCAAGCCTTTTTCCGGAATAGCATAAAATTCCAGCTCTCTCGGCTTGAAATAAGCATCGGAATATTGGCTCAGATTCGGCGCTTTCAGAAAACCATAGTTTTTAGAAAGCTTGATGGTTTTACCGTTGCTCAACGTGTAAGTCAGAACCGAATCGGAAACCGTATTTTTTACCGGCTCAAATGTGCGGGAAGTTAGGGTTGCGGTTATGGCCGGATTAGCCAAAGCGGTCCAACCCTGGCCAATAGGCGCTTTGGTTTTTAACAGGAATTCGGCGCCTTGATGCGTTTTGAAAACATAGTCGCCGTTTGGCATTTTGCGCATTTGGCTCCCGAACTGGTTATTAGGATGAACGGCATATTCCAGATGAAATATTGGCGGCGGCGGACAATTGGAAACCGAAGGGCCGCCTTTCCGGGCCATTGCATTAAAAACAAAAACTGAATCGCCGTTCACCACTTTAGCCGAATCGATGCGCATGGAATAAATAGAATCCCGGGCAATGTAGTGGTAGGTCAAACCTTTCCGGAAGGGCTGGTAATTCTGCGCTGAAACAGTAGTTACGCTTATTATAAATGCAAAAATGACGGCAAAAACAGGTAGCATTTTTTTCATATAAAAAGCTTGAGCGTGAAATTCTTGCGAAAGATATAAGTTTGTGTTAAGAAAGCAACTGTTGCGTGTTATTTTTGTTTTCTTCTTTTAACAAAAAACATTTTCTGCGGCGTAAAAACGCTAGGGTCAGGAAGGGAAAAAAAATTCTCTGTAGCATAGGGTTTAAACCTTACGCTACTGATGCTAAAAAACGCTAGGATTTTCAGCCCCAAAAGAATAGCATTTTAAAACGATAATTTATTCAGGAAAAAAACGGTGCGAACACCGTCGCTGCCACGGATTTTCTGCTCTCCAAAAACCAGGAAATGTTGCCGGTGCCAATGCTTGATGCCTCGCAGATCGGTGTTTAGTATCTTCTCGTTGGGGAAAATGAGCTTAACGGGGGTGCTTAATTCGTTTGAAGAATTCTCGTTGCCGGAAATAACCTTGTAGCGGATCATTTCTTCATCCGGGTAGCAAAAAGCGATCTTGTTTGCAAACACCCCGGCTGCCGTAATTTGCTTCAGTTCCAGTTGCTGCACATTTTCCAGCGGAAAGCTGTTTTCCCATTGCAGATTTCCCTGGCTGTCGAAAGCTGCCGCCACGGCCTGCGAAAATGCGTACCCGCTGAAAACCCGGTTGGTAGAACCCTCGCCTTCGTATTGTGGGTAGTAAAGTTCGCCGGCCAGTATAAAACCATTTTCCAAAGGGTACATTTCGTGCATTAAAAAGCGCTGCCGCAGTAAATAGGTTTTACGCGAGATCCGGAAACGGTCCAGTTTACGCCGCACTCTTTCCTGGCGGCCAGGGCGCAGGTGATCGAAGAAATGCGCGAAGGTGGTAAAATCGTGATACTTCAGATGCTGGTTCCCGGTGGTTAAAAACGGTCCGGTAAAAAAGCCCTGCGGGTAACGCAGATCGCGCAAGCTATACGTGCCGGCCAGTAATTTCCGGGTGCTGTCGCCGGGCGTTAATCGGCCGGAAAGGTAATTGTGTTCGGGGCTTTGCAGGAAATTGGTTGAAAATAAACGCCCGTCCGGGCCCAGTCTTTTGGTTTGCAGCCGCGCTTTCAACCCGTTCGATTCCGTTAAAATAAATTCCATGCGGCCGGTTAACGTATCGGCGTAAAAAGTAGCCAGGGCCGAAGACTGATCGTAAATGGCCGGCAGCTTCATGAGCTCTTCCCGGTCGGGATTCAGGTGCAAAACGGTAAGCCGGTCGTTCTGCAAACCCGTCAGGAAAAGGCTGCCCTGCAAGGCTTGCATCCCGGAAAGCGCAAAGGTCATGTTTTCCGGCAGCTGGTGTTTGGTTTGGGTTTGCTCACCGGTGCGGGTATGCACGCGCAGGAGTACATATTCGTCTTTTTTAGCGCCATCGAAGAACAGAAAAAGGGTTCTCGCTTCGCAGGCAGCCTGTAGAAATTTGCTGCTGCGCGGCAAGTGCAATGGTTTTTGCCACAGCAAAGTCAGGTTGTGGTCAAATTTGAAAATAAGAAAAGGATCGGCGTTGCGGCGGGTATAGTTTTCGTGCGTGAGGAGAAAAAGGGTGCTATCGGGTTGCGGAAAGATTTCGTATTGGGTGAAATCGTTGCGGTATGGCAATTCTGCGCGGCTGTTCTGGCTGGGTTGGGCCCAGGTGCAAAACACCGTAAATAACTGAGAACAGAAAAGGAATAAGATTGCTTTCATAGCCGCCAGGATTTTCCTACGCGAACCTGCCGGGGGAAGTTCGGTACTAAAATAACGCCGGAGCCGCCCGTTTGTTTTAAGGTTGCTCCGGCAGTTTTTCAGGCTGAAAGTATAGCGTTTCTGAAGTATATTCCGCAGGCAAGCGCAGCAGCAGATCCTCTACAAAAATGTTAGTTCCCCAGCCCCAGAATTACTTCAAATTCTTCGGGTTTAAGCGGCATTACCGATAAGCGCGACTGCCGCAGCAAGCCGATATTCTGCAGCCGCGGGTCGGTTTTTATCTGATTCAGGGTTACTTTGTCTTTAAAATCGCGTTGCGGCACCAATTCTACCGAAAGCCAGCGCGGATCGTCGGCGGTAGGGTCCGGAAAGGCTTCTTTTTCTACTTTGGCCAAACCCACAACGGCTTTTTCCGAAACACTGTGGTAAAATAAAACCAGGTCGCCGCGCTTCATTTCGGCCAGAAAATTACGGGCCTGGTAATTGCGCACGCCGTCCCAAACGGTTTTTCCGTCTTTCACCAGGTCGCCCCAGCCATACGTTTCCGGTTCCGATTTTACGAGCCAATAGTTCATGTTTGTGATTGAATTGTTGAATAATTGATTGGGAAAATGATTGAATGGGAGAATCAGAGAATGATTAGAGCTTTCAGAAAATATTCTCTCATTCTTTCATTCAATCATTATTTAAAAGTACGTTTCAGGATAAGTTTATCGGCATCAATAGAAATGATCTCTGCGTCGTAATCCATGGAATTGCGTTTCGGGAAAGTTACCTCCAGGCGGTTTTTGTCGCGAATCTGCCATTTACCCGCTTTTTCTTCCAGGCCATCGGTCGGAGCAATGTCGTATTGTTTCAGGTTGCCGTCGGCTTCCAGCTGAAACCCGATGCGGCCGCGGGAAGGCGGGAAATCGTAGCTGTTGGGGCGGTAAACCAGCGTATCGCCGCGGTCTTCTTCGTGGGAGTGAAGCCAGGTTTTGCCGAGCAGCGCGTTGGTGATCTTCAATGTTTCTTTGGGCGTTTTTTTCTTGCAGGTTCCGGCTAAGAGCATTAAACAAAGCAGCAGCGCGCCGGGAATGAATCTAAATGGCATCAGGTTGAATTTTCGAATACGTAAATAAGGGTGAAATTACGGGCAATATACAAAAATCAGGTAAGTGGAAAGTGATTAATGGTTAGTGGAGAATGATTAATGGGTGATGATTAATCCTTTTAATATGATTGGCGGCCTTTAAAAACGCTATGGTTTTGGGTTGAAAAACTAAAAACTGTTTTTCGTTTCGGTTTCCGGCAGCTTTGCCTAATTTTACTTTCTTAGGGCTCATGAATTTCTTTGCCGGGTTACCCGTCAGCGAAAGCAGATGGCTATGAATATAATAGTGTTTAATGCCCCATTACTAATCATTAATCACTATTCACTAATCACTAAACAAGATGGATAATAAAAATATACGCCGCGCTTTTAAACTGATGGCCAGCTTAATGGAGCTGCACGACGAGAATGCCTTTAAAATAAGAGGTTACCAGAATGCCGTGGCCGCACTGGAAAGAGTGGATGCGCCCATGGCTGGCATGACCGAAAAAGAACTGGAAAGCTACGAAGGCGTGGGGAAAAGCATTGCGGCCAAAATTGTAGAATTAAACCAAACCGGCAGCTTCTCAGACCTGAATAAGTTGCTCGAAGTTACGCCGGCCGGCGTGGTGGAAATGCTCAATATAAAAGGTTTCGGGCCGAAAAAGATCCGCGCTATCTGGAAAGAACTGGGCATTGAGAATACGGCTGATCTGCTGCAGGCCTGCGAAAACGATCAGATCGCGAAGCTGAAAGGCTTTGGCGCCAAAACCCAGGAAACCCTGAAGAATGCACTGCTGTATTCGCAGGAAAGCAAAGGCAAACTGCTCTGGGCCGAAGCCGAAATTCCCGCCGAAGACCTGAAGAAAATCTTGCAGGAAACTCTGCAAACCGACAACGTTGAAATTACCGGCGAATTCCGCCGCAAGCTCGAAATCATTAATTTGCTACAACTGGTAATCGCGACGGAAAACCCGGTACGCACCCAGGAAAAGATAAACGAAATTTCCGCTTTGCAACAGGATGAAAAGCTTTCCGGCCCGTTTGCCTGGCGCGGAACAGTAGCCGAAACTGGTTTAAAAGTCGAAATGAAACTGGTGTCGGAAGCGGATTTTGTGAACGAAGTTTTTAAAAATTCTGCTGCTGATATGCACCTGAGTTTGCCTTACAACGGTTCCGAAACGCTATACAATTTGCTCAAAAAAGTCACGTTCAAATCGGAAGCTGAAGTGTACGAAAAAGCCGGCCTGCAATTTATCTACCCCGAGCTCCGCGAAGGCCTCGGTGAACTAGAGCTGGCCGCAGAAAACAAACTGCCGAAACTACTGGAAGACACCGATCTGAAAGGCATTCTGCACAACCACAGCACCTATTCCGACGGCGCAAATACGCTGGAACAAATGGCGGTTTTCTGTAAAGAACAAGGCTACCAGTATTTAGGCATGTGCGACCATTCCAAATCGGCTTTTTACGCCAACGGTTTGCAGGAAGGCCGCGTGGTGCAACAACAAAAAGAGATCGACAAGCTAAACGAACAACTCTCCCCGTTCAAAATTTTCAAAGGCATTGAATCCGACATTCTGAACGACGGTTCTTTAGATTACGAAGAAGATATCCTAAAAACCTTCGATTTTGTGGTAGCTTCCGTGCACAGCACCCTGAACATGACCTGCGAAAAAGCCACGCAACGGTTAATCACGGCCATTCAAAACCCCTACACCACCATGCTTGGCCACCCCACCGGTCGCCTGCTTTTGCGCCGCGAAGGTTACCCGATAGACCACCAGGCCGTAATCGATGCCTGCGCCGAAAACGGCGTGATCATCGAAATAAACGCCAACCCCTGGCGCCTCGATCTGGATTGGCGCTGGGTAAGTTATGCCCTGGAAAAAGGCGTAATGCTCAGCATCAACCCCGATGCCCACAGCACCACCGGCTACGCCGATATGCGCTACGGCGTACTCATGGGCCGCAAAGGAGGCTTATCTGCCGAAATGACTTTTAATGCGAAGAGTAGGGAAGAAGTGGAAGCGTATTTTGTGGAAAGGAAGAAGGAGAAGGGGATTTTATGAGGTGGTAAAATTTCAGAAAACAATTCCGGTATAATTGCATAATTTTGAGCCTTGAACTGAGTTTTTCGCAACAATGCAATACGATATTTTAATTATTGGCGGGGGTATAGTGGGTTTGGCTACGGCTTTGCGTTTAAAAGAACAAAAGCCAGAACTGAAAATAGCTTTACTGGAAAAAGAAAACGCCATTGCTAAACACCAGACCGGTAATAACAGCGGCGTAATTCATTCGGGCATTTATTACAAGCCCGGCAGTTTAAAAGCTACCAATTGCATTACGGGTTACCAGCAGTTAATTGAGTTTGCCGATAAACACGGCATTGCTTACGACCTTTGCGGTAAGATAATTGTTGCCACCGATAAAAGTGAATTGCCGGCGCTGGAAAATGTATATAAGCGGGGAATTGAAAACGGCCTGGAAGGACTGAAAAAAATAGACCGCCAGGAAATTACCGAATACGAGCCGCATTGCTCCGGCATTGAAGGAATTTTCGTGCCCCAAACCGGTATCATCGATTATAAAGCTGTTTCGGCTAAATATGCTGAGTTATTCCAACAGGCTGGCGGCGAAATTTTCTTAGGCGAAAAAGTAATTGATATCCGGAATAAATCTGGGCAGGGCTCGGAAATTATTACGGAACATAAAACCTACGAGGCTAAACTGATCGTAAATTGCGCCGGTTTATTTTCCGATAAAATTGCCGCCATCAATCACAAAGATATCGACGTTCGGATCATTCCGTTCCGCGGTGAATACTACGAGATCCGGAAAGAAAAACAAAACTTGGTTAGGAACCTGATCTACCCGGTGCCGGATCCGAATTTCCCGTTTCTGGGCGTGCATTATACCCGCATGATTGGCGGTGGCGTAGAAGCTGGGCCAAATGCTGTATTTGCGTTCAAACGTGAGGGCTATAAACGGACTGATTTTCAATTTGATGAATTTATGGAATCGGTTACCTGGCCGGGCTTCCGGAAAGTTGCTTTGAAATACTGGAAAACCGGTTTAGGCGAATATTATCGTTCTTTTTCCAAAGCGGCTTTTACCAAAGCCCTGCAAAAGCTGGTACCCGAAATTCAGGAAGATGACCTGGTTCCTTCCGGCGCCGGCGTTAGAGCCCAGGCCTGCGACCGTAGCGGTGGCCTTATCGACGATTTTCTGATCCTGGAAGATGAGTTTATTATAAACGTTTGCAATGCGCCATCGCCGGCGGCTACCAGTTCGCTGGCTATCGGGAAAACTATTTCAGAAATGGTGTTTAAGCGTTAAAAAGCCTGATAATTCATGCAAAGCCTTGTTAGGCTTATCTGGCATAAGTGTTAATTCTCTGGCGCGTGTGTTCAGCCGAAGGCGTCACTTATGCCTTTTTACATTTCGGAAGCCTCCAGACTTCCGGGGCCGGGCAATTTCAGGGAAGTGCAAGTATGTGGGTTGGCTATTGTCTATAACTCATAAATCTTGCTACACGAAGACTTGCGCCTTTTTGGGGCCGTCAGCTGGTTAATAGCTTCGTTTTAAAGCTGATTTTAAAGTGTAAATTTGCAGAAACATACCGCCCAAAACCACCTTGCAAAAAATCCTCATTCTCCGTTTTTCTTCCATTGGCGATATCGTTTTAACCACGCCGGTAATCCGGGCGTTGAAGCGGCAGTTGGACAATGCTGAAATCCATTACTGCACGAAGCAAAGTTTCCGGAGCATTATTGAGTACAATCCATACGTAGATAAAGCGCATTACCTCGGCGAAAGCCTGAACGACCTGATCGCGGAGCTGAATAAAGAGAAATTCGATTTCGTAGTGGATCTGCACAATAACCTGCGCACCCGCCTCATCAAAACGCGTTTGGCACGGCCAAATGGCACGTTCGATAAACTCAATTTCCGGAAGTGGCTTTTGGTTAATCTGAAGTACAATGCCATGCCCGACGTGCACATTGTAGAACGGTATCTGGCCGCGGCTAAAAAATTAGGCATCAGCAACGATGGCGAAGGTCTGGATTATTTTATTCCGGAAAAAGATGAAGTGCAAATGAGCAGTTTGCCGGAAACCCATCAGAACGGCTATTACGGCATGGCCATCGGCGCGCAGCATTACACCAAACGTTTGCCCGTAGAAAAACTCATCGAGCTCTGCGAAAAAATAAATGCGCCCATCATGCTGCTTGGTGGCAAAGAAGATTTCGAAACAGGCGAATTAATTGCGAAGCATTTCAAAAACCAAAATCCGAACAACGAACAACGAAAAACGAACAACGAAAACCCAACAACCAACAACCAACAACGAACAACCATTTTCAACTCTTGCGGAAAATACAATCTGAACCAATCGGCTTCGCTGGTAAAACAATGCAAAGCGCTTTTTACCCACGATACCGGATTAATGCATATTGGGGCGGCTTTTCAGAAGAAAATTTACAGCATCTGGGGCAACACTGTACCGGAATTTGGCATGTACCCGTACAAAACCGATTTCGGGGTTTTTGAAGTACGCGGACTGGATTGCCGGCCTTGTTCTAAGATCGGGTACAGCAAATGTCCGCGGGGGCATTTCAAGTGCATGCGCGAGCAAAGCTTTAATTTTACACTTCCGGCTTAACCTTTTTGCTTCTTTTAGAGTTTTTAAGGGCTAAACCATACCGTTTTACTCTTGAGAACTCTCGCCGATACCCGCATCCTTTTACCCAACCAGGTAAGTGCCAGCCTTTCCGAACCCAGATTCCTGACCAAAATACGGGTCGGGAAACACAGTTTTGTGGTAGATGAACCTGAAGATATGGGTGGCGCCAATGCCGGCCCGCAACCGCAGCACATGATCTTAAGTGCGCTGGGTTCCTGCGCTGCTATTACATTGCGCATGTACGCCGATCACAAAGCCTGGCCGTTAACCCAAATTGACGTAAAATTGCAGTTCGAAGGGGAAGCGGAAAGCGAAAACCAGTTAATGCCCAACATCAAAATGCAGCTATTGGTGCAAGGCAATTTAAGCCCGGAACAACTGGAGCGCTTAACCGTGATTGCGCAGAAATGCCCGGTCCACAAAAGCCTTTCGCCGGCGTTTAAGATTTCTACTACCCTTGCTTTGGCCTTGCCGGAGTATCCCTGAGTTTTTTAGCTTGTAAGCCTACCGTTTTTAGTGGTTTTTTTTGTCTTTTGCGCCGCACCAGTAAGCCGCCAGGTTTTCCCACTGAATGAACTGCATGCCATTCCAGCCGGCTTCGGCAATTAAGGTGTTGGCAAGGGCGCGGTTGCCGGCCTGTTCGTGGTTGTTTATTTTTTCATTCAGGCCGATCTGGCAGGCTTTAATGCGCGTGCCGTCTACTTTAACCTGGAAAGTGCTGCTGGTTTCTTTTACAAAAAAGTGGGACGTGATCTCGGAGTGATTTTCCTGCGGATTGGCGCAGGGGTGGGCGGTGAATTCGGCCAGATGAATGCTGGTGGTAATGTCAGTAATTTTCATCCAGTTTTCGAGCGGCACGCCGGGCAAGAGCACTTTAAAATAATCGCCGATCTCGGGTTTATCGGCTTTTTTTTCCAGGCCGGTGTTGTCGTAAAGTTGAAACGTGGCCCGGATGCCCGATTCTTCGGACCATTTGTTTATGTTGAGCAGGCGTTTTATGGCCCCGGCAAACTGGTTCTGGGCAGTTTCGGAACTGAAAAATCGTTGTTCGGCCTGGAAGGTTTTATTTTTTCCGGTTTCGCCCTGCAGCGCTTTCAGCTCGTGTTTTGCCTTTTCAATAATATCCTGGAATTCCATAGCTTTCGGTGGTAGTTTTTGTGCTTGAATGGATACGGTTTCTGCCGTCAGGAGTTGGCTTTTCTTCCACCTGGCATTGGTTTTATACCCGATATTTAAGCAGCTTTATCTCCGAAGTTCAGGAAGGCATTTCATCTTTGCAACACCAATAATCGGCCAGGTTCTGCCAGAGTATTTTCTGAAAAACGGCCCAGCCGCCTTCTGCGATCACGGTGTTCAGCGCGGCGCGGTTTCCGGCTTCTTCCTGGTTATTGATGTACTCGTTGCGGCCGGTTTCCGAAGCAATTATTTTATTTCCCTGGCGCACCACTTTAAAAACACTGCTGGTTTCCTGTACAAAAAAATGCTGCGTTTCTTTTTCGTTATTGAAAGGATTGGGGCAAGGGTGAACCGTGAAAGCAGCTTGGTCAGGCTGATCCTGCAGGTCGGTAATCTCTACCCAGTTCTCTACCGGAATGCCGGGCAAGGTGATCTTTATAAAGTTTCCTTTTTGCGGTTCAGCAGTGGTTTTCCGGCCGGCGGAATCGTAGAGTTCAAAAGGGGTGGTTACGGGCGTATTGTCGTGCCAGTTGTTGATGTCGAAAAGCCGTTTCCGGGCTTCGGGAAATGTTGTCTGGGCAGCAGCGGCATCCGGGAAAATGGCTTCGGCGCAGAAAAACCGGTCTTTGCTTTCCTGACCGGTAAGGGCCTGGGCTTCGTGTTTTAGTTTGTTGAAGAACTTTTTTATTTCCATATCCGGCTTTACTTTTTAGGCTAAAAGAGATACGGTATTGAAAGGGATGAGTTTTTACGCCTGAAAGGATACCGTTTTACCCCACCTAAATAACTAATTCGGAGGAAGACTTTTGCTTTTCTTTTTCAAATGAGCATTATTCCTTAACTCAGAATTTCAACTTTCATAGGCAACTTTCTCCCTCGAGCCGGGCGGCTTCGTTTCTGCGTTCGCGGCTGCAACCCTTCCTGTCCTACCGGGCTGCCTCCTGCGTCGGCACCGGAAGTCTTGGAGGCCGCTCACACAGAAACTGGTATCAGTTTCCCTTCGTAGCTGGCTTCTTTTTAGTCTACTCTCTCAGATAGCGTGATTTTTAGGATACGCTGCGCTGGCGATAGGCGTGAGAATATTGGTGAAATGGAGTGGAAGGGTTTATGGGTTTTTGGAAGTTGACTTTCGTTTTTTGTTTAATGAATGGCAAAAAAAAAGAGCCGGAAACTGGCTTCCGGCTCTGAAAAATGTAGTTGAATAGGGGCTTACTTAATCTCTTCGAAACCTAAGTAGCTGTGCAGGATCTTCGGCATTTTTATGCCTTCGGGGGTTTGGTTGTTTTCCAGGATGGCGGCTACAATTCTTGGTAAAGCCAAGGCGCTGCCGTTTAAGGTGTGCAGTAACTGGGTTTTGCCGTTTTCGCCTTTGTAGCGCAGTTTTAAGCGGTTGGCCTGGTAAGTTTCAAAGTTGGAGCAGGAGCTTACTTCCAGCCAGCGGCCTTGTGCGGCCGAGTAAACTTCCATATCGTAGGTTAAGGCCGAAGTGAAGCCCATATCGCCTCCGCACAAACGGAGCACGCGGTACGGTAACTCGAGTTTCTGCAGCAGATTCTGAATGTGCTGACTCATTTCTTCCAGCGTTTCGTAGCTTTTTTCCGGCTCCTGGATCTGCACAATTTCCACTTTATCGAACTGGTGCAAACGGTTCAGGCCGCGTACGTCGGCACCCCACGAACCAGCTTCGCGGCGGAAGCAGGGCGTGTGACCGGCGTTTTTGATCGGTAGTTTTTCGCGCGGAATAATTTCGTCGCGGTACAAATTGGTGATCGGAACTTCGGCAGTTGGAATTAAGTAATAATTGTCTTCGGTGGCATGGTACATCTGGCCTTCTTTGTCGGGCAGCTGTCCGGTACCGAATCCGGAGGCTTCGTTTACTAAAATAGGTGGCTGAATTTCGGTATAACCGGCTTTCAGGGCTTCGTCTAAAAAGAAATTGATCAAGGCGCGCTGCAAACGGGCGCCTTGTTTTTTATAAACCGGAAAACCGGCGCCGGTAATTTTATTACCCAGCTCAAAATCGATGATGTCGTATTTTTTGATCAGCTCCCAGTGCGGCAACGCGCCTTCGTGCAACGTTGGAATTTCGCCGTGCTGGTAGATATTTTCGTTGTCTTCGGCAGTGCGGCCGGGCGGTACGCTTTCGTGCGGAATGTTTGGTAGTTTTACCAGCGCTTCGTGCAATTCGGTTTCGATCTGCGTTAGCTCTTCGCTCAGTGTTTTCGATTTTGCTTTCAGGTCAGCGGTTTCGGCTTTCAGTTTTTCGGCTTCTTCTTTCTGGCCGCTTTTCATGAGGTTACCGATCTCTTTGGCCAGGGAATTAGAGCGGGCCAGAATATCGTCGTGCTCGATCTGGATCTTACGGCGGCGCTGGTCTATCTCTAAAATAGCAGCAATTTCGGCTTCCGCATTTTTATAATTTCTCTTGGTAAGTCCGGCAATGGCCAGGGCGGTCTGCTCTTTTAAAACGGAGAGTTGCAGCATGGTTTCAGGTAAATTTTAGTCCACAAAAATATAATATTTTGTACAGCAAACGTTATTTTGAAAATCTTTTCCGGCAAATTGAAACATTTTTACGAAAAACCTCGCTAATGCTTTGGTAATTCGTCTGCTTTAAATTAACATTGCGGTACAAATTCAAAATGCCCGTTTTTCCGGGGCGCATTCAACAGTATAATATTCAAACGCATTTTTTCCTGAAACCTGCCTGCCGACCGGCTCTGTCCATTGGTTTTTCGGAGAACAGTTCAACTACCTTATTCTTTCTATGTACAATATTGAAGAATTGAAAGACAAGCTGCTTTCAGAGCTTAAAGAAATAGCTGAAAGGCTTGGTGTTACCAATTTCAAAAAACTCAGCAAACAAGATTTAATTTATAAGATCCTGGATCAGCAGGCCACTTTGCCAGCCGATAAATTGCCGAAAAAAGCGGCCCGCGCGGCCGTAGCTGCTGCCGCTCCGGCCGTAGCCGAAACCGTAGCCGTGGTTGCAGAAAGACCAGAGCCGGAAATGCGCCGCGATGCCAATACCCGCGATTTTAACGAGGCAGAAGCTGAAATTGCACCGGAAAGAAATACCGAAAGAACTACTGAAAATGCCCCACGCCAGCAACCGGAAACCCCGGCCGGCGAAAGTACTGCTACCGGTGAACGCCTGGATAGCAATGGCCGCCCGATAAGACCTTTTCAGCCGCGAAACCAACGCAACAAAGCTGACCAAACGCGCACCGAAGGCCAGCCCCGCGAAATGCGTGAACCGCGCCAGCCCCAATCTTCCCGCCAGGAACAACCAACCGAAGCCCGCGAAACACCTGCCCAACCTGTTCAGGAACAACGCGAGCCAAAAGAACAACCCCAACAAAACCAGCCCCGCGAACAACGCGAAAATATTCAGCCCCAGGAGCAGCGCGAAAACCAGCCGAACCAGTCCCGGGAAAATCAAAACCGCGAAAACCAGCAACCTCGCGACGAAAATCAGCAACCCCGCGGTGATCAGCGCCAGCAGTTCGGGCAGAAACAACAAAACCGTGAGCAGCGTCAGCCGCAACAAAGCAACCAGCAAACTTCAGGTTTTAACAACAATAATTTCCGCGAATTCGACGGCGTAATTGCCAACGAAGGCGTGCTGGAACTCATGCAGGACGGTTACGGCTTCCTGCGTTCTACTTACTATAATTACCTGGCTTCGCCGGATGATATTTACGTTTCGCCTTCGCAGATAAAACTGTTCGGTCTGAAAACCGGCGATACCGTGAAAGGTACCGTGCGCGCACCAAAAGAAGGGGAAAAATACTTCGCTTTATTGAAAGTTGACTCGGTGAACGGCCGTACTACCGAAGAGATCCGCGACCGCATTCCGTTTCAGCACTTAACGCCGCTTTTCCCGGAAGAACGTTTAAACCTGACCACTAAGTCTGGCTTGTACTCTACCCGTATCATGGATCTGTTCGCGCCAATTGGTAAAGGCCAGCGGGGGATGATCGTGGCGCAGCCAAAAACCGGTAAAACGGTATTATTGAAAGAAATTGCCAACGCCATTGCCGAAAACCACCCGGAAGTTTATTTGATGATCTTACTCATTGATGAGCGTCCTGAAGAAGTTACCGATATGGCCCGTAGCGTAAAAGCCGAAGTGATTGCTTCTACGTTTGATGAAACGGCAGAGCGCCACGTGAAAATTTCGAGCATTGTGCTGGATAAAGCCAAGCGCATGGTAGAATGTGGCCACGACGTGGTGATTTTATTGGATTCTATTACGCGTTTAGCCAGAGCTTACAATACGGTTGTTCCTTCGTCTGGTAAAATTTTATCGGGTGGGGTAGATGCCAACGCACTGCACAAACCGAAGCGTTTCTTTGGCGCGGCCCGTAACGTGGAAAATGGCGGTTCTTTAACCATTATTGCTACCGCGCTGATCGAAACCGGTTCTAAAATGGACGAAGTGATCTTCGAAGAATTTAAAGGAACCGGTAATATGGAGCTTCAGCTGGATCGTAAACTGGCGAATCGTCGTATTTACCCGGCTATCGATGTTCCGGCTTCGGGTACGCGTCGGGAAGATCTGTTAATGGATAAAGATGAACTGAACCGTATCTGGATCCTGCGCAAATTCATGTCTGATATGAATGCCGTGGAAGCCATGGAATTCCTGAAAGACCGCATGAAGGGTACGAAGGATAATGATGAGTTTTTGATCTCGATGAATTCGTAGGTTCGAATTTTCGATTGGTCGATTTTTAATAAAAAGTCCTGCTTCTGTAATGGAGGCAGGACTTTTTTAGTGGAATTTGATACCGTTTTTTTTGTCATCCCGACGAGAGGAGGATCTATTCAGGTTAATAAGAAAGTAAGCCATTGACTTTTGATTCTTAAAAGGATACCGTTTTCATAGCGAGCTTCAGATCCTAACTCGTAATTCTCCATTCCTAATTAAACATTCTCCCTCCAGCCGGGCGGCTTCGTTTCTGCGTTCGCGTCTTCTATTCAAACTGGCCTTGCGGCCTGCCTAAAGGCACCGTATGAATAGGAGGCCGCGCACGCAGAAACTGGTGTCAGTTCCCTTCGTAGTAAGCTTTCTTTTAATTTAGTTTTCTGGATAACGTGATTTTCGCGCGACACTGCGCTGGCGATATGCTTGAAACAACCACCCCCAACCCCTCCTTGAAAAGGAGGGGAGCTGTTAGTCGCCAGCTTTAATTTCAGAAGCTATTCCTCAACCAAAGGGCCTGAAATGCTATGCTTTGAAGTACAAAAACTCAAAGAAAGTCGGAAGTAAAAAGCTCCCCTCCTTTTTTCAAGGAGGGGTTGGGGGTGGTGGTCTTCAATACAGAGATATACACTGCAAAGAGAACATCACAAAGCACGAAATATTAAAATCCTGCCAATCCCAAAAATCCTTAAAATCGTGTTCAGACAATTGATCCGATACCATGCGGACAGGTCAAGCCCTGTTTCTACATTGTCACAGCAATCATAAAAATCAAAAGAATCAACTTTCAAACAATTGTCCTGTAAATCCTTTAATTCTGCAAATCCTGATCCTAATTCAGCCGCCAAAATTGCCTACCAGCATTACTTTCTTTTTGAGTTTGGAATAGGCTATTCGTTTGCCGTTTTCTTTGCCGAGCAAATAACTGAAGCTGATACTTTTGGGGTCTTTTTTTATAGCGTTCCAGGCGGTTTCGTCGCCAAAAGTTGGGTCGTAAACATCGTTGGGGGCGATAGCCGGGGTAGTGAATTGTTCTTCGTGGAAAAATTGACTGAAACGGTTTTTGATGAAATCTTCCCGCTGTTTTTTAGTGGCAGTCGGGGTTTCCAATTCGTAGACCATGGAAGCTTCCAGGTCAGGGGCAGGAATTATTTCGTTGTGAATTACTTTTCCCTGGGCCGTGGTAATGGTGAAATGTGCTTTCCCATTTAAAATATCTGAACCCTGCATCACGATCCTGAAGGTATCGGGTTTGGCTGGATCGGAAAAAATGTGGGTACGCATATTGGTAAAGCTGATCCGGGAGGCTGTATTTTCGGCAGTTTTTGGGGCAGAACCGGTAGTTATATTGGTTGTTTTTTCAGAAGTAGTATTCCCATTTTTATCGGTTCTGGTGGTGTCCTTCATTTCGAGCCGTTTGTTTTCGGAACAGGAAAAAGAAAAGGCAGCTACTGCGCAGTAAACCAATATTTTTTTCATAGCCGTGTGGTTTTTTACCTCGTTTACGAAGCCCGCATATTTGCGTTATTAGTTGCTTGCCGGCCGGAAACCGATATAAAAATAACCAGGCCTTTTTAGGCAGACTGACTTTTTGCGCTTAAGACCCTACCGTTTTTTCAGCATTTCCGGGTTTAGAAATCGAGCACCTGCTTTAGTTTGGCGTAGCCATTTCGGCTTACGGGTAACCGCGCGCCGTTTTTTAGAACTACCGTGTGTGTATCCTTTTCGTAAGGCTCAATTTTAGTGATCTGCGCCAGCTGAATGATGTAGGAACGGTGAATCCGAACAAATTTCTTCGGGTCCAGCGCATCTTCAAAATATTGCATGGTTTTGGTTTTCAGAAAGCGGCCTTCGGGCGTATGAATGTTGATATAGTCGCCTTCTGCTTCTAAAAACAAAATTTCAGATTCCGGAATGATGCGGATCTTGGTTCCGGTTTTCACCACTACGCGGTCGAGTTTTTCCTCGGTTTTTCCTACCGTTTCGAGCAGTGCTTTGGTAGTTTTTTTGCTTTCGGGCGTAGCGTTTTTTTGCAGGAATTTTTCTACGGCCTGGTTAAAACGTTCCGGGCTAAAAGGCTTGAGCAAATAATCTACGGCGTGCGCATCGAAGGCTTTTATGGCGTATTCGTCGAAAGCGGTAGTGAAGATCACGGCGGGCGGTTCTTCGAGTAATTCAAGCATTTCGAAGCCGGTAACTTTGGGCATCTGCACGTCCAGAAATACCAGGTCGGGCTGGTGCTGGGAGATCGCTTTCAGGCCTTCAAAACCGTCGTTGCATTCTTCCACCACGTTTATTTGCGGGAAGTTCTGGAGGTATTCTTTTACCAGCATGCGGGCCAGTGGTTCGTCGTCTATCAATACGGCTTTCATAAAATTATAGGGTTTGCGGAATTATGAGCGTGGAAGTAAAAAAATGATTTTCGGCGCGGGTTTGCAGCAGATCGTGACGCGCGAAAAGTAAATAAAGGCGCCGCTGCACGCCGTTTAAGCCGAAACCGGTGCCCTGGCGCTTGGTGGCGGTTTGCGGGTCGTACGGGTTTCGGATCGAGATCTCTAAAGTGTTTTCCAAGGCTTTTGTTTGCAGCGAAATGGTTACCTGGCCGGTAGTATCGTAAAGGCCGAATTTGATTGCGTTTTCTACTAAGGGCTGCAACAGCATGGGCGGTAATTTCATGGTGCGGCTGGTTTCATCGGCCAAAATTTCGGTTTGCAAACGGTGGCCGAAACGCATTTTTTCGATCTCTAAATACAATTCCAGCGTTTGCAGTTCTTCGGCTAAAAGTACCGGTTGCGTATCGTCTTTCCGGAGCGTGCTGCGCAGGAATTCCGATAATTGCTGCACCATTTTGCGGGCTTCCTGCGGCTGAAAACCAATTAATGCATTTATGGAATTAAGACTGTTGAAGAGAAAGTGCGGTTGCAGTTGCAGGCGTAATTTGTACAATTCGGCTTCGCGCGCCAGTTTTTCGGTATCTGATTTACGCTTTAAACTGGCCTGCTGTTCCTGCTGGTTGTACCACAAAATGCTTATCATGGCCATCCAGCCGATCATTAAAAGACCAATGCTGAAGCGTACAGGTAAGGAGTTCAGCAGGAAAATTTCATAGGCAGCATCGGTTTCCAGCAGCATTGGCAAGAGGTAGTATAAAGTGCTGGCGTAAAAAACAGCCAACAGCAAACACCAAAGTCCGATGTAAAAATAGCGCGCCTGTTGCGGCCGGTAATATTCCAGGTTCGAACTGATGAGCCAGCATGCCGCCGCCAGCAAAGCCGAACTGATAAAGGCATCGCCCAGGGCTAATTCGAACAAAACCCCGAACCAGGTAAGCGTAGCCGTTTGCAAAAGCGCAATAACCAGCCACACCCCAAAAAATATGGCGCGGTACTTTGCTGATTCTAACGGAGAATTGGCCATGTTTCGGTTTGGTAACTGCTAGTTGGTATTTAGTATCTGGTATCGGGGGATTTTGGATGAATTAAAAGTCCAGCTACCAGATACTTGCAACCAAATGCCAATTATTAATAACTGCGGATATCGATGCCACCCAGAATGGAAGTGCCTTTTATTATGAGCACTTTGTTGGGGTCTACGCCGGCGGGCTGGATCATTCGTTTGTCGTCGATGCCGCCCAGGATGGCAGCCATTTCTGATTTAACGTCCCAGTGCGGAGGGACAATTATCTTGGTGCCGCCCATGATCTGGGTTACGTCTAAAATGGCCCGGCCCTGGATATCGGCTTGGGAAAAATTCAGTTCGGCGCCGCCCATCACGGTAACCACTTCGCCACCTTTAAAATTTTTGGAAAGGATCAGCTTTTTTGTGCCGCCGAAAACGGAAGTGGTATCGAGGTAATCTTCATCGGTGGCCGTTACGGTTTCATAAGGATTGGGACTTTCGTAAGGCTTTTCCGGAGTGCCGTAATTTGTGCCGTGGTTTGTTTCGTAATTTGTACTGTTTGAGGCCGCATTTTCAGCGTTCTTTTCCAGGTCTTCGCGGGGATGAAAATGGCGCCCGCGGCTTTTGCCGAAGATCATCCAAACGCCAAAAAGCATTATGATAACGGGCCAGACGTATTCCCACATAATATTCATGTAAAAGAATTTCTTGGCCAGGAAAAGCGAACCGAGAATGATCAGGATCACGCCGCCCGGGTTCCGGAAATTATGTTTGAAACCTATAAAAAGCCCCAGTACGATGAGCAGCATGGGCCAGGAGAAAAGCCAGTCCGGAAAGAAATAACCGATATTTTTGAGTAATAAGATGGCACCTACGGCAAGGAGTAC
Source organism: Adhaeribacter terrigena (assembly GCF_016623615.1). Taxonomy (GTDB): domain Bacteria; phylum Bacteroidota; class Bacteroidia; order Cytophagales; family Hymenobacteraceae; genus Adhaeribacter_A; species Adhaeribacter_A terrigena. Next base: position 211,284 of record NZ_JAEHFX010000007.1, on the reverse strand, counting down.
CAAGCCTGCCATTACTTTGCCGGAACGTCGCGGACCCTGATATTGATTCATAGTGGTAATGCTAATGTTTATTCAAAAGTACGGCGAAAAGAAAGGCATAGAAACCTGAAAAAGCCGGTTGTACTTTTTGTACCGTTGAAGTAGCGAATTTTTCCGGTGAAATACTAACCACTTTATAATTCTGACCCGATTCTGAGGAGGCTTCAGGCTATACTTTTAAACTGGCCTAGAAAGGGAATCAGAATAGTTTTGGCCAGAACAGCATGAGCAGAAAGGCGGCGCTCATGCAAAGGGAGGAGATCTGGTTCATGCGCATGGTATTTTCGAAATTTACAGCTAAGGAATTTTTGCGGATCTGGAGTTGCCACCAGGCAAAAAACGCTATGACCGGCGCGGTAAAAACTGCAAAGATAACGATGCTGCTCAGCTGGTTGGTATAGAAGTATTCCGCAATTAATAAAGCGGCGGCCAGGGTTAAACTGATGGCAGAAAATAGAAACGTGCCTTTTAAACCGAGCTTCAGGCTCAGCGTTTCGTCGCCGCGTTTTTTGTCTTCGGCGTGCTGATAAACCTGGGTGAGCGGATAACTGCCGCATAAAAAAAGCGAACTTACGAAAGCCAGGACCAGGTTTTGAGCGCTGAAATAGTGTTCTGAGAGAACGCCGCTGCCGATCTGCACCGTTAAAAACGTAAAAGCGCCCTGGAAGAAAACCACGGTAAAGGTGCTCAGGTAAGGGTATTTTTTCAGGCGGATCTTATCGTAACTGTAGGCTTTGGAAACGAACAAATAAACCAGCACGCAAACCGCAAACGGTATGGAAATAAGCAGCGAAAGTAAAACAGCCAGGAAATCGAAAACCACGACCAGGTAAAATAAACTGTGCGTTACTTTAGGCGGATGTTTCAAACCACCAATGCTGCCTTCGTCGCGGTCGAAATAGGAGTTGTAACCGTTGCTGGCCGGGTAAACCAATACGTGTAAAATGAGAAAAACAGCCACGGCTTTCTGCCAGTCGAATACAGGCGCGGCACTTAACGCAAACCAGAAAACTGGCATCAGGAATACCGAAAACGGGATGCGCATGAGTTTCAGGGCGTTCATTTTAATGATTTGAAATTAAAGAAGATTAAGGTAGCAGATTCTTTATTTCTAACTCTAGGTTTTTCCAAACCGCTAAAAGAATATTAGTTTCATTTGAAGCTCTTTCGGATAATAATTTCCCCTTTTCTGTTAATTTAAATTTATTCCCGGCTTTTTCTATGAGATCGTGATTTGTTAACCAACTAATAGAGGCTTGTAATTGTTCTTGTGTTGGTACAGCATGATTTATGCCATCAGCAACCATTGAAATTCCATTAATGTCAGTTGGCTTAGTTTGTGAGGCTAAAGCTAATGCTAAAAAAATCCAAGATGTAATCTGTTCCTCATTCATTAAATCCATTTCTAATTCCTAATTAACCTCCGGATAGCCGATCAGGTAAATAACTTTCGCGCCGGATTTGTGTCTGGCGTAGCCGGTTTTCCAGACGTAGGGCGGGCCTTCGAGTTTTTTGGTCATTTCCGATAGCATTTCCGGGCTGTACATTCTCAGAACGGAAACCACGCCATCCCACAAGGTGAAAACCGGAATAGCCGGAATAAGATACGTAAAAAACAAGCGACTGAGTTTAAACGGGCGAATAAAAGGCGTAATTCCCAGCATTAAGGGTGGAAACACCAAACCAGCCAGCAGCAGTTCGTGGTATTGTTTACCGGAACCTTCAAAAATGCCGATGGCTTGCTTTTTATTCACAGCATCCTGTAAAATTGCCTGCGCCTCTTCGGGTTTGAAATGGTGGAAAGAAGAAAAAAGCGTGCGCACGCCGGTCAGGTTTGCGGGTACGTTGGTGGCATCTACACTTTGGGGTTCGAATTGGATAGCGTTTTTGCTTTCCGTTTGAATTTGCTGCCAGGCTTCCAGGTTCGGAAATTTATCGGTGAGCGTTACCGGCACGTTAAAACCTATTTCGGCGCTTATCTTGGGTTGCAGGGTTTCCAGGCCGCCGCCGGCGCCGGAGCAAAGATCCAGGATTTGCCGCTGCCCGGTTTTTTCGAGCATTTCTTTTAAATGCGGTACTACGGGGTCGTAAATACCGAGCCTGGTGATCATGAAACGCAGGTAATCGGTCATGTTACGGCGCAGCACGTCCGGAAACCAGGTTTGGTCTTCCCATTCAAACAGGTGAAATCGTTTCATTTTTCAGACAAAAGAAGCAGGATTAAAGATCAAAGACTTTTTCGCGTCAAATCCATAGCGTTTTCCCAAAACAAGCCCGCGTGGGTAGATGTTTACGAATATTTTTTCCCTCAAGCTAAATGGGAAGGCTATAAAAATTAGTTTTCAGGCTGAAAATCATAGTGTTTCGGGAAAATATAAGCAAAAAAGGCTGTAATCGGAAATAGCGAAATCCGCTTTTAAACATTTATATTTGTGAAATTTTTCCTGTCCGGGCCGGTAAGTGGCGCAGATTTGAGGCAGGTTTTTTACAATGTCTGAACAAGCACAACCGAGTACTCCAAAACCTACAAAAGCATTTGCGCGGCTGGTAAACTGGCTTTGGCGTTTTTTTGCTTTCGGCCTGATCGGTTTCCTGGTTTACCTTTTCCTCGTCGATATCAATTTCCTTTTCCTGTTTGGCGCTTCGCCGAGCCTCGAAAAACTGGAAAACCCCCGAACCGAACTGGCCTCCGAACTTTATACCGAAGATGGCAAACTGATCGGGAAATATTTCCGGGAAAACCGCAGCCCGGTAAAATACGAGAAAATTTCCCCGATGCTGATCAAAGCCCTGATCGCAACCGAAGACGTGCGTTTTTACAACCATTCGGGCATCGATCCGGAAGCCATGCTGAGTGTAATTGCGGCCGTAGCCAAGGGCGAAAACCGGGGCGGTTCTACCATTACCCAGCAGCTGGCCAAAAACCTGTATAAAATCCGCACCGAAAAATCGAAGGGTGTATTGGGTTATATTCCGGGCATCAGCACGCTCATCAATAAAACCAAGGAATGGATCACGGCCGTAAAGCTGGAGCAAAATTATTCGAAGCAGGAAATCCTGACCATGTACCTGAACACGGTAGATTTCGGCAGTAATTCCTTCGGGATAAAGGTGGCCGCTAAAACCTTTTTTGGTACCTCGCCCGATAGTTTAAAAACCGAAGAAGCCGCCGTGTTGGTTGGTTTACTGAAAGCACCTACTTCTTACAGTCCGCGTTTTAACCCCGAAAACTCGTTGCGCCGCCGCAACGTTGTGCTTGCACAAATGGCCAAATACCGGGTAATTGCCCCTGAAATGGCCGATTCCTTAAGCGCTTTGCCCATTGTGCTCCGTTATAAAGTGGAAAATCATTACGATGGTCCGGCTACCTATTTCAGAGGCGCGGTGAGTGAATACGTAAAAAAATGGTGCGCCGAAAATGGTTATGATCTGTACCGCGACGGCCTGAAAATCTATACCACCATTGATTCGCGTTTGCAGACTTTGGCCGAGCAGGCTGTGGAAAAACGCATGCGCGACCTGCAGAAGAAATTCAAGCGCCACTGGGGTGATAAAAATCCGTGGGTAGACGATAAAGACCAGGAAATTCCGGGTTTTCTGGAAGCCAGCATGAAGCGCACCGAATATTACAAAGCACTGAAGAATAAACACGGCAACAACCAGGCCGCCATAAATGCCGAACTGCATAAGCCGCGCCAGATGAAAGTGTTTACCTGGGACAACGACAGCCTGGAGAAAACGGTAACCATGAGCCCGATGGATTCGCTGGCGTATTACAAACGCATTCTGCGCGCCGGCATGGTAACCATGGATCCGCATTCGGGTCAGATAAAAGCCTGGGTGGGGGGTATCAACTTCAAATACTTTAAGTACGACCACGTGAAACAGGCCAAGCGCCAGCCGGGTTCTACGTTCAAGCCTTTTGTTTATGTAACGGCAATCGATAAAGGTTACGCGCCCTGCGACCGAATGCGCGACCAGCGTTTAACTATTAATTATGTGGAGAACGGAGAAGCCAAAAGCTGGAGCCCGCACAATGCCGATTATCATTTTTCGGGCGCCAATATTACCTTGCGACACGCCATGGGAAAATCAATAAACTCCATTACGGCGCAATTAACCGAAAAAGTGGGCTGGCAAACGGTAGCAGAATACGCTCATAAACTCGGGATAAAAAGTCCGTTGCAAGCTGTGCCTTCTATTGGTTTAGGTTCTTCGGATGTTTCGCTGTTTGAACTGGTTGGGGCTTACGGCACATTCATGAACAACGGTTTCCGCACCGAACCTATGTACGTAACCCGCATAGAAGACCGCAATGGCAACGTGATCCACACGTTTATGCCGAAGCAGAAAAAAGTACTTAGTTCTGAAACGGCCTGGCTCATGACCTATATGCTGAAAGGCGGGATGGAAGAGCAGGGCGGAACTTCGCAGGCGCTCTGGGAATACGATCTGGGCTGGCGCAAAGGCAACGAAGTGGGCGGTAAAACCGGCACCACTTCCAACCATTCCGATGGCTGGTACGTGGGCGTAACCAAGGATCTAATTACGGGTGTTTGGGTAGGAGGCGACGACCGCAGCATTCACTTCCGGACCTCGGCTATGGGCGAAGGCTCTAAAACGGCTCTGCCGGTTTTCGGTATCTTTATGGAAAACGTATATAAGAATCCGGACCTGGGTTATAAATTCGGTCGTTTCCCGAAACCAACCGTGAAGATCCGCAAGAAGTACATGTGCCAGAGTTTTATTCCGAAACCAAAAGTGGATTCTTTGCAGCTAAAAGATGCCCAGGATGTGGAGCCGGAAGTAGGAGGAGAAACGGTTTTGGTGCCGTAACTCGTTTTGCAGTTTTTAATTTTGAAATTGTGAAACGGAACTTACCCATTCAAATTCCTTTCGGAATCGATTGTCTTATTCCTTTCGATGAACCTATTGCGGCTTATTCGTTGCCGGAAAATTTCACCTATCCATTTAATTACACACCGCATCCGCTTTGCCTGCTGGCCGTTAATAAACTTCAGCGTTATTTAAAAGTGCAAACCGAATGGGAGCATAATTTTGGATTGGAAGAAGGAAAAGCGGGTACCATTATCGGGAAAATGTTTGGCGTGTTGCTGGTTCGCACGGAAGAAAATGAGATCGGTTTCCTGGCCGCTTTTTCGGGAAAATTAGCCGGCAGTTACCACCACGCTAATTTTGTGCCGCCCGTTTACGATAGCTTATTACCGGGAAGTTTCCTGAATACCGGCATGCAGGAACTTACCCAAATGAATGCCGAAATAACTTCGCTGGAAAGTTTTGCCGCCAACGATCCGGGAAAAATTGCTTTGTTAAAACAGATCCGTAAGCAGCATTCGCTCAAGCTCCAGGAAAAGTTATTTGATCAGTATCAGTTTTTAAACCAGGCCGGCGAAGAAAAAAGCTTACGCACTGTTTTTCGGGAAAATACCAGCCGAGGGCCCGGAGCTGGTGCCGGCGATTGTGCCGTTCCGAAACTTCTGCAGTACGCTTTTCAGCAAGGTTTAAAACCACTGGCCATGGCCGAATTCTGGTGGGGCTTATCGCCTAAATCGGCTTTCTGGAAACATGGTCATTTTTATCCCGCCTGCCACGAAAAGTGCGCCCCGGTTTTGGCGCATATGCTGGCTGGAATTGCAATTGATAAGAAGCCGGAAAGCAAAGCCGGTAGAATGGAAGCAGTGGCATAACCATAAAACAGAAAAAGCCTGCTCCATTAAGCAGGCTTTTTAGTTAAAAACGCTATGGTTTTGAGCGGGAAAAGTAACCTCAATCTGCCTTTGTGATCTTCCAGGCAAACGTTGCCAAGCCAGCACCCAGAACCGGCGCCAGAAAATAAATCCAGAGCGTAGTAATATTTCCTGCTGCCAGGGCTGGTCCGAAGCTACGGGCCGGGTTCATGGAACCGCCGGAAATAGGGCCGGCAAAAATAATTTCTAGTAAAACCATCCCGCCAATAATAAAACCGGCCAGTTGCTGTATTTCTTTAATGCCCTGCGAAGTATGCAGAATAACCAGCATGAGCAGAAACGTGAGGATAATTTCTAATATGAAAGATTGCATCACTTCGCCGGCGGGAAAAGTAGCCCCCATGTTTTGACTTGCCGGGAAAAGTAACTTTAAAGTTAAACCGGCGGCTAAACTTCCTGCTAACTGGCTGCCAACGTACGGGAGTATTTCTTTTTTATCGAATAAGCCCGCCATAGAAAAACCAATCGTAACTGCCGGATTGATATGGGCCCCGGATACATTGCCGAAAGTATAAATCATGGCCGTTACAATCAACCCGGAAGCCGTAGCGCAACCAATTAAACTCACTGCGCCGTTCGTTTGTGCATCTACCAGGGCTGAACCAGCGGCAAAGAAAACCAGCGTAAAAGTGCCGATGAATTCCGCTAAATAACTTTTCACAAATTCTCGGTTACAAACTTCCGGCAATATTCTTTTATCTGTTCGCGCACGCTCCGGAATTGCGCCATGATCTCTTCTTCAGAACCGGTAGCTTTGGCCGGATCGGGGAAATTATAATGGAATTTTTTGGCAAAACCAGGAAAGTAAGGGCAGTTTTCCTGGGCATTGTCGCAAACTGTTATCACGAAATCGAAATCGAGGTGCTGGTATTCGTTTACGTTGTTGGACGTGTGACCGGAAATATCAAGGCCGTCTTCTTTCATAATAGCAATGGCCCGCGGGTTTACGCCGTGCGTTTCGATGCCGGCGCTGTAAACTTCGGCTTTACCGTTGGCGAAATGGCGTAAGTAGCCTTCGGCAAGCTGGCTACGGCAACTGTTGCCGGTGCAGAGCACTAAGATCTTTTTCATTTAGCAGCAGTTGTTTCTGGTTGAACCAGCAATCAGGTTGCTGAGATCGAATTTGGGTTTTTCCGAAGTTTCCAGCGGCTCGCAGCAGGATGCAGCATTGGTGATTTCTATGGTAGATTGCGCAGGAGCAAGGCAGCAGGCTTCGGCAGCGGCGGTTTCGTAATGCGGATCGTTGAATTCAGCGTCTTCGTGGAAATAGTATACTTCCCATTGCACGCCGTCCGGATCGGTAGCCCAGAATTTATCTTGTTTGGCGTAGCAGCAGTTGGTGCCCATTTCTTCTTTGGCTACCAGGTTTTTTTCGCGGGCTGCAACCAGTTTTTCTTCCAGTTCGGCTACCGTTTCTACCTGAAAACCTAAATGCCCGAAATTGCTTTGTACGCGACCGGGATTTTCTACAAACGAAATGATAAGCGAAGGCTTATCGAGCACAAATTTGGCGTAACCGGGCTTGATTTTAACAGCTTCCTGACCAAAAAATGCGGTGTAGAAGTCTACAGTTTTGGCAAGGTTGCTTACATATAAGCTCACGTGCATTCTTGGAAATACGTTCTGGTTCATGGCTTTTATAATTTAAAGATTTGAAAATCAAATTCTGATGTCGTCCCGACTTTAGGAGCAAACTATCTCGAAAACTGCGCCTACATAAATCCTTCGCAGGCTCAGGATGACAGTAAAGATTTTTAGCAGCAATTGGTTTTAAGCGCCAGCTGCCCGAAAAAAGCCGAAAGCAACTCTTTGTATTTATTCCAGTTTTCGGCATCGATGCAATAGCAAATGGAGTTTCCTTCGATATTTCCTTTTATGAGGCCGGCAGTTTTCAGTTCTTTTAAATGCTGCGAAACCGTGGGTTGGGCCAGCGGAAGCTCATTCACAATATCGCCGCAAATGCAGCTATCCAGTTTTAGCAGTACCTCCAGAATAGCAATGCGGGCCGGATGGCCCAGGGCTTTGGCTAAGCTGGCCAGTTCGTTTTGCTGTAGGGTGAAATGATCGGTTTTAGTAGCGCCCATGTTTTTATCATTTGTTCATTGCAATATTACGATGATAAAGATAAAAAGGAAAGCCTTTTCTGAAATATTTTTCAAAAAAGGCTTTTAAGGCTTGTAGTGACAGTTGTATAACAGACTTTTTGAGCTGAAATAGATACCGTTTTTAAAAGATTTTTCCGGAACAGCACTTTTTAGGCTTTAAACCCTACCGTTTTTTTTACCCGAAAGCAGCAGGCCACAGTTTCAAGCCTGTAAACAATACCGTTTTTTGAAATGAAACTAAGCTTCCTGGTGATAAAAAGATTCGAGCGCTTCTTCTACCGAGTTGTATTCGAAAGTAAAACCGGTGTTCTGTACTTTAGCTGAACTGACCCGTGAACCCCCTAAAACCACTTCGCTCATTTCGCCAAGCACCAGTTTAAGGCCAAAAGCCGGAATTTTAGGCACGATCAGCGGCCGGTGCATGACTTCGGCCAGGGCTTTGGTGAATTCCTGGTTCGTAACCGGGTGCGGCGCTACAGCATTGTAAACTCCGCTAAATTGCTGTTCTTCAATGGCTTTAATGAACAACCGGCAAAGGTCATCGATGTGGATCCAGCTCATGTATTGCTTGCCCGATCCTAAGGGGGCGCCGGCCATCATTTTAACCGGTTTAGCCATTTGGGGCAATGCGCCGCCTAAATTGGAAAGCACCAGTCCGATACGGAAAATTACCGTCCGGATTCCGATCTCGTGCATTTGCCAGGCCGCTTTTTCCCAGTACCTGGCAACTTCCGCCAGAAATTCTTCAGAAGCATAGCTGCTCTCTTCGGTTATGAGTTGCTCACCGGTATTGCCATAAATACCAATGGCCGAAGCCGAAAGAAAACCTTTTACGTGGTTAGGGGTGGTTTTCAGGCAGTTGTAAAGCAGGTTGGTGCCTTGCACGCGGCTGTTCAGGATCTCTTTTTTGCGTTCCTCGGTCCATTTTTCGTCGCCTACGCTGGCCCCGGCCAGGTTAATGATGTAGTCGGCCCAGTTAATGGCGTGGTCGTCGATGTAGTTTTGTTTCAGATCCCAGCGGAAGGCCTTGTAACGGGAATAATTGTTCGGTTTCCGGCTCAGGTGTGCTACTTCGTAACCCGAATCGATCAGCATTTCGGTAAGCCTGGTGCCAACTAAACCGGTGCCGCCGGTAATTAAAATTTTTCCTGCCATTTGCTTTGCCTGTGTGCGAAGTGGGCTATAACGGTTTAAACGATTCACTGGAAAATTAAAGTATACGCATTATAACCATCATGGTCATTTAAAGTTCTAAAGTTTACTACTTTCCGAGGTAATGCAGAAATTCGTTGCGGTACTGGGCTTCCTGAAAAAGACCGCTGTATTCGGAGGTTATGGTGTTGCTGCTGATATCGTTCACGCCCCGGCTCATTACGCACAAATGGTCGGCTTCAATTAAAACCGCTACGTTATCGGTGCGCAGCGCTTTTTTCAGTTCGTGGGCGATCTGGATGGTTAAGCGTTCCTGCACCTGCGGGCGTTTGGCGTAATATTGCACAATGCGGTTCAGTTTCGATAAACCCACTACGTGTTCGTTCGGAATATAAGCTACGTGCGCTTTGCCTACGATGGGCACAAAATGATGCTCGCAATAGGAGAAAAGCGTAATGTTGCGTTCCACCAGCATCTGGTTATAATTATAATGGTTGCTGAATGATCGGGCGTGCGGGCGGTTTTTCGGATTGAGGCCGGAAAAAACCTCTTTCACGTACATTTTAGCCACCCGGTGCGGCGTTCCTTTCAGGCTGTCGTCGGTCAGGTCCAGGCCCAGGGTGTGCATAATTTCGGCAAAATGGCCTTCAATGATCTGGATCTTATCGTCGTCGGAAAGTTCAAAAGCATCGGGGCGGAGCGGGGTCTGCTGGGAAGCGCTCAAATGATCGTGGCCGGTTTCGTCGGCGTGAAGTTCCCTATTCTCCATGGTATTCAACAAAGTTTCGTTCGGTTTCAAATAAGGTAACGGAAAGTGCCAGTTCGGCCTCAATTTTCGGGCGCAGCAAATTCCAGATTACAACGGCAATATTTTCGGCAGTAGGGTTGAGGGTGCGAAATTCTTCGGTATCGAGGTTCAGGTTTTTATGGTCGAAGCGCGCAATGATCTCTTCAGAAACCAGGTTGCTGAGTTTTTTGAGATCGTAGACGTAGCCGGTTTCTTCGTTCACCTCGCCGGTCAGTTTCACGATCAGCTCGTAATTATGCCCGTGGAAATTAGGATTATTGCAAAGCCCGAAAAATTCGTCATTCTGCGCTTCGGTCCAGGCCGGGTTATGCAGCCGGTGGGCAGCATTAAAATGTTCTTTACGGCAAACGGTTATTTTCATGTTTTTTAATCCAATACTTCGCCCGGGTTCACGCGGAGCCGAACGACAAAGATACAAGGTAGTTTTGGAAATTTGTGATTTGTAAGGGTTTGTTTCTGATTTGTCGGTTTGCTTGTTGATTTACCTTGGTTTTGATCGTGGATTTAATGGGATTTTGGGATTTCGCGGAGTTTTTTGGTTTGAATGTATAGCGTTTCTCTTTCGGTTATCTTGACTTTTTCGGTCATCTCGACGATAGTAGAGATCTACTTAAGGTAATGAGATAGTTGTTTTTGACTTTTGATGATTAAAACGATACTGTTTTCATAGAAGGCTTCAATTCTTAATTATTAATTTTTAATTATTAATTAAACTTTCTCCCTCGAGCCGGGTGGCTTCGTTTCTGCGGTCGCGGCTGCAACCCTTCCTGCCCTTGCGGGCTGCCTGTGGCACCGGAAGTCTTGGAGGCCGCTCTCACAGAAACTGGTATCAGTTCCCTTCGTAGCTGGCTTCTTTTTAGTTTACTCTCTCAGATAGCGTGATTTTCAAGGGCGCTGCGCTGGCGATATACATGTGAAATTGATAATCCTTAAATTTCTGAATCCTATAAATCCTAATTCAGACAAATAATCCTGTCCATCCCATAAATCCTAAAAATCGTGTTCAGACTTCATTTTCGTCTGCTTTAGTCATCGGTGCGATAAGGTAAAATAGTAAAAACGAAAAAGGGCAACCCAATAAGGCTGCCCATATCTTTCCGCGTGATCAAATAACCCGCTTCATCCGCGATCAAAAGTCAGTATCCAGGCCTAAACGTTGCTTTAGTTCCGTTAGAATCGGGTATTGCTCGGACAGGAAATTGTATTTATCGATAGAAGTGTAGAGCCGTTTGGCGCCAACCACTTCCACAAATTCCACGAGCACGTTTAATTTATTGTTCTGCACTTTCCGGCGAAGTTCACCCAGAAGTTCGGCTTTTACGTCGTTGAACTGCTCTACCTGCACCGGGTTATCTACTTTTAAGTGGATTTCGGTACCGTTTTGCAGCTCAAAATTGCGGTTCAGGATCATGTATTCCGAAACCCGGCCTTCCTGATTTTTACGCTGTGCAAAAGCAAACCAGGCGGCGCGTAAGGTTTCCATCTCGATCGGCTTTTGCTGGCCCGGACGCATGTCCAGTTCGGCTTCGGCTACTTCGGTAGTTTCTTCCTGGAAGTTGCCGGTACTGATCTTTTCTTTCAGGCTGCTTAAGCTGAACTTACCGATCGCTTTTTTAGGCGCATGAATGGCAGGCTTTACAAAAGTAGTTTCTGAAGCAACAGGTTCGGAAACAGTAACCACGCCCGGAGCTGAAACGCCAGGGTTTTGGTCCGAAAAAGTGCTGGCAACAGCTGAAGGATCTTCTGTAGAACCTTTGGGCACGTAAGGCGCGGGCGGCAATTTATCGCCGCCGGGTTCTAAAGCTGTAGCCGAAGAAGTTACGTGGTGCGCAGGGGAGCCGGCAGGTTTTACGCTACCGGCATCAGCTTTTTTGCGGCGCCCTCCGCCACTCCGGAAGCTGCAAATTGAACTGCCGCGTTCAGATAAGCCAGTTTCATAAGCGCCAGTTCTACGTGCAGGCGCTGGTTTTTACTGGCTTTAAAATGCTGATCGCAGGTGGCAACAATGTTGAGGCCGGAAAGCAAGAACGACAGCGGCGCTTTATTGGCTTGTTCAGCGTATTTGGCTTTTATATTATCCGAAACCTCGAGCAATTGTACCGTGGCGTTATCCTTGCAAACCAGTAATCCGCGGAAATGCTCGCCAATGCCGATCACGAAATTATGTGAATCGAAGCCTTTTTTCAGCACTTCATCGAACAGAAGCAAAGCGCCCGAAAGGTTTTCGGTCAGTAAATAATCGGTGAGTTTGAAGTAATAATCGTAATCTAAAATGTGCAGGTTATCTACCGCCGATTTATAGGTGATATTGCTGCCGGAAAACGTAACGAGCTGGTCAAAAATACTCAACGCATCGCGTAGTGCACCGTCGGCTTTCTGGGCTACCAAATGCAGCGCATCGGGTTCGGCCTGAATGTTTTCTTTACCCGCAATTCCCTGCAAATGCTTCACCATATCATCGATCCGGATCCGGTTAAAATCGAAGATCTGGCAACGCGATAGGATGGTGGGGATAATTTTGTGGCGTTCTGTAGTAGCCAGAATGAAAATGGCGTAGCTCGGCGGTTCTTCCAGCGTTTTCAGGAAGGCGTTGAAAGCCGAATTCGAAAGCATGTGCACCTCATCGATGATGTAGATTTTGTACTTTCCGGTTTGCGGCGCGTACCGAACCTGTTCCACGAGATTACGAATATCTTCAACCGAGTTGTTGGAAGCCGCATCGAGTTCGTGCACATTGAACGAGGCATTGTTGTTGAAACTCACGCACGATTCGCACTGGTTACAAGCTTCGGTTTCGGGCGTAAGGTTCGTACAATTGATGGTTTTGGCTAAAATTCGCGCGCAGGTAGTTTTACCCACACCCCTTGGTCCGCAGAATAAAAATGCCTGTGCCAAGTGGTTATTGGTGATCGCGTTTTTTAACGTGGTGGTAATGTGGCGTTGCCCAACTACACTATCGAACGTACTTGGCCGGTATTTCCGCGCCGAAACAACAAAATTTTCCATCATTACAAAGATACGGCTTCAGCTTTAGAATGGCAATTGGATTGTTTTAAGAGTTTGGAGCAGTTCGCCTGGCAAGAAGATTTCAGATTGAAAACGCTATATATTTATACTTGAAAAGTATACTATTATCTCTTTGGGATAAATAATTATTGATAAACGATAAATAAATATTGTTTTTACAATTTAGTTTCTTATGTTTGTAAAAAAAACATACGTAAACATTATGGAACGCAATAAACTACTTTTCTGGGCAATGGTCTGCTGTCGCCTTATGCAAGCCTTTCAGGTTGGGTTGATCTTATTACTAACCTATTATGTTGTTCAATGGCAGTTAGATCCGGCAAGTTATGACGATTGGAAATTCTCCGGCCCTCTGGGAAAGCTTAGTATAAGCAATCCTATTCATACGGCTGCCTCAGAAATGGATGATACCCGCACCTTTATGGTGAGCCAGCTGCAGCCTTTTTCGGTTTATATAATATATATTCAGATGTTGGCGCAACTGGTTTTATGGATCCTGGTGGTACAGGAATTTCTAAAAGTGATAAAAGCAGTGAAACTGGTGCAAACTTTCCGGGAGCAGAATGTAAGATCCTTTCAGAAAATTGCGGGTTATTTACTCTGGATTTTCATCGTATCGAGTTTTACTTTTGTTGCGGCCGGAAATACAGGGCATTTCAGTTTCGATTTCAGCTTTAGTACGCTGGTGCTCATGCTGGCTTCCTATATCTTAGCCGAAATTTTTAAAGAAGGCAACCGCCTTTACGAAGAAGAACAACTTACCGTCTGAATATGCCGATCATTATTAATTTAGACGTCATGCTGGCCAAACGAAAAATGTCGGTAACGGAGATTGCGGAGAAAGTGGGTATCACCATGGCCAATATTTCCATCCTGAAAAACGGCAAAGCCAAAGCCATCCGGTTTTCTACGCTGGAAGCTATTTGCAAGGAATTAGATTGCCAGCCGGGCGATATTCTGGAATATAGGAGTGAGTAGATTTTTTGTCCCCTTTGGAAGGGTAGGGGGAGGGGCACGCATATTGGATCAAATTATCGGAGAATGTAAAAATCTTTCCCTAACCCCGGCTAAGGGAGACTTTTAATCTTCAAACGCAAACGAAAAACTTGAAACTATTTACCCCTAAAAAAACGTTATAGTTCTGATTGAAAAAAGTATCTTTGCAGACTTGTGCTGAAAAGGTGCAACGTTCTTTAATTTATGGGGATGACCGGAATTGACAGCTTGAGCAGATTCCGTGTAAGCATGTCGGGAGTTGATAGGACCTCCTGTTAAAAATCCTTTCGAACAATAACTGGCGAATATAACTACGCCATGGCTGCCTAATCTAGGTATTACGCATTAGCCATTGTCCCGCAAGAGCGCCGTTTTACCGCGCTTGCATCAGGGGCATCGAAATGTAGAACTAGTCTGAAGGAGACTGCGGCTTTCGGGCGAAATAAAGCAGATAAGGTAAGTTCATAGGTTTGATCCAGCCTGGGCTTATTCGAAAATTAACTGGAAACTAAGCATGTAGAAGGCACGAGGGTTTCCTTGTCTGGACCAGGGTTCGAATCCCTGCATCTCCACCAATTTTTTTTCCGCTATCGGGTTTTGCAAGAAATCTGGTAGCGGTTTTTTTATGCCCGCACTTTTTCAGCCTCGAACCATAGCGTTTTTTACTTTATAACGCCGCTCTTTTCACCTAGCCGGCCCCAGGTTAGATCTTAAATACAGGTGCAGATTTAAGCCTGTATCTTCGTAAAGCACCAGTATGCTAACTGCTATTTATGCAATCCTTTCTGAAGATTACTGGAAATAAAATGAATTGGATTAATTGTACTAAATAAATATTGATTTATGGTTTATATAGAATCTGGCTTAGGAAAGATTGTGATTTTATGTAGAAGCTAAAGCGTAGAAAAGACATCCTAAAAATCGATTTATATTCCTGATAATGAGATGATTAATTAAGTTGTGTTATTTGTTGGTAAATTTAAAAAATATATGTACTCTTGTAAACTTAAAGAACATAACATCCTATTGTTTATTGTCTGATATTCTGCTAATTTAATTCATTAAAAATGAACTACTTAAAACTTGCCGTTGCTGCTTTGCTATGCATTGTCAGTATGGGTAACGCACTTGCTCAACGTGGGAAAGTAAACTATGAAGTAAGAAGATTTTGGATCGTCGGATTAGGAATAAACGGGGTTGACGATTCCGGAACGGAATTAAGAGAACCGTTGCGGATAGGGAATAACTGGAATATTATGCCTGTACCTTCTAAATTATTTGTTGAAAAACACATTTACAAGGGCTTAAGCGTTCAGTTAAATGGTTCTTATAACAAATATAAAGCCGGCAAGCAGGTTAATCTGGAAGTTAACAAAACAACCCAGCTTTTCTATGCAGTTGATGCTACCGCTAAATTCGATCTGAACTACCTGTTTGGCCCTACAAAGTGGTTCGATCCTTATGTAGGGGGCGGGTACGGTTTCACTTCCCTTGGACCCAAAAAAGACTTTAGTTCCCTTAAAAAAGATATTTGGTACAACCATTTAGGATTTGGTGCCAATATGTGGGTTACGAATAAAATAGGGGTTAACCTGGAGTCAATGGGTAAATTTAGCTTTAGTGGCGGGGCTACCAGCTATAAGCAACACTCCATAAGCGTTATCTATAAATTCGGCGGTTCTAAATTATATGGCGGGCGATTCAGAAATAGCCAGACAGAATCTGCTGTAGATCATCTTAACCGGATTATGGGCCGATAGTCTTCTGGGGTGGAATTCCCATAATCTGATTTTTAAGTTATTAGTTTCTTAGGTTTTTTTTCGTGTTTACCAGGTGGTTTTAGTAGCGGGCAAACATTTTTCCACGCTTTTTATTTTCCGTTACTAAAACCCTGTTGCTTTACAAATACAATTCTACCGCTTTTGTATTTGTGTTTTATTAATCCTGGGTAGAAAGACCCGGTTACATAAACTTTCATCACTTCATGTCAAGAAAATGAAAAAGATAATTCCTTTAATGATCTTTTTTTTCTGTGCCCAATTTTATGGCTATTCGCAGGGGAAAAAAAATAACGACCCTACAAAAGCTGTAAATAATTACACCGATGAGGAATTAATAAAACTTTCAGAATACATTAAAAAGTTAGAAGCCCGCAATTCTCAGGGCGAATTAACCTATAAAGAAGAAGACCTTATTAAGTTGTCGGGATATATAAAGGAGCTGGAAAAAAAAGATTCTTTGCTGAATATTTTGCAATCAGATTTTAAAATCCTGCAAAGTGAAAAGGACCAGCTTCAGGTGGCACTGGCACAATCGGAAACTAAATTAAAAGAGCTGACCACAAACTTAGAAGCCGGTCAGAGAAATGCGCCGTTGGCTTTTGCCGGAGAATCATTCGTTTCTAAACCAGCCGGTGCCCGATTTGCGGTACAGGCAGGGGTGTTTTCTACGGAGGCCAATGCCAAAAGCCTGGCCGATAAAATTAAAGCCCTTGATCCCGGCGCAGCCGTTTCTGTAGAAGAGGAAATTGTGAATGGTAAAAAAATGCACCGGGTTTATGCTGGTAATTTTACCAAGCCGGCCCAAGCCAATGCTTTCAGTGCGAACCTGAAAAAGAAAGGCATTACCACCATTGTAAAAGACGTAAATGCCTCGGCGGGTGCAATTTCTAAAAAGCAGGTCCGGGAAAAAGTATTACAGACCTACGGTAAGATCATTCAGTTCGATCTGAATTCTGCTACCCTGAAAACCGGTTCTTCGCGGGTGTTAGATAACATTGCCGATTTGTTGAAGAAAGAGCAGAACACCTTTGTAATAGAAGGGCATGCCGATATAACCGGGCCCAGTCACTGGAATCAGGAGTTGTCGGAGCTTCGGGCCAATACGATTAAAGATTACTTGGTTTCGAAAGGAATTGAACCTTCGCGGTTAACTACAAAAGGCTACGGTTCCAGCAAGCCAATGCATTCTAATAAAACGGAAGAAGGCCGGGCCCAAAACAGGGTAGTAATAATAAAACCGGTTATTTAAAACTACCTTGCTTCCCCTTATTAAAGATCCGAAACTGCCTGTTTCGGATCTTTTTTTTGCGATCAGGTTTACGGTAATAAAGGTAAAATGCTATGGTTTTTACCTGTAAAACTACAGTTATGAATTATCCGGTTATTATGAATTATCCGGTTATAAAAAAGGAAGGCACTTTTTTGCCTTAAACCTATAGCGTTTTTCAGAATTGGATAATGGTTTTGTTTCTTGCAATTAATAAGCATTGCTCACAGTTTCCTGTTTTCAGCCTGGCTACATTGCTGTAAGCTTCAAGCAATGTCAGGATGCTTTCTCACATGAAAAACGGATGATGAACTGTAAAGAAGCTTACTTATTTATAGAGATGGATCGGAAATAAACGGCAGTGTAATTCATATGGAAACCGGCAATTAAAAAGCCTTTTCATTTCCCCGGACCGTCTGCCAGGCGGTAAGTACAATAATTTTCAGGTCTAGTAGCAAAGACCAGTTTTCCAGGTACCAGATGTCAGCGTTAACCCGCTTTTCCATGTATTCATTTTCGTCCGTTTCTCCCCGCAATCCATTGATCTGAGCCCAGCCGGTAATGCCTGGAATCAGAAAATGACGCACCATGTATTTGTCTATTACCTGCGAATAGTCTTCTGTATGCTTGAGCATATGCGGTCGAGGCCCTACCACCGACATATCGCCGAAGAGCACATTAATAAACTGCGGAAGCTCATCGATACTGGATTTTCGAAGAAAAGCGCCTACCCGGGTGATCCGGGAATCATTGCGGGTTGCCTGCTTTTTATCAGCATCGAAGTTTACCGCCATGCTTCTGAATTTTAAGCAATAAAACGGTTTATTATCTTTGCCGGAGCGGAGCTGTTTAAAAAATACCGGGCCTTTAGAATCCAGTTTTATAATAATTGCAATTAAAGGCACGAGCCAGCTAAGCAGAAATACGGTTACCGCTAAAGAAAAAGCGATATCGAAGACTCGTTTTATAATTTCGTTTGCTTTGTCTTCCAATGGTTCGCGCCGCGGCGTAAGTACAGGTAAGTGCCCGTAAAGCTCTACCATGTAATGATTTTTAAAATAATCCTTTACATCGGGCACAAGTTTAATCCGGATCAACCGTTTATCCGCTTCTTCCACCAGTGCTAAAACCTTGTCGTATGCAATATCGGGAAGCGCACAATAAACTTCCGCAATGTTATTTTTTTCTACATAATCCAGGCATTCATTTATCTTTCCCAATATGGGGTTAATGTTTGGCATAGCTGGAATATGGTCATCAAAAAAACCAGCCACTTCGTAACCGAGTTGCCTGTTTTTGTTAATGTAATTGTAAACATCCACTCCCAGGCTGCCTGCACCAATAATTACAATTTTCTTGAATTTCACCAACGACCAGCGTCTGGGTTTCCGGATCAAAAGGAATACCGTTTTCCAGCCCAGAACCAGGGTACTGAATAAAATGAAAAAAGCAACTAGTAAAGTCGCCGGAAATCTTTCATAGGGTAGGGCTATCCGTTGTACAATTACAAGGAAAATAAAAAGGACCAGTGACTGGATCGAAAGTTTTATGGTAGGTATACTGTCACGCTTGAAAATATCTTCATACAGGTTATTGAGTGTAGCACTGATAAACCACATGATGTTTACCAGCAGAAATCGGACATGGTAATTTTCCGATACGTTTTCCCAAAGCTTATCCGGGTTTTGAATTACAAAGCATGTATACAGGCTAAGGTTCAGCAGAAAAAAATCTGTGAACAGGTTTAAAGCCTTCGAGAATGCAGTATATCGGATAGTCATTTAAGTACGAATACTATAATAAAAGCTGATGATCCAAACAACCAAGTCTTCCAGCCAAGTTGTTATGCTTTCATAATAAGGTCTTTGTAGCGGAGAGATATAACAACCCTGAATCAATATGAAGCCTGCAAAGATAAATGAAAACAATAGATATTACCCTTTTTTATTTTATTAATTAATAGAAAAGTCAACAAAAGGAAGCTTTACCCTTCATATTAAAATGAACATTATATTCTTTAAGGCTTGTTTATATTTACAGGTCTATTTTAGAGCAGCAATTTATTTTAGGATAGAATGAATTCAGATTGATCAGATTAAAATATTACTTTCTTTGGGATAGGAAAGGGCTGGAATGTATAAAAAATTACGCAACCAGCTCGGGTTCGATTAAATTCAACAGGTGTTTAATTAATCTTTGGGATGTTTTCCCGTCCCATAATTCCGGGATCTGCCCTTTTTTCCAGTTGCCACTAAATAATTTTTCCATTGCTGGCTGAAGTGCATTCGGGTCGGTGCCTAAAAGTTCATTTGTTCCAATTGTGCAGGTCTCTGGTCTTTCGGTACTTTCGCGTAAGGTTAAACATGGTATGCCCATTACCGTTGTTTCTTCCGTTATTCCTCCCGAATCTGTAACTACGGCTTTGGCTTTTTGAACCAGATAGTTAAACTCCAAATAACTCAGAGGCTCGATCAGATGTAAATTAGGCGCTTCAACCCCAATTTTCGATAACATTGTAGCAGTTCGGGGATGTACCGGAAAAACTATGGGCAATCCCTGGCTTAAATTTACTATTTCCTGGAGCAAAACTTTTAATTGCTGATCCTGATCTACATTGGCAGGACGATGAAGGGTAAGAACAAAATATTGACCTTGCTCAAGTGATGCCCGTTTCCAGATTTCTGGTTGTTTAAAGTTCGGCATCTGCTTCAGTAAGGTATCAATCATTGTATTTCCCACGAAAAAGATTCGATCCTCATTAATCCCGCTATTTCGCAGGTTATTATTAGCCACTTCGGAAGTAGTAAAGAAATAGTCTGTTATCGAATCTGTTACAATCCGGTTTATTTCTTCTGGCATGGTCATATCGCCGGAACGAATGCCTGCTTCTACATGAGCAACTTTCGTGTTTAATTTTTTTGCTACTATCGAGCAGGCCATCGTAGATGTAACATCTCCAACTACCAGCACCAGATCGGCCGGATTAGCCAAAAGTTCTTGCTCAAAACGCACCATAATGTTTGCCGTTTGCTCAGCCTGAGTACCGCCTCCGGCCTCCAGGTTTGCATGAGGCTCCGGAATTCCCAATTGTTCGAAGAAATCCTGGCTCATTTTTTTATCGTAATGCTGCCCCGTATGCACCAGCCGATAGTTGATTTCTGCACCTTGTTCAGATGCCGTCGCGATGGCTTCAATGATGGGCGCTATTTTCATGAAATTAGGTCTGGCGCCAGCTATGATAGTAATCTTCATTTGATAAGTTCTTACAATAGGGAAATCAATTTAAGGAATCCGGAATGAAAAAGAATGTAATTATGCTTCTATCGTTTCCGGTTGTTTTACGAGTAATTGCTTCGTTTTCGCTTTCATCAATAAATACAGAAATTCGGTATTGGTAAATAAATACCGTTTCCACATCCGTCCTGGTTCCTGCAAGGTTCTGTAAAACCATTCCAAACCTGATTTCTGCATCCATAAGGGTGCACGCTTCACAAGTCCGGATACCACGTCGAAACTGCCTCCAACCCCCATAATAAAAGGCATATTGATTTCAGCTTTATAAGTATCCAGAAAAATTTCTTTTTTAGGAGAGCTGATTGCTACAAAAAGGATGTCTGACTTGGAAGCAGCGATTTGCTTGGCTATTTCAGATTCATCTTCCTTTTTAAAATAGCCGTTTCTGTACCCGCCAATAATGGAGCTTCCATAGGTAGCTGTGTATTTTTCAACAACCTTTTTTACTATTTCTTCCTTTGCACCCAGGAAAAAGATTCTTCGGCCTTTTCCAGCTGCCATAGCAACCAGATTCTCCATCAGGTCTATCCCGGCAACCCGTTCGGGCAAGGCATTGTTCAATATTCTCGAAGCCCAGACAATGGCCTGGCCATCGGCATTAATAATATCGCAATTAACGATAGATTCCTTCAATTTGGCATCTTTCTGGGCATTTACCAGTTTAGCTGCATTCACAACCACATGATGCACCGGTTTATTATTGGTTATGGCGGTATCAATAATTTCCAGGGTTTGCTGCATGGTTAATGCATCTACCGGTATATTGCAGATACTAATTCTTTTTGTCTTCATCAATGAAAATTAACTTCTGGAAATTAATCGTGACCTAATAAATTTTGCTGGAACTCCACCTACTATTGAATAAGGTTCTACATCTTTAGTTACCACTGCACCAGCGCCAATTATACTTCCTTCTCCGATCTTGATTCCAGGCATAATGATAGCATTTCTGCCTATCCAAACATCATTGCTAATTATTGGGGTTAGCCGCTCGGTTTCACCTTGGTTTACCATTGGAATATCAATCCGTTCAAAATTATGAGATGAGCCAAGTATTGAAACATTAGGAGCTATCATCACATAGTCACCAATTTTAGCTCTCTGGATGTAAACATTCTCGTTTATTTGGCAGAAGGAACCAATATCAATATGTTGACCATCTCCAAATCGCACATGTTTTTGGATTTTATTATTATTCCCTAAGTTGGAGATTACATTCTTTAATAAATATACTCTCAGAATATTGAAATATTTGCCTAACGGAAAATAACTGGATGGAAGATTATAGGCAATGAGGAAATAAATGACCAAACTTATTTTTTTTTTCAAACTTTTACTTATTTATGGTTTGATATAAACTGTAAATAGCTTCTGTAACAGAATCTTGGTCAAGTGATAAACTTTCTAGTTTTAAATAACCATTTGTAATTCTTTCATTATAATCTAATGCGTATAATTTTAATAACTCTTCTAGAAATTCAGTGTGATCGAAATTATTGATTACAGAACAATTTTCAACATTTTCTAAAAGTTTTTCTACATCTCCAACTTTCGTTGAAATTATAGGTACCCCTGCCGCCATTGCTTCTTTTACTATCTGAGGAGAGCCCTCTCTAAATGATGTCATTAATAAACAATCAAGCTTACTTAAATTATCAATAACTTCTTGTCTAGTGAAATTGTGAAATTCAATTATCTCTATATTAGTATGTGTATTTCTTAACTCCTTTACTATTTTTTCAAATAGTGAAAAGTTCTTTTCCGGGCGTCTTTTATCACCAGGAAAACCAATGGTAAAAGAAATAGGGTTATTGGCCCTTTTAATATTGAATTGTTTAATATTTATACCACAAGGAATCTGGATAAGTTTATAATTATACTTAGATAATAGGCTGTACATGTTTTCGTTTAAGATGATTACCTTATTTACTCTTTTTGTTACCATTTTAGTAATTATAGGTAATAAACCGAATAGTTTAGATGAACTTATGTCACTTCCATGAATAGTCAGAACTGTAGGAATATAGATGAATGGGTTAAATAGCAGGAATAAACCAGTTAGTCCAAAATGAATGTGAATAACATCAAATTTATTTTTATTTATAAATAAATTCAATGAAAATATACTTTTCAAATAGTTGATTGCTGATTGCCTTCCATTGATAAAATAGATCTGGCTATCTAAATTATATTTGCTGGTTAAGTAATCGGTTTGCTCTTTTACATGTATGCCGTTATAGATATAATCTGAGGTTGGATACATATTAGTGATAAATAGCACCTTCATTATTAATTACTTAAGTTGATTTTGGGAATGTACCGTTTTCAAGAACAGATTTTAAAAAATTCTCTACAATGAACTTCCAGGAAAATTTTTCACTTTCACTTTTAATTAAATTCTCATCGTAGCCACCAGAATAAAACTTATTTTTAATGGCTTCTAAACCATTGATGATAGAGTCAAAATTGTCATCGATTAGAACCCCGTTGTTTTCTCGAATGATTTTTTTGTTCTCAAAAGTAGAAGTTGCAATTACTGGTAATCCTGAAACTAAATATTCGAATGTTTTTGTTGGGGGTTGAAATTCATACCAGGGTTTTATAGGAATATAGCTAACCCCAATATTTGCATTTAAAAATTGTTTGTGTAAATCTTTTTGGTTAACTCTGCCTAATAATTCGATATTCAAGATTTGATTTTGATTGACAAAATCTTGCAATTCCTCAAGCTCATTGTTAGGGCTATCACCAATAATTTTTAGAACAAAATGCTGATCAGAATTATTTAAGCAAAATTGATAAAACGCTTTAACAAAAGTTATTATGTCTCTTCCCGCTAAAGTTCCTACATAAATAAATGTAAGTATTAAATTCCTTGAAGATATTGGCTTAAAATTGTCGCCCCCTAACGGAAGAACTTGGAATTTTTTTAACCTTAGTGAGTTTGCAACACCTTCACTAATAACCGATATTCTTTTAAAAAATATTGATTCAATTCTAAGGAATGAATTGTAAATAATTCTCTTTGATTTTTTTGTGTGAACTGAGGCGGTTCTGATATCTAAGATTATTGATGAAGTAGGAAGTAAAAGTTTTACAATTGATATTCCTCTTATATAAACTATAAAATTATATTTAAAATTATTCTTATTGATAAAATCATATATAGCCTGAAGGAGACGAAAATTTCTTGTAAACAGGTTGCCATTCCTATTAATATATATAATTGATACATTATTTAGCTCAATTTTAGGAAGATTATAATCCCAGCAGAGATAAGTTATATTAAAATGATGCCGGCCATATTCGCAATATTTATAAGTGTCCGTTAAGTAACCAAACTGATTGGAAGTACAAATAAATAAGTTAGGCTTTATTGAAGTAGGCATGTTTTTAATATGGAAAGTATCAAGTGTAGTTTAAATATGTATGTGTTTATAAAAATAATTAAGCTATCAACTCTTGCATCGGAGTTTCTGGGTAATTTGTACTTGCTAAATATTGGATCTTATTTGATTCTATTTGAGGGAAATATTTCCCAAAGTAAATAAGATTAAAAAATATCATTAGAAAAGCCGGATTTCTAAGGCTATCATTATAAAATAGGATGAGCAATAAAATGCCAAATAAGAAGGTTAGGAACCCAACGTTACCTGATTTGTAGCTTTGGTTTTTTTTAGAAAAAAATATCCAACACATTAAGGCAATAAATGTAACGACTAAAGTAACCCCACCCATTATTATTAAGTTAAAAAGAAATGGTCTGGATCCTCGCAATAGCCATTCATAGCTAAAAGCAAACTCAGATTTTTCTAATGTTGTCCCTCCTTTAAAAGCGCCGTATTCTTTGCCGAAAAATAAGCTTAAGTAATCATCTGATAAAATATTAATACTTAATGCTATTTTAGTAAACCTGGGTATATCTTCGTATTTATCATCTTTACTTAAAAGATAGCTTTCAAGAAAGTCTTCATTAAAAATTTCTTTTATTGGATTGCTGTATTTTTTCCCTTGGTCAGAATAGTTATTAATTAATAGAACAATGAGTAGTGTTCCGACGGATATCGCTCCAACTAATGACTTTATTTGTGCAGGGTTAATTAAAGTTAATATTAATATAGGGATTAAGATGAAAGATATTTTTGTTTCATTTAATATTAATGGAATAAGAAAGGGGGTAAAAGAGAAAAAATATAGAATCTTTCTCTCATGCTTTTTATTATTAGATTTTAATACTACCAGGTAGTAAATTAAAATCAAAATTGTTAAGGTAAGTATTCCGCTGCTTCCAGTTCCCAGTGTACCTCCTACATGATCGCCAGCACTAAATTCTTTAAATTGCAAAAAAGAAATTGGTAGTTGTAGTATTAGAAACAGGATTACAAATCGCTTAAATTTTACATTAAATTCAAACTGGTAATTAGATTTATAGATAAAGTTTAGAAAAGCACTCAGAAAAAAGATATTACTTATTTCCCTTAAACCGTTTATATGGCTAATAAGTAGGATCTTAGGACCAAAAATAAAATTTAGAGTTGAAAAAATAATTAATAGAAGAAGCAAGAAGTTGAAGGTTTTATTTGCCCATTTGAATGAACTTATACCTAAGTACATTAAAGCAAAATCAACAAAGAGGGTTGTATAAGAATTTAACTGTTTAAAAAAAGGTACAAATTCAAATAGTACATTCTGAAATGAAACTATATACAAAACCAGAAAGAAATAATTTATCTTAAAATTCACTTGTCTTTGACTGATTTAATTTCATTATCGTTGAATTTTTTACCCTCTCAAAAAATAAAAGATATCCAAATTGAACAATAATGTTCACGATGAGAATTGAGTTTAATCCAAGGTTTAGATAATTAATTAAAGCAATGGTTAAACCGATTTGACCTACTGTAAAAATAATGCTCACCTTTACGTAACTGCCTATTTTGCCCGCTCCCTTAATAAATACTTTTTGTGGTTCTGAATAAATTGTTAAAAAAGTCCAGAGTCCAAAAAGCAAATTTAATTCTAAGGTAGAGCTGAATGGCTGATTCGTCCAAACGGATATAAATTGATTAGATGATAAAATTAGTATTGGTATTATTAATGATAAAATAAGTGAGATAAGCCTGCATTTATTTAATATTTTTAATATCCATTCAATATCATTTTTGAAAATTGCTTCAGTAAATGAAGACCATAAAGGATTAAATAGAATAAAAGATATTGTAATTAGAAAGAAGTAATATTTGTACAGTAAGTTATAGTTAGCCACTTCTAAGGAGGAAAATTCTCTTATAATGATAATGTTAGCTGCTTGAATTGAGATAATAGTAAAAATATTAATAACAAAAAACTTCAGGCTTATTTTTGTTAGCTCATGGAAGTGTTTTGCCTTTATTTCTTTAATAGAAGGGTAGATATATTTGTATTTTGTGAAAAAGAAGGTTAGGCTGATAATCAATAATAAGATATTAGGAACAATAAAATATGAGGTACTCAAATGTAATAGTGTACCTGGTATCTCCAAATAAAGGTATATGGCAATAGATAAAATAGATGATAAGTTAAGTATAAGGCCAATTGTAGATGCGATTCCTACTTTTTGATCCCCTTTTAGTAAATTTAAAAATGCTTGTAAAAAGAATTGTATAGATGTAGAAATAATTAAGATTCTTGTAATAAATTTTAACTCTACTTCTAATGTTTGGGGTAGATTAAACAACACATGCCATTTTATATGTTCTTCTAAAATAAAAAAACACATAATTATTATACTGCTTAAAAAGAAATTAGAAAAATAAGTTGTGCTGATATATGCTCTAGCTAGCTTTAAATCGTTCTGCGCTTTTGCTTCAGCAAATTTATTTCTTAAGCCATCACCTAAGCCAATATCCATTATATTAATTAAAGCGAAAGCAGAAGTGAGGGCAAGCCAAACACCAAAAGTATCTTTTGATACAAATCTTAAAATAAGAGGTATGGTAATGAAAGTTATGCTTACACTCGTTCCTTTAACTATTAAAGAAAGTATTATGTCGAATAAAGTTTTTTTAGATCTTGAGTCTATCGAACTCAATTTCGAAGATGCTGTAAGCGTAGATTTCATATTATAAACTATTATCTTTCAAATAATAGCTTCAAGTTCAGTTCTAGAAAATTAGAAATAATATGAATCAGTTACTGTAATAACCATATCCATAACCATGGCTATAACCATAGCCATATTTTCCTCCCTTTTTAACAGCATTAAATATAAGATTCAGGTTCTGGAATTTCTGCTCTTTATATAAAGTGTCAATCTGTTTTAGAGAGGCCTTATGTGTAAAATTGTGCCTTACCAGAAACAAGGTTGCATCGGCATGTTGCCCTAAGATCTGAGCATCTGTTACCATGCCTACCGGCGGCGCATCTACTACAATGTAATCGAACTGCTCTTTTAATTCCTGAAAGAGTTCTGATAAACGGCCGTTTACCAGTAATTCTACCGGGTTAGGTGGAATTGGTCCGCAAGTGATCACGTAATAATTTTCCTGGCCGGAAACCGGGCGGAGGATTTCCTGAAGGCTGGCTTTCCCGATAAGATAACTACTGATACCGGTGGTATTAGGGATCTCTAATGCCGCATGTAACTTAGGTTTCCGCATATCCATTTCCAGAATTACCGTTCTTTTATCAGTCATCGCTAAACTGGCTCCCAGGTTCAGGGAAACGAAGGATTTGCCTTCACCGCTGATGCTGGAGGTGAACAGAATAGTATGCACGCCTTTGCCGGGCGCCAGAAAAGATAAGTTAGTCCGTAAGCCGCGTATTTGTTCAGCAATTACGCTGCGACTTTGGTGATTTATTACGATAGCCTCTTCCTGGTCGCCTAAAGAAATATCGGCCAGGATCGGGGCTTGGGTGGCTTTTTTGATTTCCTGCCTGTTTTTCACCTTGTCGTTTAACAAATCGATGAGGTAAATAAAGCCGAACGGAATGCCTAAACCGGCTAAAGCAAATAGAAGGAAAATGTTGCGTTTAACTGGTTTTACCGGTTTGTTGCTGCTGCGGGCTTCGTCGATGGTGCGGCTGTCGGAAACTGCAGAGGCATAGGCAAGGGCGGTTTCTTCGCGTTTCTGTAAGAGGAAGATGTAAAGGTTGTTTTTAATGGCTTGTTGGCGGGAAATATCGAGCAAGGCGCGTTCTTTGCCGGGCACCGTGCGGATCAGGCTTTCCATTTTGGCATTCTGGCGCTCCAGTTGCTGGCGGGTAATGGCCAGGCTTTTCCGGAAGGTCTGGATGTTTTCATTCAGGCTCTTTTTCAGGTTGCCGATCTGATCTTCGATGGCGATCATCATGGGATTATCGGCCTTTACCAACTTGCTGGTTTGCACGCGTTTGGCTTCGAGTTCGGCCAACTGATCTAATAAGCCTAAAAGCACCGGATCGCTGAGGCCTAAAGTGGCCGGCACGGTACCGGTTTTATTTTCCTTGTTGCGTACGTATTGCTCGATGCTGTTCAGGATACCTTGCTGAATTTTTACCTGGTTCAGCTGGGCATCGTTTTCTTTTACACTTTCCAGAAAAAGTTTTGATTCTGCGCTGATATCGGTAATGCCTTCCCGGGATTTGAATTCTTCTACGTTCTTTTCTACTTCGGTCAGGTCTTTGGAGATCAGGGCCAAGCGTTCGTCGATGAAAACGAGGGTGTTGGCAGCTACTTTGTTTTTGTCTTCCAAGCCGGCAGCGTTGTAAACTTCGATCAGTTTGTTCAGAATATCCTTGCCTTTTTCCTGCACGGGGCTTTCCAAGCTCAGCATTAAAACCGAGGACATTTTGGAGCTGGTTTCCACTTTCAGGTTTTCCAGATAATCTTCAACTAAAGGCTGGATAGGCGAAAGATGCACGGTAAGCTCATGCAGGTCCGGGTTTTTTCCGGTAAGGCTTATTTTAAAAGTGCCGGCTTCAGTCTGAATGAGCTGGTTCAGCGGATGAGTTTTGCCGTTGATTTCGAT
Source organism: Adhaeribacter terrigena (assembly GCF_016623615.1). GTDB lineage: Bacteria > Bacteroidota > Bacteroidia > Cytophagales > Hymenobacteraceae > Adhaeribacter_A > Adhaeribacter_A terrigena. Next base: position 183,059 of record NZ_JAEHFX010000007.1, on the reverse strand, counting down.
AGCGTTTTTACTGGTAATTTTTATTTCCAGTGGTTCTTCGAAGGCAAGGTCGTTGGCTTTTATTACTTCCAGGTGAATTGGGGAGGTCTGGCCATATAGTTCGATGTCCTTAAAGGAATCGGAGGTGAAATATTGTACGTGCAGGTTCAGGTTGGTTATTACCTTTTCCATGAGCGTGAAAGATTTCAGAATTTCGATCTCATTGTCTACCACCTTGTTGGAAGAGAAAATGTCGAGCTGTTTCATCAGGTCGTCCTGGCCCAGATTGTTCTTGTTGTCTTTTATCAGGACGCTGCTGGTGATCTTGTATTGCGGGTTCTGGGTTTTCAGATAAATGAAAGCTGTCAGCAAAGCCAGGGCAAGCGAAAGGGCAAACCATTTCCAGTAGGCCAGGTACTTATAAACCAGTTCTTTCAGATTTATCTCGTTTTCTTCTTCCTGCGGGAAATAGAAAGGGTTAACAGGGATGTTGGTTCTGGAAGTAGTATTATTCATCTGAAAATATTATTGCACCTGTTATTCTTAAATGCTGCTGTTTTTTCGAAGCTTCGGGGCAAACAAGGCGTGCCTGAATTAAGTTTAATTGGCTATGCTTTTATGCGAACTAAAATGCGGTTATCTTAAAAATGCCGTTAAAATTACTGCTACAATGCTTAAGCCGCTTAAAACTACCGGCGCCAGTTGCACAGCGCGGTCCGTAGAGGTGATGCGGCCGGCGGTGGGCTCTACATAAATCACATCGTTAGCGTGCAGGTAATAATAAGGGGAATTGAAAAAATCGCGTTTGGTGAGGTCTACCCGGTTAAAGGAGCGTTTCCCTTCCGTTTCCCGGATCACCAGGATGTTGTTGCGTTTGCCGTAAATGGTCAGGTCGCCGGCCAGGCCCAGGGCTTCGGGCAACGTGATCGTTTCGTTCGGGATGGTGTAAACCGACGGGCGGGTAACTTCGCCTAAAACTGAAACTTTAAAATTGATGATGCGTACGTTCACGGTGGGTTGCTGCAGGTACTTGTCCAGGCTTTTGGTGAGAAGGGTGCCCGCTTCGCCGGTAGTAAGCCCGGCTAGTTTTATTTTACCCACCAATGGTAAGGTTATGGCGCCTTCTTCATCTATCAGGAAACCGGTAGCCGGGGTAGGTGCCGTAGATTGGGTAGTTTGTTGCTGCATGTTCATATTATTGCCCATCTGGTAGGGGTTGAACATCGCGCTGGCTTCCGGGCTTAAACTGCTCACGAGAATGGAAAGAATATCGCCGGGCTGAAGCTGACGGATATATTTTTCCTGCACCGCAACCTGACCGGAATCTTTGTTTAGATCTGCGGCCTGAAAGTAAGTTACCTCTTTCTGGCTGACGCAGGATGTTGCCAGTGCTATGATCAGTAGCACGGGGAATAGAACTCTCATATAGGTTTTTAAACGAATTCGTATGATTACACTGATCTTACCCGCGTTCTCAGGCGCACTTTCAGGGAGAACAAGAGGAGATTTTTACGGCCTTCGATTCTTAACAACAAACCGGTGACGCTTTTTCTTCTTCCTTTTCCCTCCATCAGGGACTTTATCGTGGCTGCGTAATTTCAGATATTAAGCCCGCAAAGGTAAGTATTTTATTGGCTTAATTATAGTAAATCAGTTGTTTTTAACACAGAGCAGGGAAATTTTGGCACGTTTTTTATTCTGCCGGGGTATGCATTTTTTGTGCCTTAGATCATAGCGTTTCCCGTTTTCTTTCAAGCCTGCATAATTGTAGCAGTTTTTATGCCCGGAAGCCTACCGTTTTTTATTGGCTGAAAAAAACGGCAAAGCGAAATCTGCGACGTTTGCAAACCTTTTGCCGTAAAACCGTAAGCAGGAAAAATAAATAATCAATCTCCTATATATGGCTGTTAACGACGATGCTAAGAAATTGCGCTGGGTTGAAAGTGTTGCGCGCTTAATGGATAGCCAGTTCCGCCTGCCGGGTACGAATTTTCGTTTCGGGCTGGACCCGATCCTGGGTTTGGTTCCTTTCCTGGGCGATGTTTCTTCATTTGCAGTTTCGGGGACGCTGGTACTTACCATGGCCCGGCACGGTGCCAGCCGTCACCTGATCATCCGGATGGTGGTGAACATTATTCTGGACATGGTTATTGGCAGCATTCCTATACTAGGGGCGCTTTTCGATTTTGGATATAAGGCCAACGAGCGCAACGTGCGGCTGCTGAAAGCGCATTATCATGAAGGCAAATACCAGGGGTCGGGCACCGGCTTCCTCACCGTAATTATTATAATTATGGTGCTCGCTTTTGCATTGGTAATGTACGGACTTGCCAAACTGATCGGCTGGCTTTACGGTTATGTCCAGGATCTTTGGTAACCTGCTTTCATACAGGCCGCTTTCTTTTTCATAAACCAGCATCAGACTTTTTTGCCTTGAAAACCTACCGTTTTTCTTTACCGTTATTTTAAACTTCCGCGCAGATGTGGCATAACCAGACCTTATTCCGGGTTTCGGCGCAACTGGCAGCCGAAGGTATTTTTTCGGGCCTAGACCGCAACCTGAAGCCGGAAGTTTCTATTGCAGCCTTCGGGAGAACCGGTAAAAAGGCAAAGCACACGATCATTCTGGAACCGAACGAGATCAGTTTCGATTTTGAGCGTTTTCAGGGATTTATTTTCCAGATTGCCAAATTCGAAAAACAGGAAGCCGAACGCTATAAAGACAGCGGCCACTTAAGCGAAAACGAACGCCACGAACGCATTGTGCAGCAGCAATTACTCCGGCTTAACCTGCAGGTGTTGCTTAATGAACTGAACCTGGAACGGGGACAAAACCGGCTTTCTTTGTGCGCCTGTCCGGTTTGGGTAAACGATCTGCTGGTATTGGTTACGTTGCATTTCGACCGGAGCGTGTTTTTGTCGCATTACACGCTGCCGCCGGTGCCCGCCAGGCAAACCCACACGCCGGCTGTATCTTTCCTGGACGCCACGGTTACTGAATTCCTGAACGATTGCGTAAAGGCCCTGCACGAAACTGAATTTGCTTCCGGAAAGAGTATTCTGGACCGCGATTACAGCGAGGTTTTGCGGGCCGCCGGCAAACGGTTCATGTACACGCCGGCCGGCTCGAGCCATGGTTTGTTTGATGCCTGTAACGCCATTTCGGCTTTAAAATATGAAGGTTCGGAAGGCGTGGGCTCTATGCTGCTGACAAAACGGAACCATCCGGAAATCTACCAATTGCTCACCTTAGATACGCCCGTGCCGCTGCGCGACTACCGTTCGGTGCGAAAACTGCTGGAACTGGCCGAAGGTAATATCCGGCTGCTTTCGGATGCGGTGAATGTGTATGGATTGGGGAGTTTGAAACCGGGCCATGATTTCAGCAAGGCCGAAGTGTTTATGATCAATTTCACGAAGCACTATACCTGGGAATTTGTACATGCCGGCCACGTGATGATGAAAGTGGCTTATGGCGTACCGAACTTACCCAAGGGCCAGCTCGATGAACAAAAATTCCGCCGCGACCTGGGTTTGACTTTCCCGGCGCTGCCGGAAGAAAATGCGCAGAAACTCTGGCTGCTGATGCACGAAGTAACCAAACTGCGGCATGGCACTATTGTGGTAATTTCGGAAGGTGCGGCAGAAGAAGCCAAAAGGCTGGCAAAGCAGAGTTTTAAAGTTTCGCCCATGGCCATGGCACCCAGCTTTATCCGGCAATTAACCCAGATAGACGGCGCCATGCTGCTCGATACCGAAGGTCATTGCCACGCTATCGGGCTGATACTGGATGGGCTGGCTTCAGAAAATGGCAATGCAGCGCGCGGTGCGCGGTATAATTCGGCCATCCGTTACGTAGAAACAAGTTCGCATAATTGCCTGGCGGTAGTGGTTTCGGAAGACGGCCTGATAAACCTGATCCGGAAACCCTGAGTTTTAGAATGGTTCTGCCTGCCATTTTTTTTGCATTATGAAGTGATTTTTTTGATAAACCTCTCCGCGATTCGCAGCAAAGACATTCAATAAAAATTACCGGGCCAGTTCGCGGCGAACAGCCGTAACGCAGGCGCCCACTTTTCTAACGGCACGGCGTAATTCTTCTTTACTGCATTTTAATTGCTGGGTCCAGTAGCGGATTTCGTGGTTCAGTTCCAGGCTAATGCGGTTGTTTTCTTCTCGTAAGTTCTGCATGGTGTTCAAAGGTTTGTTCTCGTAGGTTCAACGGCAATTTCAGTGCCATTTTTTTAGCATTGGTTTTTTGTAATTTTTACAGATTCACGTGCTTAGTATGACCAGGGTTACTTTGCAGGCGTTACCGTATAAAAAGCATGAAACATGCATTCGTGAAAATTGCCAGATGGGTTGCGGGTTTAGGCGCTTTTTTGCTGGGATTTGTATTGCTATATTCCGTTCTGATCGTGTTTTTCGGGCTTATTCCGGTAAACAATAGTTTTGCGCAGGCAGAGAAGGGAATTGCGGTCTTCGTTATAGATAACGGCGTGCACACCGATTTGGTTCTGCCCGCCAAAACAAACACCATCGATTGGCGCCGGCATTTGCCTTTAAAAGATTATCCTGGCGCCGATTCTACGTTCACGCATTTTGCTTTTGGCTGGGGCAACCGCCGCTTTTACATGGAAACTCCGGAATGGGGCGACCTGAATTTAGATGTAGCGCTTTCGGCTGCGTTGGGCATAGGCAAAAGCGCGATGCACGTTTATTATTTGCCGAAAGCGCCTAAGCCCGGTAAAAAAGAAATTAAATTGCACCTTTCCGAAGAACAATACGCCAAACTGGTGCAATACATTTTTAATACCTTTCAGCAAGATAAAAACGGTAGGTTTTTGCTCATAGAAAGTAAAGGTTATACCAGCACCGATAATTTTTACGAAGCCAACGGCCGGTTTTCGCTTATTAAAACCTGCAATGGCTGGACCAACACGGCGCTGAAAAAAGCGGACGTAGAAACCGTTTTCTGGGCGCCGCTGCCGCATTTAATGATGCGCAAACTCCGGAATCTAAACGAGTAAACCCATTTCGCGGGCAATAGAAACGGCTTTTAAAGCGCTTACTTCCTTGTTTTTTATTTCCAGCATAATATCCAGGTCCAGGCCGCGCAGCTCCAGTAAAAATTCCCGGAAAAGTGCTTCTACGATCTGGTCGGTGTGTTTTCCCTTGCGTTCGCCCAAGGCCTGTGAGCTGTAATCCATCATCAGAATGCCGTCATTTTCCTGCCAGGTTTGTGCAGCTAAAGCCAGCGCTTCGTGCATCGGTTCGCCGTTGTTCAGGCATTCGTGGTGAAAATTATCGAACAGGATCGGAATGCCGGTTTGCTCATGTATAAACAAACAATCCTGGAGGCTGTATAAACGGTCGTCGTTTTCTATTACCAGGCGGTTTTTTACGTTTTCGGGCAGCAAGGCGTAGGTTTCGATGAAGCGCTGCATAGCGGCTGGTTTATCGCCGTAAACGCCGCCGCCGTGGATCTGCAGTTTGGCTGAGCTTTCCAGTTGCATCAGATCCATTACCTCGCACTGATAAACCAGTTCGCGCACGCTGTTCTCCACAATTTCGGGTTTGGGCGAATTTAAAACCACAAACTGATCGGGATGCATGGAAATACGCAAACCGTGGTTTTGAATGTAGCGGCCAATCTTTTCCAACGTGCTTTTAAAGTGCATTTGCCAGTCTACCGTGCAGATTTTATGCGAAGCGAAGGGCACCAGGTCCGAACTCATCCGGAAGAAAAGCAGGTTATGAGCCACGTTGTATTCCAGGATATTTTCGAGGCAGGCGAAGTTTCTGGCAGTGGTTTCCAGCAGCCGTTCTTCCGAAAAAGAAGCCAGCCGGAAGGTGGAAGAAGAGGTGCAGGGAAGCGACTCGTTGATGCAGGGATATCCGATTTTCATAAAGCTAAAACGCGCGAAATCTTTTAACCCTAAAAAGCAGTTTTTGTTTAAAAAACGGTAGCGTTTTAGCCTGGAAAACTCATAAGATAGTATAAGCCAAGCAATAAAATAAATCAGCGGTGGCGGTAATAAAAGTGATTTTGTTTAAAAGGCTGGTTACGATCCAGGAAAAGCTTGTCGTACTCCACTTCCTTTTTGCGGTTTACCGAATCGCGTTTCAGCCGTTGCTTTTCTTCTAAGATCTCGTTCATTTTCTGGCGTTCTTTTCCTTCTTTGGAGTACTTGTCGTAAAGAAACGAAGCCGGATTGGAGATCGCACCCGGTTTTACCGGGGTTGTTTCTTTTTCTTCGAAAAGGGGCTGGGGTGGGGGCGGCGCTTTAGTGGGGCTGGGTTCGGGTTCGCGTTTCATGTTGCGCAATACGCGGTTTATTTTTTCTGCCGAAGGCCGCGTAGTGATTTCCACTTCCTGCAACTCCTGACTTTTTTCCAACAATACAATTTTCACGTTGGCTTGCAGCAGAGTTTTAGATACGAAATAGCTAGCGTTTTGAAACCCCACCGAACTGAAGGTGATCGTATCGCCGGGGCGGGCTTTTAAGCGGAAGGTGCCGTCGGCCTGGGTGGTGGTGCCACTGCGGCTGGGCCGGGCTACGAGCGAAACGCCGGTTAAAGGTTTGTTCGTTTCAGCCTGCATGACCTGCCCGCTTACCGTTACCCAGACGGCCTGGGTTTGCGCCTGGCATAGGCTGCTACCGGAAAAGAAGATCAGCAAAAGTAAAAAACGCAGCATACGCAAATGTAAGATTTAAGCAACAGTTGCCCAAGGCAAAGCCTGCATACTTTTAGGCGCCTAAACCATACCGTTTGGCCTTCAGACAATAAAAAAGCCCGCGGGTTTAGCGCAGGCTTTTCTGGAACGGGAAATAAAGCAGATTATTTCGCTTAATTTCTCTCTTTGGTTTTTATTTTGGTTTCGCCGTCGGCATCGGTCTTTATTTTAGTTTGCGATTTGCCGTCTTCAATTTCAGTTTTGGTATCGCCGTCTTTTTCCGTTTTGGTTTTTACCTTGGCATTGCTGCCGGTGGTAGAAGCGGCGCTTCCCGTAGCGGCGCCACTTGTGGTTGCGGCATAAGAACTGGTATCGAAGCCCGGGCTGGGCATATCCGTTTCTTCGAAGCCGCCATAATAGGTAACGCGGTTGGTTTCGTAAACTTTATACTGCTCTGGTTTCAGGATGCGCTGGAATTCTTTATCAGCTTCAAGGTCTATTTCCCGCATTTCGGCATACATCCCGGTTGTATCGGTAGCATATCGGCCGCGGGCCTCGTTACGACGTTGCGCGCGGGTATAATAAACCTTGCTAACCTGGCTTTGCATAAGCGTATCGGCATCAAATTGCAGGTCGCGGGCCATCTGGCGCGATACTTCTTTTGCCCGGTCGCGGTACATGGCCTCGTTATCTACCGGTTCCGTATTTTCAGTTACCACCGCGGTATCAGAGGTGGTTTTTTCGGTTTTGTTGCAGGAGGCAAACGCAAACAGGCCGGTGCCCAGCAACAGGAAAACTGATTTCTTCATAGTTCAGAAATTTAAAATTGGAAATGTTGAAATTTAAGGCAATGCCGCTGAATGCACTTGGCGGCCAGCTTAAAAACGCGATGCCTTTAAGCTGAAAAACGCTGTGGATGAAAGCTTAGCGCTTTGGTTCAGCCTCTTCGGCGGCCTGGTTCATGCGTGTATGCTCTTCCATGCGGGCATTGCTCGAATCGGTATCGGAACTGGCATTAGAGCCCTCGTTGCCGGCATCCATCACGCTCTGGGAGGTTTCCTGAGTATTCTCGTTGGTATTTACTTTACCATCCGACGTATCTCCCTGGCAGGCCTGAAACGAAAACAGGGCCGCTCCGGCAAAAATCATCAATAGTTTTTTCATAGTTTATAGGTTGCGGTTTTAAAACCTGAAAATTATAGCGCTACTTACGCAAACTATATAGGCAAAGTTGTATTTTCCTGATACAGATCTAATTATGGCGAAGTTCGAAAACCGTAATTTCCGGCCGGAATCCCACCCTGCCCGGGTAGCCCAGAAAGCCCAGGCCCACGTTTACATATAAATATTGTGACCCTTTTCGGTATAAACCTGACCATTGCTTATACACGTATTGCACCGGGCTCCAACGGAAGAATTTGAAATTAAAGCCGAACTGCATGCCATGCGTATGCCCGGAAAGCATCAGGTCTACGTCCGGGAATTTGGTGTTCACTTCGCCGTCCCAGTGCGAGGGATCGTGTGAGAGCAATACTTTGAAGGGCAGCTCTTCGGTTCCCTGATGCGCTTTATAGAGTTTGCCATATTTGGGGAAGCCGGCGCGGTTGCCCCAGTTTTCTACGCCCAGAATACCAATCTTTTCTCCGTTGCGTTCCAGTTTTACGTGTTCGTTTATGAGCAGCCGCCAGCCCATGCGCGCATGGGTGTGTTTGAGCCGTTCCAGGTTTTCTATTTTAGCCAACCGGTTGGGCCAGCGTACATAATCGCCGTAATCGTGGTTGCCGAGCACCGAAAAAACTCCTTCCTTGGCGCGTAATTGGCCTAAAACCGGAATATAAGGTTCAACTTCCGTGGCCACGTTATTCACCAGATCGCCGGTAAAGAACACCACATCAGCTTGTTGTGCATTGATCAGTTTTACTGCTTTTTCGAGCGGCTTTCTGGTTGAAAAACTCCCGGTATGTAAATCGGAGATCTGCACCATTTTAAAACCCTGAAAAGCTGGCGGCAGGTTCGGAAAAGTCAGCAGGATATGTTTTATTTTATAATGAAAAGCGCCAAAGGCCATACCATAAATAAAAGCGGTAAACGGTATGGCCCCTGCCAGTAACGCTACTTTGCTCCAGGTAGGACTTCGCAATGGCGTAGTACCAGCCGTTGAATCGCCGGGAAAGTCCGGGATCAGCCACAGCATCAGCCGCAACGTATCTTCCAGGAAAAGGAACAGAATTACCACCAGTTTCGATGCAAAAACAATGAAAAGCACCGTGGCCCAATACGTGCGGAAAGGCGTGGGCGGCGTGCCGCGCGAAAGCAAAGCCAGCACCAGGGTTATAAACGTAAACGCCGACCAGCCCCAAAACAAACCGGTAATGGCAGCCTGGCCGGTACCCGGCAACTCCTGCATAACCAATCGTACTGCCTGAAAAACGTAAAGATCTACCAGGAAAATCAGCAGCCCGGCAAGGAAAATGGTGGTCAGTTTTTGCATCTGAAATTCTTCAACCTGAAAATTTTTATTGCTTACGCGGGCTTTTTCTGCTAGTTCAGGGAAGGGCTGAACTATTTTCAATTTAAAAACATTAGGCGCATGAACAAAAACGCTATCCTTTTATGGCCGAAAACCTGCTACAAATTACCGCTTACGCGCCAACCCTGGGCATAAAAAGCTGGGCCGAAGACGACCGTCCCAGAGAAAAATTATTGTTAAAAGGCAGAGCGGCTTTGTCCGATGCTGAGCTGATCGCCATCCTGATCGGATCAGGCACCGCCAAACTTACCGCCGTAGATGTCGGAAAACTGATCATGGGTTCTGTAGATAATGACCTGAACGCGTTGGCGAAGCTTTCTATTAAAGATTTGAAAAAGATCAAAGGGATCGGCGAAGCCAAAGCCATCACCATTGTCAGCGCCCTGGAACTGGGCCGCCGCCGGAAAGAAACCGCCGCTGCCGCAAGAACTACTATAACTTGTAGCACCGATATTTACAATTATATCAAGCCCCAACTATTAGATCTGCCGCACGAAGAATTCTGGATTATTCTACTGAACCGCGCCAATGTGGTGATGCAGAAAGTCCAAATCAGTTCCGGCGGTATTGCCGGCACGGTAGCCGACCCAAAGATTATTTTTAAGAAAGCAATAGAAAGCAGCTGCAGTTCAATCATTCTGGTCCATAATCATCCCTCCGGAAACACGAAACCCAGCGCTGCCGACATTACCCTTACCAAAAAAGCGAAAGAAGCCGGATTGCTGCTGGATATGCCGGTGCTGGATCACATTATTTTTACGGAGAACGATTATTACAGCTTTGCGGATGAAGGTTTGCTTTAGTCTGAACACGATTTCAGGGATTTTGTTGATGAAAAGGATTTTAGGGATGCTATCAGAATTTTGAACAGTAGCGCAGGTTTAAACCCTGCGCTACTTTCGTATCTTTGCCTGGACTCATAACCCAAAACCGTATGCGTTTAAGCTTAAAAACCTGGATCATCTTGCTGGGCCTCGGCGTAATAGCCGTTTATTTCCTCAATGACCTGATCTTCGATAATAGCCAATACCTGAGCAGCATTCAACAGGTACGCAAAACCAAGAACCGCGAATTCAAAGGCCGCAATTCTCCGTTAGATGAAGGCGTTCGCCCGAAATTCGACAGCCTCGATTATTTCCCCGCCAACCCGGATTACAAGTTCTTAGCCGACCTGGAAGTCTACGAAAACCCGGAAACCTACCCCATGCAAATGACCGGCGGTGAGCCTGAAGCATTTTTAAAATTCGGCAAAGCCACCTTCGAACTGGAAAATAAACCCTACGAATTGACGCTTTTCAAGAAAGTAAACGAAGAAGGCCAGCCCAAACTTTTCGTTCCTTTCACTGATAAAACCAACGGCTTCGAAACGTACGGTGGTGGCCGTTTTATTGATCTGCCGATGCCCGGAACCAATGCGGCCGGCATCGAGGTAGATTTCAATAAAGCCTACAATCCCTTCTGCGCCTATAATGCTGAATACAATTGCCCGGTACCGCCCCAGGAAAACCGCTTACCCGTTAAAATTCCCGCCGGCGAAAAGAACTTCACCAAGTAAAGCCGGATTTTTCTGCGGAAATAGCTAATTTTGCGGGTTAATTAATTGCGTCATTTACGCTTTTCGGTCATCCCGACGGCAGGAGGGATCTCTTCAAAATGGTAGTAGCTTTTATTCTGGCTGCTCTACCTTCCTCAGGAGATTTCTCCCGCTGGTCGAAATGACGGGATAAAGTATATTACACAAAGTAGAAGTCCGACCAAAAACGCTATCCTTTTAGCTTAAAAGAGTCGAACCTCGAACAATCGAACATCGAAAAATCGAAACAAAATGCTGATATCATACGAGTGGCTTAAGCAATTCATCCAAACCGATAAACCTGCCGAAGAAGTTGGCGCGTTGCTGACCGGCGCGGGTCTGGAAGTGGAAGGAATTGAACAATACGACCGCATTAAAGGTGGCTTGCAGGGAATTGTAATTGGCGAGGTTTTAACCTGCGAAAAACACCCGGATGCCGATAAACTGAGCATTACCACGGTAGACGTAGGCGAAGCTGAACCAAAGAATATTGTGTGCGGTGCGCCGAATGTGGCGGCTGGTCAGAAAGTGGTCGTGGCGTTGGAAAATGCGATGCTGTACCCGGCTTCCGGCGAACCGTTCAAGATCAAGAAATCGAAAATTCGCGGCGCGGCTTCCGAAGGGATGATCTGCGCGGAAGATGAGATTGGTTTGGGAACGTCGCACGCGGGAATTATGGTGCTCGATACGAATTTGCCGAACGGCACGGCGGCGGCGCATTACTTTGGACTGCAATCCGATAGCGTTTTTGAAATTGGTTTAACCCCGAACCGCGCCGATGCGGCTTCGCATTTTGGCGTGGCCCGGGATCTTCAGGCTTTGCTGAAAACCGAAGCCAATCTGCCGAACATTGGAAACTTCCACGTTAAAAATAACTCTGCGCCAATTGAAGTTGAAGTTAGAAACCCGGAAGCTTGTCCGCGGTATGCGGGTGTGAGCATTAGTGGCGTGAAAGTAGGGGAGAGCCCGGAGTGGTTGCAGCACCGTTTGAAAAGCATCGGCTTGTCGCCGATAAACAACGTGGTAGATGCTACCAATTACGTACTGCACGATCTGGGCCAGCCGATGCACGCTTTCGATGCCGATAAAATTGCCGGTAAAAAGATAATCGTTCAGGAAGCTACCGAAGGCGAAACGTTTGTAACCTTAGATGGCGTGGAACGAAAACTGCGCGCTACCGACCTGATGATCTGCAACGCCGAAGAACCAATGGTAATTGCGGGCGTTTTCGGCGGTAAAAAAGCGGGTGTAACCGAAGAAACCACCAATATTTTCCTGGAGTCGGCATATTTTCAGCCGGAGCATATTCGCAAAACGGCCCAGGGGCACGGTATCAAAACCGATTCTTCGTTCCGTTACGAGCGCGGCACCGATCCGCATATGGTCATTTTCGCCCTGAAACGCGCGGCGCTCATCATCCAGGAAATTGCGGGCGGCGAAGTTACTTCCGAAATTGTGGATGTGTATCCGCAGCCGATCGAGAACTTCAAAATTGCGCTGAACATCGACCGCGTACACCGTTTAATTGGCCAGTTCATTGGCGTGGAGCGCATCAAAAGCATCCTCACGGACCTGAATATTTTAATTGAAGGCGAATCGGAAAGCCATCTGCAGCTGAGCGTGCCGCCGCACAAAGTGGACGTGAAACGCGAAGCCGACGTGGTGGAAGAAATCCTGCGCATTTACGGCTTCAACCATGTGGAGCTGAAACCGAATTTGTCGGCGAGTTTCCTGGCGCAATTCCCGCACCCGGACCCGGAAGTGCTGAAAAGCACCGTGGCCAACCAGCTTTCGAGCCAGGGTTTCCACGAAATTATGACCAACTCGCTCACCGATTCGAAATACTACGAAAACGGTACCGATAACCGCGACGAAAGTCTGGTGCGCATTCTGAATTACAATTCCGAAGACCTGGACGTGATGCGCAAAACGCTGGTTTATTCGGGCCTCGAAACGCTGCGCCGCAACATTAACCGGAAGCAGAAAGACCTGAAGATGTACGAGTTCGGGAAAATTTACTGGCAGGAAAACGGCAAATACAAAGAGCAGAACCAGCTGGTTTTATTTGCTACCGGCAACACCGCCGCCGAAACCTGGCGCCAGCCTTCGGCCAAAACTTCGTTCTACGAACTGGCTGAAACGGTACAGAATTTACTTGTAAAACTCAACGCCCGCAACTTCAGCACCAAACCAACCGAACACGCGTATTTATCGGATGGCATTACCTACCTGAAGAACGACGTAACCGTGGCGCACATCGGGCTGGTAAACGCCGCCGTAGCCAAGCAAGCCGACGTAAAAGAGCCGGTTTGGTACGCCGAACTGAACTGGGAGTATTTAACCCGCAACTACAAAGACAACGCCGTTTTCGAAGAGCTGCCGAAGTTCCCGGAAGTGCGCCGCGACCTTTCGCTGGTGCTGGATAAAACTGTAAGCTTTGAGCAGGTAAAACAGATAGCAGAACGCACCGAACGCAAACTCCTCCAGGACATTAACGTGTTCGACGTGTACGAAGGCGACAAAATTGAAGCCGGTAAAAAAGCCATCGCCATCAGCTTCACGCTCCTGGACAAACAGCAAACCCTCACCGACAAAACCATCGAAAGCACGATGAGCCGACTGATGCAGCAGTTCGAAAAGCAGCTCGGCGCGGTTATCAGGAAGTAAGTTTTAAGGGCTTAAAATGAAAAATGGTTAAACTGCTGAAGAGGCGGTTTAACCATTTTTTTTGTTTTTACTTATGAAAATGCAACCTGATTGATGTCTTTGAATTTAAAAATTATGATTTAATATTTTTATTGTGATCATAAATATGTTTGGCATTTATATGATTGTCAGGATACATTGTTTCCGTTGAAATACCTTCATCTGCAAGTTTTTGCATAATATAATCTGATAAATCCTTGTTTACATTGAAGCATTCGCTGAATCTATAATCAACAGGTTCAGATTCAAGTTTAGCTTCACTATATTGTTCATTTCCCATTACCTCTAATGGTTTTGAAAAATGTGCATTCCAAGTAAAAACTCCGTCTTGTTTCTTTATATTTTCACTATTTGTTAAAGAAAATGCAATGCCAGAATCAATATCTCTGTCGCTAAAATAACTAATTGGGATATTAACCATATGTTCTATTTTAGTCATATGGTTAATTAAACCTGAGCCAGTTAATTTATCTTTGTCAAAAAAACTTCTCTCTTTAAAGCGATTAGTCATTTCAATCCGTTGCTTTTCATTTTTTGCAATTTGGGAAATCAACTCATTTTTTAAGTCTTCACTTATTTTTTGTAAGCTATCACTTAACAAAGTTCTCATTCCTGCACTTTCAAAATGCTTCTCATCAATAAAATATATACTGAAATACTTATCGATTTCTTTAGGACTATCATTTCTCTGGAGACCATCTACACCAAAAAATAAAGCAGTCTTAAAATTATAGGTCCAATCAAGTAAAGGAGTTGGGCAATCGTGATGCTGTAAGAAACCTAAGGTAGAGATATCATTTAGAGAGTCTATATGTATTTCTTTTAAAATTTTTGAGATTTCAGTTTCAAATTCTTTCCTTCCGCCAGCTATTATATTTTTTAAGAAAGCAGAATATTCCTCATTACTTTTTCCCATCTTATCCCAAACCCAGAACCTCTGCAATGAGCTATATAGCCTCCATTTCGCTTCTCTTTGTCCCCTGAATAGAATGCTTTTTGAGTCTTTATATTTTTCAATTAACTCATCCACTTCTTTTTTTGTATCAATTTTATGTTGGTCAAAAAAAGAGCTTTTTTGTACAAATGAATCATATTCAGAAATATGATTTTCAGTCTCAAGGGGTGGTAAAGTATGTGATCCCAATATTGCTAGCATAAAGGCATTTAGCCTAGGTGTTATAGTTTGTTCAATTGCCTTTCCGTGTAAGTCAAACCTTACATTTTGTAAATCTTGAAGTAGCTCGTCATCAAATATTTTTTCCACTCCACCTGTTCTTAAGTATTCATTTGTGAGTTGGATCTTTAATTCGAGATTTGAAATTTCTCTCATAGTTTGTTTTTTCCCCTTTTTTCAAACGAGTTAATTAATTTCTGATCTTTTTCAAGAAGTGCATTAAATACATCTTGTGCAACTTTATAGATTTTGCAAAAATCTTTAATTAAGAATGAAGTAATAAAGGTTCCCTGCATTAGAGCAACATATTCCATTGTAATTTTATCCTGTTCAACTAAACTATCATTTTGAACAACACTCCAATATGTTGTATGTGTATGTGTGGAAGTATATGAATACCAATCATCAAAATGGGCTTTATCTAAACCAGTATTCATTATCATTTGATTAATGCTAATCTTCTTTTTTTGATTGTCCTTATTCTTTAGGGATTCGTTTGTGAAACGCCAAGCCGCAAACTTTAATAAAAATAATTTATTTTTCTCCTCTAAAGTTTTAAAATAATTAACTCCTTCAATAGCTGAAATACAATGCTGAATATCTTCATTTTCTTTTTCCAGCTTTTGTTTTAATTCTTCGTCGTCTGGTTGAGAATATGTTTGTCTTGATTTTAACCCATCGAGTTGCCAAAGGCGAAATCGAATTATTCGTTCTTCAATGCTACAATTGTCGATAAATAAATGGTAAAAAACAGCATAGGTTTCTAATTGGACTCTTAATAGGGAAAAAATAGAAGAGAAATCAAAAAATCTTTCTTCAATATTTCCTTTAATTATGTAAAGATCATTAGTGAAAGCCTGTTGTAGTGTAAAAGCTTGGTTTAAATATTTCTTCCCAATCTTTTCGGAAAAAGTAACCCAACTATTATTATCAAAGTTTTTTTCTTCTATTCGATCAAGAATTAGACCTAGAATTTTTACTGAATGGTTATATCGTATAAGAGTAGTTGCTATTTCTTCTTTAGTTGTCATTATTAAACCTTTAGTTAAATCCTTTTAATAAAAATAGAAGACATTATTCCACTTAAATCATTCATCATCTAAAGTCTAAAGAATATCCAGAATTTCAATCTCCACACACCAAAATTGAAACAAAAGCCTTTCAATAAGAGAGACTTCAAAACTTTAAACCAACGAACTCAAACCCGCAACGAACCCCGAAATCCCCTGGCGGCATAGTAAGATTCCGCCCCGTTGTGATACGTGAAAACCTGGTTGTAGCGGCGGTCGCAAAAGAGGGCCCCGCCCAGTTCTCTGATGGCCGCCGGCGTTTTCACCCAGCTCGACGTTTTCGTATCGAACTTGCCAAGTTGCTGCAGTTCCCGGTATTGGTCTTCGGTTAAAATCTCGATGCCCATTTCCGCGGCCATTCCCAACGCGCTGTTTTTCGGTTTATGTTCTTTCCTGCTTTCCAGCGCTTCGTGGTCGTAGCAAATACTCCGGCGCCCTTTCGGACTTTCGGCGGCGCAATCGTAAAAAATGTATTCGCGCGTCTGGGCATCAAAACCCACCACATCCGGCTCACCTTCTGTCAGTTCCATTTCATCCAGGCTCCACAGCTTTTCCGGATTCGCTTCCAGGCGGGCCTGAACGTCGGCCCACGCAATTCCCTTATGGCGGTTCTGGTTTTTCTCGAAACGGGCTTTCAAAACGCGGAGCAGTTCGTTCCTTTGCTCTTCCGGCAATTCCTTTTTAGTGCTCATTTTTAGCAGTCGCGTTAATTATTTCCTCTAAAACGGTCAGGTTCACATCGGCCAGTTTATTGATGTACAGACAACCTTCGCCGGTTTTGTGTTTACCCAATTTTTCCAGGGCGGCGGCGTGTTGCTTCAGGTTAAGGAGGTGAAAAGAAAGGTTGGCTTTTCGCGGCGCAAAACCCATTTTAAACCAGGCAACTTCCCGGCCGGATGTCGGGCTTTTGTAGATCTTATTACCAAACCCGATCATCGAAGCTCCCCACATTTTAGCCGTTTCGCCGGATGCCTTTTGCATTAATTCCAAGATGCGGAAACTGTCTTGGCGTTTGGTTTCGTCCGGAATGGAATTGATAAAGTCTTCCACGCTGGCGGTGTTTTCTTTGGTTTTTATTTCGGCTAATTTACCCATCAGATTAATGCTTAATTTTTAGTTTTTCCGGCTTATTCCATAGCGTTTTGTAACTGCTCAAAAAGGAATCCGGAGGTTTGCAAAGTAGGTAATATCTTAAAAAATGTTCAATTTATTTTCACGCCAACGATCTTAATTACTGACGTTGTGCAAGGTTTTTTGTCCCCCTTTGGAGGGGGTTAGAGGGAGGATTTTTACATTATCTGGTCATCCCGAGCGAAGCCGAGGGAACTAACGCGTACCGAACCCGCAAGAAAGCTTATCAAAAAACCTGAGCGAAAGGAATTTATCGCTCAATCGCTCAAAATTCCATAGAAGTACTAAATAGTTTCTTCGACAGGCTCAGAATGACCAAATAATGTATAAATCTTTATTTTAAGTTGATGGCATTGTCCCTAACCCCCTTCAAAGTGTGATTTTCCTCTTGGTTACTTAACGTCACTTAATCATTCAACCCTTTTCCGGCGAAAATCTGCGGCATACATTTTTCAACGCGGGCTTCGCGGGTTTTGGCTTGTTTGGGTTGCGAAAAATGCAGCAGGTAAGCGCGTTGCCGGCCGGGCGTTAAAGCTTCGAAGGCAGTTTTCAGAGCAGGGTTTTCTGTTAGTTTCGTTTGAAATTCTTCGGCCATTGCGAATTCCGAAGGTTTCTTCAACTCCACTTTCAAACCGGCTTTTTCTACTTCAATGGCTTCCTGAATATAGGCTTTCAAAATGGGCTCCAAAGTCACAATTTCCTGCACATTGGTGAACCGGATCTGGCGCCCAGCCTGCACATTTTCGGTTTGTTGGATCAGGATATTACTGGGGTCTTTCAATAAGGCACCTTTTACAAACATCAGCGCGCAATATTCTTTAAAACCGTGAATTAAAACCACGTTGCTTTTCTCCAAGGTATAGCAGGGAACGCCCCATTTCAGTTCTTCTGTCAGTTCGCAATCCAGCATAATCGTTCGCAAATGTGCCAGTTCTTCCTGCCACTTGCCGGCTTTTTTGAAATAAAAATCAACCTTCGGATTCATACGTTCAGGAATTAACAGCAACAAGCTTTCTATCGGCCGGCCGGAAATACCAGGATACCACCGTCAGCACCAAAAGCAGCAATGAAGGAAATATGGCGTTAACGGGATCGCCGGCTAAGATCCGGGAAAACGTAGCGCCCGACATTGCAAAGAAAAAGCCGGCATACGCCCATTCTTTCAGCAACAGAAATTTAGGCATAAGCACCACGGAAACTCCCAGGATTTTCCAGATACCCAGGATGATTAAAAAATATTCCGGATAGCCCAGTTTGGTAATGTTTTCTACTTCCGATTCCACTTTTAATAACTGCACCATTCCGGTCGATAGCATTCCTAAAGCAAGCCAGCAGGTAGCCACCCAATAGATTATTTTGTTTCGCTTTGTCATAAGGTTTTAGATTAAGTTTTTTACAATTTCCTGTAAGCGGTTATGCGCCATATTTATGCCCTGCGCGAAAGGCAGCTTCAGCATCTGGTCCCGGTCGGCAACCGAACGGTACACGATCTGCATCGTTAGTTTGCTGGTGTCATCGGTAAGTTTTTCAAATTCCAGGAATTCCAGCTGCACCGGAAACGGCGTATTTTCCATTTCGAAGGTCCGTGTAATTTTCTGGTTCGGTACAAATTCGTGGATCACGCCATTAAAGCCGTGTTTGTTGCCTTTCGGATCGGTGGTTTCGAATTGCCAGCTGCCGTGCTTTTGGTTTTCCAGTTTCAGCACTTTCGTGCCCATCCATTGCTCCACAATTTCGGGCTCCACATAGGCTTTAAAAAGATACTCCAACGGCAGCTCAAATTCCCGGGTAATCACCAGATCCTGCTTACCATCTTCGGCGTGGATTTTTGTCTTCTTTTCCATAGCGTTTTAGTTTTGTGGTTTTTTTCGTTATTGCCTAGCGTTTTTGGTTATCGGTTGGAAGGGTGGGGAAGAATCCTTTTACGTTATCCGATACTCTCCCCTTCAGGGGAGCCGGAGGGGTGTTTTTCATTCTCCCATTTCCAACGATTTTTTCAATCCCTGAACCTGTTCCCAGATCTCATTCAAAACCCACCGCATATTCCGCTTTACCTCCAAATCATCAAATCGAAGAAATCTTACGCCATAAGCTTCCAATTTCTGCTGTCTTGAATCATCATATTCCACTTTGTCATTATGACTATCCCCATCTATTTCAATAACAAGTTTCAGTTCGTGCGAATAAAAATCTACTATGAAATCGAGCATTGGAACTTGTCTGTGGAATTGAAACCCATCTATCTGCCTGTTTTTAATTTCGTTCCAAAGCAAAATTTCGGATAACGTACTGTTATTCCTTAGTTCCTTTGCTTTAGTCCGAAGATCTTTCCGGTATGGGATGATCGGATTTTTCATTTTTCACAGTTTAAGTTTACAGCACGTTTAACACCCCTCTAACTCCCCTCAAGGGGAGAATCTTCGGCAATGCGTGGTTTTCTCCCGCTATCCCCTCTAAAGGAAACTTTTTTCGCAGGTTTATTTCTCCCTCCGGTCTTCCTTCATCTTGGCTTTCATAATGGCTTCCAGTATGTTGAAACGGTCGTCCCACATTTCGCGGAAGGGCTCCAGGAAATCGGCTACGGCTTTCATCTTTTTGGCGTTTATATGGTAGTAGATCTCCCGGCCGTTTTGCTCCTGCTGTAGCAATTCGCATTCGGTCAGTATTTGCAGGTGTTTGGAAACGGTAGGCCTGGCGGTGTCAAAATTGGAGGCTATGGCCCCGGCCGTCATGGCCTGGGAAGCTACCAAAAGCAGGATGGCTCTTCGGGTGGGGTCGGCTATGGCCTGGAATACGTCGCGTCTTAAATTCATCGTGTAGCTATTTGACTACAAATATATGTGTAGTTATTTGGCTACTCAAATTTTTCTGCGATAATTTTTCCTTATGATTATAAAACAAAATTGTGGAAATTAATAAAGTAGATGTTGTTGTTCGGCTGATTTTTTATTCCGAAAATTTAGTGAAAGTTTTGCCATCGTATCGGTATAGTTCCGTGTTGTTGGCTCCCAGCCAGATGTTGCCATTTTTATCTTCTTCTGCACTCCAGATTGCATTATTTTTCAAACCATCTGCCGCGGTAAAATTCTTAAAGGTTTTACCATCGTAACGCCACAAGCCACCTGATTTTTCTCTTCTACCTAAATTACTGTGTATCGTGCCGAACCAAATATTTCCCTTGCTATCTTGTAATAAAGGCAGTACGCTGCAGGAATCGAAGGTGCTGTGCTGCAGCACATTGGTAAAGGTTTTTCCATCATAAAGGCTTACCCCTTTACTTCTTCTGCCGATCCAGATATTTCCGTTTTTATCTTCCAGTAGCCCAGCGTGCCATACTTCGTTATCCGGCCTGAAATTCGTTAAGGATTTTCCGTCAAACCGGCTTAACCCTTCAAACCAGGTAGAAAACCAGACATTTCCGGATCTATCTTCTATAATGGAAGTAATTGTTTTCAGCTGCAGGTTACTTTTATTTTCAACCGGATTGTTGTGTAAAAAATGAGTAAACGTTTTGCCATCGTAGAGATAAACGCCATCGTCGAAGGTGCCAAACCAGATAATCCCGGTTTTATCCTGCATTATGCTCCAAACCGCATTCTTTGCCGGCGGGATTTTAGCGGATGCATTCGAAGTAGGGGTAGTGTTAAAATAATTGCCAAGCGGAATAGTGGTGAATTTTTTACCGTCGAATTTGCAAAGGCCGGCGTTGGTGCCAAGCCAAATGTTCCCCGCTTTATCTTCCAGGATTGCAGCAATATTATTGCTATTGAGGCCGTCTTTCTGGGTAAAATTTACGAACGATTTTCCATTGTAGCGGTAAACGCCTTCGTTGGTAGTGCCAAACCAAAGATTCCCGGCCTTATCCTGCAACCCGCAATGTACATTACCATGCCCTGCGTTTTGGGCTTTTATAATTTTCGCCTGACCAATTTCGGATGTTTGGAGTTTTCCGGAGTTTTCCTGAGGTAAGTTCGTTTTACTTTGGCCGTTGCAGGAAGTGATAAACGCTAAAATGAACAGCAGTGGAAGGATCGGGATTCGGAAGAAGCTTGGCTGGGTCATTGCGATAGGTTTTGAATGGGTGAAAGCAATTTAATAAGCAACTTTACTTACATTCAGCCGGGGTAAAAAGGCAGCAGAAAGTTTTCAAATATAGTTTTATTTACCAGCTTTTAATTCAGGGTTTTATTAAATTTGATAGGCTAACCTTCTCAGACTATGGATACCGAAACCCTGAACCGCTTCGACCGCATTGTGGCTATTTTTATTCACCTGCAATCGGGCCGGGTGGTGAAGGCGCAGGAACTGGCCGACCGTTTTGAGGTTAGCCTGCGCACCATTTACCGCGATATAAAATCCCTGGAAGCATCCGGCGTGCCGGTTGCCGGGGAAGCAGGAGTGGGGTATTCGTTGCTGGAAGGGTACCGGTTGCCGCCGGTTATGTTTACGCCCGAAGAAGCAAGCAGCTTTGTAGCCGCCGAAAAACTGATGCAGAAATTCAGTGATAAAAGTCTGGGCGCCAGTTTCGAATCGGCGGTGTTTAAGGTGAAATCGGTGCTGCGGGCAAATACCAAAGACCAGATCGCGGCCCTGGAAACGCAGGTTTGGGTAAACAATTCGGGAAAGGTTTTTAATGAGAATACGCCCGATGCGCTGAGCCTGATTATGATCAGCATTGCCGAAAAAAAGCAGGTAGCGCTGGAATATAAATCGTTGTATTCAGAAGAAGCCTCTAACCGCATTATTGAGCCGGTAGGTTTGTTTAATGAACACAACCGCTGGTACATTTTTGCCTATTGCCACCTGCGCCAGAGTTACCGCCAGTTCCGCACCGACCGGATGATCGGCTTAAAACGCACCGATAAACCCTTCACCCAACAACACGATAACGTAGCCGATTTCCGGAAACAAAGAGAAATGCCGGAAGGCGAAACGGAAGTGGTAATAAAAGTGCAGAAAGAATTTGCCCGGTTTATGGAATCGGGCCGGAAATACTACGGTTTTGTGTCGGAAAATATTTTAGCTGACGCTGTAGAAATGACCTTTAAAACCGGCAGCTGTACTGAAGGTTTGGCGCGGTATTACCTGATGTTCGGCGATTGCGCGGAAATAATTTCACCGGAAAGCTTCCGCGAGAAGGTTAGCGAATTGCTGGAAAAAGCAACGGCTAATCTAAAATTTCCTACGCTGGAATTGGTCGGTTAATCCTCTCTATGGATTTCGAAGAGTCTTGCTATTTAGGATTCTCCCCTTGAGGGGAGTTAGAGGGGTGTTTACACCTTAGAGAATGGGTTTTACTGACAAACTCCTTAGAAAGAAACAGAAAAAAACATCCCCCAGCCCCCTTCAAAGGGGTAGTTTCGGCTAAACTGGTAAGTTAATCTTCCAGTTCGGCGCAGAAAAAACCTTCGCGGTTCAGCTTTTCAATGATAACCTGCGCCTGCAAGGTAAAAGCTTCGACCCGGAGAATGCGGTCGCAATCTTCCAGGTCGAAGTTCCACTTTTCGCGGGTATGCATCAGGTTATCCAATACGGGTTTTAGCCGGCCGGCCTGTTGCGGTGTGGCCACCGACGTTCTGAATACCAGTACTGTTTTCATAATGCCGGAATTAGCGTTCCCAGAAAAAAGGTGGCTCAATATTTAAAGCGCGCAGATACACATAACCTTGTCCGCGGTGGTGAATTTCGTTATCGATGTAGTAAAGAATGGTAGACCACACGGTGCCTTCGTACTGCCCGAAAGCCACGATCTTTTCGTTGAATCGCTCCGCCGGAATTTTCGACCAAAGTTGGGTTATTTCTGCGGTCGATTCATCCCAAAGGCGCAGGATGTTTTCTTTGGAGTTGGCTTCTTTAATGTCTTCGTTTAGTTTTTCGTTGGTTTCCATAGCGATTTGCCGCAAGCCTGGTGCACCAAGCGCCAAAAGCTCCTGTACGATGGCTGAGAACGTCCGCATTCCGCCAATTGAAAATTCGAACAGTTCTTTTTCCGGGAAAGCGGCAATTACCCGGCGGGTTAAGTTGCGATGCCCCTGCCAGTGCGCCAGCATATCGGCAGGGGAAATGAAAGTAGCAGTAGCGGTTTTTTCTAACGTGTTTTCCATAATTTTTGTGGTTTTTTGAAGTATGGAACAAAGCTACCACCGGCTCATGACAACAGATTGTCAGCAGGGTTTGGGAAATTTTTATTTATTGCGTCATTCCGAGCGAAGCCAAGGAAACTTATGAGGCTTTTATTGTATCTTGTTTTCGGGGAAAATTTATTTATTCATTATGGATAACTTACAAGACTTAAATGACCTTTTCGATATGCTCCACGATAGAGTTATTGTAAGTGCAGTTGAAAACAACCCAAATATTGAATTAAAAGTTGGTATTCAATATTTAGCCGAATTAATTAACAAAGATTTTGAATACTTTTTTATTGAACTCAAAAATGTTCAAAATTTAAGTTTCGACGCTTGGACCGATGAACCTCTGATTATTATCAATCCAAAGGAAATTTTCAACCTTGAACTTGAGATTCTAAGCGCAGAAATTTATGAAACAGGAAACCTTCTTGTTCATTGCAGATGCTTCAATTCATTAGAAAATTTGTTTTCAGGAGGGAAGCTTATTTTTAAGTGTGATGATTTTGAAATTTTGGACGAAGCGCGTAAGCCAATAACGTTAGATAAATTGAAAGAGCTAGCCACTCATTATTGGGATGATATTTTTGGTAAGAACTAATTCGACTCCATAAGTTTCCTCGGCTTCGTTCAGAATGACGCAATAACTAAAAGCCGTCATAAAAGAAACAACCAGCGAAAACCAGAATTTCCTATCTTCGCGAAACCAATATGGAAACCAAAGCCTCTCAATTAGACCAACTGCGGAGCGTCGAAGCGAAAGTTTCGAAGCTGATAGCCCGTTACCAAGGGTTGCAGCGCGAGCTGAGTGCGGCGCAGGCCGAAATAAAAAAGCTTGAAACGGCGTTAGGAGAGAAGGAACAGGAAATAAAAAATTTTCAAAATCAGGAAAATATTGGTAAAATTGTGAATACGATAGCAGCCGATGCTGCGAACGCCACAGAATTAAAGCTGAAAATAAACGAATATATCCGCGAAATAGATAAGTGCATTGCTTATTTAAGAGACTAAGCGGTTGTGAGTTACTTGTGTTTCCCGGCAGGTTTTTAACGATAAAAACGCTAGGGGTTTAGCCCCAAAAAGTGCCGGAAAGCTGTAAAAACAAAGAGAAAGGTTTATACATATTTAACACCCGTACAAAACAACATTAACCGGAATACAGAACGAAGGCAACGGAAATGAATGAGTTATCTATTAAAATAAAAATAGCTGACCGCGATTATCCAATGCGCGTTTCGCCGGAAGAAGAAGAACGATTGCGCATTGCCGGCAAATATTTAGCCGAACGCCTGAAGCTGTTCCGAGAACAGTTTGGCATAACCGATAAGCAGGACCTGTTGGCGATGGTAGCCCTGGAAACTGCCGCCGACCGCCTCAAAACGGTACAGGCCACCACGCAAACCGACTCAACTTTTTCCGACAAGCTTACCCGGTTAAACGACACGCTGAATGCTCTTAATTTAGACGAAAAAGCGGAATAGTAATAAGCATTGCCCAGCCCTCTGTAGGTTTTTGCCCCGGTTGCTATAATTTTAACACCCTAAAATTATAGTTATGGAAATTGTTTATATCATTATTGGCCTTGTCGTCGGCCTTGGCATTGGCCTGCTTTTAGGCCGTTCAATGCTTAAAAAGGTTTTCGTTAAAGAGGAAGAAGACGCCCGCGAAAAAGCGAAACTGATCCTGCGCGAAGCCGAAATTAACGCCGAAAACATCAAGAAAGAGCGGATGCTCGAAAGCAAAGAGAAATTTTTGCGCCTGAAAGCGGAATTCGAAGAAGACTCCAACAAGAAGAAAAACATAATCCTTCAGAACGAAGCCAAAGTTAAACAACGCGAACAAGCTGTTGCCAAACAAATTGAAGACTTCAAGAAAAACGAAAAAGAAGTTGAAGCGCTGAAAGGAACCTTAAATACCCAACTCGAAGGCCTGAAAAAACGCCAGGAGCAGGTTGAAAAAGATCACCAAAGCATCGTTAGCCAGCTCGAGAAAATAGCCGGTTTAACCGCTTCCGAAGCCCGTGAACAAATGGTGGAAGCCCTCAAAAACGAAGCCCAGATCCAGGCGTCATCTTATATCAAAGACACCGTTGCTAACGCCAAATTAACGGCTGCCAAAGACGCGAAGAAAGTAGTTTTAGAAACCATTCAGCGCACCGCCGCTGAGCACGCCATCGAGAACTGCGTTTCCATTTTCAACATCGAATCCGACGACGTAAAAGGTAAAATTATTGGTCGTGAAGGCCGTAATATCCGAGCTTTAGAAGCTGCTACCGGCGTAGAAATTATCGTAGACGATACCCCGGAAGCAATCATCATTTCCGGCTTCGATCCGGTTCGCCGCGAAATTGCCCGTTTAGCTCTGCACCGCTTAGTAGCTGACGGTCGTATTCACCCGGCCCGCATCGAGGAAGTTGTTGCCAAAACGAAGAAATCCATTGAAGAAGAAATAGTTGAGATCGGTGAACGTACTGTTATCGACTTAGGAATTCACGGTTTGCATCCGGAACTGATCAAAATGGTTGGTCGTATGCGTTTCCGTTCTTCTTACGGCCAGAACTTATTGCAACACTCCCGCGAAGTTGCTAACCTTTGCGCCACAATGGCGGCAGAGCTTGGCCTGAACGTGAAACACGCCAAACGGGCCGGCTTACTCCACGATATTGGGAAAGTAACCACCGAAGAACCGGAATTACCGCACGCCATCATCGGTATGGAGCTGGCCAAGAAATACAAAGAACACCCGGATGTAGTAAACGCCATTGGTGCTCACCACGACGAAATTGAAATGACCGCAATGGTTTCGCCTTTGGTACAGGCCTGCGATGCGATCTCCGGTTCCCGTCCGGGCGCCCGCCGCGAAATTATGGAGTCGTACATTAAGCGTCTGAAAGAACTGGAAGAAACGGCTCTAAGCTTCGAAGGGGTGAATCAGTGCTACGCCATCCAGGCCGGCCGCGAGCTCCGCGTAATGGTAGATGCTGATAACGTAACCGACGAACGCGCCCAACAGCTTTCCTTCGATATTTCCCAGAAGATCGAAAAAGAAATGCAGTATCCAGGTCAGATCAAGATCACGGTAATCCGCGAAATGCGTTCGGTGAGCTACGCGAAGTAGACTTAAGATTTAAGACACAAGACTTAAGATAAAACAAAAAACCCGCAGGCTTTGGCCTGCGGGTTTTTTGTTTGAAAAGCATAGCGTTTTGGAAAGCAGTACCGGAAACTTTCTGTAGGAGCTTCGCCTTATTTATTGCTGAAACAGTATCATTTGGGAGGCAAAAAGTAAGGCCAGCTTGTTCTTTTCAGAGGCCCTGCCTGGCGCATACCGGTTTTTACTCCTCTACAATTTTTAAAACTTTGCCGGTATTTCCGGTGGGTCCTAATTCTTTCGTTGCCAGCACATAAAGTTCGCCTTTATTGTCTTCCCCGAAACCCTTTACATAGTAACCTATACCGGGAGCTGTTGCATTGCTGAAACTAATTTTTTCATAAGGCCAGGTTGTTCCGCCCGGAGATGCCATGTAAATATCGCCCGACGGGCTGGTTTGGGAGGCGGTAAAATTGCTGAACAGGTATTTGCCCTGGAGTCTTGGAACAGCGCTGCCGCGATAAACGTTGCCGCCCACTACTACCAGCCCCAGGCCACCGGCAAAAGATTTGATGTTCTGAAACTCAATGATCGGGTCTACCAGTTGCCGGCCATCCGGATCGGAAGACGGGCAGCTAGCCAGCGACTGGTTCGGGGTGGCCGTGCTGAAACAATGCGAAGCTTCTTTTACATTCCAGCCGTAATTTCCGCCAATGGTTACTTTGTTCACTTCTTCATATAAATTCTGACCGGCGTCGCCCACAAATAATTCGCCGGTCGTTCTGTCGAAAGAAAAACGATACGGATTCCGGAGGCCCATTGCATAAATTTCGTCCATGCCTGGCTTGCCCACCAGCGGGTTGCCTGCAGGAATGCCATATGGCGAGCCGCTATTCACATCTATGCGCAGGATTTTACCTAAAAGGTTATCTACGCTTTGCGCATTGCCCCCATCGTTTACGGTGTACCAATCCAGCACATGACCCAGACCTACATCGTTTGCCCCGCCGCCATCGCCGATGGAAATATATAAAAACCCATCTTTGCCAAATGCAATGGTGCCGCCGTTATGATTTGCCTGCGGTTTATGTATTTCCATGATCATGCGTTCCGAACCGGCATTGGCTTTATTAGGGTCGGCCGAAACCGTGAATTCCGAGATCATGCTGGTGTGGTTCCAGCCCGCGGGCGCACCGGCTTTTAACGGCGCGCTGTAATACACATAAAATTTTCCGTTGGTTTTATAATTCGGGTGGAAATCAAATCCGAGCAGGCCGCGCTCGTCGTATTGAGGCGTTAAAGGCACCATTTTAGCCGTAACGTCCAGAAAAGGGTCAGTAACCACATTGCCGGCCGCATTAATTATGAAAACCTTGCCGGCCTGATCTACTACAAACAAGCGGTTCGTTTCGTCCGGCGATTCTACTAAAGCGATAGGCGAAACGAAGGTGCCGTTCATTTCTCTTAATTGCAGCACTTTGTTTACAGGGTTGTCGGTGGTATCGTCATCGCTATCGCAAGCGGAAAAAGGCAATAGGCAGATCATCCATACCAACCACGATAATTTTGCGCGTAGTTTTCTTTCCATAGTATTACAAATTTAAATTGTTGGTAAACTTATAATACTTGTAAGAATGATTATATGTTTGAGTGTTACCCGGCAAATAGGATGAACAGGTAGTTTTAAGGCCCGAAGCCGGAAAAGATCTTGGTGAACGGGCGTTTTTCCGCTATGCCTTCTTTTTTTAATGGAGGCATAGCGGGTTTTAGAAGTTAAAGATGGGGCAGGAACAAATTTTTCCGAAGAATAAGATTTAACCGTAGTTTCTTTACTCCTCCGGATTGCAAGGCCGGAGGAGTAAAGAAACTACTTAAAGCGCGAAAATTCTGCCTTAAAACTAGCGGTTGTATTTGCCCATTAATTCTGCTTTGGCCAGTTTTACTGGTTCAATGGCGCTGAGTAGTTCTTCTTTCGAGGTTGTTTCGGGTAAATTTAATTGCTGGCTCAGGGCATATAGCCGGAAATAATAGCGGTGCGTACCATCAGGCGGACAGGGCCCGCCGTATTTATTCTCGCCAAAATCATTTTTCCCCTGAATGCCGGGTGCCTCGTTCTCCATGATGGTGTGCAATACGGGCATGTCCCAGATCAGCCAGTGGGTAAAAGTGCCATTCGGGGCATCCGGATCTTCCATGATTAAAGCCAGGCTTTGCGTACCTTCCGGAATATTGCCAACCTCGAGTTGCGGATTACTATTTTCCCCGTCGCAGGTGTATTTTTCGGGAATATGCTGGCCATCTAAAAATGCGGCGCTGCTCAAAGTTAAATATGGTTCAACGATCTCGTTCATAGTTTTTACAATTAGAATAAAAGAATAAACAATTCAGGAATATGCTAATTTATTCCAGGTAAAATTTCTCCTGAAAATGAGGTTTACTTAAAATTTACGGTTTAGTTTTTGCCTTGAAAATAATACCGTTTTTAGAACTGTATTGCACTTAACCGGGCATCTGTAAACGTTTAGCAGTAACATTATCTTTAAAGCAACTTTCGGTACGGTTTTTTCCGTTAGCAAAATTTGTCCGGCTGGCGCAGCAGCTTGCAATTTGGAATAGCCGGTTTACGTTAAAATTATAAAAGCTTTGCAGCCATGAACAGATCTGTGTACTACTTTAAACTTGTTCTTCCCAATTTCATTTTTCTGGGCGTCTATTTGCTTTTTTTATCTAACCGCGAGCTGTTTTCCAATGCCACCAATAATTTTACCTGGGCTGGTTACAGTTTTTCAGTGTTGGTTTTGGTAAGTATCAGCGTATACCTGAACCGGGCGCACCGCATCCGGATCCGTTTCGAAGACAAAGAGGCCTGCCTGGATAAGCTGCGCCGGAAGTTTTACCAGAATGGCTATGAATTAAAGGGCGGCCGTTCCAACCGTTTGTATTTCAATAAAATGCTCGTGCAAAGCAGCTTTTTTACCCCGGCCGTTACCGTTTACATTCGCAAAGATCAAATTCTGGTAGAAGGTCCGAAAGTGAAAGTAGATGATGTTTCTGATTGGTTCGACGAGCAGGATTATTCCGAAGCTGTGCCTTTCGAGCCGGAATACGAATTGCGATTAGCCAGTTGAAAGTTCAAATGTTGGAGGTTCGAGTTTTTAATTTAAAACGGTAGGGTTTCGGGCCTGAAAAGTGCCTGACTTTTATTTTTTCAAAGAAAGTCAGCAAAAAAAATCCTGGCGCAAGTGGTAAGCCAAAGGCGCCACTTATGACTAATTGACAATAGCAAAGTTGATAATCAGAAATTGGTTTCACGGAAGTCTGGAGACTTCCTAATATAAAAAGGCAAAAGTAGACGCTTTCGGCTTAACACTTGCGCCAGAGTAAAGCAGAGCAAATTTCCAGCATACAGGTCAGAGAAAACAACTGTTTGCCATGGGGTTAACCCGTGGAGCATTGCAGTTATATTCTTAATTCATTTGCCAGCAAAAACCGGCTAAACCGAATCTCATGGCTGTCTGCTTTAACTGACGAATAGCTGCTATAAACAAAAAGCCCTGCCGTTTTCACAGCAGGGCTTTCTTTATTTTAATCAATAAGGGAAAATTAAGCGTTAACCGCTTCGCCTCTCAGCGCTTTTACCATTGTATCGCCAATTTCAGCAGGAGAATCAACTACAAAAATACCGTTCTCGCGCATGATACGCATTTTAGCTTCTGCAGTATCATCAGCGCCGCCGATGATCGCACCCGCGTGACCCATTCTACGGCCTTTTGGCGCAGTCTGGCCAGCAATAAAACCAACTACTGGCTTTCTGTTGCCAGTAGAGCGGATGTATTCGGCAGCCATCGCTTCGTAGTTACCGCCAATCTCACCGATCATTACGATCGCGTCAGTTTCAGGGTCGTTCATCAGCATTTCAACCGCATTTTTAGTAGGCGTGCCAATGATCGGGTCGCCGCCGATACCAATAGCAGTAGAAATACCTAAGCCGGCTTTCACGATCTGATCAGCTGCTTCGTAAGTTAAAGTACCAGATTTAGAAACGATACCAATGCGGCCTGGTTTGAAAACGAAGCCCGGCATGATGCCTACTTTCGCTTCGCCTGGGGTGATTACGCCCGGGCAGTTTGGTCCGATCAAAGTCAGGTCTTTGCCTTTCAGATACGCTTTTACCGCGATCATGTCTTTCACCGGAATACCTTCGGTAATGGTGATGATCACTTTAATGCCGGCATCAGCAGCTTCCAGAATAGCATCGGCAGCAAAAGCTGGTGGCACGAAAATAATAGAAGTATCGGCGCCGGCTTTCTCAACCGCTTCCGCAACCGTGTTAAATACCGGACGATCAAGATGCGTAGAACCGCCTTTGCCCGGTGTAACACCGCCAACAACGTTGGTACCGTATTCGATCATTTGCTGCGCGTGGAAAGAACCTTCCGAGCCGGTGAAGCCCTGCACAATTACTTTGGAATTCTTATTTACTAATACGCTCATTGGTATTTCGTTATGTGGTTTTGATGCAAAATTAAACGCTTCTGCAAAAATAGGCTTTTTTCCGGCCGGTGCAAAATTGGCCGGGTTTTTAGTTTTTTAAGCTAAAAGCATAGCGTTTTCAGGGCCGGAAATGGAAAAGCCGGCTGCTTTCTACAGCAGCCGGCTTTAAAAACGCTATGCTTTTAAGCTTAAAAACTACTGAATCACCAGACGCTGGGTTTGCAAACCGGTTTCCGTTTCCAGCCTGATCAGGTAAACGCCCTTCGGAAGTTCTTTCAAGGGCAATTGGTAATGGATCTGGTTATTGGCTGGTAAGGTTACCTTGGAAAGTTTCTGGCCAAGCAGGTTCACCAGCGAAACCGTAGCAGCCGTATTTTTCTTAAATTCTGCCGCCACTATTACGTAGTTCTTCGCCGGGTTCGGGTAGAGTTTCAGGATTGGAGCATTCCCACTCCCGGTAGTGATTTTAACCCTGGTAACAGCATAATTGGTGATGATCGGGGCATTATAGTCAAAATAAATAGCAGCCTGGTTGGTAATGGAATCGCCGGAAACTAAACCTGGTTTACTTTTAATTTTGAATTTTATGAAACCGTGACTGGCCGGTTCGTTGCGGTTGCTGTCGGGTAGTAAAATATTATTGAAACGCCATTCCAGCCGGTTGTTCTCATAGAGTTTTAAAACATACGGATGACTGGCAGCTACCATTTCCAGCGTATGCACCTGCAGGCCGGTCGCTATTTTATCGGAAACTACAACGGTAAAAGCGGTATCGGTGCCGGTATTCTGAAAACGGATGGTGTACTCCAGAAAAGCACCTGCCATTCCTTCACCTTTCGAAAGCATTTGTTTATTTACCTGTTTGTCATTTGGATCGAAAGAACCGGTAATAACCACCCGGGCGGTATCAAAATTGTCGGCTTGGAACAGGTCTGTGGTTAAAGGTTTTATACTGGCAGTAGCCTGTAATACGGAATCACGCGGAGCAGAAACAGAAAGCTGAAAGTTTACCCGGATGGTCCGGCTTTCGTTGGGCTGAAGATTGGCGTAATACCAGCTCAGCTTTCCGGTTTGCTGCGTTGCCGGTAAGGTTGTACTGTTCACAAAATTTAAAAGCAAAGGGTCATACAACATCGTTAATGTGTCTGAAACGGTTGTGGTGCCCGGGTTTTTAAAGGTAAGTAAATAGCTA
Organism: Adhaeribacter terrigena; assembly: GCF_016623615.1. Lineage (GTDB taxonomy): Bacteria > Bacteroidota > Bacteroidia > Cytophagales > Hymenobacteraceae > Adhaeribacter_A > Adhaeribacter_A terrigena. The sequence goes on along the minus strand of NZ_JAEHFX010000007.1, from coordinate 151,313 downwards.
AATCCGAAACCGGGGCGTGCAGGGGTTAAATTGGTCAGATCTACGGCAACATCCACTTGTTGGGGAATTGCCTGCAGTGCGAAATCTACGGCACTCAGGGTTTGGTTCGAGCCGCTTAAAGAAATCCTCCGGGTTGCAGGGGTAAGGTTATGGTGTTTTTTGGGCGAGGGAATTAAGGTGTAATTACCGCCCGGAAGAAGCATATTATATGTGCCTTCAGGAGAAATAATATTACTTATTTCGTTTGTATTGGTTTTGATAAATGTTTCGGCCGCGCCGGTTTCATCCGGGTCTTTTATGCCATTCATATTTTTGTCAAAAAATACGTTTCCGGTAACCAGGTTATAGGTGCTTCCCGTAACCACCGGGCCGCTTACGGCTTTTAACTGGGCCATATAGGTTTTTCGGGTAAGGGAGTTAAGATAGCCACCGCTAAAATCAGCGCCTCCGGTAAATAAACCCGTAATAAAATAGGTTCCTTTGTTATTTCCACTGATACCAAATGCCTCGTTTGTGCCGCTAATGGCAGGTATTGTTTTTGTCCATAATAAGGTGCCGGCGGTATCAGTTTTAACAATAAAGCCATTAAAGCTATTAACCGGGGTAGAAGATAACGGAGTCTGATCGAAGTTGGCTGTGCCATTAAATGCTCCGGCAATGGCCAGCGTATTATCGCCGGAATAAAAGATGGCCGGAACAGTTGTAGTGAAGTTGTTTCCGGAAGCCAGATCTTTAGCCCATTTGAAAGTTCCGCTGGCCGAATATTTGGCCAGAAAAATTTTAGGATTAAGAGAGGTTAAACTCACTGAATTGGTAAAATCCAGGCTGCCGGTATAGTTTCCGGTAAGGTATAAATTATCAGCCTTATCAACTTCTAGTTTTATGTTGGTATTATTTCCAGTAATGCTGCTTCCTCCTCCGGGCGCAATGGTTCTGCTCCAGATCAGGTTCCCGTTAGTGTTGAATTTTTGAATAACTTGCTTTGATGGATAACTAATGCCGGAAACCAGATAAACGCTACCATTGGGCAAAGCTTTAGATTTTACACTGTATTCCTCCTCCTGAGTGCCGGTTGCTTTTGCCCAGAGGAAATTTCCGTTAGCATCGTATTTAATCAGGAATGCATCCTGGGTTCCTGCCGCTTGTATAGAGATATTTCCAAAACTTAGGGTTCCCGAAAACAGGCCGGATAAATAAATGTTTCCTGCCACATCGGAGGTTGGGTTAACAGAACCTATAAACTGAGTAGCGTTAAAAGCCGAGGTTCGCGCCCAACGTAACGTACCCCGGTTATCGAATTTGGCAAGAAAAAACATGGACCCGTTCAAAGCCGGTGCTTTATAGATAAGGGTGTCAATAGAGAGCGAATCCCGGAAGGAGCCGGCAATTATAGCTTGCTGCTGATTGTCTATGGTTACTGCCGGGGTTAGTTCATAGATGCTTTGTATCCACCTTCGCCCGAAAATATTTTTACTCCAGAGTATGTTGCCGGAAGTATCGTGTGCGGCGAGTGTAAAAATTGGCGCCCGGAGGTTATGGCTAACTGTGCTGAAAGTAATTACGAGATTTCCGGTGCTGGCAACATTAGATCCAAAACTGGAATCGTGGGTAGTTTTGGCCCAATGAAAATGCTGCGCCTGTGAAAATATAGAAGTAAGGCCAAGCAATAAGAAAAGGAATAGAAGTTTTTTCATAGCGAATAAATTAAAACATGCAGCATTTATTATAGTGTCGTAAATAATAACCGAAACGCTGCACGATGCAGAAAATTTAGTTTTCCACAGTATTATAATCAAACAAAAAGCCGGCTGCTTTTTCAGGACAGCCGGCTTTAAAACGCTATGCTTTTGAGCTGAAAAACTACTGAACGACCAAGCGCTGCGTTTGCATACCGCTTTCGGTTTCCAGCCTGATCAAATAAATACCTTTTGGAAGATCTTTCAGCGGCAGCTGGTAGTGGATCTGGTTGTTAGCCGGCAAGGTAACGTTAGAAAGCGTTTGTCCAAGCAGGTTCACCAGCGAAACGGTAGCCGAAGTATTTTTCTTAAATTCAGCATTCACCATTACGTAGTTCTTCGCCGGGTTCGGGTAAAGTTTGAAAGCCTGGATGCTGGCTTTCTTTTCTTTGATTCCATTCGGGTTGGCTACTTTAGTAACAGCATGGTTGGTAATTACCGGGGCATTATAGTCGAAATAAATAGCGGCCTGGTTGGTGATGGAGTCGCCTAATTGTAAGCCGGCTTTAGATTTGAGGCGGAAACGGATGAAGCCGTGGCTGGCCGGTTCGTTGCGGTTGCTGTCGGGTAAAAGAATATTGTCGAAGCGCCATTCCAGCATGTTGCCGTCTATCACGTTCACTTTGTAGTTATGGCTGGCCGAAAGCATTTCAAAGGTTGCCAGGTTCAGCTGCGAGAGAATGCGGTCGGTAACCACTACAGTAAAAGCCGTATCGGTGCCGGTGTTCTGGAAACGGATGGTGTAATCGAGGTATTCGCCAGTAGCGGCCCGGGCAGGTGAAAGGGTGGTTTTATCCACCTGCTTGTCGTTCGGATCGAAAGAGCCGATTACCACGTGGTGCAGCGAATCAATATTGTCTTCCTGAAGAAGGTCGATCGCGTACGGTTTGATGCTGGCAATAGCTTTTAAGGGCGTTCCTAAAACGGTAGTAGTTGGCACCAAGAAAGTCACGTCGATGTTGCGGGTTTCATTCGGCAGCAGGTTCTGGTAATACCAGGCTATTTTTCCGTTGCTGTTGCTTACAGTTGGTTCTGAAGCAGACACAAACGCTAGAATACTGGTATTGTGCTGAAATTTCAGTGTGTCGGATAAAGTTGTGGTTCCTGAATTATGGAACGTCAGGCGGTATTTGGATTGAAAGCCTGGTCGCGCCGGAATAAGAGCGGTAACCGTAACTTTTACGTCGTTGCTGTTCGGGATCGGCTGCAAAGCAAAATCTTTTCCGGTCTGGGCTTGATTTGCTCCGCTGAACGTTAGGCTGTGGCTCGCCGGAACGGTAGTATAATATGGAGGCGGACTCGGAATGCTAAGGGTACTGGCTCCGGTTGGTAGATACATGCTATAAGTGCCATCCAGGTTCGAAATTCCGTAAACAGGTCCGGGTGTACTTTGTATTATTAACTGGATATATGGCACTTCGGAAGCATCTTTTATCCCGTTGCTGTTTGCATCTAAGAAAATGGTGCCGGAGGCGATATTAGCTTCGTGGGTTATTTTTGCTAAATAGCTTGCAGTGCCGGAAGTAGTAAGCATAGAGCCGCTGAACTGGGTGCTTCCGTTTTCAATAGATCCGGCAAGAAAGAGGTTGTTGCTATTATCTCCACTCAAGTCTGTATTATTGTTTGCTACTGTTGAGGTTGCATTGTTAACCCAGATCGGGGTTCCGGCCGTATCAAGTTTGGCAACAAAGGTGTTGAGGCCATTTGTCCGGGATGAAGTAATAGAAATATTATTGAATTGTGTGGTCCCGCTAAAGGTGCCGGAAATAATAAGTTCATTATCATTGGTATACACAATACCCGGTGCAGGATGAAACATGTAAGGATAGCCGAAAATTAAATTTGAAGCAATTGTGCGTGCCCACTTCCAGTTGCCGGCAGCATCTATTTTTGCTAAAAATGAACTTGAAACGTTCTGAGGAGTAGTTAAAGCACTATTGCCAATGGTAATATTAGTATGATAATTTCCGATAATATAGGCGTTATCTAAATTATCTACTGCCAGATTAGGGTAACTAAAAGTTGGATTATTAATGGTTTTATTCCAAAGTAAGATGCCAGCAGCACTATATTTATAAAGAGGGAAACCAGAAGCACCGGGAGCTCCCAGGCCTTGAGCGAAATTTATTAAATAAATTTCACCAGCCGAAGTAGCTTTTATTTTGGAAACATTTTCAGGTACGGTGGTAGACAGCGTATTTACTGCCCATTGTAATGTTCCTGAGACATCATACTTCACGATAAAAGCAGCATTAGAGCCATTAGCCGTTAAACTGGTGCTGTTGAAAGTTACCGAATTATAAAAGTCTCCTGCTACAATTACATTGCCTTGAAGATCGGTTGTCACTGATCTCCCAGCAGCATGCCCCGTAACTACAGAAACGTCTGAGCTTCTTGCCCAGAGTAATGAACCTGTGGGGCTGAATTTTGCCACGTAAGCACCAGATATGTTACCAGTTGTTCCTTTGAATATCAAACCGTCAATGTAAAGCGAATCGATGAAAGAGCCAGCAATGATGATATTTTGGTTTGCATCAAACGTTAAGCAGGGCTGTTGAATTCCCAGAATACCTCCGGTAACAATATGTTTGGCCCAAAGCACATTTCCTGCATGGTCATGCACGGCTAAATATTGATCCATTGTGTCAGCAGTAGAAAAAGTCTGGTTCCCAAGGGTAATAGTATTGGAAAATGTTCCAGTTGTAGCAACCAGGCTGTTGCCACTGGCAACCGAAGTCACAGGTATGTTATTGTCCTGTTTTTTTGCCCACTGAAAATACTGTGCCGAAGCGCTGAAAGACGTTAGCCCAACCAGCAGGCAAAAGAGAAGAAGTTTTTTCATAGTCACTTTTTTGTTATTTGATAGCGTGATTTATAAGGAGTCGTTAAATGTTGCCGAAACGTTGCTTCGTGTTGGGAATTTATTTTTAGGGGTTGCAGATCAAACAAAAAACCGGCTGCTTTTTAGGGCAACCGGCTTTTAAAACGCTATGCTTTTGAGCTTAAAAACTACTGAACCACCAATCTTTGTGTCTGCAAGCCGGTTTCCGTTTCCAGCCTGATCAGGTAAACGCCTTTTGGAAGATCTTTCAAAGGCAGCTGGTAATGGATCTGGTTGTTAGCCGGCAAGGTAACGTTAGAAAGCGTCTGGCCAAGCAGGTTCACCAGCGAAACGGTAGCCGAAGTATTTTTCTTAAATTCAGCATTCACCATTACGTAGTTCTTCGCCGGGTTCGGGTAAAGTTTGAAAGCCTGGATGCTGGCTTTCTTTTCTTTGATTCCATTCGGGTTGGCTACTTTAGTAACAGCATGGTTGGTAATTACCGGGGCATTATAGTCGAAATAAATAGCGGCCTGGTTGGTGATGGAGTCGCCTAATTGTAAGCCGGCTTTAGATTTGAGGCGGAAACGGATGAAGCCGTGGCTGGCCGGTTCGTTGCGGTTGCTGTCGGGTAAAAGAATATTGTCGAAGCGCCATTCCAGCATGTTGCCGTCTATCACGTTCAGTTTATAAGCATGGCTGGCCGAAAGCATTTCAAAATTCGCCAGGTTCAGCTGCGAGAGAATGCGGTCGGTAACTACTACGGTAAATGCCGTATCGGTGCCGGTGTTCTGGAAACGGATGGTATAATCGAGGTATTCGCCGGTAGCGGCCTGGGCAGGTGAAAGCGTAGTTTTATCCACCTGCTTGTCGTTCGGATCAAAAGAGCCAATAACTACGTGCTTGAGAGTATCGATATTATCGGCCTGAAATAAGTCAATAGCAAAGGGTTTAATGTTCGCAATGGCTTGCAAGGAAGTTCCCAAAACGGTAGTGGCTGGCACCGAAAAAGTCACGTCGATGTTGCGGGTTTCGTTGGGAAGTAAATTCTGGTAATACCAGGCCATTTTGCCGTTGCTGTTTGTGGCCGGAGTTAACGTAGAAGATACGAAAGATAAGAAATTGGTATTATGCGACAATTTCACCGTATCCGATAAAACGGTAGTGCCAGCGTTGTGAAAAGTAAGGCGGTAATTTGCTTGGAAACCAGGCCGGGCAGGGGTTAGATTGGTAACCGTAACTTTTACGTCGTTGCTGTTAGGAATGGGCTGCAAAGCAAAATCTTTTCCGGTTTGGGTTTGGTTTGTGCCGCTGAACGTTACGGTATGGCTAGCCGGAACAAAGGTATAATGACGCGGCGGGTTAGGAAGGCTAACGAAAGAAGTCCCGGTTGAAATAGCAGCGTTGTAAGTTCCATTCAGAAATGATATGCTATTTCGCGGCCCCGGCGAAACCCCGATCATTAATTCACCAAAACCGGTTTCGGATGCATCTTTAATACCGTTTTTGTTGGTGTCTATAAAAATAGTACCTGAAACGCTATTGCCTTCATTGTTTACTTTGGTAAGAAAACTACTGTAATTGGATGAGGAGGTAAGCGTTGTTGCGTTGAATTGGGCGGTGCCCCTGAAATTCCCAGCCAGAAAAAAATTACCCGTTGCATTTGTGCTTATATCCGGAGCGCGACCGTCTGTTGTTGCTGAAACAGTGCTTACCCAGATCGGCGTACCCAACATATCTAATTTTGCTACAAATATATTTTCAGTATTATTGGGTGGGTTTGGTAGGTATGTAATAGGGGTATTATTGAACAAAGCAGTGCCAGAAAAGGAACCTGCCAGACCTAACGCATTGCCAGGGGTGTAAACGATTGATAATTTATTGTAGGCCCAATACAAATTGGATGGCTCATCCAGAATATTTTTTACCCATTGCCAGTTTCCGGCACTGTTTATTTTTGCTAGTAAATAATTTGATCCGGTAGAATGAAGGGTAGTAGTTCCTACAGTAACCGAATCAGCATATTGAGCTGTGATATAGGCATTATCGTTATTGTCGATTGTAATATCTAAGCCGTTATTTAAAAAACTGGTCTCATTTTTATTCCAGAGAACTGCTCCGGAAGGGCTGAATTTCGTTAAAAATATATTAAAATTATTGAAGCTATACCCGGTGAAATATATGTTTCCGGCAGGCGTGGCTTTAATCTTAATGCCATATTTAAGGTAAGTATAATTTATCCCATTGGGGCTTAGAACACCCCATTGTAAGGTTCCGCTGGCATTATACTTAATTAAAAAAGTGTTGCTTGCGTTATTAGGCGTCAGCGTAATCCCGTTAAATGTTAATGGGAAATTCAAATGCCCTGCAACCAGTACATTTCCTGCCGCGTCCGTATCGATAGAAGATGGAGTTATGAAATTAAGATAGTGGAACTGGCCACCTTGAAAATTAGAGCTTTGGGCCCAAAGTAAAGTTCCGGTCGGACTGAATTTGGCTGTATAAAGGCCAAATGCCGGTAAAGTACTGCTTTTAAAAAGTAAGCCATCAATATATAAAGAATCGAGCATTATCCCAGCAAGAATAATATTGTCGTTCGCATCTACTGTAATACTTGGTCCCTGGCCACTATTAAGTGGTGCACCGCTTCCGGTTATTTTTTTCGCCCACAGAAGATTACCGGAAAGATCATATACCGCTAAATAAGCGTTATTAGAATCCTGACTGGTAAATGTTTGGTTGCCAATGGTTATTCTACTTGAAAAAGTGCCGGTTGTAGCTACTAAACTATTCCCGCTGGCCACTGAAACAGAACCCGTGTTGTTTTCCTGTTTCTTTGCCCATTGAAAGAATTGCGCTGAAGTATTAAAAATTGTAAGCACGAACAGCAGGCAGAAGATGCAAAATTTTCTCATAGAGTAGTATTTTAGACCAGTGGATTCTGAATAAATAATAGTCGTAATTTTTAGATGAAACGCTGCTTGGTGTTAAAGAAATTTTTGCGCGCAGATCTCAAATGTAAACTTGATGTGCAGCAGCACTTTTTCCCTCCCAAACCCTACCGTTTTCAAACCAATCCTTACATTCTGCCATTCCCGAAAAACTCCGTAACTTTGCCCGAAGTAGAATTAAGCTTGAAAAGGCCATTTCCAATTTTTAATTCATAATTTCTAATAAAGAATAATGCATTACTTAAACCACATAACCGAAGCCATTGGCAACACGCCGCTGGTAAAGCTCAATAAAGTAACCGTAGGCATAAAAGGCACCATCCTGGCCAAAGTAGAATATTTCAACCCGGGCAACTCGGTAAAAGACCGTATGGCCATCCGCATGATCGAAGATGCTGAAAAAGCCGGCTTGCTGAAACCAGGCGGAACCATTATTGAAGGCACTTCCGGCAATACCGGTATGGGCCTGGCATTGGCAGCGCAGGCGAAAGGCTATAAATGCATTTTTACCCTGCCCGATAAGCAAAGCAAAGAGAAAATGGATATTCTGCGCGCTGTAGGAGCGGAGGTAGTGGTAACCCCAACCAACGTTACGCCCGACGATCCGCGTTCGTATTATTCGGTAGCAAAGCAATTAAATAAAGACATTCCGAATTCTTTTTACCCGAACCAGTACGATAACCTTTCCAACACGGCGGCGCATTACGAGCAAACCGGCCCGGAGATCTGGAACCAGACCGAAGGCAAGATCACCGTTTTAGCGGCAGGCGTAGGCACCGGCGGCACCATCTGCGGCATTTCCAAATACCTGAAAGAGCAGAATTCGGCCGTAAAAGCCATTGGCCTGGATACCTACGGTTCGGTGTTTAAAAAATACAAGGAAACCGGCATTTTCGACGAGAATGAAATTTATTCTTATGCCACCGAAGGCATCGGCGAAGATATTCTGCCCAAGAACGTAGATTTCGACCTGATTGATCAATTCATAAAGGTAACTGATAAAGACGCTGCTTTAATGACCCGCCGTTTAGCCAAAGAAGAAGGCTTGTTTGTGGGCTGGTCTTCCGGTTCGGCGGTGTTTGGTGCACTGGAATACGCCCGCGAGCACATGAAAGAAGACGACGTAATGGTTATTATTTTGCCAGACCATGGTACCCGCTATTTAGGCAAGGTGTATAACGACGAATGGATGAAAAAGCAAGGATATTTGGATTAATTGTACCCACTTCTGGGTATTTTTCAAAAATGCTATTGCTTTTTAATAAAAAAGCCGGAAATTAACAGTTCCGGCTTTTTTTTATGTTAAAGCTTTTGCCATAAAAAGGAGTAAGATCCCAATTTGTTAGTATTCGCTTTTTCAGGATGGACGTATAATTAACATTAGATTAATTAGTGGAATATTTAAACATCGGGTAGGGTTACTAAAGCGCCTGTCAGGATAAAAAACATTTAAGAAACTTCGTTGTAAGATGCTTGAATATGTTCAGAACCTTTTCGAATCAGTTGGGTTTATCCCGCACGGGCATTCCTTTTCCTGGCAACCTGCAATTCTGGCAACCAACGTGGCCGGCGATGCGCTCACCGCTCTGGCTTTTTTGGCAATTCCGCCGGTTTTATTGTTCCTGACCAAAAAACGTAAAGATCTTACTCATAAGTACGTTTTTATCTTTTTTGCCCTCTTTCTTTTTCTTTGCAGTATCACCCATTTATTCGGGATCGTTACCGTCTGGAACCCGGTTTACAGGATACAAGGCGTTTTTAAAATAATAACCGGCGTGGTTTCGGTAATAACTGCTTTTATGCTATACCGGGCTTTGCCTGATTTAATGCGGATTCCCGGGCAAAAGCGTTTAGAAGAAGTAAATATTAAATTGCGCAAAGAAGTGGCAGAACGCGAGCGGGCGCAGATTGCATTACGCGAAGCCAACGAAGCCCTTGAAACCCGGGTTCAGCAACGTACCGCCCAACTTATTAAAACCAACCGTGACCTGGAACGGGAAATTGAACAGCGCAAAAGAACCGAGCAGGATCTGAAAGAAAAGAACATGGAGCTCATGCGTATCAACAACAGCCTCAATCAGCAGTCGAAGGTAAATTAAAGCCGGTGTTTTTTTAGAAACTAAAAAGGGCTGATAAAAAAAGCCCAAACCCCGGACAAACCGCCAGGGATTCAGGCTTAAAAGTGAATGCCGGTTCAGGAACAGGTCAGTAGCTTATTTTTCTTTCACAATTTTCCGGGTCATTAATTTTCCATCGGCTTGCAGGTGCAGCAGGTAAATGCCGGCCGGCAGGTTCTGCAGTAATATGGTTTTCCGGAAGCTCGCATTAACGTTCTTGAATTTTTCTTCCTGCAGCGTCTGCCCAAGTAAATTCTGGACAGAAATATTCAGATTTTTCACCGGTTTGGCATCTAAAGTAACCGTAACGTTATCTGTAAACGGGTTAGGATAAACCTTTACCAATGTTTCTTCCAGCATATCATTTTTCACGCCGTTCATTAAGCGCTTTCCAAGCCAGTATATAATAGTATCGGTCAGCACTTCCGAAATCTTCGGCACGTTGTTCGGCGTCATGTAATGAATCGTATTCGGGATCTGGTAAAAATCCGGGCCGGGGTAGGTTTCTTTCTGAAAACGGCTCAATTCGGATATCGGTACGTTCAGATCAAGTTGCAAGCCGGTAAACAAAGTAGGCACGTTCGCTTCGTTGTAATTTAAAGCTACCGAATCGGTTACCTGGATATATTCTGACCAGACAGCAGGCTGCACGCCCCCAAAAGCCGGCGTGCTGGCATTCCAGGTTTTCGATCTGATGATTGAAAAATACGTTAATACATCGTTGGCCTGGGCTTGGGCTGCGGCTACGTTTCCGTTGCATAACTGCGTGAAATGCACCAGCTGGCGGGCAAGAAGGGAATCGAACGGGGTACGCGCGCCGGCAATCGAGATCAGGGCTTTCACATCCCGCCGTTTTTTGGCAATGTACGGGATCAGGGATGAACCTTCGCTGTGACCGATCAGAATGATATTTTTAGCATCTACCTCGGGGCGCGTTTTTACATAGTCGATCGCGCTTTCAACCGGCAGCCATAATTTCTTAAAGGTTATCGGCCCGAGGGTTTGGGCGGTTGGATAGGTATACTCGATCTTATCGTACCGCAGCACCGCATAACCAGCCGCCACTAAAGAATCCGACAGGTCTTTATAGATCCGTAAGGTAGTGTTCAGCAGGTTTGGGTATAAACAAGATACGGTGGCGCCGGACATAATCATGGTTCCATCCCGGTCATTGGCGCCGCTGCCGGGGTTTATGATAATGGTTGCGAATGGACCGTTGCCATTGGGCATGGTAAACGTGCCATAAATGGTTTTACCGGCGTGCGAAAATGTAACGTTCTGCGTTTGTTGTGCCTGGGCGAAATGCAAGGTGCAAAAGGCAAGGAAGCTGAGTAAGATTTTCTTCATAGGCATAAATAAACAATATGTAGCTGGAAGTTAAAGGTTGTTAAAACTACAAAAAAACCTGGACCGGAATAATTTCCAGCCCAGGTTTTTTTAAAAACGCTATGCTTTTCTGGTTAAAAACTCTGCTTCATACTTTTTCAGCCTTATTCGATAGCGTTTACAAACCGGAAACTTTCGCCGTCGAACAAACCTTTGTCGCTTAGTTTTAACGCCGGAATTACCAGCAAAGCCATAAAACTCAAAGTCATGAACGGCGAAGCTAAGCTGCTGCCCATGGCTTTGGCCATCGCATCGATCTGCGAATATTGCTGCGCTACTGTGTAACCGTCTTCGGCGCTCATAATGCCAGCCACCGGCAAGGCCAGCAGTTTTTCTGCCGGACCATCTACCGCTGCCACGCCGCCTTTGGCTTTAATAATGAGATTTACCGCCCGGCAAATGCTTTCGTCATCGCAACCCACTGCCACAATATTATGCGAATCGTGCCCCACGGAAGAAGCAATGGCGCCGGTTTTCAATCCGATATTTTTAATGAAAGCCATGGCCGGTTCGGCGTTCTGGTAACGATTCACCACAGTAATTTTCAGCACATCGTTGGCTACATCGCTTACCGCGTTGCCATTGTCAATTTTAGCGTTTTGCCAGAGTTGGTGCGTTATGAGTTGCCCGTCGAATGCTTCGATCACCCGCACTTTTTCGCCTTCGGAAGCTACCATTTTAAACTGCTCCGGCTTTTTCAGATCGGTATTGAAATTGTTTACCAAGCTGCTTTCCGCAAACTGAATATTGGTTTTGCCGTTTTCCGCTACCAGGTTGCCGTTTATGTAGGTTTGCTTTACTTCGAAATCCTCTAAATTATTCACTACAATAAAATCGGCCGGATCATTTTCGCGCAGCAAGCCTACTTCCAGTTTGTAATGTTTCACCGGGTTGATACATGCCGCTTTCAGGATTTTGAACAGATCAATGCCTTTGGCCAACGCGCGTTTTACCAGTTCGTTGATGTGGCTTTCCACTAAATTATCCGGGTGTTTGTCGTCGGAGCAGAACATGATCATGTCCGGGTAATCGTGGAGCAGATCGATCAGGGCTTCGAAGTTTTTAGCCGCGCTGCCTTCCCGGATCAGGATCTTCATGCCGTATTGGAGTTTGTCGAGCGCTTCTTCTTTCGTGAAACATTCGTGGTCGGTGGTCATGCCGGCTTCGATGTAGGCTTTGGCCTGTTCGCCGCGAAGGCCGGGCGCATGGCCGTCAATCTGCTTGCTGAATTTCTGAGCCAGGGTAATTTTCTGCATTACTATCGAGTCGTGGTTCAGCACCCCGGGCCAGTTCATCATTTCGGCCAGGTATTTTATTTCTTCCCGCTGGAAAAGCTCTTCAATGTCTTCGGACGTGATCTCGGCGCCGGCCGTTTCGAATGGCGTAGCTGGTACGCAGCTCGGCGCGCCAAAGTAAAATTTAAACGGAACCTGCGCGCCGTTTTCGAGCATGTATTCCACGCCCTTCAGACCCAGTACGTTGCCAATTTCGTGCGGATCGGAAACCGTAGCTACCGTGCCGTGCACTACGGCTAACCGGGCAAATTCGCGCGGCACCAGCATAGAACTTTCTACGTGCACGTGCGCATCTATAAATCCGGGTAAAATGAATTGATTTTCAGTTGTTTCCCCGCGCACAATACTGGCAATTTTGCCGTTTTCCACGTGCACGGTTCCGCGGTAAACTTCCTGATTTTCAATATCTACGATCTGGCCGCTCAGGCTGAATGCTCTTCTGTACATAAACACTGGGTCCGTATATTCCGGGTTGTTTTACGTGAATAAAAAGGTAAATTAGCGTATCTTTGGGGAAAATTCCGCGCGTATGAGGAAGTTATTTTCATTTTTAGTATTGCTGCTCACCGTTACCTTACTGGTTTCGGCCTGTAGCCGTTCGCCTTACAAAAACCGTAAAGCGCCCAAGGCCGGCAAACCCATTCCGTGCCCGATGAAAGACTGTTAGTTGCTCTCACCCAAACAAATGAACTTATGAAGAAAATAGTTATTGCCATCGACGGACATTCCTCCTGCGGCAAAAGCACCACGGCCAAACTCGTAGCCAAAGAACTCGGCTACGCCTATATTGATACGGGCGCCATGTACCGGGCCGTAACGCTCTATTTTCTGAACCATTTTATAGACGTAAACGACGACCACGGCATTAAACTGGCGCTCGAGAATATTGAAGTTACCTTTAAGCATAACCCGAAAACCGGCCGCAACGAAACGTTTCTGAATGGTTTGAACGTGGAAGACGAGATACGGAAAATGTACGTAACTGAAAAAGTAAGCGAAGTAAGCGTAATTCCGGCGGTGCGCCACGCCATGGTTAAAGAACAGCAGCGCATGGGCCGCAAACGCGGCGTAGTGATGGATGGCCGCGACATTGGTACCACCGTTTTTCCGGATGCCGAGATCAAAGTTTTCATGACCGCCGATACCTACACCCGCGCCAAACGCCGTCAGCAGGAATTACTGGCCAAAAAGGAAATGGTGGACTTGGATGATATCATCGAGAACCTGAAAAAACGCGACCATATCGATTCTACCCGCGCCGAAAGTCCGCTGCGCCAGGCTCCGGATGCTGAATTGCTCGATACTTCATTTATGACGATCGATGAGCAGGTAGATTTCGTACTGGATAGGGTAGCTACAAAAGTGCTTAGCAGAGAATTTTCCGAACAGGAATAGTGTTGTAAGACTCAGAATGGAAATTGTAATCGATAAAAATTCCGGCTACTGTTTTGGCGTAGAATTCGCGATCCAGATGGCTGAAGACGAAATGCAGGAAGTAGAAGAGCTTTATTGCCTTGGTGATATTGTGCACAACAGCATGGAAGTGAAGCGTTTATATGAAAAAGGCCTGCGCATTATAGACCACGCCCAGCTCAAAGACCTGCACGATTGCAAAGTCCTGATCCGCGCCCACGGCGAACCACCCGAAACCTACCAGATCGCGCTGCAAAACAACATTGAACTCATCGATGCTTCGTGCCCGGTAGTGTTGAAACTGCAGAACCGCGTAAAGCACGCCTACGATTCTACGGTGCAGCAAAACGGCCAGATCGTAATTTACGGACAGCAGGGCCACGCCGAAGTGATCGGTATTGCCGGCCAGACCCGCGATGAAGCTATTATCGTTACCACCGAAGAAGACCTGGTTAAGATCGATTTCAGCCGGCCGGTTACGCTTTTCAGCCAGACCACCAAAAGCACCAAAGGGTTTTACCACATCAAAAGCCTGATCGAAGAACGCATTCAGGCCGCGCAGGGCACCATAGAAGAATTCGACGCCAACGACAGCATTTGCCGCCAGGTAAGCAACCGCGAACCGCACCTGCTGAAATTCGCCAAGGAATACGACGTAATTGTGTTTGTAAGTGGCAAAAAAAGCTCTAACGGCAAAGCTCTTTACTCAGTTTGCCTGAAAGAAAACCCGCAAAGCTACTTCGTAGAAAACGAAACCGAACTGGAAACCTCCTGGTTTAAAAATGCTGGTTCCGTAGGTATTTGCGGGGCCACTTCCACGCCCATGTGGCTCATGCAGCAGGTTGCCGACAGAATAAAGGAGATCAGTTTGCAGGAAGCATAAAAAAGCGCTATGCTTTTTGCTCTCAAAACTAAAGAAGCCAACGTAGCGCAGGGTTTAAACCCTGCGCTACGTTCTTTTTAAAAACGCTATCCTTTTTGCTCGAAAAACTAATATTGCCGGAAACGTATATAAACTAGTAACTTTAAGCCTTGCTTTTGCAGGGCTTTTTGTTTGCAATTGCTGTATTTCAGTTTTTTTGAATTACCCGCAAAAAACAACCTTGAATGCTGTCCTGATACTTGTGTCTTGATACTTACATCTAAAAATGAAACGCTTTTTTAAATATTTCCTGAACGGTTTTCTGATCATGGCCCCGATCACGCTTACCGTTTACATCATTATCGCTTCTGTAGCCTGGCTTGATGCCATGTTCGATATTGGAGAAATGCCTTTTCTGGGGCGCATTCCCGGCCTGGGCATTTTTATGGTGGTTGTATTGCTCACCGTAGTCGGGTTTCTGGGCTCTACGTTTATGGTGCGGCCGTTTCTGGTAATTACCGAACGCATTTTTGGCAAAGTGCCCATTGTAAGCATTATTTACTCCGCGCTAAAAGACCTGTTCGATGCCTTTGTGGGGGATAATCAGAAATTCAACTGCCCCGTAATGGTAAAAATGCAGGAATCGCCGGAAGCGCACCGCATGGGTTTCATCACCCAGGATTCGATGGCCAGCGTGCACCGCGAAGATCTGGTAGCCGTATACTTCCCCGATTCTTACAATATTTCGGGTAAACTCTGGTTCATTAAGCGCGACAACGTGCGCTACCTCGATCTGCCAAGTTCCGAAGTCATGAAATTCGTGGTTTCCGGCGGCGTGGCGAAGTTGTAATTGTTAATTGTTGGTTTTCGAAAGAAAAACAATAGCGTTTTGGATATGAAGAGATGTAAAACTTTACGTTTCAGCGCATTTCAGCATTGCAGCACAGCACTGAATGAATTTGAGAAAACTTCGATCTGTACGCCACATTAGCACATTTTCATATTAAAAAACAGCACATAAACCCATGCCTTTCATAACTGAAGGAAAAACCCGGCTGCATTACCAGAAACTCGGGCGCGGGCCGCGGGTGTTGCTGGCTTTTCACGGTTTCGGGCAGGATCTTTCGTTTTACGAACCGGTGGCCGAAGCGCTGAGAGGCATGTACACCATTTACGCGTTCGATCTGTTTTTTCACGGAGAAAGCTGGCTGGCCAAAAACCACGAACCGCTCACCAAAGAATTGCTCACGCATTTGCTGGAACGCTTCCTCGAAGCAGAACAAATCGATACGTTTTCGGTAGCCGGTTTCAGCATGGGCGGGAAGTTTGCTCTAACGGTTCTGGAGGGTTTTTTCGATAAAATCCATAGCGTTTTTTTAGTCGCACCCGACGGCATTAAAACCAGTTTCTGGTACAACGTAGCCACCTATCCCAGCTGGCTTTCGGGCTTTTTTAAACGGACGGTGGTAAAGCCCCAGCCTTTTTTTCGGTTTGTAAACACCCTGAACCGCTACAAACTTATGCACCCCAGCATGCTGCGTTTTGCCGCGTACCAGATGAACAGCCCCGCCAAACGCCTGAAAATTTATAAAAGCTGGACCGGTTTCCGCCTGTTGCAATTCGATCTGCCGGCCATGATCAATTTGCTCAACCGCACCGAAATTCCGATGGTAGTTTTCCTGGGTACTTTCGATAAGATCATTACTGCTGAAGGCATACAATTCTTTACCAACGCCCTGAACAACTGCCAGGTAATTACGCTCAAAACCGGCCACAGCCATTTACTGGCCGAAGTGGGGAATTATCTGAAACAGCACCCGGATCTGCGGAAGTAGTTGTTTTGCTTTTTATTAGCACGGATTTTGAAAACGGTATGGTAAGAGCACAAAAAAGTCAGGCCGTTTCAAAGCAGCCTGACTTTTATACGCGCAAACGGTAGCATTTTCTGCTGGTAGAATTTACGGCCGGGCCGGTTCCATATTTACCGCCTGCATCTCGCGTTTTACCTGTAAATTCCGGAACAGGAAAAAACGTTTGTCAATTTTCAAAGCTTCGAACGTGAAGGCGACCGGGCGTTGCTGTTTATCCAGCAAGGTAATGGTTACCGGTATCACGTTCGGGATTTTAGGCCGGTGCCCGGTAGCAGTACTAAAGGTTGCCAGTTCGGGCATTATCGAATCGGCCGCTAACTGGTTTTGAACGTTGGCAAGGTCTTGCTTAAAGCTGTTTTCGAGTTGGCCTACATTTACCGTTTCAACCAGTTCTTTGGTTGGTTCGGGCGTAAGTTTGTTCTTTTTTACCTCTTTCAATTCCGCTTCGCTGGGCATAAAGATCATTAAACGCTCGGTGTCGCCGGTTTGCATCGCGGTGTGAATTTCCTTGCCCAGTTCTTTTACGCTGGCTTTACCCCGCGTGCTGGGCAGCGGTTTTTTCTTCGCAAATAAACCCGGACTCATCTGAGCGGTTGCATTTTCAAAAGTTGCCAGCATGAAAGTAAAGCTGAAAACCAAAGTCAGGATCCTTTTCATAGTTTGTTTTCGTTATAGTTTTTAGATTGGTCTGTTTTAACTATACGAAGTTGAAAAGGCTTGTTTTTAGCTTATCTGAAGATATGATTGGTATTTTCCTGATATAAGTAATTTCAAAAAAGTAAACAGCTTAATTCTGAGGGTGAAATACCATTTGTTTGAATAAAAAATAATTCCCTCTGATTCTGATAACTTCAAAAAGCAGCGTACGCTGGCCGCCTGCCGGGTTGGCTAACGTAATTTCTGCACGATAAAGCAAAGGGTTTTTCCGGTCGCGACGGGTTGTTTTGGCATTGGTAGGTTGCCATTCAGACCAGTTAATGGTATTCTGGATGGCCTGCTCCGAGATGGAATTAAAGTCGCGCTGCATGTTTTGCCTGATGCTGTCCGGTGTCGTTCTTTCCAAGAGCAGCCGCATATCTTCCGAGCTTCGCCGTTTCAGTACTTTCAGTTCAGTATCGCCGGGCAGGTAATTTTGCAGTTCCTGAAACTGGTTGTGTTGCAAAGCATTAAAAACGGCCTGCCCTAATTCCTGGATGGTGGCAGCTCCCCGGCCTTTTTGCACATCTTGTGCCTGCGCGGTAAACATAAAAAGCAAGCAGGCGGCAATCAGAAACGGTAGCTTTTTCATGATAAAAACTAAAAGGTTTGCCTTGGCTATACGGTTACAGGCTTAAACCGATTGCCTGAGCTGAAGTTTTTTAGAAGGCTGCTTAGCGCTAGAAGCGGGTTGCCGGAAATGCAGTGCCGGCGGCTGCCTGGCCGGTATAAAGGCCGAAAGTTTACTGATAACCTGCATAAAACCGATGAAAAAGCGAAGCAGCTTCAAAAACGGTATGGTTTTGGCCCCAAAAACTAAAAAAAACAGCAAATTTTATCGGGGAAACCTTTCGGAAAGCGTATCTTCAAACCTGAAACCACAATTTTGCCCATGCACAAACGCCCCAAAAAACGCACCATCGGCCGCCGCGAACTGGTCGATTTTCCGGAACTGGAGCTTTTTGAAATTGAAGCTAAAATAGATACCGGCGCTTATACCTCGGCCCTGCACTGCACCGACATCCGCGAAGTAAAACTCGAAGACGGCAGCATCGTGATCCGTTGCCGGTTCATGGACGAAGACCATCCGCATTACAACAACAAAGTTTTCGAATTCCGCGAATTTGCCTTGCGCGACATTAAAAATTCCTTCGGCGACGTGCAGCAGCGGTACGTGATCAAAACCGCCATTCAGGTTTTTGATAAGATCATCCAGGCCGAATTTTCTCTTTCCGACCGCAGCGATATGCGTTACCCCGTGCTCATTGGCCGCGTATTACTCAACCGCCATTTTATAGTAGATGTTTCCCGGAAAAATGTGGCTTATAAACGCCGCTTAAAACTGGAGCAGAAAAAGCGCGAAGCCGGTTTATCTTAAAATTTGAAGCCGCTGATTACTGCAGTTTATAAAGCAATGCATAGCTGAAATAATGATCCACCCGTTTTAAGATCCGTTCCGGTTGGGCCGGAATTTCTGCAAAAGCCGGATCATGAATGCTGGCTACTATCCAAACCTTTTGGTAACCCAGGCGGCGCAGGGAATCAAGTTTGGTTGTTAAAGGTTTGCCGTAACCCAGTTTGGTCAGATCCATATGTTGCACGCGAAGCGGCGTTTGGTGATGTTGAGTATAATAGCGCACCACCGGCAGCACATCATCAGAAGCAATAATTACTTCGCCAGGTTGTTGCTGGCGGGCAATAAATTTCAGGCCATCCCGCACTTCGGCAAAATCGCTGTGGAAGGCTTTATTGATGGCCGTAAGCTCCTGCGAATTCCCTAGTACAACCAATACCAGAATGGTGTTTATGCCGGAAACGAGGCGGTTCTTAGCAAGGCTTTGTAAACCCAGAAATACCAGCAGGATAAGCAGCGGCATAAAAAATAACGTAAGCCTGGCCAGCAGCGAATAATATTTTAAAGCCGAAGCCGTAAAGCAAAAAAGAATGGGCATTATAAGCAGCCACAAAATTAACTGGTAACGCGCTTCTTTCCGCCGGATCACGAGTTGCCATAAAATAGCAGCTAAGGCAAGGCCGGTCAGTATTTTGGCTATTGCCGTTTTTCCAATGGCTTTTGAAACGATGCGGCCTAATTGGCTGCCCAGTAATTGCAGATCGGCTATATTTTGTGGCGGGAAAGCCAGGAAATAATCACGGTGATAATTCTGAAGATAATCGGATTGGGCGTTATGCTGTAGCAGCAGCAGGAAGTAAACCGCAAAACTGGCAACCCAGCAGCAACCGGCAAAAATCCTTCCCCAAAAGGCGGTTTTGCTTTTCGTTTGCCAGCTTTTTATGAGCCAGTAAATACCAATTCCGGCCAGCATAAACACCGATGGCATGGAAAACCAGGTAATTACCGCCCCGATCAGGCTCCAGAGAAGCGTATTCCGGTTAAAACCGTTTGGCGGAGGGATACGGAAAAAGAGCTCCAGCAAAAGCAAGGTAGCCAGGCCGTCGGCTGCGTATTGCTTGCATTGCGTGGCATAATCTATAAAGATCTTTCCGAAGGCGAGGAAGGCTAAAGCGGCGGTTGCGGCCGGCAGATTGAGAAAGCGAAGGCTGAGGCCGTAAAATAAAAGCAGCGTGGCAATGCTGCACAATAAGGGAAAAAGCCGGGCCGATAATTCATTATTGCCAAACAGATCGAGGCAGGCTTTTACCATTACCGAAAAAAGCGGCGGCGCGTATTGCTCATAATCCAGGTTCTGGAAAAGGCCGCCGTAAGACCTTTCTACATAATTGCGTATAAGGTTTGCTTCGTCCAGCAGAATGGGCCGTTGCTGCCACCAGATCGCCAGCCGGAGTAAAATACCGGCGGCCAGCACCAGCCACGCCAGCTTTTGCCAGAATCCGGGCGTTAGCGACAGGGTAGGAAAGTGTTTTGGATAAACATTCATCCGAAAAAAGAATTAAGAATAAGTTGGCAAGGCCGCCTCCGGAGCAATCCGGATACCGTATATTTGCCCGTCAGATCATTTTTCAAAAGTAGGCTTTTAAATTTTTAAAAATGATCTTTTACGGACATGAAACCGGCCGCCTAAATTTCCGATAACTGAAAAAAACTCAACATGAAGATTGCGATCCTTTCGCGGAATGCTAAATTATACTCCACCCGCCGTTTGGTGGAAGCGGCCCAACAACGCGGCCACGACGTACTGGTGCTCGACCATTTAAAATGCGACCTGATCATAGAAGCCGGCGACCCTTATATTATGTACAAAGGCGAAAAGCTGACCGGCATCGATGCCATTATTCCGCGCATCGGCGCTTCGGTTACGTTTTACGGCACGGCCGTGGTGCGCCAGTTCGAAATGATGAAAGTGAAAAGTCCCGTAGATTCGCAGGCCATTGTGCGGTCCCGTGATAAGCTGCGCTGTTTGCAGATCCTTTCCAAAGCTGGTCTGGGCATGCCCAAAACAGCTTTTACCAATTACGGCGTAAAAGTAAAGGAACTAATAAACCAGGTAGGCGGCGCTCCGCTCGTAATTAAACTGCTGGAAGGCACGCAGGGCTTAGGCGTGGTTTTAGCCGAAACCGAAAAAGCGGCTGAATCGGTAATTGAAGCGTTCCATAATTTAAAAGCCCGCATCATTGTGCAGGAATTTATCCGGGAAGCCAACGGTGCCGACATCCGGGCTTTTATTGTGAACGGCGAAGTGGTAGGCGCCATGAAACGGCAGGGCAAAGAAGGTGAATTCCGGAGTAACCTGCATCGTGGCGGCACCGGCAGCCTGGTAAAACTAACCCGCGCCGAAAAAGCTGCAGCTTTGCTCGCAGCTAAAACCCTGGGCCTGGACATTGCCGGCGTAGACATGCTGCAATCGAAACGCGGCCCGCTTATCCTGGAAGTGAATTCTTCGCCGGGGCTGGAAGGAATCGAAAAAGCCACCAAACTCGACATCGCCGGCAAGATCATTGAGTTTACCGAAGAGTTGGTAGTGAAGAAAAAGAAGAAACCAGCCAAAAAGACCAGCCCGCATTAATTTGCATTTAAAATCCCGCTGCCTGTAAAAAGGAGCGGGATTTTTTCTTTAAAAACGCTATGCTTTCGGGCGGAAAAAGTGCCAGTTCAAAGCCTTCCTGCTCGCAAGCATACCGTGACTTTATCCTGCCCAAACCCTACCGTTTTTTTCAAAGCCACTAAGGGTCGTTCACGGAAAACTTGTCTGAGGATTTAGTAGAAATTGTTAACTTGTGATGAATTGTTAAAACCGGCGGAAGCCATGCAACGTTTCGGCCGGTTTTAACCTCATTATCAGGTAACTGTTGCCTTGCTCAACTACTTTTTCCTTTAGAAATGATACCGTTTTTTACGCGCCTTCACCTGTTTCGCAAACCGGGTAATCTGCTGGCTTTTGCATGCCTGTTCCTGCTGTTAAGTCCGGGTGCCGCCTGGGCCCAGCAGGCAAAATTTACCATCAACGGCTTCGTGCGCGACAAGCAGACCGGCGAAAACCTGATCGGCGTAGGTATTTTCAACCCGAAAACCGGGCAGGGCACCACCACCAACAATTACGGTTTCTACAGCATCACGCTGCCACAGGATTCTATCAGCCTGATCGTTTCGTACCTGGGTTATGAGCGGCTTTCCTTTAATATTTTTCTGAACCGTGACCTGGAGCAAAACTTCAACCTGACGGCCAACAACGAACTAAAAACGGTAGAAATTGTAGGCACCAAAGAAGAGAAGATCCGCGAAAGCACGCGCATGAGTACTATTTCGGTGCCCATTGCGCAGATTAAAACGTTGCCGGCTTTGTTTGGCGAAGTAGACGTTTTGAAAACCCTGCAGCTGTTGCCGGGCGTGCAAAGCGGGGGCGAAGGCAGCACCGGTTTATACGTGCGCGGCGGCAGCCCCGACCAGAACCTGATCCTGCTCGACGGCACGCCGGTTTACAACGCCTCACACCTGTTCGGTTTCTTCTCGGTTTTCAACGCCGACGCCCTCAATAACGTGGAGCTGATAAAAGGCGGTTTCCCGGCGCGCTACGGCGGCCGGCTTTCTTCGGTGCTCGATATTAATATGAAAGAAGGCAACATGAAGGAATTTCAGGGCGAAGCTTCGGTGGGTATCATTGCTTCAAAAGTTACCCTGGAAGGCCCGATCAAAGAAGATAAAGCCTCCTTTATTGTTTCGGCCCGCCGCACCTACATCGATATACTGGCCCGGCCTTTCATGAATAAAGAGAACGGCGTTTTCGGGTATTATTTTTACGATCTGAACGGCAAAGTCAATTATAAGATCAGCCAGCGCGACCGCCTGTATTTAAGCGCCTACACCGGCTACGATAAATTCTACGGCCAGTTCGACGATTCGGAGCTGGAAGATAAGATGCACGTGGGCTGGGGAAATTTAACTTCCGCTTTGCGCTGGAACCGCATCATCAATAATAAGCTTTTCGCCAATACGCATTTAACCTACACCAAATACCAGTTCGATATCGGCAACGAGCAAACCACCCAGTTCCGCAACGATCGGGGCGAGCTGGAAACCGAGAAGTTCTCGCTGAATTATTTCTCCAACATCCGCGATTTTAGTTTGAAAACCGATTTCGATTATACGCCGAGCACCAACCATTACATCCGTTTCGGCGCGCAGTATATCAAGCACAGTTTTAAACCGGGCGCGTTACAGATAGAAGAATCGAACCCGGAACCGGGCGCGGCCAACAATAATTTCTTTTCCCAGACCTTGGGCCACGAAAGCGGCGTTTACGTGGAAGACGATATAAAAATTACCGACCTGCTGAAAGTGAATGCCGGTTTGCGCCTGGCCGGTTTTTACGTAGACAAAAAGCTTTATCACTCGCTGGAGCCCCGCGTTTCGGCCCGGTTCATTTTAAATGAGAATTGGAGCGCCAAAGCTTCTTACGCCCGCACATCCCAATTCATTCACTTACTTACCAACAGCGGTATCGATCTGCCAACCGACCTTTGGGTTCCGGCCACCGGCAAAGTTCGTCCGCAGCTCGCCGATCAGGTGGCCCTTGGCGTAACCCGCACCTTATTCGACGAAGCCGTGGAAGTAAGCATCGAAAGCTATTACAAAGCCATGAACCACCTGATCGAGTACAGCGAAGGGGCAGACTTTTTAGGAACTACCGATAATAACTGGCAGGATAAAGTTACTTCCGGCGAAGGTTGGAGCTACGGTACGGAGTTTTTTGTGCAGAAGAAGCTGGGCAAAACCACCGGTTGGGTAGGATACACGCTGGCCTGGGCCAACCGCAAATTCCCGGAGCTGAACGGCGGCGAAATGTACCCTTATAAATACGACCGCCGCCACGATATTTCCATAGTGGTTTCGCACCAGCTGAAGGACAATATTACAGTTTCCGGAACCTGGGTTTACGGCACCGGAAATGCGGTCACCCTGGCCGAAGCCCGTTACGGCATTGGCAGCTACAACACCATAGAAGACATCGGCAGCCGCAATAAATTCCGGATGGCGCCTTACCACCGTTTAGACCTGAGTTTAAACCAGACCAAGAAGAAAAAATGGGGCGAAACCGTGAACAGCTTCAGCATTTACAATGCATACAACCGCAAAAATCCCTATTTCCTGCGTCTGGAAGAAGGCTACGATACCGGCAATGGTCGCCCGACGGCGGTTTTCAAGCAGATAAGTTTATTCCCGATCCTGCCGTCTTTCTCTAAAAGCTTTAAGTTTTAAAAACGCTATGAAAATGTTGCAAAAAACTGCTCAACTGGCGGCCGCCTTTCTGGCTGTCATCTCGTTTTCTGCCTGCGAAACCGTAGTAGAAGTGCCCATACCGGCGCATACGCCTAAATTAGCGGTGCGCTACATGTTGCCCGACCAGGAACCCGATACCTTGTTTTACCAGTTATTTCCGCAGTACCAGCCTTACATAAACCACAGCCAAAGCATTTATTCCGGTGCAGAACTGAAAGGCGTGAACGATGCGATGCTTACGGTAACCGACCAGCATGGCAATGTGGTAGAAACCTTTAAACGCAGCAACGGCTTCGGCTATGGCGCTTCTGACGATGGCTATTACGAACCTGTTACCCGTTTCAAAGCCCAGCCGGGACAGAAATATACCCTTTCCGTTTCTGCCCCGAATTACGAGACCGTAACCGGAAAACTGACCATGCCGTCGGCGCTTTCCGGTTTACGGGCTTCTTTTCAAAAGATAAGTGCTGAAGAGCCGGGCGGAAATTTTGCCATAGTTCAGGGACGCGTAAGCATCAGTCTGCCCGATAACGGTTCTGAAAATAATTACTACGTCCTTTACGGCGTATTGCTCGATGACCGTTACGTGGCCAACGGCCGGGATGTATTTCAGGAAGAAACCGATGAAGATGCGGCTTTGGTGGGCAACGAATTTCAAAACATCCATTTTTCCCCGATCCTGTACGGCGACGCCAATCCCTTCGACGACAAAACCTTTAACGGCAACACCGTTAGCTTTACCCGCAAGGCCATGCTCTACTACGGTAAAGCTAATACACCACCGCGTTACCTCCGCATTTATGTGCACAGCATTACCGAAGATACCTTCAAGTTCCTGAAAAGTCTGAAGATGTATAACGATAACGGCAATAATCCTTTCGCAGAACAAACCCGCGTGCTCGGCAATCTGGAAAAAGGTTACGGTTATTTTGGTGGTTTCACCAGCACGTATTTCGATATAGAATTGCCGAAGTAAATGCAGCCAGTTTAGGAAAGTTGTCTGAACTAAAATTTTCAGGGTTTTATGATTTGGAGAGAACTTGTAGGGACAGGTTGCGACCTATCCGCACAGTATCCGATCAATATTTGTCTGAACACGATTTTAAGGATTTTTGGGATTGGCAGGATTTTTCGTTTGTCTGAATCAGGCTTTACAGAAACGAAGTTGGGCGTAGCCAATTAAAGAATTTTCAGAATCGACCTTATTTAAATAACTAAATCAGCTGCTTTTGATCAGATAATGTAGTCAACGACCCCCAACCCCTCCTGTCCAGGCGGGGAGCTATTCGTAGCCAGCTTTAATTTTAGAAGCTATTCCGCAATCCAAAGAATATAAAATGCTATGCTTTCATTCTTAGAAACTCAATGGAAGCAGGAAGCAAAAGCTCCCCTCCTTTCCAAGGAGGGGTTGGGGGTGGTTGTTTCACGCCTATCGCCAGCGCAGCGTTTCCTGAAAACCAAGGTCTGAAGAAAACTAAACTAAAAAGAAGCGGGCTACAAAGGAGCATGATACCAGTTTCTGTGAGAGCGGCCTCCAAGCTTACCGGTGCCTTCAGGCAGCCCGGTAGGGCAGGTAAGGTTGCAGCCGCGAACGCAGAAACGAAGCCACCCGGCTGGAGGGAGAATGTTTAATTAATAATTAAACATTAATAATTAAGATCTGAAGCTCGCTATAAAAAAGGTATCCTTTCTGACCTGAAAACGCAATAGCAAACATTACTACCAACGTGATGAGATCTCTCCTATCATCGAGATGATAGATAAAATTTCAAAAGAAAAAAACTAAGATCTAACCCTTCCTGGCTTCATTTACGCACAGAAAACAAAATAAAAAACTAAAAAACATAGCGGACAGAGATCGCCCCATCTACACCCGCAGCTTCCCCACCAATTAAATTCAGGTACGGTTTTACGTCGGCGCTTATGGCTAGCGGTACAATTCCTAAACCATATTCCAGGCCAATAATGCCATCGGCGCCAACAGTTACAAAGTTGCCGGAGCGGTTATAACGGTTATTGTCGGGCTCGTAATATTCGTTGTATTTGAAATAGCCTACGTGCCCGCCACCGCCATAATACCAAAGCAACCTTTTGGCTTCAAAAGCATTACGGTGAAACTCGTATAGAAACGTACCAGTAACGCCTTTCCGGCCCAGGTGGCTGCCCACTATAATTTCGATAGCATTACCTTCGCGCATAAAGTGCTTGCCGGTTATGCCAAACTGATTGCCCAGCCGGAGCCCTACCGCGTTGTAATATTCCACGATCGGGCCGCCGTTCAGGTTGCGGACCTGGCCTTTTTGCTGTTGCTGCGCCTGACCTTTAAAACCAAGCAAAACCAACATGCCAATGCAGAAAATGATTTTTAAAAGCGACGCGTAATTTTTCATAAACCTTGAAGAGTTAGGCATTTGTACGCAAAAAATCTTTTTTCGGGTAGGTAAAAAAGGTATCTTTTTGGGTCTGAAAACTAAAAGCTTTGCCGACGTTTATTTTTTGTAAGATTGCAGGTAAGCTTCCTGCGAAGTGCGCCGCCCGATGAGCCGGAAAAAAGAAATAAGCTGCTCTTTATCCTGCATTAATGCCCGGGCAAAAGCGTCCTTTTTAGGATTGTCTTCATAATAGCGCACATATTCTTTACGCACCAGTTCTTTGCCCGGTAGTTCCTCGGCGCAGGTTATTTCTACCAGCCCGGTTTTTTCCCAGAGTTTTTTCCACCAGGCTATAGAATGAATGAAATACCAGTAATGCTGAAAATCTTTGCGCAGAAAAGGCGGCACCTGTTTCAGGGTTTCTATTTCGCGGGTAAAGCACACATCGGCAATGGCAATCACGCCGGCGGGTTTCAGGAAACGGCAAATGTAGGGCAGGTATTTTTCGTCGGTACCGAAATAGGTGTAAGAATCAACTACCATAACGGCATCGAAATAATTTTCCGGGAAGGGCAGCGCCCGGGCATCGGCCTGGATCGGGAAAACTTTGTCTTCAACTTTGCCTTCTTTTATGCGCTCCAGGTTTTCGGTGGCCGAAATGGCTTCATCTACTGCCCACACCTGCACGCCAAATTCGGTAGCCAGAAAAACCGAGCTGATGGCTTTGCCGCAACCCAGATCGAGCACGCGCATGCCCGGTTTCAGCTTTATTTTTTCGGTTAAACTTTCGAGGTTAAAAAGTACGTTTTCGCCCATAGAGTGCTGCTGCACCCATTGCGGATCGTAAGTAGTAGCCCGCGGAAAATGCGCACGTAAGTTTCGGGAAGCCATGATTCAGGTTATCGGTTTGCATCCGGCAGTACGCAGCACTGGAGGTTTGGGTTAGTTTCTAATGATTTAATGGTTGAATGGTTGAATGGTTGAAGGAGGGAATGAGAGAATTGGTGATTGAGTGAATTGTTGGATTTTC
Organism: Adhaeribacter terrigena; assembly: GCF_016623615.1. GTDB lineage: Bacteria > Bacteroidota > Bacteroidia > Cytophagales > Hymenobacteraceae > Adhaeribacter_A > Adhaeribacter_A terrigena. The sequence continues at coordinate 124,066 of NZ_JAEHFX010000007.1, read as the reverse complement.
GAATTATTGCAGTGTTGAAGGTTGAAATGGTAGAATTTGGAATTATTGATTTCAGGAATTTTGTAGAGCAGAAAACGGTAGGGTTTGAGGATAAAAAACTAACCAGGAAAATGTCGTTTTCATGTTCTGAAGAATTCATTGCCGTCTGCTTTAGCTAACGGATATGCTGGCTGAAAAAATGGCTTTAGCCGAAATGCCGGATTGAATTTAGGCTAAAGCAGGAAAATGGAAAAGTTTTTTTCCGTCAGCTAAAGCAGACGGCAATGAATTTCGCAAAAACGGTAGGGTTTTACAGCTGAAAAGTCATGCGCTACTTCTTCATTTAACCATTCAACCATTCAAAATTATTCCTTAATCACCTCTCCGGCTTTTGCGATCTCATCCGATTCGTGGATTTTTACGCCGCCGCCGCTTTCCAGGGCCGTTTGCAGCATGGCTTTGGCTACCGAGCGGGCCGGTACGGAACGGTATTTTTCCAGCGGGCCCAGCATAACCGGGTTCAAAACGGAAAACACCACTTCGCCGATTTTTTCGCCCAGGCGTTTTTCCTGGCGGTCGCCGGTAAGCAGGGAAGGGCGGAAAATATGCACGGCCGTAAAAGGAAGCGCTTTAACGGCCTTCTCCATTTCACCTTTTACGCGGTTGTAATAAAATTTTGAGTCCGGATCTGCACCCATGGCTGAAACTACCAGGAACTGCCGCGCAAAATGCCGGGAAGTAGCTTTAGCCAGTTCTACTACGTAGGTGTAATCTACTTTATAGAAATTTTCCTTCGAGCCGGCTTTCTTCATGGTAGTGCCCAGACAACAGAAAATATCGTCGGCTATCAGGTTATTGGTTACGGCTAATTTCTCAAAATCCACGATCTTTTGCTCGAGTTTCGGATGTTCGAGTTCCAGATTGCGGCGGCCTACGGAAATAACTTTGTCGTAATGGTTGCTTTGCAAAAGCATGCGCAATAAATAACTTCCAACCAGGCCGGAGGCTCCTGCGATCAGAGCGGTTTTCTGTGGCACCATAAGTTTCTTAATTAATTGAAATAACCTTTAAAGCCTAATTACCTCAAAAATGTCGCGAAAGTTATCATTACTTTTTCAGTCCGAAACCCTACCGTTTTAAAAGCAAAAAACCTCACTGGTCCATTAAAGCGGTGAGGTTTTTTGCAGATATAATTCCGGAATTATTCTTCGCCGGTTAACGTAATGCGGTTTGGTTCCAGGCGAACTTTACCGGCACGGTAAAGCGTGCCAATGGCTTTTTTAAAGGTCTTTTTGCTCATGCCAAGTACCGCATAAATATCCTGCGGATCGCTGCTGTCGGAAAGGTTCAGCGTGCCGCCTTCGGTTTTTAGTTTATCCAGCACCTGCTGCGAAGCATCCTGCACTTCGGCAAAACCGGTTTGCTGCAGGCTTACGTCAATTTTGCCGTCTTCACGGATCTTCCGGATAAAGCCTTTGGTTTCTTCGCCCATTTCCAGGTTCCGGAAAACTTCGTTGTGATATAAAACGCCGGCATATTTATCGTTGATGATCACATTGTAACCCAGTTCAGAAGCGCTGGTAATGAGTAGTTTTACCGCCTGGCCTTCCTGCAGTTCATCGTCTACGGGTTTCAGGTATTTATTAAGTTTGGCCGAACCCACAATGCGGTCCGAAGATTCGTCGAGGTAAATATAAACCACGTGTTTTTCGCCGGGCTGCATAGGTGTGCGCTGGTTATGGAAAGGAACAAACAGATCTTTCTCCAGGCCCCATTCCATAAACGCCCCGATCTTGCTCGAATCCTTCACTTCCAGGGCAGCAAACTGCCCTACGGTAGCTTTCGGTTTCAGGGTGGTGGCAATCATGCGGTCTTCGGAATCGCGGTAAATAAAAACGTTCAGCTTATCGCCGAGTTCTAAATTTTCCGGCACGTATTTGATCGGCAGCAGAATTTCGCCGTCTTCCGAATCGAGGTAAACGCCAAAATCCACAAATTTCACTACTTCCAGTTCGTTGTAATTCCCGATCGCGACCATATTTAATTGTTAAATTGCTAAATGGTTAAATTATTAATTGATCTAACCTGAAATTTGAAATTGCGTGCTTTAAAAGAAAATTGCTTAAAAAAATGGTATGGTTTCACCCTGAAAAACTATGTACTAAAAACCATTCAACCATTTAGCAATTTAACCATTAAGCCATTTAAATTAGTCCCGCAGGCTTTTGGGCTCTACCCAGGTATCGAGCTTTATTTTTTCTATCAAAAGATAGTTTTTGAACTGGTGGATCAGCTTGCTCATTTCGCGTTCGCGGGCTTCCATTTCAGCCAGTTCTTCGTCGGAGCTTTGCAGTACCGGTTCCAGTTTGGCCAGGTTTTCGAGCATCATGTCGCGGTTATAGGCGGCCACCTGGCGGGCTTGCTCCGTTTCGTTTTCGTCCTGCGCGGCGGCTTCCATATCGGCTACTACAACTTTTAAAAACAGTACCAGGTCCCAGGGGTTATTGGGGCGGTTCCAGGTAAAGGCAATGTTGCAGCGGCGGCATTTATAGCGGTTCGATTTCCAGCCCTGTTCATTCTTTTCTACCGTTACAAATTTCAGGTTTGCGTTGCTTTCGCATTTCGGGCAGGCCGCATTGTCTTTCACGATCGTGTTCAGCTGGTCGCGTTTTTCCAGTACGGCATCGCGGTTGGCGGCATGTATATAAAGGCTTTCTTCCAGTTTCTGGCAGGAGCTGGTAACCTGTTGTTCTTCTTCGCTCAGAGCACCTTCTTCTATCAGGCGTTCAGCCCGTTTCCGGAAAAAGTTTATGAGTTTAATTACTTCCCGTTCGTTTTCTTTCAGGTTTTTCATACCGTAATTTTTCTTCGCTTCCAGAAACAAAGATACGCAATTAATACGGGCAAAAACGGTAGGTTTTTAAAACAAAAACTGCCCCGTGGTTTGCAGGGCAGTTTTCAGATCGAAATCAGCGCCAGGTCAATTCTTAGTATTTGGTTTTCGAATTACCCATGCTGCCTTTCGTTTTCGTTTCGTCATCGTCTACTTTTATTTTGCCTTTGCCTTTTTTGGCCTTACCGTCTGCCTGCATGTTCGGGTGGTGGTGCATAATTTTGCCATCCATGGTCAGGTGGTCGCCTTCGTGCAGCATCATGGTGGTGCCATCGGCCTTTTTTACGTTACCGTCTTTCATAACCACCATGCCGTTGCTCAGCGTCTGGTCTTCGGTTATTACAGCCGCCACGCCTTTGTTTACCATCATCAGTTTACCGCCTTGCATCATAATGCCGTCTTTCATAGCGGGGTTTTGCATTTGCGGATTTGCAGACATCGAGCCTTTGGCTTTCGCTTTTGTTGTTGTTTCCTGCGTGGTTTGCGCCTGCACAAATGCGCTGCTCAGCACCAAGGCAAACAACATTGATAATAACTTTTTCATGGTTTTCTGTTTTTGGTTTGTAAGGGAATAGACACTGTTTAAACTATTGCCCTGCGAAAATGTTGCACGGCGTGTGGTTTAGGGCAGGCAGGAAAACATAAAACGGGAAACGGGAGTAAAACAGGTGAATTTAAATACGCTTACTTCTTACATAAAAACCCCGAAAAAATGAATGCTCAAAACCAAAGACCTTTAAGTCCTGAAGAACAGGATGCCGAATACCAGCGCCAGGAAGCCATTCGTTTAGCCAACGAAGGATCCACCGGCGAAGCCACGCCACCTGATCTGAGCCCGACGTCGCACCGCCGCGGTTCGCCAACTTCCGACGAAAATTTTGACGGAACCCGCGCCGCCAACCCCGGTAAAAGCCTGGAAGACCGCGATACCAACGACGGCGACGCCAATAACGAGAACGACTAAATAAGCGCTGGAAAAAACGCTATCCTTTTCAACCAAAAAACTAAAATTCTGAAAGCCATGGCCGCCTTAAATAATCCCGACGACAAAGACCAGATAACCAACGCCGACGAAAGCAAACGTTTGCCTGACGATAACCCTGAACCGCTGGAAGACATTAAAACCGACGAACTGGACCTGAAGCCCGAAGGCACGGTGGCGGAAGGAAATGTGGCGGCCGAAAAAGAAGAAGATACGCGCAAGCTCGACGGCAGCAATGCCAATAACCTGCGCACCAAATAGCAGAAACGGTAGGGTTTCGGGTTGAAAAACTCAGCTATGCCGGAGCCAGTGCAACGCTTCTTCCCGGGTTTTAAAATGCCCGATCGTTATGCTTTCCGGGTCTATTTTTTCGGTGATGTTGTTAATGGAGATCTGATTGAAAATATAATCTGATTCTACAATGGCGCAATACCGGTAACCGGCTACCACCGCGCTGGGAATCCAGAAATTTTCGATCCAGGCGGCGTCTTCGCTACCAATGGTTTTCATGCGGCGGGCATCGCATAGTAGTTTGCTGATTTTATGTTTGCGCATCAGGTGCAGCGCGTGCTGGTGAACCTCCCGGAAGCCTTTGCTGGGCAGCAAACCTTTCCAGGTCATGACCAGGCATTGGTTGTCCGTATCATGCTCCAGGGTGCAGCACTCATTCTCGAAACAAACTACTAGGGTTGACTGCATAATACCTCGATTAAGGGTGAGATGTAACCAGGTTTCTGAAGTATAAGATTTAAAGTTGGAATTACCATAAATCTTGTCATAAAGTTAAAGTTAATTTTTAGAAATACAAGTGCTACTGCGTTAAAAACCGGTAGCCGGCTGTTAACCAGCGGGGAATTATTTCCACAACCGCAGGCGGCCGGAATCGTTTACAGTAAGCATATTTCTTTACCAGATCAAAACTCAAAATTTAAACTATGAACCGTAATAGAAATTATGACCAGTCCCGCAATTGGGATGAACAGAATCAGTACCCGCAGAACCGGAATTCCGATCAAAACCGGAATAGCGGTCAGAACCGGAACAACGATCCGCAACGTCGGCAGGAAGATATGTGGCACCCCAACCGCATTGATTACCGCAACGACGAGCGCGAAAGATTCCGGGGTGCTTACCGCTTAGATAACAGCCCTGAAAACCGCGATACCTACCGCAACCTGAACCAGGAAAATTACGGCCGCGATTACAGCTACGGCCACGCCGGTAATTCGCGCAACGGCGCCGACCGCGGTCGGCACCAAAGCGATTATGGCACCGGAGCAACGTACGGAGCATCGCGCAATGCCGGTTCTATGGGCAGCTACGGCGGCGCCCAGGGCTTCGGCTCGGCCAGCAACGGTTACAATAACGAACGCTGGGCAAGCGGCCACCACGAGCCTGCACCGCGTCCGCGCCACCAGGTTTACGGCGCTTACCGCGATAGCAACAGTTTTGCGCCCGGCGAGCGCGAAAGTTACGATGGAAGTTCCCGGTACGGATCGCAGGGTGCTGATAATACCCGCGGCTGGCGCAGAACGGAAGAAAGCGAACAAAGACAAACCGGCCGTTACAACCGTTTTACACCTGCTGAAGACGATTCGCGCTACGAAATTTACGATACTTCCGAAAGCCAGTATAACCGCGGTAACTACAATAATTCTACGCAAGGCAGCATTACCGATGACCTGAATCTGCGCAGCCACCAGGAATTCTCGCCTTACGATAATTACGGTTCGCGGCAGCGCGCCCGCAACCGCCAGGGCAGTGGCTACGACCAGGATATGTATTCCGGAACCTCAGATCTGGATTACGGAAACACGGCTACTCCTTTCGAAAGCGAAGCCTACCCAAGGAACCGCTATTACGATCCGATTTCCGGCAACGCCTGGAACCCTGGTTCGGAACGATAATTTCAAGATTGTAACGGTTAAAAACGCTATGCTTTGCGCATAAAAAAGTCACTGCCGGCGGCAGTGACTTTTTGTTTATAAAACTGTACCGTTTTTACTTAAAATTTCAGAAACGGATTTCCATTTTTATATCGGCGCGCTGGTAATCGTTGGGCGGTAAAGGCACTTCCTCGAAGCCCAGTTTTTTATAAAGGTTCAGGGCCGGCGCGAGTTTTCGGTTCGAGAGCAATTCTACTTTCGGGGCTTTTATTTCGCTGGCTTTTTCGAGCGCAACTTTGCCCAGGGCGTACCCGATCTTCAGGCCTTTGGCTTTATCGGTTACCGCCATTTTTGCCAGCTCAAAAGAACCATCCGGGTTTTTAATTAATGCAACCGTGCCCACAGGTTCTCCGTGCAGCAGCGCCATAAAAATATACCCGCCTTTTTCCAGAATATACCTTTCCGGATTCTCGAGCATGTTACTATCGGCAGCTTCCAAAGCAAAGAATTTCGTGATCCATTCGTGGTTCAGGTCCCGAAAGGCTTCGCGGTGGAGAGTTTGGTAAGCTATAATTTCGACGTTTTCAGGTAAAAGCATGCTTGAAATATTTTCTGCAAAAGTAATGTAAAAGCCGCAAAATACGGGAATTGATTTTCCTTCACATATAAGAAATTGCTAAGTTAATTAGTTTTTACGGTAGTTTTAGAAATATTAACAGGTAGCGCTAAAATAATTGGCTTGAAAATACTTTTAAATTTAGTAAATCCGTAACTTTAAGCATGGAAAAAAAGGACGAACTATGGAAGGGTAGAGGCGCGCAATTCGATCCGGCCAATAAATTTCAGAAGCAAGCTTACGTAACCGAACACCTGGAGGGCCTTGATGAACCCTGGCTGGCAGAAGCGCCCAAAACGGAATATTTTACCGAGCTGCCCAAAAAGATCGTAAACAAAATAAACAGCCCGGATCTTGGTTTAGGTTATTCGCTGAATCCGTACCAGGGTTGCGAGCATGGCTGCGTATATTGCTACGCCCGCAATACGCACGAGTATTGGGGCTACGGCGCCGGCCTCGATTTCGAAACCAAGATCATCATAAAAGAAAATGCGCCGCAGGTTCTGGTGAAACAACTCGAAAACCCGAAATGGGAACCCAAGCCCATTATGCTGGCCGGCAATACCGATTGCTACCAACCCATAGAAGCCAAAAAACAGCTTACCCGCAAAATTCTGGAAGTGCTGCTGCGCTACAAACATCCGGTCAGCATCATCACCAAAAACGCCCTCATTCTCCGCGACCTCGACCTGCTGCAAAAACTCAATGCCCTGGACCTGGTGCACGTAAATATTTCCATCACCACGTTAAACGAAGAACTGCGCCGCAAACTCGAACCGCGCACGGTTTCGGGTAAAAAAAGGCTGGAAGTGGTAAAGCAGTTAACCGATGCCGGCATTCCGGTAAACGTGATGCTGGCACCCATTATTCCGGCCCTGAACGATTACGAAATTCCGGAACTCATGCGCGCCGCCGCCGAAGCCGGAGCCAGCAATGCCGCTTACACCATTGTGCGGCTGAATGGCGCTGTCGGCGCTGTTTTTGAAGATTGGGTGCGTAAAGCCTACCCGGACCGGGCCGAAAAAGTATTGTACCAGACCGCGCATTGCCACGGCGGAAAATTAAACGACAGCCGTTTCGGGACCCGCATTATTGGCGAAGGAAATTTTGCGGCCAATATTGCCAATCTTTTCCGAGTGAGTAAGAAAAAATACCTGGCAGGCCGCAGCATGAAACCCTACAATTACAACCACTTCTGCCAACTGACCGGCAAACAGCTCGGTTTATTTTAATAGCAGCAGGATTTAAATAAAATTAAAAAGCCATTACTGCGTTTTATATGTTTAAACGGAAGCCGGGATGGTACTTTTTTACTGGCGGCAGCTGCATTTTCGAAAAGAAAACGGTATGCTTTTGGCCTGAAAAACTGTTTAAGGTTTTGAAGATACTGTAATTGAAAGGTTTCTTATTTAATTTCCTTCGTAGCGTATGTAGCGTAGGGTTTAAACCCTACGCTACATACGCTACGAAGGAAATTTGAAAAATTATTCCGGAAAATTAAGTTCATGATCTGGGAAATGCTTTTTATTATTTTCGGAATTCTTTAAAACCTAAAACCCAAAGCTAACAACCAGCAACCAACAACAACTAACCAACAATCAACAACCAGATTAATGCCCGAATTACCCGAAGTAGAAACGCTCCGCAAATACCTGGAAGCAACCAGCATGCACCAGAAAATTACCGGTTTTACGGCTGTAGATGCAAAGCGCCAGATCACCATGCCGGCCGAAGATTTCCGGGAGCAAATAATGGGGCGCCAAATGGTAAAAACCACCCGGATCGGGAAACATTTACTCGTAACGCTCGACAACGGCAAGGTGCTGAGCCTGCATTTCGGCATGACCGGCGATCTACATTATTACCGTATTCCGGAAGATGCGCCGCGTTTTGAACGGGCTACTTTTTTCTTCGACAGCGGCTTTAAACTGGCTTTTGCAGATTCGCGTAAGTTTGGCCGGATCGGTTTATGGGAAAGCGAAACGGTATATAAAACAGCTAAAAAACTCGGGCCCGATGCATTGGAAATTTCCGGCGCTGAACTGGCAAAAAGCCTGCGGAAAAGAAAAACTGCGCTTAAATCTGCGCTGCTCGATCAGAAAATCCTGGCCGGAATTGGCAACTGGCTCGTAGATGAAATTCTGTTCCAGGCAAAACTGCACCCGGAAATAATTGCCGCCGAACTAACCGATCCGGAAATTCAAAACCTGCTGGAAGCCACGCAAAACGTACTGCAGATCTCTATCGAAGAAGAGGCCGTTTACCGCCAAATGCCGGCTACTTTTCTCATTCATTCCCGCGAATGGGATGACTCGCCGCACGCCGAAAAAGATGCGCATAAAAACTGCCCGCGGTGCAAAACTGAGATCACAAAAATGGTTGTTGGAGGCCGCGCTACGTATATATGTACGCAATGCCAGCAGAAGTAAAAAATACACGAACCTGTATACAGAACGCTCTTATCATCAGGTGAAAAACAAGGCCGAATTAAACAACCTTGTTATACTGTTTACTGTCCCGGAATAAGTACTTTTGTAGCGAAAGCGTTGGCAGAATTGTTCATTATTTTTGGTGCCGGCCTCAGGTGTTGGCTGGTAAACTTTTAAAGCATGAAAGAAAAATTATATAACGCATTGCCATTTGTGCTGCTGATTTCAGGGCTTGTTGTTACTTTTTTATTTTTCCGGAACGAACTGCGCTGGCATGAGATCAGCCGGCGAACGTATTACCAGGACCAGCTCGAAAAGATCAGGCAGAATATTGCTTTTCGTTTGCAAACCTATGTAGATGAGCAGGTTGCGGCCGGCGCTTTTGTAGCCAGTTCCGAACAGGTAAACCGTTACGACTGGCGTGATTTTGTGACCGCTTTACAATTAGATATAAATTATCCGGGTATATACGGTCTTGGTTTTGCTGTTCCGGTAAACAAGTCAGATTCGCTGGCGTTTGTAATGGAAAACCGCCGCGACCGGGCTCCCGATTTTTCGATAACCAGTTTGGGCAAGGTGCCGGGGGCAAAAGAATTTTTCGTGATCAAATTCATCGAGCCGCAGCTGCGTAATCATAGAGCGCTCGGGTTTGATATGGGTTCGGACCCAACCCGCCGCAGGGCCATGGAAAAAGCCCGGAATACGGGTAAGGCCGCCATTTCGGACCGGGTAGTGCTGGTGCAGGATAAAAATAGAACCCCCGGTTTCCTGATTTACGTGCCGGTTTTTCGCTCCGAAGCCCTTGAGGAGAATTCCACTAAACGGTTTTTAGGTTGGGCGTACGCGCCATTTGTTGCTGAAAATTTTATGAAGGGCGTATTGCAGCGGGAGCTCAGTCGTCGGGATCTGCCTTACCAGGTAGAACTCTACGATGGCGCCCGCACCGATACGAGTAAATTGCTATACCGCTCCTGGGTTGTGCGCCCGGAAATGTCCGATTCTACTTACACAGCCTCTTTCCCGGTTTACAATAATCAGTGGACGCTGCGGCTTTTGCCGGTGCGCGACTACGAAACCGCCAAGGGTAAAACGCTGGCTTACGTAATTCTTTTCGGCGGAATTCTGCTTAATGTTTCGCTTTTCTTTTTGCTGCGCACCCTGGCCAATACCCGCGAAAATGCCCTTAAACTGGCCGATAAAATGACCCTGGAATTACGCGAACTGAACCACAGCCTGGACCGCAAAGTAGCAGAACGAACGCAGGAACTGGCCGCTAAGAACAAACAATTGAGTAACTACGCCGAGAACCTTAAAAACGCATACGAGGATATGGAAGTGAAAGTGAAATTCCGGAATCTGCAGTTAGCAAAAGAGGTAAAAGCATTGCAGGAAGAAATTTCAAGACTTAAAAATTCTAAAGGTTAATCTGTAGCTGTGCGTTACCTCGATCTGAATATTATAGCTACGGAGCATCTGCTGGGCAGTTGGGATGTATTGGAACGGCCAGGCGGTCAGGTTTCTGATACTTCCGTTTTTGCAACCTGCAGCAAAGTGGTTTTTCAGAATAAAGGTTCCGTAATAGTTACCGATGGCACAGCAAAAACCGGGCACTGGGAATTGTTTAAAGAAACCGAAATTATCTATAACCCGCAGCTTAACTTTACTTTCAGCGAAGAAGAAGGCGTTTTAAATGCCATCATAACCCGATACCGCGAAGACGATGAAGAAGACTATTTCAGCCGGAAAGTAACGTTTTATTTTACCTCCGGCATGGAACTGGTGCTCGAGCAAAAAGCAGAAAATCCGCTTTGATCTTCCTTTAAAAAACAATGAAAATGGCAGACAGTTTTGAGCCTGAAAAGTATAGCGTTTTATAAAATTGCAGGGCTTAAAGCCAGCGCTTCTGCTGTTTTAAAAGCAGACTTTTTAGTCCGGAAAACCTACCGTTTTTCCAACCAAAAAGGCCGGTTAAATTTCTTAACCGGCCTTTTTGTTAAGTTTTTTTTAGTGGCAGAATTTTATTGCAAAGGTAGGTTGCCGGCAATTTCTTTCAGGGCAATTTCGGCTATTTTGGCCAGGTATTGCGCATTGCTGTAGCGTACTTTGGCATTTAAATAATTCAGCTGCGCATCGCGGAATTCTACCGGCGTAAGGGTGCCTAACTCGTATTTGTCTAAAGTTATTTCCTGGTTGCGCCGTGAAATTTCCACGTTGTTCTTTTCCAGCGTTACCAGATCTAAATTGGTAAGGTAAACCTGGTAAGCCCGGGTAAGCTGCGAACTAATGGTCTGGTTCGTTTTTTCCTGGTCTATCTGCGCATTTTTTATCTGCAGCTCTGCTATTTTTTCGTTCCGGCGCTGCAAACCGCCGTTAAACAGATTTACCGAAGCCGAAAGGCCATACGTAAAGCCACGTCCGGAAGAAGAAGTAGCAAAGCCCAGCGCAGATTCTGAACGGCTGAAATTATACCCTGAATTTACGCCCACGGCCGGGTACCGGATGGCGCGCACCTGTTTTTTATCGAGTTCGGCAATGCGTTTGTTAATTCCGGCTGCTTTTAAGCTCGGGTTTTGCTGTTGCGCCAGGCTAGAAAGATGCCCTAAAGTAAGTGAAGCGTCTATCCGGATAGAATCCGTCACTTCAAATGGCGTGGCAATATCACGGCCAATGATCTCGTTCAGCAGGGTTTTGGTGTTGATATAAAGTTCGCGCTGGCGCAGCAGGTTGGTAGTATCGGTATTCAGGTCTACCTGCGCGTTCAGCACGGCCAGCTTCGCTGCTTTGCCAATGGTAAAGCGGTTCTGGGCTACATTTAAGCGCATGCGGGAGATCACAATGGCAGAATCGTAGGCTGAGAGTTGCTGCTTTTGCTGGATCAGATCGTAATACGTGCGCATTACTTCGCCCACTTTGGTCAGAACGGTTTGCTGCAACTCGGTTTCGCTCAGTTTCCGGAATTCCTGTAACTGGTCGTGGCGGGCAAACATGCCGAAACCGTCAAAAACCGTCCAGTTCAGCTCCGCGCCATAATTCAGGTTCGAATTCCGGGCATTGTTCCGTTCGCGAATGGAGCCATCGGCCTGGGTTTGGCGGGTCGTCTGAATACCGTTATTGTCGTTCAGTACCGCATCTACGCGCGGCGTTAAACCGGCATTGGCCCAGCTTACATTCAGGTCTTCAATTTCAACATTATTCCTGGCCAGCCTGATGTCATAATTCCGTTCCAGCGCAATCCGTACGGCTTCTTCCAGGGTTAAAATTTCCTGTGCGCTTGAGCTGCCAGCTTTCAAAAAGCCGACCAGTAATATGCTCAGGAAAAGAATTTTATGCTTCATTTTTTGTTCCAGTATATTTTTAACAGAAATCCCTAAGCAGAAAATACTGTTAGCTTAAAGATTTATTGCCTTTAATTTATTGCGTCATCCCGACCTTGAAAGGGAAACATCGTGTGCCGAACCTTCAGGAAAGCTAATTAGAAACCTACTGCAAGAAATTCTTTGTTTCGCTCGAATTCCATAGTAGTACCCAATAGTTTCTTCGACAGGCTCAGAATGACCCGATAATTCATTCCCGCATTCAAAACCTAGTGCCCGGTTTTCATGGCTACTTCTCTTTCAAATTCCTCAATATGATCGAACTCCGGATGATGCTTGCGTTCTTTGCTCCACATCGAATAAATAGCCGGGATCACGAATAAGGTCAGAATTAACGAGAACATGGTGCCGCCAACAATTACAATACCCATGCCCATGCGGCTTTGCGCAGCGGCGCCTAAGGCTAAAGCAATTGGTAAAGCGCCCAGCGCAATGGCCAGACTCGTCATTAAAATAGGGCGGAGGCGGGCTTCGGAAGCTTCCATAATGGCTTCCATTTTAGGTTTGCCCTGCTCGCGCAGCTGATTCGCAAATTCCACAATTAAAATCCCGTTTTTAGTAACCAGGCCAATGAGCATGATGGTACCGATCTGGCTGAAAATATTCCAGGTCTGTCCGAATAGCCACAACGAAAGCATGGCTCCTGCTACCGCCATAGGTACAGTTAAAATAATAATGAGCGGATCGATAAAGCTTTCGAATTGTGCGGCCAGGATTAAATAAATAAGCAGTAAAGCCAGGGCAAAGGCAAAAGCCGTGTTCGAGCTGCTTTCCACAAAGTCACGCGATTCGCCGCCCAGGTCCGTAGAGAAGGTATCGTCCAGTACTTTATCAGCTACGCGGTCCATGGCTTCAATGCCGTCGCCAATGCTTTTGCCCGGCGCCAGGCCCGCCGAAATCGTAGCCGACATGTAACGGTTATTGTGGTAAAGTTGCGGCGGCGCACTTCTTTCTTCAACTTTCACTAGGTTGTCGAGCTGAATAAGCTGACCGGTATTGCTGCGCACAAACAACGAAGTCAGGTCAATGGGCGCATCGCGGTCGGTTTCTTCAAATTGCCCGATTACCTGGTATTGCCGCCCGTTCATGATAAAATAACCAAAGCGCTGCCCGCTGAGCGAAAGTTGTAAGGTTTGGGCCACATCCAGAACCGATACGCCCAGACTTTGCGCTTTTTCGCGGTCTATGGTAATGTTTATTTCCGGCTTGTTGAATTTCAGGTTTACATCTACCATGCTGAAGGTAGGGTCTTTGGCGGCTTCATCCAGAAATACCGGGATCTTTTCTTCTAGTTTCTGAAAGTTAGGTGCCTGGATAATGTATTGAATGGGCTGCCCGCCGCGCCGGTTTACTGAAATGGTTGGCTGCTGAATGACCGTAGTCCGGGCTTCGGAATAGCGTTTGGTTAAACTGGTCAGGTCTTCGGCGATATCTTTCTGCGAACGTTCGCGTTCCGAAGGGTCTTTTAATGCAAGGCGCACCATGCCGCTGTTTACCGCTCCGGAGCCACCAAAACCCGGCGAAGTAATTACCAGCGCCACTTGTTTCTCGGGAATTGAATCGTTCAAAAGCTGCGTTAGGTCGTTCATGAAACGATCCATGTATTCATACGAGGCGCCTTCCGGGGCAGAAACCTGTAAACGCAGCATGCTCCGGTCGTCGTAAGGAGCGGTTTCTTTTTGCAGATTTATGTAGAAAAGCACGATCATGCCCAGACAGGCCAGAATGATCGGGAAACTAAGCCAGCGTTTTTGCATGAATTTTCCCAGCGTTTCGGCGTAGCCTTTATTCATTTTCTGAAAATACGGCTCGGTAAGATCGTAGAATTTCGATTTTTTATGGCCACCTTTTTTCATGAGGTAAGCGTTCAGCATAGGTGTTAAGGTAAGCGAAACGAAGGCCGAAATAAGCACCGCCGCCCCGATCACCACGCCAAATTCCCGGAACAACCGGCCCACAAAACCTTCCAGGAAAATGACCGGCAAAAACACCGCGGCCAATGTAATGGAAATGGAAATTACGGCCAGGAAGATCTCGTTCGAACCTTTTATGGCAGCCTCGATCGGGCTCATGCCTTCCTCTACTTTCTTGAAAATGTTTTCGGTTACCACAATGCCATCGTCTACTACCAGACCGGTTGCCAGTACAATGGCCAGCAGGGTAAGCACATTTACCGAGAAACCGCAGAGGTACATGATAAAGAACGTGGCGATCAACGAAACCGGAATATCGATCAAAGGCCGGAAGGCAATGCTCCAGTCGCGGAAGAACAGGTAAATGATGAGTACCACCAGCACCAAGGAAATGGCAATGGTTTCGCCTACTTCGATCACCGAATTTTTTACGAAAATGGTGTTGTCCATGGCAATATTCAGTTTCAGATCCTGGGGCAGTTCATTTTTTAGTTTTTCGAACTGCTCATAAAAGGCCTCTGAAATTTCTAAATAATTGGTGCCCGGCTGCGGAATGATGGCTAAACCAACCATGGGCTGTCCCGATTCGGTCATTTTGGTTTCCAGGTTTTCCGGGCCAAGCTCGGCACTTCCAATGTCGCTGAAACGGATTATTTTACCTTCCTCCGATTTTACGATCAGGTTGTTGAACGCCCCTTCGTTGGAAAGATTTCCCAGGGTTTTTACCACCAGTTCGGTATTGGAGCCGGTTACTTTTCCGGAGGGAAGTTCTACGTTTTCGCGGTTCAGGGCGTTGCGTACATCGCTCACGGTCAGGCCGTAAGAAGCCAGTTTGGCCGGGTCGAGCCAGAGGCGCATGGCGTAGCGTTTCTGCCCCCAGATCTGCACCGCACTCACGCCCGGAATGGTTTGTAAGCGCTGCGCGATTACGTTTTCAGCATAATCACTAAGTTCAAGCTGGTTGCGGTTGTCACTGCTCACCGTCATGGTAATAATGGCGTCGGCGTCGGCATCGGCTTTGGAAACTACCGGCGGCGAATCAATATCTTCGGGTAAATTCCGGATGGCCTGCGAAACTTTGTCGCGCACGTCGTTGGCGGCTTCTTCCAGGTCTTTTTCCAGGTTAAATTCGATGGTAATGTTGCTGGTTCCCTGGTTGCTCGACGAGGAAATATTCCGGATCCCATCGATCGAGTTGATGGCTTTTTCGAGCGGTTCGGTTATCTGCGATTCAATAATATCGGCATTGGCGCCGGTATAACTGGTGCGCACCGACACCACCGCCGGATCGATAGAAGGAAATTCGCGGATGCCCAGAAAGGTATACCCGATCACGCCGAACAGGATCAGCATGAGGTTGACCACTATGGTGAAGACCGGCCGCTTGATACTGGTGGTAGATAAACTCATATTACTTGTTTTTTATGCCTGACTTTTTACCTCCAAAACGCTACCGTTTTCGAGCTTAAAAGTGCGGGTTTATACTTTTTTTTCGGTAGCCGGCTATTTTTTCGCTGCCTCAATCTTTACTTTTACCGGTGCATCGGCTTTCAGCGTCATAATACCGGAAGTTAAAACAGTATCGCCTGCGGTAAGGCCGGAAGTAATAAGCACGTCTTTTTCGGTACGGGTGCCGGTTTCTACTTTAACTTCTTTGGCTTTGCCGTTTTTCGCTACAAACACTTTCTTTCCGTTCTGGATCGGGATAATCGCTTCGGAAGGAACCAGTAAGGCATTTTCTATTTCGGTAAGCGGCAGTTCAATATTGGCAAAGGAACCGGGACGCAAAATATTCTCTGGATTCGCAGCCCGGGCGCGGAGCTGGAGCGTGCGGGTGGCAGATTCTATGCCGGGCTCAATGGCGTAAACCGTAGCGTTGTATTTTTTAGTATTTCCGGCAATGGTAAAACTGATCTCTGTATTTACTTTTACCTGGTTCGAATATTTTTCGGGTACGGAGAAAGTGATCTTTACCGGATCGGTATTTACCAGGTTGGCAACTACAACTTCGGGCGAAAGGAAACCGCCCTCGGAAATGTTGCGCAAACCAATTTGTCCGGAAAAAGGCGCTTTAATGGCAGTTTTGGCAATTTGCGCCTGTATAAGTTGGGTCTGAGCCTTGGTGGTTAATAATTCGGAGCGGGCTACGTCGAATTCTTCCTTGCTGATGGCTTCTTTTTGTAAAAGCAGGCCGGCGCGTCGTTCATTTTCGGCGGCGAGTTTTTGCCTGGTCTGGGCCTGGGCCAACTGGGCGCGCAGTTCAGAATCGTCTATTTTCAATAAAACCTGGCCCTTGCTAACGCGGCTGCCTTCCTGAAAAGAAATATTGCTTACCCGGCCGGAAATTTCACTTCTGATCGTTACCTGTTCGTTGGCTTCTATTGTTCCGGTTACGGAAAGCGTGTTGGAAAATTGCTGTGGTTGGAGCACTACGCCGCTTACGCGCATGGCTGGCATGCCGCCGCCCGGACCGCCTTTGCCGCCGCCTTTTCCACCGGGGCCACTTTTGCCTTCCAGTTTTTTATTAGCAGAGATCCGGTAAAAAATAAGGGAACCAAGTGCAACGAGTAAGATGGCGTAAACAATGTATTTTGTTTTCATAATGCAGTGAAGCGGAGCTTTAGCCGGTTTCCGGGGCCGACTTTTGAGGGCTAAATCCCTAGCGTTTTTAAAAATATTTCAACCAGAAAAGCGTACTGAAACAGAAACTGGTTTTTCCTTAAACGGCGGAAAAGCCATTTCCATATACTGTTCCGCTATTTTCCGGACTGGTTTCAGGTAAATTGAAATTTAAACAAAGCTAATACGAAAATGCCTTTGAAAAGACAACATTTGTAAAAGCTTTTGTTAATTTTCGTACTTTCCGGGCAACCGGAAACTTTAGATGTAGCTACAGATAAAAGGTTTAATTTGAAATTTCAGAATTTTGGAAAATGCCGGCCCTGACTTCTTAAACCACTAAAATAATTCCGGAAATTTATTTTCAGATTTGCAATGAAAGATAAGAAAGGTAATTTTTTTGAAGATGTGTACGCCGTGGTTAAGCTTATACCTAAAGGCCGGGTTACTTCTTACGGAGCCATTGCCAGTTATTTAGGTTCCAAAGGTTCGGCGCGCATGGTTGGCTGGGCTTTAATTGCCGCGCACCCGCTAACCGATCTTCCGGCTTACCGCGTGGTGAACCGCAACGGATTGCTGACCGGCAAGCAACATTTCGGCGACCCAAACGCGATGCAAAGTGCCCTTGAAAGTGAAGGCCTGATCATTATTAAGGACCAGATCCAGGATTTTGATAAGCATTTCTGGGACCCGGCTAAAGAATTGCTTTAAAACACGTTAAGAAGAAGTAAAATATTGCTCCCTACTGCCCGACCGATTTTTTGTTCCGGGTGTTAAGCCGTACCTTTGCAGGGTTAAACTTTTTCCTATTTCATGAAAAATATTTTATCCGCTTTTTTCGTGCTGATCTTTACAGTGCAGGCGGCTTACGCGCAAACTTACGCGCTGAAAGGCAAACTGGTAGACAAAGCTTCAGGCGAAGGCCTGGCCGGCGCCAGCGTGCAGGTTTCCAGCCCCGGAACCACTACCGGCGGACTTACCGAAGTGAATGGTACGTTTAAAGTAGAAAACCTGAAACCGGGTACCTACACCGTAACAGCCAGTTATATCGGTTATCTTTCGGCTACCGAAACGGTGGTAATTTCAAATAAAGACGCTTTTGTAACCTTCCGCCTGGGCGAAGATAATGCTACTTTGAATGAAGTGGAAATTGTGGCCGACGTAGCCGTGGAACGTGAAACGCCGGTGGCTTTCTCTGCCATTAAAGAATCTACCATCCGCGAAAGTTTAGCGGGCCGCGACCTACCTTTATTGCTAAATGAAACGCCAGGAGTTTACGCGACCAATCAGGGCGGTGGCCCGGGCGAATCGCGTATCAGCATCCGGGGTTTCAGCCAGGAAAACATTGCCGTAATGGTAAACGGGGTGCCGGTAAACGATATGGAAAACGGCCGCGTGTTCTGGTCTAACTGGGATCTGGGCGATGTAACCAAATCTACGCAGGTACAGCGTGGTTTAAGTGCTTCTAAACTGGCAACGCCTTCGGTTGGGGGTACCATGAATATTCTTACCAAAGGTTTTGAAAACAAACGCAGCTTTGTAGCCCGCCAGGAAATTGGCAGCAACAGTTACTCAAAAACTTCGCTTATGTATTCTTCCGGTCAGTTGCAAGGCGACTGGGCTTTTACAGTTTACGGTTCGCGCCGCACCGGCGATGGCTGGGTAGAAGGCACCTGGGACGATTCCTGGAGCTATTTTGCCAACATCAGCAAGAAATTCGGCAACCATACGCTTTCTTTAACCGGTTTAGGTTCGCCGCAGAAACACGGGCAGCGTTCTTTTGCCAAAAACATTGCAACCTACAGCGCCGATAAAGCCCAGGAACTGGGTGCTACCAACTATAAAGATAACGATGGCAAGATTATAGGTGATTATGGTTTTGACTATAATGCCCACTGGGGTGAACTGGATCGGTACACGCTTTCTGACGGGGATACCATTCATAACCGCGAAAAACTGAACGAACGCCAGAACTATTACCACAAGCCGCAATTCAACCTGAACCATTTCTGGACCATTTCCGAAAAGCTATTCATGAGCAACGTGGTGTATGCTTCAATCGGTAACGGGGGTGGAGTGAGCCCGCTGAGTACCATTGCTACTAAAAATGGCCGCCCAAATTTCCAGAGTATTTACGATGCTAACTACAGAAACCGGGAAACTACCAAAGCTACCAATATTCTGCGCGCCAACGTAAACAATCACCGCTGGTATGGTTTTATTTCGGGCATGGATTATAAGGCTACTGAAAGAACTACGTTATCGGCTGGTATTGATGGCCGTACCTACAAAGGCGAACACTACAGCCAGGTTCACGATCTGCTAGGGGCGAATTTTGCCAGCAACATTTCCGGCCACGCCAACCAGGATCCGAATAAGAAGCTTTATGAAGGTGACAAGATCAGCTTCAATAACGATGGTTACGTGCGCTATATTGGTGGTTTCCTGATGGCCGAGTATAAAACGCCGGTACTTTCGGCTTTTGTAAGCGGCACGCTTTCGAATACGGCCTATAAGCGCAAAGATTATTTCCTGCCGAAAATTTACAGCATTAATGGTTCCCAAACCCCGGTCGGTTTTTATACCACCCCGGCTACCATTGTAAACCAGGTTAATAATATTTATTATACCCAGTCCGATTATGTGATCTCCGGAAAAGATACCGTACAGCTTAATCAGAACTCCCCGGTAACGGTAGGAAGTGGTACCAGCGCCAAAAACATTCAGCAGGTTTCCGGTACCGGCAAGCTGAAAGAAAGCGACTGGGTAAAATTTACCGGTTATACCATTAAAGGTGGTCTGAACTACAACCTGAACGAATTCAACAACCTCTTCTTCAACTTAGGTTATATTAATAAGCCGCAGTTCTTCAACTTCGTGTTCGATACCCGCTCCGGTGAGCAATTTGCCAACAACCAGAACGAAGGCGTAATGTCTTTTGAAGTTGGGTATGGGATCAACCGCGGAAATTTTAAAGCCAACCTGAATGGGTACCACACTACCTGGTACGACCGTTCTATTTCCCGTTCAGTGCAGGATGAAGCCACCGGTGGCATGCTTTACTACAATATTACCGGCATGGATGCCCGCCACCTGGGCGTGGAGCTGGAATTAGCCCAGGAGATCAGTCGTAAAGTTTCCCTGAATGCTGCTATCTCGTTGGGCGACTGGCGCTGGAATTCAGAAGGAAAGGCCCGGATTGTAACTGAAACAGGGGTTCAGATTGGTGAAGCAGATTTTAATGCCAAAGGTATTCACGTGGGTGGTTCGGCACAAAACCAGTTTATGCTGGGTGTGCGTTACGAACCGATTAAAGGTTTCTACATTCGCCCTACTTACCTGATGTTCGCCAAAAATTATGCAGATTTCTCGCCGGATGCCTTGCCGGCCGGTAAAACCCCGCAGGATGCTTTCCGTCTGCCAACCAGCCGTAACATCGATATTCACTCCGGTTATTCGTTTAAATTCTATAAAGACCTGAAACTGACGCTTAATGGCTCGGTGCTGAACGTGCTGAATGAATTCTACATTACCGATGCTCCAACCCGTTCCGGAATCAACCAGTTCGATCCGAATTCCATTGAAGTATTCTTCAATCGCGGCCGTACTTTTGTATTAGGCGCTTCGGTTAGTTTATAAGTCAAGAACGCTATCCTTTTTTCCTCAAAAACCAGCTCTTAACCGGGCTGGTTTTTTTTGTTTTCCGGTAAAGCTGCAAATTTAAAAATGGTATGGTTTCAGGCTTAAAAAGTAATGTGCGGATACGGGCAGCAACGTGCGGAAACATACAAAATGCGTGTGTGCAAGGCTTTTATGCTATTAATTCGAAAATATTGCCTAAATTTTCAGCGTCAAAAATAATTCTATGAAAAAAAGATCGTTTATACCAGTTTCGTTGGCGTTGGCAGCTATGTTGCTAACCCAGTGCAAAGCGCCGGAAGCGCAGCAACAATCTTCGGCCAAAGTAATTGCCACTCCGGCTCCGGAAATGTTGGCAGTTGCCAAAGGGGTGGGCATAGATGTGCCCAACATCGATAAATCGGTGAAGCCGTGTGATGATTTTTATTTGTACGCCAACGGTAACTGGATAAAGAACAACCCGGTGCCGGCTACCGAAAGCATCTGGAGCAGCTTTAACGAAGTAGCGGAACGTAACAACGCTATTCTGCGCCAGTTACTTAACAACGCTGCGGCTACCACCAACGCCGAAAAAGGCAGCAACCTGCAAAAAGTGGGCGATTACTTTTATTCCGGCATGGACTCCGCGGGAATTGAAACCGCCGGCCTGGCACCGCTGAAACCGGAGCTGGACCGTCTGAATGCCGTGAAAGACCTGAAAGGCCTGCAGAATATGCTGGCCACCCACCAGATGCATGGCTTCGGCCCGATGTTCGGTTCGTATGTGGGTCAGGACGATAAGATCAGCACGCAATATGCGCTGTTCGTGTTCCAGGGCGGAATTGGTTTGCCGGACCGCGATTATTACCTGAAAGACGACAAACGTTCGAAGGAGATCCGCACGGCTTACCTGAATTACCTGCGCAACATGTTTACGTTATTAGGCGATTCGGAAAAACAGGCTGTAGCCAATGCCAATAAGGTAATGGCCATTGAAACGCGTTTAGCCAAAGCTTCCAAATCGAGAGTGGAGCTGCGCGATCCGTATGCTAATTACAACAAAATGACGGTAGCAGAATTCCAGAAGCTGATGCCGAACCTGAACGTAAAAAACTGGCTGACCAACATGAAACTGGGTGCAGCCAAAGAAGTAATTGTGGGCCAGCCGGCTTTCTTTAAAGAGCTGAACGCGATGCTGAAATCGGTTCCGGTTGCTGACTGGAAAACCTACATGCGTTTGCGGATGGTTTCTTCTTTAGCCAGTGCCTTACCAAATGCTTACGCGCAGGAAAACTTTAATTTCTTCAGCAAAACCCTGAGCGGTGCCAAGCAAATGCAGCCGCGCTGGAAACGCATGGCTCGCGCTACTGACAACGCTCTGGGCGAAGCCTTAGGCCAGCTTTACGTAGAGAAAACCTTCTCGCCGGAAGCCAAAGCCAAAGCCCTTACCATGATCAAAAACCTGCAGGCTGCTTTTCAGGAGCACGTAAAAACGCTGGACTGGATGAGCGAAGAAACCAAGCAGAAAGCCATGCAGAAACTGGATGCTTTCGCGGTTAAGATCGGTTACCCGGATCAGTGGAAAGATTATTCTACGTTCGACGTGAACCGCGGCCCTTATGTAATGAATGTGCTGCGTGCGCGCATGTTCGATTACAACGATATGGCTTCGAAACTGGGTAAACCGGTAGACCGCAACGAATGGCACATGAGCCCGCCAACCGTTAACGCGTATTACAATCCGTCTATGAACGAGATCGTGTTCCCGGCCGGTATTCTGCAGCCGCCTTTCTTCGATCCGAAAGCGGATGACGCCGTAAATTATGGCGGAATGGGGGCTGTGATCGGCCACGAACTGACCCACGGATTTGATGATCAGGGACGCCAGTACGACCACGAAGGCAACCTGAAAGACTGGTGGACCAAAGAAGATGCCGAACGTTTTGCCAAACACACCGAAATGGTGGACAAGCAATATAGCGCTTACCAGCCACTGGACAGCGTTTTCGTGAACGGACAGCTGACCATGGGCGAAAACATTGCCGATATTGGCGGTCTGAACATTGCTTTTACTGCTTTACAAAAAGCCAACGCCGGCAAAACCGATCCGAAATACGACGGGTTCACCCAAAACCAGCGTTTCTTCCTGGCCTGGGCACAGAACTGGCGCATAAATGCTACCGACCAATATTTGCGTCAGCAGGTAATGACCGATCCGCATTCACCGGGTAAATTCCGTTGCAATGGTCCGTTAGCCAACATGCCGCAATTCTACGAAGCTTTCGGTTGCAAAGAAGGCGACAAAATGGTACGCAAACCGGAAGAACGCATCCGGATCTGGTAACCAGAAAACGGTATCGTTTTAAAGCAAAAAAGAGGTGCCAAGCTGGTTCCTCTTTTTTTTGTGCTTAATTCTGACGTCAGTTATGGTTTAGTGAGTTCTGTCCAGAAAAGAGACTGTTTAATTTCATCTTTCAATTTAGCCACAGTAAGATTCTGCCCTGCTGAATAAGGATGTATTGTAGTTTTTTTATTTCTCCAATTTAATTCAAAAGAACCGGTCCCTTTTCTTTTAATTGTCGTTAAAGAGTTCTCAATTTCAGACGCTATCTTATTTTTGTCGAAATTCTCATTGATCAATACAATCGCACTTTTTACAACGGACTGGTAGTTACTACTTCCCTTAGAGGCTAAAGCTTGAAGAACAATTATATCAAGAGCTTCATCGAATCTTTTTAGCTTTTTTAGACAGTCAACAAGATAAATCTTTAATCTATTTTCATTAATTCTCAGATCTGTGCCTGAAGAATTAAAATATGGAAACTTATTTAAGCTCTGCGTATAATAATCTAATGCTTTTTCATAATTCCCTCTATTATATTCAATGGAAGCAATATTTGAGGTAGAAAAGTGCTTATAATTTGCGTAAGGCTCAAAAATGCCTCTTCCTCCAACTCTACTATTATCTTTAACATTTGAACTTCTAATTTTCTCATACCATAATATTGCTTGGTCTAAGCTGTCAGAGGCATCGTAAGTATATGCAAGATTATAGACTGCTTGATTATAGTATTCAAAACCCTTATAATTTCTAACTAATTCTTTAAAGTTTTTAATGGCCTCCGAGTAATTTTCAAGCTCAAAAGCTTCTCCACCAGACATAAAAAGACTGTCAGCTTTACTTTGAGCAAAAACATTTACGCTTATAGCGTTGAGGATTAAAAATAGAAATATTCTTAACATGAATGTTCGATGAATTGTCGTCAATTAATATATGCCCTTGTCAATACCCAAAAACGCTACCCAAATCACCCAAAAAACTGCCGGCACTCAAAAACCAACCTCACCACCGGAATTTTCTCCAGCGGATGCACCGTATTGGGTAAAACCAACAGGGCGGCATTTTTCAGTTGTTTGCTAACCGCCACGGTTTCTTCCAGGCTAACCATCGGGTCGCGGTCGCCGACGCTAACTAAAACCGGAATTTCAATTTGCGCAAGTTCTTCCTCGGAAAGTGCTTTTTGCCGGCCTAAACCAAGCATCATTTCGGCGGTTTTGCGGAGCACGTTTTTCCAGAGGTGCGCGCCGTGGCGTTCGGAAAGTTCACTGGCAAACATCGGCACCTTGGCTTCAATCTTATCCGGATCGAGCAGTTTGGTTTCTTTTTCGGCCGAAGCTTCGGTCCAGTCGAATTTGGTAGCGAGCGTGAAAATGCGCTTTACTTTTTCCGGATACCTGGCCGCTAAATGCAACGCCACGTAACCGCCCATGCTGTAGCCAAAAATGGAAATAGCCTCGATCTTATTTTCTTCGAGCCAGTTAAAAACCTGTTCAGAAAAGCCTTCAATTTTAAACGGTTCCGTAGAAAATGCTTCCGAACCGTGGCCGTAAAAATCGAGGCAATAAACCTCGTAATGTTCCGATAAAGCGGCTTTCAGTGCGTTGAAACCGGTCTGGCAACCCAGCGCGCCGTGCAGCAATAAGAGTTTTTCCATGTAAATTGCTATCGTTTTTTAGAACAATTTGCCCGTCGCGGGTTTGTCAGAGTTCGGTTTCGTTTCAGGTTCGTCGTTGCATTCAATGTCTTCGAAAACCTGGTTGATGGCGGCTTCGGCGGAACGCAGTTTCTGCTTGCAGATCTTGATGAGTTCGGAAGAGCGCTGCACTTTCTGGGTCAGTTCATCTACATCTACGGCGTCGGTTTCTATGGCTTTCAGGATGGCTTCGAGCTCCTGCGTGGCTTCTTTATAGGTTAGGTTCTGGTTCATAAAATTGTCAGGTTGGTAATGGTACTTTCGGCGCCTCCGTCGGCAAAATGCGTCTGGATCAGGTCGCCGGGTTTCAAGTCTTTGGCGCTGCGCACCAGCTGGCCGTGCACGTAAGTTAAGGTGTAGCCGCGCAGCAGCATTTGCTCCGGATCGCGGTTTTTTACTTCCATTTCGGTGAGCTGCAAACGGTAGGTTTTTTCGCGCAAAAACTGCTGCGTTTCGGCTTTAATTTTATTGGTAAAGGGTTGAAAAAGAAGCTGTTTATTGCTGATATTGTTTTTGGCGGAAGTGCTGATGCAGTAAATTAGATGCTCGAGTTTTTGCTGCTTTTGTGCTACCGTTTGGCGGCTAATATTTTCGAGTTTGTGGCTTTGCTGCAAAAGTTTTACTTCCGAATTTTCGAGCTTTTTTCGCGTGAAATTTACCAGGTTCAGTTCGTGGCAGCTGATGAGTTTATCCTGTTCGGTCAGGTATTTTTTCGGCTTTACCGATAAACTGCGCACCAGCATTTCGAGCCTGGAATCCTGCTGCTTTAAATAACGGTTGGTTTGCTGCGATAATTGCAGAACCTGGTTTTCGAGCTGCGCGTTTTTGCGTTTCACAATCACGGCTGCCAGGTCTTTCAGGTCTTCGAAAACGGTATCTAAATGCGCTTCAAAAGTCAGGCAGCAATCAATTAAAAAAGCAGCGACAGCAGTAGGGGTTTTCAGTTTGGTATGGGCTACAATATCGGCCACCGTTTCGTCGCGTTCGTGGCCGATTCCGGTAAGTACCGGCAACGAAAAATTGCCGATTGTCGCCGCCAGTTCATAATCGTCGAAACACAAAAGATCGGTTTGCGCGCCACCACCACGAATTAAAATCACCGCATCGAACTGGCTTTGCTGCATTTCGATTAACCGCAACGCCTGCCTTACCGAAGCCGCCGCTTCGTTGCCCTGCATGCTTGCTTCGAACAAAGTGGTTTGAAAATGGTAGCCGTATGGATTCTGCGCCAGCTGCTTCATGAAATCTTCGAATCCGGCGGCGGTAGCCGAAGAAATTACGGCCACGCGTTGCGGCACTTCGGGCAGGAAGCGCTGTTTGTTTTTTTCTAAAAGGCCGTTGGCTTGCAGTTTCCGGAGCGTTTCCTGCTTCTGCCGCGCCAGATCGCCAATGGTATAGTTCGGGTCGATGTCGAGAATATCGAGGTTGAAGCCGTACAGTTCGTGAAAACGCACGCTGGCATTCAAGAGAATTTTGAGTCCGGAGCGCAATTTGTGGCCGGTCTGGCTTTCGAAATAAGTAGAGATTTCGCGGTAATTGTTGCGCCAGATCGTGCCTTTGGCCTGGGCGATTAAATTATTCTGATTACGGTTGTCTTTTTCGGTAAGGGTTAAATAGCAATGGCCGCTGGCATGCGTTCGTACTTCCGAAATTTCGGCAACCACCCAGTAACCGGCCGGAAAAGCTTCTTCCAGCGCTTCGCGGATCTTATTCTGGAGCTGGAAAAGCGTAAGCGGCTGACTGGCGCGGGTGGCGTAAGAAACGTCTGTGTACGTAATTTTCGTGAATAAACCCATGCTGCCAACTTCTTGATTTTACAAAGCTAAGGTAGGGATTTTCAATTTAATTTGTTTGGTATTGTGATCCGGAATTAAGGAGTTTTTATGCTTGAAAGCATAGCATTTTTTCCTCTTGTCATCCCGACGTTAGGAGAGATCCCGTCGGGTTGGTAGTAATATTTTGCTATTGAGTTTTTAAGCTTGAAAGTATAGCGTTTTTATAGCGTTGCTTCTGTTCTTTACTTCTAGGTTTTGAGTTTTATAGTTAACTTTCTACCTCAAGCCGGGAGGCTTCGTTTCTGCTCCAAAGCCGTGGATTCACCTGCCCTACCGGGCTGCCTCGTTCCTCGGCACCGGTTAATCCAAAGTCTTTGGAACAGAAACTGATGTCATTCTCCTTCGTAGTCAGCTTTCTTTTTAGTTTAGTTTCTCTGCTAACGTGGTTTTCAGGCGCGCTGCGCTGGCGATATGCGTGAAATCGGATGTTGAGAAATCCTGTCAATCCTTATAATTTTTAAAATCGTGTTCAGACAATAACGGGAAAGGGCACCCCAAGGGTGCCCCTACATTTAATTCCTTAATTCTGTAAATTCTAAAATTCTGTAAATCCTGATTCAGACAACCCTTCCTGTCAATCTATTAAATCCCGAAGATCTTAATTCAGACAATTTGATCGGATGACGTACGGAAAGGTTGCGACCTGTCCCTAGGGGGCATGATAATAATCCTGATCCACACTAATGTCCTGCCAATCCGTTAATCCTGAAAATCTGATCTAAAACGCAATACTTTTTACACGAAAAAGTCAGAAATGGCCTTAGTTTTGTGGAACGAAAATACCCGAAATTATATTTTTATTAAAAATGCCGTTTTTCAGGTTACCTGCGGCGTTTTTTACGTATAAACCTCTGAACTGCAAACCCGGTCCTTGCAGGAGATCACCGCTTAACCTTCCGGAGTATTGGAAACAGCTTTACAAACCAAAGAAAATTTTTTTAAACGCAAACTGGTAAAACCGCTCCTGGCTTTACTCAAAGCGGGTATTACGCCCGAAAAATTGTCGCTTACTGTTACCCTGGGTGCGGTAATCGGCCTGATTCCGGCTTTTGGGGTTACTACTTTAATAGGTACGCTCGTGGCCGCGCGCCTGCGCCTGAACAGCCCGATCCTGCTGCTGATCAGCTATTTTGTAAATCCGATCCAGATCATCATTGCTATCCCGCTGGTTAAACTCGGTATTTTTATTTTTGGCGGCACGCCGTTGCGGTATTCGCTGGCCCAGATCATGCACATGATTAAAGAAGACTGGGTAGAAACCCTGAACAAACTTTGGGTTGCCAATTTGCTGGGCATTGCGGCCTGGGCTTTATTAGCGATTCCACTGGGTTTGTTGGTTTATTATGCCACGCTGCCGGTATTTCGGCGGTTTGTGCGCACCCAGGCAGCGGTAGCTTAGGCCAGCTTTTTCTCCATCACAAAATCATTCATCCAGTAATTGCCGATCGGAATATCTTCTTCCCGGATCACGGAAAAGCCGCAGCGTTCGTAAAAAAATTTGGCCGGATTGAATTTGTTTACGTTCAGTTCCAGCACTTTTCCGCCCATTTTCTGTACCGTTTCTGCGGCAGCATCGAGCGCAGCTTTTCCAATTCCTTTGCCCTGCATTTCCGGCAATAAATAAAGCTTATTCAGTTTGTAGCGTTGCTCTGTTGAGTTCATTAACGTGAGTGAAAGAAAACCCACAGAACATGCTTCCTGCTGAATAAAATAGAATTGCTGGCCGTGCTGCATTTGTTTTGCCAACGCAGTTTCGTTGTAAATTTCCTCCTGCATAAAAAGCAGTTGCTCCCGGCTCAGTATATTTTTATAGGTCGGTTCCCAGGTAGTTAAAGCCAGGGCGCGCAGCTCCGGAATATCTATTTCCGAAGCCGGCGTTAAGGTGATTGCAACCATAAAACGGAATGCAGCAGACTGAAATTAAGCTTTCTTTTCCGGCAGATCAAAAGCTACAGCGTTGTGCTCGAAATGGCCCTTGTGTGAACCGTCGCAGAACGGTTTGTTTTTGGAAAGGCCACAACGGCAGATGCTTACCAGTTCGCGGCCGGCTAAACCATACACGTTGCCTTGCGCATCTACAATTTCAAATTCGCCCTCTACTCTTAAAGAGCCGTTATTATTTACAGTAAGTTTGGTTTTTGCCATGGTTTTGGTACGGTTTTTAGTTCTTTCAAAGATAAGGCAATTCGCGCAAAGCGGCACCTTGCCAGCAAGAAGCTTTTAGTTCTGACCAAATAAAAGCGTAATTTCGTTGGGCAGAAAGGTATTTTCCCGATTTTATGAAGAACAGAATTTTGTTGGTTGTGGCCGGAATGCTGGCTTTTACTTTTACGGCCCAGGCGCAGAAATACATTACCGCGGTAGGTTTGCGCGTAGAAAAACACCGGCTGGGTTTAACCTTGCAGCAACGCGTTTTACCTAAAAGCACCATCGAATTTCTGGGCATGGCCGGCACCCGCGAAGTAAGCGCGACCGCCCTTTTTCAGCAGCATTTCCCAATTATTACCCACGGCCTTAATTACTATGTTGGCGCCGGCGGGCACATTGGTGATCTGAAAGATAACGGCGCTTTTTACGGCGTAGATGGCGTTTTAGGGCTCGAAGCCAAACTGATCTTTACCCGCTTATTGCTTTCCGCCGATTTAAAACCAGCCATTCATTTTAACCACGAAGATTATTTTGGTTTGCAGGGCGGGTTTTCGCTGCGCTACATTTTAATTAAGGAAAAGAAGAAAAAGCTCAACCTCTTCGGTGGCGACAACGATAAAAATTCCGGCGGCATATTCGGAACGAAGAAAAAAGAGAAAGAGAAAAGCAGCTTTAACTTTTTTGGTGGCGAGGAAGAGAAAAAGCCGGAGAAAAAGAAATTCAGATTATTCCCCGATAAAGAAGAGGAAGTAGTGCCGGAAGAGAAACCGCGGTTCAAACTATTCGATTAAACACAAAAAAAGTCCGGCAATGCTTGCCGGACTTTTTTAATGAAAAGGGGGCGGTTATTATCTTTCTATTACAAAGCGAACCAGTTTGCCTTCTTCTGCGCCGTTAATGCGGCAGAAATACATTCCGTTGGAAAGCGCGCCAAAGCTGCGGCTGTTATCGGAATTAATGCTGAACACGTGTTTGCCGGCAGGTTTTGCACCTTCTTTATAAGTGCCTACCAAGGCGCCCAGCAGGTTATAAATTTCTACTTCCACATTCGTGTTTTCTGCCGTTACCGAGTAACTCACGTTCATTTCGGCTTTAACCGGGTTCGGGAATACAGTAGCGGCAGCAAAGTTCATGTCTCTGGAAGCAGTGGTGGTAGCACCCTGGGTAGAAGTAGTAGTAGTTGCCACCGGAGTGGAGGCCGCTGTAGAAGTAGTTAAGCTGTAATGGAAACCACCTGGTGCCAGCACTGCAGCCATGCGCGCCGCCTGACCTGTGGTAAACATATACATGCAAGGGTCGTCGGTATAATCCATGAAGTTCATGCTCATATCGCCCTGGTTGCTGCAGGTTATTTTCGGGAAGGTAGGGCAGCCATAGTTAGAAGTTTGCTGGGTTGGGGTATCAGAAACCAGGTCGTTACCGCAGGTAGCATCACCCCAGATATGGCGCAGGTTCAGAAAATGGCCTACTTCGTGGGTTGTAGTTCTGCCTAAGTCATAGCCCTGATAGTAAACGCCGCTAGGGCATTTTGCGCGGGAGCCAAAAGCCCCGTAGGCCATAACTACGCCATCGGTGCTAGCCGGGCCGCCCGGAAACTGGCCATAACCTAACAATTGTACGCCGCGATCTACTAAATTTGGTGCGATCCAGAAATTCAGGTATTGGGAAGTATTCCAGGCGTCTTTTCCGCCCTGGCTGGTAAATTTGATCGCATTATTGCCGGAAAAAGTGCGGGTTTTGGTTTTGGTTCTGGTAATGCCGGTTGTCGCATTTCCATTAGGGTCTTTGGTTGCCAATACAAACTGGATCTGGGCATCGGCTGCTAAACCGGCGTATAAAGCAGGGGTTTTAGAATTGTCGGCATTTAACTTTCTGAAATCTTCGTTCAGAACTGCTAACTGGGACTGGATCTGGCAATCGGTGATGTTTTGGGAAGCAGTATTCCAGACAACGTGCACTACTACCGGAATGGTAACTACAGCGTTTGTCCGTTGATTAGCCGTAGTGCTCTTGTTTTGCAGGAATTTTTGGGTGTGGGCTTCAATGGCCTGCATGCGCGATTCCATTTTAGGATCGTTTTGCATCTGCTGATGCAAGACTTCCATGGCAGAACAACGCTCAAAACCACTGGTCTGAGCAATAGCACCGGAAACGCACAGCAAGCTTGCCGCTGCGAAAGCGTAAAATTTTTTCATAAGGTTTTAATGGTTTTAGGTGAGAATGTTTTTTAAGAATTTTCAGGGATTAGTCTTAAATTCTCTGAAATATTGCAATTGGTTTTCGAGTTTCAAAATATTTTGTTCAATTTTTTTTAAAATATTTATATAAAACGCGTTTGCAGCCTGCATTCGATATGTCTGAAAAGGTTACATATTTTCAGTATAAATTGCATCCAATCCGGAGGATTTCGTTTAAGCTGTTGGTATTCAGCTTAAAAATTTAAATTCAGGTGGTAATAAGCCCTTTAAGGTGAATCAGGGTATAAAAAATAAAACCCAGGGTATGGCCAGGAATTAACCCGTAAAATCTGGCAGCTTTGCTTTACTTTTACGGCCCGAAACCCTAACGTTTTTTTTATTGCTTATGCACATTGCAATTGCCGGCAACATTGGCGCCGGAAAAACTACTTTAGCGGCCAAGCTGGCGCAGCATTTTAACTGGGATGTTCACCTGGAAAGCGTGGAGGATAACCCGTATCTGAAAGATTTTTATAACGACATGCCGCGCTGGGCTTTTCACTTGCAGGTATTTTTTCTGAACAGCCGCTTTAACCAGACCCAGCAGATTCAGCAGCGCACCAAAGGCGTAATTCAGGACCGCACCATTTACGAAGACGCGCACATTTTTGCTAAAAACCTGCGCAGCTCCGATATGTTGAGCGAACGCGACTACGAAAATTATTTCCGGCTTTACGAAAGCATGATCACCATGGTGCAGCCGCCCGATCTGCTCATCTACTTAAAAGCCGACCTGCCCAAGCTCATCACTCAGATCGAAAAACGCAACCGCGATTACGAAAGCGGCATCCGGCTTGATTACCTGAAAAAACTGAACGAACACTACGATGAATGGATCGCCAATTACAAGCACGGCAAGGTACTGACCATAGACGTGAATAACCTCGATTTTGTAGCACGCCCCGAGGATCTGGGTTATATCATCAATAAAATAAACATCGAACTTTTCGGGCTTTTTTAACACCGTTTTTTAGCTCATTTCTTCAACCTCGTCTTCGCGCGTATACGGGTGCTGGTAACTGCGGGCTTCCGCTTCCTCAATAATTTCGTAGTAATTCAGCATCGTTTCGCGTTCGCCGCGGTTGGTTCCTTTTACAAAAATATTATCGGGCGTCTGGTAAATGGCGAAATTATGCGGCCCGAAAGGGTAAAGGTTATTGCCTTTTAAAGAACGGGCTTTGGTCAGGTCTAGGCGCTGGCCATTTGGCGTAATTACGAGGTAAATATTCTTGTCGGTCATGCGGGCGATAGTATAGTTTTTTGGGTTTTAAAGATACCGTTTTTTCCGGTAAGCCCTATTTTTAAACGCAGAAAGGCTGCCTTTTGCAAGGCAGCCTTTCTGCGTTTTCATAGCTCTATTCAGATTTGGTTCAGGTTATTGTACTACAATTTTCTGGTGTGCGGTCTGTAAACCGGCCTGTACGTTCAGGATGTAGATGCCTGGTTTTAAATTGGCGCCCTGCAGGTTAACGTTTACGGTGCGGGCAGCCTGGGTGGTTTGTTTCAGAATTACGCGGCCGTTCAGGTCGGTAAGGGTTACGTTTACTTTTTCGGCGTTCACATGCTCGAATTGCAGGTTCACTTCGTTGCCCGTAGTCGGGTTAGGGAAAACGCGTAGCGGTAAATTCGCCTTGGTTTTGGTTTCGAGCACAATTACTTTGCTGTAAGCGGATGTATTGTCAAAATCGACTTGCTTCAGGCGGTAGTAAGCTTTGCCGCCGGCCGGATCTTTATGGGTGAAGTTGTAACGATGCGCTGCAGCTGAAGTGCCGTTTCCTTCCACGTAACCTACCGATTCAAAATTGCGGCCATCGGTGCTGTATTGAACGGAGAAGTAAGCGTTATTTTTTTCCGAAGCCGTTTCCCAGGTCAGCGCCACGCCTTGAGCGGTTACGTTGCCTTTAAAGCTGGTTAATTCTACCGGAAGCGGGTTGATCGGCATGTCGCCGCATTCGTTCAGATCAAAAACTGCGATCCCGGTCATGGTGCCGGCTTCCGCCTGAATTTCAATCACGTTGTTCTGGCCGTTGTAAAAAGTGGCACTGTCTACCGTGTAGCGGAAAATATCGCTTTGATCGTAACGGTAATTAAGCGTGTTAAGGCCGGTAAATTTAATGAACTCCTGGTTGTAGTTATTGTCTACGCTGTACCAGAAACGGCTTACATAACTGGTTTGCGGCGAAATGGCCGGGATATTAGTGCCCGGCAGATCGAACATGATGCTGGTGAAAGGGAAGCGGCTGGCGTTAAAAACCTTGAATTTGAGTTGGGTGGTGCCGTTGCCCTGATCAATTGCGCCGAAATATTCAAAGCGGAAGCCTTCATCCTCAATCACGCAAAGCGGCTCGTAATCGCAGCCATAGCATGGGTCAGAAGTTTGCGCCGAAGCTGTGAAAGATAAACAGGATAAAACGAAGATAAGGATAGGAAGTAAGGTTCTTTTCATAGCAGGTATAAGTAAAATTTATGGACCGATATTTTGAAGTTTTATTAGTGTTTTTGCTTATGTTGGGTTTAACGCCCCGATACTTTAGAAGTTGGGGCCCAAACAGCGGTCGTAATAGGGATGCAAGTGTTTTGTTGGAATAGTTATATTTATGGCCGATTTAAGAGTTTTAAGTTGCGTTTTAAGCCTGAAAATGAGGGTGTGAGTCCAAAAGTATAGCGTGAACGACACAACCAATTCTTAGGCTGGTTAAGGAGAAATAATAGTGCGCCATGAATTTCACCCTGGCTAAGTAAAAGGCTGCTAAGATTCAGAAAAACAGAACGAAACAATAAGCAGAAGATTTGGATTAAAAATAGGAGGGAAGTCTGAAACCGGGCAGATAAGTTTATATCACGCGTAAATGGTTGCCAGCCGAAAAACGCTATCCTTTTAAAGCAAAAAACCGCTGCCTGTTGAGGCAGCGGTTTAGGAATAAAAATTTGAAAATCAAGGTTTTACTAGTTGCTGTGCTGTTCCATGGCCGGTACGCGTTGTTGTTGCGGTGACGTTCCTGGCATGCCCATTTTTTCTTCGCGCTTCTGGTTGTATTTCTGGAACTGCTGCGGGGTAAGAACATCTTTGAGTAAACTCAAGCGGCTGGCTCCAATATTCTGAATTTCAGCGTTCATCTTTTTCATTTTCTTCAGGTACTGGAATTTTGCCAGTTCTACCTGGGCAATGCTTTGCTGGTTGATCTTCAGAACCGCTTCGAATTGCTCCGGCGAAAAGCGCAGGTTCTTATCCATGTTCTGCGTTAAGGCGCGCCCTTTTTCTATCGCCATTTTTTCACGCTCGGCTTTTTGTTCCGGCGTTTCCTGGGGCAGTTTTTCGGCCGCTGTTTTCTTGGTAACCGGTTTCTTTACGGCCGTTTTGGCTGGCGTAGTGGTTTTAGATTTAGTTTTCGTTTTGGTGCTTTGCGCAAAGCCAAGCGTGGTGGCAAAAACCAGTAATAAACTTAAAAGTATTTTTTTCATGATCGGTTTATCAAAAACGGTATCGTTTTCAGTATAAAAACTATACCAAAGTTACAGAGTTTTTAGAAAGAAAACGGTATATTCCCTCTTTGATAAATCAAACAGGTTTTATTAAGTTCTGAAAAAGAATGCCAGAAATAGAAAAGAAGATCGTATTATTTCTAATAATTGTCTATTACCTGCTTTGGCTTCTAATGGGTATCATTTATTATCTGAAGCAACCCAAAGATATTAATGGCTTTTACGGTTACCGCACTCCTCGTTCCATGGAAAACCTGGAGATCTGGCATTATGCAAATAAATTAGCCGCCAAATATATGCTTATTATTACCCATGTAACCGTGGCAATTTCACTACTTTACTTTTTTCTTTTTAAAGATATTTTATCGTTTACCGCCACTTTTTTGCCTATAAATTTCTTCTACTGTTTCTCCCTGGTCCTTCTCATTCCAATAGTAGAAAGAAAACTTAAACGCTTCGAAGCAAAACAGAAATCTGCCCAGATTTAAAACCCATACCGAAAACATTCTTCAAATTCAAGCCCGATTCCCGCTTGGGCTTCCTCTAAATTAACCGTATTTTTGAAGTCTGATAAAAGTTAAAACCAGGTTTAAAATACGAATCACAAACATCTGAAGAACTAAATATTCTGAATACACAATCCCGATCAGTCCCCCTTCGGAGGGGGTAGGGGGAGGATAAACGCATTCCAGAGCATTTTCAAATCTTCCAATCTCCAAATTTTCAAATCCAACAAATGGACGATCTGCAACATTACTTCAAAATAGCTTCGGAGCTCAACATCGGTTTAAAAGCCCTGGAAGCTACCGCCAATTTATTAGCCGAAGGCGCCACGGTGCCTTTCATTGCCCGTTACCGGAAAGAAGTTACCGGCGAGCTCGACGAAGTGCAGATCGCGGCCATCCGCGACCGCCTGGAGCAACTCCGCGAACTTGAAAAACGCCGCGAAGCCATCCTGAAATCCATCAAAGACCAGGAAAAACTGACGCCGGAACTGGAAGCAAAGATCATGGCCGCCGAAACCATGGCCGTGCTCGAAGATATTTACCTGCCTTACAAACCGAAACGCCGCACCAAAGCTACCATTGCCCGCGAAAAAGGCTTGGAGCCGCTGGCTACCAAACTTTTCGAACAGGCTGCATTTGATGTAGAGGCCGAAGCCGAACAATTTGTAAGCGAAGAAAAAGAAGTAAAAGACAAAGAAGAAGCCCTGGCCGGTGCCCGCGACATCATTGCCGAATGGGTAAACGAAGATGCCGAAGCGCGTACCAAAATTCGTAACCTGTTCGAGAAAAAAGGCGTGTTCAAAAGCCGCGTTGTGGCCGGCAAAGAAGAAGAAGGCCAGAAGTACAAAGACTATTTCGAGTGGGAAGAGCCGATCGAAAAAGCGCCTTCGCACCGGGTTTTAGCCTTACGCCGTGGTGAAAAGGAAATGATCCTGATGCTCGATGCCCAGCCGGAAGAAGAAGCGGCCATCGATATTCTGGAAAATCAGTTCGTGAAAGGCCACAACGCTGCTGCCGAACAAGTGAAACTCGCCGTAAAAGATGCCTACAAACGCATGCTGAAGTTTAGCATGGAAACCGAAGTGCGCATGAGCTCTAAAAAACGCGCCGACGAAGAAGCCATCCGCGTTTTTGCCGATAATCTGCGCCAGCTTTTATTAGCCGCGCCCATGGGCCAGAAAACCGTATTGGCTTTAGATCCTGGCTTCCGGACCGGTTGTAAACTGGTAGTATTAGACAAACAAGGCAAACTGCTGCACAACGAGACTATTTATCCGCACACCGGTGCCGGCCAGGCTAAAATGGCTGCTGAAACGGTAGAGAAATTAGCGAAAAAGTACGAAGTAGAAGCCATTGCCATTGGTAACGGCACAGCCAGCCGCGAAACCGAGACCTTCGTGCGCAGCCTGAATTTGCCTAAAGAAATTGCCACCGTAATGGTAAACGAAAGTGGTGCCTCCATTTATTCCGCTTCCGAAATTGCCCGCGAAGAATTCCCGGATCAGGACATTACCGTTCGCGGCGCCGTTTCCATCGGCCGCCGTTTAATGGATCCGCTGGCGGAACTGGTAAAGCTCGATCCTAAATCTATCGGCGTTGGCCAGTACCAGCACGACGTAGACCAGACCGCCCTGAAGCATTCGCTGGACGACGTGGTAATGAGCTCGGTAAACGCCGTGGGCGTGGAAGTTAATACTGCCAGCAAGCAATTGTTAACCTACGTTTCCGGTTTAGGCCCGAGCCTGGCGCAGAACATCATCGATTACCGCAATGCCAACGGTCCGTTCCGTTCAAGATTAGAACTGAAAAAAGTGCCGCGCTTAGGCGATAAAGCTTTTGAGCAGGCAGCAGGTTTCTTGCGCATCCGCAACGCCGAAAATCCGCTGGACGCCAGCGCGGTTCACCCGGAAAGCTACGACGTGGTAGAACGTATGGCGAAAGACCTGAATACGTCCATCGCGGAGCTGATGAAAAATGCGGAGCTGCGGAATAAGATCGATCTGAAGAAATACGTAACCGAAACCGTAGGTCTGCCAACGCTTCAGGACATTGTAAAAGAACTTGCCAAACCCGGCCGCGACCCGCGCGAAAGCTTCGAAGCGTTCAGTTTCACCGAAGGCGTAAACGAAATTTCCGACCTGCGCGTGGGTATGAAACTGCCAGGCATCGTAACCAACATTACCGCATTCGGCGCTTTCGTTGATATCGGGGTGCACCAGGATGGACTGGTTCACGTGAGCCATTTATCTGACCGCTTTATTACCAACCCGGCCGAAGCCGTAAAAGTAGCGCAACGTGTGGAAGTAACCGTGCTGGAAGTCGATGCCAACCGCAAACGCATCGCCCTTTCCATGAAGTCGGACCCGATGGCCGCGAAACCGGCTAGCGGCGGAAGTGGCGGCGGTAAGCAACGTGGAAATGCCCCAAGAAAAGAAGCCGAACCGGAAGGCGATTTCCAGAGCAAATTGGCTGCTTTAAAAGGGATGTTTAAGTAGACGTTTTTAGTTAATAATTTGAAAGCCCCGCTTTTTCCTGGGAAGGAGCGGGGCTTTTTGTTAGATGCATGTTCTTTCCGTATTATAAATTTTCAATAGATTTGATAACGACTCGCTGTTTTGATTTTTGTTAATTTTAGAAGATTCAAATAGTTATTACTTTTCCACCCCAAAACCCTACCGTTTCCGTATACCGCTCTACTAAAAAACAGCAAACTATGAACTCTACAAACTCCAACCTGCAAGCCATAGGCCTCGGGGCTATTGCCGGCATGCGCGCCATGGCCGCCCCGGCGTTGCTGAGCCATTTCCTTACCAACGATCCGGCCGGCGCATTGTACAACACCCGCTTGCGTTACCTGCAGCGGCCTATGGTAGCTACCAGCTTAAAATTCCTGGCGGGCGCTGAACTGATCGGCGATAAATTACCCATGACCGGCGACCGGATCTCGGTTCAGCAATTGATCCCGCGCATTATTTCGGGAGCAATAGTGGGCGCAACGGTAGCAGGCGCAAATGAAAAGCCAAAAGTCAACGGCGCCTTATTAGGCGTAGCGGGGGCTGTGGTGGCGGCTTACGGGTTTTTCTATCTCCGTAAAAAGTTAGGCCAGGAAAGCGGTTTGCCAAACATGGTTTTAGGCCTGGCCGAAGATGCGATCATGGCTTCCGGTGGAATTGCTTTAATGAATAAAACTGCAGATTGAATCTGGCCCTTACAAGTGAAAAAGAAGCCCGGCAGAAACCTTTACGGTAATTGCCGGGCTTTTATGTAATGGAAAACGCTATCTATTTGGGCAGTAAAACCTGGTCTATAACGTGAATCACGCCGTTAGAAGTTGGAATGGAAGCCAGGATAGTAGCCCCGTTTACGGTGACTTTGCCGTCTTTGACGCCCATGGTTACTCGGCCGCCGTTTACCTGGCCCAGACTCTGGCCGTCTTCAAAACTTTCTGTGCGCAGTGAACCCACGTACACGTGGTATTGCAGAATGTTTTTCAGGTCGCCGCGTTTTTCTTCTTTTAAAAGGGCTTCTACCGTACCAGCCGGCAGTTTATCGAAAGCCGCATTGGTGGGCGCAAAAACGGTAAACGGTCCGGCGTTGGAAAGCACATCTACCAGGCCGGCGGTTTTAACGGCCGTTACCAGTGTGGTATGGTCGGGAGAACCAACGGCAGTCTGCACCACATTCTTCTGCGATTCATCATCGGCTACGGCCGATTGTCCTCCGGAAGGCACGCCGGCTTCTTCCAAATGGGTTTCAGCAGCCGAGGCCGTTTCGGGGTTCTGGGTTTGGGAACAGGATGCCAGCGCAAAAAGGGCTAGTGCAGTCAGGGCGAATGTTATCTTTTTCATAAGGCTTTTTTTTACGAAATATTGCCAGCTGAAAAAGCGCGACCAATGATACCGGTCATGATTTAAGATGACCTTTTTTTGTATTGCTTTAAAGATTTCTGCAGCTATAGACGTTCCCCTTTCCGGCTGTGGGTTTAACTAAAACGGTAGGGTTGGCGGCGGAAAAACTCCGGTGCTATTGGCAGAAATAAGCTACTTTTGCGCCAGCATTGCCCCCGTTACATGGAAGAAGAAAAAACAGCCGGCGCGGTTGTATCGCTATACCAGAATCTTACGCCCGACGAAAAAGTAGCTTTACTTTTCCGGACGTATTATGCGCCGCTATGCAAAAGTCTTTACCGCATGCTGCGCGACGCCACCTTTGCCGAAGACCTGGTGCAGGAAGTATTTATCAAGGTCTGGGAAAAGCGCGAAAGCCTGGAAATGAACGAGGCTATGCATGCGTACCTGTACCGTTCCTGCTACAACGCCGCCCTAAATTTCCTGAAAACCCAGAAACAAAGCACCGACATCGATACGCTGGACATGGCTTTTGGCGGCGGCGAAACGGCCGAAAAAAACCTGAACCTGCTCGAAACCGAAACCGAAATTCAGAAAGCCATCGATGCGCTGCCCCCTAAAACCAAAATAGTGTTTTCCCTGAGCCGCTTCGAAGAACTGAGTTACAAAGAAATTGCCGAACGACTCGATATTTCAATTAAATCGGTCGAAAAACACATGGGCATAGCCCTGCAACGCCTCCGCGAAAATCTGAAGGATTACCTGGTAGCCGTATTTTTATTTTTGCTGCAACAGCTGCTTTGATTCCACCACTGCTTCCAGAAACAGGGGAGGGAGCTTTTTTGCCTGTAGAACCGTCAGCTAAAGCAGACAGCAATGAATGTCTGAACACGATTTTCAGGATTTATATGATTGCCAGGATTTTTGTCTGTAACGTAGTTCGGCGAAGCCAATTGGGATTTGTAGGTTTAAGGGATAAAAGGATTCTTAGCTGAATCTGAATTTTCAGAAGCGAAGTTCGGCTTAGTCAATTTTAG
Source organism: Adhaeribacter terrigena (assembly GCF_016623615.1). Taxonomy (GTDB): domain Bacteria; phylum Bacteroidota; class Bacteroidia; order Cytophagales; family Hymenobacteraceae; genus Adhaeribacter_A; species Adhaeribacter_A terrigena. The sequence continues at coordinate 84,629 of NZ_JAEHFX010000007.1, read as the reverse complement.
AATTTCCAGAATCAACAAACCGAATTTACTGTAGGGGCAGTACCCTCCTTATATATTCCTTTCACGCATATCGCCAGGGCAGCGTTTCCTGAAAATCAAGTTATCTGAGAGAGTAAAATAAAAAGAAAGCGAGCTACGAAGGGAACTGACACCAGTTTCTGCGTGCGCGGCCTCCTATTCATACGGTGCCTTCAGGCAGGCCGCAAGGCCAGTTTGAATAGAAGACGCGAACGCAGAAATCGAAGATTCAGCGGAGCTAAACGAAGCCGCCCGGCTTGAGGGAGAAAGTTAACTAAGAAGCAGAAAAAAAGCAGTTAAAAACGAAAGCTAACTTTGAAAACGGTATGCTTTCAGGGTTATAAACTGCTATCCGCTAACAATAACGAAGAAAGACAGCACCCATTTAATAGACTAAACCCGGAAACAAATGCAATTTCATAAAACGCACCCTGCTGGATCTCCCAAATCTCCACCCCAATCAAAAAAAACGACTGTTCATATTTAGAAATGCTGGGTGGTTGAAAAATAATTAAAAAAATTTCAGCAGCAGGGTAGGGTGGGGGCCCGGTTTCTTGTTTTATAGATGAAAGCCACCGGATCCGGCTTCAAATCTAAAACGCATTTTGAGAAATTTTTAACCATACCTAATCATGAACCTGTCTTTTTTCAAAAAACATATAGCCGCCTTTATTTTAGTGGCCACTGCATTTTCTTTTTCTGCCTGCGAGCGCGAAGTGCTGCGCGGCCACGGCGATGATGTAACCCGTACCCGCACCGTCGGCAACTTCGATGAAATTGAAATGGGTGGTGAATTTGAAGTGTATTTAACCCAGGGGCCGGCTAAAGACATTGTGCTGGAAGGGCAGGAAAACGTGCTGGCCGATGTCCGTACCACCACCCGCAACAACAAACTTGAGATCGATTTCCGGAGCCATCGCGTAAAAATTTCCGAGCCGGTTCGGGTTTATATTACCACCCCGGAACTTACCTCGCTTTCTATTTCCGGCGTTAACAAAGTGCGGGGCTTAACCGACTGGCACATAAACGATCTGGCGCTGAAATCTTCGGGCAGTGGCGAAATAGACCTGACGTTGCTGGGCGCCGATAACGTAGAAACCCGCATTTCCGGCTCCGGGGAGATCAATTTAAAAGGCGAAGCGTACTCTCACAACCTGGAGATTTCTGGATCAGGTAAACTGGCCGCCTTCGATCTTTATACGGCCAGAACCGAAGTAAACATCAGTGGTTCAGGTAAAAGCGACGTGCGGGTTGCCGAATCCTTGCAAGCCAAAATCAGCGGTTCCGGCACGGTGCGCTACAAAGGGAATCCGGCCGTGAGCACCTCGGTTTCGGGCAGCGGTAAAATTCAGAAGTGGGATTAATTGGGCAAGGAATTAAAAATATGAATTAATTTTGGCTGGCATAAGCACGGCATAGTGTATATGCAAAAATAAATGGAAAAAAACGGGCAAGATTTCTGGGAAAAATTAGCCAGAGAAGTAAGCGGAAATGCCGCAGAAGCAGATAAAACCTGGCTCCGTGTAAAACGGGAACAGGATCCGGAAGCAGAAACGGTAGCTGAACAGACCAAAAAAGTCTGGGCCGGCATTGCTTTGCCCGAAACCGGTTACGAACCTGATGTAGAAAAAGGCTGGCAGCGTTTCCAACTCAAGGTGCAAACCAGAACGGGCGAAATGCCGGAAACGGCCAAACCGAAAGCGCCGGTGGTCCGGAAAATGCCTCTGAGCGCGGTTTACGGCATTGCCGCTTCCCTTGCCTTGTTCATTTTAGTCGGCATTTATTTTATAACCCGTGCCACTAGCCACCACTGGACCGAGGTAACTACCGCTGCGAACGAAACCAAAACCATTATGCTAGCCGATGGCAGTAAAGTGAGTTTAAACCAGAACAGTACGTTTGCTTACCCCGAGAATTTTCAGAAAGAGAACCGCACCGTAAAACTAACCGGCGAAGCTTTTTTTGAAGTAGCCAAAGCCGAAGGAAAACGCTTCACCATTTTTGCGCAGGGCACCAAAACCGAAGTGATCGGTACGAGTTTCAACCTGCGGGCTTACGATAAAAAAGAAGTGAAAGTGCAGGTAGTAACCGGTAAAGTGGCCTTTGCCAGAACCGAAACCGACGATGCTGTTTTCTTAACCCCCGGCCAGGAGGGCGTAATTGGCGAAAAAACGGTAGCAAAACCAGCCAAAAAAGTAATAGCCGAACCAAACTTCCAGGCCTGGAAAACCAAACAGCTGAACTTCAATAACCAGCGCCTGGAACAAATAACCGCCGAACTGGAAACCTACTTTAACATTGAAATTGAAATTCAGAACCCGGCTTTGAATAACTGCCGCTTTACCACATCCTTCCAGGAACCGGAACTGCAGGAGGTGCTCGATATTCTAACCATGACGGGGAATTTAACTATTACGAAGCAAGGCGAAAAATACCTGGTAAACGGTAAAGGATGTAATTAAGCCACGTTCCAGCTGGCAGCCAGGTGAAGAAAAGCTTTTAAAAAGGGCAGGATTTTACAAGTCTGAACATTCTTTGCCGGTTGCTTTCGCCTACGGAATATCGGAAATTTGCCGAAAATACCATTTGCCATTTACTCACCCATTTAAAACGGGCAATAGAAACAAGATCTAAAAACAAACGACTTTAAAAAATTAAAATAATTCTAATGAGAACGCTAAAATTCTTCATTACGGGAATACTTTGCCTGAGCTTTACCATCAATACCCTTTTTGCGCAAAACCTGCACACAAAAATATCTATAAAGGTAGAGAACGCCACGTTGCCGCAGGTTTTGCAGCAGCTTCAGAAAAAATACGGTTACCGGTTTTCGTACCTCAACAACGAGCTGCCGGCTAAAACCCGCTTCACCGCCGAAATCAAGAACAAATCTTTTTCGGAAGTGCTGGACGTGCTGCTGGAGAAAACCGATCTGGGTTACAAGCAAAGTAACGGGCAGATCATTATTAAAAAAGGCTTTCCGAAAAACAAACCCAAAACCACCACTTTTCAGCAGGTATCCGCCCCTAAAACGGTAGCCAAAACCACCATAAAACCCGCCGAAACCAAACCGGAATCCCCCGCCAAAAATATAGCTGCCGCAGAAACCCCAAAGCCGGAAGCCGCGGAAACCAAAGAGCATCCGAAAGCGAAAAGCGAAACGCCTGCCATAGCCAGAGTTGCCGAAGAAGCCCCGCAAAACGCTATGCTTCCGGCCGCTAAAACTGCTCTGCCCGCCGACGAAAATGTGTACGACACCCTCACGGTCTTTAAAATGGAAGGCAAAAAAGTAACCTGGCTCGACAAATTGGCCGCCCTGCGTTTGCAAAACGAAAAAGCCGCCGAAAATTCCGATACCGTTTTAACCCGCAACTATCACGTTGGTTTTGTGCCGCCCCTCAGCACCAATGGCACCCAGGCCAACAAATACGTGAATAATATTTCGGCGCACGCCATTTTAGGCACGGCTGCAGGTCTGGAAGGGCTGGAAATCTCGGGTTTCGGGAACGTGGAGAAAAGCTATGTGAGCGGTTTGCAGTATGCCGGCTTCTTTAACATTACGCGCAACAGCCCTGAACTGTATTATTTGGCCGAAGAACGCAACGAAAGCTACACCCTGAACGGCGGACAGTTTGCCGGTTTTTTTAACCTGGCCAACGGCAACGTAAAAGGCGCGCAGTTTGCCGGCTACATGAACATTGCCGACGGCCACATGAAAGGTGCGCAGTTTGCCGGTTTTCTCAACATCTCCAAAAACGTGCACGGCGTGCAGGGGGCAGGGTACATGAACCTGGCTAAAAACGTAGAAGGCGCCCAATTGGCTGGCTTTCTCAACATCGCCGATACCGTTTCCGGTTTGCAGGCTTCGGGTTTTCTGAACGTAGCCAAAGTAGTGCAGGGCACCCAGATCTCGGTCATTAACATTGCCGACAGCGTTTCCGGCGTACCGATCGGGTTGTTCAACTTCGTTAAAAAAGGCGGTTACAAACGCGCAGAATTTTATATAGCCGATGATTTTGACGCCAACTTTACTTACAAGATCGGGGTGCAGCGTTTCTACACGCTGGCCGGTTTAAGCGCCGAACTGAACGATAAAAAGCGCTGGGCTTACTCCATTGGTTTGGGTGCTGAATGGCCGGTTGCCAAACACTTCCGCATCAATACCGACCTGGTGGCTTACAATGTAATTGAAGAAAGCTTTGAAAAATTTCCGAAAGGCATTTTAGAAGCAGATGAGCTGAATCTGCTCAATAAATTCCGCCTGTTGGCTACATTACAAATAACCAATCGCCTGGCCCTTTTTGGCGGACCGGTGTACAACGTTTTCGTGTCGCGCTACCAGGAGCCGGAATTGCAGGAAGTGGGTTCGCAACTTGTAACCAAAACCTTTTACGATCACACTTCCGCCGGCGGCACCAATGTAAAAATGTGGATCGGTTTTAATGCCGGCGTGCGTTTTTAAATATCCCTGGCGCTTTCGCTTCCCACTTGCGCCAGCTTATTCATTTACCTTCTAGAACCTAATCCAAAAACTTGTTTTAAACTTTTAAAGCCGCTTTTCAGCGGTAAACGCTATCCTTTTGCCTAAAAAAACTGCTAAACTATGAATCAGCCAAGCAAAACAACCACCCCAATAAACGTGCAGGACTATAACGCCGGTTGGAAAAAAGCCCAGCAGGAATACCAGCGCCAGTTCGAAAATAAATCCGGAAAAACGCTAGGGTTTCGGGCTAAAAAAGTGCAAACGAAGCTGTTGGCAGCTTTTTTCTTGTTTTTTTTCGGATTGCCCTTTTTAAGCAGTGCCCAGAACCTGACCCAAACCATTCGCGGCAAAGTGCTGGACCGGGAATCGCAGATGCCGCTCATCGGGGTGTCGGTAGCGGTGATCAGTACCAATCCGGTTAAAGGCAGCGTAACCGATGCCGACGGCAATTTCAAGATCGAAAAAGTGCCGGTAGGCCGCCATACTTTAAAGATAAATTACCTGGGCTACGAAGAACAAACCCTCCCGGAATTGCTGCTGGGTTCGGGCAAAGAACTGGTGCTCACGGTTGGTTTGGCCGAAAATATTCGGTTAATGCAGGAAGTCGTGATAAAGGCGCAGCAGGAAAAAGGCCGTCCGCAAAACGAAATGGCTACTTTGAGCGCCCGCAGTATTTCCGTAGAAGAAACCAGGCATTACGCTGCCGCTATGAACGACCCGGCCCGCGCCGCTCAGAGTTTTGCCGGCGTAGCCGCTACCGACGATATGAGCAATGAAATTGTGGTGCGGGGTAATTCGCCGAGAGGCGTTCTATGGCGTATCGAGGGCATTGAAGTACCAAACCCGACCCATTTTGCCCAGGAAGGCGCCTCCGGCGGCCCGATCAGCATGCTGAGCGTGAACATGATCGATAACTCCGATTTTTATACCGGCGCTTTCCCGGCCGAATACGGCAATGCGCTGAGCGGGATTTTTGATATGAAACTGCGCAAAGGCAACAACGAAAAACGCGAATACGCCTTTCAGGCCGGGGTTCTGGGTGTAGATTTTGCCGCTGAAGGCCCGTTCAAAAAAGGCTATAAAGGCTCTTACCTGGCGAATTACCGTTATTCTACCTTGGCCATTCTCAACAACCTGGGCTTTAAAATTGCCGGCGATAATGCCCCTGATTTTCAGGATTTTTCCTTTAAGCTGCACCTGCCTACCCAAAAAGCCGGCACGTTTACCGTTTGGGGCTTGGGCGGTTTAAGCCGCGATGCCCAGGAAGCTGAAAAAGACGTGAACAAATGGCAGGAAGCCAGCGATGCCTTCAACAATGTTTATAAAGGCGGCATGGGTACCGTGGGCGTGAGTAATACCTATTTCCTGAATCCGCACGCATACCTGGAAACCATTGTATCGCTTTCGGCCAATAAAAGCGCTTTTCAGTACGATTCGCTCATGCCCAACCTGCAACCGTACCTGGTTTATCACGAAAATTATCAGAAAACGGCTGCCCGGGCTTCAGTGCTCTACAATCATAAATTAAGCGCCCGCCATACCGTTCGTTTGGGTGCCATTTACAGCCAGCTTGGTTTCGATATGATGAGCGAAGGCCGCAACGCCGAAAAAATAATGCAGACCTACGTAGAAAACGCCGGCAATACCGGTTTAACCCAGGCTTACGGCCAATGGAAGTACCGTCTGCTGGAAAACCTGACGCTTAACAGTGGCCTGCACCTGGTGCGGCTGGGTTTGAACGGCAGCACTTCAGTAGAACCGCGGGCCGGTTTGCGCTGGAACCTGAGCAGTGCGCAGGCTATCGGGCTGGGTTTCGGCATCCACAGCCGCCACGAAAGCATGGCCGCATACTTTGCCCGGCAACCGCTGGCCGATGGCACCTACAGCCAGGCCAACAAAAACCTGGAACTCGCCAAAGCCCGCCACCTGGTACTTTCCTACGACCTGATGCTGCGCGAAGACCTGCGCCTGAAAGCCGAAACTTATTACCAGGATCTGTATGACGTAGCAATAGCCGCCGATCCGAAATCTGCGTACGCGGCCCTGAACACCGAAGAAGGCCTCACTACTGACAGCCTGGTAAGCAAAGGCACGGGCCGCAACTACGGGCTGGAGCTAAGCCTCGAAAAATTCTTCACCAATAATTATTATTTCCTGGTCACTACCTCGCTTTATAATTCCAAATACACTGCTTTAGATGGCATAGAACGCAACACGCGTTTCAACGGTAATTATATTTTAAATGTGCTGGGCGGCAAGGAATTTAAAGTGGGCAAAGACCGAAACAACGTAATCGGGCTGAATATGAAGCTGGTGTGGGCCGGTGGCAACCGCTATACGCCAATTGACCCGGAACGCTCGCAGCAGGAAGGTACGGAAGTGTACGTAGAAAATGAAACCTTCGCCCGGCAGGCTGACGCTTATTTCCGGACGGACCTGCGCGTGAGTTACCGCAAAAACAAACCCAAAGCTTCGTATATCGTGTCGCTGGATATTCAGAATGTAAGCAACCGCCTGAACATGTACCGCCAGTATTACGACCCCTACACGCGCACCGTGGAAATGGCAACGCAGGCGGGCCTGATACCGGTTTTAAATTACCGTATCGAGTTCTAAATCTGTAAAATACTCCTGCAATGCAAAGAAGCCGGTTTATGCCGGCTTCTTTTATTTATGACTTTGGCCCTAACTGTTTAAGGAAAGCGCTAATGATTTGCACACGATATCTAAATTAAATATATTTGAACATTAAAAAAGTGTTATTGCCCGGAGCCGGTTTGGTAAACTATCCAGCCAGTATCTGGTTATTAAGAAAATACCCATGCTACAATTCGACAAACCATTTGCTACCATTGAAATAGAGCCGGAAAAAAGCCTGCTTATTTTAACGTGGCACGGGTTTGCCAACTCCGATGAATACCGGGAAGCCAATACAGTTGCCATCCAGATCTCACGGCAATACAACCTTACCAAGTGGCTAAACAATATGAAGGAAATGAAGGCGATCCGGCAGGCAGACCAGGAGTGGAGCGTGAACGAATGGTTGCCGCTTTTCAAAAGCCTCCATATTCAGAAATGGGCCCTGGTTATTGCCGACGATATGTTCAACCAGATGGCCATGAGCAGCATGATGAGTAAGATCCGGCCGCAGCTTACGCACCCCGTAGAATATTTCCAGGATCTGAATTCTGCCAGAACCTGGATTGAACGCGCTTAAATTTTTGGTTTAAGTACTTTTTAAGGCCTGTACCATAGCGTTTTCCGGTTAAAAAACTACTGCACGTAATCCTGCAGGATCTTCAGGCCTTCGCTTTCATCTGCTTCCACCACCTCGTCTATTATATACTGGATTTCGGCTTCGGTCCAGTTATCTTTTTCGGCGGCTTTCACAAAAACGCCCATGGCTACAAATTTTCCGGCTTCCAGCGGCAGTAATACTTTTACTTTCTTTCGGATCCTCATTTTCTCTTTTGTTTTTTGATCTTGATTAACGGGAATTACTTTTTTTCCGGCTTGGGGCTTTTTTGGGCGTTGCTTTTTTATGTTGCTGTGCTATCAACTTAGCCGGCGCCGGTTTTGCCAATGCGGGCGCTAAAATAGGAAAAGTTAAGCCGGCGCCATATTTAAAATGCGCATTTACGGTTACCGGCAAAATGCCGCGCGGTTTTAGTTGCCCGAAAACCACTTTGGCTACGGCTTTTTGCACCGGCGTGATCTGCTGATAACCAACTACCAGCGCCCGCGCATTTTGTATTCCCTCAAACTGAGGCAAGGAATAAGCATTATCGAAGAAAAGCACCACCGCTTTGCCCGACCTAACCAGTTCGTTCAGGAATTCGGTTTCGGGTTTGCCGTAACCTAAATTGTTGCTGGGCCGCAGGTTTGGTCCGTAAATGCTGATCAGGAGCAGGTCATACTTTTTCAGGGCTTTGCGCAGGTTGCGCAGCTCGCGGGCTTTGGTGTTTTTGCGGTTAATAGTAAAAGCCGGGGCCTGAATCTGTTCCTGCGCCAGTTTCTGAAAAACGGTAGGCTTTGAGGCTCCAAAACTAATGCTGGCTACTTTCGTCTTGTTTTTGTAAAGTTTGGTCCAGCTAAGCGGCAGGGTGTTTTTGTGGTTCCGCAAAACGGTTACCGAAGCTTCGGCAAATTCCCGGTTCAGTTTATCCGATTCAGCCGAATGCAGGTCGCCATACAAGTGTTTGGTTTCGATGGGTTTATATTGGTTCAGGCCTACCCAAAGCTTGGCTTTTAGCACTTTTTTGCAGCGCCGGTCTATTTCTGCTTGGCTGATCTCGCCGCGTTTAATGGCCGCTTTTATTTCGCGCAGCGCTACCGGCACGCTTACCAGACGCTCCAGAATATCGTTGCCGGCCTGCAGGGCTTTTACTTCGGCCACGCCCGGGGGGTGGTATTTGGTAACGCCTTTCATTACCATGGCATCGGTAATTACCAGGCCTTTATAACCCAGGTCGTGCTGCAGCAGTTTGGTGGTTATGGGGTAAGAGAGCGTTGCCGGAATGTTAGGAAGTTCGTCGAGCAGCGGAATATTTAAGTGTGCCACCATTATACCGCCTACGCCCTCTTTTATCAGCTCCCGGAACGGATAAAGTTCCAGCGAATCGAGGCGTTTACGGGTAAAAGGTACTACCGGAAGGTCGAAATGTGAATCTACATCGGTATCGCCGTGGCCGGGAAAATGCTTGGCGCAGGCAATTACGCCGTTGTGCTGCATGCCTTTCATAAACGCTACCGATTTAGCCGTTACAATCTCCTTGTTTTCGCCAAAAGCGCGGTAACTGATCACGGGGTTTGCCGGATTGTTGTTGATGTCAGCTACGGGCGCAAAGTTCAGGTGCATGCCCAGCCGCCGGAATTCGTGCGCAATTTCGGCCCCCATTTTATAGGCAAAGCTATCGGTGCGGGCGGCGGCTAAAAGCATGGGCAACGGGTATTGCACGGCGCTGTCCAGGCGCATACCTACGCCAGATTCGGCATCCATGCTGAGCATGAGCGGTACTTTGGAAACGGCCTGCAGTTTGTTGGTTAATCGCGCCTGCCTGATCGGCCCGCCCTGGAAGAAAATGATGCCGCCCACTTTGTATTTCTTTACCAGCATCTGCAGGTCTTTTTCGTATTTTTTTCCCTGGTTCGAATAACCTTCCACAATCATGAGCTGGGCAATGCGTTCGTCGGGCGTGAGCGTATTAAAAACCGAATCTACCCATTCCGATTCGGTATTCAGGGCCTGCATAAAAGTACCCTGCTGAATTTGCTTTGCGGTTTTAGGGTATTGCGGTTTAGGATTTTCTGCGGGAACAACCGGTTTCCGGCGGCAGCTACTAAGCGAAAGAAGCAGAATGGAAAAGCAAATAAGAACGCGGAAAAACGAAAAAGGCATTCTTCCAACCGGAACCAGGAAATACATGAAGCGAAGTAATTAGATAATTGGGTTACGGTTTTTCAGGCCGGAAAGATACCGTTTTTGGCGGCAAAATCTGGCCCGGCAATATCCGGAAATAAACCTGTGTCCCGAAATTTCAGGCTGATATTATTCCTTTCCGGAGAAATTATCTAACGGATTACGAGCCGGTAAATTTTGTAAAGGGCTCCAGGTTTTAGGCAATTCCGGTTTAGGGTTGAAAAACGTGCGTATAAAGGCAAGGCAGGTTGTGTTTTTTATACGGGTTACGGCATGAAGAAAATTCTAAGGTTTTTACTCATCGGCTTCTTACTTGCTCTGGGAAGCAGGAAGCTAGTTATTGCGCAGATCATTCCTTCCCAGTCGAAGGTAACTTTCAGCATAAGCCATATGGGCGGAACTGTAGATGGTACCATAACGGGCATGCAGGGCACCGTAAATTTCGATGAAAATAACCTGGCCGCCAGCAATATGCAGGCCACCGTGGACGCGGCTACCGTAAATACCGAAAACCGCGCCCGCGATTCCGATCTCCGGAAAGAAAAATTCTTTGATGCCGAACGCTACCCCCAAATAAAATTCCAGTCGAAAAGCTTTGCCAAAACGGCCCAGGGCTACAAAGTTACCGGCGATCTGACCATTAAAGACCGCACCCACGAGGTAACCATTCCCTTTCAGCGCGAACAACAAGGGAGCGAGGTGGTGTATTCAGGCAATATTACCCTGAACCGCAAAGATTATAACCTTGGTAAATCGGCTTTCCCGCCCATGGGTAAAACGGTAAAGGTTCATATTCTGGCGGTTACGCAGTAATTGTAATTATATAAAACGCTTTTAGGGAAGCCCCCGTATATGCAAGCCGGAGAAATTATACAAACCCAAATATAAAGCTATGCCTAAACTTAAAAATCTGGAAGAACTGTTTCATCACCAACTAAAAGACCTTTACAGCGCCGAAAAGCAATTGCTGGAAGCCTTACCAAAAATGGCTAAAAAAGCGCAGGATCCGAAACTGAAAGCTGCTTTTGAAGCGCATTTAACCGAAACCGAAGAACAGAAAGCCCGCATTGAGCAGATCTGCGAAAAGTTAGGCATCAGCCCGGGACGCATGAAATGCAAAGCCATGGAAGGCCTGATTGAAGAAGGCGAAGACATGATTCACGAAGATGCGGACCCGGATGTGAAAGACGCCGGTTTAATTGCCGAAGCGCAACGCATTGAGCACTACGAAATTTCCGGTTACGGCACGGCAGCGCATTATGCCGACCGCTTAGGCATGGACGATATTGCGAAGATTCTGCGTACTACCTTAGACGAAGAACAAAACGCCGATACCAACCTGAATAAACTGGCGAAAAATTACATTAACCAGCAAGCTATGTAAGCTCCGGGTTAAAGTAGCAATTGTTGAAATTAAAAAAGCCTGCTCCGGAAACGAAGCAGGCTTTTTTTTGTCCCCCTTTGGAGGGGGTAGGGGAGGATTTCCAGTTTTTCCGATAATTTAATTCAGAAATGCGTGAGTCCTCTCCCTACCCCCTCCAAAGGGGGACTTTATTATAGCCCCGCAAATCCCGTTAATAATTACCGGGTTACATCCTGGGCATCGGCCGAGGCCTCCAGGGTTAAATATTCGGCCTGCAGGGTTTTGATCTTTACAGCATCGGTGGTAGAAATGGCATTGTCGATCTCGCGTTTGCGCTGGTTCAGTTCTCCGTAAACCTGGTCCACGTAATCCCAGTCTTCCTGCGTCCAGTTGGCTTTTTTGGCGCGAACGGCTCCCATAAACGTGAGGTAAACTTCTTTAACGTTGGTTGCCGTTACGGTTTTTAAATTGCCGAAATTTCCGAGCAAAGTGTTGCGCCAGCTGGAGAGATGGGCATTATCGAGCGGGCGGCTGGTGCGGGTGTCGCGGCGGTTTTCCCAGGCCTGGTAACGGGCTTTGGCTGCTTCGTATTCGCGGCGCGTATCAGCAGAAAAGCTGTCCATTTTAGCATCAAGCTGCGCACTGCGGGTTTTGAAATCTTCTTTTACTTCCGGCCATTTTTCTTTGGCATTACTATCGGCCCGGTTGGTTTTATCGTTTACCCAGTCTTGAAAATCGCGCACCTCGTCGTCGGCTTTGGTTTTGGTAGTGGTTTCGGTGCGGCTAACGGTAACCGTATCGCGGTCGGTGGCTTCGGTGTTGGTTTCGGTGCGGGTGGTGCGTTCGCAGCTGCTTAAACAAAATACCACCGCGGCGGAAAAGGCTATGGTTTTGAAGCAAAAAAGTGGTTTCATAGTTTTTGAAAATAAGTTTAAAAGGAAGCAATAGCTTACCTGCATCAAACTCCATTTCGCCCGAAAAGTTACAAGGCAGTTTTTCAGTTAAAAAACCTACCGTGTTGTAATAGCAAGCGATAAGCAACCGCCATAATTACCAAAAGCACCAATGCAGTTTGGGCCAGCCGCGTTCTTTTCGGCATTTCCACGGTTTCAGAAAAAAGGTTTTGCTGGTTCAGAAAATAGACGGGCAGCAAGATCAGCATCAGGGTGAAAATTTGCAGCAATTCGTAATACTGCAGGTCCGGGAATTTAAGCAGCACCAGGAAAAAGCTACCAAAAAGCCAGGGGTACATTACCGTTGCTGCCAGCATTTTAGGCCGGTTCTGAAATTCCATCAGGGAAATAGAATCGCAGGAAAACAGGAAGGCCGGGGCCGCTAAAACGCCGATGGCCAGCAAGATAAAAATGAAAAGGAAAGCCATGATCCAAAGCGCCGTATCGTTGAAACCGCTCCACCGAATGGCAAACCAGAAGCCGCTTTTGGTGATGGTACCGGCAATTAAAGCCCCGAAAAACAGGTTGCAGCCGTGCAGGAAAGTCCAGAGAAAGAACGTTTTTTGCAGCCCTCTTTTCTTCCGGACAACCATAAAAAGCACTCCAGCCAAAAATGCCAGCGCCAGCGCCACGACCGGACCGGCGGCGTAAACCGCGATCACATCGGCAGTACGCCAGGCGGAGTCGGGGATCTTAAATTCGAGGTGCCCCAGGTGAAATACGGTAGGGATGCGGGCCGAAAATGCGGCCGCCAGGGTGGCTATTTGGTAGGCGAGGTAGCTAACCAGGTAAGCCAGCAGAAATAAAATGGTGCTGTTAGCCGCTACGGTTCGTTGTCTGCTGACCGCCGGAACAGGCGTAACCGGCTGATTCAGTACATCTTCGTTCAAAAGCATAAGTGGTTAAGGTTTATTCTCTAAACCTGAAAATCAGGTTGCAGGTTACTTTTTGAAGCCGGAAACATACCATTTTTAAAATATTTTTTATATCCGGCCGGCTTTATTTCCATTTTCGGTTTACAAACCCTAAATTTCCGGTTCATCATTTTTTTTAGTTACAGAATCTCCTTTATGAACCGTAACCATTTTCTATGCAGCGCCTTGGCTGCAACCATGCTTTTTGCCTGCGAAAACAAACGTACGGTACAGGAAACCGAAAAAATTCCGAACGCCGCCAATTTACCCGCCGATACCACCGCCACGACCGATACGGTGCAAACTGCAACCATAGCCGATCGCATTAAACAATACGCACCGGTGCGTTTAACCGCCGACCTGAGCAAACTCACGGCCAAAGAAAAGCAAATGATCCCGCTGCTGCTGGATTGCGCAAAAATTATGGACGATATTTTCAAGCAGCAGACCTATACCAATTACGATTCGCTGGTTAATGCTACTACCGATGCCGATCTGAAACGCTACATCGAAATGAATTATGGCCCCTGGGACCGCCTGAACGAAGATAAACCCTTTGTGCCGGGCGTAGGCGAGAAACCGGAAGGCGCCAATTTCTACCCGGCCAACATGACCAAAGCCGAATTCGAAAGCGCAAACCTCCCCGAGAAAACGAGCCAATATACCTTGCTGCGCCGCGATTCCAAAGGTAAGCTTGTTACGATTCCGTACCGCACTGCGTATGCCACGCAGCTGAAACAAGCTTCCGAATTACTGAAACAAGCCGCTGCTTTAGCTGAAGATCCGGGCCTGAAAAAATACCTGACCCTGCGCGCCGATGCTTTGTTAACGGATAAATACCAGCCTAGCGACCTTGCCTGGATGGACATGAAAACCAATACCATCGATTTTGTGGTTGGTCCGATCGAGGTTTACGAAGACAAGCTTTTCGGTTATAAAGCCGCGCACGAAGCTTATTTGTTGGTGAAAGATAAAGAATGGAGCAAAAAGCTGGAAAAATATGCGGCCACGTTACCCGAATTGCAGAAAGGCTTACCGGTTCCGGCCAAATATAAGGCAGAAAAACCAGGCACCGATGCTGACTTAAACGCTTACGATGTGCTTTATTACGCCGGTCACGCCAACACTGGCGGTAAAACCATTGCCATAAACCTGCCCAACGACGAAGAAGTACAACTGAAAAAAGGCGCGCGCCGGCTGCAACTCAAAAATGCCATGCGCGCCAAATTCAACAAAATCTTAATGCCGATCGGGAACATGCTCATTGCCCAGGATCAGCGCAAACACCTAACTTTCGATGCGTTTTTTGCTACCACCATGTTTCACGAAGTGGCGCACGGCTTAGGCATCAAGAAAACCGTGAACGGCAAAGGCCTGGTGCGGGAAGCGCTTAAAGAACAGGGCTCAGGCATTGAAGAAGGTAAAGCCGATATTCTGGGACTATACATGATCACGCAACTCCATAAAAAAGGCATGATTGAAGGCGATCTGAAAGATTATTACACCACTTTCCTGGCCAGCGTAATTCGTTCCGTTCGGTTTGGGGCAGGTGAGGCGCACGGGGCAGCTAATATGGTGCGGTTCAATTATTTTGCCGAACAAGGTGCTTTCCAGCGCGATGCTAAAACCGGCACCTACCGCGTAGATTATGCCAAAATGGAGCAGGCTATGAATAAGCTTTCCGAAATTCTGCTTACCCTGCAAGGCAACGGCGACTACGAAGGCGTGAAAAAACTCTTCACCGAGCAAGGCAAAGTTGGTCCGGAATTACAAAAAGACCTCGACCGCCTGCAAAAAGCCAATATTCCGGTAGATGTTACCTTTGAGCAAGGTAAAGACGTGCTGGGGATTTAAGAATTTGAAGATTTGAAAATGCGAGAATGCGAGAATACGAGAATGCGAGAATGAAATCATAACGGGTACTAGCTGGCGCAAGTGACGCTGTCGCTGAACACTTTCGCCAGCTCTGGTTTACCCGATAATCAACTGAAAAACCCATTAAAAGTAAAGGCCGGAAAACTTTCCGGCCTTTACTTTTAATGGGTTTTTAACGGCTGAAAACTACCCGTGAAAAAATAGCACATCAGCACATTAAAAAATTAACACATTAATTACCCTTCCACATTTGTAACGGTGATCTTCTGAATGCGGTCGCCGGCTTTGATCTGGTCGATCACGTCCAGGCCTTCAACCACTTTACCGAAGCAGGTGTGCACGCGGTCTAAATGCGCGGTATTTTTACGGCTGTGGCAAACGAAGAACTGCGAGCCACCAGTATTGCGGCCCGCATGCGCCATCGATAGCACGCCACGGTCGTGGAACTGGTTTTCGCCGGTCAGTTCGCAATCTATTTTGTAACCTGGTCCGCCGGTGCCAGGTGTGCCTTTCGCGCCTTCGCGGGAGTTCGGGCAACCGCCCTGGATCACGAAATCAGGAATTACGCGGTGAAAAGATAAGCCGTCGTAGAAGCCTTTTTCAGCCAGATCGATAAAGTTTTTAACCGTTTTAGGGGCATCTTTTTCGTAGAATTCTACTTTCATGGTGCCTTTGTCGGTAATGATTTCCGCAGTTTTCATATATGTATAAATTTGTAAAGAATTATTTTGCAAGTTCAATGGCAGCCTGTTGCTGCCTGATTTGTTTCAGGGCGGCAATACCGCGATACAAGGTAAAAACAATAACCATCCGCATAATAAGACCGGAGCTCGGGT
Source organism: Adhaeribacter terrigena (assembly GCF_016623615.1). GTDB lineage: Bacteria > Bacteroidota > Bacteroidia > Cytophagales > Hymenobacteraceae > Adhaeribacter_A > Adhaeribacter_A terrigena. The sequence goes on along the minus strand of NZ_JAEHFX010000007.1, from coordinate 68,768 downwards.
TTACGGCGCCTTCGTTTTGGGAAGCAAAGTAAATACTAAGCCCGTAATCTAAGATCCAGAAACAGATAGAAGCGATCAGCGCGGCCATCGAGCGTTTTTTGATGCCGTAGGCCAAAGCCATGATCAGCGCACCGGTAAAAACGGTTTCCATACCCATGCCTAAACGCAAAAGTACTTCGGTCGGCCAGAAAATAGCAACAAAACCCAGTACGAAATTTAATGCGCCCAGGATGGCCGAAAGTTTAAAAGCCTGCTCCAGAACCGACTCGGGATGCGTGGCGCTGCCGCTCAGAGCTTGCTGATCGGCCAACACTTCGAGCTGGGGCATAAAGCTACCCTTTAGTTTTACAGTAAGGGTCTGATTATTAGGCAAGGTAAATTCCTGGCCCTGCAGCAATTCCTTTTTTGAATTTATTTCTCCAACTGCCTCGCCGAGATAGGTGATTCTCAGGTTTTTCCAGTTGAAGCCCCAGGTTAAGGTTAGCGGTTGCGCCGGATCATTATTCAAAAAGAAGGTTTGTTGGGCCATAAAAGCTGCAGATCAGGTATAGTTGGTTTACAAAGATACGGAATTTCCGGCCAAAGCGCCTTTGCCGGGTAAGGCACCAGTATTTCCGGATAATGGCAAATAAAAACGCTATACTTTTTGCATTGAAAAGTATAGCGTTTTCAGGCCGCAGCAATCAGAAAAAAAGCTGTTTTTTTAAATGCTGCCGTAATATTTACGCAGAAACCATTCAATTGAAACCAGAGCCAGAATTACGAAGAACAGCCATTTCAGATTGATAAGGTCTTTGAGGCTTTCCTGGGTGTAGATCACGTTTTTAAAATCCGTCTCTAACAGGTCTTTTTCAAGTTGCTCGAGTTGGTTGGGGTAATAAAGTTTGTTGTTGTTTTTGCGCGCCAGCTGGTAAAGCAGGTTATGATCGGCCAGCGAAGTTAAGGTTTCCAGCGCCAGATCCTGCACCAGAAACTCCCCGGAATCCTGCACGCGTTTGCCATCTAAGGTAGTTGCAGCGGTGTATTTATAAACGCCCCCCGGCAAATTGCCTACGTTCAAACCCGAGAAGTTTTCGCCGTTCACAAAATTGAAAGTCCGGCTTTTCTTCTTTTCATCGGTTAAAGTAAGGGTTATCTGCTGACCGTAGATTTTCTCGTAGATCGCATTATAAACTTCGCTCTGGAAACGCACATCTTCCGAAACTAAAAACTCATCCTGCACGGGGTACACATTCAGGCGTTTTTTATTTTGCTTGGTGGTTAAAAGCTGCACCAGATCGGTGATCAGTTTATCGAAATGCGCCGGTTTTTCGTTGGCCACGGCTTCGTTCAGGCGCCATTGCCAGAGGCCTTCGCCTAATAGAACGCCGTTCGTGTTTTCGTTGCCGGTTTGAACGGCCAGTAACGGACGATCGGTTTTTAAACGGCCAACCTGCTGCTGCAAAACGACTTCCGTAGCCGGGTTTAATCTGAAATCGGCAAATGGAACAGTGAGCGGCGGGTAGGTTTTAAAAGCTTCGGCAGCTCTATCGGCAAAACCGAAACGCGTGAAACTGCTGTTGATCACCGGAACCACTTCGTCGGTCTGGTTGCCGCGTGGCGCAATAAAAACACCGGCCTGCTGCTTGTTGAATTCAGCCAGATCCGATTGCGCGCCCACGATGTAAAACGCCGGGATTTTCTGTTGCTGCACCAGCTGTAAAACTTCTGAGCCGGTGCGTAAACGCGAAGGTAACTGGTGTAAAATGGCCAGGTCGTAATCCGATTTTTTGAGCGGATAAATACCCGGCAGGTAAAGCGTTACTTCAAAGTTTTCATCGGTTTCTATCGCGCTTTTCAGCGCTTTAATATCGGGGTGCGGGGCGGCAGCGGCCAGCAAAACTTTCAGCTTGCCCTTTACTACTTCTAAATAAGCGTGCTTGGCATTGTTGAGTCTGGTGAATTCGCCAGGTAAAGCTTCTATTACAACCTCATAGTGTTTTTTGCCGGGCTGGGCCGCGGTGATCTGGAAGGTAACGGTTTGCGAAGGCTTGTTTGGTTGCAGGGCAATGGTTTTTCGCTCTAAAATGCTACCGTTTTCTTTTAATAAAACGCTAGCATTCCGGCCGGAAAAACCATCGTTGCGGATCTCGGCCACCAGCGGGAATTTGTTGCCGCTGAAAGCTACCTTGTTGTATTGCAAAGCCGGCAGGCTCAGGTCGCGTTTCGGAACGGTATCGCCGAGGGCAACGGGGTAAAGCCGGAACGGAAAATCGGAATAAGCCGGCGATTTTCCCTGGTTGGCAATGCCATCAGAAAGCAACACTACGGCGGCTAAATTGCGGTTCTCGTAGGTTTCGGCCACGTTGTTGAGCAGCACATCCAGGTTGGTACTTTTCTGGTCGAAACGGATCGCGTTCAGGTTTGAAACCTGCGTGGCATTCAGACTTTTTATGGTCGTTTCGATACCGTTTTTACGCAGTGCTTCACTGATATCAGCCAGTTTTTCGCGGGTTTGGCGCAGCGCAACGGAATCGGTAAAAAGCCGAACGGATTCGGAATTATCGATGGCGAAAACGATAGCGGGTTTTTCTTCGGTATTGGAAAAATAACGTACCACCGGCCCTAGCAGCAAAAAACACAGAAAACTAACCACCACAAACCGCAAAGCCGCCAGCAGGTAGTTTAATTGCTTACTCCACAGCGGATTTTTGGAATACAACAGCCAGGCGTACGCCGCCCCCACCAAAAGGCAAAGCGGCAGAAACCAGGCCGAATGGGTTAACAGAATTCTGAATTGCTCCAATTTGGTTCTTAGTTGGTGGTTGTTAGTTGTTGGTAATAATTTATGAAACCGTTCAGGAGTTTTTTGCAGGTTGTGATTAGTTGTACTCCTGTATCAAAATTTGTTTGGTCCAGATATTTCACATCTATAGCGAGGTAAAGTTGTGTTTTCCAGTTCGTATAACGAACCACGGGCAATATATAGAAATTGCAGCGTGTCTTTGGATGTATTTCTAACACAACCTTCGGCAATGTTAGACGGAACTGATACGGCGCTTCTTCTGATCTGACTGGTTAACCCAAATAATTCTTCTTTCGGAAAATTACCTGTAAGTTGATAGATTATGGTTACTAATTCACGACTTTTCTGCCAGACTTCTAACGTTGTATAAGCTTTCTGCATAAAATTCCTGTGCTACATTTACCAACTCCAAACCTTTAAAGTTATTGCGTCACCAACAACTAACAACCAACAACGAACAACTAAGTGAGCATACCGCCATCTACCTGCAATACCTGGCCGGTGATGTAAGAAGATTGGTCTGAAGCCAGGAATACGGCCGCGTTGGCAATGTCTTCTACGGTGCCGGCGCGTTTTAACGGAATGGCTTGTTTCCAGCCATCTACTACGTTCTGATCCAGTTCGCCGGTCATTTCGGTTTCAATAAAACCCGGAGCAATGGCGTTGGAACGAATATTCCGGGAGCCTAATTCTAAAGCAACTGATTTCGTGAAACCGATAATGCCCGATTTGGAAGCCGCGTAATTGGCTTGTCCGGCGTTGCCTTTAATGCCTACTACGGAAGTCATGTTGATGATAGAACCCGATTTGGCGCGCATCATGTGCTTGGTAGCGGCTTTGGTCAGGTTGAAAACCGATTTCAGGTTGGTGTTGATCACCGCATCCCAGTTTTCTTCGGTCATGCGCATTAAAAGGCCGTCGCGGGTAATGCCGGCGTTGTTTACCAGAATATCCAGCTTGCCGAACTCCTTTACCACATTTTCTACCAGTTCTTCGGCTTGTTTGAAATCGGAAGCATCGGAGCGGAAGCCTTTTACTTTGGCACCACCAGCGCTCAGTTCATTTTCCAGCGCCTGGCCTTTTTCCACGCTCGATAAATACGTAAAAGCCACATTCGCCCCCATATCGGCGAATTTCTGGGCAATGGCGCGGCCAATTCCTTTGGAGGCGCCGGTTATTAAAGCAGTTTTTCCTTCTAATACTTTCATAACCTCAAAGGTAAAAAAGTTTTTAAAACCGGCTCCGTCTTAACAAGTTTCGCAAATCATTATTTTTCGTTTCCGGCTGTCCGGTTTATCCGCTTCCGGGCAATTTTAGTTTTTGACCTGAAAACGCTATCGTTTCGCCCTGAAAAACTAGGAAATGCCCTTTCAATTCTGCAATTTATTGCGGTAAAAATCAGTTGCTTTGCAAGATCAAAACCCGCATTTTTTAGTCCGGAAACGCTATGGTTTTTGCCCCAAAAACCCGGGTTTGCTGCTGCTTTTTGGTTTGCTACTGATTTTTGCTTTTCCGGTTCAGGCGCAAATTTTCAAATTTACCGAAGGCCGGAAAAAGCAAAAGATCCCGTTTCAGCTGCACCGGAATTTAATAATTGTAGAAGCGAAGCTGAACGGAAAAGGGCCTTTCAATTTTCTGGTAGATACGGGCGTAAGTTCTTCCCTTATTACCGACGCCGGCCTGCGCGATTCCATCCGGTTTTCCCGTGGTCCGGCGCTTGAAATTGCAGGCGTAGGATCCGGCTCCGATCTGCATGCTTATTTTACGCCCGACCTCCAGGTTCAATTGCCGGGCGTAACTTCCGAAAACCTGACGTTCGCGGTGCTTTCCGAAGATGTAATTCAGCTGGGAAGTTACATTGGCATTCCGGTGACCGGCATTCTGGGCTACGATTTTTTCAACAGCTTTGTAATAGAGGTAGATTTTAAAAAGCTAAACCTGATCCTGCACCAGCCTGCGGAATTTAAAGCTCCCCCGAAGCACGAAGCCTTGCCCTTGAAACTGGAAGGAAACAAACCTTACCTGCAAACCGAAATAGAAACTGACGCCGGAAAAGTACCCGTAAAACTCCTGCTCGACACCGGCGCCGGCTTTGCCTTGTCTTTGGATTGCAGCTCCGATAAACGAATTAAATTACCGGAAAAAGTATTGCGTTCGCATTTGGGCGTAGGTTTGGCGGGCAGCGTTAGTGGTTTTCTGGGCCGCATTCCGGCGCTAAAACTGGGGCGCTATACCGTAAATGCAGTGCTGGCTTCTTTTCCCGATTCGGCGGATATTCAGGCCAAAACCACCGTTTCCCGGAACGGCAGTCTGGGTCTGGAATTATTCAAGCGGTTTTCCGTTATTTTCGATTACCCGCACCAAAAACTTTATTTACGTAACCGTATTTCGCTGGCCCGGCCTTTTGAATACGATATGTGTGGCATCGACCTGGTTGCCGTTCCGCCAAAATACCGGACTTACCGCGTTACAAATGTACACGAAAATTCTGCCGCCGCGGAAGCCGGCATTCTCCCCGGCGATGAACTGCTTTCGCTGGACCTTCATTCCGCTTCGTCTTATACCCTAACCGAGATCAGCCGCATTTTTCATTCCTATCCTGACCGGAAGATGAATTTGCTTTTAAAACGCGACGGGCAATTGATCTATGCAGAAGTTACCCTGAAACGAAGAATTTAATCTTTCAGGTCGTGCTTCATTTTGTAGTAGCTGTCGTCTTTCGAAGTAACAATTATTCTTGTTGGAATACGAAGAATTTCTCCAGTAATAATTGTGCTAATTTTTTCAGGGCCAATTACCGGCGGTTCATAAGCTGTAATTTCAGCCACATTTTCTTCCTTTTTCATTTCTTCCGGCAAAGCATCCAGCGTAATGGCAAACCTGTGATTTTTGAGCGTGGAAACCGGCTGTTCATATAAATGATATCCCGTGCGGCTGAACGTTAAAATTACCCGTTTTTGCTTCGAATTGGTGATCCAGTTTTCCGGAAGTTTGAACCGGAAATTTCCAGAGCTATCTGTATAAGCCAGAATGCCGGGTTTATTTTTTAAGCCGATAAACGCTTCTTTCAATGGTTCGCCGTAACGGTTTTTTACGGTTCCGCTGATCATCAGGAATTTGCAGTTTTGCTGCGCAGGTTTGGCAGAAGTATAGTTTTTCAGTACAGCTTGTTTCGGCTTGGTGGTTTGGGCATGTGCAAGATCGGTAGCGAAAAGAGCTCCAAAAGTCAGGGCAAACAAGCGCCAGCCGGAAATGAGGGCCTGTTGCGGCAAGATCAGATTCCGGTTTAATTGATCTTCCCGGAAACGTCCGCAAACTTTATTATTGCTGCGGCTGAAAATTTCAATTACTTCCCGGTCGGATTTGGTGCTGAAATCGATCACGCATTTCTGGCAAACGTCGCAAAACCGTCCGTTGCCTTGCGGAATCATCGCGTTCCAGTCCTGTTCGCAGGGCTCCGGAACGTTTATTTGTAATTTTACTTTTGCCATAATTACAGGAAGTTACGAAAAAAACCGGAAGTGTAAAAATGCTATGGTTTTTCGGGCTAAAAGTATAGCGCCTGAAAACAACACGCTACTTTAAAACCCGTTCTCAATACCAATTAACCACCCAACAATTAACAATCAGCAATCAACAATTCTCCGGTTTTGCGAAATCCCCGATTTCCCTTAGCTTTGCCCGCAAAATATTAATCCAGAAATTATGGCATCGAAATACGATTTAGTAGTTATTGGCAGCGGTCCGGGCGGTTACGTGGCGGCTATCCGCGCGTCGCAGTTAGGCATGAAAGTAGGCGTGGTAGAGAAAGCGGAATTAGGCGGTATCTGCCTGAACTGGGGTTGTATCCCGACCAAAGCGTTGCTGAAAAGTGCCCAGGTTTACGAATATTTAACGCACGCCAAAGATTACGGCATCAACGTTTCCGATGCTTCAGTAGATTTTAAAGCCGTGGTGGAACGCTCAAGAGGCGTTGCCGGCGGCATGAGCAAAGGCATCCAGTTTTTATTCCGCAAAAACAAAATCGATCATATCGTTGGTTTCGGTAAAGTTACCGGCAAAGGCAAAGTGGAAGTTACCAACGAAGGCAAGAAAGAGATTGTAGAAGCCAACCATATTATTTTAGCAACCGGCGCCCGTTCGCGCGAGTTGCCAAACCTGCCGATCGATGGCAAAAAGATCATCGGTTACCGCCAGGCCATGGTGCTGGAAAACCAGCCAAAATCAATGGTTGTAGTTGGTTCCGGTGCCATCGGCGTGGAGTTCGCTTACTTCTATAACGCCCTGGGTACTAAAGTTACCATCGTAGAATTCATGCCGAACATTGTGCCGGTAGAAGACGAAGACGTATCAAAACAACTCGAAAAATCGCTGAAAAAAGCCGGCATCGATATCATGGTTTCTTCCGAAGTTACCAGCGTAGATACCAAAGGCGAAGGCTGTAAAGTGAACGTGAAAACCGCCAAAGGCGAACAGGTTATTGAAGCCGACATTGTACTTTCAGCCGTAGGTATCCAGACAAACCTGGAAGGTTTAGGGCTGGAAGAAATGGGCATTAAAACCGAAAAAGGCCGCGTATTAGTAGACGATTTCTACAAAACCAACATGGACGGCGTTTACGCCATCGGCGACATCGTAAAAGGTCCTGCTTTAGCGCACGTTGCTTCTGCTGAAGGCATTATCTGCGTGGAAGCGATTGCCGGTCACCACCCGGAACCGTTGGATTATGGCAACATCCCGGGCTGTACGTATTGCTCCCCGGAAATTGCTTCGGTAGGTTTAACCGAGAAAGAAGCCAAAGCCCAGGGCCGCGAAATTAAAGTAGGTAAATTCCCGTTCTCGGCCAGTGGTAAAGCCAGCGCCGCCGGTGCCAAAGACGGTTTCGTAAAAGTAATTTTCGATGCCAAATACGGCGAATGGTTAGGCGCACACATGATCGGCGCGAACGTAACTGAAATGATTGCCGAAGTGGTAGTTGCCCGCAAACTGGAAACGACCGGCCACGAGATCATCAAAGCCGTTCACCCGCACCCAACCATGAGCGAAGCCATTATGGAAGCTACCGCTGCTGCTTACGGCGAAGTGATTCACCTGTAAAAACGCTAGGGTTTCAGCCCGAAAAAGTCTAAAGCCTCTCTGAAGCAATTCGGGGAGGCTTTGTTATTTATGCGGGTTTTCTAAAGATTAATCGTGTAGTGTTAGGTATTTCAAGTTGAAATTAACACCTTGCAGCCTGATTAAAATGATATTTTATCAAAAAGGATATTTTAAATTCTAACACCAACTTCCCCCAAATGAGATCTGATTTCCAAACAAAGATTTTAAAAGCCCTGCTTTTGCTACCTTTGCTTCTAAGTTCCGGTAAAAGTTTTGCCCAAGGGTACGATTTTGTTTATCATGATTATGCTGCCCCGGCGTCTAACTTGGTAGACCATGGTTTTACATTTAATTTATATCGGAATTGCAATCCGGTTCCTGGTAGTTTCCAGACAGGTCCGGTTGCTTATACGCTCGATAATGGTTCGCCGGTATACGACACTTATTCATGGAATCCAATCGTGAGTTTTGGGAATCCTTTTTGTTCGTCAGTTACAGCAGCTTGTACATCTACCGGGCCGCTTAATTACCAGAATGCTGAAGTTAAGTTTACGTTCACACCCAAAGCCAATATAGCGGCTCCAGGTTTACATACTTTGCAAACCAAATTTGGGGTAACTGGTTTCGGTAATTTTGAAGCAGCCAATATGGGGGGGACTTATGCTATAGAGCCAATAGCTTTAAATAAAGTATCAGCAGGTATGATAAATAGGGCGCCTAAATTTATTAACCCCCCAGTTATTTTTGCAAATGTAAACCAACTAATAAGTTATAGCACAGCTGCCATAGATATGGATGGTGATTCGCTTGTTTATAATCTCCAGTCACTTGGTCCGTGGGCCGGCTATGCACCAGGTTTTACCTATTTAGATCCCATTACTGCCAGCCCGGCATTATCCCTGAATTCCCGCACCGGTAATATTACTTTTAAACCAACCGCTTATAATGCTACGGCCGGCCTCGGGGCAACAGAAAATAAATACATGGTTGGGCTGGAAGTAGAAGAATATCGGAAAATCAGCGGGCAGATGACTTTGATCGGTACTATCCAACGCTGTATTATGGTAAACGTATTCAGCGATCCGAATAATACCCCCGCCCTTACGGCTACCCGAAACGGTTCGATTATCGCTCCGAATACTTACATCGATGTGAATCCGGGGGCTACAATAACGCTGGATTTCAGTGCTTCCGATTTAGATGCATCAAATATTATTTCACTGGTTTCGAATATTCAGAATATAATATCCCAAGCCACCTTTACTTCAACGCCCGGACAAAGTCCGAATTCAGGGCAGATAAGCTGGACCCCAACTTCCGCAGATGTTCGGGATGAGCCCTATTACTTTAACGTAAGCGCCATAGATGGGGCCTGCCCTTATCCGGGTACTTTCACGAATACTTACGGGATCCGGGTTAGAAATATTACGGGTATTACCTCGGATTGCTTTGGGGCGGCAAGCTTTCAGGTTTATCCCAACCCTTTTACTGTTAAAGTAAATTTTAGAATAAGTTCTGTGACCAAAGCCGAAAGTATTTTTATTTATAACTTACTAGGTCAGCAGATAGACGAAATTGCAATACCCAAAACTGCTTCTGCTGAACATTCAATTACCTGGGAAAATGCCGGTAAACATGCCGCCGGAACTTACGTAGCCAAACTGATTACAGAAAGCAAAACCATTCAAACCCTGAAATTCACGAAGCTGCAATAGAAAAACGGTAGGGTTTTAGCCCGGAAAACTGTAGAGACGCCCAATTTGAGCGTCTCTTTTTGTTTGCCTTGCCTTAGTCTCCCTGAAGAAAATCGGTGAGGCTTTTTGTATAGGTGAATATTTTACAACAACAGGCAACGGTTTGCCTATTTGTCCCGACTTATCTAAAGTAACCTACATTTAATTCCGGGAATTGTTATACCTGTTGATTATGAAGATAAAACCAAGCCTGCTCGTTTTTACAATTTGCCTATTGGTGTTTCCTGCTTTTATTAATTTCGTGCAGGCCAGTTACTTGGTGAGCTCCACTATAACGTATCTTAACATTGCCCCGGCTACGTACCAGGTTACGTTACATGCTTACCGTGATTGTAATGGTCCTGCAGCCGGACCTGTAGAAAATATAGAGATTAAAGCCCCGGGCTGTAATGCTGGTCGTTTCATAGCGCTAAACCTTACCAATACCCGCATTTTAAGAAACCCTTTTTGTGCTACCGCTCCTTTTAACTGTAACCCGGGAATGCTGGCTTTCCAGCTTGTTCAATACCAGGGAATTGTTACTTTCAGTACCGCAGAGCAAACCTGCAGCGATTGGGTAATTAGTTTTAATTACGGAAATAGTTTCAGGCAGCAAACCGAAAACGTAGTTATTCCGGCAGGAATGTATAATGAAACTTTTCTGAAGCTGGAATCCGGTATTCTGAATAGCTCTCCGCAGATAAATTCAATGGACGACCCGATTGCGTTCTTTTGCTATATGAGGCAAGCGCAATACATTTTTAACGCTACTGATCCCGATTGCGATTCGCTTTCCTATGAACTGGTTGCGCCCTTGGCCGGCCCGAATACGCCGGTAACTTATAAGCCGCACGGCGTAGTGGCGGGGAGCATTGTGTTTAATCCTTCTCCTAATCCACCATTCAGCAATCCCTCTAATCCGCAAATTGCTTATGCACCTAACTTGGGAACGCATTACTCTCCAACCTTTCCGCTTCAATCCTATTTAGTTAACTGGGGAAGCCAGCCAACCGGGACGATTACCCCATGGTTTAAATTAAATTCCAAACTAGGCATCTTAAATTTCATTCCAGCCACTTATAACCCCAATACAGCCGCTTCTACTACCAATAAATATTACGTAACGGTGCAGATAAACGAATGGCGCAAGGTTAACGGGGTAATAAAGAAAATTGGCTTTATCCGCCGCGAATTTGTATTCAAGATTGAAGATTGCGGCGGAAATAATTTACCCCACATTACGCCACCCGTTATCCCCGGTCATCCTTTTCCTGCAGATAGTATTTATACCGTTCAGGAGGGTTCTGTGCTTAATCTGCAGTTTACTACTTTCGATCAGGATCCGAATGACATCCTGAGTATTGAAAGTGACGTAACTACCGTTCTGCCCGGAGCTACCTTTAACCTGAGCAGTGCCGCTAAACCGGTTGGCAACATTAACTGGCTCGCAACCTTAAGCCCGAATTGTGATCAGGTAAGGTACTTTAATATCCGGGTGGCCGATAATTTCTGTCCGTTTAGAGGGAGAAATGATTTTTTAATTGGCGTAAAGGTCATAAAGAATCCTTTATCCGTTTCTGAAAATCTTAATACCAAAAGTAGCCTTACTGCTTTTCCCAACCCGTTTAGCAATGAAATTACCTTCCGTTTAAACGAGCCAACCAAAGCCGAAACTATCACCATCTACAACCTCCTTGGCCAGCAAATAGAGGAAATTGCAATTCCCAAAAATACTTCTGCTGGACATTCGATCACTTGGCAAAGTGCAGACAAACATGCCGCCGGAACCTATGTAGCCAAACTGATTTCAGAGGATAAAACCATCCAAACCCTGAAATTCACCAAGCTGCAATAAAAAAAACGCTAGGGTTTCTGGTGCAAAAACTGTAGGAACGGTCTGTCTGGCTGTTTGTACCGATTTCCATAAAAAAGAACTTCATTGATAACAATAACGGAGGATTTTTATTGTAAAAAATAAATTTGCAGTCTAAGGCAACTGTTTATCAGTTAATTCCGAATTATATTTGTCTGCCGGAGCCCGGAGTTATCAATTGTAGCACTGAACGTAATTTGCCTGCGCCTATGAAAAATTTTACTGCTATCTTATTGCTTGTATGCACTTTAAATTTCATCTCGCGCAACAGCCAGGCAACCCACATTATCGGCGCAGAAATTTCGTATGAAGCCGTTTCGCCCGGGGTTTTTTTAGCCGTTTATAAAAGTTACGCTTTAGCAAATAGTGTCATTCCCCCTGCTTCAAATGTTACTTTTAACTTGCGGTCGCCGGGTTGTAATGTGGGTTTTCCCCTTACAGGAAATTTACAAACCAATACATCACTGTTTATAAATGGCGGAACCAGCAATAATTGTGGTGCAAACCCGCCTCAGCTTGCCATGGTAGCTACCTACACGGCTACTTTCGCCCTTTCGCTTCCCCAGTTTCAGTGTGCAGAATGGTTTTTAAGCGTAAGAGAATGTTCGAAAAGCGTGGTGGCCAATATTGAGCCTTCCCAGAATGCCTGCCTTTATGTGGAAGCAACGTTAACGGCGTTCACGGGCAGTTTACAGGCAAATTCGCCCGCGTTTGTACCCCCGGCTTCCTTAATTTTTAACCTCAATGCGCCGGCTACCTATAATAATCAGGCCATACTGAGTAATTCCCAGCCAGATTCTATAGTATACAGCTTAAAGCCGGCAAAGAATGACCAGAATGTTTTTCTGAATTATACTGCCAATACTTCCTTTAGCCAGCCTTTGCCAACAAGTTCTGGTGTAACGCTGCATCCGAATACCGGTATCATGACTTTTACGCCGAATGTGTATCATAGCAACGCTACAATCCCCAATGCTTATACTGTGGTGGTGGAAGCCGCAGCCTACCGGAAAATAAACGGCATTTCCCGGAAAGTAAGTGCATCGCAGCGGAATCTGCCCATTTTTATTGTGAACAACCCGGCTAACCTCAATCCGGAATTGCTTAACGTTAGCGCCAACGGACAACCTGTGCAGCCCAACGAACTTGTTTCAATCCGGTCGGGAAATGTATTAAATTTCCAGTTCAGTACCGCCGATGCAAACGCGGGCGATGTTGTAACCCTTGTTTTGCCTGATCCGCAATTTCCCGGTTTCCCTGCTAATACCAACACTGCAATAGTTACCGGAAACCGGCCTACTGGTACCTTAACGTTTAATACCGCCCCAATTGCTACCGATCAGATATTCTATTTCCCGGTTATGGTTATGGATAATGCCTGCCCGGCAAGAGGCGTAACCACCCGGGTTTATGGCGTGAAATTACTGGCTAGCCCGCTCGGGTTGCAAAATGATGCCCGTTTTGATGCAGGTTTTCAGGCGTATCCTAACCCGTTTACCGAGGCCGTAAGTTTTACCTGCAATCTGACAGCCCAAGCGGAAAGGATTATGATCTGCAACCTGCTGGGTCAGCAAATAGACGAAATTTTAATTCCAAAAGTCCTTTCCGGCGAACAAAATATCCATTGGCAGAATGCCGGTAAATACGCCGCCGGAACCTACGTTGCCAAACTTATTTCCGCCGATAAAACCATCCGGACGTTGAAATTCACGAAGCTGTAGGGAAGTGGTAATTAAAACGCTAGGATTTTAGCCCTGAAAACGCTTACCGGTATTATTCTGGCAGGCGCAAAAGATAAAACCAGCCAAATTGCCCCGGATTTTATTGGAAAGTACCTGAAACAGCAGGCAACGGTCCGGCTGTTTTCAGTGTCTGGTTCGTATCTAGTTTATGCCCAGATATTTTTGGAATTTTGCCTGAAATATTAGAACTTTCTGAGAGCAATACACCCGGGTTTTATCCTTTCTGAGTTATGAAAAAATTAACCGCTGTTTTTTCGCTTTTTCTGGCACTTTTCGGCACAAAAAACAGCCAGGCCACCCATTTAATAGGAGGGGAGATAGAATATACAGGTTTAGCGCCCAATATTTTCCTGGCTACCTATAAAGTTTTTTATGATTGCCGTTCCACCATTCCGCCGGCCAGCATTCAGTTCAATTTAAAATCGCCGGGCTGCAATACTGGCACAACGTTTACTTCCGAACATCAGACCATTGTCAGCCAGAGCCTGAACCCTTACTGTGAATCTGCCGGGAACCACTGCACCAGCAATGCTTTAATTAATCTGCGCATGTCGGTGTATAGTGCTACGTTTTCTTTTACGCCTGCGCAGCTGCAATGTAAAGACTGGTTACTCAGCGTAAGAAACTGCGACCGTTCCGGATTTGCCAATCTTCCCGACGCCATAAAATCCTGTTTATATGTAGAAGCTTACATTAATACCGCAGCCTATTCCGGAAACAACAGTTCGCCTGGTTTTGTAGCGCCTTCAGATATGTTTGTAACGGTAAATGCACCGGCCACGATCAGCAACTTTACTGAAGAAAGAAAAAATTATGGGCCCGATTCGCTGGCATACTCCCTGGTGCCCGCCCTCGAGAATTATAATACGCCGCTGGTTTACGCGCCGGGTTTATCCTACAACAATCCAGTTCCGACCGCTACGGGCTTAAAACTGAACCCCAATACAGGCCTGCTTTCTTTTATTCCGAACGTATTTGTGCCCTCTGCTAATCCCGAGCATAATGCTTATGCAGTGGTAATTCAGGCAACGGCTTATGAGAAGATTAACGGCGTAATGACCAAAGTAAGTACTGCGCAACGCAATTTGCCGGTATACATGGTTAACAATGCGCCAAATGTAAACCCGGAGATCAGTAAGGTTACAGCCAATGGCAAGGCGGTTGCGCCAAACAGCATCATTCAGGTGCCGGCCGGCAGTTCCCTGATCTTTAAATTTGCCCCCGACGATGCAAACGCCGCCGATAGCCTCACGGCCCTGATGCCCGGTCCGGCCCTTTCCGGCTTTAGCTTTACTTCCAGCGGTGGCAAAAGACCTACCGGCACCATCAGGTGGCAGGCGCCGCCGGTTGCCAGCAATAAGATCGTATATTTCCCGGTAATGGTAAAAGATAATGCCTGTCCGGTTCGCGGCACGGTTACGCAGATCTACGGTATTAAAGTAGTGGCAGGTCCTTCAGGAATACAAAACGCAGCTACCTTCGATCCCGAATTCACTGCATTTCCTAACCCGTTCTCTACTGCGGTTCATTTCCGGTTCAGCTCGAAAGATAAAGTACAAACCCTCGTGATCTGCAATATTTTAGGCCAGGAAATAGATCGCATTCCACTGAAAAGTACATCTTCAGAAACGCAGCAGATTACCTGGGAAAATGCGCATAAATTTTCTTCCGGCGTTTATTTAGCCCGGTTGGAAGTAGCCGGCAAGACCACGCAAACCCTGAAATTCACGAAAGTGCAATAAGCAAAACGGTATCGTTTTAAGGTAAAAAAGTATGAAGCCCGCTGCTGTAAAAAGAGCGGGCTTCATACTTTTTGCAACGGTTAGAGAAAAAATGAAATAACTGTTAAGAGCAAGGCAACTCTTTGCTCTTAACATACGACCTATTATTAAACGGCCTGTTATCTTCCTGAAGCGCTTCTGTTGCAAAGCCGTTTTCTTCAACCACATTCTGCCTCTTTAACTACTACTTATGAAGAAATTAATACCATTGCTTGCTTTTTTCTTTTTGGGTACCAGCCTGGTTTCCGTGGCCAGCCACGATCTGGGCGGTGAAATAGCTTACCTGCAAACCGGAACCGATTCTTATCAGGTTACCTACAAACATTACCGCGATTGTACGGGCGCCCCAATTCCGGCAACCATGGATCTGGAATTGAAAGCACCTGGCTGCAACAGCGGCAGAACTGTGGTTTTGTATCAGGATTCCCGCAAACTTGTTAATCCTTACGGACCCGCAACCACTGTAAACTGCGCTTCTTTTGCTGCTTTTTCGGTATATGAAGTGGTAACCTACAGCGGCAAAGTAACTTTTTCCAGCGCCGAATTCAGCTGTTCCGATTGGCGGCTAAGCGTAACCAACGCAAGCCGCACGCCAGCCAGGAATGCCCTCAATCCAACGGTAACCGTGCTTTATACTGAAGCGGAACTGAAACTGCAAGCCGGTTTGGTAAACAGCTCCCCGGAATTCGATTCTATCAATGCGCCGGTACTCTTCGTAAACAAATACCAGGATCACCAACTGAGCATGTCTGCCCGGGACCTTGACGGCGACTCTCTGGTTTATACCCTGGTAACCCCGCTGGAAGGCCATAATACCATGATCACTTATGATACCATTGGTCATAGTGGCCTTGGTGGTTTTATGATAAACTATAATCCACTGCCTCCTTTCAACAATTTACCGCCTGGTAATCCTGGTTCTAATCCGCAGGTCGCTATTTTTGCCGGTGGCATTACTAATTATTCAGCAACTTACCCCATGGATTCTTATCATGTGACCTGGACTCCCGGGCAACAGGTTGTATTTGCGGCGCCTTACTTTTATTTAGAAGCTGCCGACGGAGCGCTTAAGTTCAATACTTCCGTTTACTACGACAGCGCCGCTTATTGGGAAAACCGGTACCTGGTTTCTGTCAAGGTTGAAGAATTCCGGAAGATCAATAATGTAATTGTGAAAGTAGGCTCCGTCCGCCGCGAAACCCTGATCCAGGTAATGGATGGCGGAGCCAATCAGAATCCGCAGGTAACTGCCCGTATGGCTAATAACCAACCCATTGCCAGTGGCACCGAAATTCAGTTGCGTCCCGGAACCCCGCTTAACCTGCAGATTGCCGCTTCCGATGGAAATGCTGCGGATGCCGTAAGCATAACCTCCAACGTTTCGGCTATTTTAACCGGCGCCACCCTTACAAACACAACCGGCAATGCGTCAACCGGCACCATTTCCTGGACGCCAACCGCCGCAGATGTGCGTGACCAGCCGTACTATTTCCAGGTGCAGCTCCGCGATAATGCTAACCCGCTGCGCGGCGTACACACCGAAACGTTTGCCGTTCGGGTAAGCCACACCGGGGGCGTAACCGGTACCACAGATGCCCTGATCTTTAACGCCAATTTTACTGCTTATCCAAACCCGTTCACTGATAAAATAAGCTTTAAATTCAACCAGCAGGCCAAAGCCGAAAGCATCATGATCTTCAATTTATTAGGCCAGCAGGTAGATCAGATCACGATCTCTAAAACCGCTTCCGGCACTCAGGAAATTAAATGGGAAACCTCCGGCAAGCACGCCGCCGGCTTGTACGTTGCCAAACTGATTTCGGAAGGTAAAACCCTCCAAACCCTGAAATTTACGAAAGTGCAGTAAGCAAAACGCTAGGGTTTCAGGCCTGAAAACTCTAACCCTTCCTCAAGAAATTCAGGAAGGGTTTTTTTATGCTTCTTAAGAGAGAAATGCCTGCCGGCCCGGGCAACGGTTTGGAGTTTTCAGGTGTCTTGTTTATGTAAGCAACCTGGTAGAAAATACGAGCTGTTTATTACCTAAACTTTTAAAACCCGACAAGATGAAACGATTTTGCTATCTGCTGCTTTGGCTGTTAACGGGTTTTTCTATTGCAGCAAATGAAACCGCCGCCCGCCGCACTCTTTTGCTCACTGCCTCCGGTAAATTTTGTGACCCGCAGGAAATACAAGCAACCGGAGAAATCTTTTCGGCTGATGAACCGGCCAGCAAAGAAAAACCGAAAAGCAGTTTAAGCCCGGTAAATAACCTGATCTGCAGCGCCGAACGCTAGCCTTTTAACTCCCCAAACTCCTGTGCATTATTCCGCATCTCTTCCTTATGTTCTTAGGTAGTTTCAGAAACGCTATGCTTTCAGCCGGAAAAAGTAAAGCCTGATATTTCCGGAGAAATATTTTGCTAACAAGGCAACCCTTTGGGCGCTTATTTACGACCTGTTATTAGAAAGGCCCAACCCCAGAAGCGCTTCAAAAGTCCGGGCTGTTGTAATCCTCAATCACTACAATCATGAAAAAAGAACTACTCTTGCTTTTACTTTTCCTGGCTGGCATTAAATTTAGTACCTATGCCACGCACTTTGCCGGCACCGAGCTTACTTACAAAGCGCTTGCGCCCAACACCTACGAAGTAACCTTTAAACTTTACCGTGAATGCAACAGCACAGCTTTCCCGACCAGCATGGGAATAACGGTTGCCGCGCCGGGTTGCAATACCGGCCGCAATATTACCCTGAACCTGGCAAGCCAGCAAATAAGATCGGTGAAAGGGCCGGCGGCTTTAGGTGGTTGTAATGCCGGTTACGAGGGAATTCTCTCCCTGGGCACCTACACCGGAACCCTCACTTTTGCGGCAGCCGAACAAAGCTGCACCGATTGGGTCCTGAGCTGGAGCACCTGCTGCCGGACCGATATTGCCAATCTCAACAACGCCAGCACCAGTTCTATTTACACCGAAGCGCATTTAAAATTGCTGCCTAACCTGGTAAACAGCTCACCGCAGTTCGATACCATTAATTTCAATGCCCCACCAGCTGGCTATAATCAGAAAATACTGGTAAGCGCGCTAGCCCAGGATGCCGACGGCGATTCGCTGGTATACAGTTCGGTAGCGCCTTTAACCTCCGCCAACCAGCCATTGACGTATGGGCCTCTTCCAGGTAATGGTGCAGGGCATTTCATAAATCCAAATCCGCAGCCACCTTTCGATACTATTAATAATCCGCAAATTGCTGTTATGCCGGCACTAGGTACGAATTATTCTCCATCGTTTCCGTTGTTCTCTATAATTGTAGACTGGGTGGTCGGGCAACAAGTGGTCAATGCCCAACCATTTTTCGAGCTGAATCCCCATACCGGTAATATTGCTTTCCAACCGGCATATTATATTACCACTTCCGGGCCGCCTTCTCAAATGGGCCAGAACCGCTACGTGCTCACCATTCAGGTAGATGAATACCGGAAAATAAACGGAGTACCTACCAAAATCGGTTCGGTGCGCCGCGAAACGTATATCGATGTAATAGATGGTGCAGGCAACGCTAACCCATATCTGAGCCAGGTAGAAATGAATGCAACCGCTATTGCCGAAGGCGATCTGATTGAGCTTCGGCCGGGCGTTACCATGAACCTGAAACTAACCGCCACCGATCAGGATTCTACCAGTACGGTCCTGATGACTTCGAACGTAAGCAGCATTTTGCCGGGAGCGGTGTTTTCGCAAAATGGTTTAAATCTGCCGGCTGGCTCTGTTACCTGGACGGCAACTGCCAGCGATGTACGCGACCAGCCGTATTATTTCAATGTGGTGCTGAAAGACAATGTCAGCCCGATGCGCGGCTACCACGAAAGAACCATCGGCGTCCGGGTGCGGCAGAACGGAAATGTAACCGGCATTAAAAAGGCTTTCGCTGCTAACGCCAATTTTACCGCTTATCCAAACCCGTTCACCGATAAAATAAGCTTTAAATTCAACCAGCAGGTAAAAGCCGAAAGCATTATCATCTACAACGTTTTAGGCCGTCAGGTAGATCAGATCGAAATTTCTAAAACCGCATCAGGCGAACAGCACCTGCAGTGGGAAAACGCCGGAAAACACGCCGCCGGTATTTATGTTGCCAAACTGGTTTCCGCCGATAAAACCGTGCAAACTCTGAAGTTTACCAAACTGTAATAAGTAAAACGCTAGGGTTTCAGCCTGAAAAACTCATGGCCTGATAACTGATCCTGTTTATTTATTGCCGAATTATCCGAAGCCCGGGATGAAGCTCTCATTCCGGGTTTTGGGTTTAAAATATATTCTGGCACGCTCGGGCAACCCGGAACCACAATTCGGTGTCTGCCTGAAAAATAAATATAAGAACAATTTTAGTAGAATGCTTTCAAAGCTTGTTGTGATTCTTTAATTTTCAAATATTCCTCACTTAAAAAAAACGACCAATGAAGAAAAAATTACGAAACCTGATGGCCGGAACCCTGGCCTTGATGTTTGCCGGCATTACGCAGAATGTTGAAGCTACCCACGTTCAGGGCACCGAAATGAATTACACCTGTGCCGCCCCGGGTGTGTACCTTGTGAAATTAAAGATGTACCGCGATTGTTCCGGGATTGCTGCGCCTACAACAGCAAGTTTGAACATAAAATCGCAGGGCTGTAATGCCGGAAGAAATGTAACGATGACGAAAGTAGGGGTGGGAGTAATAGGCAGTCCGTATTGTCCGCAGATCCAGGCAACTTGCTCTGCCAATTCTCTTTATGCTAATTACGAAGAAACCACTTTTACCACTACGGTAACGTTTTCGCCGGCTGAAAAGCAATGCCCGGACTGGATTCTGAGCTGGAACGAATGCTGCCGCCCTTCTACAGCTAACTTACAGGGGCAGGGTACCATGTATACCGAAGCCTATTTGAATTTAGGCTCGCCAACGAACCCGATCTATAATAATTCGCCGGAATTCGGCTCGCTGGTAGTACCTTACGTAAATGCTTACCAACCTATAACGCTGAGCGCCTATGCCACCGATATAGACGAAGATTCCCTGGTTTACAGCTTTACCACCCCGCTCGATAATCCAACTACCTCGGTGCCGTACAATAATTACGCTTCAATCCTGATAAACGATCCGGATACAAATTCTACCAAAACCGCCATGGCACCAGCCGGCACATTTACGGCCACTTTTCCCATGCATTCCTTTAATGTAGACTGGACCCAGGCCACCCCGGTTGCGATTCCTTATTTCGATCTGAACAGCCAGAACGGCAGTCTTTCCTTTACGCCAACGGCCTATTTCCCGAATTCGCCATCTAACCAGGGACTGAATAAATATGTAACGGTTGTACAAGTAGATGAATATCGCCGGATCAACGGCCAGGCTGTTAAGATCGGCAGCATCCGCCGTGATATGTTCATTACCGTTATGGATTGCGGTCCGAACCAAAACCCACGTGTAGCTAATCCGCTAGCCAATGGCCAGCAAATCACACCAAACGATATCATCACGCTTCGGCCGGGCACCCCGCTTAACTTTGTGATGGCCGCCGACGATAACAACGCCAATGATGTGCTGGAAATGACCAGCGATGCGGCCCAGATATTGCCAGGCGCCAATTTCTCCGTTTCGCCGGGCAACCGCCCAACCGGAACCCTGGTCTGGATCCCGACGGCCAACGATGTAAGCAACCAGATCTACTATTTCCGGGTTACCGTGCGCGATAATGCCTGCCCGGTAAGAGGAGCTCAGGTGCAAACCTTTGGCGTGCGCGTAAGCAATACCGGCGGCGTAACCGCTACCAACGAAACAATTGCCGCCAATACCAGTTTCCTGGCTTATCCCAACCCGTTCACCAACCAGGTAAGCTTTAAGTTCAACCTGCCTGCCAAAGCCGAAAAAATTGTGATCTGTAACGTACTAGGCCAGCAGGTAGATCAGATCAGCATTTCTAAAACTACTACCGGCGAACAGCATGTGCAGTGGCAGAACGCAGGTAAACATGCTTCCGGTATTTATGTTGCCAGGCTGGTTGCCGCGGGCAAAACTGTACAAACCCTGAAGTTTACCAAACTGCAATAAGCAAAAACGCTATCCTTTTTGCCTCAAAAAGTCCGGGTTAAGCCCGGACTTTTTTTTTGCTGTTTATAAAATCACCGCTGGGCCTTTCAGTTTCCACCGGTTTTAGAGCTTCAGATTCAATTTCAGAACGCGCTTTTTGTTGAATATAGTGTAAGCAGTATGTTGCGTTTTAATTATAATTCCGGAAAATTATTAGCGCATAAATTGAAGTAAATTAAGACAGCTTCAGACTAAAAACGGTTGTTTTTGAGGTTTTTGCCGTTTTTATATTTTGTGAAATTGAATTGTGGTTCTGAAAATATTCCTGAAAAGGTGGTAAAACAATTGTTACGTTGCATGGCATAGTTTCCTTTTTTTCGGGCAATAGCCGCCGTAAAATTGTATCGTTAAACATTGGCAAAGCGCACAAAGCTATTTTAAAGCAGATTTATCTGGTGCCGCCAACTGTTTTCCTGAAATTGAGTAGTAATGATTTGCATATATTCCTGGAAAAATCCCGCTGTTACGGCGGGATTTTTTTTTGCCCGGTCGCACCAGGCCCCGGAAACGGGTAATTGTGCTTTTTTTTTCTTAAATTTAAAAAAAGTCTGAAGCCCCAGGCAACCCTTAACGCTTTCATTCCGACCTGTTTATAATTATGCTTCCCGGTAAAGAGAACCGGATGCTGAACAGGGTTGAAAAAAAAATAAACTTTTTTTTAGAAGGCAGGCAACGGTTGCAAAACTTTATCCGACCTATATTTAGAAACAGCTTAAAACCCCATTCTGTTGAGCACCGCAGTAGACCTTTACGAGAAAGACCTGATTGATGGATGCATTCGCGGCGATCTGAAAAGCCAGAAAATGCTCTACAAACAGTACTATGGTTTTTCGATGGCCATCTGCCTGCGTTACGCCGATAGCCGTGAGGAAGCTGCTGAAATTCTGAACGACGGATTTATGAAAGTATTCACCAATTTACAGACTTACCAGCAAGACAAAGCCTTCCGGGGCTGGCTGCGCAAGATCATGGTGCATACGGCCATAGACCATTACCGGAAAAACAGCAAGCACTACCACAGCCTCGACCTGGTTTACGCCGAAAGCGAAATGGGTTTTGAAGATGTTTTAGATACCATTTCGGCAGAAGAAATTCTGGCTATGGTGCAGTTGCTTTCGCCTTCTTACCGCCTGGTTTTTAACCTGCACGTGATAGAAGGATATTCCCATCCGGAAATAGCCGAAAAACTGCAGATCACCGAAGGAGCCTCTAAATCGAATTTGTTTAAGGCCCGCATGAAATTACAGAAAATGATCACGCTTTCAGATAGAGAAAACCGCACCAGTTATGCAAGATAAAGACTTCGACCGGTTTATACAGCAAGCCTTCGATAACCAGCCGGAACCGGAATACAACCCGGCCGACTGGGACAAGCTGGAAGACCGCCTGCACAACCTGAACGCTGCCCAGCCAAACGCGGCCGCCGCCACTTCTGCCAGCGCCGGCCTGGCTAAGCTGGGTGTTGTGGCCTCGGCTATTCTGGTTACCGCCTTAAATGTAGCGCTTCTGGTTAAACCTGAGGTGATGAAAGACGCTATCGGTCTGGAAGAAAAAGCGGTAGCTGCTGCGCAAATGCCGCAAACGGAAGCTGAAATTGCTCCTGATAATACCCGCACCGAAGTTTCTGGAGTAAATGCTGCTGAAAATAAGGCAGCTGAAATCGATCAAAATCAAACCACCCCGGTATTAAATACGCTTCCGGCAGTAACTGCCGAGTATGGTACAGATAAAGTAGCCGTAGTAAAACCTGCAGCTGTAACTACTAACAAGAAAACTGCTGTAAGAAATGCTGCACAAGCGAACCGCACAGCAACTACCAATTGGGCCTGGCCTGCAGTTGCCGCTAACCGGCCAGGTTCCAATATGGGTAATCAGGGCATGTCAGCCGGTCAGCCGGTTGCATTGGGCCTGCCTTGCAACCAGACTTTTAAACCTGAAATTGCTACCGTTTTAATTGGAAAAGATACCTTGCAGGGCAGCCGCATTGCACTTTCGAGCTGCCAGATGCTACAAGCCCGGATCTTTATTAAAACCAACGAAGCGGAAAAAGTAAACCTTACCAGCAACGTAGCCCAGGTGCTTCCGGGTGCCCAGCTCGTAACCAATGCTGAAACCAACACCACTGAGCTGCAATGGCAGCCGGCTCCGGATATGGCTCGTCAACAGCCTTATAACTTTACCGTTTGGGTGGCCGATGCAGGTTGTGCCAATGCCACGCCGCGGGCTTACCAGTTTGCCGTTCAGGTTAGCCCGGCTTTCACGGCTTCTTTCAACGGACTTACCCGCATTAGCAAAGGCCAGGAATCTACGCTCGAAGTAAAAGGCGCACCGCGCGGTTCTACCTACCAATGGGTTACCGGTAATAAGCTCGTAGCTGAAAATGAAACCGGCCGCCTGGTAACTGCCCCAGTTCAAACTACCACTTACCGGGTATTGGTAACCGCTCCAACCGGCTGCGTGTTCACCGACAGCCTGAAAGTAGAAGTAGCTCCCGGCGATATGCTGGCAACGGCAAAAGCTATTCCGAATATCTTTACGCCAAACAACGATGGCCTGAACGATTATTTTGAAGTGCAGCTGCCGGAAGAAGGCCCTTATAACCTCGAAGTTTTTGACCGCGACGGTAAAATGGTTTACGCACAGAAAAAATACGATAATAGATGGAACGCGCCAAAACTGGCATCCGGAACTTACTTTTATATAATAACTACCCCCCGCGAAAATAAAACCTACAAAGGTTGGGTAGAGATTCTGCGCTGATTTAATAGAAATTGTTGCAAATAATTGATAATCAGATAATTATCCTTATTAAATTATTTTCAATAAATTTTAAAAACTGTTTTATATAATTTAAAAAATTAATAATTTCACAACTTCAACAATTACTACACAATGAAAAAACTCCTACGATTAAGCAGTTTGCTGGTAACCGCCGTGTTGCTCGCATTCTCCTCCCAAAAGAGCTACGCTACCCACATGCAAGGTGGAGATATGACGTATGCCTGTATCGCGCCAAACACTTTCGTTGTAACAATGAAGCTGTACAGCGACTGTTCTGGTGTTACCCCGCCTTCGTCGGCTTCGCTTAATGCGAAATCTACGGGCTGTAACCCGGGCCGTAATATTCCTATGACCAAGATCGGGGCAACCAGAATTGGTGACCCTTATTGCCCAAGCATTCCGAAGACCTGTGCTTCCAACCAATTGGTTAACTACCAGGAAGTAGTTTTTAAAGCAACCGTTACTTTCTCTGCAACAGAAGCGCAGTGCGCCGATTGGATCTTCAGCTGGAGCGAATGCTGCCGTCCTTCTACTGCTAACTTAAACGGTCAGGGTACACTTTACCTGGAGGCTTATGTGAAATTATTCACTCCGAACCTGCCTGGTGCAACCCCAACCAATATCGTACACAACAACAGCTCTCCTGAGTTCAACAACCTGAACATTCCAATTCCGTTCGTTTGCTACAACCAGGAAGTTAGATACAGTATGAACGCCCTTGAATTTGACGGTGACTCAGTATCTTATGAGTTAGATTCATCTATGGAAAGCGCAACTCTGCCAGCTACTTATAACCCAATTGGCAGCGGTCCAAATGGAACAATTATCAACCCTGCTCCGCAACCTCCTTTTAACACTATTCCTCCAGGCCAGCCAGGTTCAAATCCTCAGATCGCGATCTTCGGTGGTGGTGTTACTACTAATTATTCACCTACATATCCGCTTTCATCTTACAACGTAACCTGGACTCAGGGTCAGCAGGTTGTATTTGCCCAACCATATTTCTTCCTCGATCCACAAACAGGTGAAATCGCCTTCCGTCCGTCTGAATATTATCCTAACACTGCTTCTAACTTAGGTAAAAACAAATACGCGGTAGTGGTTAAGATCAAAGAGTGGCGCAAAATCAACGGCGTTATGGTAAACGTTGGTTACATCCGTCGCGATATCATGTTCATTATTGAAGACTGCGGTGGCAACACTCCTCCAGTAACAGACCCTCGTCCGGTTCCTCCAATTTTCGGTACAGTTATCGGTGATACAGTTTATAAGGTTCAGACTTGTACTTCTACGCGCATTACTGTAGATTTCAAAGATCAGAATGCAAATGATAGCGTAACCGTATTCTTCAACCCAGGTGCCGGTTCTACACTGCCTAACGGTAGCTTCCAGGTATTCGATAACGGTACTTCTAAAACCAGAGCGGTGATCAACATTACGCCGCTTCCAAGCGATATCGGTAGAGTATTCCTGATCCCGGTTCGTTTAGAAGACAACTCTTGCCCGCTGAAAGGGGTTTCCAACGAAGTTATCAAGATCGAAGTTATCTCTAATAACCGCGTAGATATTCTGGATACCGTACAAACCATCTGCTTAGGCGAATCACTGCCAATTACAGCTAACTTAATGCGTCCGGATTCAATCCTGGGTGATACGGCTAGTTACAGATACCAGTGGGAAGCAGCGCCAGGCTTAAATCCTGCCGATCAGAAAAAGAAAAACATTGTAGTAACGCCTACTCAGGATACCTGGTACAGAGTTACTGTTAGAAATGCTTCTCTGAACGGTTGCTTCGATTATGACTCGATCCTGGTTAAAGTGAATCCAATTCCGGTTATCAACGATATTAAAGTTGCTTACGGACCTAACAAGGAAAATAAACAACACATCGTTTACGGCCGTTCTGCTCAGATCAATGTAAACCTTTCAAAAGTTGATACTGGTTTCACATACAGCTGGTCACCTGGCAGAGATTTATCAGATTCTACTGTAATGAACCCGATCGCATCTCCGCTGAAAACTACCAAATATACCTTAACTGTTAAATCAGCAGACGGTCAGTGTAAGGCAACTAAATCAGTAGACGTAATTGTTGGTCCGTTCTTCTTACCTAACGTAATTACTCCGAACGGCGATAAGCTGAACGATGTATTCGAATACGTAGGCATTCAGCCAAACACTTCCCTGAAAATCTTCAGCCGTTGGGGTGTGCTGATCAAAGAATACAGCAGCTACGATAACAGCTTCGGTGGCGAAGGTGTGAGCGATGGTACTTACTACTACATCATGCAAGAGCCAAACGGCGGTAAATCTTACAAAGGCTGGTTCGAGATTGTTCGCGACTAACTTTAAGAAATAACCATCAAGTAAAAAGCCCCGGCATTATGCCGGGGCTTTTTTTTGTTTCCGGTTGATTGCAAGACGTCAAGGTTTTGCAATCAAAAAACTATTTTGATACACACCGGTTATTACTTTTTAAGGCTTAAACCATAGCGTTTTAGGAGTTGATCTTAAAAGCAGAGAGCTTATAGTTATTCGATAGATCGGCGTGAATTATATTCTTTTCCGCCTTAAAAGGTGAAGCGGGCAGTATGAGTTTTTAGCCGGAAAAGTATAGCGTTTTTCGATTTTTAGAAGCTTTCTATTAAAGAGTCGGGCGCGGGCTCCGGTTAGCTTATTGCTTTTTAATATAACCGTAGCGTAAGGTTTAAATCCTACGCTACGTTGATATTAAAATTTATGAAATAACTTCTGGTAGTCTGGCGGTTGAAACGAAGCTTCTGGAAATGGAAATTACTACCGGGCTAAAGAAACGTCCGGGCTAAAGAAACGTCAGCTTTCCGCTGAATAAAAAGCCAGCACTTTATTTTCCGTTTATTATTCAACCTTTAAACCTGAAACGTTGTAGCAGGTAGCGCAACATTTGTCAGGTTCAGCATTTTTAACGTGCGGTTTTTTCACTTTCTGCTCACCAGGAATACCCCGATAAAGATCAGTAAAGCATACAGCCCTTTTTCCAGCGTGAAAACATCCTGGCCCAGAAAAACAGCAATAAGAATAGCCAGAACCGGTTGCAGGTAAATGTACACGCCCAGCAAACTTGGGGTAGCAAATCGCAAGGCCCAGGCATTAAACAGATACGTAAGAAACGTTACCGCTACCACCATAAACACAATAGCCAGCCAAACCTGCGCGGGTAAATGCTGCCAGTCGGCGGCTAAAACCTGGTCGTAACCAAATGGTATTACAATAATTGCGCCTACGAAAAATATGCGGCTTACTATAGTTATAGCTTTGTACTTCTGCATGAGCGGGGCTACCAAAACCAGGTAAATACCATAAGAAACCGCATTCAAAAGAATGTAAATGTCGCCGATCACGCTGCTGCCGCCGGCTTCTTTCCCGCTGCCGGAAATGAGCAGCATGGCACCGGCACCAGCCACAAAAATACCCAGCGAACTCAGCCAGCGAATTGGTGTTCTGAGCAAAATCGCAGACATCAGCAACACAATTACCGGCGTAATAACCATGATGAGCGAAGCGTGAATAGGAGAGGTGAGGTTCAGGCCACCGAAAAAGAACAGCTGGTTTACCGCAATGCCTGTAATTCCACACAAAACCGACCGGATATTATCGGCGCGGCCGGTAATTTTTTCCTTCACCACAAAGCGCGATAAGAAACCGAAAAATATTGCCGCCGATACTACTCTTATCACGATCAACCCGAAAGGCTTTACAAATTCCGGCATTACGGTTTTGGCAATGCTGTAATTGGCCGCGTAAATAAGCGCCACGCTGAAAAGCGCCAGGTGTACTTTTAATTGCTGATTCATGTACTGCTAAAGAAAGGCCGCAAAGATAGGTTTTTAATGATGGAATTAGAGATTGAATGAATAGGGAAATGATTGCATGCAGGAATATGGAAACGCTACTGCTCTACGGGTTTTAACCTGTAGAGTAAAACAGCAAAACTTTACCGCATCTCTGATTTTTAAATTCTCATATTTCCTCAATTCCAACATTCTCTAATTCAATCATTCCAAATATTCCGATATTTGTATCCTGCGTATAAGCACTACCATTTTATTGGCTCATGATGCAATTAACCTTAATCGTGAGTTCATTAACCATCCTTTCAGCATGAACCAACCTAAAATACCATTGGCCGAACGCATGCGCCCGCACAACCTGGATCAGTTTGCCGGGCAACAGCATTTGGTGGGCGAAAACGGCGTTTTGCGCCGCTATATCCAGTCGGGCATGATCCCGAGCATTATTCTCTGGGGGCCGCCGGGCGTGGGAAAAACGACGCTCGCCAATATCATCGCCTCGCAATTGAAATTGCCTTTTACGGCTATCAGTGCAATAAATGCCGGCGTAAAAGATATCCGGGAAGTTATTGAAAAAGCCAAAAGCCGCCCTGGAACCATTCTGTTTATCGACGAGATTCACCGCTTCAGCAAATCGCAGCAGGATGCCTTGCTGAACGCGGTGGAAAAAGGCATTGTAACCTTGATTGGTGCCACCACCGAGAACCCTTCGTTCGAGGTGATCTCGGCTTTGTTATCGCGTTCGCAGGTTTACGTGCTGAAGCATTTAACTAAAGAAGAACTCATCGCGCTGGTAGAAAATGCGCTGGCGAACGATGTGTACCTGAAAAAGAAGAAAGTAACCGTGCAGGAATACGAAGCGTTGCTCAATATTTCGGGCGGCGATGCGCGGAAACTGCTCAATTTACTTGAGATTGTAGTAGAAGGTACCAATTCGGAAGAAGTAGTTATTACCGACGAATGGGTGAAACAGATCGCGCAGCAGAACGTGGTGCTCTACGATAAAAGCGGCGAAATGCATTACGATATTATTTCGGCTTTTATCAAATCCATTCGCGGCTCCGATCCCAATGCGGCCGTTTACTGGCTGGCGCGCATGATTGAAGGCGGCGAAGACGTGAAATTCATTGCCCGGCGCTTGCTCATTTTAGCTTCCGAAGACATTGGTAACGCCAACCCGACTGCCATGGTCATGGCCAACGATTGTTTCCAGGCCGTATCGGTAATTGGTTACCCGGAAAGCGATATTTTACTTTCGCAAACCACCATTTACCTGGCTTCTTCACCCAAAAGCAATGCAGCTTATATGGCCATTCGCAATGCCCAGAAACTGGTGCGTGAACAGGGAAATTTACCGGTGCCCATGCATTTGCGCAATGCGCCTTCCAAACTCATGAAAGAGCAAGGTTACGGCCAGAATTATAAGTATTCGCACGATTACGACGGTAATTTTGTGGTGCAGGAATTTCTGCCCGATGCCCTGAAAAATACGGTTTTATTTGACCCCGGAAACAACCCGCGCGAAAACGAAATGCGTAAAAACCTGCGTAACATGTGGGGCGAAAAGTACGGCTATTAATGGTTAAGGATTAATGAATAATGATTAATATTGTTATTCGTTAATTTTATGGCTGAAATTGCAAAGCGAAGTACTGAAGGCAGAAAATAATGCTGCTGAATTTCTCCGAAACGCTATACTTTCAGATGTTAAAACTCAGCGAAATCATTTAATTTGATTTATCGAAAACGGTATACTTTCAGGCTAAAAAACGCAGCGAAATCATTTAATCCTAAAACGCAGCGATTAAAAACGCTTTGCTTTACACCCGTAAAACTACGCGAGATCCTTAAATCTGTAAAATCCGCGATTCATTATTCATTAAAAATTAAAAATTAATCTTTAACAAAATGTGGCAATTTTTTAAATATGTATTAGCAACCATTGTCGGGCTGCTGTTATTTTTTTTCATTGGCTTCATCCTGCTCATTGGTATTGCATCGGTAGCCAGCTCCGATAAAGAAGTTTCTATCGACGAAAATTCGGTACTGGAGCTGAAACTCGATAAACCGATTGCCGAACGTAAAACCAACGATCCTTTCACCGACCTGGGTATTCCGATGGTAGGGGTGCGCAACGACCTGGGTTTGCAGGAAATTAAAGATGCGATCCGCAAGGCCAAAACCGATGCCAATATCAAAGGCATTTACCTGGATGTAACGCGCGTGCAGGCCGGAATGGCCACGCTCGAAGAGATCCGCAACGAACTGCTGAACTTTAAAAAGTCGGGTAAGTTTATTGTGGCTTACAACGATCTGTGTTCCGAAAAATCGTATTACCTCAACTCCGTAGCCGATAAAATTTACCTGAACCCGGCCGGAACGCTGGAATTTAACGGTTTAAGCTCGGAAGTGGTGTTCTTTAAAGGCATGTTCGAAAAGCTTGACATTCAGCCGTATATCTTTAAAGTGGGCGAGTTTAAAAGTGCCGTAGAGCCTTTTTTCTTAGATAAAATGAGCGAACCGAGCCGTTTGCAAACCACTGCTTTCCTGAATTCCCTGAATACCTTTGCGCTCCAGAATATTGCCAAATCCCGCAAGCTTCCGTTCGAAAAAATGAAAGCCGTTTCCGATTCTATGCTGGTGCACAACGCCGACGATGCTTTAAAATATGGCCTGGTTACGAATCTGGGTTATTTCGACGAAGCGCTGGATTTTATGAAAAAGAAAACCGGTACCGAACTTAAAAAAGAGCTGAACCTGATTAGCCTGAAAAAATATGAAAAAGTAAAACCTGAAGACGAAGAAAGCGGCCGCAACCGCATTGCGGTAATCTACGCTTCCGGCGACATTGTGGACGGCGACGGCGACGAAGACAACATTGGTGGCACTAAATACGCCGAAGCGATCCGCAAAGCCCGTTTAGACGATAAAGTGAAAGCTGTGGTGCTGCGTATTAATTCCGGTGGCGGCAGTGCCCTGGCCAGCGATGTGATGTGGCGCGAAGTGATGCTCACCAAAAAAGTAAAACCAATAATTGCTTCCATGGGCGATGTGGCAGCTTCCGGCGGTTATTACATGGCCATGGCCTGCGATACCATTGTGGCGCACCCCAACACCATTACCGGCAGCATCGGCGTTTTTGGTGTGCTGGCGAACTTCGAAGATTTCCTGAAAAACAAGATCGGCGTAACCGTAGACCGCGTAAAGACCGGTAGATTCTCCGACGTGCCAACCGTAACCCGCGACATGACCGATTACGAAAAACAAACCATTCAGCACGAAGTAGAGCGCATTTACGCCGACTTTACCACCAAAGCCGCCCAAGGTAGAAACATGCCGGTTGCCGAATTGCAGAAAATAGCTTCCGGCCGCGTGTGGTCAGGTATAGAAGCCAAGCAACACGGTTTGGTTGACGTTTTTGGCGGCCTGGACGATGCCGTGAAACTTGCCGCCGCTGCTGCCAAACTAAAAGAAGGCGATTACCGCGTGCGTCGTTTACCGGCTCAGAAAGGTTTTATGGAGCAATTAATGTCCGGTTTCCAGGATCAGGCCCGCGCTTCTATGATCGAAACCGAACTTGGCGAAAATTACCGGTACCTGCAAATGATCCGGAAACTAAAAACCCTGAACGGAATCCAGGCACGCCTGCCTTTCGAAATGCAAATACAGTAACCCCAAACGGTAGCTTTTTCAGCCTGAAAACTCAGAACCAACTTATAAAACGGTAGGGTTTCAGCTGCAAAAACTACTTCTGAAAAATAAAACCTCACAGGCGTAAGAAACCTGTGAGGTTTGTTTGTTATAAAACCGATAAATTATCCTTTAAATTTAGGAGCAAGGTTTTACCTTCGCATAAAAAAGAGAACCACCATGCAGCAATACTTTGAAACAGTAGCTTATTTGCAGAACCGGGCCGGAGAATTTATGCCGGAATTTGGTATTATTTTAGGTACCGGCCTTGGCGCCCTGGTAAACGACCTGGTTATTTATGACACGATTCCTTACGACGAAATTCCCTTTTTCCCGGTTTCTACGGTAGAAAGCCATTCGGGGAAACTGATCTTAGGGGAGCTTGCCGGCCGCAAAGTTATTGTAATGCAGGGGCGTTTTCATTATTACGAAGGCTATACCATGGAACAGGTTGCTTACCCGGTGCGCATCATGAAAATGCTGGGTATTCAGAAATTATTCGTTTCTAACGCCGCCGGTGGCCTGAACCCGGAATACAATACTTCCGATCTGATGGTGATTACCGATCACATCAATTTGCAGCCAACCAACCCGCTCATCGGTAAAAACCTGGATGAACTCGGGCCGCGTTTCCCGGATATGAGCGAACCCTACGACGAAGAACTCATCCACCTGGCAAAGATCATCAGCAAGGAAGAAGAAATTGCGTTGCAGTTTGGCGTATACGTAAGCGTACCCGGACCTATGCTCGAAACCAAAGCCGAATACCGTTATTTAGGTCTGATCGGCGCTGATGCCGTGGGTATGAGCACCGTTCCGGAAATTATTGCCGCCCGCCACATGGGTTTGCCTTGCTTTGCCGTTTCGGTAATTACCGATATGTGCGTGCCCGGCAAGATCAAAAAGGTAATTCTGCTCGATATTCTGGAAGCTGCTGCCAAAGCCGAACCCCGCATGACGCTGCTCATCAAAAGCCTCATCGAACGCCAGCCTAAAACCAGCAATCAATAGAAATTGAAAATTACAGAAAGCCCGGAGCATATTTTGTTCCGGGCTTTTTGTTTGGTGGAAGCGCCGGCAAAATACCTAACCTAAAACGGATAACGTTCCAACCATTCAGTTCCGATTTAGCTTCGAGGAATTGTATTAGAAATGAAGTCGGGTTGATAAAAAAACGCTATGTTTTTAAGCCAAAAAAGTCGTTAATACCGAAAGGCCAAATGCTTGTTCGTTTCTACTCTGAATAGAATAAAACAACCTACTTCAAAATCACCCTTTTCCGGTCAAAAGAAAGCGTTGCAAAAACCCCGATACCGCCCTGTACGGTAGATTTCAAAGCAATTGGCTGCGCAAACGGGTTGCCGTTCGCATCCTGCGCATCATCCATCGTATTTAAAAAAACATAATACTGCGGCTCCAGGTGGTACAGGGTTACAAAAACCGTGTCGTCAGGGGAAAAGCGGTAGGAAGTGCCAAAGGCATATTTCTGTCCATTATAAAGCCGGTCGTTGCTGTAAAAATCGTGTGTTCGTTTCTGGTCCGAAAGGCTGTCCTGGTGCACCGTGAACCGATAAAAATCTTCCTGGCTGCCGTTGTCCGTAAATTTAGCCAGCAACGATATGGAGCGTTCATCGTTCATACTCCATTCAACCGAATCGAGCGGAACCGTTGGCATAAACCTGGTAAAGCCGGTAACCCGCCGCCCGCGCGAATCAAAAACTTCCAGCGAATACGCATCCCCCGGATTTCCAGTCACAACGGTTTCCGAAAAATGCGTGTAAATTTTGCGTACATCAGAGTCATAGCCTGGTTTAAAAAGCAGCGTGTCGGCTTTGCCGTTGTGCGTAATAATTACGGTAGCATCGGGCACTAAAATGGGTTCCGGCCGGCCGAAATAACTGGTGCTTTCGGTAATGGTGGCGCGGTATGGTTTGCCGGGTTCCAGGTAGCATTCTACGGTTATCTGGCTTTCAAATTCGGGCAGGTTCAGGTCAATTTCCTTATCCATGTCGCAGCCCGAAAATGCCGATGAAAACGCTATCAAAATCAAGGTAAAAAGTCGGTTCAGGCGCAGCATCAGAATTTAAAATTATAGGTTACGGCCGGGATTACCGGAAACAACGAAACCTGTTTTGCCCGGAAGCCCAGGATCTTGGTTTCGTCGCCGTTCTCAATGGCATCGATGTAAATAAAATACGGGTTTTTACGGTTATAAACGTTGTAAATACTGAACGTCAGGTCCGATTCGCCGCGTTTCGGTTTCAGTTTATAAACCATCCCCAGGTCTAAACGGTGATAAGCCACCATGCGGTAATTATTGCGTTCCTGCGGATAAAGCGGTACGTATTGCACATTGGCGTAAGCAATATCCTGGAAAACAGTTTTACCCAGCGGCACCGAATACGAACTGCCCGTGCCGTAAACCCAGCTGCCGGTCAGGTTCAGGCGTTTGTTGAGCTGGTGTAAAACCACAAACGTAACGTCGTGGCGACGGTCGAAACGGGTAGGGAAGATCTTGCCCTGGTTAATATCGGGGAATTTACGGTTGGTCCAGGAAAGCGTATAGCCCAGCCAGCCGGTGGTTTTGCCGGTTTTCTTTTCGAAATAGAATTCGCTGCCATAGCTGTAGCCTTTGCCGAAAATAAATTCCTGATCCAGATTCGGGTTCACAAAAAGCTGGGCACCATCCCGGAAATCGATCTGGCGGTTCATCCATTTATAATAAACTTCGTTGCTGAACAAAAACCTGCCCTGCCCGAAAAGTTTGGTTACGCCCACGGCCACCTGGTTCGAAAGCTGCGGTTTTACAATGTTGTTGGAAGGATACCACACATCAGTAGGCAAACTCGCACCCGAATTGGTAACCAAATGCACATACTGCACCATGCGCGTGTAACTGCCTTTCAGACTCAGCGATTCGGTAAGGTTGTAGCGGGCCGAAAACCGCGGTTCCAGGCCAAAAAACACACTGGTATCTTTCGCAAAACCCGAAAGCCGCACGCCGTAATTCAAAGCCAGCCGGCTGTTTACATTAAAATCGTCGGAAATATAAACGCCGAATTCCGTGCCCGTATGCGCCACTTCCGAATTAAAGGCCACGGTTCCATCGGAAGTCCCGCCACTTAACCGCCCTACGCCAAAATTATGATGGGTTGCCGAAGCGCCGAATTTAAGTGTATGGGCACTGTCGAGCAAAAGATCGGAATCAGAACGGAAACTATAATCGCGAATGCTGGAACCTAAATTAAAGCTGCGGTTGGCAACTTTGTTCGTGATATTATACTGGTAATCGGAAACGGAAACAGTGGTATTGGTAAAGAATTTCGGCGAAAACTGGTGATTCCAGCGCAAAGCCCCCACTTTATTCCCCCATTTAAAATCGAAGTTGAAACCCGAAGGGCTCTGGAACCCAAACACATCGTTGCCGAAATAGCCGGTAAAGAAAAGCTTGTCTTTTTCGCCGATCTCGAAGCTGGCTTTGCCGTTAAAATCATAGAAATAATAATCCGGGATCGGGTCGAAATCTTTTTTGCCCTCGTTTATATCATTGTATTTGCGGGTAAAAACATCGAAATACGTGCGGCGCCCGGAAAGCAGAAACGACGAACGGTTTTTCTGGATCGGGCCCTCTACGGTAACCCGCGAAGCGATCAGCCCGATGCCGCCGCTCGTTACATAATGCTGCTTGTTGCCTTCGCGCATGTTTATATCTACCACGCTCGAAAGCCGGCCACCGTATTGCGCCGGAAACCCCCCTTTGTAAAGGTCCACGCTGTGCACCGCATCAGGATTAAAAATACTGAAGAAGCCAAATAAATGCGAAGCGTTGTAAACCGTAGCGCCATCCACTAAAAACAGATTCTGATCTGCGCCCCCGCCGCGCACGTACAAGCCGCTGGTTCCTTCGCCGCCGCTTTGCACGCCGGGTTTCAGCTGCAGCACCTTTATCAGGTCCACTTCGCCAAATAAGGCCGGCAGCAGTTTCGCTTCGCGGGTGGTCAGGTTTTCTACGCTCATTTGCGTGGTCCGCAGCTTTTCGTTCAGGTTTCCGGCTTCGATTACCACTTCCTGTAACTGGTTTTCAGAAGCAGACAGCGCTATCTGCAATTCCAGATCTTTAGTAACTGCAATCTCGCGCGAAATAGTCTGGTAACCTAAGTAAGAAAACTGAATGGTGTAGCTGCCCTCCGGAACCGAAAAAGCGTAATTTCCCTGAAGGTCGGTGGTAGCGCCTTTGTTTAAAGCAGCGATCATGGCGGTAGCCCCGATCAGCGGTTCTCGGGTGCTGGCATCACGCAGGGTACCACTTACCGTATATTGCGTTTGGGCCGGCGCGGCAGACCAGACAAGCAGCAAAACAAGGCCGCAGAAATAAAATTGTAAGCGTTTGAAAACCATGAAACAAAGGCTTGCGCCTTTTTTAATAAAAAAATCCGGCCCGGCACTGCGGCGCTTCCAGAGAGCAAACGTAGGAAAGCCCGGCTTATTTTAAACTCCGATTCCGGCTTTTTGGTTTAACTTTTCCCTTTTCCTTTTGCACATTGCAGATTTAAATATACTCAATTAGGTCCGGCTCTGCAAGCTGTGTGTTATCAGAAATGGTACAGTTTAAATTGGGAGAAGATCCGTATGCGTGGTAAACCATTCAGCAAGCATGGCGAACAACCCCAGCCCTCTTCTACAAACCGGAGAGGTAGCTTTTCTCCTGTAGTACCGCCAGCTAAAGCAGACGGCTATGAATGTCTGAACACGATTTTCAGGATTTATATGATTGCCAGGATTTTTGTCTGAAACGTAATCCGGCGAAGCCAATTGGGATTTCTAGAATTAAGGATTAAAAGATTCTTGTCTGAATCAGAATTTTCAGAAGCGAAGTTAGGCGTAGCAAATTTTAGAATTTCCAGGATTATCAATTTCACGCCTATCGCCAGCGCAGCGTCTCCTGAGAATCAAGTTATCCAGATAACTAAACTAAAAGAAAGCCAACTACGGAGGGAAAATGACACCAGTTTCTGTGAGAGCGGCCTCCAAGACTTCCGGTGCCGAGGAACGAGGCAGCCCGGCAGGGCAAGAAGGGTTGCAGCCGCGAACGCAGAAACGAAGCCGCCCGGCTTGAGGGAGAAAGTTTAATTGAAAGTATTATGCTTGTAGCTAAAAACAGAAGCAAACTATGAAAACGGTATCCTTTCAGGCTCAAAAACTCAATAACAACCTTTCTTATCAGCTTAAATAGATCCCTCCTCACGTCAAGATGACGGAAAAAGCCAAGATAACCGAAAGAAAAACGCTATGCTTTTCCCCCTAAAAACTACAAACCACCATACAACCACGCATCGCGTAATTTCTTTTGCTTCGGCGTTGCCATCGGATCCAGGCTAAGCTGATTTTCGGTTTTTTCCAGCGTCTTCATCAGTCTGCCTTTCAGCTTGACCTCCTGCATTTTTCCGGCCGCATTTTTCCGGTTCACAACCACGGTAATTCTGCTTCCTTCAGGCGCATATTTTACGTTTTTTTCCAGCACTTCGGCGGCAGTTTCGGGGCTCATGTCTTCACCGTTAATAGATATAAGCTGGTCGTCTTTTTTAAAGCCCATTTTCTTGCCGAACGCATTCATGTTTTCCGTATCGGCTACGATCAGGCGGCGGGATTTGGGGTCGAAACCGATGGTGAAGCGGCCCAGGGTCTGGCGGGGTTCGGTGCCATTGGTAGCATAATTTACGCCCACTTTTTTAAACATCTCGGTTAAAGGCAAAGGCTGCGTTCCTTCCACGTATTTCCGGAAAAAATCGCGGATCTCGGGGTAAGTCAATTGGGCAATTTTGTCGAAAAGTTCTTCGTCTTTAAAAGCTTTATTCTTGCCGTATTCCTTCGAAAGGTCTTTCATCAGGTTCAGGACGCCGTATTTGCCGTCCGATAATTCCCGCAGCCGGATGTCGAGCGCCAGGCCGATCAAAGCGCCTTTCTGGTACACGTTGCCGTATTCTTTTTTGTGCTTGTCCAGCGCGCCTTTGCTCATTTCGGTAAAGGGCAGCGAATCGTTAAAAGCGTTGGCGCCGGCAAGGTATTCCTTTAATTTATCCAGGTATTCTTCTTTGTCTATCAGTTTCTGATTTACCTGCACATGGGTGGCAAAATATTCGGTTACGCCTTCGTAAAGCCACAAATGCTGCGACATTTTCGGGTTCATATAATCGAAATTTCCGATCTCTTCCGAATGAATGCTCAGCGGCGTTACCACGTGAAAGAATTCGTGCGCGGCAATATTCCTGACCTGATCAGCCATCATTTGCTCCGGCATATCGGGGAAATAATAAACCGACGAATACGAATGTTCCAGCGCGCCATAAGCCCCCGTGCGGTTGGGTTTTTCGGCCACGTAGATCAGAAAGGCATATTTTTCTACCGGCAGGCTGCCGCCCAAATAATTTTTCTGGGCATTAAGCACTTTTTCGAGCTCTTTGGCTACCGTTTTGGAAGTTACCTTCCCGGAAGGGGCATAAACCGAAACCAGCACATCGGCATTGCCGATTTTCAGCACTGTAGTATCAGGTTTGTTATACATCAGCGGCGAATCTACCAGTTCCATATACGAAGGGATCACGTACGTATCGGACGTAGCCGTAGATGAGGAAGCTACCAAGGGTGTGGCGCCGTAAAAGCGTTCGGGTTTGGTGATGGTAAGTTCGTAAGGTACCTGCTTCATTTTATCGAAGTACCCTACAAAACCGTGCGTGTTGATCAGGAAATTTTCGCCGGCTTCTATGTTGGTGCCGCCCGGTTCAAAAACAATGTCTTCTTTATTGGGCGTGTCCCAGGTGTCGTTCACCCAATAGGTAATTTTATCGAGTTTTTTTGCGTCCTCAATTTTCCAGCGGTTCAGATCCAGGCGCTCGGTTTCCAGTTCGCGCCCTTTTTTATCATAAGCCTTAAATTCGTTCAGGAATTTGCCAAAATCGTAAATGGAATAGGTGCCGGGTACAATTTTAGGCAGGTTGTAAATAATTTCCTTTTCCTTTATTTCGGGTACTTTTATGGTTACGGGCACTTTATCGTCCTGCACTTTGGTAAGGTCGATGTTTACTTTATAGCGATCGCCGGAAGGCAGATCGGTAGCGGAAGCTGTGAAGAAAGTGCCGCTGAAAGCCAGTAGCAACATTGCTTTAGAAAGAATATGCATGCGTTTGGAGTTTAGAAATTGGAAGTAGAAAAGAAAACGCCGTGGCGGAAAAATGCAATGCGCTGCTTTTTATCTTTCAGAACATACTGTTTTCAGCAAGGTTTGGTTTTATTCGGCGCGCAGGGCTTTGATCGGGTTTAACCGGGCTGCTTTTGCCGCCTGAAAACTGACCGTAAGCATGGCGATTATTAAGGCTGCCAAACCCGATAAAACGAAGATCCACCAATGTATTTCGGTGCGGTAAGCAAAATCCTGGAGCCAGCGGTTCATGCCGTACCAGGCAATGGGCGCGGCCAGCAAAATGGAGATCAGCACCAGCCAGGCAAAATCTTTACTCAGCAGCAGCATAATTTCGGTAACCGAACTGCCCAATACTTTCCGGATCCCAATTTCTTTGGTGCGTTGCTCGGCCGTGAAACTGGCCAACCCGAATAAACCCAGGCAGGCAATTAAAATAGTAAGCGCGGCGAAATACCCGAAAACGGTCAGCATTTTTTCTTCGGCGCGGTACTGTTTGTTGAAATTCTCATCCAGGAAAAAATATTCCATCGGGTGCTTGTTATCGAAAGCCCGCCAGTTTTCTTCTATAAAGCTTAGCGTGGCCGGCAAATTCTGCGGCGCTACGCGTACCATTAAAAAACCCTGGCTTTTCGGGGCCAGCATTAGGGCAAGCGGCTCAATTTTATTGTGCAGCGAAGCAAAATGAAAATCCTTTACCACGCCTACTACTTTACCTTTCGCGCCCAAACCATTTTCCATACTCCGGCCAATCGGGTCTTTCCAGCCCAGCCATTTTGCCGCCGTTTCATTTATTATATAAGCCATAGAATCATCGGTTTTTATCTCGCGCGAAAAGTTACGGCCGGCCTTGAGTTTAATCTCCATCATATCCAGGAAATCGTAGTCTACGAAAATCGTGCTCAGGGTTTTTTCCTCCATCTGTCCACCGTTTGCGCCTTCTGCCAGGTACAATAAGCGGCCGGTACGTTCGCCAGGAATTGAGGCTGCGTTCGATACTTTTGTGATGTTCGGATTGCTCAAAAATTTCTGCCGGATCACAGGCAAGCGGTTTACCAAAATAGTATCCCCGTTCGGAATATCAATTACCACCACTTGTTCTTTATTGAAACCAAGGTCGTTGTTTTTCAGGAACTGCATCTGGCTGAAAACCACGATGGTGCCGATGATGAGAATAAGCGAAATGGTGAACTGCGTAACGACCAGTATCCGGCGCATCCAGGCGTTGGAGCCCCGCGGACTATTATCACTTTTCAGCACATCTACCGGCTTAAATGCCGATAAGAAAAATGCCGGATACGAACCACCAACCAAACCAACAAACGCTACGATCAGCAGCATGACCAGCAGGAACGGGCCGTTGCCGAAATTTGCCAGCGAGAAGTTCTTTTCGGTTAAAGCATTGAAATACGGCAGCAGCAATTCTACCAAAGCCAAAGCCACTAAAATAGCCAGCATGGTTATAAAAACCGATTCCCCAACAAATTGCCGTACCAGCTGCGAGCGGTGCGCCCCGATCACTTTGCGCAAACCCACTTCCTTGGCTCTTTTCGCGGAACGCGCCGTGGAAAGATTCATATAATTGATGCAGGCAATAAGCAAAATAAACAAGGCCACCAACCCGAAAATATACACGTAAGCCTTATTGCCGGCCGGCGAAAGATCGTAGGAAAATTCGTTGTTTAAATGAATGTCGGGCAGGGGTTGCACGTGGTATTGCATGCTGGCATTCAGCTTGTTTTCCTTCATCCAGGGTACTACCGTTTTGGCGTAAAAAGTGTCGAGGCTGGCTTCAAATTCGCTTTTTTTGCTCGCTTCAGGTAATAAGGCATAGGTGTATAAACTCATCCGGAACCAATCGCCGCTGAACTGTTTTTTCAGCGTTTCATCGAAGGTATTTACCGAAAGCAGCGCGTTCAGTTTAAAATGGGAATGCCCCGGGTCGCGGAAAACGCCGGTTATTTTATGCGTGTTTTTGCTAAATTTCAGGGTTTGTCCCATGGCGTTTTCCGGCGTGCCGAAATACTTTTTGGCCAACTCATCGGTAATTACCACGGTTTTAGGCGCATCTAACACCGTAGCCGGATCGCCGTAGAGGAAAGGGTAGTTGAAAATGCGGAAAAAGGTGCTGTCGGCAAAGTAAAAATTCTCTTCGCTGAAAACCTTATCTTCGAGCCACACGGTTTGCTTGCCAATGGGCATTACGCGCGTTACGGCTTCCACCACCGGAAAATCCTTTTTTAAAGTTTCGGCCAGGGGAAAAGGTGTGAGGGCAAATTTATCAGTCTGGCCCTGCAGGTTTATATCGTTCGTAACCCGGAAAATGCGGTCGGCTTTGTCGAAATGCGCTTCGTAGGTCAGTTCATCGCGCACAAACAAAAATATCAGGATGCAGGCCGAAATGCCAATAGCCAAACCCAGAATATTGATCGCCGAATAAACTTTATTGCGCACCAGGTTCCGCCAGGCAATTTTTATGTAGTTTTTTAGCATTTTCGTTGTTCGTTGCTCGTTATTCGGTTTTGTCGATCAGAGCTTTGGGTTGGACTTTGACTTTTTAGCCTGAAAAGGATAGCGTTTTTTGTTCTGCAGTAATGTTGAAATGCTCGCCACGTTCATTCAATTTTGATTATTAGAAATCGAACAACGAATAACGAAAAACGATTCTACAGCATTTCCTTGGCAAAACTGCGGGCGTTGATATTTTCGGTTACAATTTCGCCGTCGAATAACCGGATGATGCGGTGCGCGTATTCGGCGTCGGAAGGAGAGTGGGTAACCATTACAATGGTGGTGCCGGCTTCGTTTAGTTCGGTGAGCAGGTTCATTACTTCCTGGCCGTGGGCGGAATCGAGATTACCGGTTGGTTCATCGGCCAGAATTAATTTTGGTTTGCTGATCACGGCGCGGGCAATGGCCACGCGTTGCTGCTGCCCGCCGGAAAGTTGCTGCGGAAAGTGGTTGCGGCGGTGCGCGATCTGCATTTGTTCCATCACTTCATCTACCCGTTTTTTAATTTCCGCCGAAGGCATTTTCAAATAGATCAGCGGCAGTTCAATATTCTCGGCCACCGTCAGCTCATCGATCAGGTTAAAACTCTGGAATACAAACCCGATATTTTCCTTTCGCAGATCGGCCCGCTGGCGTTCCGAAAATTTAGAAACCTCTTTATCCAGAAAATAAAATTCCCCGCCCGAAGGATTATCGAGTAAACCAATGATGTTGAGCAAAGTAGATTTTCCGCAACCCGAAGGCCCCATGATCGCCACAAATTCGCCCTGCTTAATTTCGAAGCTTACGCGGTTCAGGGCCGTGGTTTCCACTTCATCGGTGGTATATTTTTTATCGAGGTTTAGGGTTCTGAGCATGGTATTTTTCGGTTAGGTAAAACGGTAGGGTTTTCGGGGTAAAAAGTGTGACCTAATGGTTAAATGGCTTAATTGTTAAATTGTTGATCTGGATAAATTCTTTTATCTGAGATTAGGGTTTTAATATCAACCATTTAGCCATTAAACAATTAAGCAATTCAATTAATCTTCAAGATTAAGTTTTTCAATATCGCCGTAGCCGTCGTAGCTCGATACAATTACCTGATCGCCGGGCTTTAAGCCGGCCAGCACTTCGTAGTATTGCGGGTTCTGCCGGCCCAGTTTTATGGTGCGTTTTTCGGCGAATTTACCGCTTTTATCTACTACAAACGCCCAGGCACCTCCGGTACTCTGGTAAAAACCGCCGCGCGGAATTAACGTTGCTTTATCGCCGCCGGAAAGGTGCAAACGGATCTGCAACGATTGTCCGCGCCGGATGCCTTCCGGGGTTTTGCCCTCTGGAAATTCCAGGTCTACCTGAAACTGGCCGTTCTGCACTTCCGGGAAAACTTTAGCAACTGAAACGCTATGGGTTTGGCCGTTAAAATCGAACGCTGCTTTCAGCCCTGGATATACTTTAGAAATGTAGTGTTCGTCGATGCTGGCCTTCACTTTAAAACCGTTCAGGTCGTCTATCTGGCCAATATTCTCGCCGGCGGTTTTGCTTTCACCCACTTCCGCTTTTAAAGTAGAAAGTTGCCCGCTGATCGGGGCGGTGATGTAAAGGTTGCTCAGGGTGCTGCGGGCAATGTTGATGTTCTGCTGCATGCGGTTTATGCTCTGGTCGAGCTGGCGCAGGCGTTTGGTCATCAGTTCGGCATCCTGTTTCAGGGAGCGTTCGGCCAGTTCTTTGCGGCGTTTCAGGTAATTAAATTCGTCTTCAGTTTGCTCGTACTCGGCTTGCGGAATTACTTTTTCGGCGAATAGGTTTTTGCTGCGTTTGTATTTGTTTTCGGCTTGTTTCAGGTTATACTCAATTTCGGCCAGCGCATTCAGGGCTTTGATCTGGTCCTGCTTCATGGTAATTTCCGAATTCTGGCGCTCATTTACCAGATCGAAAAGCTGCGTTTCGCGGTTCAGAAAATCGATCTGCAAGGTTGAATTCGAGATCTTCAGAATGGTGTCGCCGGCATTTATTTTGCGGCCGTCGTCGGTATACAATTTCTCCACGCGGCCGCCTTCCACCATGTCTAAATAAATAGTTTTGAGTGGTTCCACGTTGCCGTCTATGGCAATGAATTCCTGGAAATTTCCGGTAGTGGTCTGGCCAATGGTAATGCGTTCGTTATTTACATTCAGGGAAGCTTTGTGATCGGCAAAAACCAGGGTATAAAACAGGAAAACCGCTAAAATAACGCCCGCAGCTATCAGCGCGATCTTTTTAGGCGTCCAGGTTTTCTTTTCAAGAATGCGGTCCATATGCGGTAAAATTTCGGGAATGC
Organism: Adhaeribacter terrigena; assembly: GCF_016623615.1. Classification (GTDB taxonomy): domain Bacteria; phylum Bacteroidota; class Bacteroidia; order Cytophagales; family Hymenobacteraceae; genus Adhaeribacter_A; species Adhaeribacter_A terrigena. The sequence continues at coordinate 25,322 of NZ_JAEHFX010000007.1, read as the reverse complement.
TGTATGCAGCTTTTCAACTTACATGCCACAAAGGAAAAGGTGGGTTCCGGAGGCAGAAATGCGGTTTTTAACCGTAAGGGAGGTAAATATTTTGTGCGTTACTGAACAATGAAGTGTACGTTTCCGGACATTGTTTTGTATCTTCGTGGAAGCCGCAAAAACCGAAATTTACGATTTTAGCTCGTATTGCCCGTTTTCGGACATTGCCCCGCGAAATGGCATATATGTTGAAATGTTAAATTTTATTATGTGGCTGAAATGCTAAATGGTTAAATGGCTGAATTGTTTAATGGTTGAAAAATCATTTGGGTTTTAATTCGGAATTTATTCCCGCCCCAACTTGTAATTCTGTAAGAACCTTATTGTATAGTTGCACAGAAATAACAAGTTCCTTTCAGGATGGTAATGGGTTGAAAAAGCATTTTCTTTTTATAAAACCATTTAACAATTTAACCATTTAACCATTCAGCTATTTAGCCCGACTTTTAAGCCCTGAAACCCTACCGTTTTTCCGCATAATTTACCCAAATTCCGTTTGAAAAAATGAGCAAAATAGACTGCAAGATCCTGATCGTAGACGATGAAGAAGACGTTTTAACGGCCGGCCGCATTTTCCTGAAACAGCATTTTTCGCTGGTGCGTACCGAACCCAATCCGGAAAAGATACCGGCGCTGTTGCAGGCGGAAACCTACGACGTGATCTTGCTCGATCTCAATTATTCAGCCGGGGCTACCAGCAGCCAGGAAGGGTTCTCCATGCTCAAACGCATCCTCCGGTTCGATCCGAACGCCATCGTAATTCTGATCACGGCTTACGGCGATATTGAGCTGGCGGTGCGGGCCCTGAAAGAAGGCGCTACCGATTTTGTAACCAAGCCCTGGCAAAACGAAAAATTGCTGGCCACGCTCATGAGCGCCTGTAAATTACGCCGTGCCGGGCAGGAAGTAAAGGAATTGCAAACCAAACAACAGCACCTGAACCAGGTCATGGACCGGCATTACGGTGAATTCATCGGCACTTCGCCGGCCATGCAAAAAGTTTATCAAACCATCGAAAAAGTAGGCGCTACCGATGCCAATGTGCTGATCCTGGGCGAAAACGGAACCGGGAAAGAGCTGGCAGCCAGAGCGCTGCACCGGAAATCGAAACGGGCTTCGGAAGTTTTTATAAACGTAGACCTGGGTGCCGTTTCCGAAACCTTGTTCGAAAGCGAGTTATTCGGCAGCATGAAAGGCGCATTTACTGATGCAAAAGAAGACCGTGCCGGCCGCTTCGAAATTGCTTCCGGCGGTACCCTTTTTCTGGATGAGATCGGCAACCTGAGTTTGCCGCTGCAATCGAAATTGCTCACCGCGCTGCAAAGCCGCATGATCACGCGCCTGGGCTCGAACAAACCCAAACCGATCGATATCCGGTTGATCTGCGCCACGAACATGCCTTTATACGACATGGTGGCCGAAGGAAAATTCCGGCAGGACCTTTTGTACCGGATCAATACCGTAGAAATTAATTTGCCGCCGCTGCGCGAACGCCGCGAAGATATCCGGCTTCTGGTGGAGCATTTCCTGCAGAATTTCCGGCGCAAGTACCAGAAACCAAACCTGGGCATTGCTGCCAAAACCTTGCAGAAACTGGAAACTTACAGCTGGCCGGGCAATATCCGGGAATTGGAGCACGCTGTGGAGCGCGCCGTTATTCTCTGCGACCAAAGCGCCCTGCAACCCGAAGATTTTTATTTCGGTTCGGCCGCGCCCGCAAAAACAACAGCTATTCCCGACACCGAAATTACGCTGGAAGCCCTGGAAAAAATGATGGTGCAGAAAACGCTGAGTAAACATTCGGGAAATATTACGCACGCCGCCCGCGACCTGGGCATTACGCGCACCGCTTTGTACCGCAGAATCGAGAAACATGGCTTATAACCGTTTTCGGGCCGGGGTGGTGTTGCGCGTAGGTCTCATTACGCTGGCGGCCATGTTGCTGGTACTGGCTTTTTTTGTGAAGCATTGGTTTGTAACGGGCTTTTGTTTAGGCCTTGTGATTTTCGCGCTGATCTACGACCTGATTTTTTTCGTAGAACGTACCAACCGCGAGCTTTCCCGCTTTTTTACCGCTATCCGGCATTCCGACTTCACGCAACGGTTCACCGAAAACGCCCAAAGCAGTTCTTTTAAGGAATTGCACGGCCAGATGAACGAAATGATGTATGCCTTTCAGAAAATAAAATCGGAAAAGGAAGCGCATTACCATTATTTGCAGGCCATTGTAGAGCACATTCGCATCGGCGTTTTTACTTTCGACGATGAAGGCCAGGTGCAGCTTTTTAACAAAGTTGCCAAGGAGGTGTTGCAGGTGCCGTTCGTTAAAAACGTGAAAGCGCTGGAACGGATCAGTCCGGAACTGGTGCAGGCGGCTCAGCATCTGGAAAGCGGGCAAACCAAACTGATAAAAATAGACCGCGAAAAGGACCAGTTGATGCTGCTGGTTTCGGTGGCCGGTTTTTATTCACAGAACAAACGTATCCGCATCGTTTCGTTACAAAATATCCGGTCGGAAATGGAAGAGCAGGAACTGGCGGCCTGGCAGAAACTCATCAGCGTGTTAACCCACGAGATCATGAATTCGGTTACGCCCATTATTTCGCTTACTTCTACCATAAGAGGATTAGTAGATGAACGCGTGGCAACTTTGTATTCGGCAGAAGAAATTGCAGAAGACGAAAACCTGGACGATATCCGGACGGGTTTGCAGACCATTGAAAAACGCAGCACCGGCATGTTGCATTTCGTGCAGAATTACCGCCGTTTAACCCGCGTACCGCCGCCGCATTTAGAAACCGTAGTGGTTAATGACCTGCTGAAACAAGTAGCCCGGTTGCTGCAAAACGAACCGGCTTTCCAGCGGGCGGAACTGCGCTTGTTGCTTCCGGAAACGCCCATTAAAATTACCGCCGATCCGGAACTGATCGAGCAGGTATTATTGAACCTGGTGAAAAACGGGGTGGAAGCCTGCGAAAATGTAGCCGAACCGGTCATCGAACTTTCCGCTTTTTCCGATGAAAAACAGCGGGATCTGGTGCGCATCGAAGTGAAAGACAACGGCCCCGGCGTACCCGAAGAAATCCTGGATAAGATCTTTGTGCCGTTCTACACCACCAAAAAGCAAGGCTCCGGCATTGGTCTAAGCTTGTCGCGCCAGATCATGAAACTGCACCACGGCAGCCTGCAAATGCGCTCCGCCGAGCCGAAGGGAACGGTTTTTAGTTTGCTGTTTTATAAGTGAGTTTTTAGGCGGAAAACGGTAGCGTTTTGAAGGGAAAAAGTCTGGTCTGGAAAAGGGGCGGGCTTTTTTGTCTAACGTACTTGGCTAAACGGCAGCGAAGCTGACGTTTAGGTGTGGTTAGCCTTTAGTAATTTTTTCTTTTATAAGTTCTCAAATAAGAATATACCACCTAAAGGAATAAGGAGTATAATAAGTAAGGAAATTATGTTCCAAAACAACCTTTTGGTTTTTCTTTCCTTAATTGCTGCAACTATAAATCCTGTAGTAAAAACCACTATTACAAGAAGTGCCATTAAACTTATTCCCAATGAAGCAGTTGCACCTGCATAATTATTGTCATAATCCTTATTATAAAGAAAATCAAACGCGTAAACCCACCAACTACAATAAATTATCAATGAAATAGTTTTTGTAATTGTTGAACTGTCCCAACGAGAATTTTTAATATCCATTTTATTATTGCTAACTACTGTATGTATGTAATCACTACGCTTATCCCACCACCGTTAGGCGGATAAATGTAATGGAATTAACGAATATACTTTATGTAATTTAGTCAATATAACAAAAATTGGTATTTAGCATGCGGTTATTGGTGTTTTCACCAACAAAGGCAGTTTCCTTTCCCAAAACGCTATCCTTTTCGCCCCAAAAACTACTGAATATACTACTTCTGCACCAGGCTTAATAGTTGCGCCATTGCCGCCATGCGGATTTGCCCCGATGCTTTCAGCTTAAAGCGATATGCCAAAATTCTGTCGACTTCAGCCAATAGAATTTTCGTTTTTTTATAAATCCTCTTTTCCGCAACAGCGGTTTAGGAAGGTGAATTTGCCGGGCCTCGTGCAAGTTTTCGATTTTAATCCTTTTCCGTTTTCCCCGCATTTTCCAAACAAATCCGAATTCCTGCTTGTTGAAAATAGGATCCTGAGAAACAGCTTACACGTATTACTGTAACCGTTCCGCAGTTCTTGTTTGTACTTTCCTTTTTATTCCATACTGCATTTAATAATTGTTCCCTTCCTGAAAATCAGGAGAGCCGCTTTTAACAATTAAAGTATCTAATGCATGAGTAATTTACGGCAACCTAATTTCCTGCTCATTGTGGTAGACGACATGGGCTATTCCGATTGCGAGCCGTTTGGCGGCGAGATCCGTACGCCGAACCTGCAGCAATTGGCCGATCACGGCGTCCGGTTCCGGCATTTTCATGTTTCTTCGCTGTGCGCCCCCACCCGGTCTATGTTGCTTTCCGGCTGCGATAACCACCATGCCGGTTTGGGCGCTATGCCAACCATGCACGCCACCAATCAATATATGCAGCCGGGCTACGAAGGCTACCTGAACGCCAATGTGCTGACTATTCCCGAAATATTGAAAGATGCGGGCTACCACACCTACATGGCGGGAAAATGGCACTTGGGCGAACACGAAGAGCGGCGGCCACATGCCCGCGGTTTCGAACGAACATTCTCTTTTTTAGGCGGCGGCGTGAGTCACTTCAACGATCAGCGGGCTTTGAGCGCTTTCGAGCAGCCCCACACCAAGTATTCCGAAGACGGAAGAACCGTAGAAAACCTGCCGCCCGATTTTTATTCCTCCGACTATTACACCGATAAAATGATGCAGTATATAGCGGAGCAAAACGACCAGCAGCCTTTTTTTGCTTACCTGGCTTTCACCTCGCCCCACGACCCGCTGCAGGTGCCAGCCAATTGGCTGGATAAATACAAAGGCGTGTACGATGGCGGCTACGACGTTATTAAGGAAAAAAGGCGGCAACGGATGAAGGAATTAGGCCTGATTCCCGAAACCCTTACCGCAAATGAAGGTAGCGGCCTGTTTAAAAGCTGGGGCGAACTCACCGGGGACGAGCGAATAGAAGCCGCCCGGAAAATGGAGATCTATGCCGCCATGATCGAAAATCTGGACTGGAACCTGGGGCGCTTGTTTGACAAGCTGAAAGAACTGAACCAGTTCGACGACACCATCATTTTCTTTCTCTCCGACAACGGCGCCAACCCCAAAGAACCAAGTTTCTACGCTCCCAATACCGAACCATTCATTAACAGCAATTTCGATAACAGCCTGGAAAATTACGGCAAAATCAATTCCTTTATTTCCATTGGCCCGGCCTGGGCCGAAGTGGCCAATACCCCGCTATCTTACTTTAAACTCACTACTTACGAAGGCGGCACCCAAACGCCGTTGATCGTTTCCGGGAAGCGGGTGCATAAACGAGGCGTAGTAACAGATGAATTGCTGCACGTAACCGACCTGCTTCCTACCATTTTAGACTTTGCCAATTTAAAGTACCCGCAAACAAGTAAAAACCTGAAACCACTTTATGGAACCTCGCTAAAACCTTATTTACAGGAAGAAACCAAACAATCTGTTCGAAATGATTTTGACGTACTGGGTTTTGAAATGGGCGAATGCAAAGCCGTAATAAAAGGCGACTGGAAACTGATCTTTATGCCCCCGCCTTATGGCACCGGCAATACGTGGCATTTATACAACCTGAAAGAAGACCTGAAAGAAGAGCATGACCTTGCCGCAGAATTCCCGGCCAAATTTAATGAGCTGATGGCCGATTGGCAGGCGTACGCAATTTCGGTAGGCTACATAAAATCCAACGGCGATCCGGCTCTGGCTAAATTAGGTTTTGAAGAATTTTACCGCTTCGATCCTAAAAACCGTATCGATTCCGGCACGGAAACTCAAAACGCAACAAGGGAAGCGGCACAGCCGGTTAAATTAGGGGATTAAATAAACGGGCCATGTTTGAAGTCCTTATAAAAATATCGGCAACGCTACTTCCGGTCTTCGTTTTTTTAACCATGTTCAATGTAGGCCTGACGCAGCAGGTAAGCGACATTCTGTATTACTTTCGGGACCGGAAGTTTGCCCTGCTGATGCTAGTTGCCAACTTCGTTTTTGCCCCCTTGCTCATGTGGGCAATTTTGTATTTCTTTCCTACAGACCCTTACCTGAGCACCGGGCTCGCCATCTTCAGCCTTTGTGCCGGTGCGCCGTTTCTCATCAAACTCACCCAGGAGGCCGACCATGAACTGGCGCTGGGTGCCAGTACCATGATCAAGCTGATTTTAGGTACGGTGGTAATTGTGCCGCTGGTATTGCCCCGGCTTATTTCTGAGATCGAGATCGACGGTTTTAAAATTGCCTGGACCTTAATAAAGCAGCTGATACTTCCTATCATTCTGGGATTACTGGTTGCCAAATTTCTGCCCAAAATAACGGGAGCTATGCAGCCCTGGGTAGCGAAGATCGGTAACTGGGTTTTGTACCTGGTAATTTTTTCAACGCTGGCCGGCTACTTTCCGGAACTTAAAGGAATCTGGGGAGAGGGCGCGATTCTGATCGGGATTGTTTTCGTTTTAGGAGCTTTCGGCATCGGTTACTTTATGGGCGGTTTAACCGGCGAAGACAATTTGCAGGACGTAGGGGCGCTGGGAACAGCTCAGCGAAACACTGCCGCCAGCATGATCATTGCCGCCGAAAATTTTGCCAATAACCCGGAGGTGCTGGTAATTATTACCATTGCGAATACCATAGGCATAGCCATGCTTTTGATGATTGCGAAAATGCTTTCCAAAGACAACAAAATTAAAGTGATATACCCTGACCGGAAAATGGGGCACCAGAAAACCTGATTGATAAAGGCAATATTAACAACCCGATCTAAAAAAAAGCACCAGACGGCATGGCGGTTCCTCCAGAAAATCAGACGGAAAAAGAGAAAGTAAAGCTTCCCGAAGATTTGCTGCCGGGCGAGGTCGCACTCAGGCACACGGTAGCCCGTTACTTCCAGAAGCACATAAAGAAAGCAACTTTTAAGGATGATCTGAATGCCGGCCTGACCGTGGCCATGAACGAAATCCCGGACGGCATGGCCTGCGGTTTGCTGGCCGGGGTAAGCCCGATCATGGGTTTGTTCGCGGCTGTGTGGGGCTGCCTGGCCGGCGGATTATTTAACAGTTCCAAACTGATGATCATTTCTACTACCAGCGCCGCAGCCTTTCTTTTGTTTCAGCTCACCCAAACGTATCCGGAGGAGCAGCGGGTAGACGCCATCATTTTATTGGTGATCTTATCTGGTGCCATCATGATTATTATGGGTTTGCTGAAGCTGGGTAACCTCGTGCGGTTTGTTTCTTATTCCGTAATTACGGGTTTTTTAGCGGGCATATCTGTGCTTACCATTTTAAGCCAGTTGCCTACGCTTTTTGGTTTCGCGGCCGAAGGTTCTAATAAAATTATGCAGACCATTAACCTGTTCCAGCATCTTGATCGCACCAACTGGCATGCGCTTATACCGGGACTGGCTACCATTATTCTGATGATTCTCTTGCCTAAAACGCCCTTGGGAAATAAATCTGCCATTGTAGCCATTGCCCTGCCGTCCCTGCTTGTTTTTTTTCTGAAGTGGAACAACGTAGAATTGGTAAGTGATGTGGGAGAGATCCCAAGTGGTCTGCCACCTTTGCGCCTGCCTGATTTCTCATTGTTAGATACAGCGCTTTTCAGCGGTGCGTTTTCCCTGGCATTCGTTACGCTTATTCAGGCGGCAGGCGTTAGTCAGAGCGTGCCCAACCCGGATGGTTCCCGTTCCAACACTTCCAAAGATTTTATCAGTCAGGGCATTGCCAATGTTTCGTCCGGAATGTTAGGAGGCATTGGCGTAGGCGGCTCTTTGGGTTCTACTTCGTTAAACATTATTTCGGGGGCTAAAAGCCGGTGGGCTGCCATTTTTTCCGCGCTCCTGGTATTAGCCCTGATCTTGTTGTTGCCGAAACTGGTGGGAAACGTGGCCATGCCGGTACTGGCCGCCATTATGATCTTTGCCATGGCCAGCGCGTTGAATTTCGAGGAAAATAAGCAGGTGTGGAACGCGGGGCTGGCTTCCCGGATCGGCTTAATCGGCACGTTCCTCATTACTTTATTTATGCCTATTCAGGTGGCCGTACTCATCGGGGTGATCTTATCTTTTACGCTTTATTTTTTTACTTCTTCCCAGCTGGTAAAACTGCACCGGCGACGGCTTCTGCCCGATGGCAGCTTTGAAGAAATAGCCGTACCGGAACAGCTTGAAAATGCCACGATCCATATTTTTGCGGTGGATGGTGATTTGCATTTTGCCGGTGCCCGCATGCTGGAACACCAATGGCCCAAAATAAGCCGGGAAACGCAACACCCGGTAATAATTCTGGAGTTAAGGGGCCGGAATAACATTGGCGCCACGCTGATTGAAGTGCTGGAAAAATTTTACGAGAAAATAAAACAGGCAAATGGCAGGTTTTACATCACGGAATTAGGCGCCAACAGTTACGCCTCGTTTAATATTCAGGCCGCATCGGAAGTTTTACACGGCATGTACATCCGGAAAAAAGAAGCTATTATTGGGCGAAGCACCCGTCAGGTCGTGCTCGAAGCCCAGCGTTGGCTTGCTAGTATTGGCAGCCAGGAAAAGGACGATCCCCAAACGGTGGCCGGGCCGGATAATGCAGAAAGAAGTTAGTTGATCTTGTAAAAAATAATAAAAACGGCTCTTGAGCTTTTGTTCGCTATTTCTGCAAAACAGTTCGGGCATTACGTTCACGCTGTTTTCCTTTCTGTAGCGTTGAAAGGGCTCTTAATTAAAAGGAACACGTTTTCGAAACCGCGAAAAGATGGAACAGGTTTAATGCTGTCCATAATAGGTTGGATACCTGCCAAACGCTATGGTTTTAGCTCTAAAAACTAATTCCTAAGGCTTTAAAAACCCGAAGCACAAACTATTGAATATGCTGTTTTAATACCTGGCTTAGCTGTTGCGCCGGCATTGCCCCGGATTGCCGCCAGATGGTTTTGCCCTGGTGGAACAAAATTAACGTTGGCACACCCTGCACCCGGAATTGCTGCGCTGCCGCCGGATTTTTATCTACGTCTACTTTAATAATTTTTACTTTCCCGGCATGCTCCGCGGCTATTTGTTGTAAAACGGGCGCCATGGCTTTACAGGGGCCGCACCACTCGGCGAAAAAGTCTACCAGAACGGGCATTCCCGGAGCGTTTATCAGTTCGTTAAAAGATTTTTTGGCCATGGCTTTCTGAGTTGTTTTCGGAGTTTGTTTTTACGGCCGCAAGGTAGCTTGGTTTTATGATAGATTCCGGAAGAAAGTTTGCCTTAAAATTTCGGCAGCTTGCCTTGGGTTAACCCGGCTTTCCGGAACTTTAAACGGTGTTTTTATCTTTATTAATTGCATTCCTTATTTGTAAAATATGCATTTCATAAAGAATTTCCGAACAGTTTTATATTCCTCGGTCTTATTTTTCTCACTGCTAACCGGCACTGCCTGTAAAAAAGAAGCCGAGGCGAATCCGCCGGCTGTAGAAGCCGCCCAGAGCGAAAAAAGCAATCTGGTTTCGTTTAAGTTCGTGGGCATTATTCCCGTAGAAACCATCCGGGATATTGCCTCTAAAAACGGGTATCCGCAATTTAACAACGAGTTTAAATACGACATTACCGTTTTCAGCGTAGTGTATAATACCACGTATCAGGGCCGCGAAACACAGGCTTCGGGTTTACTGGTTTTTCCAAGAAACAAAGAAACCCCGCCGGCCATTCTGAGCGCGCAGCACGGAACCTTGTTTGCTCATAAAGATGCCCCGAGCAATTTCCCGATTTCCTTTAACGGCCCGGAATTGTTTGCTTCGGCGGGTTATGCCACGTTTATACCCGATTATTTAGGTTACGGTGCTTCGAAACAGATCTTACATCCGTACTACAACGAAACCTATTCAGCCACTGCAGTGCGCGATATCATCCGGGCAGGGCGCTTTTTCTGTAAAGATCAGAATATTCCGCTGGGCAATAAATTATTCCTGGCCGGTTATTCCGAAGGGGGTTACGTAACGCTGGCCGCGCAGAAAAACCTGGAAGCGAATCCGTTGCCGGGCCTGACTTTGGCCGGGGTAGCGGCCGGCGCGGGCGGGTACGATCTTACGGCCATGATCGGCAATATTGCTTCCGGCGAAACGTATAACCATCCATCGTACCTGGCCTTTTTAACGCAGGCTTACAACACGGCCAATAACTGGAACCGGCCCCTGAATCAGCTCTTTAAAGAACCTTACGCCTCTAAAATTCCGGGTTTGCTGGATGGCTCCAAGACCGGCGGACAGGTAAATTCTGAATTGCCGAAATTGCCCAGCCAGCTTTTTACCGAAGCTTTTTACAACGGCCTTAAAACCGGAACCGAAACACAGTTTATAAACGCTTTAGCCGAAAACAGCCTCACCGACTGGGCTCCGCAGGCGCCAACCCGCTTGTATCATGGCACCGCCGATGATGTGGTTCCGTTCCAGAATTCACAGATCACGTATTCCAAACTAAAAAAGAACGGGGCTAAACAGCTTGATCTTTACCCGATTCCGGGAGGCACGCACGGCACTACTTTCCAGCCGATGATCATGGAGCTTATTCCGTGGTTTGCTTCTTTGCAGTAATTTTAAACGCTATGCTTTAAGCATAAAAAAGTCCCGCCGGAAACCTCTGGCGGGACTTTTTTAGGTAGAAAAAAACGGCGTTGATGCTGATGTTTATTCAAGCTCTATGGGTGCGTTTCTTACCGGTGCAATTTCCGGGGACTTTACGTTGAGCTGTGGCGTTGGAATTTCCGGGTGTTTCTGCGCATACCGGATGATGTAGTCAGTAAGGTGCTTTTTCTTGAAGCTTTGTTTTTTAAAGGCTGCTGAAAGCTCGACATCATCGGCAATCAATTTGGCTACTTTTTCCGGCGTTAAAGCAATAAACTGGCCCATGCCCATATCCAGCGCGTATTCCGCTTTATCAGTTACCGGCATAGTGCCGGAAGCGGATGAAGCGGAAGGTACTTCATATTTGCTTTTACTTGCGTATGTAGCATAGCGGCCTAAATAGGTGATCTTATTAAACGTAGCCGGCTTTTTACTTACATCTGCCAGCCGGGGGTATACATAAATGTTTTTGCCATCGCAGAAACCATATATCTCGGTTTTTTCAAGCGGCCGCCTTCTGAAAACGGCTTTACTGCTTACTGATTTCGGCCCCGATCTGCTGATCTTATGGTTTTCTGGCAGGTTTATGGAAGGCTTATTGTGTTTGAATTCGGAGAAATTCCTATAAATACCAGGTTTCAGCGCTACGTTCGCATCTGTAATCAGATGCTGAGCCTGAGTTGCCGACCAGGAAAATATAACAATGAAAAATACGTAAAAAATTTTGTTCATGAGAAGTGACCGGGGAAATAAATATGAATGATACTGTTAGGTTAATATCAAGGAAATTTTGAAGCTGCAAAATTACCGGAAAAACATGGAGAAACTACCATGCGGTTGCTGTTCAATTTTATTTTAAAGTCTGATCTTTCATGAATTAGAATCGGTATCGGAATGTTCACAAAAAAGTAGGGCCCGGAAGTTTTTCCCGGGCCCTACTTTTTGCAGCTAAAACCATAGCGTTTTGCCGGGCTTTATACTTTTTCAGCCCAAAACCATACCGTTTTTAACTCACAGGCTTCAGCTTGAGAATTACAAAAATGGAAATTACCGTAGCTACCGAAGCCAGAATGCCAACCGTGCCGAAATGCAGCAACTGGCCGTTAGAGGCTTTCTGCACGATCAGGCCCGATACAAACGCCGCAATACCCGAAGCCGCCTGCTGCACCGAGGAATTGATGCTCATAAAACTGCCCCGCTGTTTGGGTTCTACGCTGGAGGTAATCAGGGACATGGCCGGCACAAAACGCGCCCCGAAAACGATAAAGAAAAGCGTAGTAACGATAAAAACCAGGTAATGCTCCATGCGCGGCAGGTGGGTAATGGCCAGGATCGGGATAATAGAAAACAGCGCCGAAATGATGTAAACGCGTTTTTTGCCGTATTTATCGGCCAGCCGGCCCGCCATTTGCGAAGTAACCACGGTAGCCAGGCCGCCAAACAAATAAATGTAGCTTAGTTCAGTTTCCTCAAAGCCAATATTGGCCACCATGTACGGGCTCACAAAAGGCACTACCGTAAAACCCGCCAGCTGTAGAATTACCACCAGCAGCAAGGCCCAGAGCAGGTTTTTTTTCCGGAAAATATTCAGCAATACTGTGTGCGGTTTTTCGTGCGGTGCATTGGTTAAGTGGCCTTTCAGTTCGGGCAGGAATTTCATGGCTAAGCCCAAAACCAACAGGCTCATACCGGCAAGCAGATAAAAAGGCGCGTGCCAGCTGGTTTTACTCGCCAGGTACAAACCCACCGGAATACCCGCAATAGAAGCAATGGAAAAAGAAGCCATCACTTTGCCGGTAGCCGCGCCGCGCCGTTCTTCCGGTATGGCATCACCGATAATGGCTAAAACCAGCGCTCCTAAAACACCGCCAAACAAACCGGCCACTACGCGCGCCGCCACCAGTAATTCGAACGTGGGAGCCAGGGCGCAAAGCGCGGTGCCAATGGCAAAACCTAAGTACAGTCCCAGCAAGGCTTTTTTGCGGTCCAGCCGGTCGATGTAAAACGCGGAACAGAAACCGGAGATCGCGGCGCTGAAAGTATAAGCCGAAACCACCAAGCCAAACTGACTCGGATTAATATCGAAAACGCGCATCAGTTGCGGGCCAAGCGGCATCATGATCACAAAATCCATGACGTTGGTAAACTGGATGGCAGCCAGGATAAATAAAAGCAACCCTTCGCGGATCGCCACTTTTGGTACCAGTTGATCGGCGCCCAGGCTGCCGGTGGAAGCTTGCGGCGCACGTTCCTGAAATTCGGACATAAATTGTAAAAGAATTGAAAGCGTAAACGGCCCCTGTTTACGTAAAAACAAAAAGCCAGGGGGCAAAAGTACGCATTCGTTTGTAAATGTATTTTACCGTAAGAAAAATTGTTCAGGAAGGCCTGAAGTAGGGCAGGAAAGCTGAAAAACGCTATGAAAAAGCAAGCTAAAACCCAGATCTGCGAATTATGCCGCCGCGAAGTGGATAGCCTGAGCCGGCATCATCTGGTGCCGCGCGAAGAAGGCGGCCGGTACGGGCCTACAGCCGAACTTTGCCAGCCCTGCCACGCCACCATTCATAACCGGCTTACCAACCGCGAACTTGCTTTGTTGTACAATTCCATTCCGGCTTTGCAGCAGGCCGGGCCCTTGCAGAAATACCTGCGCTGGGTGCAGAACAAACCCATAAACAGCCTTTCCAATAAACGGGGCCGCCGCTGAAAATTATTTCTGTTAATATGGCTATGCTTTTATAGCTAAAAAGTGAGGCCTTGCCGTAAACTGTAATATTAAAAAATTGTTATCTTTAAGCAATCAAACCCAGAAGCGTAGCAGAACTGTTATTTTTGCGCGTTTTTACCAGCATAAAACCTATGAGAAAGATACTTTGCCCCACCGATTTTTCGAAGACCTCTACCCGTGCTATGGAGTACGCTGCATTTCTGGCCAGTCAGGCGAACGCCCAGCTTACTTTGCTGCACGTAACCCACCTGCCTTTAGCCGAAACTGCAGAAACAGCTTTGGTGGCTACCGAAGTAGTAGGCGAAATGAACCGCGACGCCACCGATAAGCTGGCTTCGGCCTGCAATTACCTAAAAGAACAATATGGCGGCTCGGGCTGGGATTGCGATTATGAAGTAAAAACCGCTTTTCTGGCCGATGCGGTGCGCAATTACGTAGTGCACGAAGGTTACGACCTGGTGGTGGTGGGTTCTACCGGGGGCGGCAATACCCTGGAAGAAATTCTGATCGGCAGCAATACCCTGGCTATTATTGAAGATGTGTATTGCCCGGTGCTTTCCATACCTACCAACGCCCGCAAACCGCGCATTCAGAAAATTGCCTACGCTTCGGATCTGCAAAACGCCGATACCCAGGCGTTGAAACAGGTGCTGGAACTTGCTGCCCTTACCGGCGCCCATGTAGAAGTGGTGCACATCGATAAAAAAACCGATACCGAAGGCCAGCAAAAAGCAGCTGAATTCGGCCGGAAAATAGAAGAAATGTTTGCGGCCCAGAACGTCCATTTTTCCGCCATTATCCACCCCGACGAAGAAGTGGGCCTGAAAGATTACCTGACCAAAACGAACACCGACCTGCTCGTGATCCTGAAAAGGCACCGCAGCTTTTTCAGTAACCTGTTCCACAGCAGCTTAACCGAAAAACTGACCTACCATTCCAAATTCCCGATGCTGGTGCTGGACGAAAAAGCCCAGGCTACGGTTTAATTTTCAGCAAGTCAAAAAAAAGCAGTGCCCGGGTTTCCGGGCACTGCTTTTTACTTTTTAAGCCTGAAACCATAGCGTTTTAACGGCACTTTTACTGGCGGAAACCATACCACTTTCTAGCGTTTTTTGCTGCAAACTTTGCAGGCCGTTCTTCTTAAATTCATTACGGCGTGGCCGCGCGTTACCGCTTCTATCTGGCCCTGGCAGCGTTTCAGAACGTAACAATCGGGTTTTAGGTGGTAAACGGCGCTGCTGCCGGTCGGACAAATGAAAACTTCGCGGTCGGCATCGGTGGGTTTGGCAATGGGTTTGTTGGCAGCAGCTTTGCTTTTATCGCGTTTATTCTTCCGGAAATCCCAGGGCGCCTGTGGGTTGGGCTGGCTCCATAAACCGCGCTCCAGTCTTCGGGCATCGTTCTCTAAATAACCCAGCTTCGGGTCGTTGGCGTAGGCTTTGTAGTACCAGGCATAACCGTTGGCCACCAGTTCCTTATTCAGGGATTTACCGTCGGGCAGCATAATTTCCCCAATGGTGCGGCCGTAGCGGTCTTTGCCTTTATCTTTCAGCGTTACAAATTTTCCGAAAGCCAGCTCCGAAGCAAAATTGCGGGCTTGCGTGCCGTAGGGCTGTTTTTTTTCGGGAGCATCCACGCCGTACAGCCGCACCGTAACCGGTTTATTATCAACCAGAATTTCAATGGTGTCGCCGTCTTTTATGCCGATCACTTTATATCCCTCCTGGGTTTTGCCCTGGCAGGCATTAAAAAGCAGCAATACGGAAAACCAGCAAAACAAACTGCGGAAATAAGTTGGTTTCAGGGGCATAGGTTCAGGTTTAGTTTTCAGTGCTGAAAAGCTAGGATTTTTATTCATAATATTTTTCCCGGAAAGCCGCTTTTTGTTGCAGGTATTCGGGGTGGTCTTTAGCCTTGAACCAGTATTCCTTGAATACAGCCGCGGCCCGGGCTTTTTCGCTGGTAAGTGCGTCGGATTCCTGTCTAATAATGGCGTTGCCCTTGTTTTTACTGCCCGAAGAATAAGGATATTCCAACCCATCGGTTTTATCTTCTTCACCAGTTTTATACTTGCGGCCGGTTTTGTGGTTGGCATAGCGGCGGGCGCGGGTGAAACCCATTTGCAGGAATTTCCGGGCCATATCGGCGCCTACAAAATCTTTTTCCTGCAGGTAATTTTCAAACAGCGCATAAATTTTTTCCGCCGAAACTTTGGCAATTGCTTCGGTCCTGAATTTCCAGTGGGGCAGGAGCTCGGCTTTGTAAGGCTGCACCAGCAAAACGCCCTGTTCGCCCACGCCAATGCGGTACAATTCCGGGTGTTGACGGAAATCGGTCTGGTTGAAATCTAACTGGTAAGGGAACGCGTTTTTCTTCATTTTCCGGAAGTATTTCAGCTTCTACGAAAAAAACGAAAAAGGGAAAACTTAAACCGGTTTCTTTACCAATATGATCCGGAAATTACCGTTAAAATTAGCCGGAATATCTTTCCGGATTTTCAGGTTCGTGTATGATAAAAGCGTTTCAATCACCCGTGTAATATCCGAAAACAGGAATGAAGTAAGTTTATTAAAAAATGCCCTTAGGCTTGAAAGCCGCTGGTTTTTAGGCCGGAATTTATCGAAGATCACCGCTTCGCCGCCCGGTTTTAAAACCCGTTCTACTTCCTGCAAACATTTTACCGGGTCCGGAATTACCGCTACGATCAGATGCAAAATTATTTTATCGAAAGTATTATCCGGGAATTGCAAATTCTGCCCGTCCATTACATCTATGGTTGCGTTCAGTTTTAATTCCCTGGCGCGATGCTCCATTTTCGCAACCATGGAAGGCGTAATATCGCCGGCGTAAACCTGTGCCTGTCTCGGCAGAAACTGAAAATCCAGCCCGGTTCCGGCACCCACCAAAAGCACTTTTTCGTTCGGCTTAATTTGCAATAAATCAATGGAACTCCGGCGCGAACTGGTAAAAATTTTGCCCACCAACAGATCGTAGATCGGGGTGTAAAACGTGTACCGGATGCGGTTCCAGCGGTTCGAGTTCAGGCTCATGTTTATATAGAGAAAACGGTATGTTTTAGAGCCGTAAAAGTGTGGGGATTCTCAGGGATTTGCAAAAAGAAGAAGAACTGTTTCAAAAATAACTGTCATGTTGAGCGTTAGCGAAACAACTCATCGGCACTTTACAGAAAAGTTTCTACAAGGAGCCAAGAAGGTACTCCGCTATCTTCAGGACGGTAAATTTATTTATGTGTGGGCTTCCAATTAAAGCATTATTTGCTTCTGTTTTTACGGGCGAAGAATTCTTCCAGACTTTCCTCCGGATTTTTAATAAATAACCTTGACCGGCGCTCCATTTTAGGCTCAGGCTGCGAATAATATTCCCAATATGCTTTTTGGTTTAACCGGAAGCCTTCGGCCAGCCGTTCAGCGTAGCTTTTGGTTTTCCAGTAAGCACTTTGGTCTGATTGAGCTTCCAGTGAAGTAAATTTAATTTTCGGTTTCATCGCACAAGATTTTATCACACAAAAACACCATCATAACTATACGCCGAAACTTCGATCTTACTCACCCCGCCGCTCATTTTCTTTACCTGGATTTGGGTGCTGATGCGTTCTTTCAACGCTTCTACGTGCGAAATGATCCCGATCATTTTACCGCTGGCCTGCAGGTTTTCCAGAGCTGTAATGGCAATATCCAGCGTTTCCGCATCCAAGGTGCCAAAACCTTCGTCAATAAACAGCGAATCGATCTGCGTTTTATGGCTGGCCAGATCGGAAAGGCCCAAAGCCAGCGCTAAACTTACCAGGAAACTTTCGCCGCCCGACAAAGTATTGACCGAACGCACGGCATCGGCTTGGTAGGTATCTATCATCTGCAGTTCCAGGTCGGCGTTTGGTGCTTTGAGTAACTGGTAACGGTCGTTTAGTTTCTGCAGGTGGCGGTTGGCCAGCGTAACCAGTTTAGCCAGCGTAAGGCCCTGCGCAAACTTGCTGAATTTCTTGCCGCTTTCCGAACCGATCAGTTCCGATAATTTTTCCCAGCGTTCGGCTTCTTTCTGTTGGTTGGAAATCCGGATTGCCAGGGCCTGGTGCTTTTTCTGCAGTTCCTTTTCGCGTTTCAGGATCTGGGTAATGCTGCCCATTTGCTGGTTGGCCTGGCTGATCTCGCGATCGGTTTGCAGCAGTTTTTCGGTTAAAATGGCTACCGTTTCCTGGGTCAGGTTTTTGGCTTCTTCCGCTTTTAGCTCGGCGCTGGTATCGGCTAAGGTCTGGCTGGTTTCGGTAAGCAGTTTTTCGAGCTGCGTTTGCAGATTAACCAATTGCGTAGCTTCTTCATCGGGCAGGAATAAAGCCTTTAAAGCTGGTATTGAAATAATATTTTGCGTAACCAGTTTTGCTTCCAGATCCGCTTGTAATTGTTGCACATGCTCCTGCGCAACGGCGGCATCGCGCTGCAATTTTTCCCGGAAAGATTCTGCCAGGTTCAGCTTTTCGGTTTGCTGTTGCCAAAGGTTTTGCGCCGTTTCCGCCGCCGCTTTTTTCTGTTCGCAGTCAGCCGTTAAACGTGTCCTTTCTTCAGCCGGATTTTTCTGTCCGAAAAGCTGTTCGCGTTCGGTTTTCAGCGCCGTTAATTCCTGATGTTCCCGCGTTAAAGTGGCCTGCAAGGCATCGAGCTGGGTTTGCTTTTGGCTTTGCGTAGCTTCTACTTTTTGCAGGTTTCCTTCAGCTTCGGCTACGCGTAACTGGGTAAGCTGCAAAGTCTCCGTTTGGGAAGAAAACTGTTGCGCCCGTTGCCGTAGTTGCTGCAGTAAAACGCTACCTTTTTCCACCGAAAAAGTCAGGCCGAAACGGTTTGCAAACGAAGTGGCTTCCGCGGCAATATTAGCGTATTGTTCATGCAGATCGTGGAGTTCTTTTCCGGCGTTTTGCAGCGTTTCTTCCGAAGTTTTTTGCCGTTCCAAAGCCTGTTCCTTTACCGAAGTAGTGGTCAGGGTCTCGGTTTGCAAACGGTATTGTTTTTCAGTTAAAAACTGCATCTGCTGATTTGCTTTTTTTACATTTTCCAGCTGCACTTTATTTGTGGCAAGCACCGCCTGATTTGCCGCGATCGCTTCCGAAATTACATCCGTTTCCGAAATAACAAACTCATTTTTCAGCGCCGCATTTATTTCCGAAAAGTCCTTTTTAATTGTTTCCTGCAGCTGCACCATTTCCGCTAAAGAATTTTCCAGCGTTTTCAGATTCGCCTGCAATACCGATCGGTCCGCAACTGTTTCCGCCGATTTTTTCTCCAGTTCTGCTACCGTTTTTTGCTGCGCATTGCGTTTTTCGGCGGCATCGGTCAGTTTGGGTGTTTGGCCGTTGGCAAACGGATGTTCCAGCGCGCCGCAAAGCGGACATTCGCAATCGGGCTGCAATTGTTTGCGCGCTTCTTCGTAATGCTGCACCTGCAACTGAAACTCTACAATTTCCTGGTACTGCGTTAAAATGCCGCGGGCTGCTTCCAGTTTTTGGCTCAGTTCTGTTTCAGTATTTTGCAGCGTGGCCAGTTTTTCCGAAGCCGAATTTTTCTGCGCCGCTAAATTCTGTTCTTTTAAAACTGTTGCCGCAAACTGCAAACTCAGCTGGCGCAGTTTTTCCAGATTGTTTAGTTTCACGGGTAATTCCTGCACCGCCGCTTCCAGTTCCGTTTCCGAGGTTCCGGCCAAAGTCGTTTGCAGCGTTTCGGAATTTTGGGCAATCTCCGATTGCAATTTTGCTTTTTCAGTGGCCAGGGTAGTCAGTTTTTCATCAGCGGTTGCGGCCTGCATTTTGGCAGTCTGAATAGCCTCCGTAGCTGTTAATTTTTCCTTTTTCCACTTCTGCCCGGCCTGCATAATTTCCTGCAGGTCTTTCAGGTAGCGCTCAAAAATATTCAGTTCGCTGCTCAGTTCTTTTTCCGCGGCGTGTTGCTGCAACCAGCTTTTTAGTTCCGATAGTTTTTCGGCCAGTTCAACTACCGTTTGGCGGTAACGCGCTACTTCTGAAGCATCCAAATCGAACGCCGATTTTGCCAGCTGGTACGCTTCTTTGTTTTTAAGGAATTGTTTGCGGATGCTTTCGATGCCGGCGTCTTTCTGAAGCACTTCGTCCAGCAGCGGTGCAATTTCATGCAGCACTTTTTCCGCCGATTTCAATACCGTTTTGGCTTCTTCCGATTTTAGCTGCGACGTTTCTACGGCCTTTTTCAGTTCCGGAAGCTGGGTCAGGATTTCGGTTTGCTGGCTTTGCAGGTCCGTTAAGAATTGCTGTTCGCGTTCCAGTTTTACCAGTTCCGGCCGGAAATTCAGCGCAATTTTATGTTGCCCCAGGCGCGCAAAATCAGCTTCGTATTTCGCCGCGTTTTCCTGCAGTTCGTGCAAAGCTTTCCGGGTGTGTTCTTTCTTTTCGGTTAGTTTTTCCCGGTTCTTCAGCCAGGCGATCTGAGTTTCGGTTTCACTGTGGTTTTGCTTCAGCTCCTTTTCCGATTGCTGCAATTCATCCAGCGTATTTTCGTACTCCGCCACGAGTTCGGGGGCCAGCAAGGTTTGCCCGGAAAGTTCGCTTCGCAGTAATTGTAAGGTTTGTTTTTCGGTTTTAGCCCGCTGGTACGCCTGCCGCGAAATATCGGTATAAATGCCGGTATCGGTTATGCGTTCCAGCAGTTCGCTGCGTTCGTTTTCGTTGGCTTTTAAAAAGCGCGTAAATTCCCCCTGGCTCAGCATGACCGAGCGCAGAAACTGGTTGTAATCCAGCCCGCACAACTCCGAGATTTTCCCCGGAACTTCATGCGATTTCAGGTCGAAAATTTCTTCGTCGGCCACGCGGCACAATTCCATTTTAATGGGCTGCAGGTTGCCGTCGGCTTTTTTGCGGCTCCGGTAAACGCTCCATTTGGCCCGGTAAACCACGTTGCGCGCTTCAAACGTAACTTCCGAAAAAGCTTCTGCCGTGTGGCGCGTCATGATTTCGGATGGCAGATCGCGGTCGTGGCGGTTTACGCGGCCGTACAAACCCAGGGTAATGGCATCGAGAATGGTGGTTTTGCCCGCGCCGGTCGGTCCGGTGATAGCAAACAAGCCCGAATCGCTGAGCGGCGCGGCATCAAAGCAGATCTCGTGTTCGCCGCGCAGCGAGTTCAGATTCAGAAAACGGATCGATTTTATCTTCACAGCAGTTTCCTAGTTTTTAGCCAGTTGTTCGCCCATATTTTCCAGCAATTCGTCGAAAGTCTGCAACAAGTCTTCGTGGCTCAGTTCCGGGAATTCGGCTTCGCAACGCTTGCGGAAAACTTCTTTGGGTTGCAGGTCGTGCAAATGCAATTCTTCCTGCACCTGGCTGTCTAACGTAACTTTGGCCCGCACCAGATTCTGCCGACAGGTTATCAGCTCCAGGTCCGTTTTTCCGCCGAGTAATTCGCGCAGGTTTTCTTCCAGGTTTGGAATAAAGCTTTCGGTATCTACCTGGATTTCGGCCCAGGCCGGTAACGGATTATCGTTTTCGAAACTCAGCATCTGGATGTGTACTTTTTCCAGGCTGCCTTTAAACCGCACCAGCCGGCGCTGCCGCGGAACCGGCATTTCCGTTAAATTACTGAGTTTTCCATCTTCAAAATCAAGCAGCAAAATACTTTTCCGGTCGTCGTTCTCGCTGAAACTTAAGGGAATAGGCGAACCCGAATAACGCACGTGGTTGAAGCCGCCCACAATTTGCGGCCGGTGCAAATGCCCCAACGCCACATAATCGAACTCCACTGGAAACTGGTCGCCGCAGATCTGGCCGAGGTTGCCCACGTGAATTTCCTTTTCCGAATCGGAAGGGCTGCTGCCGGCGGCAAACAAATGGCCCGTAGTAATTACCGGAATTCCGGCCGTTTTAAATTCTGAAATGAAAGGTACTAATGCTTTATAATGGTTGCAGATGCCGTCTTTAATGCGCTGTTCGCGTTCTTCGGCCGTTTCGCCGGCAACCGAAAGGCGCACATCCTTATCTCGCAGAAAAGGCACCGCGCATACGACCAACTTTACTTCGCCGGCTTCATTTTTTAACGGAATGATTTCATCCTGCAGATCGGCCGGTACGCCGCCAATTACGTGAATGTTGAAATACTTGAGTAATTCTTTCGGGGCATTTAAAGTAGAAATGGAATCGTGGTTGCCGCCGGTAATAATTACGTGTTTACAGCCGGTTAAATAAAGGGCCCGCAGAAAATCGTAATACTGTTTTAAAGCCGTGTTGGAAGGCGCACCGGTATCAAAAATGTCGCCGGCCACCAGCAACGCATCCACTTTTTCGGTTTGAATGATCTCGAGCAGCCAGTTTAAAAAATGCTGGTGTTCTTCAGTGCGTTCGTGGTGCAGCAGGCGTTTGCCCAAATGCCAGTCGGAGGTATGTAAAACTTTCATCACAGTATCAGCCTTTCTTTCCAGAAAGTAAAGATACTGTTTTTGCTTGTTGGTTACTAGTTACTGGTTGTTGGGAAGTTGAAAAAAAGAAAGATCGATCCGGCACGCGGTTTCTGAAGTTCTGAAATTGTTTGCTCCCGTTCGCAAGCCTGTGAAAACGCTATGCTTTCGGGCGGAAAAAGTAGGTGCTTATCCTTTATTATATATGTAGTAAAAAAACGCTATGAATTTCAGCCTTAAAACTTAAAGGGACAGTATAGACAAACATTCAGTTTGAAGTTTATAAAACACTAGGGTTTCGGGCTTTAAAAGTGCTTCAGGGTAAAGAAATTTTCCGGTTAGAATTGCAGCATTTCTTTGGCAATAATGCCGCAGCCCATTAAAAGCACGAACCACCCGAAAGCCGGCTTCAGCGTTTGGCCCGGCACGAAGGTAGAAACGTACGTTCCGGTTAAAATCCCCCCAATGGCCAGCGACGAAAAACCTCCCAGGAAAATCCAGTCGATGTGGTGGGTGCTGATATCGCCGGTAA
This sequence comes from Adhaeribacter terrigena, assembly GCF_016623615.1. Lineage (GTDB taxonomy): Bacteria > Bacteroidota > Bacteroidia > Cytophagales > Hymenobacteraceae > Adhaeribacter_A > Adhaeribacter_A terrigena. The sequence continues at coordinate 2,816 of NZ_JAEHFX010000007.1, read as the reverse complement.
AACCGATCAGGGAATTGATGGCAATTATTAAGAGCGAAGTACCAATGGCCGTTTTCATTTCCAGGCCCGCAAACAAGATCAGCGCCGGAATGATCAGGAAACCGCCGCCGGCGCCCACGGTGCCGGTTAGCACGCCTAAAATAGCTCCCAGAGCCCAGATAAAGCGGTAAGAAATAACTTTCGGGTTGGGAAGCGTATGGCCGTGCAGCGGTTTTTGCCGGATCATGGCATACGACGCCACCGTCATAAGGCCAGCAAACAATACCATAATAAAATGTTCTTTGTAAATGATGAAGTCCGCATTTTCAAAAATTACCTCCGGAATGGCCGGCACCAGGAATTTCCGGGTCAGAAAAACGGATATAAAAGAGGGAATGGAAAAAACAATAGCGGTGCGGTAGTTTATAAGTTTGCGTTTCATGTAGGTGGCCGCGCCAACCAAAGACGTGAGCCCCACCACAAAAAGCGAATACGAAGTAGAAACCACCGGATTGATACCGATCAGGTAAACCAGCACCGGAACCGTAAGAATGGATCCTCCGCCTCCTACCAGCCCCAAAGACACCCCGATCAGAATGGCGGCCAGGTAGCCAACCAGATGAAAGGTGTTGAAATCGGTGAGTAAGATTGTTTCCATGACTTAATAAAATGTGCAGGTACTTTATTTCTTTACGAGTCTGCCAATTTTATCATCATATTTTATGCGGTTTTAATGTGAAAAGTACAGTCTGGACTGGTTAAAAATGCAAATAAGGCAGAAAAATCAAAGTTTCCCTGAGTCTTTATAGTGCAATTGCATAGTAATTTCCTATATTGGCTCTTCAAATATTTAAAACAGTTATTACTTTAACTCTTTTTATGGCTAACAATTTATTCGCAACCAAATCTATTGCGAAACTAATGCAGGAGTCGGAGAGTGGCGAACATGGGCTTCGGCGCACACTTTCGGCTACCAACCTCACCATGCTTGGAATCGGCGCTATTATAGGAGCCGGTATTTTCGTACTTACCGGTACTGCCGCCGCCAACGCAGCTGGTCCGGCAATTGTACTTTCTTTCATTATTGCGGGGTTAGGATGTTTGTTTGCAGGTTTATGTTACGCCGAATTTGCCTCCATGATTCCCATCGCTGGTTCGGCCTATACGTACGGCTATGCCACGTTAGGTGAATTCATTGCCTGGATCATTGGCTGGGATTTGATTCTGGAATATTTGTTTGGGGCTGCTACCGTGGCCGTTGGCTGGTCCGGAAACGTGGTCAGTTTACTGAAATCTTCCGGCATAAACATTCCGGAATCCATCGCCAGTGCGCCTTTAGCGTATGAAGCCGGAGTATTTTCCACCACCGGCACAATTATCAACCTGCCGGCCGTGCTGCTTATTCTGGCCATGACGGCTTTATTAGTAGTGGGAATTCAGGAATCGGCGCGTTTCAATAACTTAATTGTTTTCATAAAAGTAGCCATCGTATTACTGGTTATCGGTTTTGGTTTTCAATATGTGAATTCTGCCAACTGGGAGCCGTTTATTCCTGCCCGCGAATTATTGCCTGATGGCAGTTCCCGCTATGGCTGGGAAGGAATTGTGCGCGGCGCGGCCGTAGTATTCTTCTCTTACATCGGTTTCGATGCCGTTAGTACTGCCGCCCAGGAAGCCAAGAACCCGCAACGCGACATGCCGATCGGGATGTTAGCTTCTTTAGGTATCTGTACACTATTATATGTAGCCATGTCTTTAGTAATGACGGGCCTTACATCTTATAAAAATCTGAACGTTCCTGATCCTGTTCTGGTAGCATTAACGGCTGCCGGCCCGGGCCTGAAATGGTTATTCTTCTTTACCGGTATTGGTGCTGTGGCCGGTTTGGCTTCCGTGGTTTTAGTAATGCTTATGGGCCAGCCCCGTATTTTCTACGCCATGTCCCGCGACGGATTATTGCCTCCGGTTTTCGGTAAAATTCACCCGCGTTTCCACACCCCGCACATTACAACCATCGTAACCGGCGTAATTGCTGCCACCGTGGCCGGGATTTTCCCGATCGGGCTTTTGGGAGAACTGGTAAGTATTGGCACATTATTAGCCTTCGTGATTGTATGCGGCGGTATTTTAATGCTCCGGAAAACGAATCCCAATATTCCACGTCCGTTCAAAACGCCATTTGTACCTGTGGTTCCGATCCTGGGAATCCTGATCTGCGGTTACATGATGATCAATCTGCCGTGGGATACCTGGTTACGCCTCATCGTCTGGATGGCATTAGGAATAGCGATCTATTTCTTATATGGAAGAAAGCACAGCAAACTAAGAAAAGAGAACGAAGCCTTATAAAAACGCTATCGTTAAAAGCATAAAAAGTAAAAAGCCGCCTCCTTTTAAAGAAGCGGCTTTTTACTTTTAACCAGACAGGCGGATAAAAACGGTATCATTTTAAAGGAAAAAAGTCGGAAGGGGGTTTCTATATACTATATAATGGCAAGCTTTCAAAATACTTCTTCTACCGATAATTGGTATAGAGATAAACAAGGGCAAAAAAGGGAGAAGCGAAGGTCACCCAGCCAAATGGTTTTGCTTTTCCGGCAGTAAAAAAAGCCTTGAACGCGGCCTTTAGAAAAAAGTTATAAAATATTTCCGGCCTTAAAGCACTGTTTTTATAAATGTTACTGCAGCTTTCGCGCCGCTAACAGGAATTTGGCAAAATAGTGGTTAGGAAATCCGGTTCAACTTACCGTATCTTTGCAACACCAAAACGGAAAAAGGGCAGCTTCTTCCGCACGTTTGAAAGGCTTAGGAACTGGCACTGAATGTTTTGTAAAAGA
>NZ_JAEHFX010000006.1 GCF_016623615.1 Adhaeribacter terrigena | reverse complement strand
AGGGCGGGCAGGTTCTGGCCCGGCAGCTCGAACATTACGTGCTCGAAGGGGAAGCGGCTGGCGTTGTAGATCTTGAACTTGAGCTGGGTGGTGCCGTTTCCCTGGTCCAGGGCGCCGTAGTATTCAAAGCGGAAGCAGTTTTCCTCGATCACGCAGAGCGGGTCCACGGTGCAGCCTTCCGGACAAGGGATGCCGAAAGTCTGGGCTTTGGCCGAGAAACCAAGGAAGGAGAAGAGCAGGAAAAGGAGCGAAAGTAAGTTTGTTTTCATGGCTGTAAAGAGTAAAAGTTTTGTATCGAAATATTGAAGTTCAGTTTGGTTGTTTGTGATATATGGGTTTTAACGCCGGCTGAGAAAGGTAGTTGTACTTTATCAAGTGTCCGTTTCAGGAGTGCAACAACCTTATTGGTATAGTGCTAAATAAAAAGGCTGAAAGGGTTGAAAACAGGAAAGAAAGGCGGGTGAAGAGCGAAACCCGGGCGGCGAAAGGGATTTTGGTGAATTGTACTATGCAAAGAAGGTGTTTGTAAGGATAGCAAGCCGGCCTGTGCAAAAGGCCCTGAAACGGCCTGCCAGGCAGCTCAAGCAGCTATAAAGAAAGTATTATCGCAAGCAAAACCCTCTACAGCGTTTGCACCGTTTTGGAAAAGGTTTGGGATAGAGGCGGGAGAAGAAAAACGCTATGGTTTTAGTAGTAAAACCCGTCAGAAAAATTCCTTGCACGTAACCTGAAAGCAATATCTGAAATAATGAAATAAACCGTAAAAGTTATCGCTTTTGAAATCCTCCGTAGCGTAAGGGCGTAAGGTTTCTGATTTTAAGCGGGCTTCTAGCCATCCGTTGGAGCAGAGTAAGTAGAGAAGGCATAAAAAAACCGGCCGCCCCAATTCGGAGCAGCCGGTTTTTCTTTCAGAAAGAATAGCGTTTTTATTTCAGGTTATAGCGAACACCAATTCCGCCCTGTAATTCAAGATTTACATCATCTACCAATTCCATAAATAAGTTAATATCCGTGAAAATACTGATCGGCAAATCAGAGAAAGTATATTCCAGGCCAAATACCCCATCTAAACCAAGGTCGATGTTGGTATAACGATCATTTATATAAACGTTATGATCGTCGTAATAGTAATAATTTACTTTGTGCGTGCGCAATTGAGGGCCAGCGCCTAAATACCATTTTAGCTCTTTGGCAGCTTTGGTAGACTTGCTTTTCAGAAAGTGAACCTGGAATGCTACAGGGTTGCCAACTTCATAATAATGATAACGATAGTATTTATATTTTTTATTCTTATAAAAATAATCCCGGTAATAACCATTATTATGGTAACGTCCGCTGAAATAATAAGGACGGCCCACCACTACTTCAATGTCTAAAGCCGGGCGGTAAAATTTTACCGATAAGCCCGTTGGGTCGCCAGCTTTAACTCCTAAACCAATAGTACCAGCAGATTGACCAAAGGCCAGTGTAGATAAAGAGAACAACAGCGCCGCAAAAAATGAACGGCGTAAAATTTGTTTAAAATGCATAAAAATTACTAAAGTTAGTTTCCATTTCAGCCGAATTTGCTTTCAGGCTGCCAGTAAAACTACGATAAAGGAACTGCCGTTCAAATTTGTTCCCGTTTTTCCGGGAAAAATCAAACTTAAAACTTAATAAATAAAGGAATTTGAGTAATGCGGCGCACTTTATAGAGTTCGGTTTCGGTGCTAACAAAAAGCATAATATCAAAGCCATCGCGCTGCACTTGTAAACCGCTATTCATAAGTTCACTAAAAATTTCGTCGTTTTCGTACAGTAAAGTGTGCGAAACGTCCGCAGACAGACGATTAAAAAAAGTAACGCTTACTTGGTTAGAGGAGAAGTAATGCATAATCTTGTTTTTAGCGGTGAAAACTAAAGTATTACTAAACCTGCTTTGCTTTAAAAGCCATGGTTTGCCTGATTTCAGACCGGAGCAAATTCTGAGCTTGATTTGCAAAGACCGTGCCTTATATATAATATGATCTATACTAAGTAAAGATTATTTTTCAGGCGCTGAAAAAATATATAGCTGAAACGGAAAGCCATCTGCCTGAACAGGAATAAAATCCGGCTGAAAGCGACGTATATGGAACTGGTTTAGGGTTAAAGCGGGATGGCAGAATAAAAAAATAATGGTTCCTTACGTGCAAGACCGCGGTTTCCGGGAGCCGGAATAGTTGGTAACAGTAGAAAAATCTAAATTTAAAATTTCATATATTTGTTTCCTTTCAGAAAAACGAACCGGATTATTAAACTGTTTTGCTACCGAAAGAGTATATTTTACTTACCGGTTAAAACTTAGGCTTTGTATTTTTTTTACAATGAAATTATTGCAGCGGATTTTAAAGCAAAAGAAGAACCTAGACCTACCGGTTTCTCATGACGAGGTTTATTATTTGCTGGAATGCTGGAATCAATACGCCGATCTGCCTGAAAGCCTCTTGCCTTATGTAGATCTCATTAAAACCAAAGCCGAATGGGAAAAACTGGGTTTCGTGCTTGAAATGAATAAATACGGGCAGATCCGGAAATTTAAAGTTGAAAATAAATATTTCAGTTTCATTAAAGTAGATGGCCAGCAAGCCGCCGAAGCGAAAGCGATCCGGTTGGGCAAACGCCTCACGCATAATCCCGAATATATTGCATTGCTGATAGCGCGTGGCTGCCAGCCTGAGGAATTTCTGCACAACCTGCCTGGTGAATAATTAATGCTTGCATTAACATCACTTTTTAATCCCAAAAAGGCAGCGTTTTTCCGGAAATCCCGTTTAGGGGGGTATTCCTTTCCGGATGTATATGACGAACAAATTTTCTCTGAAATTTCTGCTTCAGTTACTGGTAATAGTTGCCGGTATTTATTTAAGCTGGAACTTAAATGTATTTATTCCTTTCAATGCCAGTTACCCCCCTCTTGATACCTACAAAGATTTTTCCGGAAAAGTAGCTCCCGATACAGTAATTGCCGCGCCAGGAGAGCATTATTTACGAGGGGCCATGGGAGCGTTTTGGCTCGGAAAACACTACCGGTCTGTATGGGCGGCACAGGTTAAAGTGCCGGTATTGCACATAAGCAAAAAAAATGGCGGTATGAAGATTCTGCGAAAGGGTGGGGGCATGCAAACAACCAGCTTTACGCTGGCCGATGCAGCCGGAACGGAGTATGCGCTCCGGTCGGTGGATAAAAATCCGGTACATGTATTGCCAGGGTTTTTTCGCTATACCTTTGTTGCCTCCTTTGTGCGCGATCAGGTTTCTGCCACCGATCCCTTTGCGCCCCAATGGGTGGCTGAACTTTCATCGCATGCCGGAGTACCATATACCACCCCGGAACTCTATTTTATTCATCCCGAAGACAGCGCCTTTAATAAATTTGGGTTGCAGCGGGGTGGCTTTTTTAACCTGAGCCCCAAGGCCCCGGACCTGAAAGAACTGCAACTACCCGGCGAGCGTTTTAAGGAATTGTATTCAACAGCAGAAATGCTGCAGATTCTGACCCAAAGTAAGGGGAAAGCTTCTGTAGATACGGTTTTGTTTCTGAGATGCCGGCTCTTCGATCTGCTCATTGGTGACTGGGACCGCCACCCCGGACAATGGGACTGGGCGGGTTTTTCCACTGAAAATCATACCGTTTTCCGGCCAGTTCCCAAAGACCGGGACCAGGCATTTGGCTATTACAAAGATGGCGTGCTGCCTTATTTGTTAACCCGTAAGTTTATTTTAAATAAGATCGCTTCGTTCACGCCCGAATTTGAAGATGTGGCAGGATATAGTAAGAACGGCCGGGTGCTGGATGATCTGCTATTAAAAAATGTTCCCGGCAGTGTTTTCCAGGCGCAGGCCAGATTGTTGCAAAAGCAATTGCCGGATGCAGTACTTCAGGCGGCAATAAAGAAATATCCTGCCGGAATTGTGCCGGAAACCATTCAGAACAGATTTCAAACTCTAAAAAGCAGGCGGCAACAATTAGGAGAGGGGGCGCGGCTGTTTTACAAAATTATTCAGGAACGAAACATAAATTAATTTCCGGCTAAACACAACGGGCTGAATATTCAGGTAACTGGTGCTTAACGTATTAGAGAAAATGAACAGCCTGATTCTGAAAAATATTCCCTTAATGCCGAAAATACAGGTCAGAAATATTTGGAGGGTAAGGCCGGAAATGTTACTTTTGCAGCCACTTCGATCTGGTAGTTTTTAAGCCGGAAAGGATACCGTTTTTTGCGCACGTGGTGAAATTGGTAGACACGCCATCTTGAGGGGGTGGTGCCTTACGGGTGTGGGAGTTCGAATCTCCCCGCGCGCACTTTTATAAAGATCCTGTTGCTTTGTTGCGGCAGGATCTTTTTTTTGCCTGAAATAAAGCACCAGTCCTTCCGGAATAAAACAGATGACTATTCCTGTTCAAAACGTGCGTTCAAACGGATTTTCGGGCACAACCAATATCACATTTTCCCGGTCTACAATAACGCTGCCGGGTGCGGCGCCTTTGGGTTTTCGCACAAATTTTTTAGGCGTGTAAATTACCGGGCAAAAGCTATCAGTTTTGCGTTTGGAATAATATGCAGCGAGTTTGGCGGCCTTTTCAATAACGGTTTGCGGAAACGCTTTGCCGCTCTGGAATTTCACTACCACATGCGAACCCGAAACGTCTTTGGCGTGCAGCCACAGGTCGTCTTTATGCGTGAATTTCTGGGTTAATACATCGTTGTTGGCCGCGCTTTTGCCTACCAGAATTTTAAAGCCTTCGGTGGTAAATTCCCGGAAAGGGCTTTCGGTTTGGGTTGTTTTTTTGCCGGTTTCAAAAGCGTTGGCTTTCAGGTAATTCTTAAGCGATTTGCTGTCGTGAACCTGGGAAAGCTCCGCTAGCTTTTCTTCCAGCGCAATAATTTCTTCGGTTTTGCGCAGCGCTTTTTCGTCCAGAATCTTAAGTTCTATCTGTTGGTTTTTCGCTTTTTTATAAAGCCGTTCAGCGGTTTTCTGGGGTGTTTCGGTAGCCTTTAGTTTAATAATGCGGTTACGGTCCTGATAAAAATCGTAGAGTTCTATTTCAGAAGTGCGCGGCGGAATATTGGTCAGGTTCGCCATAATTACGTCGGCGGTTTGCGCAAAATTAGTATCGGTTTTTAAGGACTTCTGCTTGCTTTCTACCTGCGCTAAAATTTGTTCGGCGGCGTGCTTTTGTTTTTCCAGTTGCTGCTTAATTGCCTGAAAGTTGCTGACGTAGAACTGCGTGGAAAGGTACTTTACCGCAAAGAACTGCGCCACTTCTATCGGGTCCGGAAATCGGCCAATTTCAGTTCCAAGCGGAAGCAAACTTAACCGGATCTTACTTTCAAATTCGATCACGTAATAGACTGGATCTTCGAGTTTTTGAAGCAATTCCGATACCGTTTTTTGCTGCGTTTCAGCAGATTGAACTTCAAAATTGTTTTCGCGCAGGTAAGCCAGCGGAAGTTCACCAAGGGTAGGAATAAGCTTTTGTAATTGCTTTAAATTCAGCGGAAAATCTGCCGGCGAAACAGAGAAATTACGATCCATGTGCCACGGCTCAAGCTCAAAATCGGCGGGGAATTTTTTATGAAAACGGTTAACCGGAACGCGATTCTGAAACACCACAATATTAGACCGGTTGCCGAACATTTTGAATAGCAAAACCAGACCTTCGGACAGTTCGAAATAAAAGCTGCGCTCGTGCTGATGCTGCACTACTTTTTCCACCGTTTTGCCTACCGTTTCCGGGAAAAGATTTACCGAATTCTGCCGTTTACGATGAAAGTCGGAAGGGAAAGCCAGGGAAGAAAAACCGGATGTTAAAATGGCTTTGATATAAAAATCTTCCTGCCCGTTGGTGAAACCCAGCACCAGTTCATCTTTCTCCTGACTGAAACAAGTGGCCAGCGTAAAACCAACCAGCTTCTGCTCCAATGCCGCACTCAGTTTTTTCAGGAAAAAGTAATTCAGGTGCACGGTTTAAATTGTTGAATGGCTAAATTGTTAAATTGATGATTGCTGATTGTTAATTGATTTTATTTAATTGGAGAACTGAAATTCCTGAATAAATACGGTATAGTTTTAAACTTTAAAAGTCTGATGGCCAGGCCCTATCAGGCAATTAACAATCAGCAATCAACAATCAACAATTAAAAGTGAGCCCGTCATAGGCGAGTCTGATAAAATCGGGGAGTTCTTTTTCTACCTCGGCGTGGAAGCCCATTAAATGGCTGATGTGCGTTAAATAGGCTTGTTTGGGTTGTAATTCCTCCAGTAAGGTTACGGCTTCGGAAAGGGAAAAATGGCTGATGTGGGGCTCTTTGCGCAGGGCATTCAGAATAATGACTTCGGACCCCTTTATTTTTTCTTTTTCTGCTTCGGAAATAAAGTTGGCATCGGTAATATAAGTGAAATTTCCTACCCTGAAACCAAGTACCGGCAGCTTATAATGCATGGCCCGGATGGGCGTAATAAGTACGCCTTCAATTTCGAATGGCTCTTCGGTAATAGGGTGAACCTGCACGCGCGGAATGCCGGGATAATTGATGCCGGAAAAGATGTAGCTGAACTCGTTTTGCAACTGATGAATCACGCGTTCCTCCGCATAAACCGGCATATCCTGATGCTGCGAAAAATTAAACGCCCGGATGTCGTCCATCCCGGCGGTATGGTCTTTGTGTTCGTGCGTGAAAAGGAGGGCGTCGAGCTTTTTTATGCGCTCCCGCAAAACCTGCTGCCGGAAATCGGGGCCGGAATCGATGATAAAACTTTTGCCGTTCACCTGCAGGTGCACCGAAACGCGCAGCCGTTTATCGCGGTAATCGAGGGAATGGCAAACCGGACACTCACACGCAATTACCGGTACGCCCTGCGAAGTGCCCGAGCCAAGTACAGTTACTCTCACGAAGCTTCTTCCTCCTGGCTTTGAATTTCGGCTAAGAATTCCTGGTTTTTTTCGCTCAGCCGGCTGGTGTCGATCGTAATAGTACGCAGGATCTCGTAGAGGCAATTCACTTTTCCTTCCAGGGCGTAATATTTATTTACCACCACCACTTTCATATCTTTCAGCACGCAATAACCGGCCTTAAAATTTCCTTTTTCGTACCGCAGCATATAATCCGATTCGGCAAAAAGGTCTTCGAGCTTGCTGAGGAAATGGCGCGTGTATTTCAGCTCCATGCCGTAGTTTTTTGCTTAAGAAATATACTGTTTTACGGTTTGCACCAGCATGTCGAAATCTACCGGTTTGGGCAGGTAGGCATTGATGCCGGCCGCTTTAAAATCTTCCATGCTGTAATTGTTGGCGTTACCGGTTACGGCAATGATCGGAATCTTCGAGATCTCGGGATTGGCGTTCGCGCGAATTTCTTTGGTACAGGCCATGCCGTCTTTACCCGGAATGTTGAGGTCCATTAAAATGCCGTCAATTTTCTGGCTGTCAATGGTTTTCATTACTTCACTGCCGTTTTTAGCCGCAATAATGTTGTAATTCTGCAATTCAAGAATTTTGCGGGTCAGGTTCAGAATAACGGAGCTGTCTTCCGCAATCAGAATAGTTTTAGCTTCAGCCATAATTTAGTTTTGAGTGAAATATTGCTTATAAGTTTGCGTAAATTCTTTGTAGTACTGTAGTAGTTTTGCAAAGCCGGAAGCTACCGTTTCCAGGTTGTCGTGCTTTATTTCCTGCTCCAGCTGCTTGGCCATTTGCGCCATTGGGTTCAGGCCAAGCGTTGAGGCCGTGCCTTTAATCTGATGCAATGTACTTAAAATCTCTTTGTAATGTTTTAAGTCCACTTCTTTTTTAGCGGCATAAAGCAGTTCACCGGCCTCAGCTTCAAAATCGTGATAAAGCTGTTCGGCAAAATCGGCGCCACCCAGTTCACGCAATTGTTCCAGGATGTTTAAGTTCAGCGGCGGTTCGTCTATAGTAACTGCTTCGGCTACAAGCTCTTTGGTGTACGTATCCATGCCACTCCATTTCTGGATAATATTGAAGAGTTCTGCTGATTTAACCGGTTTCGAAATATAATCATCCAGCCCCTGATTCATGAATTTTTCGGCGTCGTCTTTCATAGAATAAGCCGTCATGGCAATGATTGGCGGGCAGTCCAGCAGGAGCATATCTTTTATTTGCGCAGTTGCTTCCACACCATCCATTTCCGGCATCTGAATATCCATAAAAATAATGTCGTAAGGATGCACCGCGGCAAATTCGATGGCTTCATAACCATTGGAGGCTACATCGCAGCGGCAGCCGAGTTTATTCAGCAATTTCAGGGCTACTTTCTGGTTTATCTGGTTATCGTCAACTAATAATACGTAGGGTTCGTTTTCGAAATTTTCGGTAACCACGGCAGCATCTTTTGTGGCCTGCATATTTTTTACGATCTCTTCGCTGTTTTCGGCTATGCGGGTGGCAATGGTAAACCAGAACGTGCTGCCTTCGCCGTAAACCGAGTTCAGGCCGATTTCGCCGCCCAGCAATTCACTCAGCTGTTTGGAAATAGCTAAACCTAAACCCGTACCGCCAAAAGATTTGGTAGAAGTATCGTCGAGCTGCGTAAAATTGGTGAACAACAGCTTTTTATTTTCTTCGGTTATGCCAATTCCGGAATCCTGCACTTTCACTTCCAGCATGAATTTGCCATCAGATTCGCGTTTTTTCTTAACAAAAATATTAACCGCGCCGCTGTTGGTGAATTTAATAGCGTTAGCCGTCAGGTTCGATAAAATTTGCAGAAAACGGGTTTCGTCGGTAATGATATACCGCGGCACATCGGGCTCAATGTGCAGCGCAAAATCCAGGTTTTTATGATTTGCCCGATTCTGGAATAAAGAATAAATTTTATCCAGCGTATCGAATAGATCAATTCCGGTTTCGTGAATTACCAGTTTGCCGGCCTGTATCTTCGAAAGGTCCAGAATATCGTTCAGAATTGCTAAAAGGGCATCGGAAGATTTGCGCAGCGTTTCTACGTATTCGGCTTGTTCTTCCGAAATTGAAGTTTGGTTAAGCAGGTCGATCATGCCAATAATGCCGTTCATGGGCGTGCGCAATTCGTGGCTCATATTAGCCAGGAACAGGGTTTTGGCCTGTAACGAACTTTCTGCGAGTTCTTTTGCCCGGATCAGCTCTGCTTCAATTTGTTTCAGTTCGGTAACGTCGCGGCAAACGCCTTCCATGCCCAGTGGGTGACCGCTTTCATCGCGCAACTGCCGGGCATTGATCAATACTTTGCGAACTTCACCCGATTTTTTCTTCAGCGAAACTTCAAAGTTCTGAACCTTGCCCAGTTGGTTAACGGCCTTTATTAAATTTTCACGTTCCTGCGGGTTATCATAGAGCTCTATGCTGTGCATGCCCAGCACTTCGGTCTGAGAATAACCCAGAATTTCCTGCACCGACGGGCTCATTAAAAGCACATACCCATCGCGGTCGGTCCGGTAATACAGATCCTGGAACGATTCGAAAATGGAACGGAATTTTTCTTCGCTTCGGGCCAGCGCCAGCTGCGATAATTTCTTTTCGGTAATGTCAAGCGAAATACCCGAAACTTCTTCAAAACTCCCATCGCGCAGATAGATCGGGTTGAGATAAATTTCGCGCCAGTTCGTAGTGCCATCCGGCCGTTCCAGTTTCAGTTCGAAATGCTGGTTTATACCCTGAAATACCTGCTGGTAGCTTTGCTGCAATACCGGGAAACTTTCGCCAAAGGCTTCCGGCAGACCCGAAGTTTCTAAATTGAAAGGCAGTGATTTGGAGTTTGCCGGGAAGAAATAATTGTAAAAATTCTGGTTGTAAGATGTGATCTCCAGCGCATTATTTACCGACCACATCATGTGCGATCCGCTTTCAAAAATGGCTTTGAGGCGGGCATTTTGCAGGTTTATTTGCTCTTCGTTGCTTTTTCTCTCAATGGCGAGCGCCACCTGGTTCGAAATAAAGTGCAGGATCTCGATATCGGTGTGAATATAGGCGTCCTGCTTTCTATAATCCTGCACCGAAATTACCCCGATGATGCGGTCTTCGATGGAAAGGGGAGAGCCGAGCATCACTTTGGGGATTTCGCCCTGGTAGGTTACTTTGCCTGAATCGATCAGTTCCTGGTAGTCTTCTTTTAATAAGAACAGCGGCCGGCCGGAATTAATAATGTACTCGGTTATTCCTTTGTCGAAGGGGCGCTTTATTTCGGTGCTGCCGGCGTTCAGTTGCTGATCCACGTGGTACACAAAATTCAGCTCCGTCCGGTTTTCGTCGCAAAGCGCGATCTGGATATTGTTCGTTTCTATGATCTTGCTCAGCTCGCGGTGAATGGCCCCGTAAAGCGAGGTTAAGTCTTTGCTGCTGATGGCCAGGTTGGCAATGCTATAGTAAACTTTCTGTAAACGTTCGGCCTTGATGCGGTCGGTAATGTCGTGCAGAATGGCGCGCGTTGCTACCGGTTTTCCATCCTGCAGGGTGCAGTTGATACTGCCGATGAGGTGGATCGGTTTGCCGCTTTTGGTAAGGAATACCGTTTCGATTTTATTTACATCTTCGCCTTTATATAAATTGCGGAGCTGGTAAATAAGCTTGGCTTTGTAATAGGGGTGAACAATATCGTTCAAAGCCAGTTTTTCGATGTCGAAATCGTTATAGCCCAGTTTTTCTTTCCAGGCCCGGTTCACGAAAATGAATTTGTTGTCTACCGAAGTATCCTGGATCAGGTCATGGGCGTTGTCGAAAAGATCCTGCAGGCGGATCTTGTTGGTTTTCAGGGCTTCCATGGCCGCTTTCCGGCCGGTAACGTCTTTTCCTACGCTCGAGAGTCCGATGATATTGCCGTCGATATCTTTTTCGAAAATGCTGTACCATTTCAGCACTTTCACCAGGCCGCTTTTGGTTACAATATTGCGTTCGTAAAAGTGGTTCAGCGTCTGGTCTGTAAACGTTTGAAAAAAAGCTTCCTGCCGTGCCTGTTTTTCACTTTCGGGCAGAAAGAGTTCGAAATAATTGCGGCCGATCACTTCTTCCCGGGTATAACCGGTGTAGGTCAGAAAATAATCGTTTACCGTTATCAGGTTGCCTTTCATATTCAGGCTGATGTAGAGCAGGTTTACTTTTTCCAGGAAAACCCGGAATTGCTGCATGCTTTCGCGCATTACTTCTTCGCGGCGCATGGCTGCCTGCGCCATTTTGCGTTCCGTAATATCGCGGATGTTGGCCTGAATATAATGATGCCCTTCCAGGGAGATGCGGCTCAAGCTTACTTCGGCATCTAATAAAGAGCCGTTCTTATGCCGGAATTTCCACTCAAACGATTGCGATACGCCGGCCTGCAAAGTAGCTTCTACTATATTGGCGGCTTTAGTGGCCGATGGTTGCTTGTCGGGTTGATTCTCCGGGGAAATTTCGTCGAGGCGTTTGCCTAATAATTCGTGTTTCTGGTAGCCAAAAAGCTGAATGGTAGTATCGTTGGAATCTACGATCACGTTGTTGTAAAGCAGGCAGATCCCGTCGTAAGATGATTCGAAAAGTGCCTGGTATTTACTTTGGGAAACGGATAGCTCCTGAGAGAGTTGTAATTTGGAGATATAACGCCCAATGCCGGACCCGATCGAATCGACCAGGGAAACCAGCGCCGGCGTGATCTTGTGCCGGCTTTTTATGAACAGTAAATTGATAGCCACTACCTGAGAATCGGTACAAATAGGCATGATGAGGATGGGCAGGCTCGGGAAATACTCCTGTAAAACGGCAGCAATTTTTTTCAGCCCTTCCTTTTTCTGCCCATGAAAAAGGGCATGCATCAATTCTGAATCTACGGTAATTTCCTGGTGCTGCAAGAGCAGATCCGAGAATAAACCGCAGCTGGAACAGATGCTTAATAAGTTATCTTTTTCCGAATAAAAATAAGTGCCGCCGCCAATGATGTCGCTTTTTTCCATGAGCTGTTCAATGGTGAAGCGCAGAATTTCTTCGGTATTTTTAAAAACCGCCAGGTTGGCCAGCAGATGATTTACAAACTCCAGCTGGTTGTTGCGCGATAAAATATTTTGCTCGGCACTTATTTTTTCCCAGCTATCGGCCACCGTACAGATCAGGATCTTCTGATTATTGGAAAATGCCGTTTTGAAACTGATCTCAATGGTAGTCAGATTGCCGTCCGGCAGGGTAAACCACCAGTCGAATTTGCGGGGCTGACCGGAAAAGGCAAGATCCAGGTTTTTATAAAAAAAGGCTTTTTCGTAAGCATTGAAATCCAGCAGTTTTGGCAGATTTTTTCCGATCGCAGCACTTCTGTCAAAGGTTACATACTTTAAAGCGGCGTCGTTGAGGTCCAGTAATTCGCCGCGGCGGTTCAGAATACATACGGCCAGGTCAGAGTTTTCGAATACGCTTTTATAACGCTGGTTTTTGACCGCGTTTGCTTCCGGCACGCTGGTTTCAGCGGCAATTTCGCTGAACTGAAAGATAAAAAAATTGTGGTTCTCGAACCAAATGGGTTGCCACTGATACGTTAAAACGGTATCTGTCAGGCCGGGAAAAGTGATCTGCTGCCCGTTGGTTCTTTCCTTGCCAGACGCTATAAGTTGTTCCAGTTGCGGCAGGTATTCATAAAGATGGATCTCGTCAGCGCCATCGGGTTTAAAACCGAAAAAGCGAATGGCTTCCGGGCTGGCCGCTAAAAGTAATCCACTCACATTGGCAATAAGCACCAGCTTTTTTGTGTTTTCTAACTGGCTGATTATTTGTAATAAACGTTCAGCAGAAACGGTATCGGAATCGGAAATAAAAGTCATGGCAGCAAATAAGGTTGCCCGTTAGCGCTTGGGGCGGTTTAAGATACGCGAATTTTCACGAAAAGCTCTAAATTCGCAGGTTAAATTTACGTAGTTTGAGCTCTCCGGCCGGAATTTTACTTTCCCGGATACGTTGCTGGTTTATAACATGAAAAAAATTGTTTTTGCGGTAACTACCGATCTGAACTACGACCAGCGCATGCAACGAATCTGTAAAAGCCTGGCTGGTAACGGGTATGAAATTTTGCTGGTAGGACGCAGGTGGCCGGTTTCCAAACCCCTGCAACCGCAACCTTATGCGCAGCACCGCCTGCAATGTTTCTTTTCCAAAGGCAAATTCTTTTATCTGGAATATAACCTGCGTTTGTTTTTTTTCCTGCTTTTTAAAAATGCCGATGCTTTTGGCGCCGCCGATCTGGATGCGGCGCTGCCGGTTTGTTTTAAAGCCCGGATGTCGGGAAAACCTTTTATTTTCGATGCGCACGAATATTTCCCGGAAGTACCGGAAGTAATCAGCCGGCCGGCAATTCAGAAAATGTGGCGGGCGGTAGAAAAATTTATTGTGCCGCGTTCTGCTTTGCGATATACGGTTACCAGTTCTCTGGCCGGAATTTTTACCCGGAATTACCGCGTTCCGTTTAGCGTGATCCGGAATATTTCGGTGCTGAAACCGTTTGTGAAAACTGAAAAAGAACAGCGTTATATTCTGTATCAGGGTGCCGTGAACGAAGGCCGCGGGCTGGAAATGCTGCTGGAAGTAATGCCGGAAATAAATGCAGATTTATGGATCTGTGGCAAAGGCGAAATGCTGGAAACCTTGCAGCGCCGCGCCCGTGAACTGAAGCTTGAAAACAAAGTGAAATTCCTGGGTTACGTGCTGCCGGCCGACCTGGAGAAAATTACCCGCCGGGCGTACCTCGGGTTTAACCTGCTCGAAAATCTGGGTTTGAGTTACTATTATTCGCTTTCCAACAAGTTCTTCGATTATCTTCACGCCGGTATTCCGCAGGTGGTTATTGACTTTCCGGAGTATGAAACCTTGTTGCAGGAATTTGAAGTTGGCGTGGCCATTCCGCTGGAAAAAGCTGCTTTAAAAACTGCTTTGCAGGAATTGCTGACCGATGAAAAACGCTATGATTTTCTGGTTAAAAACTGCTTGTTAGCGCGCGAAACCTGGAACTGGCAACAGGAAGAAAAAAAACTACTGGCTCTTTACGAAACGCTATGGCAAACTCAGCAAAAACTAAATTCCTGATCGTGATTGCCGGACCCACGGCCGTAGGGAAAACCGACCTGAGCATAAAACTCGCGCAGCATTTCAACACCGAAATCCTTTCCGCCGATTCGCGCCAGTTTTTCAGGGAAATGAACATTGGTACCGCCAAACCTACGCCTGCGGAACAGCAAAATATCCGGCACCATTTCATCGATTCGCACAGCATTTCCGAAGATTATAATGCCGGCCAATTTGAAGCGGATGCGCTGGATATTCTGGATAAATTATATCAGGAAAAGGACGTGGCGATCCTGGTGGGCGGATCAGGATTGTATGTGCGCGCATTATGCGAAGGCATGGATGAAATGCCGGAAGTTGCGCCCGAAATTCGGGAAGAGCTGAACCAAAAACTGGAAGCCGAAGGCCTGGAAACGCTATGCCTGGAGCTTGAAAAACTCGATCCGGAATATTTTGCGCAGGTAGACAAAGCCAATCCGCAACGGGTAGTGCGGGCGTTGGAAGTTTGCCTGGTCAGCGGCAGGCCGTATTCGTATTTCCGGAACCAGCAAAAAAAGCAAAGGCCTTTCCGGATCATTAAAATTGGCCTTACCCGCAACCGCGAAGAACTTTATAAACGCATCGATCTGCGGATGGACCAAATGCTGGCGCAGGGCTTGCTGGATGAAGCAAAAAGCCTGGAGCAATATAAAACGCATAATGCGCTGCAAACTGTTGGCTACACCGAAATTTTTGATTTTCTGGAAGGGAAATACGATTGGGCCGAAGCCGTAAGATTACTGAAACGCAACAGCCGCCGCTACGCCAAACGCCAGCTAACCTGGTTTCGGAAAGACCCGGAATTTACCTGGTTCGAAGCGTCGCAGGAAAAAGAGATCCTGCATTTCATAGAAGCAGAAATGCACGCCGGCGGCTAAAAAGAACGGTATATTTTCAGACTTTTTAGGCCCAAAAACATACCGTTTTTTTTATAATAGAATAATAGAATTGTTGAATGCTAGAATTATTAAATCGTTAAAGTTTGAATCGAGACTCAAGACAATTTAACTAATATTTAATTCAACCATTTAACAATTTAGCCATTTAACCATTAAGCAATTTAAACACTCAGAATTTCTACCATGCGGGTAAAGCGTGGGTTTATGAGTTTCTTTTTGTGGATCGTATCTTCAAAGGGAGTGTAAATGATTTTGGCATTCACCTTTCCGGCCATTACGTTTTTCTTGCCGTTTAATAAGCCTTCCACGCATGCCATGCCCAATTCTGAGGCCAAGAGGCGGTCAAGGGCAGTAGGGGAGCCGCCCCGCTGGATATGGCCGATCACCGTTACGCGGGCATCCATTTGCGGCAATGCTTTTTCTACTTTTTTTACAATGTCGGTGGCGTGGCCTTCTTCGTCGCCTTCGGCAACTATAATTATAAAAGAAGTTTTAGAGCGTTTCCAGCCGTTTTGCAGCGTATCGATAACTGTTTCTATGGATGTAGTGGTTTCCGGGATCATAACGATCTCGGCGCCGCCGCCAATGGCGCAGGGCATGGCAATGTAACCCGAATCGCGGCCCATTACTTCAACAAAAAATACGCGCTCGTGGCTGTCTGCCGTATCGCGGATCTTATCGATGGCATCTAAAGCTGTATTTACGGCGGTATCGTAGCCAATGGTATGATCGGAGCCGTAAAGGTCGTTATCAATGGTACCAGGGGCACCGATAAAAGGGATGCCGTGTTCTTCGTAAAATTTTAAAGCGCCTGCGAAGGTTCCGTTCCCTCCGATGGCAACTACGCCGTCTATTTCAAACTTCTTCAGTTGTTCGGCCGCTTTGGCCCGGCCTTCCGGGGTCAGGAATTCCTGCGAGCGGGCCGACTTTAAAATGGTGCCGCCTTTCTGAATCGTATTACTCACCGAAGAAGAATCCATTTTTATAAAATCGCCGTTTATCATGCCGTTGTAGCCGCGGCGGATACCATAAATTTCCAGGCCGTGGTAAATAGCGGTGCGCACTACCGCGCGGATGCACGCATTCATGCCCGGCGCATCGCCGCCGGAGGTAAAAACTGCAATTTTTTTCATAGGTTTTTGAGACTTATACGGGGCTAAGTTAAGATATTCCCAGTCAGGACGTAAATTTTAGATTTTAGATCGAAAAAATCTGTAAAAAACAGACACTAATCTCTGAATTTAGCGTATATGAAAACATATATATTTAGGAGGCCAGGAACCCACTTTTCCGGTATAATTTTTTCGGCTAAACCTGATACAATTTAAAGGTAGAATTTTTATATTGGAGAAAATTGCGGGAGGTTGCGCTATTCCTTTTATAATGCTTAATGCGTGAATTTTTAACTTAAACGGACCGATTTATGTTTAATTTTTTTGAAAGCGAACAGACTAAAAAGCTGAAAAGCCATTTAATGAATTTAGGTGCGCTCGCGAAAGTGGATGGGCACATAGATACGGCCGAGATGAACTATATTGTAACCATCGGTCGCAAAAATGGTTTGAAACCGGAAGATGTACGTACCCTGATCGCCAATTCCGGCGGCGTGAAACTGGAACTTCCTACCAACGACTCTGAGCGTTTCGATCAGATCTACGACCTGGTTGAAATGATGCTCGCCGATGGAATTGTGGACGATAACGAAATGGATTTCTGCATCGATATGGCCAGTAAACTTGGTTTCCGGAAGGCGATTGTAGGCGTGCTGGTGCGGAAGATTTCGATGGGGGTGAAAGATGGCCACAGCCGCGAACATATTAAGAAAGAAGCCCAGTCGTTTCTGGAATATTAAGTCCGGCCCGAAAAAAAACTTCAAAAATAAAAGCAGTTTCCCGGTTGGTAAATAACCGCGGGGAACTGCTTTTATTTGTTTTCTAGCGTATCGCTTTCTACTGCGGTTCCGTCTTTTGGTTGCTGCTCCAAAGAATCGGTTTTTTCCGGAAGTTCGTATTTTGCTGCAACTTCCGGCTGTTTATCAGCGGGGCCGGAGCAGGAAGTTAATTGAAAGCCGAAGCATAAAACAAGAAAGCCCAGACTTTTAAGCGATAATTTCATAGCGTTTTTACGGATTTCAGGTTTATAAAAGGTAATTCGGAAATACAGTATTTCGGAAACGGTATGGTTTTGAGCCGAAAAACTGCTTTCAGGAGTTAAAGTTTTGGATTAAGGCTAGCCGGATTTCTACATAAGCGTTAAATTCTGGAAATTTTTTATGTTAGAATGGCCAGAGGAAAGGCACTAACCCCAGGATCAGCGCAACTAAAATCAGCGTCAACCCGGATCCTACTTTCAAAAAATCGGAGAACTTATATTTTCCCGGGCCATAAACCAGAATGCAGGACGGCTCGAAGGGGGTAATTAGGGAAACGGAGGCGGCCAGCATAATGGCAATGGCAAACGAACGCGGATCTACCTGCAAAGCCAGTGCTGTTTTAATGGCCACCGGCACAATTACCAGCGCTGCCGCTGCGTTGCTCATGGGTTGGGTAAGAAAAACGGTGAGCACTACAAAACCAGCCAGAATACCCAAAGTGCCCCAATCCTGCAGTAAGTTTACAATGCCGGTAGCCAGAAAACTGGCCGCTCCGGAATTTTCCATGGCCGTACCGAAAGCGGTCATACCGCCGATTAAAATAAGTAACCGCCAGTCTATGATCTGATAGGCGCGTTCGGTGGTAATGCATTTGGTAATTACACTGATCACGGCGGCGCCTAAAAAACTAACCGAAAGGGGCACCAATTCCAGGGACCCTAATAAAATGGCCAGCAGGAAGCAACAAATGGTAATAAGCCCTTTCTGTTTCTTAAAAAGTATCGGCTGAAACTCATCCAGAATGGTGAGGTTCTGGCTGGAACGGAGGGTGGCTAATCTTTCGGCGGCGCCTTGCACCAGCAACAGATCACCCATGCGCAGTTCTATTTCATTTATTTTAGAGCGTAGCGTTTCGCCGTGCCGGGAAATTGCCAGAATTGCAAAACCATAGCGCCGCATAAAGTCGATTTCGCGTACGGTACGTCCGATAATGTTCGATTTAACGGTAACCAGTAATTCCCCCAGCCGGATATCTTTCGTTTCCAGATCTTTTTCGGCCATCACGTCAGCCATAATTTCGATGCCCTTCGATTCTTTGATCTTGATCAGGTCTTCAAGGCTGCCTTCCACTAACAGAATATCATTCTCCTGAAAAACGGTTTGGTAATCGGGTAAAAAGTTGTTTTTCCCCCGGATCAGGTTCAGGGTTCGGAAGGGCGAATTGGCCAGAGCAGAAGTGAAAACATTCTGGCCAATAAGCGGTGATGCCGGCATTACCAGAATTTCGGTCAGGTATTTCTGGATGTTGTATTCTTCTGCCAGGTCCTGCTGATTGGTTTGCTTCGGCAACAGTTTTTTACCGACCGTCATCATGTAGATAATGCCAACCGCAAATAAGATCAGGCCAATTGGTGTAATTTCGAATAAGCCGATTGGTTCTATGCCGGCTTTATCCAGGTAGCCGCTTACCGCAACGTTGGTAGACGTCCCGATGAGCGTGCAGGTGCCGCCTAAAATAGATGCATAAGCCAGCGGCATTAAAATCTTTGAACTGCTGATCTTCGCCTTCCTGGAAACACCTACCAGCGGCGTTACGAACATGGCCGTAACGGTGGTGTTGTTCATAAAGGCTGAAATGGCCCCCGCTACGAGCATTACCAGCGCCAGCAACAGATTCGTGCTTTTACTGGCCACGCGCACGAGTTTCACAATTAAGAATTCCAGAACGCCCGTATCTTCCAGGGCTGCGCCCAACACGAACACCGAAGCCAGGATCACAATAAAATCGGAACTGAAACCGGCGTAAGCTTCGGCAGGGGTAATGATATTGGTAAGCACCAGCACGATCAGCATGACCAGCGTTACAATATCGACAGAGAATTTTTCGGTAGCGAACAGTATAATTGCCAGCAAAAGTAAGCTGAGCACTATGGTAATTTCCATAAAAACGGTAGGGTTTATCCCGAAAAAAGTCGTTTAACCGGTTCAGAAACAGGTTGAGTTTCGGGTAATCGCTATTTACTGTTTTTACGGCAAAGGGTTAGGTGCAAAATTTAAAATAAAAGATCGAAGCGTTCAGGCGTACATTTCTTCAACCTTAATCCGTTCAGCCTGAAATATTTGAAGAGGGCAATAGCTTATTGCAAAACTTTATTTATTGCGTTCAGAATTATTTCGCAGGCCGCTTTAATCTCGGTTTCAGAAATAGTAAGCGGCGGAGCAATGCGCATGGAGTTGTCGCAGAACAGGAACCAGTCGGTTAGGACGCCATCCAATATGGCCTGGTCGATCACCGGTTTCAGAATTTCGAAGCTTTCCATTTCGGCGGCCATCATTAACCCACAGTTGCGGATCTGTTTAATGGCCGGGTGCTGCAGTTTTTCTTTGAATAATTCGGCTTTGGAGGCTACGCCTGCCAATAAATTTTCCTGCTGAATCACTTCCAGCGTAGCCAGCGAAGCTGCGCAACTTACCGGGTGGCCGCCAAACGTAGTCATGTGTCCTAAGATCGGGTTAGATTTGAATACGCCCATAATTTCTTCAGAAGCGATAAAAGCCCCGATCGGCATGCCGCCGCCCATGCCTTTGGCGCACAGTAAAATATCCGGCACAATGCCAAATTGCTCAAACGCCCAGAAAGTACCCGTCCGCCCGAAACCGCACTGAATTTCGTCGAGTACCAGCAGGGTGCCGGTTTGCGTGCAGCGCTCACGCACCGCCTGCAGCCAGTTGTTTTCAGAAGTCCGGAGGCCGGCTTCGCCCTGCACCGTTTCTACAAAAACGGCCGCGGTGCGCGTGGTAATGCGTTCCAGATCTTCAAAACTATTGAACCAGATATGGTTTACGTCGGGCAATAACGGGCGGTAAGCGCGTTTGAAATTCTCCGAACCGGTCAATGACCAGGAACCTTGCGTGGAACCATGGTAGGCGTTGTGGCAGGAAATAAGTTCGGTGCGGCCGGTATATTTCTTGGCCAGTTTCATGGCACCTTCCACCGC
Organism: Adhaeribacter terrigena; assembly: GCF_016623615.1. GTDB lineage: Bacteria > Bacteroidota > Bacteroidia > Cytophagales > Hymenobacteraceae > Adhaeribacter_A > Adhaeribacter_A terrigena. The sequence continues at coordinate 252,686 of NZ_JAEHFX010000006.1, read as the reverse complement.
TTCCGAACCTGAATTCACGAAGTAAGAAATGCTCAGGTTTTCGGGCAGGGTTTTGCTTAAGGCTTCGGCTAATTTTACCTGCGGGGTTTGCACAAATTCGCCGTAAACCATTAAATGCAAATATTTATCGAGCTGCTCCTGAATGGCTTTAAGTACGTGCGGGTGCCGGTGGCCTACGTTGCTTACCCCAATGCCCGAAATCAGGTCCAGGTATTTTTCGCCATTTGCGCCGTACATATACACGCCTTCGGCTTTTTCAATTTCCATCATGAGCGGAAAATCGGAAGTCTGGGCCTGGTGTTTTAGAAAAAGCTGGCGGGAGGTAAGCATCTTTTTAGTGATTAGTGATCAGTGAATAGTGTTTAGTTATTCTCCCGCAAAGTTACGGCTTATTTCGGAACGGCAGAAGGTGGTTTTTTACTGCCCGATCGACTTTTTATAGTCAAAAGCATAGCGTTTCGGTGGACCAAACCTCACAGGTGATTAAAGCCAGTGAGGTTTTTTTTAGTACCCTTTTGGCACAAAAAAACGGAGCACATTTGCGCTCCGCCTTTTTTATTCACCCTAGTGGAAAAACAGATTAGTTTTTTGCTTTTTCGTCGTTAAGTTTTTGCAACAGCACTTTCATGAATTCGCGTTCGCCTTTGTAGAGGGCCGCTAACTGCCGAATCGAAATGATTTTCTGAAATTTGTCGGCATATTCTTTATCCAGGCTAATTTCTTTCTGGCGCGTATCGAACATCAGGTTCATTTGTTCTTTCAGCTGCGCATCTGTAAATTTATCTAGATCCTGGCCTTTGAACGGGCGCGATACCCGGCGCAGCTCGTTGCGTTTAGCATCGTACTCGTTATAAAGCGGCCAGAATTTCTGCGATTGCTCGGCGTTCAGGTTCATTTTATCGGTGAGGTAAGCCGTGCGGGCGGCATCTATTTTTTCGTTGCGCTTACCGCCATGTTTGCCTTGCGCCTGCGCCGAAAATGCGATGCAGAGCATGGCAAAAAATAAGGTAAAAGTTCTAATAGTTTTCATGCGTTAATAATAAGATTCATCTAAGGGAATTTCTTCCAGTTCATGCCGTATTTCGGCAGAGTTGGCGGCAATAAATTCATGCGTAAGATCCTGGTCGGCTGCATTTAGAATTGCCAGATCGCTGCGTTCCATTTGTTCTGTGGCCAACAGGTAATTCATTATTTCAGTTTGCGGCACCTGGGCCAGCATGTCGGCTCGAGGTGTTTTATCTTCCTGCATATTCAGCATGAAAACGGTAGCGAAAACAGCCGCAAAACCCGAGCCAGCCAGGGCCAGACGCAATGGTTTGGGAAACCAGCTCCCTGCTTCGGAAGTTTCCGCCGGAGTAGAAGTTACGCGTTGCATGATACGGTTAGGCAACTTATCGAAATAGTTTTCCGGTACGTTGTAAACGTTTTCGTGCTTCAGGTCTTCCAGGTTAAAATTCGGTTTCATACTGCTTAGAGGTGTTAATAAAGCAAAGGTTTAACCCTTGGTAATGTAATCTTCAATTTTTTTCACTGCCAGGTGATACGAAGCTTTTAGCGCGCCTACGCTGGTTCCCAGAATTTCCGAGATCTCTTCGTACTTCAGGTCGTCGTAGTATTTCATGTTGAATACCAGGCGTTGCTTATCGGGAAGTCTGAGCAAAGCTTTCTGCAACTTAAGCTGAATTTCATCGCCGGAAATATGATCCGACTGGTCGATCTTGGCTGTTAATTCGGCGGCTACGTCGTTAATAGGAAGGAAGAATTTGCGTTTTTTGCTTTTCAGGAAGTTCAGGCATTCGTTCGTGGCAATGCGGTAGAGCCAGGTATAAAGCTGCGAATCCTGCCGGAAATTTTCCAGATGCTTCCAGACCTTTATAAAAACTTCCTGCGTCAGGTCATCGGCATCTTCATGGTCGATCACCATTTTACGGATGTGCCAGTAAACTTTCTGCTGATACTTGCGCACGAGCTGGTTGAAAGCCAGATTACGGCTTTCTTCTTTCGCAAATTTTTCAAGTATCTCTTTGTCTTCCAAAGTTTGGTTGTTCGTTGGTGGTTGTTAGTTTTTTGTCACAAAACCATACCGTTTTCCAATAAAAAAGGCTGTTGCCCGTAAGCAACAGCCTTCTGAAAATCAGAATTAGATTCTGAAAAAGATTACTGTTTACGCGCCATTACGGTTTTTACGGCTTCTACGATAGCGTTTTCGTTCAGGCCGTATTTTTCCATGAGCTGGTCAGGCGTACCGCTTTCGCCGAAGCTGTCGTTTACGCCAACCATTTCCAGCGGAAGCGGCATTTTACGGGCCAGAAGCTGCGCAATGCTGTCGCCTAAGCCGCCGTTCAGCTGGTGCTCTTCCGCCGAAACCACGCAGCGCGTTTTGCTTACGGATGCTAAGATGGCTTCTTCGTCTAAAGGTTTAATGGTGTGGATATTTATTATTTCCGCATCAATTCCCTGCTCGGCCAGGAGTTTACCAGCCAGGATCGCTTTCCAAACCAAATGGCCCGTAGCGAAGATCGAAACGTCTTTTCCTTCGTTCAGCACCACTGCTTTACCGATCTCGAATTTCTGATTGGCAGGGGTGAAGTTAGGTACTACCGGACGACCAAAACGCAAATAAACCGGGCCTTCGTATTCGGCAATGGCTATGGTCGCAGCTTTGGTCTGGTTGAAATCGCAAGGGTTGATCACGGTCATGTGCGGCAGCATTTTCATCATGCCCACATCTTCCAGGATCTGGTGCGTGGCGCCGTCTTCGCCTAATGTAAGGCCTGCGTGCGAAGCGCAAATTTTTACGTTCTTGCCGGAATAAGCCACGCTCTGGCGGATCTGGTCATAAACCCGACCCGTAGAGAAGTTGGCAAACGTACCGGTGAACGGAATTTTACCACCAATGGTCATACCAGCCGCCAGGCCGATCATGTTCGCCTCAGCAATACCTACCTGGAAAAAACGCTCCGGAAACTCTTTCTGAAACGCATCCATTTTCAGGGAGCCGGTTAAGTCAGCGCACAAACCAACCACGTTCGGGTTGGTACGGCCCAGTTCCAATAAGCCCGCGCCAAAACCAGAACGGGTATCTTTCGATTCGGTGTAAGGAAAATCTTTCATTTTTATGTTTTAATGTTTTTCAGGATGCTGAAATGTGAAAAAGGATTGTCTTTTAAGTTTTTTTGAGGGAAGAAAATTTTCACGTTATCCGGTCATCCCGACGACCGGAGGGATCTCATCCGGTTAGTATTACCATTTAAGCTGGCATTTTCCCTTCCTCAAGAGATTTCTCCTTGCGGCGAAATGACAAAACGTAAACCCCGCCCAAAGTGGGACTTTTATCAGTTACCTTTCACTTTCCGCATCTTATTTTTTAGTTCTAAATTTATTTAAAATCCAGGAAGAAAGTCCTGCTACTTGTGTCTTAAATCCTGTGTCCAGAAATTATTGCCCGAACAACTTCACGGTAGTGGTTTTGCCGCTGGTTATGGTGAAGTCTTTGGTTTCTGTGAATTTACTGGCGCGGGCGCTTTTGGCGCGGTACACCAGGCGGTATTTTCCGGGCAGCAGCGGCAGGTTAATTTTGCTGTTGCTTTCCGGCAGGTTATAGATCCATTTCTGACTGCCTTCGCTATCAATCGTATAAATGCTGCCGTAGCCTTGCAGTTCCGACGTAATATTCAACAAACCGGGCATCGGATAGCTTACGATTTTAGTTTCGCCTTGCTTTACCACTACATCGTTTAAATAATAGCGCGGCAGCGTTAACAGCTCGATGTCGTATTTCCCGGCCAGCAATTTCTGGGTGGAGCCATAGGTGGTCCAGGCCAGGGTTTGCGGCGAGCCGTTCTTCCGGATAATGGCCGTAACCGTACCGTAAGCCGGCGGCGCTTCCTGTCGGAAATTCAGGTAACCCTGCGGCGCGGTAACCGAAAATACGTTGTGCTTACCCGCTTTTATCTTCAGGTTTTTTTCTATAATCTGCGGGGTTGTGTTGATCACCAGGTCGTAGTTCAAAAGCGCATCAATGTCCAGGATATCGGTTTTGCCGTTGGCGTCCAGGTAGTGCACGTAGTTGTATTCGGGTTCGCCGGTAACGGTGTTTATGAAGGTCATATTCACGTTGGTTTCTACCGGTTTGCCTTGTTCGTCCTTTAATTCTACGCTAACCGTGGTGGTGCTCAAAGCGGTGGTTACCACGTCATCCAGTACATTTTCGAAGGTTTTAATGTCGGCCGCGTTGTAATACTGGCCCACGCACTCGAACTGCTTCTGGAATTCTTCCGTTGCCCCGATGCCAATTACGAAAGGCCGCAAAAAGATCCGCTTTTTCTGCAAGGCCAATGAAGCTTTACACGGATCGCCTTTACAACTTTCCAGCCCGTCGGTAATAATAATGATCACGTTCCGGGTGTTTGGTTCGGCTGGAAAATCTTTCGCGCTTTGCTCCAGTGAATACGTGATCGGCGTATTTCCTTTCGGCGTGATGGCTTTGATGCGTTTCTTGATTTGATCCGAATTTCCCGGCGAAAAAGGCACTTCCAGTTTGCTGTCGGTGCAGTTATTTTCCTTGTTCGGGAATTGGTGACCGTACACGCGCAAGGCCATTTCCAGGTTTTTGTGCATTTTCAAAGAGTCGACCATTTCGGTAAGCAATTGCTTGGCCACTGTCATCCTAACGCTGTTTTCCCATTTCGCATTCATACTGCCCGAACCGTCGAGCAGAAATAAAATGCGTGTCTTCTTCGGTTTCGGGGTAGGGGCTTTTTGAGCCTGCGCCGCGAAACTTAGCAAAAACAGAAAAATGAATAACCGGAAGAAATTTTGCATAACCTGAATATTTTTGAGGCATAGTTTTAAGCCCCAAAATCATACCGTTTTCAGCCCGCCAGGGTTCGGAAATTAATAATCTCCGGCTGTTTCAGCTGCCTGTAATAACGCCTGCTGCAGCTGCGCATCGTTCGGCGCAATACCATGCCACTTGTGCGAACCCATCATGAAGTCGATGCCGTAACCCATTTCAGTGTTCATCAGGATCATGATCGGCTGGCCCTGACCGGTTAAGCTTTTAGCTTCTTCCAGCGTTGGCAGCAATTCGTTGAAATTATTGCCCTGCGTTTCCAGCACTTTCCAACCGAAAGCTTCCCATTTGGCGCGCAGGTTGCCTAAGCTCATAACCGCATCGGTCGGGCCATCGATCTGCTGACCGTTCACGTCTACAGTAGCAATAAGATTATCTACTTTGTGGTGGTGAGCATACATGGCCGCTTCCCAAACCTGGCCTTCTTCCAGTTCGCCGTCGCCCATGAGCACGTAAACCAGTTTGTCGTCGCCATTCAGTTTTTTAGCCTGCGCTGCGCCGGTAGCCGCCGATAAGCCCTGGCCCAAAGAACCCGAAGCAATGCGGATGCCCGGTAGATGCTCGTGCGTGGCCGGGTGGCCCTGTAAGCGGGAGTTCAGTTTACGGAACGTTGCAAGTTCTTTTACATCGAAGTAACTAGAACGGGCCAAAACGCTGTACCAAACCGGGGAAATGTGGCCGTTCGAAAGGAAAAACAGGTCTTCGCCGGTGCCATCCATGTTGAAATTCGGGTTGTGATCCATTACCTTAAAGTAAAGGGAAACCAGGAATTCAGTACAGCCCAAAGAGCCGCCCGGGTGACCGGAATTTACGGCGTGCACCATGCGCAGAATGTCGCGGCGCACCTGCGATGCCATCTGGTTCAGTTCGTCAACGTTTTTGTTAAAAGGGTTCATTTATTTGTAATGATTAATGTATAATGACTAATGATTAATTTTACTTCAATGTATAACAGTTGAAAACGGTATTGTTTTTTGGTTAAAAAGTCAGGGTTTATTTTAAAAGTGCTTCATTGCAATCCCAATCAATATAGTAGATAAAAGTAGTGTTTAGAGCTGTTCTGTTTATTTTAAACTCCAGGCTGCCATTTTCTTTTAGAATGGAATCACCAACCTGAAGGAAATTGTAAGTCTTAGGGTTTAAAAGTGCCCACTGGCTGATCAAGGTATCAGAGCCACTTACATACTTGAAAAACTTCACTCCTCTTTCATCAGCGAATTTACTTGTAACTACTCCCTGAATGCGTTCTGCTTTTAATTTTTTTTCGTCTTCGCAATTCTTTTTATTAATCCGGCTCTCAGTGTTTCCTATATCAATTTTGAATATGCTTAATACGATCACTCCGCCCACCCAAATTATCGTAGGAATTGTAAAAAATAAATATTTCCCCTTAAACCATTTTTTTATATCCATTCAGCTCGTTCAAAAACCCTATCCTTTTCCCCAAAAAAACTCCTTCTACTTTCTTCCTTTATCCTTCTACCATCAAACCTATAAAGCCAAAAAGTTGAACCGCGATTTTCACAGTTCAACTTTTAGTTAGCTTTTCAGAATTTGCGCCGCGTGGTTTTTTGTATCCACTTTGGTGATGATGTCTTCAATTTTTCCTTCCTCATCAATCACAAAAGTGTATCGCATAGTGCCCATGTATTTGCGGCCATACATGCTTTTTTCCTGCCACACGCCGTATTTTTCCACTATTTCGTGCTCTGTATCAGCCAGGAGCGGGAAAGGTAGTTCGTATTTATCTATAAATTTCTGGTGCTTTTTTTCGTTGTCTACACTTACGCCTACAACCACGTAGCCTTGTTTTAAAAGTGCATCGTAATTGTCGCGAAGGCTGCAGGCCTGGGCGGTGCAGCCGGGCGTATCGTCTTTCGGGTAAAAGTAAAGCACCACTTTTTTGCCCCGGAAACCGGAAAGCTTTAGTAACTCGCCGTGCTGGTTCTTCACTTCAAAATCAGGTGCGATATCGCCAACTTGTAAGCTCATTTTTATTTGTTTTAGAAAATCCTGAAAATCATCTTCGAATTTCAAATCTCCAAATTTTCAAATCCACTATATTTTGGTTTTATAAACCGTTTCGTTTCCGGCGTTGTCTTTCACCCGCAAAACCACTTCGCCCGACAAAGGTACTTTTTTATCCAGTTTTTCGGACCACATCAGCGCTTTTTTATGTTCGAACTTGAGCAAAACGAATTTGCCGTCTATTTCCAGCTTATATGAAGCCAGTCCTGAAAGGTCGTCGCGTACCCGGAAAGAAATTACGTCTTTGTTTTTCATCAGCAATTTCACGGTCGGGGCGGTGGTATCGGTTAATATCCGGAATTTGCCCAAGTTTTTGGTGTAAGTCGTGATCGCGCCATTTTCCCATTTGCCGCCTTCAAAATTGCGGCTTTTGCCCCAGCCCGCAAAATAAACTGCGGCTTTACTCAGATCGCCGGCTGGCAAGGTTTGCGGTTTTAAAGTCAGTTTAATAGGGCCGTAAAGTGGCGTGAACATATCGTTTACGGTAAAGAACTCTTTGTCGACAGCCGTTTTCAAGTACAGCGTATCGTAAAGCGAATTTGGCTGGAAAACCACGCTCACGTTATTGTCGGTATAATTCAGTTCCTGGCCCGAGGGTACGATCTGGCGGATGCCGGGTTTCCGGGAAATGCCGCAGAAAGTTATGGAATCCGGAATGCCGCCGCGCAGGTCATAAAGGTGCACCGAACCGTTTTCGGTAGCATAACTTGGCAGGAGGTTGTATTTTAAGCGGCCAATATAAAGTTCTACGTTGCGAACCTGGCTGGCCGTATCGTTGGCGGTAACTTTCAGAATATTTTCGCTGATTTCGTAATCGAGTTGCGGTTTTTTGGGTTTTTTGGCCGTGCCTTCAAAAACCGGTTTCCGGCCGTAGATCGTAAAACGGAACGTGGTAGTGTTTTGATAAGCATCTTTCAGCGTGAGCACCACCTCATTTTTAGAGTTCGGTTTAATGAAGAATTTGCCTTTCTGGTAGGTTTGCGCGTAGATCGGTAAGCCGTTGCCATCGTCTACATAGCACTTTTCGAAGCTTTTTCCATAGCGTTTCAGTACCTCGTAATTAATATGGCAGGAAACCTGGCGGCTTTTTTCGTGCGGAATGGCGTCTATGTAATGGCTGTAAACCACTTTGCCGTTCACTGTCAGATCCACTTTCTGTACGCCGTTCTTGTTTTCGGCATTATTCAGCCGGTCGAAAGCCATCATTTCCAGGCCAATCAAGCCGTGGGCAAAAACGCTATCTTTTAAGGTGTAAAAAGTGCCGCTTTTCACGGGCGTAAATTCAAAACGGTCAAATTGGTTGTTTACCCGGCCATCGATAGATAGTGTTTTAAGCGCGATGGTATTTAAAGTAGGTGGAATATTGTCCACTATTTCCGGAAACCTGAAACGCAGCACGTTGTACTGTACATCATCTTTATCGCGGATCTCGAAGTGCAGATGTGGGCCGCCAGAACCGCCCGTATTTCCGCCATAGCCAATAATATCGCCTTTTTTGAACTTGAAAATATCTTTTTCCGGCTTTAGTTCCAGTTCAAAGGCCTGGTTTTCGTATTGCTTGCGCAGCATAAAAGCGGCTATCGGCTCGGCAAAACGCTCTAAATGGGCATAAACCGTTACCAGCCCATTGGGGTGGGTTAAATAAACAACGTTGCCGTAACCGTAGCTCGATTGTTTGTACCGCGATACGTACCCGTCGGCGGCCGCATACACCGGCCAGCCCGTTACGCCGCCCGTTTTAATATCGATGCCGCCATGAAAGTGGCTTGGCCGGATCTCGCCCATGCTGCCAGAAAGGAAATTCTGCTGGCCCGGTTTTATCGGGAACATAAAATAATCTAAAGGCACATCGGCCGGCATCTGGGCCAGCACTGCAAAAACGGTACTAAAAAACGCTAAAAAACTCGCTGCAAAAAATCTGAACTTCAAAACTAATTTAATATGTAAATGTGAAAATGTGTTAATGTGCTAATTTAAATGCGCTAATGTGTAAATGGGTTAAAATTATTAATTCACTAACACATTAGCACATTGCCACATTAGCACATTATTTTACTTCAAAATCGAGCATTTTCTCGTTTTCTATAAAGCCTTCCAGGCGGTCGCTGATCTGAACCGGGCCAACGCCGGCAGGGGTACCTGTAAAAATAATGTCGCCTTTTTTCAGGGTAATGTATCTGGAAATGAAAGCAATAATATCAGCAAACTTATGCATCATGAGTTCAGAATTACCTTGCTGCCGCACCTGGCCGTTTACCTGTAAGCTGAAATTGATGTTGTTCTGATCCGGGAAATCGGCAATTGGTTTAAATTCCGAAACCGGGGCGGAGCCGTTAAATTCTTTGGCCAGGGTCCAGGGCAAACCTTTGGCTTTGGCTTTGGCCTGCAGGTCGCGGGCAGTAAAATCTACGCCCAGGCCAATACCGTCGTAATAATTCTGCGCAAATTTTGCCTGAATATTCTTGCCTTCCTTGCTTATTCTTAAGATCAGTTCAATTTCGTGGTGAATGTCGCTGGAGAAATCGGGGAAGTAAAAAGGTGAATTCTGGCGCAATAGAGCGGTATCTGGCTTGGTGAAAATTACCGGTTCGTCCGGAATTTCGTTTTTCAGTTCGGCAATATGGTCGGCGTAATTACGGCCAATGCAAAGTATTTTCATAGCAGGGAATTTCTTCCTTCAAAAGTAAAACTTAATTCTCAGGGAAAACAGGCTTAGCTGCAAGTTTATTGCCCGGCCCCGGAAATCACCCCTTACGGATATTGGAACCAGCAGGATTTTTTTCCGGAAGCAAACATTTTATATAGCTAAAAACGTATAGAGGTGCAATCACCATGGGTATACCCCAAACGCTATCTTTTTCATACTAAAAAGTAGAATCATTATGTTAAGAAAATTTTTCCTCGCCAGTTGTTTGTTCGCTGCCGTTAGTTGTTCCACGGTTCCGGTTACCGGCCGCCGGCAGCTCGATCTGGTGCCCGATTCGCAAATGCTTTCCATGAGCTTTTCCGAATACGATACTTTCCTGAAACAAAACCGCCTTTCTTCCGATGCAGCCAACACGGCCATGGTGAAAAGGGTAGGGCAGCGCATTCAGCAGGCCGTGGAAGCCTACATGGCGCAAAATAATTTAAGCAACGAACTGGCCGGATTTCAGTGGGAATTTAACCTGGTGGAAGATAAAACGCCTAACGCCTGGTGTATGCCCGGCGGAAAAGTGGTGGTATATACCGGCATCTTGCCTTTAACCCAGAACGAAACCGGCCTGGCCGTAGTAATGGGCCACGAAATTGCCCACGCCATTGCCAAACACGGCAACGAACGCATGAGCCAGGGCCTGGCCCAGCAGTTAGGCGGCGTAGCGCTGGATGTTGCTCTTTCTCAGAAACCGGCCCAGACGCGCAGTTTGTTTTTAACTTCTTACAACGTAGGTTCGGGCTTAGGTTTGCTTAAATACGGCCGCACCCAGGAATCGGAAGCCGACCATTTGGGACTGATTTTTATGGCCATGGCCGGTTACGATCCGCAGCAGGCAATTCCGTTCTGGGAACGCATGGCGGCCCAGGGCAGCGGACAAGCTCCCCCGGAATTTTTATCCACTCACCCTTCCGATGCCACGCGTATCAACGATCTGCGCCGTTTAATGCCGGAAGCCATGAAATATTATAAACCACGCTAAAAAACGCTAGGGTAATATCATGAAAAAGTATGCATTCATTTTTAGTGCTGTCCTGTTGCTCGGTTCTGCCTGCCAGCGCGAAGGCAATTTTCCGGAAGTAATCAACATGCCCGTAGAACAGAATGGGGAAAAAGTAGCAGCCGGAAAATTGCTCGGGCAAATGATCTTCGATAGCGTAACGTATGCCGTGGAGCCCGAAAAAATGCTGCAACCGTTTATCGATGAATTTGGCGATGGCACCGTGGTAGATCATGCGCAGATCAGAAGGGTGCAGGCCACTAAAAATGATAAGCCGTACTACTACGCCGTAGGGATCGGGCAGAAGAACGGCGAATTCCGGATGATGGCTTTAGAGCTTCACGTTTCCGAAGACAACAGTTTATACGTAAGCTCCAATTCCCGGAAATACGTTACCACCAGCCGCGACTGCGAATTCTGCCTTTTCACCTACGATCATAATATTATTACCGGTTCCGAATGTCAGGAAGAAGCAAGCGCCGGTTCCTGTTCCTATTCCGTAGCCGAAACCAACAGTTTTATGCGCCGCTGAAATGTGGAAGAAACTGATCTTAACCGCCCTGGCCGTTTTAGCCGCTACCACCTTAGCCGGTGATAAACGGCAGAAAAAGAAATAAAACGGTATAATTTTAAACCAAAAAAGTCCGGCAGAAGAGCCGGACTTTTTTGGTTTTTATGTTTAGGAGGATTTTTAGGCTTTAAACATCGTAACGCCGCGCAACTTGATTTTGGTCAGTACTTTCTTGGTGTAAAGCGGAAATTCACCTTTCATCATCCAGTCGTAATAACTTGGTTCCTTAACAAGCACGTCTTCCACTGGCACATTTTTATGTTTCCCGAAATTGAAAACTTCGCGGCCGGCGTTATTGTAAACAATTCTGCCGGAAAGATCGGCCGTGTTTTGCGCTGTAAATTTATGCAGCTGCTGCATGTCGTTGCAAACCGGAAAAACTTCTTTCAGATCCGCCGAAACCATCGAAACGTTTTCGTACCGCAGGATCTGCGCTTTTAGAATTTCGTAAGTGGCCACCGTATCAGCTTCCGCACTATGGGCATTATCCAGGGCTTTGTCGCAATAAAATTTATAGGCCGCACTTAAAGTCCGTTGTTCCATCTGGTGAAAAATGCGGCATACATCTACCACGGCGCGGTTTTCCAGGTCGAACTCGATGTTGCAGCGCAAAAATTCCTCGGCCAGCAAAGGGATGTCGAATTTGAGCAGGTTATAACCGCCCAGGTCGCAACCCTGCATAAAATCATACAGATTCTTGGCAACCTGCGCAAACGTAGGACAATCCTTCACGTCGTCGTCGTAAATTTTATGGATCATGCTCGACTCCAGTGGAATCGGAATGGTTGGGTTGATCTTCCGCGTTTTCAGGATTTCTTCACCATCAGGCATCACTTTCAGCACGCTGATCTCCACAATCCGGTCTTTGCAAATATCGGTTCCGGTAGTTTCCAGATCGAAAAACACAATGGGCTTTCTCAGGTTCAGCTTCATAGTTTAATGATTAATGGCTAATGAATAATAATTAATTATTCGCAAAAACGGTATCGAAAATGGGTAAAAAAGTCAGTTTCGAATGAAAGTTATCCCGGGCATGCGCGGGATCTGGCTTGGCATTCGAACTGAAATAGATTCCTCCTAAAATCGGGATGCCCTGAAAAATCAGGTTTAGTTGTTAAAACCCCACTTTAGAAATTTTAAAGCTCGCCTCTTTTAAAAGGAAGGATTGGTTTTAAAGCACTTTCTCCGTCAAATGTTTAAAATCCAGGTTGTCGTAATTTCCCGAACTCATCAGGAGCAGATTCTGCTCTTGCCAATTTTGATCTTCAATAAATGCCTGCAGGACTTTGCTATTGGTAAAAACCCTGATGTTCGGATTTTTGAACGCTTCTTTTATCTGGCTTTCATCCAGCATTTCCATGCGCTTATGTTCCACCGTTTTTGGGTTGAAGTACACCACCGGCACATCGGCCGCATGCAAAGCGCCTGCATATTGCGGCAGGAAAGCTTTGTTCAGGCTGCTGAAGGTATGCAATTCCAAACAAGCAACCAACTTCCGGTGCGGGAATTGTTTTTTCAGGGCTTCGGTAGTAGCTTTTACTTTGGAAGGCGCGTGTGCAAAATCACGGTAAATTACCGTAGAATTTTTTTCGCCTAATTTCTCTAATCTTTTAGCCGCACCTTTAAAGGTGGCCAGTGCTTCGTAAAAAGCAGCACCCTTGATCCCGATCTCCTTGCAAACTTCCTTAGCCGCGCTGATATTCCGCAGGTTATGCTCGCCAAAGATCTGAATTTCTACCGGGTCTTTTTTGGTGATGAGCCAGGTCTTCCCGTTTTTGATCTTATGCTCATGCACGCTGTAACCAATAAATTTAGCGTCCTGTGTACGCGGCACGCACACGTGGGCTACCTGCTCGTCGTCCTGGTTGTAGATCATCACGCCGGCTTTGGGGGTCATGTCGGCAAAAATGCGGAACTGCTCGCGGTACATTTTCTCGTCCGGGAACACGTTGATATGATCCCAGGAAATGCCGGAAATTACGCCGATGTGGTGATGATACAAATGGAATTTCGGCACCCGTAGAATTGGCGAAGAAAGGTATTCATCGCCTTCAATTATAATGATCGGCGCATCTTCCGTCAGCTTTACCATGTTCTTAAAACCTTCCAGCTGCGCGCCCACCGCGTAATCGAACTTGCGGTTGTGGTACTGCAGCACGTGCATAATAATGCTGGTAATGGAGGTTTTTCCGTGGCTGCCGCCAATTACAATGCGCTGTTTGTTTTTGCTTTGCTCGTAAATAAACTCCGGGAACGAATAAACCGGCAGGTTCAACTCCTGGGCTTTGAGCAGTTCCGGATTATCGGCGCGGGCGTGCATACCCACAATTACTGCATCCAGTTCAGCCGTAACTTTTTCCGGGAACCAGCCTTCTTTTTCCGGCAGCAAACCGGCCTCAGCCAGACGGCTTTTGGCAGGTTCAAAAATTTCGTCGTCAGACCCGGTAACCTGCAGGCCTTTTTCGGCCAGGGCCAAAGCCAGGTTGTGCATAATGCTGCCACCGGTAGCAATTAAATGAATGCGTTTATATTCGTTCGAAAGCATAAAATAGCATGGTAAGAAAGCAAAAGTACGAAAATAAACTTCTTCGCCTATGGCCGGTTTTTAATTTTGAAAGCATCCCAATTGCTTAAACCAATATAGTGAAAATGGTATGCTTTTAGGCTTAAAAACTAACCGAAATTTAATTTACTGGCTTTCAGGAAAGTGGACTTTTTGTGAACAACTTGTTTATTATTCTGCCGGTTTTTGCAGTAGATTTGTTTGAATTAGGAAGATAAGGCTATGGAAGAGAATAACGTAAAGTTTCAGACAAAAACCAAAAACGGTTGGAACGCAAAATCGGTGTTGCCGGCAGGCGTAGGCAAATTGCCCCCCCAGGCCCTGGAACTGGAAGAAGCTGTTTTGGGCGCCTTAATGCTCGAAAAAGACGCTTTAACCACCGTAATTGATATTCTGCGCCCGCAAAGTTTTTACAAAGAAGCGCACCAGAAAATTTTCTCCGCCATCGTTGGCCTCTTCGATAAATCAGAACCAATCGATATCCTGACGGTTGTAACCGAATTACGCGAACGCGGCGAACTCGAATTTGTAGGCGGACCGTACTACGTTTCGCAGCTCACTACCCGCGTAAACTCAGCGGCCAACATCGAGTTTCACGCCCGTATCATTTCCGAAAATTCCATCAAGCGTGAACTCATTGGCATTTCTTCCGAAGTTTTAAGCAAAGCCTACGAAGATACTACCGACGTTTTCGACCTGTTGGATAGAACTGAGGCCCAGCTCTTCGAAGTATCTGAATCGAACATCCGCAAGAACTTCGACGATATGCGCTCGTTAATGGTGAAAGCCATTAAAGAACTGGAAGTAAAGAAAAACCAGAAGGAAGGCTTAACCGGGGTTCCTTCCGGCTTTACCGCTCTGGACCGCGTAACTTCCGGCTGGCAACCTTCCGATTTAATTATCCTGGCAGCCCGTCCGGGTATGGGTAAAACCGCTTTCGTAGTTTCAGCCATGCGGAATGCTGCCGTAGAATTTAAAAAACCGGTAGCTATTTTCTCTTTGGAGATGTCTTCGCTACAGCTCGTAAATCGTCTTATTTCAGCGGAAGCGGAACTGGATTCGGAGAAGATCAAAAAAGGCAACCTGGAAGAATACGAGTGGGCACAGCTGAACCATAAAATTGCTAAACTTTCCGAAGCCCCCATTTACATTGATGATACGCCGGGGCTTTCCATTCGTGAGCTTCGTACCAAATGCCGCCGCTTAAAAGCCCATCACGACATCCAGATGGTGATCATTGATTACCTGCAGCTCATGACCGGCTCAACCGACGGTAAAGGCCCGGGTAACCGTGAACAGGAAATCGCTTCCATTTCGCGGGCTTTGAAAATGATCGCCAAGGAATTAAGCGTGCCGGTAATTGCGCTTTCGCAGTTAAGCCGGGCCGTGGAAACCCGCGGCGGCGATAAAAAACCAATGCTTTCCGACTTACGTGAATCCGGTTCTATTGAGCAGGATGCTGATATGGTAGTGTTCCTGTACCGTCCGGAATATTATAAAATTACGGAAGATGAAATGGGTAACCCGACAGCCGGAACTGGTGAAGTAATCATTGCCAAACACCGGAACGGTTCCCTGGAAAACGTGATCCTGAAATTCATCGGCAAGTACACAAAATTTGCGGATCTCGACGGCGATTTCAATGCTGATTTTAATCCAGGCAGTTTTTCTTCGGCCAGCAATTTTGAAAACGAAACCCCAGGAACGATTCGTTTAGGCAGCAAAATGAACGACGGCAGCGGCTTCCCGGGTTCAGCCTTCGATGAAGAACCACCTTTTTAAAACGGTATTATTTTAACTGGGAAAAGGCTCTGCAATACTGCAGAGCCTTTTTTTATGCCTATACTGAACTTCTGAAGGTTGTTTTAATTCCATTTAATTGTCCAAGCTGATTTAATAAAGTAGTTTAGTTTTTTGTTAATAATTCAAATTTTCATGGACCTAAGATTACTTTTTTTACTTTTTGTTTTGAGTATTCAGGCGTTTCATATTTCGGCTCAGGAAAGAATACATGTAAATGAATTTCAGAAAGGCAATGAACATTTCGACGCTGGCCGGCATCAGGAAGCAGTTGTGGCTTATACAGCAGCGCTTTCTTTAGATTCGATGATGTCTGAAATTTATGTGAACCGAGGCCTAGCACAAATGGAATTGAAAAATTACCGGGCTGCGCTGAAAGATTTTGATCAGGCACTTCTGATGGACAGGAGCAATAAAAATAATTTTAAAAACCGGGCAGTAGCCAGATTGAAATTGAAACAATATCCGGAAGCCTTAACTGATTTTAACGAAGCTATTGCTTTAGAACCCAATGATGGCGCGCTGTATTACGAAAGAGCTTTATACCATGTAATTGCCGGCGAAAGCAAAAATGCTATTGCTGACCTGAATGAAAGTATCAGGTTAAGCCCAACCGCGAAAGCCTTATTGGAACGCGGGAAAGTAAAGGCGAAATTGAATGATATGCATGGAGCAATCAGTGATTTTACCGAAGCTATTGCCAGAAATTCTAAGTTAACCGAAGCCTATTTTGAAAGAGGCTCAGCCTATAATGATTTAGGGTATGGTTTGGAAGCGGAAGAAGATTTTACCCAAACAGTAGTTTTGTCTCCCGGCAAAGCAGATGCGTTTTATAATCGGGCTTTGCTCAAATATGCCCGTAACGATGCAAATGGCAGCTTACAGGACCTGAATAAATTTATTGCTCTGAATAAGAAAAGGCCGGAAGCATATTTTAACCGGGGACTTGCTTATAAAAAACTGAATAAAAATACCGAAGCTCTGGCTGATCTTAACAAAGCTATCTCCTTGAAACCAAAGCAGGCTGATTTTCTTCGGCATCGCGGCGAAGTAAAAATTGCTCTTAAAAGTTTTGTCGAGGGAGAAAAAGACTTTACCCATGCACTTTCCATTCAACCCAAAAACGCCGAAGCTTTTTTAGGCAGAGGATACTGCCGCGTAATGCTGAAAAATAAAGTTGGCGGTTGTGCCGATCTGAATAAAGCTTACAGCCTTGGAGCAAAGCAAGCCGCCCAACTAATAAATTTTAATAAATGCCAGTAATTACTTTTTAAGCTGAAAACCATACCGTTTTCAGCTTTTTTTTCAAAATTCGTTCAGACTACAGCGTATTCAGCTTCTGGATTTTTTGCTTTTCGCCCACAATCCACACAATATCGCCCCATTCAAAAGTAGTTGTTGAAGTCGGGTTTAAGATTCGTTCGTTATTGCGCTCAATGCCAACTACCAGTCCGTTGGTTTTTTCGCGAATGCCGGAATTAAGCACGGTTTTGCCTTTCAGCCGGTTATGTTCGTCAACCACAATTTTCTGCACTACAATGTCTTCAATGTTGTGATCGGCGGTATCTACGGCTTCCAGCGTATCGAAAACTGGTTTAAAAGCCTGCATTTGTTCATCGGTGGCAATAATACCCACGTGGTCGAAAGGCAGCAGTTTGTTGTTTTTGCCGGGAGCATAAATGAGTTTGTCGCCCCGTTTAATGTAGGCAATATTCACCCCATAATTTTCGCGCCAGGCCAGCTCCTGCAGGGTTTTACCAATGTATTCGGCCTGCTGGTTTACTTCCAGGTCTACCATGTGCGCATCCCAGGGCGAAAGATCGGATTGCGGGCTGAAGTGCTTGCTCAGAATGTTTTCAGATTCGGAAAGCTTTGCGGCTTCGGCTCTTTCTCGCGCGTGCAGGTTGCTTAAAAAGCGGCCTTCCAGACGCTGGTAAAATGCCTGGATCCGTTTTGAGAACATGAACATGACAATGATGATGATGGGTACAGCCACCAGTATGGCAATAGTAGTGGAAAAAATGCGCTCCACCCAGATGGCAACGATCAGAATGCCCAGCGCCATCCGAACTACTTCCAGCACCAGCAAAGGCCCCTGGCTATATTCTTTTTCAAGCCAGAGCTCTTTAAAACCCATGTTTTTCGGCCTTTTGGTCATCAGAGCCCATAAGAACGGCGATCCCGCGGCCAGGGAAATAACCAGGGCAATCACGTTCCGGGTAATCTCGTCGTCAATATGTTCAGCCAGAAACGGTATCAGAAACTTGATGGAAACTAACATCAGTGCCAGTAAAACTATGCCGTTGGTAACCGCAATGTTCAGATAAGCTTTGGTGAGGCGTTTCCAGTTGCTTTCTGCCTGAATGTTTTGCGTGCCGGAGGAATATTTGTTCAAAGCAACCAGCCACCTTTCCGGCGTTACGCGGGTAATGAAATTATAAACCGGCTCAGAATACTGGATCATGTACGGGGTGGTGAACGTAGTAATGGCCGAAGCCCCTACGGCAACCGGGAAAATAAAATCGCTGGTAACGCCCAGGGAAAGGCCCAGGGCCGCCACAATGAAGGCAAATTCCCCGATCTGCGCCATACTCATGCCCACCTGTACCGATTGCCTGAGCGGTTGACCGGAAAGAATAGCCCCCAGCGTGGTACTGAAAAATTTACCAAATAATGTAAGCAACGTTACCCAAACCACCGGCCAGCGGTATTCCCAGATCGTTTCCGGATCGATGAGCATGCCCACCGAAACAAAAAATATTGCGCCGAACAGGTTTTTAACCGGCGTAAGAATATGCTCTACTTTTTCAGCCGCCGTTGTTTCTGCCAGAATCGAGCCCATGATAAAAGCTCCTAATTCCGCCGAAAATCCGGCTTGCGTAGCTAAAACCACCATGCCCAGGCAAAGCCCGATAGATAAGATCAATAAGGTTTCTTCGTCGAGTAAGGGTTTGGCTTTTCGCAGCAAAGTAGGCAGCAGAAAAATGCCGGCAATAAACCACAAAGCCAGGAAAAAGAGCAGTTTCAGCACGGTATAAGCCATTTCTGCGCCCTGAAATTGTTGGGTAACGGCAATGGTAGAAAGCAATACCATAAGCAGGATCACTACAATATCTTCCACTACCAGCACCCCGAAAACGATGCGCGCGAACATTTTGGTTTTTATTCCCAATTCATCGAACGCTTTGATAATGATGGTGGTAGAAGAACTCGCCAGCATACCGCCTAAAAACAAGCTGTCCATGGTAGACCAGTCCATAAGTTTACCCAGGAAAAACCCAGCTACGGTAATGAAAATAATTTCCACAAAGGCTGTGATGCTGGCAGAGCCTCCTACCCGCATCAGTTTTTTAAAGCTAAACTCCAGACCTAAACTAAACAAAAGGAAAATTACCCCGATATCGGCCAGTGTTTCTACGTTTTCGGTGTCTACAACATTAGGCGTGAGCGATAAATGCGGGCCGATCAGTAAACCGGCTATAATATAGCCTAAAACCAAAGGTTGTTTAATACTCCGGAAAAGTAAAGTAGTGATAGCGCCAACAATCAGAATCAGGGCAAGGTCTTGAATTAGTTTTGGTAGGTGCTCCATGCAATAGGGCTAGGTTTATTTTCAGTTTTGGTAATTTACTGCTTAAATGCCTGAAATGCTATTTTATTGTAATAAGCACGCAGGTTCTGATAAGTTTATTAAGAAAATACATTTCTAATACGGAAAATTAAAAAGCTTCGCTACAGCTCCCTTTTCGCAATTTATTGGTTTTCGGTTTTGCTTCCCGGCGAGTATTCTAACAGCTTTACCTTAACTTTTCAGAGCTAAAAGCATAGCGTTTTAGAGATTGAATACCTCACAAATCTTTTCAACTTTCGCGAGATAAATTCCTTCTTAAAACCGGATCTATTCAGACAAGAAAAAAGCCTGAAGCAATAATGCCCAGGCTTTTTTAAATTCTTATAACAGAATTCTTACTTCAACTGCAGATCTGCAACAATGGCTTTGATCTTATTGGTGAGTTTCTGATCTACCTGGTCAAAATCTTCGGCTTTTTCCAGCTTTTCGTTTACACTGAAGTAGAATTTGATCTTGGGTTCCGTGCCGCTTGGCCGGGCAGAGATCTTGGAACCATCGGCCGTAAGGAACTGGAGCACGTTCGAGCTTTCGGTAGTGGTTTTGGTTTCTGCGCCGGTTTCGAAGTTTTTGATCTGGCCGGTTTTAAAATCGCGCAGTTCTACCACTTTTGAGCCGGCAATTTCCTGCGGCGGATTGGCCCGCAAATCACTCATCATCTGGGCAATTTCTTTGGCGCCATTCATGCCTTTCTTGGTGATCGAGATCAGGTCTTCTTTGTAGAAACCAAATTCCTTATACATCTCGATCATGAGTTCGAACAAGGTTTTGCCCTGGTCTTTGACTACCGCCGCCATTTCCGCGATCATCGCGCAGCTCGCTACGCCGTCTTTGTCGCGCACAAAATCTCCGATCATATAGCCGTAGCTTTCTTCGCCGCCGGCAATGTAGGTGGCGCCGTTGCCGCTCAGTTCCTGTTCGCGGATCACTTCGGCAATATATTTAAAGCCGGTAAGCGTTTCGTAGTTTTTAACGCCCATCTTTTCGGCAATGTGGTTAATCAGATCAGTGGTTACAATGGTGTTTACCACGTACTCGTTGCCGGTAATTTTGCCCGCTTTTTTCCAGGCGTTGAGCATGTAATAGATCAGCAAACTGCCGGTCTGATTACCGTTTAAAAGCACGAATTCGCCTTTCAGATCTTTTACGGCAATGCCTACACGGTCAGCATCCGGATCGGTAGCTAAAACCAAATCCGCATCGATGGCTTTGGCTTTTTCAACGGCCAGTTTCATGGCATCTTTCTCTTCCGGGTTCGGGTAAACCACCGTCGGGAAATTGCCATCGGGCGTTGCCTGTTCTTCTACAATAGTAACGTTGCTGAAACCAAACATCTGCAGGGCGCGCGGCACCAACGTAATGCCGGTTCCGTGTAGCGGCGTGTACACAATTTTGAGGTTATGCTGCCGGTGAATCGCTTCTTTGGAAACTGAAAGCGAAGCTACTTTTTGCAGATATTTTTCGTCGATTTCCGCCCCGATCACGTGGATCTTTTCCGGGTTGCCCTGGAATTTCACGTCTTCGATGGATTTAATGGCGTTTACTTCGGCGATGATGTTTTTATCGTGTGGTGCTGTTACCTGCGCGCCATCGGTCCAGTAGGCTTTGTAGCCGTTGTATTCTTTGGGATTATGGCTGGCCGTTAATACCACCCCGCTCTGGCAACCAAGTTCGCGGATAGTAAACGATAATTCCGGGGTAGGGCGGAGGCCTTCGAAAAAGTAAACGGTAATGCCGTTAGCCGAAAAAACGTCGGCCACGATCTGGGCAAACGCATCGGAATTGTTGCGGCTGTCATGGGCAATGGCCACTTTAATTTCCTGATCCGGAAAAGACTTCAGTAAATAATTGCTTAACCCCTGCGTAGCCATGCCGAGCGTGTAGCGGTTCATCCGATTAGAACCTACACCCATAATGCCGCGCAATCCGCCGGTTCCAAATTCCAGGTCCTGGTAAAAAGCGTCGTTCAGGGCATCGGTTTGGTCGGTTTCCAAAAGCTGCCGGATGGCGGTTTTGGTTTCTTCGTCGTAATTACCTTCCAGCCAGGTGTTCACTTTTTGCTGGGCTGTATCTACTAGGGTTATGTTTTTTTCCAGATTCATATGCGAGTAGGTTAGGTTGTGGTTTGGCGCAATTAACCAATAGCGCCCGTAACAAAAACGGTAGGAAAATTAGCGAAAAAACTAATAAGGCAAATTGTAGTCCACTAAGTTTGGAAGCGTGTTCGCTACCTTTTCGAACCTCCAGCCTTTTTTGTCTTTCTTAAACAACATGGTCTTGCCGTAACTTTGTTTATGCAAAAAGCCTTTTTCGCGGCTTTCGCTGCCTAACGCAATTTGGCTCAGCACGGTTACAAGGGCATATTCGCTCTCGGGCTGATTGATCTGCATTACCCGCAGAAATACCATGTCCTGGCGGCGGGCCGGGTCAAAGATTTCGCTCTGCGTTTTGAGTTCGAATTTTACGTTTTTGAATTTCGGTAGCTGTTTTTCGTTCAGGTAAACCGGTTCCTTATCCGGATAATCCATCGAAATCATTTTATCGTAAAGCAAAACCGTTTTATCGGCTACCAGTTCCGGATATTCGGGCAGGAAATTAGGGTCGGAAACGGCAATGCGCAGGGCTTCTTTTAAAAGCGCTTTCTGGTCGCGGGAGAATTCGGTTTGGGCCTGGCTGGAAATGGAAAACAGAAAAAGACCAAAAAACGCTAGGAAAAACCGGTTAAAAAGTGCCATAATTTCAGAATTAAAAAAGCGAAAAAAACACCTCCGCTTTTCAACAGAGGTGTTCTTAATTATTGAAATGTAGTCGTAAAATTCGGCTTAGAGGTTGCCTCGCAGTGCCTGCTCGCGCTCAATAGATTCGAATAAAGCTTTGAAGTTGCCTTTACCGAACGCTTTGGCGCCTTTACGCTGGATGATCTCGTAAAATACGGTCGGACGGTCTTCTACCGGTTTGGTGAAGATCTGTAATAAATAACCTTCATCGTCGCGGTCTACCAGGATGTTGAGTTTACGCAGATCTTCCAGGTCTTCGTCTATGTTGCCTACGCGGGCAATCAGGTCATCGTAGTAAGAATCAGGCACCACCAGGAATTCCACGCCGCGTTTGCGCAGTTCAGAAACCGTTTCCAGGATATCGTAAGTGGCTACGGCAATGTGCTGAACGCCGGGGCTGTGGTAAAAATCAAGGTATTCTTCGATCTGCGATTTCTTCTTGCCTTCGGCCGGTTCGTTGATCGGGAATTTAACGTAGCCGTTGCCGTTGGAAACCACTTTGCTCATTAAAGCCGAGTATTCGGTAGAAATGTCTTCGTCGTCGAACGTGATGAGCAATTTAAAGCCTAATACATCTTCGTAGAATTTTACCCACTGGTTCATTTCGCCCCAGCCTACGTTGCCTACGCAGTGGTCTACGTATTTCAGGCCAACCGGCTTGGTTTCGAAGGTGCTCTTTTTAGCCACAAAACCCGGCATAAAAGCACCTTTGTAGTTTTTGCGCTCTACAAACGTGTGAATGGTTTCGCCGTAGGTATGAATGGAAGCAATTTTAACTTCGCCGAATTCATCGGTTAAGGTTTGAGGCTCAGAAGCTGGTTTGGCACCGCGTTTTACCGTTTCGTTAAAGGATTTTTCGGCATCGTCTACCCACAGCGCCATTACTTTTACGCCATCGCCGTGCTTGGCTACGTGTTTGGTAATGTCAGAATCGGGCAGCAAAGAGGTAGTAAGCACAAGGCGGATTTTTTCCTGCTGCAATACGTAGGAAGCGCGGTCGCGCACCCCTGTTTCCGGGCCTGCATACGCTACCAGTTCAAAGCCGAAAGCGGCCTGGTAGTAATAAGCGCTTTGCTTGGCGTTGCCAACATAAAACTCTATATAATCGGTACCGTTAAGGGGTAAAAAATCTACTGCAGTTTGTGTCGCAGCAGCCTGAGCTGTTTCCTGAGTCATGATAAATAAACTTTAAAATGAGTAATTGCCGTAAATTTAAGAATTTAAGTGGTATTTGAAAAGCAGAAAATTATTTCGGTTTTTTTGCCTTATTATTTGCAATTCGCGCCGGTAGTTTTAAAATTTGTATAAATCATTCCGAACTATGAATACAGAAAATTTAAATAAACAACTCGTAGCCCTCATCGAAAAGAAGCAGGCGTTAGGCAAACTTTCTTACAACGACGAGCGCTACGACGACATTGAAGAAGAGCTGCACGACCTGGAAGACTCCTTTAACGAAGAGTTCGGCCCGTATTTAGAAGATGTGCTGGAGGACGTACACGCCAAACTTTGCCCCGATACCGATGTGTTGCTGCCAACGGCCTACCTGCCAAACAATCTGGACGGCGAAAGCGGCGGTGATAATAAAGAAGGCGTTTGGGTTGATTCAGACGAGTTTCCGGGCAAAGAAGCGCGCCTGGTGCTGGTGCCAAACCCAACCCGCATCATTCTTTCGGTAGGAAAAGCCGTTCGTAAAGAGGTTTGGAAAGCAGAGTAAACTTCTGAACTGCAGCTGTTTAATTTTAGACTTTTCTTTTTGAAAGGCGGAAACGCTATACTTTTTAACGTAAAAAGTATAGCGTTTTTTTGTTACTGGCTTAATTCAAAAAGCTCTGCCGGTTTCTGTATCTTTGTACCTCGAAAACGCTATGCTTTTCCGCTTGAAAAGCATAGCGTTTTTTGTTGAAGAAGTCTGCCGGTAATTTGCGGCAGAAATTAGATTTATGGAGCACAGACATTTCATTATTCACAAACCGTACGGCTATTTATGCCAGTTTGTGTGCGAATTAAAAAGTAAAAAACTCCTCGGCGAATTTCACGATTTCCCCGAAGGAACTATGAGTATTGGCCGCCTGGACGAAGACAGTGAAGGCTTGCTTTTGCTAACCACCGATGGTAAAATGAGCGAACTGGTGCGGAGCAAAAAGGTAGAAAAAGAATATTACGCGCAGGTAGATGGCCTTATTACCGACGAAGCCATTGCAAAATTACAGGAAGGCGTAGAAATTGTGCACCGTTCCGAAACCTACCAGACGCTGCCCTGCAAAGCTTTTAAAGTAGAACAGGTTCCCGAATTTCCGCAGCGCCGCCGCAAGATCCGCGACGACCGCCACGGCCCTACCAGCTGGGTTTCCATTACCGTCCGCGAAGGCAAATTCCGCCAGGTTCGCAAAATGACCGCCACGGTAGGTTTCCCGACCCTGCGTTTGGTACGCGTGCGCATTGGCAATATGCAGCTCGGGAATTTAGATGCCGGCGAAGTAAAAGAAGTGGAAAATTTTGTGATCGGGGAGTAAGGTTTTTTTTGCCGGCCAGCTTTCTGCGTTCGCTTTACTTGAAGGGTGCAAGTAGCGGAATTTCGGGTTTCTTTTTAGCGAAGCGGAATATAACGAATACCAAAAGCAGTGCTCCCCAGGTTCCGGCCAGCACCCAGGTGCTGCCATTGGTTGTTGAAGTTTCAGTTGTTGGTAAAAAGACCTTGAAAGATTCGAAGGCAACGTTCGAGCCCCAATGAATGCCGAAAGCGAGCCAAAGTGATTTGCCAATTACCACGGCAAAAGCGAGCACTAAACCCAAGAAAAAAAGGTAGCTTAAAACAGCCGTCCCATCCTGCAACCGCCAGATATGATTTAAAACATAGATAAGCGCCGAAAGAAATATCCATAAAAGGGGGTTTACTGCTTTACCTGCGTGCGCGTACAAATAACCCCTCGTCAGAATATCTTCGGCCAGGGAGGGAATAGCGGTCATGAGCAGAATGAAAGGGAGTTGCCGGGCCAGGGTTGAAATTAAATGAACAGCACTTATTTTTTCAAAACCGGCCAGCACGGAAATAAAAAAGGAAGCGGCAAAGCACAGCAACCCAATAAAAAAACCTGAAAACAAGTGCCTGTACCAGCCAGTTTTTAAGCCGAGCCCATAGCCCCCCAAACCTTTCCAGCCCTGCGTTTTAGCCATTATAATTGCTACGGCTAAAAAACCGATCTTAAAAACTGCCATGATCCGTAAATCCGAATAAAATTCCGGGAAATGGTAAATAAAAAACAGGATCAAAAACCCTGCTATAGCCCCAAAAGTTTTCCGGTTAAGCAAATGTTTTTTACCCCAGGAATGCATGGTTTACAGGTTTGTTCTTTTTCATAGTCAGGAGTTTGTGTATCCGGAAGGCAGCATTTGAAAATAAAGGCGTAGCTGTTCTGAATTATTGCCGCACAGGTATTATTGCCGTATCGTTTTTGGCCGATTAAATACAAAAAGCCACTGTTTTGCAGTGGCTTTTTAATAAGAAAACAATCTAGACTTTCGGCAGATAGCCAACTTTTTCCCGAACCTTTTTCAGTGTTTCGCTGCCAATGGCATAAGCCTTTTCGGCACCCACTTTCAGTTTGGCATCCAGTTCCGGCAGGTTGTTCATGTAATAGTTGAAGATCTCGCGTTCTTTTGCAAAACGGCGCATAATTACTTCGTACAAAGCCGTTTTGGCGTGACCGTAACCGTAATTGCCGTTCAGGTAATGCTGGCGCATGGTTTCGGTTTCTTCGGGCGTAGCCAGTAAAGCAAATAACTTGAACGTAGTATCCGTTTCCGGGTCTTTGGGTTCTTCCAGCGTTTTGCTATCTGAAACAATGCTGCGCACAGTTTTCAGTAATTCTTTTTCCGGCACGAATATATCGATGATGTTGCCGTAGCTTTTGCTCATCTTTTCGCCGTTCAAACCCGGAATGGTCATGATGTGCTCTTCTACTTTAGCCTGGGGCAATACAAACGTTTCGCCGTATTTGTTGTTAAAAGCGCTGGCTATGTCGCGGGCAATTTCCAGGTGCTGGATCTGGTCTTTGCCTACGGGCACAAAATCGGCATCGTACATTAAAATATCGGCGGCCATTAAAACCGGATAGGTAAACAAACCTGCATTTACATCGGCCAGCCGGTTCGATTTATCTTTGAACGAGTGGGCATTGGCCAGCATCGGGAACGGCGTAAAACAGCTCAGATACCAGGTCAGTTCGGTAACGTGCGGCACGTCGCTCTGGCGGTAAAAAATATGCTTTTCTGTATCAAATCCGGAGGCGAGCCAGGCAGCTGCTACCGCATATGTATTCGCGCGCATGGTTTCCGCATCGCGAATGGTGGTTAAAGAATGCAGATCCGCAATAAAATAAAGCGATTCATTTGCCGAGTTTTCGGATAAAGCAATTGCCGGGATAATAGCGCCCAGTAAATTGCCCAGATGCGGCCGGCCGGTTGCCTGAATGCCGGTTAAAATTCGTGCCATAGCAATGAAATTAATTTGTGCAAAGTAACGAAATGCTGCGCAATTAATGATCAGGGAATAATGATTAATGACTAGTAAATCGAATCTTATTCAGTCAGCTCAAAAGAAAAACCCAGCTTCCTTGTTAATAAAGCGATCTCATAAATAATAATTCCATTGTAGCGTAGAGTTTAAACTTAACGCTACTACGGGATTCAAAAAAATAATAAATCAAAGGAAGACCACATTTTATTTTATTTTATTTTGGTTCTAACCATTAAACATTAATCCTTATCATGCGCCAAAGGATTAAGCACGGCTTCGGTTTCCAGGGCGTGGGCGGCATCTTTTCCTAAATACAGGTCAATGAGGTAATGAGCCAGGTATAAAACCGGGGTAAGCAAAACGGCTACCGAAAATTTATACAGGTAATTAATAATGGCTACCGAAATGATCTGGTCCATGCTCCAGTTCCCGAAAAGAAAAAACGCGATAAAAAGCACCACAAAACTATCTACCAGCTGCGAAACTACCGTGGAGCCCGTTGCGCGCAGCCAGATCATTTTCGTGCCCGTGCGTTTGCGCAACCATTGAAAAACCGAAGCATCTAAAAGCTGCGCCAGCAAAAATGCCGTAACCGAACCAATTATAATTCCCCCGCCCTGCCGGAAAATGCTGTTGTAAGCAAAATCGATGTTGAAAGGTTGTCCGGCGGCATCTTTGTTGTTCACTTCAAGCCAGAATTGCGCTGGCGGTAAAGCCGTAACCGCCGTAATTACCAGGAACATGTAAACGATCAGGATCACGGCCAGCCAGCTCACGCGTTTTACTCCTTCTTTTCCGAAATATTCATTGATGATATCGGAAGTAATAAAAACCACCGGCCAGATAACCACGCCGGCAGTCAGGTTAAAATCGAGCCGGAAATCGGTTAATAATTGCATCTGGGCCGGCGGCAGACCCAGTAGGGTTTCCCCGGAAAAGATCTTCACCCCAATGAGTTCGGCCAGCAAAGCATTGGCAATAAAAATGGCACTGAGCACTACAAAGAGCTGCGTTTTTTTGTTTTGAAAGGTGGTGGTGGCATGCATACCCGAAAGGTGCGAATTCTGCCGGAAAAACGCTATGCTTTTGAGTTAAAAAAGTCAGCGCCTTAAAACTGCAGTTTCATTAACTGCCATAAAACGTTATGGTTTTCCCATTAAAAAGTATTAACCCGGTATTCTGTTTCCGCAACAAACTAAAAAATGCATTCGGCTGAAATTATTTGAACTGGAATACCGCTGAACCGTTTAAAAGCTTGCTGAAGCGCTTCCGGATTTGTAAGTGAGCAGGAGTTTCGCAGGTAAAAGGTATACCACTTCCGGAAAAAGCAGCGTTTCGAACAGATCAGTTTTTTTTAACTAACCAAATCGGGAACCTTGTTTCCGTCGCGATATAAAGATGGCACAATACAGCAAATGGCATCATCCGTACGATATTAATGAAAAATATGCCGAGCGGGTTGCTTATTTCAGCATGGAATTCGGTATTCACCAGGCACTTAAGATTTACTCGGGCGGCCTGGGTTTTCTGGCAGGTTCGCACATGCGCAGCGCCCGCGATCTGCGCCAGAACATGATCGGGATAGGCATGCTCTGGAAATTCGGTTATTACGACCAGGGCCGCCACGAAGACCTGAGCATGCGTATTCAGTTTCAGAAAAAGTTCTACACTTACCTGGAAGAAACGGACATTATGGTGCAGGTCAATATTCATAACCACCCGGTTTGGGTTAAAGCCCTGGTCCTGAAACCTTCCACTTTCGGCACGGTGCCCATTTACCTGCTCACCACCGATATTCCGCAGAACGACCACCTGGCCCGCACCATTACCCACAAACTCTACGATCAGGAAGTTTCTACCCGCATTGCGCAAAGCATTGTGCTGGGCATAGGCGGCGCAAAAGTAGTGGAAGCCTTAGGCGGGGCCGCCATTCATCACATGAACGAAGCGCATGCCCTGCCGCTGGCCTTTCACCTTTACGATAAATACCGCGACGTAAATGAAGTGCGTAAACGCCTGGTTTTTACCACCCATACGCCCGAAAAAGCCGGCAACGAAGAACACGATATCCATTTTCTGCATTCCATGTCGTATTTTAAAAACCTCGATCTGGAAGACGTGCGCTATATTACCGGCATCCGGAGCAACAGTTTCGACCATACGCTGGCGGCTTTGCGGCTTTCCAAACGGGCTAATGGCGTTTCGCAATTGCACGGGGAAGTTGCCCGGAAAATGTGGTACGGAAACGAGCAAGTTTCGGAAATTATAGCCATTACCAATGCGCAGCACAACGGTTTCTGGCGCGATAAGGCATTATACAAAACCCTGGAAATTAACGACGATGAAGGCCTGACGCGGCGCAAAGCCGAAATGAAAAAGCCGCTTTTTGAAGTGGTAGCCGACCAGACCGGGAAACTTTTCCGCTCCGATGTGCTGACCATTGTCTGGGCGCGCCGTTTTGCCGCTTACAAACGGGCCGACCTTTTACTTCGCGACCTGGAACGGTTTTATAAACTGGTTTGCGAACAAGACCAGGTGCAGGTGATCTGGGCTGGCAAACCGTACCCGTTCGATTACAATGCCATCGACGTGTTTAACAAACTCATCCGGCTATCTCATAAGAAGAAGAATTTTGCCGTACTTACCGGTTACGAGATCGATCTGTCGCGGAAACTGAAACAGGGCGCCGATATCTGGCTGAATACGCCCCGCCGCCCGCGGGAAGCATCGGGCACCAGCGGCATGACGGCGGCCATGAACGGGGCCATTAACTTTTCGGTGCAGGATGGCTGGATTCCCGAATTTGGCCGCCATGGCGAAAACAGTTTCCTTTTCCCGGTTGTAGACAGCAATTTGCCTTCTGAAGTACAAGATGATATCGACTACCAGAACATGATGGCCATTCTGGAGCGCGAAATTATTCCGATGTATTATGAAGACCGCAGCAAATGGCTCCGCATCATGAAAAAAAGCATGCGTGCTGTGCTTCCATATTTCGATTCCGATAGAATGGCCGATGAATATTACCGGAAGTTGTATCAATAAGAAACATTCTTTTCAACCTTCATAACAAAATACTTACAGCCATGAAAAGAAGAAAGCCAGACAAGTAAATTTTTTCGATCTAAATCAAATGTTTTCTGAGCGTTTTTAAGTTAAAAACGGTATTGTTTTCAGTCTGAAAAGTATAGCCTAAAGCATGCTTAAACTGATTTAATTTAATATTGCTTTCTATAAAAACAAGGGCAAAAGCGAAGTTAAATTCTCTCGCTTTTGCCTTTTTTATTTTATGGTTTTTACTTTGGAATTTCTAAATGCGTGCTTATGGCGATCCGGTTCCAGGCATTAATGGTTACCACAAACATGATCAGTTGGGCTACATAATTTTCCCCAAATGTTTCGATCACTTTTTGGTATGTTTTTTCCGATAGGCCTTCCTTGTGAATTAAAGTAATTTCTTCGGTTGCGGCTAAAATTATTTTTTCTTCTTCAGAATATAAATCGGTTTCTTTCCAGGCATTCAATAAGAAAATACGCTGGTTGGTTTCGCCGTTTTTAAGTGCATCTTTGGTGTGCATATCTATGCAAAAGGCGCAGCCATTAATCTGGGATGCCCTGATTTTTATGAGTTCCTTATGCGTTCTGCTAATATCGGTGGTGGCTAAGTAACCTTCTAAACCCAGCATCGCTTTATAGGCTTTAGGTTCCACTTCCTGGATATTTATTCTTTTGCTCATGGTTGTAAGTTTTGATGACAAGGCAAAGGTATTCAAACGTTAACCATTAAAACTTAAACTGGTTTAAGAACGTTTTTTCTTTCTTAATTCGCTTAAATATTCCGGTGTAAAACCTAAAAATGAGGCTAACAAATATTGCGGAATGCGCTGCACAAATTCAGGATATTTGCTGTAGAAAGCATGGTAAGATTCTTCTTTCGAAAGATCGAATAAGTATTTAATGCGCATTTGTGCCGCAGCATAAGCCCTCTGATAAATAAATCTGAAATACCGTTCCATTTTTGGGTGCAGCTCCAGTAACCTTTCCTGCGAATCCCGGTCAATCATTAGAATGATAGAAGGTTCTACTGCCTGAATGTAAAATTCAGACTTGGTTTGATGCTCGAATGAGATATGATCGGTGATCCACCAGTTCTCGATCGCAAATTCAGTAGTTTGTTCGATGCCTTTGTCGTTTATAAAAAACTTCCGAAGACAACCTTTTAAAACAAAATAATTGGATCCGCATATTTGCCCTTCCGTTAGTAAATTTTCCTTTTTAGCTACTTCTGCCGTTCTGAAAAATGAAAGAACTGCAGCGAATTCTTCCTCACTTAAATTAACAAACTTTCTAATATGATTTTTGAGAATTTCAGACATAATTACAGCACAGAAAGAAAGTTGGCGGCAAAAACCAGTTTGATCAATTCTCTGAAAAAAGAAAAAGCTGCGATAAAAAAACGCTATGGTTTCAGCCTTAAAAAGTCTGATTCGCTAATTAAAAATTAACAATCAATTCAGTCCCGGAAATCATATTCCAGAATGCCGATGGTTTTGCCTTCTATAGCGAGCGCGGTGTTTTCAAAAACGGCTTTGGCTTCTTCCAGAAGAGGGGTAAGGTCTTTATAACGGGCCGAAAAATGGCCGATGAATAAACGCTTTACATTGGCTTTGGCGGCTAACGTAGCTGCCTGTTGGGCCGTGCTGTGGTGGGTATATGCCGCGCGTTCAACCATATCGTGCATAAACGTTGCTTCGTGGTAAAGCAGGTCTACCCCCTGAATGTAAGGCAGAATATCTTCTTTGTATTTGGTATCGGAGCAATAGGCGTAGCTGCGGCTGCGTTTGGGGGAAGTGGTGACGTCTTTGTTGCGCACCAGTATTTTGCCGTGCTCGTCTTTAATATCTTCCCCGAATTTGAGGCGAACGAGTTGCGGCGGGGTAAGGAAGGAGGGAAGTTTTTCTTTTACCAGGTGGCGCGGTTTGGGTTTTTCTTTAAACAAAAAGCCGCAGCAGGGCACGCGGTGCTGCATGGGCAGCGTGTGCACCGTAATGGTTTTATCTTCGTAGATCCGCTTGTAAACCGTAGGGTCTATTTCGTGAAACGTGATCGGAAAATTGATGTTGGTATTGGAAACCTTGAACTGAAGGGTAAGCAATTCGGCTAAGCCGGGAGGCCCGAACAAATTCAAAGGGGTAGTGCGCATCTGCAGATGCATGGTAGAAAGCAACCCGAATAAACCGAAGTAATGGTCGCCGTGCAGATGGCTGATAAAAATATTGAGTATGCGGTGATGCTTGATCTTATACCG
The DNA here is from genome assembly GCF_016623615.1 of Adhaeribacter terrigena. Classification (GTDB taxonomy): domain Bacteria; phylum Bacteroidota; class Bacteroidia; order Cytophagales; family Hymenobacteraceae; genus Adhaeribacter_A; species Adhaeribacter_A terrigena. Next base: position 220,942 of record NZ_JAEHFX010000006.1, on the reverse strand, counting down.
CATAAGCTGGCTTTGGGTGCCTTCACCGCAATCTATTAAATTCAGATGGCTGCCAACAGTTAGTACCTGGGCCGTATGGAAACGGTTGGGAGCAGGAATGGCAGAAGAACTGCCCAGTATTTTGAGTTCAAAATCCAATCCTGCTCCCGTTAAAAGGTTTCGTTAGTCTTCCTTGTTGGTCAGGTCGCGCTCAATTTCGTGCAGAAAAATGCGGTCGATGCCTTCTTCTACGGTTGGCAGAATGTTCAGTACAGATTCCAGTTTAGAGATCGTGATCAGCTTCATTACGTGGTCTTGCAGGCCGGTAAGGATCAGCAGGCCGTTAGAAGAATTGCACAAACGGTTAGCGATCAGGATCGAGCTCAGGCCGGAAGAGTCAGTGTATTTTACGTTGGTCAGGTCCAGGATCAGGTTATTGATACCTTCGGCGTTGAGCTTCACGAATTCCGACTTCAGATCAGGGGCAATCGTCGTGTCAAGCTTTTTCTCGTCGATGGTAATGACGGTATAGTTCTCTTTTTTATCGATCGTGTATTTCATACGTCGGGGTAATATGGTTTAAAGTGCGAATGTAGTAAAAAGTAACGAGACTTTTGTAAAAATTCGCGTTAAAAAATGTTTTCTTTTATGCTTTTCTCAATTCTTTCCAAAATGCCTTGGTAGCCGGTTTTTACAAACTTCTGGCCGGTAACATTGTGGTAAAGCTCCAGGTAGCGCTCCGAAATTTCCAGCACTTTTTCGTCCGTCATTTCGGGTATCTGCTGCCCGTCCTTGCCCTGAAAGTTATTTTCGATCAGCCATTGCCTTACGAACTCCTTGGAAAGTTGTTTCTGTGGCTCGTTGTTATTTTGCCTTGCCTCGTAACCTTCCGCGTAAAAATACCGCGAAGAATCAGGGGTGTGGATCTCATCGATCAGGTAGATCTGGCCATCCAGTTTCCCGAACTCATATTTGGTATCAACCAGAATCAGGCCTTGCTTGGTTCCAAGATCAGTGCCGCGTTTAAACAAAGCACGGGTATAACTTTCGAGCTGCACGTAATCTGCTTCGCTTACAATGCCCTGACGGATAATCTCTTCCCGCGAAATATCTTCGTCGTGGCCCTGGTCGGCTTTGGTGCTTGGCGTAATTATGGGTTCCGGCAAACGGTCGTTTTCTTTCAGGCCTTCCGGTAAAGTAACCCCGCATAGCAAGCGCTCACCGCTTTGGTAAACGCGCCAGGCGTGGCCCGCTAAATACCCACGTATAACCATCTCCACTTTAAAAGGTTCGCAGAAATGGCCGATGGCAACGTTCGGATCGGGTTGGTTTAATACCCAATTCGGAACAATATCGGAGGTGGCTTTTAAATGGTAAGCGGCTATCTGGTTCAGTACCTGTCCTTTATAAGGGATGGCGCGGGGCAAAACCACGTCGAAAGCCGAAATGCGGTCGGTGGCTACAATGGCTAATTTATTGCCGAAATAATACACATCGCGTACTTTGCCGCGGTAAAAACCGGTCTGACCCAGGAATTCGAAATTTGTTTCTTTAAGCGCGTCCATTCAGAAAAAAGGAGTAATAAATGATTGTTGCAAAGGTAGGAAGGTTCGGTAAATATTGAACGAATCGGCCGGATTTCTTTCTTTGGTGCGGGCATAACTTTTATGCCTTTAAAGCCAGGACCTGTAAGAATAAGGCTGAAAATTATTCTGGGCAGTTTTTAAGTTGAAAAGCATAGCGTTTTTAGCCGGCTCAGACTTTAGGTTTTAGTGAGGTTACGCGCCATGCCTCCAAAAATTATGAAGTGGAAAGGCAATAAACTGTACCAGTATAACCTTCCCCACAAGCCTTTAGGACGGAAGGCGGCGAGTTGCTCCAGGTAATTCCTGCCGTTTTCCTCAAATATCCGGAACTGCAGCCAGGCTTCACCGGGCAGTTTCATTTCGGCGTAAAGCAGCAGGCGTTTATTTTGTTTATCGGCCAAAAGCACGCGCCAGAAATCGAGCGTATCGCCGGCTTTCAGATTAAAAGGGTGCCGGCGGCCGCGCCGTAAACCCACACCGCCCACCAGCTTATCCAGAAAACCGCGGATGTTCCAGAGCCAGTCGGTTTTGTACCAGCCGCGTTGCCCGCCGATCTGCCAGATATTATCGAGCACATGGGTATGTTCGCCTTCCAGCGGAATAATTTGTTTGTCGGTAAGTACACCATTTTGGGGGATCTGCACAAAATCCATGTAATCCTGCCTGATTGTGCCGCTCACCAAAGCATCGGTCCAGCTGGAGATCACGGAATTCTGCTCGATCTTGCTGAAAGCGAGTTTTAAGGCTTCTTCGTACGTGATGCATTCGTGCGGTATCAGTTGTTTGATCTGATCGTTTTGTACCACCGTGTCTGCTTTCAGGCTTGCTACCAAACTGCGGGCAATGGAAAAACTGGTGCTGGTTAAAAAATACAGCCAGTAGGAAGAAAGTTTGGGCGTGAGAATGGGCAGCGTAATGATCCTGCGTTTCAGGCCCCGGAGTTCGGCTAGTTTCAGCAGCATTTGCTTGTAGGTAAGAATATCGGGCCCGCCAATATCCAGCGTCTGGTCCCAGCATTTTTCGCAGGTAAGCACTTCCGATAAATAGAATAATACGTCGCGGATGGCAATGGGCTGGCAACGGGAATTCAGCCATTTCGGGGTGACCATCACCGGCAGCTTTTCTACCAGGTCGCGGATAATTTCGAACGAAGCCGAACCGGAGCCGATGATGATGGAAGCGCGCAGGACCGTAACCGGAACACGGCCGGCGCGCATAATTTGCGCTACGTTGCTGCGCGAGGCCATATGCTGCGAAAGATGGTTGCCGTAAGAAAGACCGCTTAAATAAATTACTTGTTTTGCAGAAGTTCTATCTAAATAGGTTCTGAAATTCGTGGCTGAACGGGCTTCGGCACTGTAAAAATCGGAGCTGCCACCCATGGAATGTACCAGATAATAGGCTGCGTCTATATTAGTCGGTAAAGCCTGCAAGCTGGCTTCATCGAGCAGATCGGCTTTTACGATCTGTACTTTTTCTTTAAGGCTTTCTTCCAGCTCAAACCTTCGCGGATCGCGCACCAGGCAGGTGATTTCGTGCCCGTTTTCGAGCAGCACCGGCAATAATCTTTTACCAATGTAACCGTTGGCACCGGTCAGTAATATTTTCATAGCTGGTAGTTTTGGGCTGAAATAGCTTACGGTTTTTTCGTTTTTAAGAACAGTTATGCGGGAGCGATTTTTTGAAAAATGGCGGGTTACTATTTTTCCGGGCTAAAAGTATAGCGTTTTTAATATAAAAAGTCAGAACCTAAAGGCAAGGTGTGCGTTATAGGAAGGAAAAAACTTCCAGCTATTTATAAAAATATGGCAAACTCTGGAGCTTCCCATTACTTCTATTATCAGGATCAGAAAGTTGAATTAGGCCCGGTCCTGACAGATATGCTAATTATCGGTTTTGCTGAAGGCACCGATAAAGCAACCAAAGATAAAATTTTAAGCGAATACGATTTTCTGGGTAATATTCTGGATGAAACAACCTCAGGTTCAGCCGATGTAACGGTGGTTTCGGCCCGTGGCGAAATTACGCCCGGCACCATGGAACTGAAGTTCAATTTGCTGGAACAGAACCCGAAAATTCTGTATGCCACGCCTTTCTTTTCGCGTACCGAAGATAAACTGGGTCGATTAGGCATTACGAACCAGTTTATTGTAACGCTGGAAGAACCGGTAAGCAAGGTGCTGCTGGAAAAACTGATGAAACGCACCAATACGCACCTGGTGGAAGAGTTGGGGAATAATATTTACCTTTTATCGGCCGATAAGAATTCTGCCGGGAACGCGCTCGATATGGCCAATTATTTCCACGAAAGCCCGGGGATCAAGATCGGCGAACCTGATTTTTTCCAGAATTTAGTTTTGGATCAGATCTAAATGATTTGAAGGTTTTGAAGATTTGAAAATGTTCATTTCCTGAATTTTCGATCAGGTAAGAAATAGAAAAGTCTGACGGAGCAATTAATTGCTCCGTCAGACTTTTTTGCTTTAAAAGCATACCGTTTTATGGCGACGTCCTGACGATAAAGGATCTATTTAAGCTGATAAGGAAGTTGACTATTAAGTTTTTAGGCTTGAAAGGATACCGTTTTCATAGGTAGCTTTAACACTTAATTCATAACTTTTAACTTTAATAGTTTACTTTCTCCCTCGAGCCGGGTGGCTTCGTTTCTGCGTTCGCGGCTGCAACCCTTCCTGCCCTGGCGGGCTGCCTCGTACCTCGGCACCGGAAGTCTTGGAGGCCGCTCTCACAGAAACTGGTGTCTTGCTCCTTCGTAGCTGGCTTTCTTTTATTTTAGTTTTTCGGATAACCTGATTTTCATGTGACGCTGCGCTGGCGATAGGCTTGATTTGGAAATGTGAAAGGGCAACCGAAGATGCCCCTATTGGTAAATTCTTTTTTTGATTCTGATATTTCTTGAATTGGCTACACCGAACCTTGTTTCAGAAAATTCAGTTTCAAACAAATAATCCTTTAATCCCCTAATCTGATAAATCCAAATTCAGACAAAAATACTGGCCATTCCAAAAATCCTTAAAATCGTGTTCAGACCGAAAAATAAGCGGGCACCTATAAAGATGCCCGTTTATTTTTTCATTTGATCTAAAACTACCTTCTTCCGAAATAAAAAGCGGGTGCTTTTTCGCGCAGGTTGTAGCCGGAACTCATCACTTCACCGTAAGCGCCGGCCGTGCGGATCGCCAGCAGATCACCGCGGTTGGTTTCGGGTAGCATTACCGCTTTGCCAAAGCAATCGGAAGATTCGCAGATCGGGCCAACCACATCGTAGCGGAGTTCGTGGGCTTGGCTGCTCAGGTTTTCTATTTTGTGATAAGCCTGGTAAAGCGCCGGGCGCATCAGTTCGGTCATGCCGGCATCCAGAATGATGAAATTGGTTTTAATGCCTTTTTTAATGTAAAGCACCCTGGAAACAAGCGTGCCGCATTGCGCCACCAAGGCCCGGCCGAGTTCAAAATGGACCTGCTGCCCCGGTTCCGGTTTCAGGAATTCTTTAAAAATCCCGAAATACGTTGCAAAATCAGGAATGGCATCGGTATCGGGTTCGTGGTAATTTACGCCCAGACCGCCGCCTAAATTCAGGTGTTCTACTACTACATTCCGGCTTAAAAACCAGCTTTGAATCTCGTTTACGCGCAAACACAAGGCTTTAAAAACGCTCAGGTCGGTAATCTGCGAGCCGATGTGAAAATGCAGACCAACTAGGTGCAGGTTTTCCAGCTCCGGCAAATAATCTAGTAGTTGCGGTAATTCCCAGAAGTTGATCCCGAATTTATTTTCCTCTAAACCGGTGGTGATGTAATGATGCGTTTTGGCGTTCACGTTCGGGTTAATGCGGAGGGCAATCCGGGCGGTTTTTCCTTTTTGGCCGGCCAGTTCGTTCAGCACTTCCAGCTCATGTACCGATTCGGTATTGAAACAGAAAATATCGTTTTCCAGTCCGAAGTTTATTTCTGCATCCGATTTGCCAACGCCGGCAAAAACTACTTTCCCGGCCGGGAAACCGCTTTCCAGGGCTTTTTTTACTTCGTTCCCGCTTACACAATCGGCCCCGAAACCAACGTTCAGCACTTCCTTTAAAACCGGGCTGTTGGTGTTGGCTTTCAGGGCGTAATGTACATGATAACCATATTTTTGCGCTTCATTGGCCGCCGACAGCAAGGTTTCGCGGAGCAGTTGCAGATCGTATGCGTAAAAAGGCGTCGGGTGGTTTTGCAGTTCGCTTTTATCTATGTGTAGCATTAATTTCTTCTTTTAGTTTTTGCTTTTGCCAAAAACGTTATCATTCAACGCCGTTAATGCTTCCACTTTATGTTCCGTTTTAATCAGGAAACTGATGTTGTTTTTGCTGCCGCCGTAGGAGATCATGCGCAACGGAATATGCTGCAAGGCAGTAACTACTTCCAGGGCATAACCAGTACTTTCGGCCAGAAAATCGCCTACTATACAGATAATGGTCTGATCCTGTTCTACTTCTACGTTGCCGTAAAGCTTCAGATCTTCCACAATGGCGCCTAAGTGTTTGGTATCGTCGATAGTAATCGAAACGGCCACTTCCGAGGTTGTGATCATATCGATCGGGGTTTTATAAACCTCGAATACTTCGAAAACGCTGCGCAGAAAACCATAAGCCAGCAGCATGCGGCTCGACTGAATTTTAATAGCCGTGATACAGTCTTTGGCTGCCACCGCTTTAATATTCTGGCCGGTTGTTTTGCCCGAGATCAGCGTGCCGCGGGCTTCCGGTTGCATGGTATTGAGCAAACGTACCGGAATGTTCTCCTGTTTGGCAGGCCATACACTGCTCGGGTGCAGAATTTTGGCCCCGAAATAAGCTAATTCGGCCGCTTCATCGAAAGAAAGTTCGGCAATGGGATAGGTGTTTTTTACGATGCGCGGATCGTTGTTGTGCATGCCGTCAATATCGGTCCAGATCTGAATTTCTTCAGCTTTGAGGGCCGCTCCGATCAGGGATGCCGAATAATCGGAACCCCCGCGTTTCAGGTTATCAATTTCGCCGAAAGTGTTGCGGCAGATATAGCCTTGGGTTACAAATATCTGGTTCTGATCGTGTTGCGAAATTTCGCGCTGCAGGTTTTCGCGGATGTAAGTCATGTCGGGTTCCTGATCCTGGTCCAGGCGCATGAAATTTAAGGCGGGCAGCAACGTGCCCGGTACCATGGTTTCCAGCAAATGGAAATGGAAAAGTGCGGTAGATAAAAGTTCGCCCTGAGCTAAAATGGCGCGTTCTTCGTTAACGGTAAAAAGGTCCTGTGTGAAAGCCTGCAGGTACTGAAAATGTTCTTCCAGCAGTTGCAGCGCCTGCTGTTTCCAGTTTTCGGTTTCGAATAGTTCTTCGGCTACGAGCTGGTACTGGCGGTGCAGTTCCTGGATCTGTTTCTTTGCTTCGTCGGTACGTTTATGTTTAAGCAGCCCGGTTATATCTACCAAACGATTGGTGGTGCCGCTCATGGCCGAAAGAACTACCAGCACTGGCCGGTTTTCGCGCTGTACCAACTGGGCTACGTTTTTAATGCGGGCTGCGGAACCTACAGAAGTACCGCCAAATTTTAAGACTTTCATTTATAAAAGATTATGCAAAAATGCTATGCAATTAAGTTGCAAAAGTAAGAAGAAAGCCCCGGAAAATGATACTTGAAGAAAAGAGAATTCAGAGTTTTTGAAAGGAAAAGGATACCGTTTTGAAAGGTAAGATTGCCATAAAACGGTTACGAGGTACGCGATCGGATCAAATAAAACACAGGTCGTTCTACCCTAAACCCGGTTGGAAGAAGTTTTGATGCAATCTGGGTTTTGTTGTTGCAAGGCTTGCTTATATTTTTATGGTATGAAAGGTTGGTGAATTTTATTTTTCTTTCAGAAATCACTTGTAAGGCAATGCATACTTTTCCCGTTTTTCTTTACTTGGAATCGCCTCGTTGCAGATCGTAAATAAACTGGCAAAAGTTGGGTGATACGTATTCCGGATGTCGAAATTATATACCTGGTTGTTTATTTCTATTTTAACAATATAGTGCTGACCTTCGGCAGTAGTGCCAATTTGAGCAGGAATATCGGACCAGTTCGTTTGCGTTAAAAAGGAAATAATTTTATCGCGGTCAAAGTCTTTATAAGTTGATTTATTTAAACTCTGGTAAGAAGCTTCCTGATTGTCATAAATTACATGATTCAGGTACATTTTTTTATTATCGATTATGTACTCAGTCGTCATCGGATCAGGAAGCGCTCTGTAGGCGATCTCTACTTTAAAGGGCGTATTGTTTCTGGCTGAATTGTTGAAAGCAGTCAAAACAAAAATTAACAAAAAGAAGGTTAACTGTTTCATTTTAGTGTTCATTAAAAACTGTCAACTTCGTTACTGACAGTATTTAATAAACAATTAAAACGGGGGTTTTGATTAGCTTACAAGCGGTAATTTGTAGTTTGTTTCCCTTCCGGGTTTGCAAAAAGCAAAACCAGTTTCAGCAAAGCGACTTTATTTCGGAACTTCTTTTCCATTTCTGAAAATAGCCGTACGTGTCGTTTTACCGTTTTCGTTCATCCATTTCCAGTTCCCGGTTTCGCGGTTGTTGCGGAAAGCGCCGGTAATTTCCGTTTTGCCATTTTCAAAATACTGCCGGAATTTACCGGAACGGGAGCCGTTTTTGTATTCGGTTTCGGTTTTGAGTTTGCCGCTCGGGTAAAAGGTTTCTTCCAGCCCGATCTTATTGTTGTTTATAAATTCTGCTTTGCTGGCTACCTGCCCGTTTTCATGGTAGGTAAAGCGGATTCCGGAAATGCGGTCGTTCAGGTAAGGTTCTTTTATTTTGATTTTCTTCGGCGCAACATCGTAATACGTAAGCCATTCGCCGGTTTTTAGTTTGTTTTTATAGGCCTGCTCTTCTTTTACGTTGCCGCTTTCGTAATACGTGGTTATTTTGCGGTCCAGGGCATTGTTGCTGTATTTAACTTCTTCTTTCAGCTTGCCGCTTTCGTAAAAGCCCTGCGCCGTACCTACCAGAATTCCTTCTTTATAGGTGCTGATCCGCATGGGTTTGCCGTTTTCGTAATACGATTTTACCAGGCCGTCGCGTTTGCCGGTGGTAGCGTCGAGGGCAATGCTTTCGCGCAGACGGGTTTGCTTGCCATCGAAAAATAACTCTTTGGGTTGCTCGATCTTTACCGTTTTGTACGTGCCTTCAGTTTCTAAACCGCCGCTTTTATAGTAGCTTTTATACGAACCGGTTTTGCCGCTTTTATCCTGCTGGGCAATAGATTTCAGCTGCCCGTTATCGTAAAAGGTTTTGTAATAGCCGTCTATATTTCCGTTCAGGAATTGCGCCTCCGTTTCGAGCTGACCATTTTCGTAATAGGTTTTGGAAAGGCCGTTTTGCTGGTTATTTTTATAGGTGATCTCCGATTTAATTTTACCGCCGGGATAATATTCCTTCACCAGCCCATCCGGAAAACCGTTTATAAAACCCGCTTCCATTTTGGGTTGGCCGTTGTCGTAAAAAGTTTTGATTACGTTGCTTTGCTGGTCGTCTACGTAACTGCCTTCCTGCATGATCTTGCCGTTGCTGAAGTAAGTCTTGAAAACGCCGTTCTTCAACCCATTCACATAAGGAACCTCAAACCTGGTTTGACCGGTTGGGTAATATTCGGTGTAAATACTGTCGGGTTTGCCATTTACGAATTTGGCGCGCACTTCTACGGTTTTGCCGTCGTTATAAAATTTACGGTATTGTCCCTGAATGATGGTATCGGGTTTGGTCAAAATGGAATAACGTTCCTTGATCTTGGCGTAAGCCGAATCGTGGTAGGTTGTAACTTTTACTTCCGGCCCGTTGGTTTTTTCAAAGCGCTTGTAAGTATTTCGCTGCCCGAAAGAAACGGTAGTGAAAACGAGTAAAAAAGTGCCGGTAAGTGTAGTGCGAAGCATGTGGAAATGTGCTGATTATTTAATGTGCTGATGTGCTAATGCGGTGAGCTGCTGATTTAAAGGTGCTTTTTTTCTTAGTTGCGGTTCCCGACTTTTTTAGGCCAAAACCATACCGTTTTTCATTTCTGAAATTTCTGAAAACCTGAAAATCCTGATCCAGACAAAAAAAAACGCAAAATCGATGAATCCGTTTCATCCGCGATAAAAAACAAAAAGCCTTACAACTGAACGTAAGGCTCTTTGAAAATGGTATGCTTTGAAAGCAAAAAAGTCTGAATTACATTTTTTCCAGTACAATAGCAGAAGCACCGCCGCCGCCGTTGCAGATACCGGTAACGCCGATTTTGCCGCCTTTGGTATTCAGAACGTTAATTAAAGTAGTTACAATTCTGGCCCCAGAAGCTCCCAGCGGGTGACCCAAAGAAACCGCGCCACCGTAAACGTTCACGTTGTCGCCCTGTAAACCTAATTTCTGGTTGTTGGCAATAGAAACTACCGAGAAAGCTTCGTTGATCTCGTAGAAATCTACCATGTCCGCCGAAACACCGGCATTTTTCAATGCTTTCGGAATTGCCAGCGATGGGGTGGTGGTGAACCATTTCGGATCCTGTTCGGCATCGGCAAAACCTAAGATCTTGGCAATTGGTTTTAAGCCAAGTTCTTCGGCTTTTTCTTTGCTCATTAATAAAACGGCCGCAGCACCATCGTTCAGGGTAGAAGCGTTGGCAGCCGTTACTGTACCTTCTTTATCGAAAACCGGACGCAGGCCTGCAATTTTATCGAAGTTTACTTTGGTGTATTCTTCATCTTCCGAAACAATGATCGGGTCTTTGCCACGCTGAGGAATTTCTACCGGAACGATCTCGTTTTTCATCATACCGGCTTTGGCCGCTTCGGCAGAACGGGTATAAGATTGCTTGGCAAATTCATCCTGCATTTCGCGGGTGATGTTCATTTCTTTGGCCGTATTTTCAGCCGCAGAACCCATGTGGTAGTCGTTGTAAACATCCCACAGGCCGTCTTTCACCAGACCGTCTACCAACTGGATATGGCCTAACTTAGCTCCGAAACGGGTTTTGTCTGAATAATAAGGCACGTTGCTCATGCTTTCCATACCGCCGGCAATTACTACGTCTTTGTGGCCCAGCATAATGGCCTGCGCGCCAAACATAATGGCTTTAGAACCCGAAGCACAAACTTTATTTACAGTAGTACATTCTACTTCGTAACCCAACCCGGCAAAAATAGCTGCCTGGCGGGCCGGAGCCTGGCCAACGTTAGCGCTCAATACGTTGCCCATAATTACTTCCTGCACTTCTTTTTTATCTACGCCGGCTTTTTCCAACGCACCTTTAATAGCAGCAGCACCTAGTTGCGTAGCAGAAACGCTAGCCAAAGCACCACCAAAACTACCAATTGGCGTACGAACCGCCGAAATTACATATACTTCTTTCGTTTGCATAAAGCGATGATTTTCTGTTTTGCCGTGAAATTACCCAGACTATATGGGAATTGCAAATCGGGTGAATTGTTGATTGTTAATTGTTAACTGTTGATTGATCCACAATAAACAGGTGTAATATCAATTTTACTCTATCTGGATCTTTTGGAATTAAACGCATTGAAACTACTTCGCCGCTTTAATTTCAGGAAAGCTAATCAGGCCCCTAAACTATCACACAATAATAAAAAACCAAATAGCCAATTAACGATACCAAATTCCTACCAGTCTGGCTTGGAACGATCACGAGGTTTAGTGGGCTTTTTAGGAAGCTGCTGTAAGTATTGCTGTTCGGCGGCGCGCATGGCATTCAGCATCATTTCAGCTTGTTCCGGACTGATGTTGGCTTTGCGCAGGCGTTCGTATTGCGTTTGCAGGCGTTGTTCATTGCCGCTGGCGGCGTCTTTTCCGCCGGTTTTATTAGGTTTTTCGGGCTTCGGTTGTTCTTCGTTCTCGGCTAAGTTCTGGCCTTCTTCGTTTCCTTTTTCTGTGCCACTTTTTTGCTCTTTTTCCTTAGCGTTTTCCCCGCCGGCAGGTTTTTCTTTCTTCGGCTGGTCGGGCATTTCGGGGTTGGTTTGCTTATCTGGTTTTTGCTGCTGATCGCCTTTTTCCGGCTGGTCCGGATTTTCCTTTTCCTGATCGCCTTGCTCGTTTGGTTTTTCGCTTTGTTTTTCCTGTTGGTCTTTTTGTTCTTTGGGCTGTTCCTGCTTTTCTTCCTGCTGTTTTTTCTCCGGTTGCGGCGGCGGAATTTTATTTTCTTCTTCCGGATTTTCGCGCAGGTATTTTTTCAGCATTTCGTAATTGTAACGCGCCTGTTCATTCCCGGCATCGGCAATCATTGCGCGTTTATAAAAAGTGAGCGCTTTCCGGTAATCTTTTAAGCGGGCATTTAAGGTGCCGAGTTGTTCCAGGGCAATGGAGCGGAGCCAGGCATTCGGGTTTTTAAGGCATTTTTCGTAGGCTTTCTGCGCTTTATCCAGCTGGTTGTTTTTCCGGTAGGCGTGCGCCAGGTTCAGTAACAAACGCGGGTCATCGTCGCGGATCTCGTAAACTAAATATTCGAAATTTTTAACAGCCGTCGCGTAATCGCCTTTGGCAAAGGCTTCCACCGCTTGCTGGTTTCGGGCGTTCCGTTCAGCAATGTGCTGGAAATCGCCGACGCTCATAAACAGGAAAATGATCAGCCAGAGCGCTTTCATATCTTGAAAATACTACCGTTTGTAAGTGTGATGAGAATCAATGCGTTGTAATTGTGTGTCGGAATAAAGGAACATTTAACCGTCAAGTATTGCCCGCCACTTGTAAGTTTATTATCTCTTTCCGGATGATTCCATTGTCTGTATGCGTAATTCCGGGGCTTTATGCAGGCTCTGCTCATGCCTCCAGCGGATGATCTCGGCCTTGCTGAACCGGATGGATGTGCCTACCTTGATCTCGGTAAAATGCTTTTTAAGCGTCCGGTTATCCGAAAAACCGGTCAAGCGGCTGGCTTCTACACTATCTACCAGTTCGGCGTTCTGCTCTACCACTTCCCGGAGGATGGCCAGCTCTTTAGCCAAGGGTTCCGTAGCCTTCTTGATCGCGGCCAGTGTTTCTGCTTTGGTTAAAACTTCGACCATGGTTTTTTTAAGCTTTTACTTTTTCCATGTCCTCAATTAATAACTGCCTAATCAAACCGGCAAAACTGATCCCCTTCTTTCGGGCGTGTTCCTTGCCTTTTTCAAGCAACTCTTTTTCCATCTGGATATTCAGTTTTACTTTTTCAGCTCCTGGGTTTTCTGCTTCTGCCATAGTTTATATAAGGTTTTTTATTCAACAAGGTAAAGGTATAAAAGTTACACCATTTAGGAATAAAAAAAATGTAAAATTAATTTGTATTGCATGAAACTTACACTATTTTTGCATATATATTACTCCAAAGTTACACCAAAAACGCATAAAATTTAAACTTCCAAAATCGCATCAGTCATGAAACACAATTCCAACCAGGCAGCGGTTACCGCGCGCCCTACATTACCATCGATTACTGATCCTGAATTAATTTCGTTTGCTGTAGCAGCTGATCATGCAAAGCTGGCCGGCATCATTTCGGATGAAGAACATCTAGACTATCTGAACGCACTTTTGGTATGCCGCAGCCCTTATAGTGGCTTCATCGGTTTCGAAGGTAACATTAGGGAAATAAACCTTAAAATACTTTCCAACGTGCCGGCAGATGACACGCACGCACCTTTTAAATTCTCTGTGTTACATGAAACGGTTGACGTGCGGCCGATCTTTGAGTGTATTGAAAACTGTAACACCGCCGGAATAGTGGCTATGCTCGATACAGTCATGTATGATTTAATAAAAACCTCCAACCCCGACGATTTTACCGATAGTTTCAAGGAGAATTTATGGCTACTTCGGGAGCTTCGGAATGCCTTTATGGAATCCACTGGTGGCGAAGTAATGGACTCCTGGCGAAGATGTTCTAAAATGGCGAAACAGGCTGCAGAAAACAGGTTGCAAAGCGACTGGCGCTGGTTAGAAAATCGCTTAAATACTTACAAATTGTAGCATTTAACTGCCAAAAGTTGAGTGGTTTTTTTGTAGATTAAAGAACAAATCCAACTATTAAATCACCTGTTAAAACTGCAGAAAAAAGGAATCAAAAGATTAAAAAGAAGGAACCATGGAAATAATTAGAAATGAAAACCAGCCGGAACAGCCGGAAGAAGTGGATCAGTCCGAAGAAACCAAAGCTATTACGGTATGCTTTTCCGCTCAGGAAGTGGAAGTGGTTACGGGTTTGTGTGATCTTTTTTGGGATACTCAGTCCGAAGTAGCAACGCCTGAAGAACGCGGCGAGGTGGAAGGAATACGGGATAAAGTTACTGGCACAAACCGGCCGGTTGCTGGATCTGAAACGCTGAAAGGTGAAGAGTATATGGAGTACGCCTTTTCAGAAAGCCAGGTAAGTTTTATAGGGAATGTGCTGCACGAATGGACCATACAACACAGACAGAATAAATTAACCGAAGTGGAAAATAGAATGGTAAATGAAGTTTTGCTGGCGCTATTCGGGTAAGATATAGTGCATGTTCATAAATGTTTAAGGAACTAAGGCCGGGGTTTTGCCCCGGCTTTTTTTATTTCTGAACGTAGTATCTCTGAAATATTATTTCCCGGGCTTCTTCAATTTCCTTTCTTATATAACCTGGGACATTATCTGCAATTCTAAATGCAAAACTATTTGGATCCGCCGGTGTAGCTTCAATTAGAAAATCCTTAATTGTAAAGTTTTCGCCATGTTGGGTAAACCAGGATTTACTTTTCGCTTCGATAGGAATAAGTAATTCAAAAAATGCGGCTAATTGTTCTTGCCGGCTTGTGTTTTTTAAGTTCATAAATTATTGTTTTTTAGTTTCAACAAATTTGCAACTAAAATTGATGTAAGTGGATTGGACAATACTTATTGCTTTTGACAGATTCTCCCTCGAACTATTCGAACTTTCGAACCCTGTTCGAGTGGTTCGAATAGTTCGAATTCTTAATTTTGCTTTATGGATATTAGAAATGATCACCGGGTAGAAATTCGGCGGGTAGGAAGTGAAAAGGCCCTGGTTAGGGTAGATAACCTGAATGAAGATGAAGCAACAAAGGTTTTTAAAAATATTACCTTCCCCACGGTTAGGGTAAAAGGTGAATTTGAAAAGGCAATAATCTGGAGAGAAACGGCGGTTAGGAAACAGGATCTTTGAAGCTCAGGTTTTATAAGGTTCTCAGCACTAATGCGTGCGGCCTTAATAATTCCAGAGCGCGACCATGGCCAGGCCAAAGAGCAAGGCCGCATAAAACCAGACCAGCTGCCGGGTGGTAGGTTCTTCGCCAGGATAAACCAGCAAAAACAAAGATGTTGCAGCTTCTTTCAGGGCTTTTTTCATGTGGCTTTATACTTGAAAAATTTAACCTGGTTTAAGTTTGCCCTTTTATTTCTCAGTTGGATGCGTGCATAATTTAGACTGCTTCGGTTACTTAAAAGGGGTATCCGTAAAATTGCGCATACCCCCTCATAATCTGCTAAAATTACTTTTTTGTTCGGTGGTTGTTCCCTGTTCCCATATTCAGAAATTAAACAACTGTTTTTCAATGCCTTGCAAAGAAAGACACTTTCTGAGAGTGAATGTAATGCCGCAAATATGTGTAGCACACACAATATAAAAAGCAAAAAGGCTATGTAATTTCACCTGAATTTTGAGGTTTAAAGCGGCGATTTTTGTAAATTACAGGGAAACCAACTTGCTGAATATGAAAGAGATAATTGCAAAACTCGCAGCGCTTTTAAAGTTAATACCAGATCCAAAGCCCGCCGCCGAAGATCCGTTTGAAGTACTACAATCTGTAGATGATAACGGTGTACGCTGGGCCTTTTACCGCAATAAAGAAACGGGCGAAATTTATACCGATGCCGGGAATTTAGCGCACATGTACGGGTTCAAAGATCAACATGAATTCTTGGCTAGTGATCGAGGTTTAGACATGATAGCCAGCGCCGCGAAGACTTCTAAAAACCCATTGCTGAAGCTGACCGGGAATGAAGATTGGTTAAGTAAAAAGCCCACGGAATAACGCCGTGGGCTTGCTAAACCAAAACAACCAAATAATTAAAATTAGATATTACCTCCTTTCTCTATACGCGCGCGTAAGACTCACGCTAAATGATAAACAGCCTGCTTTTGCGGCTCAATGTTTTTTATTGTTTTCCGGTTCATAAGCCCTAGATCACGAGCAATTATTGAAACATTGTAAATTCCAACGGCAGCCCCTACAAACTTCTGTTCATAAATTACCAATTCAATCCGGTTTATGATGTCCTCAAGTTCCCGGTCCTGTGGGCTGTCAGTAAGGCGTTTCTTTAACTGACTAAGATAGTTTACCCCACATCTTAAATGAAGCCTCAGGCCAGATAAAGTGAAGGGCCGCGGTATTTCAATGTTTACCCTTTTTGCTATACCGCCAACCCATTGCACTTTGAAAAGCGGGTGAGCTTCGCACCATTCGAAGTACGCACTTGCTGCCTGCCAAAGTTGTTCAGGCGTGGCAAAACGGCGAGGCCGCCCTTTCAAGTTATGGTGTTGGTTTGCGGCCATACTTCACAAATTTACAGTACAACATCTTTTTCTGAATTGGCCAGCGGTGGAGCCGTAAATCCATCTTTGCTGTGAATTACATTAATTTTAAAAACCGGGTTTAGTATTGCCTGATTGTCAAATTGCATTTGCGTACGGGCTAGCTTTGGCGTAATGTATTCTGCTAATCCCATTATCAGGTTTAACCGTTCGGCCGGTTTAAGGGCTAAAAGATCCGCTGCCATTTGCTCAGCAGTAACAGATTGTAATAACTGATCGAACTTTTCCCGGATCTCGGTAGTAACTTTGTTTTTCGCTCCTTTCGGTTTGCCTGGGTTTCCCTTTTCAAATTGTGTGCTCATGTTCCTGATTAGTTAGTTTCCACTTTCTTTTTATGTTCCCGTTTTGCTCTTAGGATTTCATAGGTAAGCTCTCGATGTTTCTTTTGCTTTTTCAGCAAGGCCTTTCTTTCATAAGGCTTTTTGCATTTTTTTGCCATCGTTATATATCAGACCTAAGTTGGGTTTGAATACCGTTTTTCTGTGCTGCATTTATATCGGTTATCCGGGTATAAATTGGCGGAAGGTTCTTAAATGCAACCTGTACCTGATAGGCTATCTGTTGGGTCATCTGCTGCTGTTGTACAACTGGTGCCGATACCGACCTGGCCACTAAACCGCCATCAGCGTAACCCGGAAGGCTAAGGCGCAATCGTTCGGCAGCAGCCACCCCGCCGGCTTTTCTTACATCCTCCTGGCTCCAAACAATTTCCCCCTTATGGACAATCCCGGCCGGCTCGTACTTGCCGCCATCACCGGTATAGCCACCACCATAAAATTCAGCTTTTGAAAAGTCAGCCTTTGGAGCATCGGCAGAAAGCAATTGCCGCGCCTGTGCAAAGCCAGTAAGAATGGACGCTATCTGTGTTCCGTAGTATGCCGCATAAGCAACAGGGCCGGCAACAATACCGGCCGGGCCACTGGCTGCCGCGATATTACCCGCTACCACTGTAGCCGAAGCGGTCAGGTTCCCAATAGCTTCCGCCTGTTTTAGTCCGATCTGGAATAACGCTATAAGCTTTTGGAACTCTGACATTTCCGCACCCTGGGCAGATAAGGCAGAAACAATATCCGAAGATGCCTGAGCAAGCGTTACGATGGCCAGGTACTCCGCTTCTTTGTAGTCCTGCTTTTTCTTCGCTACATCTTTTGCCAGTTGAATTTCATCGATGGCATCCTGCTCCCGTTTCTTCCGGGCTTTCTCTGAATTCTCAAACTGTTTTTCACGGGTTTTATCGAATTCCTCACGCAAGGCCTTTTCTTCGTCAAGCTGTTGCTTCCGGATCTTTGCCAGGCTGTCGAGTAGTTCCTGGTAGCCTTTTACCTCTTCTTTGAGTTTTTCCTGCTGGTCCTTAAATGTTTTTTCCCGTTCTGCCCGTACCTGCTTTTCCTGCTCTTTGGCTTCTTTGTTGAGCTGGAAGCGGTTGGTAATGAATTCATTTTGCTTCCCGGCGCTGTCTTCCAGAATATCAAACAGGGCCTCTTCCGCTTCGCCTAATTCCCGGAGCTGTTCGGTGCTGGCTTTGGCTTCCCCGCCCCGCATCTCAACTTCCTTCTGGATGATTTCAACGCGCCGGCGGGCTATGGCTTCAAGCGTGTTCTGCCGTTGAGTTTCCAGGGCAAAGGCTTTTTCGTTGGCTTCGTTACGCTGCTCAATAGAATTGAACTCGTTATCCCGCTCATTTTTCAGGCGCTCGATCTGGTTGAGCATCTTTTTGGAAGTAGCTATGTTTTTAGCCTCATCCCGTTCCAGCTGGTACTTTGCTTTGGATAGATCGCCGGTCAGCTTTACTTCCCGTTCCAGCTCGTCGCCGATACCTTTATAGCTTTTCTTCGCCGCTTCCGCTGCCCCGGAAAAATCACCTTTGAGTAATTTGCTTACCGCTTCCCCTATAAACTTTGCCCGGTCCAGGAACACGTTCAGAACCGCG
The DNA here is from genome assembly GCF_016623615.1 of Adhaeribacter terrigena. Lineage (GTDB taxonomy): Bacteria > Bacteroidota > Bacteroidia > Cytophagales > Hymenobacteraceae > Adhaeribacter_A > Adhaeribacter_A terrigena. Next base: position 202,818 of record NZ_JAEHFX010000006.1, on the reverse strand, counting down.
GTTCCCTGTTCCATAATTCCGGTAAACATGCCGGCGCTATCGCCTGAGCTTGCAAAGAGTTTCGGCAGTAGGGTTAAAGCGGTTACCAGCATGCCGACCGGGTTCATTTTGAAAGCATCGTTCATGGTGTTAATGCTATCACCGAACTTACCGGATCCTTTGGCCGCCTCCAGGACTGCTTCTTTATACCGGCCAACATTCAGGGTTCCATTAGAAACGCCTTTGTTGTATTCCAGCAGCGCATCTTTGGCCTGCTTTACTACTTTAGATTGCCGGATATATTCAGCGGTCAGCTCATAGGTGCCATCTTCATTACGCTTCAATTGGCCGGCCATGGTCTTCAGCTGGTTTTCGGCTACTTTCTGCAACCGGTAAAGCTGTTCGTAAGAACCGGATTCTGCTATTACCGCTTTTGTAACTTCATCAATGGCTTTTTCTTCCCGCCGTTTTTCTTCGGTCAGCTGCCGGGTTTTGGCCTGCACTTCGGCTAAACGTTTGGCCTGTTCGTCTGAAAGTTCGTTGCCTTCTTTAACGATCTGGTTCAGCTCCTTTTCTTCCTTTTTGCTTTCTGCTATGGCTTTGGTGAGCTTACCAACGTTCTGGTAAGCTTCACCCATTTTGAACTCTACACCATAAAGCAGGAAATTTTCTTGCCCGCCCATGATTATGCTACGGCTTTAGTTCTGTTTTCAAGATTAGCCGTATTCGCACCGCGCCGTACTTGGTCCAAGAACATACTGTGATAAATTTTGAATTGTGGTTTACCATGCCAAACGCTAAAGCGAACTACCGGTGCGTAGCTATCGAAAGGCTGCACCCGGAATTCATTGTAAAGCGTTGCCATGTTTTCCGTGATCTGCTGAAGCAAAAGCCAGGCTTTCTTTTCCGCTTCGGTGCTCGCGTAAGTGGTAGCGCGTTTTACCACGCCTTCCATCATTTCTTCATCTACAACCGCCCGGCCGTTCTCGATCTTCGCACCATGGGCAGAGTAAGGCATAAAGCGCCGCATTTCTTCCAGGGCTTTGTACTGTGCCCGCAGGTCCGGAAGTTCAACCATTTGCTGCACTTTCTCAATGCTGAGCTTTAAACCGCCCACCATGACCGGGGCCGTGCCTGCTACCTGTTCGCGAACGTAGGCATCTAAACCTTTGCTTTGAACCTGGTAGATCTGATCTTCATCAAGGCCGCCAAAGCCTAACTTTTCAAATGATTCCAGAAACTCGTTCACCGCTTCCACGGTTGCTTCCGCTCTTTCGCGGGCTTCTTTAATCTGTTCGGTTTTCTGTTCCAGAATAATTGGTTCTGCAGGAATTTCGATTGTGTTCTTCATTTTGTTTTATTATTTGGTTTATGCTATAATTTACGAAAATTGCAAGGAAATAGAAAGGTTTTAATGCTAAAATATTGCTTTAATTCAATATATTTAACTGCCTAGTTGTCAGGTAATTATAGTTCAATTTAGAGTTGCATTTAGCTGGTTTCACTCCGCAAATTTGCCGGGTGAAAACCGAAGAAAGAATTCCTAATTTGTGCCTTAATTGTTCCTTTGAATTATAAATAACTGTATATCAAAGCGGTATACTTACTAGGTCAGAAAGTAAGCTTTGCCGGGTTTTCCATTGAATGGTGAAAAAGTCCTGTTTCTAAACTTTTAGATAGCGTTTCACTGATTGGTGAATGGTCTATGAATAAAGCATAGTAATAGATTGTATCTATCAGGTCAAGCAAATTTTTTAAGCGGCGCATCGTTGCCGGTAGGAGGTAAGCAGGTTGCAGGTATGGATCACAAAGCCGGGACTGTGTGAGTAGGTTCGGGAAAGTTCTAGGTACATATTCACTTTGGCCAGGGCTTCCAACTCTCCGACCTCTTTGCAAAGGTCTGCGTAGGAGTAATGGTAATACTCTATGCTTACCGGTTCGGGCTGCAGCTGAAGGGTAGCGTTTGAAACGCGACCGTTTATGACTGCTTCCGTTTGAACCACGGGCTGTGGTTTCTGGCTTTCCCGTATTTCGCCGTATTTTACGGGCGGGCTTTGAGATTTAGGCTCCGAAACCATACCGTTTTTCTGGAATGCAGAAAGCGGAAACCGGGTTAAATAATCGGCCAGGTCCAATCCTTTTTCCCGTTCGGCATCGGTAGCGTTTTGCTCTAAAAAGTCAGACGTTATAAAAGCGGCAATATGGGAAAGCGCCACCGCCTTTTGGTTCCAGTCATCAAATGCTTTCAGGTCCGGGAACAGTACAACAGTGCGACCTTTTAATGCGGCCAAACGATCCGGCCTGTTTGTGGTAAAGTACCCTTTAGCACCAATTGCAAGCCACACGAACTGGGGGAAATACACGCTGGCAATTATTGCGGTTTTAGGAGCTTCTACGAGCGCCACGGGCTTTTCAGGGAAATGGCTTAATAGCTGTTCACCAAATAAGCACGGCCAACCTTCCGGGTTTTCCTGGTACTTTGTAAGCCAGGCCGGCTGCTTTTCTTCGCAATGTTTCCGGCTGTATTTAAATATAAGTTGGCTATGTACCCAATCCGTTTTGCTTTTGGGTTTGCCTGCTTTATCCAAATACTTACCGGTATGTCCGTTTTCTTCAAAGTGCTTAACTTGTCCGGAGCGGGTACGCCCTTCGACATCCTTTACCCAAAAGATCGCAGATCCTGGCCAGCGTTCGTTAAAGGTTCCAATATCGTAAAGGTCAATTAACTGCCTGGTTATTTCAGAGCCAAATAAACCTTTCAGGTATTTTACAAATGTGTTTGCATCGTAACCCTTCCGCCGGCTTTCTACATAATCGGTTGGTATGTATGCGGGTTTCTTTGGTGGCGTTGGTTTTGAAGTAAACAATCCTTCCGAGCGCTGATCAGGATTTTCTTTAAAGTAATCTGAATAGTGATATTCGTGAGCGCAACCATTGGCGCGGTCGCACTTGCCTACATCGTCAGGTAAGTATTCCCCTGTTTCAGTATCGATCGTTTTTACGAATTCCTTTTCCCCACATCTGGGACAAATAAATTTCTTGCTGCCTTTATCTAAAGTGTATCGGTATGCCATAAACGCTATGCTTTTGAGGTGAAAAACTACCTGTCCCATTTTCGGGACTGGGACAGGGGGGCAGTTTTAGTTTCCATTTATCCACCGGTGGACAGTAGATTTTTTCTTTTCAGTACCAAAGACTGCTTCTGAAATTTCCCGAACGCTAAGGCCCTGCGAATGAAGCTCCAGGCACTTCTTTTTATTCTCAACTTTGGCCACGTCCTTATCCTCTTCTGCATCCGGATTAATTACCCGGGGCTTTGGGAGTTTATAGAAAACCGAAAGAGCGTGTTTTTTCAGGCATTCGGTTATTCTTATCGCGTTCTCGAAATCCTGATCAGAGCAGATTAAAGGATTGGGTAATTCGCCATCGTCAAAGGCCCTGAGTGCTGCCAGCTGCATTGCAATTCGAAAGCAGATAAGGCCCAACCGGTTAATGGTGCCACCTAAAGCAGAACCAACAAACTCCAGGATCTCGCTTTTCTGATCTTGAAAAACTTTTACAAATTGAGCTTCCTGGTGGGGTTGTAATTCAAAGTAGATCGGGTATTCCTGCTTTGCCAGTTCGTTGTAAATGTTCTGGTACTGCAAGCCTAATTCTGAAAAGTATTTACCGTAGCCTACTTTCTTTTTGTCGAATACATTTTTGAATTCTGGGCTGCTTTCCAGTTCATAATACATGAATCGACTGAATAAGCCGTTTTCAATATTTGGAATAAGCCTTAAAAGCTGGTCGAACGTGCTTGAAAGAACAACCGAAACGCATGGGAAAGAAATATCTACGTCTTCGTTATTGGTGCGCCGGTAGTAGCTTAGTGGTTCATGTCCCCAGGCTTTCCGAAGATCGTCGGAAAAATTGCCGTAGTCCTGTTTGAAAACGTCTGCCAGGGTATCGCCTTCCGTTTCGAATATTACGCCCCGGCCGCTGTTTTCTTTCAATAATTGCTTAACCGCTGTTTTGCTGCTATTTGCAGGTAGGTAGAATTTGCGGTGTTCCGGCGGGGTGGGCTCGTCTGGCATTTCAGCTTTGCCGGCTTCAAAAAGTTTGAACGCTTTTTTGTATTGCGCCATTTCCCTTTTATAGTCCTTTTCAAGCTCCTTAGAGTATTCCAGCTTTTCCAGGTGTATTGCTTCGCCTAGTTTGCGCGCGTGCATTACGCCTGCTTTCCCTTCGCCGTAATTGCCTAATACATACAAGTAAAGGTTTGCCCCGAAGACGTTGCCGCCATAGTGTCCCAAAATGTTTGGAAGGCAACCACTACCAACGGCTAAGGCGGCAACAGCGTAAACTTCACGCTCTTTGGCATCCAGCATTAAACACGGCTGTTTTAATAAGGCTGGTAGGTTTTGGTAAACAGAATCCGGAAATTTATTTGTTACCTTGTCCCAGTCCCGGGACTGGGACAGTTCACTATTTGAGCGTGTAGGTGCTTCAAACTTCAGTGTACTGGCTTGCTTTGCCAGTAGATCCACTGCATTAAAAAGCGAAGTTTCGCTAATTGGTTCTTTCCCAGAAAATTCCGTATCTTTATTTACTTCAGATTTTGTGTTTTGATTTAGTTGGTTTCCGGAAGGAGCGGGGTTATGGGCGGTTACTGTAGAAGGTTCGCTCATTATCTCGCTCTTTTAGGTTTAGGGCCTTTTCTGAGATAATTGCCGGCATCCGTAGCTATTTCGGCGTTGGTCTTTTTCCGACCGCTTTTAAGCCAGTCTGTTAATTCCTGCTTTGAGAAATAAAGCCGTTTACCGTTGGGCTTCATGTATGGAATTTCTTTCCGGCTTACCATACTATAAATGGTAGCAGTGCCTAAAGAAAGAAAGCCCGCCGCCTGATCTACTGTGAGCATTTCATCAGTATCAGGGGCAGGCTGTTGGACTTGTCCGGTTAAAGCGGTGCGAACGGCATTTTCAATAATGCCCGTTAATTGTTCGCCTGTTAATTGTAGTATTACCATATCTTTGGACTTGTTTTGTTTTCTTATCCAAAGATGTGGGCAACAACGATTAACTACTGGTTACAACCACTTTTACAACTGGTTAAAACTTTGATTTTCTATATGTTTTTTGATTAAGCGGCTTCATAAGCTGGCTCATATTCCTTCAATTCTTTCATAGCCTTTTCTCGAGCTTCAGGAAATTCAGCTAAAAGCACAATTGCTTGTTTTATGCTTCTTGATCTATTATGCTGTGCTCGCTGATCCTTTTTAGTAACATCATAATAGATGTTTACAAATCCTTTAGGTTCGTAACCATGCGAACTTCCTAACTTCTCTAATGCAGCAACCTTACCATCTTCATTCATTTCAGAGTGTGGGACAAGTTTGCATACCTGTTTGTAATAATAAGCTAGTGCATGAGCTGCCCTTGAAGCTTTAATTCCGTTGGGGATCGTCGAACATTGTAGATCACTACCTTTGTCAACTTCTTTCGTTTCAACTTCTTTATTTTTTATATAAAATTCAACTTCAGGGGTTCTTTCAAGTTGTGGGGAGTTCGGATCTAAGTCTGGTGAACAATTAAGAATTTTTGCTTCACCATTCAAAAACCTATATAGCAGGTCCAATTCATTTTCGCTTGATTGATTGTATATTGGTTCTTTTTGCCATGGTTCAGAAAAATATGAAATGAAGGGGTTGGGGCCAAGCCTGTATTTTATACCTAATAGAACCCAATATAATACTGCATTACATTCGATTTCTTTTTCAATTTCATTGGCGTCATTACGATGTTTCGTTATCGCTTCTAAAAATCGTATAGGGTTTCCTACGCCAATTTCAAAAGCATAAGAAATGTATTCATTAACTAATCCTAAAAATTCTACAGGGTTGTATTTTTCTAAATATCTTCTTTTGAAATAATAGTAACATTCAATAAAAAATTCACTCCTAAGTTTATGATCACCATTTATAAAGAAATGCTCCAATGCATACTGTCCGGTATTAAAAATATAGATTTTGCGCTTTGTTCCTGATAGTATTTCGTTATAGAAACGATAAAGAAATTGATAAAAGCAATCATTATAAAACCCACTTGCATTTGGTGCTGGTATTCTTTCCCATGGATGCAATTCATAGCCTTTAATGAGTTTTAAAAAGTGAGTCAAGAATACGTTGCCGTATTTTTCTGAAATGTTCTTTTCTTCAATATCATTGATAACTATGTATAGAATATCCGGGACTTTTTGCCAGTTATTATTCAAAAGACCAATATACCAGAAAAGTGAATTACAGTATTCTAACCTTTCAGAATCTTCTGAATATAGGTTTAGTTTGTCAAGATCAATGAGAATTTCATTAAACCCTATAAAAGTTTTTAGCGTTTCAAAATTTTGTAAAGGATATGCCTTTGGTTTTTTTAAATCTGCAATAGTTTTTACTTTTCTGCCTCTTCTCGTCAATGTTTCCATATTCTTCCCTGGTTAAAAGTTTAACTTTATTTTGTTGGCCGCTTCCTGTTTGGCCTTATCCATTACCTTCGCGTAGATCTGCGTTGTTTTTAATTCCCGGTGCCCGAGCATTTTGGAAAGGGTGAAAAGGTCGGTTCCCAAACTGATTTGCAGTGTGGCGTAGGTATGCCGGAAACTGTGGAAAGTAATGTGTTTCGTAATCCCAGCGTTTTTAACCCATTCCTTCAAAAGGTCATTATTGTGCTTTGAGTAGTCAAGTTCGAAAACTTTGCTACTGTCCTCACCACGTTCACCAAGTAGTGAAACCGCCTGTTCAGATACAGGTAATAATTCTGAGCCGCCGGTCTTCTGTTGCCTGTACCTCAGGAAGTACCCGCCGGTCTTGCTGTGCTGTACTTCGCACCAGGTAAGCTTTTTAATATCCGAATGCCGCATACCAGTAAGGGCAGAGAAAAGCGCGGCTTGCTTTAATTCCGGGCGCCTGCAATCGGCATTAACCAATGCCTGCAGCTCTTCCATGCTTAAAAATTGGCGGTCTGTTTCTGTGGCACGAATGATTGGAAGCCGGCCGTTCAAATCTGTTTTCAGGATTTCCTTTTTGTAGGCTTCTTTCAGGGCGGTTTTTAGTTTGCTGAAATAAACGCTGGCCGTGTTCTGGCTTATCCCGGTTTTTTCTGTTTTGAAATTGTTATTCTGGGCGGCTTGCAATAAGTATTCCCGGTAAGCTTCGCATTCAGAAAGTTTCAGATCGTTGAGGGTTTTGTTGGGCTCAAAGAATTCCTTAATGTGTTTCAGGGAGCATTGCCAAACGCCGTATTCGCCATTATCCCTTTTAATTGCCAGGGCCGTGTAATACTCAATTAAATTGACCTCAACGGCCTTTTCTTCGATAAAGCCATACTGGCCGGCCTGAACCTCAAGAAGGCGCTGAGCGCGGATGCTTTCGGCCAATGCTTTGGTTTCTTTGTTGTGTTCCCGTTCCAGCTGGTTTTTGGGTTTTGCATAAAGGAACAGGCCAGTATAGATCCATCGGGTTTTCTTTCCGGTTGCCGGGTTCACCAATGGCGGGGCGCAATCCAAACGAATGCTTTCCTTATTGTTTTTTATCGGTTTTGTCCGGAGCGTTATTCTGATGTTTTTCATTTTGGGGAACACTTTGAGGAACAAATCTAACCAAAATAAACTAATAACAAAACAAAGTAAGTACAAACAAGGCGATAAAAAAGCCGCTAAAATGAGTGTTAAAGCGGCTTTTGTGTATGTTTGTTATTTATATGTTTTGATTCCGTATCTTCATATCTTAAAGGTATTAAAACGAATGGTAGCATCGAAAAGCATGAGCAGCAAAGCCAGCAGCAAAGGGTAAAAATATTTATTGGCCTTCACGTCTATGGTTTTGCTCTGTCGCACATTGCCTTTCACGTTGTTTATTGCACTGATCAGTTTGTTTATTTCGCTGGCCCGTTGGTTTATCTCGAAGTATTCGCCGTTCGTTTTCGAGGCAATTTCCTGCAGTGCTTCTATATTCAGTTTGGTAACAACTTTATTGCCTTCGTTATCCAGTTTAAAGCCATTTCCTTCCGGAATATTGCCGCCATCGGCTGAGCCCACACCCAGCGAAAAAACCTTAACACCAGCTTTTTCCAGCTCCTGCAGTGGTTTTTTCAGGTTCTCGCCGAAATCTTCGCCATCGGAGATCAGCACCAGGATTTTGGCCGTTTGCTGCGATTGCGGCGTTTTTTCTTCCTTAAATTTTTGAAGCGCCATTTCCAGCGGAGCGGCCAGTTCGGTTCCGGCGTGCGGCACCAGGTTCGTGTTCAGCGTTTCAGTGTAAAGCTTCAGGGCATTCTGATCGAAGGTAAGCGGACTTTGAACAAAGGCTTCGGAAGAAAAAATGAGCAGCCCGATGCGGTCTGAATTGAATTCCTGCAGCAATTTTGGAAGCTCGAATTTTACTTTTTCCAGGCGCGAAGGCTGCACATCGGTGGCGTTCATAGATTGCGAAAGATCTACGGCAACCAGAATATCTTTACCGGTGGTTTTTATTTCTTTGGTAGCTGCCCCAAAAGAAGGCCCCAGCAGCGCAATGAGCAGCAGCGTAAAATAGGTAATGCGTAGCAGCATTTTCAGCCAGACAAGGTGCGGTTTCTGGTGCAGGGTATTTGCCAGCTTTTTCATCCGGATCAGGAAAGCGGCGTAAAGCAGGATGAAAATTATGCCGAAAATAAGCTCCAGTAAAGAAAAGGGCTGGCTCCAGGTCATTCGTTGAAAATTGGAAGAGACCAAAGGTACAAAATTCAGGAATTCCGCCCTACTGCTTTCATCTTCCCTGGTAGTTTGCCGCTACAGCTTTATTTTTCCGGTTCAGGACCTACTTTTTCCAACTCAGAAAATTCCCCTGTTTCCGGTTGACCTTTGTAGGGGGTTGTTACGTACCTTTATTTCGCCCGGCAGAAAACAATTCATCCCGATCACAGTTTAATTGGTGTTTTTTCTTGCCGGAGCATACCATAATTACCTGAATCTTATCAATCATCTTTTTTATTTAACCTTAGGCATCATTCTATGAAAAGAGCGTTACTTCCTGTTTTTATGTCAATTTTTCTGGGGTTTTCAGCCCAGGCGCAATGGATCAGCAAGCCACTAGGCTTTTCTTCTGACGTGCTGGTTTATGAGATGGAGGCCGTTGATGATAACGTGATCTGGGCCGCCGGCTCCGACGATATAAACCCTGCCGGACAAGCCTACATGAAATCTGTTGACGGCGGAAATACCTGGCAAAGTGGTATGGTTACCAATCCCCAGGACCAAATAATTAACAACATAACTGCCATAAATGCCAGTACCGCTTGGGTTGCCATGGTTTCAGATACCCTGGGCGGGGGCATGATTAAGAAAACCAGTAATGGTGGCCAGACCTGGGTTAATCAGGGAAGCAATACCTACACCAATGCTAACAGTTACCCCTCCGTGATCCATTTTTTCGATGCGAACAACGGAGTTGTTTTTGGCGACCCGGTAGGAGGGTACTTTGAGGTTTACCACACCAATAACGGCGGTTCAACCTGGGTAAGAGTTCCCGCAGCCAGTTTACCAGCAATTCTTTCCGGAAGTAACGGTGATGAATACGTGATGTTTGCCAAAGCTGCCGTAAGCGATACTATTTGGGTCGGAACCTCCGAAGGCCGTATTTTGCGTTCAGTAAACAAAGGCCTTTCCTGGACGGCTGCCAACACCTCCTTGTTCGGAATTCAGGCGGTTGCTTTTACGGATGGGAATAATGGTTTGGCAATGAGTAATATGGGGGAACTGGCTAAAACTACCAATGGGGGCTTAACGTGGACTAATGTGATGTTTCAGGGCGATATATATGATTACGATATGGCCGCTATGCCCCGGGTTCCGGGTGTTTTTGTTACTACCGGTTTCAATAGCAGCGGTTTTGCCGGGTCTTCTTTCACTACCGATGGCGGCCTTAACTGGGCAACTTTAGATTCTATGCCTCACATGGCTGTAGCCTTTGCCAGCGTAAATGCCGGCTGGACCTCAGGCGTTAATTCCCGAGTTTCTTACCAGTGGAGTGGGGGCGCCTTGGGTGTTTCAGAGCCAAATACTGTGCAAGCGGCATTGCTGTACCCGAATCCCAGCACCGGAACCTTATATCTGGCTGAACCAGGAATTACCGAAAGTCTTTTTATTACTGATCTGACGGGCCGGGAGGTTTTTTCTTCTGGAAAGGGTGTCTCCAGAGCTGCTGTTGATCTAAGTGGTTTACCCAAAGGTGTTTACCTGGTAACCCTGAAAGCAGGCAAAATAATTAAGCGCCAAAAACTGGTGCTCCAGTAACGGAGCAATTGCTCCGCGTATAAAGGAAGGTGTAACGGTGATTTTAAGAAGTTACCGGAAAAAAGTTAAATCTTTAAAAATTTATGTATTTTAAAATCAGAATATTAAGCTGCTCAGGGAATTTTTTTTAACCTTTTTGGGTCTAAAATTAGAACCTGCTGTTGCAATTCTGAAATAAGATTCTGTATATTTGCACATCCTTTAGCAGAAAGGGTCATGGAGAGGTGGGTGAGTGGCTGAAACCAGCAGTTTGCTAAACTGTCGTACGGGTCAAACTGTACCGGGGGTTCGAATCCCCCCCCCTCCGCTGAACTTATTTTTTTTCGAATTGATTGATTTAATTCAAAAAAGTTTTAAGTTTGCACCACGATTGAATGAAAGCCCAAAAGCAGAAATTCAGGAGTGAAAGTTCGGGGTGTAGCGTAGCCCGGTATCGCGCCACATTTGGGATGTGGAGGTCGTAGGTTCGAATCCTGCCACCCCGACTTATTTAAATTACGAATTAGAATTACGAATTATGGTTTCTGTTCTGCAAGAACGTTCTTAATTCCTGATTTATAATTCGTAATTTTTTTTTACCCCGGTCCCATAGCTCAGCTGGATAGAGCAACTGCCTTCTAAGCAGTAGGCCTTTGGTTCGAATCCAAATGGGATCACTTGAAGCCCTTCAGAATTTTCTGGAGGGCTTTTTTGTTTTTGATCCTGTTTATTTAAACGATTCAAAATTAAAAAATCCTGAACGCCCGTTCAGGCTCCCGGTTTGAAATTCGAATTAATGTGATCAGAACTCATTCATGGCATCTTAGGTGCTGATTATCTGCTTTCTCTTAAAAATATTCCCGAACATTTTGCATTAATTCAGGTTTTCAAGACAAGGATTAATTTCGACCTCTTTCAGTAAAAATAATGATTCCGCAGAATTACCGGTCAAATTCTAAACCTGCAGCTAGTACTCCGGCCATGCTAACTTTCTGTAAACTTCCGAAATACCAGCTTTTATCAATTTTAAAATTAGTATTTTCCACTAAGCCACCAGCGGGTTGATTTAATATTAATACCGAACTATAAAATATAGAAATGGAAAGATTTCATTACAATTCGGCCCTCGAAGCTTTGAATGACCTGAAGAAACGGGGTTATGCCCTGGATTTTAATCTGGAAGGCGATTGCCTGAAATGTCCTCAGGCGCAATTACAATTGAATCCCGAAGACTTTACGATCGAAGAAGTATACCGTTTTGAAGGCATGAGCAATCCTGCTGATAGCTCGGTGGTTTACGGTATATCATCCAGGACCGGCCAGAAAGGAGTGTTGGTAGATGCCTATGGCATGTATGCCGATTCGGTGTCGCCGGAAATGGCAGCGAAACTTAAATCGGCTTATTTTTAACCTAATTGACCGATCATACGCATTAACAACATCAACCGGAAAAAAGGGAGATTTAGTTTAAAATGCCCTTAGGTAGGTATTGCCATAACCGTCGCGTAAGGCATTAGTTAAGCCATTGCATAGGTTATAAAAGATCCGGAGTTTTCTGGGAGCTGGCTGCCCAAATCGTAACTATATTGTGTGTCAAAATGAAATTGTTAATGGAGTTACCAGCGCGCCCGAACTTCTGGTGAGGAAAACGCCTATCGAAGCCCGCGTGATCTGAAATGGTGAAACCTGCATACTGCCAATTCCGATCTTAAAGAAAAGGACATAAAACGGTGCTTTAACCGGCGATATCGAAAGAGTGACGAAAGTGTAAGCCAGGAACTGAAAATGGATGGCTTTTTTGCCTTTGGCAGCCGGGTTACTTTAAAAATGCGGCATCATGATTCTGCGGTTGGAGCTGTTTTAATGAGCAGGAGTCCATAATCGTTGCTATTAATGCGCAATTGTTCCGGAAGGAATTGAAGTAAATTAAATAGCAAGGAAACAAAAAGCGGCAGCCAATTTGGCTGCCGTTTTTTGTTTAAAATTCTTCCGTGTTGAATTACAATTTTTCAGCTTTATAACCGGCTTCCTGCACCAGCTTAATTACTTCCGCTTCGTTTAATTTTTCAGTAGAAACAGTCAGAACTTTTTGCGCGTTGGTGGTATCTACGTTCCATTCAGTAATGCCTTCAGCTTTGTTCAGGAAAGGTGTAATGCTGGCCACACAACCACCGCAATTAATATTGGTTTTGAATTTCAGGTCTTTCATAATTTGTGCTTTAAAGTACCTTGCAAAGATACGCCGCCATATCCCCGAAAGCGTTACAGGATTTTAGCTGTCATTTATAGAATTCGCTTTTTTTATATTATTAACTGTTTGTAGGAGCAGTGCATTACCGAATTTTAAGTCCTCTTTTTAGCTGAAATTTCTTTCCAGGCATTTTTGAAAGCACCTGGAAAACGCTATACTTTTAACAGGAAAAACTACGGTTAAAATTTTTGCAGCCACAGCATTTTATTTGATATTTAATCTGGCTGGAGAAAGAGCAGTTTTTAAGAGTAAAAGTATAGCGTTTTTGGCCGGGCTTCATTATCGGAAACAATTTGACGTTCCTACTTTCAGATTCGGGTTGGCATGGGTAAGGATAGTGGAATTTAAATTTCGGCAATCATTACGGGTAGCGGCTTTTTTTGGGAAATCACCTTATCAAGTTTGACGCCAGAAGCGAAAAGGTGGTTAAGGTTACTGGATTTTCAAAATGTTTTACCAGTGAAAGTTGTGGGACCTATAACCTGACAATGCAACTGATATCAGGATCTTACGCTTGTAACGCCTCTTTTAAGTGAAGTCTTACTTCCTGAACCCAAGGGTTGATTGGTTTATACAGGACTTATCAGAAGCATTTACCTGAGGATTATTCAAGCAACCGGATAATTGTCAGGAATTTAATGGCAGAAAACGAATTTTAAATGGCTGAAAGACTGCATAATAATAGAAATTCAGCAAAAAAAGACGAAAAAATATGCGGCAGCTGGTAGCGGATTTAAGAAATATTACTACCTTTGTGCGCTGAATATAATGAAGCAAAGTTCGGGGTGTAGCGTAGCCCGGTATCGCGCCACATTTGGGATGTGGAGGTCGTAGGTTCGAATCCTGCCACCCCGACTTATTTAAATTACGAATTAGAATTACGAATTATGGTTTCTGTTCTGCAAGAACGTTCTTAATTCCTGATTTATAATTCGTAATTTTTTTTTACCCCGGTCCCATAGCTCAGCTGGATAGAGCAACTGCCTTCTAAGCAGTAGGCCTTTGGTTCGAATCCAAATGGGATCACTTGAAGCCCTTCAGAATTTTCTGGAGGGCTTTTTTGTTTTTGATCCTCGCTAATAACAGTTAAGATTAGTGCTAAGAAAAGAGGGAATTATTTGGCGGTAAAGGTATAAGTAGTAGAAATTGTGTCGTTGTCAAGAATCAGAAGCGGAAGATTGAGCACCAGCGTGGTATTGCTCAGGCTTTTGATCTTAAAGACAGAGCCACCACCAAATGTATTGAATTTCAATTCGGTATTATTCTTCTGTAATTCCCAGGTAGCCGCTGAAAGATGGATGGTATTAGAACCGGGATTACAGGCTAACTTCCCATCTGTGCGCAAAAAGGTTTTGTTCGCGTAAAACGTGTACTCGTCATCCATTTCGCAGGAATCGAGGGTTAAATAACTGTTGGTGATCACGCCGAATTGTTCTTTGGTGGTCCAGCTTGTTAACACCCAGCTTTTCGAAGCATTGCCGCTTATTTTTTCCTGCGCCGAAATTTCAGTGGCAGCCGGTTCTGGTTTCACGGGTTCATCTTTCTTACAGGCACTGAACAGCAAAGCCGCAGCAAAAAGATAAACGGTACTTTCTCTTACCATGACCTTTCAGGTTATATTTTCTTCAAGTAAAGCAATTCTCATTTTACATCCAAAGGGTGTTGCAAGTTTATTTGAAAACTGAAATCCGCACAAGGTGCTCCGGTTGGTAGAATTTAAACCAGGCCGTTTATATAAAAATGTTCTGATGAGATTTTTCGAATCGGATTTATTAAATGCTTAACTTCCAACCGTAATTTTAATACCCTTGCCATTCCGGTTTTTACCTGAATTTCAATAAAAATTTGCATGGAAATGATGTTGCTTCTGGCCATTGTAGTGGCAGCTTTTCTTATAATCAATATTTTATCCGGAAGAATTCAGGAAGTAAGCCTGCGTTTCGAAACCATAAAAGACGAACTGCTGCGCATCAGGGCCGAGCTTGAATTGCTGCGCCGGCAGCAGACGCCACCATCGCTGCAAAAAACAGCAACCCCGGAAGAAATAAAACCAGTTACGGTTACGTCTCCGGCGGCACCAATTTTAACCCCTCCTGAAGTTACTGAAATTCCAAAACCAGCTTTCCCATTTGCTACAGCACCAGCAAAAACGGTATCGGCAACGGAAGAAAAACCCGGGGAGAAACTTGCAGAAAAAACTGAAGGCAATGCTGCGGAAACGGTAGGGAAAACGACTGAAAAAGTTGAGGAAACTCCAGCCGCTGAAAAGCCGGTTTATACCCCGCCAATTGCCCCGGAACCGGTTTACGAAGAGCCGCAACCCGGTTTTATGGAGCGCTTTATGCACAACAATCCGGATCTGGAGAAATTCATCGGCGAAAACCTGATCAACAAAATCGGCATCGCCATCCTGGTTTTAGGCATCGGCTATTTTGTGAAATTTGCCATCGATCAGGATTGGATCAACGAGATAGGAAGGGTGTTCATCGGGATCCTGGCGGGCGGCGTTCTGATCGGGCTGGCGCACCGGTTACGGAAATCATTTTCGGCCTTCAGCTCGGTTTTAGTGGGCGGTGGTCTGGCCGTTTTGTATTTCACCATTGCCATTGCTTTTCACGAATACCAGCTTTTAAACCAGACGGCGGCTTTCCTGGTGATGGTAGTCATTACGGCTTTCTCGGTGCTGCTTTCAGTGTCGTATAACCGGGTAGAACTGGCGGTATTGGCTATTCTGGGCGGATTTGCCACACCGTTTATGGTGAGCACCGGCGAAGGAAATTACGTGGTGCTTTTTACCTACATCCTGATCCTGAACGTGGGCATGCTGGTGCTGGCTTACCTGAAAAACTGGAAAATAATTAACTGGATCTGTTACGGCGCTACCATTTTACTTTACGGCGGCTGGCTTTCTTCGCGGGTACTGGGGCAGCCAAATGCGCCGTATCTGGGAGCCCTGACTTTTGCGGTGCTTTTCTATACCGTTTTCTTTTTGATGAACATCATAAACAATGTAAAAGCACGTACGCATTTCGTGGCTTCCGAAATCGGGATCCTGGTGAGCAATACCTTCCTGTTTTATTCGGCGGGCATGGCCATTTTGCACGAATTTCAGCAGGGCATGTACCAAGGTTTATTTACGGCAGCCGTGGCGGTTTTTAATTTTGCTTTTGCCTTTTTGCTGTTCCGTAACCGGCAGGTAGACCGTAACCTCGTTTACCTGCTTATCGGTATGGTGATCACCTTTATAAGTTTATCTATTCCGGTTCAGCTGGAGGGCAATTACATTACCATGTTCTGGGCCTTGGAAGCGGTATTGTTGCTGTGGTTTGCGCAGAAAACGGGGATAAAACTTGCCGTTATCAGTTCAGTAATTATTACCGGTTTAATGCTGATTTCGCTGGCAATGGATTGGGTGAATATTTACCAGAGATTTCCGGCGGGTGAAACGTATTACGTGCTGCTGAACAAAGGTTTTATTACCGGTGCGATCAGCATATTAAGTTTGGTGGCATTGCGGTGGCTGCTTCAAAAAGAACCGGAACCGGTCGTGTTCAAGCAATTCGATTTTCAGCCTTTGGTGTACCGGAAATTGCTTGGTTTTGCCGCGGTCATTACCCTTTATCTGGTGCTGCTTTTTGAACTGAATTACCAGCTTAATTTCTACTTCGATTCGAACCTGAGCCGCACCATCATGCTGGGCTGTTACAACCTTGGTTTTATAGCCGGTTTATTCGGGTTGGCGGAACATAAAAATGAACCCAAACTTACGCTGACTATTACTTTGCTGGGCATGTTTGGGGTGGCGCTTTATTGCCTGTTCTATAATATTCAGGTAAGAAAACTGCTCGAATCACATTTTCTCTACGATGTACAGGAGTTTACCGGTTTCTGGTTTCATTACCTGAGTCTGGCACTGCTGGTTGTTTTGCTGTATTTTATCTACCGGAACCGGTTTGTTTTGGAAGAACATTGGCCAAAAATGACCAAGGTCCTGGTGTGGGGTTTAAGCCTGGTAATTGTGTTTGTGGCGAGTTCCGAACTACTATACCATGTGCTTTATTTCAACCTGCCATTTGCCAACGCGTCAGGCTTAAAAGGCGATCAGTTCGCAGCAGATAAATTTGCTTATTTTTACGAACTGCAGCACCAGACCTATAAAGTCGGCTTCCCGATCTTGTGGGGAATCTGCGCGTTTACGTTCATGTTCATCGGCTTGAAAAAGAAGAATAAACAACTCCGCATTGTTGCGCTTTCGCTTTTTGCCATTACGCTGCTTAAACTCTTTTTATTCGATATCCGCGGCATTTCGGAAGGCGGAAAAATTGCGGCCTTTATTTGCCTGGGCGTGCTGCTTTTAATAATTTCGTTTATGTATCAGAATCTGAAAAAGCTGATCCTGGCAGACGAAGCCGGAAACCAAAAGGACGGAACGCCATGAAAAAAGCCGTAGCCATTTTCTGGATATTGCTGACTTTGAAAACGCTAGGGTTCGGACAGCAAAAACTGTTTAAAGCGCCCTTGCCCGCAGTTTCGGAGAACGGGTTTTATAAAATAAACCTGCGCCCCGAAATTATCAGTTACACCAATGCAGACTTTTCAGACCTGCGGATCCTGGACGATAAGAACCGCGAGCTGCCTTATTTGCTGGAACGGACCGCTACCGAAAAAACAACCCGTTACTTCCGCGAATACCCGGTGATCAGCAAAAACAGCGTTCCGAAAGTTAATACCACGCTAATTATTCAGAACCCGAGAAAAAGCAAAATAAACAACCTCGGGCTGGTCATAAAAAACACGAACGTAAGCAAAATAGCCAGCCTGAGTGGCAGCTCCGATTCCCAAAACTGGTTTGCCCTGGAAGACGATTACGTGTTGCAGTCAGTTACGAATACGGAAGAAACTTCGGAAGTAAAAGTGCTACATTTTCCGCTTTCCGATTACGAGTTTTACAAGCTGGAAATAAACGATTCTGCCAGCGCGCCACTCAATATTTTAGCCGCCGGTTTTTACGATTTTAACGCCGAAAAAGGGCAGTACCAGATTATTCCGGATCTGACTTTTGACCGCACCGACAGCACGCAGGTGAAAAAAACTTTTTTGTGGTTTTCATCTGAAAGGCCGGTGCTGATCGATAAGCTGGAATTTGAGATCGATTCAACTACTTTTTACCTCCGGAATGCTACCGTTTTTGTAAAGGAAACCGTTTATAGCCGCCGGAATAAAAAGCAGGAAACGTGGGTACCGGTACATCATTTTCAGCTCCGGTCAGATGCTGCCAATTCCTTTCAGATCAGTGGTTTCCGGGCAAAGGAATTTTACGTGGAAATAGAGAATGCCGATAATCCGCCCCTGGAAATTTTGGCGGTAAAAGCTTATCAGTTGAAAACCAGCCTGATCGCAGAGTTAAAAAAGAACCGCCGCTATGAATTGCATTTTGGAAACGAAAAAGCGGTTGCGCCGGCTTATGATCTGCCGTTTTTCAAAGATAAACTTCCGGAGAATCTGCCGGTTCTGGAACCGCTCACGGTAAACAAAAACGCTATGCCCGAAGCTGGAAAAAGCGCCGTTAACCGGTTTTTTCAGGATAAATCGCTGATCTGGATCGCCTTGTTGCTGGTGATCGCTTTTCTGGGTTATATGACCTATCAGATGTTAAAGGAAGCAAGCCCGCCGCGGTAGTAAAGCCGGTTTTCCTGAATTTTATTTTCCTTTGCACCCGGTTTTTTTTGGAAAGCCGGGTGTCTTTGTTTTGTAATAATAGGAATATTTTGTGTGAATATTTTAAAAGGAAGCGCAGGGTCTGATTTTAAAATGTATATTAATAAGAATAAATATATCGGTATGCTATATTCCGAACTTTTTTTCTCCCCAATATGTCGGTGTAGTGTTGCTTCGAATTGGTGCAGTTAATTATATTAATTGGTTGAGGAAGGCAAATGAACATATTGTTTAGGGAATTTAGAGTATGAAGAAATCAAATGACATCGCTGGAATATCGGAGTTCACGGTTTCCCATCGGTTACGGGTTATTCAGGAACTTTTGAAGATAAGATCGGTGGCCGCTTTTGCGAACGAAATAGGAGTTGATACCAGTGTGCTGAATAATATCATGAGCCCCTATGGCAGGATGGGGAAGCCAAGTTTTGATACGCTTCAGAAAATTGCCGCCAAGTATCCGCGGGTAAATATGGATTGGCTCATTACCGGAAAAGGGGAGCCGCTACGGCCCTTTGGTACGGTAGTTAATCTTCCGGTACCGGCTGCGCCGCCCAACCAGCACGCCCCGGTTTCTGAAGGCGATTGGCATGCTAAAACGCCGGCTTCTACCCACGAAAATACGGCGCTGCAGCAGCTCATGAACGTACCTTCGGTGCTTTCGGAGTTACGGGTTTGCCAGGCCGAAAAAGATAATCTGGAGCGCATTCTGGCCCTGAAAGACGAGATCATAGAAATACTGCGCAAACAAAATGCCGATTAGTTCCCGGTTCTGAGGCCTTTCGGTTTTTACGCTAAAAATCCAGCCTGCTTACGGCATTCTCGAACGAGCTGCTGCAAAATTATTTCACCTGAAAATGTTACTTATGCAAGCAGAAATTAAAACAGGCACGAAAGTTCGGCTGGTTACCGGCGGCCCCGTCATGACCGTGAAAGCGATTGAAAATAACCTGGCACTTTGCGAATGGCTGGTAGTTGGCCGAAATTGCAGTATGCATTTCAAAGTAAAGAATCTGGTTGCCGAAGAGGCGGTTAAAACTTCCTGAAAAGTGATTGTTGTTTAAGGTACAAGCAGTTTTTTCTTTGAAAACCCTACCGTTTTAAACAGATTATATTAAAGCAAAAAAGCCTTTTTTTTTACAGAAAGGCTTTTTTGTTTATAAATTTTGCTTCCGGCGCATCACGAAACCCGCGCGGCTCTTCGGTTAATGTTTGTTTTTGCCAGGTTATTTAATTTCGTGTCAGTCGCCTGCTCTTCGGCCAAAGTCTTTTTCAGGAGCGCATGCACATCATCCAGTGCCAGGCCCAGGGCCAGATGCGACGCGGTGCCGTAAGCTGAAATCTCGTAGTGTTCTATTTTCTGGGCGCAGGCAATTAAAGTGGCATCCAGAGCTTCCGCCGAATGATTGGTTTTCATTACTTTTTCGCCTTCGGCAATCAATCCTTTCATTCCCAGGTTATCCTGGCCGTCAGGCTTTATGCCCAACAGTTTAGCAGCCTGTTCCAGGCGTTGTTTATGCATTTTGGTTTCTTCCAGGTGTTGCATAAAAGCGGCTTTCAGTTCTGCATCGTTGGCTTTTTCAGCCATGCGCGGAATGGCGGTCAGCAGCAGGTTTTCAGCATCGTACATTACCTGTATTTCGTGGTGAAGCAGATCGGTGAGATCTTTTAATTCGGCCATAGTTTTGCGGGGTTAAAGAATTTAACATTGTTTCAGGTTTAAACGGCAGAATGAGCGAACTGTTAAGCATGCTCTGATGAAAAGATCCGGAACAGCCGGAAACTGCGTTAAACCGTTATGGAAATTGCCGGTCATCCTGCAAAATTGCCTTTCAAATCAGGATTTAGCACCAGGTATTATGAGCTTGAAAAACGATAGGGCAGAAGGGGAGAAAAATGGGGAATAAAGCAGGGAAAAGCGGGTTTTTAAGAGGTAAAAAAACGGCCTTTTACTGGGAAAAAACGAAAAAAATGCGTACCTTTACCCTTTAAATACTGACCCAAAAACATGAGTGAAATAGAAGAAAACAAAATGTCCGATTATTCCGCAGATAGCATCCAGGTTCTTGAAGGGTTAGAAGCCGTTCGGAAGCGCCCGGCGATGTACATTGGCGATATCGGGGCTAAAGGTTTACACCATTTGGTCTGGGAAGTTGTCGATAACTCTATTGATGAGGCCCTGGCCGGACATTGCGATAATATTGAAGTAACCATTCACGAAGATAATTCCGTTTCCGTATCCGATAACGGCCGCGGTATTCCTACCGGTTTCCACCAGAAAGAAGGCCGCTCGGCGCTGGAAGTGGTAATGACTGTATTGCACGCCGGTGGTAAATTCGATAAAGATTCTTACAAGGTTTCCGGTGGTCTGCACGGCGTGGGGGTTTCCTGCGTAAACGCGCTTTCTACCGATATGAAAGTAACTGTTTACAGCAAAGGCAAAGTGCACGAACAGGAATACAAAATTGGTATTCCGCAGTACCCGGTGCGCGAAATTGGTGAAACGGATATTCATGGTACCACCGTGCATTTTAAGCCCGATGCTTCCATCTTTACCACTACCGAATACAAATACGAAACCATTGCCAATCGCATGCGCGAGCTTTCGTTCCTCAACAAAGGCATCCGTATTTCTTTAACCGACCTGCGCGAAAAAGATGAAGAAGGCAATTTCCTGAACGATTCTTTTTATTCCGAAGGTGGTTTGCGCGAATTTGTGGCGTATCTGGAAGAAACCCGCGAAAGCCTGATCCCGGAACCGATCTACATCGAAAGTGAGAAGAACGGTATGCCGGTTGAAATTGCCCTGCAGTATAATAACTCTTATACCGAGAATATTTTCTCGTATGTGAACAACATTAACACCATAGAGGGTGGTACGCACGTGGCCGGTTTCCGCCGCGCGTTAACCCGTACCTTGAAAGCTTACGCCGAGAAATCGGGCATGCTGGAAAAAGCGAAAGTTGAAATTACCGGCGACGATTTCCGGGAAGGTTTAACAGCCGTAATTTCCGTTAAAGTACAGGAACCGCAGTTCGAAGGCCAGACCAAAACCAAGCTCGGTAACTCCGAAGTTATGGGCGCAGTAGATATTGCCGTAGGCGAAATGCTGAACCAATTCCTGGAAGAAAACCCGCGCGAAGCCCGCATTATTATTCAGAAAGTAGTTTTAGCGGCCCAGGCCCGTTACGCGGCGCGCAAAGCCCGCGAAATGGTGCAGCGCAAGAGCGTTTTAACCGGCTCCGGCTTACCCGGCAAACTAGCTGACTGCTCCGATTCTGAACCGGCTAACTGCGAAATCTACCTCGTGGAGGGTGACTCGGCAGGCGGTTCGGCTAAACAAGGCCGCGACCGTAAATTCCAGGCCATTCTGCCATTAAGAGGTAAAATTCTGAACGTAGAAAAAGCACAGGAACACCGTATTTACGAAAACGACGAGATCAAGAACATGATCACGGCTTTGGGAGTAAGTTTCGGTACGCCGGATGACCACAAAGCACTGAACATGGAAAAACTGCGCTACCACAAGGTGATCATCATGACGGATGCGGACATTGACGGTAGCCATATTCGTACGCTGATCCTGACGTTCTTTTTCCGGTATATGCGTGAGCTGATCGAAAACGGATATATCTATATTGCGCTGCCACCGCTTTATCTGGTAAAAAAAGGCAAGGAAGAGCGCTACTGCTGGACCGAGCAGGACCGTGAAGAAGCTGTGAAAGAACTGGCGAAAGGCGGCCGCGAAGATACCGTTGGTATTCAGCGTTACAAAGGTCTTGGGGAGATGAATCCGGAGCAGCTCTGGGAAACGACCATGCGACCGGATACCCGCAGCTTAAAGCAGGTGAACATTGAATCTGCCGCCCAAGCCGATCATTTGTTCTCTATGTTGATGGGTGATGAAGTTGCCCCGCGTCGCGATTTCATCGAGAAAAATGCCAAATACGCCAAAATCGACGTTTGATTTATAAAAGTATCTTGTAGCAGGTATCTGGTATCAGGATCAAATAAAAAGCCCGGCCATTTTTTGGCCGGGCTTTTTATTTGAAAACGCTATGGTTTGAGAGCTGAAAAACTGCTTTAAAGATCTTTTAACGCCGGCACTTTCCATTCTTCTATGGGCCAGTGGGCCAGTTTTGCTCCGGCCTGGTAAGCGCTTTCCAGAAAATCCAGTAATGCTTTTTTGGGGTCCGGTTCTTTTCTCAGGTTTTCATAGCCCAGAAAAGCCATCGGGCTGCCGTTCGAATCTACCCATTGGGCAGTGGCGGGTTCCAGTTTTTCTTTTTCAATTCCGGGCGGTAAAGGTGCTGTATAAGAATAGAAGGCTGGTTCACGGACCTTGTCATCGCCAGGCCAGAAACCAAATGCGATTGTTTCGTGGGAGTATGCATCTTTTTCTACGATGCTCATTTTAGGATCGAGGGGTACTTTTTTTCCGGAAAAGCGGTAGAACGTAAGGTCGAAGTGGTGCCAGTATAAATGAACAGGGCTGGTTTTGCCGTAAAACCGGCCGCTGAATTCTTGAAATATCTGATCGATCTGTGCAAGCACGCACCAGAATTTTTGCACCATTTCAGCGTCGTAGCGGTGGTGTTCGCGGTCTTCAGCAAAGGGAATTTTACTTTTATTGTCGTAAGGTTTGGCCTGGATCTTTATTTCAAAATGCAGTTCGCGCAATGCGCTGAAAACCTGGTCGTAAAATTGGGCAACGCTTAAACCTTCGTGCAATGGGATCTGCCGGCTTTTGCCTTCGCTCGAAATTACCTCTAAAACGTGTTCTATAAAATTAAATTGGAGTTCCAGCGTGCGGTTATGATAAGGCATGGCGCCGGTAGTTAAACCGCGGGGCGTAACGTAAAGGGTAGCGTGCCACCAATGGTTTTTACGCGGCATCAGTTTCAGCCGGATCTTGCCTACGATCTGTATAAATAAATGCAGCGTGTCTTTAGTTTCTTCCCAATCGGTAAGCGGCAAGGAAGGGAAAGTTTCGGATCTGGTTTGCGTTACGGGCATAAATTGCAGCGGTTAAAACGGTAAGGTATTATTACTTAAAACAGGAGTAAGGGTTTTTGTTTGAAATTTGCTGCGAAAATCTGCGGCAATTCTACCGGGAATTTTCGGGTAACTTCCGGCAGACTTTTTCAGGGTAAAACCCTACCGTTTTTTTGTTGTAACGAGCAGAATGAAAAATAGCTGATCCAAAGCTTTTTAGGCCGAAAATATACCGTTTCTCGTATAAATAAGTTAATTTGCCTCAAACCCGGCCGCAGGGCTTTCGTTTAGCTTTTAGAAATTAAGTTTATTCGCAATGGTGTTGAAGAATCTTCGCGGGATTACCGAGAATTTAAATATGTTGATCAATAAAGTTTCCGAACAAATTAGAAGTAGCCGTTATATAAGCCGCGACCTGAGTTGGCTGCGTTTTAATTACCGGGTACTGGACCAGGCTAAAGACGAAAGCAAATCCATTTTCGACCGCCTTAAATTTTTGGCCATTACAGCTTCCAACCTCGACGAATTTTTCATGATCCGGGTAGGTAGTTTGTATAATTATATCGACTACGGCAAAGAACGGGTAGATTATTCGGGTCTGCGCGAGCTGCCTTTCCGGAAGAAGTTACTGGAGTTTGCCCACCGTTTTGTAAATGACCAATACCTGGTTTACAGCACCGAACTGAAACCGCATTTTGAGGAGAATGGCTTTAATATTCTGAAACCGGCCGAGCTTTCGGAAGTAGAAAGAAAGAAGGTGGATACGTATTTCAAAAAAACGATCTACCCGCTGCTTACGCCCATGGTGTATGACACCTACCACGGTTTTCCGCTGCTCATGAACCAGTTGCTCACCTTTGGGGTAGTAACCAAAACAGCCGAAGATATTAAACAGAACCAGCGCCTGACATTTGTACAAATTCCGCAAAACCTGGCCCGGTTCTACGAAATTCAGCGCAAGGATATGGTAATTTTTGTGCCGATCGAGGAAATTGTGCGCTGGAAGATCAAAAAGCTGTTCCGTAACGTGGAAATCGTTTCGGCCAATTTATTCCGCATTACTCGCAACGGTGATTTTACCCTGGAGGAAAGCGACGATATTGAAGCGGATTTTATTCAGGAGATCAAGATCAAGCTCAAAACCCGTAAAAAAGGCCGCGTTGTGCGCCTGGAAGTTGAAAAGAATCATTCTTCTTTCATGATGAAGGTGCTGCGCGAACGCTGGACGATCGACAATGCGAACATTTTTTCGCTCACCGGGCTGGTAGATATGAAAGGTTTCTGGCAGATCCTTAAGCATCCGCAATTCCGGAACCGCATGTTCAAGCAACCCAACCCGGTGGCGCCACTGAGTTTACCCGATAACAATACGGAAAACCTCTTCGAATACCTGAAGAAAAAAGATGTATTGCTGCACCACCCTTATAACAATATGGAGCCGGTGATCAGGTTGCTGGAAAAAGCTGCCGAAGACCCTTACGTGCTGGGAATTAAGCAAACCATTTACCGTTTGGCCGATCAGTCGCGCGTATCGGCGGCCCTTTTAAAAGCGGCGGAAAACGGGAAGCACGTTTCGGTTTTGTTTGAAGTGAAAGCCCGTTTTGATGAAGAACGCAACATTAAAGAGGGCGAAAGGCTGGAAAAAGCCGGTTGTTTTGTGATCTATGGCATCGGGAAATATAAAACCCACACCAAAATGCTCATGATCATCCGCAAAGAAGGCGAAAAAGTTACGCAATACGTGCACCTGGGCAGCGGAAACTACAACGAACAAACCGCCCGCCAATACACCGACGTCAGTTTATTAACTACCGATGAAGTTTATGCGCACGACGTTTCGGAATTCTTTAACGTAATTACCGGGCATTCTATGCCGGATGAATACCAGAATCTGATCACGGCTCCGAAGAATATGCGCCAGCAACTGATCGAACTGATCAGGGGCGAAGCCCGCAATGCCCAGGCCGGTTTGCCGAGCGGGATTGTGATCAAGATCAACTCGCTGGAAGACAAAGAAGTGATCGATGAGTTTTATGCGGCCTCGAAAGCGGGCGTGCCTATAAAACTGATTGTGCGCGGAATTTGCTGTTTGCGCCCGGGCCGCGAAGACCTGAGCGAAAACATTGCGGTGAGCTCTATTGTGGGCGAATACCTGGAACACACACGTTTATTTTACTTCCACAATAACGGTGACCCGAAAATGCTGGGAGGCAGTGCCGACATTATGGTGCGCAGTTTTGAGCGTCGCATAGAAGCCTTGTTCTACATTGTGAACGAAGACCTTAAAAAGGAAGCAATCAATATTCTGTATTACAACCTGAAAGACAATCAGAACAGCTATAGCATGCGCGAAGATGGTACATATGTGAAAAAACAACCAATTGGCGATGAACCGGCTTTTAATGCACACAAAGAGTTTTATAAGGTAAACGAAGAAGATATAGACCGGAGCTGCCTATTTGAAGAACTATATCCGGAAATAAGGCTGAACCCGGAAACGGAAAAGGCCATGCAGGAAAATCTGAAAGAAGACCTTTTGTAGTTACTAAGGATGCCTGAAAATGAAAATGCCCGGTTAAACTACCGGGCATTTTTTATGCAAATTTTAATACCGTTTTCCTGACTTTTCCCGGCTGAAATCCTACCGTTTTAATTGGATAATCGGTTATTGGTAAACCTTCAGTTATTAGTAACCCGTTCGGCGGCAAATCTTTCGTAAAGCGATTGCATCATGCCGTCTTTCAGACCTACCGAAGGCACGATCATGCTTTCTACTTTGCTCCAGCGCATGGCAGCCAGGTAAATTTCGGCGGCGGGTACAATTACGTCGGCCCGGTCAGGGTTCAGGAGCATGATGTTGATCCGGTCTTCGAGCTTCATTACGGCCATTTGCTCCACAATTTCTTCGATCTGCTTTTTAAAGATCGGTTTGCCGGCAGTTTTACCCGCCAAATCGTAAATTTTGTTGATGTTACCGCCGGTGCCAATAGCGCGGTTTACGTGGTATTTTTTGGCATTTTCCTTCACCCAGCGCTTCATGTTCGTCCAGATGGTTTCCGATTCGTTGCCCTGCATGTGGCGGATCGAGCCCGATTCGAAAGACTGGGAAGCTACTTTTTCGCGGTCCACATAAATGTTGAATTCCGTGCTGCCGCCACCTACGTCTATGTGCAGGTAATTCTTATCGTCGAGCACATTCAGGATCACTTTATTAATCAGTTCCGCTTCGGCTACCCCGTCTATTACTTCTATGTGCATGCCCAGTTTATCCTGCACCTTCTGAATAATTTCGGCTGCATTTTTGGCTGTACGCATAGCCGAAGTAGCACAGACCTGGTAAGCCTGCACTTCGTGTACTTCCAGGAGCAGTTTTAAGGCATGCAGGAATTTGATGAATTTTTCCTGCTTCGGTTCGCTGATGTAGCCGGTATCGAAAACGTCTTCGCCCAGGCGCATCGGGTAGCGGATGTATTCTACTTTTTTGAAGGTAACGTGTTGGTTGTATTCGAGTACACTTGAAATCTGGCAGCGTACGGCGTTGGAACCAATATCTATAGCAGCAAATTTTATCAAACCGGGTAATTTTTATAAAAGATTGAAACAAATATACGCATAAAATATTTTTGGGTAGGGCAGGCGAAGCTGTTAAATTACCGTAAAACCTGCACTGCCAATTTTAAATTACATGCATATTACCGAGCTTTTAAAACAAACTACCGGTCGGCAATTTTCCCTGGAGATCTTACCCAAACCAGGTATGAGCACGGAAGAGAACCTGTTGCTATACCAGAAAATTTTTGCGCGTAAGCCGCTATTCGTCGATGTACCGTACCATGCGGCCAGAAGCAATTCGGGTTTTTCGGGGGAAAAGGATAGCGTTTTGAAAGCCCGGCCCAAAACGAAAAGTCTGGCTGAAACGCTAATCGGAAGGTATGCGCTCATGCCGCAGCCGCATATTTTATGCACCGGATTTACACCGGAAGAAACGGAAACTGTTTTGCTGCAATTGCACCAAACCGGCGTGCGGAATCTGCTGCTTTTACGCGGGGATATTTCGGGGGACAAGGCACCAAAACCTAGACAGCATGCCTTTGCATATCAGTTGGTAGAACAGGTAAAAAAGCTGAATAACGGCATCAATTTCCGGAATGAAAAAAGCGCTTTTAAAACCGATTTCTGTATTGGGGTAGGAGGTTATCCGGAACCGGCAGAAAATTTTGAGCTTTCCGTTCAATATCTGAAACAGAAAGTTGCAGCCGGCGCCGATTTTATCATCACCCAGTTTTTTTTCGATAATTCCCGTTTTTTTGCTTTCGAAAAAGCCTGCCGCAACGCCGGAATTTCCGTTCCGATCTTTCCCGGCATCAGCCCTTTGGTTTCTTTAAATTTGCTGCAAAAGCTGCCTGCCTTTTTTAAAGTTTCGGTGCCCGCAGCATTACAAAGACAAATAAATAATTGCACCGGGAAAGCGGAACTGGAAGAAACGGGCATACACTGGGCCGTGGAACAAGCCAGTGAATTATATGAAAAGGAATTTAAGTGCGTGCATTTCTTTGCCCTTTCGCCTCCACGGATTCTGGAACAGGTACTTTCCAAATTATTTTAAAACAGAAAAGCCACTGGAAAAATAATTTCCAGCGACTTTTTAACTTTTACTTCAAACCAAAAATCTTCAGATCTTCAAATTTCCAAATTGAAACTTACTTCCGGATCCGGACTTTTTTCCAGTAAACAGTATTAGCCGATTTTACTTCGATGAGATAAATGCCGGCATTCAGTTTACCCACGTCCACGGGCTTTGCCATAGGAGCTTCTTCGGGGGTTAAGGCTAAGGCGTAAAGCACTTTACCGGCATTGTTTTTCAATTCCATGTTTGCCGTATCTTTCAGCGCCTGGGTAAAACGTAAACTAAAATTGCCGGTTTGCCGGTTGGGGAAAAGATTGATGCCGGAAAGGGTTTCTACGCGGCTTTCGGGTTCGCTGGCTAACGTTTCGGTTTTGGTTTCGGTCTTGGTTTTTACCGTTTCAGTTTTTACTTTGGTTTTGGTAGTGGTTTCCTGGGCATATACCGCTTGTGCGAATAAAAATAGGAGGCCAGCCAAAAAAGAGATCCAGAAGATGCTTTTCGTTTTCATATAGGTGTTCGGAGTTTAATGCTGTTTTGAATGCCTTACGCTAAATTCGTTCCAAGTTTTTCAGGTAACCGGGTTTTTGGCTGAAAAACCATAGCGTTTTGTTAAAAAAGTTCTTTTTCTGGCATTCTTAATTTTACTTAACTTACCACCCGCATTAAAATCTGCTTCCTCCTATGGAAAAAAACAATCCGAAAGTGGCACGCGCCTGGTGTATGTACGACTGGGCAAACTCGGTTTATTCGCTTGTAATTACTACGGCTATTTTCCCGATCTACTATGTGGCCATCACCACGCAGGCCAACGGCACCGACTGGGTAAATTTCCTGGGCTGGCAGGTTTCGGCTTCGGTGCTTTATAAATACGCGCTAACGGGTGCTTTTCTGGCCATTGCGCTGGTGAGTCCTATTCTCACGGCTATTGCCGATTACGGTGGAAACAAGAAAGCTTTTATGCGGTTTTTCTGTTACATGGGTTCTTTCGCCTGCATGGGTTTGTATTTTTTCGAGCTGCACACGTTTTCGGTTTCGGTGATTTTGTTTATGGTAGCGGCCATTGGTTACAGCGGCAGCATCGTTTTCTACAACGCTTATCTGCCCGAAATTGCCACCGAAGATCAGTTCGATAAACTTAGTGCGCGCGGATTTTCCCTGGGCTATATTGGCAGTATGCTGTTGCTTGTTTTTTCATTAGCGCTGGTTTTAACGCCCGAAACATTTGGTATTACCGAGAAAAGCATGGCACCACGGTTGTCGTTTTTATTTACCGGTTTGTGGTGGTTTGGCTTTGCGCATTATACGTTCGCGTACCTTCCTAAAAACCCGTATCATAAAAAGCCCGAAGGAGATTACCTGTTCAATGGGTTTAAAGAGTTGCGCCAGGTTTGGGAACAGTTAAAAAGTTTACCGGCTCTGAAGCGCTTTTTACTGGCTTTCTTCTTTTACAACATGGGCGTGCAGACGGTTATGTACGTGGCTTCACTTTTCGGTTCGAAAGAACTGCATCTGCCGGATGACGCGCTGATCATGGTGCTGCTAATTATTCAGGGCGTAGCCATTGGTGGAGCGTATGGCTTTGCCTGGCTTTCTTCCCGCCTGGGCAATATCCGTTCTTTAATGATCGCGGTACTGGTTTGGGTAGGCATCAGCATTGCGGCTTATTTTATTACTACCGGCAACCAGTTTTACATGCTGGCTTTTGTAGTGGGTGCCGTGATGGGCGGCATCCAGGCGCTTTCACGTTCTACTTATAGTAAACTGCTGCCGCAAACAACCGATCATGCCTCCTTTTTCAGCTTTTATGATATCTGCGATAAGGTTGGATTGGCGCTCGGTTCGCTGGTGTTTGGCATTACGGAACAGTGGTTTGGTTCTATGCGCAACAGCGTGCTGGTGCTTTCGGTGTTTTTCATTTTCGGCCTGATTGTATTAGCTTCTATCCGGAGTAAGAAAACGGAACCGCAACCGCAGTTTGCCTGATAAGGTTTGCAGAGCTTGGGATTCTGAACAATATGTGGGACTTGGTCGGTGGATTGCAGTTTTGCAGCCTCAAATCATACCGTTTTAATCCGTCATCCCGACTATAGGAGGAATCTATTACAGATGGTAGTTTGGTTTGCTATTGACTTTTGAAGCTCAAAATGATACCGTTTTTCATAGTCTATATTCTACCTTTTATCATTAGCTGAATTAGCTTTTAACTCACTTCTGTGTTCTTTTTGTCCCCGAAAGGGTTCGGGATGTTCCACTTGATACAAAAAGAACCAACGAAAATCAAGTGGCACGTCCCGTAGCATTTCGGGAGCAAGGGCATACTTCCCGCAAGCCTGCGGGACAGGCGCTGACCGCTCAAACAGTGCGCTTGACAAAAGCGCACCCCGTTTACTTTCTGCATTTCATAGTAAACGGAACAGTGCCTAGATAGAAAACTTTTCTGATCATGCAGGCGGCTTAATTTGCTACCGTAAGCGCAAATTCTGCTTGCTTTTCATCGCTTTCGTTGATCGAACTCCGCTTATACGTTCGAGGGAAGCACGCAGATTTTTTGAATCCTTTAATCCCCTAATCCTGCAAATCCCAATTGGCTTCGCCGAACTACGTTTCAGACAAATAATCCTTTAAATCAAATGATTCCCTGAAATCGTGTTCAACTTTAGGTGACGGTTTTTAAGCTTTCTCTCCTGTTTTTAGGAAAGGATTGGGGTGAGGTCAAGCTCCTCTTCTGAACCGGGGGCTGGGGGTGGTTGAATCACATTTGCTGAAGAAAAACCATTCCTTATTTTAACCATTTAGCTGAAGTAGCTCCATAAAAAAAGTCCGGCTCATTTCTGAACCGGACTTTTTTGCCTTCAAAGCATAGCGTTTTCTATTCGAAGCGCAGGTGTTTTACTGATTCGCCGGAATTCATGATCTCCAGAAGCGCATCGATACCAATCTGCAAATGTTTATTTACAAAATTGGAAGTTACTTTTAAATCGCTTTCGGCCGTTTTCACGCCATCCGGGGTCATCGGGTTATCTGAAACCAACAGCAGGGCGCCGTGCGGAATGTCGTTCATGAAACCAACCACGAAGATCGTAGCCGTTTCCATGTCGATGGCCATGATGCGGGTTTTGCGCAGGTATTCCTTGAATTCCTCGTCGTGCTCCCACACGCGGCGGTTGGTGGTATAAACGGTTCCGGTCCAGTAATCGAGCTCGTGCTTTTTGATCATGGAAGAAACGGCGCGCTGCAAACGGAACGAAGGTAATGCCGGAATTTCGGGCGGTAAATAATCGTCGGAAGTACCTTCGCCGCGAATGGCAGCGATGGGTAAGATCAGGTCGCCGAGTTTGGTTTTCTTTTTCAGACCACCGCATTTACCCAGAAACAAAGCCGCTTTGGGTTTAATGGCTGAAAGGCAATCCATAACGGTAGCAGCCATAGGGCTTCCCATCCCGAAGTTGATGATGGTGATATTGTTAGCTGTGGCGGTTTGCATGGGCTTATCCATCCCTTTAATTTCTACGTTATGTTGTTCGGCAAACATCACCACGTAATTAATAAAGTTGGTAAGCAGAATATATTCGCCGAATTCATTCAGCGGCGTACCGGTGTATCGCGGCAGCCAATTGTTTACAATTTCTTCTTTGGTCTTCATAGAATTAGCTTAAAACCCCGGCTTGCAAAAGCCAGAGCCCGGTAATATACGGGGATTTTCGTATTTTTGACGCATGCAAGCGTTAAATTTACCGGCTTACGATTACAAACTTAAAAAAACAGGCGGGAATTCCTTTATTTTCGACCCGGTCAGGAAGAAGTTTGTGCTGCTTACGCCGGAAGAATGGGTGCGCCAGCATTTCCTGCATTATCTCACGCTGCATTTACAATACCCCAAAAGCCTGATCTCGATTGAGCGCGGTATGCATTACAATAGTTTGCAGAAACGCACTGACCTGCGCGTGTATTCTTCCGAAGGCACTCCCTTGGTTTTAATTGAATGCAAAGCGGCCGGGGTGAAAATTTGTGCCGACACCGTAAAACAGGCTTCGGTTTATAATCAGACCTTACGCGCGCCTTACGTAATGCTCACCAACGGCCTGGAGCATTATTGCTGGAAAGTAGATTTTGTAAATTCACGCTACGAGGCGTTGCAGGAAATTCCGGTTTTTAGTGCGTTAGGGTAGCAGGAGGCGGTAATATATGTAATGCTTTTTTTAAGGTTTTTCCGGGGGGGATTTTGGTTTCGCAAATTTGCTTAATCCTCAATTGCCTCAATGCCCATTTCCTTCAGCCGCTCCAGGTGATCTCTCATGGTTTTTAGCTGTTCAGGGGTATGTCCCTGCCAATCTTTTACTTCACCAATTACCCGAAGCGGATGCCGCGAACGGTATGATCTGGTTGGATTCCCGGGGAATTTCTTGTCCGTTAAATTAGGATCATCTTCTATTGGGCCGGTTGGTTCTACAAAGTAAATTCTGCCCCGCCCTTCGCCCAAAGCAAGTTCCGCTCCCCAGGTTGCCGCATCGAGGGTGGCAGTTAAATAAACAAAAGAGGCTTGCTTCTGCTTCCCGTAGTTTGAATTAAAGCCGGGTATGATCAGATCTCCTGATTGCAGGTCGCTCTTGGTGCCGTGATAAAACTTCTGTGAACTCAGGTCGTTATTAGGCGCTATTGACTTTTCTTCAGTGTTGTCCGTTTTCATTGTTGTGATATTGTTTGAGAAAGCCTTTTCGTGTTTTGGATGCGTGTAACGTTTATGACTTAGGGAAATCGGGTTTTTTTATGAGTAAATACCACATAAAACTGGGGCAATATATAAAGGACTTCACTTTTATAAAAGTCCAAAACCACTGAAAAAAAAACCGCTTTTATTACCTGTAGGTCTTGTTTATTTGGTTTTGAAACTATTATAAAGTTTTACATTATTATACATCATCTTCTTTCTTGTATCCTTCATAATAATAAGATTGCTCTATGCCCTTAAAAATAATTTCTCTGTTATTTATTTCGTCAGTTAAGTTGGTATTTAGCAATGTTCTTAATTCTAAATCGTTAATGGGGCTTCTTTCCATAGCCTGTAAATAAAGCGTTTTGTCTACGAACTGCCAGTTTACCATTTTTTTAAGTTTCGTTTTCAGGAGCATATCCAGCCAAATGCGCATTGTTCTGCCGTTTCCTTCCATAAAAGGGTGAGCAATATTCATTTCTACGTATTTGGCAATTATTTCTTCAAAATTGCTTTCAGGCATTTGCTCAATTTTCACCAGAATTTCATTTAGGTACAACGCGTTAGCAAATCTGAAACCACCTTTCGATATATTTTTTGTTCGTATTTCTCCTGCAAAATTATACAATCCGCTAAAGACATAGTTGGGAATTTGTTTCAATCCTTTAGTGGTACCTACTTCACATTTATTAATATCGCCCGAATCAAATAAGCGATAAGCATTTTCTAAACTTTCCTTATCTATGTTTTTCATATCCAATCAGACATTGAGTCAAAACTTTTACACTTTCTATTTCTAAACTTATTTATCAGTTTTGGAGCCGTTTTCCCTACCGTTTTTCATAGCAAAATACAAAATTGTTCAGGTGTTATGCTAGTACAGGTTTCAATTAATTATCAAAAATTGAATTCTCAGGCATGGGAATAGAGCATAGTTTTTAGCCCGGAAAACCTAGCGTTTCAGCCAGAAATAAAGATTGTTTTCGATCAAGCCGTTGCGGTAGTATTGCACCAGTGCCTTTAATTCCTGCGTGTATTTTTTTTCGAGTTCCGGGTTCGGCACAATCTGCGGCTCTAACTGGTGAGGGGCATATTGAAAGAAATTTACCTGGTCGTATTCGTTCATTTTGGTAACCAGATCGGGGTGTACCAGCACGTAATTATCATCGGTATATAAAATGGCCCGGCCGGCAGTGGTAGTATCTAAAACCGAATTGCTGAATGGTAAAATTTTGTTCGCTGGCAGGTTCAGGTAATGGGCAATGGTAGCGGGAATATCGGCGTGCTGCGTGATTTTAAAGAAATTCCGGACCGGCAGCATTTTGGTTGGATGAAAAAGCAGTAAAGGAATTTTAAACCGGCCCAGGTCATTCTGGTACGAAACATCCACGCTTTCCTGCGTATGGTCGGCGGTTATAATGAAAAGGGTATTCTTATACCAGGGTTGTTTGGAAGCGGTTTTAAAGAACTGGCGCAGGGCAAAATCGGCGTAACCAATAGACTCGTGGATTGGCAATTGTCCTTTCGGAAAGCGGCCTTGGTATTTGGCAGGCACGGTGTAAGGCTGGTGCGAACTCAGGGTAAAAACAGTCGTTAAAAAAGGTTGTTGCTGGTTGTTCAGTTCCTGGGCAAAATACTGCAGATACGGTTCGTCCAAAATGCCCCAATGCCCGTCGAAATCAGTTTTGAACAGGTTTTTCGGATATTCGCGCAAGCCGTAATACTGCTCGAAGCCGGCAATTCTGGCAAAAGTATTAAAGCCCATCGTACCGTTTTCGGCGCCGTGAAAAAAGGAAGTAGAGTAGCCCGCTTCTTTGGCGATGCTGCCAATGCCGTGCAGTTTGTTGCTCTGAAAACTGGAAGTGATATAAGGTTGATTCATGAGCGAAGGCAATCCGGCAAAAAGCGGCGGCAAGGCTTCAATAGATTTTCGACCATTGGCGTAATGCTCACGGTAAAAATTGCCCCTCGCCGCCAACGAATCGAAAAAAGGAGTGTAGCCTTTGCCGTTGTTTTCAAGGCCGGTGTATTCCGAAGCAAAGCTTTCCAGGATGATGATCACTACGTTATCGCGCACCGGCTTTTCGGTTAGTTGCGGTCGTAGGTCCGGGTTATAGTTTAGAGCTTGGTGCAGTTCTGCTTCGGTAGCGAAATATTCTTTCGGATCTAAAACCGGGCTGTTGATGCTTTTTATAAAAGTAAAAGTGGTATTTAAAGTAACGTGGCCCAGGATGGGTGGTTCCTGTACGAAGGCGTTGGCCGGTCGTAAGGGTTTTAGCGCAGTTCCTCCACGAATAAACAAAACACCGGCGCCCAGCATCACGATCAGGCCGATTATTTCTACCAGCAAATAAGGCTTAGCGTCCGGGTTTTTCCTTTCTTTCGGATACAATTTTATCAAAAGGAATAGCAATAAAGCGCCTGCGAGCGGGAAGTACCAATAATTGCTGAGCAACTGTCCGGCCTGGGCCTGGATGTCGCGGGTAATGGTGAAAAGCTCGTTGGAAGTGCGGCGGCCAATGAATTTAAAATATTCGAGGTCTATCAGGTTCAGGCAAAGGAACAGAAAATTGGTAAATACAAACCAGATCTTCAGCCCCAACTGGTAGCGTTTCCACTCGGTAAAAGCAAAAGGCAGCAGGCAGAAAAATAGAAAAGGCAGGTTTACCATGAAAATGGCGGCCAGATCGAAACGGATTCCTAAAACAAAAGCTTTGGCAATTTGCGCGTTGGTAGCCTGGCTGAAGGTATCGAAATGCAGGGTTAAAAAAGCAGATCGCAGCAAGGTATAGATTATCAGCAAAAAGCCTAAGCGTTTTAGTAGATTTCCAAGTTTAAGCCAGAACATGTGTTTGAGAAAAGGGTAGGGGTTATGCCACTAAAAACGAAAGCCTCTCCGAAAAATTTCAGAAAGGCTTTCGAAAGAAATAATACTTACAGTATTACGCGTATGTTTCCAAAACGTTGTTTACGTTGGTATAAGGCAGGTCAAACGCTTCCGCTACACCTTTGTATACCACTTCACCGTTCACCACGTTCAAGCCTAAACGCAGCTCATCGTTTTGCGAGCAGGCCGCCTGCCAGCCTTTATTTGCGATCAGAACCGCGTATGGCAAGGTAGCGTTAGTTAAAGCAAGGGTAGAAGTGAAAGGAACCGCACCCGGCATGTTGGCTACGCAGTAGTGCACCACATCGTCGATGATAAATGTAGGGTTTTCGTGGGTAGTTGGTTTACAGGTCTCGATGCAACCGCCTTGGTCAACGGCAACGTCCACTAAAACTGTGCCCGGACGCATGTCTTTCAGCATATCGCGGGTAATTAAATGCGGCGCTTTTGCCCCCGGAATCAATACGGCACCAATAATTAAATCGGCGGTTTTAATTGCTTCTTTAATGTTGTAGTGGTTGCTCATTTGGGTTACTACGTTGGCCGGCATAATATCATCCAGTTCGCGCAAACGAGTCAGGTTAATATCCATGATGGTTACGCGCGCGCCAAAACCAGCTGCAATTTTAGCAGCCTGGGTACCAACAATACCACCCCCTAATACCAATACTTCAGCAGGTTTTACACCCGGTACGCCACCAAGCAGAATACCACGGCCTTTCAACGGTTTCTCTAAGTATTTTGCGCCTTCCTGTGGAGCCATGCGGCCGGCCACTTCGCTCATCGGGATCAGCAACGGCAGGGAACGGTCTTTTTTCTCAACGGTCTCATAAGCAAGGCAAATGGCTTTGCGCTCGATCATGGCACGGGTCAATTCTTCGGAAGAAGCAAAGTGGAAATATGTAAAGATCAGCTGACCTTCCTTAACCAGGTTATATTCAGAAGCGATCGGCTCCTTTACCTTGATGATCATTTCGGCAATGCCGTAAACTTCTTCGATGGTAGGCAAAATTGTTGCACCAGCCGCTACGTAATCTTCGTCGCTGAAACCGGAACCTACACCAGCAGTTGCCTGCACGTAAACCGTGTGGTTATGTTTTCTCATTTCTGCTACGCCACCTGGCGTTAGCGCTACGCGGTTCTCGTTATTTTTAATCTCCTTTGGAACACCAATTATCATTTCAGTATATATTAATGTTGTGAATTAATGGCGCAAAGATAAGTTAGTTTCTCATAATTAAATAGAAAATGAGAAGGGAAAAATTCCCCCAACCGCGAAAAGCTAAAACCTTGTTTTTCAGAAAAATAAAAATGCTATGGTTTTAGCATGAAAAAGTGCCTTACTCAGATTTAGCCTTAAACCAGGAGGCAGATTGTTGCAACCGGGCTTTATTTGGTTTTATGATTTTATCAGAATCAGGATTTTCAGAACAACTACTGAGTTATGATTTTTATGATTTTCGCGATGAAGTAGTGTCAGGGCTTGACCTGTATGAACGCTACCTGATCAATATCTGTCTGAATTTGGATTTATCAGATTAGAGAATTTAAGGATTCTTTTCTGAATCAGAATTTGCAGAATTTTCAGAAATACACTCCTAAGTTCCATTCACGCCTATCGCCAGCGCAGCGTAACCTGAGAATCACGCTATCCGGAAAACTAAACTAAAAAGAAGCGAGCTACGGAGGCAAACTGACAACAGTTTCTGCGTTCGCGGCCTCCAAGCTTTCCGGTGCTGAGGTACGAGGCAGCCCGCCAGGGCAGGAAGGGTTGCAGCCGCGAACGCAGAAACGAAGCCACCCGGCTTGAGGGTGAAAGTAAAAGTTAAAGGTTGAAAACCGAAGCGAGCAATGAAAACGCTATGCTTTCAGGCTCAAAAACTCAATAGTTAAATAAACTACCAATTTGATGAGATCTCTCCTGACCTCGAGATGACCGAATAAAACACTATCCTTTATTGAATAAAAACTCTTTCCCTTAAAAAAATCCCAAAAACACACACCTTTCACGAACTGAAAAGACATAAAAAAAGGCAGCGAAAAAATCACTGCCATTAGTCAAAATAAAACTATGAAAAAACTATTTAAAAGGAACGCTGTTGGTTCCTTCTTTAACTACGCTGGTTGGCGCTAAGGATTTTACTACCTGTGCTTTCAGGTTAACCTTGGCCGGTTCTGAAACGATGTCGTTTGAATAAATTTCTACAACCTCCGTTCTATTCCCTAACAGATTGGGATTGTAAGAAAGTTCCAGCGTTGCTTCTTTATTTGGTTTAATTGGTTCCGGAATGTGCTGCAGAGCTACACAGTTGCAGTTGGTTTTCACATCGGAGATCACCAGGTCCGTTTTACCGGTATTTTTTACTTTGATTTTAGCCGTAGCCTGACGATATGTTTCAACTTTACCAAAATCGTGGGTATTATTGGTTACAACCAGTTTTGGTGACTTGGCTTTTTGCTCCGGCGTATAGTTTTTAGCCGCTTCGGCGCGGGTAATAACGTCACCTTTAATGGTTAAAACTTTGGTAGGTTCTGAGCCATTAGAAGTTACCGTAATGGTTTTATTGAAAGCGCCCGGGCGGCCATTGCTGTTATAAGCGGCTTTTATGAAACCGGTTTTACCAGGCAAAACCGGATCTTTAGACCAGGCCGGCGTAGTGCAACCGCAGGAAGCCTGTACGTTCGAAATGATCACGGGCTGATTGCCAGTGTTTTTGAATTTGAATTCGTGCGTGGCTACCACGCCTTCCGTAATTTTGGCAAAGTCGTGGGTTTCAGATTCAAATTTCAGCACGCCTTGCGCAAATGCGTTAACTGAAGCCAGCATGAAAGCCAGGGCTGGCAAAATTGTAAAGATTTTTTTCATGGTTAACCGTAGTTTAATTATTACGTGAGTTAATCGTTACCGGAAGCAAATATACAAAAACCGGAAGTTAAATGCACTACAAATTTTCAATCAGGTTGGTTTCCCTGCTTGCATAATCTTTGAATCCGGTTAAATTTTCGTAATTTTGTAGTGCTGAATTTTTATAACACTAATCGCTAAATTATGCAGCCAGCAGAACTCACGAAAATTCCAACGCTTACCAAAGAAGAAATTCTAAACGATTACCGCATTGCTTTCGAAAGCCGCCAGGCCAGCTTAACCGGCCGGAAAGAGGTTTTCATGGGCAAAGCCAAGTTCGGGATTTTCGGCGATGGCAAGGAAGTTGCCCAGTTGGCCATGGCCAAATATTTCCAGCCCGGCGATTTTCGTTCCGGTTATTACCGCGACCAGACCTTTATGTTTGCCACCGGCGAACTGACCATTCAACAATATTTTGCCCAGCTTTACGCCCACACTGATGTAGAAGCCGAGCCCGCCACGGCCGGCCGCGCCATGAACGGCCACTTTGGTACCCGCTCCTTAGACGCCGACGGCAACTGGAAAAACCTGACCGAAATTAAAAACTCATCTTCCGATATTTCCCCGACCGGTGGCCAGATGCCGCGTCTGGTTGGTTTGGCGTATGCTTCTAAATTATACCGCCAGAATCCGGACCTGAAAGACAATACGAACTTCTCTGTAAACGGAAACGAAGTAGCTTTTGGAACCATCGGCAATGCTTCCACTTCCGAAGGCATGTTCTTCGAAGCCATTAATGCAGCCGGCGTATTGCAAATTCCGATGCTGGTTTCCGTGTGGGACGACCGTTACGGCATTTCTGTGCCGGCCGAATACCAGACCACCAAAGGCAGTATTTCTGAAATTATGGCTGGCTTCCAGCGCGAATGTAAAGGCGAGCAAGGCTACGAGATCTTTAAGGTGAAAGGCTGGGATTACCAGAC
Source organism: Adhaeribacter terrigena (assembly GCF_016623615.1). GTDB lineage: Bacteria > Bacteroidota > Bacteroidia > Cytophagales > Hymenobacteraceae > Adhaeribacter_A > Adhaeribacter_A terrigena. The sequence continues at coordinate 163,538 of NZ_JAEHFX010000006.1, read as the reverse complement.
GCTTTGCGAAACGTACGAAAAAGCTGTTGCCGTTTGCCGCGAAGAACACGTGCCGGTACTTATTCACGTAGAGGAAGTTACGCAACCGCAGGGCCATTCCACTTCTGGTTCCCATGAGCGTTATAAATCCAAAGAGCGCCTGGATTGGGAAGCCGATTTCGATTGCATTAAAAAAATGCGCGAGTGGATCCTGGAAAATGAATTCGCTACCACCGATCTGTTAGATAAAATTGAGACCGAAGCTAAAGAAACGGTAAAGCAGGCCCGGGCTGCAGCCTGGAACGCGTTTATGGAAGGCATTAAAGGCGACCACGACAAATGTCAGGATCTGCTGAACCATCTTGTAAGTGAAAGCCAGAGCGAACATGCCTCCAAACTGGCCGAAATTGCCGAAGAACTGCACAAAACCGTGAACCCGATTCGTGCCGATGCGGTAAAAGCAGCCCGTAAAGCACTGCGTTACGTACGCGATGAAAAATCTGCGGCGAAGCGTAACCTGAAAGACTGGCTCGAAGAAGCCATTGGGGAAAATGCAGATCGTTACAATTCTTATTTATACAGCCAGTCGGAAAAAGCTGCCTTACTGGTAGAAGAAATTAAAGCGGAATTTACAGAAGAGAGCCCGATGGTAGACGGCCGGGAAGTATTACAAGCTTGTTTCGATGCGGCCCTGGCGAAATATCCGGAAGTTTTTGCCATTGGCGAAGACGTGGGGAAAATCGGGGATGTGAACCAGGCATTTGCCGGTTTGCAGGAAAAATACGGCGAACTGCGCGTAACCGACACCGGCATCCGCGAATGTACGATCGTAGGGCAAGGCATTGGGGCAGCGTTGCGTGGTCTGCGTCCGATCACCGAAATTCAGTATTTAGATTATTTACTGTATGCGATCCAGATCCTTTCCGATGATTTGGCCAGCTTACAATACCGCACCAAAGGGGGCCAGAAAGCGCCGTTAATTATCCGTACCCGCGGCCACCGCCTGGAAGGTATCTGGCACTCCGGTTCGCCAATTGGCATGATCCTGAACAGCATCCGCGGTATTCACATACTGGTGCCACGCGATATGACCCAGGCCGCCGGTTTCTACAATACCATGCTGAAATCTGATGAACCGGCCTTGATCATTGAATGCCTGAACGGTTACCGTTTAAAAGAGCGGATTCCGAACAACATCGGTGAATTCACTGTGCCGCTTGGCCAGCCGGAAATTCTAAAGAAAGGCGAGGACGTTACCATTGTAACCTACGGCTCAATGTGCCGCATTGTGATGGATGCCGCCAAGCAACTCGAGGAATTCGGTATTTCCGTGGAAGTAATAGACGTGCAAAGCTTATTGCCGTTCGATATTAACCACACCATCGTAGAATCGATCAAGAAAACGAACCGCGTGATTTTTGCCGATGAAGACGTTCCGGGTGGCGCTTCAGCGTTTATGCTGCAGAAAGTAGTAGAAGAGCAGGAAGCATACCGCTGGTTAGATTCACAGCCGCGCACCATTGCCGCGCACGAACACCGTCCGCCATACGGTTCCGACGGTGATTATTTCTCGAAGCCGAACGCCGAAGATATTTTTGATACGGTTTACGAAATGATGCACGAAGCGGAGCCGAAACGGTTCCCGGTGATCTACTAAAAACGGTATTGTTTCAGCCTGAAAAAGTAAAAGCCCCGGTTTTATGCCGGGGCTTTTTACATAAATTAAGTTTTATAGCTTCGTTAGAAAAATATCTGTACCGGATCGGTTTCTATGGTATTGCTTACGTTTAAACTCCGGTCGGCAATGCTTACTCTAAATTTCATCCGGTCGCCCGATTTAAAACTAAGCGGTAAATACGAGATGATCAGGTCGTCAATGGTATAAAGCAATTCGCCTTCCAGAGCACGTTTTTCCCCATCCGGATTAAGTAGCGGGTAGCGTCCGTTCAGACTTATCGGAAAATTCAGCGGCTCAAACTTGCCATTATTTTCAATAAAAGCCTCGATAAAATAATTATGGTGAAACTTATTGAACCCATTTGCATAATCGAAAGGGGCTAAAGAATCGGCCGGGTTTGCATTATCGATCCCCAGGTTGCCATCACCATCCTTAAAATTTATAGTGATCTTTATTTCAGCGATCTCGGTTTGCCGGAATTCATCAAAAATCGTTTTTCCGGTAATACTTTTAAACTCGATCTGCGGTTCCGATGGGTAAACCGGCTCCTTCATGCAGGCGCTGAAAAGCAGTAAAAACGGCAACCAGCTATATTTTAAGAATAAGGGTTTCATGGAAAGCAAATTAGGAACTATTTTTACAAAATTAACGCAGTAAACCTGCAATTGTTATCCTTCAGCATTGAGCAATAATAAACATCTTTTTAAAGAACTGCTAACCGGACCGCAAAGTTTCGGTTTTGAAACGCTGGCACTGGAAATATTTCGCTTTCAGGCGCAGGAGAATGCGGTTTACCGGAAGTATCTTCAATACCTGGGAATTGATCCCGAAGCAGTTTTTACCCTTGAAAAGATACCGTTTTTGCCCATCGAATTTTTTAAAACGCAGGAAGTAAAGACCGGGAAGTTCGAAGCGGAAACCATTTTTAAAAGCAGCGGTACGACGCAGCAGGAGCGGAGCCGTCATTTTGTAGCCGATCTGCATTTCTACCTGCAAAACGCTGAACGCATTTTTGAGCAATTCTACGGGAAGTTAACTGATTTTGTATTCCTGGCTTTACTGCCTTCTTACCTGGAACAAGGCGAATCTTCGCTGGTGGCCATGGTAGACCATTTTATTAAGCGCAGCAAGCAGCAGGAGCAGGGCTTCTTTTTGAACCAGTTTGAAGAACTGAAAAACGCTATTGATAACGCACAGAAAACCGGTAAAAAAGTAATGCTCTTTGGGGTAACCTATGCTTTACTCGATCTGGCAGAAAATATGGGAAACAGCGACTTTGCAAATGTGATCATCATGGAAACCGGCGGCATGAAAGGCAGGCGCCGTGAAATGATCCGCGAAGAACTGCACGCCATTTTAAAAGCGGCTTTCAAAGTCGAAAATATTCATTCCGAATACGGCATGACCGAACTTCTATCGCAGGCCTACTCTTCCGGAAACGGTATCTTTCAGGCACCTAAAACCATGAAGATCCTGCTCCGCGACCTGAACGATCCTTTCGAAATTAACCCAAACCTGCGCAGCGGCGGCATGAACGTGATAGACCTCGCTAACATCGATTCCTGTGCTTTCATTGAAACCAAGGATATTGGAAAATTGCATCCGGATGGTACTTTTGAAGTACTAGGACGGTTCGATAATTCGGATATCAGGGGATGTAATCTTCTGGTTTCTTAAATTGTTTAATGGCTGAATTGTTAAATGGTTACTTAAATAGCTAGCTTTTTAGGTTTAGCAATTCAATTACTTCACATTCGCCTACCTTTCGGTTGCCTTCCATAAAATATCCAATGGTCCCATTTTTCATTTTGCCTTTGTGATAGTTGATGTAATCATCATTTAAGATCCACATTTTAGCAAAACCTTGTCGATTAATTGGTAAATTTAAGTCTGTTATTGGCTGTTCATTTTCATCTTCAAATTCCGGATAGATCATAAATAATTGTCCTTTTTTATGTTCAGGATGATCATACCAGAAATTCCATCTTATTCCCTGAAATGGTAAAGGATACCTTCCGTCTTCTTCTTGTGTGTAAATCCGGTAAGAAATTCTGAAATCTGCTGGCCGGTTAAAAACTTCTTTGTAAGGTCTATGCATCTTATCAGAAATAAAAAAACGGTAGGTTTTTAAAAGCAAAATCCTACCGTTTTTGAAACAACCATTTAACAATTAAGCCATTTAACAATCATCAATTTAAACCGCCGCTTTCCCGGCATACATTTTTACATCGTCTTCGGTAATTTCCGCGTCGCTCATAATTACCAGGCGCTCTACCACGTTGCGGAGCTCGCGGATGTTGCCGCGCCAGTCGAGTTTTTGAAGGTATTCCATCGCGTTTTTGGCTACGGTTTTGGGCTTGGTTCCGTGATCCTGGGCTATATCCTGCAGGAATTTTTCTACCAATGCGGGAATATCGTCACGGCGTTCGTTTAACGGCGGCACGTGGATCAGAATTACGCCTAAACGGTGGTAGAGATCTTCGCGGAAATTCTTGGCTTCTATTTCTTTCAGCAGATCTTTATTTGTAGCCGCTACCACGCGCACATCCACCGGAATTTCTTTTTCGCCGCCCACGCGGGTAATTTTGTTTTCCTGTAGCGCACGCAATACTTTGGCCTGCGCCGAAAGGCTCATATCGCCGATCTCATCCAGAAACAGGGTGCCGCCGTTGGCCTGCTCAAACTTTCCGATACGTTGTTTTACTGCCGACGTAAACGAGCCTTTTTCATGGCCGAACAATTCGCTTTCTATCAGTTCGCCCGGAATGGCAGCGCAGTTCACTTCTACCATGGGGCCGGAGGCGCGATTGCTTTTTTCGTGCAGCTGGCGGGCTACCATTTCTTTCCCCGCACCGTTGGGTCCGGTAATCAAGACGCGGGCATCGGTTAAAGCTACTTTATCGATGGCTTTGCGCACGCGGTCCAGAGCTTCGGAAGTACCCACCATTTCGTAATTTTTCGAGATCTTCTTTTTAACCTTCTTGATCTCCGTTACCAGGTTCGATTTGTCTAAAGCATTGCGTACTGAAACGAGTAACCGGTTCAGGTCGGGTGGTTTAACCAGGAAATCGTAAGCGCCTTTCTTAGTAGCTTCCACGGCCGTATCGATGGTGCCGTGCGCCGAGATCATGATAAAAGGCACGTCGGGATTGAGTTCGCGGGAACGGTCCAGCACTTCCATGCCGTCTATTTTGGGCATTTTTATGTCGCAGAGCACTACGTCGTACTTGTTTTTAGAAAGCAGGTCGAGGCCTTTTTCGCCGTCCTCGGCTTCTTCTACGGTATAATTTTCGTATTCCAGAATTTCTTTCAGGGTACTGCGGATGCCGCGTTCGTCGTCTATGATCAGGATTTTAGGCATAGTTTTAGGTTTATTCAGAAAGCCTTTGTTTTAAAAGAACCGTTTACGCATAACCTTGAATGAAGGCCTGAAAAACGGTAGGGTAAATTGCAAAAAAAGTCGGGTTAAGTTTAGTCTGCAACGTTTTTCTTTTCCAGTTTCCTGTGCAGAGCGTTTACCTGCATCAGGGCTGCCGAACCATACCAGGGGTGTAATTCCATCACCAGGCTTCCCGCCTGAATGGCCGGATCGGTTTCGGTTAGTTTTTTTGCTTCCTCTACGGTGCTTACGTTAAAAATGTAAATACCGCGGATATCACCTTTATCCAGGAACGGACCGGCAACCAGAAGTTCTCCCGCTTCGGCCATACGCATAATATTTTGCAGATGCGCTTTTTGCAGCGCCTGGGCCACGGCAGCATCTTTACTGCGGTTAGGGCCGGTTTTCAGAAAAGCCATTACGTATTGCTTCATGCCATATTCATCGGCGCCGAGTTGTTGCGCAAGGCCTGCATCGTAACCGGAGTTCTGCGTTACGGTTGTAGCAGGCTTAGAAACGGTTTTAGAAGTTGAAGTGCACGAGGTACTCAAGAGAGTAACCGTAAGGCCGGTCAGAAACCAGGTAAAGCAGTTTTTCATAGCAAAAAGGTAGCGTTTTGAAACAGTTTTTCCGGGGGTGAATTTAACGGCTTTTTTCCGGATTTTGCAGGAAAATCAGAAAGCAAAGTTGGGCTTTAAAACGCTACGCTTTCAGCGGGCAAAACTAAAACGCCTGGCCTAACTTATTTTGCAGATCCTGGTTTAGTTGCGCAAAAAGTTTTTCCCGGATCTCCGGAAACGCCGCTTCTTCGAAAGTCTGGATGAAACGGCCGTTTTGCAATAAATGGATCTGGTCGCAGGTATGCAGAAGCGGTTCCAAAATATGCGCCGAGACCAATACGGTTTTGCCTTTTTTTCGCAGCAGATCCATGATCATTTCCAGCGCCCGGTTCGATTCCAGGTCCAGCCCGTTGAACGGTTCATCGAGCATATAAACCGGTTTGTTTTGTTGCAGGATCGCCAGCAGTGCCAGCTTTTTTTTCATACCCGTTGAATACGTTTCGATCAGCTGATCGAGCGGCAGTTGCAGAATATCCCGGAAAACATGCAGCTTAAAATCCGGATTGGTTTTCGGGAAGATGTTCAGGTATTCGCGGCCCGTTAGGCTGGCGTAAAAGAAATTGCTGGTTTCCAGGTAGGCAATGTCAGGGTATTTCAGTGGTTTCCCGTCATGAATTATTTCCCCTTTTTCAGCATTTACCACTTCCGACAACACGTTAAAAAAAGTCGATTTACCGGCGCCGTTCAGCCCGATGATGCCGTGAACTTTTCCGCCGGCAAGCTTCAGATCCGTTACCTGCAAAACGGCGCGGCCGGAGAATGAAACCTGCAGGTCTTTTATTGCTAACATGGCGGCAGATAAAGCGTTAAATTCTGTTTTGCCTTGCGGTATTGTCTGAAAACCAAGGCTATGGGCAGTAGTATAAAAAAAGGCAGCACCACGCTCATTTGCGCAAAGGTGAGTAAAAGCAGGTTGCTGTTCAGGGTTTTATTTGGTTCGTAAGTGCTGTATTTTAATAAAATTGCGAAAGCCAGCACGCAAAACTGAAGCATTAAAAAAGCCAGTCCGGCCAAACCCAGCCACGGGTGAAATACGGCATGTAAAAAGATTACGGGCAGGCAAATAAACAGCAGCAATTCTCCCATTTCAAGAAGTTTCTTTTTTAGTAAAGTTGCCGGGTTTTGGCCGCAGGTGCGCAAAAGCAGCAACGGTTCTGAAAACTGGTAGAAACCCAGAATAATGCCGCAGAAAAGCCAGAGCAGCAATAGGGGCAGCATTTTAACCCAGCTAAGAGCCAGGGCCAGCGCATAAACCACAACCAGCAGCGGGAAATTTTTCCGGAAACCGGCGATCCATTCAAAAGCAGTAGGCGGAAGTATCTTGCCAAGAAAAACGAACCGCGTCTGGATTTGAAATGAGGTCCGGAGAAAAGTGATGGGGAACAGGCCAGCCAGAAAAATGAACAGGCAAAACCAGTTTGGCGAAAACAAAGCCGGCAAAATAAAGGGCAAGGAAATAACCGCGTATTCCAAAAAAATGGCTTGGTGCGGTTTGGCCAGGTGCAGCAAAACAAAACTTTTATCGGGCCGGAAAAGCTGCGTAAAAACAGCGGCCATCCAAAGCCCGCCCACTAAGAACCAGCAATTAGGCTGCTCCTGAAAATTGCTGTAAGAAATGGCCGTTAGCGTCAGGAAAAGCAGGCAAAACAAACCTTTGTGCAAAAGCCCCAGCGTTCGCCATTCACGCCGAAATTGCAGGAAACGTACGCGGAGCAGGTTAGGAGGCAAGGCTTTAGTTTTCAGGCGTAAAAGGATAGCGTTTTTTCGGGACCGAAGGCCGGTTTTTAATACGAAAAACCTACCGTTTTATTGTTGCTGCTGCAATACTTCCAGCGCCTGGTTCAGGTGCCTTTTTTCGTGCGAAACAATAATGTCGTATGCCGTTTCCAGTTTATACACGATCATGTTATTGGCCGGCGAACTGATAATGGTTTGTTTGCTTAGCAAACCTTCGGTGCCTTTCATAAAACTGATAAATTCCCGCTGGTGCTTTTCGAATTGCTGCAGGATATTACCGCTGAGCTGGCTTGCATTTGGCTCCCAGATCGGGAAGGTCTTCACTTTCTTTTTCCGCTCTGGTTCTACCGATTTCAGAATGAATTTACCGAGGCGGTTGGTAAAAAACGAAAACCTGGCAATAAAAGGCAGTTTTAAATGTCCTTCCCGCGCCGCTTTAACCACCGGATAATAGCTTTCGTTTATTTTGATCAGGTGCGCCATGTTTTCGGCAATGCTCCAGGTTTTGGCGTCTGGTTTACGGTTCAGTTCTTCCGGCGTTAAATGCCCGAAATGGCTTTTAAATTGCGCGGTAATTTCGTTGAGCTCTTTTTCCCAGAGCTGAATTTTCGGGTTCATCGTTTCACAGGTTTAGGTGCGGCTTTTGCCGGAAATTTACGGCCCGTAAGGCAGAAAGAAAATAAAAACGCTATGCTTTCAGGGTAAAAAAGTGCTTATCCGATTGCTTCGTTCCAGCCAGGCAAACGCCCGAACCGGTGCAAGGTATTGATGTGCGATTGAATGGCCTGACCGAAAGTTTCATTTTCCAGGTAAGGTACATTGAATTCTTCGGCGGTAGCTTTTACAATTTCGGCTATCTGCGGGTAATGTACGTGGCAAATGCGCGGAAAAAGATGGTGCTCGACCTGGAAATTCAAACCACCCACGTACCACGAAAGCAGCTTGTTTTTGCGGGCAAAATTTACCGTAGTTTCCATCTGGTGAATGGCCCAGTCGTTTTCAATAATATTCTTGTCGTTCGGCAGCGGGTGCGCTGTGCCTTCTACGGTATGTGCCAGCTGAAAAACCACCGTAAGAATAATGCCGGCCACAAAATGCATAACCAGAAAACCTGCCAAAACCTGCCCGAAAGCAATGTTGAAAAACACCACCGGCACTACCAGGATCATGAAGAAATAGATGGCTTTGGCCGCAATTAATTTGGTTAGCGTAATTACGTTTTCTTTGCGGGTATTCGCATTGGTGCCGTTTTTAATGAACATCGGGAACTGTACCAGGTCTTTCGCCAAAACCCAATACAGCGTAAGCAAACCGTAGAAAAAGAAGGCGTAAACGTATTGCAGCTGGTGAAAAGATTTTACGTTGGTGTGCGGCGAAAAACGCAAAACCAACCGGTCTTTTATGTCTTCATCTATGGTGGCAATGTTGGTATAGGTGTGGTGCAGAATGTTGTGTTGCAGTTTCCAGTTAAATGCCGAACCGCCGACCAAATTCAAGGTATGGCCCATTAAATAATTGAGTTTGCTGCTTTTGGAATAGGCGCCGTGGTTGGCATCGTGCATAATGCTCATGCCAATGCCGGCTACGCCCATGCCCATAATAAACCACAAAATAAGACTTGCCGGAAACGCCGGTTGAAACATTAAAAGAATGATAAAGGGCACAATATAAGCGCTTAGCAAGATCACCGTTTTCAGGATCATGGTGCCGTTGGCGTGCTTTGAGAGCTTGTTTTCCGCAAAATAATTATCTACGCGTTTACGGGCGGTGGCAAAGAATTCGTTCCGGTTGGCACTTACAAATTTTACTTTGTTATTCGGCTGCATAGGTGGTTCGGTTAAACGGCTAAAGGTTATGGGAATTTACTGTTTTTCCTTCGAACCCAGAAATTTAACCAATTATATTGATTTTAAGTGCCATGGGTTTCAAATCCTGAAAGTTAAGAAATCAGAAACAAAATTAAATGTTGCCTGAAAGGGCTGAAGCGCGGATTATAAACAAAAAAGGCAGCCTTAAATCTGAAAATTTATAGCTGCCAGTTAGAAAAAAAATATAACAAAAAAAAGCAACAAGCCTGTAAGCCGGGTTCTGTCGCTCCGGAAAGAATCCGCAACGGCTTATCATTTATCTAGGCCAGGCCTCGCGGCAAGGCTCCATCAACCTACCCATCCCGACAGGCTGCCGAAGCAACCAGGGAGCGAGCAACTCCACTTCCGGGACCTATTTGGTCTTTCAACTCCTGAGGTTTACCCAGCTGCCCTGGTCACCCAAAGCACTGGTGCGCTCTTACCGCACCTTTTCACCCTTACCCGTTTTTTAATTAAAAAAACGGGCGGTTATTTTCTGTGGCCCTGTCTGTAACTTTCCCGTCGCCCGGAAAGCCCCTTCCCGTTAGGAAGCAGGATGCTCTGTGTTGCCCGGACTTTCCTCTCCGAACGAATTCGCAGCGATAAGCCGGCTTGTTGTTTTTTTTATGTTATAAAGAATTAGTTTTCAAAGAACAAGAACTTTGGTTTTTTTAAAACAAGCATTGTAAATTACTCGTTCCAAATCCGCTGCCAGACCCCAAGAGAGTTTGCCCTTGCAATATTATTAAATTTCAAGCAATTCAGATGGATGATCCGTTGCAAATATTACTCGTAGAAGATAATCGTTTCTTTCAGAAGCTGATTTCTGATTTTGCGGAATTCCATGGCTTCGATCTGCAAATCGCCGAAAACGGTAAAGTTGCCATCCAGAAACTGCAGCAGCACCAATTCAACCTGATTTTAATGGATGTGGAAATGCCGGAAATGGATGGCTACGAAGCAACGGAATTTATTCGCCGCCAAATGCCGCACGCCCAGCATATCCCTATCATCATGATCACGAGTCACGAGCATCCGGTGCATGCAACCAAAAGTTTGCTTACCGGCGCCAACAGCTACCTCAAAAAACCTTTCCGCGAAGACGACCTTTTAAAAGAAATTGAAACGCTCATGATCGGCTGATCTCTTTCTGAAAAAACGCTATGCTTTAATCCCGAAAAAGTCTATTTCAGTTTTACTTTGGTAGCGCCGTAGCCAAATTTCTCTTTTTTAGCATCTTCAAAATATTTTATTTCTTTATTACGGCTCAGTATTTTCTGGATCTCTTTTTTCAGAACGCCGTTGCCGCTGCCATGAATAAAGGTGATCTCCGGTAGGTTTGCAGCGAGCGCCCGGTCTAAATTATCCTGAAAAACGGCCAGTTGGCGGCGCAGGATCTCCGAATTACTCATGGTCGTAATATCGTCTTCGGTAATTTTTTCGATGTGCAGGTCAATTTCCGAAGCTGGCGTTTTTAGTTTGTAATTGTCGGCAACCGGCTGCGGATTTTCGCTCAGATGTTCCAGAATTTTATCGGCATTTAAAGTTTGCGGTTTATTATCTACCTGGAACAGATAACCTTCTTTTTTAAGCACCGGCACCATATTTTTGCTTTTGTAAAACGACGAAGCTTTAAACTTCAGACGTTTCAGCTCGGGCTGTAAAAGCGAAGTTGAACCGGCGCGGTGCAGCAAAAACTGCATGATCACGTCGGGCCATTTATCAAAATCTTTCAGGTGCAGGTGCGAAACGGCTTTGCTGCCGCGCGCATTTATTTTATCGTTCAGTATGCCTTTGTATTTAGCATCGCGCTCTTCGCCGTACGTAAACAGCAGGTCGTAATCGGTATTATTTACCACATTTACGGCCAGCAATTCCGGACTTTGGTGCACCAGCGCCACGTAAATACCCGAACCTGAAAGCACCGGCGAAACCGGATTTATAAAGGCCTGCTGGCTTTTCTGGGCCTGAGTTGGGGCAGTTGGTTCGGTGCCTAAAAACTTGGCTTCTTCGGCGGCGATCACCACCACTTCGCGGCGCATTACCGGTATCGTAAAATCGCCGTCTATGGCAATTTCAACCTGGTCGGTACCAATAAAACGGGTAATTATGCCTTCTTCGCGGCCGTGCATCAGGCGCACGCGGTCTCCTATATTCATTTCGTTTATCTGCTGATTATTTATTGTGCTGATGGGTTGTTTTTCTTTACAGAAGTAAACACCGGCTTTTGTTTTCAAAGTTACGCAAATGCAGCCGGGTTTTTTTAATAAAATTCCCTGCCGTTTTTTCGGCTCGTATCCCGGTTTCCAGGCTGAAAACCATAGCGTTTTCTACTTTTCGGCAGGTCCTTTGGAAGAACAATTGCGGTTATACCTGCCGCGGCGCGTTTTTTTCAGACAGCACCTGGCTTAATTTTTCGCCGGCCAATACAATGTCGTTGCCGCTCGGGCTCTGGAAAATCTCGAGGTCGAAGTGGGAAGCGGCTGCCAGCAAATGGTCGAAAATATCGCTTTGAATGCCTTCATATTCGGCAAAAGCCACCGTATTGGTAAAACAGTAGATCTCGATAGGAAGGCCGTGATCGGTGGGAGCAAGCTGGCGCACGATCAGCGTCATTTCCGGGTTGATGCGTTTGTGAGCGCGCAAAAAAGCTTCGGTATAGTGCCGGAAAACCCCGATGTTGGTCATGCGGCGGCCGTTGATCAGGGTGCTGGTATCGATGGCATTTTCGCGGTTAAAGGTCTCTATTTCCTGCTGCCGGCAGTTCACGTATTCGGTAATGAGGTAATATTTTTTAAAGCGTTCGCGCAATTCCGGGTCCACGAATTTTACGGAGCGTTGGTTAAGAAAAATTGCTCTTTTAATACGGCGGCCGCCGCTTTCCTGCATGCCGCGCCAGTTTTTAAAGCTATCGGTTATAAAATAGTATGTAGGCACGGCAGTTATGGTTTTGTCCCAGTTGCGGATCTTTACCGTGTTCAGGTTTATGGCAATTACGTCGCCGTCGGCGTTGAATTTCGGCATTTCTACCCAATCGCCTACGCGCACCATGTCGTTGGCTGAGATCTGCACGCTGGCCACCAAACCTAAAATCGTGTCTTTGAAAATGAGCAGAAAAATAGCCGTCATGGCGCCGAACGCACTCAGAAAATAAACCGGTGAGCGGCCCAGCAAAATGGAAAGCGCCAGAATGGCGGCGGCAATGTAAAGGATGATTCGCGTGAGCTGGAAATAGCTGGCAAGGGGTTTGTTTTTAAAGACCGGCGAAGCAACCAGGAAAGCTTCCATGCCCGTGAGGAACGACGTGAAGATGCGCATGATCACCAAAATGATATACACATCGATGGCTTTCAGGATGGCGGCCAGCAGCTCCGGATAATCGGCAAAAACCACCGGGGTGAGAATTCGGAAAATTAATACCGGTACGATGTGCGCCAGGTTTTCGAAGAGTTTATGCTCTACAAAAAGATCGTCCCATTTGGCTGTGGTGCGGGCAAAAAAAGCGTGCAGCGTTTTTACCAGCAGCAAACGGGTTAACTGATATGAAACCACCGCCACCAGCAGAAGCGCGATAAACAAAATAAAGGCAGTAACGCCGGGAATCAGGGCGGGAGCCATACCGCTGTTGCTTAAAAGCTGCTCCAACCAATGCTGTAAAATTTTCATAGATAAACGGAGGGCCTGGGTTAATTTACCGGCGTAAAACTACGAAGTTACATCGTTTTGGCTGGGCTTAAAAGCTTTTTTTAGGTTAAGACAGCGTTGATAATCTGTTTTTTAGCTCGAGAAGTTTGCGCCTCAGGTTTGCTGTTTGCTAACCGGCAAACCTGCTTTTTGTTTCAGATAGGTAACGGGAAACAACCTGGCCGGCAGTTTTCTTTAAGAAAAACCTACCGTTTTTAACTCAGTAATACAGGCCGTGAAACCGCAGTTTTTTCCGGTTATTATATTCCAAAGCCGGTGCCGGTAAATGAAAGATATCCAGAATGTAGAAAGCGGTTTTAAGCACTTTACTACGGGTTTTTATGGCGCGTAAATTCAGGTCTACAGTTAAATAATATTGCCGGTAGGGCTTTAGCGGAGTTCCGAATTTCTCAATACCGATCTGACTGTTTGCGTCCGGATCGTTGTAAACCATTTCTTCCGCGCCATAGCCCACGGCCAGGTTCAGCCATTTCGGATATTTTCTTTCTTCTGGCAGAAATTTCGCCACGTCTACGCTGAGCCAGTAGGTTTGCCCGTTATAATCTTTTAAAGCGCGTTCGGCTAAACTATTGCCTAAAACATCGGGCCGGAGTGCGGCATAGCGGGTTTTATGGAAAGAGAATTTCGGCTGAATTCTAATTTCTCGCCAGGCCAGTTGCTGCGCTAGAACCGCTGCCGAACCGGCCGTGTTGGCGATCAGATCGCCGGGCGAAGCCCCGTAACTTTCCTGGTAACCGTCTAAAAGTTCGATGGGGGTTTGCAGCAAAATTCCGGTTAAACTCCCGAGCCAGATGGCTTGTTTTTCCGATAATCCGGTTTTTTTTAAAGCATCTACGCCGCCTTTGCTTTCCTGAAACGCCCCCCAGAAATGCCCGGCTTTGTCCATTTGCTTCCATTCGGCATTATCGTTAAAAAAGTGGAAACTGGTTTGGGTATTTTTATCGTACCAGGCCTGGCTTAAAACCACCAAACCGCCTACGTAAACCGCCCCGATCCCCGCACTGTAAAGCGCCACTTTTTTATTCGGAATCTTCCCTGAAACGGTATCTGCAGGTACCAGTAAAGTGCCGGCCGATGCTTGCAATGCCAGCGCCAGAAAACAAATCAGTAAAAATAATTTCGGAAGAATCTTCAAAACCAAGCCTTAAAAAGCGAAAGATACGGGAAAGGCCGGGCAATAAAAAAGCCTTTCCAAGGCGGAAAGGCTTTTGGTAAATCGGGTTTTTGCCTGAAAAAGGATACCGTTTTCAGCAAAAGCAGCAGCTTATTTCTTCACCGCAAATTTGCGTTTCAGGTAATCGAGCGCCATTTTATCGGCTTGTTTCGAGAACGTGTTGTTGTAGGTTGGGCTGCTCGGGTTTGCAAAAGCGTGGTCGGCATCGAAGGTTTTAACCGATAATACTTTTCCGGCTTCTTTCATTTTCTTCTGGAATTCGCTTACCACTTTAGGCGTGATATTCTGATCTTTCTTCGCGAAAATACCCAGTACATCGCATTTCAGGCTTTTGAGTTTTTTTACGTCGGTTTCCGGCATGCCGTAATACATTACGCAGCCCAGCGCATTTTTACCGGCCAGGATAGCTGCCTGCAACGACCAGCTTCCGCCAAAGCACCAGCCAATGGTCGCAAATTTTGCTTTCTTGCCGGCAAAGGCCATCGCGCCTTTCAGAATTCCGGTGGCGCGCTCGTCGCTAACTTCCTTCATGTATTCGGCGGCGGTGCTGGCACTGTCTGCTATCCGGCCATCATAAAGGTCTACGGCAATTACGTTTACGTGCGGCATGGCTTTGGCAAATTTGTCGGCTTCCTGTTTAATATAATCGTTCAGGCCCCACCATTCGTGTACCACGATCAGGTAATTGTCAGATGGTTTCGTGGCTTTTACCAGGTAAGCGCGGCCTTCCTCGCCCCCGGCAACCGGGAAATTAACCATTTCGCCGGCCGGATCTTCGAGGGTAAACGGCAGCGGACTGGCATGCATCGCCTGGAATTCCAGGTTAGAAGCAAATACCGCAAATTGTTCCGGAGCCGTTTTGGTGCAACAGGAAGTTTTGGTTTGCGCGAAGGCAAAAGGCATAAAAGCCAGCCAGCAAAGCACTGAGAATAAAAGTTTTTTCATGTTAAAATTTGAATTTGGTTTAAGAGTTTTTGACGCCAAAAAGATACGATATTTTCTATATTTAATCAGCAAGCCAACGTTTTTCTGCAAAACCTTTTTCATAAGCTGCATTACCACCATCACGAGTAAAGGGTGTGATCTGTAAAGCAGCCGGTATTTAAATTCCTGAAAAACGCTATGCTTTTGGCCTATAAAAGTGCTTTGCGGCTTTCAGCAAGCTGCTGCATTTGCTTGTGGATATGGTCACAGGAGCAGCGCAAACCCATTATTCCTGGAAGTTTTTATCCAAACTAATCTCAGTCTGCCGGATTTTCCAGCAAAGTACCCTCAGCTTTTTCCACTCGATTTTTAAATTCTCCGCTGCTTTTTTTCTTTCGTGTATTACCAGATTTGGAGGGCATATGCCAACAATTGGGTATAGAGTTGTTAGCGGCCGCGGGAAATATACCCCTGTAAACCCTTAAATTCCGGTTAATGACTCAGAAAATTGGGAAGGTCCGTAACCTCAAAACTCAAATTCAGTAAGAGCGCATAACTCCAGTTAGCAGATTACGTCCAGTTTTTCGGCTATTTTATATACAGAAAACTATATATTTTGTGATCTTTGTTAGCTTAAATTATCTTCCCAACCGTACATCAAATTCTTTATGAACATCAAGAAAGTATTGGTAGCGAACCGCGGCGAGATCGCGATCCGGGTTCTGCGCGCCTGTACCGAGCTGGACATCCAGACCGTAGCCATTTACACCTACGAAGACCGTTATTCGCACCATCGCTACAAAGCCGACGAGGCTTACCAGATCGGCAAAGATCACCAACCGCTGCAGCCTTACCTGGATATGGAAGCAATTATTGCCATAGCCAAAGATAACAGTGTAGATGCCATTCACCCCGGTTACGGTTTCCTATCCGAAAACAAAGAATTTTCGCAGAAGTGTAAAGACAACGGCATTGTTTTCATCGGCCCCCGGCCGGAAGTTATGGAAGCGTTGGGCGATAAAATTGCCGCTAAAAAAGTAGCCAAAGCCTGCAACGTTCCTATCATTGAAAGCAATGAAAATGATCTGACAGATTTTGAGGTCGCTAAAATTGAAGCCAGCAGAATTGGTTATCCGGTCATGCTGAAAGCGGCTTCCGGCGGCGGCGGACGAGGCATGCGCGTGATCCGGACGGACGAAGAACTGGAAAAAGGATTTTTTGAAGCCCGTAACGAAGCCCTGAAAGCCTTTGGCGATGCCACGGTTTTCCTCGAAAAATTTGTGGAGCGTCCCAAGCACATCGAAGTGCAGATCGTAGCCGATAATCATGGCAACATCACCCATTTATTTGAACGCGACTGTTCGGTACAACGCCGCTTCCAGAAAGTGGTAGAAGTAGCGCCGGCCCTGAATCTGAAAGAAGAACTGCGTCGCAAACTCTACGATTATGCACTCAAGATCTGCTCGGCGGTAAATTACAATAACGTAGGCACGGTAGAATTTCTGGTGCAGCCCGAAAACGATGCGATCTTCTTTATAGAAGTGAACCCCCGGATCCAGGTAGAGCACACGGTTACCGAAATGATTACCGGCATCGACCTGATCAAAACCCAGATCTATATAGCAGACGGCTACAAGCTTTCTGACGATGAAATTTCTTTGGGTGAGAACCACGCCCGTTTCAACAACGGTTTTGCCATTCAGTGCCGCATTACCACCGAAGATCCTGAAAACGAATTCAAACCCGATTACGGAACCATCATTGCCTATCGCAGCGCCGGTGGTTTTGGCATTCGTTTAGACCAGGGCAGCGTGTATCAGGGCGCCAAGATCAGCCCGTTCTTCGATTCGCTGCTGGTTAAAGTTTCAGCGCATTCCACTACTTTAAAAGATGCGGCCAAAAAAATGCAGCGCACGCTGGAAGAATTCCGGATCCGGGGCGTAAAAAACAACATCCAGTTTTTGCAGAACATCATCGGCCACGAAGAATTTATTTCCGGTAATGCCACCGTCGATTTTGTAAGAGAGCACCCGGCCTTACTCAAGTTCGAAAAGCGGCAGGACCGGGGCACCAAATTCCTCAGCTACATTGCCGATACCATCGTGAACGGTAATCCGGATATTACTTTTACCGACCCGAACAAGCTCCTGGAAAAACCCCACCTTCCATTGCTTGATCCGAAGAAAACCTACGAAAAGGGCACAAAAGACCTGCTCACCGAACTCGGGCCGGAAAAATTTGCTCAATGGCTCCGAAACGATAAACAGATTCACTACACCGATACCACTTTCCGCGACGCGCACCAGAGCCTACTGGCCACCCGCATGCGCACCTTCGATATGCTGAAAGTAGCCGAAAGCTACGCTAAAAACCACCCGCAAACGTTCAGCATGGAAGTGTGGGGCGGTGCGACCTTCGATGTAAGCCTGCGTTTCCTGCACGAAGATCCCTGGGACCGGCTGGCCAAAATCAGAAAAGCGGTTCCGAATATTCTGCTGCAAATGCTCATTCGCGGGGCTAACGGCGTAGGTTATAAAGCTTACCCGGATAATTTAATTGAGGCTTTCGTAGAGAAAAGCTGGGAAACCGGCGTAGATATTTTCCGCATTTTCGATTCACTGAACTGGATGAAAGGCATGGAAAGCTGCATCAACTTTGTTCGGAAACGGACCGGCGGCCTGGCCGAAGCTTCCATCTGCTATACCGGCGATATTCTGGACCCGGCCCGCACCAAGTATAATTTAAACTATTACCTCGACCTGGCTAAAAACCTGGAAGACGCCGGCGCGCATATCTTGTGCATCAAAGACATGGCCGGTTTATTAAAGCCATACGCCGCCACCGAATTAATCACCGCACTGCGGGAAACCGTAAAGCTCCCTATTCACCTGCACACCCACGATACCTCTTCCATTCAAAGCGCTACGTATTTAAAAGCCATTGAAGCAGGCGTAGATGTGGTAGACGTAGCCCTGGGTTCGCTGTCCGGTTTAACCTCGCAGCCGAATTTCAATTCCATGGTGGAAATGATGCGCTTCCAGGACCGCCACCGCGAATTCGACCAGAAAAGCCTGAACGAATATTCGAGCTATTGGGAAACCGTACGCGAGTATTATTATCCATTCGAATCGGGTTTGAAAGCGGGAACTTCGGAAGTGTTTCAGCACGAAATTCCGGGCGGGCAATATTCCAATCTACGGCCCCAGGCGCAGGCTTTGGGTTTGGGCGATAAATGGGAGCAGATCAAAACCACTTTCACGGATGTAAACACGCTTTTCGGTGATGTGGTGAAAGTTACGCCAAGCTCCAAAGTAGTAGGTGATATGGCGCTTTATTTAGTGTCGAATAACCTGACCACGGTAGATGTACTGGAAAAAGGCGAAACTATTTCCTTCCCGGAATCGGTGCAGCAATTCTTTAAAGGCGACATTGGCCAGCCGGTGGGCGGGTTCCCGAAAAAGCTGCAGAAGATCGTTTTAAAAGACGTAGAACCATATACCGACCGCCCGAACGAACATCTGGAACCGATCGATTTCGAAAAGGAATGGGATGATCTGAAAGCGAAATTCGGACAAAATGTAAAATTCACCGACCTGCTTTCCTATTTGCTTTACCCGAAGGTTTTTGAGCAATATTACAAACACGTGCAAACCTACGGCGATGTTTCGGTGATCCCGACGCGCATCTTTTTCTACGGCATGAAACAGGGCGAAGAAGCTATTATTGATATTGCCAAAGGGAAATCCATCATTATAAAATACCAGAGCATGGGCCCGGCCAACGACGACGGCACCCGCACGGTTTTCTTCAAAATGAACGGCCAGACCCGCAACATCGACGTGCTCGATAAATCGGTGAAAATTACCAAAAAGGAAAACCGCAAAGCCGACAAAGCCGATCCGAAACAAATTTCGGCGCCGCTGCAAGGCATGCTTTCCAAAGTGCTGGTAAAAGAAGGACAACAGGTAAAGAAAAATGCGCCGCTGTTCATTATAGAAGCCATGAAAATGGAAACCACCATAACCGCCGCCGAAGACCTGGTGGTTACCGGAATTCATTTGCCGGAAACTTCGCTCGTAAGTGCCGACGATCTGGTGCTTTCAACCGGTAAACCTTCGGAAAACGCTATGGTAAATGCCATAGAAACTGCCACTGAAACGGCCGAAGCGGAAGCCTGAAAAACGCTAGGGTTTTAAGGCTGAAAAGTATGGGCTAACCTCACCGGTTTTTAAAACCGGTGAGGTTTTTTTATGCTGCTTTTTCAGAACCATTTTCGTAATTTTAGCCATATTCCTGATTGTATGAATATTCTGGTAGTGGAAGACGAGCTGAACGTGGCGGCATTTATCAAGCGTGGCCTGGAAGAAAATTCCTTTGAAGTGGATGTAGCGTACGATGGCAATACCGGCCTTTTACTGGCACGGCAGAAAGAATACCACCTGGCTATTCTGGACGTGATCATGCCGGGACTGAACGGGCTGGAAGTTTGCAGACAGCTGCGTAATTGGGATGCTTCTTTGCCTATCCTGATGCTGACGGCCTTAGGAACCACCGACGATGTAGTTACCGGGCTGGAAGCCGGCGCCGACGATTACCTGGCCAAACCTTTCAAATTTAAAGAACTGCTGGCGCGGGTCCGGGCTTTAACCCGGCGTAAAAATTTACAAAATCTCACTGGTAGCAAACTAACCTTTGCCGACCTGGAGCTGGACCTCGATACCAAAGTGGTTTCCCGGGGTGGGAAAAACATTAACCTTACTGCCCGGGAATTTGCCTTGCTGGAGTATTTTATGAAAAACCCGGGCAAAGTTCTGGGCCGGATCGATCTGCTGGAAAACGTATGGGAACTGAATTACGACCTGGGCTCGAACGTGGTAGATGTATACGTGAATTACCTTCGGAATAAGATCGATAAAGAATTTCCGGTTAAGCTTATTCACACCGTGATCGGGATGGGTTACGCATTAAAAACCCCGGAAACCGCATGACGTTTCGCAGCCGGCTTACCCTTGCGTTTTCCCTGCTTATTGCGGCCGTTTTAATTGCAGTATGCACCTTCGTTTATTTCCAGGCGAAAGATTTTACGCACCGGCAGTTCTTTCAGCGATTGTACGAACGGGGTTTAATTACCGGGCAGTTGTTTCTGGAACGCGATGAGTTGAGCGCCAAATCGATGGACAAGGTCCGGCAGAAATACCTGAATAAATTAAACGAAGAGGTGCTTACCGTTTACAATTCCGATCTGCAGCCCCGTTTCTTACTGGATTCTTCCAATGCCGGCGCCCCAACGCAATTGCTGGAACAGATCAGGAAAGATAAGTACGTGGAATTCTGGGAAGGCGACCGGCAGGTAGTCGGTTTCTTTTACCACGACAACGAAGGAAATTTTTTCATCATTGCTTCGGCCAAAGACGCTACCGGTTTAGAGAAACTGGCTAATCTGAAGAACGCAATGATATTCAGCGTGCTGGGTAGTTTGCTTTTGGTTCTCACCTTAGGTTATTTCCTCTCGCAGCAGGTGCTAAGGCCTATCCGGGAAATCGTATCGGAAGTAAATAAGATCCGGGCCTCGAACCTGCATTTGCGGGTAAAGGGACGGAGTTCCAAAGATGAAATTGCGGAACTGACCCAGACTTTTAACCAGATGCTGGAACGGCTGGAATTGTCGTTCGAAATGCAGAAGAGTTTTATTGCCAACGCTTCTCATGAACTCCGGAATCCGCTTACGGCCATCAGCGGCGAAATTGAAGTAGCCTTGCTGAAAGACCGTTCGGTGCCTGAATATAAAACCTCGTTGCAAACCTTGCAAAACGAAACCAACCGCTTACAAAAACTTACTTCTGACCTCATCACCTTAGCCCAAACCGGTTTCGACGAACAGGAAATTCAAAGGGAAAGCGTGCGCCTGGATGAACTGCTGCTGGAAGTGAAACAGGAACTGGAAAGTCCACAAACGGGCAATTCCCGCATTCGTTTACACTTGGAAAACCTGCCCGATTTTCCCGAGAAATTGACTGTACCCGGGAACAGGAATCTCCTCAAAATTGCGCTGCAAAACATTCTGGAAAACGCCCTGAAATTCTCCGATCAGGCGCCGGTGGCGGTAACTTTTTCGTACCAGAACTCCGGCATCTCCATCACAGTAAAAGATTCCGGCATAGGTATTCCGGCTGAAGAAATTTCTTACGTGTTTCAGCCTTTTTACCGCGCCCAAAACGCCCGTTCCCGGCAAGGAACCGGCATCGGCTTATCGCTCACTGACAAGATCATGAAACTGCATCACGGCCAGATAACCATAGAATCGCACCAGCATAAAGGCACTACCGTTACGGTAAAGTTTAAAAGCTGATTACCTTAAAAAACGCTATGCTTTTCACCCTAAAAAGTCAGGAATAACCGGGAAAAAGTAAAGGCAGCCAGAAGCCGCCTTTTCAAAAAGTGAATGCTGCAAAATTGCATTCCCAAACAAACATCAATGTTAAGCCAAAGAAATTTCAGGAGAGAGTATTTTTTTAAGGCGTTTATTTTCCGCTTTTTCAATAGAACGTTTATAAACCAGGTCCACGATCAGCGGGAAAACCAGCAAGGTTAAGATGGTACCGGTAATCAAACCTCCAATTACTACAATGGCCAGCGGCTTCTGCGTTTCCGAACCGATTCCGGTGGAAAGCGCGGCCGGCAATAATCCCAGGGCCGCCATCATGGCTGTCATGAGAACCGGGCGGGTTCGTTCAGCTACGCCTTCCTTAATGGCCTGTATGAGCGGAATTCCTTCTTCCACGTTCTTCTTAAATACTGAGATCAATATCACCCCATTCTGAATACAGATCCCGAAAAGGGCAATGAAACCTACGCCGGCTGAAATACTGAAATTGGTTTGGGTAATGAGCAAGGCCAGGATTCCGCCAATGAGGGCAAATGGTACGTTCAGAATTACCAGGCCAGCATCGCGCACGTTACCAAACGTTACAAACAAGATCAGGAAGATCAGCACCAGACTGATTGGGGCAACCTGCGAAAGCCGTTCCGTAGCCCGGATCTGGTTTTCGAATTCGCCTTTCCATTCCAGTTTCATGCCTTTGTCCAGCTGAATAGCACCAGCCACTTTATCCTGCGCTTCTTTAATGGTGCTGCCCAGGTCGCGGCCGCGCACCGAGAATTTGATGGCAATAAAGCGGGCGTTCTCTTCGCGGTACACAAAGGCCGGTCCGGTTACCGTTCCGATCTTGGCAATTTCCTTCAGCGGGATCTGGCTGCCGTAACTGGTAGGTACCAACAGGTTTCCTAATTGCGCTTCATTTTGCCGGAATTGGGGTTGGTAGCGCAAGCGGATGTCGAAGTTGCGTTCCCCTTCGTACATTTTGGTAGCTGCTTTGCCGCCAATGGCCATCTCAATCACGGCCTGACAATCGGCGGTATTTACGCCGTAAGCCGCCATCCGGCTTTGGTCTAACTGGATCTGGAGTTCCGGTTGGCCGACCAATCTGATCACGCCCAGATCATCGATGCCTTCCACTTTATTCAGGATGTTGTAAACCGAATCGCCCAGCACTTCCAGTTTATTCAGATCATTGCCGAAAATTTTCACCGCCATCGAGCCTTTCACCCCGGAAACCGCTTCTTCCACGTTGTCCATGATGGGCTGCGAAAAGTTGAATTTTATGCCCTGGTAAATGCCCAGCGAATTGCTGATCTCGGAGATCAATTCCTGCTGCGTTATTTTGCGATTCCAGTCGTCTTTCGGTTTCAGGTCCACGTGAAATTCGATGTTGAAAAAGCCGGTCGGGTCGGTGCCATCGTTGGGCCGGCCGGTCTGCGATAAAACCTGGTTTACTTCATCGAACTGCAATATCTTTTTCCGGATCTTTTCGGCCATGTCAATGGATTGATCCAGGGAAGTGCTCATCGGCATGCTGGCCCGCACGTACACCGCGCCTTCATTCAACTGCGGCAAAAATTCCGAACCCAGAAAGCGGAAACAATATATGCCAATGACCACGGCTCCCAGCGCTCCCAGCAAACTGGCTTTCTTGTATTTATAAGTAAAGCTGAAAGCCTTGAAAACCGAGTTGTTCATGAAATTCACGATCGGGTTGTGCTTTTCCCGCACGTTCCTATTCAACAGCATGCTGGCCAGCACCGGCACCAGCGTAAGCGTAAAGATCAAAGCGCCCAGCAAGGCAAAACCCAATGTGTAAGCCAACGGAGAAAACATTTTTCCTTCCACTTTCTGGAAAGCAAAGATGGGCAGCAGCGCGGTAATGATGATCAGTTTGGAAAAGAAGATCGACTTGCCCAGATCCGTTGCGGTATTCTTGATCATGCCCTGTTTGGAAAGCTTGTTGAAGCGTTTCATGCCCAGCTGGTGCGCTTTTTTATCGAGCACCACAAACAAGCCTTCCACCATCACCACCGCCCCGTCTATGATAATGCCAAAGTCGATGGCGCCCATGGAAAGGAGGTTGGCGGACATGCCTTTCATGCGCATACAAACGAACGCAAAGAGCAAGGCCAGCGGAATGATGATGGAAACGATGAGAGTGGTGCGCCAATCCGCCATGAAAAGGAACACAATGGCCGTTACCAGAATAATGCCTTCCAGCAGGTTTTTGGTTACGGTGCTGGTGGTAAACCCGATGAGCGTAGAGCGGTCGTAAAACGTTTTGATCTTTACATCTTCCGGCAAAACTTCGTCGTTCAGTTCTACGATCTTTAGTTTCAGCGCGAAAAGAACCTCGGAAGGATTTTCATTTTTGCGCATCACCACAATGCCTTCCACCAGGTTGGTTTCGTTATCGCGGCCCACGTAGCCCAGACTCGGCAAATGCGATTCCTGCACTTCGCCGATGTGGCGGACCAAAACCGGCACGCCATCGCGGTTATCGACAATTACATTTTCGATCTCCGGAATGTTGTTGAGCAAACCAATACCGCGCACCACATAGGCCTGCGAACTTTTCTCGATCACGTCGCCACCCACGTTGATATTGCTTTTGGCAAGGGCTTCGTACACTTCCAGCGCGGAAATGCCGTATTTTGCCAACAAGCTCGGGTCTACCCGCACTTCATAGGTTTTCACTTCACCGCCAAAACTAACCACATCGGCTATGCCCGGCACGCTTTTTAGTTGCCTATCAATCACCCAATCCTGGATGGTTTTCAGTTCACGCACGTCTTTGCTGCTGCTTTCCAGGGTGTAGCGGAAAATTTCGCCGGTGGGGCCGGATGAAGGTTGCATGGCTGCATCCACGCCGTCGGGCAGGTTCACGGCGGCTAATTGGTTGGCTACCAGTTGGCGGGCCGTAAATTCATCTACTTCATCGTCGAAGATCATGGTTACCACCGAAAGCCCGAACAGGGAAATGGAGCGGAGGCTGGTTTTTTTCGGCACCACGTTCATCTCCACTTCCAGCGGAATGGTTACGAATTTTTCCACTTCTTCCGCGCTGCGGCCCGGCCACTGGGTAATGATCTGCACGCGGGTATTGGTTACGTCCGGAAACGCTTCTATGGGCGTATTTTTATAGCTGATCACCCCGGCCACAATAATGATAAAGGTGGCGAAGAAAATCAGGAACCGGTTCTTGAGCGAAAAGGCAATTATATTTCTGATAAAGGAATTCATAGGCAAATTTTAGTTGGTCTTGTAAGCATCGTAAACCAGCAGCTGGTGGCCGGAGATCACATTTTCGCCGGCTTTCACCCCGGAATTCAGGTAAGCGGTTTTGCCTACGGTCTGGTAAACGGCCACTTCCCGCGGCGCCAGATCGCAGTTTTTGCGGTAAACCATGGCAAAGGTTTTGTTCTGGTCGAAGATGATGGCGGTAGCCGGCACGGCGATGAGTTCTTTGTCTTCCTGGTATTTTACCAGCACGTTGGCAAACATTTCGGGCTTTAATTCATACCCCGGGTTTTCGAGCTTGATCCGGACTTTCATCACGCGGGTGGTGGGGTCCAGCACGTTGTAAATTTTATCTACTTTGCCCTTCAGAATCTTGTCCGGATAGGAGAGGGTGGTTACCTCGGCTTCGTAGCCGTCTTTTATTTTGGCAATGTCGCTCTCATAAACGTTGGCCATCACCCATATCTCGTTCATGCTGGAAATGGTGAACAGGTTGTCATCGTTGTCGGAGCGGACCTGGGTATCGGCGTTGATCTTTTTCTCCACGATAAAACCCGAAGCCGGCGCTTTTACAATGTATTCCGAACCGTGGCCCACGCTGTAGATCTGGAACATTTCCTTCATGCGATTCAGCTCGGCCTGGGCCCTTTTGTGTTCCTGCTGGGCGGCCAGAAAATCTTTTTGGGAGGCCAATCCGGCTTTAAACATTTCTTCGGTTACGTCCAGGTTTTTATCAGCCAGCTGCACTTTGGCCTGGGTCTGGATGAGTTCCTGTTTCAGGTCGGCCACTTCGCCGCTTTTAAGCACCGCCAGGGTTTGGCCTTTCTGCACGTAATCGCCGAGTTCCACTTTTACCTGCTGCACGTAACCGCCCACCAACGGAAAAACCTTGAATACTTTCTGTTCATCGAAGGTAATTTTGCCCGAAAGTGGTAATTGGTTTTCAACCGGCTGGAGCTGGGCTTTTTCCACTTTTATCATGCTGGCAATGGTATCGGTCAGGCAGAAATCTTCGTGGTTCAGCGGTACTTCGCGGTTAGCCGATGTTTGGCTGCAACTGCCTAAGAAAAAAGGAACCGAGGCGAAAAAGGCGAAAAATAGACTTGATCTTTTAAATGTTGAGGTCATGGCTATAGGGTTAAGTTTAATAAGAGAAGACCGGTTTTCCGACCGCGTAATTTATTTCTTCCAGCGTGCGCAGCCGGGTGTTTTCTAGTTCCAGGCCTTGTTCCAGGCTGTCGGAATAGGCTTCGAAGTAATCCAGGAATTCGAGCAAACTGAGGTTGCGGCGCGCAAAACTGGCAGCCACGCCGTCGAATAATTTGTTGAAATCGCTATGGAAATTGGGGTCAAAACCCGCGTGCAGCTGCTGGGCTTTCAGGGCTTTCTGATAGGCTTCCATCACTTCGTTTTCTACTACCTGTTCCTGGTACTGCAGGCCCAGTTGGCTGCGTTCCAGTTCGTGGCGGGCGATTTTGATATTGCCCTGGTTGCGGTTCCAGAGCGGCAGCGGCATTTGCAGCGTTACCCCGGTATAATTTCTTATAAAACTACCGTCGCGGTCGTAAAGTCCGCCCAGCGTTACATCGGGCACGGCCAAGGATTTTTGCAATTTCAGGTTGGCCTGGTGCAGGTTCACGTTGGTATTTGCGCCTTTCAGGTCGTAGCGGTTTTCCTTGGCAGTTTCCACCAGTTCCGGATAGGTCAGGTTGGTTAAATTCAGGGTCTGAATTGTGGCTTGGTCGGGTTGGGGAACCAGAAAAGTGGTAACCGGCGAATGGGTAAGCAGGCGGAGTTCGCTTTGATTTTCCTGAATTTCGGCCTGCAGTTTCAGCTGTTGGTTATCCAAAGAAATGAGCAGCGCTTTCAGGCGGGTGATTTCTTTCAGCGGTACGTTGCCTTTTTTGTACTGGCCTTCGAAAGCGGTAACCAGTTTTTGCACCACCGCCACGCGTTCCGTCAAACTTTTATTTATCTGGAGCTGGAAATGTAATTCGGCAAAAGAGGAACGCAGGTTAAAACGCAATGCCCGCAGCAGATCAAAATATTCGGCTTCGGTAAGCTGGGCGTTGTATTCCTCCACCCGCACGCGTTTTTTCCGTTTGCCGGCCAGGGTAATCAATTGCTCCACCGCCACGATCTGCTGCCCGGTCCGGGAAGCATCGAAGTATTTGCCGTTTTTGGAATTATAGATGTTCTGCTCCAGCGAAAGAACCGGATTTTCGAACAAGCGCGCCTGAATAATGGCCGCCCGGGCCGATTCGATGGAAGTTTTTTGCTGCAGCAACGGCAGGTTGCGTTCCTGGAAAAGGTTTTCGGCTTCGGCCAGGGTTATTTTAACGGTATCGGTTGGGGAAGTTAACGCAAGCGCTGGTTGGGCAAAGCCGGTTGACAGCCGGAGGTAAAACAGAAAGGTTAATAAAAGGAATATCCGCATAGCTTTTCAGTAGTAATGCTGTAAAAGTATAGCGGCGGTATTAGAGCGGCGTTAGAAGGAGATTAGAATAAGATTAGAATTTTAAAAATGCCGAATGGAGTAAATGGAAGTAGTTTTTAGCAGCAAATTTATTGAATGGCTTTTTGAGGTTTTAAGAAATCTGCTTTCAGGGCATTGTAAAGAAACACGCTTTTTAATTTTAATACCTGGCAAATTGCTGTTATTATTTGGGCTGATTACCACGATTTCAAAAGCGCGCAGCCCGGAAAAGGCGGGTCGCTAATTCTAATCAGCCAGCCAGAACTGAAGGAAAAACGCTATGGTTTTAGACTATAAAACTGCCGGAAATAAATTTCAGCCATTTGTATTTCTTCTTGAAAACAAAAAAACTCACTCCTTTTAAAGGCTGTGAGTTTTTAGCGTTAAAAGCATACCGTTTTCTGTTTACTTTGGTAACCGGTAGCTTACCCCGGCCGAAACAAAGTAATCCGGCGCTTCCTCGCTGAGGCCTACGCCGCCGTAAGCGTCCAGTTGAAAATTCGGTTTTAATTTATAAGCCAGGCCGGCGTCAAAACTTTGCTGCATATCGTTTTGGTGCAGTTCGCCAAAAGCTTCGCCGAAGATCTGGAACGTTTCTGTTATTTTATATCCTAACCCCAGGGTATATAAACCAAACCGCTTATAATTTTCGCCGGTTTTAGTATTAAAGTTTTCTTCCCATTCCACGCCTACGTTGTAGTTTAAAGATAAAGCTTGGGAAAGCCTGTTTTTAAAGTTGAGGCGCAGCTTGGGTTGAACCTGATCTGCTTTTAAGGTTTCGTCGCCGGCTGGCAATTCAAAATCGGCTTGTAAAGCTAAATCCGGCCGGGCACCCTGGTTTTTCAGGAACTGGACCTTAGTGCCCAGCATCACTCTGTTCAGACCGGTATCGGTAAAGCGGTTTTCCGGCAATGCCGGGCCGGTTAAATCTAAAACCCGGTGAGTAAGTTGCCCGCGTAAGCGTAGCTCCAGGAAATTTAGAAGTCCGTAGCGGATCAAGACTTCGGGCAACAGGTATTCTTTATCTGAGTAAAAATTGGTTTCGTCGTTTTGGAATTGCAGGCCAATTTCGGCCTGTAAGGCACCTTGCGGAACCACTGTGGCCGCATTACCCACGCCGGGTCGGTCGGTTTCTATCTCTTCATACTCAGGAGTCGTTTCGGTTTGCGCAAAAGCCGTTTCCAGGGTAAAAAGGGCCAGCAGAGCAAGTATTAGTTTTTTCATGATAAGGAATAGCGTTTTTCATAAGTTTTCAGAAATTGCTTACGCAAAAAGCCTGTGAGGGGCAATTGATCGCGGTTTTTATTTTTTCCGGCTTATGAAAAGCTATTTCACAAATGCGATGCAAGGCGGCCTGTTCCAAGTATTTTATAGAACGCGGGTGAAGGACTTCAGAGCCTTAGGGTTCAACTGTTCTATAAAAGTCCATGAGTTTGTTTGATAAGGCTTACCATGGCAGTAATTCTGAGATGGCTTCAGGTCAGGAAATTAAACTTCCTTGGTTAGAATCTGTTTTCTGCTTGGGAAGCGGCGGCATTTAAATTTGTAAAGTACCAGAGGCAGAGAGGAAGTGTAAGAATCAGGTATCAGGTACCTGCTTTTTTTGATCGATTCGGATAAAATTTAGTTCTTTTCACGGAAAATGATTTACTTTATAATATGCTAAGTGTTTATGTGTCTGGTTATGAATGTTTTATGGATTTATTAAAATTTTTGTAACCTGTCGCATTTAAATCCGTTTATATAAGATTTTTTAATGCCGGAATTGGAGTTGTGAAATCGCTCAGGGGCTGAAGTGCCACGCGGTCCGGTTTAAGTTTGTTTTTATGTTTATTGCATTAAGTACGTTTATTATTGCCAACGATATGGCGCCGGAAGTGAAACAGGCTTTTCGCGATCGTCCGCACCTGGTTGACAATGCCCCCGGTTTTGAGCGCATGGAAGTTATCTGCCCGCACGACGAACCCAACGAGATCTGGCTTATTACTTACTGGACCGACCAGGAAAGCTACCAGGTCTGGCATAAAAACCATCTGAAAGAATCGCATTCCCAAATTCCGAAAGGATTGAAACTTGTTCCCCGTAGCGCCAAAGTCCGTTTTTTCTCGCATATCAGTAAATAATTCAGGAGAGAAGAAATGGCAAATAAAAGAACAGCTGAGCTGGTTTATAATCATGCCGCAGAAATAGCAGAGGTAGCTACCACGCTGCAATACAAACGCATGCCGGAACTAGAATCCCGCTATGGAAAAACTGGCCGCGAAAAATGCCTGCAGGATGCCGGATACCATTTGTCGTACCTGGCCGAAGCCATTTTATCGGAAAGCCCCTTATTGTTCCGCGATTATATTGGCTGGGCCCAGCAAATGCTGAGCGCGCGCAACATTCCGGCCAAAGACCTGGCCGTAAACCTGAATTGCATTAAGGAAGCGCTGGCGCAGCGGTTGCCCATCGAAAGTTTTGTGGTTGCTGCCAAATATATGAACAGCGCCATGAACCAGCTGGAATCGGCTTTTGAACCCATCGAAAGTTTTCTGAAAAGCGACCATACCTTAAAAGCCACCGCAGAAAAATATTTGCAGCTGCTGCTGAACGGCAAACGTAATCAGGCCAGCCAGTTAATTCTGCAGGAAGTAGAAAAGGGTGTTGCCGTAAAAGAGCTTTACCTGGAGGTTTTTCAGCCGGTGCAGCACGAAATAGGCAGGCTCTGGCAGCTCAATAAAGTTTCGGTAGCGCAGGAACATTATTGCACCGCTGCCACCCAAATGATCATGTCGCAGCTCTACGAGCATATTTTCAATTCCGAACGCAACGGGTACCGGCTGGTGGCGACCTGCATTTCCGGCGACCTGCACGAAGTTGGCATCCGGATGGTGGCCGACTTTTTTGAAATGGAAGGCTGGGATACATTTTACCTGGGAGCCAATACGCCGATTGAAAGCATTATTCGTACCTTGCGCGAGCAGGAAGCCAATCTGCTCATTGTTTCGGCTACCATGGCTTATCACGTGCGTGCTGTTTCTGATTTAATTGAAGCCATACGCCGCGATACAACCCTGAAAAGCGTTAAAATAATGGTTGGCGGTTACCCGTTTAACGTAGCCCCGGAATTATGGCAGGCCATTGGCGCCGATGCTTTTGCTAATAATGCCGCTGCGGCCATAGAAAAAGCGAACGACTTGCTGCGCGCACTGCCTTTAAAATGATCTGATGAAAGCGGGACCTGAATTTATTCTGCAATGCAACCAAAACAGCTTTATCGAGGAAGTTATGTATGTCCGCGAAAAGCTCGATGTACGAAGCCTGGTGAATCAGCCGCTTTTATTTTGCATCAGCCCGGAATACCTGGAAGCCGGCAGACGCTTTGTGGAAGCTATCCGCTGGTCTGGCAAAGCCCAGTATTTCGATCTTGAAATACTGCTGAACGATGAAAAACATCTCTTTACCTTTTCCGGCGTTTTGCTTCGCGATCATATTATCCTGGTAGCGCAGCGGGCTCTTCCAAAAGAAAATCCAGAATTGCCGGTTACCCAATTGGTGGCCGAAGAAGTAGAAAACACCCTGGCTGAACCGGCAGAAATGACCCAAACTGAAAACGAGGCCGAAGTTACCGTTTGGGAACTGCTGGAAGAAATGAGCCGCCTGAATAACGAACTGATAAACACCAAACGCGACCTGGTAAGAAAGAGTATGGAACTGGAGCGGTTGCAGGAGCAACTTAAAAAACGCTAGGGTTTAAATCTCCAAAACTACTTTTTAACAATATTCTTTGGTTACGGTTTTTCGTTTCAATAACCGGCTTGTTACCTGCGTTTTAGTTAGTGCCCTTTTAATTTACTTCCAAATTCCTGGTGCCCGGAACAGTTTCGGTACTTAAAAAACGGTAAGGTTTTGCAGGCATAAACCCGATGCCGCGCCTGTTTCGCAGCAGGGAGCGAATGTTTCCGTATTTTATCTTTTCAATTTATCTGCATATCTTTGCCGGGTTATTAGCTGCTCTTTCTCGATTTTTTTTCAAGTAATTTTTCGGAAAAAACAATATATTCAGAATATCTGTTATCTTTAATAAATTCCAACGTCAAAAGACGCTGTTTCCCCGAAGGCAGCAGTATATTTTTTTTTATTTTCTCCTGGAAACAGCTGTTTCCGGCCCCGCTTACCCTTAAGCAAAACTTCCCCCGGCAAGGTTAGTGTTGTATTTGTTGTATTAAACAGTGCTACCTATTATTCATGAATATTAAAAAAATACTAACCGGCATTCCGGCTTTCGATCATATTTCCGATGGTGGTTTGCCCGAAGGAAGAACTACTCTGATTGCCGGTACTTCGGGCAGCGCCAAAACGTTGTTTGGGGCCCAGTACCTTGCTATGGGCATTGCGCTTTTCGACCAGCCGGGCGTGTTTGTTACGTTCGAAGAACAGGTAAACGATATCCGTCAGAACCTGCGCAGCTTTAACTGGGATATAGACAAATGGGAAAAAGAAGGTAAATGGGTATTTCTGGACGGCTCGCCTAAAGATGAAGAATCGGTAACGATCGGGGAATATGACCTGAGTGCTTTCCGGGTGCGCCTGGAGCATGCCATAACCAAAAGCAAAGCCAAACGGGTGGTGATCGATTCAATCGGCAGCGTGTTTTCACAATTTCCGGAAATGCACACCATCAGGCGCGAGCTTTTTAAAGTTGCCATGACGCTGCGCCGCCTCCAGACTACTTCCATTATTACCGCCGAACGCACCGAAGAATACGGCGACATTTCCCGGTTTGGCGTGGAAGAATTCCTGACCGATAACGTAATTATTCTGCGCAATGTACTGAATAAGGAAAAGCGCCGCCGGACGATTGAAATTCTGAAATTCCGGGGCAGTAACCACGTAAAAGGCGAGCATCCGTTCACCATTATTCCCGGCCAGGCCATCGTAATTATTCCGCTTTCGGCCATGGAACTGAATCAGCGTTCGTCTACTGCGCGGGTAAGTTCCGGCGTGGCCAAACTCGACGAAATGTGCGGCGGCGGATTTTACCGCGACTCCATCATCCTGGTTTCGGGCGCTACCGGGGCGGGCAAAACGCTTTTGGTGGCCAACTTTATTAACGGCATCCGCGAAAAAAAAGGACGCTGCCTGCTGATGGCCTTCGAAGAAAGCCGCGAACAGTTATTCCGCAATGCCAGAGGCTGGGGCCAGGATTTTGAGCAACTCGAAAAAGACGGTCTGCTGAAAGTAGTCTGCATTTATCCGGAAGTTTCTTCCCTGGAAGATCATTTTGTTAATATTCAGGAAATTGTAAAGGATTTTAAGCCCGACAGAATTGCCATCGACAGCCTCTCGGCTTTAACGCGCACGTCTACCGAAAAAGGTTTCCGCGAATTTATCATTGCCCTTACTTCGTTCCTGAAACACGAGGAAATTACGGGCATGTTTACTGCTACCACGCCGCTGTTAACCGGCGGCTCTTCGGTTACCGAAGGCAATATTTCTACCATTACGGATACCATAATCCTGCTACGTTACGTGGAGGTTTCCGGGGAGATGCAACGCAGCATAACCGTACTGAAAATGCGCGGTTCCCGCCACGATGCAGCCATCCGCCGGTTTACCATAGACAGCCAGGGCATGAACATTGGTGACCCGTTTGTGGGCGTAAGCGGCATTTTAACCGGCAACCCCGTAGTTATTAAACAGAATTAAAAAAAGGCAAAAAAGGGATAAGAATTCGAGGAAAGAAAAATTTGAAAGAAATAAAAGAATGGAGCAGGTTTTCGGCTTTTAAAGGAAATATGAACAAATACGTTTTACAGCTTTTTATTAACGGCAACAGTCTTACATCTATGGAGGCGGTTGAAATGCTGCAGGCTATTTGCAAAGAAAACCTGAAAGGAAATTGCGAGCTCGAAATTGTTGACATTCAGGTAGAACCGCAAAGGGCCGAAGAAGCCGGTATTCTGGCTATACCTACGCTGGTAAGAAAATGGCCTTTACCCGAAACCCGTATCATCGGGGCTTTATCGGTTAAAACGCGCGTACTCACGGGGCTTGGAATTGCGTCAGATAAAAGCTGAAAAGCTATGGTTTGGCAAACAAAAAGTCGGAAAGCTTTGCATAAAGGTTTCCGGCTTTTTTGTTTTTATGGGTTCAGGATAATATCCTGATTCCGGGAAATTAATTGCTTACCAAACATTTCTTCGTTTTCCGGATAGCGGTCTGAATCAGAATTTACCCCATTTAAATCCTCCCTCAAAAACAGGGACGGACTTTGATCAGCAAACGAGAACTCAATTAACCCAACCCTCTCCCAAAATCTCCTGAATCTGCGACTATCCAGGAAGGAAGTATATACTGTCAGCTAAAGCAGACGGGAATGAATATTTGTCTGAATTTGGATTTATCAGATTAGGAGATTAAAGAATTCTTGTCTGAACACGATTTTCAAGATTAAAGGATAGACAGGATTATTTTTAGTTTGATTTCACGCCTATCGCCAGCGCAGCGTAACCTGAAAATCACGTTATCCGGAAAACTAAACTAAAAAGAAGCAAGCTACGAAGGAAAGCTGACACCAGTTTCTGTGAGAGCGGCCTCCAAGACTTCCGGTGCCGAGGAACGAGGCAGCCCGGTAGGGCAGGAAGGGTTGCAGCCGCGAACGCAGAAATCGGAGATTCAGCGTAGCTAAACGAAGCCTCCCGGCTGGAGGGGAAAAGCTTAATTGAAAGTTGAAAGCTTTAAAAAGAAGCAAGCTATAAAAACGGTATCCTTTCAGGCATAAAAACTCAATAGCAAACATTTAACCAACCCGATGAGATCTCTCCTGACGTCGAGATGACCGAATAAAATCACCTCATTAATCCTCATCCTCATAATCCAAGCCCCTAAACTTATTATAAGCCTGCTGCAATTCCGAAAAAGCGTGCATGTTTCCTTCCTGGCGGCTTATTTTCAACCCTTTCTGATATGTTTCCTCGGCTTTGTCTTTCAAACCCAGCTCATCGTAAAGCTTGGCAGCATGATAATACGTGCCCACGTAATTCGGATGATCGGCTAGCAGCAATTCGTAATATTTCCGCGATTCGGCAAGATCCAGCTTCAGGTATTCGGTAGCCAGGGCATAAATGGTGAAAGCATCGGTCGGGTCTTCCTGATAAAAAGCTAAAAGTTGGGTTAATCGCGCGTTGTTGGTTTCCATTATTTTAAATAATTGCTAACTTCGCCCCAAAGTTAAACCTTCTTAAGCATACAGAGCGAAAAATGAAGATTTTAGTTTGCATCAGCAACGTACCCGATACTACTACCAAAATAACGTTCACGCCCGATAATAAGCAGTTCAACACGGCCGGCGTGCAATTTGTAATAAACCCTTACGACGAATACGCGTTAACCCGTGCTATTGAGCTGAAAGAAGCCCAGGGCGGCACCGTTACCGTTCTGAACGTAGGCGAAGCCGATACCGAAGCCAACATCCGTAAAGCCCTGGCCATTGGCGCCGACGATGCGGTTCGCATCAACGCCAAACCAACCGATGCTTTCTTTGTAGCTACCCAAATTGCTAACTACGCCAAAGCCGAAAACTTCGACCTGATCCTGATGGGAAAAGAATCTGTTGACTACAACGGTTTCCAGGTGCACGGTATGGTGGCTGAAATGTTAGGCATTCCTTCTATTACCCCGGGCGTGAAGCTTGATGTAAACGGCAACACGGCCACGGTTCAGCGCGAAATTGAAGGTGGTCATGAGATTATCGATGCGCAGTTGCCAATTGTGGTTTCGGCGCAGCAGCCGATGACGGAGCCAAGAATTCCGAACATGCGCGGCATCATGACGGCCCGTACCAAGCCTTTGAAAGTGGTAGAACCAACCGGCTCCGAGACCAAAACCGAGATCGAAACATTCGCCCTGCCTCCGCAGAAAACCGGCGTGAAGATGATCGCTCCGGAAAATGCCGGCGAATTGATAACCTTATTAAGAAACGAAGCTAAAGTTATATAATATATGTCAGTTTTAGTTGTAATTGAATGTGCGAACGGCGAGGTTAAAAAATCGTCTTTAGAGGCGGCAACCTACGGCAGCAAAGTAGCACAGCAAATGGGTACCACGGCAACGGCGGTTGCCATCGGCGATATTTCGGAAGAAAACCTGAAGCATTTAGGCGCGCAGGGCATTAAAAAAGTGCTTTTCGATAACGATGCCCGCCTGAAGAATTTTGTAAACCTGGCGTACGTAAAAGTTATTGCGGCCGCGGCTCAGAAAGAGGCTTCCAAAGTAATTATCCTTTCCAATACCAATATCGGTTCGGCCATTGGTTCGCGTTTAGCGGTGCGTTTAGGCGCTTCTTTAGCTACGAACGTGGTAGCGTTACCGGAAATTTCTGGTAATACTTTTAAAGTGCGTCGCGGCGTTTATTCAGGTAAAGCGTTTGCGGACGTGAACCTGACGGCGGACGTAAAAATTATTGCTGTTAAGAAAAACACCATCGAAGTTGGTCACGAAACCGGCGAAGCTACGGTAGAGAATTTCTCTGCCTCGCTTACCGATGCCGACGTAGCGGTTGCGCCGAAAGAGGTGATCCAGCAGACCGGCGACATTTTATTGCCGGAAGCGGACATCGTAGTTTCAGGTGGCCGTGGTTTGAAAGGCCCGGAAAACTGGCATTTGGTAGAAGACCTGGCGAAGGCTTTAGGCGCGGCTACAGCCTGCTCTAAACCGGTTGCCGACGTAGACTGGAGACCGCATCATGAGCACGTGGGCCAGACCGGAATCACCGTTTCGCCTAACCTTTACATTGCCATCGGTATTTCGGGTGCTATCCAGCATTTGGCCGGGGTTAACTCTTCTAAAGTAATTGTCGTTATTAACAAAGATCCGGAAGCGCCGTTCTTTAAGGCAGCCGATTACGGCATCGTGGGCGATGCCTTCGAGGTAGTTCCGAAGTTAATTGAAGCAGCGAAACAATTGCGTTAGTAGAGAAGATAGAAAAACTGTGAAAAAAATTCAGCTGGAAATTTTAGGCCTTTCGTCGAGCCAGAGCCAATCAGGTTCGTTCGCGTTGGTGCTGGGGGAGAAAGACGGAAACCGCCGGTTACCGATCATTATTGGTATGTTTGAGGCGCAAAGCATTGCGATCCAGATAGAAAAAATAAACCCGAACCGTCCGCTCACGCACGACCTGTTCAAATCTTTTGCCGAGCAGGTGGGAGTAACGGTGCAGGAAGTAATGATCTCCGACCTGAAAGAAGGCGTATTCTACTCCAAGATCGTGTGTAACGACGGCGACAAGCAATTCGACCTCGATGCGCGCCCTTCCGATGCCATTGCCATTGGCCTGCGCTTTAATGTACCGATCTACACCGTAGAAACCGTACTTTCGGAAGCCGGCATTATTCTGAGCGACCTGGAAGACGAAGACGAGGACAGCGAATTAGACGAAACCTCGGAAACCAAAGCCGAAAGCAAACCAGCCGCCGAGAAGAAGGAGAAAATTACCGAAACCTCGGTAGAAGACCTGAACAAGATGCTGGAAGAAGCCCTGGCCAAGGAAGACTACGAAAAAGCCGCCAAGATCCGGGATGAAATACAAAAACGCGGTTAAAAACGCTATTGTTTTGATATAAAAAAGTCAGGCTGTAAGGCCTGACTTTTTTATGTTTTGGGAGAAAAGTTATTCTTAAATTATGTTAATTATTGGATAGTTCTGATTCGACTGAAGTGAAAAAATGCTCGAAATTTATAAAATCAGATTCTTCTTTACGGTCATTAATAATGTGAGAAAGAAGAAAATCTTTTCTTATTTTTCTCTCTCTTGAAATTATTTGATTATTCCTTTTCACCTCAGTTACATCAAATAGTTTTTCTTCTTCAATAGAATCTA
Organism: Adhaeribacter terrigena; assembly: GCF_016623615.1. Lineage (GTDB taxonomy): Bacteria > Bacteroidota > Bacteroidia > Cytophagales > Hymenobacteraceae > Adhaeribacter_A > Adhaeribacter_A terrigena. Next base: position 126,535 of record NZ_JAEHFX010000006.1, on the reverse strand, counting down.
TAATGTCTGAATCAAACATATTTTCAATACCACATTGCAGTTCTGGAGTTGTATTTTTTTTGTTAATTGGAAAAATATAAGGAATTAGGTTATGGCTTTTAGAATCCTTACAATCTAAATAGGGTGCTTTAGCATCACAATCGAAGACAAAAAATACTTTAAATCTATCAAACCCAGTTTTTGCAAATAATTTAAATATTTTTTGGAGTTCATTTTTGCCACCGCAATCCTTTATTTCAATATCCAAATCAGGAGTGAAAATACTTTTGGCCTTTTCCAAGTATTTATAGTTAAGGCCTTCTGAGTAAATAATTGCTTTATTGATTTCTTCTGTTCTCTTTTTAATTAAATCAAGTTGTTTTCTTTTTTCTTCATAGATTAAACTTAATTCCTCATTTAAATAAAAGAATCCTAATTCGTCCTGAAGTAATTCCCAATCAGAATTTAATGTGGTTGAATCAAATTTTATTTTTCCCTGAGAGTCAAATCTAAGTTTGGTTATTTTAGAGCTTTTGACCTTTAAGTCTTTCCAAACTCTATAAAAACTAATATTATCCCCTCTTAAAGCTAAGAAGTTGAATGAGTGGGTGGATATGAAAATTTGAGCGTTTTTTGAGAACTTTGATTTAAATTTTTGAGCAAGGATTTGGGCATTTCTGTATTCGTAAGAATTTTCTGGTTCTTCGAAACCCCAAATAAAATATTTCTTCGCCTTGTAATCAGATTTAATACTTTTTGTAGTAAATGAGAGTTCTTTAATGGCAATAAAATTGAGAATTTCAGGTATTAGTTTTGCTTGGAATCCATCACCTCTAAGTGTTAAATCCACATTGCCTGTTTGAACCACTAATGCCCGGAATAAATTAATTAGATCAGAAGGAAGTTGAAAAACTGGTTCGATAAAGTTGTTACCATTAGAATCTATTGAATTTTTAAATTCTTCCATCAGTTGATCTGTTTCAACTTGGATTGCTTTTTCAAATTCATTTTTTCTTTCTTCTACCGAAGAAATCTTTGTCTTCCATAATGTTTGCTGGAGTTCACCATAAAGGTGAGAAAAGTAATTGTTATCCTTTATCGCTGGTATATAGTGAAACTGGATTGAATTGATAAAGTCTGTTAATTGTTTTTGTAAACTTGCTCTAGCATTAGATTTTAAAGATTTAGAGCCATCTGGTTTGTTTTCTAAAAAGTAATTAAAATCATTTCCCTTTTCATCTTCAAATTCTCTTTCAATACTTGATAATTGAACATATTGGCTAAATTCAGATGTGTTTTTCCATCTCCTGCTTACCCAAAATTTTTCTGGTAGGTAAATGTTGGTTTTCTTCTCATTATTCTTACCAATATTCTTAGGGTTAACAAACCATATTTTAATTGTTACTAACTCCTCCTTTATCTCATTATCATCATATCCTTCCTTTTTAAAGAAGTCCTTCTCAAAATTGAAAAAGCTGTTTAAATCTGTTTTTTTATTAAAAAATAAATTTAAAGCCCTTAGAATATTTGATTTACCTGAGTCATTTGCTCCTGAAATAATATTAAGATCTTGACAACGAATTACCTTAATAGATTCTTTCTTTCTATTTCCAAAAGAACGGAAATTTTTTATTTCGATCTGATCAATAATATTCATTAGAATGATTGTTTTCTTTCCAAACTATAAAGCAATATAAGAAATTTTGGATATATTCTAATGTTTTATGTTAGCAATTCTTGGTGTTGATAAATGCTACCTGAACCCAACAAAAAAGTCAGGCCGGAAACCCAGCCTGACTTTTTTGCTTTAAAACGATAGCGTTCTTATGAAATAACGTTTACCCCTGAAATCAATTTCCCTTTAAATATCATTTGGATCTTGGGAACAAATTCTTTTAAGGTCAGATAAGTATTGTCAGGCGCACTCAGCACCAAAACCGGAACAGTAAACTTTTTGAAGTTTTGTTGATATTGTAGATTCCGGTCGAAAGTAAGGAAGGCGTCAAAGTTCCCGGCTTTTAGCAATTCCATTATTTCGCCATCTTTCTTGCCAGCCCAGCCTTTCTCAAAAACGGTGTAAATTTCGTGCTCTGGAAAATCGAGTTTTAGTCGCTAGGGAAGATTTTCGTCAAGCAGCAGTTTCATAAAGTTTCAGGATATTCTTGGAAGTCATTATTTTCTCTGCAAATCCTAAAACCGCCACAGCCTGTTCTTTCTGTACACTCGGGAAATCTTCCAGGAATTCATCCAATGAAACACCTTTTTCCAAATGCAGAAACATCGTTTCTATTGGAACCCGCGTACCTTTGAAGACCGGCTGCCTACCTAAAACTTCCGGATCTGTGGCGATGTAATCTTTTATATCTTTCATGGCAATTCAAAACGAAATTCAATCTATCGATAATTTTCAGGCTTTAAAAGCATGTCAATTTATAAACGAATTTTTCAAGCAAAACGCTACCCAAATTCAGCAAAAAGCTCTAACTCATAAATCGGCTTGAATTCTATTTAATTAAATATTCCACAAACAAATCCGCATTTACCAGCACCGTTCCTCGGCTTACCGAAATAGACCGGTTAGCTTGCGCCGCAACCCCAACGGTGGCTGCTTGTTCATAAACGGCATAATCCTGTTGCGCCGCATCTCTGGGTTCCGGCAAAGACGCCGAAATAGCCACATTCCCGATCTTTAAAATTTCCTTTTTCTTTTCCGGCAGTTCGGTCAGTAACCGGTCGGCCAGCACCTTGGAATTGCGGAGTGCTTTCAGGTAGGCTTCGTTTTTAAGGCTGTCTAACTTAGAATGGGAGTACACTAAATTCCCGATCTCTAAATTCTGGTTTTCGATCAGCTCGGTGTAGATCCGGTCCAGGTTATCCAGGTTTTTCACCGTCACGATCAGGGTAGTGGCGCTGTTATAACCCGTAAAAACCCGGGAGTTATTCCGCCATTCATAGCCTTTTTGCAGATCCACGGAAGTAGTAAGTATATCCTTCGGGTAGAGGTTAAAGTTTAACAGCTTTTTATGCAGCGCATTCGATTTATCTACCAGACATTGTTTTGAAGCACCAATGGTTGGTTTTAAACACGACAGGTGGATCCGGAAAGTCGCCATATCGGGTACAGTTTCTACTTCACCGGCTGCTTTTATCATAATGGTTTTATGGCGGGAATCGATCCGGCCTTCATTGGCTTGGCAACTTGCTAACGCTAAAAGGGCAACGAATACAGGAATTTTATACATGGCTGGAAGTTTAGGAATTGGATAGTTAACGTTGGATTTAGAAAATTTAATATAATGTTCCTTTCCAAACGCTATGCCGAATAAATTAAAAAGTCAGGCCGGAAACCCAACCTGACTTTTTTACCTGCAAACTTACCTGCAAACCATAGCGTTTGAAGAAGCTACTTTACTATTCCTTATTTCTGAAGCCACTTAACCAATTCGGCTAACACCTGATCATTCAACTGATGCCCTATTTCGAATTCATGGTAAGTCTGCTTAATTCCCAACTCCTGGATATACGTGGAAGCTTCGCGGGCGTAATGAACGGGCAAGGTGCCATCCTTGGTGCCGTGCGAAATGAAGACCTTCAGGTTTTTCAGGTCTTTGCCTGGTTTTACCTGAGGCCGTATTTCCGTAAGCAGGCGGCCGCTTAAGGACATGATCCCGGTAACTTCGGTAGGGTGGGTGAGGCCGATGCTGTAGCTCATGATGCCGCCCTGGCTGAAACCGCCCAGATACACTTCGTCCAGCTTATATTTCTGCTTTACCTGCCGGATAAATTGCAGGATCAGTTCCCGGCTTTGGGCTTCCTGGCTGGCGTTGAATACGGGTTTTCCGGTGGAAAAATCGACTTCGTACCAGGCGTACCGGCCGGCACCCAAGGTAAACGGACCGCGCGGCGAAATTACCAGCAGATCATCGGGCAGGTGCGGAGCCAAACCAAACAGATCCTGTTCGTTGCTGCCTACCCCGTGAAGTAGAATGATGGCCCGGCGTTTTCCGGCGGCAGTTTTTGCCGGCCTTTCCAAATAATGCAAAGCCAGCTTTTCTTCGGTTTGCCCCGTGGCTGAAGGTTGTTCGTTTATAGTAATCATAGCAGTTTCCGGTTTTACCTGACAGCTAAAAAAAGTCAGGAGTATAAATAAGAAGGTCATCATAGAAAAGCTTTTCCGGCGCATACGTTTTACCCGATCTTTACGGAAGTCATGGTAAGCGAGCCGCCTACAACTTTATCGTTGAAGAACGAAATATCGTCTTTTTTGCCTTGCAGAGCCAGGGTGTAAAGCAGCGGCCAGTAATGTTCCGGCGTTGGAATGGCCAGCAGCGCTTCTTTGCCCAGGGCTTCGTATTTGATCAGTTTGTCGTGGTGGCCTTTGCTGATCAGGTCTTTGAACGTGCCGTTTATCTGTTTGGCCCAGTCGTAACCGTATTCCGCATCGTTCAGTCTATCCCAGGCAACCATGCCCAGGTTGTGCACCATATTGCCGCTGCCTACAATCAGTACGCCCTTTTTCCGAAGCCCGTAAAGCTCTTTGGCCAGGTCGTAATGGTATTGCGGACCTTTGGTATAATCGATGCTGAGCTGCAGCACCGGAATATTGGCTTTCGGGTACATGTGGCGGATCACGGTCCAGGCGCCGTGATCTAAGCCCCAGTCGTGGTCTTCTACTACTGTGGTAGATTTAATGATCGAAGCGGTTTCTTTGGCAATACTCGGGCTGCCCGGCGCCGGGTATTGCACCGCGAATAACTCCTTCGGGAAGCCGCCAAAATCGTGGATGGTTTTCGGGAAATCCATGGCCGTAATGCGAGTGCCTTTGCTTAACCAATGCGCCGAAACGACCAATACCGCTTTCGGTGTAGGTATTTCTTTGCCTAAAGCGGTCCATTTACGGCTGAATTCGGTGTCCTGGATCCCGTTCATGGGCGTACCATGCCCGATAAATAATACCGGCATCAGGCTTTCCTGTTCCGATAAAACCGAGGTGAATTTATTGAAAGCTGAAAGCGTAGTAATGCCCGCAGCGCCAATCGCCAAGCTACTTAAGAATTTTCTCCGTTCCATAATTTTATTCTTTATAGGTTCAAATGTTTCTGCCAAGCTGTAGACGTTAAATTCTTATCGAATTCAACTAATTAACTATCTGGCAGCTAACATTACAAAATTACTAACCTTAAAAATGAATCGGATTGACATATGATAAGAAATCGGCCGCAACTGGAATGCCAGCAATAGTTGTTATCCTGAGCTTGAGCGAAGAACCTCGTCGGAGGGTAGTAAAAATACAAACTACAACGTACCCAAACGCTACCTGCTAAGGCCCAAAAACTGGTGCCAGAAAATTTATTTCTGCTGCATGCCAACGAGGGGCCTTCAGCGCTACGCGCGCAAGCTTCGCGCTCCTGCGCTCACTTGTGCTCAGGATGACAGATTTGTTTGAGTGTAATTCGGTGCTCTAAATTTAAGAAGCAATCTGCTTCCGGATGCGGCTCAGGGTCTCCGGGGTAACGCCCAGGTAGGAGGCGATGAGTTGCAGCGGTATGCGGTGCAGTAAGGCAGGATATAGCTCCAAAAGCCTCCGGTATTTTTCTTCGGCGGTCAGGCCGATGGTGCTTTCCAGGCGGCGTTGCAGGGCGATGTAGGCGTTCTGGTATAAAAGGCGGGTATAGGTTTCGTATTTGGGTAGTTTTTCTAATAACTGCTGGTGGCTTTTGCGGTCAATGAAAAGCAGCTCGCAATCTTCCAGGGCTTCGATGGTCAGTTTAGAGGGTTCCTGGGTGAAAAAACTGTACAGGTCGGCGATCCACCAGCCTTCAAACGCGAACTGGATCACGTTCTGCGCACCTTTGGCAGTGGTGCTGTAAGAAAATAATGCGCCTTTTTCTACAAAAGCCAGCCGGTTGCAGACTTCACCTTCCTGCAGCAGGAATTGTTTCTTTTTAAGCTCACCAGGAACGAAAAAGGACCGGCAAACTTCGAATTCAGCCTCATCGACACCCACTTTTTCCCGGAAAGATCTTGAAAGCATTTCAGCCATAATCGTATTTAGAAAGAGCAAGTTAACAATTCGGGTAAACGGTAGCAAAAATTCATAAAAAAGTCAGGCCGATTCCTCAACCTGACTTTTTTGCTTCAAAACCATAGCGTTTTTACTGCTTCGGAAGTTTATCCATATCCATAAACAGGGCGTTCCAGCGGTGTCCGTCCGGATCGATGAAACCGCAGCCGTACATCCAGCCCTGATGCTCAGCCGGTTTACCGAAAATAATGCCGCCGGCAGCTTCCGCTTTGCGGGCCAGTTCATCAATCTCTTCGCGGCTTTCAGCATCAAAAGAGATCAGGAGCTCGTTGCCTTTAGATGTATCGGCAATGCCGTGGCCGGTAAACTGTTGGAAATTGGCTTCGTTGAACAGCATAACCATCATTTTCTTTTCCCCGATGATCATGCCTGCCGCTTCGGTGCTGTTGCCGTGGCGTGGATCGAAAGTAAAGCCCAGCGCGGTGTAAAAGGCTTTGGATCTTGCAATATCTTTTACCGGCAAATTCAGCCAGATTTCTTTGGTCATAGTTTCAGGTTTTAAGAAGTTTCGGTTTTCGATTAACTGAAAATTAAACATTTTATGCGTAGCCTGAAAATTATTCCCGATCGGGCTCTTCCTTTTTACAGACAATTAAACATAAAACGGTATGCAAACAGCACAAAAAAGTCAGGCCGGAAAACCAGCCTGACCTTCAGATCAGATCAAATTCTTACAGTTTATCAATCTCGCCGCCTTCGTCTTCCACGCGTTTGGCTGCACGCATCAGGCTGTTAGCAAAAATGAAATTGTTCAGGTCTTTCACGTTGGTATCCATAATGTTGTCCTTGCTTCCTTCCCACACCTTTAATCCGTCGTGCAGGAACATGATATGGTCGCCGATCTCGATTACCGAGTTCATATCGTGGGTTACAATTACAGTGGTAATGTTGTATTCCTTGGTGATCTCGTAGATCAGTTCATCAATTTTAATGGAAGTAAGCGGATCGAGGCCGGAGTTTGGTTCGTCGCAGAAAAGGTAGGTACAGTTCGGGGCAATGGCGCGGGCAATGCCTACGCGCTTTTTCATCCCGCCGGAAAGTTCCGAAGGCATTTTTTTGTGCGCCGCTTCCAGGCCAACCCGTTTCAGGCAGAAATCAACCCGTTCCATGCGTTCATCGCGGGTCATGTCGGGCGTAAGCATTTTCAGGGGGAATTCCACGTTTTCCTGCACCGTCATGGAGTCGAACAAGGCGCTGCCCTGGAATAGCATGCCGATCTTGCGGCGGATCTCCTGTTTCAGATCCAGCCGGTTGTTGGTAAAAACTTTGCCGTCGTAAGTAATACTGCCCAGATCGGGTTTTAAAAGCCCCACAATGCACTGCAATAAAACGCTTTTCCCGGTTCCCGAAGCGCCCAACAAGAGAGTAGTTTTGCCGGTTTCAAAAACGCCGTCAATGCCTTTCAGCACTTCCACGCCGTTAAAAGATTTATGAATATTATGTATTTCGATCATGAATTAATGGGTAATGTTTAATGAATAATGATTAATATTTGATTAATGGAAAATGAAATACCCGTTTTTTTGAGTTTCTATTGTTCATTAACATTTAATCATCAACCATTATAAAAGCACCTGCGCGCAAAGGTAATCGGCCAGCAGTACGCCAATAATGCTGTTGGTAACGGCTTTGGTACTCGCTTCGCCTACTTCCAGGGCGCCGCCTTTGGTAAAAAAGCCCTGATACGCTGAAATAGAAGAGATCAGGAACGCAAAAACTACCGATTTTATGAGCGCAAACGTAATGTTGTAAGGTATAAAGGCATCGCGCAGGCCTTCTACGTATTCCTGCGGGGTTAAAGAACCGGTTAAGGTGCCTGCAACGTAACCGCCCAGGATTGAAAGCGTCATGGCCAGAATTACCAGCAGCGGGAACATGGCAATAGCCGCCAGAATTTTAGGCAGAACCAGGTAAGAAGTAGAATTAATGCCCATAACTTCCAGCGCATCTATTTGTTCTGTAATACGCATGGTGCCCAGGCCGCCTGCAATGTTAGAGCCTACTTTACCGGCCAAAACGATGGAAGTAATGGTAGGAGCCAGCTCCAGGATCGTCATTTCGCGCACCATAAAACCGATAGTAGAACGCGGAATTAAAGCGTTGGTAAGGTTATAAGCGATCTGAACGCAGGTTACCGCACCAATAAAAGTAGAAACGATGGCTACAATAGAAACAGAGCTGATCCCGATCAAAACGGCCTCGTCGATAAACCGGCGGGAAAGAATTTTCAGCGATTCGCCGCGAACAAATTGGGAAGATAAAAATAAAAGGTAATTACCGAGGGTCTTCATGCAGAAGTGAAAAGGACTTTGTTAAGGATTCAATAATTTAGAATTGCCTATATTACGTGGAAATTCGATTAAACGCTCAAAGATGCAAAAATATATTTTAGTTACCGGCGGGACCAAAGGAATTGGCCGTGCTATTATCGAAAAATTTGCCACCGAAGGATTCCATATCATAACCTGCGCGCGGGGCGAAAAAGACCTCGAAAACCTGAAACTGGAAATTGAAAGGAAGTATACTTTTTCTAAAGTGCATTACTTTTCAGCCGACCTCGGACTGGAAAATGAACGCAACGCATTCCTGGCTTTTGTAAATAACCTGCACGTAAAAATCGAAGTGCTGATTAATAATACCGGCATTTTTATTCCCGGAAAAATTATAGATGAAACGAACGATGTTTTGCCGGCCATGATGGCTGCAAACCTTTATTCGGCCTACTATCTTACCAAAGGTTTGCTCCCCGATATGATCAAACGCAAACATGGCCACATCTTTAATATCTGCTCTACGGCCAGCATCCGGGCTTACCCGAATGGCGGATCTTACAGCATTACCAAGTTCGCTATGTATGGCATGACCAAGTGCCTGCGGGAAGAATTAAAAGAGTTTGGGATCAAGGTTACGGCCATTCTGCCGGGTGCAACCTATACCGCCAGCTGGGAGGGTGTTGACCTCCCGGTAGAACGTTTTATGAAGTCCGAGGACGTAGCCGAAGTGGTATACGCAACCTACATTTTGTCGAAGAATTCAGTAGTAGAAGAAGTGCTGCTCCGGCCGCAATTAGGCGATATTGTGTAGTTTTAAGTCTGAAGTTAAAGATTAGATAAAGGCTTATAAAATTCTGAATTAAAGCTTTATAAGATGCTTAATACGACTTTAAAGTGCGAGGGCTAAAATCTTTAGCAAACAGTTTTAGCAAGAAAAACCATACCATTATTTCAACTGAAGAAGCTGGCCCTCGCCCTTGCCTTGTCTTGACACTTTGTCAGGCTGGTTTTTATAGTAAACGTTGCCTTTGTTTTCGATCGTGGCACTTAAAATTTGGGTGGCTTCTACGTAAGCATCGCCTAAGTGGGTAACCAGGATATTGGCTTCTTTGTTTTGAAGTCCGGAAGCCTGCAGGCGGCCCATGCTGTAATTGTAGGCGTTTAGCTTTTCGTTGGTGCCTTGCAGTTTCATGTCGCCGGTTTCGTACATATCGAGCCAGAGGAATTTGGTTTTCAGGTTCAGATCATAGTCGCCGGACGAGGTCAGGTGCAGGAAAAGACTGTCTGAAGGTAAAACGGATTCGCTTGAAATAGTGCCAAAACCATCCTGAAAAATATCGGTAAGATTTGCCACGTGAACTGTAATTTCGACCGGTTTTCTATAGCTCCTTACCCAATTGCATTTGTTAATATTCTGGAGCCAGAGTTCGCCGTTTCGTACTTCCGCCAGAATATTTTCCTGCAGGTTTTCGCCGGCTTTCACTTCCACAAAATGCGCGGTATCGGCCACGATCTTCACATCCAGATTGTCGGAAACCTTCAGTTTCCGGAATGGCGGCAAACTGCGGGTTTCGGAAATGATCTGGCCGGTGCTTTTTACGCAGTCAAGCGCGTTTTCTTTCTGGCAGCTGGTCAGTAAAACGCTAGGGAAAACCAGGGAAAAAGTCAGAAGCCGGCGGAAATGCATGATGGGGAAAAGAAAGAATTTTTGATAAATTTTACTGTTTTGTTATTGCAGCTGACTGCGGTTTTACCGGTAAAAACGCTATCGTTTTCGGATTAAAAAGTCTAAACCAGTTTTTGTCCCAAGCAGCGTTTTGAGCCGAATCGTTGTTTATAGCCACCGGGAAGAAGTGCCGCCGTTATTTTTTTTATCGTAGGCGAGTTTCTAACTTCACCCAAAAAAGCAAGCTATGCATATGAATCTGAAAGGAAAGTTAATCATTATTACCGGCGTGAGCAAAGGCATTGGCCTGGCAACGGCGCAGGCATTGCTGGAAGCGGGCGCCGTGGTGGCAGGCTGGGGGAGAAGTAAACCGAAGCTCGATCATCTGGATTTCCACTTCTTCCCGACCGACGTGCAGGACCAGTATTCGGTAGAAGATGCTTTTACCCAAACCACTCAGCAATTAGGCGCTGATATTTTCGGGCTGATCAACAATGCAGGTTTAGGCATTACCGGCAAATTTGAAGAACTTTCGGTAGAAGACTGGCGCACGATGTTTCGTACGAACGTGGACGGCATTTTCTACTGCACGCGCCTGGTTTTGCCGGAAATGAAACGCCTGGAAAGCGGCCACATCATCAATATTTCTTCCATTGCGGGTACTACGGGTATTGAGGAAATGAGCGGCTATTGCGCTACCAAGCACGCCGTGCGGGGCATTTCAGCTTCGCTTTACAAAGAAGTGCGGAATTTCGGCATAAAAGTAACCTGCATTTATCCGGGTTCGGTACAAACCAATTTCTTCGATAACATCGGTTCGGTTACAGCCAACGAAAACATGATGCAGCCCGAAGATATTGCTTCTACCATTCTGCACGCCCTGCAATCCTCGCCCAATTACCACCACGTAGATATTGAAGTGCGGCCTTTAATGCCCAAGGGCAAGCAAAAACGCTAGGGAAAAGCGCGAAAAAACTCGTAGTTTTGCCCATTAACCGCAAGCCATTCGGATAGTTAAATACTGCCGGGCGAAAAAAGGCGTTTCAATTACAGATTTAGAAAATTTCTAATTCTTAATTTCTAATTTTTAATTAGTTCAGTGTCTGTTGAAGTAAAAAATCTGACCAAAATATATGGTACGCAACGCGCCGTAGATGATATTTCTTTCTCGGTGAAAAGTGGTGAGATCGTGGGTTTCCTGGGGCCGAACGGCGCGGGCAAATCTACCACCATGAAAATTGCGACCTGTTACGTGCCGCCCACTTCGGGTTTGGTAAAAGTAAGCGGCTTCGATGTGGAAGAAAACCCGGTGGAAGTACGCCGGCACGTGGGCTACCTGCCCGAGCACAACCCGCTTTACCTGGATATGTACGTGAAGGAATACCTCGAATTTATCGGTTCGCTGCATAATCTGTCGGGTTCGGCGCTGCAGAAACGGGTAAAAGAAATGGTTGACCTGGTTGGTTTGCAGCGTGAACAAGGCAAAAAGATCGGCGCTTTAAGTAAAGGGTATCGCCAGCGCGTTGGTCTGGCGCAGGCTTTGGTGCATAATCCCGATGTTTTAATTCTCGATGAACCAACCACCGGTCTCGATCCGAACCAGATCCAGGAGATCCGCAACGTGATCAAAAATATCGGCCGCGAAAAAACGGTGATCTTTTCCACCCACATCATGCAGGAAGTGGCCGCCATCTGCGACCGCGTAGTGATCATTAACCGCGGAAAACTGGTGGCCGACAGCAGCGTTGCCGACCTGGAAAGCAATACCAAAGGCCAGCGCGTAACCATTGCCGAATTCGAAAATCCAGCCGACGAACGCCTGCTGCAAGCGCTTCCGCAGGTAAAAGAAGTGAAAAGACTGGAAGGCAACAGCTACCGCATCGTTTCCGCCAAAACCGACGACCCGCGTTCTGCCGTTTCCAAACTGGCCGCCGAACAGAACTGGATCTTATTAGGCCTGCGCCAGGAAGAAAATTCCCTGGAAAAAGTATTCCAGCAGTTAACGCAGCAAAAATAAATTAGAGAAAGAGTGAATTATTGAATGAGAAAATAACGGAAATCCTGAAAAATCAATCAATAATTCACTTATTCACTCATTCAATAATTAAAAAAGAATGTTTGCAATTCTTCGCAAAGAAATAAACAGCTTCCTTAATTCCCTTGTCGCGTATATCGTGATCGGGGTTTTTCTGGTGGTAACCGGGCTGTACATGTGGTTTTTTCCGCAAAGCAACGTACTCGATTTTGGCTACGCCGATCTGCAGCCCCTTTTTGCCATCGCGCCCTGGGTTTTCCTTTTCCTCATTCCGGCCATTACCATGCGCTCGTTTGCCGAAGAAAAGAAAGCCGGCACCATCGAGTTGCTTTTAACCCGCCCCGTAACCGACCTGCAGATCATTCTGGGTAAGTATTTTGCCTGTTTGCTGCTCGTACTTTTCGCCTTGCTTCCTACGCTTATTTATTACGTTTCGGTTTATTATCTGGGAGACCCTAAAGGCAACATCGATTCGGCTGGCGTATTCGGTTCCTACATTGGGCTGGTGTTTTTAGCGGCGGTTTTTACGGCCATCGGCATTTTTGCTTCCAGCATCAGCAAAGACCAGATCATTTCCTTTATCGTGGCGGTGCTGCTTTGCTTCATTGTTTACACCGGCTTCGATATGCTGGCTTCTATTGATGTGTGGGGCCCGCTTTCTTATTTTATTTCTTACCTGGGCATTCAGTACCACTACGAAACCATCAGCAAAGGCCTGATAGATTCCCGCGACGTGCTGTATTTTGTAAGCGTGAGCGCCCTGATGATTGTAGCCACTAAACTGGTTTTGGAGAGCAGAAAATGGTAGCAGAAAACACCAAAAAAGTCCGTAACCGGAAAACCCACGAAATTATCCGGTTCTTTATTCTGGCCGGCATCATTATTTTACTCAACGTACTGGCCACCCAGGTTTTTTTCCGCTGGGACCTTACCGAAGATAAGCGTTACAGCATTTCGCCGGCCACTAAAAAACTGCTCGAAAACCTGGACGATGTGGTTTATGTGGAAGTGTACCTGGAGGGCGAATTCCCGGCCGGTTTCAAACGCTTGCAGAGCTCTATTAAAGAAAAGCTCGACGAGTTCCGCATTTATTCCGGCCAGAATATCCAATACAAATTCGTAGACCCAAGCGCCAGCCCGGATCAGAAAGCCCGCAACGAATTTTATTTGCAGCTCGCTAAAAAAGGCCTGCAGCCCACCAACCTCAACGCCATGGAAGGCGATAAACGCGTAGAGAAGATCATTTTTCCGGGCGCGGTTATTTCGTACCGGGGCAAAGAGATTCCGGTATTGTTGTTGAAAGGCAACCAGGCCGCTTCGCCGGAGCAACGCTTGAACCAATCGGTGGAAGGTGTGGAATATGAACTGGCTTCGGCTATCCGGAAACTGACCATTAAGAAACGGAAGAAAATTGGTTTCCTGGAAGGCCACGGCGAACTGAACGTACTTGAAACTTCCAGCCTGATGAATGCGCTGAGCGAATATTACGACGTAGACCGGGTGGACATTACGCAACGAAATACGCTGGAAGGCTTCGATGCCATTGTACTGGCCCGGCCAACCGAACGTTTCGGCGAACCCGATAAATTCAAGATCGACCAGTATCTGGTAAAAGGCGGCAACGTGTTTTTATTATACGATCCGATGAATATCAGCCTCGACAGCATTGGAGAGAAAGGCACTTTTTCATTCCCACACAATACCAATCTGGATGACCTTTTCTTCCGTTTTGGTTTCCGGATGAACAACGACATGATCCAGGATCTGAGCTCCGGCTTTATTCCGATGGTGGTTGGTTTTGTAGGTAATCAGCCGCAAACCGAAATGACCCCGTGGCGCTATTTTCCGCTGGTAAATAATTTCAGCAAACACCCGATCACCAAAAATCTCGATGCGGTTTACACCAAGTTCGTAAGCACCATCGATACGGTAAAAGCGCCGGGAATCCGGAAAACGCCGCTCATGTTCACTTCGCGTTATGCCCGCATTTTACCGGCTCCGGTACGCGTGAATTTCAACGAGGCCCGTTTAGACGTTAATCCGAGGGTTTTCACTAAAGGTCCGTTGCCGGTTGCCTACATGCTCGAAGGCTCGTTCCGCTCGCTATATAAAAACCGCCTGGCCCCGGAAAAACAGCAGCAGGTTGGTTTCGTGGAATTCGGCAAACCGGGTAAACTGGTGATCGTTTCCGATGGCGACCTTATCCGTAACGATGTAAACAAAAAGACCAATACGCCTTTAGAATTGGGTTACGACCGTTTTGCCGGCGTAAAATTCGGAAACAAGGAGTTTGCTATGAACGCGCTCGATTACATGCTCGACGAAAGCGGCCTGATCGCGGTGCGTACCAAAGAAATCGTATTGCGCCCGCTCGATAAAGTAAAGCTGAAAGAAGAACGCACTCGTTGGCAAATGATCAATATTGTGCTTCCATTGGTATTGTTAGCGCTTTATGGAATTGTTCGTTTTTACCTGCGCAAACGCAAATACGCCAGATAGCATACCGGTTAAAACCTCCCAGAACTAAGAGATCTGGGAGGTTTTTAATTGCAAAACGCTATGCTTTTCAGGTTAAAAACTGTGAAGTTGAATTGAATTTTAATAAATATTGACAATATGAGATCCCGGAATACTTTGCTTTTAGTACTGCTTTTGGTTTTAGTAGGCGCCGCCGCTTACTTTTTTACCAACAAGGGCAGCGAAAAATCTACCCTTAATACCAGCGAAACGGCCTTTACCGTAACCGATACCGCCGCTGTAACCAAAATATTCATTTCGGCCAAAAGCGGCGCCAGCAATACCCTGACCCGGCAGGAAAATGGCCGTTGGCTGTTAAACGATAAGTACGAAGCCCGTCAGGATAAAATCAATAACCTGCTCGAAACCATGCACCGCATGGAAGTAAAACGTCCGGCCGATAAAGCTTCCCGCAACCTGGCCATCCGCGATTTTGCTACCATGGGAAAGAAAGTAGAAGTGTTTCAGCACGGAAAATTAAGCAAGGTTTTTTACGTAGGCCAAAGCACCGATAATGACCTGGGCACTTATTTTATTATGGAAGGCTCGGAAAATCCGTATGTGTTGCATATTCCTGGTTTCAACGGTTTTATCAATACCCGTTTCGATATTGTAGAAGACAACTGGCGCAGTGTACCGGTTTTCCGCAGCAACGCGCAGAGCATTCAGGAGTTGAAAGTGGAATACACCGGAGACCCGCAGGGCAGCTTCACGGTTACCCAATCCAACGGAAAATACACTGTTTCTGGCCTGAAAGAAACCGACCAGGAGAATGTGAAAGCCTACCTGGATAATTACAACTTCATAAACGGGGTGTTTTTTGTGCCCAACCCGCAAAACCGCATCTCCGATTCTTTGGCTTTGCGTAAGCCGGTGGCTATTATAACGGTAAAAGATACTAACCCGGAAAAATCAAGAGAGATCAAGTTATTCCCGAAGGACATCGATAATTTCCTGGCGCTGAACGAGAAAAAGAAGGAAATTATGCAGGTGCAGACCTTTGTTTTTAACCGCCTGCTGATCCGTAAAGACGGCCTCGGAAAAAAATAGGCTTATAATAGAAAATTCGTAGGAAAAAAAGCATTTCTTTATAACTTTGCTTCCGTTAAGTTAAGACCCTGGGCATGAAATTTATTGTATCTTCTTCTGCTTTACTAAAGCAACTGCAAAGCATAAACGGCGTTGTAGCCAACAATCCGGTCGTTCCGATCCTGGAAAACTTCCTCTTCGATGTAACCGATGGTTTACTCACCATTACGGCTTCCGATCTTGAAACTTCCATGATCACCGAAATTCCGGTGGAAGCCAAAGAGAATGGTCGCATTGCTGCGCCGGCCCGTATTCTGCTCGATACGCTTAAAAACCTGCCTGACCAGCCGGTAACCTTCACCATCGACGAAGAAACCTACACGATCGAGATCAGTTCTTCGAATGGCCGTTACAAACTTTCCGGCGAGAACGCGACCGATTTCCCGAAAGTACCGCAGGTGCGCGGCGGCAATGCCATCGAAATTCCTTCCAATGCGTTGGCCCGTGCCATCAATAAAACCATTTTTGCCGTTTCTACCGACGAACTTCGTCCGGCCATGACCGGTATTTTTGTGCAGCTGAACGAAGGCAATATTACGTTTGTAGCTACTGACGGTCACCGCTTGCTGCGCTACCGCCGCAACGATGTTTCTACCGGCGAAAGCACTTCGATCATTGTGCCGCGCAAAGCCTTTAACTTACTGAAAGCTACTTTGCCAGCTGAGCCAACTTCGGTAAAAGTGGAATTCAACAATGCCAACGCGTTCTTCAGCTTCGATAATATCCGGATGATCTGCCGCCTGATCGATGAGCGTTTCCCGGACTATGAGAACGTAATTCCAAAACTAAACCCTAATAAATTACTCATCGACCGTTACGATCTGCTGAGCTCGGTAAAACGTATCTCGATTTACTCGAATAAAACCACGCACCAGGTACGCCTGAAAATTACGGGTTCTGAGCTGGTTATTTCGGCCGAAGATCTTGATTTCAGCAACGAAGCCAGCGAGCGTTTGAGCTGCCAGTACGAAGGCGAAGATATGGAGATCGGTTTCAACGCCAAGTTCCTGATCGAGATGCTGAACAACATCGATGCCGATGAAGTAAATTTAGAGCTTTCTACGCCAAACCGCGCCGGTTTATTAATGCCAGCCGGCACCGACGAGAACGAAGATATCCTGATGCTGGTTATGCCGGTTATGCTGAACAACTACGTATAAAAACGCTAGGGTTTCAGCCTCAAAAAGTAAAGGCCTCCGATGAAAATCGGAGGCCTTTACTTTTTATTTGTGGTTTTAGGGTTCTTATTCTTAAATCCTATAGTTTCCTTTTGCCGGCTTCAATCTCGATGAATTTTGGTAAATAGTTTGGCGTACAGCCTTTATGCACAAATTCATCTTTATAAAGACCCGTTTCTTCCCCGATCCTGATGCATTGGTGCCGGTAAGCCTGATCAAAAACCCCGATCCAGCCTGCAGTGAAATTCATAGCCCATTGCACTTCCGGTTCTTCTTTTAAAATTTTCTCTTCAATGGCAGGGAGCAGCGTTTGGGTATTAGCCGGCGGCGTTTGCCCAACCCAACGCAATCGTCCCTGGTAATACCAGAAAATGCGTCTTTTAATGGCGGAAGGATTATTCTCCCAGGATTCTATCAGGGCAACGGTTTTTTTATCTTTGGTAAGTTGATTAGCCATTAACCAGTCGGCCAGTTGCGTCCGTTCATCGTATTCGTGACCCTGTATATCGTTAAACAGTTGGTCAATATAATCCGGATGCAGTTTTTTTTTATCCATGATCAGAATGGCCAATAGTCTGGGCAGGAACTTACCCGTGCTCCAAAGTTCTTTGGCTAATGCGTGATCTTTTTTTATTTCTTTGGCAATTACCCGCAGATCCCCAAGCTTCGTTCCTTCCTGGCTAATTTGCGAATAAATGTCTTGCGCTTTTGTTGAAAGGGTCATTGCTATTTTATGAGATTTCCTAAAAGTTTATTAATCATTTAATCTAACGTACTTGGCTAAACGGTGGCGAAGCTGACGTTTAGGTGTGGTTGTGCGGAGTAATTTTTTATTATTTGTACCTGATACCCATTGAACTTCCGCCACTCTTAGGGTCGTAAGTTGCCCAAGCGTCGCCCCAAGAAAAGCTTCTGCCAGTTCCTATTTCCTTATTTAACCAATTATTATACGTTACAGCCTTCTCTCTTTCTGTTTTTTCGCTCCAAGAATCCCAGCCGCTATTTAAATTGAATGGAGAGTCCTTAACTACAAATGAGACAGATTCTAAGTTTTCTTTATAAAAGAAGAAAATCAAATTGAAGAATTTGCCAGATTCCTCTACGTTTCTGAGAGTGTAATGAATCCACCCGTTGCCCAAATCACTTTCTTCTTCTACTTCACTTAGTTTGAAAGCTTTTATTTCACTTAGTGTCGTAGTGGGAGAAATAGTATTGATGTTGCCTAATGTAAGGTTACCTGATTTTTTATCTATCATATTTATTTGGCACAACTACTGTATATACCGAATATTCGGCTTATCCCCACTATGTACGGAGCTTTTTACTGGTATTTTTTACTTCTTACTCTTTTGCAGTTCACTTTCATAAACCTCGATCCAATCCTGCGGCGTCATTTTCCGGAAAAGCTCGGCTAACAGGTCAAAAGGAATATTTTCAGGTTTTTTAAACCGGATGCAGCTTTTGCCCATATCGAGTTTCGTTTTCACGTGTTTCGGGTATTCGCTTGTAAACCATTCCAGCAGTTCCGGTTTGGCGTAAAGGCCCATGTGGTACACCGAAATGAAATTCTTCTGCGACGCTATGCTTACGAAGGGCAGCGGCTGTTTCGGGTCGCAGTGGTAACCAGCGGGGTAAATAGAATGCGGCACTACAAAACCCATCATGCCATAACCCATGGTCTCTTCAAAGCCATCGGGAAGGTTCTCGATCATGAGGTTCCGGAGTTTGCCAAGGGCTTCTTTTCTTTCGGCCGGAAGCGTTTCCAGGTATTCTAAAGGATTTGGGGCGGTAGACTGCATAATATAAAACAGGTTTTTTTAGAAAGTTGAAGTTACAAAATGAACCCTGATTTCGTTTAGTTAAGGCTGCAAATTTATTTCCTGTGGCGTTTCCTTTCGTTTTATTTCCCACCCAGATTCAGCTTTGGGAAACGATTCGGGGTTTTAATTTGTCTTTTATATAGAAGTAAGCTTAAAAAGTTGTAAATTGCTTAATGAGGTTAAAATCAGGTTTTTATCTGATTTTATTTCTTTTCCGTAAACTACATTTTCCCTTTTTCAGAAACTGGCGTTTTATTACGCTGCAGCATTCTGAAATTTCTACTTGCAAACTGCAGTATTTACCGCAGTCGTCATTTTTTGCAGTTTATTACGCAGTTATTCATTAAGCTTTTATAAGGTTTATTAAACATTTATTTCTTCCCGGGTCATAAGGGCGCCTGAACTGCACCTTTATGACCCGGGAATATTATTTCACTAAAAATCAAAATCATGCTCAAAACGCAAAAACAACATCAGGAATTCAATGCCTTGGCCGAACAGGTAATTCAATATGCTGAAAAATCTGGTTACCAGGAAATTAAAGCCGATTTTGTTGGCTATGAAAGCCCGGCTTCGCTTACGTCGGTAAACAAAGAAGTTGCGTTCACGCCCGATTTTACCGCACAACGGGATGGAAAGAAGTTCTATTTTGAGTTGGTGGTAAAAAATACCAATGAAGACGATAACCGTAAACTGATCACGAAATGGAAGGCCCTCGAAGCAATTGCTAAGATCAAAGGCGGCTTCCTGCAATTATTCGTGCCCAGCGGCTGCTTTAAATTCGCTACTTCTTTACTGAAAGATAACGGCATTGAAGCCAGACTGGTAAAATTACAGGCAAAGTAAACCTGGCGGCTTAAAAAACGCTATGGTTTAAGACCTAAAAACCTGATATATAAAAAAGCCTCCGGCAGATCTGCCGGAGACTTTACTTTTTTAGCTTAAAAGCATACCGTTTTTTAGCGGGCCTGCAGTTTTATATAAACCGGGAAATGGTCGGAGTAGCCGCCTAAATACTTTTTACCGGCATAGGTCCGTAACGGCGCGCCGGCGAACTTACCTTCTTTCTCCGTGATCCGCTCATCGTTAAAAATAGTGGCTGAATTTGGTAAATAATGCAGTTTCTTCCCGGTCAGCAGGCTTTTGCTCAGCATCATCTGGTCGATCATATCCCATTCACCTTTGTAATAGTAACTGCCTTTTTTATCTTCGGCCATTTGCGCAAATGCGTTGAATAATTGCCGGTATGGTTCCGCTTCCGCGTTTTTATTGGCATTCAGCGTTTCGGTAATAGCTTTGCTGTCGGGCGTGTCATTGAAATCGCCCATGAGCAGAATTTTGGCTTTCTGGTTTTTAATTTGCTCCTGATCCACAATTTCCCGGGCCGTTTTGGCGGCTGCGGCACGTTTCGGATCACTTTCTTCGGCACCGCCACGTTTGCTTGGCCAGTGGTTTACCAGGATAAGAATGGTGTCACCGTTCAGAATACCTTTTACTTTCAGAATGTCGCGGGTTTTCTCAGTGGCATTAGGTAAAATAACCGGTATTGGCGTTTGTTCTATGGGCTGAAAAACACCTTCCTTGTAGAATAAGGCAACGTCTATGCTGCGTACATCGGGTCCTTCAAAATGAATAACGCGGTAATTTCTGGGTAATAAAGCCGGTTGGGCCGCCAGGTCTTCCAGCACTTTCCGGTTTTCAATTTCACATACGCCTAAAATTTCCGGCCCGTCGGCATCGCCCAGTTTTTCTATTACCGAGGCCAAACTGGTTAATTTTTGCTGGTAGCGCTCCGGTGTCCATTGACTTTCGCTGGTGGGCAGAAATTCCTGGTCATCTTTATTCGGATCGTCTTCGGTATCGAACAGGTTCTCGAGGTTATAAAAGGCTACAGATATTTCTTTCGGCGCCGCGGCAGGAGTAGTGCTTGGCGTTTTCTGGCAGCTGAATAAAGCAGAAGCCAGCAGGCAGCCGGCCGCAAATTTTACAGGGTATTTCATGGGTTATTTGTTTTCGGGATGCGAATATGCGAAATTTACGGCGCAATTAAACAAACGATTCGATTATGAAAAAATCCGAAATATATTTTAGCATTGCTTTAGACGAAAACAACGTTCCTGAAGCCATTAGCTGGCGCGCAACCGATGCCGGCGAGAAAATTCACTTCGCCAAAGCCATCAACATCGCCCTTTGGGACCGCGAACAGGCCGGAACCATGAAAATTGATCTCTGGACGAAAGATATGCCGGTAAACGAAATGAAATATTTCTGCATCGATACCATTGGCTCCATGGCAGAAAGCCTGAAAACCGCCACCAACGACGACGTAATGGTAAATAAAATGCGGGCGCTTTGCGAAGAGCTTTCGAAGCACGTACAGGAAAATGCGGAATAAAACGCTATCGTTTTAACGCAAAAAAGTCCTTCCGCTTTTGCAGAAGGACTTTTTTTATGGTATTTAGTCTGAATTAACGGCTTGCAACCGTATTGTCACGGCCTGTTGATTCGTCGTCGTCGTTATCGGCTAAATTATCTTTTTCAACTTTGGAAGTCGCGTTTTCCAGGAACCCGCCATTGGCATAGTCCTTATCGAACTTGTAATAAGTAGGGCGGTTGCTGAAATAGATCGAATACTGTTCGGTGCTCAGCACGTTCTCCAGCTCTTTATCGCGGTCTTTACAAACGCCTTTACAATCGTTATCGATCTGGGTGGCATCGCCACCGGCCGCTTCAATGGCCATCATCTGGTTCACTTTATCCAGATTGATCTGGCGCAGCGTACGGGCCTGATAGTTATTTAATTTAAGGTCCCTGATCATTCTATCGGTCAGGTGGCCGGCACGTTGAACCGCAGAAAGGGATTTACGGGAAGCATTGACAGTAGCTCCGGATTTCTCCGCTGTTTTGGATTCACCAGACACTTTTTCGCCCGTGTTACGCTTCTTGGTTTCCCCGATACCGGCTTCAACTGCAATAGACTGTAATACAGTAGCAAAAACCAGGCTTGACATTACCAGCATCTTTTTCATAAGTTTTCCCTTTCGTTTCGGTGATAATTAGATTCTCAAATTGGTAAACAGCGCTTTTTTAAAAAAAGTTGACTTCCTCTCTCTTTAACGAAAATAATGCCAATTTGGTAATGGTACTAAACTTATAAAACAGGGGTAATTTTCGGTTATATATTAGATTATTTCACGAAAAATAATTTTTTAAAAAATTAATCCCTGAATTGAAGTGTTTTCAAAGCCGGGATTAATTTCTAATGGAGCAGTTTTCGGGCGTAAAACCCTACCGTTTTGCAGACAATTTTAGAAGCAATCGTTCGATAGCGGCCGGGCTTCCCGGAATACTTTTCCTTTCAGGATCACTTTATCTATGGTATCGGAACCAAAGGCGTAGGGAATAAAACCGTAGCCCGGAATTTCCTGCGTAATGAACACGTTGGCCATTTTGCCTTTTGCGATGCTGCCATGCGTTTTTTCCAGCCCAATGGCATACGCCGAGTTAATGGTGCAGGCATTAATGGCTTCTTCCGGCAGCATTTTTAGCTTAATACAAGCCAGCGACATGGTAAACGGCATGCTGCCCGAAGGCGAACTTCCGGGATTATAATCGGAAGCCAGCGCGATTGGTAAACCGGCTTCTATCATTTTGCGGGCCGGCTGGTAATGTAAACCCAGAAAGAAGGCTGCGCCTGGCAATAGGGTAGGCATGGTTTCGGAGTTGAGCAAAGCTTCAATTTCCGCTTCCCCCACGTGTTCCAGGTGATCTACGCTTATGGCATTATTGGCCACCCCAACCTGCACCCCGCCCGAAGGCGCTAACTGGTTGGCATGGATTTTTGGCCGCAGCCCGTATTTGATGCCTTGTTTTAAGATTCTGTCGGTTTCTTCCGGGGTAAAAAAGCCTTTGTCGCAGAAAGCATCTACGTAATCGGCCAGCCCTTCGGCAGCTACCGCCGGTATCATTTCATTTATAATAAGATCCAGGTATTCTTCCCGGGTTTTATCTTTCGGAATGGCGTGGGCTCCCAGGAAATTAGCTTTGATCTCGATCAGGTTCAGGTTTTTCAACCGCCGGATCACGCGCAGCATTTTAAGTTCATCGTGCAGGGTAAGGCCATAACCGCTTTTTATTTCCATCGCGCCGGTACCCATATTAATTACTTCGTGCAGGCGTTTCCGGGCGCTTTCAAAAAGTTCTTCTTCCGAAGTATCCTGCAGGCGCTTGGCCGAATTCAGGATCCCGCCGCCCGCGGCCGCAATTTCTTCGTAAGTTTTACCTTTAATCCGGTCCACAAACTCTTGTTCGCGGCTGCCGGCATACACAATGTGCGTGTGCGAATCTACAAAACACGGAAAAACCAACCGGCCGGTAGCATCAATTTCGCTGTAGCCGTTATAAAAACGATCGTCCAGCGCCTCGAATTCCTCCATCGTACCAAAGTCCTGGATCAGGCCGTTCTTTATGATCAGAAAAGCATTTTTAATACAAGGCAGCTTCGCCATTTCAGCCCCGGCCACCCAGCGGCGCGGCTCCGTTTCGGTTTGCACCAGCTCTTTAATGTTCTTAATGATCAGATTCACAGTTTGGTTGTTGGTTGCTAGTTGTTGGTTATTCGTGTTCGGAGAAAAACTAAAAGACCGGTTATGATTACGGAAGCTAAATTTTCCGTTTTGGATCTAAAAACGCTATGCTTTTGAACTGGAAAACTCAAAGCCAAAAAACGGTAGAGTTTTCAGTTGAAAAAGTCCTGATACTGGCTACCAGGTACTAGTTTAAAACGCATTCTTCCACATCATACTTTCTACCGGCACTTCGGTGCGTTCGTTGTATTTGGCATTGCCTTTTTTATTATACATATTCTCGATATCGCCTTTTACCTGAAAATAGATCAGCTGCCCGATCGGCATGCCAAAATAAATGCGTACCGGCATGGTAACCGAAATCTCCAGCGTCCAGGTATTGCAGAAGCCTACATCGCCTTTACCGGCTGTAGCATGTATATCGATACCCAAACGGCCTACGCTCGATTTTCCTTCCAGGAACGGCACGTGCGCGTGGCTTTCGGTGTATTCGTGGGTTACACCTAAATATAGGGTGTTCGGCTGCAATACAAAACCTTCTTCCGGAATCTCAAAAACCTCGATCTGGTTGTGTTTGCGGGCATCCAGGACGCCGTCTTTATAGGTGGCCAGGTATCTTCCCAGGTGCACATCGTAAGAGTTGGTACCCAGGCAATTGCGGTTAAAAGGCTCCACCACAATGGTGCCTTTTTCCATTTCTTCCAGAATTTGTTTATCAGTCAGGATCATATTTCGGTAATAAAAAGGCTATGCTTTTAAAGCAAAAAACTATTGATACAGATGCAAAAGCCAGCTAAAGGTTAGCTGGCTCTTAAAATATTATTAAACTACTTTTATCTGGGCTTTTCTTACCAGCACCCATTGGTCGCCGTTCAGCACAATGTTGCCGGGGGTTTCTGTTACCAACCGCTGGCCGGTAGCCGGATCGCCGGCAATATCACAAACCGGTTTCAGATACAGATCCGGGTTTTCGAGGGCCAGTTTCTGTTGGGCTTTATCCAGCACCAGTTCAAAACGGCCTTTCTTTACGTCGTTGTCGGCAAGCTTAAGGGTAAAGAGGGAGCGGTTCGGGGTAAACATACGGGTTACTTCATCGTTCCAGAAAAAGCCGTTCCGGTCTGGTTTCGAAAGAAAAAGCGTTACTTCCGGCTGCACTTCAGTTGCGTTGGAATTTTGATTTGCGGCATAAGTGGGTGCAGGTTTGGTGAAAATATGGGATGCGATTTCTTCGTCTTCTTCCATTTCTTCCTCATCTGCCACCAGAATTTTAACCGTTTCAGGTTTTACTGCCGCCACCGGGGTTGCTTTGGCTACAACGGGCTCGGTTTCGGGTTCAAAATAAGCGGTTTTAGGAACTTCGAAGGGTTTTGGGTGCGTGCCGGCCAGTTTTTGCTCCAGCACCGAATTTTTGTGCAGCAGCTCGTCCATTTGCGCATATAAGCCTTCCACTTCACGCGTCAGATTTTCCAGTTGCTTCTTCAATGCCGGGTCCTGGGTTGTTTCAGCAGAAGTGGCCACCGCAACTTTCGAGATCAGCGGGCCATCGGTCTTTTTCTGGAAATTGTTGTTTACGTAGTTCCGTAAGGCGGGCACCTCTTTCAGTTTAGCCGAAATAGCAAATGCCAGGGCGGTTCCGCTCAATACCAGAGCCAGCCAGGTTAACCAGTCGCGGCGCGGGGCTTTTTCCTGGAAAACTTCTTCCGGCGTAGCAGCCGTGTTGATCACCGGCTGGGCAGAATCCGAGGCCGTTTCAACCTGTTCGGCGGCTACCGTATTTTCTTTATTCTGAACGATCGGCTCCGATTTTTCTTCGATCACGGAATCGGTAGAGAAAATGCCGCGCGGTTTACCCGAAGCGTCCACAAACTGTACCACACCTTTTTTATTGATCTGCTGCAGCGATTTTATCAGCTGAATTTTATCGTCTTTGGTCAGGCTGCTGATAAAGAATTCAAAATCTTTGTTGATCAGAATATCGCCCAGTCCTTTTTCGAAAGAAGCGAGATCATAACGGCCGTTGCCGAATTTTTTCTTGAATTTTTCCGAAACGTCGTTATAATTCAGGAACAGTTTTTTAAAAGCGGCATTGCCTTCAAAATCGTCGAACGTTTTCCGGGTTTTAAAATCGGCCTGCGTATTCGGGAATTTCTTCCGCGGATATTTCCGGTCGTACACGTATTCGATGGTCCGGAAATTGAGTTTATCAACGGTCTGGTCGAAAAGGGCTTTGTTTTTCTGGTCAATATCCTGGGCGGAAACCAAGCCGGCGGCCAGCGATAAAACAAAAGTAAAGAGAACGTAAAGCTTATTCATAAAGAAAATGCGGCAAAAAAAATTACGGGCATACGCACCCGGTTTTGAATGAACTTCAAAATTACAGTTTTCTTAAAAAACGGTAGCTTTTTTAATGAAAAAACTTAGTGAAATTAATTTTCCCCGCACAAGTTTTTTTTGTCCCCCTTTGGAGGGGGTAGGGGGAGGACTAAGTATTGCTGATCATTTCTTAGTAATCAGATAAAGTATAAATCTTCCCCAACCTCCTCCAAAGAAGGCATTTAATTTCAATTGCGTAACGGAAATTAATTTTTACCGCAAACTTCAGCCAATGCCGCTTTGTTAGCCGCCAGGTATTTATCTGCTACTTCGTCGGTAATGGCCGTAGAAACAAACAAGGTTTCGTATTGCGACGGCGCCAGGTAAACCCCGCGGTTCAGCATGCTGTTAAAATATTTGCCGAAAAGCGGCAGATCAGACGTTTTAGCCGAAGTAAAATCGGTAACCGGTTGCTCGGTAAAGAAAATGCTGAACATGGAGCCAACCTGGTTCATGGTGTAGTTTAAGCCCAATTCCTGCATATTCGCTTTCATGCCATTCACCAGTTTATCGGAAATGCGGTTCAGTTCCGGGTAAAGCGTGGCCGCGTTGTCGTTCAGATGGTGCAGCATGGCCAGACCAGCCGCCATGGCCAATGGGTTACCGCTTAGCGTACCTGCCTGGTAAACCGGACCGGCCGGCGCCACGAAATCCATGATCTCTTTGCGGCCGCCATACGCGCCCACCGGCATGCCGCCACCAATAATTTTACCCATGGTGGTCATGTCGGGCATTACGTTGAATAATTGCTGCGCGCCGCCTTTGCTTAACCGGAAACCGGTCATCACTTCGTCGAAGATCAGCACAATGCCTTCTTTGGTACACAAATCGCGCAAACCCTGCAGGAAACCTTCGGCCGGTGGCACCAGGCCCATGTTCCCCACCACAGGCTCAATAATAATAGCTGCCACCTGGTTTTTTGCAATATCTACCGCCGTTTTTACTGCTTCCAGATCGTTGAAAGCCACCGTAATGGTATCCTGGGCTACGCCTTTGGTTACGCCCGGGCTGTCCGGAACGCCCAAGGTAATGGCCCCGCTGCCGGCAGAAATTAAAAAGGAATCACCGTGACCGTGGTAGCAGCCTTCAAACTTGATGATCTTGTCCCGGCCGGTAAAACCACGCGCCACCCGAATTGCCGACATGGTGGCTTCGGTGCCGGAGTTTACCATGCGCACTTTTTCTACCGCGGGCATCATTTCAATGATCAGCTCGGCCATTTCCACTTCGCGGCGGGTAGGGGCGCCAAACGAGAATGAATGCTGTAAGGCATCGGCAATGGCTTTCTGAATAAATTCCGGCGCATGACCCAGGATCATCGGGCCCCAGGAATTGATCATGTCGATGTACTGATTATTGTCTTCGTCGGTGAGGTAAGCGCCTTTGGCCGATTTCATGAAAATAGGGTGGCCGCCAACCGCTTTAAAAGCCCGAACCGGGGAATTTACGCCGCCCGGGATCAGGTTTTGCGCCCGCTTAAACAAAGAATCAGAAGTAGAAATGGTATGGTTTTGCATGGAAAAAGTCTGTTTTTACAAATATTATTTATTTACCGGATTCATCAGCACAAGCTGCTTGTTTTCCAGTTTTAAGATCGGAACGAACTGGTTGTCGCGGCCGGTAACGTAATTATAAGCCGGGTATAGCGTGCCGGAAACGGTATTGGTTTGCGGCAGAAAAGTCTCGAAATCTGGGCCGTAAGCGTTTAGTAGGGATCCAAAACGGAACAGCATCTCAAAGCCGGCAAACGCATACGGCGAAGGCGGAATGTTGTAGGCCGACGTAAATTTCCGGCGGAACTGACGCACCGAGGCATTTTTCAGATCAGCGTATTTCGGATAAATGAAGTACAGTTCGGTTTCGTCAAGTTGCTGGAGCGAAAGTTGCGGCATTTCCAGCCAGGTTTCTTTGGTAATTACCGGCAGTTTCGGGTTCTGGCTTTGCACCTGGCTTACGGTGGCCACCGCTGCCGGCAGATTATCAGAAACCACCACCAAATGCCCGAAGGTTTTCAGATCTACGTTCTTATAGATCGCCATCACGTTCGGGTTTTTCTTCGTGTTGATCTTTTTGTAAAGTTTCACTTTGCCGCCCCGCAGTTCAAATTGTTTACGGTATGCATTGGCAAAAATGGTGTCGTCTTTAATGTTCTCGAAAATAATGGCGGCAGGTTTCTGTTCAAAGTTCTCATAAGCAAAATCCGCAGCGCGTTGCGCCCGGGTTACCACCGAAGATTCGAACATGAACAGATTCGGGTTGCCATTGATCACTTCCAGGTCTTCTGAAAGCGGATTTACCACATTTACACGGTTGTTTCTGGCAAAACCCGACGTTTGTCTGGCTGTAGCTTTATAAACCGGGCCAATCACCAGATCCATGGTTTTTAATTCCGGCAAACGGAAAACCTTACCGGCGGAAGCTGTATCTGTACCCACTTCGTAAGAAAACAGGTTGAGCAACAAGTTATTTTTAGAAAGCGAATCCTGGGCTAGTTTCATGCCGGCAAAAAGATCGGCGGCAAACTGGTTTTTGCGCCTGGTAGCTGCATCGGCGTTCACCGAAAAGGGCAGGAGCACGGCTACATTATATTCCGTTTTTTTGCCGCCGGCCTTCATTTTATCCGGGTTATAAGCCGAGGCCTCCAGGTTGAATTTCCGGATAATATTTTCCAGCGTACCGCGGTCTTCCGGCGCATACCAGCCGGCGGCTAATTTGTCGGCATAGGTTTTGGCCAGCACTTTATCGTCGGGGAATTGCTGCAACAGGGATTTAAAGCGGTTTTTATCGCCCAGGGAAAGCAGATAGGAGCGTTCCAGGTTTTGCGCATCGGCTTTAATAAAATCCGATTCCACCACCTGTAGATTCCGGATGCCGGTTTCATAATCCTGCTGGTCGAAGGCCAGTTTGGCCTGCAGGTAATACGCTTCTTCAATGTTGCCCCAATCCGGCGCGTTGCGGGTGAGTTGCTGCAGCATGTTGTAGGCTTCCAGCATTTTGTTAGCATTAACGGCCGCAACTGCATACAAATAACTGGCTTCGGCCGCCCGCGGATTACCCGATGCCACGTTGGTAAGCGGCAGCAATTCGGCCATGGCCAGCGAGTATTTTTTCTGGTCCAGCAAAGCGCGGCCGTTCTGGTAGCGGGTTTCCTGCTCCGGCGTTTGCGCCAGGGCCTGGAAACTACCGGCCAACAGCCCTAAAACAACTATCGAAAACCGTATCTTTTTCATGTTTTAAAGATTTGGAGATTTGGAAATTTGAAGATTTGAAAATGTAAGAAAATGGCAGGCTAATTTTATCGAAAATCAGTTAATTGTTCGCGGTAAACCGAAACGCTATCATTTTAGGACTAAAAACTACTGTATTTTCAAATTTTCAAATTTCCAAATCTTCAAATTTAAGGAATTATTCCCACTCAATGGTAGCCGGTGGTTTGGAGCTGATGTCGTACACCACGCGGTTCACCCCTTTTACTTTGTTAATGATCTCGTTCGAAACATCGGCCAGGAATTCATAAGGCAAATGTGCCCAGTCGGCGGTCATGCCGTCCACGCTGGTTACGGCACGCAAGGCTACTACGCGCTCGTAGGTGCGTTCGTCGCCCATTACGCCAACCGATTGTACCGGCAGGAGCATCGCGCCGGCCTGCCAGACTTCGTTATACAAGCCCGATTTTTTCAGGTTCGAAATAAAGATATGGTCCACTTCCTGTAAGATAGCCACTTTTTCCGGGGTAATGTCGCCCAGAATACGAATAGCCAGACCCGGACCCGGGAAAGGATGGCGGTTCAGGATGTTTTCGTCTAGATGCAGGGTTTTACCAACCAGGCGAACTTCGTCTTTAAATAAAGTCTTCAGCGGCTCTACTACTTTCAGCTTCATGAAATCGGGCAGGCCACCTACGTTGTGGTGCGATTTAATGGTAGCCGAAGGCCCTTTTACCGAAACCGATTCAATTACGTCCGGGTAAATAGTGCCCTGTGCAAGCCATTTGGCATTTTCTACCAGGTGCGATTCGGTATCGAACACATCTACGAACACTTTACCGATGGCTTTGCGTTTGGCTTCCGGATCAGTGAGACCTTCCAAAGCATCGTAGAAACGCTGTTTGGCATCTACGCCTTTCACGTTCAGGCCCATGTGTTTGTAACTTTCCAGCACGCCTTCAAATTCATCTTTCCGCAGCAACCCGTTGTCTACAAAAATGCAGTACAGGTTCTGGCCAATAGCCTGGTGAATGAGCATGGCCGCTACGCTGGAATCTACGCCGCCGCTTAAACCTAAAATTACTTTATCGTCGCCGATCTGCTTTTTCAGGTCATCTATGGTTGTTTGTACGAACTGGTCAGGAGTCCAGTCCTGCGAGCAGCCGCAAATATGCACCACGAAGTTTCTAAGCAGGGTTTTGCCTTCGGTAGAGTGGGTTACTTCCGGGTGGAACTGAATGCCGTAGGTATCTTCGCCCTGGATTTTATAAGCTGCAACGCGTACGTTTTCAGTAGAGGCCAGTACTTCGAAATTAGCCGGGATCTCTTTAATAGTATCGCCATGACTCATCCACACGGTAGAATCGATGGTGATTTCTTTCATCAGTTTATCGGAGCCATGCACTTCGGAAAGTTTGGCCCGGCCATATTCACGGATGGTAGAAGGCAACACTTCGCCGCCGTTTTCGTGGGCCAGCAATTGTGCGCCGTAGCAAACGCCTAAAACCGGCATTTTACCTAACACATTGCCTAAATACGGGTTCGGATGATCGGCATCGCGCACCGAGCAGGGGCTGCCGGAAAGAATAACGCCCTTTACCTTAGCGTCTATAGGTGGGATCTTATTATAGGGATGGATTTCGCAGTAAACGTTGAGTTCGCGAACGCGGCGGGCAATAAGCTGGGTGTATTGCGACCCGAAATCGAGGATTAGAATTTTTTCTGGCATGCGCAAAGGTAACAGATGCAAGCGGTTTTTGCCAAAAGTAGTTTGATGTTTTATTGTTTTATAGAAACTAGGGCCGGAGTATGAGTTTTTGGGGTGAAAAGGGTAGCGTTTTCATGCGTTTATGTTAAACCTGATCTTTCGGAATTACTGCCTGAAGGTAATAAAGTATTTTGCGGTAAACGTCGGGTTTGTTATTACGTATTGTTATGGTTTGCCCGTGGGTCTGGATGGATTCCTGCAATACCGTGGATCCCGTAGAGACGTTGCATTGCAACCTTTCTACACGCATTCCAATATAGATTGCAAGCCGCATTCCAAAAATAAAATAAAATGAATCTGCTCATTCTTAATGCCTTGCAGTAAACATGACTTTTTTCATAGAAAAACCTACCGTTGCGCTTGCATTTCAGCTAAAAGTTAACGTATCTTTGCAACGGCAAATCGGAACGACCAGCTCCTGCTGAACTCCCCCAGGACCGGAAGGTAGCAAGGGTAGGCGGTTGTAGCGGTGCGATTCTCGGTTTGCCACTTTTTTTTGCCCTTTCCATAGCGTTTTCTGTACGCAAATTCTTTCCTTTTTCTGCCGTTTTCCTGAAATTAAACCGTAGCTTTGCGGCCGGAAAACAATACTCTTTAAATACTTATGAAATTTTTTGTTGATACCGCAAACCTGAACGAGATCCGCGAAGCGCATGATCTGGGTGTACTCGATGGCGTAACTACCAACCCAAGCCTGATGGCTAAAGAAGGCATTAAAGGTTACGATGCCGTGATGGCACACTACAAAGCGATCTGCGAAATTGTAGACGGCGACATCAGTGCGGAAGTAATTGCTACGGATTACGAAGGCATGATCAATGAAGGCGAAAACCTGGCGCAACTGCACCCGAACATCGTGGTAAAAGTGCCGATGACAAAAGAAGGCGTAAAAGCCATCCGTTATTTCAGCCAGAAAGGTATCAAAACCAACTGTACATTAGTTTTCTCGGCTGGTCAGGCGTTATTGGCCGCCAAGGCCGGCGCCACGTATGTTTCTCCTTTCGTAGGCCGTTTAGATGATATCGCGACCGATGGTTTGCAGCTGATCGAACAGATCGTGAGCATTTATGCCAACTACGGTTACCAGACCCAGGTGCTGGCAGCTTCGGTTCGCCACGTAATGCACCTGGTGCAGTGCGCCGAAATTGGTGCCGATGTGGTAACCTGCCCGCTGAACGTAATTACGGCTTTATTGAATCACCCGCTTACCGACAGTGGTTTAGCCAAGTTCCTGGCCGACCACCAGAAAGTAAACGCTTAATTAAGTTGTTGGTTATTGGTTGTTAGCAATTCAGCTTTAAATTGCTATACTAACAATCAATAACCAACAACCAACAACTATCATGTATATCATCAAAGTAAAAGGCAAGGCCAAAATTCCGGATTATATTCAGTTGCGCGATGAAAATTTTGTGCTGATCGCGTATTTCCGGGCCGACCGGCCGCTTAAAAATCTGGACCGTTATGGACTGGATGGCAAAGAAGATGCCCTGGCTGCTTTGATCGAAAGCCTGAGTTTTGGAAAATTACAGAAACTGGAATTGTAAAAATTCTATAGCTTACTCCTCAAGAATGCGAAGGCCGATTTCTGGTTTTCGCTTTTTTTTTGTGCATGGATCAGGTATGAAAATGCTGGGTATGCATGAAAAATTTACAGCACTTTTTCGTCCGGAAAGCCTAGCGTTTTCGGGATTTGGTTTGCCGTTTTTTGAGGTAGTTTGAAGTTGTATTTTGTTGCTCGCATCGCGCAGGTGCACTTTTACTTCCTGTTTTTGTATTTTTGCAATAAAGTTAGCCGGAAGCCCTTTCCGGAATTTCAAATTTTATATCTTCACATTTCCAACGTTTCTAATCTTTTCAATGAGCAACGAATTTTCAGCAAGCCCGGTAGTAAGTCTGCGCGATGTAATGGTGATGCAGGATGTACAGACAGTGCTGGAAAAAGTATCGTTTGAGATTGAAAAAGGCGAGTTTGTGTACCTGGTAGGCCGCACCGGCAGCGGTAAGAGCTCGCTTCTGAAAACCTTATATGCTGATCTACCGCTGGCCAGCGGACAAATGAGCGTAGCCGGTTACAACCTGCAGAAACTGGCCCGCAATAAAGTGCCTTATTTAAGAAGAAAAGTAGGCATCGTATTCCAGGATTTCCAGTTACTTTTTGACCGGAGTGTTTCGGAGAACCTGAGTTTTGTTTTAAAAGCCACCGGCTGGAACGATAAAAAAAAGATCAAGCAGCGCATTTCCGAAGTATTGATGCGCGTTGGTTTAGATTCTGCCGCCAGTAAAATGCCACACCAGCTTTCGGGCGGGGAGCAGCAACGCATTGTAATCGCCCGCGCACTGCTGAACGAACCCGTAATTCTTTTCGCCGATGAACCAACCGGAAACCTGGACCCGGAAGTTACCCGCGGCATTCTGAAATTATTCCAGGAAATTAACAGTTCGGGCACAGCCGTTTTAATGGCTACCCATAATTACGAACTCATAAACGAGAATCCGCAACGCATTCTGAAATGCGAACATAACCGGATCTTCGATTCGGCTAAGGAAAATTTCACGTTGCGGAATGGTTTCTGAGTTATCCGTTCTCATACCGATCTATAACCAGGATGTAACCAAACTGGTGGAAAGCCTGTTGGCACAATGCCGGAGCCTGACCAGCCGTTTTGAAATACTACTTTACGACGATGCTTCGGAAGAAAAATTCCGGAATAAACACCGTTACCTGAACGAAGAACCCGAGATCCGATACGTGGAAATGCGCCAGAACGTAGGGCGGGCTGCCATCCGGAATTGCCTGGCTCAGGATGCAAATTTCCGTTACCTGCTTTTCCTGGATAACGATAGCGCCCTGCCTGATGAGGAATTTGTAAAGCGCTATTGGGAATGCCCTGAGGAAGCCGATGTATTAATTGGCGGAACGGTTTATGAACCCGAAGCCCCTTCGGATATGTATATGCTGCGCTGGCACTATGGCAAAATGCGGGAAGAAAAGCTGGCCGCTATTCGCAATAAAAATCCGTATACCAGCCTCACGCTCAATAATATCCTGATCCGGAAAGAAGTTTACCTGAAACACCAGCTTAATACCGAATTGCAGGGCTACGGCCACGAAGATACCAAATTTGGCTGGGAGCTGGAAAAAGCCGGCGTTTCGGTGAAACATATAAACAACCCGGTGATTCACCTGGGGCTGGAGCCAGCCGTAGATTTTCTTAAAAAAACCCGGCAGGCCATAAAAAATCTATACCAGCTTTACCAGATCCAGCCCAGTATTTCGGATAGCAAGCTGATAAAAAGCTACGAACTGCTGCGGAAAACGGGTATGGCCCGGATCTTTTTACTCGCTTTCCGGCCGATGCGGGGCATGATGCTGCAAAACCTGCGTTCCGCTAATCCGAATTTGAAGTATTTCGATCTTTATAAACTGTATTTATTTACGAGCCAGGCGCTGGGGAAATGAAATAAATCAATCTGAAATAAAAAAAACTCCGGCTCAAACCTGAACCGGAATTTTTTGCTTTAAAAAGATAGCGTTTTTATTTACGGTCTTTGGTACCGTCTACTTTGTCTTCGGCTTTTTTGTAGAGGTCTTTGGTTTCGGAGCCTACTTTTTTAGCCGCGTTACCTACTTTTGAACCACCTTCTTTGGCAGCATCGGAGGTTTTTTCTGCACCGGTTTGGGCACCATCTTTAATATTGGAACCTACCCGCTCGGCAGTATTACCGGTTTTGCTGGCCGCTTTCATCGCCTGATACTTGGTTTTAGCTTTGCCAATTTCCAATTTGTCTTTGGCCGAAAGCTGTTCCTGAATGGCGTTTTTACGGGCGTCCAGATCGGTCCACATAGCATCTACAACCTGCCAGTCGGCGTTGGTGTAAGATTCTTTGTTTTCCTGCACTTTGGCTACAAAATTTTCGTAAGCTGCCCGGATATTGGCCGGCGTTAAAGCATTCAGGTCGGAGGCGTTATCCGGAACGGTTAAATATACCGGACGGAGGGAATCGGATTTTCCGTAAGAAGCGTATGCGGCCCGGCGGGTTTGCCAGTTGGTACTGTACCGGGTTTTCATTTCCTCAATTTCCGCACGGCGGGCATCGTCGTAATATTTGGCATTTTTATCAACCGCGGCTACGCGTTCGTTGTATGCATCTTCGCGGTTAGCAATTACTTCGTTCCAGTCGCGTTCGCTGTCGTACACGTAAGCCGTGTCGCGTTCTTTTTCATCGATCCAGTTCTTGAAATTGGTATAAGCTTCTTCGCTTTCATTTTTCACCGCAGTACCGGTATTTTCTACCGTAGTTTCGGTTTCAACACGCTCCGATTTTGTGCAGGCAGTATTTCCGAAGATCAGACCGGCGGTTACGAGCAATGCAAAAGCCTGGCCCTGAAAATTACGTTTCATAGTTCTTTCGTTTAGTTTAATTGTAAAATTCTGATATTTCAGAATTGGGGTTTGTAACGAAAGTGCAGCGGCTTTGTTTCAGAATGCTACAATAAACAATACAATTTTACCTGGCATTCGGGCAGCAACGGATTGGCAACTAAGAGTTTTGGAGGGCCAAAGGATAGCGTTTTGAGCAGAAAAAGTGCATTTTCTAACGAATGCGTTTAAGCAGGTTCTTCCAGAAATTAGTAGCATCCGGCGAAGCTTTCAGTGCCAGGATCAGCAGGCCGTAAAGCAAAGCAATAAACGCCGAACGCACGATAATGTCGAGGAAGGCATTCGGTAGCACCGGTATCAGTTCGGAAAGTAAATAAACCACGATGGCAATGCCAACAATCAGCAGCGAGCGCCAAACGAAAGGCTGCATGTTGAACTGGGCCCACACGAAGAAAAGCCGCGCCAGGTTAATGGAAACAATGGCCAGCATGGAGGCAAAGGCTGCGCCGTTTATGCCGTAGGTTGGAATGAAAATATAATTGGTGCCGATGGTAATTGCCGCCAGTAATGCGTTGAACAAAAGGTCGTAGCGGAATTTATGGGAAGTGAGCAGAATTACCCCGTTCAGACCGGTTGCAATATCGAATAGACGCGCCAGGCCCAGGAAGAAAAACACGTACTTGCCTTCGTTATAAACCTTGGGCATGATGGCGTAGATATTGTCGATGTTGGCCCAGATACCGATGAAAAGTAAACAACCCAGCACCAGGTTTATGGAAGTAACCCGCCGGTAAAGAGTCTGGAGGGCCGGTAAATTGTTTTCGCGCCAGTAATCTCCTACTTGCGGCACTACAATTTTAAGGATGGATTGCGACGGGATACGGATAGTGCTGGTAACGAAATTGGCGGTCATGAAAATACCCACTGCATCTAGGCTCAGGTAATTCAGGATCATGAGCGAATCGATGTTGTTGATGATCACCGACGAAATATTGCCGACAAACGAGAACATGCCGTAGCCCAGCACTTCTTTGAATGGCCGCACCTTAAAAGCCTGGAGATTAGGGCGGATAAAAAGTTGTTTCAGGAAAACAATGTAGACCGTGAGTACCAGCGCAATGCTGCAGTTAATGCCAATATAGAGATAAACAAAAGTTTCGAAATTTACCCAGTCAAAAGCGTAAAGCGCAATGAGCAGTGAAGTTAAAACCCGCAGGAAAAGATCCTGTACAAAGGAAGAAACCACCGTTTTGTACAGCGATTTCAGGTAAGCATCCTGCAGAATATAGAGCAAGGTGAAAAAAGCCAGCAGCAGGATGTGGTTGTAGTATTTAAGCAGTAAAGCCGCATCTTCCGCCTTATAATACTGCAGCACCCAGGGCTTGAAAATCAGCGCCAGCACCATGAGAATCAGAAAACTGATGAATGGAATTAGCAGCAGCATGAAGAAAAAACCCTGATGTCCTTTTTCTTTATCGCGGTAATAGGGGAAGAATTTAAAGGTCATGTTGGCAAAACCCAGCGCGGAAAACTGGGCAAACATGGCCGAAACGGAGATCAGCAATTTGGTAAGACCAACCTGCTCGGGAGCCAGAAAGTTGGGCATTAAATAAATGACATTCACAAAACCAAGCACCATGCCTAAATAAGAAATGATGGTATTCTGAATGCCTTGTTTTTTAATTACGCCCACGTTTATTCTTTATTGTAAGGCACAAAAGTACACGAAATTTCCGGATCGGTTTTGTATAATGCGCTGTTAGGAAATTTGCGTTCCGCATGAATTGCCGCAGCCTGCCTGAAATTCTTTACTATAGTTTTTTGGAAAAATCGTGGTAAAGTTGGGCGCCGGTTTTGAATTGTGTTTCCAGTTGCAGCAGCTCGTGCATGATATTTTCAAACGCCCTTAAACCATTTTTCGTGTTGAGTTCTGAAAAATTTTCGTTGTGCCAGAGCAAACCCAATACGCCGCCGAATTTTTTTATTTCCAGCAGCATCGGTTTTATAGTTTCGGCCACTTTTTCAGGCGGAATTTGCAGATAATTTGGGTGCCACAACGTAGCGTCCATGAGGTTAAGCGGAACTTCCAGAAAAGGGTAGGGTTTCAGGCTCGAAAAGTCGAATGGCCGGAATGGGAAACAATACGCGTTACGGAAACCGAAATGTTCGGCAAAGCCCAGCGTGCTGTCGTAATTAATACCAGCCTGAGCTAAATTTTGCGGCGTTTTTTCCGGATCGAAGCACAAATAATGAAAACGGTTGCCGGAGACTTTAGCATTTATTTTCGCAGCTTCATTTTTTAACTGTGCTGCATTTTCTGAACTTCCGAAACTTCCGTGCACCGCATTTTCAAAACCTTCGTCTTCCAGGAATTTTATGAGTTGCTGATATTTTGATTCCGAAATATTGTAATCAGCATTCGGATGGTTTTGGTATTTTCCTTTTTGCGCCAGCCAGAAAAACGTAGAAATGCCGCCGAGTTTTTTCACCGTTTTCGCTACCGTTTTCAGGTTGTGCCAATGGTCGGCACCGCGTAATTTTTGCCAGCCAAGTTTGGGAATTTGCAGCAGGTTGCCTTTTTTTAGTTGGCGCAGACCTTCCACTTTCCAGGCACTTTCGAGCCGGTCTACATCGTGCGAAAGAAAAGTGGCAAACTGGTTTTGTGAGTTTCGGAGGGAAATATCATACCCTTTTTCCAGCGCCGTTCTCAGAATATCGAAGTAATAATTCACGATCGGAACTGCAACAAAGTTGTGCTGAAATTGCAGGCTTGCTTTATAAGGAAAACGTCCAAAACGGTCGCGTTCTTTAGCATGAATTTCCTGCCAGCCACTCAGAAAATAAAATGCCCCGGCAATGATATCGGCGTTGATCGTTACAATTTGCCCCGCTTCGGAAATGGCTTCGGTAAGTTCAGTTTGAAACAGGATAGGCACGTTTTGATCGTCCCATTTTTGCCAGCAAATTGCTTCCGGAAACGGCAGGTTTTTTTCGAAAAAAGTCAGGCCCTTGGCGGGAATAATTACGTTACCATTTTGCGCCGAACCATAATCTACCCTTAGCTTTTTTGCTTCCGGATAAAGGGAGCAGAAATGCAGCCAGACGTAGTTGAATATGATTTCGGCGGTAAGCATGCGGCAGTTTTTAAGCCTGAAATGGTAGCGTTTTTTGCAGGAATTCCTGTAAATATTGTACAGCCAATGCATCGCTTTTGCCTTCGTTTTCGGTGCCGATGGTGGCGTTGTAATAAGCTGCTTTCTGGTAAACTTCCGGCCGGTCTTGCTGGTATTGCTGCACCAGGGAAAAGAGTTCTTTTTCAGTGGCAGCTTCCGCAATTAAACCGGTTTTTACAAACCCATAATAATCGTAGAAATTGTTGGCACCTAAACGGAAATAAATGCCCGGAATGTTGAGCAAAGCGGCTTCCAGGTGAATGGAAGATTCGGCGGCAACAAGGAGGTCCTGGTTTTTCAGGAATTCGAACGCACCCTCACTTTTAGGGCTCGAAAACATAGCGTTTTTTCCGGTTACAAAACTGAAATCGCGCGCGTCTCCGGGGTGGGGGCGAAATGTAAATTCCAGATCCGGGAAACGCAGTACCAGTTGCAAAATGGTAGCTTTTAAGGCATCGTATTCATCCATTAAATTGCCGGCAATGCCAACGTTTTTCAAGGTTGTCTTAAAATTCCGGAACTGCATGAACTTGTCGGCTTTCGGCATACCGATCAGTTTTACTTCGCCCTGCACCGGGCCGCATTGCCGGTATTTATCCAGTGCATCCTGCCCCTCGAGCAAACTTAAAGTGAATTCCAGCGGCGGAAAAGCTGTGCTTACCGTCGCGTGCTGGATATAAACGGTTGGAATATTTAATTTATTAGCGGCCAACAGCATGGCCCGCGAATCGTCGTTGTGATCGTTGGCGAAAACGATGGCGCGCGGCCGGTGCTTTTGCAGGTGTTTCAGGTAGGCTTCGTAGTAGCCGATGGAAACAAAAATGAGGTCGAAAAACCGAATGGCTTTGCTGCCATGCATTTTAAAAAGCCCCAGGAAAACGGGCAGAAAAAACCGTGCGGTATAAAAGAATTTCCAACGCAGCGAAAGCCGGTTTACTTGTTGGTTGTAGCGCCCGATCTGCTTGTTCTGCCCGGCTACAAAAACGGTTTCAGGTAGCTGCTCTTTTAAAAAATGCAGCGCATCGTAATTGTTCTGGCTTACCACGTACAACCAGATCTTTCCGGAGAGGTCTTCGTTTCTAGGAGCCGGTTTAACTAAATTCGGAAGCAGCCGGCCGAGCGTGTACAGGTTTATTTTCAGGAAACGCTTCAGGAAACTACCGGGCGAAATTTTGTTCAGTGTGGCCGCCGGCATGGCTCCAAAAGTAGGCTGGAACCGCAAATGCAGGATATTGGCGTAGCGCTGAACCGTTTTTTCGAACATCAGTTTACAGGTTTTCCCAGGTAAGCGGCGTGCCGGCTTTCAGGTTTTGCTTAGCCATTTTGCCCAGCACATGTTCCCAGAATTTCGGTGCCAGGCCATCACCTGGACGGATCACTTTTAAATTTTCCTTGCTGAAGGCTTCGCCGGGGGCAATGTCTTTAGCCACATAAATAGAACGTTTGAATAAACGGCTTTTGGTTTCAGCCTGCTGGATGCCGTATTGAATATGGCCCAACGCTAAATATGCCCGTTCCGATTCCGTTACCAAAGCTGCCATTTCCTGTGGTTCCATAGAAAAAGCGGAATCCACACCACCATCGGCGCGGCGCAGAGTAAAATGTTTCTCGATCACGCAGGCACCTAAAGCTACTGCCGCCACCGCTGCGCCAATGCCCATGGTATGGTCGGAAAGGCCCACGGCGCAATTGAACATTTGCTGCAAATGCGGAATGGTGAGCAGGTTGGTGTTTTCGGGCGTGGAAGGGTAGGTGCTGGTGCATTTTAAAAGTACCAGATTTTGGCAACTGTTTTCGCGCAAGATTCTTACCGCTTCATCAATCTCCGAAAGGTTTGCTACGCCGGTACTCATGATCACGGGTTTGCCGGTTTGGGCTACTTTTTTTAGCAAAGGCCAGTCGGTATTTTCGAAGGAAGCAATTTTATAAAGCGGTACGTTCAGGGTTTCCAGGAAATCTACGGCCGTTTCATCGAATGGCGAACTGAAAGCGATCAGACCCAATTCTTCGGCGCGCTTGAAGATAGGTTCGTGCCAGTCCCAGGGCGTATAGGCTTCCTGGTAAAGATCATAAAGCTCACGGCCTTTCCAGAGTGAATTTTCATCCGTAATGGTATAGGCACCTTTCAGCGTCATGGTATCGGCGGTGTAGGTTTGCAGCTTGATGGCATGCGCGCCGGCCTGGGCGGCCGCTTCTACAATTTCCAAAGCCCGGTCCAGGCTCTGGTTGTGGTTGCCCGACATTTCGGCGATGATGAATGGTTTCTGGCCGTGGCCAATGATATGGTTTCCGATCTGGAAGGTATGCATAAGTAAATGAAGCAAATTTCAGTTTCGCGTACTCAAAGATAACGAAGAATTAACGAATTCAGGTTTATCGGGCTTTTTAGCAAAATGTCCGAATCAATTCTGGTGCAGCATTTCCCAGATAAAAGCGTACATGTTGGCTTTTTCGTGAACTTCGGAGGTTATTGTGCTTGCGCCGTAGTGACCAGCTTTTTTCTCGACTCTTAGCAGGATCAGGTTTTTCTGGGCAGGTCGGTTCTGCATTTTTGCAGCAAATTTGTACGAATGCGAAGGAACTACCCGGTCGTCATTATCAGAGGTCATGATGAGCATTGCCGGATAGTTTACGTCTTCCTTAATATTGTGAAATGGAGAGTAGCTGTATAATCTTTTAAATGAACTGCTATCGCTGGCGGTGCCGTATTCATCTGACCAAAAATGGCCGGCCGTAAATTTCTCGAACCGGATCATGTCTAGCGGAGCAACAATTGGCACAACGGCTTTAAATAAATCCGGGCGTTGAATGGCCGAGGCCGCAACTACTAATCCGCCATTGGAAGCACCTGTGCTGGCCAGTTTGGCCGGACTGGTATAACCTTCTTTAATCAAAAATTCGGCAGCAGAAACAAAATCGTTGAAAGAAGTTTGTTTTCTTGGTCCTTGTCCTTGACTAGCCCACGTAGCCCCCAGGTCGCCGCCGCCCCGGATATTAGCGAATGCATAAATACCACCCTGTTTTATAAAATAGATTATCCCGGGATCGAAAGATGGGGTTACAACCGTGCCAAAGCCGCCATAAGCCGAAAGAATGGTAGGATTTGAGCCATTTAAATTCAGGCCTTTTTTATAAGCCAATAGCAAAGGGATTTTTGTGCCATCTTTAGCGATCGCTTCCGTTTCTTTTATTTCAAGATCATCTGTAGTATAATTTATTCGGGTCTGGTCGGTGACTTTCTTCTGATAAGTGTTAACGTTAAAGCTGTAAACTATGGGCGGATATAAATAGGAAGAAAGATTAAAAAGGAATTCCTCATCTTCCGGATTACCGTTAAAACCATTTACCGATGTTCCAACCGGTAATTCCAGGTTGTATAAAATTTCGCCGGAATAATAGAAAACGGTAACCAATGGCCGCTGATTGGTTTGATACGTGGCAATTATTTTGTCCTTAAGCGGCACAACATCCAATAATACAGCTTTGGTAAAATTCGATGCAATGCTTCTCCATTTAAGCGGATTAACCGGGTCGATTTCTAAAATACTGCCGTTATTATCCTGATGCGTGGTAGTAGCGATGAACTTTCCATTATGGCTATCGAGGAATTCGATGTCGTATTTTAAATTCAGCAGGAGCGGTTTTAAAGCAGGCTTTGGTTCCTGATAATCGATATAAAAAACGTTAAGCTTTCCGGCTTTATCGTTGTATTCTTTTAATACAAAATAACGCTCGTCGGAAGTTGTCTGAAACCGGAAGTTTAATAATGGATTGATACGCTCAAAGATCAGTTGATCGTCTTTTTGGTCGGTTCCGATTTTATGATAGTAAACTTTCTGGCCAATTGTCTGGCCGGTTTTGTCGCTAGCCGGGTAAGTTGTATAAAAGAAACCATCGTCTTTCCAGGCAATGTTAGAGAACTTTATATTGGTGAGATGATCTTTTCGGAATGCGCCGTTTCTTAAGGCTACAACTTTAATTTCAGTCCAGTCAGAGCCATTTCTATTAAACTGGAAAGCCAGTAATTCTGAATTCTTTGAAACGGCGTAATTCTTTATATTGATTTTCTCCCGGGTATTAATCATATTCGGGTCCACGAGAATGCGCGATCTCACATTTAAAGATTCCTTATAGAACAAACCCGGGGTTTCGTGGGCATCAAAATGACCAAGCGAAAAATAGTATTTACCCATTTTCCGGGGATGACTGAACCGGGTATAGGCGTATTTATCGATCAGTAGAAAAGTGTTGTTTTTATTCTGGGCTTTCTTCAAAAAAGGTAAGGAAACCTCATTTTGTGCCTCTACCCAATTTTTTACTTTCTGACTATTGAAGTTTTCCAGCCATTGATAATCATCAGAAATGGTGTACCGGTTAAAATAAGTTTCCTGGGTGTTTTCTTTCGGGGTGGTGGGATAATTGAAACCTTGGCCTTGGGCAGCAGAAGTGATAAAAGAAATCAGGCAAAGGAAGTAAAGTTTTTTCATGCGGAATATAATCGGCTCGGTACTTTGTGGGAAGAAAATACAAAATTGGTCGAGCAAAGGTAAAACTTTAAATACAATTAATGTTTTACCTTTTGTGCTTATATTTCAATTAAAAATTTATAAGCCAGGTTTTTCTCTTCCATCCCCAGATTCTTATACTCCGCTTTTTCAAAAGCCCGCACCGATGGCACGTTAACCGGTTGCACATAACCAATGGCCTGCGATACATGCGCGAAATGCTTTTTAAGTACCGGTAAACCAAGCTGAAGTACGCGGTGGCCCAAGCCTTTTCCCCGATAAGCAGCACCGATCTGATAGCTGATAAGGGCAGAATTTCCCTCCACATCGAAACGGAGCAAAGCGGCGGGCTGGGTATTGATTTCTGCAATTAAAAGTAGAGCGTCCGGGTTTTTTAGTTTTCCGTTCAGCCAGTTTAGGTGGGTTTCGAATGGAATGGGTTCACTGTTAAAAGAAAACCTACGAACTTCCGGATCATTCGCCCAATCGAAAAGCAGCGTGGCATCTTCTAGGGTAGCTTGCCGGAAAAAAAGCCGGGCCTGTAAAGCAAGTTGCCGGAATAAACGGCGCAGGTTTTCTTCCGCTTGTCCGTTAAAAATTTTGCGCTGTTTTTCAATGAGTTTTTGGTCCTGAAAGGCTACCGTTTTTTCGCTTAAAAGTGCAGGTAATTTTTCAGCCGGCAATGCCAGGTTTTCGGCAATTAAAAAGTTATAAAGGTCGGTTTGATTCCCGGCAGTTTTTTCGATGAAAAGCATACCGTTTACTGCGCAATATTCATAGGCTACCGAACTGGCTGAGCAAAGGGCGGCTTCGCAATTTTTCATTAAGGCACACATTTCTTCGGCGTTCAGGTTCTGGTGCCAGTTTGCCCCGCGTTTTTCCGCCAGAAAATCTTTTAGCAATTCGGTATGCTGATACGCGCTACCAGTTACAATTTCCAAGTGCAGATGCGGGTTTAACTGATGCAGTTTTCGGGCGAAGTTCAGCGTGTAATTTTCCGGATCGGCGCCGCCAAAACAGATCAGAATTTTAGCCACTTTTGCCGGGGTTTTCCCTACCGTTTTTTGTGCATCCCGGAATGGTTTTCGCAGCAAGGCATATTCCGGACCAATGCAAAATCTGGTGTAAGCCGTGGCCTGATACATTTCCGGTTTCACGCCGCCGGCAATGTTGATGATGGCGTCGGCCATGAATTTGCGGTCGTGCAGATCGTCGAGGCAAACCAGTACGTTGCCTTTTCGCTTTAATATCTGCTGGTATTCAGTAGTGAAATGGTAGCCGTCTAAAACAATTATTTCCTGGCCGGTTAAAGCTTCGGCAATGTTTTGTGCTTCGGCAAAAAGGGCTTCGCTCTGGTTTGAAGGTAAACAGATCACTTCTTCGCAAACAGAATTCAGTTGCGTAAGCAACGTTTGCGAAGGCTCCTGAATGGCAAACGTGCAGTCAAAATCATCGTGCAGCAATTCTGCCAAAGCCAGCGAACGCACCACGTGGCCTAACCCGATCCGGCTGTTGCCGTCGGCGCGGAAGATGATCTTAGTTCGTTGCAAATTCAGGGATCTTGGTTACTTTGTTCAGGGTTGCGATCAGTTCCGGGTCGGATTTGTATTTTTGCTGAATGTCCTGGTTTAGTTTGGCAATTTCGGGATGTTGATCCAGGAAATGAAACAGTTCATTTAAAGAGAAAGGCTGCTTGGTTTCCTGAAAATATCTTTCTAACTGATTGAACATTTCAAGGTCTTCCTGAAAGTCTAAGGTAAGGCGGTAACCGCGCACAAGTTCAGCAGGTAATTCCACGAAATTCAGTTTGAAATGCTCCGCGTTATTCTGGAAGTACCAGGTCATGTATTCGGAATAATCGGCGTTCGGGAAGAATTGTTTTACATATTTGAGGGCAGAAACATTAATAATTTCGAGGTTCGTGCCTACCGCCGCATCTTTTGCCACCGTATAATCGGCTCCGGTTTCGAAATGCGATTTCAGCAGGATCTCCAAAATTTCATTTGAAACGAAAGGCATATCGGCTGTAACCCGGATGATCACGTCAAGGTTATATTTTTCGGCCACGCCTAAATAGCGCTGGATCACATCGTCGGGGTGGCCCCGGAAGAATTTTACGTCGGGGCGATAGGTGTAATTTTCCAGCGGCGCATCCTGCTCTACGGTCGAGGTAGCCAGAATGGTGTGGTTTACCTGTTCCAGTTTTAAGCAGTTTTTAATGCAGTATTCCACCGAAGTCAGGTCGCCGATTTTCAGCAAAGCCTTGGAAGTTAATCGTGTGGATTTCAGGCGGCAGGCA
Source organism: Adhaeribacter terrigena (assembly GCF_016623615.1). Classification (GTDB taxonomy): domain Bacteria; phylum Bacteroidota; class Bacteroidia; order Cytophagales; family Hymenobacteraceae; genus Adhaeribacter_A; species Adhaeribacter_A terrigena. Next base: position 81,598 of record NZ_JAEHFX010000006.1, on the reverse strand, counting down.
ATAACAGTTCCGATGCTGGCTTTCTTAAAATCTTCGGCCTGGAAAGTAGTTTCCGGGGCTTTTTCTACGGCTAAAATATGGTGGTTTTGCTGCAGCTTTTTGATCTGGCTGGCGTTAATTCCAGTTTCGCCGCTGCGCTTAAAAACCAGATCCTGGGTTTCGTTTACCAAGGTGCCGGCCGCTAATTTTTTGCCGGAAAGCGGGATCTGGATCGTTTTTTCCAGGTATTCGATTTCACGTTGATTGATAAATGACTTTTTCGTGAGTCCGGCATAGCGTTTTTGCGCTGCCAGATAAAGCCGGTAGTTCTCGAGGGTTACACTTGAAAAATGATCATATTCAGTCGGCAGGCTATCGTGCATGATGTGCTTTTCGATGAGATCAGCGCCCAGCAGGGTGGCCATTACCGGCAGCCAGCGGGCATCTTCGTGCGTGCCTGCAATGTGGTCGGCAAAAACGATGCGGTTGCGGAAATGTTCTTTTAGCGTTTTGATCTTGCTGATGCCGGAATCCTGCAGCTCCGTAGGGTAAGCCTGAAAACCAACTTCAAGCAGCAATTCTTTTGGGTTTAAGCGCGAAGTAAATGTTTGAATAAACGCTTCGATTTCAGCTAAAGCATAAGCCGAAATATTGATGATCAGGAGCTTATTCGTTAGGTTCAGTTTGGCCAGGGCATCCAGCACAACCTGGTTTTGCAGCACGGAAGCCTGGAGTTTTATGCCGGTAATTAAATCTGAATTCTGCTCAATGATCCGGATGCCGTAAAGGTCAAAGACATCGATCCAGATCTCTTTGGTTTCGGCAGCTTTCAGTAAAATTTCCCGCCACTCGGTTTCGGTAAAATGCAGCTTTTCGTAGATTGGGTAAGCGGAAAAACTTTTGGTAGCAATTTCATCGGCTTTCAGGGGCTGGAATTTCATGCCGTGCCCGGTATTAAATTCCTGAAACTGTTCGATCAATGCTAACAAATATTCCTTGCTGCCGCCGTGGGTATTGGCTACTTCTAAAATATTATATACACTCATGTTATTCTTTTCTTTTTCTATAAAACGGAAGCGCGTTGGCCTGAATTTTACCAGGCTGTCCAGCCGCCGTCTACTACTAAATTATGGCCGGTAATAAAATCGGAAGCGCCCGAACTTAATAATACAAAAGCGCCTTTCAAATCTGCGGGTTTGCCAATTCTGCCCAGCGGATTTTTGGCTTTTAACTGGTTTACAAATGCCTCGTTCTGCTGCACATTTTTGCTCGGAAACGGCCCCGGCGTAACGGCATTTACCTGGATGTTGTACGGCCCTAAATAGCAGGCGTAATATTTGGTAAGCTGAATAACGGCTGCTTTGGAAGCTCCGTAATGGGGCGGATTCAAAAATTGCGGCGACTCGTCGTAAACCTTGAAGTCAGGTGAAACCAGGCCGTACATGGAAGAAACGTTGATGATCTTGCCGTGATTCCGGGCTTTAAAATGCGGAATGATTTCGCGGATGCAACGGTAAACCGAATTCAAACTGCCATCGATTCCGAACGCCCATTCTTCGTCGGTGATTTTTTCGGGATGCTGACCTTTGCTGTAAAAAGCGTTGTTGATGAGCACATCGAGCTGGCCTTCCAGGTTAATAATTTCACCGAATGCTTCGCGGATGCTTTCGGAAACGGCTACATCACAAGGCTGGAATCTTATATTTCCGGGTTTATCGAAAGCGGCTTCAAATTTTTCCTGTGAACGGCCGAGCACGTAAACTTTTGCGCCAAATTCAACCAGCCCTTCACAAATTGCTTTGCCCAGGTATCCATAACCACCGGTAATAGCAACCACTTTGTCGGTTAAGTTAAAAATTGATTCGGCCATTTTATAAAAAGGAAAGATGAATGCTAAAAGTAGAAAGATTTTCGCTGGGGTAAAAACCAGATTTAATTTCCCGTAGCGTGTGGATTAAATTCTACGCTACGGGAAATTAATTATGGGCTACAGTTTCCAGTTAAAAGGCAGCAGGAATTCTTCTTTCTGCAGCGCAAATTTCTGCATTTCCGGATAGAGTTTTTCGATTTGCGGCAGGTATTTTACAAAGGCAGCATTTTGCTTTAATTGTGAGGTGTTTTCTACTCCGATCACAACTTTATCGATGTTCAGATTTAAAGCAGCGAAACCAAGCAAAAGCAGGTTCAACGGAATATTTTGCTGCGCAGCAAAAGCTTTTACAGCGGCAATCTGCGGTAAAATTTCCTGAAAATAGGGATTGGTTTTTCCGGGTCCGAGGAAGAAAAGACCCTGCAGAAAAACGGAGCGGGTATGAATTTCAACCCCGACTTTCTTGAGCTTTTTGAATACCGTTTCGAAACGCTGGTCAAACAAGCTGTAAGGTACCTGAACCAGATCGAAAGGCACATTTTTCTCCAGTAATTCTTCGGCCTGCTGCGGATAATAAAGCGAAAAACCGAGCTTGTGGATCTTGCCTTCCGCTTTCAGGTTTTGCAGTTCGTCTAAAAGCTGCGGTTGCTGCTTCCAGGAATTATAATCGTGAAATAGGCAGCCGTAAACGGTGGTGGTTTTGAGTTTTTCGAGCGAATTCCCTACCGTTTTTTGTAACGATTCTTCCTGGCCGGAAACTTTGGTGACGATGGTAAATTGCGTGCCGGTTCGGGTTAATGCTTCACCTAAAATGGTTTCGGAATTCCCATAAGCCGCAGCTGTATCGAGCGTGTCAATTCCAAGGTTTTGGGCTTCTTTCAGGATTTCGCAAACGGCTTCAAAACTGCTTTGTCCGCTTTGGTTGCTGATGCCATAATTAAGCCCGAACTGCACCGTGCCGATGGCTAATTTTTTCAGGTAGCGGGTTTCAGGCATGCTGCAAAAATTCTTTTACGCTGGCTATCACAAAATCCTGTTCTTCATCCGTTAAACTCGGGAACATGGGCAGGCTTAAACACATATCGTAATAGGCTTCGGCCAGCGGGAAATCGTCTTTTTTGAAACCTTGTTCGCGGTAATAGGGCATTAAATGCACCGGTATATAATGCACCTGGGCAAAGATGTTTTTAGCCCGCAGGAAGTCGTAAAGTTCTTTGCGTTTCTCTACCTGGATAACGTATAAATGATACGCATGCAAGGTTTCTGATGAAGTTTTTTCTACGTAAGCTGCCGGGTTCAGGATCTTTATATCCGGAGAGTTTTGGAAGGCCAGATCATAGCGTTTGGCAATTTCCTGGCGGCGCAATAAACCTGCCTCGGCGCGTTTTAATTGCGAAATTCCGAGCGCGGTGAGCATATCGGGCATGCGGTAGTTATAGCCGAGTTCCTGCATTTCCATGTACCAGCCGCCGTGGTTTTCGTGCATTTTAGCCGGGTCGCGGGTAATGCCGTGCGTGCGCAAAGTCAGTAATTTTTCGTAAAGCTCCGGGTTGTTGGTCGTGATCATGCCGCCTTCGCCGGTGGCAATGTGTTTAACCGGGTGAAAGGAAAAGATAGCCAGATCGGCGTAATTCCCGTTGCCGCACATTTGTTTTTCGCCGTTGGAATCGAAGAAATAACCGCCCGGTGCGTGGCAGGCGTCTTCGATGATCCACAAACCATATTCGTCGGCCAGTTTACGGAATGCTTCTAAATTCACGGGCATGCCGGCAAAATCAACTGGAATCATGCCGCAGTAATAACCTTTGGGTTGGCTTTCCAGTTTTTGGCGCACTTTTTCCAGATCGAGCAGGCCGGTTTCCGGATCGATGTCCGCAAATTCTACTGAGCCGCCGCAGTAACGCACGCAATTAGCCGAAGCCGCAAACGTGATTGGTGTGGTAATGACCCGGGAACTTTCATTTACGCCCAAAGCCAGCGCACACAAATGCAAAGCGGCCGTGCCGTTGGCCACCGCCACTGCAAATTGCGCCCCGATATATTCCGCAAATTTCTGCTCAAATTCCAGCACCTTCGGGCCTTGCGTCAGAAAATCAGATTGCAGGGTTTCCACTACTGCATCGATGTCATCCTGAGTAATGTGCTGCCGGCCGTAGGGAATGGGTTTCATTGTTGAAATTGTTTAATTGTTGTATTGTTAAATTACTGATAGTTCTTAAATAAAACTGATTTTAACCAATTAGCAATTTAACAATTAAGCCATTCAATCATTAAACTGTAAAATTAGGATCTACGTGCAGGCGGATCTCTTCGCGGATCTGTTCGGGCGAGAGCCAGTCGTCGTTGGTGCCGGAATTGTATTTGAAGCCGGGTTCTACCATTCTGCCTTTAAAGTCTTCCATGTATTCTTTTGGCGACCAGCGCGGCGTGGTAGGTACGATCACGTAGTATTTATCGAGCTCAATGGTACTCAAAGAATCGGTTTCGGTGATCATTTCTTCGTGGAGTTTTTCACCTGGACGAATTCCTACAATTTCCTGATCACAGTTCGGACCAATCGCAGTGGCTACGTCGGTTATTTTATAGGAAGGAATTTTAGGCACGAAGATCTCACCGCCCCAGGCGTATTCCAAAGCATGTAAAACCAGATCCACGCCTTCTTCCAGCGAAATATTAAAGCGGGTCATTTCCGGATGCGTGATCGGTAAAACGCCGTCTTTTCGTTTATCTATAAAAAATGGAACCACCGAGCCGCGCGAACCAATAACGTTGCCGTAACGCACCACCGAAAACTTAAGATTGCGGAAACCGATCATGTTATTGGCCGCCACAAACAATTTATCGGAGCATAATTTAGTAGCGCCATATAAGTTGATCGGTGCCGCCGCTTTGTCGGTAGAAAGGGCTACTACATCCGTAACCCCGTTATCCATAGCCGCGTTAATTACGTTTTCAGCCCCGAAAATATTGGTTTTGATGCATTCCATCGGGTTGTATTCCGCCGCCGGAACCTGTTTCATAGCGGCAGCGTGCACAATAATATCGATTCCTTCGCAGGCACGTTTCAGGCGTTCAGCATCGCGCACATCGCCAATAAAATAACGGATGGCCTTGTATTTACTGTGCGGGAATTGCTGCGCCATTTCGTACTGTTTCAGTTCGTCGCGCGAGTAAACTACCAGGCGTTTTACTTCCGGGAATTTGGTAAGAATGGTTTCGACGAATTTCTTGCCGAACGAGCCGGTGCCGCCCGTTACTAATATAGATTTCTGATTAAGATCTAAGCTCATTTTTGTTTGTTGATGACCGGAACAGGAGATGCTGGCGTTTAAAACGCTATGGTTTGGGCCTTAAAAACTGCCCCTGCCGGAATAAGAGAGCAAGTTACTCAAAAACCTGAAAACTGAATAACAGGCCCGCATAAATTCCCTAATTTTGCATTTCTATTTTATTTAACGGAACAAACTGCTATGGCTTTGCTGCGGAAAACGGTATTAAAAATTCTATCGGCTGTAAATTATTATTACCGGGCAGTTTCAGTCTTTCATCATGCAGGCAAAACGGTTTTGCGTCCGGCAGCATTGGTTAATTTTAAAGAGAACGAACAGGCTTTTTTAACCATTTGTGCAGCCTCTTTTAACTTAGAACCCGATTATTCGAGAGGCATGTGGCAGAAAGAAATTTCGGTTACCAAACTGCCATACGCTATGCTTTTAGGTAATTCCGGAGCGGTGGTGCTGCACGATAAAGTGGTGGTGGAATCGGTGCTCGACCAGCGACGTTTATCCTTATCACCCGCCTGGCGCATGCCGGCATTTATGCTGAAAAAACGTAAAGCCGGATTGTACTCATCCGTTTTTCACTTTCCCTGGGCCGAAACCAGTAACTATCATTGGTTCCTGGATTGTTTGCCGCGCTTAGTTGTGCTGGCGCAAACTGTGCAGGAGCCGCTCACGCTGATAGTTAATGCTAACATGCCCCAATTTCAGTTCGATACGTTGAATTATGTGCTGAAAGAATTTCCTCATATTGATGTGGCCTACATCCGGAAAAATGAAAAGTGGGAATGTGAACATTTCCTGATGCCTTCGTTTGTGGCCAATAATGTAAGCGGTTACTTGCCAAAAGAGATCAGTAGTTTTTTGCGCAATAAGATTTTAACAGGCTACCGGATCGATCCGAAACCCCCGACCCGTAAAATTTTCATCAGCCGGAGCCGGGCTTCCAAGCGGCGCATTAAAAATGAAGTTGAGTTGCTGCCGGTTTTAGAAAGATTCGGTTTTGAAGTGGTATTTCCCGAAACACTGAGTTACCGCGAACAAGTTGCTTTGTTTCATGAAAGCCGCATTATTGCCGGGCCGCACGGCGCTGGGTTTACCAATACTTTTTTTGCTCAGAACGCTACCGTTTTAGAATTACACCCTGCCACCGCCGTAAAACCGCATTATTTTCTGTTAAGCAAAGGTCTGGATTTAGATTACCACTATTTAATTGGCAGCGAAGCCGATGAAAAACTGGATTTTGAGGTTTCAGTGGAAGCTTTTGAAAGGAAACTGCAGGAGATTGTATAAATAAAAAAACCTCACAAGTTTTAGGAAACAAGTGAGGTTTAAATAATGCTGACTTTTTACTGCTCAAAACCCTACCGTTTTTCTTCCTTTTTCCGGATCAGTTCGGCCAGTTTACCGGTTAATGCCCGGCGCGAATAACGGCTGTAATTAATGTAAGGCAAGTCTAAATTCGGGTTTACTTTCCAGTTACGGCTCATGGTGTCCAGGTGATCGAGCATCAGATCGTAGCCGTCGTAGGTAAAGGTGCGGCCGGCACCGCATTCATCAATAATAGTATCGGCATCGGAAGAAACCGGGCCGATGCAAATGATCTGTTTGTTCGAAGCCAGGTACTCGAATAATTTGCCGGGCAGAATGCAAAAGTTATTTTCTACGTCCGGCACGGCCATTAATAAAGCCGTGGACCGCATTAAATATTGGATCGATTCGCGGTGCGGCACAAACGCTATGAATTCGGTGCAATAAAGTAAGTTGGCTTCTTTAATTTGCTTGTGCACTTCGGCCGAAACTTTGCCCACGAACCGCAACAGGAATTTGATATCGGAATGGCGCCGCGCATTTTCGGCGAAGGCCTGCAGGAACGTTTCAATGTTGTAGGTGTCGGTAATGGTGCCGGTGTAGGTCAGGCAAAACATATCCTGCGGTGGCTCGGAATCGAAATGGAAATCGGCTTCATCGTAGCCGTTCGGCAAAACGTGAACTTTATGCGGATCAACCTTCGGGCTTTTATTTAAAAACAGCCGTTTGGTATCCGCACTGGTTACCAGCAGTGCATCCGATTTTTCGATTACGTTGCGCTCGTATTTTTCGTCGAGTTTTTTAGCCAGAAGCGTGTGCGCCAGGTCTTTGTAATAGTAAATATCCGTCCAGGGGTCGCGCAGATCGGCGATCCAGCGCAGGCCGTATTTTTTCTGCAGTTCCAGGCCAATAAGCTGCGAGGAATGGGGCGGGGAAGTGGTAATAACGGCATCGAATTTTTCGGTTTTCAGCAGTTCGGCGCATTTTCTCAGCGCATGTTTATTCCACCCTACGCGCGCATCCGGAATAAACAGATTGCCCCGCAAAAACTTGAACAATTTTTGCACAAAACCCGTTTTCTTTTCATTGGCAAAGCCGCCGTAAGGAATTTCTTTTTTGCCGGTAAGCTTTTTATAATACTCAAAAGGCTCGGACGTGGACGTGCGAAAAACGCGTACGCCGGCCGGAATTTCTGAAAGCAAACTCTGGTCGAAAAGCGGGTAAGAACCTTCGTTCTCGTCTACAGTAATTACCGTAGGCTCAATGCCGAACTCGGGAAGATGCTTGACAAATTTCAGACAACGCTGCACCCCGGCGCCGCCGGAAGGGGGCCAGTAATAGGTGATGAACAGCACTTTGAGTAAAGGCTGGGCGGACTTTTGAGGTTCCGGCGGATTGTCTTCTTTTTGTGGAAATTTCTGTAGCATATATTCAGGAACGAATATACGGAGCTTAATTAAAAATTGCAGGAAATTTCCGGTTTTATACGTATTTTTGTTCTTTAAACTGATTTATATACGATGTTCGATAATTTAAGTACCAAGTTAGACCGCGCCTTTAAAACCCTGAAAGGGCAGGGCAGCATTACGGAAATTAACGTTGCACAAACCATTAAAGAAGTGCGCCGCGCGCTCGTAGATGCCGACGTTAACTACAAAGTGGCCAAAACCGTTACCGATAAGATCAAAGACGAGGCCATGGGGCGCGACGTTTTAATTGCGGTTAGCCCTGGACAGCTGATGGTGAAGATCGTGCACGAAGAGCTTACCGAACTGATGGGCGGCGAAAAGCAGGACATCAACATTAAAGGCGATCCGGCTATTATTCTGATTGCAGGTCTGCAGGGTTCTGGTAAAACCACCTTTACCGGCAAACTGGCCAATTACCTGAAGAAGCAAAACCGTCAGGTTCTGGTGGCTGCCTGCGACGTGTATCGTCCGGCGGCGATTGAGCAGCTGAAAGTATTGGCCGGCCAGGTTGGAGTAGATGTTTACACCAACATGGAGGAAAAAAATCCGGTTAAAATTGCCCAGGAAGCCATTGCTTTTGCCAAGCAGAATCATAAAAAAGTAGTGATCATCGATACCGCCGGCCGTCTGGCTGTGGACGAAGCGATGATGAACGAAATTGCCGAAATAAAACGCGCCATCAACCCAACCGAAACTTTGTTTGTGGTAGATTCCATGACGGGTCAGGATGCGGTGAATACAGCTAAAACCTTCAACGAACGCATCAATTTCGACGGCGTGGTGCTTACCAAATTAGACGGTGACTCCCGCGGTGGTGCAGCACTTTCTATCCGAGCGGTAGTGGAAAAACCGATCAAATTCATTTCGACTGGTGAGAAAATGGAAGCCCTGGACCTGTTCTATCCTGACCGGATGGCGCAGCGTATTCTGGGTATGGGTGACGTGATCTCGTTAGTAGAGCGTGCGCAGCAAACTTTCGACGAAGATGAAGCCCGCCGCATTAACCAGAAGATCCGCAAAAACCAGTTCAACTTCGACGACTTTTTGTCGCAGCTGGAGCAGATCAAGAAAATGGGTGACATTAAAGACCTGGTAAGCATGATTCCGGGGGTGGGTAAAGCGATGAAAGACGTGGAGATCGATGAAAACGCTTTCAAACCGATCGAAGCGATCATTAAATCTATGACCAAAGAAGAACGTGCCAACCCGGATATGATCAGCGGTAGCCGCCGTAACCGGATCGCTAAAGGTTCCGGAACTACCATTCAGCAGGTAAACAACCTGATGAAGCAGTTCAATGATATGCGTAAAATGATGCGCAGCATGAATAAAATGAGCGGCAAACCTGGCATGATGAGCAAACTGAAAGCCATGACTGGCGGACGCTAATTCCTGAATTTGAAGATTTTGGGAATCTGATAATTTGAAAATGATCCGGGTTTCCTGCGAAAATAAAAAAGCTGCAGTTCGATAAGAGCTGCAGCTTTTTTTATGTCTGAATTGCGGATTTTATGGATTTTTAGATTGCGCGGATCTCTGACTTTTTCTGTTCAAAACGCTACTGTTTTTCCCCTGAAAACTGCTTTTACCTATCCGGCAGGCGTCTTCTTTCTTCGCCGTAAATGGTGCGGCCCGAAGAACCATCGGGATTGTTGTGCGATTTATAGAACCGCAGGATCTGGCCCTGGCTGCCTCTGAGCGTGGAAAGCTGGTATTCCCATTCGTTATCGCGGGTTTCCCGGTTCAGGATCTCTACCACATCCTGAAGCGAATCTACGTTCAGGTTTAAAGGGGCCAGTTCTTTCTTTAAATAAGTCCGGTTGTGGATCTGCCCGCGGCGCTGTTTAAAATCGGCATCCGGGTCGTGGTAAATGCGGGTGTTGGCTGGTGGTTTTATTCCTTGGGCCGTAACGTTTTGAACCGGTGCCGGTTTGTGATACTGGTAAGAAGTGGAGCCTCCGGTTGTAGTTTTATGACAACCCGGGCAAATAAAACTCAGCAAAATTACCAGGCTCCGGTTTTTCATTTCAGTATTCGGTTTTGTTTTCCTTTTCTTCCCATTTCTGAAATCCTTTTAACGCTTCTTCCCGCAAAAAAGGTATCATGGGAATGCTGCGCGCGCTTAAAGGCTTTTCAATTTCGTCGTAAATAAACTGGTCGTCGAAACCAATTTTAGCCGCATCGGCTTTGGTGTTTCCATAATAGACAACTTTAGGGCGCGCCCAGTAAATGGCTCCCAAACACATCGGGCAAGGTTCGCAGCTGGTGTAAATTTCGCAATCGTCGAGCTGAAACGTGCCCAGTTCTTTGCAAGCTTTCCGGATGGCGTCTACTTCGGCGTGCGCCGTTGGGTCGTTGGAAGCCGTAACATTGTTAAAGCCGCGGGCAATTATTTTTCCGTCTTTCACAATTACACAGCCGAACGGACCGCCAAAACCGGCTTCCATTTTTTCCACCGACAGCCGGATGGCTTCGCGCATGTGTTCTTCGTTTGGTTTCATAAGCAATTATAAAATTAAATAGCCGGCAAAAATACAAAACCGGCACGCTACTTTTCAATTAATTGTATAAAAACCTTCCAAACGATTAAGTTGCAGCAACAAATTGCCTCCAAAGCGGTTTTACTTTGGAATTGAGGCAACACTAAAAAAATATGGCCTCAGAATTTGAGCTTAAGTACAACTGCTTTTGAAATATGTGAAGATTCATTTAAGATTTCCACCTGTTAAACCGGCAGGGTTTTAAGCCTGAAAACTGCTCATACTGCTTCCGATCTGGTTTTTGGACTGTTCTCTGTTCCTTCAAGGTATTTTACTAAATCGTTTTATATCCATTTCTAATTGATTAGACTATGAAAAGAATTTACGCAGGAATATTAATACTGATCTGCTGCTTTTTACCGGTAGCGGGTTTTGCAGCCCATCTTAGCCCCAATCTTTTATTCTCTGCTAAACTAGATGGTGCACAGGAGGTTCCGGCCGTTACAACCACTGCCACCGGGGTGGGAAGTTTTATGCTGAACGGAACCCGCGATACGCTTTATGTGAATGTATCGGTTGCAGGTTTAAGCGGGCCTATTACCGCGGCACATATTCATGAAGGCTTGCCTGGCGTAGCCGGCCCGGTAGTAATAGACCTTGTTCCATTTATTAAAGGTAACCTGATAAGCGGCTATATTACCGGCGCGGCCTTAACGCCGGCGGTTATTACCAAACATTTGCAGGGCGTTTATTATGTAAACGTGCATACTGCCGCTAACCCTTCCGGCGAAATACGCGGGCAGATCATGCTTGAAACCGATCACGGTTTTATAGCGCTTTTAAATGGTTTACAGGAAGTGCCGCCGGTAGCTACCACAGCAACCGGGATCGGAACTTTCCTGCTTTCTCAGGACCGGAGTAAAATTAAAGTGCACGTAATTTTCGAAGGGTTGAGCGGAGCCGTTACCGGTGCACATTTGCATACGGGCGCTATTGGAGTATCCGGACCGGTTGTGCTCAATCTTACCACCATGGTTTCCGGCAACGAAATAGTAGGCGAAGGCGATCCGACACCATTTTTAGCAGCTTTATTAGCCGGAACCGTTTACATCAATATTCATACCGCGGCAAATCCGAATGGGGAGATCAGGGGGCAGCTTTTTATGCCGAAAGGAATTTTAATGGATGCCCATCTGGACGGTGCGCAGGAAGTGCCGCCCGTTGCCACCAATGCCAAAGGCGTTGCCGGGGTTAGAATAAATGCTACCCTCGATAGTCTGGAAGTAGCTGCGATGATGACGGGGTTAAGCGGACCAATGTCGGCTGCGCATTTTCATACCGGAGCCGTAGGCGTAGCCGGGCCAATTGCCATCAATTTAACCCCTTTTATTTCCGGAAACCGCATTTTGGGCAAATTACCGCTGGCAGGTTTGCCGGCCAATACCGTAAATATGTTCCTGACCGGAGATATGTACCTGAACGTGCACACTGCTGCCAATCCTTCCGGGGAAATTAGGGGGCAGGTTTACCGGCTTTCACGCGAAGGCTATACTTTGGTAATGAACGGAAAACAGGAAGTTCCTCCGGTTAATACTCCTGCCAGCGGTAGCGGCCTGGTTTCTATAGACCGCGATCAGACCAATGCCCATTACATGATGGTCTGGAGCGGTTTAAGTGGGCCGGCAACGGCAGCGCATTTTCATTTGGGTAAATTTGGGGTTGCCGGGCCGGTAATATTTAATCTGACGCCGTCTTTCAATAATACTACGAACCCAACAGCCGCAGCCGGTTACTGGCACGCCGGAAGCACGCCGCCTTTTACAACCCGCAATTCCGTACAGTTCCGCAGCGATAGTATGTATGTAAATGTGCACACGGCGGCTAACCCGTCTGGCGAAATCAGAGGTCAGGTTTTACGGGGAGCCAGGAATTTATCAAAAATATTAGGCGTACGCTCCGATCTGCTGGCTTTAACGGCGGCCACTGTTTATCCCAACCCTTCTTCCCAAATTTTTAAGCTGAAACTTGAAGTAGATAAAACCCAGGAAGGCGTGATCCGAATCACCGATGTTTTGGGCAAAACGGTATATGAAAATGCCTTAAAAGTGCCGGCCGGTAAAAATGTAATTGCTTTAGAACTTGGTTTTTTAACGAAAGGAATTTATCAGCTGGAATTTACTTCCGGTGAAATCAGAACCATAAACCGGCTGGTGAAAGAATAAGGGTTAAGCAGCAGATTTTAGGAAAGGCTTCGCAAAATTGTGAGGCCTTTTTTATGGCCTGAAAGGCAATTTCCGGTTTTAAGGAATAATAGTTGTAATTTTGACTTTTAGCCCGCCAAATGATACCATTTTCTGACCCGATGGGCGAAGCCCTCGAAGCCTTCCAGAACGGAAAAACCGATGCTGCCATTACCGTAATTTCCAATATTGCCGAAGACGACATAATTCCGGTGACTTACCTTTTCCGGGGTTTTGAGCAAATGCCGGAGCTGGAGCAACTGGCTTTGCAGGAATGCACCGGCCACGTTTTAGACCTGGGAGCCGGAGCCGGAAGCCACGCGCTTTGGTTACAGCAAAATGGTTTTAACGTTACCGCCCTCGATATTTCGCCAAAGGCAGTTGCAGTAATGCAAAAGCGCGGCATTAAAAACGTGGTGCAGGCCGATTTCTGGAATTTCAGACCAACGGAACAGTTCGATACGATCTTATTATTGATGAACGGGATTGGCCTGGCCGGAAAAATTTTAAAATTGCCGGTATTTTTTGCGCACTTAAAAACCATGCTGAAGCCGGGCGGACAAATTTTGCTCGAATCGTCGGATATTCTGTATATGTTCGAGGAGGAAGATGGCTCGGTAGTGCTGGATCTGAACAGCGGTTACTACGGCGAAGTGGAATACCAGATGGCTTTTCAGAATTCCAGGGGCAATGCTTTTCCCTGGCTGTTTGTAGATTTTGCCCTGCTTAGCGATTCTGCTGCCGAAGCCGGTTTTAAAACTGAAGGTTTATTTGAAGGCGAAAACGGCGAATACCTGGCAAAACTGACGCTTGCGTAATAAAAAGAGCGGCTTCTTTTGTAAAAAACGGTAGGGTTTTAAGCCCGAAAAGTGCTTTCCAGCAGGAAGTAGGTTATAATTTAAAGCTTCCGGAAATAAATATCGCACTGGCCATTATCGGCGATCAGGCTGGTAGATGAAATGCTGTTGGTAAAAGTATTCACGCCGGCACAAGCAAAAAGATGGTGCAACTGCTCATTGACACTGATGAGCACAAAATCTATCTTATTCCGCTGCAGACTCCGCACCGTAGAAATAAAAGATTTCAGGCTTTTCGGCGATACCTCCTGAAGGGCTTCACAATCTACCATTACTTCTTTTGGCTTATATTGCAGCGCTTCTAGCAAAACTTCCTGCACAGTGATAGTTGTTTCTGCATTTATGCTGCCATTTAAAGCAACAATGTAGCTGTTTTGCTGAATTTGGGTGTGGATTTGCATATTTAAAGAGCGAAACTGAAAGCATTTTTGTTTAATAACTCGCCAGAAATAAATTTTATTGTATTAAACCTGATTATAAATTTTTCAAGTTTGCCGGGTGTTGGGTGTTTATACGTATTCCCTGAAAAAAGTCTAAGGGAATGCCAAATTTTAAAAAATATTTTGAATAACCAACTGTAAAAGTGGTGAATAGCTGGAAAAGCATGGTAGGTTGTAATGTTTATAAAGTGGTAAGGATTAACCTTTTGTCTAAAAGTGTGCGATAAAATATAGAACAAAAAAAACGACAACCCATTTTAAAGTTGTCGTTTTCTAAATATTGTAAATTACCTATTTATGCTTTCTGATACATTACCTCTTTTATAGCTTTTACCGTGCGTGCTACATTTGGTAAAGAAGCTTCAATCAGGGTAGGGGCGTAAGGTAACGGCACATCCATACAGGTTACGCGTACTACAGGAGCATCTAAATAATCGAAGGCATTGCGTTGCACGTTGTAGGCAATTTCAGAAGAAATAGAGGCCAACGGCCAGGCTTCTTCCACTACTACCACGCGGTTGGTTTTCTTAACCGATTTTAGTACCGTTTCAAAATCGATCGGGCGAACGGTACGCAGGTCTACAACTTCTACCGAAATATTTTCTTTTGCCAGTTCTTCGGCCGCTGCCAAAGCCACTTTCATCATTTTACCGAACGAAACAATGGTAACGTCTTCGCCTTCACGTTTCACGTCAGCCACGCCGATCGGGATCAGGTATTCTTCTTCCGGCACTTCGCCTTTATCGCCGTACATCAGCTCCGATTCCATAAAAATAACCGGATCTTCGTCGCGGATTGAGGCTTTAAGCAAACCTTTGGCATCGTAAGGGTTAGAAGGAACCACTACTTTCAGGCCGGGGCAGTTGGCGTACCAGTTCTCGAAATTCTGGGAGTGCTGCGAAGATAACATACCGGCGTTACCGGTCGGGCCGCGGAAAACGATCGGGCAGGAATACTGACCGCCTGACATCGACATCATTTTGGCCGCCGAGTTGATCACCTGGTCAATTGCTACCAGCGAGAAGTTAAAGGTCATGAATTCGATGATCGGTTTCAGGCCATTTGCTGCAGCACCCACTCCAATACCGGCAAAACCAAGTTCGGCAATAGGAGTATCGATCACGCGTTTGGCGCCGAATTCATCGAGCATGCCCTGGCTAACTTTGTAAGCGCCATTATATTCTGCCACTTCTTCGCCCATTAAAAATACCCGCTCATCGCGGCGCATTTCTTCACTCATGGCTTCCCGAAGGGCTTCACGGAATTGTATCGTACGCATTTCTAAATCTTGTTTTCTATCGAAAGGTAAAATTACGATAACTCTCGCAAAAACCAATTTTAGAAACGAATTATCCGCAGGTTTCGGGCAGCAACTGTGAAAACGGTAGGGAAAAAGCTTTAAAAAGTCTGAAACCTTATTTTACAGCTTCCCGGAAAACCGGCGTTTTCACGTAAGCCCGGAATTCAGGATCGTCTATGGCTTTGGCGGTCAGGTTTTTTTCGAGCTGGGTGGCTTTGCGCAAATGCAGGGCCAGGTCGTTTTCCTGGTTGGTGCGGGCTGCGATCACGGCCAGGCAGTAATGCGCCAGGGCATCGTTCGGTTTCAGGGCCAGCGCTTCTTCGTAAAAAGTTTTAGAATCCTGGTAATTTCCTTTCAGCGTATACAGCAGCGCCTTGTTCATGAGCGTTTGGTAACCCGGAGCCGCATAGGCCAGGCTGGTAACGGCATCGTCTAACTGCCCGATCTCAATTTCCAGGGCCGCTTTATCGGCAAAAACCTGTTGCAGCATTTCTACCCGGCCGCCCAGTTTTATGGCATAATCGTAGCTCCGCAAAGCTTCTAAATAATTTCCCTGGATATGGTGCGCCGAACCGAGGTTGTAAAAAAGCTGTGCGGTTGGGTTGCGGTGGCTGGCATAGGTTAAATTTATTATGGCTTCTTTTAGTAATTTCTCGCGGATCTCCGGTTTTAAAGCCTGCTGCGCCAATTGAATATAAGTAACCCCTAAGTTATTGAAAGCCTGCCATTTCATGGTGTTTTCAGCGGCGGCCTGGTAAATTTTAAGTTTTTCGGAAAGCAGCGGGGTTAAAGTAGCAGAATAACGCAGTTCTTCCTCGGTCAGTTTATCCGAATCGATGCGGTTTTCCACGATCTTTTTAGAAAGCAGGTAAATTTCCGAATCTTTTTTTTGCGGAATTTCATACGTGATCCTTACGTCGGCGTAGCGCAAAGTGGGGTACACGTAAAGCTGCAGGTATTCGTAAGAATCGAGTTTGGCCAGTTGGCGCTCTTTTTCTTTAAAGGAAACATTGCTGTTCACAATCGTCAGGATCTCGTTGATCTGATCGGGGGAAAGGGCGGAAAGCTGTACCTGTTTTAGAAAACGGTCCCAGTTTCTTACCACCGGCATAACCCGGAATTTCACCGATTTGCTGGAATTAGTATACGATTTTACATCTAGCTCGTGCTTGTAGTATTTTTCGAGCGCCTGCGCGCGCCTGAGCGGCAACCGGAATTCTTTGCTGTCGGCATCTTCCGGCGAATGACCGGCCGTAATTTCAACCAGCGTGGTTTTATAATTGCTTTCAATCAGTTCTTTCAGCACACCCATGTTTGTGCCCAGGTAGTCGCGCAGTTTGGCCTGGCCTTCGTCGAAAAAAAACGTTAGGGTTTGGGGCTCCGAAACTCCTTTGCGGTAATCGTCGGGCGCCAGCGAAACGGTATTGCTTTTAACCACCAGTTTAGATGTGGTGATTACGCCGCTGGCAATTTCAGTTGTTTTACCGCGTTTGCCGGCTTTGTTTACTTTGGCTACGTGGGGCGTTGCCAGCAATTTTCCGCGCGATTTTTCGGGCGTATATTTAAAGGAATACTGGCGGGTTATGGTTGGCTTATCGTTCTCATAAATAAATTCGCCGGTAGAAAAACGCATTTTTCCGATCGGTTCCACCATTTTCGGCCCGTAATTATAAACCAGATCGATGCTGTAAACCGGTTTTTTCTGGATGAGTTCTTTGGGAATCTGGGCTTTTACTTCGAAGAGCACATTTTCACCGTTCACTTCGAGCACCTGGGGTACTACCGAAATTTTTTGTTCAGCCTGCCCTTTTTTTAAAATGCTCGAAACGCTGCAACCGCCAAGGCCGGTTGTAAGTATAACAGAAGAAAATGCGAGTAATAAATAGCGCGCCTTGCGCATTGTGGAGGTTTGCATAATTCGGAAAAAGCAAATATCGTACTAAGACGAACAAATTTCTTTCCGCATACATACCTTTTTTTTTATATTTAGTTGGTTGACAAACGTATTTTTTTTCGTTAACTTGGTTTTTATTTTAGTTAAAGCATGAAAAGGCTACAGTTTTTTATTGAATCTCAGGCTTTTGGCGTCTGCACGGCCCTGGGAGAAAAATTAGGTTTTGCTACCGGTAGCGTGCGCCTGTCTTTTATTTATTTGTCTTTCCTGACTTTCGGTTCGCCGGTAATTGTATATTTAATTCTGGCATTCTGGCTGAACCTGCGCAAAAGCATGCGCCGCGAACGCAGTACCGTCTGGGATTTTTAAATTGTTTAATAGTTAAATTGCTAAGAAGCTGAATGTTTTTTTGAATGCAGCTTAACGATAAAAAAAGCGCTGCAACTAAGGTATAAACCTTAGTTGCAGCGCTTTTTTTATTTGAATTAATTTTAAAGTGCTACAGATTCTTTACGACTTTTTCAGCCCCAAACCCTACCATTTTCTGGAGAAAAAATTAACAATTCAGCCATTCAACCATTCAACCATTTAGCCTTTAAACAAAGCAGTGAACGTTTTACGGCCGCGCACGAAATATTCCCACACAATACTGCCGTTATAAACGCCTTGTAATTGGTTCAGATCTTTTTTAAGTGGCTGCATTTTTCTTTGTTGTTTCCAGTAATTCAGGTTTTTGTAAACCTCCATTTGCGCTTTCATAATGGCTTTCGCATCGCCGGTTTGCCCCGAAAGCAGAAATTTAAAAGCCGAAACCCAATCCAGCAACACCCGGATAAATAACGTGGAAAAGAAAACGCCGGCCGGCAGGTTTTTGTAAAGCAAAGCCAGACCGTTTCGGAAATTCAGGAACGTTTTGCGCGGATTCGATTTGTGCAGGGTGCCGCCGCCCACGTGATAGACTTCACTCTGCCCGCAGTACATAATTTTATAACCCGCATTCTGCAAACGCCAGCACAGGTCAATTTCTTCCATGTGCGCAAAGAATTTGGGTTCCAGCCCGCCCAGTTTGTGAAACAATTCTGCCCGCACGAACATACACGCGCCCGTAGCCCAGAAAATTTCGGTTGTATCGTTATATTGGCCTTTGTCGGTTTCTAAAGTATCGAACAAACGACCGCGGCAAAAAGGGTAACCAAAATGATCGATAAACCCGCCACCGGCGCCGGCATATTCCAGCGAATAAGGCTCGTGAAAAGCTTTTATTTTAGGCTGGACAGCGGCAATTTTCGGGTTACTTTCCAGCAGATTTAAAATAGGAGTAACCCAGCCCGGCGTAACCTGTACATCCGAATTCAGCAACACATAATACTTCGCCTCGATCTGTTTCAGGGCCTGGTTGTACCCTTCGCAGAAACCCAGGTTGCCGGAATTCTGAATAATTTTTACCGCCGGAAAATTGCTGCGCACAAAAGCCACTGAATCGTCGGTAGAAGCATTATCGGCTACAAGCACATCGCAATCGGGGCTGTTTTGCAGCACCGACGGTAAAAATTGTTCCAGGTATTTCCGGCCGTTCCAGTTCAGAATTACAATGGCAACGGGATGTTCGGCTTTATAAACCAAAGTTGCTCAAGTCTAAACCCGGAATGTTGGGCATCAGGCCGCTGGTTTGTTTTTTGAGCTCTTCCTGGCCTTTTTCCCCGGCTTCATCCAAAGCCTTGTTTACCGCAGCTACTACCAGGTCCGAGATCATTTCCGCATTTTCAGCTTTTAGCAAAGTCGGATCAATTTCGATGCTCAGGAGTTTGCGCTGCCCGTTGGCTTTGGCTTTTACCATGCCTGCGCCCGATTCGGCTTCTACGGTAATGTTTTTGAGGTTATCCTGCGCTTCCTTCATTTTGGCCTGGAGTTCTTTCATTTTCCCCATCATGCCCATCATATCAAACATAGTTTTGTATTTAGATTTTTCGAATATTCGAAGTTCGAATTTTCGATTTTATAAACAGATAATATTAAGTCGTTTTCTTTTATACGATCTTTGAAAATTCGAACTTGCGAGAATCCGAACATTCTTATTTCACCAAGGTCAGGGTGCCGGCTTTTTCGTATTTCCTGCCGGTTTCATCGATGGCTGTCAGGCGGTATGCGTAAACACCGATCGGGGCTTCTTTGCCGTTCATTTTACCGTCCCAGCCTTTTTTCGGGTCCTTGCTTTCGAAAACGATCTGGCCCCAGCGGTTCAAAATTACCAAACTAAAATTATTCTGAAAACGGCCTTTTACTTCAAATACATCGTTCAAACCGTCGTTGTTGGGAGAAAAAGCCGTGGGAACAAAGATCTTCACTTCCTGCACGATGGTTTCGGTATTCGAATAACTTATTTCGCCGAGGTTGCTTTGCGCTTTGATGCGGTAACGCAGCACCTGCTCCGTTTCGGAAAGTTTTGGTATGGAAAGGGAAAACGTCCCGGTTACCGGCTGGCTGCTGTTCACGTTAAAATTGGCGTCGAGCGTTTCTAAAGTATATTCAGTGGAGGTTCCTTCAAAGCCTTCGTAAGTGCTCCAGGCCAGGTCTAAGCTACGCGTTAGTAAATGCTGCAGGCTGGTTAAAATTACCGGACAACTTACATTGCTTTCCGGCGAAGCATTGCCGCAATTATCGGTGTAGGTGATCTTATAGCAGGGCTCCTGTTCCCGGAAATTCTTGCTGGCATCCTGAAATTCCGGCGAAACGCTATTCAAAACCGCTGCAAAACTACTGCCATTGCTGCTCCGGAAAACCTGCTGATTTTTTAGATTTGTACCGGCCGGTAAGGCAATTGTTCCGGTTAAAATATTTTCCGGGGTGAAGCTGGTTAAAAGTCGGGCCGCGGGCGGAATATCCGTGGAAATTGCCGTGGTGCAAACTTCGTTCGAGCTGGAAAACGCAGTGCCATTTTCAGAGATCTCCAGTTCGTAGCAATACGTTAAACCGCAGGTAATATCAGTATCTTCGAAAGTAGTTTGCTGCGTGCCGGCAGGCGTTATGCTGGTGCGCGGACTGTTTCCTTCGCGGCGGAAAAGATTGTAAATAAAGCTGCCGCCATTAGGCGTGCTTCCGCTGTAAGCCGGCCAGGAAATTACGTTCTTTTTATTCTGGGCCGATGCCTGTAAAACTTCCGTGCAAATAACCGGCGAAACTACATTCCGGCTGTTGCCGCAATTATCGAAAACACTCACCCGGAAACAATTCGAAACCGCATTGTTGATGCCATTTAAAGTAAAAGTTTGCGCTGTGCCGTTAGCCGGGTCGAGCAGACTTTTTTGCGTGAAAACGCTACCGTTTTGCTGCTCCAAACTGTAGGAATATCCGCTCTGCAGACCGCTTACGGTAAACGAAATTTCGCCGGAAGCTCCGGTATTCAGCACATCTGCTTTTGAAATTACGGGAATGCTTGGCGCAGCCACCGGCGCTAAGGTTTGCGTTGAAGCATTTCCGCAAAAACCAGCAGTATGAGTGCCGTTCAATACAACAGAATAAGAGCCCGACGGACTCGGTACGCTGAGGGTTTGTCCGGAAGTAACTGCAACTGGAGCATTGCTGCCGACTTTTAACGTATAGGTATCGTAGGTCGCATCGGTAATGGTGATCTTTACCTGGTCGTTACCGCATTGGGTAGCCGTGAATGTTGGCGGCGGAGTGGCTTTGACTATATATGTATTGGTATTGGTTGTGCTACCTCCTGGAGTATTCGGGTCATTTATTAGTTGGGTAACAATGTAAGTTCCAGGGTTATTAAAAAAATAACGTTTAGTCGGGCTGTTAGCATCTGCAGGTTGGAATGAAACTCCGTTGCTTGCATCCAAGTCATAATACTCGGCAGCACCATTTGGCCCTAACGATCCACAATTGATAAACTGAATTGGTTCACCCACGCAGATAACGGTTACTTCCTGGCCTTTATAATACGCTTTAAAACATTGCTGCGCGTAGGCAGAAATTACGGAAAACGGTATCAGAAACAGCAGAAAAAGTAACCGGCGCATCAGTTTCTAGAAAGTCAGGTTAAAGTTATGGATGAAGTTCACCGAGTTTTTAATGTCGTAATGCAGCACCCGGTCTTTGGTAACGAAGGAAACTTTCTGGCGGTATGCTTCCAGCACAGAATTTAATTTCTCCGATGTTTTCAGCGGTTTCCGGAACTCGATGGCCTGCGCCGCATTGAACAATTCAATAGCCAGAATGCTTTCCAGGTTTTTCACCACGCGATACGCTTTGGTTGCGCCGTTAGAACCCATGCTTACGTGGTCTTCCTGGCCATTCGAAGAAACAATGGAATCTACCGAAGCCGGCGTACAAAGCTGTTTGTTCTGGCTCACAATGCTGGCGGCGGTATATTGCGGGATCATAAATCCGGAATTCAAACCCGTTTCCGAAACCAGAAACTCCGGCAGGTCGCGCAAACCAGAAATTAATTGGTAGGTTCTTCTTTCAGAAATATTTCCCAGTTCAGCCAAGGCAATGCAAAGAAGGTCCAAAGCAATTGCCAGGGGTTGTCCGTGGAAATTACCGCCGGAAATGATGATGTCTTCTTCCGGAAAAACGTTCGGGTTATCGGTTACAGAATTGATCTCGGTGGTAATAACGTCGTTAGTATACCGGATCGCATCTTTGCTGGCGCCATGTACCTGCGGAATGCAACGGAACGAATACGGATCCTGCACGTGCTTTTTCGGGCTGGCGATCAGTTCGCTGCCTTCCAGCAATTCCCGGAAACGTTCTGCGGTTTGCAACTGTCCGGCATGCGGACGTACTTTGTGAATGAGGTGGTTGAACGGATCTAATCTACCCGCAAAAGCTTCCAGGGAAATGGCGCCAATCACATCGGCCATGTTCGATAAATGGTTGGCCTGCAGGCAGCACCAAACCCCGTAGGCGCTCATAAATTGCGTGCCGTTCAAAAGTGCCAGCCCTTCTTTCGCTTTCAAAGCAATCGGTTGCCAGCTGAACATATCCAGAATGTCCTCGCCTTTCAACCGGTAACCTTCGTAATTCACTTCACCTAAACCTAAAAGCGGCAAGCACAAATGCGCCAGCGGAGCCAGGTCGCCGGAAGCGCCAAGGGAACCTTGCTGGTAAACTACCGGATAAATGCCGCGGTTATAAAATTGCACCAGGCGTTCCACCGTTTCCAGTTGCACCGCACTGTGACCATACGCCAGACTTTGAATTTTCAGCAACAGCATGATCTTCACAACTTCCTGCGGCACTTCCTCACCGGCCCCGCAGGCGTGGCTCATTACCAGGTTTACCTGCAACTGCCCCAGGTTTTCCGGTGAAATGCTCACTTTGTAAAGTGATCCGAAGCCGGTGTTGATGCCATAGATCGGCGCATCCGAATTTTCGATCTTCTTGTAAAGGTATTCATGGCAGGAAACGATCTTTTCCTTCGCTTCGTCAGAAAGCGCCAGGGTTTTTCGGTCCGAAAGGATAGCGTTTATATCGGCTAAAGTAAGTTCGGCAGTAGATATATGATGAACCATTGGTTAATGTGTTAATTTTTTATGTGCTTATGATCGCAGAGAGTGGTCTACCACCCCCAACCCCTCCTTATCAAGGAGGGGAGCATTTATCGCAAGTGTATTATTGTTTTTAATTAATTTTTTACTTTTCCCGATAATTCCCCGCCTTAGCAAGGAGGGGTTGGGGGTGGTTGGTTTTCAAGGCAGCGATATTAAATTCCAGACAGAGAACTAAATCTGAAAACCTACTTCAACTTCTCTAAAATCTCTTCCAACTTTAAACTTTCCTGTTCCCCGGTCTGCATGTTTTTCAGATTCAGGTTCCCGCTTTCCATTTCCTGCGAACCGATCAGGAGCACGAAAGGAATAGCTTTATTATCCGCATAGGTCATCTGCTTTTTCAGCTTAGCCGCTTCCGGGTAAAGTTCGGCCGCAATGCCGGCTTCGCGGAACCTCTGTAAGATCGGTAGCGAATAAATTTCGGATTCTTTATCGAAGTTGGAAATCAGCACTTTGGTACCGGAAACAACATTTTTATCGAACAGGTCAAGTTCTTCCATCACGTCGTAAATGCGGTCTACCCCGAAGGAAAATCCTACGCCGGAAACGTTCGGTAAGCCAAACATGCCGGTCAGGTTATCGTAGCGGCCGCCGCCGGAAATGCTGCCCATCTGCACATTATTCACCTTCACCTCGAAAATGCAGCCGGTGTAGTAGGAGAGGCCACGGGCCAGCGTAGTATCCAGTT
Source organism: Adhaeribacter terrigena (assembly GCF_016623615.1). Lineage (GTDB taxonomy): Bacteria > Bacteroidota > Bacteroidia > Cytophagales > Hymenobacteraceae > Adhaeribacter_A > Adhaeribacter_A terrigena. The sequence goes on along the minus strand of NZ_JAEHFX010000006.1, from coordinate 58,231 downwards.
CTACTTTCGCGGTTTGAATGTTGAAATGTTGCAGGTAGCTGAAAACTTCCCGCAGTTCGGTCAGGCCACGCAAACCTTCTTCGCTATCCACCAATACCGGGTCGAGCTGCTCTAAAACGCTATCGTTTCCGCCCGAAAAACTCATCAGTGGCCGTAATCTTTCTATTGATTTCGCCGCAATGCCGCGCTCGATCAGTTCTTTTTCCACGCCTTCCTGCCCGATTTTATCGAGCTTATCTATGGCCACGCAAATTTCGCCTTCGCGGCCTTTTTCGCCAATGGCTTCGGCAATACCGGCCAATATGCCGCGGTGGTTTATTTTAATGGTGAAGTCGGTTAAGCCCAAGGTCGTTAAAACCTCGTCGATCATCAGTACAATTTCGGCTTCGCAAAGCAAAGAATCGGTTCCTACTACGTCGGCATCGCACTGGTAAAATTCGCGATAACGGCCTTTCTGCGGACGATCGGCGCGCCAAACCGGCTGGATCTGGTAACGCTTGAACGGAAAGGTGATTTCATTGCGGTTCATCACCACGTAGCGGGCAAACGGTACGGTTAAATCATAACGCAACGCTTTTTCCGACACTTTGCGGGTAACTTTTTTATAGCCGTCTTCCAGGTCGTTGAGGGTAACTTTATTCAGGAAATCGCCGGAATTCAGTACTTTAAAGATCAGCTGGTCGCCTTCGTCGCCGTATTTTCCGGTCAGCACGCTCAGGTTTTCCATGGTTGGCGTTTCCAGGGGCTGAAAGCCGAAACGCTCGAATGTATTTTTAATTACCGCGAAAATATAATTGCGTTTCTGCAGCACTTTCGGCCCGAAATCGCGCATTCCCTTCGGTAACGACGGTTTTTCTTTGCTCATTTTAAAAACAATTTGCCGGCGAAGGTACGAAATCTGCGCTTAAATTCTGTCATCTCAAATTGTTAGCAAAAACGGTATACTTTTTCTGTTAAAAAGTCGTAGCTTATGGTCTGAACACGATTTTCTGGGATTATAAAGATTGACTTGATTTTTTTGATCTTGATTGCGCAATCTAAAATGTGTGCGGACCAGTCAGGCCCCAGTCTCTACGGGAATCCTGTCCATCTTAAAACTCCTTAAAATCGTGTTCAGACTAAATAGCATTTAAAAACCATAGCATTAAACGATGAACAACACTCAACCTGATGAATTTATGCAGGCCGCCATTGCGGAAGCCAAGCAAGGACTAAACGAAGGCGGCATTCCGATCGGCTCCGTAATTGTGCGCGATGGCAAAATTGTAGGCCGTGGCCACAACCGCCGTGTGCAGCACAACGACCCCATGGCCCATGCCGAAATAGATTGTCTGCAAAACGCCGGAAGAATCGGCAATTATAAAGATACCACGCTGTATTCTACTTTAATGCCCTGCTACTTATGCGCCGGCGCAGTGGTGCAGTTCGGCATCAAAAAAGTGATTGTAGGCGAAAATAAAACTTTCCCTGGGGCCGAAGAATTTATGAAACAGCACGGCGTTGAAATTGTTAATCTGCAAAACGAAGAATGCATCAACCTGATGGAAAACTTCATTGAAGCCAAACCGGAACTCTGGAATGAGGATATTGGGGAGTAGGGTTGAAGGCTTATGTTAAATGAAATTTTAAATTAAGTGTAAATTTTAAAGCAGCGCAAGGTTCAAGCCTTGCGGTGCTTTAAAATTCGAAAAAACGCTATCTTCCATACCCAAAAAACTACCCAAATGGAAACCGCTCAAATGCTCTACCCGGAAGTCCGCAATTACGTGGCCGGAAATTTTATAAATTCTTCTGCGGAAACGCTGGAAATTATTAGTCCTTTAGACGGTAGTTTGCTTTCTACAGTGCCGCTTTCCGGCGAAACGGAATTAAATGAAGCCGTAAAAGCCGCGCAGCAAGCGTTTCCAAAATGGTCAGCCATGCCCATAAAAGAGCGGGTGCAGATCTTTTTTCGGTACAAAACCCTGCTGGAGCAAAACCTGGAAGAACTAACCGAACTGGTACACCGCGAAAACGGCAAAACTCTGGGCGAAGCGCGGGCGGAAGTTGAAAAGGCGATCGAATTAACCGAATTTGCCTGTTCATTACCCCAACTCGTAGCTGGAGAAATTCTGGAAGTAAGTGCGGGCGTGGAATGCCGGTTAGAAAAAAAACCGATCGGCGTAGTGGCCAGCATCACGCCTTTTAATTTTCCGAACATGGTGCCACACTGGACCATCCCGAACGCCCTTGCGTTAGGAAATTGCATGATCCTGAAGCCTTCCGAAAAAGTGCCCATTTCTGCGAACCGCATTGCTGAATTACTGACCGAAGCCGGTTTACCGGCCGGGGTTTTCAACGTGGTAAACGGCGCACAGGAACTCGTGGAAGCCATCTGCGACCATCCGGATATTGCGGCGGTTTCGTTTGTAGGTTCTACCAACGTTGCGAAAATCGTGTACCGAAGAGCTACCAGTAACCTGAAACGTTGCGTGGCTTTGGGCGGAGCGAAGAATCACATCATTGTGCTGCCGGATGCGAATATTGGCTTAACCGCGGCCGGCGTGGCGGCGAGTATGTCGGGTTGTGCGGGGCAGCGGTGTATGGCTGGTTCTGCTATGCTGGGCGTGGGCCCAATTGACAACATCATCGAAAAAATTGTAGAAGAAGCGAAGAAAATTATTCCCGGCGAGAACTTAGGTTCGGTAATTTCCAAAGAAGCCAAAGAGCGGATCGAAAAGTATATTTCCGAAGCAGAAAAAGCTGGGGCCAAAGTTCTGGTTGACGGCCGAAACGCTATGGTTTCCGGCAAAGAAAACGGCTATTACGTTGGCCCGACCATCATCGATTTTGTAACGCCGGATATGGCCATCGCCAAAGAAGAAGTTTTCGGTCCGGTACTCGCCATTATCCGCGCGAAAACCTTAGACGAAGCCCTTCAAATTGAAAATAAATCGGAATACGGCAACGCGGCTTCGGTCTTTACCCAAAGCGGCGGTTTGGCGCGTTACGTGATGGAAAATGCCAGCGCCGGCATGATCGGCGTAAACGTGGGCGTACCGGTTCCGCGCGAACCATTTTCTTTCGGCGGCTGGAACGAATCCAAATTCGGCACCTGCGACATTACCGGCAAAAGCTCCATCGAATTCTGGACGCAAATGAAGAAAACGACTACCAAATGGAATCCGGAAGCGGGCATTAACTGGATGAGTTAATTCGATTTGGAGATTTGGAAATTTGAAGATTTGAAAATGAAAAAGGGATTATTTCAGAATTTAATTTCTGGCTTAATTGCGTTATTTATTCTTCTGGAATACTTTTCAGATGCATTAAATATCTTCTCAGGAAATTATTTTGGAAAAATTGTTGATGGATGGGGTGATTCAATGATAATGATCATTTTCGCGTTAATACTTGGTATTAATTTATTTTCCTATCGAAAACAGAAAGATAAATCTTTATTTAAGGGGATGTTAATGTTTAGCATATTGCTTTTGTTAAGCATTCCTTTGGGAAACAAAATAAAATTACCAGTGATATTTTTTTCAAGCCTTTTTTATCTAATTTTTCTTTTAGGAATATTTTGGAAAAATAGGTTTTCTCAAAGTTGATAAAATAATTTTTCTAAAAAACGCTATCCTTTTCGCCTCAAAAAGTAAAACCTTTAAACCTAAAACTATGAAAGTCCAATTAGCAATTATTCTGTCAGTATTTTTATTCTCGTCCTTCGGTTTTAAAGATGAGCCAAAACCAGATTTCATCGGCACATACGGCATTTCTAAAAACCATCCTGTAAAATTTGAATTGAAAATAAACGCCGATAAAACGTTTTCCTACCAGGATTATTCTGATCCGAATAAAAAGATCGATGCCCGCGGAACCTGGGAATTAAAAGACAACAAGATCATGCTTCAGGATCAGACCGCAACCTTTCCTTACCGGAACAAATGGAAAATCGAAAAAGAGGGAAAGGCAGTGAGGACCAGAAAAGGGATGGAGTTTATCCGGTTGGCGAAACTTTAAAAATTTATTTCTGAATTCAGATTCCTTTTCAGGCAAAATTCAGGCTTTTCTCAATTACAAAACGGTAGGCTTTTCCGCCCAAAAAGTCGAAATCCGTTTATTTAAAAATTGAATCATTCCATCATTCAAGCATCAAAACAATGGAGCAAGTTCTCACTTCCGAACGCGAAGAAATTGTAGAAAATAACCTGCAGCACACGCTTTTTTCCTGGCAAAAGCAGGCCGGTTTAAAACCGCTCGTGATCAACAAGGCCGAAGGCGTGTACATCTGGGATATGAACGGCAAACGCTACCTCGATTTTTCTTCGCAACTGGTAAACATGAATATCGGTCACGGCCACCCGGCCATTGCCGAAGCGGTTTACAAGCAGATGCAGGAAGTAAGTTACGTCTATCCGGGAATGGTTACCAAAGCACGCGGCGAGCTGGCGAAAAAACTAGCCGAAGTAGCTCCTGGCAACCTGACCAAAACCTTATTTACTTTAGGCGGCGCTGATGCAATTGAGAATGCCATAAAGCTGGCACGTTTGCACACCGGCCGCCATAAAATTGTGGCGCTTTACCAAAGCTACCACGGCGCTACCCACGGCGCTATGGCTGCCGGCGGCGACCCCCGCAAATTGCAGGTAGATGCGCACCTGATGCCGAACGTAGTGCACGTAGAAAATCCTCATTTCTACCGCTGTCCGTGGCATTCCGAAACGCCGGAACAATGCCGCGACCGGGCAATTGAGCATCTGGAAAGGGTAGTGGGCTACGAAGGTCCGGACAATATTGCCGCTATGATCATGGAAGGTGAATCTGGTACTTCGGGTTGCATAAAATACCCGCCGGGTTACCTGAAAAAAGTAAAACAAATCTGCGAAAAACACGGCATCTTATTTATTGCCGACGAAGTTATGAGTGGCTTTGGCAGGACAGGTAAATGGTTCGGCGTACAAAACCACGACGTAGAACCCGATTTGCTTTGTTTTGCCAAAGGGGCTACCGCCGGCTACCTGCCGCTGGGCGGCATGATGGTTTCTGAAGAAATTGCCAGAACCTTCGACGAAAAACCGCTGCCGCTGGGCTTAACGTATTCGGCACATCCGGTTTCCTGCGCGGCCGGCGTGGCCGTGATGGAAGTTTACGAAAAGGAAAACCTGGTAGAAAGAGCTGCGGAGCTGGGTAAATACATGGAAGAAAGGGTAGCCGCACTCATGCAGAAACACCCGAGCATAGGCGATTTCCGGAATACCGGTTTACTGGGCTGCCTGGAACTGGTAAAAAACCGGCAGACCAAAGTACCCATGGCGCCCTGGAATGCGAACGCTACCGAAATGAAGATCATGAGTCAGCTGCATGCCCGGCTTTTCGAACTGGGAATGTATACCATGGTCCGTTGGAATTATGTGTTCATTTGCCCGCCGCTTACCATTACCGAAGCGCAAATTGATGAAGGGCTGGAGATTATTTCCGAAGCTCTGAAAATTGCCGACGCGGCTTGTAATTAACTTCCGTACTTCTGATTTCTTTCGGGTACTGTTGGGTTTTCCAGATCGGTAACGAATGTCTTTGTTTATTTGCGGTTGTAACTTTTCTATAAAGTATAAACCAATTTTACCTTTTCAAATTCAGGTAGCGAAGGTTTAAACCCTACGCTACCTGAATTTTCTACAAGCAACATCCACAAAAACTGACCGACTGCATTCTCTTATCTGATTGATATCAACTTCCTGATAATAAAGACCAGCAGGCCTTTTTTTTCTTGTTTCCGTAATTACCTTTGTATATAAAATAATGCGAAGTGAAAGCTTTACCCGTAATATTGTTAAGTCTTGTTATTCTGCTGCAGCCGCTGAGCAAACTCATGCTGGTGGCCGAATATCAGGTGAACAAGAATTACATTGCGGAGTTTCTTTGCGTAAACAAAAGCAAGCCTAGGCTGAAATGCGAGGGCAAATGCCAGCTCAGCAAAGAACTGAAAGCCGCCGATGCCCATGAAAAAAATCACCCTACGCCGGTAGAAAAAATGGTGGAAGTGGTGCAGTTTTTTCAGCCGGCCTTTACTTTTTCACCACAATTCCCTACCGTTATCAAACCGGCTTTTCGTTATTTCTCCAATCCGAAAGTAACAGCACCGGCTTTCGGGATTTTTCATCCGCCCTGTTTTTTGGTTTAGTTTAATCGTTTTTCAGGCCTTCTTTCCGCAATTTTTTTGCGGAAAGAAGGCCCTGCAAGCAGAGATTTTTCGCTTTGAAGAAAAGCGACTTCTGCTACATTTATGCCTTATTTTAAACCAAAACTAACCTTAATCGAGATGAAAAATTTTCAACTGAAATCCGCTTTTTCTGCTTTTTTATTATTGTTCGCTTTTACATTTACCGCCTGCGACAACGACGACGACGATACAACTGTAGAGCCCCAGCCCGTTGTTGCCGCCGTAACCATCACTTCGCCAGCTGCCGGCCAGGAAGTGAAAGCCAACCAGACCGTAAATATTACGGGCACCATTGTGGCGCCTAACACGCTGCACGGTTATACCATTATCGTCCGGAAAAAAGCCGATAATGCCGAAGTGTTCAAAAAAGAAATTCATGAGCATAAAACCGAAATTGCCGTTAACCAGCCCTGGACGGTCGATAATTACACCACGCACGTAGACCTGGAACTGGAAATTATTGGCGTACTGGATCACGATGGCAATACCATTTCCAAAAAAGTAAGCTTCCACGCCATGCCTTAATGCTCTGGCATCTTCGGAGAAAATGCATTCTACTTTTTAGCCTGAAAGCGCTACCGTTTTTTCGGGCACAGAACATTTAAATTTCAAGGCTCATGTTGAAGAAAATAATTATGGCGGGCTTTTGCGGTCTGCTGTTTACCAGTGCGCAAAATGCGCAGGGCTGCGACGCCTGCGGTTGCGGCGTGGGAAGTTACCAGTTCGGGATTTTGCCGCAACAGAATAAAAACTTTGTCGGCCTCCGCTACCAGCAGAAATCCGACGAAACTGCCCCAAAGCACGGTTCGCAATCGAAGGAAAGCTTCCAAAGCACCGAAATCTGGGGCCGGTTTTACCCACTAAAGAAAGTGCAGGTTTTAGCTTTGCTGCCGTACAATTTCAACCAGCAGAAAACCGAAAGCGGCACCACCCAGGTGCAGGGTTTAGGCGATGCGCTGGTACTGGTAAATTACAATTTGCTGAACAACACCGACAGTTTATACCAGAAAGTAAAACATAATTTATTTGTAGGCGGCGGCGTAAAACTGCCCACCGGCGAATTCGACAGCAAAATTGAAGGTTCGGAAATGAACCCGAACATGCAGCTGGGTTCCGGCAGCTTCGATCTGGTAGCCAACGCCATGTATACCGTCCGCTACGATAAAATTGGGTTGAACACGAACGTAACCTATAAATACAATACGGTTAACAAAAACGAATTCATGTTCGGAAATAAATTCGGCGCCGGAACGGTATTGTTTTCGGTGCTGAAAGTAAAGGAAATGGCCATTATGCCCAACGCCGGCTTCAGCACGGAAATTACCGCCAAAGATCAGCATTTCGGCAGTGAATTACTGGAAAGCGGCGGCCACGCAAACTTTGTAAGTGCCGGCTCGGAGTTTTACTTTAAGAATTTATCGGCGGGTGCAACATTACAGAAACCGGTTTCACAAAACGTTTCCGAAGGCTACGTAAAAACCGGTAACCGCTTGTTAACGCACCTTACTTTTATGTTTTGATCCATTCTAAACTTTCCCTGAAATAAAGGAAAAAATAGACAGAATAAGGAAAGCAGCCCTGGAAATTCCGGGGCTGCTTTTTTATTGGTATGTAAATTGTATTACCGGAATTATCGGATTAAATGCGAATTACTAACTTGCGGCGAAATACCAGAACGCTATTCTTATTAACCCGAAAACTGCAATTAACTTTACCTCAATTGTTATGAAAAAGCTCTTCTATTTATTCTTTTTGCTGGCCTTTACCAGCTGCACCATTCACGATAGCGATACACCCGGGCCGATGGGTCCTCCGGGGGCTACAGGCCCACAGGGCCCTGCCGGTAATGCTAACGTAATCAGCACCGAACACATCACCCTGAATACCTGGGTTTACAACAGCCAGTACCGGTGGTATTACGCTACTGTAAATATGCCGGAAATAACGCCTGACGTAACTGATTATGGCCTGGTAATGGTTTATCAGCGTATTTCCGGGCCAAATAATCCGATCTGGATTCCCCTGCCAGATACTTATGGCAACGTAACCACCAACTACGAATTTTATGACGGCGGCATTACCATTTACCGTTTCAATGTAGACAATTCCACCCCTAGTGCGCCAGCCAGCATGGTTGTACGCGTGGTTATCATTCCGGATTCATTCCGAAAAGCAAACCCCGGTGCCAACTGGAAAAATTACGAGGTTACGAAAGAAATTCTGAAGCTACAGGATTAAGATGTTTGTGAAGATAAGTCCCCCTTTGGATAGCTTGTCTTAAAGAAGGAATATTTTTTCTTACCCAAAACGCTATCCTTTTTACCTGAAAAACTCAAAAAGCAACTCTTTAACCGGGTTGCTTTTTTTATTTGTCCGTTCCTGAAAATTTCAGCACCTTTAAACCGCACATTTAACCGCTGAAAAACCATGAGCATCCTGATCAAGAACGGCCGCATTGTAACCGCAGACGCAGATTTTACCGCCGATATTTTCATTGAAGGCGAAACGATATCTCAAATTGGCAAAAACCTGAACGTAACCGCCGGCGAAGAAATTGACGCATCGGGTTTAATGGTTTTCCCCGGCGGCATCGATCCGCACGTGCATTTGAGCATGCCGTTCATGGGTACTTTTTCTTCCGACGATTATACCACCGGCACCCGCGGAGCTTTGTTTGGCGGCACCACCACGGTTATCGATTTCATCCTGCAAACCCAGGGCAAATCGCTTCGCCACGCGTTTGACGAATGGAGCGGCCGCGCCAATGGCAACGCGGTGGGTGATTATTCCTTCCACATGGCCGTTACCGATTTCAACGAAAACACGAAGCCCGAAATAAAGGAAATGGTGGAAGAAGGCATCACGAGTTTCAAAACGTTTATGGCCTACAAAGGCGCTTTAATGGTGGACGACCGCATGATGGTGGCCCTGATGGAAGAAGTGAAAAAACAAGGCGGCATGGTTACCACCCACGCCACCAACGGCGACATGATCGATTACCTGGTTGCCAAAAACCTGAAAGCCGGCAATACCACGCCGCTGTACCATTATTTATCGCAGCCCGAAGTTACCGAAGCCGAAGCCAGCAACCGTTTCGCGGATATGGCCAATTACACCGGCGTGCCCGCTTACATTGTGCATTTAACCTGCGAAGGCGCCCTGAACCACGTACGCGATGCCGGCAAACGCAACCAGAAAGTAATGGCCGAAACCTGCATCCAATACCTGACTTTAGACGCAAGTTTGTACGAAAAGAATTTTGAAGGCGCCAAGTGGGTGATGAGTCCGCCGTTGCGCGAGAAAAAAGACCAGGCTGCCCTTTGGGCGGGCATTAACGCCGGTTTGCTGCAGGTGGTGGCTACCGATCATTGTCCGTTTTTCTGGGAGCAAAAGAAAATGGGCGAACACGATTTCTCGAAGATTCCGAACGGTGCGCCGGGCATTGAGCACCGCGTAGAATTGCTGTTCTCGGAAGGTGTAACCAAAGGTAAAATTTCCCTGAACAAATTCGTGGAAGTGATGAGTACAAACGCCGCCAAGATCTTCGGCATGTTCCCACAAAAAGGCTGCCTCGCCATCGGTTCCGACGCCGACATCCTGCTCTTCGACCCGAACGAAAAACACATCATCTCCGCCCAAACCCACCACATGAACTGCGACTACTCCGCCTACGAAGGTTGGGAAGTTACCGGCAAAACCAAAACGGTATTCTTAAGAGGTAAAAAAGTGATTGCGGAGAATGAAGTGCTGGTGGAGAAAGGGTATGGCAAATTCCTGAAGCGGAAACAGGTAAGTGGTGTGATTTAATTAGCCAACGCTTTTTTTTATTTTGAATTAATTGCTTTATTGATTTTTAGATAAGGATGAAATCTTTTTTAAAATTCACCGCTTTTAGTTCTATATAAAATTAAGTATGCGCTATGATTAAATATAGCTTTTGGGTGCTGCTCATCGGACTAACTTCTTGTGGCATATATCGTCAGAATGTGGTGAATTCCCCTTTGTTACAGCAAAAAGGTCAGGTTCAAATTGGGGGGCATAAAAGCTTCAATGGCCTGGAAGGACAGGCAGCCGTTGCGGTTACAAAGAATATTGGACTTTTGGCGAGTTACAACAACATGGGGGAAGATAGGGACGTATATTCTGCCATTAATTACGAAATTAAAAAACACCACTTTAAAGAAGTAGGAGCCGGTATATTTAATAGAACAGAATCTGACTGGATTTGGGAGTTATATGCGCTGGCCGGAAAAGGCATGTATTCTCGTTTCTGGAAAGGTGCAAATACCGCTGGATCGACCTATGAAACAAACCAAAAAGTGGAATACAGCCGCTTTGGAATCCAGGCAGATTTTGGAAGAAAAGAAAATAAACTCGAATTCGCCTTAACCCCAAGGTTGCTTTGGGTCAATTATTATAAGATCGACGATGACTCCAGAACTGATTACAAAGACATTGCGAATTCCTACGTTTATGCTGAAGGTGCTTTTACCCTTCGATACCACATTTTAAAGTTCCTGATGATCTCAAGTCAGGTTGGTGTTACGTTTCCATTAAAGAATTACGGGTATAATCATTATTTCGAGTTTTCTCCCTTTAATGCCAGTGCAGGTTTAATTTTTAATTTAAACCTTCTGAAATCTAAAGAATAGCGAAGGTTTTATACATTTCTATTTAAGAACTTTATTAACAAATTTAGCACCTTAAAAATGGCAGGAAGGATAAAGTTGAACTTAATGCAATTTGCTGATTTATTAAAATTCCGTTCTGAATTTTAGTTCTTCGAATTTTAGGTTTTGTGTTAGGAAGCAATTATCTTACAAATGCTTTGGAATGGTAGTTTTTATAAACCTTTCCGCTAATTTTAAGCCTGAAATCAGTATTTAAAACCGCACCAATATGTCCCGTAAAATAAAATCCGGCCTGATCCAGATGAGCATGCCGGAAGTGGCCGAAAATGCCAGTGTAGAAGAGATCAAGGAAGCAATGCTGCAAAAGCATTTGCCCTACATCGACGAAGCCGGCCAAAAAGGCGTACAGATCCTGTGTCTTCAGGAAATTTTCAACGGCCCGTATTTCTGTGCCGGTCAGGATATTAAATGGTACGAAGCCGCCGAATCTATTCCCGGCCCAACTACCGACCTGATGGCCGAATACGCCAAAAAATACCAGATGGTAATGGTGGTGCCGATCTACGAAAAAGAGCAGGCCGGCGTACTTTACAACACCACAGTGGTAATAGACGCCGACGGCACTTTGCTGGGGAAATACCGCAAAAACCACATTCCGCACCTGCACCCGGGTTTCTGGGAGAAATTTTATTTCAAGCCGGGCAATTTAGGCTACCCGGTTTTCCAGACGCGCTATGCCAAAGTGGGCGTTTATACTTGCTACGACCGTCACTTCCCGGAAGGCGCCCGCGCGCTGGGGTTGAACGGCGCAGAAATTGTGTATAATCCTTCGGCTACGGTAGCAGGTTTGTCGCAGTATTTATGGAAGCTGGAGCAGCCGGCCCACGCCGCGGCCAACGGATATTTCATGGGCTGCATCAACCGCGTAGGCACCGAAAAACCCTGGAACATCGGTAAATTCTACGGTAACTCGTATTTCGTAGATCCCCGCGGCAAAATCTTCGCCGAAGCTTCTGAAGATAACGACGAACTGCTGATCTCCGAATTCGACCTGAGCCTGATCGATGAAGTGCGTTCCGTATGGCAATTCTACCGCGACCGACGCCCGGAAACTTACCAGGAATTAACGGCGCTTTAATCTAAATTCAGAAAATGAAACAGAAGCAAACGGATGATGGAATTTTGTTCATTCGTTTGCTTCTGCGTTTTATCGGAACCCGATTTTCAGGATTAAAAAGATAGCCAGGATTTTTTGTCGGAACGTGATTCTTTTGATTTTTTAATAGCTGTGAAATGTAAGGCCAGGTCGCGACCTGGCTGCGGGCATATTGCGACAAATCAATTCCACTGATTATTACGATTAAAGAATTGCGATTAAATTTTTGCATCATCCATTTATCCGGTCATCCCGACGTAAGGAGGGAACTAACGCATACCGAACCTGTAAGCAATTTTTCGCTACGCTGAAATTCCATAATAGTACCAGTTAGTTTCTTCTACAGGCTCAGAATGACTTTGTTTAAGAATCCAGAAAACAACCAACTATCAGCAATTAACCATTCAAAAAATGGCTGAATATAAAACCCCGGCAACGGAAGCAGATTTTGAGGCGAATTTTGCGCAGATTAAACCGCTCATGAATGCCAACGAAGCGTATTACGAAAGCGGCCGCTGCCTTTTCTGCTACGATGCGCCCTGCGTAAATGCCTGTCCCACAAGTATCGATATTCCGTTGTTTATCAGGCAGATAAATTCCGGTAATGCAAGCGGTGCGGCCAAAACCATTTACGATTCCAATTATTTCGGTAATGCCTGCGGCAAAGTCTGCCCTACGGAAGTTTTGTGCGAAGGCGCCTGCGTGTATACCAACCAGGGCGTAAAAGCCATCGAGATCGGCAGGTTGCAGAATTTCGCTACGGATAAAGTCCTTAAAACCGGAAAACCGCTTTACAAAACGCTACCGAAAAACGGCAAAAAAGTGGCGATTATTGGAGCCGGGCCGGCGGGAATAAGCTGCGCCTGCGAGCTGAGTTTTTCGGGCTATAACGCTACCGTTTTCGAGGCTAAAAGTCTGCCTTCGGGCTTAACCGTGCACGGCGTGGCGCCATATAAAATCACCAACGAAGAAGTGCTGGCCGAAATGGATTTTCTGCAAAAGCAATTCGGTTTTGAAATAAAATACAACTCTAAAATTGAAACCGCCGAAGACCTGCAAAAACTGGAAACCGAATTTGATGCCGTCTTTATTGGCGTGGGTTTAGGAAAAACGGCAAGCTTGCAAATGCCCGGCGAAAATCTGGAAAACTGTTTAGGCGCGGTAGAATTTATCGAACAATTGCGGCTTAATCATGCAGAAATAAAAGTCGGCGAAAAAGTAATTGTGCTCGGCGGCGGTAATACGGCCATGGATGCCGCTTCGGAAAGTGCCCGGATGGGAGCCGAAGAAGTAGTTTTAGCATACCGTCGTGACCAAACCGAAATGGGTGCTTACGCCTTTGAATATGAATTAGCCAAACATGCCGGCGTCAAAGGAATATTCAACGTGCAGCCCCTGGAAATCCTAGGAACCGATAAAGTAGCCGGCGTAAAATTCATCCGCACCGAAACGTTGAACGGCAAAATTTCAACCATTCCCGGCAGCGAATTTATTTTGCCCTGCGACATGGTTATTAAAGCGACTGGCCAGGAAAAACAACGCAATCTGTTGCACCAAATTTCCGGATTAGAACTCGCTTCCAACGGCACCATTAAAATAAACGAAGCTACTTTCCAGACCACTAAACCGAAATATTTCGCCGGCGGCGATGCCGCTAACGGCGGAATGGAAGTAGTAAATGCGGCCAACGAAGGCAAGCGTGCCGCAAAAGGCATTCACCAGTTTTTAACCGAAAAACGATAGCGTTTTAAACTGAAAAAGTATAAAGAAAATTAAATATAAATTGACCAGGTTAAGCATGCTTTTTAAAAGTCTTGCTACTCGTGTCTAACTACTAATATATAAAAACCATGGCCGATCTTTCCATTAATTTCGCCGGTATAAAATCTCCGAACCCGTTTTGGCTGGCTTCCGCGCCGCCTACCAATACCGGTTACCAGGTCATGAAAGCGTTTGATGCCGGTTGGGGCGGGGCGGTCTGGAAAACGCTGGCGGTACCGGTAATCAATACGTCGAGCCGCTACGGTAGCGTGAATTATAAGGATAAACGCATGGTCGGTTTCAACAACATCGAGCTGATTTCTGACCGGCCGGTAGCGGATAACCTGCGCGAAATTGAAGAAGTGAAAAAGCGCTTTACCGACAGTGCTGTAATTGCTTCGCTCATGTTTCAGACGCGGGAAGAATGGCATAGAATTGTGCGCGACGTAGAAAATGCGGGGGCTGACGGGATTGAGCTGAACTTTGGGTGCCCGCATGGCATGTGCGAGCGGGGCATGGGTTCGGCGGTAGGGCAGGAGCCGAAGGTATTGCAGACCATTGTGGAATGGGTGATGGAAGTGGCTAAAATACCAGTCATCGTAAAACTTACCCCGAACATTACGGATATAACGCAGCCGGCCATTGCGGCCAAAGCGGGCGGCGCCAACGCGATTTCGCTTATCAATACCATTCAGAGTTTAGTGGGCGTAGATATTGATAATTTTGTGCCTTATCCCATTGTAGATGGTAAAAGTACGAACGGCGGTTACTGCGGTCCGGCGGTAAAACCGGTCGCCTTGAATATGGTGAAGAACTGCGCGCAGATTCCCGGATTTAACTTACCCATTTCCGGCATTGGCGGCATAGAAACCTGGCGCGATGCGGTGGAATTTATGCTGCTGGGTTCGGGGTCGGTGCAGATCGCCACGGCGGTAATGCATTACGGTTTTGGCATTATCCGGGAGCTGACTTCGGGCCTGAATAATTACCTCGATGAGAAAGGTTTTGCGAGCGTAAACGAGATCGTGGGCAAAGCCGTGCCAAACGTAACTTCCTGGGAAAATCTGAACCTGAAATACGAAGTAAAAGCTGAAATTCACGAAGAAAAATGCATTGAGTGCCAGCTTTGCTATACTGCCTGCGAGGACGGCGCGCATCAGGCAATCGGTTTGCGCGAAGGTTCCCGGATTCCGTACATCATTAAGGAAAACTGCGTGGGCTGTAATTTATGCTCGCTGGTTTGTCCTTCGGAAGGCTGCATTACCATGGAGCGCGTAGATGATGGCAGTCAGCACCTTACCTGGAAGCAAATGACCGCAGCCGGCGATATTCCCACTGATTTCAATGACCCTAGAGCCGGCGGTTTGCTGCACCACGCCAACCCAACCGAGCAGGCTTTCGTAACCAAACGGCCGCTGCATTACGAGGCGAAAGTTTGATTTTTGAATGAGAGAATGATTGAATGATAGAGTTAGTGAATCGTAAATTACTGAATTAGAGAATTATTTCTGGTGCTTCACACTTGCGCCAGGTAGCGCCAGTCCTAATATTCCATCATTCACTCAATCAAGAATCCTAACATGCTCTGATTCACGAAGTGCATTATTCAATCATTCTCTCATTCAATAAAACCGGCTTTGGCACGTTTCATGTGCAATAGAAATTAATATGAAGAAGTTTTTACTGGCCGGATTAGCCCTTTTTAGCTTTCAAACCATAGCGTTTTCACAGGAAAATCTGATCCCGAATGGTAGTTTTGAAGATGTTGCTGCTCTTCCGCTGGAAAGAGGCCATTTTTACTTAGCCCAACCTTGGTCTTCAACCGCTGCCGGCAGGGGCGTGCCGGCAGATCTTTTTCATAAAAAGTCACGCTCTTACGAACTGAAACCTTCTATAAATTATACTGGTCACCAGGAACCCCGTACCGGCGAAGCCTATGGCGGAATTTCTATTTTGCGGGCCGGTTCAGAAGATTACCGCGAATTTATTATGGTTCGCCTGGCTGAGCCGCTTGAAAAAGATGCATTGTATGAAGCGGAATTTTACGTGAGTCTGGCAGAATATAGCGAACTGGCAACCAGCGGAATTGGTTTTTTTGTAAGCCAGCGTGCACCTTTGCTGCTACAGAACGGTTTTTTAATGGCTAAGCCTCAGGTAGAACTTGCCCCGGAGAATATCATTACCGACCGGGATAACTGGACTAAAATCTCCGGACAATTTAAGGCTGCCGGTGGTGAAACCACGCTTACCATCGGCAATTTTCAGGCTTACGATAAAGTGCCCCGGTTAAAAGTAGTGCCAGCTGCCGGTTTTACACCCCGGAAAAAGACTGCGAAAGAGAAAATCCTTTCCTTCGGGAAAGAATCGGATGAAGGGTTTGCTTATTACTACATCGACGATATCAGCCTTGTTAAAGTAGGTGACCGGAAACCGGAAATTATTGCCCAACAGCCCGAACCGGCAGAAGTAAAAAATCCGGAACCGGTAGCCCCCAAAAATCCGGAAGTAATTGCCAAAAGATCGGAATACTTCGGGGAGGTAACGGCTAAGAAAACCATCCGGCTGAACAAGATCTTCTTCCAGCCCGACAAGTCTGTTTTGCTGCCCGCTTCTTTCCCCGAGCTGGATAAATTGTATGGTTTTTTAACTGAAAACCCTACCGTTTCTATCCAGATTAACGGCCACACCGACATTACCAACCTGCCCGATTACAACCAGACGCTTTCTGAAAACCGGGCCAAGGCTGTTAAATTTTACCTGATCCGGAAAGGAATAGCCGAAAAACGGATCAAAACCAAAGGCTTTGGCGAAACGCAGCCTGTGGCTACAAACGAAACCGAGGAAGGAAAACAACAAAACCGGCGTGTGGAATTCGAGATCCTGCCCTGAGTTTTTTTGTTTAAAAGCCTAGCGTTTTATATCTAAATTTTGCTATATCCGTAAGGGAAATAATTGCTGAATTCAACGATCCATTACCGGATCAAGCTTTTTTTCCGAACGATATGCCCGAGCGCGTTATTCCTTTTTACGCAAAATCTACTGTTATTTTATTGGGGTTAACCCTGCTTACGCTGGCGTTATTCATGGGCCGCGATATTCTGGTGCCCCTGGCTTTTGCAGTGTTGCTGGCCGTGCTGCTCAACCCTGTGCTCCGGTTCCTGGAAAGCCTCCGGATTCCGAAGTTGCTGGCCATTACCTTAACCGTGCTGCTGGCAATTGCCATTGTGGTGGGCCTGGCTTTTTTCATCACCTTCCAGATGGGGCAATTTACCGAAGCACTGCCGCAACTCAAGGTGAAATTAATGGAGCATTTGCACAGCATTCAGGTATGGCTTACCAAAGCATTTAACCTGAGCGAAACCAAGCAAAAAGAATATTTTAACCGCTTCAGCAGCAATATGCTGAGTGGCGGGGGCGGGCTGGTAAGCGGAACTTTTTCCTACCTAACCGATCTGCTGGTAATTATTACGCTGGTACCCATTTATGTTTTCCTGCTGCTGCTATACCGGAACCTGCTGGTTTATTTTGTGATCGAGGTCTTTTCGGCAGCTAATAGTATAAAAGTAAGCGATATTCTGCACGAAATAAAAACTGTTATTCAGAATTACATTGTGGGGCTACTTTTCGAAACCGTGATCGTGGCTTTTTTGAACACCATGGCCTTGCTCATGCTGGGCATTGAATATGCAGTTTTGCTGGGTGTTTTAGGCGCAATTTTAAACCTGGTACCTTACCTGGGCGGCATTGTTGCCATTGCCTTGCCGGTGCTCATTGCGCTGGTTACCAAAGATGGTTTGTTTTATCCTTTGGCCATTATCGGGGCGTATTCCGTGATCCAGTTCCTGGATAATAATGTGATCGTGCCGAAAGTGGTAGCCGGAAAAGTGCGGATCAATGCCTTGGTTTCTATTCTGGCGGTATTGGCAGGCGGGGCTTTATGGGGCGTGTCCGGCATGTTCCTTTCCATTCCGGCGGTAGCTATTTTAAAGATCATTTTCGATCGGGTAGCGCCGCTTAAACCCTGGGGAATGCTCCTGGGCGATACTATTCCCCAGGAAGCAATGGTGAAAGCCACGGCCCTGAAAAGCGACGGCATCATTCTGATAAATTCTCCGGACAATTAAGCCAGCCAAACTTCAATAAAAACTCAGATCTGCCTTGTAAGCCAACCATATTTTGGGTAACAAGTTAACACTAAAGTTTTCGCGAAAGCAATGACTGAATTTGCCTCCTATATTTTCCTGTTTTTTGCGGTGGTTACCATTTTAGCCACCCTGATTCCTCTTTCGCCAAAAGAATACTGGTGGATCAGGATGTTTGATTTTCCGCGTTTGCAGATCATTGCAGCCGGAATAATCGCCCTGTTAGGCTTTTATTTGTTTAACCATGGTAAAGGCACGCTGGCGCTATTACTGGAAATTTCGCTGCTGATCTGCATTGTTTACCAGTCGTGGCGCATTTTTCCCTACACGCCTTTTTACAAAAAAACGGTGCTCGATACCCGGCTGCCGGAAAGCGAGCAAGACCGGATCCGTATTGTGGTAACCAATGTGCTGGAAACCAACCGCAACTACCAGGCCTGCCTGGATATGCTGCGCAAAGCTGATCCGGACGTGATTCTGGCCGTGGAAACCGATCAGCTATGGAAAGATCATCTGGAAGAGCTGGAGAAGGATTACACATACACCCTTTTTATGCCGCTTTCCAATACCTACGGCATGCTGTTCTATTCGCGGCTGAAACTTATTAACCCGGAGATCAGGTTTTTGCTAGAGCCTGATGTTCCTTCAGTGCATACCATTATTGAAATGCCTTCCGGTGCGCCGGTTACCTTTCATGGCTTGCATCCGCGCCCGCCTGCCCCGCAGGAAGCCGAAACGTCTGTGCCCCGCGATGCGGAGCTGATCGTGGTTGGTTTAAATGTGAAAGACCACCCGGGCCCCACCATTGTAGCCGGCGATATGAACGATGTGGCCTGGTCGCATACTTCCAAATTATTCCGGAAAAACAGCGGGCTTTTAGATCCGCGCATCGGCCGGGGCTTGTATGCTACCTTCAATGCATTTTACCTGTTGCTTCGCTGGCCCTTAGACCACGTTTTTCATACCCGCGATTTCAAGATTGTGTCGCTCAGAAGGATGGAGAAAATCGGGTCCGATCATTTTCCGATCTGCATTACGCTTAGCTATGAACCCGAAACTCAAAACGAACAGGAAAAACCGGTAGCTGATGCCCAGGATAAAAAAGAAGCCGCTGAAAAAGTAGAGAAAGCCGAGACCATGAAAGCGGAAAAAGGCAGCCTTTCCTGATAAAAAAGGAAGCGTAATTTTTCATTATTTTCTGCTACTTTTGAAAAAAACGCTATTCTAAATGCTTCAAAAAGTAAAGGTTTTCGGGCTGTTTTTGCTGCTTGCCACTACCGGTTGCCGTTCTGTTGAAAAACCCGTTGAACAAGCTGCATTGCCGGCCGAAGTACAGGTTCTGGCCACGGTTCACAAATTCCATTTAAGCAACCCCAATTACCCCTACGCGAAAGTCACGCAGCAAATTCAAAAGTTCGGTCCGGATATTATTGCTATCGAAATCCGGCCGGAAGATCTGCAGGAAGATACTACCTATTTAAAGCAGTTTTATCCGCTGGAAATGCGGCAGGTTTTAAAAGATTTTCCGCGGGAGAAAGTGCGGGGCCTGGATTGGTATGGTGAAGAAATGCGCGGCAAAAAAATGCCTGCGGATGTTTTTAAAAATGAGCAAACGGAGCTGGGAAAAATAAAAAAACTGGAACGCGAAATGAACCGCGATTCCCTGCTTCAGCCCAGACTTATACCCCTTGCCGAACTTTCAAAACAACAAGTTGAACTGGCAAAAACCGCTTCGCCCGCCATTCTGAATAACGGGCAATACGATGACATTACCCGCACATTTTACGAGGTTTTAGATGAAGCCGTAAAAGGTACGCGCTACGAAACGTATACTCAATTTAACCGCCGTCGCGACGAGATCATTACTGAAAATATTGTAAAGCTTGTGCAGAACAATCCGGGGAAACGCATCCTGGTTTTACTGGGTGCCAACCACCGGAACCGTGCTATCCATACCTTAGAAAAACTGCCGGCAGAAAAGGTAAGACTTGTAGAGGTAGAAGACTAACACCCTGGTGTCAATGCCTGTAAAAACGCTATGGTTTTGCAGTAAAAAAGTAAAGCCTTCTGCTATAAAACAGAAGGCTTTTTTATTTGGTTTGAATTTTATTCCCAAGTATTAAAGCGGCGGCTCGCGCAGGATCCAGTTCACGTTGTAAAGGTCTTTACGGCGCTGGAATAAATTACGCACGCTGCCTGTAGTGTTCAGGTCTTTCAGCAAGTCCAGGTCCAGGTCCGCGATCAGCGTCATTTCGGTATTCGGCGTGGCTTCGGCAATGGTAGCATCGTGCGGGAAAGCAAAATCCGAAGGCGAAAAAACGGCTGACTGCGAATACTGAATATCCATGTTTTCGATGCGTGGAATATTGCCTACGCTGCCGGTAATGGCCACGTAACATTCGTTTTCAATGGCCCGCGCCTGGGCACACCTTCTAACCCGCAGATACGCATTTTTGGTATCGGTCCAGTACGGTACAAACAGGATCTTCATATCCATATCCGAAAGCAAACGCGACAGTTCCGGGAACTCCACATCGTAGCAGATCAGGATGCCGATCTTGCCGATATCCGTATCGAAAACCTTTAGTTTCTGGCCGCCGCGCATGCCCCAGTGCGCTTGTTCGTCGGGGGTTACGTGCAGTTTGTATTGTTTGTCGTAAGTACCGTCGCGACGACATAAGTAACTTACGTTAAAGAGTTTATTGTCGTAATATTCCGGCATGCTGCCCGCAATAATATTGATGTTGTAGCTCAGCGCCAGGTGGATCATTTGCTCCCGCACTTCCTGCGTGTAATCGGCTAAAGCGCGGATGGCCGCCGATGACGTTTTCTCGTCGGAAAGCGCCATGAGCGGGGCGTTGAAAAATTCCGGGAACATCACAATATCGGCTTTATAAGAACTTACCGTGTCCACGAAAAATTCGATCTGCTGCATCATGTCTTCCAGAGAAGTTACGCTGCGCATCTGCCACTGCACAATGCCGATGCGCACCACGCGTTTGTTGCCGCCAACAATTACTTCTTTTTCTTCATAATACACGTTAATCCATTCCAGCAAGGTAGCATAGGCTTTCGACTCTTTATCCTGCGGCAAATAGCCTTTCAGAATTTTACGCACGTGAAAGTCGTTGCTGAGCTGGAAGCTGAGGATCGGATCGAATATTTCTTTGTTGCGGACCTGCTCGATGTACTGGCGCGGGGTAAGTCTGTCGGCGTGTTCGAGGTAACCGGGAATGCGGCCGCCAGCTATAATGCCGCGCAGGTTCAGGTTTTCGCAGATCTCTTTCCGGGCATCGTACAAGCGGCGGCCCAGGCGCAAATTGCGGTACTCGGGATGCACAAAAATATCTACGCCGTAAAGCGTGTCGCCGTCAGGATTGTGGGTATCGAATTTGCCTTTCCCGATGATTTGTTCGTAGGTATGTTTGTCGCCGTAATCGGAATATTTAACGATCACCGATAAAGCGCCGGCAATTACTTTTCCTTTGTCTTCAATACAGATCTGGCCTTCGGGGAAATGCTTGAGCAGCGCCGAAAATTCCTTCTGGGTCCAGGAGCCGCCCAGGTTGGAATAAACCATATCCATTATTTCTTTAATTGCTTTATAATCGGAAAGGCGCAGAGTTCTTAAGATAAGTTTGTGCTCCGAGATATTTGGCTCACTTTTCTTGTTCGTAGGCATAGCGTTTTAATAAAAAAAGGGTTAGCTTAGCAATAAGCTGGTTTTAGGGAAACCCGTAATAGGCGTTAAAAATAATATGAACGTAAATTAGGGTAAAACCGCCGGAAAACAGCGCTGATTTTTGGGTGAATTTACAATAAAAAAAGGTTAGAAAAGATTGTTTCCTTCCGCTTAGGTAAACAAAAGCCCCATCTGAATCTTATACAAGATAAACAGCCGCCTGCCCCGCGCTTTCCACCCACCGCCTTCAGCCCGGCCCCCGAATACCGGCTTGTTCTACCACCTAATAACCTTAAAGGAATCCGTATGCAAAGTAATAAAGCTTCGAATGCCAGTAATAAAAAAGTATTGATAACCCAGGTAGCCGAACTGGAGGTTTTGATCCAGGCGGCTCTGACCATGGAAGAAAGATTTACGCCGGCTATAAAAGAAGTAAATAAAGATTTCCGGCTAAGCGCGCGCAACCTGTTGCACTACCTGGCACTGCGGCAGCACGATATCAGAACGCTGCAGGCCGCTTTGGCTGAGAAAGGGCTTTCCTCCCTCGGCCGCACCGAAGGCCACGTTTTAGCCAGTTTATTTGCCGTGCAGAAGCAACTCGGAATTTCCCTGGATTCCCAACCTGCCAGCAAGGAGCCCGCTATTACTTTTTCTGAAAGCAACGAACTGCTTCAAGCCAACACCCATGCCTTGCTCGGCACCGCGCCCGCTAACCGGAATGCCCGTATCATGGTTACCATTCCCACCGAACTGGCTTCTGATTATGACCTTTTATGCCGCATGATGCTGGCAGGCATGAATTGCGCCCGCATTAACTGCGCGCACGACGATGAAAAGGTGTGGCTGGAAATGATCAAAAATATAAAACGCGCCGAAAAAGAACTGAACCTGCCCTGTAAGGTCCTCATGGATCTGATGGGACCCAAGCTGCGCACCGGCCCCTTAAAACCCGGCCCGAAATTAATTTCCATCCACCCGATCCGCGACGAACAGGGGCAGGTCGTTTCGCCGGCCAATGTCTGGTTATCGGCGGCCGGCAAGGAACCGAACTTCCGGGTAGATTCCCGTTTGCCGTTTAGCAGCGCCTGGGTAAAGCAATTGCAGATCGGCGACGTGTTGGATTTCCGCGATACGCGGGGGCGCAAACGCCGGCTTTCGGTGGTCAAGAAAACAGCGGCCGGCGTGGTGGCTCATTTGTTCAAGACATCTTACATTGGCACCGGCACTACCATGCGGGTAAACAATAAAAATATGCCGCAACGTGAAGCGGAGGTAGGCGAGTTGCCAGCCATGGAAATACCTATCACGCTCAAAAAAGATAATTTCCTGATCCTGCATAAGGAGCCGTTGCCCGGCGAACCCGCTATCTTCGATGCCGGCGGGCACATTATAAAACCGGCGCATATTTCCTGCACCTTGCCGGAAGTATTTACGCGGGTAAAAGCGGGGCAGCCCATCTTGTTCGATGACGGGAAAATAACCGGCGAAATAAAAACGGTAAGCGCCGGGCAGTTGCTCATCAGAATTACCGCTGCCAGCGAAAAAGGCAGTAAACTGCGCGCTAACAAAGGCATTAACCTGCCCGACAGCAAGCTCAACCTCACCGACCTTACCGAGAAAGACAAACAGGATCTGCCGTTTGTAATGAAGCATGCCGATATTGTAAACCTTTCTTTTGTGAACCATCCGGATACGGTCTTGGAATTGCAAAACCTCATGGAAAAAAATGGCGCCGTTAAAACGGGCATCATGCTCAAGATCGAAACCAAGGAAGCGTTCCGCAATCTGCCGCATTTGCTGCTTGCCGTAATGCGCCGCTACCCGGCCGGTATTATGATTGCGCGCGGAGACCTGGCGGTGGAATGCGGCTGGGAAAGGCTGGCCGAAGTGCAGGAAGAAATTCTGTGGCTTTGTGAAGCGGCGCACATGCCGGTAGTCTGGGCCACGCAGGTGCTCGAAACGCTGGCGAAAAAAGGGCGGCCTTCCCGGGCCGAAATTACCGATGCTGCCATGAGCCAGCGGGCTGATTGCGTGATGCTGAATAAAGGCCCGCACGTGGTGCAGGCCATTCAGATGCTCGATGAGATCCTGGCGCTGATGCAGCTGCATCAGCACAAAAAAACGTCGATGCTGCGCAATTTGCAGATTTCGGAATTAGAACCAATTGCCGAAGAAAATGCCCGTGGAAAACGCTAGGAAATAGGGCCTGAAAACTATTGCCATTCCTTAAAGGCGGGTTTATTTTATTTATTTGCGTGCATTTGGCGTATAGGAATCGTACTTTTGCGGCATCATTCAGGTTAACAAAATTGCTATGGCCAATTGGAAAGCATCTAAATTTTACAGCGTTTTAAATTCAAAATGCCCGCGTTGCCACGACGGCGATTTGTTTCCGCCCAACACGCTTTACAGCCCCAAACACTTTGCCGACATGTATGAGAGCTGCCCGTGCTGTGGCCTGGCCTACGAAAAAGAGCCCGGTTTTTATTACGGCGCCATGTACGTGAGTTTCGGTATTAGTACGGCTATTTTCCTGATGGTTTTTTTTGTACTCAACCTTTTTGTAGAGGAAATAACCCTGACTATGATCATGACCATGATCGTGCTTATTGTGGTAGGGCTGCTGCCGATCACTTTCCGGCTTTCCCGTGCCATCTGGATCAATATTTTCGAGAATTACGAAGGGCCTTGCAACCAGATCAAAAAACGCGAATTCAAACCAAACAAACCGCCACAATATTAAAAGCATAAGCCCCAAAAAGTAAAGCTCCGAAGCAATTCGGGGCTTTACTTTTTGGGGCTAAAACCATAGCGTTTTTCAGCGAGTTTTATAACTGGATTTCCGGAATTTCGCCTTCAATAATTAACGTGCCTTCGGTTGCTTTTTGTATGTCTTCCACGCTTACGCCCGGCGCGCGTTCAAGCAGTTTAAAACCTTTATCGGTAACTTCTAAAACGGCCAGATCCGTTACAATTTTCTTCACGCATTTCAGGCCGGTTAAAGGCAAGGTACAAGACTTTAACAGCTTCGACTGCCCATCTTTAGAAGTATGTTGCATGGCTACGATGATGTTCTTTGCCGAAGCCACCAGGTCCATGGCGCCGCCCATGCCTTTTACCATTTTGCCCGGGATTTTCCAGTTGGCAATGTCTCCGTTCTCCGAAACTTCCATGGCGCCCAGAATGGTCAGATCCACGTGCTCGCCGCGGATCATGCCAAAGCTATCGGCGGAAGAGAAAATGGAAGAACCTGGCAGCGTGGTAATGGTTTGTTTACCGGCATTGATCATATCGGCGTCCACTTCGGCTTCGGTCGGGAAGGGCCCCATGCCCAGCAAACCGTTTTCGCTTTGCAGCACCACTTCAATGCCTTCGGGAATATAATTGGCTACCAGCGTCGGAATACCGATCCCCAGGTTAACGTACATCCCGTTCTTTACTTCTTTTGCAATGCGCTTGGCAATGCCGTGTTTATCTAACATACCTAATGTGCTAATTTGCTAATGTGTTAATGCATTCTATACTTTTGAATGTGTTAATTTTTTAATGTGTCTGTCAGCTTTTCTTACTGCTATGAATGATGCGCGAAAGTAACTTTTGAATTTCAAGTAATTTATCCAGTTTATCAGAAATTTCCGGATAGCCGGAGCTGCTCTTACAAAGCAGGAGCCAATATTCCGTTTCTTTCGCTTCCTTCGACGCAATTTTTAGTTTATGAATGAAATCAGCTTTGCTTTCTGCATGCTGGGCTTCCCAGATATTTGCTCCAACGGATGTACCACTTTTAAGCAATTGATTAGCGATTATATATTTCCGTTCGCTTTCCAGCGAATCTGCAAATTGAATAATCGTTAATGCAAATTGAAAGGATTTATTTACAATCGCATTTTCAGAACTTCCGGGAGGCTTTATTTCTTCCATAAAGTCAAAAAATAGCACATTACCACATTAAAAAATCAGCACATTAAACCGTGCGTACCGTCCGTTGCTCAATGCGTTTCTCGTAGGCTTTGCCCTGGAAAATGCGCTGCACGAAAATGCCTGGCGTATGGATCATATTCGGGTCGAGTTCGCCGGCAGGTACGAGTTCTTCTACTTCGGCAATGGTGATTTTTCCGGCCGTGGCCATCATCGGGTTGAAATTGCGGGCCGTTCCTTTGTAGATCAGGTTACCGGCCGTGTCGCCTTTCCAGGCTTTTACGATCGCGAAATCCGCTTTCAGCCACTCTTCCAGCAAATACATTTTGCCGTTGAATTCCTTGGCTTCCTTGCCTTCGCCCACTTCGGTGCCGTAACCGGCCGGGGTGTAAAATGCCGGAATACCAGCCCCGCCCGCGCGGATTCTTTCCGCCAGTGTACCCTGCGGGATCAGGTCCACTTCCAGCTCGCCGGTAAGCAGCTGCCGTTCGAATTCGGCGTTTTCGCCTACGTAGCTGGAGATCATTTTCTTTACCTGTTTTTGCTGCAGCAGCAGGCCGATGCCAAAATCGTCTACGCCGGCATTGTTCGAAATGCAGGTCAGGTTTTTAACGCCCAATCGCAGCAGTTCCTGGATCGAATTTTCGGGGATGCCGCATAAGCCGAAGCCGCCCAGCATCAGCGTCATGCCATCTTCGATGCCTTTACAGGCTTCCGCCGCGTCTTTTACAACTTTATTGATCATAGTTCAAAGGAAATCAGTTTCAGCAGCGAAGTTAAAGGAATTTGGTAAATTCTAAAGGAATTGCAGTTTTAATTGGAAGCCGGACTTTTCAAAAAACGGTATGGTTCTGGCCCTGAAAAGTCTGAACGCTTTAAAAGTAATGCGCTTTTTATTGCTTAGAATATTCCCGCAGGTTCTATGGCCAGGGCAACTTAAATGTTCTTTCGGTCTATTGCCGGATAACCAGATCGTAAAACATGCTTAAAGAGAAACGTTTAGGACGTCTGCCATAAATGCCTTTTAAGCTGATTTAACCGGCGGTAAAGAACATTTCGGAAGATAATTGTTTTTAGAGCGGGACTTTAATCTTCAGAAACAATTAAAAACATCGGGAAAAAATCGTTGCTGTTGCTGGAAATACTGCTTTGGCTGAACGGGCTGATCCTGCTGTTGGTCCTGCTGATCGGTATTGGTTTTCAGATTCCGGCCGTACAAACCTTTACGGCGCAAAAAGCTACGGCATTCCTGTCGGCCAAACTAAAAACCCGGGTTACGATCGGGCGATTTACCACCGACTGGCGCAACAGTGTTGTGTTGAAGGAAATTTACATAGAAGACCAACAAAATGACACCCTGCTATATGCCGGCCGCCTGGGGCTGGATTTCAATATTCTGGGCACTACTTCAAACCGGCTGAAGATCCGGTCGGTTAAAATAGACGACGGAAGCCTGCGCATTTATTCGAACCTGGCCGACAGCAGTTATAATTTCAGTTTTATCGGTGAAGCGTTTTCGGGTTCGGGCAAAACCGATTCATCTTCTTCCTTTAGTTTGAATATAGTGAGTTTGCAGCTGCAAAATCTGCGTTTGCAATTAACCGATCCGGTTCGCGGAAATTTCGGCACGGCCCGGATCGGAAAATTTACGATGCACGCCGATGCCTTCGAAACGCAAACCAAAACTTACGAATTAGGCAACATGCAGCTGCAGAACAGCAATTTAAGCTGGCGCAAAACCAAAAGGCCCGGAAAAATTGAACAGGACGCCGGACATGATTTTACTTTCAGAAAAATTA
The DNA here is from genome assembly GCF_016623615.1 of Adhaeribacter terrigena. Classification (GTDB taxonomy): domain Bacteria; phylum Bacteroidota; class Bacteroidia; order Cytophagales; family Hymenobacteraceae; genus Adhaeribacter_A; species Adhaeribacter_A terrigena. Next base: position 30,940 of record NZ_JAEHFX010000006.1, on the reverse strand, counting down.
ACCTGGGAAACCTTAAAATTGACTTGCGGGATGAAACAATAGCCCGTCGCCTGACTATGAAAGTTGGTAAGGCAGCATTGAAAGCCGATAAAATTGCGCTGGAAAATGCCCGGGCCGACCTGAGTAAATTTACTTTCGAAAATGCCGACATTCAATATTATAAACTAAAGCCCGCTGAGCCTTTGCTCAAAACCGATACTATTCAACAGGAATCTCTCGTAAAACCTGTTCCGAAGAAAAAGCAGGATTGGGCCATCTGGTTGCATGATGCAAATTTTCAAAATTTAAACTTTCAATACCACGACCTGAATGCGCCAGCTTTAAAAAGAGGAATTGATTTCAACCATTTGTTTTTAAAAAATACAGATCTCAAACTTTCCAATCTGTATTACAGCCAGAGCCGGGTTTCCGGCATTGTAGATGCGCTGCAGCTGCTCGAGAAAAGCGGTTTCCGGGTAAAAAATCTGCAGGGAAATGTAAAAGCTGGAACCGACTTTCTGGAACTGAAAGAAGTAATTCTCAAGACCAATAACTCGCAGATCAGGGCGGTCATTGACGTGAAATTTGCGCCTTTAAGAAAGATAACCGGGATCAAAACCACGTTCACAGCCCAGCTGCACAATGCCCGTTTTTCCCCACGGGATCTGTTGTTTCTAGCCCCAGACCTGGCCGGAAAACCTTTTTACCGGAAACTCGGAAACAATTTGCTTTTGCTTAACGGCCGCGTTTCCGGGCACGTCCGCGATCTGCAGTTTCAGCATTTCACCTTAAAAGGCTGGACCGGCACTCACATGCTTTTCAGCGGACAAGTGAAAGATATACAACTGGAAAACAGCCGTTCCCTCCGGTTACAGATCCGCAAACTCAACACCAACCGAAAGGATTTGAACGTGATCATGGCCAATGGTAAATCGGCTCCAAAATTCAGATTTCCGGATCAGCTTTCTTTAACCGGTAACTTACAAAACCAGGTCAATAAACTCAGTTTCCAAAACCTATACATAACCGGCTCCAACGGGCTGGTTTTACAAACCAATGGCAACGTAACCGGACCAGTGGGGAAAAAGCATGTTGATCTGCAGGTAAAAAAACTGGTGGTTAGCCGGCAGGGATTGTTGAATATGCTACCCCCCGGAGCCATTACGCCGGAAGTGCAGCTGCCGGAAAATGTACAGTTTGCGGGCACCTACCAGGGGAGTTCGCTGCAGCATTTTGCTGTAAACGGCCATTTTAGAACCACTTTCGGAAACGTATTTGCCAACGTAAAGATAGAACCGGTGCAGCGTTTTGCCGGCCATATCAGCCTCGATAATTTTGATCTGGGCAAGTTGCTGAAGCTGGAAAACATGTTGGGCCCTGCCACCGGTAGTGCCGATTTTAAAGGCAAAGGTTTTAAAGTGCAAACCATGGTTTTGCACTATGATGCCAACGTGAAAAAGTTTGTGTACCGGAAAGATACTTACCGCAACATTCGGCTGGAAGGAAACCTGAACGAGAAAATTTATAAACTGAATGGTAACCTGGCCAATGCGGCGTTGCAGGGGCTGGGCCACAAACTGAAGAAAATTAAGCCCGGGAATATCAATCTGAAAAAAGCCGACCCAACCCGTTTTATCCCCAAAAAGATAGAACCGAAAAAGATCATTCCGAAATTCTTAAGGAAAAAGAAAAAGCGGGAAGAAGCGCAAAAACAGTAAATTTTGCCGGCCGGCAGGTTTATTATAGGATTAAGGAATTGCAGTATTATAAAAGTAAATGAAGCGCAGAAATGATCCAAAAAAACTTAAGTTTTTGGTGCAAAAACGGTAGCGTTTTCTGCCTGAAAAGTAAGAGCACAAAGATTTTTGAAAGCAGCAGCATTTTGTTTCAGAAAAAACGGTAGGAAAAATAGCTAAAAAACTATCTTCTGTCCGGTTTTTCCGTAGAAAGCATGATTTAATTCTGTTGAACAAAAAAACTGGCATTATTACTACTCCTCATAAAACTTCCCGGCGCATTTTACTGGTCCTGCTCTGGATCCTGGCAATTCCCGTTGCTTTGATCCTGGTGATTGTTATTGCCCTGCAAATTCCGGCGGTGCAGCAATTTACCGCCCAAAAAGCAACCAATTACCTGGCCGAAACCCTCAAAACGAAAGTCTCGATCGGCGGCTTTACCACCGACTGGCGCAACAGCATTGTGCTGAAAGAGATCTACCTCGAAGATCAGAAAAAAGACACCTTGGTTTATGCCGAACGGCTGGGCCTGGACCTCAATATTTTCGGGTTGCTTAACGGAAAAATTGACCTGGGTTCCGCGCGCCTCGACAATGCCGTGCTGAACATCAGTTCCACTATGCCGGACAGTGTTTATAACTTCGATTTCATTCTGGAGGCTTTTGCCACCGATACCGCGATGGCCCAACCCGCCGATACCGCTGCCGGTTTTACCTACAACATTGGCGTGGTGGAACTCAACAATGTGCGTTTCACCATGAACGATGCCGTGGGCGGTAATAATATTAAAGCCAAAGTCGGGTTGCTGCAGGTTTCCATGGAAGAATTTGACCCGGAAAATGCGGTTTACCGCCTCGGAAAAGGCCGGATTGAAAACAGCGCTGCCAATTATATTCAAACCAAAATCCCTGAAACTTCTTCCGATTCCATTGCCCTTGATATTGGTTTTCAGAACCTGGCTTTGAAACAGGTGAAATTCAATTACGAAAACAAACCGGCGGCCCAGCGTATTATGCTGGATGTAGGAACTGCCGAGCTTGCCGCTAAAAATATCGACCTGAAAAATGCCCGCATCGATCTTTCTAAATTCGATCTGCAAAATTCGGCCGTAGCATATTTTCAGGATAAAGCCACACCTGTAGATTCCCTGGCGGTAAACCCCGTCGTAACGGCTGCTAAACTCGACAGTGCCGCCGAAAAGCACCAGGGAAAACCGGTGAACTGGGTCGTTACGCTCGGCGATATGAAGGTGCAGAACGTGAACTTCGATTTCGGGAATTTCAACACCCCGGAAACGAGCAAAGGCATGGATTTTAACCACCTGAAATTTACCGGCATAAACGTAGACCTCAAAAACCTGTACTACAGCCAGAACAAAATTTCGGCCGATCTTCAGCAGTTGCAATTGCAGGAAAAAAGCGGCTTTAAGATCACCAATTTCCAGGCCGATGTGAACGTGGAATCGAAGCAGGCCTCACTCCGGAATTTCGATCTGAAAACCGGTCACAGCCATTTGAAGCCCGAATTTTCCCTGGCATATCCGTCGCTTTCAACCATTGCCGATAACGTCGATCAACTTACCATCAATGCCGACCTGGAAAACTCGACCATTGGCGCGCAGGATATTCTGTATTTTGCCCCGTACCTGGCTGATAATCCTTCGTTCCGAAAAATTGCAGGCCGCAGCCTGACCATCGATGGACGTTTGTACGGCAAGGTAAACGACCTGAATGCTGAAAACCTTCGGGTGAAAGGCCTGGCCGGTACCAGCATAAACGTGAGCGGCAACATCAAGGAAATGACCAATATTGAAAAAGGCACACTGAACCTGCAGGTAAACGAATTTACCACTACGCGCACCGATCTTTTAGCTTTGTTGCCGCCCAATACCATTCCCAAAGACATTACGCTGCCGCAGCGCATGACCATTTCCGGCCACATCCGCGGGAACATGGATAACCTGAATTTGCAGAATTTTAAAGCAGCCGCTTCCGGAGGTACTTTTTTAGCGGTTTCCGGTACCGTTCAGAATGCCTCCGATCCGAATAGAATGCGCCTGAACCTGGACGTGAATAACTTTACTTCCACCCGAACAGCTTTGCAGGAAATTTTGCCGAAAGGTACCATTCCACCCGATATTCAGTTGCCGGAAAAAATGCAGCTGAGCGGGAAGTTTAACGGTACGCTGCAAAATTTTACATCTAACGCCAACATTAAAACTTCCTTTGGAAATGCCGTTGCCAACATTTCCATGAAGCCCGGTGAGCAATTTTCCGGTACGGCCAACCTTGCGGAATTGGACCTGGGCAAGTTGCTGAAACAGGAACAAACGCTAGGGAAAACGACCGGGAAAGTCACTTTCTCCGGAACCGGTTTAATGCCGGAAACCATGCGCGCTACGTTCGATGCCGATATTCAGAAGTTTGAGTATAACCAATACGCCTACAACAACATCAGCCTGAAAGGAAATATTGACCGGCAGAATTATACCGTGAGCGGCAACATGAAAGACGGCAACCTGGCCTTCAACCTCGATGGCAATTTCAATCTCGCCGGCACGCCGCCTACTTATAAAGCTACTTTGAATTTAGATGGCGCCAATCTCAAAGCCCTCAATCTGTATTCCGAAGACATTAAAGTTTCCGGATTGGTTGTGGCCGATCTGCAAGGCGCTTCGCCCGATGAAATGAAGGGCACCGTGAACATCAGCAATTTACACTTGCAGAAAGCCCGCCGGAATTACCGCGCCGATACCGTGGCCATCCAACTCAATAACAGTTTGGGCAAAACCGATATTGCTATTCAGTCGGATATTGTAACGGGTTTTTTCCGCGGAAACAATAGCGTTTCAGACCTGGCCGTTGCCTTACCCAAACACATTGATGCGTATTTTAACATTCAGGATGCGCCGTATCCGGCCAACGTTACGCTGCAGAATTTTGACTTCAATTTCGATCTGAAACGGCCGCGAATTTTTACCGCTTTCGTTCCGGGTTTAAAACGCGTGCGTCCGGGCAAGATCAGCGGTTCTTATAATACCACCGGCATGGAGCTGAAAATGGATGCGAATCTGCCACGGATCGTTTACATGGATTACACCATCGATAGCACCAAACTACAGGTGCGCGGCGATGCGGAAAAGATCGGTTATAACGTGGCTTTCGAAGAACTGATAGATTCTACCTTGCAGATAAAGAACGTTTCGCTGGCGGGAGATATTAAAAATAATACGCTGGGTACCAACCTGAGAATTGCCGAAGATAACGGTGCCACCCGCTTTGGTTTAGGCGGCGTAATGAGCGTAATTCCTAACGGCTATCGTTTTAGTTTTACCCCCGGCGAAGTGGTGCTGAACAAAGAACAATGGAATGTTTCCGGCGACAATTATATTCAGTATCAGAACGGAAATATTTATGCCAGCAACGTGCGCCTTGATAAAAATGGCAGCGCTTTAACGCTCAACAGCCTCGGCACCAATACCTCCAATGCGCCGCTGGAAGTCCGGTTCACCGATTTCGATCTGGCCAACGTTTCGCGGGTTGTTGAGCGCAACGACAGCTTAATTGCCGGAAACGTGAACGGTACTTTGGTTATCCGCGATATCATGAACACTATGGGCATCAGCGCCAATGCTACTATTACGAACCTGGCATATACCGGCGTTCCGATTGGCGATCTTGCTCTGCAGGCCGAGAATACTTCGGGTAACCGTTACAACCTGCAGGCAACGCTTACCGGCAACGGCAACAATGCAAGTTTAAGCGGTTCTTACGTAGCACAGGGCACTTCCAATGCTTTGAATTTAACGGCCAATATTCAATCCCTGAACCTTGCCATTGCGCAAGGGCTATCGCAGGGGCAGCTTAAAAATACGGGCGGCAACCTTTCCGGAAATTTCAATATTACGGGCACCGTGCAGCAACCCAATATTCGCGGCACGGCTAATTTCGATAACGCTACCTTTGCCATTGCCATGTACGATGCTACGTACCGCTTGCAGAACCAGCAGATCGTGTTCGATGAGCGCGGCCTGAATTTCAGCAACTTTACCCTGCTCGATTCCATGAACAACAAAGCGGTAGTGAACGGCACCATTTTCACCCAGAACTATACCGATTTCCGCTTTAGCCTCGATGCCGTAACCGAAGACTTTCTGCTTCTGAATTCTACCGCCGCCGATTATAAACTGTACTACGGCCGCATGGTGGTGGACAGCAACATAAAAGTGCGCGGCAATTTGAATTTACCGGTCGTAACCGCCGATGTAACCGTGGTAGATGGTTCGGCTTTAACCATTGTGGTGCCGGCTGAAGCCGTTTCGAAGCAGGAGCAGGAGGGCATAGTTCAGTTCGTGAACATGCACCGCCGGCGCCGGCCAAACTCCACTCTGAGCGAAGAACGTCAGGATTCAACCCAGGAAATGGCCCTGACCGGGATAGATGCCCATGCCAACGTGGCGATAACCGATAAAAGCAAATTCACGGTAATTATTGATGAAACCACCGGCGACCGACTGGAAGTTACCGGCAACGGAACGCTCAACGCCGGTATGGACCCTGCCGGCAACATTACGCTAACCGGCCGTTACGACGTAAAAGAGGGCTTGTATAAACTTTATTTCTACGACATTGCCAGCCGCGAATTGCGCATCGATCCGGGCAGTAGCATCATCTGGTACGGCGATCCGCTGGATGCCAACCTCGATATCCGGGCTATTTACGATGTGAAGGCGCCGGTGCGGGAGCTCGTGGCCGAACAGATTGCCGGCGAAACGGGCTCCGAACAAAACAAATACCGCCAGCAATTGCCTTTCCTGGTTTATGTAAATCTGAACGGCAACATGCTCAAACCCGATATTACGTTCGATATAAGATTACCGGAAGAGGAGCGGGGCGCCTTTTCGGGGCAGATAGACCAGCGCTTGCAAATGCTGCGATCCGAACCTTCGGAAATGAACAAGCAGGTTTTCTCCCTCATCGTGCTGGGCCGCTTCATGGCGCCCGATCCGTTGCAATCTTCCGGCGGCGGCTTGCAGGAAACAGCCCGCGCCAGTTTAAGCGCGGCTTTGGGAGAACAACTAAACCAGCTCACCAACAAATATGCGGGCGGTTTAGGGCTGGAGCTGGGTTTAAATGCCTACCAGGATTATTCTACCGGCGATGCCCGCAACCGCACCGATCTGAACGTAGCCGTACGGCAGCAATTACTTAACGACCGCCTCATTTTCCGGGTGGGTACTGATATTGGCCTGGAAGGCGAAAGTCCGGCGAACCGGCCGGCGAACAACAGTGGTTTTGCCGGAGATTTTTCAGTAGAATACCTGATCCTTCCGGATGGCCGTTTGCGCGTAAGGGGCTTCCAGCATCCGGCATACGAAATGCTGACTGAAACGCAATTGCAGGAAACAGGCGTAGCGCTGGTTTATCAGCGCGATTTCAACGATTTTGTTGATCTGTTCCGCAAAATTTCCAAAGCCCAGGAAAAAGCCCGGCAACAAAAGAATTAAAAACGCTATGCTTTCAGGCCCGAAAAGTCTGGAATGAAAAATAATATTAGCCGCATAAACTACTTATGGATTTTAAATATCCTGCATACTTTTTCACCCGAAAACCCTACCGTTTGCCTGCCCGTTTGCTGCAAATTATAGCCGTTTGCGGGTGCGTTTTCTTCCTGAACAGTTGCACCGGTACCAGCAAATTACCAGCCGGTAAACAATTGTATACCGGAGCCACCGTAAAGCTAAAATCGGACGAACGCATTCCCCGGCGGGCTGAAAAAAGGTTGCTGCCGCAGCTCGAAGCCGTGATCACGCCCAAGCCCAATCTGTCGTTTTTAGGCGTGAGGCCCAAGCTGGCTTTTCATAACCTGGTAGGCGAACCGAAGCGCGAAAAAGGGTTTAAGAATTTCCTGGCCCACAGCATCGGCGAACACCCGATCTATTACGATTCGGTGAATAACCGCAAAGTGACCGACCTGATGGTGAACCGGCTGAACAACAACGGCTTTTTCAATTCGCGGATTGAAGTAAAGGAAACCAAACGGAAAAAGTCGGTGAGCGTGGTTTACACGGCCGTACTAGCTAAACCGTACCGCATTTCCGAAGTTATTTTCCCGACCGGGGATTCGTCGCAAACCCAGATCCACAAAGATATTGCCGCTACGGCCCCCGGCACGCGCTTAAAACCCGGCCAGATCTACAATTTAAACAGACTGATAGAAGAACGGCAGCGGATTGATTCCATTCTGAAAAATAACGGTTATTACTATTTCGGACCTGATTTTTTGCTTTTTAAAGCCGATAGTTCTTATAAAGATCACACCATAAAACTGTACGTGCAGCTAAAACCCGGCACGCCCGAAAAAGCCCGCCGCCCCTATACCGTTAAAAGCGTAATTATTTACAGCGATTATACCATCGGTTACGATACCATTCCCATGAAACCGCCGGTAGTTATTCGCGGCTACCGGTATTACCCGGACGAAAATTCCCTGCGGGCGCGCCATTTACTTTCTTCCGTTTTCCTGGAACCCGGCAAATTATACGCCCGCCAGGACCATGCTTTAACCCTGAGCCGCATTATGGGCTTAGGTCTTTTCAAGTTCGTAGACGTGAATTTTACCGAAGGTGATTCTACAAAAGGAGAATTGAATGCAGCTTTGCGGTTAGTACCCATGATGAATCAATCGTTTCGGGTGGAATTGGAAACAACGGCCAAAACCAATGGCTTTGCCGGGCCCGGCATTAATTTCAGTTACCGGCACCGTAATTTTATGAGAGGTGCCGAATCTTTTGTGCTCACCTTGCGTGCCGGACAGGAAAGCCAGGTGTCGAAACGCAACTCTTCCGATTCAGGCCTCAACCAGGCACTTAATTCCGTAGAGCTTGGCCTTACCGCTGATCTTTATGTGCCCCGATTCATAACGCCTTTCAAGATCCGGAATTTACGCTCTGAATTTGTTCCGAAAACCCGTTTCCGGTTGGGTTATGATTATCAGAACCGCACCAATTATTACATGCTCAACGGGTACCTGGCCAGCTACAGCTATATCTGGAAGCCGCGCAAAACCGTAACCCACGAAGTAACTCCGATTAACGTGCAACTTACCAAGTTAATGAACCAGACGCCGGCGTTTGAGGAATTGCTCGCTCAAAACCGCTACCTGGCCCAGAGTTTTCAGGAACAGTTTATTATCGGCTCGCTTTATTCTTATACTTACAACACGCAGTTAATTCCCGGCCGCAACGATAATTATTATTTCAACGGTATTATTGAAGGTTCTGGGAACCTGGTAGGTTTGCTTACGGGTGGTTTCGGAAAATCTACCGGCGAACCGATCGAGATCATGGGACAGCCGTATTCCCAATACACCAAACTTGATCTTGATTTCCGGTATTACCACACGTTTGCTTCCAAATCTACGCTGGCTACGCGCATCATTACCGGGCTTGGTTTGCCATACGGAAACTCCAGTACGCTGCCTTACATCAAGCAATATTTTATTGGGGGCAGCAACAGCATCCGGGCGTTCCGGGCGCGTTCGGTAGGGCCGGGCGTTTTCCGCGATACCACCAATTCCGGCTTTTTCGACCAAAGCGGCGACATCAAGTTTGAAGCCAATATTGAGTACCGTTTTAAGTTAATTGCGCCATACCTGGAAGGGGCCTTGTTTGTGGATGCGGGTAATATATGGCTTTCTTCGCCAACGCCCGATAAACCAGGCGCCGAATTCCACCTCAATAAATTTTTTAACCAGCTGGCAATTGGTACCGGTTTTGGTTTCCGCATCAACGCGCAGGTAGTGGTGTTCCGCTTCGATTTTGGCATCCCGGTGCGCGCACCTTACGAAGCTTTGGGCGAACAGACCGTACTCAAAATTCCGCCGCCAACCAAAGATATGGTAATCAACATCGCCATCGGGTATCCGTTTTAGATTGTAGATTGTTGATTGGTAATTGCTATTTACTAATGATTAATCACTAATCAATAAAAAAACGCTAGGGTTTTAAAGCAAAAAAGTGCCGGGCTTCCGCAGGGCACTTTTTTGCTTAAATATCAAATTGAATTTACCTGAAAGCTCTCCGAAAAAATTATCGTTGCTTTTTGGAGAGCAGCTTTTTTATTTCTGCAGTAAAGCCAGTTTCTGGCGCATTTCTTCTTTGCTGTTCATTTCGGTTTGCAGCTCGCGTTTAATTTTAAGTTCGCGTTCGCGGGCCGCTTTTTTATAATCGTTGAATTCCTGGTCTATTTCCCGGAATGCCTGGATCTTTTCGTCGGTAACTTTTTTGCTTTTCTTGTAAAGCGACATAATCACGATTGCCAGGATCACCAACCCCGTAATAAGCGCCAAAGATAAGATTAAGAAGAATTGCTTGTTAATGCCCACGCCCAGCACAAAAATATTATCTACTTCGTATGCATTCTGCTGCACGGCTTTATCTTTCAGAGCATTGTCTTTTTTCAGGGCTGCTATCTGCTGGGTTTGCGCGGCAATGGTGGCATTAGCCTGCTCCAGGGCGGCATGCGTATTTTTTCCGCCTTTCAGCAGTTCCGCTTCGTGGTTTTTAACCGTTCCCAGTACCCCGTTCCAGAAAGCATTCAGCTGGCTGACCTCTATAACTTTAAAAGCCCGGTTCCCTTCGCGGTAATTATTAGATTTACTGTTCAGTTTGGAGAACTGGTCTTGTAACGAATTGGTAACCGGCCCGGCAGAAGGGGGATTTTGCGCCTGTGTTACACTCATGAGCGATAAAATTAAGCCCAGCGATAATAAGGTTTTCTTCATGGGGAGAATGAATTAAAATGTTGCGCCTGTGGCTCCCGCAGGTTATGCGATACTCTAAAGATAAAATATTCTTTCTGAACATCAAACCGTATGGATGCGCATCGGCTACGCAGGTAAAACTTCCCGGGGCTGCAATTATTATTCCAATCTTCGGAAAAGGCTAAAAGCTGTTTAAAACGTACAAGTATTCATGCAAAAAGTGCCGTAGCAGTTGCTGTTTCGTTAACTATCAGACTGGCCGGAAGGTTTTTTCAGGCCTGATACTTTTTGCGGAATTTTTACCGGAACCTGAAAAACTGTACCTTTAAGCATGCCGCAGGAAAAATCACACCATCCCTTCCGGATTTATTTAGAACGCTATGCTGAAAGCCACCAAAACCCGATGAACGTTTTGGTACACTGGATTTGCGTGCCTTTAATTGCCTTCAGTTTACTGGGTTTGGTCTGGGCCATTCCTGTGCCGCATTTCAATTTTCTGGGTAAAATGAACGGTTACATCAACCTGGCCACTTTCCTCATTCTTTTTGCTACCGTTTATTACCTGCGCTTATCGTTTCGTATCGGCCTGGCCATGATCCTTACCATCTGGGTGTTTTCAGCGGGCATTATTTCTCTGGAACGCATGGCGCGGCTGCACAGCTGGCACGAAATGTGGCAGGTATGCCTCGTGATTTTTGCGCTGGCCTGGGTTGGGCAGTTCATCGGGCATAAAATAGAAGGCAAAAAACCATCATTCCTGGAAGACCTGCGGTTTTTACTCATCGGTCCGGCCTGGTTATGGGCCAAAGTTTTTAACAAGCTTGGCTGGCGCTATTGATTTTCCAGCACTTGAAATTAGTATATGATTGACTGAGAGAATGGGGATGAGGAAATGAAGGAGATTAATTGAATTATATAAAAATATTGAAATCTGAAAGTGGGTTAGAAACAAGGCAATGCCTTTTCTCTACGTTATCATAAACGTTCATTAACCATAAATGTACGGTCAATAAAAACTTTCCCATGCTTAATTTTCAAATTCAATAATACACTCATTTAAACATTCTCGCTTTAAAAAACGCTAGGGTTTTCACCGGAAAAAGTCTGGTCTGGCTTTGTAGGAACCGGCAGTTATTCCTTAGGCAGCGGCTTCAGTTTTCCTACCCAGCGCAAGGAAGGTTTATCGGGCCGCTGTTGAAAAATAACACATAAATACTCGTATAATTCCGGGTGTTTGTCCTGGAATTTTTCCGGATTATCGAAAAAATATTCACTCACAACCGCCAGAAATTCGGCATTATTCGTCAGACCATACGGGTTGATATCGGATTTGCGGGTTTTTATTTTCCGCACTTCTTCCTGAATTACTTTGAGCCAGGGCAGCGTGTAGGCATTATTCAGAAATATTTCGGGTAAACCGTCAATTGCGCCATCGGCCATATCCAGCAAATGCACAAACTCATGGATGCCAACGTTGTGCGGATTTTTGCCCTGAAACCCGTTTACCAGATCCGTTTTGGAGAGTAAAAGGGTACCGTTCATAAAACCGTTTCCTACCATGCCGCCAATGACCTGGTTTTCCCGGTCGGCAGCTTCGTCGGTCTGAAAATTATGATCGAATGAATTGGGGTAGATGAGCACTTGTTTCAGATTGGGGTATTCAAAAAGCGGGAAGGCAAACGTGGGAATAATAGCGCTGGCAGCAACCAGTAATTTCAGGTTGTCGTCAATCTCGGTGCTAACGCCTTCTATCTTTTTTTCGGCCAGGAAAAATTGCACCCGCTTATTAAAAACTATTTTGTCGGCTACCGAAAGGTTATTATAGAAAAGCGAATTCTCTTCCAGAAACGATTGCCAGGCAGGCGGGAAAGGAGTTTTTAAAGCCGCCAGCCGTTTATAATAATTGCGGGTATAATGCCGGTGAAAAATAAAAATGAGCAAAAAACAAATGCTCCCCAGCAATACCGCTGCCACTGATTTTCCATAAAATACCAGCATGCCAGCCAGCCCCAGCGCGCCGAACGCCAGGATGCCGGCCGTTTTTAAGCTGCTGTTAATTTCGTTTTGGTAATGCGTTTTAAAGTCAGTTGACTGCGCTTTTCCTCCCATGCAAATCTAATCAGAACAAGGTGATTGCGTTATTTTACGAACTACAGGAAAGCATGGAACAACCGGCTTTCCGGCTCGCCCAATCCGGACGTTTTGCGAAGAATTCGTCGTGTTTAAGGGAATAAGGTTCTTTGATGGCTGCTTGCAGTTTTACGAATAAAGCATTGTCGCCGCTTTCCAGGGCTTCTATGGCCTGGTGCAGCAGATAATTGCGCAGAATAAACCGCGGATTCGCCTGGCGCATCTTCTGAGTTTTTTCTTCTTGGGAGATAGCGTTTTGTTTTATTCGTTCGGAATAAGCTTTTACCAGCGTGAATAATTTTTCGCTTTCTGTCGAGTTGAGTTCATTATAAAAACTTTCCTGGAAATGAGCGGCGGCGGTCTTTTCATCTGCAAGATCCAGCGGAAGGTCGATGAGCAATTGGTAGAAGATCGTCATGTCGGGTTTAATTTCCGAAAGCGTTTCTTCGAATTGCGCGATCAGGTTGCTGTCTTCCGGTTTCACTTCATCGAGGCCCAGTTTGTTGCCCATCATGGCGTAATATTTTTCCAGGAAAATATCGCCATACTTTTCAAGTGATGCTACCAGTTCTTCGGTGCCCGTAAAAAGCGGCGCAAGGGCGCTGGCCAGGCAACCCAGGTTCCAGTAAGCTATGGCTGCCTGCTGCCCGAATGCGTAACGCCGGCCGGGAAGATCGGTCGTATTGGGCGTAAAATGCGGGTCGTAATCGTCGAGAAAGGAAAACGGACCGTAATCGATGGTTAAACCCAGCACCGACATGTTGTCGGTATTCATTACGCCGTGCACAAAACCTACCCGCAGCCATTCTGCCATTAAAGTTGCCGTGCGTTCCACCACTTCCTTGAACCAGGCCAGAACTTTATCTTCGCCCGTCAGGTGCTGAAAATACCGGGAAATGGTCCAGTCGGCGAGGTTACGCAGGTTTTCTTGTTCTTTGCGGGCAGCCAGCATTTCAAAATTCCCGAACCGCAGAAAGCTTTCCGATACCCGCATGACAACGGCACCTGGTTCCTGCTGCGGGTTTCCGTTATAGAACATGTCGCGCCAAATGCCTTCGCCGGTAGAAACCAGGCTGAGCGCCCGCGTGGTAGGCACGCCCAGGTAATGCATGGCTTCACTCATCAGGTATTCCCGGACAGAAGACCGCAAAACCGCTCTTCCATCCGCCCGACGCGAATAAGGAGTTGGGCCGGCACCTTTTAACTGCAGTTCGAAGGTTTTCTGGTTTAGAGCCACCCATTCCCCCAACGTAATCGCCCGACCATCGCCCAGCTGACCTGCCCAGTTACCAAACTGATGGCCCGCGTAGCAGGCCGCATACGGCTGCATGGTTTCCGCTACGAAATTGCCGCCCAGCAAGTCAATTTCCTGCTGCGTTTCAGGTTTCTTTATGCCTAATTCCGAAGCAAGTTCTTCAGACCAGGCCAGTAACGAAACCTGTTTTACCGGGGTAGGTATTGCCTTGCTGTAAAGAACGCCCGGTGTTTGACGGGGCCTCAGATCGCCGCTTGCATCGCCTGGGAAACGGGTAACGAATTCAGATTTATAATTAGGAGCAGAGATCGGTTTCATAGCAGGTAAAGATAAAGGTTTTCAAATTTATAAAACCGTTAACTTCAGTTAACGGCAGATAGGGGAGTTTGAAGATATTGGCTTTATAACTGTTTAGCGTTTGGTAATTATTAAAAAGTAGCAATTCGTTACCTTACTTTTTCATCAAAAGCTTATCCATTGCCCCTGATTTCAGTTTACGGAATTCCGAAACAGCGTATCTACCAATTCCTGTTCCTTTTCTTCCCAGATCAGTTCCCCTTTTTGCAGGAATTTATTCGTATCCAGCAGTATTTCATAAATAGGGGTGTGAATGTGTTTGGGGATCTTGAAAATGCGCGGATCTTGTTTTTCAAATGGGGTTTTGATGGTGGCTTTGTAAAAATACGGCATCAGGATCTTGGGCAGGCTAAGGGCTACGCGGTCTATTTCATGCGCCGCAAAATAGGTCTGCAAGCGTTCATTGATGTTGTCGAAAAATTCTTCGGTTTCGGCCAGGCGTACGCGGGAGCCGGCCCTGGATTTGCCTTTGGTCTTCAGGTGTTTAATCTGGCTCACGCCCCGCTTCTTGCGCACCATATACGCCCGGATTACTTTATGATCCAGGTTCAGGCCGTTCTCGAAATACCCGATCGCACAGCTTCCGGATTGTACCAGCAGGATTACGTAATGCACCGGTTTTCCCGGCAACGTAAGGTCTTTTTCGGGGGGCGGAATGGTAATGGGTAACCGGAAAACCAATCTTTCAATTCCCGCTTCATTTAGCAGGAGCAGGCGGTGCTTTTCAGGGTCGTATGTAGCAGGAATTTTTGCCTGGCGGATGCGGTCAAGAATTTGCAGGGAGGCGTCTTGGGAAAGGAAGCGGTTCATGGATTGTAAAAGGGAGAGCACAAACTAATCAAAAACCCGGAGAATGTAAAGGTTACTGCCAGCTCCCGATCATGCGCTGCATTTTTACGGTATATTCCGGGGTTTTGGCGACCGGGTATTGCAGTTCAATATTCTTCCACAGGTTATTTTTCAGCTTCCGGTAAATGCTGGTAGTAACGCCGTTGGTCTGGTAAATAATGGTAAAGCTGTTTTCATGCAATTCAGCTTTTTCAATTACGGGCAGTTGGGTAGAGTTTGCTACGGAAGTATCGGTGGTTAAAGCGGCCTTTTCGCGGTCGAAACGTTGTTTCAGGTTTTCGTTATCCGAATTGTAGCTTCCGTAAATAGTCAGCAGGCTGCCATCCTTACTGTTAAAATACTGACCGGAACCGGTTTTGCTTTCGCCCTTCCGAATAAAGTTTCCGGGCACATCCACGCAGAAAGGAATAACCGAATTGCAGTATTTGTTGTAATGCTGCGCTTTCGTTTGGAAACAAAAGCTTAAAAAGGAAGCAAGAAGCAGCAATTTTTTCATAGCATTTCGGATGTTTCGGTCAGGATTCAGAGAGCATTAATACCTGTTTTCTTAACGTAGGAACAGGGCCACGGTTTTACCACCAGCATACCAGAGACAGGCTTTTGCCGGTATTCAATGCTGAGGAGCAAGGCTGCGTTTTTCGGAGCCATTGAGAGTTCTTACTTTTTAAGCCCGAAACCATAGCGTTTTCTGAGGAGTTTGTAATTAAAAAAAGCCGCCCCGAATTTAGCGGAGCGGCTTTAAAATTATCAGCAGGCAGGAATTACCAGATCCGGATCCGTTCTTCCGGTTTTTTGTAAAGTTTGTCACCCGGCTTCACGTTGAACGCTTCGTACCAGGCATCCATGTTTACCGGTGCGCCAATAGTACGGTATTCGCCCGGCGAGTGGTTGTCGGTAATGATCAGCTGCGCGGCAGTTTCCGGCAGAATGGTGGTGCGCCATACCTGGGCCCACGACAGGAAGAAGCGCTGATCCGGGGTAAAGCCATCGATCATATCTTTGCTCTGGCCTTGTTTGGTCATTTTAAAGGCTTCGTAAGCTGCGTTCAAACCACCCAGGTCACCAATATTTTCACCCAAAGTAAGCTTGCCGTTCACGCTGATGGTATCGAGCACTTTGTAATCGTTGAAC
The DNA here is from genome assembly GCF_016623615.1 of Adhaeribacter terrigena. Taxonomy (GTDB): domain Bacteria; phylum Bacteroidota; class Bacteroidia; order Cytophagales; family Hymenobacteraceae; genus Adhaeribacter_A; species Adhaeribacter_A terrigena. The sequence continues at coordinate 14,740 of NZ_JAEHFX010000006.1, read as the reverse complement.
TGTTTTACCAGGGCTTCCGATTTTTGTTTGAAACGGGTCAGGTCTTCCGGTGTCCACCAGTTGCGCAGGGTACCGTCTTTGTCGTACTGGCTGCCGCTGTCGTCGAAACCGTGGGAAATTTCATGGCCGATCACCGCACCAATGCCGCCGTAGTTTACCGCATCATCGGCATTCGGATCGAAGAAAGGGAACTGCAGAATACCGGCCGGGAAAACGATCTCGTTCATTACCGGGCTGTAATAAGCGTTTACGGTAGCCGGGGTCATACCCCAACGGGTGCGGTCTACAGGTTTGCCCAGCTGGCTTACCATGTCGTTATAGCTCCAGACGCTGGCGTTGCGCAGGTTTTCGAAGAAGGTTTCGCGTTTAATTTCCAGGCCGTCGTAGCTTTTCCATTTGCTTGGGTAAGCCACTTTCGGCGTGAAGGCGTGTAATTTAGCCAGCGCTTTTTGTTTGGTTTCCGGGCTCATCCAATCCAGGTTCTTGATCCGGATCTCGTAGGCTTTAATCAGGTTGGCAATCATCTCATCCATGCGGGCTTTGGCGGCCGGCTGGAAATGTTTTTTCACGTAAAGCTGCCCCAGAAGATCGCCAATGGTGCCATCGGTAAGCTGCGACATGCGCTGCCAGCGCGGCGTCTGCACTTTCTGCCCGCTCAATACCTGCGAGAAAGCAAATTGCGCATCCGTAAACGGTTTGCTCAGGTCAGAAGCCGAAGATTTCAGAATATTCCACTGCAAATAGGTTTGCCAGGTAGCAACCGGCGTGCTGGTAAGCAGGTTATTAACTTCAACAAAGAACTTCGGGTTGTTAACCAGAATGGTATCCTGGCCGGTAACTTTCATTTTAGCCATCAGCGCTTTCCAGTCCATGTTCGGCGTGGTTTTGCTCAGGTCTGAAACGGCAAATTTGTTATAGGTTTTGTGCGGATCGCGCATTTCTACCCTGCTCATTTGCGCGGCGGCCAGTTTCTTCTCGAGGTTGAAAATGGTTTCGGCATTTTTCTTCGCCTGGGCTTCTTTTTCGCCTACCAGCGTAAAGAGCTTGGCCACGTAGGTTTTATAAGCTTCCTGAATTCGCAGGCTGCGGGCATCGTCTTTGAGGTAAAAATCGCGGTCGGGCAGGGAAGTACCGGCCTGGCTCAGCTGCGGGATCATCACGTTTGGATTTTTGCGATCCTGACCCACGTAGAAAGCGAATAAAGGCGAAGCGATACCGCTGGTGCGCAATTGAGCAACCTGATCTAAAACCTGCTGGTGCGTTTTAACTTTTTTCGCTTTTTTCAGATCGGCTTTAATCGGCTTGTAACCCAGTTTATCGATGCGGGCGCTGTCCATAGCGGCAGCGTAAAAATCGCCGACGCGTTTTTCCAATGAACCCGGGGCGGCATTGGTGTTGTTCGCACTTTCGTTCAGGATATTTTTAACCGCCTGAATGTTGAACTCGCGGAGCACATTAAAACTTCCCCAGCGCGTTTCTTTGGCCGGTACCGGGTTGTTTTTGATCCAGGTGCCGCTCGCATACGTGTAAAAATCATCGCCGGGCTTTACCGAAAGGTCCATGTTGGAACGGTCGATAAAAGCTTTTTTGGAGGCAGGTGCTTCGGTGGCCATCGAAGCCGTATTCTGCTGCGCATAAGCAGCCGGGCCGGAGATGGAAACCAGCCCTAACAGCATCAAAGCAAACGGTTTAGCAGCAAAACCGCCTTTAGAAGGTCTATTTGACATAAATGTAATTTGTGTTTACAAAGTTGGTCTGAATCGTGGATACAACGGAATTTAAGATTTCGCGGATCCTGCTATCTATTGCCCGAATTTAAGGATTTTACCGGGCAAAATAAAATTTTCAGGATCGAGGTGCATACTTTTTAGGCTCAAAAGCATACCGTTTTGAAGAAATCCCATAATCTGCAAAATCCGCGATTCCGACTATAAAACTGCTAACGCAGCTTCCTGATCTTTAACCAGCTGGGCTTTTAAAGCCTCGAGGCCGGGGAATTTCTGTTCGTCGCGCAGGCGGGCTACCAATTCCAGTTGCAATTCCTGGTGATAAATATCCTGGTCGAAATGGAAGAAGTGGGTTTCGATGGTTTGTTTTAAGCCGCCAACAGTAGGGCGCATGCCAATGTTGAGCATGCCTTTCAGCTTTTGGCCGTTCACGTTGCCATAAACTGCGTACACGCCGCGCGCCGGGATTAATTTCTGCGTTTCAGAAATTTCTAAATTAGCAGTCGGGAAACCGATGGTGCGGCCCAGTCTATCGCCTTCGGCAACCGTACCGGTTAGCAGGTATGGGTAGCCCAGGTATTTGTTCGCCGTTTCGATGTCGCCGGCTTCCAGCGCTTTTCTGATTTTAGTAGAGCTTACGCCCACATGGTCCACGTCTTCGCGAGGAATCTCTTCCACTTCAAAGCCTAAGGTAGCCGCGTTTTCTTTTAAATATTCAAAGCCGCCTTCCCGATTCCTACCGAAACGGTGGTCGTACCCGATCACCAGTTTTTTGGTACCGATTGCCTCGATGAGGATCTTCTGAATGAATTCGCTGGAACTGAGGTTGGCAAATTCCGGGGTAAAGGGAATAATGAGCAGGTAATCTACTTTAAATTTTCGGAGCAGGGCAATGCGTTCTTCGATGCTGGTAAGCAGGTAAACCGGTTTTTCCTGGCTTTGGGAAAGCACGTGGCGCGGGTGCGGCCAGAACGTGATCACCACACTTTTTCCGCCTAAAAGCATAGCGTTTTCATGCAGCCTTTTCAGGATCTGCTGGTGGCCTACGTGCACGCCATCGAAGGTGCCGCTGGTTACTACCGCGTTCGCAATTTTTGGAAAATTATGAAGCTCCCGGATTACTTCCATGTTGTTTTAAGCCTGATCCGGAGTTTCCTGGTCTTTCGTTTCCTGGTCTTTCTGGAAACTGGCAATGCGTTCGTCGCGGATGAGCATAATATCTTCCACCGAAAGCGCGTCTTCGAGTTTATATTCACCGATGCGTGTGCGCACCAGTTTAGTAAGGTGCGCGCCGCAACCCAGTTCCTTGCCAAAATCGCGGGCCAGGCTTCTGATGTAGGTGCCTTTGGTGCAAACCACTTTAAAATCAATCTCCGGCAAGGCCACGCGGGTTATTTCGAAGCTTTTGATTTCGATATTCTTGCTTTTGATCTCTGCTTCTTCGCCGCGGCGCGCCAGGTTATAAGCGCGTTCACCGTTCACTTTTACCGCCGAATAAATAGGAGGAGTCTGGGCAATTACCCCTACAAATTTCTGTCGGGCAGCTTCCAGGTCGGCATCGGTAATGTGGGCAATGTCGCAGGTCGTATCCACTTCCGTTTCCAGGTCGAAAGAAGGGGTGGTGGCGCCGATGGTAATGGTGCCGGTATATTCTTTTTCCTGCGCCTGAATTTCTTCGATCTTCTTGGTGAATTTACCGGTGCACATGATCAGCAAACCGGAAGCCAGGGGATCTAAGGTTCCGGCGTGGCCGATCTTTTTAATGCGCAGGCTGTTGCGTACTTTTTTTACCAGGTCGAAGGAAGTCCAGGTAAGGGGTTTGTCTAAGAGGAGAATTTCCCCGGTCTCAAAATCGAATTGCATGTTAAACCAGGTTTATTTCAAAGCCCATGGCTATTAAAGCCAGAATAATTACGCCCACAATAATGCGGTAAATGCCAAATACCCGGAAACCGTATTTGGTTAGAAAGCCTACGAAGAATTTAATGGCTGCAATGGCAACTATAAACGAAACCGCATTCCCGATTAAAAGCATATCCACGTCTTCGGAACGGATGGTTTTGTAACTTTTGAGCATCTGGTAAGCCGTGATCACGAACATAGTGGGTACTGCTAACAGGAACGAAAATTCCGCTGCCGATTTGCGGTTAAAGCCCTGCGTTAAGGCACCAACCATGGTAGCCGCCGACCGGGAAATGCCCGGCAACAACGCAAAGCACTGGAACATGCCAATGTAAAAAGCTTGTTTAAACGTAGGCGTGGAATCGGAGTCTGGCTTGTCGTTGAAAAACTTATCGATGAAAAGCAACACAATTCCCCCCAATATCAGCATGACCGCCACTACCGTTACACTTTTAAGCAATTCTTCCACAATGTCTTTCAGCAGGAAACCGGCAATACCAAAGGGCAGGAAACCAACAAAAAGCTTCAGGTAAAAATCGAAACTCTGAATAAAGCGGCGCCAGTACAGGAACACCACCGAAAGAATGGCGCCGAACTGAATGCTGGTTATAAACGTGCCGGTAAATTCGAACTGGCTGATGCCCATTAAACTGGACACAATGATCATGTGGCCGGTAGAAGAGATGGGTAAGAATTCGGTAAGCCCTTCTACAATAGCCAGAATAATGGTTTGCCACAGCGTCATTTATGCGTTGGTTTTGTCTTTGTAGAAAATAGCCATAAACTCAATGGCAAAACCAATCAGCACCACGATCGGGCCCAGCGTAATGCCCATAAAACCAAGGCCGTACTGCTCCTTATCCAGGCTCATGATAATAAAACCCAGGGCCAGCACAATAATACCAGCAAACATGATCAGGTAATTTTTTTTACCGAATGCGAAACGATTTCTGTTTTCCATTTTTTTATTTCGATTGTTCGAATTTTCGAAGTTCGTATGTTCGGAAATTCGATTTTATGTTTTAATTTTTTTAAGAACCCGATACCGTTTTTAGCGAATTTCCGGATTTTATATTTTTAGTTTTTTAGCTAAAAACCATAGCGTTTTTTAAGCCCAAAACACGAATTTCGAACCTCGAACATTCGAACCTACGAACTTAATAAAGTTCATCGAGCGAAGCGCGCATGTATTTTTTTACGGCCCGGTATGAACTTAAAAACCCGATGATGGTACCCAGCACCATTAAAAAGCCCATCAAAAGCGCCAGTTGTTTTTCATCGCGCAGCAATAGCAAATCCGGGAATTCGTAATAAGCGTATTGCAGCAGCATGTATAGCAGGATAGAGGCCAGCAAACCGCTGATCACGCCCTGCATGGTGGCCCGGTTTAAAAAGGGCCGCTGAATGAAATACGCCGTAGCGCCAACCAATTGCATGCTCCGGATCAGGAAGCGCTGCGAATACAACGCCAGTTTAATGGTATTATTGATCAGCACCACCACTACTAAGGTTAAAATAGCGGCAAACGAAAGCAAAATCAGGCTGATCTTGCGCAGGTTCTGGTTAATGGAATTGAACAGGTTTTCGACGTACTGCACTTCAAAAACCCCGTCAATGCTTTCCAGATCGGTTTTTATTTTTTTCAGGTTGGCTGCCTCGGCGTATTCCGGGTTGATGCGCAAAATGTAAGCGTCGCGCAAGGGGTTTTCGCCCAGAAACTGCAGGAAATCTTCGCCGGTGCCTTTTATGAATTCTTTGGCGCCTTCGTCTTTGGAATAGAAACGGACCTGGGGTTCAGAGCCTTTGTAGGCAATGTATTCCTTTAAGGCAAAGGTTTTTTGCAGGCGCACAAGCTGCATTTCGGTCAGGTCGCGGTTCAGGTACACCTGCATTTCCAGGTTCTCTTTCACTTTATCCGAAAGTTTGGCCGCGTGCAAAAGGAGCATTCCGAAAAGACCGATCACAAACAAGGCCAGCGTAGTACTGAAAATGACCATCAGCTGCGGGTAGCGGCCCAGTTTTTTCTTGCGGGTATGTTTCTTCAAAGGCTTTGTATTAGGTATGCGAACCGCAAATTTAAGAATTATTTTAAAAGTAGCGCGTTGCCTGCCATATTAAGCGGCATCATCTTGGGGCCGATGGATCAGGTTTGTAAACCTGAACCGGCGGTTTGGGAGATTTCAGCCTGAAAACGGTATGGTTTGGAAGGTAAAAACTCAAGATCGGGAAAGTTCAACAGGGCCATAAAACCAAAAAGCACCCCGGGAATTCCGGAGTGCTTTTAAATTATTTCATTAGGAAAACGCTATGCTTTCCCGCGATAAAACTCAATATTTTAAATCGGTGGAGGTTTGATATCGTCGGATTCAATTCTTTCGAGCTGTTTGCTACGTTCCTGCTGGGCCCGTTGTAAGCGCTTCGAAGGTTTTTTACGGCCGAATAATTCCCGGAACGAATCGAATTGCTGGGTGTGCACAAAACCAACCGAAGAGGTAGTGAAAGTATTGTTTTCGAACGTATTTACTGCCGAGGTTACGTATTGCAGTTTCAGCCGGAGCTTGCCATCGGGCCTGAGGTAATATTCGGCCCGCCAGTCGCCAATGGCGGTGGCATTCGTAGTGCGGGTGGCCTGGTTGTTGCTGCCCAGGCTGCTTTCGCGGCTCACGCGCAAACGGCCTTCCAGAAACGAATACCCGATGCGGGTCATGATCTCCGGGTTGCCGGCAGCATCGGCGCCGCTGATGCCAATATCCACCTCCAGGTTGCTGTCTACCTGCGAGATCCAGTAACTGAACTGGTTCGAAACAAATTCGCTGATACTGGTAAGGGCATCGGTTCCGGCATTGTTCAGGGCAAATTCCCCGATCGGCGATAAGCGTTTGAAAACCAGCAAGCTGAATACCTGCCGGTTAAGTTCCTGTTCATCGGTCCGGATGTTGGAAATAAAAGGCTGCAACAGCGTTTCTACCTGCGAAGGAACATCGTTGAATTCCATATCCAGTTTTATTTCCGGGGTAAGCAGGTTGCCGCTCAAACCCATTACTACCGTTACCGGGTAGCGGCGGCTGTCCGCTCCGTTATCGGTTCCCAGCGTATCGGTCATGCCGCCCTGCAGTACTTCGCGCAACGAAACCCGCTGGGTATTGGTAGCCTGAATGTTCAGGTTTCCGCCGTAAGGGTCGCCGTTCCAGTTTATGGTACCGCCCGGCCGCACCTGAAATTCCTTGTTTACCAGGTTATACAGCGTGAAATTGTAAGCGCCCTGCACCACCTCGTAATTGCCGTACATGTTAAATTCGCCGCGGGTATCAATGTTCATCCGGATCCGCCCGTTGCCCGTTCCCCGGATAATATCGCCGGTGCGTTCGTCAAAAATAATCTCTACGTACGCATCTTCGGTTACATCCAGGTTAAAGTTCATATTAATGCCCGAAAGATCAACTTTCTGTTCTTCCACCGCCACTTTTACCCTGGTAGTATCTTTGGAATTGGCATTCACAAACCGGATAAAACCCTGCCGCGATGCCTTGGCCTGGGTGTTGAGCGGAATGGAGATCCGGGTTCCTTTTTCGCTGCGGGCATCCACGTTCAGTTTCAGGTTAGAAGGCGGCCCGAAGATCGAAGCGTCGCCGGTGGCAATGGCCGAACCGTAGTAAAGGTCGTTTTGCTCGCGCGTGGTGTTCAGTACCATAAACCTCCGGAAATCGGTTTTCAGGTCCAGTACCATATTATTGAACCCATCGTGGTACACGCCGCCGTTCAGCGTAGCCGTATTGCCAAAAATGTCGCGCAGTTTTATGCCCCGGAACATGATGCCGTTCTCCGCAAAATAAACCCGGTCGGAGAACGTGTAAACCGTATTCAGGTATCCGAATTTGAAACGCCCGTTGCTTACGTTAGCTACGCCTTTCAGGATCGGTCCGCTTAATTTCCCCAAAATCCGGATGCGCCCTTCCATGGTTCCGTCCATATCGCTGAGGATATCTTTCAGGAAGGGTTCCACAATTTTTACCGGCGCATCTTCCATGGCTGCCAGTAAATTCAGTTGCTGGTTTCCGCCATAGGGGTTATACGTGCCGGTTACGTTCAGCACTTTGCGCGCATCACGGCTTACGCCCAGGTTTACCTGTAACCGACTCTGCCGGCGGTCCCAATCCGATTCTCCGGCTACGTTCCCGATCAGGATCTCGTCGAAGTATAGCGAATCTACCCGGAGCTGGCTCGTTAAAATGATCTGGTCGTAAATGTCGCGGGCGGTGAGGTCGGCATTCAAAACGCCGCTCATTTTCTGCGCCATTAAAGGGTTCAGGTTCTGCAGTTCAAAATTGCTGACCTTTACCTGCATAAGCTGTGAAGGATCCCGAGAGAGCATACCCGAAGCACTGATGCTCTGATTCTGGTAGGAAAGCACCAGGTTACGGAAATCGATCTCCTGGCCCCGGATCTCTACGGTATTGTTCGGCGAGATCGACCAGGTTTTGCCCAACAGGTTCACGTTCGATTTATTAAATACGATCTGCAGCCGGTTCGGTAGAAAGTTCAGGTCACCGCTGAAAGCAGCTTTGTTGGTAGTTCCGGTCTGGGCAATATTGGTAGCGAACTGGATTTTCTGCCCCGTCCAGACGCCTTCCGCAAAGAAATTTTCGGTTGCGCCCGCCGAAGGTATTTGTTGTTTCTGAGAAGTTAGAAAAGCCTGTGCCAGCACTTCCGGACTGAAAGGCAGCTTGGAAGTAGTAAGTTCTAGGGTGTTGGTAAACAGTTTATAATCGCCGTATAAAAGGGTATCGATCTGGCCGCTGAAACCAAAGATCGCCGTTTGCCCGTTCCGGAAGTTACCCGTAATTTTTGCGTTGTCGGAAACGGAAAAATCCGGTACAAAAATGTGCAGCAGCGGGTTGGCTTTTTTCAGGTGCAGGTTAAAATCTAGCGCGTAATCTGCCGGAACGCTGCGGCTGTCCTTTTTGCGGTAGTAATTCGCGGTGGCGGTAGGGTTGTTTTCAAAATTCAGTTTATATTCCTGCACCAGCACGGCAATATCGCGGATCAGGGTGGTATAATTGAAGTCGCCTTTCGCATCGAAATTAAGCAGTTCCGATCTTACATCCAGCGTGCGGATGCCGCCGGTTTTGGCCGATACCACGTCCAGCGAATCGATCTGCACGGGTTTGGTTTCGAAGGTTAGCGTGGTATTGCGTAAACTGGCCGTACCCAAAAGATCGTCGGGCCGGTAGCCGGAAAAATGGAGCGTGGCCTGGGTTTTTACCCGGAAATCCTGCGGCGTAAAATTCAGTTGTTTCAGGTTGGCGTTTTCAATATTGGTGGTCAAGTCGAAACGCTGGTTACCTTGTTCCAGGTTAATGGTGCCGTTGCCTTTCATTACCAGGTTCGGGTCGTTCACGCTGAAAGCGCCCGAAAATTTCTGCTGCCCGAGTTTCCCGTTGGTAGTAATGTTGCGGTAGGTATAGTTGTTGAAATTCAGCGATTTGATGGTAGCATCCAGTTCCAGGTTGGCAGTTTTGGTATCGAAACCGGTACCGGCAATGCGCCCGTCGATCGAAATGTTTTTCAGCACGCTTTCGTCGCCGATCAGTTTGCCCACCTGGAAATTATCGGTTTTCAGATAGCCCCGGTAAGAGCTCTGCGTTTTGTTCTTGTTCAGCTTCAGGTTTATATCCGAAACAAAACTGCCCAGGTCGGTCTGGAAACTGCCATTGGCTACAAAGTCGTTGTAAAAACCTACAAACTGGCCCTGCAGTTTTACCGTTCCCAGCCGGTCGGCGTAAGCAAAGGCATCTTCGGGAATGTAGCGTTTCAGGTCGTCAGCGTCGATGCGGGAAGGTTTCAGTTTCAGTTCCGCAAAAGTTTCCTTCATATTCGGCAGACCGGTAGCACTGATATTGCCAACTACGTGCGTGTTTTTGCCATAATAAATATCCACGTTTTTGGCATCGAAACGGCTGGTTTTTCCTTTAATATTGGCCGTGATCAGTACTTTTTCTTTCCAGTCTTTCAGCTGCGGGGCAAACTGGGCAATATCATCCGAATAAACGGCCGAACTATCGAGGCGGGCGGTTACAAAAACGCTATCGTTAAAATCAGTAAAATTGAAGAAGTGGTGATAATCGAAACGCACATAGTGGCGCAGATTGCTTCGGCCTACTTTCAGATCCATTTCATCCCATTCCCAGAACGTAGGGGCGTAGGTCATTTTCACGTCCAGGTTTTTGAGGTGCGTTTTGGAAGGCAGATCGAAAGCCGTTAACCCTTTGATCCGCGCTTTAATGGTATCGCCCAGCAGTTCAATTTCCGAAAGATCGGCGTTGATGCTGGCCAGTTTCATGTGCTGGTAATCGAGCCCGAAATCGGTATGCGGATCGTTCTGATTGTCGTAAGTAAAATAGCCGTTCTGCAGCACCAGCCGGCCGATGTGAAAATCGAAAGGTTTGGAGGTAGTGGTGGTATCGGGTGTAATTAATTGTTTAATGGAATGAATGAACGTGCTGAGGTTCAGCGAGTCGGTGCCGCGGTATTGAATTAAATGCGTACGTGGTTCGGTTAAGGTAAGCGTGGAAATGCTGAGTTTATTCGGTTCAAAAATTGAAAAAACGCTGATGTCGGCATCGAGCTGGCCGATATAAAATAATTCATTCCCGCGCACATCCAGCACGCGCACTTTATCGAGCAGCACATTTTTAAAGAATTTGATATCCACCTTTTCGATGGTAACTTTATGCCCGATAGTTTCGGAAATAAAGGAGGCTGCTTTCTGCGCCACTTTTGTTTGAAAAGCAGGTATCTTCAGGGCAAAATACAGCCCGTTGAGCAGTATAAAAATAAGCACAAGAAGGCCAAAAACTATTTTTAGTATAGCTTTTCCTATAACTTGCAGCTTATTTGATTTTTGGTTTTCCAAAGGAAATGTTACAACCTACAATTTTAGCAATAGAATCTTCCTGCGACGATACGTCGGCAGCCATAATCCGTGGGGGCAAAATACTTGCCAATGTGGTGGCTTCGCAGGCCGTACACGAACAATACGGCGGTGTGGTCCCGGAACTGGCTTCGCGGGCGCACCAGCAAAACATCATTCCGGTAGTGGCGCAGGCTTTCCATACGGCAAATATAGCAAAAAGTGAACTTAACGCCGTGGCTTTTACCCGCGGCCCCGGTTTGCTTGGTGCTTTGCTCGTGGGCACATCTTTCGCCAAGGCTTTTGCCATGGGGCTGAACGTGCCGCTCATCGAGGTAAATCACATGCAGGCGCACATTCTGGCCCATTTTATAGATGAACCAAAGCCTGCTTTTCCATTCCTGTGCCTGACCGTGAGCGGCGGCCATACCCAGCTCGTAGTGGTGCGCGATCACCTCGATATGGAGATAATCGGGCAGACCACCGACGATGCCGTGGGCGAAGCCTTCGATAAATCGGCCAAGCTGCTAGGTTTGCCTTACCCCGGCGGACCGGCTTTAGACAAACTGGCTGCCACCGGCGATCCCAATAAATTCCCTTTCCCGATCGTGAATCTGCCGGGCAATGACTTTTCTTTCAGCGGCATCAAAACGGCCATTCTTTATTTCCTTAAAGACCAGACGAAGCAAAATCCCGACTTTATAACGCAGAACCTGGCCGATTTATGCGCCAGCATTCAAAACGCGCTGATAAAAACCTTATTTAAAAAACTGATTCCGGCCGCTGAAGCGCTTCATATAAAAGATATTGCCATTGCCGGCGGCGTTTCGGCCAATTCCGGGTTGCGGAAAGCTTTGCAGGAAGAAGGGGAGAAGCGCGGCTGGAACGTGTTTATTCCCGCTTTCCAGTATTGTACCGATAATGCCGGTATGATTGCGATGGCTGCGCATTTCAAATACCTGAAAGGCGAATTTTCTGATCAGTATGCCAGCCCGGAACCGCGTTTGAAGTTTTAGGGGGGAGGGGCGTTTCAGTTTTTTAGTTCTTTCCCTTGATTAACAGTAACAGATATTAACAGACTTAACGGGATTTCAGGTTGCCATATAGGCCTGCTGGTTCACGATCAGTATTTTATCTTCAGGTAGCAGTAAATATCCGTAATCGTAGCAAAAATAATACGTATTGCCCCTGTTCGTGCGGTATAGGTTGGTGAAATACGTGAAATTAAAACCGGCCAGTTCCAGAATCTGGCGGGGCACGGTGGTTTTTCCCTGGGGGCTGGCCATTTTTAATATGCTTCGGTTTTTCCGCAGGATGGCATTTACCTGCAGGATCTTTTTTTCCGAAGTATTCTGTAATTTTTTGTGGTTGTGGCATTCTGAGCGGCACTGCTCCGAACAAAAACGTTTATCGGAGCGGCCGATCAGTATATTGCTACATTGTGCACATTTCCGATGCTCTTTTTCCATTGCCGTTTTTAAAAGCGTTTATATCCGTTTATAAACGTTAATATACGGGTATAAACACGCTTTGGCTATCGTTGTTATGTAACTTGCCGCTCTTAATTGGCTGTAAGTATGTATTTTAAACAAACTGGCGCGGTGGTTTACCTGAATACCCTGGAACACCAGGGTAAGTTTTATATTAAACTCTGGCACAAACCCGATCAGAAAATTACCCAAAAACTAAAGCAGGCAGATGGGGTAAAGTTCAGCAAAACGTATAAATGCTTTGTAATGTCCCGCAACGAGCAGCAAATTGCCCTGCTTCAACAGCATCTGGAAGGCGTGGCGGTCGTAAATATGCTTTACCTGAACCGGCCCAAACGCCTGCGACCTTCCAAACCGGTTAACCTGAGCGCCCCAAAGTCTGAGTATGCCGTACTTCCTAAATTGCCGGAGCTTCCGGTAGTGCGGCTGATACCCCTGCTTTACCAGAATCGTATGGTATTACAGCTTAGTTTTCAGTATGACGAGCGCATTTACCAGGTTTTATGTTCGGCTGACCGGGTGAAATGGCTGCAAGAAACCAGGTGTTTTGTAACCGGGGCAGATAGTATTAGTTTGCATCAGCTCCTGGATCGTTTGCAGGGCATGGCTCAGATCTGGCTGGCGCAGGATCTTAAAATAAAGGATCTGAGCGTGCAGAACCGGCTTTGGGAGCAAACTTATGTAAAAGAGAGCCATTTTATAAGTTGCCCGCTGCCTTACCTGGAAAAATTGCTACTCCTTAACTACAGCCCCAATACCCTGCGTACCTACCATGGTTTGCTGCTACGCTTTCTGAATACGTTTTGCCAGGAAGGTTTAACCCGGATAAACGATTTTACTGCCGAAGCCGTGAACCACTACCACCGAAACCTTATGCAAAGCGGCCAGTATTCTTATTCGTTTATAAACCAGAGCATAAATGCCATTAAATTTTATTATCAGCGCATGCTACAACGGCCTTTAATGGACCTGAACCAGGTAGAACGCCCGGAAAAAGAGCGAAAGCTTCCCAAGGTAATGAGCAAGGAAGAAGTTGCCCGGATATTAAAGGCAACTGATAATCTGAAACACCGCTGCCTGCTGCAATTGCTTTATGCCGGTGGGCTGCGCATAAGCGAAGTAATAAATTTAAAGATAACGGATGTACAAAGCGGTCGAAATATATTGTTAATACGGGGTGGCAAAGGGAAGAAAGACCGGACCACGCTGCTTTCACAAAGATTGTTGCAAAGCTTGCGGAGCTATTACAAGGCTTATAAACCCAAAGATTGGCTTTTTGAAGGTCAATTTGGCGGGCAATATACCGTAGAAAGTATCAGGAACGTATTCAGGGATTGTAAAGCCAAAGCGGGCATTCATGGTCCGTATACCCCTCACTCACTACGGCACAGCTTTGCCACGCATTTGCTGGAGCAAGGTACCGATTTGCGCTATATACAAACGCTTTTAGGCCATGGCTCCAGCAAAACCACTGAGATTTACACGCACGTAACTCCGCATGCCATCGAAAAAATAATGAGCCCACTTGATACATTGTAAAACTTTGTTACATTTGAATATGAAACGTCGCTATTATAGAGTAGGATTTTTAAAAATGGTAGCAAAACCGGCTGAAAAACCTACAGATATAGCGGGGATAACCGTAGTTCCTACGGATATACAGTAGTTAGCCATAATAGAATGGAAATTAAAAATTCTCATTGGGACAATTCAAAAACTACAAAAGTTATTTCATTGATAATTTATTGTAGCTGGTGGGTTTACGCGTTTGATTTCCTGTATAATAAGGATTATGATAATAATTATGCAGGTGCAACTGCTTCAATGGGAATTGGTTTAATGTCACTTATAATAATAGTAGTTTATACTATAGGATTTATAATTGCAGCAATAAAGGAAAGAAAAAGCAAAAGGTTGAATTGGAACATAATTTCCTTACTTATTATACTTCTTGTTCCTTTAGGAGGTATATTCTTATTTGAGAACTTATAAAAGAAAAATTACTTTAGGCTAACCAAAGCTAAACGTCAGCTGCGCCGTCGTCTAGCCCAGCCGTTATGCCAAATGGAAATGAATATTCTAAAAGAAATTTTTAAGGCAAAAGATAAAGCAAAAGCGATTGGGGCCACTCTCTATCCTGATAAGATAATCCTTGCGACAGAAAATAAAGTAAAAGACGGATTCTGGATTGTGACAGATCAAGTTTCAATCTTGCCAACCGATATTGACGATTCAGATTTGGGAGAAGCGGTAAGAAAACATTTGACTCTTTCGAAAACAGATGTGCCAAATCCAAAGGGTCAAGTAGAATTCAAACAAAATAGGGATAGATATAAGAAAGCAATCGGATTTAGGTCAGAAAAGCAAATAATGGAAGGTGCTCGATATATCTCAATAATAGAAGAGAATTCAACTTTAGTAATCTCCTCTACAAAAAATGGAGGTACATCTGGAGATCAAAAAGGACATCATTATTTACCAGAAAGTATAGTAAAATTCCCTAAAGAAATTTCTAACCAGGGCCTTGCCCAAAATATAAAATTGGCGTGGTCAAAATGCGTATAAAAAACCACAGGGCATAACCACACCTAAAAGTCAACCTTCGGCCGACGGCCTCGCTCGTCGTTTAGCCACGTACGTTATAGGGAATTTAAATGAACAAGAATTGATGAATTTATTTAAAAACGACACAATTGAAGATCCGTTCTTTG
>NZ_JAEHFX010000005.1 GCF_016623615.1 Adhaeribacter terrigena | reverse complement strand
ATAGAAAAACACACGCCAACAAGGTATAAAAATCATTATTCGGCCGACGGCCTCACACGCTTTTTATACTAGCCGTTAGGTATAATTGTAACCATTAATAGGAACAAAAAAGAAATGAGCTTGAGACGAAAGGGAATATTATCTTCTTATTTAATTGGTACACCTTTAGGCCTAATTACCATTTTCTTATTTTTTTCTATACCTGCAATGCTGACAGGTGAAGGACTTGCAACAATGTCTTTGTTTGCGGTTTATGGCAAAGCTGTTGTAGGTCTGATAATATCATTTCTGATAGCACTTGGACTTGCAGGATATTCAGCCGCAGTTGACCTTGAGAATCAAAAAACACTTTTAAAATCCTCCTTCAAATTCTCACTAATTGTAAATTCAATAATCTGGTCGGTTTTTATCTTATTGACTATTTTGGATAATGATGGTAAAAACTTCTGGTTATACTTAATACCGCCAATCATTGCATTTTTGGTTTGCACAGCGATTACAACCTTTACAATTGGACTGTTAATTTGTAACTCAATTAAACAAAAGATTAACAACTTAAATTAAACTTCAAGCGTCCAAAGAATAACAATTGGTAACCAAAGCTAAAAACCATTAAAACGTTTGTTAGCCCAGACGTTACCTTTTTTAAAACCGACAATCAAAATTTATATTCAAGCAATTAATAAAGAAAATAAATAGATGGAGAAAAGTATTTTATCTACTGACAAGGTAAACATTCATTATAAAGAAACAGGAAACGGAAACACCTGTATTGTCTTTGTACACGGTTGGCTCGGCAACCTAAACTGGTGGAATGATCAGGAAGCTTTTTTAAAAGAAAAATACAACATTGTTCAAATTGATCTTGGTGGTCATGGCAAATCAGATAAAACAAGAAAAAATTGGACAAGTGAACAATATGCCGATGATATAAAAGCCGTTATAAATCAGATTAACGCTTCCGAAATCATACTTGTTGGTCATTCTATGTCGGGAGCGTATGTGCTCGAAGCATTTACGGATCTGCCTAAAGTAAAAGCTATTATTCTGGTGGACACGTTAAAAGACTTAGACCAGGATTTTACCCCGGAGCAGGCAGAAGCGCTTATGTTTAGTCATTATCGTGAAGATTTCAAATCTGCAGTAGAAAATATGCTGCCGCAATACCTTTTTGCAGAAGAAACGCCTGCCCTTATAAAACAGCAACTTCAAAACGAATTCCTTCAGAATGATGCTGAACTAGCTATAAATGCGCTTAAACCTCTATATGAAATGGATATCCGCAAAATAGCTGCCCTTGTAGATATTCCGGTAAGGGCAATTAATTCTGACGCAAGCCCAACCAATTTTGAGAGCAACCGAAAATATTTTAAGGACTATAATTACAAAACTATAAAGGGAACAGGCCATTATCCGATGCTTGAAAAACCTGCGGAATTTAATAGTTTGTTGCGTGAATTTCTTGAGGAAGTAACTATTAATGAATAAAATATAAAGCACGGAAGTTAAAAACCGCCTGGCAGGGATTATAAATATCAAATTAAAAAAAGCTACGGTAATGCGTAAAGTTAGCACAGCGCTTTACGCATTACCGGTAAGCCAACCTCCCGATGAGCGTAAACCTGCGGCGAGATTGGTCTTCCGAAAGTGCATAGAAACGCTTCGCTTCATTCTATGCATTACGAATTTATTCTACGCACAACGAAGGAATACCGGTCTGGAGAAAGCTTAAGTGCAATTTTGAGTTTTCCGGGCCAAAACCATAGCGTTTTTATTATTTTTTTGATTGCGCAAGCAACGGATAAGCATTGTCTATACGTCCTGTAAACAGGTGCGTACATTCCTGAAAATCACACCTTTT
Source organism: Adhaeribacter terrigena (assembly GCF_016623615.1). GTDB lineage: Bacteria > Bacteroidota > Bacteroidia > Cytophagales > Hymenobacteraceae > Adhaeribacter_A > Adhaeribacter_A terrigena. Next base: position 327,277 of record NZ_JAEHFX010000005.1, on the reverse strand, counting down.
CAAGACAAAAAAAATAATGCAATGATCAAAGCGCTACTCATCTTCCTGCTTTTTTTCGTGACAACTTTTGCACAGGCACAAACGGTTTCTTCTACTTGTTCGGCGCCCGATAGCATTATTGGCTTGTACCACGAAGATGCCAGCCGGCTGGCTTTAAGAAAGATACAGGCAAATAATCTGCCTGAAAAGGATTCGGTAGCCATACCGGCAACCCATGCAGACACGGTATTGCATGCGCTGCTTGCGGTTTATAATGCAAACTTGGCCGCCCGCGATACGGTGGTTTCGCTTCTGAATATTCATACTTTCCCGAGCCCGGTAATGAATTCTATCGTGATCTCTGCCTATGGTAATTTACCCTGGATGCAACAACTTCAGCTTGGGAACATGAATACCGGGGATGCTTACGTTGATCATCTGATAACCCAATACCAGCTAACTTTTGACCGGACATTCACGATCTTCAACCCGATCGTTGTTTTAAAATCTGGCAGCAATTACAATATTCGCGCTTTGAGCAATATGTTTGAAACCCTTAACGGCGTACAATATGCAGTACCAAACAGCTATGCCGGCGACGGCAATAATATTCAGGATTCCATTTATGCCGATCACGTGGAATTGACCTATTCTCTTGGCTGGGGAGATTGCCCGAGCGGTTGCATTAACAGGCGGTTCTGGAAGTTTAAAGTGTATTATGATTGCACGGTTGAATTTGTGGGCAGTTACGGCGATATCTTCCGCTATTTTGGAATAAAGGAAACAAATAGCCCATCTTTATCCCTTTACCCGAATCCTTTTAAAGACATGCTTTCGGTTGAAGGTGTTGAAGGCCCTTTTAATTACACCCTTTCAAACGTAACCGGGCAGGAACTTATAAAAGGATCTGCTACTGATAACCAGATAGAAAACCTGGATAAATTGCGCGCCGGGCTATATTTATTGACTATCCAAACCAAAAGCAAAACCTCCCGATTCAGAGTTTACCGGCAATAAATACTGCACCCGTAACTGAAAAATCAGTAATTATGAAATTAGGCGAAGAATAGGTAATTTACCTTTTCAACCTAAACCTATACAAATGAAAAACCTTCGCCTGTTCCTCGTATTCTTTGGTCTTGCCTTTTATTTCAGCAGCTGCGATGCCCTGGAAAAAACCGACCGGGTACGCAGCGAGGTAATTACCGAAGTGAAAGGCAAAAACCTGGTTTACGAAATGTGGCTGACCGGCACCGAAAAATTCCATTACAAGTTTATGTTGGCCGGCCCGCAGGATACCACGCAGCTTTTTGAAGCCAAATTTCAGGACCCTACCGCCAGCGAAGCCATTATGGAAATTGAGCAAACCAATTCCGGCCTGAAGATCGTGCTCGATAAGCAGATTGAAAAGCAAACCAAAACCGTGGACGGCGTAACTTATGAACTGGAAGGCAAAAAGTAAAGCCTGGTTTCTGCAACAGCTCCATGTAAATTGTAGCCGGCTATACTTTTCGGCCCTGAAAACATAGCGTTTTTCAGGGCCATAAACCTGAAGGCATGCCAACAAAAAGCATCGGTCATTTTCATAAAAGCCTTTGCCAATTCTTATATTTAAAGCCTCATTTGCATATAGATCCCAAATCCATCTTCTTTATGAAAAATGCATTTCTGCTTTTCCTTTTTTGCTTCCTGATGCAGGCAGCCTCCGGGCAAAGCAGGAATGTGAGCAAAAGCTATTGCAACTGCCTGGAAACCGAAACCGGTGTAGATTCGGTGAAGTTTAAGCGGTGCTTTACCAAGGTGCTGGAAAAATCTTTTGTCAGGGCCGAAGATGAAGCCGAAAAACTGGAACTGGCCCGCAACCTGGATATTGAACTGCAAAAGAGCTGCGCCGCATACGTAAGCATGCTCGACCGCCTAAAGCCGGTAAAAGGCGACTGGGTGTTGCTTAAAACCAACCCGGAAACCAAATTAACGAACGATGTTTGTCAGCAACTTACCGGCCACCGCCAGTTATTTTACATAGAAGGAAACGGCGATACCACCCGGGTGGCTTTATCGGGTGGCACCTGGCAGGAAACCGTGGGCAAAGCCAAACACGTTTCCCGGCTCGATTTTAAACCCAAAGACAACTGCGAATTCGTTTTAACCTTCCAGGAAAGCACTGACCCCAACAAAGGGAAGTTCAGCCGGAAAGGCGACCAGTATAAATACCGCATCCTGGACAAAACCGCCAGCTATTACGTGGCCACGGCCTCGTATGGCGAGATCGTTTACCAGTTCAAATTGTATTTCAACTAAGACTTTTTACCCTTCAAACCCTACCGTTTTTACTTCCGGCTTTCTTCCTGAAGCTCCATGTTGATGGCTACGGCGGCTTTGGTTCCTTCGGCGGCGGCCACAATTACGAGCTGCACATCGCGGGCGGCATCGCCGGCTACAAAGAGGCCTTTCACGTTGGTTTTCTGCAGTTTGCGGGTTTTCACTACGCCCCGGTGGGTAAACTCACAACCCAGCATTACGCCCAGTTCGCATTGCTGCTCGGTGCCGGTACTGAAGAACATCGCTTCGCATTTTTCGGAAGTGCCGTCGGCTAAAACAATTTGCTGCAATTGGGCTCCTTCCCCCTCCAGCTTGGTGATCTTTTTCGTGTTCAGGGAAATGCCGTTGCGCTGCAGCTGGGCAATATCGGCGCTGGTAAGTTTATTGGTGCCGTCGGTGAAAAGCGTTACGTACGGGCTCCAGCTTTTCAACGATAAAGCCAGGCCTACGCCGTTGCGGTTTTTGCCGTAAGCCGCCAGCGATTTGTCGCGGCTTTCCCAGCCATCGCAATACGGGCAATGGTGCACGCTTTTGCCGTACATTTCTTCAATGCCGGGAATTTCGGGCACGCGGTCTTTTAACCCGGTGGCCAGCAGCAGTTTCTTCGACCAGAATTTTTCGCCGTCTTCGTCTTCGGCCTCAAAACCGCCTTTAATGTGATGCACTTTTTTAATGGCGCAGGCGCGTAAAACCACGTCGTATGCGGCCAGTTCTTCGCGGGCAATCTCTATGAATTTCGAAGGTTTAATGCCGTCGCGGGTAATAAAACCGTTCATGGCATCGGAAAAGCGGTTGCGTTGTTTGTGGGTATCGAAGAGAATTACTTTGCGGCGGCAGCGGCCTAAAACCATGGCTGCGCTCAAACCAGCCGGTCCGCCGCCAATGATCATTACGTCGTATTGATGTTCGTTTTGCATAGCATTCGCTTAACGGAAATTCCTTTTTTTTGGCCGAGTTTTTCAGGTGAAAATGATAGCGTTTTTGATCGCGGATTTAAAGGATTTTGAGATTTCGTGGAGTTTTGATGGCTGAAACCATAGCGTTTTTTATTTGGGAAAGTCATAAAGAAACAGTTGCAATCAGGCCGCATACTTTTTTGCGCCGAAATCATAGCGTTTTCAATTCTTCCATGAAAAAAATAAACATCGGCAAGCAGCATAAATTCAGGGAAAGCATATGGAAATGCAGAAATAGTTTTATACATTTAGCGGACTACTTTATCATTATTCTTAACTATGAAACGAAAATTACTCACCTTTCTGGGTTGTGCTTTGCTTTCGGGTATGGTGCAGGCCGGCGGTTTCCAGGTAAACCTGCAGGGGCAGAAACAAATAGGCATGGGCCACACCGGCACCGGCCTGGCATTAGACGAGGCCAGCGTATTTTTTAACCCTGGCGCCATGAGCCATCTGCGGCAAAACGGCTTTCAGCTGGGCGCCAGCGCCATTATTTCTAAAATTGCCTACCTGGAAACGGCGCCCGGCAACACCACCGCCAAAAGCGATAATCCTACCGGTACGCCTTTCGCGGCTTACGGCGTTTTTGGCAAAGAAGAAAGCAACCTCAGGTTCGGCCTGGGCGTGTACACGCCTTTCGGCAGCAGCGTGAAATGGGGCGAAGAATGGATAGGGCGTTATGGCTTGAATGAACTGAGCCTGCAGGCCATTTTTATTCAGCCTACGGTTAGTTATAAAATCGGCGATAAGATCGGGATCGGGGCCGGCGTGGTTTACAGTACCGGCGGGGTAAATCTGCAGCGCAGCATTCCGGTGCAGGACCAGCAGGGCAACGACGGCCACGCCGAACTGGACGGTAACGCCAGCGGCTGGGGTTATAATGCCGGTATCTATTTCAAGCCTTCCGATAAGTTTTCGGTGGGTTTAACCTACCGTTCTAAAGTAGAAATGAAGGTTGACGACGGCGATGCCACTTTCCGGGTGGCTTCTTCGCTGGCTTCGCGTTTTCCCAACACCAGTTTTGAAGCAACCCTGCCCCTGCCAAGCAACATTACGCTGGGTTTAGGCTTTATGCCCTCCGAAGACCTGACCATTGCGGTTGATGTGCAGCGGGTGAACTGGAGTGCTTACGACAAACTGCGCTTTGATTACGGTGCAGCCGTGAACGGCAGCACGTTTACCGAAAGCGCGCGTAATTACGAAGATGTTTTTATTTACCGTTTAGGTGCCGAATATAAAGTTACCGATGCGTTTGCCTTGCGCGCCGGCGGCTACTACGATAATACGCCGGTGCAGGAGGGTTATTTAACCCCGGAAACGCCGGATGCGAACGCGATCGGAATTTCCGGTGGATTGGGTTACGCGATCAGCGAAAATTTCCAGATAGATGCCTCGTTCCTTTACATCAGCAAAGAAGAACGTACCGATCTTTCCAACCTTTCCGGCGGCATTGGCGGCACGTATAAAACCAACGTTTATATTCCGGGCCTGGCCGTTAGTTACAAATTTTAATTGCAGCAGAAAACCATGAAAAAATACTTTAAAACCTCAGGATTAGCCGTTTTGGCAGCCGCAGCTTTTTTAACGGCCTGCGACCCGGAAATTGACGCCCCGGAAATTAGCAAAGGCGACGCCGATTTTACGCGGTACGTAGCTATTGGCAACTCTTTAACAGCGGGCTTTGGCGACGGCGGTTTGTACCGGGAAAGTCAGTTGAATTCTTTCCCTAATATTCTGGCCGGGCAATTTAAGCTGGCTGGCGGCGGAGAATTTACGCAGCCTTTATTTTCGGAAGACCAGAAAAACGGCTCCGGCTACCTGAAACTTACCGGTTTTACCGCAGGTGGTTCACCAATAATTACCAGAATTCCTGCCGATGCGGAACGGCCTAATACACCTGCTTTGCCGGGCGGAAAGGCGCTTACAAAATACACCGATCCGGTAAATAACCTGGGGGTGCCGGGCATGTCGGTAAAAGGCAGCGCAACTCCTTTGTTTGGCGCCATAAACCCTTATTTTGAACGCTTACTGGAGCCAAACGAGGTAGGAACAAAAAGCTATCAGCAGGTTATTGGCGAGTCGAACCCAACATTTTTTACCTGCTGGCTGGGCAATATCGACGTACTGACCTATGCTACTTCCGGCGGGGTAGCTAGTCCGGCCAACCCATTTTCGGGCATAACCGATCAGCCGACCTTTAATGCCGTGTATAACAGCATGATCACCAATCTGGTTAAAAATGGCGCAAAAGGTGTGGTAGCAACTATTCCGAATGTTACCCTAATTCCGTTCTTCACTACTGTTACCGTGCCATTGGTTCGGGCTGCAGCCAACAATGCCCCTTTATATATCACCACTGACACCGGCGTAAGAGAAGCTGACAGCAACGACCTGATCTTGCTGACCACCCAGGCAGCGATTGGCCGCCCTGACAACGTGGGTGGTAATACTATTCCGCACGGTTTTCACCCGGCTAACGCCCTGACCGATGCCGAAGTGCTTGATAAGGCTGAAGTAGGCGAAATTAAAGATGCTACTATTGCTTTTAACAACATTATTATTTCGGCCGCCAATGCTAATAACCTGGCTATTTTCGATGTGAATGCCTTCTTCCAATCCATTCAACCGGTTGATGGCAAGGCTGTTCTGGTGGTTAACACTGTAAATTATACCCCTGCTTTTATTTCCGGCAACCTGTTCAGCCTCGATGGCGTACACCTGACCCCGCGCGGTTATGCATTGGTAGCCAACGAATTCATTAAAGTGATCAATACGAAATACAACGCCAAAATTCCGACCGTGAATGTGAACGCTTACAACGCGGTGCTTTTCCCGTAAGCTGCAAAAAAACGGTATAGTTTTACCTTTAAAAAGTCGCTCTTAACGGGGCGACTTTTTTGGGTTTAAAGGGTAGCGTCTTTCCCCCAAAAAGGGTTTAAAGAAAAATAAAAATATGGCCTGGCTTACCATAAAGGCCACTTACCTGGTTGCAAATTGATTAATTAAGATTATTTAATATATTTGGAGGCTTGTTATAAGATTTTCAAAAGAATTAACAAGATAAATCTGATAACACAACTTGCATTTGCAGCGTCCTGTTAACCAACCCTAAACAAGTATGGAAACATAGTTACACCCTTATTTTTACGGGCATATGCCCCGGGAAATTACGCGTTTGGGAACAGTCACTTTTCAGCGAGCGGACCAGCAGCTAAAAATAAAGCTGATTACAGGTTTAAAGAAAAGCTGGTTGTTTTACAAAACTAACACCCCGTTAAATTCAGATCATTCATAACCCTGCCCAGGAAACTTTATTCAGGTTTTCTTTTTACCAAGCCTGCCTGCAATCTCAACCGCGCAGCAGCTTCAGTTACGCTCCGATACGCCGGGGTTTACCGGAACTTTACTACGAATGAACTTCTGACAAGGAAGTGCTCCATTTCCGCGAACGGGTTCATCATCAATCTTCTTTTATCACTTATCCAAAACAAAATGAACAAACTTCTATCGCTTAGCAAATTATTGCTCCTGCTACTAACCGTGGGTTGGGCAAGTTTTATGCAGCAAGCTCAAGCCCAGCAACAGGTAATAGTTGGCACTGGTACGACATCGAGCACAACTGCTTCTATCTTTAGTACCAGCACAACCACAAACAAGTATTCCAAGAACATTGCCATCTATTCTGCAGCCAATATTCTGGCCGCGGGCGGCATGCCCGGAACAATCACCAAATTAGCCTGGCAAAAAGGCGGAACTGGTGAATATACAACAAATGATATCGCTTTAACGGTTTCTATAAAGCCGGTTTCCTTTACCCAACACGCTGCCTCCCCCATTACTTACGCAACCGAAATTACCGGCGCCACGCAGGTATTTACTTCCACCGCTTATTCCTTTATGACCGGAACCGGCTGGAACGAGATAACGCTGCAAACGCCATTTGTGTGGGACGGAACCAGCAACCTGGAAATTTTCGTAGAATTTTACCGCCCTGGAACCCCAACAGGCTCCATTGATTGGTTTTACACTGCTACTACCGATGCCAATGCTTCGCAGGTTAGCGGCACCGCCCCAACTACTGCGGCCCGCAACAGCAATTTACCCAACCTGCGGTTAGCCATTATTCCGGCGTTTCCTTGTACGGCACCCCCAACTTCCGGCACCGCTACCAGCAGCGTGAGCACCATTTGCGCCGGCTCCAGCTTTAACCTGAACGTAACGGGTTTAACCTTCGGCTCCGGCCTGACCATTCAGTGGGAAACTTCCGCTAACGGTACTACCGGCTGGGCACCTGTTGGAGCAGCTTCTACCTCGCCTTCTACCACCACTTCGCAAACTGCGGGCACGCATTACTACCGGGCAGCCGTTACCTGCAGCGGTCAGACGGCCTATTCTACTTCTGTGTCGGTAACTTCGCCGGCCCTGATAACCGGTAATTTTACAATTAATAAAAACGCACCGGCCAGCGCTACCAACTTCCAGACGTTTGCCAATGCCCTCAGTTCGCTTGCATGCGGCGTTGGCGGACCGGTAACGTTCGATGTGGTTACCGGCAGCGGCCCTTACGCCGAGCAGGTAGTAATTCCGGAAATTTCAGGCGCCAGCGCAACCAATACCGTTACTTTTAACGGCAACGGCAATACCGTTTCTGCAAATCCGGTTTCTGCTACCCGTGCCATGTTTAAACTGGACGGCGCTGACTACTTAACCCTGAACAATTTTAACATTGTAACTACCGGAACAGGAACTACAGATTTTGGCTGGGGAATTCATTTTATAAACGGTGCCGATAATAACACGATCAGCAACAATACCATTACTATTGGTTCTACCAGCACAACAGAATCAAATTCCGTTGGCATTGTATTTTCGAACTCTACCACCGCTGTAACTTCCAACGGCAACAATGGCAACAACAACCTGATAACCGGCAACACCATCTCTGGAGGCCATAAAGGTATTCACGTGAATGGCAACGCTTCGGCGGCAACGCCAGGCGCCGGCGGCAACCAGATCATTAACAACACCATTCAGAATTTCTACGGTACGGGCATTGAACTGGATCAGGCTAATAACACGGTAATTCGCAGCAACAATATCAGCCGGCCGGCAAGAGCTACCGTTACCACCTTCTACGGCGTTTACATGGGCGATAACTCGACTGGTGTGACTGTAGAAAATAACCGCATTCATAATACGCACGGCGGAGCAACTTCGCTTACGGGTATTGCTTATGGTATTTTTACCACCGGCAGCGATGCGGCGGCTGGTTCAGAGAATATTATCAAGAACAACCTGATCTACAATTTCAACAATACCGGCGCTGCTTACGGCTTACACAATACCGGCAGCGATGGGGCTTATTATTACCATAATACAGTTTATTTTAATAATGCAGCCAGCACCGGTATTTCCCGCGGTTTTCATCAAACCACTGCTGCTACCAACATCAAGTTCATTAACAATAATATTGCAATAAACACCGGCAGCCCTTTTGCTGACCAGCGGGCATTATTCTTCAACACGACTGCATCTGTTATTCAAAGCAACAACAATAACCTGTGGGTACCGAAAGGCACCATAGGCATTTACGATGGTACTACTTACGCTACGCTGGCGGCCTGGCAAGCAGCAAATGCTACTACTCCATTTGATGTAAACAGCGTTTCTGTGAACCCGCATTTCGTAAACGCAGCCACCGGCAATCTGCAACCAACAGCCTATGCGCTGAATAATACCGGCCAGCCTTTAACTACTGTTACCACCGATATTACCGGAGTAACCCGTAATACCACCACCCCGGACCCGGGCGCGTATGAATTTACTTTACCAGCCAACGATGTAGGAGTAACTGCTATTTCGGCACCGGTTTCCGGTTGCAGCTTAACTGCCCAGCAAAACGTAACCATTACCGTTTTCAATTCGGGAACAGCTTCGCAGACCAATATCCCGGTTCGTTATAGATTGAACAATGGCACGCCGGTAACGGGTATTGTACCGGGTCCGGTGGCTTCCGGCGCTTCGGTTAGCTTTACTTTCCCTACAACGGCTAACCTGTCCGCTACCGGAACTTATACCTTGTCAGCAGTTACCACGCTTTCCGGCGATGCTCTGGCGTATAACGATTCTGTAGTAACTACCATTCAATCTGCACCGGTGATAGCTTCCTTCCCTTACACCCAGAATTTTGATGGCGGTAACGGTGGCTGGACAGCAGGCGGCAGAAATTCTTCCTGGGCTTTAGGCACTCCGGCCGCTACCATTATTAATTCGGCAGCTTCCGGCACGAACTCGTGGGTTACCAACCTTACCGGCAAACATAATGCTTATGAAAGTTCTGCCGTAACCAGCCCATGCTTCAATTTTACCGGCTTAACCAACCCCGGAATTTCGATGAAAGCCTGGTGGAGCGTTGAAACAGACTGGGATGGTGCCATATTGCAATCTTCTATTGATGGTGGCACAACCTGGCAGACTGTAGGGGCATTCGGGGATCCGAACAACTGGTATAATGCCGACAGCATTGATGCAAATCCGGGCAATCAGCCAGCTTCGCTTAACGGCAACTTTATTGGCTGGTCCGGCACGGCCACGGCCAGCAGCGGTGGTTGGGTTACAGCGTCACACGCTTTAACCGGTCTTGGCGGCCAGGCGAACGTGCGTTTACGCATTGCTTTCGCTTCGGACTTATATACCGAAGAAGAAGGCTTTGCTTTTGATGATGTTATGATTTATGAGCTACCGACTACTCCAACGATTACAGCCGGCGGTCCTACTACTTTCTGCCCTGGTAGCTCAGTAGTTTTAACAGCTGCTTCTCCTACGACAGGTGTTACGTATCAATGGTTAAATAATAACGTTGCCATTACCGGTGCTACGGCCTCTACCTACACGGCAAATGCCGCCGGCAGTTACACAGCTGTTGCAACTTTGGGAATAGCTACCAGCGCTCCATCGCCGGCTATTACGGTAACTTTATCGCCTGTACCAGCCAAACCTACTATTTCTGCCAGCGGCACTACCAGTATCTGCGCCGGCGACTCAGTAATACTGACGGGTGCAACCACCACTACCGGGGTAACTTACCAGTGGTTACTGAACGGAACAGCTGTAACCGGCGCGACTGCGGCTAACCTGAACGCCAAAGCTGCCGGTAATTACAGATTGGTAGTATCAAACGCTTCTGGCTGTACCGACACTTCTACCGTAACTGCGGTAACCGTAAATCCGAAACCGGCTACGCCAACCATTACCCAAGGCGGTAACTCGGGCCAGGAGCTGACTTCTTCTGAAGCTACGGGCAACCAATGGTTGCTGAATGGTACGGCCATTACAGGCGCAACAGCTCAGACCTACCAGACTACTGCCAACGGTAACTATACTGTTGTGGTAACCAATGCCAACGGTTGTACTTCTGATACTTCCGCCGTGGTAAACATTACCAACACGGGTATAAAAGGAGCAATGGCAGGCATGAGCGTGAGCGTTTACCCGAACCCAAGCAAGGGTAAATTCAACGTGAAGCTGGTTGGCTACAAGCAGGATGCTGCTTTAGAGCTTTATTCGCTGACTGGTCAGCTGATCGCCAAGGAAAACGTGAAAGCGGGCCAGGAAATTACCAAAGTGCAGGTGAAAAACCTGGCAGCCGGTACTTACCTGCTCAAAGTAGTTTCCGAAAAAGGCGTACAGATCAATAAACTGATCGTGGAATAACCTGATTCTGAATTAAAATTGAAAAGCCCCGGCAAATTGCCGGGGCTTTTTTTATGTCCCTACTTTTTCAAGCTGAAACCATAGCGTTTTGAACCGGGCTGTTTTCAAGGTGAAAAGTATAGGGTTTTTCAGTTGAATTGATGGCAAATGTGCCGTTCGTACAGAAACGCTCCGGTAGGCCATCTCTACTTTTCAGGCGGAAAACCATAGCGTTTTGAACTATGCAGTTTTCAAGATGAAAAACATAGCGTTTTCTGACTTTTAAGGCCTGATTCCATAGCGTTTTCTATTAGTAAAAATTAGCGGGAACGTTAAAAAGCAAGCCAACTGTACTGCTTAACTCCGCGCAAAACAGCGAACAAACATTCTTTTAGCAACCTTGTTCTTAATCAAGAACATTCGTTGTGAATGCATTTTCAACCGGTTTCTTAAAAAATATTATGAAAAACACTTTCCGTTTGCTGACAGTTGCCTGTGTATTTCTTTTTGCGGCCTGCGATGATGAAGATGAAGAGGCAAACCTAAACAGAACGCAGTTGCTGACTTCAGGAGCCTGGCAGATTTCGTCGTCTACCGTAAATCCAGCCCGCGATTTTAATGGCGATGGTACCCCTGAAACCGATCTTACGCAATTTATTAAACCCTGCAACCTGGACGATATTACAATTTACAAAACCGATAAAACGTATTCGGAAGAAGAAGGCGCTACCAAATGCAACCCGGCCTCCCCGCAGGTTTATGGCACCGGAACCTGGAGTTTGGGAAACAACGACACGGAACTGACCACGACAGCCACCGGTGCTTCTTCTTCCATAACCTACAAAATAGAGGAAATATCTGCCAATTCTTTAAGGCTTAGCCAGGAGGTTACAGATAGCAGCGGCGCGACCTATACGTTTACTTCCACCTGGAAACATTAAGTACAATTATGCGGCTTTTAGCTGGTACTGCGGTTCGTTGCGGTTCAAAAAGCAGAAGACTGGCCTTCGCTTTTCTGTTTATCGGCCAAAAACGGTACCAAATAAAGGGCAAAAACTATTTACCCGAATTTTAAGAAGTGAACGGCGGGAAAAAGTGAGCCAGGTTTGATCTATAGCCAAATGCGATTTCGTATTTATTACTATAAATTATGTACAAGCTCTTAAACCAACAAACTTATGAAAAACCTAATATTTACTTTAGCGGGCATCGCGTGCCTCACGCTTTCGGGTTGTGTTCATGACAACGAAAGCAGAACGCAAAACCAAACGCAAGGCGTTTGGAATTAATTAGCGGCCAGAAATGAATGCGGAAAAAGAATAACGATACCCCGTTTTATTGGCACCATTGAAGAACGAACCATTTCTGAATCGCTTTAATTGAAACCCTGTTTTTTTGCAATACCAGTGAATTAAAAAGCGAAGGTCTAGGCCTTCGCTTTTTTGTTTACTGACTTTTTAGGCTCAAAACCATAGCGTTTTTAATGCGCTTCGAGCCAGTTAGAACCGGTACCGATGCCGATTTCCATGGGTACGCTCAGCGGCAAGGCGTTGCGCATCAGTTCTTCCACTTTGGGGGCTACAAGTTCCACTTCCGGCAACGGCACATCAAATACCAATTCATCGTGTACCTGCAAAATCATGCGGGTTTGCAGCTTTTCTTTGTCGAGCCAGTCCTGGATGTTGATCATGGCAATTTTAATAATGTCGGCGGCCGTGCCCTGAATCGGAGCATTGATGGCGTTGCGTTCGGCGTACCCGCGCACGGTTTGGTTCCGGGAATTGATGTCGCGCAAATACCGGCGGCGGCCTAGAACGGTTTCTACGTATTCCTGTTCGCGGGCCTGGTTTATCACTTCATCCATGTATTCTTTAATGGCAGGAAATTCCTGGAAATAGGCTTCAATGATATCGGCAGCTTCGCGGCGCGGGATTTTCAGGCGTTCGGCCAGACCGAAAGCCGAGATACCGTAAATGATGCCGAAGTTGATGGTTTTGGCTTTGCGGCGCATTTCCGGATCAACTTCCGAAGGTTTCACGTGGTACACTTTGGCGGCCGTACTGGTGTGAATATCCATACCGGTCCGGAACGCTTCTTTCATGGTAGCATCGCCGGAGAAATGGGCAATGATCCGAAGTTCGATTTGGGAATAATCCGCGGAAAGCAGCACGTGGTTTTTATCGCGCGGCACAAAGGCTTTTCTGATCTCTTTGCCTTTATCGGTCCGGATCGGAATGTTCTGCAGGTTCGGGTTGGTGGAACTTAAGCGCCCGGTAGCAGCCACCGCCTGGTTGAAAGACGTATGCACGCGGCCATCCAATTTGCAAACCAGTTGCGGCAGCGCATCGATGTACGTGCTTTTCAGTTTGGAAAGTTGCCGGTAATCCAGGATCAGCTGCGCGATTTCGTGTTCGGCTGCCAGCTTGGAAAGCACTTCTTCGCCGGTGGCCGCCTGCCCGGTTTTGGTTTTCTTCAGTTTCGCGCCGCCCAAACCCAGTTTATCAAACAGAATTTCGCCTAACTGCTTGGGAGAACCGATGTTGAATTCCTGGCCGGCGATGTCGTAAATGCGTTTTTCAATTTCGGCAATGTAGCCTTGCAGTTCTTTCGAGCTTTCGGCCATGGCTTTGGAATCGATGGCGATACCCTCTTTTTCGACTTCGGCGAGTACCGTTATCAAAGGCATTTCCACTTCGTCGAAAAGCTTTTTGAGGTTATTTTTCACCAGCAGCGGCTCGAAATAATGCTTCAGCTTTAAGGTTACATCGGCATCTTCGCAAGCATAATCCGAAATCTCTTCCGGCGTTAATTCTGCCATGGTGATCTGCTTTTTCCCTTTTTTCCCGATCAGCTCCGTAATGGAAATGGGTGTGTAGTTCAGGTAGGTTTCCGAAAGCAGGTCCATGTTGTGGCGCATGTCCGGCTCGAGCAAATAATGCGCGATCATGGTGTCGAAAATGGGCTTTTTCACCGAAATTCCGTACCGTTTCAGCACCAGGATATCGTATTTAATATTCTGCCCGATCTTTAAGATCGTTTCGCTTTCCAGAATTTCACGGAATTCATTTACTACTTTTTGCGCTTCTTTTTCGTCCTCCGGAATGGCTACGTAATACGCTTCGTTGGGAATATAACTGAACGACATGCCCACCAGCCGCGCCGTGATCGGATCGATGCTGTCGGTTTCGGTATCCCAGGAAATTTCGGTTTGCTGCTTCAAATAATTGATCAGGCTTTTTCGTAATTCCGGGGTGTTGATCAAATGGTAATCGTGGGGGGAATTGGTAATGTCGCGGCGGAAAGTTGGGGCTGTTTCTCCATCTTCTCCAACTTCCATTTCAGCCGTTTCCGGCGAATCGAAAATGGACATTTGCTGGTCCGATTTCTGGCCTTTCACCAGTTTTGCCGGTGCCGCTTTGGGAGCTTTTGGCGTAGCAACCGTAGCGTTTCCGAAGATGCGTTGGGCTAAGGTCCGGAATTCCAGTTCATCGAAAAGCGCTTTCAGTTTCTCTTCGTCGGGGCCGTTGTATTCAAATTTTTCTTCGTCGAAATCTACCGGAACGGTTAAATGGATCGTGGCCAGTTCCTTTGACATTAAGCCCTGTTCCGCGTATTTAATCACGTTTTCCTGCTGCTTGCCTTTCAGCTCGTGTGCATTGGCAATCAGGTTTTCTACCGAGCCGTATTTCTGAATTAAGGTCTTCGCGGTCTTCTCGCCAATGCCTGGAATGCCGGGAATATTATCCACCGCATCGCCCTGTAAACCCAGAATATCGATAACCTGCTTTACGTTCGAGATCTCCCATTTTTCCAGCACTTTCGGCACATCAATAATATCGATGGCATTGCCTAAAAACGCGGGTTTGTAAACAAAAACGTGTTCGGTAACGAGCTGGTAATAATCCTTATCGGGCGTCATCATGTACACATCGTAGCCGGCTTTTTCAGCCTTGCAGCTCAGCGTTCCAATGAGGTCGTCGGCTTCGTAACCCGGCAGAATGATCATGGGAATATTGAACGCTTCCACAATCTTTTTCACGTACGGAATAGCAACGCCAATATCTTCGGGCATAGCCTGGCGGTTAGCTTTGTATTCGGTAAAACTTTCGTGCCGGAAAGTCTTTTCCGGGCCATCGAAGCAAACGGCAATATGATCGGGTTTTTCGCGGTTCAGAACATCTACCAACGTATTGGTAAAACCGAGCGCGGCGCCCGTGTTCATGCCTTTGGAATTGATGCGCGGATTTTTGCTGAACGCAAAGTGTGCCCGGAAAATAAGGGCCATTGCATCGAGCAGGAAGAGTTTTTTACGTGCCATTTCCAAAGGTAACGAATAATTAAAAATTAGAAATTACGAATTAGAAATTGGTTGGAAAACGGTAGGGTTTTGGGGTGAAAAAGTCGGGTGCGTGGTTGGCAACGTAGCGAAGGCAATGCCTTGTTTCTATAGGTTATTTTTTCTGAAAAACTTCCGGTAGGAAATGGTAACAGCAGCGTTTTGCAGTCTAGCCGTTGAAACGATGGTTGGTTGCGGAACACCGTTATAATCGTAAGCGATTTCATGTAAAGCAAAAGGCTTGTTACTGAAATTATCCGAAAAACGGTAGCCAATTCCAAGCTCGGAATGTTTGCCGACTCTTCCGAGAAGACTTAAACCCCCATGATAGCCAATATTATAATCCTGACCGAGGCCTTTTAAATGCGATATAATATTACTATAAGGGCCGCTTGTATTAGGAGAACCATAATAATCTGTTTCGGCCACCTTATGGATATAACTCATCCAAAAGCCGGTTTCCGGTACCAGGTGAATTTTATCTTTTAGCAGTGGCAACGCATATTTTACCGAAACCGGGGCAGTAAGCATTAGTAAAGACCAGCTGGAACCTAAACCTAAAGTTTCTATGGCATCTACAGAAACGCTGCTGGCTCCTAAACGCAAACCTCCTTCCAGCATCAGTCGGTTCTTAAATTGATAGCCCTGGAAATATGTTAAAGAGGGCGTTACGTGAGAAGGTTTCATTCTAAGGGTATGATCCGGAAATTCCTGCACCTGATTAGAGTAAAAATTTTGCCCGCCAATTTCCAGTCCCCAATACTTACCATTAAACCGGCTTTGCTGCATATAATCCGGCTCAGGATCAGGCTTAGGCTTGGGATTTTTTATGGCCGAATACAGGTTTACAAATTTCTGCAGCGGCATGCGGTAACCAAGCCGGAGTTCCAGGTAATCGCCTTTGGTTTTTAAAGAAGATTCGTAATGTATCTGGTATGGAGCCTCGTCTATTTCCGCGTCCATCTGGAAATCGAACTGCCAGAGCGTACTAAATCCTTTATAATAAGCAAGCTCCAATAAAAAGGCATTATCGCGCCTGGTTTTATATTCTAACCCAATAGCGCCATTCAGTAAAACTGACCTTTCTTTTACCTGATCTACGCTTACCGTTACATCGTAGGGGCCGGCTTTGCTTGCTTTCTGAACAGGCAAGTTCCATCTTTCAAAATCAATAAAAGTTGCTCCTAAACTACTGGTAAAACGCAGTCCTTTGTAAATTTTTTTCCGGTAGCCAGCACTCAGTTCCAATTGTTTGTTATCGGGCCCGATTCCGTAAGTATATCCTTCATAAAAAGAGGGCTGGTAATTATGCTCTAAACTAAGCGCTGCTTTTTTAAATGAACTTCTCGCATAAAAATTCTCAGTCAGCTCGTATTGCAGGAAAACTCCTTTAGAAAGATCGTGGGTGCGGATCGGTTCTAAAGTATTGGGTTGTTGGCCTTCAACCTGAAGGCCCCTGGCAGTAGTACGGCCGGCTTGCAAACCAATACTTAATTTCTCCGGGAATTGGGTCTGCGCATTTGCCGAAAAACTCAAAGCTGCGGCAACTAAAAATAAGATGCGTTTCATTTGCTCAAAATAAAGAGCAGGCATGTTTGTACCTGCTACAATCGAAATTTCTCTTTGTTTCAAGGTTACCGGAAATACCCTCCTGATCGGCTGCTTTGATGCAGAACCGTTTTGCTGCCTACACGATAAAACAAAAGATAACGCAAGATAAAGCAAATGTTTCCACCGGCAATAAAATGTTATTCACAAAAAAAAGCATTCGGGTGAACAGGCATTTTTAGAAGGTAAGCACAAGTAGAACAAATACAGCAGCCAGCCAGCATCTAAAAACGCTATCCTTTCAGCCTTAAAAACTCAGGCCCCTTTTGGCGGAATTGGGGCCGGCACGGCATTTTTCACGGCCGGAACAGATTTCAGGTACGTAAAAATTGCTTTAAGCTCTTCGTCGGTGAAGTGTTTAAAATTTGGCCAGGGCATAGGCGGCAGGATCATACGCCCATCTTTCAGGCCATGGTACTTCCCTTCGCGCATAGCCAGGAAAAATTGTTCTTCGGTCCAGTTGCCAATGCCGGTGGTGGCATCGGGCGTAAGATTCGCGGAAAAAGAAGTGCCCCAGGGGCCCACCCAGGCGGTAAAATGTTCGTTGCCTAGTACCCAGCCGTTCTTTACCGTTTTGGCATCGTAAGCCGGCAGTTTCAGGTTGGCCGGGTGGCCGGATAAACGCTTGTCTTTGTCGGGTTCGGGCATGCCGTTTTTGTATTTTTTTGGCGAATGGCAATCGTCGCAGACACCAACCGTTACCAGGTGTTCACCTTTTGTAACCAATTCTTCGGCACTCAGCGTTTTTTCGCCGGAATCTGCTAATTGAACGGAAGCATTGTTGTCATCTGTTTCTGCCTGGTTACCTGCATTATTACAGGAATTCAGCAATACTGCGCCGGAAAAAAGCAGCCCTGTGATTGGTAAAAAAAGCTTTTTCATAGAAAAGGATCTTTTAAGTTTTGAATGCATTTCTTTTTCCAGCCGGCGCTTCATTTATATTTTCACCGCAAACCCTCCGGAACCAATAAAACCATTTCCTTTTCCTGAAGTTTTGCCATCAGCCCTTCCGCAACTCAAAATTTAAGGCAGTTGGCATAAAAAAAGCACCGGAAAAATCTTCCCGGTGCTTCTGCATAGCAATAGTTTCAACCCAGAATCTTACCAGTCGCCGCTGGCACCGCCGCCGCCGAAGCTGCCACCGCCGAAGCCGCCAAAACCGCCACCTCCGCCAAACGGACCGCGTCCGGAAGAGAAATCACCGAAGGTACCAAAGCCGCCGTACGGATTCATGAGGGTACGCATGCCGCCTCCGCGACGCCCGCCGCCTTTTCCGCCGCCAAACATGCGGGAGAGAATGAAAATTACCAGAATAGCAATGATCACCCAGAAAAGCAAGGGGGAACTGCCGCCGTTTCCGTATTCTTTCGGTTCGGCTTTGTATTCGCCGCTGGCCAGCAAAATGATCTGGTCCGAAGCGCTGTTAAGGCCATGATAAAAATCGCCACGGGCAAAAGCCGGTTTTATGATCTGCTCAATAATGCGCTTGGCGTAAGCATCGGGCACCACGTGCTCCAGGCCATAACCGGTAGAAATATTGACTTTCCGCTCGTTTTTCGATACCAGTATCAGGATGCCGTTATTCTTGCCTTTGCCGCCGATGCCCCAGGTTTCGCCGATGCGGTAAGCAAAATCCGCAATTTCATAAGGCCCTAAAGACGTAACGGTTACAATGGCAATCTGGGTGGAAGTAGAATCGTTGTAGCTTACGAGTTTCTGCTCCAGCATCTGCACTTCCTGCGGATCGAGCATATTAGCCAGGTCATTCACCAGTTTGGGCGGGTTCGGGCGCGGCGGAATATCGCTTACATCCTGCGCAAAACTCAGTAAAGCCAGAAACAGGAAACAACAAAAAAGGAAATACTTTTTCATAAGGTACTTGTTGGCAACTTCGCCTGAAAAAAGGAAGTTACGGGTAAAAAACTGCAGGTCGGTTTATTTCCCGAAGGAAACATCGTTGTGCAGCTCGTTGGTATCGGTTTCGGGATCGTGCGGAAAAAAGGTGCGGAGTTGTTCGCCGGCCATTAAAATGCCTTTTACCAAACCTGCGCCGTAATTCCCGTTCTTAAACTCGGAAAGCACGGTGGTTTTGGTTTCGTCCCAGAAATTATCGGGCACGGCCGCGTTTATGCCGGCATCGCCAATTACGGCAAATTTATGGCTTTTCAGGGCTACGTAAAACAATACGCCGTTGCGCAGTCTGGTCTGGTGCATGTGCAGGCTCGCAAAAACCTCCACGGCCCGGTCCAGCGGATCTATCGCACAATTGTTTTCGATATGCACCCGAATTTCGCCGGACGTATTGGCTTCCGCCTGCGCAATCGCCTCCACAATTTCCTTTTCCTGCTCTTCGGTTATAATGTCGCGCATGTTTTTTTTAATGTATAGTGATTAATGAATAATGATTAATACTCGTTAAAAGCAAAATTACAAAAGTACTTTTCTGGCTTTGAACCATAGCGTTTAACCTGGCTATCTTTCAAAAAACAACGGTTATCAATCATTATTCATTAATCATTCAGTTAAAATTGAACCGCTGGCGCTTTCTGGGCGGCGGCATCGGCGGCGAACGGCGTTTTGCGCTCAAAATCGAACCAGCCGGCTATAATGTTACGCGGGAACGAACGGATGTAGGTATTGTAATCCTGCACGGCCTCGTTGTATTTCATGCGTTCTACCGAAATGCGGTTTTCCGTACCTTCCAGCTGCGCCTGCAATTCCAGGAAGTTCTGGTTCGCTTTCAGTTCCGGGTATCTTTCCACGGTTACCATTAAACGCGACAGCGCGCCGCTTAACTGCGCCTGGGCATCCTGAAATTTCTGCAGGTTTTCCGGGGTTAAGTTTTCCGGGCTTATCTGCATGCTGGTAGCTTTGGCCCGGGCCTCGATTACCTGCGTAAGGGTTTCCTTTTCAAAGTTGGCGGCGCCTTTCACCGTATTCACCAGGTTGGGCACCAGATCCGCGCGGCGCTGGTAAGCGTTCTGCACGTTAGCCCATTTTCCGGCCACATTTTCGTCTTTCTGCACCATTTCGTTGTAGCCACACGAAGTCTGCGAAAGCAACACCACCAGGCCAAAAAAGTAAAGCAATAATCGTTTCATAGTTTTTGAGTTGATTTGAATATTTTAGTTCTGCAATATACTCAAACGGTAGGGTTTTCGGGCAAAAAAGTACCCGGCCCGCCGTTCTGCGCTTAACGTACGGATTTGTGGGTTTGCAGTTATTTTAAAGTTTGCGGAGCAGGTTTTCAGCTATTAAAAAACGGTAGGGTTTAAGGTCTGAAAAGTGTAAAAGCCGGTTAGCGCAACGGCCGCCCCATATTAAAAGAAGGCAAAATCCTGCCAATGTACCATCGAAACACATTTTAATTGTTTATATTGCGTAAAACCCTGAATTGTATGAAGGCTGTAATTCCGGTGGCTGGCAGCGGTAAAAAACTTCGCCCGCACACCCACACCCAACCTAAATCGCTTATCCCGGTGGCCGGCAACACCATTCTGGGCCACATTATAGAAAGGCTGCAACAAGCCGGCATTCAGGATTTTGTTTTCATTATCGGCTACCTGGGCGGTAAAGTAGAAGCCTACGTAAAGCGGAATTACCCCAACATCCGCGCCGAATTTGTGGTGCAGGAACCGCGCGAAGGCCTGGGGCATGCCCTTTGGGTTGCCCGCGAAAATTTCCGCCACGAAGAAAGTATGCTCATCATGCTCGGCGATGCGATCATAGACGTAGATATGCAGAAGATCCTCGATTCGCCGCAATCGGTGCTGTGCGTAAAAAAAGTAAACCAGCCATCCCTGTTCGGCATCATCGAAACCGACGAAAATGCCTTTGTTACCAAGCTGGTAGAAAAACCAAGTTTCCCCAAATCGAATTACGCGCTGGTAGGTTTGTATAAAATTGCCCACCCCGAAAAACTGGCCCAAAGCCTGGAATATATTATTCACGAAGGTATTAAAACGCAGCACGAATACCACCTCACCGATGCGCTCGCCCACCTGATCGAGCACGGCGAAAAGATCAGCACCTGCGAAGTGGACCATTGGTACGATTGCGGCCGCAAATCAAGCCTGCTGCAAACCAACGCCATTCTGCTTAACCGCCCCGAATTCCTGCAGGCCGAAAAGCCCGAATTCCCGAATACGATCATCATTCCGCCGGTAAGCATCGGGCCGGGCTGCACCATTTCCAACTCCGTGATCGGCCCGAACGTAGCCATCGGCCAGAATACCATTATAGACTATACCGTACTACAAAATTCCATCATCGGCGAATACAGCGAACTCCGCAATACCGTTATGCACGATTCCATCATCGGCAACGATTCCAGTCTCAAAGGCCTGAGCCACAGCCTCAACATTGGCGACAATACCGAGATCAATTTCAGCGAACGGTAAAATTATTTATCAAAACAAAAGCGCCTGCTATATTAAAAATAGCAGGCGCTTTTGTTTTGATAACGGTATGGTTTCCGGCCGAAAAACTGCAGAACGACCTGAAAAACGCTATGCTTTTGGCTCCTAAAACTCAGGTCTATTTAATAAGCTTGAATTCAGTACGGCGGTTAAGCTGGTGTTCATCTTCCGAACAGTTCACCCCGTCTTTACAGCGGTTACGCAACTGGCTTTCGCCGTAGCCTTTGGCCGTTATGCGTGTGTAATCAATTCCTCTGGAAATAATATATTTCACGGCCGCATCGGCCCGCAACTGCGACAACATCTGGTTATAATGGTCGGTCTGGCGG
This sequence comes from Adhaeribacter terrigena, assembly GCF_016623615.1. Lineage (GTDB taxonomy): Bacteria > Bacteroidota > Bacteroidia > Cytophagales > Hymenobacteraceae > Adhaeribacter_A > Adhaeribacter_A terrigena. The sequence goes on along the minus strand of NZ_JAEHFX010000005.1, from coordinate 305,637 downwards.
CTATCGGTATGCGAACTGAGCTCAATTTTCACTTCCGGGTTATCCTGCAGCATCACCACCAGCTTATCCAGCTCGCGGGCCGCATCCGGCCGGATCTCGCTCTTATCCAGATCGTAATAGATATTCTCTACAATGTAAGAGCTGTTCACTTTGTTCTTGTTCAGCGTCAGGGCCAGCTTGGCCAGGTCCAGCACGCTTTTACAGTCGGCCATCACCTCTACCGATTTGGTTAAATAACCCTCTTTAGAGCCTTTTACCATGTATTTCACGCCCCCCTGGATCGGAAAATTGAACTTGCCTTCTTTATCGGAATAAGAAACCAGCGCCGATGTATCGCCAGCCCGGTAAAGGCGCAACGTTACGCCGCTCAGAGGTTTGGTAACGGTTTGTGCCTGTTTGGCTTCCGGCTGCTCAACGGTTAAACCCGCCAGTGTACAAGGTACCCGGCTCGATTTGAACGAATAAATATTATCGGTGCCGTTTTCGCTGCCGCGGTTCGAAGAAAAATAACCGGTTTCGCCTTTGCCTTCCGGATCAAAAATGATCCCGAAATCGTCGCCGCCCGAATTATAAGGGGTTTCGAGGTTCGTGATAGCCTGCCATTTCGTTTTAGCGCCTTTTGCCGAAAACAGATCCAGTCCGCCCATGCCCAAATGTCCGTCCGAAGAGAAATGCAAGGTACCATCCGGGGAAAACGTCGGGAAACATTCTTTACCGGCCGAATTTACGGCATTGCCGCAGTTTACCGGCTTGCTCCAGCTGCCATCGGCTTCTTTGGTGCAGTAATACAAATCCGTTTCACCAAATCCGCCCGGCATATCCGAAGCAAAGTAAAGCACATTACCATCGGGCGAAAGCGCCGGATGCCCCACTGAATATTCCCGTGGTTTATTATAAACAAACGCTTTGGGTTTGCTCCATTCGTTATTTTTAAACTGTGAAATGTAAATTTCCAGGCGGCTTACCGGCATATCTTTAATAGGCGGGTTAGCCCAGCTGGTAGGATCGGTATTTACTTTCTTCAGTTTGAATTTCTCTTTGTTGGTGCGGGTATAAAAAACGGTATTCCCATCGGCCGAAAAAACCGCGGCGCCGTTGTGGTACGTGCTGTTCACAGGCTCCGGGAGCGGCTGCACCTGCCCCCAGTTCTTATCTTTGTCTTTTTCTAAATAATAAAGCTGCAGATACGGTTTACCGGTCCAGGCATAAATCTCATTATCTGCTTTTTTTTCCTGTTTGCCACGGTCTGAAGTGAACACCAGGCCGTTTTTATAAAACACCGGGCTGAAATCCGAATTTGTTGAATTGAACGTTTCGGCGGTTAAAGCTACCGGCTGCGGATTTTTGGTCCAGTATTGTGCCTGGTCGCAGGCGTAAGCCAGTTTCATAGCCATGGCCTGGTCCGATTTTACCTGGTTGCCGTATTGCAGATAAAGTTGTTTCGCCTTTTCGTAATTCCCGTTCCGGCGCGCCGCTTCGGCATAAAAGAAAGTGTTTATGCTGGCTGCCCCCGGAAAAGCAAGTACCTGGGCATACCAGAATTCGGCTTCCTTACTCACATTCATCAACCGGTAGCCATGCGCAATCCGCTGAATAATTTCCAGGCTCGGCTCATTTTTATCAAGCAGCTGTTTGTATGCTTCAGTAGCCTGCGCAAAGGCCATTTCATCGTAAAGGCGGTCGGCAGTTTTCAGATCGGCCTGCCCGGAAACCGGCCGCGATAAACCAAGGCAAAAAAGTAAGGTAAAAGGCAGAAAAAGTAAGCGTAATTTCATGTTTAATGGCACAGGGGAATTTTAGAAATAGCGCGGCGAAAGCATATTGGTCTCTTCTTTTTTGAGGAAGAAAAAGCCCAGCGAAATTTCGTGGCTGTCGTAATTATTAAGGCCGGTCAGGGTAACATCATAAGCGTATCCCAGTTTCAGCTTTGGGGTAACATACAATTCCACAATGCCTGCCCAGGCGCTCGAAAGGTTTACTTTATCTTCGGTAGAAACTTTATGGATCAGGTTCAGACCGGTGCGGTACGAAGACCCCACCCAGATCCGCTCGGCAAAAAGCACAAAGGCATTCAGGTCGAGGTTGGTAGGGCCTTTAAAATCTTCTTTCAACAAAAAGCTCGGTTTGAATTTCATGTGCTGGCCCAGGTTAAACACGTAACCCGAAGTCAGGAAATAATGCCGCGTGGGCGTGAGCACATAATCGTTTTCAACCGGTATTAAATTTGCCGCGGAAAGGCCTGCATAAAACTGTTCGGTATGGAAATAAACCCCGGCTTTCAGGGTTGGCGAAATAGCCGTTTCCTTCGTGCCCGGGTTAACCTGGTCGTTCATATCGGTCATCTTGATTTTGGTCCAGTCGCGGGAATACTGCGTTACGCCCCCCGAAATGCCAAACCGGAATTTACTGGTTTCATTTACATCCAGCTTTACCGCCGCACTTCCCATCAGGCTAAGTTGCCCGTCGGCCCCGATGCGGTCGTTAATGGCCTGAAAACCCAGCCCGATCTTATTATCTTTTATGCCGCCATCCGCACTAAAAGTCTGGGTAGTAGGCCGGCCTTCCAGCCCGGTCCACTGATCCCGGTAAATCGCGTTCACATTCCAGATCTCCTTGCTCCCTGCATAAGCCGGGTTCACGATCAGACCGTTAAAAATATACTGGGTATACTGGGCACTCTGCTGCGCGTATGCACTCCCTGCTACCAACCAGATCCCTAAAACTACTATAATACGGCGCATTTTTTCAGTAATATTTAATACCATTTTCCTGGGTTAACGAACAATCATCACGTAACCCTTCATCGTTTTTTCTGAATTATCGCAAACTTTCACTTGCAGAATATAATAATACGTTCCCGGGCTCAGGCCCTGACCGTCCCAGTTATTCTTATAATTCTTCTGCCGGAAAACCTCATTACCCCAACGGTTAATTACGGTCAGTTCGTTTTGGTCGTAATTCTCCAGATTTTCTACCACCCATTTTTCGTTCACCCCATCATTATTCGGCGAGAAAGCGTTTGGAATTTTCAGTTCAGGATCTGAGGCACTGGCTTTCATGTTTGCTTCTATTGGCAAGCCCTGGCAGGTAGCTGTTTGCGCTACTACCGAGATCTGCCCTTCCGCCGAGCCTGCTTTTACCGAAATGGATGTTGTACCAGCACCGCTGAGTATCTGCCAGCCGGCCGGCACAGTCCAGTTATAAGCCACCGCTCCCGGAATCGGATCTACGGTGTAACGCAAGCCAATGCATGGGGAGCTTTCATCTTTAATTTCAGTTGTGAAAACCAACGGCACCTGAACCGTTACTGTTAAACGGCTTGCTACGCTGGCGCCGCAACCGTTCATTGCAATTACAGTTACTTCACCGCTGTTCGTACCGCCATTTACCACAATCGAATCAGTACCCTGGCCGCTTACAATATTCCAGCCCTTCGGCACGGTCCAGGTATAAGTATCGGCATTGGTAGCGCCGGATACACTAAAAACAACTCCCTTAGCATCAGCACAAAGTATTGTATTTCCAGCTATATTCCCAGCCATAACCGGCGGTTGGTTTGTAGGATTAACATTTAACTCACTTGGCGTACCGGCTCCGCAACCATTGTATGCAACTACGCCTACATTCCCGGTTTTCGTGCCGGCAATAACCGTAATTTCTGTAGTTCCCTGCCCGGAAGTAATCTGCCAGCCTAACGGCACGGTCCAGGTATAGCCTGTTGCACCATTAACGCCCGAAGTTTTATAGGTGGTAGGAATATTACCGGTACATGGGAATGCAGGACCTTCTATTACTCCGGAGGTTAATGGCGTGCTGGTAGTAGGCGTAGTAGCCAATACACTAGCGCTTCCGCTACCACAACCATTAGAAGCCACTACAGAAACTAATCCGGAAGAATTGCCGGCCGTTACCTCTATAGAAGTTGTTCCTTGCCCGCTTACAATGCTCCAGCCGGTTGGTAAGGTCCAGGTATAAGAAGAAGCGCCGACTACCGGACTAATGGAATATACTAACCCGGTTTGGCCGGCACAAGGACTTCCGCTGAATGGAGCCGTGATTTGCCCCGGCATTGGAGGTGCTGTAGTAGAAATCATTACATTCAGGCTTGAGGCAGAACTAGTGCCGCAACCATTTGTCGCTGTTACGGTAATAGCGCCGGCACTACTGCCCGGCGTTACGGTTATACTATTAGACCCCTGCCCGCTCACAATGCTCCAGCCGGTTGGTACCGTCCAGGTATAAGCATAGGCACTATTAACAAGCAACACGGAATAGGTTAAATTCCCTCCCGTAGCGCAAGGCACACTGTTCCCGATAATATTACCCGGCGCAACCGGCGGAGTAAAGGTTGGTTGCACGGCCTGAGTGCTGGCAATACCGGTTCCGCAACCGTTGGCTGCCACTACCGAAACATTACCGGCTACGCTTCCGGCCGTTACCTGAATGGCTGTAGTACCCTGGCCGCTGGTAATAGTCCAGCCCGCTGGCACCGTCCAGTTATAGCTGGATGCTCCCGCTACTGCCGTAATGGAATAGGTTAATCCTGTCTGGCCAATGCATGGAATGGCAATACCGGTAATCGGGCCGGGGGCAGGGGCAGCGGTTGAAGAAGGAGTAATGTTCAGGGTGCGGGGAGATCCAGGACCGCAACTATTGGTGGCACTTACACTCACATTACCCGAATTATTGCCGGTGGTAACAGTAATGCTGGTAGTTCCCTGGCCGCTGGTAATGGTCCAGCCGGCAGGCACCGTCCAGGAATATCCGGTTGCCCCGGTTACTGCAGCGATCGTGTAGGTTACATTCGATTGGCCGGTACAAGGCACCAGGTTACCGGTAATGGCGCCAGGCGTGCCCGGCGGATTTGAAATTGGCGTTAAAGCTAGTGCCGTTGAAAGGCCACTGCCACAGCCGTTGGAAGCAACTACCGAAATATTGCCCGGAGTTGAGCCAGCCGTAACGGTAACAGTATTAGTACCCTGACCAGCAGTAATATTCCAGCCGGCAGGCACAGACCAGGTATAACCAGATGCATTGGTTACCGGTGCAATAGAATAGGTAATACCTGCTTGGTTAACGCACATATTAACATTACCGGTTATAGGTCCGGGAACCGGAGGTACACTTGTGGCTGCAATTACCAGCGAAGTACTGGCCGATCCGGCGCCACAGGCATTAATAGCCGATACACTGATACTTCCATTTGAATTTCCGGCGGTTACGGTAATTGTGTTGGTCCCTTGTCCGGAAGTGATCGTCCAGCCGGCTGGCACCGTCCAGTTATAAGAAGAAGCGCCGCTGACTACCGGTATACTGTAAACATTCAGGGTACTGCCGGCACACGGAACGTTGTTACCAGCAATATTACCCGGCACTGGTGGCGGAGTAGTAGTTGGGGTAAGTCCTAAGGTACTGGCAGCACTCGAGCCGCAGCCATTTACTGCTACTACTGAAATTGGCCCGGAGGCAGAGCCGGCAGTTACGGTAATTGAAGGCGTTCCCTGGCCGGAAACGATCGTCCAGCCGGCAGGAACGGTCCAGGTGTAAGTAGAAGCACCGCTTACAGGCACTAAAGTATAAACCAGATTGGTCTGGCCGGCACACGGGTTGCCACCACCACTGCTTACAATGGCTCCCGGAGCTGGCGGAACAGTAGTAGCCGGGGTAACCACCTGGGTAACGGCCGATCCGGTTCCGCATCCATTTGTAGCAGTTACGCTTACCGCGCCGGCATTACTGCCGGCAGTAACTGTAATGCTGTTCGTTCCCTGACCGGCAGTAATGGTCCAGCCAGTAGGCACGGTCCAGTTATAGGAACCAACCCCGCTTTGAGCCGGTACAGAATAAGTAATGGAAGTCTGCCCGATACAAGGAACAAACTGACCGGAGATCGGACCGGTTACAACCGGAGGGGCAGTAACCGGGTTTACAATATAAGTAGCTACCGGGCTGTTGCCGCAACCATTAGAAGCAAATACCGAAATTACTCCCGGATTCGCGCCGGCCGAAACAGTAATGCTGTTGGTTCCCTGGCCAGCGGTAATGGTCCAGCCAGTGGGAACGGTCCAGGAATAGGTAGCAGCATTTGCCAGTACAGGCACCGAATAAACCAAACCGACCTGCCCTACACACGGATCTCCGGCATTGGTACTGGTAATCGGACCGGGAAGTGCCGGTGGGCCGAGAGCAGGATTTACGTTCAGGGTTTTCGGCCCACTGGTTCCGCAATCGTTACTAACCGTGAGGCTGATCGTGCCGGCCAGGCTGCCCGCTGTAACAGTAATGCTGTTGGTTCCCTGGCCAGCAGTAATGGTCCAGCCGGCAGGCACAGACCAGGTATAATTATTTACTGCCATTAGCAGCGGGATACTATATATATTACCGGTAGAATTACGACACGGAAAAGGATTGCCGGCAATGGGGGGAAGAACCGGCGGGGGCGGCGGAATAGCCCGGATGCGTTTCGTACTTGGCTCGCTTTCACCGCAGGAATTTACGGCCGTAACCGAGATAATGGCAGAAGCGGTATCAGGGCCGGGCAGTAAGTTTATGGAATTCGTGTTTTGCCCGTTGGTAATGATCCAGCCGGTAGGCACACTCCAGTTGTAACGGGTAGAGCCCGGAACGGCAGCAATAGAATAGGTATTTCCGGTGCCGCCAATGCAAAGCACCGCAGGACCGGTAATAACGCCGGGTTTGGTAGGAACCGCGCAGATCGTTACGCTGGAAGCATTGTTGCTTTGGTTATTATCGATCGCATCGCCGGCTACTGTGGCCGTATTGGTAATAAAGTTAGGCGAAGTAATAGTGGCTACAATGGTAAGCGTATCGGAATCGCCGTTGTTGAGTTCATCTACCGACCAGAAACCGGTTGTTTTACTGTAAGGGGTATTATTGGTAGTAGTAGCGCTGATAAAAGCAAGGCCTGGCGGCAACAGATCGCTTACCAGCAGGTTGGTTTCGTTGTTCGGGCCTAAATTCTTTACTACAATTGTGTAGGTAATTTGGGATCCTACCGAATAGGGACCGGGAGTTTTGGTTTTTACAACAGAAATGTCGGAGTTAAAGCGGGGCGGCGGAATGGTGATCGGGTTATTGTTCAACGACACAAAGCTGTTGAGTGACATGGCCCGACCCTGCATAATGCTACCGTTGCCCATGGTAATACTTTGACTTGCAAAAACAGAACCTTTAATGTTGGTGCCCACGCCCAGGGTTACCGAGTTACCTACCTGCCAGAAAATATTGGGCGAACGTGCTCCCTGACGCATACTGATCAGGGCATTGGGCAATGAGGTAAGATTTCCGAGAACCTGGAAAATGAATACGGCATTCGGATTTCCCTGCGCATCGAGCGTTAGGGTATCGGAAAGTGTGGCATTCCCGTTGAAACGGTAAACGCCCGGCGTAACCGATTTTACCTGCCCGCCCAACGTCTGACCACTGAGGTTTTGAGTAAATGCCTGCGTGGCAACCTGGTTGTATGCGGTTGTAAGATCTGCCATAGCCGACTGATAGGCAGTATTATTAAGATGCTGGGCACCGGTTATGAGTCCGGGGCCGGTTGGCGTGCTTTGGGGCGGAGTGGTAAAAGTAAAACCACTGAAGTAAGTTCCGGCGCCAATGTTATCGTAAATAATGGTATTACCGGTACTGGTAATGTGCGTTCCGGCCAACACGGTAAAATTACCCATTGTACCCAGGTTCGGTTTGGTTTGACCGAGGGCGTTAAAAAGGGTAAGAACAAAAAATAATTTTATGAGTACAATTTTATTCATAAAAGCTACTAGCTACATTTCTTAAATAACTGCAATTCCGGCCAAACAAAACACAAGAATGCCTCAGGCGGAATTTCGTCAATCAAATATCCGCAATTTTCAAATAATTTAAACTACTTCTTTTAAAGTATTTAAAAACTTAACAATATATTTCCTTTCAAACTCAGAAAAGTGAAATTCAATCAGTTAAGTCACCAAACATAAGCAACACGAAAAATTAATTACCATAAACCGACCCGCATTCAGGTAAAAGTTACTGCCGCTTAAAAATTCCGGGACTTTTAAAACGTCCTTAAAAACCGGAATTTATAAAACATCCTGAGGGCATTTTCAGGGATTTTGAACCAGCCACAACAAAGGAAACGCTATGCTTTTTCTGTTAAAAACTGCCTGTTGCGTGTCATACAAAAATTATAAATTCATAATTCCATCTGCCGGTTGAAAATTTATTCGTTGCCCGAAAATTTCAATTTTTTATTCCTGATAGCATTTTCCTTATTCAGAACACAAGAACAACACAAGCGGTTTTTTGTTTTAAAAGCATAGCGTTTTTAAAGCAAAGCCCTCAGAAAAGCAGACAGAAAACTGGCTGTAACCGTTGCCTGGAGCGGCGGCGAAAAAAGGCTGCGCGGCGGCATAATAAATTGTTAAATTTGTGAATGGCTAAGATCAAAACTTCTTATTTCTGTCAGAATTGCGGCGCACAATCGGCAAAGTGGATCGGGCGCTGCCCGGCTTGCGGCGAATGGAACACTTACGTAGAAGAAGTGATTCAGCGGGAAGAAGCCAACACCGTAGCCACCTGGAAACCCGTTTCCACGAGCCGGCAGGTGGCAGCCAAACCCAAACCGCTGGCCGAAATAAGCTACCAGGAAGAACACCGCATCGAAACCTCCGATCAGGAACTGAACCGGGTTTTGGGCGGCGGCATTGTCCCGGGCTCTATGATCCTGATTGGCGGCGAACCGGGCATCGGGAAATCTACCTTAATGCTGCAGATCGCGCTTTCTCTTAAAAACCAGCGGGTACTGTATGTGAGCGGCGAAGAAAGCGAACTGCAGATAAAAATGCGCGCCGAACGTCTTGGCACGCCGCCTAATAATTGTTTTATTCTCACCGAAACCGGCACGCAGAATATTTTCAAGCAAATTGAGCAGCTGCAACCCGAACTGCTGATCGTAGATTCTATTCAGACGCTGCATTCTTCTTTTATTGAAAGCGGCGCGGGCAGCATCTCGCAGGTGCGGGAATGCACGGCAGAACTCTTAAAATACGCCAAGGAAAGCGGCACGCCGGTATTTTTAATTGGCCATATTACCAAAGAAGGCAACCTGGCCGGCCCCAAGATCCTGGAGCACATGGTAGATACGGTGCTGCAGTTCGAAGGCGACCGCCACATGACCTACCGCATTCTGCGCACCACCAAAAACCGCTTCGGTTCCACTTCTGAACTGGGCATTTACGAAATGCAGGGCAGCGGTTTAAGGCAGGTAAGCAACCCTTCGGAAATCCTGATCTCACAGCGCGAAGAAAATTTAAGCGGCATTGCCATTGGCGCTACGCTGGAAGGAAACCGGCCATTTTTAATTGAAGTACAAAGCCTGGTGAGCCCGGCAACTTACGGCACGCCGCAGCGCTCGAGCACTGGTTTCGATGCCAAACGCCTGAATATGCTTTTAGCGGTGCTGGAAAAACGCGGCGGCTTTAAACTGGGCACACAGGACGTTTTCCTCAACATTGCCGGCGGCCTGAAAGTAGAAGACCCGGCCATTGACCTGGCGGTTTGCGGCTCTATTTTATCTTCTTTCGACGATCTGGCCATACCAAGCACCACTTGTTTTGCGGCCGAAGTTGGCTTGAGCGGCGAGATCCGCGCCGTGAACCGGATCGAAAACCGGATAAGCGAAGCAGAAAAACTTGGCTTTAAGGAAATTTATATTTCTAAGTTTAACGTTAAAGGATTAGACCTGAAGAACCGGAGCATTAAGATTCACACAGTTAGCAAACTGGAAGAAGTGTTAAGCGGCTTGTTTGGCTAAGGTTTATTTTCGAAATTTCTTTAAATAATAACATAAGTTCCTGCCAAATTTCCGAAAACGCATTTGGTTCTTAATTTATTTTCTAAACAGAAGAAATAATCGAATTTTTTTAAAAATATTTTGTCTGTGTTTCAATATCTTTAGGAAATAATTTCAGAATACCTTCGCCGCAAACTGCTGAAGCACACTGAATAACAAGGCTCTGAAAATGCTTCCCAGGATAAAGACAAAGCAAAGAGAAAGGCAACGATTTATGAGAAAAGGATTACTCTTCACTATTTTTACAGGCATTTGTTTTTCAGCGACGGCCCAGAACGTAACGCTCACCGGCAAAGTAAGCAACGCCGAAACCGACAGCGTTCTTTTACAGATCCCCGACAATCCCTTCGACGCCCGCACCCACAAAACCTACGCGGCGCTAAATGAAAAAGGCGAATTTAAACTGACCCTGCAACTAGATAAACCCGTATTGGCCGACCTGACCAACGGCGAAGACGGCATTACGCTTTTTCTGCAGCCCGGCGATAACCTGGACCTGAAATTCAGTGCCGACGACGTGGTGAAAACCATAAAATTCAAAGGCAAAGGCGAAGCCGAAAACGTTTATCTGCGCGAACAGGAAAAGAAGTTTGAAGAAAACGAAGATTACCAGGTGCTGCCCGACAATATTTACATGCGCGAAGAGCAGTTCTCAAAATTTATAGACGCCAAGAAAGAAGACCAGGAATATTTCCTGGAAAAATACATCTCCAAAAGTCCGCTTTCCGAAGCCTTTCAGAAATACGCCAAAGCCCAGATCGACTTTACCTGGGCCAACGACCGCTTAACGTTCCCGGACCTGCGCGAAAAGATCGTGTTTGCCGAAAAACGCCTGGTCATGACGCCAGCTTATTATAATTTCCTGAAAACGCTCGATCTGAATAATCCGGCCGCTTTTATGAGCCCGGTTTATAACGATTTTGCAATGAATTACCTGCAGCACCTGGCTACCGAGAAAAATTTCAAAAAAACCGATCAGGATTATTTCTACCAGCTTTTTGAACTGGCTAAAAACAAACTGAGCGGCAACGCCCTGAATTTGGCTCAGGCCCGCATTATTTTTGAATCGTGCAAAACCGGCCACATTGGTTTTACCGACCGCATGCTCCGCGATTTTAATAAAACGAACACCAATCCGAAATTTGCTGCCCTGATAAACGAAGCCTACGAAGCCAACAAGAAATTTGCGATCGGCAGCCCCGCCCCGGACTTTGTAATGACCACCGTAAACGGCGATACCGTGCGCCTGGAAGATTTTAAGGGCAAACTGGTTTACCTGAGCTTCTGGGAAACGAATTGCGGTTTGTGCCTGATGGACATGCCGTATGCGCAGGATCTGGCCAAGAAAATGGAAGGCCGCGAAATTGTTTTCCTCAACATCGGCATGGATAAAGATGAAAAAGCATGGCGCAGTATGGTCACCAAAAAGCAGCTTTTAGGCGTGCACGCTTTCGGCAAAACGGCTTCGCAAGACCTGAAAAAGCTCTACGAGCTGAAAGAAAACCCGGCTTATTTCCTTATTGCTGAAGACGGCACGTTCCTGAATACCAAGCCAAAACGCCCTAGCAGCCACGGCTCTACCGACGAAATTGCCCAGAGCTTTGGCAAAGCGGCTAACACGGCTACAGCGCTGAAAAAATAACCTTAATGGTTAAATGGCTTAATGGTTAAATGGTTAAGGGTATTAACACGTATTCATTAAATCAAAAATTCACCTTGGTCTGTGACGCACAGACAAAGCAGTATTGGAAGAAAACGGCCTAAATAAAACAGAAAGCCTGCCACAAAACGGTAGGCTTTTTGGCTTAAAAAGTATAGCGTTTCAGTAACAACGCCTTGATCAGGATAACGAATTGGGTGCGGCATCTTTTTCTGCTTACATTTACGTAGAAAGCCACTCAGATGAATCCGAAAGTACGCGACGGTTTTAATTTTCTCTCTAAGCTTACGCTGAAACGCAGCTTTAATGCTGCGCAGGTGGTGGGCAGCTACCTGCTTTCTAAAATTACCGGAAAAGCCAACCATTATGGCAGTCCGCTAAGCATTTCTTTCGAACCGACTACGAGCTGCAATTTGCGTTGCCCGGAATGCCCGAGCGGTTTGCGTTCGTTTACCCGGCCTACCGGCATGCTGCAGGACGAGCTTTTCAAGAAAACGATAGACGAACTGCATCAAAAACTGTTGTACCTCATTTTCTATTTTCAGGGCGAACCGTACCTGCATCCGCGGTTTTTAGAACTGGCCAAATACGCTTCCCAAAAAGGCATTTATACCGCCACTTCTACCAACGCCCATTATTTATCCGATGAAAATGCGCGCAAAACCGTAGAATCCGGCCTCGACAGAATTATTATTTCCATAGACGGCGCCACGCAGGACGTTTACCAGAATTACCGCGTAGGCGGCAAACTGGATAAAGTACTGGAAGGAACCCGCAATCTGGTGAAGTGGAAAAAAGAACTGAAATCGCAGACGCCGTTCATTATTTTCCAGTTCCTGGTAGTAAAACCGAACGAGCACCAGATAGAAGAAGTAAAAAAGCTGGGCAAAGAAATTGGCGTGGACGATGTGTGGTTTAAAACCGCGCAGATCTACGATTATCAGAACGGTTCGCCGCTTATTCCTACCATCGATTATTATTCGCGCTACCAGAACAATGGTAACGGAACCTGGTCGTTAAAGAATAAGCTGATAGACCATTGCTGGAAAATGTGGCATAGCTGCGTAATTACCTGGGATGGCCTGGTGGTGCCCTGTTGTTTCGACAAAGATGCCGAATACCGGTTGGGTGATCTGAAAGATCAAAGCTTTAAGCAACTCTGGCAAGGCGAAAAATACCGCAACTTCCGGAGCTCGCTTTTAAAAGGCCGCGACCAGATAGAAATGTGTAAAAACTGCACCGAAGGCACCAAGGTTTGGGGGTAGCTAAATTGTTAAATGGCTGAATGGTTAAATGGTTAATTGTTGATTGCTAGTTGTTAGTTAGTTAAGTAAAACGCTATGATTTAGCGCTGAAAAACTGCCTTGTTGTAAAATAATAATTCATAAATCCTGATCAATCAGGAATTAACCATTCAGCCATTTAGCAATTTAACCATTAAACAATTTAACAATTTAAAATGCAAGACGAACTGGTTACGTTGCTGAAATATTTAATGCCTATGGAGGCGCACATTCTGAAAGGAAGGCTGGAATCGGAGGGCGTTCCGGCGTACGTGATCGGGGAAAACTTCTCTAATATTTATCCGTTTGCCGCGCAGCTTACCGGTGGGGTAGAATTAAAAGTAGCCGCTACGCACCTGGAAAGAGCCCAGGAAATTCTGGCCGATAAACCCCGGCTTTCGGAAGAAGAATAAATGCCGGGGCAGTTTTAAAGCACAAAACGGTAGCGTTTTTGCTATGAAAAGTAGCCGGCCAGTTGCACAGAAATTTACGATGCCGTAAAATCAATTGCCATAAAGCCGTATAGTTGAAACCGCCATTGCGGGGAATTTACCTTATTATGAACGAACTTAACAGCGCCTTAAACCTGGTTTCGGAAAAGCTGAATATGTGGTTGCAGTATTTTATTTTAATGCTGCCCAATTTTATCATGGCCCTGGTGGTGCTTATCATCACCTTTCTAATTGCCAAGCTGATCCGGAAGGGCTCTGAAAAACTACTGATCAGGTTTTCGCACAGCGTTCCGCTCAACAACCTGATCGCCACGCTGGTTTACATGAGCGTGATCCTGATGGGCGTTTTCTTTGCCCTCGGCATCCTGAAACTCGACAAAACGGTTACTTCGTTGCTGGCCGGGGTTGGTATTTTGGGTTTAGCGCTCGGCTTTGCCTTTCAGGATATTGCGGCCAATTTTATTTCCGGGGTAATTATTGCCGTGCGCAAGCCTTTTGGCGTGGGCGATGTAATTGAAACCAACAGTCATTTCGGCACCATCGAACGCATCAACATGCGCACCATCGACATCCGCAGGCAAACCGGCGAACTCGTAAAAGTACCTAACCGCAAAGTATTCGAAAGTGCTATGATCAATTTCACGTACTTTGGGTTGCGGCGGATAGACCTGAATTTCCGGGTTTCTTATCACGAAGACCTCGACAAAGTAGTAGCCGTTACGCTTGAAGCCATGCAGGGCATTACCGGCCAGATAGAAAGCAAGGAAGTAGAAGTTTTTTTCGAGGAATTCAGTGAAAGTGCCATTATTGTGCTGGTGCGTTTCTGGGTGCATTACGCCCGCCAGACCGACTATGTAACTGCGCGCAGTGAAGCCATAATGAAGATCAAAAAGGCTTACGACCTGCACCAGATCAAATTTCCGTTCCCAATTCAGATCCTCGAACTCGATTCCAGCCGGCAACAGGCGGCGTCTTCTTTTGCCGCTTTTACGCCGTCACCGGCACCGCCAACCATCGAGTCCTTTCCTACGCCCGATTCTAACCCCAAAACCGCCAGCCAGACGACCACTACTTTTGAAGAAGAAACCGAAAAGCCGAACGGAAAATAATGGGCGAATGGTTTAAAGTGCTGATTTTTTTGAATGATTGAATGATTGAATGATAGAGTGAGTGAATGAGTAATGATAGCGCTATGGAATATCATGATTTGCAAGGTGAAAATTCAGACGTTTGAAATCAATATTTGAGTTTTCAGCTTGAAAACCATAGCGTTTCCAGCATAAAAAAAACCGGTTCAGCTTTTGCCAGACCGTTTTTTTTATGAAATGCGCTGAAAACAGCACATCAGCAGCTTAAATCATTCGCCCATTATTTATTTCTCTTATCGAGGTTTTTGCCCAGGTCTTCTACCTGCTTCAGGAACTCATCTACTTTGCTGTCGGCGTAGGTGCCGTAAGAATTGGAAATGGTGCCTCTCACGCCATCGGCCGTTTCAATGGCGTATAAAATGCTCATGTCATCCGGGTTGCTTTCCCCTTCAAAACGGTAAAAGTCTACGATCTGCACCTGATCGGCGGGATAAGTTTTGTCGGTGCCCATTACGCAAAGCCGGCCTTCGGTAACTTTAAAGTCAGCAGTGAAGCCTTCCTGGTCCAGGCGCTTTTCTACGTTTATCAGCGAGCGTTCTTCTTCTTTGTCTTGCATAGTTTTATAGCTATTTAGGTTTTACATCGGATAGAATATAGTATGAAAGCTATACGTAAAAACGCGCCGAAGTTTCTAAGCCGGATCAAAAAAATCTAAACTGCCGAAAAACCTATGCTAAAAGCGGTACGTCAGCCAGGCAAAACCAAAGAAAAACGATAGGGTAAAGGCTTTAAAAAGTCGGGGTGGGAATAAATTATTTGCGTTGCGCCGCCTTGATCTGCTTTTCCAGTAAGTCGGGGTTAATGGTACTGCAACCGCCGCAGCCTTTGGCACAGCTTTTCTCGTTGCTGGTAGCCTGTTGCCAGAACATGCGCACCAGGTACGCTACGGCCGCCAGAAAAATAAGAAGTATCAGTATCTCCTGCATCGTAATTCCTTAACGTTTACAAAGGTACAAAAAGTTTATGGGCCGTTTAATTTTGCAGCGGGCTCAAAGGACTTTTGTATAAAAACTGCCGGTCATTTTTCGCCGGGTCTTTGTAAAGAAAATAAACCTGCCCGTTATGCACCGAAATATTTCCGGCAAACGGGTTGGTAAGTTTATAACTATTCAACAGTTCGCCGGTTTGCAGGTTGAGCAGTTTTAACTCCGGAAGGCCGTTTTTGCGGAACAGCACATAGGTTCTCTCCTGCGCCTTGTCTACCACGATCTGCTTATCCCAATTCGGCTGCAAATGATAATTCACCGGCAAAACCCGGCGCAAACTGTCATTTTCATAAAATGAAATTTCCCCGTTCACGTGATCGAACAGACAAATCTGCTTTCCGATCTTCACCAAAGGCACATACGGCGCTTCGAACATGACTTGCCGGGCAAAAAGCGCATTGTTTGCAGCGCTCCGGGGAGTCCGATACATACCGGACAGCATTTTGCTTTTCTGATAATACTTTTCTTCCTTTTGCATCGTTATAACCGCTTCGTCTACTACGGTACGGAATAATCTGGTTTCGTGGGTTTGCTGGTTTACTGCGTAAAAAGACACAATAATTCCCTTATTGATATTCTGCCGGAAGTACGCATTTTTCTCGTCGGTTGTCAGGCAAGGCCGTAGGTATTGCTCAAAAGCAGCTTTAGGTTCGGGCGGATACAAGGCTAAAGAAGCGGAATCGGAGAGGACCTGGTAAACAAAGTTCTCAGTAAGCACGTGCAGGTTTTCCAGGCAATCTACAAACAGTTTTTCGGCAGTAACCGGCAGGCGGCAATTCATGATCAGGCTGTCGTTGTACAGATTCAAAATCTGCAGCGAAGGATTTTTCTGCCCCGTTTCCCAACCCAGCACAAAAAGTTGGTTTTGGGAAATGGCAAAATCCAGCACCGTTTCCGGACGCACTTTTGCCGGTTTCAGTTTTTTGGAAGCCGTAATTTTTACTTCGGAAAGCGTACTGGTTTTAGGCGTTAAATTCACCGTAATTTTCGTTTGCCCGGACTTAAGTTGCAGCGTGAATTTCTCGTAGCCCAGGTGTGAAAAAGTAAGTATTGGCGGCGCAGAAACGGTATCAATCTGCATAGAAAAACTACCGCTCGCGTTCGTAACCGCCGTTTCACCGGAATCATTGAGCTGAATACTTACGCTTTCTACCGGCAAAGCAGTTTTGGCATCTAAAACCCTACCGTTTAGTGTAACCTTCTGCCCATAAGCAACCTGCCCTGCCAAAAGCAGGAAACTAAGCAATCCCCAGAAAGCACTTCGTTTTAAAACCGGCATCGTTTTTCTTTTCTGAACCGTGTTAAGTTACGATTCTGAATGGGAAAACGCTATGTTTTGAAAGGAAAAAGTCAGGATCAGAAAGCTCCAGCAATAATCTAACAGCTAAAGCAAAGGGCAATTGTCTGAACACGATTTTAAGGATTAAGGGAGTGACAGGATTATGCATGTATTTGTCTGTTTCAGATTTCGCAATCAGCAGTGCAAGTCAACCACCCCCAACCCCCTCCTTTTCAAGGAGGGGAGCTTTTCTCCCCTGTAGTACCGTCAGCTGAAGCAAACGGCAATGAATGTTTGTCAGAATCAGGATTTACAGAATTTTAGAATTATCAGAATTCATTTCCTATTTTCCTTTCACGTAAACCGCCAGCGCAGCGAAGCCCGAAAACCACGTATTGAAGAAAACTAAACTAAAAAGAAGCCCACGACGAAGGAGCATGATACCAGTTTCTGTGAGAGCGGCCTCCAAGCTTACCGGTGCCTTCAGGCAGCCCGGTAGGGCAGGTAAGGTTGCAGCCGCGAACGCAGAAACGAAGCCACCCGGCTCGAGGGAGAACGCTTATTTGAAAGTAAAAAGTTAATAGCTAAGAAAGGAAGCCAGCTATGAAAACGGTATCCTTTCAGGCATCAAAAGTCAATTTCAAACTTAACTATTAGCTTAAATAGATCCCTCCTGACGTCGGGATGACGAAAAAAGTGGAATGACGAAGATTCGGGATGACTGAGAAAAAACGCTATGCTTCTCAACTAAAAAGCTACCAGTTACTTTCTTTAATAACGTTCAACATTTCCCCATGCACCGCAGTATTACTCGCTACAATTTCCCGGTCAAAAACGGGATCACCGGCTTCTTTAAACGTGGTAACTTTTCCGCCCGCTTCCTGCACAATTAAAACACCGGCGGCTACATCCCAGGCATTGAGGTTAAATTCAAAGAAACTTTCAAACCTTCCGCAAGCCACATACGCCAGATCTACTGCCGCCGAACCCATACGCCGCACGCCGTGCGATTTGGCCATGAACCCGCCCAGAATTTTCAGGTATTTTTCCGCCTGCCCGAAATTGGTATACGGAAAACCGGTGGCTACTAATGAATCGGCCAGTTTTTCAGCTTTGGAAACGGAAATGGATTTATCGTTCAGGAAAGCGCCGCCGTTTTTCCAGGAAGAAAAGGTTTCGTCGCGGTTTATTTCGTAGATCACGCCCAGCACAATTTCGTTTTCCTGCATCAGCGCAATACTGATCGAGAAGACCGGCAGCGCATGCATGAAATTGGTAGTGCCGTCCAGCGGATCGATGATCCAGTTATAGGTTTGCTGCCGGGTAGTTTCGGTGCCTTCTTCGGTTATAAAACCGGCTTCGGGCAACAGCTTTTTCAGGGCCACTACCAGCTGTTTTTCCGCTTCTTTATCTACGTACGAAACCAGGTCATTAAAGCCTTTGTGTTCGATTTTAGAAGTGTCGAACTTCAGGCCTTCTTCTCTGATAAAAGCGCCAACGCAACGGGTTTCGGAAATAACGTGCTTACAAAGATTTTCTAGGTTCATAATGCGGGTGATGCGGTTTGCGAAGAAGAATTTTATGCAGCAATACGTAAAAGATCAGCGCTAAGGTCAGCCACTGCGCCGCCGGACCAATCAGATCGCCGGTGCGGCTGAAAACGGTTAATTCGGTGTTCAGTTTTACAGTTTCGCGCAAAGCTGCCTGTTTCCACCATTCCGATTTTTGCAGGAAATCGCCGCGCTGGTTTATAAAGCCCGAAATGCCGGTGTTGGCCGAACGCGCAATGCTGCGGCGGTTTTCGATGGCGCGTAACGTAGCGTATTGCAAATGCTGTTTATAACCTGGCGAATCGCTCCACCAGCCATCGTTGGTAATAATGCAGATCAGCGTAGCGCCGTTTCTTATATATTCGCTCACGTAGCCGCCGTAAACCGATTCGTAGCAGATCACGGGTGCCGAAGCTGGTTGCCCGGTTCCGGAATGCGGGAAAACGGTGCGTTCTTCCTGCGTGCCATGCGTGCCCACCATGCCCCCCAGATCAATGGCCAGCGGACCTAAAAACTTGAAGAATTTGGGGTATGGCAGTTTCTCTACGCCCGGCACCAGTTTCGATTTGTGGTAGAGCGAAATTTCGCCTTTATTCGTCAGATACATGCCCGTATTGAACACATCGTAGTAGCCCAGGTCTTCCCGGAAACGCGCCGAAACCGTGGCAGACTTTTCATCCGGATAAAGGGTGTACGAATTAATGCCGGCTAACAGATCCAACCCCGGACGACTGCCTACAAAACTTTTCAGCGTATTAATATTCGGGTAAGAATGGATCTGGTCTTCCTGAAAATTCTCGCCGATCGCCGTTTCCGGCCAGACTAATAATTGGGTTTTGGGCGTAATGGTCTGCTCCGAAAGGGTAAGCAAACGCCCTAGTTGCTGGTCTATAGGTAAGTAATTTTTTCCGTCGCGGAATTTTTCTTCGTAGGGATCGATGTTCGGCTGCACCACCACTACTTCCGCTTCGGCGCCTTTTTCTTCGTAACTGAAATAAATGCCGTAGGAAATCGCTATGGGAATGACCACCAAAAGTGCAGGCAGCAAATACGGTTTCCAGGTTTTAGTTGGGTGATCTACAAATGCTTTGAAGAACAAAATATTCACCACCAGCAACCAAACCGAACCACCCAGAAAACCGGTAAATTCGTACCATTGCACCCATTCCGGCCGCTGCGCAAAACCATTCCCCAACGTCAGCCATGGCCAGGTTAAGTCCCAGCCCAAGTGGAAATATTCGAACGCGAGCCAGTAAACGATAAAACTCGGATAACCGATCTTCGGGCCTAACCGGCGTTTGGTAAAAAAGAAGAGCATGGCCGGAATACACATGAGCAGCGCGTTGCAAAGCACGGCCGCAATGCCGCCCGGCAAGGTAGAATACGATACCCAATAGGTTACAAACGCATTCCAGAGCACAAAAAACAGATACGCGTATTTGAAAAACGTAGCCGCCGGCCTTGTAAAAGAAGGATGCTCGATGATGCGCTCCATTAAAAACAGCGGCACCAGCCCGAAGAACAGGAACAGCGGCAGGGGTTTAACCGGCCAGCCGAGCCAAAGTAAAAACGCGCCGGCAATAGCCAGCAACGGTAAATATTTGCGATTATTTGCAGCCTTCCACAACAAGAACAAACTCTCCTTTTATAGCTTTAGTGGTGAAAATTTTAACCAGTTCTTCCAGGCTGCCGTTCAGCGTTTCCTCAAACATTTTGGTGAGTTCTCTGGAAACCGAAGCCTGGCGTTCCGGCCCGAAATACTCGGCAAACTGGGTTAAGGTTTTTAAAATGCGGTGCGGCGATTCGTAAAAGATCATGGTGCGCTCTTCGTTTTTCAGACTTTCGAGCCTGGTTTGCCTACCCTTTTTCACGGGCAGAAAGCCTTCGAACGTAAACCTTTCGGAACTGAAACCCGATTTTACCAAGGCCGGCACAAAGGCGGTAGCGCCCGGCAGACATTCTACTTTTATGCCTTCCTGCAAGCAAGCCCGCACAAGCAAAAAGCCCGGATCGG
Source organism: Adhaeribacter terrigena (assembly GCF_016623615.1). Lineage (GTDB taxonomy): Bacteria > Bacteroidota > Bacteroidia > Cytophagales > Hymenobacteraceae > Adhaeribacter_A > Adhaeribacter_A terrigena. The sequence continues at coordinate 285,409 of NZ_JAEHFX010000005.1, read as the reverse complement.
AAATACCCGGCGTGCCGGCATCGGAAACCAGCGCCATTTTTTCGCCGCCTTTCAGCCGTTCTACCAGATGTGCCACGGCTTTGTGTTCGTTGTGCAGATGGTGGCTGTGCATGCGTTTATCAATGCCGAGGTGGTGCAGCAATTTACCGCTGGTGCGCGTGTCTTCGGCCAGCACTACGTCTACTTCTTTCAAAACCCGGATAGCCCTTAACGTAATGTCTTCGAGGTTACCAATGGGCGTGGGCACTAAAAATAAGCTGGTTTCTTCCTGCATAGCTGCCAAAGTTACGAAATCTGCGGGAACTGCGTTCAGCGGTTTTTGCCGCTAAAAACCCTGGCGTCTGGAATGGAGGTTTAAACCGGCAGAAAGCAGGAATATTGTTATTAATGTTATTCTTAAAACATTATCCGGCCGGCGGCCTAAACAAACGCGGCTGTAAATGGTTCGTATAGCACATGCAGGTTTCAAAAATTAACAATAAAGAACCACGTTATGGCCAGACCAAAATCTATTTCTAAACAGACGCAAAATACCCAGCCGGGCAAAGAATATAAAATGGAACCAGAACCGGAAGTGATCCGCCGGAATTACCGGGGAAGCGGCAAACTGGAAAATAAAATTGCCCTGATTACCGGCGGCGATAGCGGCATTGGCCGGGCGGTGGCGGTGCATTTTGCCCGCGAAGGCGCCGACGTAGCCATTATTTACCTGAATGAAAATAAAGACGCCGAAGACACCAAAAAGATGATCGAGAACGAAGGCCGCGAGTGTTTGCTGATTGCCGGCGACGTAGGCGACGAGAAGTTCTGCCAGCAGGCCGTAAAGCAAACCATCCGGGCCATGGGCCGCATCAACATTCTGATAAATAATGCCGCCGAACAACACGAACAGGAAAATCTGGAAGATATAACCGAAAAACAACTCGAAAAAACCTTCCGCACCAACATTTTCGCTTATTTTTTCCTGACCAAAGCGGTGCTCGACAACATGAAAAAAGGCGACTGCATTATCAATACCACCTCGGTTACTTCGTTTCGGGGCAGCGATCATTTAATGGATTATTCGGCTACCAAAGGCGCCATTACCACGTTTACGCGGTCGCTTTCGCAGAATTTAGCCGAAAAAGGCATCCGGGTAAATGCGGTGGCCCCCGGCCCGATCTGGACACCGCTGATCCCGGCTTCGTTCGATGGCAAGCAGGTGAGCAAATTCGGCAAGAGTACGCCCATGAAACGCCCGGGCCAGCCGGCCGAAGTTGCCCCGGCCTTTGTGTTCCTGGCTTGCGAAGATGCCTCCTACATAACCGGCCAGGTAATTCACGTAAACGGCGGCGAAATGGTGGGCAGCTAAACTACTTTAGCAAAAATTCAGTACAAGCTAAAAACGCCAGGGTTTCCGGGGTAAAAACTCCGGTAGGCATTTTCAGCCCGAAACCCGGCAATTTAGTTTCACGAATTTTTACTCACTAAAGCAGCATTATGGCAACCGATAAAAAAGACCTCGACAAAACCGGCAAAGAACGCCCGGTACGGATAATTGACAGCACCGGCGAAGACATGGCAGAAATGAAGGCCGGGCATTTGGTACCCGGCGCCGATCCGCCGAAAAACGAACACGCCCGCGGTGGTTTCGGCGACCGCGACGGCAAAACCGGTTTCGGCTCCGATTCCGGCAATGGCCCGAGCGCGGTAACCGTAAACGACGATTCTGCCGAAAGCAGCAATATTATTCCTGACGGAATTCCAACGGCAGAACACGAGCAGGAAGTAGATGAGCCCATTGTGCAAATGCCCTCTACGGAACACATGCAACAAAGCGTTGAGGATATTACCGATGAAATGCTGCGCAACGACGAAGAACCGAACCGCTAAATTCTCATCTTCGCATCGCGCAAAAAGGCCGTTCAGTTCGCTGAATGGCCTTTTGCTTTTTATACTTTTTGTGCGTAAAACCATAGCGTTCTTAACCTAAAAAACAGCAGCCATGATAACCGAGAAAGAAAAAATGCTCCGCGAAGAATTGTATAACGCCACCGATCCGCAACTAACCGCCGAAAGGCATAAAGCCCGGAATTTACTGCAGCAATTCAATAATACGGGGCCGGGAGACTCCGATCTGCGTTTTTTTCTTTTACAGGAACTGTTTGGCAAATGCGACAAAAGCCTGCAAATTGAACCACCTTTTTACTGCGATTACGGCTACAACATTACAGTCGGCGAAAAGGTGTTTTTCAATTTTAACTGCGTAATTCTGGATGTAATGCCGGTTACCATTGGCAACCAGGTTCTTTTCGGGCCCAATGTGCAGCTTTATACTGCCACCCATCCGCTCAACTGGCAGGAACGCGCCAGCGGCCTCGAATCCGGGAAAGCGATAACCATTGGTTCTCATGTGTGGCTGGGTGGTGGCGTTATTGTCTGTCCCGGGGTAAGCATCGGCGACCGGAGTGTGATCGGGGCGGGGAGCGTGGTAACCAGCAATATTCCCGCCGATGTTTTTGCTGCCGGAAACCCCTGCCGCATTATCCGCGATCTGAGCCCCGAGGCACGCACCCTGACTGTTTAACGCTTCAGCATAGTTAAAGCTCCAGACTTTTTAAGCCCTGAACCCTACCGTTTTTCAAGCTTTTTTTTGCTGCATTTCACTTTTTTGTTTGGCAAGTGCTTTGGTTAAACTTATTGCGTTTTTCCGGAAATCCTGCCACGGGTTGCCTCCGTTTTTCAAACGCTCAGGCATAGAAACGATGTTGAATTGCTGGGCTTTCAGGTTTTTATCTGCCAGCTCTTCCCAGAAAAGCGGCGCGGCTACCGGTGCACCCGGCAAAGCTCTTACCGCATAAGGCGCCACGGCGGTTTGCGCATACGAATTCCGCAAATAATCTACAAATAATCTGCCTTTCCGATCTTCTATGCGTTGCTCGGTGGTAAATTCTGCAGGGTGCAAGGCCGAAAGCTGCTCAGCTACCATCAGGGCAAATGGCCTTACTGCATCAAAATCGTGGTTTGGTTTTATGGGAATGGTAACGTGCAGGCCGCTGGAGCCCGTGGTCATTACAAAACAGGTAAGACCGTATTCTTTTTCCAGCAATCCGCGCAGCAGCAAAGCCCCTTTAACCGCCGTTTTAAAACCACCTTCGGCCGGATCCAGATCGAAAATAATTTTATCGGGTTTGTGCAGATCTTTTACCGTGCTGAGCCAGGGGTGGAGCACCACCGTATTCTGATTAATGACAAAACGCAGCGCGGCTTTCGTATTGATAACGGCCTGTTCAATGGGGTCCTGTTTTTCGCGCGCCACCAAAACCCTGGAGATCCAATCCGGGAAAGCATTACCGATATCTTTCTGATAAAAACCGTGGTGGCCTATGCCCTGAGGAAACCGGTGCAGCATGATCGGCCGGTTTTTCAGGAAGGGTAACAAGGAGCCGGAAACGGCCTCGTAATAGTCTGCCAGGTGCTGCTTGGTAAAACCCGCTTCGGGGAAAAGCACTTTGTCGGGATGCGTAATAATTATCTTCTTATCAGCGTTCATATTAAAGAAACGTAATGTTGCCGATTTTTACGGCGAATGGGAATTTTCAGATAAAAACGCTATCCTTTAGCAGGAAAAAAGTGCTTAAACTCAAATATAGAAAACTCAAAACCCTGGAAACGAGTATGTAAGAAGCCCTGCCAGCATAAGGTCGGGGAAATTATTAATCAATTGTTTAACAAAAAAGGAGGTTATTATGCCATACAAAAGTAATTCCACCAACAAACAATCGCGCAGCAATTTAGGCAACCCGGCCGGCAAAGGCACAGGCACGATGAAAGATGCTCACATCGAAAATTTTGATGATCAATATAATGAACTGGAAGCCCGGTACACCGATGATGTAGATGAACCTACGATCGATACCCGCTTAGGCAGTCACCCGAACCGCAACACAAACAAACCTAATATCGATAAACCCCGCTATAGTTAAAATATTAAGCAATAAATCCTGAAAAAAAGCACCTCCAGCCAGAGGTGCTTTTTTATTTCCCTTCAAGCTTTGCCTTTCTTTCCCTGGTGCCAGCCATCTTAAAATATTCCCATTTAAAAAATTCACCCGTAAAAATACGCCAATAGCAATATTTTTAAATAAATTATAAATAAAATAATAATAAATCGTAACTTTTTAAAATCCCATCAGTATTGGAGTTTATAAAGATTGGAATAAGAATATTTAATTATCCAATATTCATATTCACAACCGCAATTTTTAGATTTATTATATTAACCCCAATCCTACAAGTACCTGATTACCAAGCCAAACCTCACAAACCCGATAAACTTCCATTTTATGCCCCAATGCTCCCGGTTTTGATGGAACTGGCTGCATAAGAACGCATAATGGTAGCAAAAAAAAAGCGTCTTTCAACTTTAAATATTACTATTATGCAGAATTCTACCAAACATCCGAGAAAAATCTATCAACAAAACGCAACCAATTACCAACAGAAAAAACACATGCGGTTTTCGTATCGAATTTATCTGCTGCTTGGCCTGTTTTTAAGCTTTACTGCGGTGCAGGCCTGGGCTACAACGTTTGTTTCAAACGGAGGGGGTACCGTCTGGGGTAGCGCAGCAAGTTGGACACGCTCAAACATAGACAACGGCAATACTTCCCCTGGTGCCGGGGATATCGTTACGATCCAGGCAGCGCATAAGATAAAACTAACTTCTGATGCCGTCTGTGGTTCCTTAACGATTGAGAACAGCGTTAATAACGACACATCAAGACTTAAACTTGCTGGTTTTGATTTAACGTTAAGCAATATTACCTTCAGCCCGGGCATGGGTAACCGGAGAGTACGTTTAATATTTGGTTCAGGAACGTTAAAAGTTAGCGGAGCTATAAGCGTAACGGGCACTCCAGGCAATCTGGCGCTTGATTACACGCCAGCCAGCACTATAGAATTTAACGGCACAACCGCTCAGACCTTAAGCTTTAACACGAGCCTGAGATACCCTAACGTTGTTATTAATAATGCATTCGGAGTAACTTCCAACGGAGCCATTACGGCTGCTAATGTGAGTGGCAACTTTATAGTTCAGGGTGGGAAGTTTAGTAATGGCGGCTTTGATGTAACAGGTGCACCAGGCAAAACATTTGAGGTTAGAAGCGGGGCCACCTACATCGCTACAGGCGCTACTACCTTCCCAACCGGATTCACAAACTATACCTTGAGCTCGGGCAGCACGTTTGAATATGCCGGCACCGGCCAGACCATCGCATCCCGGCAATACAGCAACCTGAAAGTTAGCGGCACCGGCACCAAAACCTTAGCCGGCTCCATAGTTCTGGATCGGGCCATGACCATTAGTAACGGCAATGTGATCAATCTGATCAATGGCAGCATAACCTTAGGCGACCACCCGCTTACTGTGGAGCCAACCGGCTCGATCATAAACACCAGTGCTACCAATTACATCAAACAAACCGGTTCCGGCAAACTGATCATAGAGGGAATTGCCGGCGGAAGCACTACGGAAGTAATGTTTCCGGTGGGCTCAGCGAATGCGTATACGCCAGCATATATCATAAATACCGGCGATATCGGCGGCTCAGGAAATTACTCGGTACTGGTAACGCCCGGCATAAACGGCACCAGCGGGCAGGCGGTATCAAACCTGGTTGCAAAGCGAACCTGGAACGTAGACAGAGTTACCGGCTCCGGCTCCGCAGACATAACGCTTCGTTTACAATGGGATCCCACTACTGACGAAGGCATTGATTTTGTTCGTACCAATGTAGGTATTGCTCACTTTACCGGGGGCACCTGGCAACAACCGCCTTTAAGTTCTTTCTCCGATGGAAGTTTGACATATAGCGCCACATTACAAGGCATTTCAAGCTTTTCGCCTTTTGGCGTTGTAAACCCCAACAACCCGCTACCGGTAGAGCTGATCTCGTTCAAAGCCACTAAAAAAGACAACGCGGCTTATCTGCAATGGGTTACGGCTTCAGAAAAAGAAAACCAGGGTTTTCACATTCAGCATAGCAACAACGGCCGGAACTTTGAAGATATTGGGTTTGTAGCCAGCCAGAATCCGAACTCCGCCACCCGGCTGCAATACGATTTCCTGGATAAAACCACTACCCAGACCGGCCTGCGCTATTACCGTCTGAAACAAGTTGACCTTAACGGAACGGTATCGTTTTCGGACATAAAAGTGGTGAATTTCGAAGCACAGCCGAATGCGCCGGTAGTTTATCCGAACCCGTTCACCCAGGAAATCAACTTCAGCATCCAGGCCGGCAGTAACGAAGAAATAAGCTACCAGATAATAGACCTGACCGGCAAAACGTTATATAAGAACACGCAAAAACTCATAGAAGGCAACAATTCCTTACAAATTAATTTTGATAAGGAACACCCGGCAGGTTTTTACCTGCTTCGCACTCAAACAAGCAGCGGTACTACCAGTACCCGGCTTATCAGACAATAATCGGAAGTTTAATACTATAAAGGGGGGAGGCTTTGCTTCCCTTTTTTATTTCCCTTCTGCGTAGCCCAACCCGCCAAACAAGCTTTAAAACCCCGGAAACGCTATGCTTTGAGCCCCGAAAAGTAGTTTAGCAATTTTAGCAACTTTCGTGTAATTTTGGGGAAATTGTGTACAGACTTATCATGCAGAAAGATACCGCTATATTCGACCTTATTCAAAAGGAAAAAGAACGCCAGATGCACGGCCTCGAACTTATTGCCTCCGAAAACTTTGTTTCCGACCAGGTAATGGCCGCCCAGGGCAGCATCATGACCAATAAATACGCCGAAGGCCTGCCGGGCAAACGCTATTATGGCGGCTGCGAAATTGTAGACCAAAGCGAACAACTAGCCATAGACCGCGCCAAAGAACTTTTCGGGGCTGAATGGGTGAACGTGCAGCCGCACTCCGGCGCGCAGGCAAACGCCGCCGTTATGCTGGGCATTCTGAATCCGGGCGACAAAATTCTGGGCTTTGACTTAGCGCACGGCGGACATTTAACGCACGGCTCGCCGGTAAACTATTCGGGTAAATTATACCAGCCGAGTTTTTATGGCGTAGAGCAGGAAACCGGTTTAATTAACTGGGAAAAAATTGCCGAAACGGCCAACAAAGAAAAACCCAAACTGATCATCTGCGGGGCTTCGGCTTACTCCAGAGACTGGAATTATAAAGCCCTGCGCGAAGCAGCAGATGAAGTTGGCGCCTTATTAATGGCCGATATTTCGCACCCGGCGGGTTTAATAGCCAAAGGTTTCCTGAATAATCCGTTCGAGCATTGCCACATTGTAACTACCACTACGCATAAAACCCTGCGCGGCCCGCGCGGCGGCATGATCATGCTGCCGAAAGATTTCGAAAACCCGTACGGCTTCAAAACCCCGAAGGGCGAACTGAAAATGATGTCGGCGGTATTGGATGGCGCGGTATTCCCGGGTTCGCAGGGCGGACCTTTGGAGCACGTAATTGCGGCCAAAGCCGTAGCGTTCTTCGAAGCCCTTACCCCGGAATACAAAACCTACATGGAACAGGTGCGGAATAACGCGCAGGCCATGGCCAAAGCTTTTGTTTCCAAAGGCTACCAGATCATTTCCGGCGGAACGGATAACCATTTAATGCTGATCGACCTGCGTTCTAAAGGCTTAACCGGTAAAGTGGCCGAAAACACGCTTGTAAAAGCCGATATCACGATCAACAAAAACATGGTGCCTTTCGACGATAAATCGCCATTTGTAACCTCTGGTATGCGCGTAGGCACGGCCGCTTTAACTACCCGTGGCCTGAAAGAAGCCGATATGGAGCGCATTGTGGGCCTGATTGACGAAGTGCTGATGAACAACGACAACGAAGCGAAAATTGCAGCCGTGAAACAGGAAATAAACACCTGGATGGAGCAATTCCCGCTTTTCAGCAGCAAGTAAATTAATTATGAATGATTAATGGATAATGATTAATTGAAAATTTACGATGGCCTATAAGCCAGGAGAATCTTACAATCAATTATTATCCATTAATCATTATTAAAACGGTATCAATTTTAGGTAAAAAAGTCAGTTGGAAGCAAAACGAATAGGCACAGGGGAAGAACAGGAGATGAGCTTCGTTGACCACCTGGAGCTGCTCCGGTGGCACATTATCAGGGCGGCGGCTTCTATTGTGGTTTTTGGCCTGGTCGCATTTTTTTCGAAGGATTTTATTTTTCATGATATTATCCTGGCACCCAGCCGCCCCGATTTCTGGAGCTACCGCATGTGGTGCAAACTGGGCGAGCTGGTAAACGCCCCGGAGATCTGCATCGATAAAATAAATTTCACGCTGCAAAGCCGCGAAATGAGTTCGCAGTTTACCACGCACATGTCGGTTTCGTTTACCATTGGCCTTATTCTGGCTTTTCCGTACGCGTTCTGGGAATTGTGGCGTTTTATTAAACCAGGTTTGTATCCGCGGGAACGGAAAAATTCACGCGGGGCGGTATTCTTCGTTTCGGTGCTGTTTATAATTGGTTTGCTGTTCGGGTATTATGGCGCCGCACCGCTTTCCATCAATTTCCTGGCTTCGTACCAGGTAGATGCCAGCATTGCGAACGAGTTCGACCTGAATTCTTATATTTCCACGCTCACTACCATGGTTTTTTCGTGCGCGCTGATGTTCGAATTACCGATGGTGATCTATTTCCTGGCTAAAGCCGGTTTGATCTCTTCCGAATTCCTGTCGGTTTTCCGCCGGCACGCCATTGTAGTGATCCTGATCATTTCGGCTGTGGTTACGCCACCCGACGTGTTGAGCATGAGCTTGTTTGCCATACCACTTTATTTGCTTTACGAAGCCAGTATTATTATTGCCAAAACCGTTAGAAAACGCGACATAGACCGTTTAAATAAAAACCTTACCCGAAATGAAGCTTAAAATTGCCATTGGCGGCGACCACGCCGGTTTCGAATACAAAAAACTGCTCACCAGTCAGCTGGAAGAAAAAGGCCACGAAGTAAAAGATTTCGGCCCGTTTTCCGATGCCTCGGTAGATTACCCGGACCACGTACATCCGCTGGCCAAAGCCATTAACGAAAAAGAATACGATTTCGGGATCCTGATCTGCGGCAGCGGCAACGGCGTAGCTATGACGGCGAATAAATATCCGCAGGTACGCGCTGCTTTGTGCTGGCTTCCGGAACTATCCAAACTTTCGCGCGAACACAACAATGCCAATATCCTTTGCATTCCGGCGCGGTTTGTTTCCGAAAACCTGGCAGCTGAAATGACCAGGCTCTTTTTAGAAACCCCCTTCGAAGGCGGCCGGCACGCAAACCGGGTAAACAAAATTGCCTGTCAGTAATATTTTTACTGAAGAACCTGAAACAAAAAGCGGAGCTGCCGGAAGGTAGCTCCGCTTTTTGTTTTATAGACTTTTTGCGCTTAAAACCATAGCGTTTTCAACCAAAGCCCGCAGCCACAAAAGCTGACCTGAGTTTTTCTTGTTAAAAGCATAGCATTTTTCTTCCCTGAAAAACCAAATATTCACATTTGAGATGTGAAGAAGGCTTTTACTCTTCGGTTAAAAACCCAAAAACTACTCCGTATAAAAATCCTTTCCAAGCAGCGCTGCAGCTTAAAAAGCCAGGAATAATAATATTTACCGCCTTATTCTTTTATAAATACTGCCAGTTTCTTCGCCCTTCAGCCCGAGATTACAATTCCCATATAAACAACAATTTCATAAAGATTAAATAATTGCAATTTATTATATAAATAATTACAAATACAGCATCTATTTTTAAAAACCCAACGTATAACTTTTTCTAGATTAAGATGTAGTAATTTTTATAAATAAAACACGAAAAACGCATACAAAAAAAGCCAAAGAACGCTTTATCTCCTTACGATAAGCTTTCAGGAGGCTACACAAATGTATGGCAGCCCTTAAAAAACGCCTGGCATGCATCATAACTTAAAATAGTAGAGCCGCTTCTGCTGGAACCGGTTTTATAATCCATCGGCTTTTAAACACAGCCGGTCGCTGCACGATTTACCCTGAATTGTTGAGATCAATTGAAATCCCCTACACTGTCTTTCCATCATTAACTTTTAAATAACTTCCAAAATGAGAAATAAGTACGCTATTAAGCAGGGTTTGCTGGCTCAAACCCGGAAAAGTAACAAAAACAAAATTCCAGGAAACGGCAGCTACCTGGCAAAATGCTTATCTGCTGCGGTGTTCCTCTGGCTGTTTTCAGCTTTACCGGGCCGCACACAAGGAACCATAACCGGCTTTAGTTTAATTAATGCAAATACCGATAAGACGATCCAAACCTTAACTCCCGGGGCTGTTTTAGACCTGACAACCTTGCCAACCACAGACCTTAATATCCGGGCGCTGACGGGCTCAACAGCGGTAGGCAGCGTAGTTTTCACTTTAAGTGGCCAGGAATCAAAAACCCTGACCGATAACGGCTCGCCTTATACCTTGCAGGGAGACGACAACTCAGGAAATTACTATGGCTGGAACCCGACCGTTGGCAACTATACCTTAACCGCCCACCCGTATGCAAAGGATAATGCCGGCGGAACAGCAGGCACCCCGGTTACGATCACCTTCAGCGTTACGAATGGCCAAACCAATCCACCGGCCCAGTATACATTAAATTTAAATGCTGTAGGAAACGGAACCGCAGCAGCCAGCCCAAACCAAACAACTTATAGCTCCGGAAGCACTGTTACCATTACTGCTTCTCCCGGCACAGGCGCTACCTTCAGTGGCTGGACCGGCGACGTTAACAGCACGAGCAACCCGCTTTCCATTACCATGAACGGTAACAAAAGCATTACGGCTAATTTTACCACCTCAACTGCAACGCAACCAATAACCGGCTTGTTAATAATGAATGCCATTACGAACCAGGTAATCCAACCGCTTAATTCGGGAATGGTAGTAAACCTGGCTACTTTGCCAAACCAAAAGATCAATATTCAGGCAGTAACTAACCCGGCAACGGTGGGCAGCGTGCTGTTTAATTTAAGCGGGGCAGAAATCAAGACCCGTACGGATAATTCTACCCCGTATTCCCTGACCGGCGATAACAGCGGCGATTATTTCAGCTGGATTCCCACTTTAGGAAATTACACCTTAACTGCCCAATCATTTTCCGGGTCTAATGGTGGCGGTACAGCTTCTCCACCCGTTACGCTCACCTTCAGCGTGATTAATCAGATCTCTCCTCCCACGCAATATACTCTGAATTTAAACGCAACGAATGGCGGCACTATTTCCGGAAATCCGGATCAGGCAACCTATAGCGGTAACAGCCCGGTGGTGCTTACTGCAACTCCCGAGCCCGGCTTCGAGTTCAGCGGGTGGAGCGGCGATACTACCGGGAATACCAACCCGCTTACCATCACCATGAACAGCAATAAAAGTATTACGGCCAACTTCACGGCTTCGGCTGTACGCTATAGCTTAAATGTTATTTCTCCAGGAGGCGGCATTGTAACAGTAACGCCTGATCTTCCAGATTACCCAATTAATTCTATTGTGAATGTGGCAGTTTTGCCAGACAGCGGATACTTATTTTCTGGTTGGAGCGGCGACGCTATTGGAAACATGGAGCCATTGGTTATTAAATTAACCCGCAATATGAATATAACTGCGAACTTCACCCAGTTTAACCCTTCAGGATATTGCGGCCCGAATAATTCAATGAATATCGGCTGCTTTACATCGGTAAGACCCAGAGGCCAAACCGAAATAATTACTTATCCTGCCAGCCATGCTATTCAGCTATTAGCCAAATTTGACCAAACCAGATACACAGCAGGCTCAACGGGCTTACTACCAAGCAATTTCGATTTCTCTGCGTATGTACCAAGAAGTGGCAGCAGCCGAAAAGGCTATTTGTCTTTAAACCATGAAACGACGCCGGGCGGGGTTTCCATTTTCAATTTAGCGTTTAATGATTCTACCAACCTTTGGGAAACTGATTCGATCAGGAAAATAAACTTTGCTCCGGTTGTTAAAACTGAGCGGAATTGTGGCGGTGTTGTTACGCCCTGGGGAACCGTTATCTCTTCAGAAGAATCTTATACAGCCGGCGACTCTAATAAAGATGGCTATCAGGATGTAGGCTGGCACGTAGAATTTAACCCGGCCACCGGGAGCCTGATGGATTATGACGACGATGGGAAAGCGGATAAACTCTGGGCAATGGGCCGCATGCGCCACGAAAACCTGGTTATTAAATCTGACCGCGTGACTACCTATCAGACAGATGATGCCCAAACGAACTGCCTGTATAAATTTGTGGCCGATCAACCGGGAAATCTCTCAGCGGGTAAACTTTATGTATTAAAGCGCAGCGCCTCTGATCCTAAAACGGGACAATGGGTCCTGGTTCCTAATACTAGCAAGGCAGACAGGAATAAAACAGCGGACCTTGGGCCATCATTAGGCGGAACGCAGTGGGATAAACTGGAGGACATTGAATTAGGCCCGGATGGCAAGCTTTACTTTGCCGAAACAAATACCGGAACGATCTGGCGCTTTAAAGACGATGGTGCCGGGATATCGGAACTGGAGCCCTGGGTTATTAAAAAATATTACCCGATCACGTATAGCGGTGGCGTAAATAACGAAGACTGGGGGGTTGGCGCCGATAACCTGGCTTTTGACGGCGATGGCAATCTATGGGTATTACAGGATAAAGGGCGGCATAATGTCTGGGTGGTACGCCCGGACCATACCACTGCCAGCCCTAAAATAGAGCTGTTTATGACTACCCCGAAAGATGCTGAACCTTCAGGACTAACCTTCACCCCCGATTACCGGTATGGTTTTATTTCCTTCCTGAACCCGAGTAACGACAATACGAAAACGATTAAAGACGTAGCCGGCAATACCATACGCTTCGAGCAGGATGTTACGATTGTTTTTGCCCGCAAAGAATTTTTAGGCCCGCAAACGCAACCAGCAGCCAGAGTAGCCCCGGTTAACCTTACCCCATCAAACCTGATGCTGGAGGTGTTCCCAAATCCATTCGATGCAGCAACAACTATTAAAGTAAATTTACCTGAAAAAGCCCGGGTTAAACTTGAAGTTTATAGCACCGATACCGATATCAGGCAAACATTTACCCTTGTTAATGAAGAAATGGAAGCCGGCACCCATAATATTGAATTTAAACCTGCTGAAGACCCAGGTCACCGCTCCGGAATTTACCGGGTACGGCTGAAGGTAAACGACCAACAAATAGAGAAAAGTATTCTGCAAATGAAGGAGTAGCGTTTTAATTTAAACCCCTTATTAATTTCAGAATAAACCAAAAAGCGGGGATGCCGGAAGGTAGTTCCGCTTTTGTTTTACAGACTTTTGCAGTCTGAAAACATAGCGTTTTAAATAAAAATGTAAAGCCGCAAATCAGATCAAGGGTTTTTCTTGTTAAAATCATAGCGTTTCCCTTACCGGGATGGCAGAAGTTTCACCTGAAAATTAAATAGACCGGGCTTTATTTGCTATTAGAAGTCATGCTGTTACGTCTGGGTAGCATAAATCTCGTTTTGAATTTTGCCTCCAAATAATTATAAAAATATCTCCAATACATTTTCATTTTTTGTATAACTTTTTCATGTTTTTTCTGTACTATAATCAACACTCCAATAACAAACTGCTCCCTTTTCTCCTTCCGTCCAACGCAACAAGTGAATTATTTATTGAATCAGCAATTAAAGCGCTGACCAGAAGACTAATCCAAACAAACACAGCAGTTCCTGCTATTACTGTACTTCATAAAATTTCAGAAGTTTAGTACTTGCCGCAGGCCCCAGTTTTGAAAGCATGGCATCGCAGACAATATCTGAAATTTTAACTGCGATTCCCTGATGTATTAAAACCCCATTTTAAAACTTCGTTGGCGCATTTTCAGGTCTTTACATTTTAAAAATATCTTTATGAAAAACAAGTATGAAATAAATTTACTCTTTCCTTATGCAACCTTAAAAATAAACAGGGAAAAAACTTCCGCAAGCCACTACCAATTGGTAAAGCTGTTAATTGTTTCAGTGTTTTTTTGGTTTATAGGCCCCACGTCTGCCACGGCGCAGGGAACAATAACGGGGTTTAATCTTATCAATTCCAGTACCGATACCCCAATCCAGCCATTAAATGACGGTGACGTTCTGAACCTGGCTACACTTCCAAGCCAAAAACTCAATGTTCAGGCGGTAACCAGCCCTTCAACGGTGGGAAGTGTGTATTTTACGCTTACCGGCGCGCAATCGAAAAACCGTTCCGATGATAGCGGCCCGTACTACTCGCTACAAGGCGATAACAGCGGCGATTATTTCAGCTGGACGCCCTCACTCGGCTCTTATACTTTAACGGCACAATCGTACTCGGGCCAAAACAGGCAAGGCACCCCAGGCACCCCAATAACCATCAGTTTTACGGTAATAAACCAAGCCCAGGTGAGCTTAAACGTTACCGTAAACGGTAGCGGAACGGTTAACAAAAACCCGAACCAGACCTCTTATGCTACCGGCGCCACCGTAACGCTAACGGCTGTACCCGATCCCGGCTACCAGTTCGATGGCTGGACCGGCGCCGCCACCGGAACAACAAACCCGCTGACGGTTACCATGAACACCTCTAAAAATATTACGGCCAATTTCTCGCAGATACCCGCGCAGTACAGCCTGACTATAACTGAAAACGGTAGCGGAACAGTAGCCAAAACGCCAAATCAGGCAACGTATACCAGCGGCTCGGTGGTAAGCCTCACCGCTACTCCCGATCCAGGTTTCCGGTTCGATGGCTGGAGTGGAGACATTACCGGAACGACCAATCCGGTAAACGTTACCATGAATGGCAATAAAAGCATTACCGCTACTTTTTCAGCTTTGCCGGTTCAATACAACCTCAACATTACCGTAAACGGTAGCGGAACTGTTGCCAAAAGTCCGAACCAGCCTACTTACGATGCCGGCTCTACCGTAACGCTTACAGCTACTCCCAATCCCGGCTTCCAGTTCGACGGGTGGAGCGGAGATGCTACCGGAACGACCAATCCGCTTATGGTTACCGTGAACAGCAATAAAAATATTACGGCTACCTTTTCACAAATACCGGGGCAGTTTATTTTGAACGTTTCAGTTACCGGCAGTGGCACGGTTTCAAAAAACCCGGATCAAGGTTCGTATTCCGGTGGCTCAACAGTAATGCTTACCGCCAACCCGGCTGCTGGTTTTCAGTTCGACAGCTGGGCCGGCGATACAACGGCAACCACCAACCCGCTTGCAGTTAAAATGTACCGCAACAGGAACATTTCAGCTATCTTCAGCCAGATTCCGGTTACCGGATACTGCGGCCCAAGCAATTCGGATAATATAGGCTGCTTTATTTCGGTTAAACCAGTTGGTCAGACTCAGGTAATTACCTATCCTACAGCCACTCATAGATTCCAATTATTGGCGAAAAATACCGTAACCCGTTACACGGATGGCTCTGGAGGCACTCTATTAAGCAATGCTGATTTTACGGGATACGTTCCAATAAATGGCAGCAGCAAGCACGGATACCTTTCCATTAACCATGAAAAAGACCAGGGCGGCGTTTCTGTATTGAATATGACGCTTAATGAAACAACTATGCTATGGACTGTTGATGCAACCCGCAGAATTAACTTTGCACCCATAGTAAGAACCGAAAAGAATTGCGCCGGCGCGGTTACTCCCTGGGGCACAATTATTTCTTCTGAAGAATCCACAACAGCCGGAGACGCTAATAAGGATGGTTATCAGGATGTAGGCTGGCAGGTAGAGATCGATCCGGCAACCGGGCTCATCCGGGATTATAACGGCGATGGCAAGCCTGACAAACTCTGGGCTCTGGGCCGCATGAAGCACGAAAATATAGCCATCAGAGCTAATGGCATTGTTGCCTACCAGACCGAAGATGGCGGCACTAAATGTATATATAAGTTTGTGGCCGACCAGGCAACCAACTTTTCTTCCGGCAAGCTTTATGTCTTGCAACGCAATGCCAGCAATCCAACCATTGGCCAATGGATACAAGTACCCAATACCACCCAGGCTAACAGGAATAATACAGCCAACCTGGCTGCATCTTTAGGAGGCACCACTTGGGGGACTTTAGAGGAAATTGAACTTGGATTGGATGGGAGAATCTATTTTGCAGAAACTACTACCGGAACGATCTGGCGTTTTAAAGACGACGGCAACACGGTATCCGGAATTGAACCCTGGGTTACCAGAAAATCGTACCCGATAAGCTATAATGGTGGGGTACAAAACGAAGACTGGGGGGTAGGAGCCGACAACCTGGCTTTTGATGGCGACGGCAACTTATGGGTTATGCAGGATAATGGCCGGGCAAACCTATGGGTAGTACGCCCGGACCACACCCCCACAATACCGAAGATAGAATTGTTTATGACTACGCCATTTGAATCCGAACCAACAGGGCTCACTTTTTCCCCGGATTTCCGGTATGGTTTTATGTCGATCCGCGACCCAAAAAGTTCTAATTCCCAAACAATTACAGACGCTGCCGGAAATGCTGTTCGCTTTAATGAGGACCTCACCATCGTTTTCGCCAATAAAAAATACCTGGGTTCGCAAACTCAGACAGCAGCAAGGTTTGCTCAAAACAGCCCGGCAACTGAAATTATGGTACAACCCAATCCGTTTGGCATCTCTACCAACCTGAGCTTTACTTTATCGCAGGCAGGAAACTACAAAGTGGAATTGCTGGATCTGAAAGGCGCTCTAATAAAAGTAATTGACGAAGGCATTAACATAACTGAAAAACAACATGCTTATGAGATCGACGGCCGCAAATTACCCGCAGGCATCTACCTGATACGCCTGGTAACCGCCACCGAAGTAAAGCTGACAAAGATCGTATTGAATAAATAATTTGGAACCAGTATACAAAACGTACTCCTGCATTCATAAAAAATGCCCGGCCATTACAGCCGGGCATTTTACTTTTTCAGCTTAAAACCATACCGTTTTTCAGGGCAATTTCTGCAACAGATCCTGGTAAAGCTGTAAATTCTCTTCATCGAAACAAACGAACGTAACGGTTTCCGGCTGCGGATTTTGCTGTAAGAACGCTACCGTTTCTTTCAGGGCGATCTCCGCGGCCTCAGCTTTGGGATAACCGTAAACGCCGGTGCTCACGTTGGGAAAAGCAACGGTTTTGCAGGCATTTGCCTGCGCCAGCTTTAAACTGTTGCGGTAACAATTAGCCAGTTTTTCGGCTTCGTTCCGGCTGCCGCCATGCCATACTGGCCCTACCGTATGAATAACGTATTTGGCAGGCAGGTTTCCGGCCGTGGTAATCACCGCTTCACCGGTAGGGCAGCAACCCTGCTTTTCCACAATTTGCCGGCAGGCTTCCAGAATTGCCGGACCGCCGGCCCGGTGAATGGCACCATCTACGCCGCCACCACCCAGCAAAGAAGTATTGGCCGCATTTACAATGGCATCGGTCCGCACTTTTGTAATATCGCCTTGTAAAACGTTTATGCGGTTTTTAACTGAATTTTCCATAAAAAAACGGTAGGGTTTTAGGCTTTAAAAGTGTGGCTTAGCGGAAGATCAATAAAAGCTGCCCGAAATTTTCGTTCCGGTTGGTAACGCCGCGCACCACGTATAAACCTTTGGGCAGATCACGCACCTCTATTGTAAGCGTGCGTTCTTCCGCCGGATACTTTCTGATCAGCTGCCCGATTGAATTAAAAATACCTACTTCGGTAAGTTTTTGATCGGCGGGCGCGCCAATGGTAAGCGTCCGGTCGGCCGGGTTCGGGTAAAGCTGCAGCTCATTTTCCGTAACTTTCAGATAGCCAATTTTGGTTTCGGTATCGGAGCCGAAGGCATCGGTAACGGTGAGCGTAACAGTATAAGCGCCGGGCGCATCGTAACGAATATCCTGCGGGTTTTTCTCGGTGGAAGTCCGCGGAGTGCCGCCTTCAAAAACCCAGCTGAAAGTGGTAGGTTGCCGGCCGTTGGAATAATAGAAAAAATCGGTGGTTTCGCCGGGAAAAATCGCATCGGGCACTGCCCGGAAATCGGCGTTCAGCACATTGCTGCAGGTGTTGGATTGCAGCAAAGCCGTACGCGAAGTATGCAGCACCGCATTCATCCTGTCTACCTGGCCAAGGGTAAATAAATTCATGCAGGCATCGTTGGTATAGTCCATGTAATTCATGAACATATCGCCGTTGGGCCCGTTATTGCAGGAAATTCTTGGAAAAACCGGGCAGCCCGAAGATTTGCCATCCTGATTCGGGGTATCTTCAATCAGATCGGAATCGGTGCAGCTGTTATCGGCTTCGCCCCAGATGTGCCGCAAACCCAGCCAATGCCCCACTTCGTGCGTACCGGTGCGGCCGCGGTTATAAGGCCCCGGAAACGGATTGAGCGGCGTGCGCCCTACGGCCCGGTACAGCAGCGTTACGCCATCGGTAGCGGCCGGCCCGCCGGGGAATTGCGCAAATCCTAAAATATTGTTCGTCAGGTTACATATCCAGATATTCAGGTACAGGTTCCGGTCCCAGGCATCGCGGCCACCCTGCGCCGTAAACTTCATTTTGTTTTCGGTGTATTCAAAGGAAGCCTGGTTGGTTTGCGTGCGGGTAATGCCGTTGGTTGGCTTGCCTTCCGGATCGAGCGAGGCTAAACAGAAATATACCTGCGGGTTACCGGCCACATTCAGAAAAGCAGCGGGCGTGTTACTGGCATCAGGGTTGCGGCGGTTAAAATCTTCATTCAGCACATCGAGCTGCGAGAGGATCTGCAGGTCGGAAATATTTTGCTGCTGGTTATTATAAAGCACATGAAAAACCACCGGAATGGTATCGCCGAGGCTATTGGTACGCTGGCCCGGCCGGTTCTGCAGATATAGGGCCGCAGCCTTTTCTATTTCCTGCATGGCTTTTTTATATTCGGGCTGGTTGCGCCAGAGCAGGGCATTTACTTCGTCGGTAGCGCAGTTGCGGCCTTGTTCCTGGGCATGCGCAGCAAAACTGAAGGCAAAAACGGTAGCAAAAAGCAGCGTAAAAGTCTTTATCATAATGGGGCAATATTGGGTGGCTTCCGCCGGTTTTGATACGCGAAAATTACGGCTTTAGCTGAAATGCCTTTCAAAAAAAACCTAAAATATTGCGGTATCGCTTTTCCCGGAAAACTATGTTTAAATAAAACAAAAAAGGCAGCCATATGGCTGCCTTTTTTACTAAAAAACAATAGCGTTTATTGCTCTATGCTTATTTTCTTTATGATACTGCCTTCGGCGTTCGAAATTTTAACGAAATAGATGCCAGCCGGCAGGTTTGCCACATTAAAGCGGGTTGCTCCGGCATCCGGTTTCTGCTTCGCGATCACCTGGCCGATGGCGTTGGTCAGCTGAATGGCAGTTACTTTTTCAGTAGCCGGAATTTCAACCTGCAGGTAGTTTTTAGCCGGGTTCGGGTAGATCTTGATCAGACCGTTTTCGAAGGCTTCATTCAGACCGGTAGTATTGCGTACTACAATGGTATCGCGGTGAATTTCCGTACAGCCGTTTGCCGAAACTTCGAGTTTTACAATAAAGGTACCGGTGTAAGGATACGTAACCGGCCCCGGGTTATACAGGGTAGAGGTATTGGCAGTGCTCAGGCCCGGCTCACCGAAGTTCCACAGATAGAAGGTTCCGTTGGCAGAGTTGTTGGTAAACGTAACGGTAGCAGCCCCGTTGCGGTGATCGAAGTATTTACCGCTCGGCGTAAAATCTGCCGTAATGTTCGGTACAATTACCCGAACGGTATCGGTAGAAACGCAGCCCGCCGAGGTTGTACCGGTAACGGTATAAACCGTGGTTACACTTGGGTTGGCCGTTACAGTGGCACCGGTAGTAGCGCTCAGCCCTGTAGCCGGCGACCATGTATAAGTAGATGCACCTGAGGCAGTCAGTTGCGTTGGGTTTGTACATATCACTGCTGAAGCCGGTGTAATATTTACATTTGGCAACGCTACCACGTTTACGGTCATGGTTTTTGCATTACTTAATGCACACGGACCGGTACCGGCATGCGCCGTTAACGTTACGTTATAAGTACCCGGGGTATTATAAGTAACAGTTGGGCTCTGCAGTGTAGAACTGGTTTGGGAACCACCCTGGAAGAACCAGGCATAAGCAGTTGCCCCGGTAGTAGAAGTCCCGTTAAAGGTAACCGGGCTGCCTACGCAAATGGTAGTGCTTGGTACGGTAAAATTGGCAACCGGCGGGCCTGGCGGCGGAGTGACTACGCTAATAGCATTGGTTTGGGTTACTGTGGTTGTAAGGCTGCAGTTAGAATTTCCGGCCGTAAGCGTTACATTGTAGTTACCCGGCGTGTTGTAGGTAACGGTAGGGTTTGGCTGGGTAGAAGTAGCCGGCGTACCACCCGGGAAACTCCAGTTATACGTATTGGCTCCCGTAGTAGCATTGCTGTTGAAAGTTACCGTATTGCCGGAGCAAATGGTATTCAGGCTGGAGGTAAAACTTACCACCGGCGCACCGCCCGCCACGATCGGGAATACTGCGTTCGAAAGATTCAGGCTCCAGCCGTTCGGATCGGAGTAAGGGATCCAGGCATTGGTAGACAATTGTTCCCAGCCTTTTCCTGCAGGTGCAGTGGTACTGTGGGTATTGGTAATTAAAGCAATGGTATCGCCGGGAGCAGTTGGCAATACCACGCCCATGTAGAAGTTACCCGTTACGGCTACCGGCGTAGTAAAGGTTACTGTAGTAAGCTGGTTGGCAGCAATATTCGCGGCAATGGTGTTGATCGGAACGACCTGGGAAGCGATGATCGTGCCCGGGGCGCCGTTCGTGCCGGTGGCGTTCCAAACGGCCACCGTTACAGTAGAAGCGGCAGTGGCAAATTTAGCGCGGCCAAAGGCAAAAATACCGCCGTTAATGGTTGTAGTATTGCTTACGAATTTTTCGGCTTTGGCTTTGTGGCCGTAAGCGTTATTCCCCGACACATAACCATTTTTCGCTCCGGTAGCAGTCTGGCTTACATAAATTACCGGCGTACCTGCAAATGGCAGATTCAGCGTATCTACGCAGGCAACCGAATTGCCAACGGTAATGAAATTGTTAATGGTGCGCGTATCGGTGGCGGTTCCTTTGGTTACTGTAAGCGTTACGTTGTAAGTACCCGGAGCGCTGTACTGAATGCTTGCCGGGTTCTGGGCAGTAGAAGTGCTTGGTGTACCACCCGGGAAAGACCATGACCAACCGGTAGGTGTACCGGTAGAATTGTCGAAAAAGTTAACTGCGTTACCCGCTGTAATAGTGGTGTTGTTAGCCGAGAAATTAGCCCGTAAGGTATTGGAGCAGGCAGTAGAAGTTAACAGCGAAGCCCGGGAAGTAGTAAGGGCTGCAATCATGCGGGCTTTTTGGCCGTGAGTAAACATGTTCATACAGTTATCATCTGTATAATCCATATAGTTCATGTACATGGCACCCGGACCGGTTGTAGCGCAGGAAGCGCCAGGCCCGGTAAGCAGCGGGAAAGTAGGGCAGCCCTGATTTTCAGCCTTCTGTTGCGGTGTATCGGTTACTAAATCGTCAGCAGTGCAACCAGGTTCATCACCCCAGATGTGTTTCAGGTCCAGCCAGTGGCCTACTTCGTGCGTGGCGGTGCGGCCGCGGTTTATCGGCGCCGGAAAGGTATTGTGCGGAGGTTTCCCTACAGTGGTATAAAGCAATACGACCCCATCTGCGGC
Source organism: Adhaeribacter terrigena (assembly GCF_016623615.1). GTDB lineage: Bacteria > Bacteroidota > Bacteroidia > Cytophagales > Hymenobacteraceae > Adhaeribacter_A > Adhaeribacter_A terrigena. The sequence continues at coordinate 263,631 of NZ_JAEHFX010000005.1, read as the reverse complement.
TGCCGAGGCACCCGGTGAAGTTGCATAACCCAGAATTTGACTTCCTGCCGGTCCGCCACCGATATTACCGATCCAGATATTCAGGTATTGCGTATTCGGCCATGCGTCTTTACCGCCTTGCGAACCCGTTTTTATTTGGTTTGGGCTGGTATAATAATCAAAAACTGAAACTGTAGTAGCAGTACGGGTAATACCGGTTGTTGGCTGGCCGCTTGGATCTACACTGGCCAGGCAGAATTCGATCTCCGTATCGGCAGCTAATTGTTTGAACGGACCGGGAATAGAGGTAGTATCGGAATTCATTTTCCGGAAATCCTCATTCAACACGTCCAGCTGAGACATGATCTGCGCCTGCGAGATATTCTGGGTAGCATTGGCATAAACCACGTGAAATACTACCGGAATGGTGCGGGTAACGTTGGTACGGGCGTTTGGCTGATTGCTGAAGAACTGCTGAATAGCGCGTTCGTTCTGCGCCCGCCGGGCTTTATATCCCGGGTCGGTTCTTTCAAGATATTTATCTACTTCTACCGTTCCGCAGGTACGATGGGTTGGCACCTGTGCGTTAGCCGTAGAAAAAAACAATGCGCCGAGGGCGGCCCATAGCGTAAAAGTTTTCCTCATTTGTGAGTAAAGGTTAGGGTGAAAGTTATAACTGTTAAAAAAATTCCAGATGATGCAGCACTTCTTCCGTTTTACCTGATACATTCAAATAAATCCGGTTTAAAGCACTTTAAGCCATTGACAGCATGCAATATAGCAAATTGCCAATAAAAAAAATATGAAAGCTGAGGCAACTGAATATAAAAAGAAGGGAAAGGATTAGCGTGTTATTTTAGTTCCCCGGTAGTGGAAGCTTTCGCGGTATAATGCAAAGAATCGAATAAAAGCACTTTCTGGACGCCGGAAACATAATATTTCTGCAATATTTGATCCGTGCCAAGACTCAGGAAGCGTTCTTCACGGTTAAAAAAAAGTGCGTTTTTTTCTTCCGAAACCGCCCGTAATTCTTTTACCGCATTTGCTTTATCGGTAAAGATCTCCAGGGTTTTAATCGGCGTGTTTACGTCGGCTTTGCGGGTGTAAACCGTACGTTTGCCAGCAGCAGTATTATGTTCAGAAACTTCGTAGCCACCCTGCAACGCTTTTTTATTCAGGTCAATTTCCAGGAAATGCTGCAGTTCTTTTTCCCAGTTAATATTTTGCAGTTGCTGCGTTTCGGGTTTTTCATGGTTTACCCATACCGTTTTCTGCAAAGCGGGCTGCTGCTTTTTTAATAAAACCAGTTGCTGCTGCATAAATCCCGGCACATCAAAATACGCGGCTTCGGAAACAGGTTTCACCGGCGCAGAATCGGAGCAGCCGGCCAGCCCTAAAAACGGTATCAGAATGCCGCTAAAAAGTAGTTTCCGAAGCATAATTTTAATGGTTGAATCAGGAAATTGGAGAGTGAGAAAATGACTGAATGGGAGAATAATTGAATAATTGAATGGGAGAATGAGTAATGAAGGATTGCATGAAAGTTCATTTCCACATTTCCTCATTCAATCATTCTCTCATTCAATAATTCCTTTACAAACCCAGCAATGATTCGCCGGTCATTTCAACTGGTTTTTCAAGGCCCATCAGTTCTAAAACCGTTGGAGCAATGTCGCCGAGTTTACCGTTTTTCAGGGTGCCTTTAAAATCGTTATCGGCTACAATAAACGGCACCAGGCTGGTGGTATGCGCGGTATTTGGCGTGCCATCCGGGTTTATCATGCAATCGGCGTTTCCGTGGTCGGCGATGATGATGCAGGCGTAATTATGAGCTAAAGCCGTAGTCACCACTTTTTCGGCGCATTGGTCTACCGTTTCGCAGGCTTTTACGGCGGCTTCGAATACGCCGGTATGGCCTACCATATCCGGGTTAGCGAAGTTCAGCACCACAAAATCGGGCTCCTGCGTTTCAAGTTCCGGCACCAGCGCGTCGCGCAGTTCAAAGGCGCTCATTTCCGGTTGCAGGTCGTAGGTAGCCACTTTGGGCGAAGCGCATAAAATACGCTTTTCACCTTCAAAGTTGGTTTCGCGCCCGCCGGAGAAGAAGAAGGTTACGTGCGGGTATTTTTCAGTTTCGGCCGCGCGGATCTGCTTTTTTCCGGCTCTGGCCAGCACTTCGCCCAGTGTATTGTTCAGGTTATCTTTATCGAAGATCGGTTTTACGCCTACAAACGTATCGTCGTAATTGGTGAGCGTAACGTAGTGCAGGTTCAGCTTGTGCATGTTCTGCTCGTGGAAATCCTTCTGTGTGAGTGCCTGCGTAATTTCGCGGCCGCGGTCGGTGCGGTAATTAAAGCAGATCACCACGTCGTCGTCTTTTATTAAAGCGATCGGGTTGCCGTCGTTATCTACTTTTATAATGGGCATGATAAATTCGTCGGTTACGCCTTCGTTATAGCTTTGCAGCACCGCGTTCATCAGACTTTGGGTGTGGAAACCAGTACCGTTTACCATGGCATCGTAGGCTACTTTTACGCGTTCCCAGCGGTTGTCGCGGTCCATGGCATAATAACGGCCAACTATGGTAGCAATCTTGCCGGAATTTTTATCCATGTGTTCCTCCAGATCACGCATGTATTTCACGCCGCCTTTCGGGTCGGTATCGCGGCCATCGGTAAAAGCATGCACAAATACGTTATGCACGCCTGCGTCGTGGGCAATGGTGCAAAGCGCCTTCAAATGATCGATGTGCGAATGCACGCCGCCATCGGAAAGCAGCCCGATCAGGTGCACGTTCTTTTTATTGGCTTTAGCATACTCCAGGGTTTCTACCAGTACCGGGTTTTTATCGAGCTGGCGGTCGCGGATGGCTTTGTTGATCTTCACCAGATCCTGGTACACTACGCGGCCGGCACCAATGTTCATATGCCCCACTTCCGAATTCCCCATTTGTCCATCCGGTAAACCAACCGCCTCACCGGATGCCTGCAGTTTGGCGTGCGGGAACCGGGTGTAAAGCGAATCGATGAAAGGGGTGTGAGCTTTATCTACAGCCGAAACATTTTTATCGGCGGCAATGCCCCAGCCGTCCAGAATAACGAGCAGTACTTTTTTATTCATGAAACAAAGATAGGCAAATTCAGAAAATAGCGGAATTATTCTTAGTTTCGGCCGCTAATATGCGTAAACAGATCAGGCTTAGAACAAAAGACTGGCATCATTTTGGTATTAAGCCTTTCAACATCACGCTATTAAATAAAATGAAAGTTTTCAAGTTTATATTTTTAACCACTTTCCTGGCATTTTTTGCTACCGTTTTTGCCTTTGCCCAATCCGGCGACGATGCCTTGAACGGAGTAAGATCAGCCATAAAAGCTGGTTCGGCAAAAGAGGTGGCACGCTACTTCAATAACTCCGTAGAAGTTGGCTTAAACGGCGACAAAGCGAGTTACAGCCAGGCCCAGGCCGAGTTTGTTTTAAGAGATTTCTTCAGCAAAACCCCGCCCGCCAGTTTCGAATACCTGCACCAGGGTTCTTCCAACGAAGGCCAGAAATACGCCATCGGTAAATACACCTCCAAAGCCGGTTCGTACCGCGTTTTTGTAGTAGTAAAACAGTTTGGCGGCAGTTATAGAATTGATACCATAGACTTTACCAAAGAGTAATGCTGTTGCCTTCTCTGCAGCTCTGAAAACAAGCTAAGCAAACGGTATGGTTTTAAACCCAAAAAGTCGTTCTGAAGCAATTCGGAACGACTTTTTTTGTGGTTTGGGATAGCGTTTTGGTTTAGCGCTGAACAATAAACTTTTGATTGAAAATCTTTCCTTTGGAGGAAACTTTGATGATGTACAAACCAGCCGGCCAGCTTTCGGTTAGAATGCTCAGATCGCTTCCTGAAAAATAAACTTTTTCCAGCATTTTCTTCCCGGCAACATCAAATATTTCTACGCTTGCATTCCGGAAATCCGGGTTGGAGAGGGTTACTTTGGAAGTTGCAGGGTTTGGATAAAGTTGAAAATGCGTGGAGGCGCCGTTTTCAGAAATTCCCAGCAAAGTAGTATTAAGTTCAGCTAAGAAAAATCCGTTTCCGGTAAAAATATGCTGGTCAAAACTGCTCCCGGAATTAAAATCACCGGCAATCACACAATTCCCGTTCGGTAAACTCACAATGGCGTCGCCGGAATTCCACCCCAAAGTGCCGGCTTGTTTTGCCCAATTGGCGCTTCCATCTACTTCGTAAAACTGGGCTACAAAAAGCGTTGGCCCTGCTGAAGTAGAAATAAGATCTGGCACGCCATTTCCTAAAATCAAGCTCCCGAAAAAGGCCCCGGTTACAACAATATTGCCGGAATACGTGAAAGCAAGATCTCTTCCGGTAACATTCTTTATCCAGGCCAAGGTGCCATTGCTGTTGTATTTTGCCAGCTTATTGCCAACTACAAAGAGGTTGCCCTGGGCATCGGCTACAAGTTTATTGTGAAAAATATATGGAACAGATGAATTAAATGTCCCGGAAAAGTTCTGTTGCCAGATCAAAGAATCATTCACCCCATATTTCTGGAAATATGTTCCGGATTCTATGAAATAACTACCCTGCGGGCCACAGGCGATAGCATAAACCGGATCGTTGAAGAACTTCAGCCATTGAATTTTGCCGGCACTGTTATATTTCGCTAAAAAATAATTATGAGGCGCTAAGTTGCTTAAAGGAATTGTATCGAACTGCGTTAATCCCGATATGGACTCAATATCACCGGACATGTACGCATTACCGGCAGAATCTGCGGCACTGGCAAATAGCGTAATAGTCGGAAGATCGATTGGTGAAATGTATGCAGATACACCTTTGGTCCAGAGACGATTTCCGGCACTATCTAACTTGGTCACAAAATGAGAGGTTCGGGCGGTGAGAGCACCGCCAGCTTCAGCGGTTATATATAAATTGTCATTAACATCAATAGATAACCCCTGTATTGCTCCAATTGAATCCTTAGACCAGATCATAATACCGTTAGGCCTATATTTCGTTAATTTCCCTCCCGCGCTATCAATTCCCGATGCATAGATATAGCCATTCTGGTCAGCAACCACATTTATTAACTCCCGTGGGCCGAAATTGTTGTGGCTTACCCAATTCCAGGATTGCGCATTTCCATAAAGTCCTGAAAAGCACAGCAGAGCAAACAAAAGCATTTTAAAACGGTAGAGTTTCATAGTAAAAAAGTGAGGGTTGTAAATAGAGGTCGCAGAATGTTAGCTTATCGTTGCCTAGCCTTTCGCTGAAAATTAAAAATTTCCCGTATAAAACCCCGTTGCCCGGAAATTCCGGAAAACTTCTTCAGAAACCTGTAGCTTTTAATATCTTTACCCCGTGAAACCTTTCTACCTAACCCCGGAAAACCTGACGAACTTTATTCAGGCAGCGCTGCGCGAAGACATCGGCGACGGCGATCATTCATCTTTAGCTTCTATCCCGGCCGAGGCCCAAAACCAGGCGCGCCTGCTCGTGAAAGGCAACGGCATTTTAGCCGGCGTAGAGCTGGCCGAAATGATCTTCCGCGAAGTAGACCCGAACCTGCAGGTAGAAACGCTATTGAAAGACGGCCAAAAAGTGCAGATCGGCGACGTAGCCTTAACCGTAACCGGCAAAGCGCAATCCATTCTTACCGCCGAACGTCTGGTGCTGAACTGCATGCAACGCATGAGCGGCATTGCCACCTACACCAAAAGCCTGACCGACTTAATTGCCGGGACCAACGCCAAATTATTAGATACCCGCAAAACCACGCCGAACTTCCGGATCTGCGAAAAATGGGCGGTTTTAATCGGCGGCGGCGTAAACCACCGCTACGGCTTGTTCGACATGATCATCCTGAAAGACAACCACGTAGATTACGCCGGCGGCATCGAGAGAGCCGTAAAAGCCACCCAGGAATACTTGAAGCGCCTGGGAAAAGACCTGAAAATTGAAGTAGAAACCCGCAACCTCGACGAAGTAAAACAGGCATTAGAAGTTGGCGGCATCCACAGAATCATGCTCGATAACATGACACCGGCCATGATGAAAGAAGCCGTACAACTCATCGGCTCCCGTTTCGAAACCGAAGCCTCCGGCGGCATTACCGAGCAAACCATCCGAGCCGTAGCCGAAACCGGCGTCGATTATATTTCCGTTGGCGCCCTCACGCATTCGGTAAAAAGCATAGACCTGAGTCTGAAAGCCACAAAACTGTAACCCCACCCCAGCCCTCCCCTGAATCAGGGGAGGGCGTTTTTCCTCCTGTAGTACCGTAAGCTAAAACAGACGGCAATGAAGTCTGAACACGATTTTTAGGATTTATGGAATGGACAGGATTATTTGTCTGAATCTGAATTTTCTGAATTTGCAGGATTTTCAGAATGTAATACAACCACCCCAACCCCCAATATCGTCAACTTAAATAATTATTGGGTCATCCCGAGCATTCCTGAGACGAGAGTCGAAAGGACCACTGCGTAGCAGCCGAGGGAACTAAGGCGTACCGAATCTGCAAGGAATTCACTGCTTCGCTCGAATTCCCTTGTATTTCCGCGTAAGTTTCTTCGACAGGCTCAGAATGACCCAATAATTTTCTATGGATTCTCTTAAGTTGACGGCATTACCCCTAACCCCTATCCCAAAATTCTCCGGGATCTGCGACTTAAAAAGGAGGTGAACTTTTACGCATAATTGATCTTCCGCCTATCGCCAGCGCAGCGTAACTTGAAAATCACGTCATCCAGATAACTAAACTAAAAAGAAGCCAGCTACAGAGGGAAACTGACACCAGTTTCTGTGAGAGCGGCCTCCAAGACTTCCGGTGCCAACGCAGGAGGCAGCCCGGCAGGGCAGGAAGGGTTGCAGCCGCGAACGCAGAAACGAAGCCACCCGGCTGGAGGGGGAAAGCTCAATTGAAAGTTAAGAGCTAATAGTTAGGAACTAAAGCAAGCTATGAAAACGCTATCCTTTCAAGTATAAAAAGTCAATAGCAAACTTTTGTATTCGCTTAAATAGATCCCTCTTAACATCGGAATGACAAAAAGAGTCGGGACGACAAAAAAAACGCTATCCTTTCAAATCAAAAAACCTTCCAAACGCACAAACACCTTTCCGCCCCTTTAATTCAAAAAGAATCACCCCACGAAAAAAACCATATTTTTATTCCGTAGAATTTTTTAACTACTTTTGTGCGCTGAATTTCCGCAGCCGGGCTTCCGTGCCCGAAAAATTTTAGATTTATTACAACGTGCTGATCAAAACCAAAAAGTACAAATTAGAACCTGCGCTTTACATTAAAACCGCAATGCTGGAGCTGCTCAAAAAACAGTGGTGGTACATTGTCGGCCCGGTTGCGCTGGCTTGTTTAGCCTTTATCTGGCCAAGCTGGTGGTTCATTTCCATTGCCATTTTAATTGTAGTGCTATACTTGCTTTTCTGGGCCGTACAATTTGCCGGCGTAACCCAGCTGGAACAAAACAAAATGCTTTTCCAGAAAATGAACTACGAAATAGATGGCCGTCAGATCCTGATGAAAATAAGCGAGCGCCAGGGCATGCCCGTAAACTGGGACATGATCAAGACCGCCAAGAAAACCAAAGACCATTATTTATTAAGTCTTTCCAAAGCCCAGTTCATTTACCTGCCCTTCAACATTTTCACCAACCCAAACGATCTGAAAATGATGGACACGTACCTGAAACGCAAAAACCTTTTAACCGATAATGCGCCTAAAACCGCTGTTAGTTAACTCCTGAAAAACCGTATCGAAAAACGCTATAAAACCTACCATCATGAATAAATCGCTTTTAGTAGCTTTTGCTTTCGCAGGCATCCTTTCGGCTTGCAGCAGCCAACCATCCGATTTCCGTCCGGGCAACAAAGTTTCTGTAAACGAAGTTGCTCCCGGAACCCGCGAAACCGATATTTACAACCTGAACGGTCAGGTAGCCCCGCACCCGGAGCACGGCCATGAAGCAACCGGCCACCAGACCACCGGCCCGGATGCCGGCGGCACCAATACCACCCGCCCGGACGTAATGCTGAACGCGGATGAGCACAAAAGCGACATCGGTGGCAAAAAACAAGTACCAGCCGAAGAAAAAACCACAGACGCCGAGCAGGTAGAAAACCACCAGTAAGCTGGTTAAGCGTTTCAGGTTTGTTGCCAACTGAAAAACGGCAGGAAAAACGACCTGAAAAGTGCTGAGTCGCTTACGATTATATAAACAGAATATGAAGATCAGAAATATTTTCAGCGCATTGGCCCTAGGATTAAGCCTTGCCGGTTTTACCGCCTGCACGAGCCAGACTGCCAGCGATGAAACTCACCAAACTACCGAAACCACCCGCAAAGTAACCGACAAGGCTTATACTTGCCCGATGCATTGCGAAGGCAGCGCCAGCAACCAACCCGGCAAATGCCCGGTTTGCGAAATGGACCTGGAGAAAAATCCGGATTACGTAGCCCCGGTTTCAACCTCGGCCGACATTACGCAGCCAGCTACTATTACCGATACTGCCGCTACCAAATAATTCCTTTGGGAAACGCTATAGAAAAAGGCAGAAAAAGTATCTGCCTTTTTTTGTGCCTTCCGTAAAGTCTTTTTACGCGCGCAAATCCGCTTATTTTTGCACCGCATTAACCGCCCTGTAAACCCCGCAAACTATGTCCCAGCCAGAAGAATGGTTCAGTACCTGGTTCGATTCGCCGTATTACCACATGCTCTACAGCAACCGCAATTACGCCGAAGCCGAGCAATTCCTGCAAAACCTGCTGCAACACCTGCACCCTAAACCCGATGCTAAGATCCTGGATCTGGCCTGCGGCAAGGGCCGCCACGCAATTTACCTGAACCAGCAGGGCTATAACGTAACCGGGGTAGACCTGGCGCCGCAAAGCATTGCCGCCGCCAAACAATTCGAGAACGAAAAGCTGCATTTTGAAGTGCACGATATGCGCGAACCGTTCAAACCAAACCACTTCGACTTTGTGCTGAATCTGTTTACCAGCTTTGGTTATTTTGCTTCCGAAACCGAAAACGTAGTAGCGCTAAAAGCCATTGCTGAATCGGTAAAACCCGGCGGAAAACTGGTGATCGATTTCCTGAATGCTGAAAAAGTAGTGGCCAATTTAGTGCCGCAGGAAACCAAAGTTTTAGAAGGCATTACCTTTCACATCACCAAACGCATGGAAGGTAAGCTGATCGTAAAAACCATCGATTTTGAGGCCGAAGGCAAGCCATATCATTTCCAGGAAAAAGTATGGGCGTTAACCACCGAAGATTTCCACGAATATTTTAAAATGACCGATCTACGGTTGCACGAATGTTTCGGTAGCTACAAGCTCGAACCATTTGACGCGAAAACCAGCGACCGCCTCATTTTCATTCTGAAGAAATAATAACCCAGCATTGCTTAAACCGGAAAAAGTGCGGGCAGAAAACAATTTTATTCGCTTATTTTACCCTGATGCCGGTGTGCTGAAACCGCTGTCTAATTTACTGCCATGATCTTAGCCATTCTGATCCTGTTTTTCACGGTGCTTTTTGCCGGCTGGCTCGTACGCTTTCTGCCTAAAGACAACCAGTATTTCCTCAAGATCCTGCTGGCTTTCAGCGGCGCGTACCTGTTTTCCATCACCATCCTGCACATCCTGCCCGATGTATTGCTGAGCACCGACGATCCGCACCAGGTAGGCTATTACGTGCTGGCCGGTTTCTTTCTGCAATTGCTTTTAGAACTCTTTTCCGAAGGCATAGAACACGGCCACGTACACAAACACGCCCACGACAAAAATACCGGCTACGTGCCTTTCATGCTGCTTTTCTCGCTGATCATGCACTCTTTCCTGGAAGGCAGCATTCTGGTAGAAAACGACCACGGACATAACCACGCCGGCCATAATCACGGCCATAACGATTACCTGGGCAATAACTTTTACAGCGTACTGGTGGGCATTGCCATTCACCATATACCGGCAGCGGTAGCGCTGATGTCGGTTTTAATGTTCCGGCTGAATAATTTTAAGAAAGCATTCGGCTACCTTTTTCTGTTTGCCATTGCCTCGCCGCTCGGCATTCTGTTCAGCAATTACGTAATTCTGGACCAGCTGCAAAACACCAATTTATTCATGATCCTGTCGGGTTTGGTAGCCGGTAATTTCCTGCACATTTCCACCACCATCCTCTTCGAAACCAGCCCCGACCACCGTTTCCATAAAAACAAAATTATTGCCACCGTTGCCGGCACGCTGCTGGCCCTGGCCAGTAATTTTGTTTAACCCCCGGATCAGCATTTTCAGGATTAAAGTTTTTTTGTCTGAACACGATTTCAAGGATTTATGGGATGGACAGGATTATTTTTCTGAATCAGAATTTGATAATTAACAGAATTACACTCCTAAGTTTCATTTCACGCCTATCGCCAGCGCAGCGTTTCCTGAAAATCACGCTATTTGAGAGAGTAAACTAAAAGAAGCCAGCTACGAAGGGAACTGATACCAGTTTCTGTGAGAGCGGCCTCCAAGACTTCCGGTGCCACAGGCAGCCCGCAAGGGCAGGAAGGGTTGCAGCCGCGAGCGCAGAAACGAAGCCACCCGGCTTGAGGGGGAAAGTTTAATTGAAAGTTAAGAGCTAATAGTTAGGAACGAAAAGCAAGCTATAAAAACGGTATCGTTTTAACCTTAAAAACTGCTTACCACCGACGAGATCCTTCACTAACGTTCAGGATGACAGGGTGTAAAACGCTATACTTTCAAACTCAAAAACTCAATAGCAAACTTACTTATTCGCTTAAATAGATCCCTCCCCACGTCGGGATGACCAAAAGAGTGGAGATGACGAAAAGAGTCAGAATGATCGAAAAAACGCTATCCTTTCAACCCAAAAAACTACATAAACCATCCCTTCACCCTTCCCAAAACCCCTTCCCTTAAAATAATTTCAAAAACCCTGCAACAATCCTTAAATTCCGGTAGTCATACCTGTGAACGAAACAATACTACCATAACCTTTTGCGGATCTTCAGGAAAAAATCGGTCAGCGAAGCTGAAATGATTCAGGGCTGCGCGGCTGGAAACCGGGAAATGCAGAAACTACTTTATGAACGCTTTGCCGCCACCATGAAGGGAGTTTGCCTGCGCTACTCGAAAACCAGCTTCGAAGCCGAAGACATCATGCACGACGCTTTCCTGAAGGTCTTCAAAAACATCGACAAATTTAAAGGCGATTGCCCGCTGGAAGGCTGGGTGCGCCGCATTACCATAAACACCGCGTTGTCGCATTTACGGAGCCGCTTGCATAAAACCGAAGCTTCCGAAACCGACGAACTCGTAGAAATTGCCGAGCCCGAAACTGCTTTCAGCACGTTTGCCGCCGAAGAACTGATGGAACTGGTGCGCAGTTTACAACCAAAATACCAGGCCGTTTTCAACTTATTTGCCATTGAAGGCTATTCCTACAAAGAAATTTCGGAAATGCTGAACGTGCCCGAAGTAACCTGCCGCTCGCATTATTTAAGGGCCCGGAACATGCTGCGCGAAATGGTGGAAAAATCTAATAAAATTTATCATGAAAAAATCAGCTGATCCAAATTCCGATAAAATGCAGGCGGAGTTCCGGCAAAAGCTGGGAAATTACCAGGCAGCGCCCACCGATAACCTCTGGGATAAAATTGAACTAAGCCTGGATAAAGAAGAAGCCCTGGTCTACAAAAACCGTTTCCGGGTTTATTCGCGTCTGGCGGCGGCTTGCCTGTTGCTTTTGCTGGCTTTTAGCGCGGTTCTAATTCCCAAAGAACTCAGGCACCTGCAAGAAGAAAGCGCCGAAATGGCAACTACCCAAAAACCTGCGGCAAACGGAAACTCCAACGCGCCGGCCCCGCAGCAGACTGAAAACATGGTTCCGGAAACGGCTATTGCTTCAAGCCCGAAAACTTCCGAAAATGCGCTGCTTCCAAGCGAAAAAACTGCCCGCGCTTATTCCGGAACCGAATCAGCAGAAACAGCTAAACAACTTGCTTTAAATACCGGAACCGCGCAAAATGCGAACGCTGAAAACGAGTTTACCTCAAAAAATGCTGCAGCAGAAAAAACGGTAGCTTTTAATGCTACAAAAGTAAGACCCCAGGCTTCGCAACCCGGAAACGCAGCATCCGGAGCTCCGCAAAACGCTATGCTTTCAGCAGCTAAAACTGCTCCGGCTGGCATTCCCGCTTCAGAAACGGTGGCTAAGGTAACTGAAATTTCCACTCCGGAGGTTACCATTGCAGCAATTTCGGAGCCTATAAATGCAACCCGCAGCGCCGCGCCGGAAACTGCCAATGCGCATCAGGAATCTGCCGCAGCAAGTAAAACAGCTCCTTCCCCAACAACACTAACCGCTCAGCATGCTTCTGTTGCGGCGGCCTTCCAAAACCCAATGACCACTGCCGAAGCGCCGGGTGTTTCGAAGGCAAGCACTTTTACGTCGCAGAATCATAGCGTTTCTCTTAAAAAAGCGAAATTCAAGCCACTGCCTTTTCTGAAACTTAATAACCCCGAACTGCCAAAAGCCGAACAGGGAAAATCAATCCTTCCGGACTCTAACCTGCTGGCTACCATTCCGGTACCCGAAAACCTGACAGAAACAGAAACGAAAGAGAAAAAAACGTCGCAATCCGGCAAATGGCTGCTGGCACTTGCCTATTCCGGCAGCCGCTTTGAGGCGGGCATGCGTCTGGCGAACCAGGTTGTGGCCCAACCCAACGCCAGCCTGATAAGCCAGCAGCAACAAGCCGAAAACATTGCCCAATACGAAGAAGCTATCCGGGAATTTAACCAGGAAACCCGACCGGGCTATTCGCAGGGCGGCGCGCTGCAGGTGGCGTATAAACTTACTAAAAACTGGCTGCTGCAAAGCGGTTTCCGGTATTTCCGCAACCAGGCCCAGACCGCTTCGCATTATGCTTTTTCTACCCGGGAAGTTACCAACACGGGCATAGGATCAGGATTACCCACCCAGCAACATGCCCCGCAAACCGTGCTGGAAACCGTACTGGAAAACAGTTTCGACCCAGACAAAACGCAAATCCTTAATACTCCCGAAAACAAAACCAGCTACGTTTTCCAGCAGATCGGCGTGCCGGTAAACCTGCGTTACCAAACCAACGGCAAAACGCTTTATTACTTTGGCGCAGCCGGTTTTACCATGAATTTACTGACGACTGCCGCCATCGAAACGAAGCATGAACAAACGGTTTATACCAATTCCCGAACCAAAGATGAGGCCGCAACGATGAGCAGCGCGCCGCAGGAACAGGCTTTCCGGAATTGGCTGCCGGCCGTGGGTTTGCAAACCGGTGTGGGCTACCAGCTTTCCCAACATTGGCAACTGGAAATGGCGCTGGAAGGCGAACAATATTTAAAGCCGCTTATTCAGGCTGAAAGAACTGCCGGCGCGAAACAGAAAAATCCGCGGAGCGTGGGCGCCTCGCTGAAACTGGGTTATAGTTTTTAAGCCCGGAAGCCTAGCCTTTTTAACTAAAATTTCTGCCCGTGTTGCAACGTCAGAAAACTTTCCGAAGTCTTCTTTAAAACCGCCGGACGCGGAAAAGACTGCAGCTTTTTCTTTTTTCCGGCCATTACTTCTAAAAAAAATCTTAAAACCGAATTACTATGAAAAATTATGAATGGCTGCGCCGGAACCCGGCAAAATTACAAAGCAGCTTCCGCCCGAAAAACACAATTTACGGTTTCCTGGCTTTGCTCATGCTCGGCCTTTCAGGTTGCGATATAACCCGATGCGGCGAAGACCCGGAACCTAAAGGCGTTTGCAACACCCTGGTAACGGTAGAGGAAGATGGCTGCTGGCAGAGTTCAGAAGGCAATTTCTGGTTCCGCACCGAGCAAGGCAAACTACTCATGCCAACTTCCAGCCTGGTAAACCTGCCCGAACTGAAAAAAGGCATGCAGCTGAAAATTGCCTACGAGGTGGTAGAACAGAATCCCCAAAACGCTATTATCTGCAATTACCTGGTGGCTACTGAATTGCCGGAACAAGCCATAAAAATTACCTGCGCCGAAGCACTTCCTTTTTGCGGCGCCGAACCAGGCCCGCAAAACTGCAGCATCTACGCCACTGCCGAAACCGTAATTTGCGGCGCCGGTGTGTGGGCTAATATCTGGCTGCGCCTGGACGATGGCACCTTGCTGCAGCCCTGGGAAACCAATGTGCAGGGTTTACAGCTCGTGAATGGCCAGCGTTACATAATTGGCTACGAACTGATGCAACGCGACAACCGTTACCAGAATGCCGTTATCTGTCAGGCGGTTCCGCCGGTTGCCAGCGTCGCGCGCATTAACTGCATAGAAGCGGATCTTTCCACGACCAATGGCGGCAAGTAATTATTGGCTGGGGTAAGTTTTTAGCTCGTACCAGCCAATAAGCCAGAATATGAATTCCTTGCTCACGGCGGCATTTGAATTTAGGCAAGCAGATATCCTGGCCTAATGCTGTTTCATAAAAAACCCTCCGGCAAAGCTTTGCCGGAGGTTTTTCTTTTTCAGATCGAGTCTTTAATACGTGATCAACATTTCGGTTTTATAGTTTTAGCGCTGAAAAGCATAGCGTTTTAACGTTTATTTCAGGATTTCGAGCCAGCCTTTCCAGTTGCGGCCCTGCGTATCCAGGATGTGGTAATAGTACGTGCCACTGCTGATCTTATCGGCGTTGAATTCGCCGTTGTAATTTTCGTTTTTATAGATCACGTGACCCCAGCGGCTGTAAATGGTAAGGCTGGTTGGGTTACAACTCACCTGGGGTACAAAGTTATCGTTCAGTTTATCGCCGTTCGGGGTAATAATATTCGGGATCTTTTCTTTTATTACTGTTACCGTGTTTACCGTAGATTCGCGCACGCAGCCCCGGCCAAAATCAGTGGTGAGTTTCACTACATAAGTGCCCGGCTGGGTATAAATATGTTCCGGGTTTGGTTCAGTAGACTTGGTGCCGTCGCCGAAATCCCAGGTATAACTTTTGCCGATCGGCGTATTATTCTGGAAGTTTATTTTTAGCGGGGCAAAACCTGTGGCAGCAGTGTCGGTACCGCAATTCCCGAAATCCAGTTTCGCAAAAACATCCGGAACCGGGTCTACCTGTATCTTTTTGGTAGCGATGTATTTACAAGTACCCAAAGTAATGGTATAGGTAAGGGTTTGCGTACCGATCAGGTTAGGGCTTGGCGTAAAAATTCCGTTTGCCGAAACGCCGTTACCGCTCCATACTCCGCCCGCCGGCGTGGCCCCGGTTAACTGGAACGGATCGGAAATGGCGCAAATACCTTCGTCAGGCCCTGCATTTGGGGTAACCGGCAGCGCTACCCGTACATTTTTGGTAGCGGTAGAAATGCAGCCTACCGTGTCGGTAAAAGAATAGGTTATAATGTGATTTCCCGGCCCGGCCGTAGCAGCCGACCACTGGTTTCCGTTCTTCACGCCGGTACCGCTCCAGCTTCCACCAGTTGGGTTGCCATTCAGGGTTATATCGGGCGAATAAATACAATAAACTGAATCTATCGGATCGATCACGGCTGGCGTTTCGGGCACCACTGTTACAGTTTTAGTAGCAAAACTTACGCAGGCCCCCACAGTAGTGGTGTAGGTGAGCAAGTGCGTTCCGATCAAAGCCTGCGAAGGCGTAAACACGCCCGCCTGCGTAACGCCAGTCCCGGTCCAGACGCCACCTGCCGGGCTGGCGCCCGTGATTTGCGTTGGCCCGGCATTGGCACAGATTTTCTGCGTACCGCCAGCAATGGCACTGGTTACTGCAAAATCGAATTTAAACGCGGCATTGTTGCAGTTGGTGCTGCCATTGGTTGTAGACCAGGCATTTGGCGTTGCCGGGAAATTGCTATTCCCACCACAACCGGCACAAAGAGAATGGTAAACAATGCCGCGTTTATCGAAACGACAGGTTCCGCCATCTACGTGTTCGCCGCTTGTACCGGCTTGATTTCCTCCGAAAAATGTAGCGTATTCCAGCTGAGCAAGATTCTGCGAGAACTGCGCCAGGTAAATATCATTTCCATCGGTAGTCATTTTCATCGCATTCGGGGTTACCGGTAACCCTACAGTGGTGCCTCCAACATAATTTAAACTTAAATTATTGGTTCCACCTCCCCAGCCACAAATAAAAATACGTTCGCAATTATCTACCAGAAAAGCAGTTGGCGAAATATTGAATTGTCCGTTCGGGGAGCCGAAACGGGTAGAGAAAAGAGATGTCGTGAGGTCGGCAGATAATTTCTGAATGAACTGATGCCCGACAGTTGTAGAGAAAAATGTAGCCGGGGCGGGCGTTGGCGGTACTACCGGATAATTTCCGGCCGATTGGCCCAGCAGGTACACATTATTAGCAGCATCGAGCTGTAAGAAATAAGCCTGGTCGTAACCGGATAAGGATCCCGATTGCCCAACCGTAGTGCCTATATAAGATGTACGGAATAAAGCAGGCACGTTGTTGGTCACCGTAATTTTACTCACAAAGCCATCTACCGGAAGAATGCCCATACCATTGGTGGTTTTCCAGGCTCCGGCCGTTTGCGAAAGATTGGTACTTGTAGTTCCGCCGCAAACGTATACGTTATTTTGAGTGTCTATCTGAATAGAATAGGCAGCGTCAATGCCAGAGCCACCCAGGTAAGAGCTCCAGAGCAAATTATTCAGGCCGGGCGAAAGTTTACATACTACCGCATCGTTAAAGCCATTTTGCATCCCCTGAAAGGCATTTTGCAAAGGGAAGTTTAATGAATTAGTAGAGGAAGCAATATAAACGTTGTCGAAAGCATCTACCGTAATGTCGCCGCGAAACTGGTCGCCGTAATTTTTTACCAGCGGCGAAGTGATGGTCAATAAGCCGTCGTTGCCACTCCCGCCCAGGTAAGTAGAACCAACCATTGCCGTTCCGTTAGCATTCAGCTTCGAAACGAAAATATCTGAACCGGTCTGGTATAGCAGGTACTCAGCAAGGCCATTATCCAGCGGATCGATTAAAGTGCCCCCGTTATAACTGGTATCGAAGCCATTGGGGGTTGGAAAGTTATTGGAACTGGTAGTACCCAGGATCAGAAGCTCACTTAAGCTATTCGTGACCAGACTATGCGGCGCTTCAATGCCATTACCACCTAAATAAGTAGCCCAAACACGGCTGGCCGCTCCGGATGCGTTCGGGTTAAATTTCATGAGGCCGATATCAGACATCCCAGACTTCAAGACCTGATAAGCACCTGTAGTTACCGGGAAGTTTCCTGGGCTCGGGCCTCCCCCGAATGGCTGTACGTGAAATACCACGCCACCGGAATAAATATTGCCGGCATTATCGTAGGTAGCCGTAAAGCCCCAGTTATCGCTCGTAGAAGCGCTGTAAGAAGAATAAACCAGGGTCGGGTCAATAACCAGCGGTATTTTTTTGCGGTAGCCTTTCGGGAAAACGAAGGTTACAACATTATCTTTCAGCTGAAATTTGCAGGGTACTTCTTTTTGCTTGCCGTCTACGATTTGGTAAGCATAGGGCTTTTGCTCGGTTACGGTGTTCACGGAAGTTTTAATAACCAAGTCGCCGTTTACCAGCTGCATGTGTTCCGGGCCGTCGTACTGCATCCGGATCTGTTTCGGGTCGGCACCGGCTTCCAGCACAAAATCGTATTTCAGCTTTTGCTCGTGTTCGTAGATTTTGGCGGTGATGCCTTTATAAATTTCCTGGTACTGCACTTCTTCAAACGCCTTTACTTCGGAAGCCCAATGCGAAATATCGTTGCCAATAAAATAATTGCGGTAGCCGGGCGTAGGTCGTTCGGTAGTCAGCTCAGGGTTAGCGTTGCCGCCCAGAAAAGAAACCGTATAGGCATGTGCGCGGATATATTCGCTGGTGTGGCCTACTTTTTCTTTTTTAGGGCCGCCGTGGCTGTGATTGCCTAATTCGGCTCCATCGTAAAAACTATAAACCCACTGGTTTTGCAGCAACAGCAGGTCGCCGCCCCGCAGAGCTGCCCGGTATTTTATGGCGCTATTCCACTGGTTGCGGTTCTGAATGAATTCCAGGCTTTTGGTTTCGCCGAAATCGCCGGAAGGAAGATTGCCGGCAAGGGCTGCCGGATTAATGAACGCAGCCAGCGCAAAGACCAGCAAGCTTAAGCGTGTAAGTGTTTGATACATAAAGGAGGCAGTTTTGTAACAACTAAAGATAGCGTTTTTAAATAAAAATTTCCAGATTAACATATATATTTCGCAGGTTTGGCCGCAACCGTTGCCTGCAACTGTAAACAAAGACACTTTTTAGGGCCTGAACCCTAGCGTTTTTCTGGAAACCGCTCATAAAAAAACCAGCCCTTTCGGGCTGGTTTATGTTTCCAGCAATTACAATTGCTGCGTTACTCTTTTTGCTTTACTCCAGGGGCATACTGGTTAAAACCGATTCAGCTTCTTCGTGCCGGGCCAGGTATTGTTCTACCTGCCTGGCGCTTAAAGCGTGGCGGATCTGCCGCTGGTAAGCATTTTCCGCTTCTTCCAGTTTCAGGCTGCGCAAGGTGGGGTTGTAAGCATAGTTTTCTATGATCTCATTCACGGTCCGCAGTTTTTCTAAGGTCAGGCTTTTTATCTGAATATATTCCTGCTCGTTCAACTGCAGCTTTTTTGCCATTACCCGGCTGATGGTGGTAGCATTGTGGGCCAGTTCAGATTCTGAAATACTGGTTTGGGCGGCTCCGCTAAGGGCCACTCCTAAAAAAACAAGCGTAAATAACGTCTTCATACTCCAACCTCTGATTAAAATAACTTCCTTAAATAACAAGACACCGATTCGCCTCCGGCAGTTGCCCGCCGTATTTATTTTTTAATTTTTATGATAATTTCAGGCAAGCGTTAACCTGCTGAAAAAAAACAACTCCGGGAAAACCTGGCCGGGCAGCCGCAGCGTTGTCAGATCAGGATTCTTTCTTCTTCCCGATCACTTTAATTTTCACCGGCGCCACGCCGGCTTTTATCATATCAACTTTATCGGCCGCTTTATAAGAAAGGTCTACCACCCGGCCCGGAGAAAACGGACCACGGTCGGTTACTTTCACTTTCACCGATTTCTTAGTGTCGAGGTTGGTAACTTTTAAGCGGGTGCCAAAGGGCAGGGTTTTGTGCGCTGCAGTCAGCTTGCCCGGCCGGTACTTATCGCCGTTGGCCATTTTCCGGCCCTCCAGTTTGCTGCTGTAAAAAGACGCTTTGCCGGTTTCGGTATAGGTGCTTGCGCAGCCAGCCAGCAGGAACATTAAAAAGCATGCAGCGGCGTAAAAAAAAGATCTGATAAAATGCATAAGGTTGTTTATTTCGGGCTTAGCGTGAAAGTAAAGGACTTTTGAAGGCATAAACCCTAGCGTTTTTTATAGCGTTCGGGCTCCAGCGCTGGTTTAGACCAATGGCCCAGAAACTCCAGCACCTTTTTTTTGCTGTAGCCTTTGTCTTCTTCCAGGTAAGCCGAATTCTGGGTATGCAAACGTTTGCCTTCGCCATCTAACACTACAAAAACCGGAAACCCGAACCGCTGTGGATAATCCAGCTTCTGCAACACCTCCAGGTTCTGGTTTTCTTTGCTGTGGTTTACTTTCAGCACCACGTAATTTGCCCGCAACGCCGAGTCGAGCTGTGCATCGGTGGTGGTAAAGTTGTGAAATTTAATGCACCAGGAGCACCAGTTTCCGCCAATTTGCAGCAGCACGTGTTTATTCTGGGCTTTGGCAGTTTTTATGGCTTGTTGCATTTCGGCAGCGGCGTTGGCCTGCGGATTATAAATGTTAGGCTTGGCAGTCTGCGCCGAAACGCCAGAACCTATGAACAGAAAAAATAAGGCCGCAAATAATGTTCGTTGTAAAAGCATAATTCTTAAAAATATCAATTCTTTTTGGTGCCGGCTCCGGAAGATTCCTTGTCAGGCAATGTTTGTTTCCGGACACGCTTTTGTTCGCAAACAGTACAACCACAGGACGCTGAAAATAAAAAAACCGCTTTTTTAGCGCGTTTAAGCAGTTTTTAGCTACTGGCACAATGGTTGAATTTCTGGTGTCAGGGCCCTGAACAATAACCGGGTTAAGAACCTGACAAAACCGGGAAGGCCCCGCAATTTTCAAACCATAATACTGCGGAAAGAAAATATTACTGAAAAAATTTACACCCCGGGCAACCTGAACCAGACTGCCGGCATCTTTTAAGCAGGAACCGGTTCAGCTGCCAATTACAGAAAACGAAACATAAATATTATAAAAATTTTTAAAGCCATTAGATTATGAAAAAGTTAGTTGTTGCCTTCGCCTTATCATTACAAGCCGCTTTTGCCTTTGCCCAGGAGCCGGTAAAATTAAAATCAGACAATGTAAATCTTTATCGTCAGCCGAATCCCAAAGGCGAAGTGGTGAAAGTGCTGAATAGCACGGAAGACGTAATGCTGGTGCGCAAATTTGATGCGAACTGGTCTATTGTAACGGCCGGCTCAGAAAGCGGCTACATCCATAACACACATTTACCAAAAATAAAGAAACAACCAGTTACTGCTACGGCTGCCAAACAATAAGACATCCCTGCAGTGAACAGTTAGTAGTGGGTGAAAGTAAAGGCCGTTCTTTTTAGGATGGCCTTTCTCATTTCCGGCATCTTAACCCTTATAGATCTGCATATATAACTTTATCTATATCATGGCAAGATCTGAGGCTCCTGGCACCCGGTTGCTTGCCTATCCGGGGTTTGCCTCTATACAGTTGTTTGTATTTCCGACATCGGGACTTTTCCAGGTGTACTGAAATAGCACATACTTTGCCTGTTTTCGGTACAGTAAAAATTCCAAAACCCATCAAAATACACCTAATAAGCCATTCAAAGCATTTTTATTTTATTGGCATGCCGCTTGAACATCATTAATCAGCTAAAACGGAATTGAAATTCAACCAGATTTAAGAAGTTAATCCGTTTCCGGCTTGGTTCATTTATCTGAAAAACGCTATGTGTTTGGGCAGGAAAACCCGAAAAAACTTAAAAAATATTATTTATAAAAAAACCAAGAAATAATATTCTAACCTCAGGCAACCCAAGGCCCCGGCTTTGCATCTTCTAAGTAATCGTTCCGGATAAAAAAAGGAACCCGTTTTTTTAACACTTTAATGATCACAACTATGAAAAAGCTTTTATTTCTTCTCGCGGCGCTGCTGCAAACTGCCCTGGTAATGGCCAACCGCCCTACCGAACAGCAAATGCCCAAGCAAAAATTCACGGCCGGCAGTGCGCAGCCCAGCTTAAAAAATACCACTCAGCCGGCCAAAAAAGCTATCCGGTCCTGGTTTATTATTTCCGATCAGGATGAAGTTTTGCGGCCTGACCGGGGGCCTTTGCCACAGGGAGTTAAAACGCCGGTGCAGCATATCTTTTACCAACACAAATAACTTTGCCGTTTTGGAAAAATGAATTCCGGAAAGCCGCCCCTAATGGGAGCGGCTTTTTATTTTGCCGTTTCTTCGTTAATTTATTTTCTGAAACGGGCGCAAAATTGCAATATTTAAAGTAACTTATTTGATTTAATTTGAAATAGAAACTTATATGTAGCATATAACCGTTAAAGCCGTATATCCCTGAAAGCGAATATGTGCAATGAATATGGAAATGAATAAAAATATATCTTACCGGCTTTCCCGGATACGTAAAAGAGCAAAGCGGATCTTTAAAATAACCTATGAAGATCTGACCGCTCAAATCTTTTACGATCCCCGGAATACGTTTCAGCTACAGCTCTGCCGCGACGCCCAGTGCCGGGAAGAAATATTATTGACCAAAGAAATTACGCGGGCGCAAGCCTTTCATATTATGAATACGCGTAATTAATTTAAGTTTATGAATTACGGCTTCTAAATTCCCTTTAAAAGCTTCTGTATGATCCCGGTAAAAATGCCGTTCTGTTAGCAGTAAATTTATCCCGCATGTCAGCAACTTCAGAATATATTTATAACGAGAACGATATTCAGCACATGTTTCTGCAGGTAGAAAGCAGCGACTCCATTTGCATGCTGAATGTGGCCGGTCATCCGCTGCGTATCCGCGAAGTGATCTTCCTGATGATCGAGAACGGCTGCCGGGTAATGAAAACCACCGCCGACGCCTACAATGTTTTTATGTTCGATAAAGAAGTTACCGAAGTGTACGATTACCTTTCGACCATTATTAAAGCCCGTTTTCTGAAAGATTAAAAGCTTTTTCAGGCGCTTCGTACCAATTCGCTACCTTTTGCGTTTCCAAAAACCCAGAAAAGCCAGCCTCCGGCAGCGTAGCATATTACGTCAAAAAAATCGGCGGTATAGCGGCTCACAAGCAAGGGAATGACCGCTTCAAACATTACCGAAAAGTAAATTACCACCCACCCGATCTGCCAACCCGTAAGCGCATAGTCAGGCTGCCGGAGCACCAGGTTGCGCTGCAGGAAAACGGCAGTGCCTAAAACCAAGGGCAAACAAAGCAGGTCGTTCAGGTAATTATTCAGAAAGGCGTTCTCAATTTCGATTAGCTTCCGCAAAACGGTATGCAAAACGTATAAAAAACTGAAGCTCTGCAAAAGCGGGTTCCGGAAAACGGCAACATTCAACCGGCTAAAATTGTAACCACCCATATTATAAACGAAATAATGGCCATCAGCGAGATCTGAAAAGCCTGTACAATGCGTTTCCAGAAACGGGTAAACCCCGAATCATACGAATAGATTTCGATCAGGCTGATATTGAACTGGTCTTTTTGCCGGAATTCGTCTTCTTCGCGCGCCTGGCGGGCTTTTAGCCCTTGCGGATCGAGCACGTTACCGCAATATTCGCATTTGTCGTCGGGGTGCTGGTGCCATGCCGACCATTGGCCGCAGCTGGGGCATTTCCTGGAACTGGCGGGTTGTTCCATAATTTTAAAAAGGGTATGATTTTCAGGTATAAAAGTATAACCGAAAACCCGGAATACCTGCATTTTAGCAAAATACTTTTACGGCCTTTGCGGTTAAAGCATAAAACAAAAAGCGCTTTTGCAGCGCTTTTTGTTTTATCTGGTTTTCAGCTTGTAAAGCCTACCGTTTTTGTTTGCCGTCGCCGGAATTGCTTTTACCGGCACTTTCATTTTTACCGGTATTTCCAACATTCTTTTTATCGGAGGCCCCTTTGATCTTGATCTGCTGCCGGGAAATTTTGCGGGTTTCTTTTGGTACAGTGATCCGCAGTACGCCGTCTTCAAACTCTGCATCTATGGCTTCGGAATTTATGGAATCCGGCAGGTAAAAAGACCGGGAAAAGGAACCATACTGGCTTTCGAGCATGTGGTATTTCTTCGTGCGCTTTTCATCCGAAAATTTCCGTTCGCCGGAAATGGTCAGGCGGCCATCCTGAAAATCGATCTCGATCTCTTCTTTTTTCAGCCCCGGCAACGAAACCTCAATCTCGTAACTGTTATCGGTTTCGGAGGTATCTACGTGGGGCGTAAAATTGGCCATAGCCTTACGCGAATTTAAAGAATCGTTGAAGAAACGGTCCAGCATAGTGCTAAAGCTCGACGGGGTCATTTCATCGGCTAAAGGGTTTTGGAATTTTTGAATTGCCATAATTATATTCTCCTTTTTGGGTATAATGAACTAAAAATTACACGCCGGAACTTCTGCCCGGAATAAATTTTATACCCGCAACAAAGCTTAAGGTTTCAGACCAAAACCGCCTTGTAAAGCTTTACCCGGCAATAAGTTGTGAAGCGCACCAAATTTTTAGTGAAGTAGTTTACACCCTTTAACCAGCCCCAAATCCCGGAAACCCAAATCCGGAAATTAAAATAAAAATCCCCTTCTCTATACCTGCATAAAAAAAAGAGGCGCTGTAAAACGGCGCCTCTTTTTCCACTTTAAACAATAAAAAATTACTCAAATTCAATATCTATCTGGCGGATATGGTTTTCCAGATATGGTAGCCGCACCTGCAATTCGCCACCCTCATAAACTGCTTTAATCCGGTCCAGGGCTACGTGCTGCGGCATAATAAATTCCTGGTAGAAAAGCGGGATCTGCAGCTCGTTATTTTCGTTACCTGGCAGGATGGCGAAAACGATAAGCTTGTTCTGGTTCAACTGTATCTGGAAGGCTTCCGGATTTACCGATGGTGCCGAAACGTGAATAATAGCGCCTTTTTTGCGTTTTTCTATCTCTACCTCAGTTCGCACTACACCTCCTCCAAGCGTATTCCAAATGTCGATCTGGCGGGCAATGGTTTGTAAAAATTTCTTATCTTTAAAAAGCTTCATGGCTTAATTTCCTTTCTTTTTGTCTGTGTATTACAAACTATATACCAAACGTACTGCATGCAGCTAAAATTCCCTTCATGCAGCATTCCAGACAGAAAGGCAGTAAAAATAACTGTCGAAATCAACCTTTAAAGCCAAAATGTCGGGATTTCTGAGCCAATTTATGGCGGATTGAACCGTTATGGTGCAAACCCGTATCTTTACGCCATGAAACATTTGCTTGCCCTTCTTTTCACGATTATAACTTTTGCCACCATGGCCCAAACCACCCCGCTTTTAGGTACCACCGATGCCAAACTCTTAACCTTAGAAACTACCTGCACCTGGTTCAACCCAACGTATGAAAGCTACAAACCTGATGCCGCCTCGGTTGCCGGACTAAAAAAAGCCTTATCAGCCAATGCTACGTTCCTGGTTTTTGGCGGCATGTGGTGCTCCGACACGCATAACCTGCTCCCGAAATTCTTTAAAACCATGGATGAAGCCGGTGTTCCCCGCAAGAACATTCAACTCTATCTGGTAGATGAACAGAAGAATTCGCCGGAAAAACTGGAAAAACAATACGGCGTGAATAACGTGCCTACTTTCATAATCCTGCAAAACGGCGAAGAAAAAGGCCGCGTAGTAGAAACTGTGCGCCAGAGCATAGAAGCCGACCTGCTGCAATTGCTGCCATAAAAAAACGGTATGGTTTTAGCCCGAGAAAGTAAAAGCCCGCCCCGGAATTCCCGGAGCGGGCTTTTTTCTATTGAGGATTAACATATGCGTTTACGGTCATGCCAGCAATGACCTGCTCCCTTTTTTAAAAGGTTTGGTTAATCTGAACGGTATGATTTTGAACCGAAAAAGTCGCATTTTGGCAATAAGAACAGGAACCAGGCTTATCAGATCTTCACCAGCATTTTCCCTTTATTTTCGCCCGAAAAAAGACCCAGGAATGCTTCCGGCAGTCTATCGAAGCCTTCCAGAATGGTTTCCTGGTAATGCAGTTTGCCTTCTTTTACCCACTTTACTAATTGCTGAATGCCTTCCGGAAACCGCTCGCTGTAATTACTCACTATAAAACCCTGAATTAAAGCGCTGCGGGTTAAGATCATGGGCAGGAAACGGGGGCCGGAAGATGGCGCGGTTTCGTTGTAAAGCGCGATCTGGCCGCACAAAACAATGCGGGCGTGAAAATTGATGTTCCGGATCACGGCATCGGTAATTTCCCCGCCCACGTTATCGAAATAAACGTCTACGCCGCTGGGACAGGCCGCTTTCAGGGCCGTATCCAGATCTTTGGTCGTTTTGTAGTTTATCACCTCGTCATAGCCGAATTCCGCTTTCAGCAAGGCCACTTTTTCTTCGGAACCCGCCAAACCTACCACCCGGCAACCCTGGATCTTAGCCAGCTGCCCTACCACCAAACCTACCGCTCCGGCTGCCCCGGAAACCACCACCGTTTCACCGGCTTTGGGTTTGCCAATATCCAGCAACCCGAAATAAGCCGTTAAGCCCGGCATACCCAGAATTCCCAAATAATAACTGGACGGCGCCAGCGAAGCATCTATTTTCTGCAGTTTTTCGGCGCTCGCAATGCTTTTGGTAGCCCAGGGAAGCGCGCCTAAAACCATGTCGCCGGCGCGAAGCAGCTCGCTTTTACTCTCCAAGACTTTGGCAACCGCTCCGCCTTCCATCGGGGCATTTACCTGAAACGGCGGCACATACGATTTGGCGTCGCTCATCCGGCCGCGCATGTAGGGATCTACTGAAGCGTAAACCGGCTCCAGCAAAACTTCGCCTTCCTTTAAAGCGGGCAGGGCAATATTTTCAAACCGGAAATTATCCTTCGTGGGCGTGCCCTTCGGCCGGCTGGCCAATACGATCTGCGTTGCTTCCATTTTTGATTTTTAGATTGCTTAACTATGTTTTCAGAAAAATTACCCACGTTACGCCAGGCCAATTCTAAATGCTTAAACTCCGGAATTCCTGATTTGTTCAAGCCTTCTTATTCTAATCACGTTGCTTGTAGCTGCTAAAACGCTATGGTTTTGTCCTGAAAAAGTGCGAATAAACTTCCTGAAAATTTTCTTTTGAAAACAGATTTGCTTTTGAACTTCCCGATCCGTTACTTTGTACTGTAATAAAAACAATTACAGTTATGAATAACGTCCGGTTTGCCACGGCTTTGCACATTTTAACCCTGCTTCATTTGCAGCCGGAAGAACTGTTGCCATCCGAATACATTGCGGGCAGCATTAACGTGAACGCCGCCGTGGTGCGCAAAGAACTCAGCAACCTGCGCAACTGCGGCCTGGTAGAAAGCAAAGAAGGCAAAGGCGGCGGCAGCACCTTGGCCAAACCGGCCACCGAAATTCTACTTTCGGATATTTACCTGGCCGTGCGTCAGCATTCGCTTTTAGGCCGCAGCAACGATCCGAATCCGGCTTGCCCGATCGGGAAACAAATAAACGCGCACCTGGAAGACCTCTTTACCGAAGCTGAACAAGCTATGATCCAGAAACTGGGCAAAAAAACGCTGGCGCAATTTGCCCTGCAGTTCAGCTAAAATTTTTTATCCATAACTGTAACTATCCTTATTACAGAAATAAATATAAAACACGAAACCCTTAAAAAACATGAAAGTAGCATTAATTGGAGCGTCCGGCTTTGTAGGCACGGCCATTTTAAACGAATTACTCGAACGCGGCCACCAGGTAACGGCGCTCACCCGCGATAACGCCAATATTAAAAAGCAGCACGAAAACCTGCAGGTTGTACAAGCCAACGTGGTAAACGAAACCGAACTGGCCGAAAAAGTGAAAAGCCACGACGCCGTGATCAGTTCATTCAACGCCGGCTGGACTAACCCGAACCTGTACGAAGATTTCCTGAGCGGTTCCAAAGCCATTCAGCAAGGCGTAAAAAAGTCGGGCGTGAAACGGCTTATCGTAGTAGGCGGCGGAGGAAGTTTATATACCGCCGAAGGTGTTCAGATTGTTGATACTCCCGAATTCCCCGAACAAATAAAGCCCGGCGCCACCGCAGCCCGCGATTATTTAAACGAAATTAAAAAAGAAACCGACCTGGACTGGACGTTCCTGAGCCCGGCCCTGGAAATGCACCAAGGTACCGCCGGCGTTCGCAAAGGTACTTACCGCAAAGGCCTGGAAAATCCGGTATTCGATGAGAATGGCCACAGCGTAGCCTCGGTAGAAGATACCGCCGTAGCCCTTGTAGACGAACTGGAAAACCCGCAGCACATCCGCGAGCGCTTTACGGTAGCTTATTAATTTAAGCGCAGCGAAGAAAAGTCCCCCTTTGGAGGGGGTTGGGGAGAACATCATGCATTGCTGATAATAATCAGATAAAGTAAAATCCTCCCCCAACCCCTCCAAAGGGAGACAAAAATCGCAACTGTTGGCATTATCACAAATTGCAAGAGCAAAACCATTAACCCGAACAAGAATCATGGATCGGAAACATTTTATTAAAACCTTACTTTTAGGAACCGTGGGAATAACCGGCTTTTCAGCATTCAATAAATTTACCGGCGAGCTTAAAGACGATGGCAACCTGATGCCCGTGCTATTCATCGGTCACGGCTCGCCCATGAACGGCATCGAAGACAATCCATTCAATCAGCGTTGGAAACAGATGGCCAAAGAAATTCCTACGCCCAAAGCCGTTTTAGTTGTTTCCGCGCACTGGCTCAGCCGCGGCACCCGCATCACGGCCATGGATTTCCCCAAAACCATCCACGACTTCGGCGGCTTCCCGCAGGAATTGTTTAACGTGCAATACAAAGCGCCCGGCGATGCGGCCTTAGCCAAAGAAACCGCTTCGATCATTAAATCTACCAACGTTGTAGAAGACCACGACTGGGGCCTCGACCACGGCACCTGGACGGTAGTGCGCCACATGTACCCGAAAGCCGATATCCCGGTTCTACAGCTGAGCATCGATTATTACAAAGATCCGCAGTACCATTACGACCTGGCCAAAGAACTTTACGACCTCCGCAAAAAAGGCGTCCTGATCATCGGCAGCGGGAATATGGTACATAATCTGGGCATGGTAGCCTGGGATAAAATGAACGAACCCGAATACGGCTACGATTGGGCAATCACCCTGAACGCAAAATTCAAAGAGCTCATTGCCAACGGCGATCACAAACCGCTTATCAATTATAAAACGTTAGGCAAAGAAGCGCTGTTAGCCATCCCAACGCCCGACCATTACCTGCCGCTGCTTTACACACTCGGTTTAAAAGGCAGCAAAGATCCCGTTTCCTTCTTCAACGATAAAGCCGTGGCCGGTTCCTTAACCATGACTTCGGTGAAGATCGGGTAAGCTGAAAAGGGTTAAAACGGTAGGGTTTAGACCTGAAAAAGTAAAAGCCCGGTGCAAACGCGCCGGGCTTTTTTTAGTGCAATGCTTTTACCTTCTTTTCTATTTCCTCCAATTCATCTTTATTATAATCGCAATAGCAGAATTGAAAATTGGGATAGGTTTTATTGCGGAGATCAATCCAGGATAAAACCTTGTTATCAGCAATTAAAGCTACATTTTTATCAGAGATTCCATTCGTCTTGCTTCTCCACTTTTGTAAAGCTTTTTCAGACAGTTCAAGTTTAGCTAAAGCAAATGTGTCAGCGTAGATTAAGGAATCATAGCGAAAATTTATAATAAACTCATTTGCGGTTAAAATTGGCTCTTTCTCTACAAAATATTTATCCTGATCGAATACCTTAAATTGCTCGACTTTAATGCCTTTAGCTGCATCCATAAAATATAGCCCATCAGCTAACTTTTCTGGCATTACTTTTTCTTGCTTGGTTACGACTTTCTGCTCTTTTCCTGTTTGGGAACAGCTAGCAGTAAAAATGACAAGTAAAAAGAAAGGGATTTTATTCATGGTTTAAAGATAAATTATCAATACAAAAGCTGAAGGCTTCAACCCGAAAACTCAGAAAGACTCCTATCAAAACTTCCGGTACAGACTTTTTCAGGCCCAAAGCCTACCGTTTTATAGCTTTTTCATTCTTTCATCTTGATACTTATGTCCTGATACTTGCGTCTTTTTCCAAAAATTCCCACATCTTTCCCGATTTCTGCGTTTACTTTACCCAAACTGAACTCCCGAACCCGAAATGAAGATCCTGATCATAGAAGACGAACCGGACATGCTGCAAAACATGGTTACTTCTTTAGAAAAAGAAAAATACCGGATAGAAACCGCCACCAATTTCAACGATGCGCTGGATAAGATCGGAATTTACGAATACGACTGCATTTTATTAGATATTTCACTTCCCGGCGGCAACGGCCTGGACATTCTAAGCGAACTCAAGAAACTGCAGAAAACTGACGGCGTGATCATCGTTTCCGCCAAAAATTCGATAGACGATAAAGTAGCCGGCTTAAATTTAGGCGCCGACGATTACTTGCCAAAACCGTTTCATATGGCCGAGCTGCACGCGCGGGTAAAATCGGTGCTCAGGCGGAAGAAATTTGAAGGCAGCCACGAAGTAATTCTCAATAACGTAACCATCGATCCGGAAAGCCACGCGGTAAAAGTGAACGGAAAAGAACTGCCTTTGAACCGGAAGGAATTCGACGTATTGCTTTACCTGGTTACGAATAAAAGCCGGCTGGTAAGCAAAACCGCGTTGGCTGAACACGTGTGGGGCGACCAGATCGACGAGGCCGACAACTTTGAATTTATTTATTCCCAGATCAAAAACCTGCGCAAAAAACTAAAAGACAGCCAGGCCGAAATCGAGATCCAGGCCATTTACGGCATCGGGTATAAACTGCTGGCCGAATAAATTACTGCAATGAAACTGCTCAACTACACCTCGGCGTACTTTGCGGGCATTCTGCTGCTCATCATTTCCATCTGGGCCGGCTTGTTCTATTTTTCCATGCTCGACGAAATTTACGACAGCATGGACGACGGCCTGGAAAACCAGAAAATCCTAGTGATACGGAAAGCTTCTGCCGATACCACCATATTAAACCAGCCCGAATTCGAAGCCGGCTACTTTACCATCAAAGAAATTCCCTTTCCTAAAGCGCAAACCTACACCGATACCTACCAGGACACGCTCATGTACATGGAAAACGAGGAAGATTACGAGCCGGTAAGGTTACTACGCACCGCGTTCCATCACCCCAACGGCCGCTACTACGAGCTGCAACTCATCACCTCCATGGTAGAAGAAGACGACCTGATCGCAGACCTGCTTTATTCCCTAGTTTGGTTGTACTTAGGCCTCGTAGCCAGCATTTTACTCCTGAACAACTTCCTGCTGCGCAAGATCTGGAAACCGTTTTACCGCCTGCTGGAGCGTTTGCAGAAATTCCGGCTCGAAGATCAGCAACCGCTTAAAACCACCAAAACCAACATCGAAGAATTCAAGCTCCTGAACGAAACCGTGCAAAAGCTCATCAAAAGCAACATCGCCGCCTTCAACAGCCAGAAACAATTCATCGAAAACGCCAGCCACGAACTCCAAACGCCTTTAGCCATCAGCCTGAACAAGCTCGAACTGCTGGTAGAAAACAACAATTTAAGCGAAGCCCAACTGGAAATTTTAGCTTCCATCATCAATAACCTCGAACGTTCCACCCGCCTGAATAAATCGCTGTCGCAGCTTTCCAGGATCGAGAACCGCCAGTTTCCGGAAGTTGCCGCCACAAATTTCAACGACCTGATTAAAAAGCAGCTCGAAGACCTTACTGACCTGGCCGAACACCGCGAAGTAACCCTCCACCTGGAAGAACAAGGAAATCTGCAAGCCCAGGTGAACCCCGACCTCGCAAATATTCTAATTACAAACCTGCTCAAAAATGCCATTTCGCATAACATTTCTGGCGGCACAGTAAAGGTGCAGGTAAAACCAGAAAGCTTAACCGTGCAGAATACTGGCTCCGGAAACGCTTTAGACCCACAGCAGATCTTTAACCGGTTCTACAAAGGCGAGCAAAATTCCGGCAGCACCGGCTTAGGACTTGCCATCGTAAAAGCCATTACTGATCTGTATGGTTTCCGGATCGAATACAGTTTTCAGGATGGGAAGCACCGGTTTACGGTTTATCTTACCTGAATAACTGAGTTGATGGTTTTACCTGGCAACGAGATTCAACCACCCAGCCCTCAATGCCGTCAACTTAAGAATTTATTGGGTCATCCTGAGGGAAGCTGAGGAAACTAACGCGTATCGAACCTGCAAGGAATTCATTGCTTCGCTCGAATTCCCTTGTAATTCCGCGTAAGTTTCTTCGACAGGCTCAGAATGACCCAATAATTTTCTATGGATTCTCTTATGTTGACGGCATTGCCCCCTGCCCTCCTGGAAAAGGCGGGTAACTCTGAATCCGTCAGCTGAAGCAGACGGAAATGAAATCTGAACACGATTTTAAAGATTTGTGGGATGCACAGGATTTTTTGTCTGAATCAACAGATAGAATTTATCTGTAGGGCGCCTCTTGTGGGTGTCCTTCTCAGATTTTCTTCCATCACGCCAATCGCCAGCGCAGCGTAACCTGAAATCAAGGACTGAAGAAAAGTAGACTAAAAAGAAGCCAGCTACGAAGGAGAATGACACCAGTTTCTGTGAGAGCGGCCTCCAAGACTTCCGGTGCCACAGGCAGCCCGCAAGGGCAGGAAGGGTTGCAGCCGCGAACGCAGAAACGAAGCCGCCCGGCTTGAGGGGGAAAGTTTAATTAAGAATTAAGAATTAAAAACGAAAGCAAGCTATAAAAACGCTATCCTTTCAAGTATAAAAACTCAATAACAAACTTTTGTATTCGCTTAAATACACCCCTCCTCTCGTCGAAATGACAAAGAAAAGTGGAGCTAACAAAAAAAATCTTAAAAATCCCAATTCTTCCCAATTCCTTCCCAAATCCCTCCCGACCTTTGAATCAGAAATTAACGATAAACCAAAACATACCATCATGAAAGCACTAACCTTAGCGTTGTTTTTAGGCACTTCTTCCCTGTTTGCTACTGCACAGGATATCAAAGAAACCGAAGTACCCTCGGTGGTGATGAACAGCTTTAAAAGCCAGTTCACCGATGCCCAGAAGCCCGAATGGGAAAAACTGAACGACAAGTACGAAGTAGAATTTGAACAAGGCACTGCCGAACGCTCGGTGGTATTAGACGCTTCCGGCAAAGTGCTGATGCAGAAACTGGAAATTGAAAATACCGAAGTTCCGGCCGCCATTGCCAATGCCCTTAAACAAAACTATAACGGTTATGAGCTCGACGAAGCCGAAAAGATCGAATACAACGGGCAGACGTATTATGAAGTAGAATTGTCGCGCTGGTTCGTTTTAAGCAAAGAACTGGTTTTCAGCGCCGACGGCAAAGAAACGACCCTGCCGTTTTAAGGCTTGGTTTTTGAAAAGGCACGTAAATAAAATTCAGGCTCCGGAATACATTTTCCGGCTGGCTTCCAAATAAAGAAATACAAAGATGAAAAAGATAGCAGCAGGCATTGTAGGATTAGGATTATCGGCGTTTTTTCTGGTAAGCGAAGCTTCCGAAAAACTGCAACCGGAAGCCCTTTGGGAAAACGCTACAGATAAAGGCAAAAAAAGTAAAGCCGCCAAAGAAACAGCTTCCCGCGACGTAAAAGTAATTTCTAAATGGGAAGTGCCCGACGTTTTACGCGAAGTTTCCGGCATTGCTTACCTCAGCCCGAATCGTTTTGCCTGCGTGCAGGACGAACGGGGCACCATTTTTATCTACAACACCGCCACTTCTAAAATAGAGCGCGAAGTAGATTTTGCCGGCCCCGGCGATTACGAAGGCATTACGCTGGTAGGCAAAACCGCTTACGTGGTGCGTTCCGACGGGCATTTGTTTGAAGTAGCCGATTTCGAAAGCACGAAGCCCAAGGTAAGTGAGCACAAAACCGATTTCACCGAAAACAACAACATTGAAGGTTTGGGTTACGATGCTAAAAATAACCGCCTGCTGCTGGCCGTAAAAGACCACGACAGCAACAGCACCGCTTACAAAGGCATTTACAGCTTCGATCTGGAGACCAAAAAGCTGAACCCCGCCCCCATTTACAAGATCGATTTCGGCCATAACGTTTTCGCCGATATCCGGAACGACGAAGAAACCATGATGCCTTCCGAAGTGCAGGTGCACCCGCTCACCGGCAACATCTACGTAACCGACGCCAAAAACTGCCAGATCGTGGTGCTGGATGCCAAAGGCAACATCAAAAACCGCTACCCGATCAGCAAATCCGAATTCTACAAAGCCGAAGGCATCGCTTTCAGCCCCACCGGAGAACTGTTCATTTCCAACGAAGGCAAGAAAACCAAAGGCAACATCCTGCGAGTAAATATTGCCGGTTTGTAAATCTTTAAAAACGGTAGGGTTTTAGCCCGAAAAAGTCAAAAGCCCGGTGCAGCAGCATCGGGCTTTTGACTTTTCCATTTAAAGCAACTTATTGCAATACCAGTTTCCTCGTTAAAGCTTGGTGCCCATTACTCAGGATCCTGAAATAATATATACCTTTCCGTTGCCCGCTAAGGTCTATTCTGGCTGGAATAAACGCAGCATCCTTTGTTTGAAGCACCTGTTTCCCGGCCATATTATAAACCTCCACAGTAAAAGGCTCCAGCGAATTTCCCGAGATGGTAATATTGCCACTGCCAGGGTTAGGCGAAATCAGGAAATCAATCACCGGTTTCGTCTTTGCATTTGCAGTTTCTATCGCATTGCTGCTGAATTTATAAACGATGCTATCGGCCAGGCTGAAACCGGCGCCGTTGTTTACAAATTCAATATCGTGGTGCTTAAGGGTATTTTCTACGCTTGTCCAGCTAAGGCCGTGATCCATGGAAAACGAAGAACCGGATTTGCCGGCACTGATATACACGCCATTATTGCCCGGTATTGCTTCCAGCTCAGAGCCGGCAAAAAAACCGGTATAGGCAACGGTCTGCCAGGTTTTGCCGCCATCAGAAGTACGTTTTAATACCGGGCCGGCACTAACCAAACCATTTTGCAGATCTTCAAAAGCAATGGCCGTGATAGGTACATTTGCCGGCAAACCCGTGTGGCTGATAGTCCAGGTTACTCCTTTATCAGTGGATCTTAAAATGCGGTTACCTTTTACGCACACCCAGATGGCATTGCCCGCCGCCGCAAACTTATGGCCAATTCCAGCATAATCGAGCAACATATCCGGCGCTGGCAAGTTGCCGGCAGGAACCAAAGTCCAGGTTGAACCGCCGTTGCTGGTGGTATAGATCTCGAAATAGCCGGTAGCGTTTGCCCGGTCGGCCACGGTTACGCCATGATCGGGATCGAAAAAATGAATGAGACAAGCCCGGCTGACCCCATACGTGATCTGATCCGGATATACCTGCACCTGATGAACCCAGGTAAGCCCGCCATCGGTGGTTTTGTAGATGCGGTTTACGTAAGAGTGTGTGCGGTAAAATTCGGCCAGAAAATAAGCAGTATTGGGGCTGGTTGCGTGAATAGAATTGATCTGCGTAAGCAAAAATTGCGGATCGTTGATCGCCGGGGTTACGTTAGCCCAGGTGTTGCCGCCATCGGTGGTCCGGTAGATATGTTTCCCGGCATTTACCCAAACCACGTTCTCATTTACAGCCGCTATATTATTGGGAGTGCTGGAGCCAAAATACGTGCCGGCAGGAACCGGAAGCGCCTGCCTGAGCCATTGCCCCTGGGCTGCCAGAACGTTGCACCAGGCAAAAAAAAGAATAAAAAAGAAGCACTTCATTTTAAATATCTTTTCAAAGCTACCCAAGCTTTCAAACCTTTATAGCATACGAAAACCCAGCCACCAATAACGCAACCGGCATAAATAGTTTTTGTTCAATTTAAGCAGGATACTCTGAAAATCAGACATTACTTTTTAGTTTTTACAATCAGGGTTAATTTATGGTGATCGAAAACGCTATGGTTTAGGCCTGAAAAAGTAAAAGCCCCATGCGCTAGCAGGAGCTTTTCGGATTCAGCAGGTCAGAAAAGTTTAACGGCTCAGCAACCATTTTCGGGCTTCTTCTGCCGTATCGAAAAGCATAAACTCCAGTTCGGGCGGAAAGGTAACTTCCAGTTTCTTTACCGTTTGCGGATTACCAATTGCTGGCGGCGTTACATAAGCAAAATACTTTAAGCCGTAAGAAATAGCCTTTGGAGCAAATTCGGTCAATATATAATCATAACCGAAATCTTTGCCGCCAAGCATTCCGGAGTTATCGCTTAAAATTTTGGTACAGCCTTTTTCCCGGATAATTCTGAGTGCTGCCTCGCAGGCCTCCTTTAATACCGGCAACGATTGAAAATCGGTAAACGCGGCATAAATATACCTTTCAGCTTCGCAGTATTCTAAATGAACAATAGTTTGCTTTAAACCATTCTGAAAATCGCGCTGCATAAGAATAAAGTGGTAACGCCTGATACTTTTTAAGTAGTACGCATACGCAGCTTCAAGTGATGGGTATTTTGTTCAGGGTTTTATTTGGTGAACTGGTTTCAGCTTATAGCCAAAGAAGAAAAATGACCTGAAGTTCAGCAGGAAAAACGCTATGGTTTAGACCTTAAAAAGTGAAAGCCCGGTGTAGGTGCGCCGGGCTTTTTACTTTTATTTGATATAATCTGCTAATTCATCCGGATTTCTTCTACCATCCCAAACCATCAGGATCACAATTTCAGCATCTTTCACTTCGTAGAAAATGGAGAACATGCCTTTTACCAAAAGCCTTACATGCGGATCTGACGTTTCACGGCCTAAGAAATTATTGGCTGGAAGCTTTTCTATTAAAGTCAGGATCTCATCGGCCAGTTTGCGGCTGTAATCAGGGCTGCCATTTCTCTTGGTGTAGAATTGAAGCGTGGCTTTGAAATCTGCTTTTGCTTCTTTTGCCCAGACTATGCGCTTTTTAACCATGAGTCTATTTCGCCTTTTACTTCATCGTGGCTGGAAGTTTCACCGTTGGTGTGTTGCTGCCGGGCTTTTGATATTTTCTCCTGTTCGAATTGGCTTAACTGGTAATGGTCGTGTTCAATTTTGGCATCGGTCATAACTTTAAGGGCGTTGAGGAAAGCTTCGTCGTTTATGGACTGGATGCGTTGGATCAGAATATCTTTTAGGCTTTGGGCTGGCATAACGAAAGAAAAGGTGCTTTTAAATTTACTGCCTTTCCAGTAATAAAGTTAACGAAAAATAATTGGGCTTTTGTGCGAAGGAAAACGCTATGGTTTTGGCTCGAAAAAGTAAAAAGCCCAGTGCCTAGGCATCGGGCTTTTTACTACTAAGTCTATTGTTCTTCTTGCGCTCCAGGATTCATCAAAGTAATTTCAGAAACATTACTTAAAATTGATGGCTCGGAATTAGACATAAGTTTTGCTTTTATCTGATTATAAATATCAAGAAACTCATCACCACCTTCGTATTCAAAAGATTCTCTTAGTTCTTCAAAGTTCTGGCTTGTAAAGTGAGTTCTTGCAATTTCACTACCTCCAAGCTTTATTGTCTTTGGATGAGTTTTGCATAAACTCTTTACGTTTGTCCAAGAATCAAATTCGATTTCTAATTCGGTAATCTTTCTTTTTAAGGTTCTTATATTGATGTAATTTTCAATGCTCCTCTTTTTCCAAATGGTAAAATCTATATTTTCTTCGAAGTTTAATTTCAAAAGTTTCGTCAGGTTTGGAGATACTTCATCCTCACAGTTCTTGTCAGAATCTAAAATAATATGATATGGCTTATTAAATTGTTGCAGTAAACTGAAAGTAACCCAGTGCTTAATACTATCACAACCGCCGGCTGGAATTAAAATTACCTTCAAGGCAGCAAAGGTTTCTGTTACTAAGTTATTTTGGCTATAGATTTCTGAAGTGTAATTCATTGCCCTTACATCATCAGGTCCTTCAACCAAAAGTAATAATTGGGCTTTATCAAACTCTGAGATTAACTGATTTTTAAGATTTATTCCTAAATCATTTACTATTTCTGTAAAATCAGAAATGGATTGGTAAACAAAATATTGGCCATCTTCTTTTCGAATATGAATTATTTTGTCCCTATCTGAAAATGAAACTATGGTAGGAGAATGTGTCGTTAAAAATACCT
Source organism: Adhaeribacter terrigena (assembly GCF_016623615.1). Taxonomy (GTDB): domain Bacteria; phylum Bacteroidota; class Bacteroidia; order Cytophagales; family Hymenobacteraceae; genus Adhaeribacter_A; species Adhaeribacter_A terrigena. The sequence goes on along the minus strand of NZ_JAEHFX010000005.1, from coordinate 226,199 downwards.
GATAGCCATTTTCACTTATTGATTTAAGCTTCTCAAATAGACCTTCTTGAGCAGAAGGATGAAGAAAGCTTTCAGGTTCTTCAAATCCAAAAATTATATTCTGATGTTCATTTCGAGATTCTTCAGCTAAATATTCAAAATAAGCCATCATTGTAATTCTTCTAAAACCATCACCACGAAATTTTAGCGGAATACTTTTATCTTGATTGGCGCTTTTGAAATTTGTTGTAATTAACTTTGACCAGTCAAATTTAATTTCAGGTTCTACTTTTTCATCTTCAGAAAGTACTTGGTTAATCTTGCTTGAGATCTGGTTCAACACACTACCAATTGAATCTCTTATAGAACTTTCAATTGCATCAGTATCCAATTCCTTAATCTTATTTTCAGAAAGCTTCTTAAAATAATTTTGAATGGCAGTATCTGATTCTGAAAGAGATGCATCTGCTTTAAAGTATTCAAACCTTGGTAAGATTTTTTTTATTGTATCCCCTATAAGCTTTAATCTACTCGTGCCCGATGTAGGAAGCTTTTCATATTCGTACACATAACTTTCTTTTGGCTCAAGGGTAACTAAATGTTCTCTTATTTTAGTCCTTTTTTCAACATTATTAAATGCTTCTCCATTGCCTTTCGATGTTTCAATATCAAATTTCTTGCAGATTGCCATTAAATCTTTTTCAGAAGATAAGACAAAATCATTTGTTAAATATTTCTTCCGTTTTAAATAGGTTTCTGCTGAAACTTTGGAGAGTTGAGTATTCCAAACCTTCTTAATATGTAGAAATCCTTCTTCATTTACCAATTCTTCTTCTTCAAAAGTGGTTTCGACAGAATCATCAATCAGAATTTTCTTTAATCTCGGATCAAATATCAATTCTATATCTACTAAGGTAGAATCAGCATGAATATTTATTATGTCTTTACTAGCTTCAGAATCATTTAAGAATAAATCTAGAGCTTTAAGAATAGTTGATTTGCCTGCATCATTTTTCCCAACAATTACATTATAATCATCAAAATGAATTTCTCTTGGTTCTCCAATTCCTCTAAAATTTGAGATGATAGCTTTTATTAATTTCATAGTTTCAGATCTCTAAAATTTGGACAATAAATCTCCTTTCTGCCGTTTTTAAGCAGTTATATTCAACATTAAATAAATGGTTATTTTGTAAAAAAAAGGAGGCAACTAAGCCTCCTTTTTTCCTTTAATGTAAATTAGCTACCACAAGCCTCACAGCTATCCGGATCATCCAAACTGCATTGCATATCGGAATACCCTTGGCTGGCTTCAACTTTGGCGTTGATCATCGGCGTCAGGGTTTCGGCGGCTTGTTTTTCTACCGTAAACTTGATAGCATCTACGGCGGCTTTGGTGCGCAGGTAATACATACCGGTTTTCAGGCCGCGTTTCCAGGCGTGGAAGTGCATGGAGGTCAGCTTGCCGAAGTTCGGGTTCTGTACGTGCAGGTTTAAGCTCTGGCTCTGGCAGATGTACGCCCCACGGTCAGCACTCAGATCGATAATGGTTTTTTGCTTGATCTCCCATACCGTTTTGTACAGATCTTTAATGTTCTGCGGAATGTTCGGGATGTTCTGGATCGAGCCGTTCGCTGCAATGATCTGGTTCTTCATATTGTCGTTCCAGATGTTCAGCTTGATCAGGTCTTTCAGCAGGTGTTTGTTCACCACCATGAATTCCCCGCTCAGTACGCGGCGCACGTAAATATTAGAAGTATAAGGCTCGAAGCTTTCGTTGTTGCCCAGGATCTGCGCCGTAGAAGCAGTTGGCATTGGCGCTACTAATAAAGAGTTGCGCACACCGTGCTCCATTACTTCGTTCCGCAACGCTTCCCAGTCCCAGCGGCCGCTTTCCGGTTTCACGCCCCACATATCGAACTGGAAGATACCGCGCGAAATTGGCGAACCTTCAAACGTCTGGTACGGACCATCTTTCTTGGCCAGGTCTTTCGAAGCCGTCATGGCCGCGAAGTAAATGGTCTCGAAAATATCTTTGTTCAGTTGCGCCGCTTCTTCGCTTTCAAAAGGCATGCGCAAATGAATGAACGTATCCGCTAAACCCTGCACACCCAAACCAATTGGTCTATGGCGCATGTTCGAGTTTTTCGCTTCTTCTACCGGGTAATAATTAATATCAATTACCTTGTTCAGGTTTTTGGTAGCGTGGTAGGTTACGTCGTACAGTTTCTTGTGGTCGAAATGTTTTTTACCGTTTGCATCTTCCACCACGTAGCGTGGCAAGGCCAAAGAAGCCAGGTTACAAACCGCAATTTCGTCCGGTGCCGTGTACTCGATAATTTCGGTGCACAGGTTCGACGACTTGATGGTACCTAAGTTCTGCTGGTTCGATTTCGCGTTGGCGTGGTCTTTAAACAGCATGTACGGCGTACCGGTTTCGGTCTGGCTTTCCAGAATAGCAAACCAAAGTTCCTGCGCTTTAATGGTTTTCCGGCCGCGGCCTTCCCGCTCGTATTTTTCATACAAACGCTCGAAATCTTTGCTGTGCGAGGTTTCCAGGCCCGGGCATTCGTGCGGGCACATCAGCGTCCAGTCGCCGTTGGCTTCCACGCGCTTCATGAAAAGATCCGGGATCCAAAGGGCGTAAAACAAATCGCGGGCGCGCATTTCTTCCTTGCCGTGGTTCTTGCGCAGATCCAGGAATTCGAACACATCGGCGTGCCACGGCTCTAAATAAACCGCGAAAGCACCTTTACGCTTGCCACCGCCCTGGTCTACGTAGCGGGCGGTGTCGTTGAACACTTTCAGCATGGGTACCAGGCCGTTGGACGTGCCATTCGTGCCTTTAATATAAGAACCCGTTGCCCGGATAGAGCTGGCCGATAAACCGATACCGCCCGCACTTTGCGAGATCATGGCGCAGTTTTTCAGCGTGTCGTAAATACCGGCAATGCTGTCTTCTTTCATGGTTAACAGGAAGCAGGAAGAAAGCTGCGGCTTGGGAGTTCCGGCGTTGAATAACGTTGGCGTAGCGTGCGTAAACCAACGCTCCGACATCAGGTTGTAAGTCTCAATGGCCGAATCGATATCGTCTTTGTGAATACCCACGGCTACGCGCATAAGCATGTGCTGCGGACGCTCTACGATCTTGCCGTTCAAACGCAGTAAGTAAGAACGCTCTAAGGTTTTGTAACCGAAATAATCGTAGGAATAATCGCGGTCGTAAAGGATAGAAGAATCCAGCACGGCAGCGTGTTTCTTTATTACTTCGAACACTTCGCGGGAAAGCAGCGCAGCATTTTCGCCGGTCTTCGGGTCTACGTAGGTGTATAGTTGCTTCATGGTGTTGAAGAACGATTTGCTCGTAACCTTGTGCAAATTAGAAACCGCGATCCGCGCTGCTAAAATGGCGTAATCGGGGTGCTTGGTGGTAAGCGAGGCAGCGGTTTCGGCAGCCAGGTTATCCAGCTCCACGGTAGTAACGCCGTCGTAAATACCATCAATTACCTTTTTGGCCACCTCGATCGGTGACACATAGGTCATATTCAGGCCGTAGCAGAGTTTTTCTACCCGCGCCGTTACTTTATCAAACTTAACCGACTCGCGTCTGCCGTCTCTTTTTACTACTAACATATTTTTCCTTTTTTATTGGTTTTCGCAGGCTGGAAAGGCCTGTTTCTACAATTATTTCGTTTTTGGTGGTTAAAAAGCAATTTGCTATATAGCTAAAAGCTTTTACGGAGATTTTACTTTTTTGCTTTAAAACCCTATCGTTTTTGGTGCAATTATTTTTGTGGAAACGGTAGTGATTTGAGGGTGGAAAGTGGTGGTTTATTTGGTTAGGATGTAGGTGGTTATCATAAATGTTGCAGCCGCTTCACTTGTAAAAGCTGAAATCTTGTAATCTTTCTTAATATATTCTTCTAAAACAGTATTTATCGTTTCCAGATTTTTACTCAGCTCAGGCTGTTTAGGCTCAAATTTTTCAAGTGCGATAATTCTGGAGTTTCCATCTTCTACTACCTGAATTTTAGGTGACCAGCTACCACATAGTTTACAGGTTTCATAAACTCTAATTGTTACTACTTTCCCTTCTCCAGCTATTGCATTTGTAAAAGATAGCAGTGAGAAAAGCAGCGGCGCTCCCAGGCTCAGGAGTATAGATTTCTTCAGTAGTTTCATTTGGTTAGGATGTAGGTGGTCATAATACCTGTATTAGTGCTTCCTGTATGAGCTGAATTAGAAGTTTCAACTTTAAACCCTGCTTTTAAATATTGCTCAAGAGTTTGCGAAATAGTTGTCACAACTTTATCTCTGGAACTAGTATCAAGTTTGGTTTTAGAAGTAGTCCCATTGGAATAAATAATAATACTGCCCGTTGCTCCTTCTTCATAAACTCTTATAGTTACTACTTCTCCTCCGCCAACTGCATTTGTAAAAGACAGCAGTGAGAAAAGCAGCGGTGCTACCAAGCTCAGGAGTATCGATTTTTTCAGTAGTTTCATTTGGTTAGGATGTAGGTGGTAGCTATATGCCCGTTAAAATCAGCACTACTAGTTGCTTGAATTTTATAGCCTTCTTTTAAGTACTGTTCTATAGTCTTTGAAATAGTTGCTAGATTTTTATCTCTAGAAACATTGTCAGATCCATTTTCAAGCTTAATTTCAGTAACCTCTTCATCTGCATAAATGGCAATTCTATCCTTACCACTTTTTTCATAAACTTTAATTGCTACCAAACTTCCCTCTCCAGCAACAGCATTAGTAAAAGACAGCAGCGAGAAAAGCAGCGGCGCTACCAAACCAAGCAAGGCAAATTTCTTCAGTGTTTTCATCTTAGTTTAAAGAGAAATTGAACTGTTGTTTTACTTCTGCAAAAGGAACGGTTTTGCCTTCCTTTACTTCCTGCACGCCTTTCTCCACTTGTTCCAGGAATAAAAGTTTCTCGATCAGTTCTTCGGTTTTGAATTCTTCCGGAAGGCTGATGAGCGTGGCTATTACTTTGGCTTTATTCATCGTTTTATTTTAAGCGGTTAAGAGGCAGTTTTTCGGGTTAAAAGCCTGGCGCTTTGTCGCAATGTGCCTGCGCACAGGTCGCAACCTGTCCCTACGATCGCATTCAAAAATCCTGGCAATCTTAAAAATCCTTAAATCGTGTTCAGACTTAAAAAACTTCCGAACCTTAAAAATCTTCGTCCAAAGAGAACAGGTTGTCGCCGCGTTCGCTCATCACGCCGGCTTTCTGGTATTCGCCCACGCGTTTTTCGAAGAAGTTGGTTTTGCCTTGCAACGAGATCATTTCCATGAAATCGAACGGATTGGTGGCGTTGTAGATCTTGGAGGCACCCAAAGAAACCAACAGACGGTCGGCTACGAACTCGATGTACTGGTTCATTAAAGCGGCGTTCATACCAATTAAAGAAACCGGCAGCGCATCAGTTACGAATTCCTGTTCAATGGTTACCGCGTCTTTAATGATCTCGTGCAGACGGCTTTCCGGCAGCTTGTTTTCCAGCATGGAGTACAGCAGGCAGGCGAAATCGCAGTGCAGGCCTTCGTCGCGGGAAATAAGTTCGTTAGAGAAAGTGAGACCCGGCATTAAACCACGTTTCTTCAGCCAGAAAATAGAGCAGAACGAACCCGAGAAGAAAATGCCTTCTACGGCCGCAAACGCAATTAAACGCTCGGTAAAGTTTTCGGAGTTGATCCATTTAAGGGCCCACTCGCCTTTTTTCTTCACGCAAGGCACCGTTTCCAGCGCGTTGAATAAATAATCTTTTTCTTTCGGGTCTTTGATGTAGGTATCGATCAGGAGCGAATAGGTTTCGGAGTGAATATTCTCCATCATGATCTGGAAACCATAGAAACAACGCGCTTCCGGGATCTGCACTTCCTGCATGAAATTGATGGCCAGGTTCTCGTTCACAATACCATCGGAAGCGGCAAAGAAGGCCAGCACGTGCGAGATAAAATGACGCTCGCCATCGTTCATATTTTCCCAATCTTTGGTATCCGAAGAAAGGTCTATCTCTTCCGCCGTCCAAAAGCTGGCCTGGGCTTGTTTATACATCTTCCACACGTTGTCGTACTGAATCGGCAGCAAAACAAAGCGGTTCGGGTTTTCTCTCAGAATGGGTTCCATAGCAGATAATTAATTAATTTTCAACAACTTACACATATTTAAAACAACAAAACCAAGACCGGGGTTCGGGTTTTGCGGTTCTTTCCACTTAACAAAGCTACTAAAGCCTTGCTGAAAAAGGAGTTCAAATATAGGCAGGTTTCCGGAAGATAGGGCTTGAAATTTATCCACAAAAAACGGTATTTCTCCACAGCTTTCAGAAGCTTAATTTTCAGCTGCTTAAAGTTCTATACACAGGCAAAAAATACTAATTTGTGGATAGCGGGAGAACATATCAATATATAGATTGATGCATATAGAAAGCCTGAAAGAAAATATGTCTGACTGGGTTTGGTTATTTACCTGCAAGTGAGTACTTTTGCAGTCTTAAACAAATTTACATAGAAGCTGATGTACGCAATTGTAGAAATCGCAGGTCGCCAGACCAAAGTAGAGAACGGCAAGTTCATCTACACTAACAAGCTTTCCGGCAAAGAAGGGGACGCCGTTGAGTTCGCCAATGTATTACTTACTGACAATGATGGTAAACTGAGCATCGGTGCACCATTCCTGAATCTGAAAGTGACTGGCAAAATTTTAGGGCACGTGAAAGGCGATAAAATTATCGTTTTCAAGAAAAAGCGCCGTAAAGGTTACAAGAAGAAAAATGGTCACCGCCAGGATTACACCAAGGTGATGATCGAGAAGATCGGTTAATTTTCCGGAGATCTTTCAGTTAAAAAAATTTAAAAACCTTTCTGACCTTACCGGTTAGAATAAATTGTAAAAGAAAATGGCACACAAAAAAGGAGCTGGTAGTTCGAACAACGGCCGTGAGTCGCATTCCAAACGCCTGGGCGTTAAAATCTACGGTGGTCAGCAGTTAATTGCTGGTAACATCATCGTTCGTCAGCGCGGTACTGCGCACCACCCGGGCCTGAACGTAGGCATGGGCAAAGACCATACATTATTTGCAATGGTTGATGGTGTGGTTGAATTTAAGAAAGGTCGTAAAGACCGTTCTATCGTTTCGGTAATTCCATTTGAAACCGAAGCGCAAGCTTAACCGTATAAGATAATGTAAGTAATTTAAACCGGTTTTCGAGCTGGTTAAATTACCGAGAGAAAGCCCTGTAGAAATGCAGGGCTTTTTCATTTTACAGGCTGTTTGATTTTATATTTTTTTGGTTATTCTGAACGAGAGGACCTCGTTGGCGGATAGTAGTTTTTTAACTATAATGCATACCGTTTTTCTTCGTCATCCCGACGAGAGGAGAAACCGCAGGTTCGGCGGAGCCAAACCTCATTAGCTTAGTAGTTGGCTTGCTATTGACTTTTTGCCTTAAAAGGATACCGTTTGACCCCACCTAAATCCTCCCCTAAATCAGGGGAGGACTTTTAGGCATTTTTTTCATAGCTTGCTTTAGTTCTTAATTATTAATTAAACCTTCTCCCTCAAGCCGGGTAGCTTCGTTTCTATTCCAAAGCCGTGGAGGCAAACTGGCCTCAGGCGGCCTGCCTGCGGCACCGTATTCCTCTAAAGTCTTTGGAACAGAAACTGGTGTCGGTTTCCTCCGTAGCGAGCTTTCTTTTATTTTAGTTTTCCGGATAGCGTGATTTTCAGGGACGCAGCGCTGGCGAAAGGTGGCAAATCTGCTTATTTGAAATATAATGAAAAAGGGCACCCACAAAGGTGCCCTTACAAAAATCCGATCCTGTTCATCCCTGAATCTTAAAAATTGTGTTCAGACAAAAATCCTGATCTAAAACGCTATGCTTTGCAACCTGAAAAGTAAAACGGCCGTTTAAGAATGTATAGCCATTTAATAAAAATTTAACAGATATTCGTTTCTGCCGTAAGTGGCAGGATAGATAGAAAAGGAGAGCCTGTAAGCTCTCCTTTTTGTTTGTATGCGTCAGCAGGTTTTAATTCAGCGAAAGCGTGGTGAACACGGCAATGTTTTCGGCTATTTCTTCCGGGAAGAAGTTGCTGATGGGCATCCGGATAAAATTGAGCTGCGCGGTTAAAACCCCCGAAACTTCTCCCGAAAAGCTGCGCTGCCGGATCGTGATCTTCATGGCAACGTTGGCTTCTCCGGCTTCCAGGATCTGCGGCTCAATAATTAGGGTGTTGCCGGAAAGCTTCAGAACCGATTTATCCTGCGATTCTTTCAGGTTGAGGCCTGCATATTTCAGGTTTAGTTGCTGGCGGCCCAGGGTTTTGGCAGCGGCATTATCCATGGCTTCCAACAATTCATCTATGGCTATTTTCATGATCTTTCTTTGGTTAAACTAATTGCTTCCGGCTTACAAACTCACCGAATCTTTCTCCCGTCTGGCGGGCAATTTTAAAAAACGACAATAATTCGCTCAGTTCGTCCAGGATTGTATTTTCCGGAACGTTGATGCTGTAAATTTTATTGAGCTGATCGCCCTTGCGGTTGCCGCCAACGTGCAGGTTGTAAAAACCGGGTGTAGTGCTTACCAGGCCAATTTCAGCTAAGTGCGTTTTCACGTCCCCGAAACCGGTAATTCCTATCCGGAAATCACGTTCAGAAAACCCATGACTTCGGAGCAGTTGTATTACCTGATCGAGTATAGGTGGTTTTTCCGGGGCCTGCTGCAGGCGGAAAAGGCGTGTTTTAGCAACTTCGGGTACCATAATATGCTGTTTACACTCAACGTGTTTGGGTACAGAATTAACGGAATTTACAGAAACTAATGCTTGCGGATAGGTTTGATTGGTGAGGTTTGCAGTGTTCATACGGGTAAATGGTTAATGGTTAAAAAATTTAGTTGAAAAAAATAAAAAAGCCCTCCGGCGGTGGCTCGAAGGGCTTGGTTGGTTTTAATTTGTATGCATTATTTACAAATATGCCAGGGTAAGGCTTCGAGCCGGGATACAGCACTTTTTCATGCAATGCATTTGCTTGCAGATAAAGCGGAAACGGACAATATTTGAGTAAATCTTCATTCTAAGGTTTATTAATAAGAAATAAAAAAAGCCCCCCGGGTTCACCGAAGGGCTTCTGTATGCTTATCGAATTAATTCTTTTTCGTTACGCAATAAGGTTCCCTTCGGCAGCCAGGTAGTGGCGCTTCATGCAAATCACACAGAACATATTTTGCGAATAGTTGATCATAATGTTACAAAGGTAAGCGGCATTTAAACGAAAACAAAATTTATTTTCAAAACCGCTTTATTTACAGGATGTTACGCTAGGAAATAAGGGCAGTTTTCAGGTTGAAAAGTATAGCGTTTTAGATCGGAATTTTCAGGATCAAAGGATTTGCAGGACAATTGTTCAGATCAAAATCTAGCTAATTTAAAAGCTCTAAACGGCACTCAGGGTATATAAAACGGGTTTGCCGGGGCTTGCATCCAAGGTTAAACTTGTCACCTGCAGGTTCAGCAAATACAGGCCGTCTTTTACGGAGTCGGGCACAAAAATAAGTTCGGTGATGGTGGCATTTCTGCGGGTATTATGCGGGTATTGCCAGAACGCATGGTGCGCCAAAAGCTCGCCGTTGTCTTCTTCGCGGTCTACGCTGGGCAGGTCTACAAGCAAGTGTTCTATGCCGTTCTCAACCAGGAATTGCGCCAAAGCCGGTTCTAAATACGTGGGGTTGGTGCCGGAATATTGCGTGGTTCTCTTGGTGTCAGTATTTGGCAACGTCCGGATAATGAAAGCTTCCGGGTTTTCTGGGCTGAAATATGGTTTTACGTCTTCCAGCATCACAACCAGGTCGCCGTTGGGCTGCTTTTGCGGGGTAACCGAAAGCAGCTGGGCCATGAATAAGAAGCGTTTCAGGCAGTTATAGAGCGTAGCTTCCGGGTCGGGGGAAATATGGCCGAAACATTCGGTGTGGGTGCCGTTGCCGTGCGGCGTAAGGTGCACGCGCTGGTAATTGGTACAGCCACCTTCGGCCACGCTGCCTACAAAACTACCCATTCTAATGGTATCGAAAGCTACCGGCTCGGCCCAGAAACAATTTACATTTTCGGGCCCGGGTTTTAACGGCAGCGAAATATCTAAGGGGTTTTCCGGCGAGAACTGGTATGGTTTTCCGTGGTGCGTGATGGTGGCCTGCATTTTTCTTAATGAGAGAATGATTGAATGAGAGAGTGATAGAATGTGAAGATGGGGAAGTTTTTTAAAGAATGGAAGCCTTTATTCTTTGGGCGAATTTCTCCAGATCGGGCGTTATGGAGGTACCGTCGTAACGGGAACCTACTTTATCGATCACCTTTCCATCTTTATCGATGGCAAATAAAAAATATTTTTCGATATCGTCTTTCTCGGTGGCGTAGCATTCGGGGCAAAGCTCGCGGTTAAAGAAAATTTTCTTAATCGAAATTTTCTCAGGGTAAACCGGTGAGGGAATGATATAGCTTTGGTACGGGAATCTCAATTTATTGAAATATTGATCAATGTAATAGAAATCATAAGAAATACTTCCCATAACCAAGCCCACCTGCTTTCCATTAAATACTATTCCGTCTTTCTTGAGCTGGCTCAGCATTTTTATTGTCGGATTAATATTGGACTGCATGCTTGGCCCGCACGCCGGATACCAACTCACAAAAAGGGTAATCTGATTTTGAGCAGCGATCTGCTTTAAATCGTTAACCGTAAGCTCCATGTGCTTCCGGTTCCGGGCTGTAGTGTCGTGCAACAAAATTGCACTTACATCGAACTTTTGGAGGTGAATACTATCTGCTTTTAGCTTAGCCTTTCTGTCTTTGGCCAGATTCCAGTAGCGGTTGGTGGTGCCATCGGCGCTGGTAAAAACGTAATCGTCGGCAAACCATTTTTCGCCGGCAGCATTTATTCCGTCCAGCAAAATACTGCAACCAGTTAAAGAACCAAAGAGGCAAAAAATAAACAGGCTCCGGAAAAAATTCATACGTTCAGCGTTTTTCAGCCTCTAAATATAAGCTAATCCTTCGGTAACACAAACAGATCGAGCGCGATCTGGTCGGCTAGTAATTTTCCGGTGTCGGTGAGCTTGAGTTTATTATCAACAATTTCGGCTAAGTTCTTTTGCTGTAATTCGGCTAAATAGGCCTGTTGCGAAACCAGCAGATCGAGCCCGAACTGATTTTTCAGATAACCCAAATCGGTGCCCCAGATGGTGCGTAGCGTGGTGAGTACGTATTCGTTGGCCTGGTCTTCCAGGGAAAGTTTTTCGAGCGTGAAAGGCAGTTCATTTTTTTCTAAAGCGGCCATGTACTGGAAATTATGCGCTACGTTGAACTGCCGCGAATTTCCGTTGAACGAATGCGCGCTGGGCCCGATGCCGAGGTATTTCACGCCCTGCCAGTAACTGCTGTTGTGCTTCGATTCGAAACCGGGCTGGCAGAAGTTGGAAATTTCGTACTGGATGTAGCCGTGCTTTTTCATTTCTTTGAGCAAGATCTCGAATTGCTGGGCGGTAAATTCGTCTTCGGCGGGTTTGAATTTACCTTTTCTGGTCCAGTTGCCGAGTACGGTTTGCGGTTCTATGGTTAAAGCGTAACAGGAAATATGCTGCACATTGAGCGCGAAAAGTTGTTCCAGGTCCTGTCGCCAGAGCGTGTGTTCAGGCGCGGGAATGCCGTAGATCAGATCGATGGAGATGTTGTTGAAACCGGCTTTTTGCGCTTCGCGGATGCTTTGCAGGGCTTCCCGGGAATTGTGTGCGCGGTTCATTAAGCTTAAATGCGGCCCGTGAAACGATTGTGTACCGATGCTCAGGCGGTTGATGGAAAGCTGTTTCAGTTCCTGGATCTTGGCAGAAGTCAGGTCGTCGGGGTTGGCTTCAAGGGTTATTTCGGCGCCGGGAATTACGTTATAATGCTGGAAAACGGTATCGAAAATGGCTTGTAAACTCGTGGCGGGCAGGAGGGAAGGCGTGCCTCCGCCGAAGTAAATGGTTTTGATCGCTTCGCCGGCTAAGTAACCTTTGCGCAGTTCCAGTTCTTTACAAATAGCCGAAACCATTTGCGGCAGTGCGGTGGTATTGGTGCTGAAATGAAAATCGCAGTAGTGGCAGGCTTGCTTGCAAAACGGAATGTGAAAATAGATACCGGCCATGTTTAATGTGCTAATTTTTTAATGTGCTAATGTGAGAATGATTGAATGAGAGAATGAGTGAATGAGTGAATGTAAAAATCAGGGAATGTTGAAATTTATTTCTGCGTTTTTTGGCTGAAAACCATACCGTTTTCTTGACTTTTTCAGACCAAAACCATAGCGTTTTTGTGAGCAGTTTTTCAAAAAACGGTTCCCGGAAAACGAAAACTAAGGTTTTTATCGTTTAATTGCTTATTGGTTCCATTGGTTTTAAAATGCAGGCTTTTTTTTCGTTTCTCTTCTTACGCCAAACTTCTTTCCGGAAGCTGAAAACTGCATTTTCCAATTTCCCGAACAACCAGCAACCAGCAACCAGCAACCAAACCGCACAAAGGTACAAAGTAATTGCGGCGTTTCTGGTTTTTGCACTCATTTTGCCGGCCGCGCAGGCGCAGAATCCCGCCAGTCTGCCTACCCAACCTTCCGGCCTGCCGCCGGCGCAGCCTAAACCGCCCAACGTGCCGGCCAAGAAAATTCCGTTGAAACTGCGCGCTTCGGAAGCCGACCGGATGGTGCTGAAAAAATATAAATTCAGACGCGATGCCCCCGATTCTTTAAGCGCTTTGCAGGAAATTCGGGGTTTGATTTTAGCGCTTCAGAAAGATGCTTATTTAACCGCTTCGGCCGATACTTTTTTCCTGAAAAACGATACCCTTTTTGTGGATATGTTCGTGGGACAGCCGTTTAAATGGGTGGCTTTAACCAACGGCAATATCAGCGAAGGTTTGTTGCAGAAATCGGGCTTTAAAGAAAGATTTTATCGCAACCGGCCGTTCAAGCCCGACGATTTTGTAAAACTGCAGGAGCGCGTGGTGGAATATGCCGAAGACAGCGGTTATCCGTTCGCTTCGGTAAAACTCGATTCTATTCGGCTTTACAACGGGCAGATCCAGGCGGTTGCCAAAGTAGACCGCGGCCCGCTGATCACCTTCGATTCTATAATGGTGGAAGGCCGCACCAAGACAAAAGCGAAATTTCTGAGCCGCTATCTGCAGATCCGGCCGGGCCAGCCTTACGAACACCGGAAAGTGGAAAGCTCCTACCAGTTGCTGCGCCAGTTACCATATTTAAACGTTTCGAGAAGGCCGCAGGTACGTTTTGCCGAAAATAAAGCGCGTTTGTATTACTTTATCGAAGACCGCAATGCCAACCAGATCGATGCGCTGATAGGCGTTTTGCCGCCCGACGAAGGGGCAGCTAACCAGAAACCGCTTCTAATCTGGGAAGGCAATATCAACATCCGCAATATTAAGGGCACGGGCATTCAGCTGGGCTTGCAGGCGCGCAAAGTAGACCGCAATTCGCAGATCCTGGATGCCAATTATTTGCAGCCGAACATTCTGGGTTCGCCGCTGGAAATGGGGTTTAATTTCAACCTCTATAAGCAGGATACTACGTTTATCAACATCAAGCCGCGGCTGCAGTTTTCGTATTATACCACGCGCTACGGTAAGATCACGTTCTTCGGCGAAACCCGGAATTCGCGTTTGCTTTCCACCGAAAACCTGAAAAACCTGACGGCCATTCCGGAATTTGCTGACGTGAAATACACGGCTTTAGGCGGCGCTTATCTGTGGAATAACCTCGACGATTTTTATTTTCCCAGAAAAGGGTTCCTGGCCACGGGACAAGTGGCGCTGGGCAACAAAGTAATTTCGCGCAACGCCGCCATTGAACCGCAAAGCATTTACGACAGCCTCAAACTCCGGAGCACGCAGTTTACCGGTAGTTTGCGGCTCGAAAATTATTCTCCTATTGGCAAGAACGGCGTTTTACTCGCCCGCCTGCGCAGCGAAACGGTGCAAAACGACCAGATCTTCCGCAACGATATGTTCCGGCTGGGTGGCTTGAATCTGCTGCGTGGCTTCAACGATTTTGAGTTTTATGCTTCCACTTACTTTTTAGGCACGCTGGAATACCGTTTTTTTACCGCCGAAGATTCTTACCTGCTTTTATTTTACGACCAGGCATATTATGAACAGAAACTACCCGGTTCGTATAACGATGATCTGCCGCTGGGATTTGGCGCCGGCGTGAGTTTCGGCACCCCGGCGGGGGTTTTTCAGTTTATTTATTCAGTTGGAAAATCGGAATTACAGCCTAATCTGAGCCTGAGCAATTCGCGGGTGCACTTTGGCCTGGCAAGTAAATTTTAACTTTTTGGAAAAATATTTCGTAAGATATTTGCAAAGTCAAAATCTTTATCTACTTTTGCATCACCAAACAGTGCGGGATGGAGCAGTTGGTAGCTCGTTGGGCTCATAACCCAAAGGTCACAGGTTCGAGTCCTGTTCCCGCTACCTAGAGTAAAGCCTTACTTCGAAAGTGGTAGGGCTTTATTTTCCCTACAAACGTTTTGGTTTTGAACGTTTTGATGGTCCATTCGTCTAGGGGTTAGGACACCAGATTTTCATTCTGGTAACAGGGGTTCGATTCCCCTATGGACTACAAAAGGCCTTTATCGCAAGATGAAGGCCTTTTTTTATTTTATTCCGCACAGGCGTTATCCTTTGAAAAGAAAAGGCAACCAGCTCGGCCTTTAAACCAATACAAAAGATACCAATCAAAATTTTAATAATCAGGATAATGCTCAACCTTTTTAGTTGGGAATTATACCAATTGTAAAATATTTATTGTATATTGTATAAAATTATGAACGTATATACCTGCAGCTTTGTAATAGGTATATAATAAGAAACCCCATATGAATAACGGAACAGTAAAATTCTTTAATGACCTGAAAGGATTCGGTTTTATTAAAGAGCAAAATTCAGATCAGGAATACTTTGTACATGTATCTGGCCTTGTAGATGAGATCAGAGAAAATGACTTGGTAAGCTTTGACCTGCAAGAAGGAAGAAAAGGACTAAACGCAGTGAACGTAAAACGCGCTTAGTTTAAAATATAACTATTGAAGAAAGCCTTACCGCCGGTAAGGCTTTTTTTATGCTGCCACAGCCATCGGGGCTTTATCAGCACATTCATAATTGTCAAATTTACCTCTCCAAAAATGAACAGAAAATATTTAGTTGATACTAAAACCAATGAGTACTTATGCATTGCACTTAAAAAAGGGCAGGATTGGGTACCTAATAATCAAAACCATCTTGCTGGCTTTATGAACACCCGTACTCCTGAAACAGAAAGTGATTCTGTGTTGGTTTCCGGGGAATTCCAGGACAATGCCTTTTATGAAAAGTGGATCCGGAACGGCACAAATATCATATTCAAGTACTAGGTCTTCTTATTAAAGTAATTAACAATTTATTATTCTGATAAGTTATTAATTGAAAACTACTTTAAAATTAAAACCTTTAAATCTGATTTCTGATAGTTTAAAATTATAGATAGCCTACATCTGCTAAAGCAGCGTGGAGAAAGTCCGATTTTTAATTCTTAGGTATATTAATTTTCAAAGCCCCTGTTTGTCAATAACAAACAGGGGCTTTAACTTTTATTGGTAATCAATGCGGTTTCATAGTTATTAAAACCAGTTTATTTAAACCCAGAAAGTATGCTAACGACACTTAAGGTATAAGGCGTTGATTTTAAAAAGAAAATTTTAATGACTGGTGCTTTGATCGCGTTTCCTTTTTTTCTCTTAATATGTATACACATACCATCAATATAATGAAACCGGGTCTGGCGCACCAGGTACCTGCACCTTAATTTCTTTCAGGCACTAATCTATCCGGAATACTTTGAAAACAGGCAAATAGCAAGGAAAATATGGTAGCTATGCATCAGGAAAAAAGCTAAGAAATTAAAAATGCTCAAAGCCGCAACGTTGACTGATGAAAAGTAAGCCCGTAAGCTTATGGAATTGAAAAAAATGCAAGGAATAACCTGCTTAAAAGGCACCAGGTTGTTTATTCCTAAATTTCTTTAACCTCTAAATTTAAAAACTGAATTGTTTTTAGCCGGGTGAAAAAAGTTAAAACGGCAGTGATAATAAAAAAAGAACTTTGTATGATCTGGGGGGTAAAAAAGAAAATATAAACGACTACTTTATACTCAACCTTTTGGATTTTTACTCTGGTAAAAGGATAAACCAGTAAAGATCTGCACGAAAAAGATTGATTTTAAACTGGGTAAGAGGTTTTAAAATTATGACTATTGGAAAGCAGTTCGTGCAAAAAGTCAATTAATTCATCTTCAACGGAGATTAGTTTGCACTTGGTTAAAAAACCTTTCTGATAGATGGCAAAGAAAGGGGTTCCGGTTAAATGTACTTCTTTCGCTGAAACCGGGTTTTCTATAGCATCCATAAGTAGAAAAGTAATGTCTTTAAATTCCTTTTCTTCAGAAAGCCTGCTATAAGTTACCCCCATGCGCTCGCAAATAACACAGTCTTTTTTTGTGAACTTTACCACAACCTTTTCATTTGCGTGAATAAGGATGCGCAGTTCAGCGTCTGTTGCTTTTCTTACAGCCATAAAACTAAGAAATACGTTAAAACTTTAAATTACTATAACCTTTAAAAGGCAACTATCTTACTTTAAAGCAGGCTATTAAGCATTTTTATCATGTCAGCCTTAGAAGCAGCCAATTGCTGGCCTATTAAATCACCGTTACGATAAGCGGCAATAAAAGGAGTACCGTGCTGGCTTACCTCTTTACTTGCAATCGGGTTATCTTCGGCGTCCAGTTTTAAAAATCTGATACCACTGTAATCTTCCTGTTCAGAAAGGTCTAGATAAGCCGGGGCAAGTTCTTCACATTTTGCACATTCTTTGCCGGTAAATTTTACAATTACCCGCTGATTATTGCAGACAAAATCAGGCAATCTGGCATCGTTTGTTTCGTGTATAGCCATAATAAAGGAGAAGATAGGGTTAAATTTAGGTAACAGGAAAAAACAAACATTGTTTAATGTTGCAGTTATCTACGGCTGTTTCTCAAGAATAGCTATTTTTAAGAATGTTTAACCGGCTTGGTTTTAACGTAAATTGTTCAATCAAAAATAATGGACTGGCTTGACTCTAGAGATATAATAGCCTTTTAGTAAATAATTTTACCAAGCCACTTTTTCTACTCCAAACCATAGCATTTTCCGGCTATCGTGAAATCACGAACTAAACCAGCAGGTGTTTCCAAACGTTTAATAGCTGAGTAAACTATTATTAATCAGTTAAATACCTGAGCTATGAAAAACTTAAGAATATGCCTTTCGCTGGTGCTTACCGTTTTATTTCTGAATACCGGTTCGTTACAGGCGCAGGGCAAAGACGACGATAACCCGAAAAATGAGAAAAAAGGCATGAGTAAAAAAGGCAAAGGCGCGATTATTGGCGGTGGAGCCGGAGCGGTTGGCGGCGCGATTATTGGCGGCAAAAAAGGCGCGGTTATTGGCGGCGCGGCCGGTACCGTGGGTGGGGCCGCCGTAGGTAAAAAGAAAGACAAGAAGAAAGACCCGGAACGCTACGAGCAATATTCAGATAAAAAGAAGAAAGACTAAAACTGAAGTTAAACAGTGATCAAATTCCTGCGGCTGAAAAAAGCTGCAGGAATTTTTTTTTGCGTTAAACCTGCTTTGTCCTGCTTCAGCATTCATAAGGGAATAGACCCGGTAGTTTTAAAGCAAAATACGATACCATTTCAGTCGAAAAAAAGCAAAAAAGCCGGGAATAAACTTCGATTCGGCCGGTAAAGAGCTTAAACAGAAATTCGTGCTGTAACCTGCGGTATTCCCTGATATATTTGCAGCTTAATTCGTTTATTCTGCGTTTATACTTTTTCAGCAAATTCACATACCGTTTTGAAAGCACGTTTTACTTTTCCGTTGGTCTTACTTTTCATTGCCTGGCAGTTGCCGGTTTTAGGTTTTGCCGGGCCAGATGCCATTACTGTAGCCGATCTTACCTTTACAGTACCGGGCACGCGCGCGGCTACCGACTGGGAGAAAAACAATGCCGGGAAAAGCTACAACTGGCCGAATTACTTTTATGGCTTTCAGGAAGGAGACAAAATGGTGGTGGAGCTGAAAATGGAAGAAGGAAAGGGCAAATACGAAGTAGATATCAAAGAATTTGCTTCGGGTTCGGTGCTTTATGCGGGACGCAATATTTCCAAAATCAAAAAACAGGAATTCCATATCCCAACCAGGGCCGTTTACGAGTTTATTATCCGGAGTACCGGCGAAGCGTCTAGCACCTGCAAGATGACCATTAAACGGATCCCGGCTTCGGCGGCCACAGCGCGTTTTAATGCCAACGTAACCTGGAAAACCCAGGAAGATACCGTGTTTACTTTTGCAAACGAAAAAGTGCTGGTTAAAACCGATTTTCAGCCGCAGATCCTAGTAGATAAAACGTTCCGGGTATTCTCGCAGGCCAGCATTGGCAAACCGAGCCGCGTTACCGTTCCGTTTAAACTTCCGGCCAATACCGCGCATTGGGTTTACTGGCTGGGCGTGGGGCAGGAGAGCGTAAAAGAAATGGAAGCGCTTACCAAAACGCTGGCCAAAGGCGGGGCTGCCATTGCTTCGGGCATGAACCCGGTAGTAGCTTTCGGTATGGGTTTATTGCCGGAACTGCCGCAGGTAAAATCGAGCGGTTATATTGACTTTCTGTTCATGAACAAGCAGGCTGCGGCTGCCTTCGAAAAAGACGGGGAACGCAAACCGTTCAGTTTTGCCCAGGGCGATGCCATTATAAACGCCTACGGAAAAATTGCCGCTTCGCAAACTCCTAAAACGCAGGATGGCTCACTTTACCTAGGCGTGGAAAACCACAATACCGTAACCGGGCTGGATGTGGCGGTAAAAATAGTAGCGTTTCAGGCCGAGCCTAAATATGAGACCCGGAAAGTGAAAAAGGTGGCGAAAATAAACCGCACCCGTATTCCGGTTTTTGGCAACTAAAAAGCTTAATCTATTTTTGAGGTATTTATTTTACCGAAAAGTAACCGAAAAGGCGCTAGTCAGTATAGGGAATTGCTATCTTTGCATCGATACTTTTTTATTTTTAATTCTATTATGAGAAAATTTACTAGATTGAAAATGGCTTTGGCTACGCTTAGCATGGCATTTTTAGGTTCCTGCTCCAGCCAGATGTACACGTTTGCGCCAAATTCGGGCGGTTACCACGGTACTGAGAAAAAAACCACGGCAGTAGCTATTGCTGAAAATACTCCGGCTGCAGAGCCAACTGCGGTTGCCAGCATCGGCGATGAGCCGGCCAATTTAGCCCCGGCCCATACCCAGGCAGCGGCGGCTTTAGCGCAAACTTCTGCGGCAAAATCTACGAAACAAACTTCTACAGAAAATACGGTTACCGATAAAAAAGCGGCTAAACAGGCGCTCAAATTAGCCAAAGCTGATCTGAAGCAACTGAAAAAAGATATTAAAGACGGCAAAGACGTAAAAATTGATGCTACCGTAAAACTGCTGATCGTATTGGGTCTGATCTTCCTCTTACTCGGTATCATCGTGCCGATCATCGGTTACATTGGTGTGATTTTGATCGTGATCGGTCTGATCCTGCTTATTCTGGGAACGCTGTAGATAAAACAACTGCCCATATTAACCAAACGGCTGCCACAACCTGGCAGCCGTTTTTTTATGTCCTTGCCTGGCTTTTTCCGGTCAAAGGCATAGCGTTTCAGTAGTTTTTTAGGCCGGAAAACCTAGCGTTTTTAAAAGCTATTAATAAAAATAACAAGAAGCAAAATTGCAGGTCACGTTTTCTGTTAACATCTTTGCGGCTTCAAAATTTCCCCCAAAACCTTATATGCGTAACTTTTCGTTTTTAAAACTGGCCTGCGTTACCACCTTCTTTTTTTCTTTTGCTGCAATTTCTTCGGAGGCCCAAAACAAGTATATAAAGCTCAGCGGTTCTTATCATTTAGGGCTTGACTCTAACCCGGCAAATGCTGGTTCGGGCAATATTAATAGCGGCGGGTCAACCACCAGAAACGAGCGCGTAGGCATAAATTATGGGAAAGGCGCAGTTTATAATGTCGCGCTTGGGTATATGTTTAACGGGAATATAGGAGTAGAAATGGGCCTGGGTTATTTAAAAGGCAGAAAATTAACCACTGAAAGCCGTTATTATTATCCGGAATATTACATTACCGAAACCAATAACTACGAGACGTATTCGCGGATGACGCTGCTGCAACCCGCGGTGGTGCTTACCACAGGTAGCGGCAAATTGAAGCCTTATGCCAAACTCGGTATGTTACTGGCCTTCGGCACGATCTACGAAAAACAGTATGATGCGCTTTACGATCTTTCGCGGGAGATCTCGGCGGAATATAGCGGCGGATATGGTTTTGGTTTCCAGAGCGCAGCCGGCCTTACCCTGCAGGCAAACGAGAACATCGATTTTTTTATGGAATTTACGATGCACAACCTGAGCTATGCGCCTGAGAAATGGATGATAACCGGAGCAAAGGAAAACGGCGCCGATATGATGTATAAATATGAAAGGGAAGTATCGTTCAGCGATGAGTTTTTCCAGGATTATAACGCCAAAGGCGAGCCCACTAAAATTACCGAAGCGCACCGTATTCATTTACCCATGAGCACTGTGGGCCTTGGCTTCGGCATGAAAGTGAACTTTTAGTTTTTCAGGTTTAAACCCTACCGTTTTTTTCAGGCCTAGTTTTTGATAACGTGGAAAAAGCGGCGCCGCAACTTTTTACAGATTTTGCGTATGCTTCTTACTTCAGTTAAAATCTTTAAACATTTATGAAATTAGGTAACATTAAAAAGGTAGCCCTGGCTGCAACACTTTCTTTAGGATTATCGGTAGCGGCCCAGGCGCAGGGCGCTTATGCGAAATTAGGCGCAGGCTACCAGTTTGGAATGGGCTCCGCCACCGTAACGCAGACTACGGGCAGTCAGATCGAGCGTATCAAGTTAAATTACGGAAAAGGTGTGGTGGGCAATTTAGCGTTGGGCTATATGTTCAACCCTAATATTGGCGCTGAACTGGGCTTTGGCTACCTGGCCGGGGCAAAAAATGAATCCAAAAATGTATATGGCAACCGGGTGGAAGACGATACTTATTATTCCCGGATGCTTTTAATTCAGCCTTCTATCGTGATCTCGGCTGGTAAAGAAGGCCTGAACCCTTACGCGAAATTTGGCCTGGTGGCTGCTAAAGGCAAACTGGTGCACGAACTGGAATACACGCAAAACGGGGTAGCCGAGATGGAGATTGAACAAAATGGCGGCTGGGGCTTAGGTCTGCAAGGTGCTTTGGGGGTTGAATTTGGCCTGTCCGATCAGCTGGCGTTCTTTTCTGAACTGAGCATGAGCAACCTGAGCTATGCGCCCGAACGCTCTGAAGTAGTTGCTTACCGCTATAACGGCACCGATGCGATGCATTATCTTACCGTTCGCGACCGTGAAACGGTTTACGTAGACAGTTATGTAGATAGCAACAAAGGCGAAGCAATGCCAAGAGAACGTCTGAAAGAAAACGTGCCTTTTAGCAGCGTAGGCATAAACCTGGGCGTGAAATACAACTTTTAGTTTTTCGGGTTAAAACCTTAGCGTTTCTAAAAGCTTTGCTTCTGAAAAGGAGCAAAGCTTTTTTTATTTAATGCACTGTAGGAATTGCTATAAAGTTGAAGGATTATCTGAAGCAGGTTTGCAAATCGCGCATATTGTTATCATATTTATGGCATACCCTTATTAGCTTCAATAAATATGATCTTATCAAAAACATTAAAGGCTGCAGCAGCCTTCGGCCTTATGATTTGTCTGTCGGTAGAGGCACCGGCCCAAAGTTTTTATGCAAAACTGGGCGGTGGGTACAATTTTGGTTTAAACTCAGGTATTATATTTAAGTCAACTGAAAATACGCATTATTCTGATGTCGCTAACCCTGCTAATTCCCAGAAATATGAACGAGTAAATTTAAAACTTGGCCAAGGCGGCATTTTTGGAGGGTCGTTGGGGTATATGTTTAATAACAATGTTGGTTTTGAACTTGGTATAAATTATCTGGCAGGCGAAAAGACTACATATAAATCGGAAGTTAATTATACCAGTGATAATCCCAGTGTTTTACCTTATTCATATTCCCTAACAAATACCTATCAAAGCCAGATAGTTTTAGTACAACCATCGCTGGTTATTGCTACTGATTTGCCAAAACTTAACCCCTACACGCGCATCGGTTTAGTTATAGCCAATGGAATCATAAAACACACCCAATCGTTTTCCAATTCTAAAGGCGAATCCGAAGAAAATAAATTTAAATACTCTGGTGGTGCTCACTTGGGCCTCCAGGCAGCAATTGGCTTAAATTTCAAGCTGAATGATAAAATCTCAATATTTACTGAAGGCACTTTCAATAACATAAACTTTGCCCCAGAAAAAGGTATGCTAACAAAATCAACCCGCAATGGAGTTAACCAGCTACCTACCCTCAATACTTCGCAAAAAGAAATAAAGTACGAAGATGATCCTACTTTTAACTTCCCTACTCAGCAATCTCCTTCAGAACCCAGAACCGAATTCAGACAAAGGTTTCCTATTAGCAGCATAGGCCTGCAGACAGGCATTAAATACAACTTCTGAGTTTTTCAGCCCAAAACCATAGCATTTTTCCACGTGGAAAATTCTGCAAAAGCTTTGTACTCTCCGGTGCAAAGCTTTTGCTTTTTAAGCGGCTTTCTAAATAATTGTTTAGTTTTACGCCCGAAAAGCCTACCGTTTTACGGCCGGAATTTCGCCTGAACATTCATTTTCAAATTTTCTCATTTCCAAATTTTCAAATTTATATGAGTATCCGGATCGAAAAAGACACCATGGGGCCGGTTGAGGTTCCAGCGCATCGTTACTGGGGCGCCCAGACCCAACGTTCTAAAGACAATTTCACCATCGGCGGCCAACTGATGCCCAAAGAAGTTATTTCGGCGTTCGCCATTTTAAAGAAAGCTGCCGCGTTTGCCAATGCGGAATTAGGCGTGTTGCCACAGGAAAAAGCAGAAATAATCGGTAAAGTTTGCGACGAGATTTTAACCGGCAGCTTAGACGATGAATTCCCGTTGGTAGTGTGGCAAACCGGTTCGGGCACGCAAAGCAACATGAACGTGAACGAAGTGGTAGCAAACCGCGCGCACGTTTTACTGGGCGGCGATTTAATGGATGAAAAGAAGAAAATTCACCCGAACGACGATGTAAACAAATCACAATCTTCCAACGATACGTTCCCGACGGCGATGCACATTGCCGCTTACAAAGCTGTAACGGAAACTACCTTGCCGATGGTGAAAAAGCTGCGCGACACGCTGCACGCCAAAAGCCAGGAATACATGAACGTGGTAAAGATCGGCCGCACGCACTTGATGGATGCCACGCCGCTTACCTTGGGCCAGGAACTTTCCGGTTATGTAAGCCAGTTGGATCACGCCATGAAGGCCATTAAAAACACGCTGGATCATTTAAGCGAACTTGCTCTTGGTGGCTCGGCGGTAGGAACCGGGCTGAATACGCCGAAAGGTTACGATGTATTGGTTGCCAAGAAAATTGCGGAATTCTCTGGGTTACCAATGCGCACTGCCGAAAACAAATTCGAAAGCTTAGCCGCGCACGATGCGATCGTAGAAACGCATGGTTCTTTGAAACAACTGGCCGTTAGCTTAATGAAAATTGCCAACGATATCCGTTTGCTGGCTTCCGGTCCGCGTTCTGGTATTGGCGAAATTATTATTCCGGAAAACGAGCCGGGTTCTTCTATTATGCCGGGCAAAGTTAACCCAACACAGGCCGAGGCCATGACGATGGTTTGCGCCCAGGTTATGGGTAATGACGTGGCGATCTCCGTAGGAGGTATGAACGGCCATTTCGAGCTGAACGTGTTCAAGCCGGTTATGATCTTCAACTTACTAATGAGCGCAAGATTATTAGGCGATGCCTGCGACAGCTTTGATAAGCATTGCGCCGTTGGTATTGAGCCGAACCACGAAGTGATCAAACGTCAGTTGGAAAACTCTTTGATGCTGGTTACGGCTTTGAACCCGCACGTAGGTTATGACAATGCCGCGAAAATTGCGAAGAAAGCGCATAAAGAAGGCTCTACGTTACGTCAGGCGGCGCTGGATCTTGGTCTGTTAACCGATGAGCAGTTTACCGAATGGGTTCGTCCCGAAGACATGATCGGTTCTTTGAAGTAGGACACAAGTATCAGGATATAAACAAAAAAGCAGCTTCGGATTCCGGAGCTGCTTTTTTTGTTTGCTTGACTATGAACCAATTACTGGTACTTATTTACAAGAGTATTCAAATTTAGTAGTTGAAGGAGCAGATGCACCATTAGTAAAAGTTCGCGTTACCTGGGTTGTCAACTGCTGATCATTATACTCATAAGAAAAAACAAGGTGATTATCATCTATTACTGTCCCATCAGGATTTCTGCTGGTAAAAGTGGCCTTTACCGGGTTATTAGCAGACGAATTATTTTCTGAAGGATTAAAAAACCTGAATTCATAATAAGGATTTTCAGAAGAATTGTACTCATAAACAGTGATTGAATGAACGGTATCGGTCTGGGAGGTACCTCTTACATAAACCGCGGTATTAACTTTTTCAATGTTATTATTCCGGTATTCATAGCTAAAAGAAGCAATATGTTTTAAGGGGCTAGAGGCACTCATTTTTGAAAACAATTCACTTTTAGAAAGCTGCATATTCGCATTGTATTCAAAAGTAGATAATGAATAAGCATCAGGGTCTTCGCCTTTAATCTGAGTTACAAAACCAGCGCTGTTAAAAGTAAAGCGCGAAGAGCCAATAATTGGGTCATTATAAGTCTGCCTTCCATCCGTTAATTTCCCGTTGGCGTCGTAAGTCAAGGTTAAGGTACTGCCTGGTTTATCTGCACTACCACCAGAAGGATAATATGCTGTAACGAGCTGGTTCTTTGAATTGTAAATAAACTCAGCATCTACTTCACCGGTTTCGCGCATCGTTTTGCTTATCCGGCAATCGTTTTTCGGTTCAGTTTCTTTATCTTTTTTACAGGCCACCAGCGACAGAAAAGAAACTGCTACTAACAGATTAAGAATTCTCATACGTTTATATCAAGTTTGTAAAGTAAATATACACCATTAAATAACATGTTTTTAACAAATATAAAACTTAATGCTCCGTGTTCACTAAGAACTAAAACTTCGCGAAAGCAGTAAAACAGGTAATACCATTAGAGATCGTGATGCGGAAAATTTGCCTGCTTTTTATTTGTTTTGGTTGGCTCAGCGCCTGTACAACTGACCAATCGGAAACTTCCGGTACAGAAAGTAATGGTTCGCAAAACGCTATTCTGAAAGGAACCGGAAATAGCGCAACAGAAACTGATTCGGATGAAACAAATAGAGAACCCGTCGGGCAAAACCAAACGATTGTTCCTGGTAAAAGCATTGGCTTGATTAAACTGAACGAACAGGCAGAAGTGGTTTATAAACTGCTGGGCCAACCAGCTGCCACTGATGCGGCCATGGGCAAAATGCTGGCCACCTGGCTTTCGGAACCTAAACTTTCGGAACCCAGGCGGGAACATTACCAGACCAATATTTTCTTTGCCCGGAACATGGGCAGCGCCGAGGAAAGCAGCCAGGCCAAACAGATCCGCGTTACTTCGCCGGAATATAAGTTGGAAAACCGGATCGGGGTTGGGTCAGACCTGAAAACCATTCAGGCGCATTTTCCGGAAATGAAAAAAGCTGCTGTTTATACTACAGACCAGACAAAGGAGAAGATCACCATTTACCACGATAAAAAAGCCGGCATCGCTTTCGAGATAGACCGGACCGGCAAATGCACCGGCATCGGGATACAGGAACCTGGGAAAGCTAATTTCGAAGTTTATTCGGCGATTAGTGCTGATCTGAAAAAAGTTTAATTTTAATTGCTGCTACTTTTTACCGGCTTTTGCCTACCGTTTTTCACCCGGAAATCAGTTCGTAACCGGGGCTTCCTGCCATTTTACTTTTGCCAATTGTGTGGCTAAAACAGGGCTGATCTCAGCGGCTTTGCTATGAACCATCATGTGACCGCCATCCTTTATCAACACGTTAGCGTTCGTTCTTTTATGTGGAAAAACGCGGTCGGCGGAGCCGTTTATAATAAAAATATTTTTCGGAATAAATTCGTTCCGCCAGCCAACTACCTGATCTATAGACCAAACCAATAACGTACGCGAAGCTTTTTCCATGAAAGATTTTACCAGTTTTTTCTGGGCTTTGGTGTGGGCATTGAAAAACCAGTGCGCGGCCGGGTAGAAATTCTTGTAAATAAAGCCAGGAACCAGTTTATGCAGATGCAGCAGATCTACCGTTTTCAGAAATCCCGAAAGTCCGTTGCGGGTGGCAATGCTGGAAATAAGAATGGTTTGCTGCGGCTTCAGGAATTTGTTTAACTCCACGGCTACCATTCCGCCAAACGACATGCCAACGAGCACGAATGGCGCCGTGGTATCGATCTGGGCAGCTAACCGATGGCAATAACTTTCGAGGTCTTCGTGTTTAAGCGGATCGATCCATTTTACGTGATGGATCTTATATGTTGTGGGCAAAGCCAGGTTTTCGAAAAGGCGCTCATCGGCGGCCAGGCCACTAATAAAATAAACGTTGCGGGTAATATGCATTTCAGGAATTTTTCGGGCAGCTACATCATAATATCCAACAGGCAGCTTTGGTTCCGCGCCTGTGGAAAACGGTACCGAAAAGGCCATCAAAAGTATGAATAGCGGCTTCAAAGCGGGTTTTTAAAGTTCAGCGTTTGTATTTATTGCAGAAAAAGGTCTGGAGGCTTTCGCTCTTAAACCAATCGTAGGGTTTATGCTTGCTGCGCAGGCAATTTAGCGGATTTTAAGGGGAATTCTGGCCGGGAAAATTCAAAAGCCGTAATATAGCGTTCAACTATTCTTTTACATTTGAAGCATCTCAATTAAAAACGAATCCGGAAATGCCGCGCAAATACATAAAAAAAAGACTCAATAGTTTTGGTTACGCTTTTAAAGGGATAGGAGCGGCTTTCTGGTACGAGCCCAACATGAAGCTGCACTTGTTAGGCGCTATTGAAGCAATTTTCCTGGGTTGGTTTTTCGACATAAAAAACTCAGAATGGACCTGGATAACGCTGGCAATTGGCCTGGTCTGGCTGGCGGAGATCTTTAATACGGCTGTGGAAAAACTAACGGATCTGGTATCGCCGGAATACAACGAACTGGCTGGGAAAGTGAAAGATCTGGCGGCCGGCGCAGTACTGATTGCGGCCCTTACCGCGCTAACAATTGGTTTACTGATCTTCTGGCCATATGTGGAAAAGCTGCCGGGTTACCACGAGCTGCTACAAAAATATCTGTAAAACCGTTTCGGAAACTCTGAATGCTTTTCTACTTTTGCAGTTAACTATGATGCTTGCATACCAAAAATCCCGGGCACTTTTGCTGCTGTTTTCTATAGCGTTTTTCATGGGTTGCCAGAAACCAAATGCAGCCAGCCAAAACGGTAGGGTTCCCGAGGCAAAAACTGCGGAGCCTGAAGTTCCGGCATGGCTGAAAGAAAAAATTTTGGGGTTCGAAAATGAAAAACCTGCCAACCCGCCGGTTAGCATTTATAGCTACCGTTACCAGAACCAGACAGTTTATTTCATTACTGGCCGCTGCTGCGATATACCCAGCGAAGTTTATTCCGTAAAAGGGCAGCAGTTATGCCAGCCGGATGGCGGCTTTTCGGGCAAAGGCGATATGAAATGCCCGGACTTTTTTAATGCCCGAACAAATGAAAAACTGATCTGGGAAGACCTTAGAAAGTAGAAATTATGTGGAGTACCTTACAAAAATACGCCGAATACAATATTTGGGCGAACGACCGTTTACTGAATCACCTGAACCAGCTTCCCGGTGAAGCTCCGGCCCAGGCTTTAAAATTATTCAGCCACCTGCTAAACGCCCAGGCCATCTGGATCGCGCGCATGACCGATACCGTTTCCCCGGTGAAAGTGTGGCAGGAGCATAGTCTGGAGCAATTACGCCAGTTGCACGAAGATACATCCAATAAGCTTTACGATTTGTTGAAAAATGCCGACATTGAAGAATTCAACCGCGAAATAAAGTACACCAACTCGCAGGGCCTGGAATATACCAACCGCGTTTGCGATATTTTTACCCACGTTTTCAACCATTGCACGTATCACCGCGCCCAGGTGGCAACCAATTTGCGCCAAAATGGTTTCGAACCGATCAATACCGATTACATTACCTACGTGCGCATTAAAACCGGCCAACCGGTTTAGAATTTCTGATTCTTCGATATTCGATTCTTCGACTAAAAGTAAATAAAAAGTGCCGCCCAGAAATTGATTCGGGGCGGCACTTTTTTTGTGGAAAACGATAGCGTTCTCTAGTTCATATCTACATTTACAGTAGTAATGGCCTGATTCGTAACGATCACACCGTCAACGGTTTTCTTCTTGTTTGGTGCGTAGAAATCCACATTGTAAATGCCACCATTCAGGCCTTTTACCAGGTAGTTACCATTAGCATCGGTAAAACCGCCTACCGTATCGATCCGGCCATTTGAGCCTGGTACCGTTTCAATTACGTGAATTTCGTTGTTTGCCATAACCGGCGTTACGTTACCGCGAATGCCACCCGCTACTGCCTGGGTAATGGTACGGATAACCGGTTTCAGGTTAAAGCCGCCGTTGCCTTTGGCCACAATAGATTTAGAAGCATCAAAGTCCAGCAGTACTACATACGTTACGTCCGGAACCAGGTCAGCATCGATCTTTACTTTCAGGCCGGAAGTCTGGCCGCTTGGCGTTTTTAAAGCGTGGATAGAACTATCTTTCAGCACCAGTGAATTATCAGGGCCTAAAACCAAACGGATCTGCGAAATACGGCCGGCAGGCAGGTTAGAAGCCGCTAAAAGTGTGTCTTTGCCGTTCGAAAAATCGAGCAGATTATAAACACCCGGATTTATGTTGCTTAAAGTGGTCCAACCGCCGGAGGTATTGCTGGCATTGGCATCGGTGTGAATTTCTACGGAACGAATATCGATCAAAACTTTTTCGTAATCGCCCGGCGCATCGGTCAGACGTACTTCCATGCGGGAAGTTCCGGTGGCTTTGTCGTCATCTTCTTTGTCGCAGGCGCTAAAGCCTAACGCTAAACC
Source organism: Adhaeribacter terrigena (assembly GCF_016623615.1). Lineage (GTDB taxonomy): Bacteria > Bacteroidota > Bacteroidia > Cytophagales > Hymenobacteraceae > Adhaeribacter_A > Adhaeribacter_A terrigena. Next base: position 196,851 of record NZ_JAEHFX010000005.1, on the reverse strand, counting down.
CAGCAGCATGGCCGGCAACATAAATTTTGTTCTTTTCATTTTTCAGTTTGTTTGGGTGAAATAAATTTCGGGAAGTAACCGCTATACGTAAAATCAGAAAAAGGTTATAAAACCGTCCTATTTCGGTACCAGCAATTTCTGAAATGGAACTAAACAAAAATTCGGCCGAAATTGTGCCATAAAGATTTGGTGCGAAAAATATTTTTAGCGCTGGCATTTAAAACCACCAAAACATAACACACTGATTACAATAGCATTAATTGAATATTCCAGTTTTTAAGCTTAAAAGCATAGCGTTTTAAAGCTTGGCAAACGCTTCCGGTAGCGCTGCGCTGCTAAATCCGAAACCAAGCCTGTTATGTAGTACAATCTGAAAGCACACTTTTTGAGGTTGAAACCATAGCGTTTTTTTATACTACCTTGTGGAAAAACAATAAAAAAACCCCGGAATAGTTTCCGGGGTTTTTACTTTTTAAGGCTGAAAGGCTAGCGTTTTTACTGTGGAAAACCTAGCGTTTAAAGATTCCCTTTAATTTATTTTCCGCCTCTTTTTTAAGTTTATCTTCCGCTTCCTGGCGTTTTTTCTCCATTTCCTGGCGGGCTTTATCTTCCGCTTCTTTTTTGCGGCGGTCTAATTCGCGTTGCAAACTATCCTGGGCAGCCTGGCGTTTTACGTTCAGTTTTTCTTTCTCCGTATTCAGGCGCGAAGCCACCACATCTTTTACCATGTCTTTGGCTTGGGCCTTGGCGCTGCCACCGGCCAACGCTACTTTCGGATCGTCCATGGTGCCGCCAACTTTCAGGTTTAAGGTTACGCGTTCAGCGCCTTTGTAATCTTTCATGCCGGCAAAAGAAGAAAGTTTATTATTCAGGGCACTGCCTACTTTCCCGGTTGGCACATCCAGGGCTACGCCGTAGTCGATGCCACCGCTTAGGTTATTGGTACCGCCCACGAGCATGTTTATATCACCAACCTTCACATCGAAAGGTTTTACCACCAGGTTACCGTTCAGGATCTCGGCGGCAATGTCTTTGTTTTCGATAATGAAGTTCTGTACCTCTTTAAAATTGGTGGTTTCGCCAATCTTGTTCAGCACTTTTATGTTCTTTACTACGGCACGCACCACCTCAATAACGCCTTTCCCGCTCATGGTTCCCATCACCGGCATCATATCCTGGCCCAGTTCACCAGCAAAAGCAAAATTGGTAGAGAATTTACCTTCCAGAAATTTAGAGATCGGCGCCAGTTTCTGAATGGTCTCAAAGGCGTTGAAAGCTTCTTTGAATTCGAGGTTCTTAATATCCAGATCGAAGGTGAATTTCGGCTGCGAAAGGCTCTGCGTGTTGTAAGAACCGTTCGTTACAAACGAACCGCCAAGCGTGTTGAAAGCCAGGTTCTGCAGTTTCGCGGTTTTGTCTTTAATAATTACGGCGCCTTTCATGTTCTGCAGGTTCAGGTTATCATAAAGTACTTCTTTCACCGTGGCGTTCAGCACAAAATCGATGTTGCCTGGCACTTCCACCACTCCCGTAGCTTCCGTTGGTGTTTGCTGCGCTACCGGCTGGCCGGAATATTCGTCTACCATCCATTCGTTCACGTTAAAGCGGTTGGATGAAACGTTCATGGTGCCGCGCAGGGGTTGGTTTTCGGCGAACATATAACCCATATAATTCGAGATCACGCCGTTCATCTGCACATCGCTTTTTCCCACAAAACCGCTCATATTCTGCACGTTGATCTTTTCGTTGTTGAAAGAAGCATTGGCAGTGGTAACTTTCATGCCCTGAGGAAGATCGGTGCTTACAAACGTAAGTTTATCCACATTCATAGAGCCGCTCGAAGTAATGTTGGCGTATTTACCGGCTTCAATATCGGCCATCTTGCCTTTGGTTTTAATATCGGCTTTAATGCGGCCGGTTAACGTCATACCTTCCAGCGGGAAGATCTTGGTCATCTTCGTCAGATCGATGGTGCCTTTTACATCGGCGTCGAAGATCGGCTTATCGATACCTTTCACGTACACGCGGCCGGCGAGCGGTTCACCTTCCAGCAGCATTTTAAAGTTCTCGATCTTGATCTCGGTATCGTCGGTATTACCGGTGGCGTTCAGCACATTTACCAGCGCGCTCAGATTTTCGATAGGCGCGGGGAAGTCTTTTGATTTTACGTAGCCGTTAGCCAGGTTCAGGTTGGCCGTCATTACCGGCATTTGTTTGGCCGAATAGGTTCCTTTGGCGTTGGCATCTACTTTCAGCAAACCGCGCAACGTCATGCCTTCTACCGGAAACACTTTGGTAATTTCATTCAGGTCGATGCTGGCTTTCAGGTTTCCGTCTACTTTCATCGGGTCCAGGCCGTTGATAACGGCTTTGGCATCTACCGGATTTTTACCCAGATCTAAGTGAAACTTACGCACTTCCACGTTGGTGTTGTTGATGATGCCATCTTTATTATCCACAGACATGTCTACGTTAATGTTGGTAGCAGCCTGCGGCAGATCAGGGTATTTGAACATGGCGTTGGTCACTTTCAGATCAGTGCCAAAGCCCGGCATAGAGGTTTCGTTGAAGCGGCCTTTTACGTACCCGTTAAAGGCAAGCTTGCCTTCGGTTTTCACGTCTTTAAATTGCTCAGTGTACATGCCCGGCACCAAAGAAAGAATGGTTTTAAAATCGGTATCGAGGGCTTTAAACGTCAGGTCCAGGTCAATATCTTCTTTCGGCATCAGGATCGTGCCGGCAAAATCCATGGCGAAATCGTTGATCTTGAATTTATTGTCTTTGAAGGTGTAAAGCGATTTATCCAGGTCCATGGCCAGCGTTACATCGGCATCCAGCTTTTTGTTGGTAATATAATTCACGCCGTCGTAGGTCATGGTAAAGCCTTCGGAAGTAGTTTTAGAAACCATGTCAAACACGCTTTTCTCGAAATCGCCGGAGCCGGTGTGGTTCATTTTAAGCAATTGTACCGAGAACGGTATGCTTAAGTCTTCATAAACCAGCTTGCCGTTTTCCACTTCCCATTTTTCCATGGCCATGCTGAAGTCAGACTGCACCGTATCGGGTTCGCCTTCGGTGGGAACGGCTTTGTAAATATCCCAGTTGGCTTTGCCGCTTTTCAGCACTTTGAGCTTAATGTTGGGCTGGGTAAGTTTTATGGATTTGATCTTCAGCTGATCGCCGGAAATTACGCTCATCAGATCCAGGCCCATGCGGAACTGGGGCAGGTAAGCCAGCGTGTCGCGCTGAAACGAATCTACGCCTACTACCGCTAGGTTATCGATGTTCAATCCTAAATTCGGGAAGGTGCTGAAAATGCTTACGCCAATATCATCGGCATTATAAATTACTTTGGCTTCTACGTTTTTGGCAATTTCCCTGTCTACTACTTCCTTGATCTTATCTTTAAACAAAACCGGAACCAGGGCGGCTGCGGCCAGTAAGATTACCAGGAAAATGGCAAAACCAATAAATACTTTTTTCATCTTTTTAGATAGCGTTTGCTTATACTTTGCGAAAGTGTGAAATTAGCTAAAATTTTAGCACAACAATTTATCCGGAAGCCTTACGAAAAAAAACGTTTTTGTTTCGGATTTTAAATACGAAACCACTTTTTAGCTTCGTTTTGATACCGTTTCCCGGGCTTTCGCTTTTGAAAATTTTGGTGGCTTTTAGTTTTCTATTCAATTTATATACCGTTTTTTAAAGGGTTTTAGTATGCGCGTGTGGCGGAAGGTGAAAATATTTCTGGGAATGCTGCTTTTAACGGGCAGTGCGGCTTCCGCCCAGGATGCGCATTTTTCGCAGCAATACGCTACCAAACTGCGCCTGAACCCCGCTTTTGTGGGCCTTACCGGCGAAACCAATATTACGGCTGCCTACCGTAGCCAATGGTCTACTTTACCGGGCGCTTATATTACCAATCACCTTTCCGGCGAAATGCGGTTTGGCGAAAGCAAAAGTTCGGGCGGCCTTTTACTCATGCACGACAAAGCCGGCAGTTCGGCCTTTACAACCTTTGAACTCAGCGGTATTTATGGTTACCATACCCGAATCTCGAAAAATTTTGCGGTAAGCGCGGGCATGCAGGCCACGTACGGTTCCCGGAAAGTAGCTTTCGGTTCCTTAACCTTCGGCGACCAGCTTTCTGATGATGGTTTGCAAAATGAAACTTCCCAGGAAAGCACTATTTTTTATGATCCGGTAAAATACCTGAGCGTGGGCGCCGGCGGCATTTTATATAACGATCAGCTCTGGCTCAGCATCGGCACGCAGCACCTGAACCAACCCGACTTGGGCTTTACCCAGGAATCGCGTTTGCCCTTAAAGGTTACCGTAAATACGGGGTATAAATTCTATGCCAGCACGCGGGTTTCACAGAATAAATTTTACGAGTTAAGTTTTACGCCCACCGTTACTTACACCCGCCAGGAACCTTTCAGCAAAATAGATCTGGGCTTTTATACTTTGTACACGCCCGTAACCGTTGGAATTTTATACCGGGGCCTGGAGCTTGGCGGACAATATGAGCAAAGTGCAGTTTTTATTACCGGCCTGCAGTTGAACCAATTTAAGTTTGCCTACAGTTATGACCTCGGATTGAGCGGTTTAAGCGCAAATGCAGGCGGCACGCACGAAATTTCGCTGGCCTTTGAGCAGAACGATCTGACCAAAATTTTCCGGGCACGGGCAGCAAATAAAAAATACCTGCAAATTGCTTGTCCGGCGTTTTGATTTTTTGTATAATTGCAAATTATATTCTGTTAGAAAACTTTTTATTATCAGGTACCTTTAATTTTATGAATCTTTTCAAGTATCTAACCATCGCAGCGACCGGCGTAGTGCTGTTGTCTTCCTGCAACAAAGGCGGCAATCCGACCAGCACCAATCCGGGTGATGCCAGTACCGCAACCGGTATTGCGTATAACGAGGATGAAGGCTTCCAGGTAGCAGATTATGCCGGTCAGCCTGAAGGCCCGGGTCTGGTATTCATTGAAGGTGGCCGTACCACGCTGGGTTCCATGGAAGAAGACATGGGCATGACCCGCGACAACATTGAAAGAACCGTAACCATTGCATCTTTCTACATGGATGAGGCAGAAGTTGCCAACATTCACTGGTTAGAATATCTTTACTTCATTAAGAAAGACTCTTCAGAAGAATTTTACCGTTCTTCTTTACCCGATACTACCGTTTGGGCCCGTCAGTTATCCTTTAACGACCCTTACGTAGATCATTACCTGCGTTACCCTGGTTTCCGTTTCTTCCCGGTTGTAGGCGTTAGCTGGGAACAGGCAAACGACTATTGCACCTGGAGAACTGCCAAAGTGAACCAGAACCTGGCTAAAGAAGCTGGGGTTGAAGTTCCGGAAGGAACCGGCCGTATTCCATTGGAATCTGGCGTGGTACTTCCAAACTACCGTCTCCCAACAGAAGCAGAGTGGGAATATGCTGCTATTGCCATGATCGGTACGCAATATACTGACGACGAAAACCAGGCGAACAAACGTATCTATCCTTGGGATGGCCACCAGGTTCGTAACCCGTACGGCAAAAACATGGGTCAGTTCCTGGCTAACTTCAAACGCGGCCGTGGTGACTATGCCGGTATTGCCGGTTCCCTGAACGATGGTGCGATGATCACAGAATATATCTACAACTACCCTCCAAACGATTACGGTCTGTACAACATGGCTGGTAACGTAAACGAGTGGGTACAGGATTTATACCGCCCGAACTCATTCCAGGATATGGAAGACCTGAACCCTTTCCGTCGTAATGGTTACTTAGATGAATCCAAAAACTACGACAAAGCTGGTTTCCAGTCACTGGTAGATGATAAGGTTCGCGTTTACAAAGGCGGTTCCTGGAAAGATGTAGCTTACTGGTTATCTCCGGGCACGCGTCGTTTCATGGCCCAGGATTCAGCAACTGCAACCATCGGTTTCCGTTGCGCGATGATCAACGCTGGTTCTAACAAATAATAAAAAGCATTCATAAATAGAAAAGCCTGGCCAATTGGTCAGGCTTTTTTTATGCGTTATAATTTCTGATCAGAAAGCAGGAACCGTCCGGAAAAATTCTTGCTGACTTTTCCAGCTTTAAACCCTACCGTTTTTAAGCTGCCGCAATAGTGGCCACCGACAGGCTTTTACAACCATTTTGCAGGAGTTCCTGCCCGCAGGCCTCTAAAGTAGCTCCGGTAGTGAGCACATCGTCAACAAGCAAAATACGTTTCTGTTGTATCTCTTCCGGTTTCGAAACACTAAAAACTTTATCTACGTTTTTCCAGCGGGCGAAGCGGCTCTTCTTCGTTTGAGTAGTACTCTCTATATTTCGCTTGATCACCTTATCGCTCCAGGGAATTTCCAGGGTTTCACTCAGGCCTTTCGCAAATCTATCCGATTGATTATAGCCTCTCTTTTTAAGTTTCCGGTGGTATAAAGGTACCGGCAGGATAAGATCAAACCTTTCCTGATAACCTGACTTTTGAAGCTCCGAACCATACCATTTTCCGAGCAATTCGCCAATTTCGGGCACGTTGCGGTATTTCAGATTATGGAGCAGATTCTGAACCCGGCCGGCTCGTACAAACGTTAAGTAAGACAAGGCATTCTCAATTTCGATCCGGCCATAAAACCGGTTAGAAAGCGGGTTATCCGAAGAAGGAAGCAAATGATAATTGGTATAAGGAAGTTTAACGCGGCAGGTAGTGCACACCATCTTTTCGCCGTGCGCCAGCGTTTCGCTACATGCGTAGCAAAATTCGGGGTAAACCAGCGCCAAAAGATCCGACCACGCTTTCATAAAATGCTACTTTAGAGGCTTCTTTTTCAGAAACATATTTTTTTAACGTATCTTTATTAGTTAGCGAAATTCCTTTCGCTTTTACATTTAATCTCACCAAAATTATGAGTCAGGTACAGGAATTTAACGATTACCGGCAGAAAATGAATGAAAAAATCATGCAAGCCGACAATAAAGTTATTAAACGCTTTTTCAACCTCGATACCAATGCTTACGCGGAAGGCGCCATCGATGTTAAAACCAAAGAGATGCTGGGCTTGGCCTGCTCGATGGTTTTGCGCTGCGACGATTGCATAAAATACCATTTGGGCAAATGCTTTGAGTGCGGTTTATCCGACGAAGAAATTTACGAAGTTTTTGCCATTGCCAACCTTATTGGCGGCTCCATTGTAATCCCACACTTCCGGAGAGCTGTGGAGTATTGGGAGGAATTAAAAACAGTTTAAAAGCATTGTATTTAATGCTGCGATATTACTGTTTCAGCTAATATAAAATCACCACTTGAGACATTCTGTAACCTTAATTTTTGCTTTATTTCTTGCTTCCTGTTCTTCAAGCAAAACCTTGAAGTCTGAGAAACTAATTGGTAAATACAGTTGGAAACTTATGGATGTAGGTGGTGAAACGATTGAGCTAAAAAACGACAAGACGTTTGAATACACTTGGGTGACTGGATTAGCAGGCGGTGAAACAAACGGAAGTTGGAAAATAGAGAAGAATCAAATTATATTTAATAGTGAGCTTCAACCTTTAAAAGAATCCGAAAAATATGAGGTTCTAGAAGGCTTTGCTCAAACTGATGATTCCTTATTGATTAAAGTAACTGATCAATATAATTTACCACTTCCATATGCTTCTTGCGTTTTAAAAAGCGATACAACAGTAATAGCTTGGGCAAATACAAACAGTAAAGGCGAAGCTAAATTACCAAGGGTAAATGCTGACAGCTTAATAATTCCTTGGATTGGCTTTTATACAATTAGGCATTCGTTAGATAAATCTTTTTCTCAATATGAATTCAAAATGAAGGATAAACCTGAATTTTATCAATACTTCACAAATGAGATTTGGACTTACAACTATGGAAGACTATATCCGCCAGTAGAAAAGCTAAGATATAGTAAGAAAGATTCTTTCAAAAGAATAAAATAAATAACCGGACTTTATACTGTTGAAATCATACCATTTTCGAAATTCAAATAAGTAGAAACGCTATGGTTTTCAGACAGAAAAGTTAAAACAAATTGTGGAAATCAGGAAGCTTATAAACAAAAGCATTTTCAAATTTCCACAACTTCAAATTTTCAAATTTTAAACGAATGGACTTTTTCGAAACAAAATCGGATGTAGATCTGGATGTGCGCTGGCAGGACCTGCGGCTCGATCTGCAACAGAAATTCGGTAAACGTCCGGACCTGAACGCGATCCTTTTTCTGATCGGCATTCAGGAGTTAGGGCAGGGGATCACCGAATTCACCAAAGAACAAAAACAGGACCTGATGCACATTGCAACCTGCAAGGTTTTCAGTTTGTCGGGTTTTTATGAATTAGAGCGCGTAGACGAAGATGGCTGGCCGCATTACAAATCGGTGAAGCCAATTCCGCCGGGACATTTAAAAGCGCAGGAGCGGATGCTCAAATGGCACATTGTAGAATATTTTGATCAGTTAAATGAAGATTATCAGTTATAACGTAAACGGAATTCGCTCCGCGTTGAGCAAAGGTTTTTTAGAATGGCTGCAAGCCACCAATGCCGATGTAGTTTGCCTGCAGGAAATTAAATGCTGCGACGACAAGATCGATAAAGCTATTTTCCACAACCTGGGTTACGAAGTGCATTGGCATCCGGCAGTTAAAAAAGGCTACAGCGGCGTGGCAATCTTATCGAAAGTTCAGCCTAAGAAAGTAGAAGTTGGGTGCGGGATGGAAGTTTATGACAACGAAGGCCGCGTGCTGCGTATCGATTTCGACGGCTTCTCCGTTCTGAACGTATATATGCCGTCCGGCTCGAGCGGCGATGAACGCCAGGGCTTTAAAATGAAATGGCTGGCCGATTTCCACCACTACGCTAACAAACTTAAAACCGAATTACCGGGCCTGGTTATTTGCGGCGATTACAATATTTGCCACCAGCCGATCGATATCCATAACCCGAAATCGAATGCGAACAGCTCGGGCTTTTTGCCGGAAGAACGCGATTGGTTTTCGAAATTCCTGGCAACTGGCTTTACCGATACTTTCCGGCACTTTAACCAGGAACCGCACAATTACACGTGGTGGAGTTACCGCGCCGGCGCAAGAGGCAAGAATTTAGGCTGGCGAATCGATTATCTGCTGGCAACCGATAATCTGAAAGATAAACTGAAACGCGCCGCTATTTTACCGGAAGCCAAGCATTCGGATCATTGTCCGGTTATGCTGGAGCTGGAACACTAAGAACTCTAAGCTGTGGAAAACGGTATACTTTCAGGGCTGAAAAGTCGTTTTAATTAATGTGGGAAATCGCGCCAGTTAACCGATTTCTGAAAGTAGCAAAATGCTGATTATCAGTTTAAAATTAGTTTTAAAATCTTCTGAATTTATAAAGTTATGCAACCTGAAGAAAGCCTGAACAATTTGTTGTTTCAGCTGCAGGCCTTTAAGAAAAAATTCTACCTGAATCTGTTGATAAAGGGTGCGATTTTTTCGGTGGGCTTGCTGGCTACATTTTTCCTACTGTATAACCTGCTCGAATATTATTTCTACTTCCCGAATTTCGTCCGGGCGTTTTTACTTTTCAGCTTCATTGGCATAGCGATTTATTCAGCCTGGCGCTGGCTTTGGGTACCAACGTTGGCTCTAACGAACCTGAAGAAAGTATTATCAGATGAAGAAGCGGCGCGCAAAGTAGGAGGCTTTTACCCGGAGATCCGTGACAAGCTTTTAAATACCATTCAGCTGCGGAATTTAAGCTTAACCAACGATCTGATTGCGGCGAGCTTAAACCAGAAGGCTTCACAGTTTAGAGGTGTAGAATTCAAGGAAAGCGTAAAGCTGAGCGAAAACCGGCCGTTGCTGAAATATGTACTGGTGCCAATGGCAGTGGTGCTGGGCATTTTATTGATCTACCCTAGCATTTTTGTGCAGGGCACCGAACGCATCGTGAATTTCAAGCAATTCTACGCGCCGCCAGCTCCGTTTGAATTCGTAATTGAAAACCAGGAACTGAAAGCGTATAAGAACGAAGACTTCCAGCTAAAAGTAAACGTGAAGGGAAAAACGCTGCCGAACCAAGTTTCGATTGTGTATAATGGCCGGGAACAGCTGTTGAAAAAGGTAAGTGCCGATGAGTACGTTTTCGACTTCCGTAACCTGCAAAAGCCTGTGGATTTCCAGCTGGCTGGCTCTGGTTTTTTCTCTGATGAATATGAGCTGGAATTGCTGGCACGGCCAAACCTGAAAGATTTTAAAGTAGTTATCAACTATCCGACCTATCTCAAGAAAGCTGCCGAAACAGTAGAGAATTCTGGTAACTTAACTGTTCCGGAAGGGAGTTTATTAACGTGGAATTTCGATGCCGATGAAACCGAGAAGTTGACTTTGGCTTTCCAGAATCCGAATCAGGTTGTAATGGCCGAAGAAGACGATGACCAGTTTCAGGTTACAAAGAAGATTATGCAAAGCCAGGCGTACCAGGTTCAGTTGCAGAATCAATACGGCAAGAATAAAGATGAGATCAGCTACCAGTTAACTACTATTCCGGATCGCGTACCAGATATTTCTTTAGAGAATTTCAACGATACTACGCTTTATCAATTTTTAGTAGTGGGCGGCAGCATTTCCGACGATTATGGCTTAACCCGCCTGAATCTGAATTACCGCATCACCAATCCGCGCAATGCTCAAAGCAATTCGGCTTATAAAGCCAAAGCCATTCATTTCGATCCGCAGCAGGTGAGCCAGACCTATTTCCATAAGTGGGACATTACGAATCTGAATCTGCAGCCCGGCGACCAGTTAGAATACTTTGTGCAGGTGTGGGATAACGATGGCATTCACGGCAGCAAATCGGCAAAAACGCGTACGCAGACCTTTAAATTGCCGAACCGCCAGGATATGAAAGAGGAAATTGCGGCCAACGCCAAATCAGTGCAAAGCCAGCTTTCCCAGACATTAGAAAAGACTTTGAAGCAGAAAGAAGAACTGAACAAGTCCGAAGATAAATTCAAGCTGAAGAAAGAACTTACCTGGCAGGATAAAAAGCAGCTCCAGGATTTGGTTGACAAGAAAAAACAACTGGAAAAAGACCTGGAAGCGCTTCAGGAAATGAACCAGCAATTAGCCAAGCAGGAAAACCGTTTCGACGAAAAAAGCCAGGAATTAGCGGAGAAAAGCAAGGAACTGCAAAAGCTGATGAACGAACTGCTGGACCCGGAAACGAAAAAACTATACGAAGAGCTCGAAAAACTGCTGCAGGAAAAACGCCAGAACGACCCCGAACTTCAGAAACTATTAGACCAGCTTAATAATAAAGAGAATACCTTAGAGAAAGAACTGGAGCGTGCTTTAGAGCTTTTCAAGCAACTGCAATTCGAGCAGAAACTGGAAAGCACTCAGAAACAGCTTGAGGAAATGGCGAAAGAGCAGGAGAAGCTCGGGGAGAAATCTGAAGAAAAGAATGCCGATTCGGAGCAATTAAAGAAAGAGCAGGAGCAACTGAATAAGGAATTCCAGGACGTAAAGAAAGATATCGACGAACTGCAGAAGCTTGATAAAGACCTGAAAGGCGAAAACGAGATGGACCAGTCCGATCAGGATCAGGAAGATATTGAAAAAGATCAGCAGGATTCAAAGGAATCGTTAGAAAAGAATCAGAGCAAGAAAGCTGCGAAATCGCAGAAAAGTGCTGGTCAGAAAATGGATAAACTGGCCAAGAAGATGGAGCAAAGCAAAAAAAGCCAGGATATGGAAGAAGCCCAGGAAAACCTCGATGACCTGCGTGCTATCCTGGAAAACCTGCTGAAACTTTCCTTCGATGAAGAAGCCCTGATGAAAGATTTCCGCGCCGTAAACCAATCCGATCCACGTTTCGTGGCCTTGGGCCAGCAACAATTAAAGCTGAAAGACGATGCCAAAATGATCCAGGATAGTCTTTATGCTTTGGCTAAACGCGTATTCCAGATCCAGTCTTTTGTAACGCGCGAAGTGGGCAATATGAACCAGCACATCAATTCGGCGGTGCAGGAAATTAAGGAACGCAACGTAGGCAAAGCCGCCGGTCACCAGCAAATGGCAATGACCTCTATAAACAACCTGGCGCTAATGCTTAACGATGCGCTAAAGCAAATGCAGCAGCAGATGGCGCAGCAGATGAAAGGCGATCAGACCTGCAGCAAACCGGGCGGAAAGAAGCCGAAAAAGGGAAATATGGCCCAAATGCAGTTGGAACTGAACCAAAAGATCGAAGATTTGAAAAAAGGACAGTCGCCGGGTAAATCTATGTCGGAAGAATTAGCTAAATTGGCAGCCCAACAGGAAGCTTTGCGGCAGGCATTGAAAGAACTTCAGAAGCAAGGGCAGGAGAAAGGCGAAATGCCTGGGAATGGAAAACTCGGAGATCTGGCAAAAATGATGGAACAAACCGAAACCGATCTCGTTAATAAACGACTTACGGAACAAACGGTAATGCGCCAGCGGGAAATTATGACCCGTTTGCTGGAAGCAGAGAAATCGGCGCGGGAAAGAGAACTTGACAATAAGCGCGAATCGCAGACGGCCCAGGAAAAACAAACTCTGGTTCCGCCTTCGTTCGAGAAATACTTGAAACAAAAACAAAAACAAACTGAAATTCTGAAAACAGTTTCGCCGGCCTTTTCGCCATATTATAAGCAAGAGGTTAACGAATACTTTCAGAAACTTGGCAAGAATTAAACATTAAAATTACCTTACTGCTATTACCAACTCCTAAAAAATTATGAATCAGGTTAAAATTCAGATTCCTTCCATTATCGAGAATATCCGCATCGTGGAAAGCTTTATAGACAACTCTAAAGACAAATTCCAGATCGAAGACGATATCTATGGTAATATTATGGTTGCCGTTACGGAATCTGTAAATAACGCAATCCGCCACGGTAATAAATTCGATAAAGACAAGAACGTTTACCTTACTTTAGTTGTAAGCGAAGACCAGTTGAAATTCGAAGTGGAGGATGAAGGCCACGGTTTCGACACCGAATCTTTGCCGGATCCTACTGCTGTGGAAAACCTGGAAAATCCTGGAGGAAGGGGTATCTTTTTAATGCGCAATCTATGCGACGAAGTTAAGTTCTCAAACAACGGCAAAACCGTTCAGTTAACGTTTTTCCTGAACAATGCTTGAGGAAAACATTTCTTTCGAAACGGAAGATATCCACTTCGAATTAACGAATTATCAACAGGTTTCAACGTGGATAAAACAAGTTATCCACAACCATGATTACCAACTCGGCGAACTAACTTTTATTTTCTGCTCAGACGATTATCTGCACAAAATAAATCTCGAGTATCTGGACCACGATACGCTAACTGATATTATCACCTTTGATAATGCCGACGAAGAGGGCACTATTGAAGGTGATATTTTTGTTAGTGTGGAACGCGTGAAAGAAAATGCTGTTGAATTAAAAATTCCATTTGAAGATGAATTACACCGGGTGCTTATCCATGGGGTTCTACATTTGTTGGGGCACGACGATACTACTCCGGAGTTAAAAGTAGCCATGCGCTGGGAAGAAGATAAATGTTTATCTTTGCGTAATTTTTAAGAAAGAGCAAGAATGTTTCACGTGAAACAATTTCAACCATTACAGTTTTAATGTTTACAGAATACGATATTATAGTAGTTGGCGCCGGTCATGCAGGTTGCGAAGCTGCGCACGCCGCAGCAACAATGGGTTCTAAAGTTCTATTGGTTACCATGAACATGAACACCATTGCGCAGATGTCGTGTAACCCGGCCATGGGAGGGGTGGCAAAAGGCCAGATCGTAAGAGAAGTAGATGCCTTGGGGGGCATGAGCGGGATCATCACGGACAAGTCCATGATCCAGTTCCGAATGCTTAATCTTTCCAAAGGGCCGGCCATGTGGAGCCCGCGCGCACAAAGCGACCGGATGCGTTTTTCCGAAGAATGGCGTACCGCTTTAGAAAACAATTTAAACATTGATTTCTGGCAGGATATGGTTTCCGAAGTGATCGTAGAAAACGGTAGGGTTTGCGGCGTCAAAACCAGCATGGGCATCGAAATCAGAGCTAAAGCGGTGATCTTAACCAACGGCACTTTCCTGAATGGTATCATCCATATCGGAGAGAAACAGTTGGGTGGGGGCAGAGCCGCCGAAAGATCTGCTAAAGGCATAACCGAACAATTGGTTTCATTGGGCTTCGAAAGCGGCAGAATGAAAACCGGAACACCGCCACGGGTAGATGGCCGTTCCTTGGATTATTCTAAAATGGAAGAACAGTTCGGTGATGCGGAACCTTCGAAGTTTTCCTATACCGATACTGAGCCACTAAACAAACAGCGCAGCTGCTATATTACCTATACCAATTCCGAAGTACACGAGATCCTGAAAACCGGCTTTGAGAAATCGCCGATGTTCCAAGGACGCATCCAGGGATTAGGCCCACGCTATTGCCCATCGATTGAAGATAAGATCAACCGCTTTGCGGATAAAGACCGTCACCAGCTATTTATTGAACCAGAGGGATGGAGCACTGTGGAAATTTACGTGAATGGCTTTTCCAGCTCGCTGCCGGAAGATGTACAGTTCAAAGCATTGCGTAAAGTTGCTGGTTTCGAAAATGCGAAAATGTTCCGTCCGGGCTACGCGATCGAATATGATTTCTTCCCGCCAACCCAATTAAACCACACGTTGGAAACGAAACTGGTGGAAAACTTATACTTCGCCGGACAAATAAACGGAACGACCGGTTACGAAGAAGCTGCGTGCCAGGGATTAATGGCAGCGATTAATGCGCACCAGAAGATCAATGAGAAAGAAGCGATAGTACTAAATCGTTCGGAAGCCTACATTGGCGTATTGATCGATGACCTGGTAACCAAAGGCACCGACGAACCATACCGAATGTTTACTTCCCGGGCCGAGCACAGAATTTTGCTGCGCCAGGATAATGCCGATGTTCGCCTGACGAAGAAAGGGTATGACCTTGGTTTGGCAGATGCTTCACGGTTAGAAAAAGTAGCAATCAAAATCAAAGAAACTTCTGAAATCGCTACTTATCTGCGCAAGAAAAGTATGGAGCCAGCTGAAGTTAATACCGTCTTGCTGGCTTTAGAATCAGCACCAATTTCGGAAAAAGCAAAAGCGGCTAACCTGCTAAAACGCCCGAATATTGAAATTGAACACCTGGCTAAAGCTGATGCAGAATTAGCGAAGTTCCTGGAGCAATACGGTAAGGAAAGCATTGAACAAGCCAGCATCGAAATTAAATACGAAAGCTATATCGAGAAAGAAAACCAGCATGCCGACCGCATGAAGGAACTCGAGAACTACGTAATTAAAGAACGGTTGGATTACACCAAAATGCCGGCGTTGTCGCATGAAGCGCGGCAGAAATTACTTAAAATAAATCCGGAAACTATTGGTCAGGCATCGCGCATCAGCGGGGTTTCTCCGGCCGATATTTCAGTTTTAATGGTATACCTTGGAAAATAAATGGCCTACGAACGCCTCGAAAATTGCCCGGTTTGCGGGAAAACAGAGTTTAAGAATTTTTTAGTAGTAAAAGACAAGTCGGTTTCGCAGGAAAGCTTTGTAATTGTGCAATGCGAGAACTGCAGCTTTAAATTCACGAATCCGCGACCGGATCAGGCAAGCATTGGTGCATATTACGAATCGGAAGATTATATTTCGCACAGCGATACCAAAAAAGGGCTGATCAATAAAGCCTATCAGGTTGTAAGATCAATTGCGGTTAAAGATAAAATGGAACTGGTAAACCGGCTGGCACCCAAAGGTGCTATTCTGGATTATGGTTGCGGCACAGGTTACTTTCTGGCAGCATGTCAGAAAGATGGCTGGCAGGTAGAAGGCTTCGAACCGAACGCGACGGCAAATAAGCAATCGGAAAAAAAGCTAGGGAAAATGATTGAAAAAGTAGACCTGGACCGGTTCGAGAAAGAAAGCTTTGAGATTATTACCATGTGGCACGTGCTGGAACATATTCATACGGTAAACGAAACGTTCCAGAAACTCCTTACTTTGCTTAAACCGGGCGGCGTAATGTTGGTTGCCGTTCCGAATGCAGATTCCTTGGATGCTAAGAAATACGGCGAGAATTGGGCCGCTTATGATGTTCCGCGGCATTTGTACCATTTCAACCAGGCAACCATGAAACGTTTCCTGAAAAAGCATAAACTGGTGCTGGAAGAAACGAAGCCGATGAAATACGATGCTTATTACGTAAGCATGCTGAGCGAAAAATATAAAGCCGGAAAAACCAATATGCTTACCAGCGTATTAAACGGCTACAAATCAAACAGTTACGCAAATAAAAACGATAAAGATTATTCCAGCCTGATTTATATTGCACGCAAAAAATAAAATATGCTCCGGATAAAAAGGTTCGCGCTTGCAGGAATGCTGCTTATTAGCATCCCGTTCTTTCAAACGGAAGCGCAAACCGATACCACCCGGGTTAAAACCGAAGAAATAATATTAACCCAGCAACCTGATCTGAAACTGGATCAGGAAAAAAAGAGGCAGAACAAAACTGAGAAATTAGTTTTCGTTTCGTGCCTCTTTATTGTTTTAACTACTTTACTACTATACAATGTGCGCTCAAAATAGACTTTTTGCCGCCTTTTCCCTACTGTTTTTAAGCGGGTGCGCAGCTATAAATGCTCCGGAAGGTGGCCCGCGGGATGAAAAAAAGCCAAGCCTCACCAGTATTTCGCCGGCCAATGGTACTACTAATTTTAAAGGAAAAACCATTACCATGGCATTCGATGAAGATGTCCGGCCCAATGACCTGAATAAGCAACTCATCATCAGCCCGAATACCGAAAATACCTACACGGTAAGAAACGACCGGAAAACCATAACTGTGGAATTTGATAAGGAGCTGGAAGCCAATACTACCTATTTTCTGAATTTCAGGGAAGCTGTTGAGGATATAACCGAAAGCAATAAGGCCGCACCAATAACCTTATCGTTCAGTACGGGAGCCTTTCTCGATACCGGCAGCGTTACGGGTACCGTAATGGATTACATCACTTCTAGGCCGGAAAGCGATCTGACGATTGCCATGTACCCGGAAAGCGACACGAACAATATCCGCGACCATAAGCCATATTATTTTACCAAAAGCAATTCCGACGGCAGTTTCCAGCTAAAAAATATTAAGGCAGGCAACTACTGGATCTTCGCGCACGGCGATAAAAATGCAAACGAATATTATGACCAGCAAAAAGAGAAGATCGGTTACCTGTTAAAACCGGTGGCAGTAAACCCGAGAGCAGATTCGGTAGTTTTAAAAACGGTATTGCTCGACACCCAAAAACCCTTTGTGCTGAAAACCGAAAATTTCCTGGATCAAAATACCATCGAATTTAACGAAGGCATCAAAACGCTTTTATTCAGAACAGTGGCCCGGCCTCCAAAAGAAATGAAACTAACATACCTGCAGTCACCGGACGGGAAAAAAATAACTGTTTTCCCGGAAAAGGGATCTTTAACCACGCAATTAGTAGCCCTTTCTACCGATAGCGCAGGGAACGCCGGAATTGATACGGTAAAATTTAAATTAACGGGTTCTAGAGGTATTGCCGAACGATTAAACTTTAAGGTTGAGCAGAACGAACTTCAGGCGGAAGTAGAAAATGATATTAAGATAATATTCCCTATACCAGTGCAAATAACTGGTATTCAACCGTTTACTTTAATAGAAGATACAACCAGGAAAATTACCCCCAACTTTCCTAAAAACTATAAGCTCAGCCAAAACAATACCGAGCTTACGCTCAAATATACCCCGAAAGCCTTAAAGCAAGTGGAATTACAAATAGATACTACGCAGATAGTGGCTATAAACGGCAAGGCTTTGCAGAAACAGAATATCAGTTTTACCATCAGCCGTAAAGCTACCACCGGGAGTATTTCAGCCATTATTAAAACGAATTACCAGGCTTACAGTGTAGAATTGCTAAACGAACAAGGCAAAGTGCTCGACGTAAAGCAGAATGTACGCACTGTGAATTATCCGCAATTGGTACCGGGAAACTATAATATCCGGGTTAAAATAGATGAGGATAAAGACGGTAAGTGGGAACTAGGCGATAAGCATCTGAAAACCAGCCCTGAAAAAATTTACGTTTATCCAAAACCAATCAGTGTACGAGCGAACTGGGAAATTGCGGATCTGATACTTACTTTTTAAGGAAAACCCGGGTATAACCTGTGGATAAATATGAACGAAAGTGTATAATATTTCTGAAAACGGGTCTTATTCTAAAAATTCAGCTCAGAAGCGAGCTTAAATGTGAATACCGGTTCAAAAACCCACATCATAAAAATGGCTTTCCACGTAGTTCATAAACCAAGGTTGAAAATCAAAGCGGATATCAAGAAAAGTGGAAAACTCAGGTAAGTTCTTGTTTTTCAGAAATCAGAAATACACATGACGCATTTACTCTGTGGAATACCAGCAAACTAATACACAGAAAAGGAGAGAGGAGCGGGAAAACAAAAACTTATTCACTTATAAACAGCCCTAACAAACAAGTATAAAATATTTAAGCTTTAATTTTTTTTTATTTAAAATATTAGCGCTGTGGAAATGTGAATTGGCGGTCAAAAAAATTTTAAAAATCTAAATTTCGGGTTTGCGAAGAATTTCTGAAAAGAAAACGGTATACTTGAAGTAGTAAAAAGTAACAGCAGCATTTAAACAAACAGAAAAATCACAATGCAGGAAAACGAAATAGTTTTAGGCCAGGGAATCGGCGATATAAAATTCGGTTTAACGATGGAAGAAATAGAAACCATTATGGGTAAACCGGAGGAAGTAGAAGAATCGGAGGAAGACGAGGAATTTGAATACCAGGTTTGGAATTACTGGGAAGAAGGTTATTCATTTTATTTCGACGAAGATGATGATTACCGCCTGGGCCTGATCGAAACGGCTAATGAAGAAGTTACGCTTTTCGGGCAGAAGATCTTCCAGATGAAGCAATCGGAAGTGGAGACCTTGCTGAAAAGCAAAGGTTTATCGAACCCGGATAAAGAAACGTTAGAAACCGGTGAAAGACACATCACCTACGAGAAAGAGATGCTGGATATGTATTTCGAGAACGATGCGCTGGTAACCGTTAAATTCGGTGTTCTGGTAACCGACGATCTGGAAGTACAGTGGCCAAGCCTATAACGCGACTTTTTTAGTCCGAAACCATACCGTTTTTAAAAAGAGAAACCGTCCGGATCAATTCGGGACGGTTTCTCTTTTACTAAGGCCTGCTGAAGGCAGGGAAATCTAAAAGGAATGAAACGGGTGCTGAATTTACGAAAAACGCTTAAATCGCTTTAAAATGGGTTTTTCAGTCTGAAACCATAGCGTTTATCCACAAAAAAAGCCCCGTAGCAATACGGGGCTTTTTATTAGAGAAAATATCCAGCTTAAATCATCCAGCGGAAAAGAAGGAATAAGGATCCGGACAAGAACATAGAAACCGGCAGGGTAAGTACCCAGGCCAGTGCAATGTTGCGGATGGTACCCGCATTCAGGTTTTTAATACCCCGGTTGGCCACCATAGAACCCGCAATACCCGAAGATAAAATGTGGGTGGTACTTACCGGAAGCTTAAAAATGAATGTGGAAAAACCGATAACGCCGGCAGCCATTAATTCGGCAGAAGCGCCTTGGGCGTAGGTTAAATGCTCTTTTCCGATCTTTTCACCAATGGTTTTCACAATTCTTTTCCACCCGATCATGGTACCAATACCCAGGGAAAGCGCTACGATCATGATAACCCAGTCAGGCGCATAATCAGTATAGCTTCGCATGGTAGCAACACTGGCTTTAATTTCATCACGGTCTTTCTGGCTTAGGGAGATATCCGGGCTTTTCAACAATTCTTCGGTATCTTTATTAAGCAATAAAATGTCTTTCCGGATCAGGAACTTGCTTTTATCTTCTATCTGGTGAAGCGATTCTGCGCCCTGAAAGATCCGGTGCATATCGGCTGCTTCGGCCTTGATTCGGCTTACAGTCGCAGCATCGGTTCTCGATAAAACCGACACATCGATGCGATTCATTACCTGTTCGGTGCGTGCCAGCGATTCCCGGATCTCAAAAGGATCTTTGGTATGATCTAAAGCAAAATAAACCGGTACGATGGCAATCAGGATCAGCATCATCAGGCCAACACCTTTCTGGCCATCGTTCGAGCCGTGGAAAAAGCTTACTGCAGTACACGTGAAGATCAGAATTAAGCGGATCCAAAGGGGAGGTGGTTTACGTTTATGAGGCTCTTTAAAAATGGTTTTACTTTTCACGAAGCGCTTCAGAATAAACATGAGCATTACGGTAAGCGTGAAACCCAAAATCGGCGAAACGATCAGCGACAGTCCGGTTTTACCGGCTTCGCCCCAGTTTACCGCTGCGCCACCGGTTTCTGGTAACGCTGAGAACGCAATACCTACGCCCAGAATGGCCCCGATAAGCGTATGCGAGCTGGAAGAAGGCAAACCATAATACCAGGTACCCAGGTTCCAGATGATGGCGCTCAAAAGCAAAGCCCCGATCATGGCAATACCGTGGTAAACGTCCTGGTCAATGAGCGCTTCGATGGGTAGCAAATACACAATACCCATGGCTACCCCGATTCCCCCGGCAAAAACACCGATAAAATTCCAGAAAGCCGACCAAACTACGGCTATCCAGGGCCGGAGCGTGTTCGTGTAAATAACCGTGGCCACGGCGTTCGCGGTATCGTGAAAGCCGTTCACGAACTCAAAAGCGCAGGCGGCGAGCAAGCACAGAATGAGCAGAAAAAACAGTTGTGGATCTAGTCCAAACATAAAAGTTTGTTGGTAAGGTTGAAAAAAATCAGGCAAAATTACGGCTATTGCCCGGTGCCAATGTTAAGGAATTGTTAAATTAATGTAACGCAAAGTACACCGCCTACGGAAAAGAACAAAACCATTGCTGAAAAACGGTATACATTTCAGGGAAAAAACTATAAAATCTGGTTTGGCTATAATTTAAAAGCTATGCCTATATTTGCACTCATGGCAAAAGAAGAAAAAAATACCCTCGAAAACACGCAGTTAAAAGATATAATTTCCCACGCCAAAGAATACGGTTTCGTGTTCCCGAGCTCCGAAATTTACGATGGCCTGCAAGCCGTTTACGATTACGGCCAGATGGGCGTGGAACTGAAAAACAACCTGAAGCAGGTTTGGTGGAAATCCATGACGCAACTGCACCAGAACATTGTGGGGATCGATTCGGCCATTTTCATGCAGCCCGATACCTGGAAAGCTTCCGGCCACATCGATTCTTTCAACGATCCGATGATCGACAACAAAGATTCGAAAAAACGCTACCGCGCCGACGTTTTAATTGAAGACAAAGCCGCCGAATATGAAAAAGCCGGTGACAAACCTAAAGCGGATGCTTTATTAAAACTCATGGGTCACCTGCTGGAAAAAGAAGATCTGGTTGGCGTTCAGGAATTAATTGTAGCCGAAGGCATCAAATGCCCGATCTCCGGCACTGCTAACTGGACCGAAGTGCGTCAGTTCAACTTAATGTTCTCTACCCAGGTTGGTTCCGTAGCCGAAGACAGCACTACGATATATTTAAGACC
Organism: Adhaeribacter terrigena; assembly: GCF_016623615.1. Lineage (GTDB taxonomy): Bacteria > Bacteroidota > Bacteroidia > Cytophagales > Hymenobacteraceae > Adhaeribacter_A > Adhaeribacter_A terrigena. The sequence goes on along the minus strand of NZ_JAEHFX010000005.1, from coordinate 175,194 downwards.
GGAAACGGCGCAGGGAATTTTCGTGAACTTCCTGAATGTGCAGAAAACCGGCCGCATGAAAATTCCTTTCGGCATTGCCCAGATCGGTAAAGCCTTCCGGAATGAGATCGTAGCCCGCCAGTTCATTTTCCGGATGCGCGAATTCGAGCAAATGGAAATGCAGTTCTTCGTGCGCCCCGGCACCGAAATGGAGTGGTACAACAAGTGGCGCGAAAACCGCAAGAAATGGCACGAAGTAGTAGGCGTTCCGGCCGAAAAACTCCGTTTCCACGACCACGAAAAACTGGCCCATTACGCCAACGCCGCCGTAGACATCGAGTTCGAATTCCCGTTCGGTTTCAAAGAAGTAGAAGGCATCCACTCGCGCACCGATTTCGATCTGAAGCAGCACCAGGAACTGAGCCGCAAAAAAATGCAGTACTTCGACAACGACCTGAACGAAGACGGCAAACCATTCGGCAACTATGTTCCTTACGTGGTAGAAACTTCCGTTGGCGCGGACCGTCTGTTTTTGATGACGCTTTGCAATGCTTTTCAGGAAGAAGAAATTACGGAAAACGAGCAAACCAAAACCCGTACCTTCCTGAAATTCCACCCGGCCATTGCCCCGGTGAAAGCGGCTATTTTCCCGCTGGTGCGCAAAGACGGCCTGCCGGAAAAAGCCATGGAAATCTTCGACGACCTGAAATACGATTTCAACATGATCTACGAAGAACGCGATGCGATTGGTAAACGGTACACCCGCCAGGACTTAATTGGTACGCCTTTCTGCATTGCTGTAGATTACCAGACCATGGAAGACAACACGGTAACCGTTCGCGAACGCGATACCCGCGAACAGAAACGTATGAACATCTCCGAACTCCGTCAGTACATCGGCGATGCGGTGAGCATGAAGCGGATTTTTGAAGCTTTGTAATTTTCTGAATCGCGGATTAAGCGGATTTATAGATTTCGCGGATTTTAAAGCAGGGCGACCAAAAGGTCGCCCTTACTTTTTTACGTGAAAAGGATAGCGATTTTGTCTGAACACGATTTTCAGGATTTTTAAGATGGACAGGATTTTCAATTGTCCGAATCAGAATTTTCAGAAACGAAGTTCAACGTAGCCAATTATAGAATTTACAGAATCAGAATTTATATAAGGGCATCATCCCCTGTAAGTGCCCTTCTCCCTTTTTCAATTTCATGCATATCGCCAGTGCAGCGTCGCGCGAAAATCAAGGTCTTCTGATAAGAAAAAAGTAAAGCCTAATCGAAGGAAAACTGACACCAGTTTCTGTTCCAAAGACTTTGGATTAACCGGTGGCTTTAGCCAGCCCGGAAGGGCAGGTGAATCCACGGCTTTGGAGCAGAAACGAAGCCACCCGGCTTGAGGGAGGAAGCTCCTTCAGAAGTTAAAAGTTAGGATTAAAAGTTAAAAGTTTATTTGAAAACGCTATTCTTTTAGGCTTAAAAAGTCAATAGCCAAACATTCTAGCTACCTTATGAAATCTCTCCTCACGTCGAGATGACGCGAAAAAACGCTATGCTTTCAACCCTAAAAAGTCAAAATAGAGAAAAATAACCCCCAAATTTCCCCAAAGAGAATAAAAAAAATCTAAACCATTCCCCTTACCTTTGCTCAATTGTAGCAACCCATGTGGAAGAACATTGCCCTTTTTATTCTTAAGAACCGGATCGCGCTGATCCTTGCCCTGGCAGTAAGCACGGCCTTTATGGCCTGGAAAGCGAAAGACGTGGAAATGTCTTACGATTTTGCCAACGTAGTTTCCAAAGACGATACCGATATGGTATACTTCCAGCGGTTCAAGCAAACCTTCGGCGAAGACGGCAATGTGCTGGTAGTGGGCATGCACGACAGCGCCGTTTTTGATCTTAAAAACTTCCGCGAACTCAAAAAACTTTCCGATGCGGTAAGCCACGTGGAAGGCGTAAAAGCGGTCATTTCCCTGCCGGGTCTGGTAAGCATTCAGAAAGATACTACTGCAAAAACGTTTGCCCCAAAGAAAATTTTTGAGCCTTTTCCACAAACGCAGAAAGAACTGCACGCGCTGCTGCAAACCGTAAAAGACCAGAAATTCTACGAAGGTTTAATTATAAACGAGCAAACCAGTGCCACACTGCTGGCCATAACCGTAGACCCGAAATTCCTCAATTCAGCCAGAAGGGTAGAAGTGATGGACCATATCACGAAGCACACCGAAGTTTTCAGCCGGAAAACCGGTATTAAAATGCATTATGCCGGTCTGCCGTTCGTGCGCGCTGTAATGACCACCAAAGTGGCAGGCGAAATGAAATTGTTCCTGGCTTTGGCCATGCTGGTTACTGCCGTTACCCTTTTTCTTACATTCCGGAGCTGGTCGGCCGTTATTTTTCCACTGTTGGTAATTAGCGTGGTGGTGATCTGGACCTTGGGGACAATTGCGTTGCTGGGCTATAAAATTTCGCTCTTAACCGGGTTAATTCCGTCCATCATCGTCGTGATCGGAATTCCCAATTGTACCTATCTCTTAGCGCATTACCACCTCGATTACCGCAAACACGGCAACAAAATGCTGGCCATGGCGCGGGTACTGAGCAAGCTCGGTCTGGTAACGTTTATCAACAATGCCACCACCGCTATCGGCTTCATTGTTTTCATGTTTACCGATATTGCGATCTTGTATGAATTCGGGGTGGTTGCAGGTATCAACACCTTTGTAACCTACCTGGTTTGCGTGATCCTGATTCCGGTGGTGTTCTCTTATCTGCCGCCGCCAACCGAAAAACAGCTTCGCCACCTCGATGCCAAACCGTTAACCAAACTGCTCGAGTTCTTCCAGTTCATAGTCCTGCAGAAGCGCTACCTCATTTATTTCTTCACCATCCTGATTTCCGCACTTTCGGTGTGGGGAATTTTTAAGATGAAAACGGTAGCGTACATGGTAGACGATCTGCCGGCCGAAAGCAGCGTAAACGCCGACCTGAAATTTTTCGAACGTCATTTTGCCGGGGTTATGCCGCTGGAGATCGTGATCGATACCGGCGTGAAGCAAGGCGTAATGAAGTTGAACAACCTGAAAAAGATCGATCAGCTCGAAAATTTCCTCCGGACCCAACCCATTCTTTCGGCGCCTATTTCCGTGGCCGGCCTGGTGAAAACCGCCACGCAAGCCTTTTATAACGGCGACCCGAGTTCCTTCCGCTTGCCCGACAATACCGAACGAAATTTCATTTTCAGTTACTTGGCCAAGCAAGGCGGCGGCGAAAACAAACGCTTATTGCGAAGCTTCGTAGACTCTACCGGCCAAAGCACCCGCATTTCCCTGCGCGTAGCCGACGTAGGTTCCCGGGAACTCGATACGCTACTTATCAACAAGCTGAAACCGGAGATCCGCAAGATCTGGGGCGGCGAAGGCATTGTGGAAACCGAAGAAGGCAACACCATGACCTTCCAGCGGGAAGGGTCTGATAATAAGCAAAGTGTAAGTTTAACCGGCACCACGTTGTTATTCATAAAAGGAAATAATTACCTGATCGATAGCCTCGGCGAAAGCTTGGTACAAGCGTTTATCATGGTTACCATCATCATTATTTTCCTGTTCCGAAGCTCCAGCGCCGTGGTGATAACTTTAATCCCGAATATCATTCCGCTCATTATGGTAGCCGGCTTGATGGGTTTTTTAGGAATTCCGCTTAAGCCAAGCACCGCCCTCATTTTTACCATTGCCCTGGGGATAACCGTGGATAATACGGTCCATTTTCTGGCCAAGTACCGCCTCGATCTGGCCGCCAACGGTTTTAACGTGCGCGAAGCCATTATTTCAGCCATCGGCGAAGCCGGAACAAGTATGATCTACACCACCGTTACATTGTTCTTTGGTTTCGTTATCTTCGCATTTTCGGAGTTTGGCGGAACGAAGGCCTTGGGAATATTAATGAGTTTAACCCTGCTCATTGCCTTATTTACCAACCTGATCGTGCTACCGGCCCTGCTGGTAAGCTTCGATAAAGGACGATACACCTACGAACCGAACGCCCCGATCCAGGATTACGACGAGTACAGTGAAGAAAACGATGCCGATGTTGACCTGGATATGCTGGAAATTAAACAAGAATTAGAGCCTGTAAGTAATAGCCGTGAAGTATAACGAATACAAAAACCTCGACTACGCCCGCGTGGGCGAAGACATCTTAAAATACTGGAAAGAAAACCGAATCTTCGAACAATCGGTGGAAACCCGCGAAGGCCAGCCAACTTTCGTGTTTTACGAAGGTCCGCCGTCTGCTAACGGCACGCCCGGCATTCACCACGTAATGGCTCGCGCCGTGAAAGATATTTTCTGCCGCTACAAAACGCTGCAGGGTTTCCAGGTAAACCGCAAAGGCGGCTGGGATACGCACGGTCTGCCGGTAGAATTGCAGGTAGAGAAAGAGCTTGGTATTACGAAGGAAGACATTGGGAAGAAAATTTCGGTGGAGGAATACAATGCCCGCTGCCGCGAAACCGTAATGCGATTCAAAAGCCAGTGGGACGACCTGACCGAAAAAATGGGTTATTGGGTTGACCTTGACCAGCCGTATATCACCTTCGAAAACGACTACATCGAATCGGTATGGGCGCTGCTCAAAAAACTCTACGACAAAGGCTATCTCTATAAAGGCTACACCATTCAGCCATTTTCTCCGGCGGCAGGTACTGGCTTAAGTTCCCACGAATTAAACCAGCCCGGAACTTACAAGGATGTTAAAGACACCACTATTGTCGCCCAGTTCAAAGTTAAACAGAACGAAGCTTCAGAGAAGTTATTCACAGCTGCTAACAGCGATGATGTTTACTTTTTAGCCTGGACGACCACGCCTTGGACGCTGCCTTCCAACTCCGCTTTGGCGGTTGGCAAAGGAATTCGCTACGTTCAGGTAAAAACATTCAATCCATATACCCATCTTCCGGTTCAGGTAATTCTGGCGAAGGACTTAATCGGCAGGTTTTTCTCCGAAAAAAGTGCTGGTCTGAAATTCGAAGATTATAAACCCGGCGACAAACAGATTCCATTTGAAGTTGTGGCTGAATACGTTGGTTCTGACCTGAACGGAATTGAGTACGAACAGCTGATGCCATACGTGCAGCCGGACACCCCGGCTTTCCGCGTGATCATCGGTGATTTCGTAACTACGGAAGACGGAACCGGGATTGTCCACATTGCACCCACCTTTGGGGCTGATGACTTTAGAACTGCAGCTCAACAAAATATCCCGGCTATTACGGTGGTGGATGATATGGGAAAAGCTGTTCCGCTTGTTGATAGACAAGGCCGTTTCGTACCAGAAGTTACCGATTATGCGGGCAAGTACGTGAAGAACTATGACGGTCAGGATGAAAGCCACGCCGATTACAAAACCGTTGACGTTCAGATCGCTATCAAACTGAAAGAAGAAAATAAAGCCTTCAAAGTAGAGAAATACGAGCATACTTACCCACACTGCTGGCGTACTGATAAACCGATCCTGTATTATCCATTAGATAGCTGGTTTATCAAGACGACTTCGGTTAAGCACCGGATGATCGAGCTGAACAATACCATCAACTGGAAACCGGAAAGTACCGGTGCTGGTCGTTTTGGTAACTGGCTCGAAAACCTGGTTGACTGGAACCTGTCGCGTTCCCGTTACTGGGGCACGCCGCTGCCGATCTGGCGCACCGAAGACGGAACCGAAGAGATCTGCATTGGTTCTATTGAGCAGTTGGCTGAAGAAATTGACCGTGCGGTAGACGCTGGTTTAATGGCTGAGCCCTTGCCGGCAAGCTTCGACTTGCACCGTCCCTTTGTGGATAATATTATCCTGAAAAGCAACCACGGCAAACCAATGTACCGCGAAACCGACCTCATCGACGTGTGGTTCGATTCTGGCGCGATGCCGTATGCGCAGTGGCATTACCCAATTGAAAATAAAGACCAGTTCAAAAAGAACTTCCCTGCCGACTTCATTGCGGAAGGCGTGGACCAGACCCGCGGTTGGTTCTTTACGTTACACGCATTGGCGGTAATGCTGGAAGATAGCGTAGCGTTCAAGAACGTAATTGCCAACGGTCTGGTGCTGGATAAGAACGGCAACAAGATGAGCAAACGCTTAGGCAACGCCGTCGATCCATTCGAAACCATTGGCAAATTTGGTCCGGATGCCACGCGTTGGTATATGATCGTGAATGCGCCGCCTTGGGATAACCTGAAATTTAATACCGATGGCGTAACCGAAGTGCAGCGCCGTTTCTTTGGTACGCTGCAGAACACATATTCCTTCTTCGCGCTGTACGCAAATCTGGATAACTTTACGTTTGCAGAAGCCGAAGTGCCGGTAGAACGCCGTACAGAAAGCGACCGCTGGATCATTTCGAAGCTAAATTCGCTCGTAAAAGTTGTGGAAAACTACTTCGACGATTACGACCCGACCAAAGCTGCCCGCGCCATTCAGGACTTCGTGACCGACGACCTGAGTAACTGGTACGTGCGCCTGAACCGCAAGCGTTTCTGGAAAGGCGAATACAACGAAGATAAAATGGCCGCTTACCAGACCCTTTATACCTGTCTGGAAACCGTGGCTAAACTTGCTTCGCCGATTGCGCCGTTCTATATGGATCAGCTTTTCCTGGATCTGAACAAGGTTTCGGGTAAGAGTAATTCACAGTCAGTACATCTGGAACGGTATCCGAAGGCGGTGGAAAACCTGATCGATGCGGACTTGGAAGAACGGATGGCCTTGGCCCAAACAATATCTTCGTTGGTGCATTCGCTCCGGAAAAAGCATACCATTAAAGTGCGTCAGCCGCTGTCAAGAATTATGATGCCGGTGCTTACCGATAAAATGCGTGAGCAAATTGCTGCCGTTGCCGACCTGATCCAGACGGAAGTGAATGTGAAGAATATCGAATTTATGGATGATTCTTCGGCGGTGCTGGTGAAAAAGATCAAACCGAACTTCAAACGTTTAGGCCAGATCTTCGGTCCGAAACTGAAAGTGGTAGGCGCCGCAATTCAGGGAATGAGCCAGGAAGACATTGCGACTTTGGAGCGCGAAAACGGATTTGCTTTCATCTTCGATGAAAAAGAAGAAGTGATCATTACGCCGGAAGATGTGGAAATTTCTTCGGAAGATATCCCGGGTTGGCTGGTAGCTTCAGAAGGAAAAATTACGGTGGCATTAGATACTACCATTTCGGAAGAACTGAAGCAGGAAGGTATTGCCCGCGACCTGGTAAACCGGATCCAGAATTTACGGAAAGATGCCGGCCTGGAAGTGCAGGATAAGATCAATTTAGAGATCGAATCTGAGAACGCCGACGTGAAAGCGGCGGTGGATTACTTCCGGAATTACATCTGTGAAGAAACCCAAGCCGTAAACTTCGAAGTGAAAAACGGTATCGAAAATGCGACTGAAATTGACCTGGACGGAATGTTGCTAAAACTGGGTTTAACGATTGCGAAATAAGTGAGGAAAACATTCGGCTTTTGGCTGAAAAAACTAATTTAAAACAAACGGGTGAAGTTTTTACAGCTTCATCCGTTTCAGTTTTTAATAGGAAATCTAGGTTTATCCACACCAAATACGAAACACAAAATATGAAATACGGAAAATATTACCTGATTGCTTTATTGGTTATCCTCATCGATCAGGCGGTGAAATTCATTGTGCATTACAATATGGAAATGGGCCTGCCTGGTGAGATCAAGATCTTTGGCGATTGGTTCAAGCTGCATTATACCTTAAATCCGGGAATGGCCTTCGGGGTAGAACTTGGTTCCGATTATGGTAAAATTATCCTGACTACATTCCGTTTGGTGGCAATGTTTGGAATTGGTTATTATCTGTATCATCTGGTAAAAACCCGCGCGCATTCCGGTTTTATCTGGTGCATTGCGTTGATTTTAGGCGGCGCAATCGGTAATTTAATTGATAGTATTTTCTACGGAGTTTTATTTGATAACGCACCGTATGGCTCCCATTCGCCTTGGTTCCACGGGCAGGTAGTAGATATGTTTTTCGTGGATCTTTGGGAAGGAATTTTACCAAAATGGATCCCGATTCTTGGTGGAAAACCAATGTCGTTGTGGCCGATTTTTAACGTTGCCGATGCAGCGATCTTTATGGGCGTGGTCTTTATCCTGTTCAACCAGAATAAGTTTTTCGGGCACGATGAAGTAAAAGCAAAAGACGAAGTACATACCGAAAGACCGGTTGTTTAGTTTTTTCTCATAAAAGCATAGCGTTTCTGATAAGCTGATATACTTCTTATTTCTGAATCTTATTATCTGGTCATCCCGAACGAAGTTGAGGGATCTAACGCGTACCGAACCCGCACGATTACTAATCTCAAATTCTAATTGAGAGGAATTTATCGCTTCGCTTAAATTCCATAGCAGTACGCGTTAGTTTCTTCGACCGGCTCAGAATGACCAAATAAAGTAATTCCTTCAAAGCTCAACTCAATGCGCAATCAACCTTTTCTAATCCTCATCTTCTTCATAGCCAGCTTCAGCTTTGCCTGTAATCGGGAAAAAGTTAATTTAGAAGGCCGGTGGGAAATTGCGCAGGTGAGTGGGCCGAAAGCCAATGTGCCGAAGGATAGTGTAAGCCATTTGTTGTTGCATTGGGGAGTTGGGAACAAATTAGATTTTACGGCTGGTGAATTAACCGCAAATCGCAAAGGCGCCGACGACAGCACGTATTATGGTTTGGCCAGTTATAAAGTAGCTAAAGATGGCAAAACGGTTGTGATCGATGCCGGAAGTTACAAGCCTTTGAAATTCGATTTGCGAAATGCCGACGATGACCAGGTTGAATTAAGCTATAAACGCCAGGAAGTAAAAGTGCTTTTAAAGCCTTACGAAGCAGAAGATTAGATTTTAAGCCCGACTTTTTCCACACTAAACCATACCGTTTCCCTTGTCAATAAAGCCTCTTTTAAGCGTCCGTAACCTCGAAACGCAATTCCGTTCGCAGCACGGTTTTGTGAAAGCGGTGAACAATATTTCGTTCGATCTGATGGCCGGCGAAACAGTGGCTATTGTGGGTGAATCAGGTTCCGGGAAATCGGTTACTTCGCTTTCTTTGATGCAGCTGATCAACGATCCGCCGGGGAAAATTACGGGTGGTTCGGCGGTATTGCAGTCGAAGAAATTTGGGGAAGTTGATCTGCTGAAGCTGCCGGAAAAGCAGATGGAAAAGCTGCGCGGTTCAGAAATTTCGATGATCTTCCAGGAACCGATGACCTCGCTGAACCCGGTCTATACCTGTGGACGGCAGGTGATGGAAGTGCTGCAACTTCACGAAAATCTTAGCCGGAAAGAAGCAGAAGCCAGAACGCTGGCGCTTTTTCAACAGGTAAAATTGCCGCGGCCGGAGAAAATGCTGAAGGCTTATCCACACGAAATTTCCGGCGGACAAAAGCAGCGCGTGATGATCGCAATGGCAATGGCCTGCGAACCTTCGGTGCTGATTGCCGACGAACCAACTACCGCGCTGGACGTTACCGTGCAGGCGCACATCCTGGAACTGCTGAATGAACTGCGCGAACGCAAAGGCACTTCTATTTTATTCATCACCCACGATCTGGGCGTGGTTGCCGAAATTGCCGACCGCGTGATGGTGATGTACAAAGGCAACATTGTGGAGCAGGGAAACGTGCTCGATATTTTTACCAATCCGCAGCACCCGTACACCAAAGCCTTGCTGGCCTGTCGGCCGAAGATCATTACTTTTCAGCCCGTTTTGCCTACCGTTTCCGATTTTATGGAAGTTTTGCCGACCGGCGAAATTGTGGAAAAGCCTTTTGTAAAAGACGATTCGCTGCCGGGTGTGGTTAATAATTATATTGATACAATGGCGGAGCTGAAGCGGAAACAATTAATGCAGCAAAGTACCAAACCGCTGGTAAAAGTAGATGATCTGCGCGTACATTTCCCCATTAAAAAGAACTTCTTCGGGAAGGTAAAAGAATACGTGCGGGCTGTAGACGGCGTAGATTTTGAGATATTTCCCGGCGAAACGGTGGGTTTGGTAGGCGAATCGGGGTGTGGAAAAACGACATTGGGGCGCACGCTTTTACGGTTGGTAGAACCTACTTCGGGCCGCATTATTTTTAACGATATCGATATTGCCGGTTTGAGCCAGGAAGCGTTGCGCAAAAGCCGGAAGAATTTCCAGATGGTTTTTCAGGATCCGTACGCGAGCCTGAACCCGATGCTGACCGTGGGCGAAACCATTATGGAGCCGATGAAGGTGCACAACATCCTGAAAAACGGGAAGGAACGGTGCGAAAAAGTAAATGAACTTCTTGAAACTGTTGGACTTACGGCGGCACATTTCGATCGTTATCCACACGAGTTTTCTGGCGGACAGCGGCAGCGCATCAGCATTGCCCGGGCGTTGGCGCTTAGTCCGAAATGCATAATCTGCGACGAATCGGTTTCGGCGCTGGATGTTTCGGTGCAGGCGCAGGTGCTGAATTTGCTGAACAAACTAAAGCGCGAAATGGGCATAACCTACCTGTTCATTACGCACGACCTTTCGGTAGCCAAATATATGAGCGACCGCATTTTTGTGATGAACCAGGGCCGGATCATTGAAAGCGGTACGCCGGAGCAGATTTTCAACCAACCCCAAAACGATTACACCCGCGACCTGATCGCGGCCATTCCCAAAGGCGATGTGGCGGATATCCGGAAGGCGCAGGAGCGGAGGAAGGGTTTGTAAGCTTGGGAGTTTTTGGGGCTGAAAGGATAGCGTTTTTCTAATGCTTTACTAATATATTTTGTTAAATTTGATACACATCAATTCCAACTTCAGTTAGTTGGAGGAGCATCGGTGTTTATAAATTTTACTACTTGATATTTCTAAAAAGACAACTATGGAGGTAGAAACAATCATTGGAACCAAATGGAATATGACTCAAACGGCGAAAGATTTAGCTGATTGTATTTATGAGTTTTTGCCTAATGGTATTTTAAGACACAACTCTAACCTTTCAAAATGGGATATAAAAGGTGACAAAATAATTATTTCTCATAATAATGGATATGCCGTTCTAGAAGGCCAAATAGTAAATAATATTTTATCGGGAACTGCTTCGAACAAAGTTGGCACAAAATGGACTTTTAAGGGCGAATTGATTTCAAACTCTCAAAGTCTAAAGAACACAATCAATGCTTTAATATTAGATGGAGCAAATGAAAATCTTGATAAGTTAATTGAAGCCGTTTTCTCCACTATTAAGGATTATAGAACTGACGAAAACAACCCTCTAGTTCATATCACACCAAACAGAATTAGAAATTGGATTAATCAATTTGATAACAATCAAAAAGCACCTATTCTTGTAGAGCTTGACAACATTTTTAAGAAAAGATATTGCTCAAAATCTAAGGTAAAAGGTTTTTTAGATGACGTCATTAATGTCCTGACGAAGGACTTCGGCTTTACAAGTCCTATGGAATTTCTCAAAAACTCAGACTTTCTTAATCTTCAACCGGAAGGGAAGAGCCAAAGAATAATGCTCTCATTATTTAACGACCATATCCAAGAAAAATATCGCCTTTCACTTGCAGATTGTGGAACAAGTTCTAAAAAATATTCAATCTATATTGACGATATCCTCTGTACAGGGCTAACGCTAATCTCAGATACAAAAGAGTGGTCGGAAAAAGAATTTTCTAGCGGTAAAACAAATAAACAAGCAGTTTCTGATGGCTCGACTATTTTGGTCTTTGCATATGTTTTCATTCACGAAAAGAACTACCACAAAAAGAAAGCAGAAATGAGATTTAAGATCTCAAATGAGGTTTCTAACAACCACAAAATGTATCGAATGAGTGAAATAGAAAATGGAATAGGACAAAGCTCAAAAATTGACTTGATATATCCACTTGAAGATGGGCAACCACAGAGCGTTATTGCTTATAAAGATGAAATAATTGAATTGGTAGACAATCATACCCAGCAGTATGATAGAACAAGCCCTGAAGAATTTTATAGGCCAGAAGGGCTTCCAATTAATGAACAATTCTTTACAAGTCCACAAAATAGGGTAATTGTTGAAAATGCTTTCCTTCATAAAGGAATTGAAATACTGCAAAATGCTAATCCAAATAATAGAAATATGAGGGCACTTGGTTATTCTATTCCTTCTTTAAAGAATTTTGGGTTTGGCGCATTATGCTTTACTTGGCGAAATGTCCCAAATAATGCGCCTTTAGTCTTTTGGTATTCTGGTGGTGGCTTTACACCACTTTTCAAGGTGACAAGAGGGGGCAATTTTTTTTTTTAGCGTGAAGAATGAAAACGAAATATATTATAACAGTTTAAATGATGAATGGAAGGAAATAATAAAGTGCAACCTCATAGGATTGGACACGGTAGAAAATAGAGAAAAAGTATTTAATAAGGAATATGTGCCAAATGAATATGAGTTAGGTAAAATTGAAAGCATAGATGAACTTTGGATAAATTGGTGGGAGAATGAGCCTCCATCTGAAGATTACGGGGTTAGCGATTTGACTCCATTATTAAAATTTAAAAATTTGAGACATCTAACAATTAGAAGTTTAAACCTAAGCAGTATTAGACCTTTAGCATCATTACATAATATAAAAACCTTATTTATTGATTATTCTCCAATTAGCGATTTGTCTCCACTCTCACAATTATCAGAACTTGTTGAATTAAGGCTAGGAAATAATCTTGTTACAGATATTAAACCTTTATTTTCATTACGCAAATTAAAAATATTACATATAAAGAGAATGAAAATTAATGAGGCTGATTTAAAATTATTTTCCACTAAAAATCCTACTTGTGAGATTGTTTATGAAAAACTCAATTCCTTGGAATTAGAGTTTGATTATAATGATGATTTACCTTTCTAAATTATGGAAGCAAGAAAGCACGAACATAAAATCTATAATGCATCTGAGTGTTGTGTATTTAGAAAGACTAAAGAACTGTATGGAGGGCTTTCTAATATGGCTTCAGGTTTTCCATTGAAAGTGAATGGTGTTCATATACTTACTTCTGAAGCAATATATCAGGCCTGTAGATTCCCTCACTTACCAGACATACAAGAAAGAATAATTAAGGAGAGAAGTCCAATGTCAGCTAAAATGGTGGGTAAACCATTTAGAAACAATTCCAGAGTGGATTGGGAGGATACTCGTATTAAAATAATGCGATGGAGTTTAAGAGTTAAACTTGCACAGAACTTTATTGAATTTGGAAAACTATTGGAAAGTACTTTTGACAAGCCAATAGTTGAAGATAGTAGTAAAGATGATTTTTGGGGTGCAATTAGGGATAAAAAAGATGAAAAAATATTAAAAGGCACCAACGCTTTAGGGAGACTTCTTATGGAGCTAAGACAGTTTTATAACGAAAAAAGGTATAGCTATGAAATGTTTGTTGTTGAACCATTAAATATTCCAAACTTCAAACTTTTCGGACAAAACATTGAGACAATTGATGAACGAGAAAGTTTCATTTCAGCAATTAAGAAATCAACGAGATATTTTGAAATTGAAAACCTTAAAACGTGGGCACCAAAAGAAAAGGTATATCCAGAGGTGGAAAACGGATATACAGTTGTAAAAGAACCAGAAATCAAGCAAGAGAAAAAAGAAATCAAGGAAAAAACCGCCAAAAAGAAAAATACAAAACCAACCAAGACTAAAAATAAACACGATGGACAAGCTACATTACCAATTTGAAAAAGAAATCTTTGTTGATGCCAGCTTGTATCCTGTACTTTTTCCCTCCAAAACCATAGCGTTTTCAACCAACCCAAAACGCTGTAATGTTGTTTCTCCGGAAGTTAGCAAACATTTAAACTAAGATATATGAAACAGTTAATTTCAATCTCATTACTCTTATTTATTCTTGCGACTTCCCTGAATGTCTGCGCTCAAAGTAAAACTTCAGAAACGTTGACTATTTTGATCGACTGGGAGCCAAATGGAAAAAACAAAGTATATATAAGTGAGGCAGGAAAAGAAACGATTCAAAAAGCTTTAGAAGGTAAATTTCAAGAGAAAGGATTGGCTTTGGTTTCGAAGTCCCTGAACGATCTCCTAAATGAATTCACAATGAAAGGGTGGAGACTTCAGTCTTCCTTTACAATGAATGAAACAGACAATATTCAGTGCTTCATTTTTATAAAAGAATAACATTTAAAATAAGCAACTTTTGCCAACAAAGAGCATCATTCAGGCTTCGGCGATGCTTTGCCCAATTTATGCACAAGGCCGTTAGCGGCAAGTTTACAGCACCGGCACCCGAGCGACAGCGAACTGAGCGAAGCTAAAGCAACCTCTAATTTTATATTTTAGATGAACGTTCAGGAACAGATCGAAGCGTATATTTCCAGTCAACCTGAACCAAAACGCAGCGATCTGCAAGCGTTGCACCGCCTTATTTTACGCGTAAAGCCAGCCTGTAAATTATGGTTCTTGGATGGTAAAAACGATGAGGGTAAAACGGTTGCTAATCCGAATATCGGCTATGGACTTCACACCATAAACTATGCCGATGGAAAAACCAGGGAGTTTTATCAGATTGGCCTCAGTGCAAACAAAACCGGAATCTCGGTCTATATTCTTGGCATCGATGATAAGACCTACTTAGCCAAAACGTATGGCGAAAAAATAGGCAAGGCGAGCGTGACCGGGTATTGCATTAAGTTCAAATCGCTGCAGGCTATAAACCTTGAAATACTTGAAGCGGCAATCCGGGATGGGTTTGAAGCGCAGGAGAAGGGCTTGTAAACCTGGGAGTTTTTAAGGCTTAAGGATAGCGTTTTAAAAATGAACAAAACTTTGAATTTGCTTATCTTTGAATAATGGCTAAAAATCTTTACATAATTGCAGGTTGCAACGGAGCCGGAAAAACCACTGCTTCCTTTACCATTCTGCCTGAAATTCTGAATTGTAAAGAGTTTGTAAATGCCGACGAAATAGCCAAAGGCTTATCGCCTTTCCAGCCCGAAAAGGTTTCTTTTGAAGCAGGCCGCATTATGCTTCACCGGATATACGAACTGCTGCAAAGCAATATAAACTTCGCTTTCGAGACAACTTTAGCCACCAAAAGTTATAAAAATAAAATTCTTCAGGCGCAGCAGCAAGGCTATAACGTTACCTTGTTGTTTTTCTGGCTGCAAAATGTTGAACTAGCTATAGAACGCGTTAAAACCCGGGTTTTAGAAGGCGGCCACAATATTGAAACCGACGTAATAAAACGCAGGTACCATAATGGTATTAAAAACCTTTTTGAGATCTATCTGGCTATTGCGGATGAGGTAATGATCTTCGATAACTCCGAAGGGAAGCCCGATCTGATTGCTGAAAAGACATTAGTGAGCGAGATCGATATTTTAGATGAAATTAAATTCAGCAAATTAAAAAGCTACTTCAATGGCGAAATATAAAAGAACATCCAACCAAACCAAGATTCTGGAAGGAATGGATAAAGTTTACGAGAAGCTGATCGAGTTTAAAAGAAAAATGAATAGCGAACTGGTTATTCTCAAAGAAGATAAAATCGTGAAAGTAAAACCGTAAACGCCGGGTTACTTATCTAACCCCCCTCTCAGGCCAACCTTTCCTTAACCAGCGAGCTATGTCAGAAAATAAATTACTTCGGATGGACAATGTGGGCATCGTGGTAGAATCTTTAGATAACGCTATCGCCTTTTTCACGGAAATAGGCCTCACGCTGGAAGGTCGCGCCACCATAGCAGGCGAATGGGCTGGTCGCGTTACCGGACTTGGAAACCAACAGGTAGAAATTGCGATGATGGTTACGCCCGATGGCCACAGCCGTCTCGAACTTTCGCGGTTTATAACCCCGGCTACTATCTCAGATCACCGCACCGCTCCGGTAAATGCCTTAGGTTATCTGCGGGTTATGTTTACCGTTGCAGACATCGATGAGCTGGTTTCCAGGCTCATAAAACACGGCGCCCAGCTCGTTGGCGAAATTGTGCAGTACGAAAACTCCTACCGGCTCTGCTATATTCGAAACTCCGAAGGACTTCTGATCGGTTTGGCGGAGCAGCTTGGTAACAATCAAAAACGAAATAACGCAATAAAATAGAAAACCATCCTTTGAACTAAAACCCCTGCCAAAACCTTTTACAATGCTGCCCCATCCCAAACGGCAGTAGTCTTGGCGAAAACGCTATTAATTTTATTTCCAAAACTCCTTTCTTTCAGGCTTTATTAGCCTAAAAAATCTCCTTTCACCGCAATTTTTCACAAACAATTAAATTTAACTTTCTCTTAATCGTAACCTTTATAGAAAAAACAGTATACTTAAGAGATAAAAAAGTATAGACATTAGTAAATGCAAAGAAATAGAAAAGGAAGAAACGCTTCCGAAGAACCAAAAGAAGACGCAAGACGCAAGAAAAAAGGCGGCTTGTCTGAAGATATTTCAAAACACCGCGTTGCCAGTATTTTCTCTAAAAACATAGGCAAAGTATTTTCACCCAAGCAAATACTCCGCAGGCTGAGCGTAACCACGCAGGCCGGTCGCGAACTGGTATACGAGCACCTGAAGCAATTGAAGAAGGAAGGCGACATTATGCTGCTCGACAACGGCGACTATATCTTCAACCCGGAAACCAAAATTGTGATCGGTAAAGTTGACCTGGCCACGCCTAAGTACGCTTTCGTTATAACCGAAGAGCTCGAAACCGACATTCGCGTATATACCGATAAGCTGAAATTCGCAATGGACGATGACATTGTGAAGGTAAAAGTAAGCTTTGGCCGCGGCGATAAAGCCGAAGGCGAAGTGCTGGAAATTTTAGAGCGCAAGCGCGAAGAAATTGTGGGCCGCATCGAGGTGTCAGAGCGCTTTGCATTCCTGGTGCCCGATTATAAAAAGCTGTACTTCGATGTATTCATCGGCGAAAAAGGCATAAACGGTGCGCAGAACGGCGATAAAGTGTTGGTAAAAGTAACCGAATGGCCGAGCCACCCCGATAAAAAACCGATCGGCGAAGTAATTCGCGTGTTTGGTCCGGCCGGCGATCACGAAGCGGAGATCAACTCCATTATGGCCGAATTCGGCTTGCCGTTCGAGTTTCCCGAGGATGTGGAAGCCGAAGCGAATGCCATTCCGGACGAAATTAACCGCGAAGAAATTGGCCGCCGCCGCGATATGCGGAATGTAACTACGTTTACCATAGACCCGGTAGATGCCAAAGATTTCGACGATGCGCTTTCCATAGCAAAACTGGAGAACGGTAACTGGGAAATTGGCGTGCACATTGCCGACGTTACCCACTACGTGCAACCCAATTCGCGCCTGGAAAAAGAAGCGTATCACCGCGCTACCTCGGTTTACCTGGTAGACAGAACCATCCCGATGTTGCCGGAGAGGCTGTCGAATGGTTTGTGCTCGCTTCGTCCGAATGAGGATAAATTAACGTTTTCGGCGGTGTTCGAAATGGACGATAACGGCGGCATTCACCAGCAGTGGTTCGGAAAAACCATTATCCATTCCGACCGCAGATTTGCTTACGAAGAAGCCCAGGAACGCATTGAAACCGGCGAAGGCGACTTTGTGGAAGAAATTCTTACTTTGAACCGGCTAGCAAAGATTTTGAAAGACCGCCGCTTTAAAAATGGCGCCATCAGTTTCGAAACGATAGAAGTGAAGTTCAAACTCGACGAAAACAACAAGCCGACGCAAGTGTTCATAAAAGAACGCAAAGACGCGCACAAGCTCATCGAGGAATTTATGCTCCTGGCTAACCGCAAGGTGGCGGAGTTCGTGTTCAACCTGAAAAAGAAAGGTGAGCGCCTGACCATGGTGTACCGCACGCACGCCGCCCCGGATCCGGAAAAGCTGGAGAACTTCTCGAACTTTGCCGGCCGTTTTGGCTATCGCTTAAACATCCAGGAAAACAACGTAGCCGAAAGTCTGAACAGCCTGACCGAGCAAATGGAAGGCAAGCCGGAACAAAGCATCCTACAAAACCTGGCCATTAGAACCATGGCAAAAGCCATTTACACCACCGAGCCGAAAGGGCACTTTGGTCTGGCTTTTCCACATTATTCGCACTTCACTTCGCCAATCAGAAGGTACCCTGATATGATGGCGCACCGCCTGATAGAAATGTACCTGGCCAAGCCGAATTCAGCGCCGAAAGAGGAATTTGAGGAACGTTGTCAACATTCTTCGGATATGGAAAAACGCGCCGCCGATGCCGAACGGGCTTCCATTAAGTACAAGCAGGTAGAGTACATGCAGGATACCATTGGCCGTCAGTTCAAAGGTATTGTTTCGGGCTTAACCGAGTGGGGCTTGTACGTGTTGATTGAAGAAACCAACACCGAAGGCATGGTACGCTTAACCGACCTGGAAGACGATTTCTACGAATTGGATGCGAAGAATTTCCGGGTAATCGGCCAGAAAAACAAACGGATGATCACCTTCGGCGATGAAGTTACCGTGGAAGTGAAAGCCGTAAACCTGATGGACCGCAACATAGACCTGTACCTGGTAACCGAAACCAACTCCAGCCGTTATGCCCGCGACGAAGACGACGTTTACGAAAGCCGCGGCCGTAAGGGCAAAGGCGGAAAAGGCGGCGGTAGTAAAGGTGGACAGGGCAGAGGAGAAGACCGCGCGAAAGTAGCGCCCAAACCCCGCGTAGGTAAAAGCGGCTACATTCCCGATAAACCGGCCGTTACCCATGAAGGCCCGGAACGCTCCGGCGCCAACGAAGAAACCCCGGATAGCTCCGAAGCGCCGCACGTTCCGATTACCAAACGGAATATCCGGGATTTTTATGGGTTTTAATTTGCCTATGGAAAACGCTATGCTTTAAGACTGAAAAACCAGCTCCAGAGTTTTGGGGCTGGTTTTTATAGCGTTTGGGGAAATTTAAATGAAGCTTTTAATATGAATGAGAAAGGTGAAGAAATTAAAGTAGTTCAGACTGAAAAGCTTTATGAAATGCTTGACTTAATAAGAAGAAAACCTAATATGTGGCTAACTTCAAAATCAATCACGTCACTTCAGGATTTTCTAAATGGTTATCTAATGGTTAGGTGGAATGATGAAAGCCTTTACAATCCAGGTGATTCAAGTTTTGCTGATTTTGTGCTTTGGATTTTAGAAAAGGGTGAATGGAAATTTACAAAGCACAACGTTTTTAGCTCAATTTTATTGGATGAAAATAACGGAGATGAAGAAAAAGGATTTGATAAATTCTTTGAATATTTGGAAACTTTCATCAACGGAAAAGGAAAAAGTATTCTTTAATTACAGCACTTTTTGGGCAGAAATTGATAGCGTTTTTAGTTTATAAGTGCTGTAGCCAAGATGCACTGCTTTTCCTTTTTTCTTCTAAACCGCTTTGAATAAACCATTCTAAACAGCTTTGCGGAACAAGGAACAAGCGACGTTGCCTTATTTGCCAAATTGGATCTAATAGCACCGGGAACGCAGGGATTGCTAAACGCTACCTTTAAAATTTCTACTGGATTATAGCGATAAAATTTGGATTATTTTTTTCAGGGTTTCCCTTTAATAAACTAAATTTGAAACCTTGCATAAGCTAAATGGCTATATGCTTAAGCCAAATTTAGCTTATCATCATTAAAATGGAACATATGGATTTTTTTGAATTGTTTTCTAATGTTCCGGAGAGCCTTGTTGTGGTTTCGCCGGAGTATAAAGTTTTAGCGGCTACCGATGCTTACCTGAAAGTAACCATGCGGACCCGCGAAGAAATAGTTGGATTGCATTTTCTGAAAGAAGCCTTTCCGGAAAAGGATGTTCCTTATGAAGAAAACCCGGTTAAAATTGCTTTAGACAAAACCCTGCAATCCAAGGAAGTACTGGTTATGGATGTGATCCGCTACGACCTGGTAATTCCGGAAGAAGAAGGTGGTGGTTATAAAGAACTGTATTGGGAAACCTCCTATATTCCGGGCCTGGATAAAGACGGAAACGTAAAATATATTATTCAGAAAGCGGTAAACGTAACTGAATTGGAATTAGCCAGACAGGCCCGAAAAACAAGCGAAGAGAAATTTAAATTCCTGACCGATGCGGTGCCCTTAATGATCCATACTGCCGATGCCGAAGGGAATTGTACCTACGTAAACCAGCGCTGGCTCGATTATACCGGCTTAAACGAAGATGCTTTAATGGGCAAAAACTGGTTTAAAGTTTTTCATCCCGAAGATCTGGAAGCAATTAAAACACGTTCGGAAGAAGCCCTTGCCAATAATACCGAGTTACAAGCCGAATTACGGGTGAAAGATAAAGAGGGCAATTACCGGTGGCATTTAATGCGCAGCACGCCCATGAAAGATGAAAGCGGCAAAGTACTCCTGCGCGTAGGCAGCACTTACGATATTCACAGTACTAAACAAATGGTGCAGGAACTGCTGGAATCGAATGAGCAGATGTCGGTTTTATCAGATCAGTTGCAAACAGCTTTTCAGGAAGTGGAGGATAAGCGGCAAACGCTGGAAAACCTCATTATGCAGGTGCCGGCGGTTATCAACATTCTGAGAGGTCCGGAGCACCGTTTCGAACTGGTAAATCCGCAGTACCAACGCTTGTTCCCCAACCGGCAGTTACTCGGCAAAACTACCGCCGAAGCCTTGCCGGAAGCAGTGGAGCAAGGTTTTATTCAGATCCTGGATAATGTATATAATACCAGAAAGCCGTTCATTGCCCTGGAAATGCCTTTTGTTTCTGATTGGGAAGATAATGGTAACGTACAGGAACACTATTTTACTATTTCTTACCTTCCCTTAATTGAAAAAGGCGAAGTTGCCGGCATTATCACGTTTGGCTATATAATAACCGATAAGGTAAAGATCAGGAAAGAACTGGAAGCCCTGAAAAGCAGCCTGGCTTAATTGGCGCAAATCTGCCTGTTATCTCACAATTTATGAACGAAGCAAATATAGACTTTCAACAATTACGGATTAAACACATCCTGTTTAAGTCTAAGGTGCGTTCGGTGCTTTACGGGGGTAACCTGGATACGGAATTCTTTTCCTCAAACGGACCCATAAACACCTGGTTTAATTCCACCGGCATATCTAAATACCGCAACCTGGCTGAAATGAAAGATCTGATAAAGCTGCAGCAGGAATTAAATGCTTCTGCCAACAGCCTGTTTAGTCTTTACAAGAGCGGCCAAATTGAAGAAGCGCACCGGGGTTTAGTAGAAATCGAAAATCTATCTGACCAGTTTTTAAGTTTGTTATTAACCTTAGATAAAAAACTTACTGCTAAGGAAATTTAAGCCGCTTGATCTCACCGGCCGGAATGCAAATTCTTTCATTCCCCAAAAGAATTCCGGAAATCTAAGAAAGCTGTTGTAATTTAGCAGTTGCACAATTCTATTTTACGTTTTGATTCCAATAGCTACTTTTTCGGAGAAGATCGCGCATACGTTATCCACAATTAAATACGGCGAAAATCCCCCAGAACTTTACGAACCCATCCGGTATATGATGGACCTGGGTGGTAAGAGAATCCGGCCGTTGCTTACTGTTTTAGCCCATCATTTGTTTGAAGATGAAGTAGATAAGGTTTTAATGCCGGCTGCCGGGGTAGAGGTTTTCCACAACTTCACTTTAATGCACGACGATATCATGGACCAGGCCCCGTTGCGCCGCGGCCAGGAAACCGTGCACGAAAAATGGAACGCCAACACCGCCATTTTAAGCGGCGACGTGATGCTGGTTAAAGCTTACGAATTATTCTTCGGTGTGCAGCCTGTTCATTTGCCGGTAGTTTTAAAGTTGTTTTCCAGATGCGCTGCCGAAGTTTGCGAAGGGCAGCAACTGGACATGAATTTTGAAACCCGTACCGATGTCAGCATTCCGGAGTACCTGAAAATGATCACGCTTAAAACAGCTGTGCTCTTGGGTTTTGCTTTGGAACTGGGTGCCGTTTTAGGAAATGCTTCGGAAGAAGACCGCAAAAACCTGCAGGAATTTGGCATAAAAACCGGCATCGCCTTCCAGCTCCGCGACGACCTTTTAGACGTTTACGGCAACGCGGCTGAATTCGGGAAACTGGTTGGCGGCGACATCCTGGCTGGTAAAAAGACGTTTCTGCTGCTTACGGCTATGGAAGATGCAAACGAAATGCACCGCACCGAACTGAAAAACTGGCTCGGCAAAACGGTAGCAGATCCGGAGGAAAAAGTGAAGGCTGTAACCGCTATTTATGATCTGCTGGAAGTAAAAGCCAAAACCGAAACCAGGATCAATACCTATTTCCACGAAGCCTTGCAGCACCTTGATAAAGTGAATGCGCCTTTGGAACGGAAAGAATACCTGCGCGCGCTGGCGTTGAGCTTAATGGAGCGGACGAGTTAAATTGCTGAATGGCTTAATTGTTAAATGAGTTTTTCGGGTAAAAAGGATAGCGTTTTTTAACTGTTCTGAATCTCACTTTAGTCAATTTAGCCGGGCATCCCGAACCTGCGAGTTAACTAGCTTAGATTATAAACTGCGCTAGAACCCTCCTAAAGTTGGGATGACGTTCATAAGTCGACTGGCAAGACCCGCAGTAACCCTGCCTCCAAACGGGACAAACGAAATACGATATCTGATTTTCTTATTCCCTCATTTTCAAATCTGAAAACATGTCTTTAACTTTTATATTGATCGGGTTGAACGTTGCCATTTCGCTTTATGCCTGGAAAAGCCCGGATTTTATGCAGAGCTGGGTTTTTCATCCCTACACCGTAAAGCGCAATAATCAATGGTGGCGTTTTTTAACTTCCGGTTTTCTGCATGCTGACTGGGGGCATTTATTTTTCAACATGTTCTCCTTGTTTTTCTTTGGCGCGGCCGTAGAAGGTTTATATAAAGCGTATTTCGGGCCGGAATTAGGGGCTTTCTGGTTTCTGGCTTTATTCGTGATCGGGGTAATTATTTCGGATATTCCTACTTATTTCAAGCACAAAGACGACTACAATTATTACTCTCTGGGCGCCAGCGGCGGGGTTTCTACCATTATTTTTGCCAGCATTTTGTATGATCCTATGAATGAAATCTGTCTATATGGATTTATATGTTTAAAGGGTATTATTTTAGGTGTGTTGTATCTCATTTATTCTTACTACGAAGCCAAGAAAAGCCGCGACAACGTAAACCACGATGCGCACTTTTATGGTGCTTTGGTTGGGGTGGTATTGGGTTTAGTTCTGGTGCCGCAGGCGGCCGGTAATTTTATGGGTGAAATTCTGGCCAATTTGCCTTTTTAATGCTATCAGCTTCAGCTTAAAAGCCAAAAGTATTTAGTGTTAAAATTAGCAGGATTATAGTGGTATTCGTATATTTAGAAACACGCTTACCGCTAATTTATCCGGCTATGAAAACAACCTTGCATTCTTTTGCGCTGGCTTTGCTGCTACTGTTCGTTTCGGCATTTACGCTGCAAAAACCGGCTTCCGGCAAAATGCTTATGGAGCAGATCTGCCTAACGCGCCCTTTGCTGAAAGAAACCCTGATGCAGGCCGGCCTTTCGGGAGTGCTAATGGATACCGGGCCTTACACGTTTTTTGCCCCTTCTGATGCTGCGCTGGGAAAATATAAAAACACCGACCCCGGGAAACTGAAAACTATTTTAATGAGCCATGTGGTAGCAGGCCGGCTGCTGCAGGAAGATTTTAAGGACGGTTCTAAATTAACAACTTTAAGTGGCAAAGAGGTTACCGTGTTCCGGAAGGGTAACCAGTTGCTTATAAACGGCGTGCGGGTTACCAGCGGCGACGAGACGGCTCAGAATGGTGTAATGCACCAGGTAGAAAACTGGCTTGTAACCCCCAATTAAACCGGAATAAAACGCTATGCTTTTACAATAAAAAACCCGGGCCGAAATATTTCGGCCCGGGTTTTTTATTGTATGTCAAATAAAGTCTGAACAAAGTGTTTTAATGCCTGACGCGTGCGGGGTTACCGGCGGTTGCGAAGGTTAGGAAGGTTAAAAATTTGACTAAGCCCCTGGCGCTCAAATAGCAGAAGGATAAAATGCTCTCACCCAATTCTCACCTCCGTATTGTAAGAGGCCAGGAGGATTAGTCAAACGTTTTAACAAAACAACATCAAAAACAAACAACATGATCCGGTTCAGCTTTCCCGAACCGTTACTAATTTCTTAATATCCGTTTTCCCTGAAAGGTTAGCGGGTTCCGAAATTATTTTTGCGTCTTTAATATCTATAGGTCGTTAATTTAGTGCAATTCGTTGCCTGGGTCCTTAAAAATAATTGCTTTTTTTCGACTGGTTTTTGTTAGCAATTGCCCGGTTTTAAAATCCCGGATAACAGCCTTTAAGGAATCGGGTTTTATTCATGGTAAAAACAGCCTTAACAAAGCAGTAATAAAGCATTTTTGAAAATTTTGTTAGAATTAACGATTTGCGGCCTGTTTGTTTTGTAAGCGGATAATATGTTGCAACAATTCGCCGGCATTGGTAAAATCTGTTGCCTGCCAGTAATTGCCCTGGTCTATCATTTTTACTTCCAGCACCACGGTAGTATCAAATTTGGGCTGCGTGAATTCTAACCCAACCAGTGCTACGTCGTTTTTTTCTTTTACATAAGCAATACTTTTAAACTGGCTGTCGTCGCTTACAAGGGTGCCGGCAATGGCAGCCAGGGAGAAAAACATTTCATTGCCTTCGAAACGGGTATTGATGCGGCCGGTTTCTACGTAATTTTTAACTTCGGTGCGGGCCGCTCTGGCCAGGGTTGGTTTCAGAAGATCGATCATGCCTTTGCCCAACTGTAAGCCCGGAATAAAGTTTTCGGCCAGGCCGGGCGTTCCGGTTACCTGGTCCACCAGGCTGTTGGTTAACGATTCTACGTTCACGTATTTTTCGAACGCGGCCATGTTGTGGTTTTGAACCGCTTCTTTGGCCTGCAGTAAGGCGTACTTCGGCCCCGAAACAAAACTGCGGTAATACAAATAACCGAGAAGCAAAGCCAGGGCCAAGCCAATAAGCACAATTTTCTTCATAAAAACGCTAGTATTTCAGAGGTGAAAACTACTCTTACCGGAGTAGAACGGCCTGCGGTTTATACGGCTCCGAAACCGTTATGGGAAACAAAAAAAGTCCCGGCCGCAATGAAGCAGCCGGGACTTTACAGGAAAATGTGCCTGCGCAAGTTAATTATTGCCTGATGATCTGCTTAAAGCTGCGGCCTTCTTCCGAAGCCACCTCTACAAAGTAAGCGCCTTTTTTGAGGTTGCTAACGTTAACTGATACGTTCTGGGAAGCTGCTACTTTTTCGGTTAAAACTACTTTGCCTAAAACATCGGTAATGGTTACGGTTGCCTGGCCTTTTGCCGTTAAACCTTTAATGGTCATTACGTTGGCAACCGGGTTGGGGTAAACGGCAATATTGGTTTGGTTTAATTGTTTGGCAATGCCGCTCACTACCCGGTTAAAGGTATAGATCGTTCCGGATGCCGGTATGTTATCCAGGCCCATGTACGTGCTGGATTGGTTAAGTACCGTTACGGTTGGGGCAGTAGCCAGGCCTTCGAGAAAGAAGCCGGAAATGCCGGTGCTGCTTATCCCGGTAACGACTGCTACACTAGGGCCATCTTCGCCAAAGAAAACGCCTTGTACGTTGGCGGCGCTTACAGTGCCGTAACGAACTTCAATTTTGTTAGAACCTTCGTAAAGCCATACTTGGAAGTTAGCCACGTCGTTCGGGTTAAGGGTTGGCGTGCCAAGCGGATCGGTAACCAGGCCTGCATTTTTAAATTCAACCTTCAGAATGCGGCTGCCGGCTGTGCCGCTAAGCAAATAACTGATCGGCGATAACGTGCTGGTAGTAGAAGGATACGATTTGTCTATTATAACGGCATCGAAAGGATAAATATATTTATCGTTCGTGCCATCGGTAAAGTAAAGGTCGCCCAGGCCATCGGTTTCCATGGAGGTATAGGTAATGCCATCGAGCACAAAGTTGAAACCAATGGGAATAGTGAAGTTGGCAGTGTTCGGATCCCAGCCGGAAGTGCTTACTACCGTAGCGCCGGTAAGATCGGCGTACGTGCCGGTAGTGGTGGTTACGGTGTAACCCTGCGCAAAAGCGCTGCATTGTGCAGCAACGGCAACTGCTAAAGCAAGTAAAAGTTTTTTCATGGATTTTAAGGTTTAGATTTATGTTGGTGGTGAAGAATGATTGCCTGAAACCGATCTGTTATTAATAATTTACGGAAGCAAAAAAAGTTTTACGGAAACCAGAATAATTTGGGTATTCTGAATAAAATAATTTGGCACGAAGCACTTTTTAAGGCTGGAACGCTACCGTTTTTCTTTTCAGAAAGCAAGTTTGCAGCGTTCGGTGCGGAGAAACGCCAGGTCTTCGGCAAGAGTCTGGCGGTTTTTTTCGTTCTGAAAGGCCTGGCGGGAGTGTTCTTTAATTTCGCGGCGCTTTATAGCTTCCAGAAAACGGCGGGCATCTTCCGGGGTTTCCAGGGTCAGGCCGGGCACCTGGGTAGGTTTATCGTCTTCGCCTTTGGCTACCAGGGTAATATAAGAAGTGTTGGTATGTTTTACGATTCTGGTTTTCACGTTTTCGGCAATTACTTTTATGCCTACCATTAAAGAGGTATTGCCCACATAGTTTACCGAAGCCATTAACGAAACCAGTTCGCCAACTTCTACCGGCTGCCGGAATTCCACACCATCTACCGTAACGGTAACGCAATAATTGCCGGCATGTTTGGCCGCGCAGGCATAGGCCACTTTATCCATGAGCGAAAGCAGAATGCCGCCGTGAATTTTGCCGCCGAAATTGGCATAGGACGGAACCATGAGTTCGGTAATGGTGGTACGGGAGTACGAAACCGGGCGGAAATCGGGGAGGTGCATGGAGTCAGGTTTTTCGATGGCACTCTATACGCACAGAAAATAAATATCGCTGCCGCGCACGGCGGTTTTTACCCCGAAATCCCTACTGTTTTATAAACTTTATCTGCTGCGTTTGCTCTTTGCCCTGTACCGAAAGAATATAGAAGCCGGCAGGCAATTTTTCAATTTCGCAGGTTAGTTTGTTTGGGCCCGCCTGGAGTTGTTTTTTAAGGCTCAAAACATCGCGGCCGGCCAGGTCCCGGATCTGGATCTGCGCATTTTCAGGTTGGCTGGTTTCAAGTTCCAGATGCAGGGTTTCGGAAGCGGGGTTAGGGTAAAGGCGCAAAGCAGCAGGTGTTTGCTTCTCTAGATTCACGACTTTTATATCCGAAAACGATGCCGTTCCGTCCTGATCTTCCTGGGTTAAGCGGTAGTAAACCAAACCAGAAAACCCGGGCGCATCGGTGAATTCATAACTCGTCAGGTTCGAAGAATTTCCCTGGGCCATTTTTTCGGCAACAGTTTCCCAGTTTCCGGCATCTGCAGAACGTGCTATCCGGAAAAGTTTGCTGTTGGTTTCAGAAGCCGTTTGCCAGCGAAGTTTTACCTTTTCGTTTAGTTTTTCCGCCCAAAACCCTACCATTTCTACCGGTAAGGGGTTGGAAATTACTTTATAAGTAAAATCGGATGGCTGCGAAAAGGTGGCCTGCAGCGTTTGGGTGGTTGCATTGTAGGTCCAGGAACTGAGGTGCTGCCCGGTTACGGTGTTGGGTTGATGGGTTACACGCACAGAAAGGGTGGTAGCTTTATTTACGTAGCCCTGGAATTCGCCCGGCGCCCGTTGGGTCCAGGCGAGATTGGCGCGTTTGCTGCTGCTCAGAATTTGTTCGGTGCCGTAAAAAAGCGTGGTGCCATTCTGTAAAAATAGCTGCGCAAAAGCCCCGGCATGATCCAGCGAAAACAACGTAAAACTGGCGTCGGCTTTTATCGGGTCCGGGAGGTTATTTACGGTTACGGTTTTCAAAATTGTATCGGCCTGGGTAAAAACTACGTCGGTAAAATGAGCTGAAACGTGCGTTAAACCGGCCATATTCGGGAGGGAAAGGGTAGAAGTTACCGCATTAGGAACCGTGTACGGGTGCAGCGCAGCTAAGAACTGGGTGGCCGAAACGCTATTCTTTTGCACTAAAAAAGTGGTATGGTTCTTTGCCTGGTTATAGGTTATTTCGTGGGCGGAAGTAGTTTTGCTGTATGCGCTTGCGCCCCCGGCTGCTGTAACGTGGGCTTTTAGCGAAACGCCGTTTTTCTGCCAGATGCCTTCGTGGTTTGTTGCCTGATCGGTAAAGGTGCCTTCCGCAGCCGTGCCGTTTTCCAGCCCGAAACCGTGTAGTTGCCAGGTGAAATTATGCGGCGCGGCGGCAGAAATAAAATCGGCCATCAGGAAGTATTCGCCGCGCACCTGCAAGGTTTTGCGGGTAATATTGGCGCCGGAATAGGCCGTTCTCACTTCCCCGTAGGTTAGCGCTTCGGTTTCAAAGGTATTTTCGATGTAGGCAGCGGCATCGTTGGCTGCACCGGCTGTCCCGATCTTCGGGCCGGCGCCATCTACTAAAACCAGGTTGTGGTTATTGGCATTGCCCACTTCGGCGCGACGGTTGTAATTTAAATAACCGGCATCTAAAGCTAATAACTGACCTTTGGCGTACAAAATAAAACTGCTGGCATCGCCCTGGTTGTGGCCGCCGGAATTGTTGAGCGCCCGCCCGTTTTTGCCATACACGTGCAGGTAATTGCTTTCAAAGCCATTTCCGGAACGAAAAATCAGGTTGCCGGCCGCAGGTAAAGTGGTGAGCGCTTTTTCGGGTTGCGGGAGCGGATTCAGGTTGGCTGCCAGGTAATTGGCGCGCAGATCTACGGTGCCATCCAGTTGCTGATTCAGGCTCGTAAGCTGGGCTGCTTCCATTTTTTGGGGGTGGAAGGCTTTTACGAACTGCGGTTTACCGGTAAGCGCCAGTTCCGGCATCGCCATATCTGTATATGAATCTTCCAGCGCCGGAAAACGGCCGTCGGGCATAGCAATATCGGTCATCCATTGGTAAAGCAGGTCGTAATTCGGGTCGAAGTAGGGGTTGCGGATCTGGCGGGTGGTGTTGTTCCACGTGAAGCTGTAGGTGCCGTCGGGCAGAAAATTACCGAATGCCCGGAAAAAAGGCAGGCAGTTTTCCATGGCATATTTAAAATAAAAAGGTCCTTCGGCGTAGCCCGCTACAATTCCCGGGTCCGATTGCCGGCCGGCGTTGCGCCACATGGCGTTATCGAGGTTATACATGCCGATGTTGATCCAGCTTTGCGGTTGCTGGGAAGTGGTAGAGCTGGTCAGGTCGTTTAGCACAATGCCGGCCATGCCCAAAGCTGCGGCGGTCATGAATAAATGGTTGTTATTGATCGAGCCTACAAACCCCGAACCGTTGGAATACAGGTTGCCGGCAAATTGCTGCAGTTTGGTTCTGGTGGTTGCTAATCGGGTTACCGGCACGTTGGCGCCGCGCAAAAGATCGTAAGCAATTAAATAATCAAGGAGTTCTTTGCTTCGCCACTGCCATTTTTCGTAACTCCAGACCGCATCCACAGCCGGGTTCAGGTTGTCGAGCAGCGAGATGATGTTGGTTTCGATCTGGGTTTTTTCCGCGGCTGTTAAGGTGTCTAAAGCCGAATTGCCAGTCGGTTTTAAGTTGATAAGCCGCGAAAAGGCCATGTTCTTTGCGGCCCGGGCGCGCAAACGGCGGTCCGGGTCGGAGACGTTGGTGGTGGGTGCTACGGTGTAATAAACCGAAGTGTAAAGTGCTTTCCGGGCAGAATCCTGTAACGATACCCGAACGGCCGGAATTTCGGAAGCTTTCAGCAGGGTGCGCGGAAAACCCAGGTTAGCGCCCGCCGGTTGCCAGCTACCGCTTTGCGCCAGCAGTAGCCCCGAAACGGTATGCAAAAAGAGGAAAAAAGTAAGAAGGGTAAAGTTTTTCACAGGCGTTTAACACGTTAAAGCAGGCGCGTAACGGATTCCGAACAGCTTCAATACAGAAAGAGTTCGAAATAGTATTTGACTGCTTAAGCTACTTTTCAGGCAAAAAACTATACCGTTTTAAAAATGTTTTCAGCAAGGAGGATCTTCTGAGTAGGAGATATGTTCAGGAAGGGTGAATTGTATTTATTTAATGATTTAAGGGCGCCGGAAAATGGTATTGCGGGGCAGGTAATATTTTAAATAAAAATGGCAGCCTTTATGCAAAGTTTCCGTATTGGCAGTACGATTTTAAATACTTCAGCATGTTACTCGTAAAAACGAAACTTGGCCAAAGCCAGATCAGCGGCGTTGGTTTGTTTGCCGATCAGTTTATTCCTAAAGACACCGTTATCTGGAAATATACCGAAGGCGTAGACCTGAAAATTTCGGACGAAAAACTGGCCGAGTTGGAAAAAGAATACCCGCTCGATGACCTGAAAAAATACTTGTACCGCAGCAAATCAAGCGATTTGCACATTCTTTGCGGCGACGACGGGCGGTTCATTAACCATTCTTTTGAACCGAATACTCTCGATACTTCCGAAGACGACGAAGGTTTTACCGTAGCCGCGCGCGATATTGAGCCCGGTGAAGAAATTACCTCCGATTATAACGGGTTCGATCGGGATTTTGAGTTGTATAAAGCTATGTTGAAGTAACAGGTTAGTGCATAAAGCCGATTGGCAGGGTATATTCAATGGTCGCTTTTTCGCCATCCTGCAAACCCGGATTCCATTTGGGCATATGTTCTACCAGGCGCATGGCTTCCCGATCGTATTTCTCGCTCAGGGAACGGCTGATCATTATATCGGTTATATTGCCTTCGGCGGTAACTACAAATTTCACGAGCACATAACGCCAAAATCCGCGTTTGATCAGCATATAATCTATCGGGGTGATGGGAATGCGGCTGTTGTTGATCAGGTATTGCACCACAGCTTCTTTGCCACCCGGAAACTGCGGTTCGGTCTGAAAAGCAAAATACGTGGTGTCGTAGCCGGCGGGGGTAAAGCATTTACCGCTTACAAAGGTGCCGTTTTCATAAAGTTCGGCTCTTTTCATGCGCTGGCTCGGGTAATACGTTTTCAGGGGACCGTGGAAAACGCCGTCTTTAAAAGCTATTTCGGATTTAAGTTTGCCATTCCCGTAATAGTTTCGGGTCAGGCCATCGCGCCGCTGGTAACGGAGGTTAGAGAAAGAGTCTTCCGAGAACAATTGCCCGTTCATGAAATATGTTTTAACAATCCCGCTGGAAGGGCCGGTTTTAACGGTTTCGGTATAATAAGTAGCTTTTTCTTTAAAGTTTATCTTCGTGAAGTGCTCGTTTAAATAATTTACCTTCTGGCTGAAAGCGGAAAATGATAGAATAGTAAACAGAACAGTAAGCGTAAATTTCATGATTTGCGATTTTGTCGCAAAAATAACAAAATATACAAAAGCTGTTGCGGTTTATTGTAAAATATGTTCCGGAATTTTTAGCGCCATGAAACTGCCCGGTAGCAAGGGTATTTTTAAGAGCTGTTTTAAAGAAACACTACTTCTTCAATCGCTTTTACGCCTACTTGGGCATTTATCAGGTCTATAACTTTGGTTTTGGCCATTACGAGTTCGTGCTTGAGCGGGGCGGAAGAAATGCGCACGAATAATTTGCCGTGACGGAAGTAAATCTCCTGGGTTTTGAGGGCAATGGCACGGCCCATAATTTTCTCCCAGCTTTCAACAATGGTTACTTCGTTTAATTTGCCCTGCAGTTTATAAGCATTCACCAGCGCCTGCAACGTTTCCTTCAGCGGCTGAATATCGGCTTTGCGGCTGTTGAGGGTTTTGTCGGTGTTGTAGCGAGGTCTTAGCATAGGAGCAAACGTTAAAAGGTTGTACGGGTAGAAATGGGATTGAGGCAAAGGTAAAGGGCTTTGGGCAGAAGTTATCGGCAATTTGTCCACAGTATAACGTTGGGTTTTTGTGGATAAAAGCATAGCGTTTTTTTGTCATCCGGACGAGAGGAGGGATTTCATCGGGTTGGTAGTTTATTTAACTATTAAGTTTTTGTGCTTGAAAGGATAGCGTTTTCATAGCAAACTTTAGTTTTTAATTCATAACTTTTAACTTTCATAGGTAGCTTTCTCCCTCCAGCCGGGTGGCTTCGTTTCTGCGTTCGCGGCTGCAACCCTTCCTGCCCTGGCGGGCTGCCTGTGGCACCGGAAGTCTTGGAGGCCGCTCGCACAGAAACTGGTGTCAGTTCCCTCCGTAATGAGCTTTCTTTTATTTTAGTTTTCTGGATAACGTGATTTTTGTGAACGCTGCGCTGGCGATATGCGTGAAATCCTGTCCATCCTATAAATCTCTTAAAATCGTGTTCAGACTTCCTTGCCGGCTGCTTTAGCTGACGGTACTACAAGAGAAAAAGCCCTCCCTGAATTAGGGGAGGGTTGGGTGGGGAGAAACGGTACCGTTTTTCACTCCAAAAGTCCTGATATCTTCGGAAAGGTCTTTGAGGAAAAGCTGCGTGCGCTCCGCGTGTGAATCGGTGATGAAAAGCTGACCGAAGGTGTGATTGGCAACCATTTCAAGGAGTTTGGCAATGCGTTTTTCATCGAGGCGGTCAAAAATATCGTCGAGCAGTAAAAGCGGTTTCTGGCTTTTGGCGGCGGCAAACAATTCGAACTGGGCCAGCTTTAAGGCAATTACAAAACTTTTCTGCTGGCCCTGCGACCCGTAATTTTTCACCGAATTTTCATCCATCAGAAATACGAAATCGTCTTTGTGCGGGCCTACCGTGGTGCGCTGCAAAATGCTGTCTTTGCGTTCGGCTTGCTTTAATAAATATGCCAGATCCTGGCCGGGAAGCTGACTTTTATATTCAATGCGTACTTCCTCGGAGCTCTCGCTTAAGAACTGGTATTGCTTCTGGAAAACGGGTTCGAATTCCTGCAGAAACTTAAAGCGCACTTTCGAAATTTTCTTCGCAAACGGTATCATTTCTTCGGTTAAAACCTGCAGGTAATCCGAGTCATAATAATTACGGTCGGCAAATTGCTTGAGTAAACTGTTGCGCTGTTTTAGTAAATAATTGTAACGCAGCAGGTTATCTAAATAATCGTGGTTGAGTTGCGAGATCAGGCTGTCGAAATACTTGCGGCGTTCTTCGCTTCCTTCGCGCACCAGGTCGGTATCGTAAGGCGAAATTAAAACCACCGGGAAACGACCGATGTGTTCGCTCACTTTTTCGTAAGGCGCTTTATTATTCGTTACGATCTTCTTCTGGCCGGTTTTGAAGGTGATCTGGATAGCGTTTTTCTGCGTTTCCTGCAGAAATCGGCCTTTCACCATAAAATAATCTTCGCCCTGTTTTACGTTCTGCAGATCGGAACCTGAGAAAGCGCTTTTGGTTAAGGCTAAATAATGAATGGCATCCAGAAGGTTGGTTTTGCCGCTGCCGTTCGGGCCGATAAAGCAGTTTATATGAGGAGAGAAAGTAATGTCCGCTTCTTCGTAATTCTTAAAAAAGAGCACCTGCAGATTTTCGAGCGTCATTAATTTCGTTGTAAGATTCTTTTTAGTTAATTTCGCGTGTTGTAAGCATTTGTCAGGAACCGTTTTGGCTGTTTTCAGCTTGTTCCGGCGGTGGTTACAGATCCAAAACTAAGAAAACACGAGCAATTCCAGCTATGGCAGTTACGAAAGACGCGAAGGAAAAGAAGGCAACAAAGGTACAGGCTGAAACAAAATTTTCAAAAGAAACCTACATGCGCTGGTACGAGATGATGGTTCTCATGCGCAAGTTCGAAGAAAAAGCTGGTCAGTTATACGGTCAGCAGAAAATTAAAGGTTTCTGCCACTTATATATTGGCCAGGAAGCCTGCGCCGCCGGTGCCATTACCGCCCTTACCAAAGACGATAAATGGATCACGGCTTACCGCGACCACGCCCATCCGCTGGGGTTAGGCACTTCGCCAAACGCCGTGATGGCCGAATTATTTGCGAAAGCTACCGGTTGCTCGAAAGGCAAAGGCGGCTCGATGCACATTTTCGATAAAGAAGTGAATTTTATTGGCGGTCACGGCATTGTAGGCGGACAGGTTCCGCTTGGTGCCGGTATTGCCTTTGCCGAAAAATACAGCGGCACCAAAAACCTGTGCATTTGCTACATGGGCGATGGCGCCGTGCGTCAGGGTGCTTTGCACGAAGCCTTTAACATGGCCATGCTGTGGAAACTGCCGGTAATTTTTGTAGTAGAAAATAACGGTTACGCCATGGGTACTTCCGTGCAGCGGACCTCTAACGTACACGATCTGTATAAAATTGGCTTGGGTTACGACATGCCTTCGGAGCCGGTAAACGGCATGCGCTGCGAGGATATTCACGAAGCGGTGGCCCGCGCGGCCGAACGCGCCAGAAACGGCGAAGGCCCGACTTTCCTGGAATTTAAAACGTATCGTTACAAAGGCCACTCTATGTCTGATCCGGCCAAGTACCGCACCAAAGAAGAGCTGGAAGAATACCGCAACCAGGACCCGATAGAAAGCGTGCGCTACACCATTCTGGAAAATAAATACGCTACCGAAGAAGAGCTTCAGGCCATTGACGACAAAGTAAAAGCGCAGGTGCAGGAGTCGGTTGAGTTTGCTGAAAACTCGCCTTATCCGGACCCAAGCGAATTATTTACCGACATTTACGTGCAAAAAGACTACCCTTACATAATGGAATAACAAAACGGTAGCATTTTCAGAACAAAACCCTTATCTTCGATTTTTTTAATTCAGTAATATATCAATGGCAATTAAGAATACCACCGATCCGGACGCAGCTAAATCTCAAAAAGCGGCTGAGGCAGCTAAGCAGCACGAATACG
Organism: Adhaeribacter terrigena; assembly: GCF_016623615.1. Lineage (GTDB taxonomy): Bacteria > Bacteroidota > Bacteroidia > Cytophagales > Hymenobacteraceae > Adhaeribacter_A > Adhaeribacter_A terrigena. Next base: position 140,396 of record NZ_JAEHFX010000005.1, on the reverse strand, counting down.
ATCTGTTACAGGATCCGGATGCCCTCGCAGAGCGTTTAACCAGCGGATCGGAAGATTTTGTAAAGAAGCATAAAAATACGCTGCTCGGCGTTTTTGTAGCCATCGCACTGGTTATTGCCGGTAGCTTTGCTTACTACGGTTTTAAAAAGAGCCAGGAAGAAGAGGCGCAAATTGCTTTGTACCCAGCGGTTTACGATTTCGAAGCTGACTCGCTGAACAAAGCTCTGAACGGCGATGCCCGTTACAAAGGCCTGAATTACATTGCCGAAGAATACAGCGGAACCAAAGCCGGAAATTTAGCGAAATTCTACGCCGGTGTAGTTTATTTAAAGCAAGGTAAATTTCAGGAAGCAATTGATAAACTGGAAGATTTTAGCTCCGACGACCTGATCTTGCAAGCCCGCGCCTACAGCCTGATCGGTGATGCGAACATGGAACTGAACAAGCCGGCCGAGGCCTCTGAAATGTACATGAAAGCGGCTAACTACAAAGCCAATGAGTTTTTTGCACCGCAATATTTAATGAAAGCGGGCATGGCTTACGAAGCTGCTAAAAATTACAAAGAAGCCGCCGATGCTTATAACAAGATCATTTCTACTTACGCTACGGCTACTGAAGTAAACGACGCGAAAAAATACAAAGCCCGCGCCGAAATGCTGGCTTCAAACTAATTACCAATCTATTAAACTTCCGAAAGTCTTAAACGACGCTCAGGCTGGAAAACTTTCCGGCCGAAGCGTCGTTTTTGTTTTTAGCAATATGGGTTTTCGTATTCAGATCAAAAGAAGAACCTTATAGCGCTCTCATAAACCTGTATTGTAATGGTTGCGGATAGTTTATGACCGGCTTCATATTTAATATTGACTTCGTTGGAAATTGGAAGCCTTGCTCTTTCGCTTTTTCCCGAACCCAGAATGATAAAATGACTTTTTTACCCCGAAAGCATAGCGTTTTCCAGATCTAATTCACACCTTCGTATAACCAATTCTTAATTATCAATTATTAATTACCTATGGCCAGCGCCCTGAAAAACTTAAGCGAATATAATTCTGAAAAACTGATCGATGCTTCCGGCAAACGGTTCGGGATGGTAGTAGCAGAATGGAACAAAGAAATTACCGATGCTTTATGCAGAGGGGCTTACGACACTTTGCTCCGGCACGGCGCCCTGCCGCAAAACATTCACCGCAATACCGTACCGGGAACATACGAATTGCCGTTGGGAGCCCAGTTCTTAGCATCGAGCCAGGAAATAGACGCCGTGATCTGCCTGGGCGTAGTAATAAGAGGAGAAACCAAGCACGACGATTACATTAACCACGCTGTAGCCAAAGGCCTGATAGACGTAAGCCTGAAGTTCAATAAGCCGGTAATTTTTGGCGTAGTAACTACCAACGATCTGCAACAAGCCTTAGACCGCTCCGGCGGCAAACACGGCAACAAAGGCGTAGAAGCCGCCGTGGCAGCCATTCATATGCTGAGTTTTTAAGCTTAAATGCATAGCATTTACCCCATCCAACCCTCCCCTAATTCAGGGAGGGCTTTTTTTGATCAAGATTTTTAGAATTAAGGGATTTTCAGGACAATTGCCTGAATCAGAATTCACAAAAACGAAGTTCGGCGTAGCCAATTTAGAATTTCCAGGATTTATCCCACCTAAATCTTTCCCTAAATCAGAGGAGGGCTTGGATCGGAAAGAGTACCGTCAGCTAAAGCAGATTGCAATGTTTTGAACACGATTTTCAAGATTAAAGGAGGGAAGTTTTTCCTACCCTTGATTAGATTTTCTGCCATCACGATATCGCCAGCGCAGCGCCCCTTGAAAATCAAGTTATCTGAGAAACTAAACTAAAAAGAAGCGAGCTACGGAGGAAAACAGACACCAGTTTCTGTGCGAGCGGCCTCCAAGACTTCCGGTGCCACAGGCAGCCCGTAAGGGCAGGAAGGGTTGCAGCCGCGAACGCAGAAACGAAGCCACCCGGCTTGAGGGAGAAAGCTCAATTGAAAGTAAAATGCTGGAAGTTAAGTACAGAAGCAAGCTATAAAAACGCTATCCTTTCAGCCTCCAAAACTCAATAGCAAACTTTTGTATTCGCTTAAATACACCCCTCCTCACGTCGAGATGACGAAAAAACGCTATATTTTTAGCAGAAAAAACTACCTTCCTTTACCAAACTGAAACTGCAGACCCAGCGAAGGAATAACCGTCAGACCTTTGAGTTCCGTTTTATTCCCGCCCAACAGCTCATACTCCCCGTAATTCTGGAAATAAATAGCCAGCGCCGGTAAAAAATAAGCGTACTTATAACCGATCTTCGCGTTTACAAAAGCCCCTAAAGAGCCGTAATTATTCTTCGCCGAAAGCGGCTTTACCGGAATTACATCCTGGCGGTCTGCCTGCTTTTGCACAAAATTAGACGGGTTGAAGTTATATTTGATCCAGGTATGCGAATAAGCTACCCCGTACGAAATATTTCCCATTTCCTCTTCCGGCCCAAACGAGGTGCTGAAAACCAGCGGAATAAGAATATCAGTGCGGGAAGCATTGTATTGTAGCAGGTCGTCTATGTTTTGCCATAGAATTTTTCCCGGCAGCTTCGAGTCACGGCCCGAATACTGCAAACCGATGCTGCCATACGTGCCGGCCGGGCCCGGGTTTTTAGGCGTGCCGGTAGAGCCCATAAACTGGTACATGGCATCGAAAACGTGCGAACCGAATGCGTATTTATAGCCCACATCCACGCGGTCTACCAAACCATAACGTACATAAAAATCCCAGCTCGGCGCAACCGGATCCAAAGTATAAGCCACCGCTGCCCTGGAAACGCCGTTTACCTGGTCGTCTAAAACCACCGTATCGCGGTTTTTCAGATCTTTTACCAGTCCGGCGGTTACATCGGCTAAGGCACCAATGGGCTGCGTAGCCACGTTGAAAGCGTAATTGGTACCCACCTTAAATTCACCTTTGGGCGTAACTTTGCCCGAATGGATAACCGAACGCGGCGCCGTGCAACCGGCCATAAAAAACAGGCCCAACAGCGCGGCGCCTAAAGAAGTACGTAGAAATTGCATGTGCAGGAAAATAAAATATGAAACCGCAAACGGCCATTCAAAGATAGTTCCAGACTTTCAGATTATGTGAAAAAACGCGAAGATCTTAGGGCTGAAAAGTGGCCGGGAGCAGCAATTTAAAAGTAAAAGTTTAATTACAACCTTTTTCCGGACTTCGGGTAAGGAGTTTCGGAAAGATTCTGCTTCCTTTTTGGGTCGTTTGCCTCGGCGGAAATTAGCGCTCAGAATAAAAAACCGAAAATAAACAAAGCAGAATAGCAACTTCGGGATTAATCCGTTAATTTTGTGACAAATTTCAGCTTGCCTAAGTATGTGTTTGCGAAGCCGATATAGTTAATAAACTATTTAAGCAAACCGTGTGTTACCAAGCTGAACTGCCACCACGCACCAGAACCGGCGAAAGCAGCTAAAAAAGAGTTAAAAGAAATTTTAAATAATATTTAAAGGGTACCCAACATGAGCGAGGAAAAACTGCGCTATTCACGTGAAGAACTGATCGAGTTTGAAGACCTGATTACCGAGAAACTTAACAACGCCAAAAAAGAAGTAGCTTTTATTAAAGAAACCCTGAGCCGCCGCAACGATTCAGGCACCGATAATACCGCTTCTTCTTCTAAATTACTGGAAGACGGTGCCGATACGGCCGAAAAAGAAAGCCTGAACCAGTTAGCTTCCCGCCAGCTGAAATTTATTCAGCAGCTTGAAAACGCCCTGATCCGGATTAAAAACGGTACCTACGGCGTTTGTATTGCCACCGGTAAGCTGATCCCGAAAGAACGTCTGCGCGCTGTGCCGCACACCCAGCACACCATCGAAGCTAAAAACCAACGCATAGACTAATTCTTTTTCGTTGTTCGTTATTCGTTTACCGTTGCCCGGATTTTAATTCTGAATTACGGAACGAAACAGTATCTTTTCAGGGTTAAAAACGCTGAAGACTAGAATTTTAATCACGAACAACGAATAACGATCAACGAACAACGATGTTGAATCCACTGGTATCGCATATTCAGGCGCTGGTTTTTTGCGCCCAGGCTCCTGTGGCAATCGAAGAAATGCAGAAATGTCTTTCCGAAGCCCTGCAGGTGGAAGTTACTGTAAGCGACGTGCTGGAAGCCATTGAAGAAATTCACCAGCTTTTCGTTTCCGAAGCGTTTGCTTTCCAGATCTACGCCATTGGCGGCGGTTACCAGTTTTTAACCAAACCCGATTACCAGGAAACCCTGGCCTTGTTCCTAAAGCAGAAATCGAAACGCAAACTTTCGGCTTCTGCTTTAGAAACTCTGGCCATTGTAGCTTACAAACAACCCGTTACCCGAACTCAACTCGAGCAGATCCGTGGCGTGAGCTGCGATTATGCCCTGCACAAACTCCTGGAAAAAGAACTGGTGGAAATTAAAGGCAAAGCCGATACCATTGGCCGGCCGGTACTTTATTGCACCACCCAGAAGTTCATGGAATATTTTGGCATCAACCACCTCCGCGACCTCCCGCAATTAAAAGATTTTGCCCTGGAAGAAAATACCATCGGCGAAATTTCCGAAAACTAGCATTTCATATATATTATATACCGATCCAGTAGCGATACTGCATCACCAATCCAATTTAGATGGCATACAATAATTCAAGAGGCGGCTCTGGCGACAGACCAGCCAAACGTTCTTTCGGTTCTGATCGCCCAAGCAGCGGCGAAGGCAAAAAGATCTTCAACCGCAACGACAAAGGCCGTTCCTCCGATAGCCGCGACCGCAAGCCTTACGGCGACAGCCCTAGAGGCGATTATGGCGGCAAACCGCGCACCGACAGACCGTACAATGCCGATCGTGCTGACCGCCCGTTCAACAAAGAGCGCGGTTCCGATCGTCCGTACAACGCAGACCGTTCCTTCAATAAAGACCGTTCGTCTGGTTCAGATCGTCCTTACAATAAAGATCGCGCATCGGGTTCTGACCGTCCATACAATAAAGAACGTGGCTCGGATCGTCCGTACAATAAAGACCGGGCTTCTGGTTCCGACCGTCCTTACAATAAAGACCGTGGTTTCAAAAGCGACCGTCCATACGAAAACCGTTCTTCCGACCGCCCGAGCCGTTCGGAAGGTGGCGATAAAGAATTCCGCCCATACCGGCCGGCCAGCCGCAAACCAACCGACGATCGTCCTTGGGTAGCGCGTGCCGAAAGATCAGGCCAGGGTTCGGTGCCGCGTGGTGGCAAAGGTGAACGCAACCGCAGCTTTAAACCGGAGAAAGAAGAATACCGCAAACGTCAGGAAGAAAAAGGCCCGGTTCCGCACATTGGCAGCAAGAAAAGCTACTACGGTCAGAAACCAAACCCGGCCGATATGCAGGGCGACGTGCGCACCCCGTACGTGAAAAAACGCTATGATGCTGACGATAAAAAGTCGTCTGGTTCTTCAGACCGTGGTTTTTCCAAAGACCGTGGCTTCAACAAAGAAGAGCGTGGCGGCAACCGCTTTACGCCGGGCATGCGCGCATCCCGCGAAGGTCAGGGCAGAAAAGAAGGATTTGTTCCACGCGAAACCCGTGCCCCGCGCGAAGAGCGTTTCAATAAAGAAGAAAATTTTAATCCGGAAGCTGAAGGCGAGTTCCGTCCGTACCGTCCTAAAAACGATACCAGCTTTGGCGAAGAGCGTTCATCCAGAGACGATCGTTCTGCAAGAGAAGACCGACCAGCCAGAACTGAACGCCCAGCGCGCGAAGAGCGTGGTGGCCGTCCGGATCGCTATGCCGACCGTCAGAACCGCATGTCGAGAGAAGATGTAGGAGAGGCGCCTAATTATGCAGGCCTGAAACGCTATGCCGGCCGCGATAAAAACCGTTCGGAAGATCTTTCGGCCGATGGTCAGCTGCGTTTGAACCGCTATATTGCCAACGCCGGTATCTGCTCGCGCCGCGAAGCCGATGAACTGATCGCTGCCGGAGAGATCCGGGTAAACGGCGAAGTAGTTACCGAGCTGGGCTACAAAGTAAAACCAACCGACAGCGTTCAATACGGAAAAAAAAACTTAAGTCGTGAAAAATTAGTCTATGTGTTGCTGAATAAGCCGAAAGACTTTATTACCACCACCGAAGATCCGGAAGGCCGCAAAACGGTGATGGACTTGGTGAAAAATGCCTCGAAAGAACGTATTTTCCCGGTTGGCCGCTTAGACAGAAACACGACGGGCTTGTTGCTTTTCACCAACGATGGCGAACTGGCGCAGAAATTAACACACCCGAGCCACAAGAATTCGAAGATCTACCAGGTTGAATTGGATAAGCCGATCACCAAAGACGATTTCCAGAAAATTTCGGAAGGCCTGGAACTGGAAGACGGCAAAGCCATTGTAGACGACCTGGCCTTGATTGGGAATACAAACAAGTTCCTGGGCATCGAAATTCACATTGGCCGCAACCGCATTGTGCGCCGTATTTTCGAAAGCTTGGGCTACGAAGTTGTAACCCTGGACCGCGTACAATACGCCGGCCTGACCAAGAAAGACCTGCCACGCGGCAACTGGCGTTTCCTGAGTGAAAAAGAAGTGATCCGCCTGAAATATTTCTTATAGCATTCTGAAAATCCGGCAATTGTAAAGTTGCCGGATTTTTTTGCTTTGATTGAAAAGGAGATAATACAAAGATTGGTTTTATAGCCAACTATTTCGTTTTTGCTGTGACAATATTTTAAATAACAATTGACTAAAATATTTCTATAGAACAAGGCAGCTATAAAATTTAATACCGTTTACAGCAAATCATAAATATTGAGAATGAGATTCTATCCAATTCATATTTTCATTAAAGATGTATCAATTTTCATAGTCTTCTCCTCTGCCACTAAGATAAAAGCATTGAATACCTCAGAAATTTATGATGGACTATTAAGTTGGGGGGATGTAATCATCTCATCTTTGTACTTTAGTATACCAGTAATTATTATTAACCTCATTTTACAGACAGTTATTTATTTTGGATTTAAAAGCCGAATTAAAATAATAGAATGGAATAAATTTCTGGTAGGAGCTTTTCTTCACATTCCGACACTAATAATCTGGATGGTAAAATTACAAATGAGCGATTTTTGGATAGGTAGTATCTTAGCTGTTTTTCTTAGTACAACTATTTCAGGAGTCCTGTATTATTTCCTTAATAGAAGTAGTGAAAATAAATTCAGATTGGCTTAGTTATTTTCCAGATATTTTATCTGAGAATAACTTATAAGTTAAAAATGTGGGTTGAAGCCCAATAAATACTACAAAATATACTTTCCCGATGTCGCTCTTCGGAGCAAGGTTTTAACTACAGAATAACTCTATGCGCAACCTGATCATCGACATCGGTAACACCAACACCAAATTCGGAATCTTTGAAAATAACCAGCTCAAAAAGCAGGGGGTAATTTCGGAGATTTCAGCTTTGCAGCAATTGGTAGCCGAAGAAAAGCCGGAGAATATTGCGTTGGCTTCGGTAGGAATTTCGGGCGAAGAAGTGCTGAAAACGCTATCGGTTCCGGGTAAAAAAGTCGAGCTTACGCATAAGACCAAACTGCCCATTACCAATCTTTACCAAACTCCGGAAACTTTGGGGAAAGACCGTCTGGCGGCGGTTTTAGGCGCAGCGCATTTATTTCCCAAAACCGATTGCCTCGTAATTGATGCCGGAACCTGCATTACTTACGATTTCCTGGATGCTGAAGGAAATTACCACGGAGGCCTGATCGCACCGGGTTTAGCTATGAAATTTAAGGCCATGCATACGTTTACCAGCCGTTTGCCGTTTTTAGAGCAGCCGGCGTTTGTGCCCGAAATTTCGGGCAAAACCACGGCGCAGGCCATGCAAAGCGGCGTATATAACGGTACGCTGGCCGAAGCCGAAGGCATTATAAAACGCTATGAAAAACAGGCTCAAAACCTGCACATAATCCTTTGTGGCGGCGACGCTACATTTTTTGAAACTAACTTAAAAGGACGCATCTTTGCAATTCCTGAATTGGTTTTGCTCGGGCTGAATAGTTTATTGATTCCACATGCATAAGTTTTTAACGATATTTTTAGTATCTGCCGGTTTGCTGGCTACCAACACCGCCACGGCGCAAAGCCTGGGCAACTCGCCTTATTCCCGCTTCGGCATCGGCGATCTGAGCACGAACAACGGCAGTATTCGCAACTTCAGCATGGGCGGCAGCGGCGTAGCATCCCCAAACAGTTACCAGATAAACGAACTGAACCCGGCGCTGCTTTACTTCAACAACAATGTGATTTTTGAGCTGACCGTAAACAGCCAGCTTAAAACCCTGAAAGAAGACAGTCGTTCGCAACGCGACGGCAGCACCAATTTAGGCACGATTGGTTTGGCTATTCCGGTAAGCAAACGCTGGTCGGCCGCATTTGGCCTGAAGCCTTACAGCACGGTGCAATACGAAACCAACGCCGTACAGCCGGTAATAAACGACCCAGGTACGCAAGCTTTAGTGAAATACAGTGGCGAAGGCGGCTTATCGGAAGTGTATTTCGGCCACGGTGTAAAAGTTTTTAAAGACCTGACCATCGGCGCCACCGCATCATACATTTTCGGAACCATCGATAATATGTATACCACGGCGCTGCAGCGGACTAGTGGTTCCCAAACCCTTACTTCGCAGCAATTGCGTATCCGTCAGGAAACCAGCTACAGCGATTTTGCTTTTAAAACCGGTGTGGCGTATCGTCGGAAAATGGGTAAATATAACGTAGGAATCGGCGGGGTTTATAATCTGGCTACCGATCTGAATGCGGAGCGCCGCACGTATATCGAGCGCCTCAATACCTCCGGTCTGGATCAGACCCACGCCGACAGCGCCAATAAAAAAGTTACGGTTCCGGGTGGTTTTCAACTGGGCTTAAGCCTTGATAATGCCCTGAACTGGAGCGTAAGCGCCGATATTGCGCTGCAAAACTGGTCGGAATTTAAAAACTTTGAAGGCAACTCTCCGTTCGAAAATACCACGCGTTTTGGTTTAGGCGGTGAATTTGTGCCGGAACCTGCTTCGCCGAAATACCTGCGCCGCGTAACCTACCGCGCCGGTTTCAGCTACGGGCAAACGCAATACGTAATAAACAACGAGCAACTGAACGAAGCGGCTGTAACCTGGGGCTTTACTTTGCCACTCGGCCGTTCGCTTATTACCGAAAGTTCGTTCCTGAACCTGGGTTTTGCGCTGGGTAAACGCGGTACTACCGATAATAGCCTGGTGCAGGAAAACTTTATCCGGGCGCAGGTAGGGCTTTCGCTCAACAATAAGTGGTTCATTCAGCGGAAATTAGATTAAAAAAACGGTAGGGTTCGGGCAGTAAAAAGTCAGGTTGATTTTTTTTAAACCTGAAAACCCCAACGAAAGCACCAATAAATATAAATGGGCCTGATGCAGAAAAACGTTCCGGATAAAAGCTGGCAGCTTGGTTTTTGGCTGCTGAGCCTGGTTTTGCTGCTGAACGCCGGTTGCGGCCCGGCTACGCAAGACCCGGACAAGCAGCCCAAATATACCGGTCCGATCATGGAAACGGCCGACGTAAAAACGCTTTATTCCGATTCGGCGCGCCTGAAAATTAAGCTCAACGCGCCTTTGCAGCAGCAATACGAAAGCGGCGACGGCATTTATCCGAAAGGATTTAACTTAACCTTCCTGGATGAACTGGGCCGCATAACCACCACGCTGCAGGCCAACTACGGCAAATACGATAAAGAATCCGATTCTTACCTGGCCCGTGGCAACGTAGTAGTTAAAAACATAGCCAAAAACGAAACGCTGGAAACCGAAGAATTGCGCTGGCACAAGCAACAACAGAAGATCCGCACCAATAAATTTGTAAAGATCCGCACCGCCGACGAAATTCTGACCGGCCACGGCCTGGAGGCCAACCAGGATTTTTCGCGCTACCGCATTTTAAAACCATCCGGCATTTTCTCGGTGAAAGAGTAACTTAATTGTTGAATTGTTGAATTGTTAAATGGCTGAATGGTTAAATGGTTTTTTAATTAAATTCTTGAAAGAAAGGATGAATGCATAAAAGAATCACTGAATCTTTAAATGCCGCTATTTGCTCTTTCAGCCATTCAGCCATTCAACCATTCAGCCATTTAACCATTCAACCATTTAAAAAAAACGCTATTCTTTTTCACTAAAAAAGTAAAGCCGGTAGCCAATAACCATTAACCAATTACCAAAATCGTGTCGCTTAAACAAACTATATTTATATCTTTAACCATTGTTTCCTTTATTATCGGGGTGCACCGCGTACTGATCGATATGCAAACCGTATCCGTTTCTGAAGCGATCGGGTATAACTACTGGATCTTTATGATCTCCATTGCCTTTATTACCATTTTCCGTTACAACAGAAAAAAACAGAATTCTTAAGCCCATTAATAATTTATGAGCGACCCCGGTCCCATTTTGCTGCTGATTTTTTTCTTTCTGCTGATAAGCTTTTTCACCACCGCCGAAGTAGCCTATCTGCGGCCGGCTAAATTTTCCTTCGATCTGGGTTCCAAACGCACGTCCTGGTCTGAGCGCCTCACCGACTGGCTGCTTGACCATCGGTTGCGCGTAGCCGCTATTTGCCTGGTAGGCCGCCTGATTGCCATGGTAGGCTCCGGCGTTATTCTGGCTTCCTGGCTTTATTACCGTTTGTGGCAAAACCCCGAACTCTCGGCCATTGGTTATTCGGCAATAGCGGTAATTGTGGCAGCAATTATCCTTTTCTTATCGCGCTGGCTTATTCCTAAAGTTTTTATTGGCATTTACGGCCACGAATTGCTGCAGGCTTTTGCGCTGCCCTTAACCGTTTTCTATTACCTGTTTTACCCGCTGGTGCAGTTCGTAACCGGGTTTAACCGCTTTGTAACCGGCAAAGTAGCCCGCGTAAATTATTCCAAAGAAAAACCGGCTTTTGCGGCTACCAACCTGGAAGAACACATTCGTCGCAGCGCCGACCCGGCCCAGACCGAAGAAATGCCGGAAATAGATACCCGCATCCTGGAAAATGCCCTGGAATTTAAAACCGTAAAAGTGCGGGAATGCATGGTGCCCCGCACCGAAATTGAAGCGGTGGAAATTTCTGACAGCATTGAAGACCTCCGCCAACTTTTCATTGAGAGCGGGCATTCCAAAATCCTGGTCTATAAAGAAACCATCGATAATATCATCGGCTATTGTCACCAGCTTTCGCTTTTCCGCAAACCAGCTGCTATAGAAGAAATTCTGACGCCGGTAACCGTTATTCCGGAAAACATGCTGGCCAATGAGCTGCTCGTGAAATTTATTAAAGACCACCGCAGCATGGCCTTAGTGGTAGATGAATTTGGCGGAACCTCGGGTATTGTAACTGTAGAAGACGTGATTGAAGAGATTTTCGGCGAAATTGAAGACGAATACGACAAAGACGAACTCGTGGAGCAAGTGTTGCCGGAACCGAATACGTATCTTTTCAGCGCGCGCCACGAAATAGATTACCTGAACGAAAAATACGGTTTCGAGCTTCCGGAAGGCGATTATGAAACATTGGGCGGCTTTATTTTATCGGTAAACGAAGATATTCCGAATGCCGGCGATGTTATTCCGGTGCCGCCTTTTACCATAACCGTGCTTACCATGGATGAGAACCGGATAAACACCGTGCGGTTCACCATGCACCCGGAGCAGACCGAAGCCTGATAATCAGCGTTTACGGGGAAATTTCGCAAAATTTTGAACTTACGGGATATTCTCATTATTTTGCAATTCTTTTACAATTTAACTTATCAATGGCAGTAATTAACAAAATCAGGGAGAAGTCTGGCTGGGCAGTAGGTGCTATTGCCGTAGGCTTGCTTATTTTCATGGTATTAGGCGATTTGCTCGGTCCTAATTCCAGATTGTTCGGGCGTGGCGATACCATCGTTGGCGAAATAGCCGGCAAAGAAATTACCATTCAGGAGTTCGACGAAACTTTGGAAGGTATAAAACGCAATTATGCTGCCCAGAATGGCAAACAGCCCGGCGAAGAAGAAATGGCTCCACTACGGGAACAAGCCTGGAACCAGCTGATCTTTAAAGTAGCTTTTCAGAAGGAATTTGAGCGTTTAGGCTTAACAGTTACCGAAGAAGAACTGGTAGACATGGTACAGGGTAACCACATTCACCCGGCCATTCAGCAGGCATTTGTAAACCCGCAAACGCAGCAGTTCGATCGTGCGTCGGTTATCGATTACCTGAGCAAGTTAGACCAGCAGCCAGCCGAACAGCAGGCCGCCTGGCACCAGTTCGAACAGGGTTTAGGCCCGGACCGGATGCGCATTAAATACGATAACCTGATCAAACAATCGGCTTACGTAACTACTCAGGAAGCGAAAAACTTTAACGACGAGCAGAATGCAGCTGCCAGCGTAAAATACTTATACATTCCATATTTCACCTTATCCGATTCGGCTTTTAAAGTAACCGACGAGGAGCTGAAAGCTTACCTGGATAAAAACAAAGACAGATACAAATCGGAAGATGCCCGCAGCTTCGAGTACGTAACCATCCCGGTGCGTCCTTCGGAAGAAGATGCGAAAGCGGCCAAAGAAGAAATTGCTGAATTAACCAAGCAGTTTCAGGCTTCCACCAACGATTCGGCTTTTGCCGTAGCCAATTCCGATGCGCCTTTCAACCCGGCTTATGTAAACATTGGCGAGCTTCCTGAAAAACTGAAAAACGAAACCTTAACCGAAGGCCAGGTTTTTGGTCCTTACGAAGAGAACGGCGTTTATACGATTCACAAAGTAACCGATATTAAAGATGGCGGTGCAGCTTCTATCCGGGCAAGCCACATTCTGTTCAAGCCTGCTGCCGAAACGCCGGAAGCAAAAGCAGAAGCCAAGAAAAAAGCTGAGGATGTGCTGGCGCAAATTAAAGGCGGAGCTGATTTTGCCGCTATGGCCCGTCAGCACGGTTCCGATGGGACGGCTTCACAGGGCGGCGATTTAGGCTGGTTCCGCGAAGGCAATATGGTTCCTGAATTCGAAAAAGCAGTTTTTGGTGCTAAATCTACCGGCTTGCTGCCAACCCTGGTAGAAACCAGCTTCGGTTACCACATTGTAAAAGTTACCGAACCAAAAACTACCCGCAGCTACCAGGTCGCTACCATTACCCGCAACATTTCTTCGTCTGACGATACCCGCGATGCCGCTTACCGCAAGGCCGATGAACTGGCTGGTTTAAGCAAATCGCCGGAAGATTTCAAAGCGAACATCGAGAAAGATAAGTCGCTGATGAAAGCAGAAGCGAAAAGCATTAGAGCAAACGATCGTTTCGTAAATAACCTGGCCAATGCTCGTGAATTAGTACGCTGGGCGTTCCGCGAAGACACCAAAGTAGGCTCCGTTTCGCCGGCTTTTGAAGTAGACGACCAGTTTGTGGTAGCAGTTTTAACCGGCAAAACCAAAAAAGGCGAAGCTAATATCGATGCCCGCCGCGAGGAACTGACCGCTGCGGTTCGCAACGAAAAGAAAGCCCAGCAGATCATGGAGAAACTGAAAGGCGCCAGCGGTTCTTTAGAGCAGATTGCCTCTAAATACGGTCCGGAAGCGCAGGTTCGTACTTCAGAAAATGTAAACTTTGGCTCAGGCGCAATTGAAGGCGTAGGGCTGGAGCCGGTTGCTGTAGGCCAGGTATTCGGTCTGAAACCAGGCAAACGTACCGGTGCTATTGAAGGCCAGTCGGGCGTAATGATGATGGAACTGCAGAATATTACGCCTGCCCAGGCGCCTGCAGACCTGAACATGCTGAAACAGCAAATGCTGGTTGGTCGCAAAGGCCGTTTAGACAATGCCGTTTACGAAGCAGTAAAAGCCAGTGCCGATATTAAAGATTCCCGCGTAAAATTCTTCTAAACCGCAAAACGGTATGGATTTTACCTCAAAAAGCTGCTCCCGAAAAGGAGCAGCTTTTTTATTTGTCTGCAGGCTGCACAGTTTCGAAGGAAATTGCGTTATATTGAATAGTAAATTTTGCTTCTTTCGGTTACGGCAAGAGATTCTCTGAAACGAACAAAGAGCAACGAATAACGAACAACGAAAAATGATGCGAGCACTTTTTTGCCCGAAAATGATAGCGTTTTTGCTGCTGCTGCTCTGTAGTTTCGGCGCGGTTGCGCAGCAGAAAAACCGCAGCGAAGAAAAGCTGGCCAAAGAATATTTTGAGCAGCGTGATTTTGCCAAAGCCGAAGCGATCTACGAAAAACTGATAGAAGATAACGCGCGGTTTACTTACCTGTACCCCAATTACCTGCAAACCCTGCTGGCGCTAAAGAAATTTAAGCCGGCCGAAAAGCTGGTGAAAAAAGCCATAAAAAAAGTGCCCGATAACCCCGATTATGAAATTGACCTGGGTTTGGTTTATAAAGCTGCCGGCAAAACCGAAGACAGCCAGAAGCAATTCGATAAAATGATCAGCCAGCTTACCGCGCCCAAAGTGCGGGCAACGGCAGCCGCCTTCAGTGAGAAAAATCTGCCCGAATACGTTGAGAAAACCTATTTGCAGGGCCGCAAACTGGAGAACAACAACCTGGCTTACTACAGCGATCTGATCCAGCATTATACGGTGCAGAAGCAAACTGATAAAGTAATGGGCGAGGTGCTGGGTTTGGTAGAAGTGAATCCGGGGCAGGCGGGTTACGCGCAAAACATGCTGCAAAACAGCCTCAAAGACGAAAAGGAGTTTGAAGCCCTGGAACGCGTGCTGATCTCGAAAGTGCAGAAAAACCCGGACCAGAAGGTATTGAGCGAATTACTGCTTTGGGTTTATCTGCAACGGAAAGACTTTGGCAGCGCACTGATCCAGGCCCGTGCCATGGACCGCCGTAACCGTGAAAACGGGGTGCGCATTTTTGAACTGGGCGCGATCAGCCTGAAAAACGGCGATTACGAAAGCGCGATCGAAGCCTACGAATACCTTACTAAAGAATATCCTTCGGGCCAGTATTACGCCATGGCGCGCCAGCGCTTACTCAATGCCCGCGAAGAACAGGTTAAAAACAGCTTCCCGATCGAGCCGCAAAAGATCAGGACCCTGATCACGGAATACCAGCAGTTATTAACTGAATTCGGGAAAAATCCGCAGACGGCCGAAGCCATGAAAAACCAAGCCATGCTGCATGCTTTTTACCTCGATGAAAAAGATAAAGCCATTGTTTTGCTGGAAGAAGTGATCAATACTCCCCGCGCCAATGCCGATCTGGTAGCACAGGCCAAGATCAGCTTAGGCGATATTTATTTGCTGAAAGGCGAACCCTGGGAAGCAACCTTGCTTTATTCGCAGGTAGAAAAATCGCATAAGGAAACTACCATCGGGCACGAAGCCAAACTGCGTAACGCCCGGCTGAGTTACTACAAAGGCGATTTTGAACTGGCGCAGGCCCACCTGGACATTCTGAAACTGGCTACCAGCCGCGAAATAGCCAACGATGCCATGGAATTAAGCTTGCTCATTACCGACAATACCGGCCTCGATACTTCTACAGTTGCCATGGAAGCTTACGCGGAAGCTGATCTGATGCTTTTTCAGAATAAGTTTGCGCAAGCCATTCAGAAACTCGACCAGATCCTGAAGCAATACCCAAACCACAACCTGGCCGATGAGATCTATTTTCAGAAAGCGAAGATATTTTTGCGGCAAGGCAATTACACCGATGCGCTTTTCAGCCTGGCTAAAATCACGGCCAACTACAGCGACGATATTTTAGCCGACGATGCCCTGTTTCTGACCGCCAAAATCACCGAGGAAAACCTGAAAGACACAGCTACTGCCCAGAAACTCTACAACGATCTGCTCCTGAAGTTTCCGGGAAGTACCTATTCAGTAGAAGCCCGCAAACGTTTCCGGAAACTCCGCGGCGATGCAGTGGTAAATTGAACCCATCCCAACAGCTAAATCAGTGGAGGACTTAAAACCGTCAGCTAAAGTAAGCGGCAATCAAGTCTGAACTATGATTTATTGATTATGGTGATTTTTGTCTGAATACGATTTTAAGGATTTTTGGGATGGACAGGATTATTTTTGATTTGCTTTCCCGCATTCCGCCAGCGCAGCGTATCCTGAAAATCACGCTATCCAGAAAACTAAACTAAAAAGAAGCTGGCTACGAAGGCAAACCGATACCAGTTTCTGTGAGAGCGGCCTCCAAGACTTCCGGTGCCGACGCAGGAGGCAGCCCGCAAGGGCAGGAAGGGTTGCAGCCGCGAACGCAGAAACGAAGCCACCCGGCTTGAGGGAGAAAGTAAACTATGGAAGTAAAATTCTGGTAGTTAAGAACAGAAGCTAGCTATGAAAACGGTATCCTTTCAGGCTCAAAAACTCAATAGCAAACTAACTTATTCGCTTAAAGAGATCCCTCCTATCGTCGGGATGACGGAAAAAGCCGAGATGACCGAAAGGAAAACGCTATGCTTTCCGCTTTAAAAACCCTGAAAAGTTAACGGAAGAAAACAAAAAGAATGATCAGGAAAATGATAAACGACAGGTACATCAGCACATCGGTCTGGGCATAATCTTTATATTTCTCGTAAATTCCTTTAAGCTTCTTCACTTCAAATTTTCGTTTATCTGCTGCAAAAATACGCACATTTTACCGCAAAGTCCATGGCTCGCCAAAACCGGATTGATGTTTACCGGAACTAATTTCTTATTTTTGTATTCTATAGTCTAAATAAAAGTACCGGAAGGATGGAGAAAAGATGGGTTTATAAAGCGGCGCCGGCCCCTGAAAAAGTGGAAAGTCTGGCAAAGAGCCTGTCTATTCACGAAAAGATCGCAACCATACTTTGTCAGCGCGATATCTGCACTTTCGATGAAGCCAAAGCTTATTTCCGCCCTTCTTTAGAAGACCTTCACGACCCTTTTCTGATGAAGGACATGCACCTGGCTGTAAACCGGCTGAACGATGCACTTCATAACGGCGAAAAGATCCTGATCTACGGCGATTACGATGTAGATGGCACCACTTCCGTAGCCATGGCTTACAAATATCTGCAGCCGTATTTCCAGGGGAAAATAGATTACTACATTCCCGACCGTTACAAAGAAGGCTACGGCGTTTCTACAGATGGAATAAACTGGGCTGCGGAAAATGATTTTAAGCTCATCATCAGCCTCGATTGCGGCATAAAATCAGTAGATAAAGTAGCGTACGCCAAAGAAAAAGGCATCGATTTTATTATCTGCGACCACCATTTACCTGACGACCAGATTCCGGCGGCCGTAGCCGTGCTCGATCCGAAGCAAACGGACTGCCCTTATCCTTATAAACACCTTTCGGGTTGCGGCGTTGGGTTCAAGCTCATGCAGGCGTTCAGCATGCAGAATAATTTAGATACCGACGAACTTTACGCCCTGCTCGATTTTGCCGTAATTTCTATTGCCGCCGATATTGTGCCGATTACCGGCGAAAACCGCATTCTGGCCTATTTCGGTTTGCGTTTACTGAATTCCGGTGCGCCTTTACGTCCGGGTCTGGAAGCGCTGAAAGAACTGGCGGCTTTAAAGGAGGACCTCGATATTAACAGCATCGTGTTTGGGTTTGCGCCGCGCATAAACGCTGCCGGCCGCATGGGCGATGCCAAGCGTTCGGTGGCCATGCTGCTGGCCAAAACCAAAGAAGAAGCCTTCGAGGAAGCCAAAAGCATTAACGAATCGAACCAGAACCGCCGGGTGCACGACACCAATATTACCAAGGAAGCGCTGGAAATGATTGAAGGCGATAGTTTTCTCCGGAAATCGAAATCGACGGTGCTTTACAAGGAAACCTGGCATAAAGGAGTGGTAGGCATTGTGGCTTCGCGCTGCATTGAACGTTATTACCGGCCCACCATTATTCTTACAGCTTCTAACGATGGCATGGCTTCCGGCTCCGCGCGCTCGGTACACGGCTTCGATGTGCACAGCGCGATTGTGGAATGTTCGGATCTGTTAGAGCAATTTGGCGGGCACATGTATGCGGCCGGCTTAACCATGAAAGTGGAAAACGTACCGGCTTTCCGGGAGCGTTTTGAGGAAATTGTGGCCCGTACCATTACCGAAGAGCAGCAAACGCCGCAGGTAGAAATAGATGTGCCGCTTAATTTTAAAGAAATTACCCCATCGTTTTTCCGGATCCTGAACCAGATGCAGCCTTTCGGACCGGGCAACATGGCGCCGGTATTTTCTTCGGAGTGCGTGTACGATACCGGCAGCTGCCGTGTAGTAGGCGATACGCATTTAAAGTTGCGCCTTACGCAAGATGGTTTTACTGAATTTGATGCGATCGCTTTTGGCATGGCCGACCATTACCCGAAAATCCTGAAAGGCATCCCTTTTGATGTGTGCTACTGCGTAGAGCAGAATGTTTTTCGGGGAGTGATTTCGTTGCAGCTGCGGATTAAGGATATTCGGTTTCAAAGTTGATTTTATAGAGTTTTTAAGGTCTTAAGCATAGCGTTTTTCTTTCGGTCATCCCGGCTTTTTCTGTCATCCCGACGATAGGAGGGATCTCTTTAAGCTAAGAAGAAGGTTTTTTTATTGAGTTTTTGAGCTTGAAAGCATACCGTTTTCATAGCTAGCTTCTGTTCTTAACTACCAGCATTTTACTTTCAATGAAGCTTTTTCCCTCAAGCCGGGCGGCTTCGTTTCTGCGTTCGCGGCTGCAACCCTTCCTGCCCTTGCGGGCTGCCTGTGGCACCGGAAGTCTTGGAGGCCGCTCGCACAGAAACTGGTGTCAGCTTGCCTTCGTAGTTCGCTTCTTTTTAGTTTACTTTTCTTCAGTCCTTGATTTCAGGAAACGCTGCGCTGGCGATTGGCGTGAAATGAATATGTAAAAAGGACACCCACAAGGGCTGTTCCTAGCGATACATTCTGTTTGTTGATTTTGTAAATTCTCAAATTGGCTACACCGAACTTCGTTTCTGTAAATTCTGATTCAGACAAAATCCTGCAGTCCCACGAATCCTGGAAATCATCATTCAGACATATAATCCTGTCCATCCTATAAATCTCTTAAAATCGTGTTCAGACTTCTTTGCCATTTTCTTTAGCTGACAGCTTAAAAAAAATCCTCCCCTGAATTAGAGGAGGATTAAGGTGGGGTTAATCCTGAAAGTCAGCGATTGCAGCGATTATATCTCGTAATAAACGTTGCCCTGGGTATTGCCGGTAAACGTGTTTACTGTTTCCACATCGGCGTTCAGCACGCCTTTATTACCGAACACGTGAATGCCGTAGCCGCCACTCTGGCTGATCTCGGAGTTGCGCACTTCCAGGCTGGTGGCCGAAGTTCCGAAAAGCCCGATGGCTGCTTTGGTGCCGCCAAATAAAGCTTTTCCGCCGGCATGCTGGATTTTAACGTGGTCTAAGACATTGAGCGCGCTGCGGGTATAAACTACCAGGCCATTCCAGGTGCCGGTGGCTTTTACGGTGCCCGTAAATACGATCTTTTTAGCAGCTGTGCCTACGGCATTCAGGTAACCATTGGTTTCAATATTTATTTGCTTGTCTTCCGCCATTTCTATGGTAGTACCGGGTTTGAGTTTCCAGCCGGTGCGGATGCCCACAGTTGCCAAAAACCGGATCGGCGTGCCATCGGTAAAAGCCGGCCAGGTAATTTCGTTGTTGCCGGTTAAAAGCGAACCCCGCACTTCTACTGCGTTGCGACCGTTATTATTGGTATAAATACTGGCTTCATCGAGAACGGCTACGTGGTTGGCCGCTACCTGCAACGGTGCTTCCTGGTTATAGCTGAAAACATTGTTGGCAAACGTAACCGGAATGCTGTTGTCGCGCAGGTACATGCCAAAACCGCCGCTCTGCGAAACCGTGGAATTGCTTACCGAAACGCGGGCATTTTCAAATAAGGCGACGGCCGTTTTCTGGTTGTCGAGCATGGCTTTGCTGCCGGCGTGCAGAATTTCGGCGTGCGAAATTTCGTTGACGCTGGCGGCGGAATAAATAATAATACCGCTCCAGAAACCCTTCTGCGCCGTCTGGCCAATAAAGCGGATCTTCTTTTCGGCCGTGCCTTTGGCAATCAAGCTGCCGGTAGTGTTCAGGTCAACGCGGGCATCCTGCGCAAAACCGATCACCACGCCCGGTTTTAGGGTAAGTTTGGCATCTATCCGGATGTTGCTGTTTACCAGGTAATCGGCTTTGGCTGGGTCGGTGTTGCGGTCTTGTAAAACAGTATCAGCCAGTACATTGGTCAGCACCAGCGCCGGCAAATTATTTACTGGCTGGGTGCCGGGATTTGGGTTTGGTTTCGGAGCATCTTCCTCTTTGCAGGAAGTGAAAATTAAGGCGGCGGGAAGGACGAATAAGGCTAATTTTTTAAAAGAAAACATAGTTTTAAGTTAAGGTTTAGAATAAAAAACTGAATAAAAAAGCGTAAAGCGGTACCATGCCTGCCAAATGCGTAGGGACAAATGGCAGGCTGTTTGGGTACTGATTCAGAAGTTTTAGAGAAAAAGGAGAGAGGCGGAAAATCGTGTTTGCAGGAGTTTTAGGGCTTAAAACCCTAGCGTTTTACAAACCGGAAGGTCTGGCTGCCGCTGGCTGATTCTAAAGTAGCCAGGTAAAGGCCGGTCTTAAGTTCATCGGTGTTTATTGCAATGGTATTGGCGCCGGCTTGCAGCGTGTTCAGCGGCATGGTTTTTACTTCTTTGCCTACCATATCGCGGATGGTTAACGTAGCTTTTTCTGCTTTGGGCGCCGTAAACTTTAACGTGGCTTGCTGGTTGCCGGAAACCGGGTTGGGATAGAAAGTAAGCTCCGGGAAAGCTGTATTTTCTTTGGTGCCAAGCAGATATATAAACGAAAGATCATCGATTAACACGTGGGTATTGGCTTCCTGCGGAAAGTACATGAAATAAATGATCGCCGAATCGGGGGTGACATTGCTGGTATATTGAATGTTGGCGGTAAAGGGTTTGAAGCTGTTCGGGGAGCTATCGAGTTCTGCCATGCCAAAGCCAATGGTGTCGGTTTTAGTGCCGTTCCATTTGGTCATGAAAACGAAAGTCTGGCCAAAATCATTCGGGTCGGTAACTACGCCCGAGGTCTGGAAAAAGCCGGTAAAACCCTGTGGCTGCGCATTCGGGCCCATATTAAAGGTGGTCATTAAATCGACGCCCATACTATCGGAGTTGCTGGAAAGCTGAAGCGCAAAGCTGCCGCTGTTCTTGGTAGTAGATTTGTCAACGTTGGGTTTAACCCCGATGGTGGTCAGTAGCCCTGAAAGAAAGCCTAGTTCCCATTTTTGGGGAATCTGGTAAGTATACGGTCCGGACATGCCAACACCGGCTTTGGTTTGCCAGTTTTCCATGCTGCTGTTTGGGGTCTGGGCAAAAGAAGTTGCTGCAAACGCCATTGCGATTGCGAGGGTAAATAGTTTTTTCATGGTTTTATTAGACTAATAAGATTGGTGATTGGAACTTGTAATAAATTGTAAAATAAAGGGTTAATGTAATTTCTGGTTTCTGAAAGCCTTTCGGCAAACATTACTTTTTAAAGCCAAAAGCATAGCGTTTTTACTATAAGCCCGCGTTAGACTGGGTGAGCATGCGGGTAAGATTTTTTGCGGCGATCTGCCAGTTTAAGGGTTGGTCTGGCAGGTCGGTGCGGCGCAGGTCGTTTTCAATGGCGTTCAGTTCAGCTTCCGAAAATTCGTGGGCAATATTTACGGTCTGCTCCAGGAAACTGGCTTTGGATGCTGCGGTAATGCCTTCGGCGCCGTAACGAACTGCTTTGCCTTCTTTATCGATCAGCATGCCTTTCAGGAAAAGTACGTCGATCGGTTTGTTCGTAGCCACCAGTTTCTGCGACATTGGCAACCAGAAACCGGTGCCCATATCCAGGCCGGCCGGTGGCGCTTTGCGGGTTTCTACCAGCGCGTTTACTTTTTTCATCTTCCCGTTCGGGTAAATATAGCCTTCGCCTAATTGGTACACGATCACGTAATTGAGCTTTTGGCTAACCATCAGGCTTTTGAGTTGCTGCATCCAGGCTTTGCTGCCCAGTTGCCCGGCCAGTCGCACGCAATATTCCGGATCTTCTTTTTCCTGCGGGCAATCGGCCAGTACATACAGCGGTTTTTGCGGCCCCAGTACCGAACCTAAAAACAGGTCCGGGAAATATTTTTCGTTGTAAAGCTCGTTATGAACCGGCATTTGTATCTGAGCCATTTGCAGGCTGTCGCCTAAAAATTTATTGATCGCCTGCTGCAGTTGCGGGATTTTAGCATCGGCGAAAGTAGGGTTTTGCCGGGCGCGAGTATCTAAAGTAACCGCTACGTAACCAATTTTAGCGCTGGCGGCCGGCAGGTTTTTCTTCAGGGTTTTATAATAAGGCGAACTGAAAATTTCGTAGGAAAAAGACTGCCGCAGATCCAGACCCACAAACCCCGATAACACCGCGCTGCAAATCAATAAGGCGCTCAATAAAACTCTTTTCATTTTTACTGCATTCAATTTTTAAGGCCGGAACAAATCAACATTTCCGGGTTTCTGAAGCTAAGACAGGGAAAGAAAACCTGACCCTTAGCCGGTCGATAATTTTTTTTATTATTTTTCAAACCGGCTGCCCCAGGCTTTGTTCGCGGTTTTGCAAAATTATGATCCTGGGCACCGGCAAACCTTGATGCCCATCAAGGTTTTTGAAATGCAAAAATTTCCGGGTTTAATGCTAAGATGCAGAAATAGGCTCAGGCGTTGCTCTGACAGTGAAATATTTTTAAAAAAATCCGGGGAACCGCAAAAAAAAGCGTTTCCGCGGCTCGTAAAAGCTACCGGAAACGCTATGGTTTGGAAGGGAAAAAGTGCTTAAACGGCCTCAAAAGCCGGAAAAGCATTAAGCCATGTTGTGGTAAACGGCCTGCACGTCGTCGTCTTCCTCTATTTTTTCGATCAGGTTTTCAATGTCTTCGGCCTGTTCGTCGGTCAGTTCGGTGCGGGTGTTTGGTATGCGCTGCAATTCGGCAGAAGTTACCGGCAAGCCTTTTTCTTCCAGCGCTTTCTGCATCGGGCCGAAATCGGCAAAGGCCGTTTCAATAATGATCTCGCCTTCGTGCTCGTAAATATCTTCGGCCCCAAAATCGATCAGTTCCAGCTCCAGTTCTTCCAGGTTAAGCCCTTCGGCCGGTAAACGGAAAATGCCTTTGCGGGTGAAAATAAAATCCAGCGAACCGGTTTTGCCTACGGCGCCACCTGCGCGGGAGAAATATACGCGCATGTTGGCAATGGTGCGGTTCAGGTTATCGGTAGCGGTTTCTACTAAAATAGCAATGCCGTGCGGACCGTAGCCCTCGTACACCACCTCGTCGTAGTTGTTTTCTTCTTTGCTGCTGGCGCGTTTAATGGCGGCTTCCACGCGGTCTTTGGGCATGTTTACGCCTTTCGCGTTCTGAATAGCTGTGCGCAAACGGGCGTTGCCTTCCGGGTTCGGGCCGCCTTCTTTTACCGCCATCACAATCTCTTTGCCCAAGCGCGAAAACGCTTTCGACATTTTATCCCAGCGTTTAAATTTCCGGGCTTTTCTGAATTCAAATGCTCTTCCCATTACTATATACTTCCTGGAGGTTTATTTCTTCCTAAAAAGTGCAAGTTACGTTCATTTTGGCTTATTGGTCAAGAATCGCGCTTTATTAATTTAGGCGGAAATTAAATTAATCTGCTACAGGCAGAAGCAATTGCGGCAGAAGATCGGGGTAAATTTTGTCGGTTGCCGGTTATTGCTTAATCTTAGTGAAAATATTGATTTGGAAATGAGTGTAAATCCGGGCCGGGTGCAGAAAGAATATTGGTTGGTCTTTGCGTTTTCGGCAGCGATTGTGTTCGGCAACGCCTACCTGATCTTAGTAAACCACGATGCTGCTTTTTCGAGCGACGAAGCCAGTTACCTGGCGCTGGGCAGTGGCAACTGGGATGTAAATATTACCCACCGCTACCGGGTCATTATTCCTTTTCTGGCCCGGGGCCTGGCAGAAATCTTAAGCCTGTTAAGCGGGAAAAGCGGCACTTTACCTTTGGGCTTTTCTTTCTTTGTTGTGAACAGCACCCTCATGGCTTTGGCCGGAACGGTACTTTACAGCCTGGCAAAAACGGTGGGCGCCGGCGTGGCGGGGCGTTTTATAGCGGTGCTGGCGGTGCTTAGCAGCGGTTATTGCAGTTATTTGGCCGGTATTGCGCTGGTAGATAGTTTGTATTTTTTAGCGCTGGCGCTGCTGTTCTACAGTCTGGTTTCCCAAAACGAAGCGGCCCTGTTTGGTTGTTTGATCCTCGGGCCGCTGGCCAAAGAATCGTTCTGGTTGTTTGTGCCGTTGACTTTAATTTTTGGCCGCTTTATTCCTTTGCACCGATTGGTTTTTTATTTAGTTCTGGCCGGCTGCATTTTTATAGCCAATAACAGCCTCGTCGATTCGCTGAGCGGTTTGCCGGTACCGGCGCGGGCGGCCAACGCTTTCGAGCACCTGCACAACGCCGGGCGCACGTTCCGGAAATTCTTTTCGCTGAGCGGATTCATGAGTTGGTTCAGCGCCTTCGGTATCTTCAACTTTTTAGTGCTGGCCGGTTTGCTTAGCAGAAAGCTCCGCTTGAAACCAGGAGCGCGGCTTACGCAAATGCAGGTGTTATTTCTGCTGATCGTTGCAGCGCACGTTTTGCTTTCCGGCGATATCGGAAGGATGTGGTATCTGGCAGCGCCTGTTTTTGCCGTGGCCGTAGCCCTTACTACCGATCGGTTATTGGCCCCGTTTTTCCGCCGGGAGCAGATTTCATTAAACGAACCCGAATTGGCCGAACAGCAAAGCAAGTAAGCAGTATTTTAATTTTCGAATCTTCAAAAAACGGTATCCTTTTCAACCCAAAAACTCTAAAATTATGAAACGTGTGATCGGCATTGGCGGCGTATTTTTCAAAAGCCAGGATCCGGCAGCTTTGCGGGCCTGGTATCAGAAACATTTAGGCATCGACTCCGAAACCTGGGGCGCCACCTTTAACTGGAATGCTCCCGAAACGAAAGCCCAGCACAAAGAATTCTCCACTGCCTGGAATCCGTTCCCGGAAAATACCACCTATTACGCGCCCAGTCAGAAGCCCTTCATGATCAATTACATTGTGGCCGATCTGGCAGCTTTGGTTCAGGCTTTAAAAACCGAAGGCGTGGAACTGGTTGGCGAAATGGTGGAAGAAGAGTACGGAAAATTTGCCTGGATCATGGACCCCGAAGGCAATAAAATTGAACTCTGGGAACCGGCCTGAGTTTTTCAGGTTTCGGGTTGAGGGTTTTAAACCTGCTTAAAACGCTAGGTTTACCGGTTGCAAAACTGCTTTCATTCAAAACCGGATTCCGTAGAGTTGTAGTTTGTTAAAAATATAAAATAACTACTGAGTACGACCTGGCCTTGAAATGGTGAAAACGTTTCCTGACTGCGTCCGCCTTTAGAAAGCCGAAGTAAAAACGCTATCCTTTTGAGTAAAAAAAGTCCGGCCTGAAACCGGGCTTTTTTATTTTCTGGTTGTTGCGGAATTCTGATATTCGATATACAAGTTCATTGATAAACGATCTCTGTAACTTCCACGGTTTCCGTATTCCGGCCCAGTTGCAAGGTAACCGTTTCACCTTTCTTAGCGCCTTGCACGGCTTGGGCAATGGGCGCATTGAACGCAATTTTTCCTTCCGGCACCGAAGCTTCGTCTACGCCCACAATGGTAAATTTTCGGGTAGTGCCGGGTTTACCGCCCTTTTTGGTTTTCAACGTTACCGTAGCCCCGAAACGCACTTCATCGGCCGGCTGGTTTTTGGGGTCTACTACTTTGGCACTTGCAATGCGGGCCGTTAAAGCGCTGATCTTTCCGTTAAAAATGCTGAGCTGGCGGGTGCGGTCGGTTTCATTTTCGCGGTTCGCTTCGGCTTTGGCTCTGGCGGTTTCCAGTTCGGTTAGTTCTTCGCGCAGCAATTCCAGGCCGCGCGGCGTTACGTAATTCGGCACCCCGGCCGGCAACGCGGCCCGCGGCGGAATAATGGGTTGCTCCTGCGCGTCTTCTTCTTTGGTAAATGCTCTGCTCATAATGCCGGTTTAACGCAGGTATTCCTCACAGGTTTTTTCTTCAGCGTTTCAGCCGGGGCAGACTTTTTTGCCTGAAAACGGTACCATTTTTCCCCTTGATATCAAAGGCCTGGGTTCCGTTTTCTAGCTGCGGGAAACCGGGTTTTTGGCGCCTTTTTACCATAAAACCCAAAATGAAGCAGCCTGGCCTTGAACGCAATCCGGAAATTTACGGCTGAAATAAAACAAGAAAAGTTTTATTTTATAAAATATAGTGCAATTTGCTTTGAAGTGTTATATCTCATAATATATATTTAGTCATCTCTTCACTCACCTAAAAACCAATACATTATGAGAAAAAATCTTACCCAGCTCTGGGTGTGCATGCTTTGCATACTCGGCATTTCCGTAGCGGCCCAGGCCCAGAACCGTTTCCGGCCAGAGCCGGCGCAGTTAGAGGAAGTGCAGCAAGTAGTGAAAAATTCCCGTGCCGCCTGGCAAAGCATGTTCCCTGCCAATGAACTCCCCGAGTATGGTTTCCGGAATGCCGCCGAAATGCAGCAGGCGCTGCCCGGTCAACCCATTGAAGTATATGCCATGTACCGTGATTTTAACGGCACCATTCAGGCGCACCCAGCCGGCGAATTTTTGGTACCGCTCATGCTCGACGGGAAGCCCCGCGTTTTTCTTACGGTAGCCCATTTTGAAAACCGCTGGCAGGTAGTGGCCGTGGGCGAGATGAACCTGGCCCAGGAAGCCTCGCCATACCTGAGCCGGGCCAAAGATACGAGCCGCTTTGTGTGGCTTAAAAACCTGAACCACTCCGCCGATTTTATTGCCGAAGCCAACCCGACGCTAAGCGAAACTACGCTTGAATTTGCGCCGCTTTCTACCGCGCAGCGCGCTTCGTTTCAGCAGCCGCTGGCTTACCGCGAGCTCGAAACCCGCATCAGCAAAATGATCGTGCAGTTCGATTAATTCCGGTTTTTCCCATTCAAGCATTTCTAAAAAGAAACCAATATGAAAAGAACATTTACTTTTGTACTGGGCGCCTTGCTGTGCCTTTCCGCTTCCGTGGCTTCAGCCCAGGATTATTCTTTAAACCTCACGGCTTACAAACAGGAGCAAACCCAGTGGTGCTGGGCGGCTACCACCCGCATGATCGACTGGGCGTATAGCTCCACCACACCGCCTTCGCAGTGCTCGATTGTAAATGCGGCCAACAATACCTGCGACGGTTGGTTTAACGTGTGCTGCAATACTCTGAACGGTTCGCGGCCCAGCGCCTGCACCGATCCCTTGGGCTCCAATTTCCCGAACAGCATGTCTGGTTGCAACGGTTCTTTAAGCTGGCTGCTGAACAATTATGCCGGAGCCAATACCTCGTATTCCAGCTCATTGGCTTACAGTACGGTGCGCAGCAACCTGGGCAGTAAAAAAATGATGGTAGCGCGCTGGGGCTGGACGTCGGGCGGCGGCCATTTTGTGGTGATCTACGGCAACTATACTTCTTCTACCGGTACCAATTATATCCGGTATGCCAACCCGGCCAGCGGTTCCAAAACTTCCGAATCGGATGCTTATTTCCGGTCTAATTCCAGTCGCACCTGGACGCACTCCATTGCCATGAACGGCGGCTCGTACCAGCGCACCGCCGGACCAACAGTTTCTAACCCGGTTATTTCCAACGATCCGGTAATAGCCCAGCGCGTAAGCATTTACCCCAACCCAACCGAAGGCGCTTTCCAGCTGCTGCGTAACGATGAGGCTACTGTTGCCGCCAAAATAACCATTACCAACACCATCGGCGACGTGGTGTACGAAACCGAAATGCCTGCCGGCCAGCGCGAAGCCGCTCTGGAATTGAAAGGGAAACTCAGCGCCGGCCTTTACCTGGTAAACCTGGTTTCTAACGGCGAACGCACCGTAGAGAAATTAGTGATCCGGTAAAACGCTTTTGCTGCTAAATGAAAAAGAGGCTGCCGATATTGGTAGCCTCTTTTTGTTATATAATAGTTTTTTAGGATTTTTTGATAGCGTTTTAAGCAATTTCAAATAAGTGGAAAAGCTTTTTATAGGAGGTTGTTACGAAAGTGTAATTTCATCTTCTTTTGATTTGTAGGAATGTAGAGCAATGGCTATGAACGCTCCGCTAATAAGGCCACCAATATGCGCAGCATTGTCTATCCCACTCATTGCAAAACCGAATAATAAATTAGCGCCTACGTAAACCCCGATCAGGATCAGTACAAATCGTTTTCCTTCTTTGGGTATGGCATTGGTAAGTAATAAACCTAACAAGCCACCATGTAAACCGAAAATAGCCCCTGAAGCACCAACGCTTAAAGTGTTTTCATGCCACCAAACGCTGCATAAACTTGCAGTAAGACCCGCCGCAAAATAAAGAATAAAGTAGTTTTTTCTTCCTAAAAGCGGCTCAATGAATATAGCAGCAATTACTAATCCGGAAACATTCAGAAACAGGTGCATGATACCACCGTGCACAAACATGCTTGTAAATAAACGCCAATATTCCCCATGCAGAACTTCATGCCGCCGGTGCCCGCCCCATTCCAACAGTTCTGCTCCATTGGGAGATACCAGATTAACACCGAAAATTGCCATTAACAGGAATATCAGTAAGTTTAAATCGAGAATAATGGCGGTCGCAAAATGATCGCCTTTCGGAATTAGAAACTTTATAGTTTCGAGTATTTCATCACGGTCTGGTTTTATGCCTCTTTCGAGCCTGAATAATGCTGCCTGGCTTAATTTAGGCCAGATAAGGGCGATCAATAAAATGCCTAACCCTATGGCGTAAGAATAAAATATCCAAACAAATTTATTGCCGTTGCGTTGCGCAAAAGTGCCTTTTTGAGGTTCCAGAATACTGAAGTCAGCGGTTTTGGTAATATTGAATCTGTTTTGAATAGCTTTCAGGTAGCTGTCAAGATCATCAGAGTTTGGCGTTCTTTTTAAAAATTCCTGCGCATGGAAATCATATGCATTCATCTTTCGCAGACATTCCTCATAAAATCTCTTGTAAATTGTATCTTTTTCTGTGCTGGTAAGTTTATTGCTGATTTGTTTTCTGTAGTTTACGCCGTACCAATATTTCGGAAACGATTTGGATAATGTGTCTGTAATAATGGGGCATGCGAAATAAATGGTGATATCTAAATGTTGGTTATACTTACCACTGGTGCGAAAATCTGCATGAGAAGTTCCTGCGCCCGGTAGGGGATAGAATCGCGAAATGGTATAGTATCTTGCTTTCTCAACTTTGGCGATATCTTCTACTGCTGCAACCTGCTGAAGTTTGCCTGTAGCAGTAGTAAAGTAAAGTTGCATTATTATTGAACTGATAATAATAGTTGTAGCCGCCAGAAACTGAAAAAGGAACTGCCCTCTGTCTTTATCTTTAAAATCGAGGATACGTAACTTTGGACGAAGCCATATCAAAATTGCAATCCAGGGAAGTGCTAAGGGGAACCAGAACTCCCAGAAATCCTCTTTAATATCTATTAGTTGGTATTGAATAGTAAATAACCACCGGAAAGCAGTAAAACCTCCGATCGTCAAAATAGAAATCAGCAAAAAAGTGGGCAGGATATGCCGCAGTTTTAGGAGGTAATCGTTCATACTATTTCGCAAGCGCCTTCGGGAACACAAAAGTATTTTTATTAATTCACTTAACAAAAAACGCTACCCTTTTTACGCCAAAAACTCTAAACAAAAAATCGCCGGCCAAATCTGGGTTTCATTCCAGTTCCGACCGACGAAAAACGCTACCAATTTCAGTTAAAAAACTACCTTAACCTTCATCCTTTTCCAGTGTCCGTTCAATGCGTTTATCCGGAATAAGCCACATAAGCGCTACGAACGTGTAAATACTGCCTGAAATTACGGGGTGAATAAAAGCGCCTGGGATCGCGATCAGGTAAAGCGCCAGCGAAGCGTAGCCTTTCAGGTCTTTGCCTACCGCCCGCGCCAGCTGATTGTTATGGTCATGCCGGGCAATTAAAACGCGTTGCAAGATAGAATAAGCCACGGCACACATAAACAGGATGGCGCCATACATGGCCATGGGTGCGGCGGCAAAATGGTTTTCGCCCATCCAGGCAGTAGCAAACGGAATAAGAGAAAGCCAGAAAAGCAGGTGCATGTTGGCCCATAAAGTGCCGCCGCTCACGCGCGCGATGGTATGAAACATGTGGTGATGGTTATTCCAGTAAATACCCACATAAATAAAACTCAGAATGTAACTTAATACTACCGGAAAAAGCGGCTTCAGCGCCTGAAGATCTCCGCCGTGAGGTACTTTAATTTCCAGCACCATAATGGTAATGATAATTGCCATTACTCCGTCGCTGAATGCTTCTAGTCTGTTTTTGGTCATAAATGCCCCTTGCGGATTCCTTTTAATAATAAAGTTTTCGATCTGTAAATGTAACGAATCCTTATTAGAGCATATGCCTTTAGAGCTCAAGGAAAATCTAAGCCCTTAAAACTGCTTTAGCGTAAAACGCTATCTTTTTTCCTCCAAAAACTATAAACGGGATTCGCCGGCCAAACCTGAATATAAATCCAGTTCCGGCCGGCGAAAACGCTATGCTTTCAGCTCGAAAAACTACGCGTGCTTGAACCGTTTAAAGGCTTCGGCTTCCAGGCGTTCGCGGTGATCGGGGTGGGCAATATTAATTAATGCCGTAGCGCGCTGGCGCAGGTTTTTGCCGTATAAATAAGCCACGCCGTATTCGGTAACCACGTAATGCACGTGCGCGCGGGTAGTGGTAACGGCGGCGCCTTCGTTTATAAAGGGCGTAATTCTGGAAATACCTTTGTTGGTGGTAGAAGGCAGCGCAATGATCGGTTTTCCGCCTTTAGATAAAGCCGCGCCGCGCATAAAATCCATTTGCCCGCCAATGCCCGAATATTGTTTCATGCCAATGGTATCGGCTACGATCTGGCCGGTAAGGTCTATTTCGATGGCACTGTTTATGGCCGTTACCTTTGGGTTGGAGCTGATGATGCGTACGTCGTTCACGTAATCGGTGCGTTGCATTAAGATCAGCGGGTTGTCGTCCACGAAATCGTATAGTTTGCGGTTGCCTACAATAAAGCCGGTAGCGATGCGGCCCGGATGGCGGTATTTGTGTTCGTTCGTAATTACGCCCTGCTCTACCAGTGGCATAACCCCATTCGAGAACATTTCAGTATGGATGCCCAGTGCTTTATGGTTACCCAGGCAACTCAGTACTGCATCCGGAATGCCGCCAATACCCATTTGCAGCGTAGCGCCGTCTTCGATCATTTCGGCAATGTAGCGGCCAATGGTTTGCTCTTTTTCCGTCATCCGGAGGCTGTAATCCACTTCCGGGATCGCTTCGTTCACTTCCACCAGCACATCGAAGCGGTCGGCCTGGATCAGGCCGTCGCCGTGGGTGCGGGGCATTTGTGGATTCACCTGGGCAATTACGTGTTTGGCGCTTAAAACGGCTTCGCGGGCAATGTCTACGCTTACGCCTAAGGAGCAGAAACCATGTTTATCGGGCGGCGAAACGTGTACAATGGCCACATCTATGGGCAGAATACCGGAACGGAATAGGTGAGGAATTTCGCTCAGGAAAACCGGTACGTAATCGCCGCGGCCGCCGTTTACAGCTTCGCGCACGTTCTCAGAAACGAAAAGCGAGTTTATAAAAAACGAATCTTTATACTGTTCTTCGGCCAGCGGCATTTCGCCGTAGGTGCTTATGCTTACAATTTCTATGTTACGGAGTTCCGGAGCGCGTTCGGTCAGTTTCCGGACCAGGTATTGCGGGGTGGCGGCGCTGCCCTGCACAAAAACGCGGTCGCCCGATTTTATGATGCTTAACGCTTCCTCGGCGGTTTTATAATTCGGCATAATGCTTTGATGTTGGTTGCCCTAAGATACAAAATTTTGAGCAGGCCTGCCCGCGAATCGCCTTTTCTCATGTGTAAAGAAAAGGCGGAAATATTTTTTTAATAATTTTTCAAAGCTTTTTCAAGTTGCTCCGGAAGTGAAAATTAAAATTGCGGCCTGGAGTTTTTTTTCTGGAAACGCTATGGATTTGCCGGTAAAAAGTGCTTTTTATGAAAGCAGGAGCCTGTTTTTTTATTTTTAAAATTGCACCATCTTTTTGCCTTTTCCTGCGTATGAAGCCCTGTTGCCAGAGCAAAGTAAATTTCTGGCACACCAATTGTAATATACCCAATACAAGAATTTGATTTTGAAATTTAAAAAAAAACGTTATGAAAAAGGTAAATTATATCTTCACGTTAGTGCTTATTTTAAGCGTAGGGTTAAGCAGCATGTTGCAAGCCCAGGATCAGCCAAAAAAGAAATGGAGCCCGGTTGCTAAAGGCGCCGTAATCGGGGTTGGTACCGGGGCTGCTGCGGGTGCCATTATCAACAAGAAAAACCGCGTTGCCGGTGCCGTAGTAGGTGGCGTAGTAGGCGGGGCCGTAGGAGCCGGAGTTGGTAAAGTAGTGCAGAACAAACAAGAGAAAAAAGCCGCCGAAGAAAGACAGCGGATGGAGGAGCTGAACCAGGTAGCTTCTAACAATGCCGAACCAACTTACAACAACAGCGAAGCCCGTTCTTACCGTTCTACTTCCCGTAAGAGTTATGCCGCTAAGAAGTCTACTGCTAAAGTAGCTGCTCCGGTGCAGGAAGTTGCTGCCGTACAACCGGCCTACATGCAAATGGGCTGGATCCTGAACGATGGCGAAGGCGACCCGACCGTGGCTTATTCAAACTCTGAATACAAGCGCAAAAGCTGGTAATAAATCCTGCCATTGCCTTTTGAATTCTGAAAGCCCAGGCCCGTAAGCCTGGGTTTTTCATAAAAAGCAATAACCCTTTTCGGTTTATTAAGTATAGACCGTTTGAAAAATAAATATCAACAAAACTCAATATTCTATGAAATCTATATTTTCATTTCTAATAGCCCTCATGCTTTTTACTTCGTGCACCAAAACCGAAGAAAAAGTAAATGTTTCGCAGCTCAACAGTAAGTTTATTGGCGCCTGGAATGCCAAGCAGCAGGATTCGGTAATTGCCATGATCGCCGACGATGCGCATTTCCTGCAGGGCGATGTGCATTACAACGGCAAAAGCCAGATCGCCGATAACTGGGTAAGAAAAACCATGGGCACGATCAATAATTTAAAAACCAGCACGGTAAGCTCCGGAGCCGATGCGAGCATTGCTTATGAAGCCGGCACGTTCTCGGTAGATGTGCCCAGCCAAAGCCCTGACGAACCCAATGCTTACGGCGAAGGTAACTTTATGCTGCTCTGGAAGAAAGGAGCCGATGGCAAATGGAAACTTAGCTACGCGCAGCTGGAAGACCACAACCTGCAGGTTAAACCATAGAGCTTTTACTAACTACCTAAAAAACTCCCGGAACGTAAGATCCGGGAGTTTTTTTCTGCGCTTTCGCCTGAAAACAGTAGGGTTTCGGCCCCTGAAAGTATGGCAGTGTTTCGATATTAAGAAGTTTTTAAGCGCTAAACCCTACCGTTTTAAAAGAGCATTATGGGCCGGTGAATTTATACCTGGCTCCAAAAGAAAGGCTGATGAGTTTGGGGTAGCCCGGAATAAAGGTAGCAGCCAGGTCAATTTTATCGGTTAAAACGTACGCGTATTCAAACTCGCCGCCGTACCACAAAAATTTGTATTGCCAGGTGTCGGTTGGCGCGCCTTCAAAATAATCGGGGTCCTGGTAACCGGGCAATTCGTACCAGTTTTTGCGATAAACCAGCGTAGGGCCGATGCCGCCAAATAAGGAATGTTTTTTGGTTTTAAAAATGCGCGCCCGCAAGCCAATATGCGAAAAACCGCCCGGCTGCGCGGCACAATCCGAATAAAAACCCTGCACCGCTTTCACCGAAACGCCGTCTTCGTAAATAAACTTTTCGTAGGAAAGCATGCCGCCCAGATTCAGTACCCAAATGCCTTTATCGTCGAAGCGGCGGGGCATGAGAGGGGCATTTTCGTCGCCGCCCGGGTGTATGCTGAGCCCGAAAAATTTCAACCCAATATTATCCTGAGCCAGCGCCTGAAACCCGGGAAACAGCAAAAAAACGAGCATTAAAAAGTTGCGACGCACCATGAGATCTTATACGGATAAAGCCCTTGCGTTATGGTTGCTGCCGGCCTTTCATTTCAGAAAAACGCTATGCTTTTAGCCTGAAAAAGTATGGCGCACGCCTTTATTTTCTGGCAGTTAAGGCATACACCAGCGGAATTTTGCCATCCAGATGCGCCACCCGGAATTTGCCCGGACTTACTTCCACCGGATTCCGGAAAATATTATACGGCGAATAATCGAATTCCTGAAACGATTCCAGTGCCAGACCATTTTGTAGTAAGCTGCTTAAAACTTCGCCCAGGTCGTGGTTCCAGCCTACGTATTCGTGGTTCAGCGGCGCCTTGCGGTCGGCATACGTGCCGGTTTCTGTTTCTATGATCGGACCGGAATTAAAATAGCCGTAGGTAACTTTTTCCAGGTTATCGTCAAACATCCAGACCACCGGGTGAAACTCCGCGAACACAAATCTGCCGCCCGGTTTCAGGAAATGCGCAATTACTTTTGCCCACTTATCCAGGTCCGGCAGCCAGCCAATGGTGCCGTAACTCGTAAAAACCACGTCGAATTTTTTATCTAAATGCTGCGGAAGCTCATAAAGATCGGTGCAGATAAACGTGGGGTTCGTGTTGGTTTGCAAAGCCAGTTCCCGCGCTTTTTCAATAGCCTTATCCGAAAGGTCTGCGCCGGTAACTTCCGCGCCCATCCGCGCCAGCGAAATAGAATCCTGCCCGAAATGACACTGCAGATGCAACACACTTTTTCCTTCCAGATCGCCGAGTAAACCCAGTTCTATGGCATTCAGCGACGATTTGCCGGCCAGAAAATCTGCCATTCCGTAAAAATCTGAATCAACGTGCACATCGGTTCGCGCATTCCAGAGCAGACGGTTCTTTTCGAGGTAATCATGGTTAGGGTCCATTGCTGAGCTATAAAGTTTGCAAGGGAAAGGTAAGAGAAAGCAACGGTTTTACAAAAACGCTATGCTTTTGGGCTGAAAAAGTCGGGCTCTGCATCCGCAAAAAATGGAGTTTTGGCAAACTTTCGCCGCTATTTCCCGATTTAAGCATAATTCCCTAACTTCACGGCCTATGATTTTGCGCGCAGAACACCTTTTTAAAAAATACAAATCCCGCACGGTAGTAAACGACGTTTCCGTGGAAGTAAACCAAGGCGAGATTGTGGGCTTGCTGGGCCCGAACGGCGCCGGCAAAACCACGTCGTTTTACATGATCGTGGGGCTGGTAAAACCCAATTCCGGCCATATTTACCTGGAGAACGAAGACATCACTACCTTGCCCATGTACCGCAGGGCGCAGCGCGGCGTAGGTTACCTGGCCCAGGAAGCCTCGGTTTTCCGCAACCTGAGCGTGGAAGAAAACATCATGGCCGTGCTGGAAATGACAAATAAAAGCAAGCAGGAGCAAAAAGAAAAAGTAGAAGAACTGCTGGAAGAATTCAGTTTAACCCATGTGCGCAAAAACAAAGGCATGGTGCTTTCCGGGGGCGAACGCCGCAGGACCGAAATTGCCCGCGCCCTGGCCGTAGACCCTAAATTCGTGCTGCTGGATGAGCCTTTTGCCGGCGTAGACCCCATTGCGGTAGAAGAGATCCAAAGCATTGTAGCCAAGCTCAAAACCAAGAACATCGGCATCCTCATCACCGACCACAACGTAAACGAAACGCTTTCCATCGTAGACCGCGCTTATCTGCTTTTCGAAGGCAAGATCCTGAAAGCCGGCTCTGCCGAAGACCTGGCCGCCGACGAACAGGTACGCCGCGTTTATTTGGGCAAGCACTTTGAACTGAAGCGGAAGATTTGATTTAATTGTTAAATGGCTTAATTGTTAAATTGTTGGAAGGAAAGCGATATTTAAAACTGAATGATATTGAAGCCTACCGCATCAGTTTTGCGTTAAGTAACTCGGTTTGGAAAATTGTAGTCTTATGGAAAAACTTTGAAAAAGATACCATTGGGAAACAATTTGCGCGGGCGGTAGATAGCATTTCAGCCAATATTGCCGAAGGCTTTGGGCGATATTCCAAAAAAGATAAAATTAATTTTTATAGATATGCTCGTGCTTCAGTTTATGAATGCTTTGACTGGAATGAAAAGGCGCGCGTTCGCGGAATAATTAGTCAGAATCAATACGAGCAAATATTCAATGAATTACAAAAATTGCCAAAATCAATTAATAGCTTAATAAAATATACCACCAACCAATTAACAATTTAACCATTAAGCCATTAAACAATTGGAAATCCTCAATACCATAATGACCTGGGCCATGCGCAAGCGGATCGATCAGATAGACCGGTTCCGTCAGAACCCGCATGAAGTACAGATCGAAACGTTCCGGAACCTGCTCGATACGGCCAAAAATACCGAATGGGGAAAACGCTATGGTTTTGAGGAAATAAAGTCGTGGGAAACGTTTAAAGAACGCGTGCCGGTTTCGAGCTACGAACAGCTTTTTCCGGAAATTGACCGCATGATGAAGGGCGAGCAGAATATTCTGTGGCCAACTAAAATCACCTGGTTCGCCAAATCTTCCGGCACCACTAACGCCCGCAGCAAATTCATTCCGGTTAGCAAAGCATCGTTGGAAGATTGCCATTACAAAGGCGGCAAAGATATGCTGGCCATTTACGTGAACAACCGCCCCGATACCAAACTTTTTACCGGCAAAGGCCTGAGCATTGGCGGCAGCTTCCAGGTAAACGAGAAAAACCCAAACTCTTTTTACGGCGACGTTTCGGCGGTAATCATGCAGAATCTGCCTTTCTGGGCTGAATACATCAGAGCGCCGAAACTCAAAACCGCTTTAATGGATAAGTGGGAAGAGAAAATTGAGCGCATTGCCGAAGAAACCATTTCCGAAAATATTACCAGCCTGGCCGGCGTACCCACCTGGACCTACGTGCTTTTGCAGCGCATCATGGAAAAAACCGGCAAAACCATTCCCGAAGTGTGGCCGAATCTGGAATTATTCGGGCACGGCGCGGTGGCTTTCGGGCCTTACCGCGAGCTTTTCAAAGCCATAATTCCTACGGCCAAAATGAATTACCTGGAGCTTTACAATGCTTCGGAAGGTTTCTTTGGCATTCAGGACCAGCCCGATTCGGAAGACCTGTTGCTGATGCTTGATTATGGCGTGTTTTACGAATTTATTCCGGCGGGCCATTTCGACGATGAAAATCCCATAACCATTCCGCTTTCGGAGGTAGAAATAGGGAAGAATTATGCCATGGTTATTTCTACGAACGGCGGATTGTGGCGCTATAAAATCGGCGATACGGTGAAGTTTACCAGCACCGATCCTTACCGTTTTAGAATAAGCGGACGCACCAAACATTACATAAATGCCTTCGGCGAAGAAGTAATTATTGAAAATGCGGAAGCGGCTTTAACCGAAGCCTGTAAGCAAACCGGAGCAAAGCTGTCCAATTTTACGGCGGCACCCGTTTACTTTCAAAGCCAAAAACAAGGCGGTCACGAATGGATTATAGAGTTTAACCAAAATCCTGATAATTTATCCCGGTTCTGTGCTATCTTAGATGCGAAACTTCGGGAGATAAATTCGGACTACGATGCCAAACGCTACCAGGACATTGCGTTGGTTGCCCCGAAAGTTCACGTTGCGCCACCCGGCACGTTTGTGGAATGGCTGCGGCGCAAAAATAAACTGGGCGGCCAGAATAAAGTGCCCCGTTTATCGAACACCCGGGAATACTTAGAAGAACTGCTGGTAATATGCCAGGAAACCCACCATGCAAGCTGAACTACTAAACCAGGATTTCTCGGACGGCGTACGGAAGACGCACCGCGTTCGGGTAAAAAAGAAAGTGCGCGTGCGCATTAAACTCAATTCCGGAAAAGCAACTGCCCGGCAGAAACGAAAGGAACGCCTGACCGTGTTTTTTCTGGTGCTGATGGTAGCGGCTCTGGCAGGAGCCTTGCTGCTGATGCAGTTTGGCGGCGAAGAAGCGCCTGTGCCGGAAACCATTCCGTTTCCGGGGTAATAGCAGCAACCGTTTTGCTGAAAATATAAAAGGCGGCCTCTGCAAAAAGGCCGCCTTTCCTGTTTAGAGAAAACGCTATGCTTTTACTCTAAAAAATTGCTCATAAAGCCGCCTTCCTTGTTCTGGTTGCCGCCGGTTGGCATCAGCGCCTGGATCAGTTTCTTCACCGGCATGCTCTGGATCCAAACCCGGCCGGTGCCGCGCAAAGTAGCCAGAAACAAACCTTCGCCGCCAAAGATCATCGATTTTAAACCACCCGAACGCTGAATATCGAAATCGATGCCTTGTTCGAAAGCTACCACGCAGCCGGTATCGATGCGCAGGGTTTCGTTGTTGAGTTGTTTTTCAATTACGGTGCCGCCGGCGTGAATAAAAGCCAGCCCATCGCCCTGCAAACGTTGCAGAATAAAACCTTCGCCGCCAATTAAGCCGGCCCCTAAACGCTGGTTAAAGTGGATGTTCATTTTCGTGCCCAACGCCGCCGCCAGGAAACCATCTTTCTGCACAATTAACCCTTGCGGAATTGTGGCCAGATCTATGGGGATAATGGTGCCGGGATAAGGCGCCGAAAACGCTACGCGGCTTTTCTGGTTGCGGCCGCGGTGCGTAAAGTGCGTCATAAACAAAGATTCGCCGGTAAGCATGCGGGTGCCGGCAGAAAATATTTTGCCCAAGAGGCCCTGGTTCGCCTCGGAGCCGTCACCCATTTTGGTTTCGAACTGAATGCCATCTTCCATGTAAACCATGGCGCCGGCTTCGGCAATTACGGTTTCGTTCTGGTCCAGCTCTACTTCTAAAACCTGGATATCGTTGCCAAAAATTTTATAGTCAATTTCGTGCGAGCGCATAAAAATTATGGTTGGTTAGCACGGCTAAATTGCAAAATTTCCGGCAGAAAACGCTAGGGTTTTCGGGCTAAAAAGTCGCGGTCAGGTTATTTTTTCTTCGGCCTGATTTCCTCGTCATCATCCAGTTTATCCAGGTCGTCTTCATCCTCGTCGGTTTCATCTTCCTCTTCGTCTTCGGTTTTTGCCGGCTTTTTGGCGCGCGGTGCCGGGGCAATGAAATCTTCCGGATTTTCTTCTTCCTCCTCAGTTTCTTCTACGTGGTAATCGTCATCTTCAGCTTTGCTGCCGGGTTTTTCCAGGCCTTTGTCGGTGAGTTTTTTGTCGTACACGTTCTTATCCAGAAACTCGTTGAGCTGGTCTATGCTGTAGCTGGAGGTGATCTCGCCGAGCGGGTTAATCTTTATTTCGAAGCCTTCGAGTTCTTTATGCACTTTGGCTTTCTTTTCGGCTTTGTCGTTTTTCTTTTTCTTTTTGCTCATGGCCGTATCGGGTTAAATATAGCTTTAGCTCAATACGCAAAAAAAGCGCAGCAAGGTTAAATCCTGCTGCGCCGCATTTAGTTTTTATGTCTGAAAGGGTACCGTTTTTATAAAGCGAAGAGTAAAGGCATTACCACTTTAGGAAACGATCGTTAAGCGCCCGCCAGGTCATGAGAGAACTCGTGGAAATTAGACTTTATGTAGTTCTGCGTTTTGTCTTTCCGCTTAATGGCCTGCACCGAAGGGTTCGAGCCAGGGTAGTTCGAATCGGCTTCGAAGGTAAGCGCCGATATACTGCCTGCTCCGGGATTATTCTTTTCAAAAAGGTCTACTTTTTCTCTGAGTTTACCAAAATCGCCGGTAAGCATGTAGGCCGCGCACAGGTTTTCGATCAGGGCGTTGGCCACTTTTTTATTGATCGCGCCTTTACCTTTCCAGTCGGCGGTAGCCAGGTGCTTTTCCCAAACGGCGATCTGTGGCTGAATGGCTTCCTTCGTCGGTGTTTTTTCGGAAACGAGAGCAGCAAAATCGGTGCTGGCTTTGTTTATTTCAGTAAAAGCCGGCGATGGACCCGTAACGGAATTCACGGCTACTCTTACTTCGAAGTTTTGCGGGGCAAAATCGTATTTGATCCGTTTGTTTATTTTATCCAGGATATGCGCCTGCAGTTCGGTTTCTAACGAATTTTTAAGATAAGCATCCAGTTCGGCCACGCTGTTAAAAGTGGGCGTGGTAAAACTATCGTTCTTTTTTTTGAATGCATAAAGCGTTGTTTCCGACTTTTTATCGATCAGGTCGTAGCCGTAATTGGCCATATAATTCACGATGGAATAGAATTTAGGCGGCTCCGCAGGGCTTGCGGCTTTTTGCGGTTTCGTACCTGGCTTCGGAGGGGTTGGTTTAGTACCCTCAGTTTTCTGGATCTTATCTATAATAAAAAGTTTGTTGAAGGTAATTTTCAGGTTCAAATCGCCGCCAGATTCCTGAAATTTCAGATCCTGAAGTTCAGGTTTTTCTTTGGCCTGGAGCGGCAAGGTGCCAAAATCGTAGGTTACGGAATAGGTATTGAACTCTGGCTTTAACTTCATTACCGGAGCTTTCTTTAACGAAGTGAAAATTTTATTCGCTTCAATTTTTTGCGCAATACCGGCAAACGGCGTGAAGGCACTTAATGCAAGCGCTAATAAAAATAACTTACTGCGTTTTGCTGTGGCAGTTTTGGCGAAGGGCAACTTCAGGTGCAACATGGCTTTTTAAGGTTAAGTGAGAGATATAGTCAGGGTAATTAAAGCGCTGGTTTAAATATAAATAAACGCAAATATTAATTAAACTGAATATCTTGAAGATTGCAAATAAATTAAGGACGTTATGCATAAATAGCCATAACAGTTCTTACTTAAAGCTTCTTCTTACTCCACTACAATTTTACGGGTAAGCAGCTGTTCACCAGCTTTTACCTGCAGCAGATACATGCCTTTGGCATGCGGTAAAGACAGTTCTTCGGAAAGCTGGTTATTGCTTACATTTAATTCCTGCTGCAAAACCACGCGGCCCAACATATCGGAAACGGTTACTTCGGCTTTTGGTGCGGTAAGGTTGCTGAGTTGTAAGGTGAATTTTCCCTGGTTCGGGTTTGGGGAAATGGAAATGGCAAAGTTGGTTTCGGGTTCTTTTATACCAAGTGGATTTCCGCCTATTTTTATGACCCAGAAATCTCTATCACCTTTTGGTGCTTGAGTTTTATCCCCGCTTATAGGAGAATCGGAGCTGCCACCAATAATATATCCTCCATCAAAGGTTTGTTGAAAGACACTCATAAAATCTTCTTCAGTTCCACCTAAAGTTTTATCCCAGGTTTTGTTGCCACTACTATCTAACTTTAAGAGCCAAGTATCAGTTTCTCCTCTAGACGCTTGTGTCTTATCAATACTAATCCCAGAATCGGATGGTCCACTTAAAATATAGGTCCCGTCTGCAATTTGTATTATACCTCCTCCTTCACAACCACTTCCGCCATAAGTTCTATCCCAAATTTTATTTCCGGTAGCATTTAATTTTAGTACCCAAAAATCACCACATCCATGAGAAGCGTGGCTTTTATCTCCGCCTATTCCAGAACCAGAACCTCCGCCTATAATATAACCTCCATCGGTAGTCTGCTGAACAGACGCTAATACTTCATTGGTACTACCACCAAATGTTTTATCCCAAAGTTTATTTCCATTGGCGTCCAGTTTTATCACCCAATAATCCAGACCGCCTCTAGAAGCTTGTGTTTTATCTCCACTTATTCCAGAGTAAGAGTATCCACCTAAAATATACCCGCCGTCTTTAGTTTGTTGAATACAGGTGAAATTGTCTGTTGAGCTGCTCCCAAGTGTTTTATCCCATAGTTTATTACCATTTGCATCGAGTTTTATTATCCAAAGATCATATCCGCTTCCCCGGTTTACTTCTGTTTTATCTCCACTAATCCCGGAGTTAGATTGTCCGCCTACAATATAACCTCCATCTATAGTTGGTTCTATTACTCCAATTTCTTCTTCATTAATTCCCCCATAGGTTTTATCCCAAATTTTATTGCCATTGGTGTCTAGTTTTATAATCCAATAATCCTCATAGCCTTTGCAAGCTTGAGTTTTATCACCACTAATTCCAGAGCCAGATTCACCACCCAAAATGTATCCGCCATCAGGAGTTTGTTTAACTGAAGATAAATAATCACCACCATTCCCCCCTAATGTTTTATCCCAAACTTTATTGCCATTTGCATCAAGTTTAATTATCCAGTAATCGGCAAACCCCTTGCTGTTTTGAGATTTATCAATACTAATATCGGAAAGTGACCAACCGCCGATAATAAATCCTCCATCTGAAGTTTGTTTTGTTTCGCAGAGTACATCCAGGTTAGTCCCTCCAAAAGCCTTTTGCCACATAATAGCCGGGCCATTTTGAGCGAAACTATTTAATGAAAAAAATGCCACGAAGGCAGCAGCTAGACTCATGCGGAGCCAGTTTTCAGGCAGGAAGTTGTAGCGTTTTTTCATGGAATAATTTTGTAGACAAGATAAAAACATTTGTTGTTAGTATGAGGACGAAGTGAAAAACAAATCCGTTGCTTCCCTTACAGCATTTTTTTAACTCTTCTCATTCTAAATCCAACTTCCATAATTTTTTTCACCATGCAACTAAGGGGCAGGCTTTTGCATCTTGTCTATAGTTTTGAAACCGCCGGAAAGCAGCTTGCCGCTAACTTCTGAATTTCGCTTTTCCGGCTCCCGCTAAACGTATTTTTTAACCTAATTTTTAAACTGTCGTGAAAAACAGCCTGGTATTGCTTTGCCTTTTATTTCTGGTAAACGGTAGTGTTTTAGCCCAAAAAACTTCTGTGCTGCGGGGCACCATCCGCGATGCCGCTACGCAGGAAATCCTGCCCGGCGTTTCGGTTTACTTGCCCGAACACCAAACCGGCATCGTTACCAATGC
Organism: Adhaeribacter terrigena; assembly: GCF_016623615.1. Taxonomy (GTDB): domain Bacteria; phylum Bacteroidota; class Bacteroidia; order Cytophagales; family Hymenobacteraceae; genus Adhaeribacter_A; species Adhaeribacter_A terrigena. The sequence continues at coordinate 97,312 of NZ_JAEHFX010000005.1, read as the reverse complement.
TGAAGGAAAATACGAACTGAAAATTTCCGGCGAAAAAGCGAAAGTCGTTTTTTCGCTCATCGGTTTTGCAAAAGTGGAAAAAGAAGTAAACCTGATCGGCAATACTGAACTGAACATCGCGCTGCAACAGGATGCGAATACGCTGCAGGAAGTGGAAATTTCGGCGAAGAAGAACGAGCTCCGCGACCAGGTTTTTACGCCGCAAATGAGCACGCTGAAGATTTCGCCGCAGCAGATCAAACATTTACCCAGCATTGGCGGCGAAGTGGATATTATAAAAGTGGCGCAACTCATGCCCGGCGTAAAACGCGGCGGCGAAGGCCAGACCGGCATGTACGTGCGTGGTGGTGGCGTAGATCAGAACTTAATTCTTTTAGACGATGCGCCGGTTTACAACGTGGGCCATTTGTTCGGATTTTTCTCGGTTTTCAACAACGATGCCCTGCAGGATGTGTCGCTCATAAAAGGCAGTTTCCCGGCGCAATATGGCGGGCGCATTTCTTCGGTAATGGATATTAAAACCCAGAACGGCGATGCGGAAAAAATAAAAGCGGAAGGTGGGATTGGTTTGCTTTCCTCGCGCGTAACCGTGCAGGGCCCGATTCAGAAAGATAAATTCACGTTCCTGATTTCGGCACGCCGTTCTTATTTAGACAAAGTGCTGGGCGTGGCCGGCCTGAAGATCCCGTATTATTTCTACGACACCAACCTAAAGCTGCATTACAAACTCTCGGACAAAGATAAAATTTCCTTCAGCAGCTATTACGGCAACGACGTGTTAAGCGAACCAAAAGCGGGTGGCAACGACGAAGATCTGGGCATGGATTTCGGGTTTACGCTCGGCAATTTTACCAACACGCTCCGCTGGCAGCACCGGTATTCCGATAAATTATTCTCCAGCCTCACACTTTTGCACACGCGTTTCCGCTATCAGGTAAACGGTCGTTTCGACCAGAATTCGCTTTTCATCGGTTCTTATATCGAAGACCTGGGCCTGAAGCTCGACTACGATTATGCCCACAATTCCCGGAACCAGTTGCGCTACGGTTTGTCGGTTACGAACCACCGTTTCCGGCCCAACATTGTGGCTACGCAGGGCGAAATTTCGGACTACGTAAAATCGCAGGAAGGCCGTAAACTGAATCCGCAGGAAATGGCCGCTTATGCGCAAAACGAGTTCAAAGCTACCTCGCGTTTAACCCTGAGCTACGGCCTGCGCGCTTCTGGTTTATTTACTTCCGGAAAAACCTATGCTGGTCTTGAACCCCGCGCTTCCGCCGTACTTCAACTTACCGAAAACAGTTCTTTAAAAGCCGGTTATTCGCGCATGTTCCAGTACCTGCACCTGGTTTCCAATTCCTCGCTCATGCTGCCCACCGATCTTTGGTACCCGGTAACCAAACAGGTAAAACCGCAATACGCCGACCAAATTGCTTTAGGCTACAACCACCATTTCCCGAAACGGAACACCCTTCTGAGCGCCGAGATCTACTACAAAAAACTATATCGTTTAATGGAATACAAGGAAGGCGCACAACTCATGCTGAACGATAATTACGAACGCGAACTCCTGCGCGGCAACGGCGAAGCTTACGGCGCCGAGCTTTTCCTGCACAAAACCGAAGGCCGTTTCAACGGTTGGATCGGGTATTCGCTGAGCTGGGCCACGCGGCAATTCGACGGGCTGAACAACGGCAAAACCTTCTACGCCAAATACGACCGCCGCCACGATATTTCCATTGTAACGAACTACGAAATTTCAAAACGTTTAAGCATTTCGGCGGTCTGGGTTTACGGCACCGGTCAGCGCTTAACCGGCCGTCTTGGTCAGTATTTCACCCCGAAACCTTCCTATTCCGGCGTAGATGTTTTACCTGTTTATACTGACCGCAACGCCCTGAAATTCTCGCCCTCGCACCGCCTGGATCTGAACCTGGTTTTGAAAAACAAGCCGCACAAAAGATGGCAAAGCGAATGGTGCTTCGGGGCTTACAACGTTTACAACCAGACCCAGCCTTACCGGGTGAAAGTAGAACCAAACGGCAAAGGTGGCTACAAATATTCGCAGGTCGGTTTGTTCGGTTTCATTCCTTCAATAGCTTATAATTTTAAGTTCTGATTTTCCGGATTATATAAAAATCCTCCCCCTACCCCCTCCAAAGGGGGACAATCTGCACGAGTAAAATCATAAAATACTTTATCTGATAAAAGTCCCCCTTTGGAGGGGGTAGGGGGAGGACTTACGCCTGCGCAGAAAAATCATTCCCTCATGCAATCATTCAAAAACTCAATCATAATAAAATGAAAACGGTATCCTTTTTAACCAAAAAACTCGGCTTCGGATTAATCTGGTTGCTTTTAGGCCTGGGCTTGTTCAGTTGTGAGCCCGATCCGATCGAAATTGACTTGCCCGCGCACGAACCGAAACTGGTAATTGCCACGCAGGTTTTTCCGGCTAAATACATGGTGGTGCAGGTTTCCAAAAGCTTCAGTTCGCTGGCGGGCGATGGCAAGGAAATGAACGCCGATACCACCTTTCTGAAAACCTTGGCAGTAGAACACGCGCTGGTGCAAATTAACTTCAACGGACAAACCGAAACGCTGAAACACGTGCGCAACGGATTTTATGTGAGCCGCAATATTCCGCAGCATTTTCAGCAGCGCTATACTTTAACCGTACGCGATTCTGTTTCCGGGCTGGAATGTACGGCAGCTACCGAAATGCTGGCGCCGGTTAATTTTGAAAAGCTGGAACCCGAAGTAAAACGCACAGAAAAAGACACCACCGTAACGCTGCATTTTACCCTTGCCGATCCCGGTCCGGAGCGCAATTTCTTTCTGATAAGCCTGGTAGGAGCGAACCGGAAAAACCTACTGCCCAAAAATAAGATCGGTTCTTTTAATGCCGTGCAGGAGCAGATTATTCTGGTAAACCACGGGGCTTTTACGAACGGCAAATACGAAGGTAAAGAAAGACTAACCTTGGAAACGTCCGATACGCTGCTGGTTTCTTTGTCGAACATCAGCGAGCCGTATTACAACTATTTGCAGCTCTATCAGAAATCGGGCAGCCTCATGAACCAGCTCACCGGCGAACCGATCAACCTGCCAACCAACATTCAGAACGGCTACGGCTTTTTCAGTGCGCATAACCCCACGGCGCAGGTTTTCAAGATCAGCGAACGGTAAGATTAAGCTGCTTTTACTTTTTAGGCCCGAAAGGATAGCATTTTACGAAACTGAAATGCTGCTTTTTACTCTACCAAAATTTTGCGGGTAAGCAACTGTTCACCAACATTAACCTGCAGCAGATACATCCCTTTCGCATACGGTAAAGTGAGTTCTTCGGAAATTTGCTTGTTGCTAACGCTTAATGGCTGCTTTAAAACCACACGGCCCAGCAGATCGGAAACGGTTATTTCGGCTTTTGTTGCGGTAAGGTTGCTGAGTTGTAACGTAAATTTGCCTTGGTTTGGGTTGGGGGAAATGGAAAGGGCAAAGTTAGCTTCGGCTTCTTTTATACCAGTTACGTCAGCAGCTAGTTTCACGATCCAGTAGTCTTGAAAACCTTGACTTTGTTGACTTTTATCACCGCTAATGTTTGAATCAGAATATCCACCTAATATATAACCATTATCTGAGGTTCTTTGCATTGAGAAGCATAAATCGTTATTACTGCCACCAATTGTTTTATCCCAAACCTTATTTCCAGTTTTATTTAATCTTATTACCCAAAAGTCATAAGCACCTTGGGTAACTTGGCTTTTATCAATACTAATATTGGAGTTAGAATGTCCAGCCAAAATAAAGCCTTCATCAGAGGATTGTTCAATACTAAATAGTATATCTTCATTATTACCTCCAAAAGTTTTATCCCAAGTTATATTGCCATTGGGGTCAAGCTTTAAGATCCAGTAATCATTCCCTCCATTGGATGATTGGCTTTTTTCACTTGAAATTGGCGAATCAGAAAATCCTGAAAGCATAAATCCTCCTTCTTTGGTTTGGATGAGGCTACGAAGGTAATCATTACTGCTGCCGCCAATTGTTTTGTCCCATATCTTATTACCGATTGGGTCTAATTTAATAACCCACATATCAAATCCTCCTCTTGAGGCTTGGCTTTTATCATTATTAAGGCCAGAGTCAGATTCACCACCAAGTAGATATCCTCCATCAGAAGTTTGAATTATTGAACGAAGATATTCGTATTCAGTACCACCAAATGTTCTATCCCATTGTTTATTCCCGTTTATATTGACCTTTATTGCCCAATAATCATATGCTCCTTTATTAGATTGAGATTTATCCCCATTTGCGCCAGATGTGGAGCTCCCGCCTAAGATAAACCCACCATCAAAGGTTTGTTGTATTGAGTAAAGCCTATCTACTCCAGTGCCACCAAAGGATTTGTTCCAAACAATATTACCGTTTGAATCCAACTTTATTAGCCAACAATCGTGCATTCCTTTTGACGCTTGCGTTTTATCTCCACTTATACCTGAAGCAGAATTTCCTCCTAAAATAAACCCACCATCAAAAGTCTGCTTCACAGCATATAAGTCTTCTTCTTCATTTCCGCCAAAAGTTCTATCCCATATTTTATTTCCATTTCCATCTGTTTTTACAATCCAATAATCCCACCCCCCTTTAGATGTTTGACTCTTATTTCCGCTTATACCTGAATTAGAAATTCCGCCCAGAATAAAGCCTCCATCTGTAGTCTGTTGCATGGATCTTAAATGATCTATATTATTTCCACCCGAGGTTTTATCCCATTGAATATTAGGAGCGGTTTGGGCTGAAGTATTTAAAGTTAGGATAGTAGCAAAAGCAACAAGTAAACCAGGCCTAAACCAGTTTTCAGGCAGAAAAGTATAGCGTTTTTCCATAGAGAATTTATTGCGGCAGAAAGATAACAATTGATATTAATTACCGGACAAGGGAAACAGCTGTTTCGCTGCTTCATGTGGAAATAATTTCTCCACATCCAGAAACGCTATCCTTTCCCGCCCCAAAACTACTAATACGGAACCTGCACTTTGTAAAGCCGGTATGCCGCAAACACCCCGAAACCACCTTTTACATTCGTATAAAGTTTGCCCGGACTGGTGAAGCTGTTGTTGACCTGGTATTGCTGCAACGAGCGGTGGTATTTCAGGTAAGCGGCATCGGTGGTGAGCAGAAAAGCATTGAGCCGAACCAGTTTATTGGCGTTTTTCATGCCGGCGAAACCGGTAATATTCAGGCTCCGTTCTACCCAAAGCCGGGTATCTTCATCGCTGTCTTCAAAAAGAGGTCCGCTATCAAATTCCAGGTTTTCAAACGTGGTATCGGTGGTGCCGGGGTTGGCCAGGAAATGCAGCTTGCCGTCTATCGCGTAATTATCGCCTGGGCCGGGAAGGTCTTGCCAGCGCATTTCGAGTTTGTAATTTTTACCGCCTGCTTCCAGGTTGCGTTCCGAAGAATCGAGGCGCGCGGTGAGCGAAGTATTGATCTTCTGCGGAACCGTGCAACGGGCTTCGGCTTGTAAACCATCGGGGCTTTGTGCGTGCAGCCAGTAAGTTTTTCCGGGCTGAACGGGTAATAATTTTGTGGTGTAAAGTTGCTTTGCAGCGTCGTACGTTAGTAAAACGGTATCAATTCCGTCGGAAAAAGTAACCTGCGCATTGGGTACGTAAACCGGTTTGCCGTTATTTTCAGGGCTCAGCAACGCTACCGTGCGGCTCACGGCTACCTGCACTTCGTCGGCTTCCGGCGAAATAAACGATACCACTACCAGTTTAGGCGGAATTTCGGGCAAAGGCGGAATTTCTACCACGCTTTCGCAAGCTGAAAACAGGAAAACTGCCAGCCAGAATGCTATGGTTTTCAGCCTGAAAAGTCGCGAAGAAAAGTTTGTGAAACCGGCCATTTCTTCTAAAATTTAAGGTTGTAACTGAACGAAGGAATGAACCCGAAGATGACCGTCTGCCGCAATTCCCGTTTCCCGTTGTTCGTTTTTAACGTGTAGAAAAACGGATTCCGGCGGTTATACAGGTTGTAAATGCTCAGGTCCCAGGTGCGGTCTGCCCACTTTAATTTTTTCCGGAACTGAATGCCTACATCCAGCCGGTGATAATCGGGCATGCGGTAATTATTGCGCGCGCCATATTCGCCGATCACCGCGTTGCCGCCCAATAATTCTTCCGGGGTAATGGCTTCGGAATCGGGATTATGATACGGCACGGAATATTCGGCCAGTGGCAGCGTAATGGCGTTTCCGGTACCGTACACCCAGCTGGCCGAAAGCTTGATCTTTTCTGAAGCATCGTAAGCCATAATTACCGATACATCGTGGCGCCGGTCGTAGCGGGCATCGAATTTCCGGCCATCGTTTATAGAATCGAACTGGTGCTGCGTGTGCGAAAGCGTGTAACCGAGCCAGCCGGTAAAGCGACTGGTTTTTTTCTGCAGCAAAAATTCCAGCCCATAGCTCCAGCCTTGCCCCGAAACCACGTTGCTTTCCCAGTCCATGCCATTTTTGGCCAAAGGGTCGTTCAGGGTTAAAAAATTAGCGCCTTCGCGGTAGGTAATAATGCGGTCCATTTTTTTGTAATACGCTTCTACTTCCAGCAAAACCTTGCGCTTAAAAAGATCATGGGCTACGCCTAAAGCGAGCTGGTGCGCCTGCTGCGGTTTCACTTTATTCGTAGCCGGAAGCCACAGGTCAATAGACTGGCCGGTGCCAATGCTGCTGAGCAAATGCACGTACTGGTGCATGGCCGCGTACGACGTTTTTAACGTGGCATTTGGCGAGAAGCGGTAGGCGGCGCTGAAACGCGGTTCCGGGTTGAAATAATGCTTGTCTTCCGAAAAAAAGTGGCTCAAACGTAAACCCGCATTCAGCAGAATTTTCGGCGTAACGGTAAAATGGTCTTCTATATAAACGGCGCTTTCCAGGTTCGAAACGGTTTCGTGCTTTTCAAAATTCACTTCGGTACTCGAATCGAAAGCCCGGACGGAATTGGGCGTGAAATAATGGTTGGTGCTCATAAACCCGAACTTCAGGAAGTGCGCCGTGGAAAGGTAATAATCAAAGTCGGATTTTAAGCTCAGGTCGCGGATGCCGGAGTAATACAAAAATGTCGTCTGGTGGTCGGGGATTTTAAAATCGTAATCGATGGCAAAGCGGTACTGGCTGAAAATAAAGGAAGTATTGGCAAAAAGCCGGTCGGAGAACAGGTGGTTCCAGCGCAAAGTGGCCGTGGCGTTGCCCCAGGCAGTGTTGAACTGGTCCCGGTTTTCGGCCTCGTTTAGTTTCACGTAAAATTTATCGCGCCCGAAATAGCCGCTCAGGTAAAGTTTGTCTTTCGGCCCGAGGTCGTAATTCAGTTTGGCGTTCGCATCGTAAAAAAAGTAGCCCAGGCCGGTGCCTTCCCGCAAAAAAGAGTTCAGGAGCAGATCCCAGTAAGTGCGGCGCGCCGAAAGTAAAAACGAGGCTTTATTTTTTTTCAGCGGACCTTCCACCACCAGGCGGGAAGAAAAAAGCCCGATCCCCGCTTCGCCGGCAAATTCCTCGCGGTTGCCTTCTTTCATGTTCATTTCCAGCACGGAAGAAAGCCGTCCGCCATACCGGGCCGGAAAACCACCTTTCGTCAGATCAATGCTTTTCAGCGCGTCGCCGTTGAACAAAGATAAATAACCCAGCACGTGGTTCGCATTGTAAACCGTGGCGTCGTCGAGCACAATCAGGTTCTGGTCGGGGCCGCCGCCGCGCACGTAAAGGCCGGTGCTGGCTTCGCCGCCTTTCTGTACGCCGGGCATCATCTGCACCGTTTTTATCACGTCTTTTTCCCCGAAAAGCGCCGGCATATCCTTCACCATTTCCACCGGAATATTTACCTGGCTGGTTTGCGTGGTTTGCGTGCTGCGTACTTCTTTTTCGGCCACAATTTCCACTTCCTGCAAAGCCGCTTCGGGCTGCAAAAATGCGTTCAATGCCTGGTCCTGGTCCAGGTTTATTTTCAGGAATTGCGGTTTGTAACCCACGTAAGAAAATTGCAGCAAAACCGAATCTGCGGGCAGCGTAAGAGAGTAGAATCCGTAATTGTTGCTGCTGATCCCGGCTTTGAATTGCGGCGCATAAACCGTTACGCCGATCAAAGGTTCGCTGCTGCCGGCTTCGCGCACGTAACCGCTGATGGTGTATTTATTAGTTTTTGTCGCGGTTTTGGTAGCGTTTTGGGCAGAAGATTTTTTATCGAAAAGCAGAATTTGGTCCGAACGATAAAGCCAGGCAATGGAAGTGCCTTTGAAAACGGTATGCAAAACGGCGTCTAAAGTCTGTTCGCGGCCGGTGAGCGTGATTTTTTTTTGCAACGGCAGCGCCTCGTTGCTATACGAAAACGGAATGTTGGTTTGGGCTTCGAGTTCCTTTAGAATTGCTTCTACGGTAGCAGTTTTAGCCGGAATTTTTACGGTTTGCTCGCCAAGCGATGCAGCAATTTGCGCACGGCCGGAAAACGGTAGCGAAAAGGCGAGAAAAAGTAAGAAACAGAGAAAAGAATGCCGCACAAAAAACCGTTGGTTACGCCTTTAATAATGCGCAAAAATAATGAAAATCAGTTACTTGTCAGCACGTTTTACTGAATTGCGATAAGTCCTCCTTTAAATCTAAAGAACCAGACTTCATTCTTTTTGCGTCATCCCGACGATAGGAGGGATCTCAACAGGATGGCAGAAAAGCCAGAGTAAAAGGTACTAGTAGCCGGATGAGCTCTCTCCTGACGTCGGGATGACCACACCGCTTGAAAACCAGCAGGTTTTAGCAGCCTTCGCCAGCTATCCAAACGGTGCCGTTTTCTTCGGTAAAAGTCAGATTCAGCGTTAAGCGCAGCACTTCCTGGATTTCTTCCAGCGTTTGTTTTTCAAAGGTGCCGGTAAAGTGACAATTCTCTAACTTTTGGTTGCGGAAGCGGATCTTTTTGCCGTATACTTTTTCCAGATCGCGGGCTACCGTTTTCAGATCGGTGTTCTGGAAGCGTAAAACGCGGGTTTGCCAGGCCATAAAATTCAGATCGGAAGTGGGCTCGGAAATAACCTGGTGCGTTTCGGCGTTGAATTTTCCGGTCTGGTCTGGCGTGAGCAATACGCGGTTTTCGGGTTTATCTTCCTCCCGCAATTCCACTTTGCCGGTTACCACCGAAACAATTACGTCTTGCTGTTCGGTATAGGCTTCCACGTTAAAACTGGTGCCTTTTACTTCGGTTACGGTTTCGGCTGCGGTAATTCTAAAAGGCTTGCTTGCGTCTTTGGCTACATCGAAAAAGGCTTCGCCGGTTAATTGTACTTCGCGGGAATTGGCGGCAAAAGTTTTTGGGTAGCGCAGCGAGCTTCCACCATTCAGCCATACTATAGAATTATCAGGTAAAGTAATTTTGGTTTGCCGGCCGGGTTCGGTTTCGTATTTCACGTAGGCCACGCCCAGATCCTGCACGCCGGTTTTATTCCGGAAAATTGCAAAAACAACGCCTAGCGAAAGCACTAAAACGGCCGCAACTTTCCATACCCAGCTGTAATCGGATTTTGCTTCAAGTTTCGGTAAAGTATATTCGGTGGGGGCGAAGTTGAGTTTGCGGGTAATTTCCTGCAAAGCCAGGTCCACGTTCGTTTCCGGAGCTTCGGTTTGCGAACCGGAAGCCTGCCAGATCTTGCGTAACTGGCTCAGTTGCCGACGGTTTGCTGCGTTCGAAGCCTCCCAAAGTTCCACCTCGCGGTTTTCTTCTTCGGTGGTTTCTCCGGCTAAATAGCGGGTAAGTACTTCCCAGTCAACGGTTGGTGGCAGCATGGTTCTAAAATTTATTCCCGTTTTTGGTAAGACAATTCACAGCGGCGCTACCCTTAGTGCTTTTTTTATTTTGTACAGTTTTTTGGCCTGAAAGCATAGCGTTTTGGTTAGCGACTCAGGATTAAAATTAGTAAAACCAGCGCTTCGCTCCAGCAGCTTCTTAAAAAAGTACGCAGTTTTTTCAGGGCAGTGCCCATATGCGCTTCCACGGTCTTTACTGAAATTTGTAATTCGTCGGCAATTTGCTGGTACGACATGCCTTCGTGGCGGCTCAGCGTGAAAACGATGCGGCATTTTTCGGGCAATTGTTCAATGCCTTCCGCCACCAGTTTTTCCAGTTCCTGCTGGTTCATTTCTTCTTCCGGCGTTTGCGCATTGGCCGCATACGTTTCCGGCACTTCATCCGAAACCACGCTCATGCGCGCGACGCGGCTTTTGAGGTAATTGAACGCCCGGTTCCGCGCCATGGTGTACAAATAAGGCTTCACCGCCGAATTGATATTAAGCGATTCGCGGTTTTCCCAGAGGTAAATGAAAATGTCCTGCGTGAGTTCTTCGGCAATTTCCTGGCTGCGCACGAATTTCCAGGTGAATTTGTAAAGGTCGGCGTAATAGGTTTTTATGAGTGTCTGCAAGGCGGCCTGGTTGCCGGCGGCGAGCTGGCTACAAACTTCTTCCGGGCTTAACGTGGCAATGCTGGCGGACATAAAAACTTTTTTGGAATGTAAAATTACAATTTTTTCGGATTAATGTTATTAAAAGTGATTTTGGGAGGGAAAAGTTTGTTTTAAGGTTTATTTTAGGTTTTAGGGAAGGGTTTGATTAGTGAATAGTAGTTTTTATGCTGAAAAGGATAGCGTTTTATTCCGGTCTTCTCGACGTCAGGAGAGATCTCATCGGTTTGGTAGTAATCATTACTTATTAAGCAAAAAAGCATATCGTTTTCATAGGTTACTCCGGCTTTCAACTTCTAACTTTTTAATTTCATAGTTTACTTTCACCCTCAAGCCGGGAGGCTTCGTTTCTGCGTTCGCGGCTGCAACCCTTCCTGCCCTAGCGGGCTGCCTCGTTCCTCGCCACCGGAAGTCTTGGAGGCCGCTCGCACAGAAACTGATGTCAGTTTCCTTCGTAGCTGGCTTCTTTTTAGTTTAGCTTTCTTCAGAACGTGATTTTCAAGGTACGCTGCGCTGGCGATAGGCGTGAAAGGAACAAGTGAAAGGTCACCCACAAGAGGTAACCCTACCGGTAAATTCTATTTGTTGATTCTGATAATTCTTGAATTCAGTAAATTCAGACTATGACAAATAATCCTTTAATCCCCTAATCTGATAAATCCCAATTCAGACAAAAATCATATTTATCATTTCAATCTCTTAAAATCGTGTTCAGACAATCATCCCGAAAATCCTGATCAAAAAAAAACCCTCCCCTGAATTAGGGGAGGGTTGGGTGGGGTGAATTCTGCCTGCAGATTAAGCCGTTTTCAAAGCATAAGGCTGCAACTTCTCAATGGCGGTTCCCAAGCGTTTTACGGTTTCTTCCTTGCCAATGATCTCGATGATGTCCATTAGGTCGGGGCCTGCTTCTACGCCGGTTATCGCTAACCGAAGCGCCTGCATTACGGCGCCTAATTTCACGCCGTTGCGCTCCAGAATGCTGGTGAGCAGGTTTTTAACTTCGGGAGCAATGAAAACTTCGATGGTTGGCAGCTCATTTTTGAATTGTTCGAAGATGTTTACGGCTTGCGCGTTCCATTTTTTGGCGGCTACCTGCTCGTTGTAGGTTTCCGGGGCAATGAACAGGTATTGGGCTTCGCGCCAGAAATCCTGCGGGAAGGTTACGCGCTCTTTCATTACCGAAGCAATTTTCGCAGCTTTTTCCGGCGAACATGCAATATTATGCTCTTTTAAAGCATCTAATAAGTAAACAGCCAGTTCTTCGTCGGGTTTGGCGCGCAGGTATTGCTCGTTGAACCACTTCACTTTGTTCTGGTCGAAACGGGTGCCGGATTTACCAATGCGCTCAATGCTGAAAGCGTCGATGAGTTCGTCCATAGAGAAAATTTCCTGCTGCGTGCCCGGGTTCCAGCCTAAGAAAGCCAGGAAGTTCACGAAAGCTTCGGGCAGATAACCGTTTTCGCGGTAGCCACTTGATTTTTCGCCCGTAAACGGATCTACCCAGTTCAGCGGGAAAACCGGGAAGCCTAATTTATCGCCGTCGCGTTTGCTCAGTTTACCGTTGCCGTCAGGTTTCAGTAATAAAGGCAAATGCGCGAATTCCGGCATGGTGCTTTCCCAGCCTAAATAGCGGTACAATAAAACGTGCAGCGGCGCGCTTGGCAGCCATTCTTCCCCGCGAATTACGTGCGTGATCTCCATTAAATGGTCATCCACGATGTTGGCTAAATGGTATGTCGGCATGCCATCCGATTTCATCAAAACCTTATCATCGATGGCAGAAGAATGCACCATCACCCAGCCTCGGATCATGTCTTTCAGGCGAATTTCTTCCTTACGCGGCACTTTCAAACGGATCACGTAGGGTTCACCACTTTCCAGACGGCGCTTTACTTCGTCTTCCGGAAGCGTAAGCGAGTTTTTCATGGTGTTGCGGGTGATGCTGTTGTATTGCGGCGTGGCAACTTTGGCAGCTTTCAGGCGCTCGCGCATGGCATCCAGCTCTTCGGCTGTATCGAAAGCGTAATACGCGTTGCCTTCGTTTACCAGTTTCAGGGCGTAATCCATGTACATGGGTTTGCGCTCCGATTGGCGGTAAGGCGCGTGCGGACCACCTATGATCGGGCTTTCGTCCAGCTTGATGCCGCACCATTCCAGGGCTTCAAAAATGTAGTTTTCAGCGCCGGGAATAAAGCGGTTCTGGTCGGTATCTTCAATGCGCAGCAACATTTTGCCGCCCATTTTTCTTGCGAATAAATAATTATATAAAGCGGTGCGAACGCCGCCAATATGTAAAGGCCCGGTCGGGCTGGGAGCAAAGCGAACTCTAACTTCTCTTTCCATGAAATGTGCTCTTAGAAAAACGGATTTGAAAAACGCCGCAAGTTACAAAAATATGCGGCCAATGGCACGTTTAATTGCAGCATTTGCCCCAGACGCCAGGGTTTTACGCGAAAAAACTAACGCTGCCGGAAGCTAACTTTTGCCCGGAGCTGCCGTTCTACCAAATGCTGCCCGAAACGGCAGGCTTTTCAATCTTCAAACCCGAAACAGGGTTCTTTTTTTAAAATTAATGATCCGAAAGATTCTGAAAGATATCTGGTGCCTCTTCCGGGAAACGTGGCTGGAATTTATGGATGTGAACCCGTTCCAGATGGGTGCGGCGCTGGCGTATTATGCCGTTTTTGCCTTACCACCCATGATCATTATTATCCTGAACTCGGCCGGCCTGTTTTATGGAAAGAAAGCCGTAGAAGGGGAAATTTACGTTTTCATGCGCGATTATATCGGAGCCGACGGGGCCTTGGAAGTGCAGAAAATGGTAGAAAACCTCAGTCAGAACGATGGCTTAACGCTGGCCACCCTCATTGGTCTGGGTGCTTTGCTGATCGCGGCCACCGGGGTTTTTATTTCCTTACAGGATTCGCTGAATTTTATCTGGGGCGTAAAACCCAAACCTAAAAACGAATACCTGAAACTCCTGCTCGACCGCCTGACTTCTTTTGCTATGATCCTGGGCATGGCGCCGCTGGTATTGGCTACCGTGTTTGTGCAGGGAGCTTTGTCGTGGCTCGGCAACCAGATCTTTATAGATGGCTCCACGCCTGATATTTTTATGGCCAGTACTATAAACCTGGTAGTTTCTACCATGGTAATTGCCTTTTTATTTGGTGCGATCTACAAATTCCTGCCCGATGCCCGCATCCATTGGCGCGATGTAAGAGTAGGGGCCGGGGTTACGGCCGCGTTGTTTACCATTGGCAAAATGATCATTGCTGCTTACGTAACCAACAGCAATATTGCTTCTATTTATGGCGCCGCCGGTATTATTGCTATTTTGCTGGTATGGGTCTTTTATTCATCGCAGATCCTTTTTTTCGGGGCGGTATTTACCTTGGTTTATTCCCGGAAATACGGCTCTAATATTTACCCGCGGCGCTTTGCCGTGCACGTGCGCCGCACCGAAGTGGAAGTTGGCCGTACCGCGGTTAATAAAGAGAAAGGCAAATACGAGCAGGGTGACGAAGATTACCGCCACCATAACGCCGATTAAGTTTTGCAGCGTAATTTAACCACGGGCTAAAGCCCATGGCAATCAGTTTTTTATTTTGTAGTTCTTTAGTGCTGATTTTCAAAGCACTTTTTTGAGTGAAAACGCTACCATTTTCAGCCTGAAAAGTCAATAAAAAAACCACCCAGGTCTCCAAGACCTGGGTGGTTTGAAAAAGTCCTTCCTCTTTCTACTTAATACCTTTATCCGGTTACCTCACGGCAATGGCCGAAATTTCCACGTTCACATCTTTGGGCAAACGGCTTACTTCCACGGTTTCGCGGGCGGGCGGGTTGAAAGTGAAATAGCTGCCGTAAATCTCGTTGATGCGGGCAAAGTTGTTCATGTCTTTCACGAAAATGGTGCATTTGGCCACGTCGGCGAAACCCATTTCGGCGGTGGCTAAAATGGCCTGCATGTTTTTCATCACCTGGTGCGTTTCGGCTTCAATGCTTTCGTTTATCAGGTTGCCGGTTTCGGCGTCCAAAGCAATTTGTCCGGAAATATAAAGCGTGTTGCCGGCCATTACGGCGTGGCTATAAGGTCCGATTGGAGCCGGCGCATTCGGCGAATTTACAATGTTGTTTGCCATAGAAAAGTATGTTTAAAAAAGTTTAACAGCAGCATTCAAAAAGACAGCATTTGTAGCCGGATAATTTTCAAATTCCCTCATTTTCAAATTTCCTCTTTTAAAACCTATCTTTACGGCCAAATATAAGCAGAAATATGCAGGTACTCGTTTTAAGCACGCCGGAAATTGTCGCCGAATTCAAACAAAAATTCACGTCGGAAAATCAATACGTTTTTATTCAAAGCTACGACGAACTGGAAAAGCATTTGCCGCAAACCGAAGTCGTTTTCGATTTCCTGCTGCAGGATGAACCGCTGCGTTTAGCGCATTACGCCAATAAAAGCCGCCTAACCGTTTTCTGCCACGCCGTTAAAAAACAACTTGCCGAACTCGCTTTAAACGCCGAAAAAGTCGCCTGCACGCTGGTTGGTTTCAACGGTTTGCCTACCATGATCAACCGCCAGTACCTGGAGGTTTCGCTGCTGCACGCCCACGCGGTAACCAAACTCGAAGAAGTTTGTAAAGCCCTCGGCACCGAATATTTAGTGGTAGAAGACCGGGTTGGTTTGGTTACGCCGCGCATTGTCTGCATGATCATCAACGAAGCCTGCTACACATTGCAGGAAGGCACCGCCACCGTTCGCGACATCGATCTGGGCATGAAACTCGGCACGAATTATCCGCACGGTCCTTTCGAGTGGGCTGCCAAGATCGGTACGAAAAACGTGTACGAAACCCTGCAAGCCATCTACAAAGACACCAAAGACGAACGCTACAAGATCTGCCCGCTGCTTAAAACCATGTATTTGAAGAACGAAAGTTTCGCGTAGTTTTTAAGCTGAAAAGCATAGCGTTTATTTCTCGGTCATCCCGACGACAGGAGGGAATCTCATTGAATAGTAGCGCTGCTTACTATTGACTTTTAAGCCTAAAACCGTAGCGTTACAAAGCTGAAACCCAATAAAACAAGAAAGGCCTCCGAACTGCTTCGGAGGCCTTTACTTTTTATGCTTCAAACGATACCGTTTTTTTATTCTACCGTTACCGATTTTGCCAGGTTACGGGGCTGATCTACGTTGCAACCGCGCATTACGGCAATGTGGTAAGAAAGTAACTGCAACGGAATAACCGAGATCAACGGAACCAGGGCTTCGTCAGCAGCCGGAACTTCGATCACGAATTCTGCCATATCCGGAATTACATCATCGCCTTCGGTTACAATGGCAATGATGCGTCCTTTACGGGCTTTTACTTCCTGGATGTTCGAAACGATCTTTTCGTAAGAGCTGTCTTTGGTAGCAATAACCACCACCGGCATGTTCTCATCGATTAGCGCGATCGGGCCGTGCTTCATTTCTGCTGCCGGGTAACCTTCCGCGTGAATGTAAGAGATCTCTTTCAGTTTGAGCGCGCCTTCCAGAGCAACCGGGAAATTATAACCACGGCCTAAATACAGGAAGTTCGGAACGTCTTTGAATACGTCGGCAATGTGCTGAATTTTTGCATCCAGTTTCAGTGCCTGCTCTACTTTGGCCGGAATGTTTTCCATTTCAACCATCAGTTGGCGCAGACGGCTGTTTTCCATGGTGCCGCGTTTTTCCGCTACCATCAGGGCCATCAGCGTTAAAACAGTTACCTGGGCCGTGAACGCTTTGGTAGAAGCCACGCCAATTTCCGGACCGGCGTGCGTGTAAGCACCCGCATCGGAAGCACGCGCGATAGATGAACCTACCACGTTGCAAACGCCAAAAATAGTAGCGCCTTTCGATTTTGCCAGTTCAATGGCGGCCAGCGTATCAGCGGTTTCGCCGGACTGGGAAATCGCAATTACGATGTCAGATTCGCGGATTACCGGGTTACGATAACGGAATTCCGAAGCATATTCTACTTCTACCGGAATGCGCGCAAATTCTTCGAACAAATATTCTGCCACCAGGCCTGCGTGCCACGAAGTGCCGCAAGCCACGATCAGGATACGGTCGGCGGCAACAAACTTGTTGGCATACTCGCGGATACCGCCCATCATCAAATGGTTCTGATCAGCAATTAAACGGCCACGCATGCTATCCATAATGGAGCGGGGCTGTTCAAAAATTTCTTTCAGCATGAAGTGCTCGTAACCGCCTTTTTCGATGGCATCGAGTTTCAGCTCCAGTTTCTGAATGTAAGGCGTGGTACGAACGGCTTCTTTGGTCTGAATATCAAGCTTGCCGTCTTTAATAACCGCGATCTCGTAGTCGTTCACGTAAATTACCTCGTTCGTATATTCAATGATCGGGGTAGCATCGGAAGCCAGGAAGAATTCATTTTCGCCAACGCCAATTACCAGCGGGCTGCCTTTACGCGCTGCGATCAATTGCCCCGGGTCATCTTCCGAAAGCACTACAATTGCATAAGCACCTACTACTTCGTGCAACGCTAAACGCACGGCTTCTTCTAAAGAGCAGTTGTTGTTCTTATGAATATCCTCGATCAGGTTGATAAAAACTTCCGAATCGGTATCGCTCAGGAATTCGTAGCCCCGGCCCTGTAAAACGGTTTTAAGGGCAGCGTAATTCTCAATAATGCCGTTGTGAATAATGGCAATGCGCTTGGACGTGGAGTAGTGCGGGTGCGCGTTCGAATCGTTCGGTTCGCCGTGGGTTGCCCAACGCGTATGGCCCATGCCTACGTGCGCGTGCGTTGCCTGATCGCCGATAAAATTTTCGAGGTCGCTTACTTTGCCCTTCTTTTTATAAACTTTCAGGTCGCCGTTCAGCAAAGCAATACCGGCGCTGTCGTAGCCGCGGTACTCTAATCTTTTAAGTCCTTTTAAAATGATCGGGCACGCTTCGCGGTGACCGATATATGCTACAATTCCGCACATAGTTTTTCGTGTTTAAACGATACCGTTTTTCGGTATTGATTATGAAATACGTTAGAGGTTAATTTAACTGTGAGTAATAGATCCGGAGTTTTATTTTACCGGGCCCGGCATCTATAATCGCACGGTTGGCCGTAATAGTTCCCGGGAACGTCAAACCTGAAGCGGTGGCAGTAAAGGCATCTTCGGCAATTGGGGAAACAATAATGCCGTTATTTGCTTTTTTGCCGTCGAAAAGGGCTTGCGCGTAAGAAGTAATATCTGCTTTGTAAAAGTTGCTGTCGGCTGCGTAAAGCGCGCGAACCGGGCGCGAAATACCAAAAGCGGAAGCATCGCCGCGCTGCACGGTGTAAGAAACGCCGGCGGTGGTTTTTGCTACACGTTTGTTTTTGGTGCTTTCGTAAAGAATGATGCTTTCAGGAGCTTTGGCAACTTTACCGGATGGGTTTATCGTTCCGGCTTTAACCGGAATTACCAACTCTGCATAGTTTATGTAAATATTGCCTTTGCCATTTTTAAAAGTTTCAATTTCGGGGAAAGTAATCAGGGTTTTTACGCCTGTATACTCCTGAATGTAAACTTCGTTGTTGCTGTCGGTGCTTTTTAGTTCCTGACCTTTGGCTAAAGCAGGTAGTTTGCCCGGGCCTTCAGCTTTTAAGGTATTGAAATAGTATTTGCCGCTTAAAGAAAAGTTGTGAAATTTCGGGGCGCCGTTTTTGTCTTTGTAATAAAGATTAATGCCTGCTACCCGCAGTACTGGGGTGCCGGCCGTGTCTGGCTTAGTAAAGAAGCCTACCAGGCTGCCGGCGGCGGAATTTGGAGCAGGAATAATGGCAATGCCGGGCCAGAATTTCCGGAATTCTTCCTGCGTGCTTAAATCGTTCTGGCCGGATTTGGTTAATACCTGGGAAGCAAAATTCCGGTCTAATTTAATGCGTAGCAGACGGCTTCCAGGCGTACCTTTATTATTTTTGGTACGGTGGTAGCGCGGCTTGAAAGTAGTTGTGCCTAAAACTGTGTTGCCCGGAATGGTGCTGGTGGTAAAATAGGTCTGGGCGTCTTTGAAATTCTCATCCAGCTTTAATACGTTTACCTGCATGGCCACAGTAGTATCGCCGTAGTAGTAACCGGTGTAAGCCAGTACCAGGACCATGGAATCGGCCTCCGTATTGGGTGCGATATCGAAGGAAACGCCGGTACCGTTCAGATCTACTTCGGTATAATGCGCTGCGGAAATGGTTCCAAACTCGCCGTCGGTGGCTTTACCGATCAGAATCGGGTTGTTTTTGAAAGCTACGATAGAATCGGGTTGCACAACCGTGCCGGCCGCCACATTCATTTTTTCGAAGGTGGTGCCGAGCAGATTGTTTTCGCCTTGCAGGCCTAAGCCAATATCAGAGGGTTTTTCGCAGGAAACTAAAGTAAGTAGAAAAAAAAAGCTTAAATACAGGGATTTAGTTCGCAAGCTCATTATACAGGTTATAGTAAGAATCGAGCTGGCTTTCGTTCTGCCCGATATCGTTGATCTTATTGGTTAGCTGGAATTCAGTGAAAAGGGCGTTCAGGTTGTCGCTGAAATCTTCGTCCGATTTTAAAACCGTGTCCGCATATTCCATACCAACTTTTACGAAAGCATCGCAGTCTGCCGATTTCAGGTTGCCCAGCATGCTGTCTTCAATATCCAGCATTTTCACTTTGCCCAGCAAATCGCCCTCAAATTTATGAGAAAATTCGTTGTTGCAAACTGTAAATACCGATTTGGCGTCTTTAAAGATCGGGTCTTTTTTGTAAGTCGATTTTAAGTACATCGGGATCAGGCCTGTCATCCAGTCATAGCAGTGTACAATATCCGGCGACCAGCCCAGTTTTTTAACGGTTTCAAGCACGCCTTTGCAGAAGAAAATAGCGCGTTCGTCGTTATCGGGGTGGAATTTATTGTCTTTATCTACCAGCGCCGATTTGCGGTGAAAATAATCGTCGTTGTCAATAAAATAAACCTGTAATTTGGCATTCGGAATAGAAGCCACTTTAATTACGAGCGGTTTTTCTTCTTCACCTACGGCAATGTTAATGCCGGAAAGACGTACAACTTCGTGCAAACGGTTCTTCCGTTCGTTGATCACTCCGAAACGCGGCACAAAAATCCGGATCTCCATTCCTCTTTCCTGCATGGCCTGCGGCAACATTCTCAGAAAGTCTGCTACTTTTGTAGTCTGTAAGAACGGGTTGATTTCTGTAGCGACGTAAAGGATTCTAAGTTTCGACATAGGCTTTGAAAGGTTAAATTACTTTTGGGCAATAGTATTGGTAAGGCAAAATTACAAAAAAAATCTCTAAATTTCAAATTTTAGTATTCTTAACAGCGTGAATATGACTTTTTATGTTGTTTTGCGTACCGTTTTCTCTTAAATGAAACAAATTACTACCATTAATGAAATGCGTGCTGAGGCGGAAAAGTTGCGTTTGGCGGGTAAAAGGATCGGGTTTGTGCCTACCATGGGCGCGCTGCACGAAGGCCATCTGGAACTGATCCGGGCCTCGGTAGCAGAAAACGACGTAACGGTTTGCAGTATTTTCGTGAACCCTACCCAATTCAACAACGCAGAAGATTTCCGGCTTTACCCCAGAATTGAGCAGGAAGATGCCGTGATGCTGGAAAATGCCCGTTGTACGTATTTGTTTTTGCCGGCCGCCGCCGAAATGTACCCGGCGCCGGCCAAAGTGAATTTTAACTTCGGAGAGCTGGAAACCGTGATGGAAGGTGCGCACCGGCCGGGTCATTTTAACGGCGTGGCTTTAATTGTGAGCAAACTTTTTCATGTGGTGCAGCCGCACAAAGCATATTTCGGGCAGAAAGACCTGCAGCAATACGCAATAATCAAACAATTGGTTACCGACCTGGATTTTAACCTGAACCTGGTGCGCTTCCCGATCGTGCGCGAAAAAAGCGGCTTGGCCATGAGCAGCCGCAACCGCCGCTTAACGCCGGAGCAACTCGAAATTGCGCCTGAGCTTTATAAAACGCTATGCCTGGCTGAAGAAAAACTGCAAAACGGTAGTCTTTCGGAAGCCAAAAGTGCCGCGGAGGCTTACCTGAAAAACTACCCGGAAATAAAATTGGAATACTTTGAAATTGCCGATGCCAATACGCTGCAGCCTTTAACCGAATTAAAACCTGGACATGAAGTGGCGTTGTGCCTGGCAGCCTTTTTAGGAGAGATCCGGCTGATCGATAATCTGGTGCTGGTGGTGAAGTAAGAAACAGTTTTCGGGCAAGCCAAAACTGATCTTAAAGCAAAATTTATGAAGCGGTTTTTACTTTTATTGGTTTTGGTATGGCTGCATTCCGCAGTTCAGGCGCAGCATTATCAATCCATTTTTGGCAAGCAAACTACTTCCTGGGAGATCGAATGGAATAATTTATCTGGGACAGCTAAAAGCACTATAAATGTGCAAAGAGATACACTTGTAAATGGCTTGCTCTATAAAAAGATTATTTCAAGTCATTTTTCCTATAGAGGAGGTTTCTAAGGGAAGATACAATTGCAGGTAAAGTTTGGTATAAGAAATTGTATCCTAATATTCCTCAATTGCCTTATGACACAATAGAAGTAGAGGTGTTTGATTATTCATTAAGTGTAGGAGATACATTTGATATATCAGGCGCAGGTTATGGCATGACTTTAAACTACCCGGACTCCTTTAATGTGGTGAAGCGGGTTTATTACCAGAATAATCAAAAGCATATTGAATTTAAGGGTCCTGCGTCAGAGTCTTTTACAATGATAGAAGGTATTGGGGGAACCTTTGGTGTGATCTGGAAGCAGTATAAGGGTGGTTTAACGAATCAATATTTGCTTTGCTCTTATAAGGATGGCGTCAAAACGTCTTACGTCAATAAAGCTTTTCAGGGAAGTTGTTCTATTACCGGAGTTTCAGAAGGTCATCCGATACAGAAAGAAAAGATCTCAATTTATCCAAACCCGGCCCAATATCAGCTTTTTATAAAAGCGTCTTCCACAGTAAAAATAAAAACCTGTCAGATCCTAAATGTTTTCGGGAAAGTAGTTGCATTGCCGGAAGTCCCAATAAATAATGCGATCGATATAGCGGCTTTGCCGGCGGGTTTGTATGTTTTACAGCTGAATTTGGATAACGGGAAAGTGCTGCGGCAAAAATTTGTAAAGCAACAGTAGGCTCGGTGCTAAGTAATCTTCCGGCAAAATCTGAGTTAAACCGGGTTTCTGTTAAATTCTTATCTTTGTAAGTTTTATGCTCAGAAAGCGCCATTAGTTTTTCGGCCTGAAACCCTACCGTTTTTTTATTACGATGCCTTTTGCATGAAGAAGCTGCTTAATATTTTAAAATACTTTTTGCTCTTTGCCTTATCCATGTTCCTGATGTGGTACGCGCTTAAAGGCATTAATTTTCAGTTGGTATTAGTGCAGTTAAAGCAAGCCAATTATTTCTGGATCGGGTTTTCGTTAACAATCGCAATGTTGGGATATTTTAGCCGGGCATACCGCTGGAAAATGCAGATCGAGCCTACGGGGTATAAAGTTGGTTTCTGGTCGGTCTATAATGCCATGATGGTGGGTTATCTGGCCAACCTGGTATTGCCGCGGGCCGGCGAAGTGGTGCGTTGCAGCGTTTTAAAGCGCACCGACGAAATTCCGGTTAAGGTTTCTTTAGGTACCGTAATTACCGAACGCGTAATTGACCTGGTGATGCTTTTGAGTCTGGTTACGCTCACCTTTTTCGTGGAATTCGATAAGCTGCACGATTTTTTCCTGAATTATTTCAACGATAAATACGCTTCTTTTGAGCAGAATAGTTTCCTGATCTACAGCATTATCGGTATCATGCTGCTGCTTACGTTGGTAGCCGTGATCCTGCTCATTATTTATCTGAACCGCCTGCGTCAGAACGCCTTTTTTATGAAAATGGTAGCGTTTGTGCGCGGCATTCTGGAAGGGGTTTTCAGCATTTCCAGGCTGAAAAATAAGGGCGAGTTTGTGTTTCATACGCTTTTTGTATGGTTCACCTATTATATAATGGGCTACATTGCTTTTTTTGCCTTAGATGCTACCAATGGCTTAGGCATGAACGTGGCGCTGGCCATTTTTGTGATCGGCGGGTTGGGCATGGCAGCGCCGGTGCAGGGCGGCATTGGGATCTTTCACCTGATGGTGCAATCTACGCTGTTGCTTTATGGTATTGGCAAAGAAACGGGCATGGCTTATGCGCTGATCGTGCATACCTCCCAAACCTTGTTGGTGGTAATTATGGGCGGAATCAGTTTTGTAATGAGCATGCTGAAAAGCCGCCGGCAACCCCAGGAAATTTTACTTTCTGATGAAAACGAACTCAACATGGCTCATGGCTTCCGCAGATAAAATTTATACTTTTGAAACCCTGCAACCGGTTTTGCAGCAATGGCGCGCCGAAGATCAGAAACTCGTTTTTACCAATGGTTGTTTCGATCTGCTGCATCTGGGCCACGTAGATTACCTGGAAAAAGCCCGCGCTTTAGGCGATAAACTGATTCTGGGCCTCAATACTGACAGGTCCATTCGTTGTCTGAAAGGCGAAGAGCGGCCGCTGCAAGACGAAATGGCACGTGCCCGCATCATGGCAAGCTTATTGTTCGTAGATGCCGTAGTGCTCTTTGACGAAGAAACGCCCTATAATCTGATTAAACTGGTGCAGCCCGATATTTTAGTTAAAGGCGATGATTACGCGCCGGAAAATATTGTGGGCTATGACATCGTTAAGGCTAAGGGCGGCGACGTAAAAACCGTTGAACTCGTAAAAGGGTATTCTACCAGCAACATTGTTGCGAAGATCAAAAGAACAATAAACAATTAAAGAAGATGGCAATTATATTAATGATCGTAATTTTTGGTGCAAGTGCCCTGGTTCAATGGCGCTTACGTTCCAAATTTGCAAAATACTCCGAAGTTGGGCTGCAGAATGGCATGAGCGGCAAAGAAATAGCCGAACACATGCTTGCCGATTATGGCATTACCGATGTGCGCGTAATTTCTACCGAAGGCCAGTTAACCGACCATTACAATCCGGCCGATAAAACCGTAAACTTAAGCGAAGGCGTTTATGCTTCCCGGAGTGTGGCCGCCGCCGCCGTTGCCGCCCACGAATGCGGCCACGCCGTGCAGCACGCAACGGCTTACGGCATGCTGAAATTCCGTTCGGCCATGGTGCCGGCTTTAAGCGTAGCTTCCCGTTACATGCAATGGATCATCCTGATCGGGATCTTTGCGCTGCAAACCACACCCATTCCGTTGGCAATCGGGGTGGCGTTATTCGCCTTAACTACTTTGTTCAGCTTTATTACGTTGCCGGTAGAATTTGATGCCAGTCGTCGTGCTTTGGCCTGGATCGATAAGAATGGCGTTGTAAACACCCAGGAACACGAGATGGCCAAAGATGCTTTAAAATGGGCCGCTTTAACCTACGTAGTAGCCGCTTTAGGTTCCCTGGCAACGTTGCTTTATTATGCTTCTATGCTGTTAGGCGGCCGCCGCGAGTAATACTTTTCCGGGCTGAAAGCCTACCGTTTTATGACTTCAAGCCTCACAGACTTTAAAACCTGTGAGGTTTTTTTGTGCCTTAGTTTTTGTGCCGGAAAGTATAGCGTTTTGGCGGCAACAAGATGTTTTATTCCAAACAAATTGAAAAGTAGGCACAGCCATAAATTATTTCAGATAATTGCTGGTGCGAGCTTGCAGCTCGTTTCTTTGAACAAAATCAGGAAACGAGCTGCAAGCTCGCACCAGCATTTAAAGGCATTCACCAATAACTTTTATGCTGCAAAAACGCTATGCTTTTGGCTTTAAAAAGTCACAACAAGGTAAATGCATTTAATCGGGTTTCTTCTGAAGAAAATTTCTATTTTTGCAGCACGAATTTATTCTGAAAAATTTTATAAGCATCTGAATATGAATTTTGACTTAACCGAAGAGCAATTGGCGGTACAGGCTGCGGCCCGCGATTTTGCCCAAACCGAACTGCTGCCCGGCGTAATTGAGCGCGACGAGCACCAGAAATTTCCGGCCGAACAGATCAAGAAATTAGGCGAGCTGGGTTTCCTGGGCATGATGGTAGATCCGAAATACGGCGGCAGCGGCATGGATACTGTTTCGTACGTGCTGGCCATGGAAGAAATTTCCAAAGTAGATGCTTCGGCTTCGGTGGTAATGAGCGTGAACAACTCGCTGGTTTGCTGGGGCCTGGAAAAATACGGCACCGAAGAGCAAAAGCAGAAATACCTGAAACCACTTGCTTCGGGCGAGATCATCGGCGCGTTCTGTTTATCGGAGCCGGAAGCCGGTTCTGATGCTACCAGCCAGCGCACGACTGCCGAAGACAAAGGCGACCATTATCTGCTGAACGGCACTAAAAACTGGATCACCAACGGTAATTCGGCTTCGGTTTATTTAGTTATTGCGCAAACCAATCCGGAGAAGAAACACAAAGGCATTAACGCCCTTATCGTAGAGCGCGATTCGCCTGGTTTTGTGGTTGGTCCGAAAGAAAATAAACTGGGTATCCGGGGTTCTGACACGCATTCATTGATGTTTACCGACGTGAAAGTGCCGAAAGAAAACCGCATTGGCGAAGATGGCTTTGGCTTTAAATTCGCGATGGCCGTTTTAGCCGGTGGTCGGATTGGTATTGCTGCCCAGGCTTTGGGTATTGCTTCGGGTGCTTACGAGCTGGCCCTGAAATATTCGAAAGAAAGAAAAGCGTTTGGCGTAGAAATTTCCAAGCACCAGGCAATTCAGTTTAAACTGGCGGATATGGCTACCAACATTGATGCGGCTCGTTTGCTTTGTTTGCAGGCTGCATCCGATAAAGATAACCACCGCGATTATGCCAAATCTGGCGCCATGGCAAAATTATTTGCTTCTAAAACGGCCATGGATACAACCGTAGAAGCGGTGCAGGTACACGGCGGTTATGGTTTTGTGAAAGAATACCACGTGGAGCGTTTAATGCGCGATGCTAAAATAACACAAATTTACGAAGGCACTTCCGAGATCCAGAAAATAGTAATTTCGAGAGAGCTTTTGAAAAACTAATCAGGCCGTAAAGGCTTAAAATCCTGTAAATCTGCCTTGAAACAGTTATATTGTTAATTTGCAATTATAATTATTTTTTAATAGTTTTTTGCATTGTTAATGAAATATAATTAGTTTTATGGCAGATTTTTACATTTGCAGACGTTCTACTTAATTCTTCAGAATCATGGAAGATTACAATAAGGTAATTGAATCGCTCGGCGTTCGTTACATTAAGGCCAAAAATCAGGTGTTGCAGCAGCCTTTTGGCGTGCGCAATTTTTACGATGTTGGCAACAATATTATTTTGCTTCACAACGGTAAATTAGCGTTCGGCGACGACCAGCAGGTAGTGGAAGAAGGCGAATTGCTGTTTATTCCGGGTGGTCGCAGCACTAAGATTTATTACGGCAACGCGGAAACCACCAAGCCGATCTCCAACGACGACTTAATAAACAACCGCGATAAGTTTTTCCGAAACAACAATGACCTCGACGCCATTGGCGAAGCCGACGAAAGCCACAGCTTTGTAAGTTTCGAAGCCAAGGTTTTTGATTCGGTTAACTTTTTTGCATCCCTGGATGTGCCGGCGTTCCTGATCTCGAACAACTCGAAACTGGCCAACCTGATCATTAAAGTGGTGGAAGAAACCATGCAGGACCTGCCGGGTAAAGAGCGCGTAATTACGCTTTACACCGAGCAGATCGTGGTAGAAATTATCCGCTACATCCTGAAAAACAAGATGTTCGTGGAGCAGCTGGCTACCAACTCTACCTACTTCAAAGATCCGCGCCTGATCGACCTGTTCAACTACATCAAGGAAAACCTGGGCGGCGATCTGTCGAACAAGGTGCTTTCTAACGTAGCCAACGTTTCGGAAGATTATGTGGGCCAGTACTTCAAAATGCTGACCGGTATCAACCCGCAGGATTACATCGAGTACCAGCGCATGGAGCGGGCCGTATTCCTGTTAAGAACCACGAAGAAAAGCATCCGCGAAATTGGCAAAGATGTAGGTTACAAAGATACTGCTTACTTCTGCCGCCGTTTTAAGATGATGTTTGGTATTCCGGCCGGAAAAATGCGCCGCCGCGAATCTGCCCAGAACAGCTAAGCAAACTTATACAGAAATTGCAAAGCCCTGATTTCGGAAGAAGTCAGGGCTTTTTGTTTTGAAAACGGTAGGTTTTTGGGCTAGGAAAGTGCGAAGCTTTAACGGCGGTGCACCATGCCTTAAAGGGTGTGGAAATCAGTTTGGGGAAGTTTATTGGAGAGCAGTTTTTAATCGTTTTTTACTACCGTTTTTCAAGAGAAATTTAGGCACTAAAACAAAAGCAGGAACTTGAATTGCCAGGCTTTTTAAGGCGTGGAGCAGTATTGAAAAAGGTAGGATTTTCAGGGGAAAAGACGCGATGATGTGGGAAAATTAAAAATGTTACGTCAGGTGTTAGAATTAGAAAATTATTTATAACTTCCTGCTATGTTAAATCACTGGCGCTATGAATAAGATTTACGGTATTATATCTACTGTTTTAGGTTGTATGCTTTTCCTTTTGGTATCATGTTCCGATAAAAATAAGGATCCAAATGTAAATCCTCAACCAAAAAACTACCGGCCGGCAGGTTCGGCAATGTATGATCCTGCTACCAATGAAGTTGGTGATTCCACGCTCCATTATTATGACAGTAATGGAAAGTTAGTGCAGCTTGTCCGGTCAGATGGCATTTCTGCTGGCCCTCCTGTTAATTTAGCGTATGATAATTTGGGGCGGATTTCTGAAATAATGTTTCCGCCAGGTAGAGTTATACAGAAAAGGGATTATAATGGACTAGCGCAACTTCAGAAGATTCATCAATATACTGATCTAAATGATGCTAATTTTAAAACATCTGAACAAACGTTTGTTTATGATATTGCCGGGAAATTAACGAGAATTAATAGTGTCAGTTTCGATAGTCGGTTGGGTATTTCTCCTATGCACTCCTTCAATGCATTTACCTATAATGCTGAGGGTCTTATTGCAACAGATAGTTTATTTATACTCGATAATGGCAATGCCTGGTTTGAAAGTAAAACAGAATTTGAGTACGATAATAAAAAAGGGGTGAATGAATTTGGGATTAGTTTGCCTATGAATAGCTTCGCAGACTATTTGTATTTATTTGCCCCTCTGAAATCTAATATAATTTCTATTACAAAAACTCAAAGAAATAGTATACCAGCCAAAGTAACTTATCAGTATCAATATAACGCTGATAATTACCCGGTTAAAATCACCCGTTTTTCTAATGGAGGAATACTGGGTACTAAAAGAATTTCTTATAAATATTTTTAATTCAACTTCCGGCTTATTATAGAAGCATAGTATGGTTTCAGATTTTTATATCTGTATGCTTTAACTATTGAATAGCTGCCACATCAAAACTTTTCACCAACTCCGAAATTTCCCCTAAAAATGCCGGATCTTTCTCGATCTGGTTGCCAATTACAATCACGTCCGCACCAGCTTTTAAGGCAGCTTCGGCTTTTTCTTTGGTGTTGATGCCGCCGCCAATAATTAAAGGCACTTCAATGGATCTTCTTACGGCGGCAATCATTTCGGGGCTTACCGGTTTTTGCGCGCCGCTGCCGCCGTCTACGTAAATGAATTTCATGCCCAGCAGTTCGCCGGCCATGGCGGTGCAGGCGGCAATGGCGGGTTTATCGTAGGGCAGGGGTGTGGTGCCGCTCATATAACTGGCAGTGGTCTGGCGGCCGGTATCTACCAGCATATAACCTGTCGGAATCACTTCCAGCGGACTTTCTTTTAACAGCGGGGCGGCTAAAACGTGCTGGCCAATTAAAAATTCCGGGTTGCGGCCCGAAATTAAGGAAAGCAGTAAAATACCGTCGGCCTGGTGATCGATGTGGAGGCTGTTGCTCGGGAAAAGAATAACCGGGATCTGCGAGTTCTCTTTGATCAGCTGAATGAGAGCGGCCTGGTTTTGCGTGGTAACCAGGCTGCCGCCCATAAAGAAATAATCTACCTGGTGCGCTTCGCTCAAAGCCAGAATATGCAGACAGCTTTCGCGGGTCAGGTTATCGGGGTCGAGCAGTACGGCAAATGCTTTCTGCCTGCTTTCGGTTTTTAAAAGTTGGGTTTTATATATTTCTGCCTGCATCAGCATTCAGGTCGGTATAGTCTACATCCTGGGTTTTATAACCCTTTTCCGTAGCAATATCGACATTTTTAAGCACAAATTCTTCGGCTTTTTTACTCAGGTATATCAAAAGGAAAGCCATAGCCTGCGTGGCAAGCGATTTTACAAAATCCGATTGCAGGAAAGAATCAGCATGCTCCTTGTTTCCGTTGGGTGCGTGGTAATGCTGGTGCAAGGCGTAATGCGAAGGCATATTCTGCATATTCGGGTCGAAATATTTGGCCGGAGTGTTGTATAAACTGCTGTCGCCTTCGTCGGTAACGGGCTGGCTGAAATCGAGCGGTGAGCCGAAGTTCACCTCATCGTCGGGCTGCCGATAGGTTTGCGCCGGGGCATCTTTCAGGTAAAAACCGGAGCGCGGGTTCTGGCTCTGGCTTTGCAGAAGTTTTAAAGCAGCTTTCTTTTTTTTCTTTTTGCGTTTTCTGGTTCCGCCGGAAATTAATTTACTGATCACCCAAACACCGGCAACGGCTCCGCCTAACAGCAAAACGCCTTTCCCCATTTGGGTGGTTTGATCTTTTAAGCCTTCTACATCGCTCAGCAAAGCATTTTTATATTCCTGTTTCTGGCGTTCCAGAAATTCTTTTTCGTCGTCGAAGATCGGATTCTGCAGATCGCTCATATTTATTTTGCGGTTTTATCGTTTTTATAAATGGTATTTTCGAAAGTTTTATCGGCCACGCCCTGGAACGTTTTTTTATCGAGCCCGAAGAAGAAGATCAGGAACAGAACGATATAAAATGCGGTTAATATGCCAAAACCCCAGAACTGACTGTCGAGCAGATCGTTCAGCATAAGGCCCAGGAAAATATTGAGGAAAATAAGCGCCATGAAGGCCGTAAAGCCGAGCATGATCGCGTGGAGAATTCCTACAAAACCGGCCTTCATTTTATTCTGAATATCGAGCCGGATCAGGTCGATCCGGGTATCGATATACCCCATCAGATTGCTGATCATATCGGCCGGTTTGCCAGGTCTGGAATTATCGTTCGGGTTATCTGTGTTGGTCATAAAAAAGCGTCATCGTTTTGGTTGAGCAAAGTATACGGTACCGGATTGAAAAATGATAGCCTTAAATTGGCAGCTTCGGTAGGAATTACGAAGTTTAAGTTTTTAGGGCTGAAACCATACCGTTTTTTGTTAATTTTAAAGCTTAATAAAGGGGAAACCTGGTGCAACTGAATTACTATTCCATACTCGGCCTGAAAAGAACGGCAACGCAGCCGGAAATAAAAACGGCCTATAAAAAACTGGCTATTCAGTACCACCCCGATAAACACCAGGGCAATACGTATTTTGAAGAGCAGTTCAAGCAGGTGAGCGAAGCTTACCAGGTATTAGGCAATCCGCAGAAACGGCGCCTTTACGATCTGAAGCTGGAATACGTAGCCCAGCAGCAACGGGTGCAGCAACAGCAGCGCGCTTATTATACCCAGCAGCGGCGGCCGGCTTCGGTAAACGAACGCTATTACCGCACCATTTCTAAAAAACGGAAATTTTCGCGCCGCGACTGGCAGATCACCATTGGTTTTTTTGTGGCTCTGATCCTTTTCAGCCTGGCCGTAAAATTTACCATGGATTTTGTAACTGCTAAAGCCCGGTTCCGCAAAGCAGAGGCGTTTATGGAAGAAAAGCAATGGTCGGGCGCGCATAGTTTGTTAACGGAAGCCATTGATTTTGATCCGGAATTTGCAGAAGCTTACGCCCGGCGCGGCTTTATTAACCAAAACGTTTACCGCGATTACGATGCTGCCATCTACGACTACAGTGCCGCTTTGCGCTTTGGGGATGCGCCGCAGGCCGAAACCTATTTTATGCGCGGGCAATGCCACTCCAGTCTGCACCATTTCCGGCAGGCCGAAGCCGATTTTACAACCGCTATTAGCTTAGATAAAACGTACCAGGCGGCTTATTTCAGTCGTGGAGAGATACGGTTGCTGGAACTGAATGCCTGGAACAAAGCCGTTGCCGACCTAACCGTTTTTCTGAAAAAACCAACCGAAACGACCGCCAGAAACAAAGCGCTTTTATACCGCGGTTTTGCCTTTTACCTGCTCGACGATTACAATGCCGCCATTCAGGACTACGATGCTGCCTTGAAAACTGATGCTGGTAACGGACGCCTGTATTATTTATTAGGCAAAGCCAAGTTTTCGCAACACGATGAGGCTTCGGCGTGTGCCAGTTTTATGCGGGCGTATAAATTGGGCTATGAACCGGCGATTCTGGATTGGGAAACGTTGTGTGGGAAGGAGTAGTTTTGAGGTTGGAAAGATAACGTTTTTTTCGTCATCTCGAGGATAGGAAGGATTTATTTCGGGTTGGTGGTTTGAGTTTTACGGCTCTGAACGATACCGTTTTTCATAGCCTACTTTCTATCTTTGATCATTAACTTAATTGCTTTCATAGCTCACTTCAGTGTTCTTTTTGTCTTGACACAAAAAGAACCAAAAAAGTCAAGTCAAGCGCAAACTCGCTGACCGCTCAAACAGTGCGCTTGACAAAAAGCCACCGTGATACTTTCTCTTCTTTGTAGTAAAGTGAACAGTGCCTATATAGTGAACGTTGGTGGCAAGGCAAGCGGCAGAATTTGTTGCCGTAAGCACAAATTCTGCTTGTAGTTCGTCGCTTTTCTTTGATCGTACTCCGCTCTCGCGTTCGAGATTAATAGTTTGAATTAGTAGAGAAGTAAAAGCTTCCCTCCTTGGTAATGAGGGGTTGGGGCGGTTGATTTGCAGAACCGATTGCTAGGTTTGATGCTGACCATTAAAAGAAAAAATTCTGTCCTTCCTTTAATCCTTAAAATCGTGTTCAGACAGAGGTGATAAGGCGCTACAAGGGATGATAACCTGAATTCAAACGAAAAATCCATAAATTCTATAATTCAGACGAATCCAAATTCAGGCAATTGTCCTTTAATCCTGCAAAGGCAAGATCCAGTCATAGTGCTTTAAACTTCTTTGCTGGGCAGCTAAATTGGTTTGCGGGCTTATTAATGGCTGGGAATCGCGGCCGTTTAAACTGCACTGGCTGCCTACGTATACCTCCGGATTTTTATAGCCTTGCTTTTCGTATTCGGCTTTCAGGAAATGGGCGAACTGGAGCATCAGATCCGGCTGATCGGCCATTTTGTTGATCTGGTTGGGGGTTAAATATTTCTCCGGATAAATGGGAAAACGCGCTTCTTCCTGGCCTTCGGTTTTCGGGGCTTTTACCTGGAAATTGACCATGCCGTCTTTGGCACGCAGCATCATGTGCCACGAAAATTTGTGCCCTTCTTCGGTCCAGTTTACGTTACCGGGGTAAAGGAAATGGCGGAAAGGGATCAGCATCTGCAGCGTTGCATAGGTTAAAATGCCGTATAAAAGGAGTTTTTGGTGCGCCGCAGATACCGTTTTTAGAGCCAGGTTTTCAGGCTGGAATGCCGGGATGTATTTCCGGAAAAAAGGCAACTTGCGCGGCCAGCTTGGGCTGAAATATAAACTTGTAAGTGTAAGCGAGAACCACGGAAATGTGGCCAGCCCGAAAATAAGCGCGTTGGAAAGATGGAACATGGCCGCCAGCGTAAAGCCCAGCCAGCGGGTGCGGCGGTAAAGCAACAGCGGCGCAAAAAGCAGGTCGAAAGCCAAGCCGGCGTAACTCATGATCCAGGGCGTAAATTCGTGCGCTAAAATACCGCCGATAACCGGTTTTGCCGCTTTGTAGCCCATCCAGATCTTCAGCGGTTTGGCCAGCAGCCAGTCGGTGTGAAGCTTGGCTAAACCGGCGTAGAAATAAACCAGGCTGATCTGGAATATGAAAATATAAACCGTCCAGGCGGGTGTATAGCTGCGTTTCAGTTCGGGTTTCCGCCACACATCTACCGAGAAAGCGCGGTGCGCCGGAATGAACATGAGCCAGAAACAAAGCAGGCAATACAGGTAGAAGTGGTTTACAAATTCGGTTTCCTCCATTAAAAACAAGAGCGAATAGCCTATAAAAAGCACCACCGTGGAAAGGCGGTAAAACGCCCCGGCAGCAACCATAAAACCAGCCAGAATGGTTATGGCCCAAAGCGCGTACATACCGGTTTCCGGGAAAGGCTTGAGCCAGGGAAAAAACAGATACGAGAAATGGAATTTGGGCTGAATATAATTCAGGTAATCGCCGGTGAGGAACTGGTTGATTTGCTCAAAAGAAAGCAATATGCCCGCTGCGATCCGGAAAAAGACCAGCGAAGCAATGTCGATTGGTTTGAAAAGGTGGTGTTTAAGGCGCTGCATTTGCCGCCGAAGTTACCTTTTTTCAGGGAAAAAGAAGCGAAAGACGATATGGTTTCGGGGCAGAAAAGTCTTCCTTCTGATGAGTCGGGAAAGCTTCAGAATAAGCCTTCTGCCCTTAATTCAGGTTAGAGATTATTTTGAAACCGGTTGGATTTGTTTTAATGAGGCTGCCGCTTCTTCGGGTTTTTGAGTACCAATGAGCAGTTTTTTACCGCTTTTGAATACGATCTGAATGCCCTGATTTCCGGCAATGTTATAGGCTAAGCCACCAAAACCGTAACGCAAACCCCAGCCGCCAAACTCACCGAGCGGGCTGTATTTACGCACGTAAATTTGCTCCATTTCAGACCACGGGAATTCGCGGAATTTTAAATGCAGCGGGAATAATTTTACAGCAATGCCACTTTCAGTTACCCGCGTTTCGAGTTTTATGAACATAAACAATGCAACCAGCGGAATAATTACGATCATGGAAAGCACTAATCCGGCATTTACCGCGCCATCGGCAAAGGCTTCGGGTTTCTGCATTTCGTGATAAATTGCAAAAAATGGAATGCCTGCCGCGAAAATAAGAATTGCCCAGAGCCACCATTGTTTAAACCGCTGCGTTTCGGAAAAAAGGATTTTTGCTGCCATGATTTCAAGATAATAATTTTTAGTTTTTTACGCAAATAACATAGCGTTTTTCGGCTGGCTTCTATTCCTGAAGGTTGATATCCAGGATGTTGGAGCCACCTTGGTCGTCGTCGGTGAGGCAAAATACTTTCAGGGTGCCATCCGGTTCGCGGCTGAGGAATTCGATGCTTTCTACTTTTTCTATTACGGTCTGGCCGGTTTTATTCGTGAGTAAAGCCACTTTTTCCAGCGGCTGGGACGTTAGTTTTTCTACGTTTATAATACCGATAAAGCTGCCCAGAATTTCGCCGTCTTCTATCCAGTTTTTAGTATTTTCTACCGAAGCGGTAAACAAAATTTTATTTTCATTGCCTAGCTGACAAGCGCCGGAAAAGCCCGGATCGATGCCTTTTATTTGCGGCAGTTTAAGGCGGTAGGTTTTTATTTCCGGGGCCGCGACTTTCTGGGTTAAAAAGGCTAGCGTTTTTGGCCAGTTGGTTTGCACCAGTACGTTTTTCCCACGGTTAAAGAGGTAAAGCGTTTCGCCGATCATGGCGCTGCCTTCCACGTTTATATCTTCGTCGGTTAGGTTTGCCTGCGTTTTGATCAGTTCGTAAAAAGGCCGTAAGGAATAGGTTTTCGCGTTTTTTACATCGTTTAAATTTACCACGAGCAAAGAGTCGCGTTCCGGCGATTTGGAACCCGAAGCAAAAGCCAGCAAATACGTTTCGCCGTTCATTTTTCCCAAGCAGGCGCTTTCATAATCGGGTTTAGAAGATTTGGGAATGCGGAAATCCAGCGTTTTCTGGTGGCGGGGGATCGCGTTTTTTTCGAGCACGTTAAACGCTGCATCGAGTTTGAAAAAGTACGGCGAATCGTCGGAGATCAGGTGAAAATTTTCGCCGGATCTTACCAGCCCGGAGCCGGAAGGAATGGAATCTAAGGCAATGGTGTTTTCTACGCGGGCTTTCATTTTTCCGGAGGCGGTTTGCGTGGTTTTTAACCGGTGGTTTCCGGCGTTTTTATTGGCAGATTTCTCTTCGGAACCGCAACCTGAAAACGCTATGGTCAGGGCCGCAAAAAGTAAGAGTTTCGTATGCATGGAAAAGCTAACGCCATTTTCTGAAACAGGTTTTAAAGGGTTTGTCAGCCCACAAAACAAAAAAAGCAGCCCCGGAAACCAGAACTGCTTTTTAAGGTGAGAGCAAAATAGTATATATAGGAGTTTAGGTATTCAGGAGAAGAATGCCTTAGAAGGAGGTAAGAGTAGGAGAGAACTTGAAAAATCCGCCCCAACCCCCTTCAAAGGGAAACTTTTTTATTTATTAGAACAGGTTGATAAAACCTTTCACCACGGCCGTCAGGCGGATGGCATCGTAAATGCGGGCTTCGGTGGCGCCATGTTTCAGCACCGATTCTTCGTGGGCGTTTACGCACATTTCGCAACCGTTTACCGCGCTTATGGCCAGGCTGGCCAGCTCAAAGAATTCCTTGCCTAAAACCGGGTTCATCATAATGCTCATTTTGATGCCGGCCGGCGTGTTGTTGTAATATTCTTTGTTGGTGAAATGGCGGAAACGGTAAAAAATGTTGTTCACGTTCATTAAAGAAACCAGCGCGTAGAGTTCGGTAATTTCTTCGGAAGTAGCGCCTTCGGTAGCAGCCAGCTGGCTGAAAGCAAGTTTGGCGGCTTCGTGTTTTTCGTTTATAGCCACGGCCAGAGCCAGCAGGTAGCTTTCCTTTTTGGTCAGGTTGGCGTAAGAAAGGGCATTGTTCAGGTTTATGCGCAGGTCTTTCAGGTAGCGGTGGTCGTTTTCGGCCAGCAGCAGCACGCCGTCGCTGAGCGGTGCT
The DNA here is from genome assembly GCF_016623615.1 of Adhaeribacter terrigena. Lineage (GTDB taxonomy): Bacteria > Bacteroidota > Bacteroidia > Cytophagales > Hymenobacteraceae > Adhaeribacter_A > Adhaeribacter_A terrigena. Next base: position 61,812 of record NZ_JAEHFX010000005.1, on the reverse strand, counting down.
TCGGTTAAATTATAATCGGTCAGCAACCGGTCCAGGGTTTCGTTTTTTATATCGAGCATTTTTTTAATGTGCTAATGTGAGAAATGGATTAATGTGCTAATAATTGAATTATGTAATGTGCTTTTTAGCGCTAATGTGCTTTTCATTTACAGAGCAGCACATTAGCACATTAAAAAATCAGCCCATTAATTAAGCTTCAATCGTTGCTTCGCCTTTTTGCCAGTTGCATGGGCACAGTTCATCGGTTTGCAGGGCGTCCAGGATGCGGATCACTTCTTTCACGTTACGGCCTACGTTCAGGTCGTTTACGCTTACCCAGCGGATGGTGCCTTGCGGATCTACAATGAAGGTGGCGCGCAGGGCCACTTTTTCGTTCTGCTCTAAAATGCCCAGTTCTTCGGCTAAGCTTTTAGAAGTATCGGCCAGCATCGGGAAACGCAGGTCGCGCAGGTCGTCGTGGTTGTTTCTCCAGGCTACGTGCACAAATTCGTTATCGGTAGAAGCACCGATCAGCATCGCGTCGCGGTCTACGAAGTCTAAATAATGCTTGTTGAATTCAGCAATTTCGGTTGGGCACACAAACGTAAAGTCTTTCGGCCACCAGAACATTACCAGCCATTTGCCGGAAGCTTTGATCTCGTCGGAGTTCAGTTCGTAAAATTCTTTGCCTTTTTCAATAGAAACGGCTGCAATTTTTTTGAAGTCCGGGAATTGGGAGCCGATCGATAAGATTCTGTTTTGCATGATGTATATATGTTTTTTGGTTTCTGATGCTGCAAAGTTGCGGCTTTAAACTGCATCAATCAAACTGATATTTTCTATCTTTGTATAGATAAAAGCTATGAGTTGTAAGGCCCCACCTAAATCTGCCCTCATTCAGGGGAGGACTTTTGATCGGGAATGGGGGTACCTACCCCTGACCAAAATGTCGTCAACTTAAGAATTTATTTGGTCATCCCGAGCATTCCTGAGATGAGAGTCGAAAGGACCCTGCGTAGCAGCCGAGGGAACTAACGCGTACCGAACCTGCAAGGAATTCATTGCTTCGCTCGAACTCACTTGTAATTCCGCGTAAGTTTCTTCGACAGGCTCAGAATGACCCGATAATTTTCTATGGATTCTCTTAAGTTGACGACATTGCCCCTAACCCCTCCTTGAAAAGGAGGGCTTTGGGTGGTTGAAAACGCTATGCATTTAAGCCAAAAAACTACTTTCCCAAACCAACAACCAGCAACTAACAACTAACAACCAAAATGAACCTGCAGCAATTAGAATACATCGTGGCGGTAGAAAAGCACCGGCATTTTGCGCGCGCCGCCGATGCCAGTTTCGTAACCCAGCCTACGCTCAGTATGATGATCCAGAAGCTGGAAGATGAACTGGACGTGAAGATCTTCGATAGGAAAAAGCAACCTGTAGAACCCACCAAGGAAGGCGAAGAAATTATTCTGCGCGCCAAACAGGTTTTAGCCGAGGTAGCGCATTTAAAAGAATTTGCTTCGGAACTGAAAGGCGAAATTACCGGCGAACTGCGTTTAGGTATTATCCCGACGCTGGCGCCTTATTTACTGCCGCTTTTCCTCAAACCGTTTTCGCAGAAATACCCGCAGCTGAAGATCTACATCAAGGAAATGGTTACCAACGATATCATTGCCAGGCTGAAAACCGGCGACCTGGATATGGGTATTCTGGCTACGCCGGTGCACGAAGATCAATTGACGGAGCATCCGCTTTTTTACGAAGAATTCTTTGCTTACGCCTCCAAAAGCGAGAAACTGGGCCGAAAAAAGTACCTGGCGCCAAAGGAAATAAACATCGAGCATTTATGGTTGCTGGAAGAAGGGCATTGTTTAAGAAATCAGGTTTTTAACCTCTGCGAATTAAAAAAACAGGAAGACGTGGCCGATAATTTACACTACGAAGCCGGCAGCATCGAAACGCTCATAAATTTGGTAGATAAATACGAAGGCGTAACCATTATTCCGCACTTTGCCACGCTTAATTTAACGCCTGCGCAAAAAGAAAACGTGCGCGAATTTGCCGAACCAAAACCAGTGCGCGAGATTAGTTTAGTGGTTAGCAAATCGTACCCACGCAAGAAAATGCTGCAAAACCTGAAAGCCGAGATCCTGACCGTAATTCCCTTCGAGGTAAACCAGAAAAAGAAAAGCGTGCTGGAGATTTAAGCCAATTTGAAGATTTGGAAATTTGGAAATTTGAAGATGGGGAGATGACTTTATCTCTCATATGATTGCGTCATCCCGAGCTTGTCGAGGGAACTAACGCGTACCGAACCCGCACGAACGCTAATATTAGTCCTTGAGCGACAGGAATTTATTGCTTTTCTCAAATTCCATAATAGTACGCATTAGTTTAACTCCGCTGCAACTTCGATTTCTTCGAAAGGCTCCCCACAAGACTTCGGGGCAGGCAGAATGACGCAATAACGTAAAACGCTATGCTTTTTGCCTGAAAAGTCACAAAATCCAATTCTAAATCCCGATATCATTGGCTTGTAAAAGCAAAGCGGCGCAGGCGTTGGCTAATAAAAATTTTTCTGCCGGCGATACATCGTTCAGATATACTATGCCTTTATCGATGATCGAAATGGCTGCTACAGGCTGGCCCTGCATGTTGCGGAACTCGAAACCAACCGCGCCAAAAGGTAAAGCAACCGGCCCGTTTTTGCCTTGCAGTTTGTTGATGGACACAATGGTGTAATAATTATCGGGGCTTTGCAGCAGCGAACCGGCGTAGGTTTTGGAACGTTGCGCCGCCCGGTTGTCGAAGAAAAGCTCCCAGGGCTGGGCGTTGGCTTCCGGAATAATTTTAGCGTAGAACTGGTTGTCGGTTTCTATGCCGATGCTGAGCAGATCTAGAACCTGGTTGAAGCCGGAATGAGCATTGCCTAAAACCAGGTCGCGGGCTTTGATGTTGGTAGCGCAATAGGCTTCGGAGGTTTGTGAACCATCCTGCAGTTTAAAGCGGAAGGTTTGTTTTTTGGTGAGATGATCTACGTAAATGCTGGCCCCGCCCATGCTGAAACCGCTCGAACTTTTAGTGCCTTTGGTCCAGGAACGTTTTACTTCCTGGGTTTTATAATCGCCGAAAGCAAGGGTTTGCTGTTTGAACAAGGGTTTCTGGTTCACAACCGCATATTCCTTTTTCTGCGGCCACTGGCTTTCGTTCAGGGCTATTTTAACCGAAGATGTGCAGCTGCTTAACAAAGCAAGCGAAACCAAAAGAGAAAGCGTTACTTTTTTCATATAAAAAGCTACCGTTTTGGGGCAGTAACTTTAAGACAACCTGCCGCGGGTTAACCCTTAGTTGTGATGGCGTTTTACTTCCAGGAAATTTAAAGCGCTTTTTTCTAACCCGGAATTTGAGGGCAGGATTTGCAGGATTTCTGAGGGTGCATGAACCATAAACTCCGGATTTTCTGCCCGGATCAATTCCTGGGAATCGAAGCCCCAGCTCACCCAGATCATTTTTACGCGGCATTTCCGGCAGGCCGTCAGGTCGCGTAATTCGTCGCCCACATAAAGCACTTCGGAAGGTTGTAACAGATGCGTTTTCAGGAATTTCTTAATAGATTTATCCTTGCCGAAAATATTATTGGAGCAAATCACGTGCTGAATAAAAGGCAGTTCGCTGGCTTGCAGAAATTCCCGGATATTCTGTTCTGAATTAGAAGAGATGATGGCTGTTTCATAACCGTTCTCCCGCAACGCTTCCAGCATTTCTCTTATGCCCGGAAATAATTTTACCGTATGGATGCTCTTTTTATAAAGCCCGTACAATTCGGTAGCCAGCAAGGGCAATTTATAAACCGGCCAGCCCAGCAATTTGCAGCGCTCCGTGATCGGTAATTTCCGCAGTGTTTCGAGGGCTTCAGGGGCAATGCGCTTGTAGCGATGCCGGTCGGCGATTTGGTTTAAAGCCGTAAGCGCGGCTTCTTTGCTGTCGGCCAGCGTACCATCAAAATCGAAAATAACGTAACGGATCATGGTTTGTGCAGCATTTTCGGAAAATACCGAACCAGTTTTTGAATGCTTTTGCATAGCGTTTTCAGGCATTTTTCTCCGGACAGGCAAGTTAAAAAAACGGCAGTGTTTTCAACAAAACACTGCCGTTCCTGATCTGGAATTAACGCTTAATCCTGCAGGTAGAAATCTACTTTGCCGGTTTCCACGTCGTACAAGCCGCCAATGATCCTGATCTCGCCCTGACGTTCCATTTCGGCTAAGATCGGGCTTTCTTTTCTTACGCGGGCCATGGTAAGGTGCACGTTATTTTCGGTTACCCGGTTTACAAAGGGCGTATTGCTGCCGGTGCGGTTTTCGGTAGTCTGGGTTTCCAGGGCAATGGCCGGGTTTACTTTCTGCAGCAGCGTGGTAATATTGCCGATCTCTACGTGGTTGCAAGCCCCGATAATGGCGCCGCAATTGGTATGGCCCAGCACTACTACCAGTTTCGAGCCGGCCACTTTACAGGCATATTCCATGCTGCCCAGAATATCTTCGTTCAGAATATTGCCCGCAATGCGGATGCTGAAAATATCTCCCAGGCCCTGATCAAATATCAGCTCGGCCGAAGTGCGTGAATCGATGCAGCTTAAAATGGCGGCGAAGGGAAATTGTCCGGCGGCGGTTTCGTTTACCTGCTGCAGCAGATTGCGGTTCGCTTTCAGGTTATTTACAAAACGTTGGTTGCCTTCCTGTAAAATACTAATGGCCATTTCGGGGCTTAAACCGCTCTGCGATTCCAGGGTGTGCGTTCTCATAAAGGGTAAATATTTGCTGATTTCCGGAGATTGAAGGAACAGAATTGCATGAACCGCATAATTTCGCCGGGAACGAAATAGCTTAACGTGGAGCTTTTCGGGTTTTTACGCACTTCCAATCCTGATACTTGTGTTTTTTTTTACTTGTTTTGGCAAAATTGGGATTTTTATTTTAAATAAAAATCTTCCGGTGCCAACGGTTCCGGCACATTCGGTTCCTCCAGTAATTGTTTCAGGTTTATTTCTATGGCGCGGGCAATGGAAGTAACGGGCGTATCGGTAGGCATGTCTACAAAGGGATCCTCCAGGTAAGTGGCCGTTTTTTCGATCAGAAAGAAAGTGGTTGCCGTCATGATCAGGATCGGAATTTCCAGCGGACCCACCGTTTCCACCAGCCCCAGCGAAAGAATGATCAGGAAAAGGTAAATGAAGAAGTGGATGATCACGCGGTAAGTAACCGGGAAAACGGTATTGTTTATGCGTTCGGCCATGCCCATAGCATTGGTGAGCCGGTTAATGGTATTATCTACCTGAACCTGCTGATACGGGTTAATGGCTTGCTGGCTGAGGAGCTTTTTCAGGTCCTGCATGTGCAGGTCCAGCATGGCGAAATTCTTATTGCTTTGCGGCAGCACAAAACCCGCTTCGGCCGGGATCAGATACTTCAGAATGGTAGCGCGCGAGTCGCGGCCCCGCAACGATTCGCCGAAGGCATAGCACCAGCCAATTTGCCGAAAAGCTACTTTCCGGAGCAGCGCTTTGGTTTCTTCAAACCCTAAAACCTCCGGGTTTATAAAGTTTTTCAGTTCCAGAATAAGCGTGCGCGAATCGTTTACAATGCTTCCCCAGATCTTGCGCGCTTCCCACCAGCGGTCGTAAGAGTGATTCAGTTTAAAAGCCAAACCCAGCGAAATAGCCGTACCCAAAACCGTAGGCAATTGCGCGGGCAAAGAGGGCAAATAATCGTTGAAAAAGAATTTGAAAAAGTTGAACGTAAGAGAAAAAAGGAAAACCCGGATCACATCTACCTTGATCATGCTGAACAAGTAGTTGAAAGGCAGTTTCTTAGATATGAGCATAAAAGATCCGGGCAGTTTGCGTTTAAAAGATTTTAAAAACGCATCCGGCCGGATATGGTTTAACCTTGAAAGTGAAAAATACGCATTCCCGATTGTCCCCCTTCGGAGGGGGTAGGGGGAGGATGCACACATTTCTGAAGTTAGATTCTTGCCATCCCGGAGAGATCTCTCCTGACGTCGAGATGACAAAAAAACGCTATCCTTTCCGCCTCAAAAACTCACAGCTTTATCGAATCCGAAAGCACTTTCTTGCCATCGGCAAACGGTTTCAATTCGCGTTCGCAAAGCCTGATAATGCGTTCTAACCGTTCCGCCCGCAAAGCCGGCGATTTTACTTTTTCAATCTGCCGGATGTAAACAAACTGATTGGTATTGCTCAGGCTTTTAAAGAAGATCAACGCCGCTTCGTTCGCTTCCAGGGCATCGTCTAAGTCTTTCGGGATTTCCTGTTTGGCACTAAGTTGATAAGCCGCTTCCCACTGACCGTTTTGCTTTGCAATTTCTACCAGTTTCATCCCGGCGTCGGTCATTTTTCCTGCGGCAATTAGTTTCGCAACGCGGTCCTGGTTTACCACGCTCCACGTACTTTTGGGCTTGCGCGGCGTGAACCGGTTCATGTAGGTATCGTCGTCAATTCCTTTGCGAATACCATCGATCCAGCCGAAACAAAGCGCTTCTTCCACGGCTTCTTCGTAAGTTACGGTTGGTTTTTTGGTGCTGAGTTTGTAGAAGACCAGGTAAATTTCCGAAAGCTTATCGTAGTTCTGTTCGAGCCAGTTGCGCCATTCCTGCCGGTCTTTGGCAAATACTTTTTCCATAAAATTACGCGGTTGCGGGTTGGCTCATTTCGATCAGTTTGTTGATGGTGCGCCAGTTGCGGGTAGAAGCGGCCACTTTCAGTTTCTTCTCGAAAAAAGCATTTTCCAGCTTCGTGTTTCCGTAGCCGTTAAAGCAATACACAAAAATTTCCTTGCCCGAAACGCTATACATTTCCGGCTCAAAACTAAAGGCTTTCAGCGCTTCCAGTTTTTCTTCGGAAGGCGTTTCCTGCAAAAAAGTAACGTAGAGTTTTTCAGGCTCAAACCCTACCATTTCCGCGTACGGATTACGGGCAATTACCTGCTCCATTTCTGCCGCCGTCCGGCAAATTACCGGAACCTCAAACCCAAAAACTTCCTGAATTTTTGCCGAAATTTTGCTTTCCAGATCTGCTGCCGTAGCGCTTTCGAAAACCACGTTGCCGCTCTGAATGTAGGTGCGCACGTTCGTAAAACCGAGCGTTTTAAACATCGTTTTCAGCTCGGGCATTTTGATCTTTTTGTGCCCGCTCACGTTAATGCCGCGCAACAAGGCTGTATAGGTTTGCATCATTCAGAATCATTGCTTTCAGGCTTTGAAATTGCCGAAACAAAACCTGAAACGCAAATGGAAACCTTGCAGCGGCTGGTATTTTTTTAAAATTCCAGATGATCAGGCATAAATGTTTGACAATTAATTTGTTACAAGGTGTAAACGGTATCGGATTTGCTACGGAAAGTAAAATTAATTAGCCAAGGCAATCTCATAAATCTTTTGTTTTTCGTTTAAGCGGTATGGAGTATTTTGTAAAGGAGGGTTCGGTGGTGCGGCAGATCTGGGGTACCTCCGACGTTATTTTGTTTATTTTTGCTGGTGCGGCTGCGGAATTTGCCTTAAACAAGGCCGTAGACTGGCTTTATTTTACCGGTAAACTGCCCGCCGATCCGCTGGGGCGGCTTTTTTCTACCGTAGAATACGCGCGGGTAATTGTTTTTTCGGAAAAGGGATCAGCCGAAAAGGCTATCGATACGATGGCGAAAATTCATGCCGGGGTTGAATATAAGCGCGGTGCCGCAATACCCGACTGGGCGTACCGCGACGTGCTTTTTATGCTGATCGATTATTCTATCCGGAGCTTTGAGTTGCTGGAGCGCTCCCTTACACCCAGCGAAAAAGAAGAAGTTTTTGAAGTTTTTAACCGCGTAGGTTTACGCATGGGATTGCAGGGTTTACCGAATACTTTTCCGCAGTGGCAGGCCATGCGCGCCGAACACTTGCGGCAGAACCTCGAGAAAAGCCGCTATACCACCGATCTTTTTATGCAATACAAAAAGCACCTGGGCAATATCCGGTACCGCATTTTGCTGCAGGCGCAATTATTGGTTGTTCCTAAACGCGTGCGTAAACTGCTGAAAATAGGAAAAGTTTCGATGCTGCTGCCGGCCGTGCCATTGTATAGGTTAAGCCGCAAACTGCGCCTCGATTGGGTTTTGAAAGTTTTGTTGCTGCCGGCCAGTTATAAAATGCAGATCAATGCGCTGGATCGGGTGCCGGTATACGGAATGCGTGTAAGCAGTTAAGAGTTAGCTTAAAGAATTGCCATCCTGAATACGGGCATCGGGCTTACCTGCGCTTAGGTTGATAGGAAATTTTAAACTATTTAAAGTAAAATACTCAGTTATGGGTATTGCAGGCGGAGGCAACAATCGGTTATTTTTGTGTTTCCTATTATAAACCTGGAACTCCCGCAGCTATGACCTGTTCTCCTATTAAACGCCGCATAACGAAAGCGGCAGTAAGTGCTTTAAGCTTGTTTTTAGTGCTGGGCTTGCATGGTTGCGGCGATGATGAGGACGAAAAAGACGATAATCCGGCGCCCGGCGTGAGCGAAAGTTTGCATTTTAACTTCAAGACGCCGGATTGGGAACGCAATATCGATTGCACGCATCTGGATCTGCCTTCTAATTCGCTGGATGCTACCACTTATTATGTGTCGGCTACTTCCGCATCTACCAATTCTACGTTTTTCTTTTCGTTTCCGCAGGATAGCTCGGCTATTGTAAACCCTGCCAACCTGAAGCAATACAGCATTAAAGCCTATGGGCAGAACGATGCTCCGTTCCAGCTTTCTTTAAAACTGCCTTTAACCGAAGGCAACAGCAAACGCCTGGTAAGTAAAGCCGGGCAGTCGGCGGAATCTTACAACGAAATTTTAGCGGTGAAATACGACGGGCACAACGCTACGGAAGCGTTCTTTAAAGTAAAAGCCAAGTACCAGATGAAAACTGTGGTAGTAAACGACTCGAGCATTCAGAAAACCGTTTCCGGTACATTTCATTTCCGCATCCGGACTACCAGGAAGTAAGTTTTGATTTTGATGGATAAAGAAAACGCCTCTGAATTTTCAGAGGCGTTTTTGATAAAACTCCGATTTGGTGGGAGTGAGGGTTATTAAATGTTGCACAAGAATTCTTTTTCAGAAATCACTTCAAGAAAAGAACCTTGTTCTATTAGTTTGACAGCTTTCTCTTGTTTACTGCTCATTCCATCTTCCCCTACTACTTTATAATCTTGTTGTCCAACAACTAAAAAGTTTGTTGTTTTTGTAACTGAAGGAGCATTTATCCCGCCTATATCTGCAATTAATTGTTGTGCTTGCGCTCTTGACATCGAAGTTAGTGTTCCTGTAAAAACAACTGAATTCCCGTAGAAAATACTTTCATGTTTACGCTTAGCTGGGTCTCCTGCAATTATAGCTAAATCTTTTTTGGTAGACGACCCTTTAGATTCTGCTGGTCTGTAACCACCTTCAAATAATTCGCCAATCGAAATTTTTAGTTTTTCCTGAAACTCATGAACCGAATTTGTATTGGTAAGTTCAAATGCTTTGAGCGTTAATTCTGCACAAGCCCTTGAATCTGCAGCCGCTCTATGATGGTTTAAATTGATATTATTATACCAACAAAGCGTTTTTAAATCATAGGAAGCTAATCCAGTCCAGACTTTTTTAGAAAAGATATAACTGCATGCGTAATTTAAATTGGGAAACGGGAGATCGTAAGTAGTTAACGTTTTTCTCAGAACACTAAAATCGAAGCTTGCATTGTGCGCAATAACCAATTGGTTTTCTAACTTAGATTTGATTTCGCTCCATAGTTCATGAAATTCTGGTTGGTTAGCAACATCTTCAGGTCTGATTCCATGAATTGAAATATTGAATGGATTAAAGTAGGGATAACTTTTTGGCTTGATTAACCAAGATTCAGTTCCAACGATTTCCTTATTTTTTACATAAGTTAAGCCAATTTCACATGGGCTGTCTCTTTCAGAAGTAGCTGTTTCAAAGTCTATAGTTACAAAGTCCATATTATAGTTTTGTTGAAAGTATTCCAGTTGGAATTTTGTTTGTTACAAAGGTATAATTCTCATGAATTTCCCCTAACAAAAAACGCTATCCTTATCATTCTAAAAACTCAGAAGTAAAAAACTGTCTAAATTACTTCAGGCAACCTTTAAAGCAACAATTAATTTAGGCTAAGGCTTCTTCTTTCCCTGTAACTTCTTCACTTCCTTATCGAAATCAGATACAATCTTCTGGGTCTTGTTGAACTTGTCATATTCCTCTCCGGCTTTTTGTTCGGCGGCGAGTTTGGTTATTTTGCCGGAATTTTCTAAAACGTGATATTCGTTAAAAGCCAGGAATTTATTCACGCTTTCGGCTAAGGCTGCCATTGTAAAAGTTTGTCGTCTTTCGATCAGGTTTTCGATGTAATCAAAATAGCCGGAAACGGTGCGTTCCAATTGCTTGATCTCTTTCTCCGATAAATAGTTTTTGGCAACAGTTGTGTCTGATTTCAGGATACGCCCATCCGGAGAATTCTTCCAGGTGGTTAAGCCCATATTTTCCTTTTGGCTGTCGGCTAGTTTGTAAATTATTTCAGCGGCAGTATGGCCGGTAATAGCAAAATGGAATTTGTTTTGAATGGTGGCGTAAAAGGTTTTGGTCAGCTCTGAGTTGCGGTCGTAATCGATACTGCATTCGGCAAAAATATCGGTTATTTGCTGGTAAATGCGGCGTTCGCTGGCTCGTATGGAACGAACCCGTTCGAGTAATTCCTTAAAATAATCTTTGCCAAACAAAGTATTCCCTTGCTTTAAACGCTCATCGTCCATCGCAAATCCTTTAATCAGATATTCCTTCAGGGTTTTGGTAGCCCAGATTCTGAACTGCGTAGCCTGGCGGGAGTTTACCCGATAACCAACCGAAATAATGGTATCAAGGTTATAAAAATCTATACTTCGGGTTACTTGTCTGTTGCCTTCCTGGCGAACTACTCGAATTTTTCGAGTAGTTGTCTCTGCTTCTAATTCTCCGGTTTTATAAATTTCACCAAGATGATATGTAATAGTATTTGCCTCAACACCAAAAAGCTCACCCATGCTCTTTTGGGTAAGCCAAACCGTTTCATCCTGAATAATTACATCTACCCGTACTTCACCATTAGGAGCTGTATAAAGGAAAAAATTAGCTTCGTTTGGTATTAATTCATCCATTTCATTTTTATTCATTAGGCCCTTATACAAATGTAATACTTTGCGGCCAAGCTTTTAACAAAAAACGCTATCCTTTTAACCTAAAAAACTCAGAAACAAAAAAGCCTGCCCGAGTCACTTCAGGGAGGCTTTCCAATGCATTCAAACCTAAACTCACCGCACATCGCCCATCCACTTTTTGATCAGCGGTACGCATAAGATCAGCAGCACCCCAAACCCGATAGAATACATCCCGATCTGGCTCAGAATATCTGCGTAGTAAGGCAACGAAAGGGCAGGTTTATCTACCACGTTTTCGGGTACGCTCATGAGGGCGCCGATTTTACCGGCCAGGAATTCGCCGATGGCGCTGGCAAAAAACCAGATGCCCATCATCATGGCCCCGATCCGGACCGGCGAAAGTTTGGTGATCATGCTCAGCCCGATGGGGGAAATGCAAAGTTCGCCGCAGATTATAAAGAAGTAACCCGCCACAAACATCGCCAGCGAGATCAAACCGCCTTCCGCCGATTGGCAAGCCCAATAGAACACGTAAAAGCCCAGGCCTAAAAACAAAAAAGAGATCCCGAATTTCAGCGGCGTGCCGGGTTCCAGTCCTTTTTTATTGAGCGCAGGCCAGAGCCAGGCAAAAAAGAAACTGAGCACAATTACCCAGGCCGGCGGCAGGAAATTATTCACCGCCAAGGCCGGAAGTTCGGTCCCGAAAACGTGCATATCTACATTGCGCATGGCAAAGAGGTTAAGCGCGCCGGCGTTCTGTTCGTAAAAAGCCCAGAAAAGCGTGGAGAAAACGATCATGACCAAAGCCGCAAAAAGCTTGTAGCGCGGCACGCTCTCGAGCTGGAAAGCGGTGTATAAAATGTAGCCCAGCGACAGCGCGCCCAGGCCGAACATGATAAAATCCATGAGGTGGTAGCGGTGAAACAAGGCAACAATTACCGGAATGAGCAGCAGTGTAGCGCCATAAATAACCACTTCCTTGCTGATGCCGGCAAAAACCGGTTTCTTCAGCGCGGCGGCATCGGGCGGGTAACCTTCTTTCAACGATTTTTTACCCAGCCAGAAAACCGTTAAACCCAGCACCATAAAAATACCTGCCAACCCGAAACCGTAGTGCCAGTTTATCTGCTGCCCCACGTAGCCGCAAAGCAACCCACCCAGCGCCGCGCCAATGTTTATGCCCATGTAAAAAATGGAAAAAGCGCTGTCTTTGCGCGGGTCGTTGTCGGCGTAAAGCGTACCTACCAGACTGGAAATATTAGGCTTGAAAAAACCGTTGCCGCAGATAATAAAAGCCATGCCGTAAAAGAAACTCCAGTCTTCCGGCACCGCCAAAACCAAATGCCCGATCGTCATGAGAATGCCGCCAAACATAATGGCTTTCTTCGCCCCTAAAAACCGATCCGACATCATGCCGCCGAACATGGGCATGGTATAAACCAGCGCTGCGTACGAACCCAGGATGGCATAGCCTTTCGGTTCGTCGAACTTAAGCTGCGTAACCATGTAGGCCAGCAGCAGCGCTTTCATGCCGTAGAAAGAGAAGCGTTCCCACATCTCGGCGAAAAACAGCATGTAAAGTTGTTTCGGATGACCTTGGCTGGCCGGCGCTTCGGGGATTTTAGGTTCGGTTAAGTCCATGTTGGGTTTTGCGGTGCAGAGTTTTAAAGATGTAAGATAGTAGAGTTTTTTGAGGTTTTTGTATAGCGTTTTTTTACGGCTTCGGCTAAAAAAGCAACCGTCCGCAGCTTGAAAAGTCAACCATCCCCAACCCCTCCTGACCAGGAGGGGAGCTTTTTTTACTGCTTCATTTAGCTTCGGTAATTCTTAAGATACTTTTATGGAGGGAAACGTTAGGCTTTGATGCTTAAAAAATAGAGTGAAGCAGAACTGCAAAACTCCCCTCCTGGTCAGGAGGGGCTGGGGGTGGTTGATTATACCAAAGATCAAAAACAAAAAGCTACCGGGTGTGGTAGCTTTTTTCAATAGCAGGCAGGGTGATTTTATGGCAGCGTTAGATCGGTAAAGGTGCCGCCGGTTACTATTACTGAATCAGGTTCGGTGCTTCCGCCGAAAACTTTCTGGCCGGTAAAACGGAATGTGCCGGAAAATTTCTTCGTGTTGGCATCGTAGCTGGTAATGGTTAGCTGGTTTACCGTACTGTCACTCAGGAAACCGGTCCAGCGGGAATAGCTATTATCTGCATGCGTCAATTCGTAGGAAAGGCTGCCGGAAGTATACGTACCAGTTTTGGTAGGAGTATCCATGCTGATGGTTATTTTCCGTCCGGAGCCATCTTCGCCGTAAATTCCCAGCAGACCACCGGAAACCGCGGTATTGTGGTTTATCGCCTGCCAGCCTGCTCCGGCAATGGTAGCTTTGATCTCCGGCTTGGCTGGTGCGGGCTTATCGGTGTCGTCGTCTTTACTACAGCTGAACAGAAAGCAAAGCACTACGAATAAAGTGAAAGGTAAACGTTTGAAATTCATAAGCATGAAGGTGTGGGTTTGCGTTAACCTAAAGATAATGAAAATATTAACATATGATTTCCTGCGTAATAAGTGCTAAATTTTCCTGAAGCTGAAAGCCGAAAACGCTAGGCTTTAATGCTCAAAAAGTAGCGTGAAGCAGAACTTCAAAATTCCCTTCCCGGTCAGGAGGGGGTGGGGCAATGTCGTTAACTTAAGAATTTATTTTGGTCATCCCGAGGGAAGCTGAGGGAACTAAAGCGTACCGGACCTGCAAGGAATTCATTGCTTCGCTCGAATTCCCTTGTAATTCCGCGTAAGTTTCTTCGACAGGCTCAGAATGACCCAATAATTACCGAAGTTAACGACATTGGGGGTGGTTGTTTCACGCATTCCTGAATCTATAAATCCTCAAATCTGAAGAATCCAAGTTCAGACAGACGCCATTTCCGCCTGCTTTAGCTAAGGGAAACGATAAAAAGCAGTACCTTTCAGCATGGAAAACATGATCCGGGTTATTGGCAATATAGAACTGCTGAAAGCAAGCGACTGCGTTATTTACAACACCACCAAATACCTGTCGCCGCCCGAAGTTTACGTGCATGACCCGATCATTATTACCGGCGATAACCTGATCATGGACGAGGAAAAAAGCAATACTTCCGACGATGATAACGACAATAACGGGCTGCTGTATTACGAATTTCAGGTGTTGAATGAAGGCGAACCGGTTGAAAAGATCCTGGTGGTTTTCCACGATACGCATAAAAACGAATTCACCGGCTGGTGCCTGGAAGAATAAAAATGGAAAAGATAGAACTACAAGGCACCTGGACCAAAGACGAGGAAGGATTTATGGAATTCGAAACCTCGCAGCTGCAACGTTTATACGAAACCGTAACCGATAGCTACCACCACGTTTACAACCAGTTCCTGGAGGAAACCGACGACGAAGAAGACGCGCATTACAAAGCCCTGGAAGCCGGCTACGAAATGATAACCGATTACAAAGAAATAAGCGGCATAACGGAATTCGTGACCACTTATAAAACGCCCGCTTACGTGGCCGATATCTGGTACGAAACCGATGAATATACCGGCAAGAAAGTTTTCGACAAAGGCTTTATCCGGATCTCCGGCAAATAAAATTCAGATTTTTCTTTCCCAGGAAAACGTATTGTTACCCTGAAAACGGTATCGGTTTCAGGGTAAAAACTCGAAACGCCTTTTGTGAAGCCTTGCTTTTAAGCGGCCGTTTTTTTCTGAATATTCAATAGTCTTTTCAAGACATAAACAATAGCAATTGCCAGCATAGCCCCGGTAAAAGCCAGGAAAATATCTTTCTGCGCATCCCAAGCATCGCCCTGCGTGCCGAGGTAGGAAACGCCCTGCGCCGGAAAGAAAAGCTCCGCTACGGCCCACTCAATCAGTTCGTAAAGCCCGCTCACGGAAAGTGCAATTTCAATGGGTAATAACCACGCTACCCAGTTCGGGAATTTGGCCCATTTCAGAAAAGCCTCGCGCATGGGGTACGCCAGCAGAAAACCAAAGCTGAAATGCACAATGCGATCGTAATGATTCCGCGAAGTCTGAAACGTTTCCTGCAACCAATAACCCAGCGGATTTTCGGCATAAGTATGTTTGGCTCCATACACGTGCAGGCACAAATACACGCAGATCAACAGGTAACTCAGGTCTGAGAACTGGTGCTTTCTGTAAGTGAAAAACAAAAAGAAAACTGCGCCAAAAACCAATACATTTTCCAGGAGCCAGTTCGGCAGATCGGTAGTGCCCAGCAAAGAACTGCTCCAGAAAGCAAAGAAAATTCCGATGAAAGATTTCAGCCAGAAATTCTGGATAACGGGCGTGCGGTACGTAGAAATTGCGTTGGTAAAAGTCATGGTTCTCTCAGGTTTAAAGCGTTGTTTTTATTTGCTTCAAAGGTAGAAGCACCAACCCGCTCCGGAAAACCGGAAATTCAGAATGTTAGACTTTAGGTTTTTTCGGAATTAGTGTTTACTAACCTGAAAATCAGCAATTAAATGTGTGGATTATAAGACTTTTTGTTTTGCATTAATTGTCTTCGGGTTTTAAAACGCTATCCTTTTTAGCCAGAAAACTATAGAAACGAAAAAGTCTGCCGGTAAAGAATTCGGGCAGACTTTTTACAGTTAAAACGATATCGTTTTCCGGGTACCTAGAATACGTACACGTTAATGGCTTTTTCCAGTTTTTCGGCGGTAAGCGGTTTGTGAATAAAGCCTTTTACCTGCGGAATATCGATGGCTTTGCGTTCCTCGTCGGGGTTAATGCTGGTGGTAAGCATCAGGATCTTGATGCGGCGGGTCTGGTCTTCCGGCAGCTCTTTGTAAGCTTCCAGGAATTCCCAGCCATTCATACCGGGCATGTTTATATCCAGGAAAATGAGCCCGGCTTGCGGAAGGGTATGGGCGGAGGAAAACTTACCGGTATTGGTCAGGTATTCCAGCGCTTCGCGGCCATTACCTGCTACCTGCACCTCGGTGTTAATATCTGCTTTGCGGATCACGCGCTGATTCAGGTAATTGGTCGCCTCGTCGTCGTCCACTAATAAAATAAAATCTAAGCCGTTTATCTTTCTCAAAGCGAAAAATTGTTTGTGTTGATCGTAAAATAAAATGTGCTGCCCACGCCTGGTTCTGACGTTACCCACAGGTCGCCGTGGTGCAGGGCGGCAATGCGTTTGCAATGGGCCAGTCCAATGCCGCTGCCTTCGTACTGGCTGCGGGTATGCAGGCGCTGAAAGATCAGAAAAATGCGGTCGAGGTATTGCGATTCTATGCCAATACCATTGTCTTTTATCGCAAATTTCCATTTATCCTGCACCAGTTCCGCGCTTATCCGTACCTGGGGTTTTACGTCTGGTTTCCGGAATTTGATGGCGTTACTGATCAGATTCTGCAGCAACAAACGTAATTCGGTCCGGAAACCAACGATAACCGGTAGAGGTTGGGTTACAATTTCTGCGCCCGTTTCCCGTATCAGGGTATTAAGGTCGGCACATATTTCCTGTACCACTTGCTGGGTATTTATTTCGGTGGCTTCGGAATTACGCCCCAGCCGGCCATAATCGAGCAGGCCGTTTATCAGATCGCTCATGCGGGCGGTAGCCGCTTTAATGAACTGCAGCATTTCTGTTCCGGTATCGTCGAGCTTCTGGCTGTAGTCTTCCCGGAAAACATCAATAAAGCTGCTGATATTCCGCAGGGGTTCCTGCAAATCGTGCGAAGTAATATAGGTGAGTTGCTCCAGTTCGTCGTTGCGGGCTTCTATACGCTGCATGTTCAGCAGCGTAGCCTGGGCTTTTTTCAGTTCCGTAAGGTCGCGGGTTACTTTCGAAAAACCGGTAATTTCGCCGTCGTCGTTGTGCAGGGTGGTAATGGTAACGTTTGCCCAGAAATGCGAGCCGTTTTTACGTACGCGCCAGCCTTCGTCCTGGGCCCGGCCGTTTTTAATGGCTTTTTCCAGTAATCGCTGCGGTTTTTGCGTGGCCTGGTCGTCGGGCGTATAAAAAGTGCTGAAGTGCCTGCCAACAATTTCGCTGGCTTTGTAGCCTTTTATTTTTTCGGCGCCTTTGTTCCAGTTCTCAATTTTGCCGTTTACATCCATCAGTAAGATGGCATAATCCTGAATCTCAGCAATCATTTTGTGGTACCGGTCTTCGCTGCGCCGCAAATTTTCTTCCGCCAGTTTTTTCTCCGTCAGGTCGCGGGTTACTTTCGAAAAACCGATCACCAGCTCATTCTCATCGTGAATGGCCGTAATGGTTACACTGCCCCAGAATTTTCCGCCATCCTTCTTCAGCCGCCAGCCTTCGTGGTGAACCGACCCTTTGGCAGCGGCCTCAGCCAGTAATTTTCCCGGCAAATCGGCCACCCGGTCTTCAGGCGTGTAAAAGTTACTGAAGTGTTTGCCGATAATTTCGCCGGCGTTATAGCCTTTAATCTTTTCGGCGCCCTTGTTCCAGCTCTCGATGTAGCCATCCTGATCCAGAAGCA
Organism: Adhaeribacter terrigena; assembly: GCF_016623615.1. Classification (GTDB taxonomy): domain Bacteria; phylum Bacteroidota; class Bacteroidia; order Cytophagales; family Hymenobacteraceae; genus Adhaeribacter_A; species Adhaeribacter_A terrigena. The sequence continues at coordinate 44,093 of NZ_JAEHFX010000005.1, read as the reverse complement.
GAATAGCGTAATCTTCTACCTCTGCTACCATTTTCTGAAAACGAATATTCTTGATATCAGATTCGGGAGTCATTTTTAAAGTTTTACCGGCCAGAAATAACTAAAAAGGAAACGGCAAGATTCTGGCTGTTACTATAACGGCAATAAGGTTTGTATGGTTATATGTATTTTTTTATAGTCAGAACGCTATATTTTTGAGGGAAAAAAGTCAGCACCTGCCGCAACGAATGTTGGCAGGTGCTGACCAGGTTTTTCAGGAATAAGGTAAAGCCGTTATTTTTTCAGCGGCGCGCCCACCGGAATAGCACAATCGTGACCCGGCTGACCGTGCGGCGGGTTCATGCCGGCCACAGTTGGTTGAGAAGTTGGCTGGGTAGCAGGCGCTGTAAAAACCGGGGAAACCGTATTGTTGGCAGGCGGTGCCGTAGTTGGCACCGGATTGATTACCGGGTTGTTATTGTTTGCGGTAGCGTTCGCTTTAGGGGCACCGCTTAAAGGTGCTCCAACTTCCACATCGCAGCGGTGGCCGGGCTGGCCGTGGGGCGGATTCATGCCGGCGGCAACCGGCGCCGTTGCCTGCTGCGGCTGGCCGCCTACAGCCATTTCCGCCATCTGTTGCATGGCATCTGCGGTAGTATCGGGCGTGGTAGCAGGTGGTATAGTGGCCGAAGTAATATCGTCGGCGTTGGCGGTTTCGGTGGTAGTATTGTTATTTTCCTGCGAGCAAGCCAGCATGAAAACGGCCGAAGCAATAACTAAAAACTGGGAAGTAAATTTCATTCTAATACAAATTGGTTGGCCTGAAGCCAGGTTCTGATTTTATTTAAGCTATAATAACGTTTCTTGCTGCTTTTTATTGGCCTGAAACTGAATGCCTTTCAAAGATACGAATTCTGAAATCTAAAACGCTATACTTTTTGCCTGAAAAACCCTGAACCCGGGCAACACACCCCGTGAAATTGCGGCTTTTTACCGCTGTAAATTTTGTTAACCGTTGGTTTTTTTCTAATTTGTGTGCTTGTAAATAACCCTTCGTGCATGTGTGCCCGGTAAAGGCGCGCCTGCCAACAATCCTATATTCTGTATGCTTAACCGGATCTTGAGCCACCAGTGGAAAGAAGCTACCCGCGCTGCGGCCTGGCAAAACCACCTCGTTATGAATATTATCATGGGCATCGTGTTGTTTTTCATGGTGCTGAACCTGGGCGTATTGGGTTTCTTTCTCCATAAGATCCTGGAAGCGGCGGTGCCCGGTCAGGAAGTGGTGCTAACCTTTAACAAAGCTATTATCTATTACCTGGGAATTGACTTGGTGTTGCGGTTTTTTATGCAGCAGGTTCCTGTGCTGGCCGTGCAGCCTTACCTGCATCTGCCGGTTAAAAAAAGCAAACTGGTGCATTTTGTACTGGGGAAATCGGTGCTGAGTTTTTCGAACGTGTTGCCGCTTTTGGTAGCGCTGCCGTTTGCATTTCAGGCAGTTCTGCCGGCTTACGGGCTGCTGCCGGCGCTTGCCTGGTCTGCCGGTTTTATAAGCCTGGTGCTGTTCAATAACTTCCTGAACCTTTACCTGAAACGCCAGCTTACCTTAAAGCCGGTAGTTTTTCTGCTGTTAGCCGCCGGTCTGGCCGGTTTGGCAGGGCTCGAATACCAGGGGATTTTCAGGCTATCTTCACTTACCGAAAATAGTTTTGCTACGCTGCTGGCGCAACCGGCCATGTGGTTTTTATTGCCGCTTTTGCCGGTTGTCATGTATACGTTTAATTACCAGCTGCTGCGCCGGAACATGTACCTCAGCGAACTGGAAAGCGCCACTGCCAGCGTAACCAATGTGCACGAATTTGCTTTCCTGAAAAAGCTTGGCGCGGCCGGCAACCTGCTGGCCCTGGAAATGAAACTGATCTGGCGGAATAAACGGCCGCGGTCACTGTTTATCTCCTCGCTTTTTATGGTGGCATATGGCGGGGTTTTAATTATTATGAAAGATCCGCAGGAAGAAAATGTTCCGGACTCAATTATGCTGATCTTTGCGGGCGTTTTAACTACGGGCGCCTGTATGCTGTACTACGGGCAGTATCTGCACAGCTGGGATGCCAATTATTTCGATACGCTCATGACCAAAAACATCAGCCCGTATCAGTATTACCACTCTAAATTCCTGCTTTTTATAGGCATGTGTACCATCGCTTTGCTGCTGTCGCTGGGTTTGGCTATTCTTGACTGGCGCGTGCTGCCGCTTAATTTTGCGCTTTACCTGTATAACATTGGCGTAAATGCTTTTGTGGTTCTTTTGTTGGGGGTATACGATGCCAAAAAAATTGACCTGACCAAGAATGCGGCTTTTAGCTGGCAGGGTTTAGGCGTTGTGCAATACTTTATCATGTTGCCCTTAATACTGGGTCCGGTACTTTTATATCTGCCATTTTACATGCTCGAACAGAGCGATCTGGGCTTAACGATGCTGGCGGCTTTAGGCATAACTGGCCTGGTTTTCCATAAACCTATTCTGAAAAAACTGGCGAAGCGCCTAAAAAGCCGGAAATACAAAATGGCTGCCGCCTTCCGGGCCGCTTAAAAAACGCTATAGTTTCAGGCTGAAAAAGTAAAAAAATATGAACGCTCACCATAAAAGTATGATTGCAGTAAACGGTCTGGTTAAAGTTTATAAAGGCGTAACGGTGCTGAATATCCCGGAGCTGAATATTGCGCGCGGCGAAAGTTTTGGGCTGGTTGGCAATAACGGCGCCGGCAAAACTACCTTGTTCCGCATGATCCTGGACCTGGTTTTGCCCTTGGAGGGCGAAGTGCTCCTGCAGAATGAGAACGTACGCCAATCGGAAAACTGGAAGCAATTTACCGGTTCTTACCTCGACGAAGGTTTCCTGATCGATTACCTGACGCCTAACGAGTATTTTAATTTTATAGGCAGCCTGCACGGCCTCCACAAAGCCGAAGTAGCCGAGCGCCTGCGCAAATTCAGCGATTTCTTTAACGACGAGATCCTGGACAAACCCAAATACATCCGCGATCTGAGCAAAGGCAACCAGAATAAAGTGGGCATTGCCGCCGCCCTGCTCATTGAACCGCAGCTTTTAATTCTGGATGAACCCTTCGCTAACCTCGACCCGACCACCCAGATCAGGTTAAAGAATCTGCTCCGCGAACTGAAAGAAAAACGGCAGCTTACCATGCTCATTTCCAGCCACGATCTCAACCACGTAACAGAAGTCTGCGACCGCATTGTAATTCTGAATAAAGGCCAGCTCGTAGACGATATCCGCACCAGTGCCGATACCCTGAAAGAGCTGGAAGCCTATTTTGCGGTTTAATTTCTTTGTTGGTTTCTTAGCTTCTGATAGTTTTTAAACTGCCGGCAGTTTTCAACGCAAAATGCTACCCTTTCCGGCCTGAAAAGTCGGGAGGAATTAAGGTAGTGCAGGCTGTTTATCGGCCGGCTTCCTGACCTGGATAGCCGGGTTTTCCTGTAGCAGTGCTTCCAGGAAACCGGTTTCGTCTTTGGGGGAAATGAATAATTCGTCCCATTTATTATAGGTAATCATCATGCCTTTACTGGCAAGGGTGGCATTTACGTTGGCCCAGCTGCGGGTTTGGGTTTCTATTTTGTGAATGCGGTTTATGGGAATGCTACCCCTGGTAAAACCGCTGCGGTAGATCAAGGTGCCGTTCCGGAGTTCATAATGCGTGCCCCGCCATTTCCAGCCGTAATACCCCAGGAAAAAGAGCCAAAGGCCGATGGCAACCCAGTCGGAAATATCTACGGGCGTAAATTTCCGGAAAGTCTGAAAGACCAGGATCAGGCTGAGATTCAGCAGAAATAAGGTGGCCGGAATAAAAAGGCTTCTTTTAGGGGCAAACCTTTTTCCGGAAAGCGTTTTTTGTTCCATCGCTCGTCTGGTTTTAGCGCTCGCAATACTGCCGTTATAGCAAAGCTAAGTTATGGAAATAAACGGATCTGGCAAACAGGCGTTGTTGACTATTGCCCCGGGTACCAGTTGCGCAGCCTTACTTCAATGTTTTTATTGCCGGCGGTTACCAGTTTTTTAAATTCGTTCACATCGCTTTGGCCTTCCTGACCGCGGTAATGGTAGGGGTAAACGATCTTCGGTTTAAAAGCCAGCACGCCTTCTGCCGCCTGTTGCACGGTCATGGTAAAAGGCAGGTTCATGCACACAAAAGCCACGTCAATGCCTTGCAGCGCGCGCATTTCTTCGGTGTCTTCGGTGTCGCCGGAAAGGTAGATCTTTTTGCCGCCCATTTCTAGAACGTACCCGTTGCCGCGGCCTTTCGGGTGCCGGGAATCCTCGGTTTCGGGCAGGTTATACATCGGAACGGCGCTGATACCAATGTCGAGTTGTTCCGTGCTTTTGCCGTTTTTTAGCACTACCAGCTGGTCTTTATACGTTTCCGGAAGTTCATCTGCCACGGCCTGCGGTACTACAAATACGGCTTTCGAAGCTGGCAGTGCGCGGAGCGTTTCCAGGTCCAGATGATCCTTGTGAATATCGGTAATCAAAACCAGGTCAGCGGGCGGAATACCGGTAAAAGCCGGGGCTCCGCCGTACGGATCTACGTAAATGGTTTTGCCGTTCCAGGTTAATACCAGTGTGCCGTGCGTAATGGGCTGAATGGTTAAATTCCCGTGTTTGGTTTCAATTATGTCGGGAGTGGGGCGCTGCGCTGCTAACGGAAGTACAGGCAGGCAAAACACCAGCAAAAAAAGCAATTTCAGTTTCATGACGTGAAAGTTTAGTAAAGCAACCACTAAGAAGGAAAAAAGTTAAGCGCAGTGCCTGCTAAACGTTTCTGGCCGGCTTTGGTTAATTTCCTGCAGCCGTTGCACCGTTGAAAAACGCTATGTTTTTTACCCGGAAAACTGCTCTGGCGGCAAGTTGCTTTTAAGCATTTTATGAAACTTGAAAAAAGTAAGCATACTTTAAACTTCTAATTCCTGATTTTTAATCCCTAACTTCTGATTTTCCCAAACCTTACGGCTTGGCCACTGTTTGCTGCGCTACGGTAGCGTTATTTTCGTCGAGCAGTTTGGCAACAAACCGGGTGTTCGGGTCGCGGAGGTGCAGCAGCGTAACTTGAATGTTGTAATTGCCAACCGGCAGGTATTCGTAACGTTTAAATTCTTCCACCAACGTTCCGTCTTCCAGGTACACATTCAGGCGCGCTTTTTTCACTCCTTTGGCCAAAGCAAAACTGAAAGTGAAATCGCGGGCTTCGGGTTTTCTTTTTACGGCTTTGGTGTTTTTATCTACCTTTTGCTGGGCCAGTACTTTGCCGCTGGCATCAGTAATTTTAGCGTAAAACACCGGCGATTCGTTTGGTTCTACCAGTTCGTTTATGCCAAAGGTGTATTCTTTCATGCCGTGCGGAATGAGCTGGTTTTCGTAATGCGTGTGGTATACCTGGCCCCGGTCGTTGTAAATTTTAAACGAAAGCCGCTGGTTCACGGGGTTGTGGAAAAGCAGGATGCTCCGTTTGGAAAAAACCGCTAGGGGTGGCCGGGCAGTCATGGCCGTTGCCGCCGAAACAGGGCGCACTCTTCCGGCTGCCAGCCCGGCCGCCTTTGCCACGAACTGCATGATGTTATAAGCCGGGGCCATCAACTTATCTGCTACCCAGATATCGTATAATTGCTTTTTATCGGTAATAGCCCACACAAACATTTGTCCGTATTGCAGGCGCAGGTCCGGGTAATGGTTCAGCGAATCGCCCAGGGTTTTAAGCGGCGCGGGTGCCAGGCCTTGGTAAACGTAAATCTTATCGCTGCCCGGCGCAAAATTTTTAGATTGCATGCAGTAGCCGGTGAGCACAATTTCGTTTTTCGATCTTGGCGCCAGCACGATCAGGTATTCCTGCAAAAGCAGCAGGTTTTGCGCTCCTTCCTCGCCCGATTGGAAATACACCCCCGCCGGGATCCGGATCTTTAGCGACGCCGGGGTGGTGTTTTCCAGCAGGCACCGCAGGTTATTTTCGCCTAGGCCGCCAACGGCCCTGGCGCTTACCTGCACTTTTTTGCCCGAAACCGCCGCCGGAAGATCCACAAGGGTCACGTTGCCGGCAAAACAAACGCTGGAAAGCAAAAGCAGCCAGCCCAGAAAAAGCTTTTTCATAATTTTTTATTTCGGGTAGATTAAAGCAGGTAAACGGAAACGGATAACCGGAGCGCGTTGCAGGAATCGGCTTTTTTCTGCGAATGCCGCGCGCTGTTAAGATACAAGGATTTACTGTTTTCAACGGAAAGCACTGGGGCAAAAGTATAAGCGCAGCATCAAAAATAACAGCAACAGCACTTTTTTAAGCCCGGAGCATAGCGTTTTAGATTCATGAAATTATTCCCGCAGTTTCAGCAGTGCAAAAACGCTATGCTTTTAAGCCTGGAAAGTAGGGCAAGGCCTGAAAACGATTTTTGGAAGCAACCATTTCGGGCCGGTTTTGTACACTTCGGAATTAAATGTAGGTTAGAAGCCAAAAGCAGTAAAAACCATGAGAGGTAGATCGACATACAAAGCCGCCAAAGCCGTAGCCAAAGCCGTAGAAATGCATTTTGCCCAGCACCGGGAGGCTGCCTTGCTGCAGGGCGATGAAATTCTGGCGCCCTTACCGCGGGCCGGCATGATCGAATCGGTGATTGATACCGCTTTCTGGGCCAGCCTCCGGCGCGAAGAGGGTATTTCGCCCAAAATTTCCCTGGCATTTCTGCCACCCGAATTGGCCGGTCAGCCGCTCTTATTCGAAAAGCGCCTGCCGCTTACTTCGGGCATGCTTACCAAGCTGGGGCCGGGCGTGGAGCGGGCCGGTATTCACCTGGGAGTCTGGTACGAAAAGAACGAACTGTTTGTCTGGGGTACCACGCTGGAAATTCAGAGTTATTGTTTTGTGCTCGATGTGCCGGAGCCGGGTTTGCTGGTTATAAAACACCGCCGCGCCGACCGCTTTGGCAAATTTGCTAACGTAGCCGTGCTCAAAGGCGACCAGATAAAAATAGTAGATGAACAAAGCTCCAGCCTGCCGCAATGCCCAACCTTGCTTACCTCGCTGCTCGGTTTTACAGATCCGGCCTCCTGGAATGAATCGGTAAATGTGCTGGTTCAGCTGGCCGTTTCTATGCGCGCCCATGGCCGGGGCGGCACTTTGCTGGTGGTTCCCAAAAATGGTGAATCCTGGCGCGAATCTATTGTGAGACCTATGCAGTATGCCATCTCGCCGGCATTTTCGGGCTTGGCTAACCTCATGCGGCAGGACGAAGGCGAACGGAACCGGAGTTTGTGGCAACGATCGCTGCGCCGCGAAATAGACAATATTGCGGGCCTCACGGCCGTAGATGGCGCCGTTATCATCAGCGATCAGTTCGAGTTGCTGGCTTTTGGGGCAAAGATCACCCGGCCCGCGGGGGCGATGCTGGTTGAGCAGATGGTAGCAACAGAACCCGTGGTTGGGAATAGCGCCGTAGTCGTGAATCCGGGGCAGCACGGCGGCACCCGGCATTTATCGGCGGCTCAGTTTGTGCACGATCAGCGCGACGCCTTGGCTTTGGTTGCCTCCCAGGATGGCCGCTTCACGATCTTTGCCTGGAGCCCCTGCGAAAATACGGTGCACGCGCATAGAATTGATACCTTGCTGTTATAAGCTGATGCCTTGTTGTAAGCCCGAAAACGCTATGGTTTCAGGCTGAAAAAGTATTCGTACGGGGCATTAAAAGCCGTAGGGCAATGCTTGCTGGTAAATGTCGTGAATTTTTTCAGCCAGGGTATTGGCAGTTGGCAAAGGCACTTTTTTAAAATGATACCACAAAGGAATAGGGTTGGAAATATTGGTGGTCTCTACTTCCGAAGTGCTGAAGACTATTTCCGTTTCCGGATGCTTTCTCTGAAGTTGCTGAAACTGGTCTTCCAGCATCATCCGGTTTTCCACCGTAATAATTGCATCGTCGGTGCTGAGCCAGTTGTCGCAGCTGATATCGGCGTGGTCGGGGAATTGGGTAATAATTACGCAGGGCTTTTTTTGCTGATGACAGGCTACGCGGTATTCTTTTATTTTTTTGGCGCCTGCTTCATCGCCGTTTTTAACGGTAATATATTTTTGCATTTCCATTAAATCTGAAATTTTATTTATCGGGTAGTGGCAGCAGCATGTCTTATGAAGAAATAAAACAGCCGGCAATAGGTTGCTGCAAGTTGCAGAAGCTTTTACGGTAATTTATTTTTTGCAGCTATGTTTGCCGGGCAAAAGAAACGCGCGTAGTTTTTTGCCGGAAATCCATAGCGTTTTCTATTGGAGCTTCGGGTTAATGCTTCGGGATGCCTGTATGATTGCAACTCGTGCAACTGCTTTCGTTTGACCAGAATTTCTGAGAGGCTGCCTGGTTCTTAAAGCGGGTTCTGCCTGGCCGCCAGTTTTGCCTGTTCTACTTTAAAAATAAATTCCGTAGCGTTATCCCGGGAGCTGATCTGCTGATCGATCCGAAGGGAAGGCGTAGCAATGGAAATAATACTGATGGAATAGAAGGAATAAATCAGGTAAAAGAAGAACGATGTGATTCCGAATATGATAGACAGGTTATCTGTAGGCTTGCCCATTACCCCTTCCACAATCCTTTCCCCGATCATAGAAGCCATGCCATTTACGAGCATCAGAAGGGTTAAATACAGTAAAAGATCTATTTTTTTCTTGTCTATGGCAATGGAAGTAACGTCGTGGAGGTAAATACTTTTATAAAATTTGGCATTCTCCGCTTTGGCTTGTTGAATTACCCGCAGGTTGGTTAATATCAGGAGGTTTTGGTTTGCGCTGGCAATTATGGTTTCATTATCTAATAGCTGCATTTTACATCTATTTTATAGATCAGAGTCTCGTAATACTTAGTTTTTCAAATAAGGTATATACGTTCCATGCCGTTCCTGGGCTATTTTATTCTCCCCTGATCCATTTTCTAATGATCACTCTTCCTCGTTTCCAGCTTTTGAATGCTTTAAAAAAAAGCCATATCCCTGGAATACACATAAAGATCAAAACAAGCCATTCTTTCCCTTCCATAATCTCGCCCTTTGTTTGTTGTTAATTTGATTACGGATTTAAAGCAGCCTCGCCTGCATTAGCTGCAAAAGAATTTACCAGCCTTGCAATGTAAAGAAATAAATTCGCCTGATGCCTGAGATTGATAGCCAGAGATAAAAAACGCTATGGTTTCGGGGTGAAAAAGTCTGAAAATAAAGCTCAGAAAGTTGTTTTTCCGGTGCAGGAAGGCTTTCCAGAAAAATGGAATATGGGTGAAAAAACGAAAAATTTACCCCAGTTCAGATTTGGAGGAATTGATAATAACCTGAACTAAGCCCGGATTTAGATCCGGAAAAAGAAAACCACTGCCAATTCATTCCCGGAAACTCCGAAAGCTATAAAAACAAAAAAGCCTGCTTCTGATTAAAGAAACAGGCTTTTTAAGCTGGTGGTGATGATTGGAATCGAACCAACGACACAAGGATTTTCAGTCCTTTGCTCTACCGACTGAGCTACATCACCAGCTCTTTCGCAACCCCTCTTTCGAAAGGGTATGCAAAAGTAGGAATGTTTTTTTAACGTGCAAAATTTATTTCAAAAATTATTTTCAAGCCAATGTTTCTTTAACTTTGTTGCCTGCATAAATAGCTTGTTTGAACTTCAACCAACCTGACCGTGATAAGTAATATTATTTTCCTGCTCGTTGCCGCTGCCGCCATCGGTTTATTCGTCTGGCAGATCCGCAAGATCTCCAAGAACATAAACCTGGGCTACGACAAAGATATTTCCGATAATCCCGGCGAACGCTGGAATAATACCTTGCTGATCGCTTTCGGGCAAAAGAAAATGTTCAAGCGCCCGTGGCCGGCCATTCTGCACTTCTTCGTGTATGTTGGTTTCCTGGTGATCAACATCGAAGTGCTGGAAATTCTGATCGATGGTATTTTTGGCACGCACCGCGTTTTGGGTTTTATGGGCCCTTTGTATAGCGTTTTAATGGCGGTAAACGAAATCCTGGCTTTGCTGGTAATCATTGCCTGCGCCATTTTCCTGGTGCGGAGAAATATAACCAAGGTGCCGCGTTTAGCCAAAGGTGTAGAAATGCGCGCCTGGCCTAAAATGGACGCCAACCTGATCCTGATCACCGAAATTGTGTTGATGATCGCGCTTTTCGCTTTCAATATTTCGGATCTGAAACTGGCGCAACTGGCTGGCCACGAATTGCCGGGCGCTTTTCCGGTTTCAGCAGGCCTGATCGATCTTTTCGGTTCCGATGAAAGCACCTTGCGGACGATTGCCGGTTTTGGCTGGTGGTTCCACATTCTGGGTATTTTCGCTTTCATGAATTACCTGCCCAGCTCCAAGCACTTCCACATCATCATGGCGTTCCCGAACGTGTATTATTCCAAACTGTGGCCGAAAGGGAAATTCAACAACGTAGAAAATATTACCCACGAAATTAAAGCCATTATGGACCCAAGCTACCAGCCGCCGGCTCCGGCCCTGGATGCTGCCGGTCAGCCAATCGTGCAGCGTTTCGGCGCCAAAGACGTGGAAGACCTGAGCTGGAAGCAAATGATGGATGCTTACACCTGTACCGAATGCGGCCGTTGCACCGATGTTTGTCCGGCCAATATTACCGGCAAGCTGCTTTCGCCGCGGAAGATCATTATGGATACCCGTGACCGCATGGAAGAAAAAGGCGAACATCCGGCCATTTTCAAACCAAACCATTACAAGGAAATGGGCGTGGAGCGCGTAAAAACCACCGACGAAAATACGTTATTGCGCGGCTACATCACACCGGAAGAACTTTGGGCCTGTACCACCTGCAACGCCTGCGTAGAAGCCTGTCCGGTAAACATCGATCAGCTTTCAACCATCATCGATCTGCGCCGCTACCTGGTTTTAGAAGAATCGGCCGCGCCGGCGTCTTTAAATGCCATGTTCAACAACATCGAAAACAACGGGGCCGTGTGGGCGTTCCCGGCATCGGACCGCTTTAACTGGGCCGATGACCTGTACGTGACGGTTAAGGGATAGTAGCGGGTAGTTGGTATCTGGTATTTAGATTTTAGAAAGTAGAAGCAATAAATTGAATTAGAAAAGGTAGTTGGTTTGGTATTCGGCTGAAAAGCAAAATGGTATTAAAAAGACGGAAGAAAGTCCAGATACCAGATACTAACTACTAATATCCAAATAAAGCAATGTCAGAAAAGAGATTAATAAAAGTGCCTACCATGGCCGAATACGCGGCCAACGGCGATACGCCGGAAATTCTGTTCTGGGTGGGCTGTGCCGGTTCTTTCGATGACCGTTACAAGCGCGTAACCCGTTCGTTTGTACAGATCCTGGAGCACGTAGGCGTGAAATATGCCGTTTTAGGCACCGAAGAAAGCTGCACCGGCGATCCGGCCAAACGCGCCGGTAACGAGTTCCTGTTCCAGATGCAGGCCATGAGCAATATTCAGGTGCTGAACGCTTACGAAGTGAAAAAGATCGTTACAGCCTGCCCGCATTGCTTCAACACCATTAAAAACGAATACCCGGACCTGGGCGGCAACTACGAAGTAATTCACCACTCTACTTTTTTACAGCAGTTGATCAACGAAGGCAAGGTGAAAGTAGCGGGCGGCGAAAGCTTTAAAGGCAAACGCATTACCTTCCACGATTCGTGCTACCTGGGCCGCGCCAACAATATTTACGAAGCCCCGCGCGATGTTTTAGCTGCTTTAGATGCCGACCTGGTGGAAATGAAACGCAGCCGCGCCAACGGTTTGTGCTGCGGCGCTGGCGGTGCCCAGATGTGGAAAGAACCGGAGCCGGGCAAGAAAGACATTAACGTAGAGCGCGCCGAAGAGGCCCTAGGTACGGGTGCTACCATCATTGCTTCGGCTTGTCCGTTTTGCATGGTTATGATGAACGACGGGGTGAAAAATAAGAACCAGGAAGACAACGTAAAAGTGTTCGATATTGCGGAGCTGATCGCTTCGGCTGAAGGCTTGAACTAAGCTTCCAGGGCTTTTTTGCCGGAATCGCCTTCTGAAGAAACGCTATGTTTTTGGACCGGAAAAGTCTGAAAGCATCGCGTTTTTTTAGTTTGGGCCGCCTTTGTTTCGTTGCTGCTTGGTGCTCAAACTTGCTGCTTAAAATCCTTGCCTTCTCTTTTTTGGTTTTTAAACCCGAAAACATGGCGCTTTACCCATTTTTTTTGTTGCCGGGTTTTAACTTATTATATTTAAAACTTGATTAAAACATAAAAATTTGCTAGTTTCAACTTTCGGGTTTTTACTGCAAAAAGCATAGCGTTTTTTTCAGCTTAGAACCACCCCAATTAACACCGAATAATAAATAATAAATGTACGTTCCTTTCGAACAGCTTCCGCCGCAGGCCCGCATCTGGATCTACCAGTCCGACCGGGAATTTACGGAAACGGAAGCCGCTGAAATTCAGGATAAAATAGAGAAGTTTGTAACCGAATGGAGCGCGCACGGCCAGCAATTGCACGCTTCGGGCCAGTTGCTGCACCGGCGGTTCGTGGTGCTCGGCACCGATGTAAACGTTACCGCACCAAGTGGCTGTTCCATAGATAGTTCGGTTAAGTTTCTCAGAATCCTTGAAATGGACTACCAAACCAGGCTTTTTGATCGTACGCACCTGGCATTTCAGAAAAACGGTGCAATAAATATTGTGCATCTTACCGAAATGCCGGCCGCGGTAGCCAGTGGCGAGATTACTGCTGAAACGCCGTATTTCGATAATCTGGTAGCCGAAGCCGGCGGCCTGAAAGCCAATTGGGTGAAGCCAGCAGGCAAAACCTGGCTGCAAAAATATTTTTCCTAAGCATATTTGTATTCAATAATATTTTCTTAATATTGTTTCCTGAAAGTCAAGAATATCCATCATTATTCATATCGTAGTATTCGTTTAAATTTTAGCTATGAAGAAAATTATAGTTAGTTGCTTGGTGCTCTCGGTAGCATTTACGAGTAGCTGCAGCTCAAGCGGAAGCATGAGCAAAGCTGATAAGAAATTCGCCAAAGCAGAGTATGAAAATGCAATTGAGCTTTATCAGGCCGACATTAAAAACGGTAAAGATCTAGCCAACGCAAACTTCAAGATTGCAGAAGCTTACCGGATGTCTAACCGTTTGCCAATGGCTGAAAGCTATTACAAAGCGGCGCTTGATGCTGGCAGCAAAAGAGAAGAGGCAATGTTCTATTATGGCATGGCTTTAAAAGCAAACGGCAAATACGACGAAGCTACTGCCCAGATTTCCAGCTATGCTGCAAAAGGCACAAAAGCTCCGTTGGTAGCGCAAGCCAAACGCGAAACAGGTAACCTGAAGAATGTAACCCAGCTGGCAAGCACGCCAACTTACATGATCGTAACGCCGGTAGATGCGGCTAACTCCGCTTCTTCAGATTACGCTCCGGTACTGAAAGGCGAGGAGCTGATCTTCTCTTCTTCACGCGGCGATAAAAAATATGCAGGTAACGGCGAAGGCTTTACCGACGTGTTCGCCCTGAAATTTGACGATGCGAAAACCATGACCGGTGGAACTGCCCGCAGCTTCGATCCGCAGATCAACCTGGGCGATACGCACGATGCAGCAGTTACTTTCTCTGCCGATGGCAACACCATGATCTTTGCCCGCGGTAATACCGGTTCTAAAAAAGGAACGCTGAACGTAGATTTGTTCATTTCCCGCTTTAAGAACGGTGTTTGGTCTGAGCCAAAAATGATCTCGGTAAACGATAAAGCTGCCTGGGATTCTTCTCCAGCCTTATCGCCGGATGGCAAAACGTTATACTTCTCTTCTGATCGTAAAAAAGGCGGCCAGGGTGGTAACGATATCTGGAAAACGACAATAGATGCAAACGGCCGTTTCTCTGCGCCGGTAAACTTAGGCCCAACCATTAACACCGCCGGTAACGAGAACTTCCCGTTCGTGGCAGAAGATGGTACGCTTTACATTTCGTCTGACGGACATGCCGGTTTAGGGATGCTCGATATTTTCAGAATTGAGAAAAACCAGCCGGTAAATTTAGGTTCGCCGATCAACTCAAATGCCGATGATTTCTCGCCTTACATGACGAGCGCAACCTCTGGTATTTTTGCTTCGAACCGTGCCGGTGGTAAAGGCGGCGACGATATCTACATGTTCGCCAAGCAGAAACCGAAACTGGTTAGTTTCTTCGTAGATGGTTCGGTTAACCTGAAAGAAGATAAGAAAGCTGCTGTTCCGGCGGCTAACCAGAAAGTTGTGCTTAAAGACAACGCTGGCAAAACCTTGCAGGAAGCTATGACCGATGCGCAGGGTAAATTCTCTTTCAAACTCGATACTGCTGCTTCTTACGCAGTTGTTGCTGAGAGACCAAACTACATTACTGACCGTAACGCGGTGGTAACGGCCGGTAAAACGCCTGCACAGTCGCAGTTAACCGAAGAAATGACTGACATTCGTTTAACCACTGCGCTTACCCTGGATAAGATCGTGGTAGGTAAAGCCTTCGAAGTAAAAGACATTAACTACGATTACGACAAGTGGGATATCCGGGAAGATGCTGGTGTGAACCTAGATTCGTTAGTAATGTTCCTGAACGATAACCCGAAAGTTACCATCGAGCTGAGCTCGCATACGGATAGCCGCGGTAAAGATGCTTACAACATGACGCTTTCTCAGAAGCGTGCTGAAGCAGCCGTTGATTATATCGTTTCGAAAGGTATTGATAAATCACGGATCACGGCTAAAGGTTACGGCGAAAGCAAACTGCGTAACAAATGCAAAAACAACGTGAAGTGTACTGAAGATGAACACGCTAAAAACCGTCGTACGGAGTTCAAGATCACCAAAGTAGCCAAGTAAGTGCTGCCCGAATAATAATAAAAGCCTCTGCCGAAACGCGGGGGCTTTTTTTTTAAATTGTTGATCGCTGATTGTTAATTGAGATTAGAAAATTACTTTTGCAGGCAGTTGATCAACATTCCTATTAAACCATCAGCAATTAACAATCAACAATAAAATAATGCAAGACCGTTATATGCGCCGGGGTGTTTCGGCCTCGAAAGAAGACGTTCATAACGCCATTAAAAATTTAGATAAAGGGTTATTTCCGAAAGCCTTCTGCAAAATTGTGCCCGATCTTTTAGCTGGCGACGAAGAGTTCTGCAACATTATGCACGCCGACGGCGCCGGTACCAAATCTTCGCTGGCTTATCTGTACTGGAAAGAAACCGGCGATCTGAACGTATGGAAAGGCATTGCGCAGGATGCGGTGGTGATGAATACCGACGATCTTTTGTGCGTAGGCGCTACCGATACTATTCTGCTTTCTTCCACCATCGGCCGCAATAAAAATCTTGTGCCCGGCGAAGTGATCTCGGCCATAATTGAAGGCACCGAAGAAGTGTTGCAGATGCTGCGCGATAACGGCGTGGGCATTTACAGCACCGGCGGCGAAACTGCCGATGTAGGCGATCTGGTCCGCACCATTATTGTAGACAGCACGGTTACCGCCCGCATGAAGCGCTCGGAAGTAATTTCGAACCACAACATTAAAGCCGGTAACGTGATAGTAGGTTTTGCCTCTTACGGCCAGGCCACTTACGAAACCGAATACAACGGCGGCATGGGTTCCAACGGCCTGACTTCCGCGCGCCACGATGTTTTCCATAAATACTTAGCCGAAAAATACCCGGAGAGTTTTGACCCGCAAATCGATAGCGATCTGATCTACAGCGGCACGCGCAAGCTGACCGAAATGGTAGAAGAAACCGGTCTGGATGTAGGGAAACTGGTGCTCTCGCCAACCCGTACGTACATGCCGGTTGCCAAAGCTATTCTGGAAAACCACCGCGATAAGATAGACGGGATGGTACATTGCTCCGGCGGCGGCCAGACCAAGGTTTTACATTTTACGGAGAACGTGCACGTTATAAAAGATAACCTATTTGACGTACCGCCGCTTTTCCGCATTATTCAGGAAGAAAGCCAGACCGGCTGGCAGGAAATGTACAAAGTTTTCAATATGGGCCACCGCCTGGAAATCTACACCGATGAAACTACTGCCGAAGAATTGATCAAGATCGGTAAATCGTTTAACATCGATACCAAAATTGTAGGCAGAGTAGAAGCAAATCAGGGAAATAAACTGACGATAAAAAGCGATAAAGGCGAGTTCGTTTATTAAGTAAGCGGTCATACAATTATTGTGTCATCCCAAGCCTGCAAGGGATCTAAATCAGTTTAAAAGCTGCGCTAGATTCCTTGCAGGCTCGGGATGACTTTTGTATTAGCTGCTTGAAAATTTCTTAAGGAGGCGTTTGACTTTTTTACTCCAAAACCATAGCGTTTTCAACAGTTTTTCCGGTTAAAACCCTACCGCTTTTAAGAAAAACCAACAATTTTAAACCTGTTTCCGTAGGCCCGCATTTTCTGGCACAATTTTAGGATATAGTAGAAATATGATACACACCTACTAAATTCTACAATTATGAAACGGTATGCAGTGGCTATCTTCCTGATGGCCTTATTACTCGGCAGCCTCGCGGCGCATGCAGCCAGCGCAACTTTCACTACCCGGCAAGGGCAGATTTTCCAGTTATTAATAAACGGCCGCCTGGTTAACGGGCGCGGTACCAGTCAGGTAATTTTAGACCGCTTGCCGGCCGGCAAACATATCATAGAATTCAGAGTTCCGGCGCGCCGCGGCTTTTTAACGTATTGCACCAATATTTTCCTGGATCGTGGTTTCGAAACCAATTACGTGTTGATTCCGCCAAGCCGCAACCCGAACTTCCTGCTGAAGGAAGTAGGCCGCAGACCATTAATTGCGCCGGTTGCCTGCAGTACCTGTCCGCCGCAACGCCCGCACGGCCACGGCATTTACGATGATTTTGATGGCTACGGAAACCACGGCGGCGCGTATCAGAACGGACCAAGCCACGGCGGTGGGAATTATAATCAGAACTACAACCAGGGCAACTACAACAATGCACCGGGCTACGGCAATAATTATAATAATCAGCCGAATAACGTGATGAGCAGCTACGATGTGGATCTGTTAACGGAAAGTATCCGCCGCAAGAGCTTCGATGATGCCAAAGCCGATATTGCCAAACAAGCCCTGAGCAACCAGTTCATTATGGCCGAAGATGCAAAGAAAATTATGGAGCAGTTTACCTTCGAAAGCAACCGCCTCGATTTTGCCAAGTTTGTTTACGCCAAAGTTTACGATCAGCAGAACTTCTACCGCGTTTACGATGCTTTTGAGTTTGACAGCAGCATAACTGAAATGCAGCGCTGGCTGAAAAGATAGATCGTTCGAATGTTCGATATTTGAATTTTCGATGATCAGATAGAATAAGCTTCCGATAAATAAAAAGTGCCGCTGAAATTATTTCGGCGGCACTTTTTTGGGTTAAAACCCTACTGTTTTTCTGAACGAAGTGAACGGTAATGACTTTTCAGGTTAAAAACGATATCGTTTTCAGAGGGAAGGTTTTAATGCCTGTGTCCTGATACTAATGTCTGAAAAAATTAACGCAGGCGATCTACCGAACGCACCAGTTGTTCGTCGCGGCGGATGAAACGGTTGGCTAGTGCATTAAGCAATAAGGCCAGGAAAGGCAGGTAAAAAGCGGCTTCGCGTTCGCCGGGCACACCTTTAATCATTTCTTCGCCTACGTAATAAGCATAATAAACGCTGGTACCCAATAAAGCAGCCAGCAATAAAGTGTTCAGCATACCCAGTTTCATTTGTGTTAAGCGGTTCTTGTACTGGAAGATCTCGTAAAGAGCCACGGCCGCAGCCATAATTGCCAGAATGGTCAGCGCAATGGTGCTGGTAGAAGTGCTGGCCGTTTCGGTGCCGGCTGCCGCTGTTTGGGTTAGGCTGAAAGCGGTTAACGTGGCCGTAACGCCTGTTTCAGCATCGGTTTTCGACCAGATGGGCAGAAACAAAAAGGCTATCATGCAAAGCGCGATCAAAAGCAGAAATACGGATTGAATTCTTTGTATCATAATAAGTGTTTAATTTGCAACAGAATTGCAAAAGTAACCAAAGAAGCCTAAAAGAAAAACCTATGAGTGCTGCTTATATTGTAGATATTGTAAGAACCCCGGTCGGAAAGTTTGGCGGCACGCTCGCTACCGTTCGCCCCGATGACCTGGCCGCGCACGTAATCAAAGAATTGCTGAAGCGGAACCCGGATTTTGACGTGAATTTGCTCGAAGATGTAATATTTGGCGCCGCCAACCAGGCCGGCGAAGATAACCGCAACGTGGCGCGAATGGCTTTATTACTTGCGGGCTTACCGATGGAAATTGGTGGCGTAACCGTAAACCGTCTTTGCGCTTCCGGCCTGCAATCGATAATCGATGCTTCGAGGGCTATTAAATCTGGCGATGGGGTGGCTTATTTAGCCGGCGGCGTAGAAAGCATGACCCGCGCGCCCTTCGTAATGGCCAAAGCCGAGCAAGCTTTTTCCCGCGTTCCCGAAATTTACGATACTACTATTGGCTGGCGCTTTACCAATGGCGCTTTAAGCAAACTGCATTATCCGTATTCTATGGGCGAAACGGCCGAAAACGTAGCCAAGAAATGGAACATCACCCGCGAAATGCAGGATGAATTTGCTTACAATTCCCAGTTAAAATACCAGGAAGCCGCCAAAGCCGGGAAATTCAGCAATGAAATTGTACCGGTAACCATTCCTTCTAAAAAAGGCGACCCAACCGTTTTTGCTGTGGATGAACACCCAAGATTATCTTCGGTAGAAAAATTAGGCGAACTGAAACCGGCTTTCGTGAAAGAAAATGGCAGCGTTACGGCCGGAAATTCTTCGGGTATTAACGATGGCGCGGCAGTAAGTTTAATAGTAGATGAAGAAACCCTGAAACGCTTCAACCTAAAACCAATTGCCCGGGTAGTTTCTACCGCCGTTGCCGGTGTAGACCCGATGTACATGGGCATGGGGCCGGTTCCGGCTACGCAAAAAGCCTTAAAACGGGCCGGCCTGAAAGCTTCGGATCTGGATCTGATCGAACTCAACGAAGCCTTTGCCTCGCAAGCCGTGGCCTGCGCGCAGGACCTGGAACTCGATCCGGCAAAAATAAATGTGAACGGTGGTTCCATTGCTATTGGTCACCCGCTGGGCGCAAGTGGTACGCGTATTACAGCCACGCTTTTACACGAAATGCAGAAACGCGACAACGTAAAATACGGCCTGGCTTCGATGTGCATTGGAGTAGGTCAGGGTGCGGCTATTATTTACGAGAAGCTGTAATTCCTGAAGTTAAAATTGAGAACTAAGTCCGTTGCTGAAAAGTAACGGACTTTTTTGCTTTTAAAGGCTAGCGTTTTGCAGCGAAATTTTAAAGCTCGGGGATTAGTGTTGTTTGTTTCGTATATTAGAATTTCTGAGTTCATTCAGGTGAGTTAAGCGCTTTTGTATGAAAAAGATATTCGTTTTAATAATCGGGTTGCTTGTTGGGTTTGAGCTGCAGGCTAGTTGTATGGCAGAGTGGATGGCAATTTATCCAAGTACCAATTCAGTAACCCAAAATCCGGTTTTCTTACTAGAATACGACGAATCAGAATACAAGCTTGCTACTAAATGGGACGAATTGGAATTTACTTTGCTGGTAAATAATAAGCATAAAGTAGGCGTGAAGGTGTTGCAAAAAGTAACTGGTGTGGGGGCGAATTCGCAGTTATTACTTCAGCCGGAAAAATTGCTGACTCTTAACGATTCGGTGCAATTAGAAGTGGACTTTAAAAAGAAAAATACAGGAATATTAAATCAAACATTTTTGACTTTTCGGGATCGAATTAAATGGCGCAAATGGAAGGTTGCGCAGCCTGAAGATCTGAAGCCGGTAAGTTGGGTGGGAAATCTTTCCTGGGAATATCCGGAAGAAAGAATTAGCTCAATTAGTACCCGTGGCGTTAATTTCTTATACCAACTCCATGATGATAATCCGGTACATTACGAATATGTGCCGGGGAAAACTACTGCGCTAAATCTGTTTGAAATTGAAATAAATGGCCGGAAATTCTACAGTTTGGGGGGTGGGCCAAAAAGTAAGTTTAGTATTTATGATAGCATATGCGGCGGCAACTTTTACCTGCAACATAATAAGCAATACGAAGCCAGAATTACCGCGTTAGATTTTTCCGGCAACCGAAGCCAAGAAACCAAACTGGTTGCTTTTAACACGTTCAGAAACTAAAACGATATGGTTTTTCAGCTGAAAACTCAAAGCCCGCCAATTATTCAGCCATTTAATCATTAAACCGTTAAACCATTTACCCAATCCGTTTGAAAAAAGTATCTTTGCTGCAAATGCGGTACTTTCTTCAGATTTCCTACAACGGCACCCGGTACAATGGCTGGCAAACGCAGCCCAATGCCCGCGCTGTGCAACAGGTTTTAGACGAAAGTTTGCACACCATTTTTCAGACCGAAATAAATACGGTTGGCAGCGGCCGGACCGATACCGGTGTACACGCATCGGAGCAATTCGTGCACCTGGATCTGCCTTTTCAGATAAGCTCTGAAGAAACCGCGTTCCGCCTGAATAAAATACTGCCGAAAGATATTTCGCTGAATAAAATTCTGGAAGTTGGCCCGCAGGCTCACGCCCGTTTCGATGCCATTTCCCGGACGTACGAATACCGCATCTGCTTACAGAAAAACCCGTTTCTGGCCGATTTCGCTTATTATTTGAGCCGCAAACCGGACGTAGAAGAAATGAACGAAGCGGCAAAAATGCTGCTGGGGTTTCAGGATTTTACGGCTTTCTCGAAAGTAAAAGGCGATACCAAGCATTACAATTGCCACATTTACGAAGCGAACTGGAAACAGGAGCAGGAACTGCTGATCTTCACCATTAAAGCGAACCGGTTTTTGCGCGGCATGGTGCGGTTAATTGTAGGCACGCTTTTAAGCGTAGGCAAAGGCAAAATTTCAGTTTCAGCATTTGGTAAAATAATTGAAAGCCAGGACCGGAGCAAAGCCAGCGGTGCGGCGCCGGCCGAAGGTTTGTTTTTAACCAAAGTAGAGTATCCGGAAGGGTATTTCGACGAACAGAAAAAGCTGTTTTACAGCCACCTCAACGTATTGCCGGGCGGCGGAAGTTAACGCGAATCAGATATTTTTTACCTGCAACTGACTTTTCGGGCCAGAAAGCCTACCGTTTTCCAATAAATAATCGCAACTTCACACGTTGTAATATTCATCTTTTCTAATTTTTTACTTTATGCTTACCGAAGACAACAAGTACACGCAATACCTCGGAGATCGGAAATTCCGGCCGGAAAGTTTAATGATGAGCTACGGTTACAAGCCCGAATTGTCGCAGGGCGCTATTAAAAGCCCGATCTTCCAGACTTCCACCTTCGTTTTTGAGAAAGCGGAGGACGGTAAAGCGTTTTTTGAACTGGCTTACGGTCTGCGCGAAAAAGGCGAAAAAGAGGAAATGGGCCTGATCTACAGCCGCCTGAATAACCCCGATCTGGAAATCCTGGAGAACCGCCTTTGCCTGTGGGATGATGCTGAAGAAGCTGCCGTTTTTGCCAGCGGGATGGCTGCTACCAGCACTACGTTACTGGCTTTGCTAAACCCCGGCGACGTAATTCTGCACTCCGAACCAATTTACGGCGGTTCTGATTACTACATCAAAAACATTCTGAAGAAATTCGGGATTACGGCGGTTGGCTTTAAAGCAAACGCCACCGCCGAAGAAGTTGATAAGATTATTCAGGAAAAAAATATTGGCGGAAAACTGGCTATGATCTTCATCGAAACGCCGGCTAACCCAACCAACCACCTGGTAGATATTCAGGCTTGCGCGGATCTGGCTAAAAAATATTCCACGGTCGATAAAAAAGTATTGCTTACGGTTGATAATACGTTCTTAGGGCCGGTTTTCCAGCACCCGTTAAAGCACGGCGCCGACTTAATTATTTATTCCGCTACCAAATTTATCGGTGGCCATTCCGATCTGATCGCCGGGGCCTGTTTAGGTTCGGCTGCGTTGATGAAACAGGTAAAAGGCATGCGCACCTTCTCGGGTTCCATGGCTAGCCCCTGGGATGGTTGGATGATGATGCGCAGCCTCGAAACTTTGAAAATAAGAATGGAACGGATGGCCAAAAATGCCGCGGTAGTAGCCGATTGGTTGGTAAAACACCCGAAAGTGGAGAAGATCCATTATTTAGGCATGCTGGAAGATAACGCGCAGCAAAAAGCTATTTTTGAAAAGCAATGTTTAGCGGCCGGTTCCATGATCGCATTCGATATTAAAGGCGGCGAAGCAGAAGCGTTCAAATTCCTGAATAACCTGAAACTCATAAAACTGGCTG
Organism: Adhaeribacter terrigena; assembly: GCF_016623615.1. Classification (GTDB taxonomy): domain Bacteria; phylum Bacteroidota; class Bacteroidia; order Cytophagales; family Hymenobacteraceae; genus Adhaeribacter_A; species Adhaeribacter_A terrigena. Next base: position 21,698 of record NZ_JAEHFX010000005.1, on the reverse strand, counting down.
TAAGCTTAGGCGGTACCGAATCGCTGGCGGAACACCCGGCTTCTATGACCCACTCCGATATCACGCCGGCCGACCGCGCGGAAATGGGAATTGGTGAAAATATGGTGCGTCTTTCTATTGGGGTAGAGCATCCGGAAGATCTGATCGCCGATATGGAGCAGGCTTTTGCGGCGGTTTAGTTTTTAAACTGAAAAGCCTACCGTTTCTTCAGACCTCCCAGGTTTTTAAAAACTGGGAGGTCTTTTTTTTGCCGGAACTGCTGCAGGAGCAAAAAGCAGTGAAAGTTGTTTATTTGATTTTCCCAATAGTAGCAACCTCTGGCGATTTTCATTCATAGCCAGCAAATCCGTCAGCTAAAGCAGACGGTAATGAATTTCTTCAGTGTTATAATTTTCTTCATTGCCGTTAGCTTTAGCCAACGGTTTAGCATGGTTTCTAAATGGCTTTAGCCTAAATTTGCAATATGGATTGGTGTCGCTTAAAGACATTGGAAGTATTTCAGGAGTAATGCCAAAACAACTTCATTGCCGTCTGCTTTAGCTGATGGATTTCCTGGAATGAAATTCTCCTTTCCCAAAACGCTATCCTTTTCCCCATAAAAACTCCAACAACTATCAACCACCAACCAACAACGAAATTTAGAGTATCTTTGCAGGCGTAAAAACTAACGGCGCAATTTCCCCGTGGAACAAACCAAAAGCACCAAAACCGGCAAAGCATTCGACAGCGAAGTTCTGAAAAGGCTATTCGTGTTTGTGCGGCCGTACAGCAAAATATTTTATTTCCTGATCTTCCTCACCGTCGCTTCGGCGGTGCTGGGTACCATCCGCCCGTTTCTGATTCAGTTCACCGTCGATAACCATATTATGGTGGAAGATATGCAGGGCCTGAACCGAATGTTTATCTGGCTGGGCGTTTTGCTGGTGGCGCACGCGCTGGTTTCGTATTTGCATACGTATTTTGCGGGCTGGCTCGGGCAGAATATTGTGCGCGACATTCGCGTGAAACTCTACCGCCATATTCTTAAATTACGCCTCAAGTTCTTCGATAGAACGCCCATCGGCACGCTCGTAACCCGTAATGTTTCGGACGTAGAAACGCTTTCCGATGTTTTCTCCGAAGGGCTCGCAGCCATGATCGGCGACGTTTTGCAACTGGTTTTTATTCTGGCTTACATGTTTTACCTCGACTGGGAACTGACGTTGGTAAGCCTTTCTACGTTCCCGCTTTTGTTTGTGAGCACCTATGTTTTCAAAGAAAAAGTAAAGCAATCGTTTCAGGAAGTGCGTACGGCGGTAGCGTCTTTAAACTCGTTTGTGCAGGAACATATCACCGGTATGAGCATTGTGCAGATCTTCAACAACGAAGAACGCGAAAATAAGAAATTCCGGGAGATCAATAAAACCCATACCGAAGCCAATATTCGTTCGGTGCTTTATTATTCCATTTATTTCCCGGTGGCCGAAGTAATTGGTGCGGCTGGAACGGGTTTGCTGGTATGGTACGGCGCGAAAGGCGTTTTAGACCACGAGGTTACGCTTGGTACCCTGATCGCGTTCATCATGTACATCGCCATGTTTTTCCGCCCTATCCGCCAAATCGCCGACCGCTTCAATACGCTGCAGTTAGGCGTGGTAAGTACCGAACGCATTTTAAAGCTTTTAGACAGTAACGAACTCATTTCCGATTCCGGCGAGTTAAAACCCAAAACGCTGAAAGGCGACGTGAAATTCGACAACGTGTGGTTTGCTTACAACGACGAAGAATACGTGCTAAAGGGTATCAGTTTCGAGGTTAAAAGTGGCCAGACCGTAGCCCTGGTAGGAGCCACCGGTGCCGGCAAAACGTCTATCATAAATTTATTAAGCCGCTTCTACGAAATTAACAAAGGTACCATCGCCATAGACGGTCACGACCTGAAAGAATATGATCTGGGCGAATTGCGCAAGCACATCGGGCTGGTGTTGCAGGATGTTTTCCTGTTTTCCGGAACCATTGCCGATAATATTTCTTTGGGAAACAAATCTATTACCGAAGCCCAGATGTGGGAAGCCGCTGACCTGGTAGGAGCAAGGAGGTTTATTGAGCGGTTACCGGGCGGCCTGCACTATAACGTAATGGAGCGCGGCGCGACTTTGTCGGTTGGCCAAAGGCAGCTTATCTCTTTTGTGCGCGCCATGGTTTACGATCCGAAGATCATTATTCTGGACGAAGCCACTTCCAGCGTAGATTCCGAAACCGAAGAGCTGATTCGCTTTGCCATTGATAAACTGATGCAGGGCCGTACTTCCATTGTAATTGCGCACCGCCTGAGTACCATTCAGCGCGCCGATAAAATTATTGTTATGGATCGCGGCGAAATAAAAGAAAGCGGCAGCCACGACGAACTTCTGAAACTAAACGGTTATTACGCGCAGCTTCACCAGATGCAGTACAAAGATGTTTTAAACGCATGAACACCAAAAAACTCTTACTCGGATTTTTAGTAATTATCTTGTTAGGCGGCGCGGGCTATGCCTGGCTAGGCGGTTTCAATAACGCAGAAGTTAAGCAGATTACCACTTCTGAAATTTATGTAGTGGGCAAAGAATATAAAGGATCTGTTAAAAGCGATAAGTTTGGCGTCCTGTTTCTGGAGGCTGGCAAACTGGTAGAAGAAAAAAAGCTGGCTGGCAACCCCGGTAGCATTTATTACAACGATCCCGAAAAGTTTAAAGATTCTATCAACGCGTTTATCGGGGTGGTAGTTACAGATCCGAAAATGGCACTGCCGGCAGGTTACGAACTAAGAACGCTTCCGGCCGGTAAGAAAGCGGTGCAAGGCAACATCAACGCCCATTATTTATTGGCTCCGAATAAACTTTTCCCGGCAATTTTCAATTACGCCAAAAATAAAAACATTACCCTACAGGATTTTTTTGTTGAACGCTACCCGGATGAGCGCCACGCCGAAGCCATTGTTTTTGAGCAGGAAAAATAGCGCGGCCGCAGAAATTTGTTTGTAAAGTGCTTGCTGACAGGGATTTGTGTTTGACTTTTTATAGCCAAAAGCATAGCGTTTATTATTCCTGTTAAACTGGGTTACAGGATTTTAGTAAGTTTCATATATACTATTTTTCTAATATGTGGAAAAATAATCCAACCTTATGAAACGTTGTGGCTGGTTTTTTGTTGTGCGAAGTAATTTTGAATTAGAAAAAAACTTTGCTTACTTTAGAAAATCGCACCGATAAATGAAGGACATGACTACGATTGGCATTATTGAAGACGACACTACGATTCGTGAAGGCTTGCGTACTTTTCTGAATCGGCAGTCTGGCTTTAGCTGCACCGTGCTCGTAGATTCTATTGAAGAATTCCTGAATCTGGATACAGAAGAGCGCCGGGTAGATATTCTGCTGCTCGATATTGGTTTGCCAGGCATGTCGGGGCTGGATGGCTTGCGTTTGCTCAAACAGCACCTGCCCGATACCAAGATCATCATGAGTACTGGCAACGAAGAATCGACTTACATTTTCCGTTCCTTTAATGCCGGCGCCAACGGTTACCTGCTGAAAAACAATCTTTTTTTCGAAGTGAAAACCGCTATCGATTCGGTGCGTGAAGGCAATGGTTATCTTTCCCCGATCGTAACCCGCAAAGTGCTCGATTTTTTTAACGCCCCCAAGCACGAAGAGATTGAAATTACCAGCCGCGAACGCCAGATCGTGCAGTGTCTGGTAGATGGCCTGAGCTACAAACTCATTGCCGATAAACTCGATATTTCTTTAGATACCGTACGTTTCCATTTAAAGAACCTTTACAAAAAGCTGCGCGTGAACAGCAAGTCAGAAGTTGTTTCAAAAGCGCTGAAAACCAATCTGATCAATTCCTGATCCGTCATCCTGAAAAACTACCAGAAATTAACACAATCCTCAACCCTGCGGGGTTAAGGAATTGTTGCGGTATTGTAAATTGTAATTTATTTCTATTGTAGCGTAGCATTATACCGCGAAAAACTAGGTAAAAGCCGGTAAAATGGCTTTTACTACCCAAACATGTAGTTGTGTAATTGTATTTACTGGGGTAATTTTCTGCCGGATTTAAGCTTTAACAAGCCCATCCAAGGAAAAGTTAGTGTTTTTATTTAAAGACTCTTACCCCAAAAATCTACAATTATGATGCAACTTCTACTTTCAAAAAGAGTTTCTGAAACACGGGGCAGCTACGCGCCGGAACAGAAACGCAGGTTTTCGAACCGGGCCCAGGGCCACAACGGTCAGCCAGTTTTTAAAACTGCCGGAGCCCGCTCGCTGGTTTCCATTCTGATAGCCTTGTTCTTTAGCGTGAGCGCCTACGCTTCACACTATAAAGGCGGCCAGATCACTTACGAAAGCCTGGGTGGCGGAACGTATAAAGTTACCGTAAAAAGCTACTGGCGTTCACAATTGCCGGGTAGTGTGGTTCCTTCTTATTCCGGTAGCCCAACCTTAAATACCAACCTGAACATGGTATCGCTTACGCCGCTGCCAGATGGTGTAACGGTAGAGAAAGTAGAACAGCAGACGGTAACCTGGCCAACGCCGGGTCTTTATACCATCAGCTGGACCAGCTGCTGCCGCGTAAACGGCGGTGCTAACTTTGGTCAAACCGATATGGGCCTTTTTGCAGCTGTAAATTACGATCCTGCCAAACCAAGTTCTTCCCCGCAATTCTACGATCTGCCGGTGTTTAACTATGCTGCCAACGTGCCTTTAAGCTTTGGTTTCAACAATACCGATCCTGAAAACCACGATCAGCAGTATACCCTGAACACGCCTTACGGGATTGCTACTAACCCTTACGGCAGCATGATCTCAACCGGCTTTTCTATTTCAAATAGCGGTATCGTTTCCTGGACCAACCCGCAGCAAGGTATCTGGTTAGTAAATGTGAAACTGGAAGAAAAAATTAACGGGGTATTGACCGGCGCTTATGTGTACCGCGATTTTATGCTCAACATTGTGCCAACTACCAACCATGCCCCGGTTTTAGGCAATTTAAATGCCCAGACCGTTCGAGAAGGTCAGAACCTGCAGTTTGCAGTAAACGCTACTGAACCTGATGGCAACCAGGCTACGCTGCGTGCCAGCGGTTTGCCAATGAGCATGGGTGCTGCTTTCGCCCAGACAACTACCGGTAACGCGCCAAACGGTACTTTTACCTGGACGCCACCTGCTGGTTCTGCCGGTACTTATTCCGTGCAGTTTGTAGCTACCGATAACGTAAATCCTCCGCTTTCTGCGCAGCAAACCGTAATGGTAACGGTATTGCCACTTTGCAATCTGACTGCTACCGCAGCAGTAACCAATGTACCTTGCGGTAATGTTAATACAGGTGCTATTACAGTAACTGCTACGGGCAGTGCCAACTACGAATATTCGAAAGATGGTGGTATTACTTTCCAGAACGCAAACGTATTCAGCAACCTGGCTCCGGGTACTTACGAAGTTGTGGTAAAAGACGGAGTATGTTCTTCGCAAATGCAAACGGTTACCATTATTGCTAATCCGCTTCCGGTAGTAACCCTCGATAATTTTGCCAGCCTGTGCGGCAATAGCGGCAACGTTACTTTAACCGGTGGCCAGCCTCTGGGCGGTACTTATTCCGGAACAGGTGTAAGCAACGGTATCTTTAATCCGGCTGTAGCTGGTTTTGGTGCCCACACCATTACCTACACTTATACAAACAGCAACGGCTGTGTTAATGCAGCCACGGCTACTATTACGGTAGGTGCCGGATTTACAGCCAACGCCGGTCCTGATAAAACCGTGGTAACCAATTATAACCCTACAAAATGCGTAACCTTAACGGGTTCTGCTTCTAATGCTAACGGAACGTATACTTACCTGTGGAGCAACGGCGCTACAACTCCTTCTATTAATGTTTGCCCAACCACTACCACTACTTATACGCTAACCATTACTAACGCGGCCGGCTGCACTGCTACCGACCAGGTTACAGTTAAAGCAATAGATGCTTCCTGCGGGAACCGCAACGAGAAAGTAACGATCTGCCATAACGGCCACGAGATCTGCGTTTCTGTAAATGCGGTACAGGCACACTTAGCGCACGGCGATGTGTTAGGCAACTGCCAGTCTTCTAATAACCAGCCAGCCAAACCAAATAACGGTGGCGGTACAATTAATAACAAAGTTGTTTCTGATATTTTAATGACGGCTGTGCCTAACCCGTTCACAGAAAATACGCAGATCGACTTCGTGATGCCTGAAACCGGCTCGTATGCCCTTGCAATTTACGACCTGAAAGGCATGCTGGTGAAGAATGTGGAAGAAGGAAATGCCACAGCAAATGAGCGCCGCAGCATAGAAGTGAACGGTAATCAGTGGCCGAAAGGCGTTTACATGGCGCGCCTGGTAACCGGCAAAGAAGTAAAAGTTATTAAAATTGTACTTGCAAAATAAGTAATAAGCGAAGTTTAGAATTATTAAAAACGGCAGCTCCCCTGGGGCTGCCGTTTTTTTATGCGTTTCCCGGCAGCTGCCTGCAGTTACAAGAATTCTGGCTATTGAAAATTTAAAGATCTGCCTGAAGATAAGTTAACCTAACGGTTCGCGTCCCGTTTAAATATTCCCGGAAAACGCTATTGATTTGGCCGGGAAAACCAGGCATGGCACCAGATATTAAAAACGAATTCGAACAGGCGCGTTTAAAACATTTATTGTTCAAGTCTAAATTGCGGGCTATTTTGTTGGGCGCTGAAATAGAAGAGGCGCCGGTACTTTCGGAGCACGATTGTCCGTTCGGGCAGTGGATGCAAACGTATTTGCTAAAAAAATGTAAAGACTCTGCCGCGCTGAAAGAACTGGAAACCATTCATACCGAAATGCACCGCCTGACCAGGATTGTAGTTAAAAATTACCATGCCGGCGCAGAAGCTGCTTCTGAAGTTGAAATGAAAAAAATCGAGATCCTCGGCGACCGCATTCTGGAGTTGCTCGATATTCTGGAAAGGCATTGCTGAAAGCAGAAGAAACTGCCATAAAACGCTATGGTTTTAACGCAAAAAACTGCCGGAACACAAGTTTCGGCAGTTTTTTTATTTATAGGAATGCTGAATAAGTTGTTTTAAAGTTGCGTGGTAAGCGCTGCAATGCGGGCCCGTAATTCATCTATCTGGTTACGGTTCGCCTTCGATTTTTCAATGGCATCGAGTTTTTCGAGCAGTTTCTGCATTTCCTGCAGGTGCTGCATTCTTTTTTCCGGCACGATCGGGCCATTATGCGTAGCCTGTTTAAAAATATTCCCTTCGCCGTAAATTACCCAGTGAGCATTCAGTTCTTTTATCTGCGTAAGCACTTGCAGGAGTTCATCCATGGTGTAATTTTTGCCGGCCATAATATTGGAGATCAGCGGCGCTGAGGTTCCGGTAAGTACGCCCATTTCATAAATGCCCAGTTCTTTTATTTTCATATAAAAGCGAAAGCGGGCTCCGATCTGTTCTAAATTAGCGGCCATAGGTATAAAGGTTTGTTTAATATTCAGTTACTGCCGGCATGTTATGTTCGGCTGGTTGCCTTTTATAACCAGAAAATACGCAAATTAATTCGGAAGGGTGCCTGCCGGGGAATAAAGCTGCCAAAAACGGTAGCGTTTTCAACCCGAAAACCGTAAGCTTGCAAGAGAAAGTTACTGAAGTAAAGCCTTAAGATTCCATTCCTTGTCAACGCATTCTCACGATCACAGCCTTTTGCATCACGCGCACGCACACACCGGAAAGAACCTGGTGCTGGCCTTCTGGATGAATACGGCTTTTGCCATTTTTGAGCTAATCGGGGGTTTTTACATCAACAGCGTGGCCGTAATGTCCGATGCGGTGCACGATTTCGGCGACTCGGTTTCCTTGGGGCTGGCCTGGTATTTTCAGCGCATGGCCGGGCGCCACCGCGATGCGAGCTTTTCGTTTGGTTACCGGCGTTTCTCTCTGCTTGGGGTGCTCATAAATTCGGCGGTGCTTTTGCTTGGTTCCGGTTTTGTGATCCGGGAAGCGCTGCTCCGGCTTTTTAACCCGGAGCCGGCAAGCGCAACGGGTATGATCGGGTTTGCCCTGCTCGGGCTTTTAGTGAATGGCGTGGCTTTTTTACGGTTGCAGAAGGGCGGCAGTTTAAGCGAGAAAGCGGTAGCGTTGCATTTTCTGGAAGATGTATTGGGTTGGCTGGCCGTTTTAATTGGCGGCGTGGTCATGTACTTTATAAATGTTCCCTGGCTCGACCCGGCTTTATCGTTAGGTATTGCCTGTTTTATCCTGATCAACGTTTTTAAGAATTTCCGAACCAGTTTCCGGATCTTGCTGCAGGGAACGCCGCCCGGGCTGGAAGAAGAAAAACTGCGCGCCCTATTAGCCACCGTGCCCGGTATTGCCGCCATTAACGATCTGCACATATGGAGCCTCGATGGGGAATACAACGTGCTTACGCTGCACCTTACACCCGATAAAGATTATACCCTGGCCCAGACCCAAGGCCTGAAAAATGCTGTTCGCCAGCTGCTGAGCCAGAAATCAATTCACCACATAACCATAGAGCTGGAAAGCAACGCGGCAAGCTGTGAGCTGTAAAAGCCATAAAAAAACCGGAAGCTGTGAGGCATCCGGCGTAAAGAGGCAGAAAATGAAATATTAGTTATCTGAGAATGTATAATCTCCGAAATTGTAGATCTCAATGCATTCGCAGGTAGTGGCAGCACCCGGCTTTTGTAATTTTTTCGGGGTAGAAATAGTTTGCTCAAAGCCCCATTTCAAACGGTTCACATATTTCAGTTCTTCAGCGAGTAAAATTTTCTTTTTGTTCATAGCTTTTACATTTTAAGGTTGGTAAAAAAACTATCGGCAAGAAAATGGATGCCGCAATGGCACTGGCAGAGGTTTCTTTCTTTTACTTCTGTAGCGGGTTCAGGTTACAGCAGGGTAAAAAAACTAATTGAATTATTTTAATACGGCGCTTGCACTTAAAGGTGAACAGAGCCGGCATATGTTTTTTAATGGCAGAAACAGTGCCAAATAAAAGATTGGGTCCGGTTCCTGAATAAAAACGCTATGCTTTTACCCTCAAAAACTAAACCTGCGCTTCGGTCTGTAATTGTTTTTCGTAAAGTTGTTTGTACAAACCCTCGTGTTGCATCAGGTTTTGGTGCGTGCCGTGCTGCACAATTTCGCCGTCGTCTAAAACCAGGATATGGTTGGCCAGCTTCGCCGACGAAACCCGGTGCGAAATAATGATAGACGTGCGGTTACGCATGATCCGTTGCAAATTGTTCAGAATTGCGTTCTCGGTTTTGGTATCTACCGCCGAAAGGGCATCGTCTAAGATAAGTATTTTTGGTTCGCGTACCAAAGCCCTAGCCATAGAAACCCGCTGTTTTTGTCCGCCCGAAAGCGTGATACCCCGTTCGCCCAGTTTGGTTTCGAATTTCTCCGGAAAGCGCATGATATTTTCGTACACGTCGGCATCTTTGGCGGCTTGTTCCATTTTGTGATCCGGCAGCGTGTTTACACCAAAGCCAATGTTGGCCCGAATAGTATCGGAAAACAGGAAAACATCCTGCGGCACGTACCCGATCTGGCTGCGCAAATTGCTGATGTTGTAATCCCGGATATCTTCGCCGTCAATCAGGATTCTTCCTTCCGAAACATCATAAAGCCGCGTTACCAGGTTGGCAACCGTACTTTTCCCTGAACCAGTATTTCCGATAATGGCCAGCGTTTCGCCGTGCTTAATGCTGAAATTCAGGTTTTTCAAAGCTACGATCCCGGTATCCGGATAAACGAAGGTTACGTTCTCGAATTGAATATCGCCCACGATCTCTTTTTCAAAATTGCGCTGCGAAATAATGTCGGTTTCGGTATCCAGGAATTCGTTGATGCGGGCCTGCGAAGCGGCGGCGCGCTGCACCAGGCTTGCGGTCCAGCCCAACGCGGTAACCGGCCAGGTAAGCATGTTCACGTAGATCAGGAATTCGGCAATATTACCGGCCGTAATGCTGCCGTTTATCACTTCCTTACCACCGATCCAAACCGTAATAATGGTGCTTAAGCCGATCAGGAATAAAATAAGCGGAAAGAACAACGCATTCACAAAGTTTAGCTCCAGGCTTTTATCTTTATACGTATTGCTGGCTTTATCGAAATTCATCGCTGAATCGTCTTCCCGCACAAACGATTTCAGAACCCGGATCCCTGAAAATGTTTCCTGTACAAACGTAGTAATGCCCGACAAACTTTTCTGGATCTGGTCCGATTTGCGCTCGATAATATTGTTCACGTAAAAAATGCTGATGGCCAGCAGCGGCAGCGGCAAAAGCGTGTAAATGGTCAGTTTTACGTTCACCGAAAGCATGTACGGAATTACCAGCAAAAACAAAACCACCAGGTTAATGCCATACATGATCGCCGGGCCAACATACATCCGAACGCGCCCCACATCTTCGGAAATGCGCGCCATTAAGTCGCCGGTATTGTTGCGGCGGTAGAAACTTAATGGCAGCGTCTGGTAATGGGCGTAAATGTCGTTTTTCAGGTCGTTTTCTACTAGCCGGCTCATTACAATAATGGCTTGCCGCATGAAGAACAAAAACACGCCGCGCAGCAAGGCCATGAGCACAATCAAAGCGCCGTAAAACAAAATGTTGCGCGCAAAAACGCTATAGATTTCCGGCTGAAAACCCGTGCCTGCGTAAAGCTCATGCAGCTTTATGCCGTCCTTCACCAGATCGAAGGCATAGCGCACGAGCTGCGCCGGAATAATGGCAAACAAATTGGAAACCGCCACAAAAACCACGCCCCAGAAAAGGCGCCATTTATAGCGGAACAAATACTTATTTAAAGCGAGTAGCGATTTCACAGGTTCAGGAAAAGTTACAGCAAAGGTACCGGTAGCAAAAGCAATTGCCAAATTAATTGGAAAACGGTAGGGGTATACGGGCAAAAAGTATGAGAAAGATGGGAACGGATTTTTTTAAGAAGAAAGATATAGGGTTTAATGGATTGATTAGCTTAAAATTCATGCATTATTGCCTGATCAGGCTAAAGAACACCAGTAAGACAATTGAAAATACTGGTGTAAGAAAAACCAGCACCAACAACTTAGTATAATCATTCCTGGCCTGTTCTTTAGTCTTTAATATTTTTATAATAAGTATAATGAAGAAAAGAATGCTGATTGAAGAGGTTAAGCTTAATAAAGCTATATTGAAAATGTGACTTGAAGCAGGGGAAATTGACGCATCTGATAAGAACCACAAAACCAGATAGACATATAAAACAAAATGGATGACTATTAAAATGGTTAAAAATCTATGCCGGCTAAATAATTCCATTTCAGAAAACTGAATAGTTTTTGCACAAGTTAGTGAACAAAAGAAAATAAACTTCACCTATTTTTTAATTGCTTAAAACAACCAAAATTACGCAATCCTTGTCTACTCTCATGTTCAGAATTATTACTGGTAACAGCAATAAGTATTTTAATATCTGAATGTTTTGCCGCTTGTTAAACCCGGTAGCTAAAAAAAATCCCAATTGGGTTTTCTGCAAAAATTGAATTACTTTTGCATCCGGATTGTACTAGGGCTGCTATATAGTTTTTTACAAACCCAGAATAACCTTTTAATTAGCATAAAATGGTCGAAATTAAAGAAGTACCAGTTAAAAAGGAATCCTCCGTTTTCGGGCAGGTATCCGAGTTTCAGCACGAACAAGTTGTTTTCTGCCACGATCACGAAACCGGTCTGAAAGCAATCATCGGCATTCATAATACCGTTTTAGGCCCTGCTCTGGGCGGTACCCGCATGTGGTCTTACGCTACCGAAGCCGAAGCTTTGAACGACGTATTGCGCCTTTCCCGCGGTATGACCTACAAAGCAGCCATCTCTGGTTTAAATTTAGGTGGCGGTAAAGCCGTTATCATTGCCGATTCCAAAAAAGATAAATCCGAAGCCCTGTGGCGCAAATTCGGCCGCTTTGTAGAAAACCTGAACGGTAAATATATCACTGCTGAAGACGTAGGAACCACCAGCAAGGATATGGAATACATTAAAATGGAAACCGACTACGTAACCGGCCTGCCGGAAACAATGGGCGGTTCCGGCGATCCGTCTCCGGTTACAGCTTACGGCACGTACGTAGGTATGAAAGCCGCTGCCAAACGCGCTTTCGGTTCCGATAGCCTGGCGGGCAAAAAGATCTCCGTGCAGGGCACCGGCCACGTAGGTGGTTACCTCATCGATCATTTAGTGAAAGAAGGCGCGCAGCTGTTCATCACCGATATCGACCAGGAGCGTCTGAAAGACATCAACGCCAAAACCGGTGCTACCATTGTTGGCCTGGATGAGATCTACGACCTGGATGTGGATATCTATTCGCCATGCGCGCTGGGTGCAACCATTAACGACAATACCCTGAGCCGTCTGAAGTGCCAGGTAATTGCCGGTTGCGCCAACAACCAGCTGAAAGACGAAACCGTACATGGTCCGGCTTTGGTAGAAAGAGGCATTGTTTACGCGCCAGACTTCCTGATCAACGCGGGTGGTCTGATCAACGTTTACTCGGAGCTGAATGGTTACAACCGCACCGCGGCTTACGACCAGACCGAAAAAATTTACGATTACACGCTGAACATTTTTGACCTGGCCGAGCGCGAAGGCATCTATACCCAGCTGGCTGCCATGAAAGCGGCTGAGAAACGTATTTCTGACATTGGTAAAGTAAAATCTACTTACTAATTAACCGAAAAACGCTATTGAATAATAACCCAAAAGTGCTGCATGAATTTGTAGCACTTTTGGTTTTAGTACCTGTTTAAGATTTATTTCATGTTTTCGGAATCTGTTTTAAAAGGTACACTAACCCGGCCGCACTTTTTACGGTAAAAGACCTACCGTTTTGTTTGCAGCCCCCCTTCGTTCTTTGACCGGCGCTCAATTGCTGAATGGTTTCATTGCTAAACGGTTTCTCAGAACAAAGTTTTAAAAAAGATCAAAGCGTTTTTCCGCCCGAAACGCTACCGTTTTCCGGGTAAAAACTGCCAGATACAAAACCAGTAATGGACTACAGAGCCATTATTAATTATTCATTATTAATTATTCATTACAAAAATGCTCAATCGCCGCACCCTTCGGATAAAAGCCATGCAGGCCATTTACGCGTATATGCAAGCCGAAGGTTCCGATTACCTGATGGCCCTGGACCTGATCGAAGATGATTTTGCCCCGGATCTGAATTCCATGGAAGTACAGAACAAGCAGCTGCTGGAAGGTAAAAAACAGATCGGTACGCTTCTTTTCAAGGAATGGTACAAAACCCGCCAGTTCGATACCGAAGAAACCGACAAGGAAATTCTGCAATCGGTAAACAGTGCGGTAAATTTTTATCAGAAACAGGTAAAGAACGACTACAAATTTTTCAGCAACCAAATGCTGAGCGCCGTAGAAAATATCTACGATCATTACCTGGCCATTCTGGCGTTGGGCGGCGAAATTGCAAAGCAGATCGATAACGAGGAAGTTAAAAAAGCCACCCGTTTTACCGAGAAAAAAGACATCGACCTGCAGCGCCTCACCGAAAACAAGGTTTTTCAGCAATTGCTGGCCAACAAATCTTTGCAGCAACTCATCATCCGCCGCAGCATCAGCTGGGAAAAAGATGCTGACCTGATCACCCAATTTTACCGCACCGTTCTGAAGCAGGACGAAACCATTCAGGCTTACGTGTTGAAATCGGAAGAACATACTTTCGAAGAAGACAAAGAACTGGCCAAATACTTTTTCAAAACCCTGATTTTCAAAGATAAAAACCTGCAGGCCTGGTTCGAAGAGCACGACCTGAACTGGCAGGAAAACAAAGCCATCGTGAAAAGCCTGGTGATGAAAACGATCAAATCGATTGAAGAAACCACCGACGAAAACCTGGCTTTGCTCGACCTTTCCACCAACTGGGAAGACGATAAGGCATTCTTCGAAGAGCTTTACCACAAAACTTTGGAAGATGACGCCAAATACGAAGCCATGATCGCGGCCGGCGTAAAAAACTGGGACATCGAGCGCGTTGCCGTGATCGATAAGATCATCCTGAAAATGGCGCTTTGCGAAATGCACATCTTCCGCAGCATTCCCGTGAAAGTAACCATCAACGAATACATCGAGATCTCGAAACTTTACAGCACGCCTAAAAGTAAGCAGTTCATCAACGGCGTACTCGACAAGCTGGCGCAGGATCTGACCGATTCGGGTAGCATCCGGAAATCGGGCCGCGGCCTGATCGATAATAAATAGAAAATGCGGAAACGCTAGGGTTTTTATCGGAAAAAGTGCCCAATCCTTGCCGAAAACGATTATATTTACCAGGCTATATCATCTAACCTCTGATATTCTTATGAGCAAAAAAACAACCGCCATCATTGCTTTTCTCAGCGGCGCTGCGGCAGGCGCTGCTTTCGGCATGCTATACGCGCCCGATAAAGGCCGCGAAACCCGCGACCGCCTGAGCTTCCGTTTAGATAAGTACCGCGAATTGCTGCGCGAGATCACCGAAGACATGCTGGACGGCAAGGAAAATGCGCCTTCCGCTGCCAAAAGTGAAGGCCAGCGCGTAATAGACGACGCCCGCGACAAAGCCGAGAAACTATTAGGCGATGTGGATTCGCTCATTAACCAGATAAACAGCCGGAAAGAAGCCTAAAACATGAAAGTTATTACCTTGATCCCCGGCGATGGCATCGGGCCGGAAATTACCGAAGCCGTTAAGAAAATTTTTGCCGCCGCCAACGTTCCCGTAACCTGGGAAGAAGAAAACGCCGGCCAGACCACTTTCGAAAGCAAAGGCGAATTAATTCCCCAGTCGCTCATCGATTCTCTGGAGAAAACCCGGGTAGGTCTGAAAGGGCCGATCACTACGCCGGTAGGCAAAGGCTTTAAAAGCATAAACGTGCAGCTGCGTCAGAAATTCGATCTGTACCAGAACGTACGTCCGGCCTGCACTACCCCCGGCATTACTACCAAGTTCGAAGGCGTAGACCTGGTTTTGTTCCGCGAAAACACCGAAGGCCTTTATTCCGGCCTGGAAACCTACGATGCACGCTTAGGAATTGCTGATTCTATAAACCGGATCACGGTAAAAGGCTGCGAGAAAATTACCCGCGCTGCTTTTGCTTACGCCCGGAAACACGGCCGCAAAAAAGTAACTGTGGTGCACAAAGCCAATATCCTGAAAATGGCCGGTACCTTAATTCTGGAAGCGGGAAAAAAAGCGCAGCAGGAATTCCCGGAAATTGAAATGGACGACAAGATCATCGATAACATGTGCATGCAGCTGGTAGCCAAACCAGAGCAGTTCGATGTGGTAGTTACTTCCAATCTGTTCGGCGATATTCTTTCGGATCTTTGTGCAGGTCTGGTAGGTGGTTTAGGCGTAGTGGCCGGGGCCAACATTGGCGACGATATGGCTATTTTTGAAGCTGTGCACGGTTCTGCTCCTGATATTGCCGGCAAAGGCCTGGCCAACCCGACGGCTTTATTGCGTTCGGCTATCATGATGCTGCACCACATTGAGCTGCACGATCACGCTTCTAAAATTACCAACGCCCTGAACAAAACGCTGCTGAACAAAGAACAGTGCACCGGCGATCTGGGCGGCAAAGCCAAAACCATGGAATTTGCTGATTACATTATTGGCAATTTATAGTATCAGGCTTCGTTTTAGTACCGAATTCAAATTTAATAATATTAGTACCCATGAAAATTAAACTTATTTACGCGCTGCTGATGGTTTTCGGATTTTTTGCCACCACAAGCTGCGACAAGAAAAGCGAAAACACCACTGAAAGCCACGAAGCTACTGCCGAAGAACTTTCTGCCGCAGACCTGATCAACAACCCCAATACCGCCAACCCGGAAGTGGTAACTACCGGCCCGGCTCCGGTTATGACTTTTGATAAGAATGAGCATGACTTCGGCGATATTAAACCGGGCGATGTGGTAAAACACACGTTCAATTTCAAAAATACCGGCAAAGCGCCCCTGATCATCGAGAGTGCTACGGCTACCTGCGGTTGCACGGTGCCAAACTATCCGAAAGAGCCGATCGCCCCGGGCCAGTCTGGTAAAATTGATGTGCAGTTCGATAGCAAAGGCAAAACCGGCCAGCAAAGCAAACAGATCTCGATCCGTTCTAACACGCAGCCCAACATTACCGAACTTACCATTAAAACCAACATTCTGCAGTAAGCCTCCGGGCTTACTGCTTTTTCACCTATTTTTACTTTTCTACCTTAAATGAATACCGTTTTCCTGCAAACATTTTCTATGGAAGGCATGCAGCAGATCCTGCTGTGGGGCGCCATTATTCTTATCTTTTATTTTTTCATGATCCGGCCGCAGCAGAAAAAAGCGAGCGACCAGAAAAAATTTCGTGAATCGTTACAAAAAGGTACGAGCGTAGTAACCATTGGCGGTTTGCACGGTAAAATCGTAGATATTCAGGAAACTACCGTATGGTTAGAAGTAGACCGCGGTTTTAAACTGAAATTCGACAAATCGGCTATTGCTTCGGCTGCCACCACTACCGAAGCCAAGGCTTAAGTTAATTCCACCATTATCGACAGGGTAAAGCACATACTCGCCTGGTTATTAAGGCCTTTCTTTCATAAAGAAAGGCAATACTGGCGTATTGTGCTGCTTTGTTTTTTACTGGCTGCCACTTTCTGGGTTTTAAAGGCGCTGAACAAGAAGTACGAAAACGTGCGCATCAGCTACCCGGTAAGCTTTATTTATAATCCCAAAACGCAGATCCCGGTTACTGAGCCTCCCAAAGAAGTAGTAATAAACGTTGATGGTAAAGGCTGGAAACTGCTTCGCAAAGCCCTGAACCTGCGCATTCACCCGGCCCAGATAGACCTCCGGAACCGCGGTTACGCCAAGTTTCTTACTTCCCGACAGCTGCGCCCGCATATTAATGCGGCCTTAAGCGGGCTTGATTTGAACTACGTGGTAACCGATACCATTTATTTCAATTTCGAAAAACTGGAGCACCGCCGTTTACCTTTAACCTTGCAGCTTTCCGATTCGGCGCTCGCAACAGGTTACCAGCTCGATAGCAACGTGAAAATTATGCCGGGAAGCGTTATTGTTTCCGGGCCGGCCTCGCTCATAAAAGCATTGCCTTCGCCTTACCCCATTTATCTGCCGGATTCCGGCATAACTCAAAATTACCGCAAACAGATACCGCTGGGTTTTGTGCCCGAAAACCTGCTGAAGCCCAGCCAGGAAAACGTGAGCGTGGCCTTTGATGTAATTCCGCTGGTTAAAAACGATATTCAGGTAATGGTAAGGGTTCGCAACCGCGATTCTATCAGCAGTCCGGTAGTTTTGCAACCCAATGCTGTAAAGCTCACCTATTATGCCCTTTCCGCCGATACTGCCGTTTCAGCTGCGCACTTTACCGTAATAGCCGATCTGGATAAGGTAAATCCGAAAGATTCTACCATTGCCCTGAAAGTAATGCAAAAACCGGCAAAAGCTAGAATGGTATCCATTTCGCCGCAAAAAGTAAAAGTCGTTTATTAAGTTTCCTTCCCGAGTTTTTATGTTGAAGATCGGAATAACCGGTGGCATTGGTACCGGTAAAAGCATTGTAAGCCATCTATTTGCCCTGCTAAACATTCCCGTTTACGATTCCGATCTGCGGGCCAAACAGGTAATGGCGCACAATCCAGAACTTAAACAGGAACTCATTGCTGCATTTGGTCCGGAAACGTTTACTGCCGAAGGACTGAACCGCACCAAACTTGCTTCTATTGTATTTCCCGATCCTGAGAAACTGGCCCAACTCAATAGGCTGGTGCACCCGCACGTAAAGCAGGATTTTATAAACTGGGCCGAAGAAAATAAAAAGGCTTCATACGTTTTAAAAGAAGCTGCACTCATGTTCGAAACCGAAGCCTATAAGCAGGTAGACGAAATGATAACCGTTTTTGCGCCCCTCGAAATCCGGATGCAACGCCTGCTCAAGCGCGACTCTCACCGCACCGAAGCCGACCTGAAAAACATTATTGCCAAACAGCTTCCCGAAGAAGAAAAACTGCGCCGCGCCGACCACATCATTTACAACGACGATTCGCAACTCGTTATTCCGCAGGTTTTGAAACTCCACCAATACTTTCTGGCAAAAGCCGCCGCAAAACGCTAGGGTTTCGGGCTGAAAAAGTCGCGGTTCAGCAGAAGCTGATTTCCGGAAAATTATTCCGGGGCCGGCTGTTTTAGCGAACGCGTTCCGTTAATAAACGTGCGTTTCCAGCGATTTGTAGGTTTTATCTAATTTAAAAACCGAAAAGATCTTGATGTCATCAACTTTTATCTGGTACACCTCTTTTTGCAGCGGATAATCTTTTGGGTGCCAGCGGTATTCGGTCAGAAAGTAATCGGCTTTTGAGATGTGATCTACATAAACCAGGCGCTTGCGTTGTTTAGGCGGCAGCGAAAACTGGTTGGTTCGGCCCGGTAAATTGGCCACATACACGTTTATTGCCGGTTTATCAGAATCCTTCACCACAAATTCCAGCCCCTGCTTATAAGCCAGGCCCCAGTAATCCAGTTCAAATTTCTGGCGCACCCGATCATCTTTATAAATGCTGAAATAAACGTTCTGATGCGGGTGATTTTTTACCATCCAGAATGCCAGGTTGCCCATATACAAGAGCAATATAGCTACCAGGCCGGTTCGAAGCATTTTGCCGGTTTGCTTATAGGGCAACGAAGAGAATTTCCGGTAAAGAGTATGAAAGCCTAAAACAGCCAGGTAAATAAAAGGTGGATAAATAAAATACAGGTGGCGCCAGCCATCGTAAAGCACCAGGTTCAGTAAAATCGCTGCTAAAACCGGGATCAGAAATAAACCCGCCATGATCCAGTCCTGCTGTTCTTTCAGATTGCGGTAAAGCGAAAAGCGCGGCCAAAACGTCTGCCGGAGCAGGAATAACAGACCCAGTACAAACAAAACGCTGTAGAGAACCGGGGTAGTTATAAAAAACCAGGTGGGTAAATAATGCCAGGGCAGGTTCGTGGCCGGAATGGCTTCGCCCATAAAAAGCATTTGCCCCGGCCACGGGAAAGCGCTGGAGCGGGCCACTACCTGCGGAAAGCGGATATAAGGCTTTTCCCATAGATAGGGCCAGAATACGATCATAAAGCCCAAAAGGAGCAAGCCATAAAAGCTCACACGCTTAAAAGCTTCCTGTAATGGTTCGCCGTCTTTTCTGAACAGGTTCAGGTTTAAAAAGCTAAAACCGGCGGTAAGTGCCGGGAAAATAAGCCCGAGCAAACGCAGATCTATGGCCAGCGCGCTCGCCAGAGCATGCCAGATAGCAGTTTTGTAGTTCCGGTTTTTCAAAAAAAGCACTAAGGTGTATGTGCTGATAACAGATAATGATAAAAACGGCAGGTCTTTGGAGTTATAAAAGGATTCGGCAAAGATCCTGGGACTGACTATGAGCATGGCAGTGCCCGTTAACGCCAGTAAAGTGTTCCGGAATCTTTCTTTAAGCAGTAAGTAGAAAAAAATGGTGCTTACATAAAACAGGAGGAATGTGCAAAGGTGCCGCAGTTGAAAAACTTTCTGCAGATCTTTCACTTCAAAAAGCCATTCCAGGAAAGTGGGTACCAGTTCGAAGATCGGGCCATGATCACCATCCACGTATTCGGCCAGGGTAGGGCATTCGGGGCAATAGTTTTTGCCTTCCAAAACCGATGGCGCAATTTCGCCGGCAATATAAATGCCGTTTACTACGCCGTTTTCGCGAGCCCAATGGTCATCGTAGTAAATTCCGAAATCTTTATAAATGAACAGACCCAGTAGCAGGTAAATCGCAAAAAATGCGGTTACCGGCCAGCGGCTGGTCATGGTAAGATTTTCGGGATATTTCAAGGCAAAAATATTCAAGCTGAAGCAATGAAAAGTAAAAACGGTAGGCTTCCGGGCACAAAAAGTCTGAAAGCCTGCCGGAAATTATTTAATGATCGGGTAGCGTTCAAAAGGCCGGTTCGGATCGAAGAGTTTGCGATACGTAATGTGCGTTTTAATAATGGTAGAACCTAAAAGCCGCGTTACCGCCATCATTTTCGGATTGAAATCGCCGATCCAGTTCATTTCGATATCGGTGTAGCCCAGTTTCATTACCACGTCCTGGGTAGCGCCGATCATAACCGTTTCCACGCCTTTGCCCTGGTGCTCAGGCACTACGCCAAAAATAATTCCGAAGGTTTTCTTCGTTTCCATTTTGCCGCGCAGCTTATACTTATACCATAAAAATTTCAGTTTACCTATCAGGTCGAGTTTGCCATTCAGGTGCTTAAAGATCTGGTTCAGTTCGGGTAGCATTACAAAAAAACTAACCGGCTCCCCGTGGTAATAACCAAACCAGATCAGGCGTTCGTCCATAACCGGTTTCATGGCTTTTACAATGGCGCGCGCTTTATCCATGGTCATGCGGCTGATACCGGTGTGGCTGGCCCAGGCTTTGGTATAAACCGTGTAAAAATCGGAAGCCAGTTTTTCGAGGTTATTTTTCTGGGCGTGTTTAAAGCTGTAACCGGGAGTTTTCATGGCCCGCGAAATGCGTTCGCGAATGGCAGGAGCCAGGTCTTCGCGGGTACTGCGCCAGTAAGTATACTGTTTGAAATAAACCTGAAAACCGTAATTCTCAAACAAAGCCTGGTAATAAGGCATATGGTAAAACATGCCATAATTTGGCTCAGTAAAACCATCTACCAGCAAACCCCACCACTTATCGCGTTCCCCAAAATTGATCGGGCCATCCATGGCTTCCACACCGCGCGCTTCCAGCCATTTTTTACTGGCATCGAAAAGCATAGAAGCGGCGTCCTGGTTGTTGATACACTCGAAAAAGCCCATGCCACCTACCGGAAAATCGCCGGAATTTTTAGTGCTTTCGTTTACAAAGGCGGCTACGCGGCCAATGGTGCCTCCTTCTTTATCGGCTAAAAGCCAGCGGATCGCTTCGCCGGTTTCAAAGTTCTTGTTCTTTTTCGGGTTAAAAACGGCTTCAATGTCATTATCGAGCGGCCGGATCCAGTTCTTTTCATTTTTATATAAGCGCGCCGGAAATTCCAGAAATTCTTTGCGCGTACGGGAATCGGTTACTTCTAATAGTTGCATGCGGTAAAAACGCTAGGGAAATAAGGCTTAAAAGTACGAATTCCCGCCGATTACCGGAAATGCAGAAAGTGATCTGGTAAGGCCTTTAAACGAAACTTCCGAATTAACGGCCTGTATGGCTGATTCTCCTCGGTAGTATTAATTTCATAGCCGTCTGCTTTAGCTAAGTTTTTTTTAAACCTCTCCTGCATCAGGGCTGGGGGTAAAACAAAAAAGCCTCACGTTTTAGCGTAAGGCTTTTAAAATGGTGGGGCGTACTGGATTCGAACCAGTGACCCCCTGCTTGTAAGGCAGGTGCTCTGAACCAGCTGAGCTAACACCCCGTTTTGTTTACAAACCAGCTGTTTGTTTGGGAAGACAAAGATGGCAGCAAAAATTTAAACTACCAAATCCCTCTTAAAAAATTACCCGAAGGTCTTCATAAAAAAGCCTCACGTTTTAGCGTAAGGCTTTTAAAATGGTGGGGCGTACTGGATTCGAACCAGTGACCCCCTGCTTG
>NZ_JAEHFX010000004.1 GCF_016623615.1 Adhaeribacter terrigena | reverse complement strand
TTTCACCACCAAACTCATCAGGCAATAAAACGCTAGCGTTTTATCATAAAAAAGGGAAGCTAAAGCTTCCCTTTTTTTATGCTCTTCCATTTCCTGATAACTAATTTACTTTCAGAAACGCTATGGTTTTCGCCCCAAAAACTCTTAATTCAAAAACCTTCTTACGCGTAAACTGAGCAGACTTTGCCTGGCAATATTTCGTACAAAAGTCATCCGCCGTTTTTTGCGTACCTTTGCAGACTATTTCAAATAATTTACCTGTACCGATATGACCGACGAAGCGATAGACCAGAACGAAGAAACCCAAAACAAACCTGCTGAAAACACGGAGCAATCTGCTGAAAACGCAAACGAAACCGAAGAAACAGCAGCGCCGGAAGTTTCCTTCGAAGATTTTAAGCTGAACCGCCAGTTGCTGAACGCCATTGAGGAAGCCGGTTTCAAAAACCCGACCCCGGTACAGGCCAAAACCATTCCGCTCATTAACGCCGGCCACGATGTGATGGGCATTGCGCAAACCGGAACCGGCAAAACCGCTGCCTTTGTACTCCCGATCTTAATGAAGGTGAAATACGCGCAAGGCACCAATCCAAGAGCTTTGATTGTAGTACCCACGCGCGAGCTGGGCATGCAGATAGAAGACCACATCAAGCAACTGGCTAAATATACCGACATCCGTTTCTTTGCGATCTACGGTGGTCTGGGGCCGAAAAGCCAGATCGAACAGATCGAGAAAGGCGTGGATATTTTAATTGCCACGCCGGGCCGTTTGATGGAGCTTTACCTGAAAGGCGCTTTGATTCTGAAAGAACTAAAAACATTGGTGCTGGACGAAGCCGACAAAATGATGGACATGGGCTTTATGCCGCAGATCCGGGCTTTGCTGGAAGTTATTCCGCGGAAGCGCCAGAATTTGCTTTTTTCAGCAACCATGAGTCCGCGCATTGAGAAGCTTTCCGAAGAATTTCTGGAATTCCCGATGAAGGTGGAAATTACCCGCCAGGCCACGCCGGTAGATACCGTTACCCAGGTTTTGTACCACGTGCCGAATTTACCGACCAAAATTAACCTGCTGGAATACCTGGTGCGCGACGAAGAAAAATTCAACCGCGTGATGATCTTCTGCCGCAGCAAAGCCACCGCCGAAAACGTTTCCAAATTCCTGGGTCGGAAAGTGAAAGGCGAAACGCGCGTGCTGCACGGTAACAAAGGCCAGAACACCCGCATCAACGCAATTGAAGATTTCCGGAACGGCGACATCCGCTTTCTGGTAGCTACCGATGTGGCCGCCCGCGGCATTGATGTAAGTTTGGTGAGCCACGTGATCAATTTCGATGTGCCGGCCATTTACGAAGATTACGTGCACCGCATTGGCCGCACCGGCCGGGCTTTCAACGAAGGCCATGCTATTACGTTTGCCAACGAAGCCGAACGCGCCAGCATTGGCGAGATCGAGAAACTGATGCACATGAAAATTCCGGTGGCCGAAATGCCGGAAGAAGTGAAGATCGAGAAAACCGGTTTCGACGAAAAGCAGAAAATTGCCAAAGACCTCGACAGCCAGAAACGTAAACTCGATCCGGATTTTAAAGGCGCGTTCCACGAGAAAAAAGAATATCTCCGCGAAGGCGTGATCGATAAACGAACCGGGAAACCTTTTGTAGAAAAGAAACCTACGAAGATCAGAGGTTTCAGACGGAATAAAGCGTAACCGAGTTTAAGCCCTTTCCTGATTCAGGGGAGGGCTTTTTTTTTGGTATATTGGGAAAGAATTACGACAATGAAATTAATTCACCTGACCCTATATTTAATTTTCCTTGTAGGATTATTCAGTTCCTGCGAAAGACAAGATGACTTTTATTCTGCCACAAAAATTATAAACGCACCAGATACAATACAAGTAAATAGAGAATTCCCTTTCAGGTTGATTTTACGTAACGACAGTAATAATGAGATGAAGTTCACTATTGATCAAACTGTCCAAAAATCCCTATTCTTTAATCTGAACTTCTATTGCGATACTACTTTACTGCATTCTGACGTACCTAATCCAAAGTCTTTTGACGAAAATTTCAAGGTATATATGTTAAAGAAAGGCGACTCCTTAACGTTCAATCTTTCAGGGATTTTAATGAGCCAACCCAATGACGGCTTAGCTTTCAAAGTAAAAGGTTATGAAAATGAAAGGGTTTACAAGCTCAAAAATCCAAATTGTCAGAAATTCAACATTGATTTTAGCGGCATGTGGCTGCCCGGTGAGACTTGGGCTTTTGATGCAATGGAAGGATATAATTTCCGAAAAACAATTTTTGTAACGCAGTAATTTGCTGTTTTCTCCCCAAAAACGCTACCCTTTTCCCGCAAAAAAGTCGCAATAACGTGCAGACAGGTCAAGCCCAATGCCGTCAAGTTAAGATACTAAGCAAAACGATATTGCGTCATTCAGAGCTTGTCGAAGAAACTATTGAATACTACAATGGAATTTAGAGCGACTAAGCGATAAATTCCTTGCGGGATCGGTATGAGATAGCCCCCCAAGGTCGGGATGACCAAATAAATTAAAAGGATCCCTAAAGTTGACGGCATTGGGTCGCGACCTGTCCCTACACAATCATAAAATCAAAAAAATCACTGATCAGACAGAAATCCTGAAATCCATTAATCTGACAAATCCCAATTCAGACAACATTACTTCCCAATAAACGGAATATCCCAGTGCCGCAGATTGATTAACGCAAAGGTGAAGATGGTTCCCCAGAGCACGGCGCTCCAGAGCATGTGCAGCAGAATTTGTCCGCGTTTGGCGCCTAAAACCGTGGCGATGATGGTGCCGATGATGGGGCTGAGAATTAACGGGGTAAGAAAAGCAATGCCGCCCATCCCGAATTTCTGCCACACTTTTACAATGCGGCGGCTCTTTTTATTGAACATCGGCTTGTTTTTTTCGCGGCGGCGTTTGGCGTAATACCGCGTGGCCGCCGAACCCAGCAAGCTGAAAATGGTAACGCTCGTCATCATGCCGCCCACGGTCAGCCCGAAAGTTTGCCAGAAATTTAAGCCCAATGCAGCACCCGTAAGCGGACCGCCAAAGAACTTGACCATGCTGAGCAAAAAAACGGAAAGATATTTGGCAAAGGTTTCGAACACTGATTTTACTTTTTAACCGGAAAACGCTACCGTTTTTATACGGAAAAACCGCGCTTCCGAAGGCCTTGAAAACGCAAACTTAACCAAAACATTATGTTCGGGGGCGTTACGGCCGAAAATTTAAATGGGAACAGGTTTTACAGACTTAGATCTTGGCGCCGTAAGCCAGGTTGCCGGCGTCGCCGAGGCCCGGAATGATGTAGCTGCGCTCATTCAGTTTTTCGTCTAACGCGCCGAGCCAGATCTTTACGTTGGGCAGTTCCTGCTGAATGTGGGCGATACCTTCGGGGCTGGCTACGCAGGCGGCAATATGGGTTTCGCGGGGCATGCCGAAGCGCAGCATGGCCTGGTAGGTTAACGCCAACGACTTGCCGGTGGCCAGCATCGGGTCTACCAGCAGCAGGATTTTATCTTCCAGCGAAACCGAAGTCAGATAATCTACCTGGATCTGCAGATCGTGCGTTTTTTCAATGCGGTAGGCGGCTACAAAAGCGCTTTCCGAGGCATCGAAATAATTCAGGAAACCCTGGTGGAAAGGCAAACCGGCCCGCAGGACGGTAGCTAAAACCGGAAATTCGGCAGGCATAAAAGCAATTGTTTCGGCCAGCGGGGTTTGCACTTTTTGGGGCGAATAGGGTAGCGTTTTGGAAATTTCGTAAGCCATTATTTCGCCGAGACGCTCTAAATTCCTCCGGAAACGCATGCTGTCTTTCTGCACCGATTGGTCGCGGAGCTGGGCCAGGAAGTAACTGGCAATTGAATTTTCTTGGGTTAAAATGCGCATTATTTTATCAGCAGTTTCAGGTAAGCAGGTAAATTGTTGCGGCTTACGGAAAGGTAAGATACGGGTTTTGCCCCGAAACTGCTATAGAAACGCGCTAAATTCGGAATGCTGCTGCCTTCAAAATCTAAAATGGTTCTGCTGCCGGCGTGCTGCTGCACCAGTTGGTCTAAAATAAACGCCATAGCGCCGTGCTTTTTGCCGGTTTCGGAGGTGGCGCTAAAGAGAAAAATAAGTTTACCGGGCTGCTTTAAAAACAAGGCGCCGGCTATTAATACCCCGTTTTTTCTTATTTCGGAAATTTGCACGCTAGCGTTTTTAAGCAGAAAAGCATACTGGTTTTGGAACAGATGGTAATGCCGGTCTTTTACGTCTTTCAGATCTTTGCCGCGCGTTTGCCGGTAGAGTTTTATGAGCTCCGAAAGGTTTTCTGAAGTTGTAACCTGAAAATTTTCCTGCTGCGCTTTTTTCAGATTCCGTTTCAGATTGGTCGCGTAGTTTTCCCGCAAATTTTCATAGCGTTTTGCCAGATCAAGGTGATACGTTACGCGCGGTTCGCTGGAAAAACCTTCCGGCAAAGCCCCGATCGCGTGCGTATTGCTGGTATTCAGCTGCAAGTAAATTTTCCGGAAGGGTTGCGGAATGACGCTTAAATAAGCAGAAACGGAAGTTATTTTACTTTCCGAAGTGGTAAATAAACCGAGCTGCTGGGAATGGAAAGGCTGGTATATAAATTTCTCGCCGAGGCGCTTTTTAAACGGCAACGGGAAAACCGAAACGTACTTCCCATTTTGTATTTCTACAATTGCATCCCAATTCTCATTCGTGGAAACTTCCAGGTAACCGGCGCAGGCATAGAGCATTTGCTGCGCGGAATGTTGCACGCAATGGTCCCAGAGCGCAAAATCAATTTCGGAATGTTTCAGGTATTGGAGCACAGCCGCAAATTAAGAATTAAGAATTAAGAATTGGGAATTTCTATACTCCTGGCAATTCCCAAAACGGTCGGCTAAAGCAGACGGCCATGCAATTTCTTAGGATATGCAATTGAGTTTTCAGCTAAAAAAGCGTACCATTTTCTAAGGCACAGCTATTCTATTACCGGGCTTTTTAAGACGTGGAGCACTAAAATTACCAACCCAAACCATCCAAAATCAGTACATTGGTTTTCTGCGGCGGAATTCCGTTATTTCGCCTTTGTTTCCCGACCCGAACATGAAATTCATTTTTAGTTTTTTCCTGCTTTTTGCTACCGTTTTTTCCGTTTCCGCGCAAAGCACCTACGTTCCTTTAGACGCCGATAAATACCGTTTAATAGACCGATACGCACTCAAATACGCCGACAGCATTCCGGAACTGCACACCAGCATTAAACCCTACAAACGCGAAACGGTAGCCAAACTGGCCCAGAAAGTGCTGCGCCACGAAACCAACCTTTCCAAAGCCGACCGCTTTAATTTAACCTATTTGCTGCAGGATAACTGGGACTATGTTCAAACCGAAGCGCCGCAATTCTCCACCGATTCTTCCGGGAATAAAGTGGCCGTTACCGAAGTTTTTCCCGCAGAAGATTTCAACGAAAGCCGCAAACCAATTTTAAAGCATTTCTACCGGAACAAGACCGATCTTTTTCATGTGGAAACCGAAGATTTCACCTTGCGGCTGAACCCGGTGCTGCATTTCCAGCTGGGTAAAGATTCTGATTCTGAAGGCCTGCGTTACATCAACACGCGCGGTTTGCAGGCCGAAGGAACCATCGATAAAAAACTGAGTTTCTATACCTTCATTGGCGAAAACCAGGCGCTTTTTCCGCAATACGTGAACGATAGAATTGCCCGCGATACCATTGTGCCGCACGAAGGGTACTGGAAAAATTTTAAGGAAGACGGTTACGACTTTTTCACGGCGCGCGGCTACGTAAACTATGCGCTCAGCAAACACATCAACATCCAGCTGGGCCACGACAAGAATTTCATCGGCAACGGTTACCGTTCGTTGATTCTTTCGGATTACGCGCCGGGTTATTTCTTTTTGAAACTGAATACACAGGTCTGGAAACTGCAGTACGAAAATATTTTTGCCAGCATGAACGCCGACCACAGCATTGGCGACAAGCTTTACCCGAAAAAATATTTTGCTTACCACCACCTGAGCTACAACATTAAGCCGAACCTGAACGTGGGCGTTTTCGAGAGCGTGATCTTTGCGCGCGGCAAAGGCAATTTTGAGCTGGAATACCTGAACCCGATCATTTTTTACCGCTCCGTAGAACAACAACTCGGCTCCGAAGACAACGCTTTATTAGGGCTCGATTTCAAGTGGAACATTAAAAAACGTGTGCAGTTGTACGGCCAGGTGATGCTCGATGAATTCTTGCTCAGCGCCATAAAAGAACGCAACGGCTGGTGGGCCAACAAACAGGGCGCACAGCTCGGAGCCAAATACGTAGATGCGTTCGGACTGGAAAACCTGGACCTGCAAGGCGAATTCAATTACCTGCGGCCGTATTTATACCAGCACGAAAGCCGTTTCACCAATTACCAGCATTACCAGCAGCCGCTTGCCCACCCCATGGGTGCTAACTTGTCGGAATTAATGGGCATTGCAAGCTACCAGCCCATTGGCAAACTCAACATTACCGGCAAAGCCATTTTCACCCACTTCGGCGCCGATACCGATTCTTCGAACTGGGGCGGCAATGTGCTGAAACCATACGTTCCGCACCCGCAGGATTACGGCAATAAAGTAGGCCAAGGAAATACCACCAATTTATTACATTTAGACCTGACGCTTTCGTACCAGTTAAAACCAAACATGTTCATCGACCTGAGCCAGATCCTGCGCCGTACCGATGCCGAATTAAATGAATTTGATAATTCTTCGTCGTTTTCTTCGGTTTCTTTCCGCTGGAATATCGGTCAGCGGTTGCATGAGTTTTAATGTTCAGGCGAAATTAGCAAGCTATAGATACAAGTGCATAAAAAAGCATCGGGTGGAAACGCCTGATGCTTTCTTATGACAACAATCTACCAGTAAATATTAACCTGAATATATCAATGTATATATTTAATATCTGCGCATAGATTTAAGGTTACTATGCTTCTTTAAGTCGGAATAACTAACTTCGTTGTAATCGCCAGTAACAGCATCATATACAAAGGCACTTGATCCCACAGTAGTTAAGTGATACCTTGGAACTTCATCTGTTGCGTTTGAATTCATTTTGGCACTCAGAAGAAGCATAAAGCCACAGCCAGCTAAAAATCCGTAAAACAGGTTCGATTTTTTCATTTTCTTAATTCAGTTATTTCAGCTCTTTAAATAGAGAAAAACTTTCTGTTATTCCAAAAACGCTATCGTTTTCTTCTTCAAAACCCATCATTCCTAATTCTTAATTCCTAATTCTTAATTATAAAGCAGAAGGCTGTACCTTTGCGGCGTGAAAACTTATTTACGCATTCTGAATTTTGCCCGGCCGTTCAGCCGTTACGTGCCGCTTTATTTTGCCTTCACGCTGCTGGGCACGTTTTTCGGCTTACTGAACTTTACGTTTCTAATTCCGCTGCTTAACGTTTTGTTCGACGAAGTGCCGAAAAGCGAGGCGGTGCAAATGGTGAGTTTACCCGAATTTTCGGTTTCCATTGAATACGGAAAAGCGCTTTTTAACTACTATTTCGGTACCATTTTACTCGAAACCGGTAAAGCCGGCGCATTAAAATTTGTCTGCCTGATCATTCTGGCTTCGGTACTGCTTTCTAATTTATTCAAGTACCTGGGCCAGCGGGTAATTGTGCAGCTGCGTGCCCGAGTGGTAAAAAACCTGCGCCACGATGTTTACGAGCGCATTACGCAACTGCAGCTCGGTTATTTCACCAACGAACGCAAAGGCGACTTAATGAGCCGCATGACCAACGACGTGCAGGAAATTGAAAGCTCCGTGATCAGTACCTTAACCACCGTGGTGCGCGAGCCGGTGGCTATTATCGGGTTCTTCATTATCCTGTTTACCATGAGCGTAAAACTGACCTTGTTCACGCTCATTATTTTGCCGCTTTCGGGTATAATTATTTCGGCGCTTTCTAAAAAACTGAAACGCAAAGCCAAGGAAGGGCAACATTCGCTGGGCTCTATTCTTACTGTAATAGACGAAACGCTGGGCGGCATGCGGGTTATAAAAGGCTTTAACGCGCAGCCGTATATCATGCGCAAATTCAAGGAAGAGAACGACCGTTACGCCCGCATTGTAAAGTCCATGTTTAACAGCCGCGACCTGGCTTCGCCCCTTTCCGAAGTGCTGGGCGTGGGCGTGGTAACCATTATTTTATACTACGGCGGAAGCATGGTGTTAAACAACGAATCAGAGCTTTCGGCGGCGGAATTTATTGCTTACGTGGTGTTTTTCTCGCAGGTATTGGTGCCGGCCAAAGCGCTTTCTTCCTCGTTCAGCAACATTCAAAGAGGTTTGGTGGCCGGCGAAAGAATTCTGAGCATCATCGATACGCAGCCAACCATCCGCGACAAAGCCGATGCCCGGCAGTTGCAGCAGTTCGAAAACCAGATCGAATTCCGGAACGTGCGTTTTTCGTACGAAAAAGATACCGTTTTAGACAACATCAACCTCACCATTCCGAAAGGAAAAACGGTGGCCCTGGTGGGTCCTTCCGGTTCCGGAAAATCTACGTTGGCCGACTTGCTACCACGTTTCTACGACCCGACTGCCGGCGGAATTTTTATTGATGGTACTGACATAAAAGACTGTACGCTGCATTCGGTCCGGAATTTTATGGGCATTGTAACGCAGGAATCCATTCTTTTTAACGACACCATTTTCAACAACATCGCATTCAACAAAGAAAACCCGACGATGGAAGAAGTGGTAGCGGCCGCCAAAATTGCCAATGCCCACGAATTTATCATGCAAACGCCGGATGGCTATGAAACCATGATCGGCGACCGCGGCAGCAAACTATCGGGGGGACAACGGCAGCGCCTGAGCATTGCCCGCGCCGTGCTCAAAAACCCGCCGATCTTAATTCTCGACGAAGCCACTTCCGCCTTAGATACCGAATCGGAAAAACTGGTGCAGCAGGCGCTAACCAATCTCATGCAAAGCCGCACGTCGCTGGTAATTGCTCACCGTTTGAGCACCATTCAGCACGCCGACGAAATTATTGTAATGCAACATGGTAAAATTGTAGAACGCGGCACCCACGATGAACTTTCGATGAATAACGGCCTGTACTCCAAACTAAACCAGATGCAGGTTTCGGGCTGAGTTTTGAATGGTTTAATTAGGGAATGATTGAATTAGTGAATGGGAGAATGGGAGAATGATTGAGTTAATGAGTTACGGAGTTAGTGAATTCTAGAATGAGTGAATGTTAGGGTCAGAGAATTAGAGAATAACTATGAAACGGAATGCTGAAATGCAATATTTTTCAGTTAAAAAACTCTCAGATATTATAAATTAAAATTCTACCATTCACTCATTCTAGAATTCACTCATTCAGTAACCCAATCATTAAAAAACGCTATGCTTTTTGCCTAAAAAACTCGTACAGCGTAACAATTTAGCCGTTTAACCATTAAACCATTAAAAAATTAGGTAGCTTTACTTTTTCCGGATCTGAACTAACCTTTTGCCTGAATGGAAACATTAAGAAAATTTGTGAACGTTGTTGTATTATTGTTCCTGGGTTATGCTTTGCTGGTAATGCTCAATATTATCAGTACGCCTTACCTCGACGAAACCCTCACCACTTTTAACCCGGAGAATTATTACAAAACGATCTTCGGAATTGCCGCCGGCCTTTTACTGGTTTATCTACTGATCTCGAACATGAGCATTCTGGCCTTAAAACGCGAACGCGCCAACTTAAACAACCGCATAAACGAACTTAAAGCCAGCCTTTACGACCGGAAAGCCGAAGAAACCCGCGACTATACGAGCCAGACCCGTCCGGCCACCAACCCGATTTCCAAGCCAGACCCGATTTTTCCGCCCGATAACCTGCAATAATTTTTTATGAATTCTGCCGAACATATTTTAGCCGAACTTACCGAAGCGCAGCAGGTTTTAAGCACTTTTTTAGCCCAAAAAGATACCGTTTCCGCCATCGAACAAGCCGCCAACCTCATGGCCGGAGCGCTGAAGAACGGTGGTAAAATTTTAAGCTGTGGCAACGGCGGTTCCATGTGCGATGCCATGCATTTTGCCGAAGAACTTTCGGGCCGCTACCGCGAAAACCGCAAAGCCCTGGCCGCCCTTTCCCTCTCCGATTCGGCCCATATCAGCTGCGTAGCCAACGATTACGGCTACGATTACGTGTTCTCGCGCGGCGTAGAAGCGTTCGGCCGCGAAGGCGATGTATTACTGGCCATCAGCACCAGCGGCAACTCTAAAAACGTACTTTTAGCCGCCCAAGCCGCCAGAGAACTGGGCATGAAAGTAGTGAGCTTAACCGGGAAAGACGGCGGAAAATTAGCCGCCCTAAGCGACGTAGAGATCAGAGTGCCGCACTTCGGTTACGCCGACCGCATCCAGGAAATCCACATCAAAGTGATCCACATTTTCATGCTCCTGATCGAAAAACAGCTGGCTTAGAAATTCCTTTATTCCGGCTTTCGGGTCATTCCGAGCCTGCGGGGAATCTATTTCAGGCACAATGGAATTCAGTGCGACTGAGCAATGAATTCCTTACGACAGGTTTTGTCAGAGTTTTCAGCCTCGAAACCATAGCGTTTCCCACAAACCTGTAAGGTTTCTTAAACTTCCCAGGTTTGGCAGATTGAAAAAACTTTACCTTAGCCTGTGGCGCACGGACCAAAGCAATTCAGCAGCATTTCAGATCAAAACGCTATCCTTTCCCCGCAAAAACTCAAGCCCTTTCCTTCAATACGAAATATTTCAACCTTCCGGAATTTATTTCTTACACAAGCTGTTCGCACACCAATCTCTCAAAAATTAACAAACCAAAAACGGTATCCTTTAAGGCAAAAAAAGTATGCTTACCAAAACCTACGGCAGCGCCGTTTTCGGCGTAAATGCGGCCACCATTACCATAGAAGTAAACGTAACGCCCGGCACCAAACTTTTTATGGTGGGCCTGGCCGACAGCGCCGTAAAAGAAAGCGAACAACGCATCGAATCGGCCCTGAAACATTACGGCTACCGCATGCCGCGCCAGAAAGTGATCATTAATTTAGCGCCTGCCAATATCCGCAAAGAAGGCTCCGCTTACGATCTTCCCATTGCGTTGGGCATGCTGGCCGCTTCCGAGCAGATGCCCGCCGATAAACTGGGCGACTATTTAATTATGGGTGAACTTTCTTTAGACGGCGAACTTCGCCCGATAAAAGGCGCTTTGCCCATTGCCATTCAGGCCCGCAAAGAAGGGTTTAAAGGTTTTATTCTTCCCGCGCAAAACGCCCGCGAAGCCGCTATAGTAAATAACCTGGAAGTTTACGGCGTAAAGAACATCAAAGAAGCCATTGGTTTTTTCTGGGGCGATGACCCGATCCAAGCCACCAAAATAGATACCCGCGAAGTTTTCCAGAATAACGTAGATAAATACCTTGCCGATTTTGCCGATGTACAGGGCCAGGAAAATATAAAACGCGCCCTGGAAATTGCCGCCGCCGGTGGTCATAACGTGATCATGGTCGGTCCGCCGGGCGCCGGTAAAACCATGCTGGCCAAACGCCTGCCATCCATTCTGCCGCCTTTAAGTTTGCAGGAAGCTTTAGAAACCACCAAGATCCATTCCGTAGCCGGCAAATTAGGTGAAGCCGCTTCGCTGCTTTCTACCCGGCCGTACCGCGCGCCGCACCATACCATTTCCGATGTAGCCTTGGTTGGCGGGGGCGGAAATCCGCAACCCGGCGAAATTTCCCTTTCTCATAACGGGGTTTTGTTTCTGGATGAACTTCCGGAATTTAAGCGCACGGTGCTGGAAGTGATGCGGCAGCCGCTGGAAGAACGCAAAGTAACCATTTCCAGAGCCAAAGTTTCCATCGATTTCCCGGCCAACTTTATGCTGATTGCCAGCATGAACCCCTGCCCCTGCGGCTACTACAACCACCCTGAGAAAGACTGCGTCTGCGGACCGGGCGTAGTGCAACGCTATTTGAATAAAGTAAGCGGCCCGCTTTTAGACCGGATAGACCTGCACGTGGAAGTAACGCCGGTAACCTTCGATCAGATGACCGAAACCCGCAAAACCGAAAGCAGCGCCGATATTCGCGAACGCGTCATAAAAGCCCGCGAGGTGCAATCGGCCCGTTTTCAGAATTTCCCCGAAATTCACGCCAATGCGTTAATGCCTTCGCAAATGGTAAAAGACATCTGCCAGATAAACGAAGCCGGAAAAAAACTGCTAAAAACCGCTATGGAACGCTTAGGCTTATCGGCCCGCGCCTACGACCGCATTCTGAAAGTAAGCCGCACCATTGCCGACCTGGCAGGCAGCGAAACCATAAAAGTAGAGCATTTAGCCGAAGCCATTCAGTACCGTAGCTTAGACCGCGAAGGCTGGGCAGGCTAAACCAAAAGATTTTACTTGTTGAACAAAATAGAAACCGGCCAGAAGCCGGTTTTTTTTATTGTCCAGGCCCTCTGCAATGTACCAAAATAGAATTTACCTAATAAAAACCTGACTAAACAAAGTTGAATGAAATAATGTTTTAATTTATTTATTTATAAATTTATTTAAAATAATTATAACTTTATTAATTTTCATTGCGTAAAAGTTCAAAATATTATTAGATATTTTAAACAAAATCTCTCAACCTAACTTCCGAATTGATTATGAAAAAACTATTACTAGGCGCATTCCTGGTACTTAGCGGTATGGCGGTACAAGCGCAGGAAATTATCCGTCCCTTATCTGCAGGATTAAAAGCAGGGGCCAATATGGCCAACATTCTTCAGGACGGTTCTTCAAACAAAAGTATTTATGGCATACAAGCGGGTCTGGTAGCAGATTACCTGCTTACTAAAAAACATGCGGTGCGGGCAGAGCTGCTATATTCCGGCAAAGGTTTCGTGCAAACTGAAATGCAGGTGAAAAATTCACTCACGTATCTGGAACTACCGTTGCTTTATAAACGCTCGTTCTTTTGCCATAAAAAAGGCGGCAATGTTTTAGAGCGTAGCCGTAAAGGAAATTTCTTTGCCCTGGCCGGCCCGCAGTTATCGGTGCTGTTATCTTCTACCGCCAAAATCCAAAATTCAGCGCTGGTAGCGGAAGGTTCTGCCACAACCACCGGCTTGTATGCCTATACCCGGCCTTTCGATATCAGTGCGGTTGCAGGCGTAGGTTATTGCCTTAAAAATGGCTTCTCAATCGATGCCCGGTACGCGTTGGGCTTGCGCCATTTACACGGTTCACCGCACCTGCTTATCCCGCAGAATGCTCAAAACTCCACGCTACAAATGGGCATTAGCTATTTAATGCCGGTAAATTTCTGAAATAGAAAATCCCCGCTTTACGCTTAAAAGATCTGACCTGAAAGAACTGCTTTGGTTTTAATAGAACGGAAGCAGTTTTTTTATGCTTTTCTGTGTAATTTTGCCTCATGATCACGATCCGCGACGCTAAGATTTCCGATTTACCCGAAATAGTAGAAATCTACAATTCCACCATTGCCGGCCGCATGGTAACCGCCGATACCGAACCTGTTTCGGTAGCCGAAAGAACAGCCTGGTTTGAAAGCCACAACCCGGAGAAACGCCCGCTTTGGGTAGCCGTGGAAGAAGAAAAAGTGGTAGCCTGGATCAGTTTTAAATCTTTTTACGGCCGTCCGGCTTACGACCATACCGCCGAAATTGCCATTTATTTACGCGAAGATTACCGTGGCCAGGGCATAGGGCGCGAATTGCTGGAATATGTAATAAAACTAAGCCCGAACCTGAAAATAAAAACATTGCTGGGCTTCATTTTCTCGCACAATGCGCCAAGCATCGGTTTATTCGGCAAAGCCGGTTTTACCATCTGGGGCCATTTGCCAAAAGTGGCCGAAATAGACGAAAAAGAATACGACCTGCTTATTCTGGGCCTGCGCCTGAAAACAGTAGCTCCTAACGCTCCGGAAGTTATTCCCGGTCCCTCGTTGAATTAATGATTGAATTGGTGAATGAGTGAATAAAGTTACTATTCACGCATACTTTTTATATACTGAAGTTACCTAGATTTTTTGTCTCCCTTTGGAGGTGGGGTGGGGGGAGGACCACACATTTCTGAAAAAAATTAGATAACTTAAAAATCCTCCCCCACCCCCCTAAAGGGGGACTTCCGCTTTTATTGTGCAAAATCACGAATTCCCACATTCAATTCACTAATTCTAGCTTTCAAAACTTATACCCCAGCCGGTACTCCAGTACATCGGCGGCAAAGCCATGAATTTTCAGATCTAAGGCGGTGAAGATCTCAGGAGTGAAGTGGTATTTTAAACCCAGGCGTTCGTAATAGGGCGTTCCGTTTTTATAAGGGCGGTAAGCGTAAAAACCCACCTGCGTTTCCAGTGCCAGATCGCCGAATCCTAATTCATGCCCCAGAAATATGCCCAGCTTTTTAGTATCCGGGAAAGGCTTGCCGGTTAACGTGGTATCGGTTTGTTGCTGCACTTTCAGGGAACGGTCGAAAAAAGCTTCGGCTCCCAAAACCAGGTTGCTTTTGCGGTTTAAGGGTTTTGCAACTGAAAACGATACCGATTGCACCAGGTATTTTTTGGTATCGAGCGGTCCGATCTGGCGCCAGCCGGCGGTGGTGCTGAGCGTGTAAAACAGTTTTGGATCGAATTCGGGTAGCGTTTTGGTTTCGGTAATAAAAGCCGGAACGGTATGAAAATTGACGCCAAAAGTCAGGGTTGGAATGTTCAGGCCCAGGTTTGGTTTTTTAGTGGCGCCGTTGGAATAATGATTCAGGCCTAAACCGAGCAGCAAAGAATAATGCGGCGCCAACCGGTAATCGTATTCGAAACGGGTTTGCAGGGTTGCATTAAGGGCTGAACTGGCTACGCTGTTTTTGTGATTCGTTTCCTGATCGTAGCCTTCGGTTAAATATGCCATTCCCAGGCCCAGACGATAATTCAATTCGCCTTTTCGGGCGCGCCAGAGCGTTTTATTAATGTAGGTGCTGGCCGCAACAGATCTGCCCAGTTTCGGATTATGATAATGGAAATATACCAGCGAATAACCCACTTTCGGAAACTGGTAAAGCTGGTGCCAGGCTTTTTTGCCGGTAGTTTGTTTCTGCACATTCAATTCGAAACCCGTTGGGTGCGAAACCGCTAAATGTTGCATGAGCGGCGAATGCGCAATAATAAAGCCGCCGTTCGCATACGCACCCAAAACCCAGGGCTGCGCGGCCCGCTGCGCAAAAACGTTGCTGCTGAAAAAGGCAAAAAATACAAGTAACCAAACGCGCATGCAGCCAAATTAAATTAAAGGCAATTTCAGCATTACGGCCAACAATGGCAAATGAGCAAATGAGTGAATGAGTGAATAAATAATGAAAGTAAGGAGCAACAGTATTGTTCAAGGTTTCATTATCCTTCCTTATTTATTCACTCATTGTCCAATTCTCCCACTATTACATTCTACCATTCTCTCATTTCATCATTCTCCCTTTTTGCTCGTTCAATCATTTTCATCGCACGTATAAGCTCTTAAAAAACGCTATCTGTTTCTATGAAAAAACTGTTACTGCCAGCGCTGCTGATTTTTTTTACCACGTTTGCTTCGGCTCAGAGTTTCCGGTTTGGCGGAAAAGGCGGCTTAAATTACACGGGACTGACCGCCCAGGGCACCAACGAAAACGCTTTTGAGAACAAGTTGGGCTGGCATGCCGGCTTGATGGTGAACATCCAATATCCCGGCAATACCTGGTTCTCTATTCAGCCGGAGTTGCTTTATACCCGGAAAGGTTATGAGAATTTCAGCGATCCGGTAGAAATAAGAGATAGCCAGCAAAACCTGCTTTACTCCGAACAACAGGGAGGCCTGGTGCGGCTGAATTACCTGGAATTACCGGTAATGTTCAACTTCCGACTGGGGCTTCTGTTCCTGGACGCCGGCCCGCAGCTTTCTTATCTGGTTGGTTACCGCAACGAAGCTTTTATTACCCAAACCTTCCCCGATGGCTCCGAAACCAGCCAGGACAGCCCTGTAAGGCAATATAGCAAAGACAGACTTCGCACTTTCGATTTTGGCCTGGCCGGCGGTTTGCGGCTTCAAACGTTGAACGGCGCGGCTCTGGGCATCCGGTATTCCCAGGGTTTCAGGAAACTGGACGATGCCGATAGCCTGGAGCCCGGAGTCCCGGCTGCGCCCACTGCCCGGAACCATGTTTTTCAGGTGTATGTATCGTATTTGCTGCCGGAATAATTCCCAGATAGAGGTAGTATTTTAAGAAGTTAAGCAGTCAAACAGCTGTAAAAGCATGCAAACCTTTCCAACGTTAAAAGCCTGTATTCCTGATAATTACTCCATTAAAATTATCACAATCATATATTCCACAAAAAAAATATTACAGAACAGCAATATAAATTTTGCAACTCTATTCCCCGATTACGTATAGATAGCAGAAATACAACTACACCAAAAGTCAAAATAAAACTAATTATTCCATTAAATTCTATTACTATGAAAAAGGCGTTATTACTAATTGCAGCAATCTTTGCTTTTAACTTTGCCAATGCCCAGGGCTTTAAATTCGGCTTAAAAGGCGGGGCAAACTACTCTAATGTTACCGGCGGCGATAAAGAAGATTTCTTTGGCGACCCGGACTATAAAACCAGCTACCACTTTGGCGTTGTAGGCCTTTATGAGCTGGATGCAGATGGTTTTTTAGGCATTAAGCCGGAATTACTATACACTTCTAAAGGCTACCAGTTAAACAATAAATTCGATAACGAATTGGGTGGTAAAACCGACTTGGAAGTAAAAACCAACCTGAATTACATCTCCCTGCCTATTTTGCTGAACATTAACGCGGGCGGCCTGTTCTTCGAGCTCGGGCCTGAATTTGCTTACTTAGCAGCTGCTACCGGCGAAGTGAAAGTAGACAAAAGAGATGCTAACGGCAACAAAATAAACGACGACAAAAATGAATACCAGATAGACGAAGATGCGTTCGCTGGTTTTGATTTCGGTTACGTAGCCGGTATTGGTTACCAGTCAGATATGGGCTTGGGCATTGGTTTGCGCTATAACGGTGGTATGAAATCTATTTTCGACACCAAAGACAGCGAAGAGCCGAACGTGAAAAACTCCAACTTCATGCTTTCTTTAAGCTACATGTTTGGCGGCGGCAACTAAAAAACGCTATCCTTTTTAATCCGAAAACCCGTATCGCTCCACCCGGTACGGGTTTTCCTTTTTTAATACTTTTCAGCCTCAGCTGGCTACCGTTTTCAGGCTGTAACCTCACGAGT
The DNA here is from genome assembly GCF_016623615.1 of Adhaeribacter terrigena. Taxonomy (GTDB): domain Bacteria; phylum Bacteroidota; class Bacteroidia; order Cytophagales; family Hymenobacteraceae; genus Adhaeribacter_A; species Adhaeribacter_A terrigena. The sequence continues at coordinate 355,378 of NZ_JAEHFX010000004.1, read as the reverse complement.
TTCCGAAACCTGTAAGGTTTATTTTTTAGAATATAATTCTTGGTGAAACGCTATGCTTTAAGCCCGAAAAACCCAAAGCCGCTGGCATTCGTTTTCCGGTTTAAGTGCCCGCAAAAACAAGTATCTTTGTAGCCGAAACTGATAAGTGATTCCGTTTGAAAGTATCTGATTTTCTTGAACTCTACCGCCACGACGGGCTGGTGCAAACCATTGCCGAACATCTCCGCACGTCCGATAAAAGCCGTTTGCAAATAAAAGGCCTCGTAGGCAGCCAGGATGCCGTTTTAGCGTCTGCGCTTTACACCGCTGCAGATCACCACCACATTTTTGTACTGCACGACAAAGAAGAAGCGGCGTATTTTCTGGCAGATCTTCAGAGCCTGATCGGCGATCAGAAAACGCCTTTGCTTTTCCCTACTTCCTACAAAAAAGCCTATCAGTTCGACGAAACCGAGAACGCCAACATTCTCATGCGCGCCGAAGCCCTGAACCAGCTCAGCGCGCGGCACCCCAAAGGCGAACTGATCGTAACCTATCCGGAAGCGCTTACCGAAAAAGTGATCAATAAAAAATCGCTGGTAGCCAATACCTTCGGGGCGAAAGTAGGAGAAAAACTGGATAGCAACTTCCTTTCGGAACTGCTGGCAACTTATGATTTTGAGCGTACCGAATTTGTGTACGAACCCGGTCAGTTTGCTATCCGCGGCGGTATCATCGATATTTTTTCTTATGCCAACGACCTGCCTTACCGTTTGGAATTGTTCGGCGACGAGATCGAAAGCATCCGTACGTTCAATCCCAACACCCAGCTTTCGGTTGAAACCAAAAAGCAGATCTCTATTATCCCGAACGTCCAAACCAAACTGCTGCAGGAAACCCGCGAATCGCTTTTAGCTTTCCTGCCGGAAAATACGCGCCTGTGGTTTAAAGACGTGCGCCAAACGCTGGAAGTAATAAAAGACCAGTTCGAAAAAGCAGCGCAGGCTTTTGAGCAAATGCTGGTTGAAAGCAGCGGCGTGCAAATTGTTTCCAAACCGGAACAGCTTTTCGAGAATGGCAAAGACTTTAAAAAGCAACTGGAGAATTTCGACGTCCTGGAATTCGGCAAACGTTTTTACTTTAAAGAAGCTACCGTTTTTCAGTTTCCCGGTCATCCGCAACCTTCCTTTAACAAAGATTTCGGCTTACTGGTAACTAATTTGCACGAAAACCAGTCGAAAGGTTTTACCAACATCATTGCCGCCGAATCGCCGAAACAGATCGATCGCCTCACCACCATATTCGATGAGCTCGACCACGACGTGCGCTTTCAGCATTTGCTTATTTCCCTGCGCGAAGGCTTCATCGATGACCAACTGAAACTGGTTTGCTACACCGATCACCAGCTTTTTGAACGTTTCTACCGCTACAAAGACAAACCGAAGTTCAGCAAAAACAAAGCGCTTACTTTAAAGGAACTCCGCACGCTGCAACCCGGCGATTACGTAACGCACCAGGATTACGGCATCGGACGTTTTGCCGGTCTGGAAAAAGTGGACGTAGGCGGAAGGCTGCAGGAAGCCATCCGGTTGGTTTACCGCGACGACGATCTGCTTTACGTTTCCATTCATGCGCTGCATAAAATAAGCAAATATTCAGGCAAAGAAGGTACGCCGCCGAGCATGAGCAAACTGGGTTCACCGGAGTGGGAAAACAAAAAAAGCAAGGTCAAGAAAAAGGTAAAAGACATTGCCGAAGAACTCATAAAACTTTACGCCAAACGCAAAACCGCGCCCGGTTACGCCTTCACCGCCGACGGATTTTTACAGGCTGAACTGGAATCGTCGTTCATTTACGAAGACACCCCGGATCAGGCCAAGGCCACCGAAGACGTAAAAGCCGACATGGAACAACCGCACCCGATGGACAGATTGGTTTGCGGCGACGTAGGTTTCGGCAAAACCGAAGTAGCCATCCGCGCTGCGTTCAAAGCCGCCTGCGATGGGAAACAGGTTGCCATTCTAGTACCAACCACCATTCTGGCCATGCAGCACTACAAAACCTTCCGCGACCGGTTAGAGAAATTCCCGATCACGGTAGAGTTTGTAAACCGTTTCAAATCGCCGAAGCAGGTAAAAGATACGCTCAAGCGCGTGGAAGAAGGCAAAGTGGATATCCTGATCGGCACGCACCGCATTGTCAGCAAAGATGTGAAGTTCAAAAATCTGGGCTTAATGGTGATCGATGAGGAACAGAAATTCGGGGTAAAAACGAAGGAAAAGCTGAAGGAAATGCGCGTAAACGTAGATTCTTTAACGCTTACCGCTACGCCCATTCCGCGTACGTTGCACTTCAGTTTAATGGGCGCCCGGGATTTAAGCGTAATTGCCACGCCGCCACCAAACCGTCAGGGTGTGCAAACCGAACTGCACGTGTTCGATGAAGTCGTGATCCGTGATGCGATCAGTTATGAACTGAAACGCGGCGGTCAGGTTTTCTTTGTGCACAACCGCGTAAAAGACATCGATGAAATTGCGAACCTTATTCTGAAACTGGTACCAGACGCTAAAGTAACGTTCGCGCACGGTCAAATGGACGGCGACATACTGGAAAAACGCATGATGCAGTTCGTAGACCACGAATATGATGTGCTGGTTTCCACCAACATCATCGAATCCGGTCTGGATATTCCGAACGCGAACACCATCATCATTAACCGGGCGCACATGTTTGGTCTTTCAGATCTGCACCAGATGCGCGGGCGCGTGGGTCGAAGCAATAAACGCGCTTTCTGCTATTTGTTAACGCCGCCGGTGTCCGGGTTGCCTTCCGATGCGCGTAAACGTTTGAGCACACTGGAAGAGTTTTCGGATCTGGGCGATGGGTTTAAAGTAGCGATGCGGGACCTGGATATCCGGGGCGCAGGAAATTTACTGGGCGGCGAACAAAGCGGCTTCATTAACGACCTCGGGTTTGACATGTATCACAAAATTCTGGACGATGCCGTGAAAGAACTCAAGGAAGGTGAATTCCGCGAACTGTTCCAGACCGATGTGGATAAGCTGAACGAATTCCTGGACGTGGTACGCGAATGCTCCATCGAAACCGATCTGGAAGTGTTGATCCCGGAAACCTACGTGGCTAACATTTCTGAACGATTGAATCTGTACAGCAAGCTCGATAACGTTAAGGATTTGCAAAGCCTGGAAAAACTGCAGGCCAGCATCATCGACCGGTTCGGGCCGCTGCCAAGGGAAGTAGTACAGCTGATCGAGATCGTGAAATTGCGGTGGGATGCGCAGGAAATGGGCTTCGAGAAACTCACCATTAAACGCGAAACCATGAAAGGGTATTTGCCGGCCGAAAACAACGAAAAATATTTTCAGTCCGAAACCTTTGGCCGTGTGCTTGGTTATGTTCAGGCACACAGCAAAACTTCGCGCTTAAAAGAAAGCAAAGACAAGCTGATCGTGATCTTCGACAACGTAAAAACCATTAAAGCTGCCCGGGGTATTTTCGCAGAGCTGCTGGATAAACGCTAGGGTTTTAACGGTAAAAAGTAAGCCGTTCACGGAAAAAAGGTGCGCCAAGATTTTGATTTAGAAAAACATAGCATTTCATAATATAAGACACACTATTTATGCCAGTATTTTACAACACTTCTTTTTATTAAAGTTGTTATATTGGCCGTACTAACGAGCGCAAATTCTACCCGAATGGTTTTTTTACCTGTTCTATATGCACGCCCCTACTCCCACTGCAATCAATTACCAGAATTTATTCACTTCATTGCCAGGCCTGTACCTCATACTTTCTCCAAATTTTACTATCCTGGATGCCTCGGATGCTTACCTGGCCGCTACCCTTACGCGACGGGAAAAAATTGTTGACCGAAATATTTTTGAAGTATTCCCCGATAATCCGGAATTTCCGGACGCCATGGCTTCAGTTAACCTGAGACAGTCGCTGCAGAAAGTGCTTAAACGCCGCAAACCACATACCATGGCTTTGCAACGCTACGACATTCGCCGCCCCAAGAGCATTGGCGGCGGTTTTGAAGAGCGTTACTGGCTTGCAACCAATGCACCGGTTTTAGATGAGCAGGGCGAAGTGCTTTACATCGTGCACCAGGCCATAGACGTTACCATGCAGCAGCTGGCGCATCACCACATAGAAACCAACCGCGAACGCATTGAAATACTGGCCCAGGCCAATACCGATGTGATCTGGGATGTGGATCTGCTCAGCAATCATGTATGGTGGAGCGAAAATCTGAAAGATATATTTGGTTACCATATGCACGAATTGCCGCATATGGATGACTGGGCAGTATGTGTTCATCCGGAAGATCAGGAACGCGTAGTTACGGGTATAAGCAGCGTAATTGAACGCGGCGGCAAGATCTGGACCGACAGCTACCGGTTACGCCGCAAAAACGGCACGTATGCCAATGTAATTGAGCGGGGCTACATCCTGCGCGATCATAATGGCATTGCTTACCGCATGGTAGGCTCCATGTTCGATATAACTGATCAGGTAAATGTAGAACTACAGCTTAAAGAAAGCAATCTCCGTTTTCGAAAATTGCTGGACGCGCTCCCAAACCTGGCCTGGTATGCCGAAGCAGGCGATGGTCCGGATAACAGCATTAAATTTTTAAACAAAGCCTGGTATGCCTATACCGGTTTGCCCGAAGACCTGTTGGGTGGTGGCGAAAAAGTAATTCATCCGGAAGACCTGGTAGCCGTTAATGAAATGTGGGCCCAATGCGTAAAAAAACAGGAATCTTATGAACAGGAGATCCGGCTTAAAAACCTGCAGACCGGTGAATACCGCTGGTTTCTTTCAAAAGCGGTACCTATTTGCGGCGAAAATGGTCTCGTTTCGTTATGGTTGGGAACCTGCACCGATATAGACGATCAGAAAAAGGCTCTAGTCCAAAGCCAGGAAGTTATTATTGCCCTGCAGAAACGCGAAGAACATTTCAGGCAATTGGCTAACGCTATTCCGCAGTTGGTCTGGACCACTTTACCCGACGGTACCCCGGAGTATTTTAACCAGCGCTGGGCCGATTATACCGGCCTTGCCATGATCAATCATAAATCGAGTATCTGGACCAAGCTGCTTCATCCCGATGACCTGGAACATTTAAAAGCTTTATGGGAAAATGCTTTACAAACCGGAGATCCATTCAAAGCTGAATACCGGCTAAAGGGCGCTGACGGCAATTACCGCTGGTTTTTAAGTCAGGCCCAACCTTTGCGCAACCCATCCGGCAACGTAGAAAAATGGTTTGGTACCTGCACCGAAATCGAAAACAATGCCCCTTGCTGATCTTACCGTAACGCTCATTCAAACGGAACTTTGCTGGGAAAACCCTGCCGAAAACCGCCGGATTTTATCGCAAAAAATTGCCGAAATCGCGTCGCCAACCGACCTGATCGTGCTACCCGAAATGTTTACCACCGGCTTCAGCATGCAAACTGAAAAGCTGGCTGAAAAAATGACCGGGCCAACGGTAAAATGGCTGCTGGAAATGGCAAAGCTGAAAAACGCGGCTATTTGCGGAAGCATTATTATTGAGGAAGAAAACCGGTATTACAACCGTTTGCTTTGGGCCCAGCCCGACGGGCAGCTTTTTACCTACGACAAACGCCATTTATTCCGGATGGCCCATGAAAACGGTAGCTTTTCGGCGGGAAAAAGTAAACTGATCGTGCATTGGCGCGGCTGGAACATTTGCCCCCTGGTTTGCTACGACCTGCGTTTCCCGGTTTTCAGCCGCTGGACCAAGCAAGCATCCTACGACCTGCTGCTTTACGTAGCCAACTGGCCTGAAAAACGCGCTGCCGCCTGGAAAACGCTACTGCCCGCCCGCGCCATCGAAAACCTGAGTTACTGCCTGGGTGTGAACCGCGTGGGCAAAGATGAAAACGGCATTCTTTACTCAGGCGACTCTGTTATTTGTGACCCGCAAGGCGCTACTTTTTTCTTGCCTTCGCATACCGAAGCGGTGCATACCCAAATCTTGAGCGCCGCCGCGTTAGAAAGTTTCCGTCAACGGTTCCCGGCTTTTGAAGATGCCGATGCGTTTGAGCTGCTCTAAAAAACGCTATGCTTTGGGGCCGAAAAAGTGCTTACTTCATTACGGCCAGTTTCTTCGTAGCTACCGGTTTCTCATCTACCACCAAACTATACAAGTATAAACCACTGCTCAGGCTGCTGACATTTACCGTTAAGCTGTTGCTGCCAGGTTTCAGCTCATATTTCCGGAGCTCGCGGCCCGTGGCAATTTCCCGGATCTGTATGCTGGCTTTGCCGTAGCTTTTCGGTAGCGTGTATGGAATGATTGCTTCTCCCGCCGTTGGATTCGGGTAGCTTTGGCCTAAGTTGGTGCCGGTTAAAAGCGTTTCTTCTTTGGTAGCGGTTATGGTGAACGGTGGAACGACTGGCGGCAGACCCGGAATTTTAACTTTGGCAACATAAAAGCCATAGGTTATCGGCGGGTTATTGCCACACCTGCCACCGATTAAATAAGTGGTGTCGGCTAAAGCATCGAAGGTAATACCCCAGACCTGGGAGCAAATGCTGCTGGTAAAAGGATATACGTTTTTAAGCTGCCCGCCCGGGCTGAACCGGTAGATCTGAAAACCATTGCCGCCCTGCGAAGGCCGGAATTTAAATCCCAGAACCAGGATGGTGCCATCCGTCAATTCCTTTGCTTTGGTAAAGGCATATTCATCTACATCCGGAGTTCGGTGCACGTAATGCCATTTTATCTTTAAAGCACTATCTACTTTTACGACCATGCCCATGTAGGAACCATTAGGATAAATAGCATTTACCGTATCGGTAGTGGCAGTAATCAGAAAACCGCCATCTGATAAGGGTGTTATGCTGTTGAAATTACCTATCATGCTCTCTTTACGGTTAAAGCCATTCACAACAAACTGCTTACTTTTCAGCGAATCGCCGTTTTGGTTTAAATGTATTAACTTCAAATGCGCTGGTCCTAAAGGGCTATCTGTAACTCCTACAGCTATTATTTTGCCATTTTGAGTAAACTGCATATCTACAACACCCTCATAAACAGACCGGGTAAAGTTCTTCAGCGATTTAGTATTTCCTAATGAGTCTGTTCGCAAAAAAGAAAAACCCTCATCTTTAATAGTTCCTCCAACCAAATATCCTTTATCGGGCATAACTAAGAGGGAAGTTGGTGCATTTCCAGTATTATTGAAATAATTGTTTTGCGTCCACTCGGGCAGCCCACTGCACTCAGCTTTTGCATATATAAGCCAGATATGTTGCCAATAGAAGGGTGTTTGGACGCTCCGCAAAAAATAAAACCACCATCGGTAGTATGCCGCATTGCTAGTATACCAGGATTAAGGTTAGTTGGACCTTTTCGGCTCCAAAGTGTATCTGTATTTGGTTTAACCAACAAAAAGGAACTTGTGAAATTACGGGTATTCACCAAGGTCAAACCCGAATAAAAAATATTACCATTTCGATCTTGTGCGCTACTTAATAGCTGTTTTTCAAAGCTGTCGGTTTTATAGTTGCGTTCTTGCAAAAGCTGGGGTTGCTGGGCAAAGGCAATTCCTGAAATAAAATATAAACAGAAGAATAAATACTTTCTCATAACAGCACAGATTAAAAAGATAACCGGAAGTACTTGCTGACACCTCCGGTTATTTACAACAATATTTTTTTCACTTCAAGCAAGTTATTAGCCGGGTAAGAATACTTCTTTTACATGATGCTGCTATTTATCAAATTGTTATAGATTTAACAAATTTTAAACATATTGTTTGTTTATATATTAAATAACGTTATTGCCGTAATGTCCTTTAAGCTGGGCTGGTAAAACAATTACCTACCGCGATAGATGATGCCAACTTAAAATTCTCTGCGGCCCTGGTTTTCGGCCATAAAAAAAACGGTACACTTTTTCCGAAGAAAAATATACCGTTTTTAATGCGCTTCCGGGTTTTTCACCCCGAAATCCTAGCGTTTTTTATTATTTACCCACTACAAACGTGCGGCCCGCCGAGCGGAAATCTTTGGTGGCAATTTTCAGGAAATACACGCCCGGTTTCAAGCCCGAAACGTTCAGTTGGTGCTGCTTGCCAAAGCCATTGGTTCTAAAGGAAACCTGGCGGCCGGCGGCATCGAAAACGCTTACCTGCACATTTTCGGCAGCCGTAATGTTTACTGTTTCAGTAGCAGGGTTCGGATAAACGTTCAGTTTCAGATCGGCAGCAATATTATCTTTCACGCCTAACTGCACGGTGCTGTTGTTTTTCAGGAAAACCACGCCGCCGCCGCTCGTACCAATTACCGCTTCCGGTTTCGAATCGCCGTCCAGATCGGCAAAAGCCGCATACAACGACTGCCCAAATTTGCTTGGCTCGTAGGTGTTCTGAATGGTGTTTAACAGCACATCGGTATAAGCGGTGAATTTACCGGTCAGGTTGCTCATCACATCCGAATAAACTTCTATGCGGCCGCTGTTGGCTACCGTTACCAGATCTACTTTGCCATCGTTGTTCATATCGATCATGGTTGGCTGAATATCGCGGTAAGGAAAATCCCAGGGAATATCGCCAAAGTTAGCATCTTCAATTCTCCACGACTGGTAGCTCGTAGCATCGGCGCCCACGCGCTTGTAATAGCGGATCACGCCGGGATTTTGCAACAAGGGCGGCTGCGTGTAGGTACCAAGTAACAGATCCAGATCCCCGTCATTATCCATGTCGTAAAACAACGGCGAATCGTAGCCTTCGGTATCTAAAGCCATGCGTACCTGGTTGGCGCGCGAAAAGACATACGGCTGGTTTGGCTGCGCCTGGTTCGGAATAAAATCTACGTAAGAAGCCGCGCCGCTGCTGTGCAGGTATTTTATGATCAGGTCTTTGCTGCCATTGCCATCCACATCGCCAAACTGCAGTTTAATATCTTTAATATCGGCCTGGCTGAACTGCAAATAATCCGGGTTGGTCAGTTTAAACATCGGGCTGGTAGCCGTTCCTACGTTGGTATATAAACTAACCGTGCTCAGAAACTGGCCCTGACGCATATCAGCATAATTTCCGATCAGCAGATCCTGGTCACCGTCGGCATCGATATCGGCAAAAACCGGGCGGGCCCATTCCCCTACATCTATCATTTTATCTTGCAGGAAATTATCTTGCTGGTAAACAAAAACCGGGGCCGCCGTTGCCGATGCCGCCGTATTCTTATAGAACCAGGATGTTTTACTCAAGCCTACTTTCTCTACTTTATTATTATCGATAAAAGGCGCTACCAGCAGGTCTTTAATGCCATCAAAATTCACATCTTCGTAATACGATGCCGGGTAATTATGAACAATTGCCTGCGTGGTATTGGGCGGGTAAACGGTATTTAAACTGGCGCTGCTCATGCTGGCCAAAGCCGAAGTACCATTATTGGTCATCTGCACCAGGTCCGCACACATATCGGTGCCTACCAGAATATCTTTATCGTTGTCGTTATCCAGGTCTATGGCCAGAATGGAAGCGCCCCCACCGTGGTTCGTGCCGTTTATTTTGCAGTTAGAAGCATTGTTGAAAGTAAAGGAATTGCAAAGCCCGGCATTCACGCAGCGGCGGATCCCGGCCCAGCTCATGGCATCTTTGGTAAACCGGAGACTATCGTTATCGTAGCCTAATTCCTGGCTCTTGTTTTTGAAGTGGTACACAAAGGTGCCGTCATTCTCGTCGAAACTCAGAATATCCAGGTCGCCGTCGCCGTCAATATCGGCAATGGCCGGCAGCGTGTAGGTACCGGTCAGCATAGCGTCGTGCTTGTTGAAAGTATCCTGCTTCAGGAATTTTTTGGGGCCAAAGGTAAGCGGGCCGCCGGCTACGGTAATGTTCTGATAAGCTACCAAACCCAAAGGCTCTACCGAAAAAATATCTTTCTTGCCATCGCCGTCGAAGTCGCGGAGTAAAACCCAATGGTCGAGCTTAGCCGGGAACATAGCTTCGTACTGCGGAGCCGGTTTCCACTCCCAGGTTCCGTTAACGTTATGGGCTAAAAAGGTATTGGAACGCGTATTTTCCCGGTCGAACACGTAAAGGTCTTCCACCCCGTCCTGGTTCAGGTCGATGCGGGAAAAAACCGGTGAATTCAGGCCGCCAACCCAGCCATGTTTTAAGGTATCGGTTCCGATTACTATTTTTACATCGTTCTTCTGCTCAAACAAAAAACCCTGCTGCGCATACGCATTGGTAAAGAACAGCAGCAACATGGCGGTAAAACAGTGTTTCATAACGGCTTGAATTATAAATTTCGACTTATAAAATTAACAAATAATGGCGGAAAGTATTCCTTAAAACGCAAAATTTTTCCGGCCCATTCGTTTATAATTATCTGATTTTCTGCCTGCTTCCCGCGTTGCCGGCAAATTCAATCCCCCAGACAAAAACGATCGCGGCACTTTTTCAGGCTAAAAGCATAGCGTTTTTAAGTCAGCCCCGTACTTTTAAGCCTTAAAACCCTACCTTTTTCAAACGCAGCCATCCGGCGGTTTACCGGCCCACTACAAACGTGCGGCCCGTAGAACGGAAATCTTCGGTAGCGATTTTGAGGAAATACACACCCGGTTTTAAACCCGAAACATTAAGCTGGTGCTGCTTGCCGAAGCCATTGATTTTAACCAAAACTTCGCGGCCCGCAGCATCGAAAACGCTTACCTGCACCTTTTCAGCAGCCGATACATTTACCGTTTCGGTGGCCGGATTTGGATAAACGTTCAGTTTCAGATCGGTGGCAAGGTTTTCTTTCACGCCTAACTGCACGGTGCTGTTGTTTTTCAGGAAAACCACGCCGCCGGCCCGGGTGCCCACTACCACTTCCGGCTTCTGATCGCCGTCCAGATCGGCGTATGCGGCGTGCAAGGTTAAGCCAAAACGGGAAGGCTCATAAACATTTTTAAGGGGGTTGAAAAGGGTATGTGTATAAGCTGAAAAAGTGCCGGACAGATTGCTCATCACATCGGAATAAACTTCTACCCGGCCGCTGTTGCTTACCGTTGCCAGGTCTGATTTCCCGTCCTGGTTCATATCGAGTATAGTGGGTTGAAGCTCGTAGTGCTCAAAATCGCGCGGAATTACTCCCAGATCGGCATTATCTAATTGCCAGGACTGGTAGCTGCCCGCATTGGCACCGATCCGTTTATAGTACCAAAGCGCACCACTAGACGGAGCCGTTTGGGAAACGGACCGGGTACCCAGCAACATATCCAGATCGCCGTCGCCGTCCAGGTCTGCAAAGAAAGGCGCGTCTTCCTTATCTACACCAATGCCGATCAGTAATTTGGTTGTTTTCAAAAACTGAAAAGGCTGGTTTGGCAAAGCCGTATTCGGAATATATTTCAGCGACGCCACATTTCCATCTATGTATTTTATGACCAGGTCCAGGCTACCGTCGGCGTTCATATCGGCAAACTGCAGTTTCAGGTCTTTCAGCGAATCGGCACTCAATTGCAGATAATCTGGGTTGGTAAGTTTGAAAAGCGGTTTTGTAGCAGTGCCGATATTCTCCAATAAACTTACCGTGCTAATGTATTGATTTCTGTATGCATCAGCATAATTCCCGATAAGCAGATCCTGGTCGCCGTCGGCATCAATATCGGCAAAAACGGGGCGGGCCGCTTCGCCCAGTTCGATCATATCATCCTGCAGAAAATTCTTTTTCACAAAAGAAAAAACGGGCGCGGCCGTTGCCGCCATGTTCTTATAAAACCAGACTGTATTGCTCATCGGCACCTTGTCAGAACGGTTGTCTTTCACGAACGGGGCTACCAGCAAGTCTTTCACGCCATCAAAATCTACGTCTTCGTAATAAGCGGCCGGGTAATTTTCCAGCAATACCGGCGTAGTGTTGGGCGGATAAGAAGTTTGCAGGCTGTACGGGTTCATTTGGGCAGCTGCCGGCGTGCCGAAATTGGTTAAGCGCACCAGCGTGTTGCAGCCGTCTTCTCCCAGCAGCAGATCTTTATCCAGGTCATTGTCCAGGTCCAGCGCCAACACATTGGCATAACCGTTATGGTTGGTGCCGCTTACTTTGCAGGTAGTAAAATTCTGAAAAGCGAACGCATTGCATATGCCGGGAGAAGCGCAGCGGTAAAGGCCGCCCCAACTCTGCGCCGCTTTACTGAACCACAAACTATCGGCCCGTCCATAACTTTCGATACTGGTGTTGCGATAATACTGTAGCTCTCTTCCATTCTGGCCGGAAAAAAACAGCAGATCCAGGTCCCCGTCGTTGTCCAGATCGGTTATGGAAGGTAATACATCTTTAGATTCGGAAATAATTGTAAACGTCTGAGCATTCCCTTCTTTCAGAAACTTCGGCTGATCGAACAACACTGAACCGCCGGCAGCACTTACGTTTTTGCAAACTACTAAAGCGTTATTATCCTGAATGGTAAACAGGTCTTTTTTGCCGTCGCCGTTATAGTCGCGCAGCAAAACCCAGTGTGCGAGCTTATCCGGAAACAAACTTTCGTATTGAGGTGCCGGTTTCCATTTCCAGGTTCCGGAAGCATGATCGGCTAAAAAAGTAGTGGAGCGTTTGGTTTCCCGGTCAAACACGTAAAGATCTTCCGTGCCATCCTGGTTCAGGTCTATTTTCGAAAAAACCGGCGAATTAAAACCACCCACCCAGGCATGCATTAAAGTATCGCTGCCAATCACTATTTTTACATCGTTTTTTTGCTCAAACAAAAAGCCCTGCTGCGCAAAAACAGTAATTGAAAAGCACAAAAAAAGCGCGGTAAAAAAGTACTTCATTTTTCTAATCTGAATTTCTGAATTGTTATGAATATTGTTCCGGAAACCATTCCTGCTCTCTATAAAAAATTCCTGACCTGCGATTTTGTAAGCACCGATTCGCGCGCCGATCAGCAAAACGCTATGTTCTTTGCACTGAACGGCCCGAATTTTAAAGGTGCAAAATTTGCGCAAACGGCCCTGGAAAAAGGCGCGCGCTTCGCTATAGTAGAGGACGAAGAAATGGCCTCCGACCGTTGCCTGTACGTAGAAAATACCCTGGAAACTTTGCAGCAACTGGCTTTATATCACCGCAAACAACTCGGCATTCCGGTAATCGGCATTACGGGCAGCAACGGCAAAACCACCACCAAAGAACTGACCAACGCGGTTTTAAGCCAGAAATTCAATACGCTTTATACCACCGGCAACCTGAACAACCACATTGGCGTGCCACTAACCTTGCTGCGCATAAAACCCGAGCACGAAATGGCCATTATTGAAATGGGCGCCAACCACGGAGGCGAAATCGACATGCTTTGCCGCCTGGCCCTTCCTACGCACGGCATTATCACTAATATTGGCAAAGCACACTTAGAAGGTTTCGGGAGTCTGGAAGGTGTGGCACGGGCCAAAAGCGAACTGTATAGATTCGTAGATGAAACGCATGGCACCATTTTCCTGAATACCAATTCCGACCACCTGCAACGCATGAGCCGCCGCATCGAAAGTAAAATTACCTACCCGAACAATGGCGATTTCCTGCATTTTGAATTACTGGAAGCCACGCCCAACATTGTTTATAAAGACGAAGCCGGCAAGGAAGTAAAAACGCATTTAATGGGCACGTACAATTTCGACAACATTGCCGCGGCCGCCTGTATCGGGAAATATTTTGGCGTACCGGCAGATAAAATAAACGAAGCCCTGGCCCATTATATTCCGGCCAACAACCGCTCGCAGGTCATCGAAAAGAACTCCAATTTCATTCTGCTCGATGCTTATAACGCCAACCCAAGTTCCATGGAAGCGGCCATTAAAAACTTCGGCAGCAGTGCCGGCGAACCAAAAGTTTTAATTGCCGGCGATATGTTTGAGTTAGGTACAGAAAGCGAAGCCGAACACCGAAAATTAGGTGAACTGATCGCGCAGCAACCCATCGAAATGGTATGGCTTTGCGGCCAGAAAATGAAGGCTGCAGCCCAGGTCAATCCTGCGTTCAAACATTTCGAAACCAAAGCCGAACTGGAAAGCTACCTGAAAGCAAACCCGGTTAAAAACAGCTATCTGCTCATTAAAGGTTCGCGTGGCATGGGCTTGGAAACGCTATTGAATTTGCTGTAAAAAGTACTTTGTATTTGATATCTGAACTTTTTAACGCTAAAACATAGCATTTAACAGAAAGCCCGATGTTTTACATCGGGCTTTCTGTTTTAAAAATCCAGATACCAGAAACTAAATACCAGCTACCAAATTAAAACGGTGATTTAAAATCTTTGAAGACCGGCTGTACCAGGTCCTTTTCCGAAATGATCGGATCCGTTACGTTCCAGTCAATGTTCAGATCAGGATCGCTCCAGAGCAAACCGCCTTCCGATTCTTTGTTGTAATAATCAGAGCATTTATAGAAGAAGGTGGTGTTATCTTCGAGCGTTAAAAAACCGTGCGCAAAACCTGCCGGAATAAATAACTGATTGCTTTGTCCGGCGTCTAAGATCACTTTCAGATGATGCCCGTACGTAGGAGAATTGCTGCGGATATCAACGATCACATCCAAAGCCCGACCAGAAAGTACGCGCACCAGTTTAGCCTGCGCAAAAGGTGGTTTCTGAAAGTGCAGGCCGCGCAGCACATTTTTGGTGGAAAGCGAAATATTATCCTGTACAAAAGACACCTTTATACCGGCTTTTTCAAGCGCCTGCCGGTTATACGATTCCATGAACCAGCCCCGTGCATCGCCAATCTTCCGGGGCGTATATTCAATTACGCCTTTAAGGTAATGCTCTTTGTATTCCATATTCGTTAATTTTCGCTTTATACTTTTCCCGGCTTAAACCCTACCGTTTTCTTTCGCTAATTTGCTGAATGGCTTTAAAATACTGGCCGATCACGTGCTTTTCGTCGAATTTATCGAGGGCTAACTGGCGGCTGGCTTTTCCCATTTGCTGTAATTGTTCTTCGGGCAGCAAGAGTACTTTTTCCATTTTGGCCGCCAGGTCTTCGCCGCTGCGCACTTCGCATAAATAGCCGTTTTGGTTATCGATAACGGTTTCTTTGCAGCCAGGCACGTTGGTGGTTACAATGGGTTTGCCCATAGCTGCAGCTTCTAAAAGCGTTTTGGGCGTGCCTTCGCGGTAGCTGGGTAAAACTACGCAATCAGCCTGAGCAATCACGGAAGCTACGTCGTCGGAAGTACCTAAATATTCAATTTCGCCGTTTTTGATCCAATCCAGGAATACCGTTTTTTTAATGCCGATATTGCCCGCTTCGTCGAAGGAACCCAGAAGCTGGATTCTGATCTCCGGGTATTTGGCTTTCAGAATTTTAGCGGCTTCCACGTATTCGGCAATACCTTTTTCGTAAAGCACGCGCGAGATCATCAGGAAACGGAAATCCTTGTTTCTGCTAAAATTTTCGGTCGGCTTAAACCGCACCGTATCGATGCCGGAACCGGGTAAAACTTCGGTAATTTGTTCGGAAACCAGGCGGTGCTCCAGGAAAAGTTCGCGGTCGTCGTTGTTCTGAAAAAATACTTTGGCCGGAAACTGAAAAGCGAATTTATAAAGCGCCAGCGCTACTTTCGAAACCAGGTTCTTGACAATAAAAACCGTTCCCAGGCCCGAAACATTATTAATAACCGGAATGCCGGCCAGCCTGGCGGCCAGCGTGCCGTAAATATTCGGTTTTATGGTGTACTGCAGTATTACGTCGGGCTGAACGGTTTTGTAAATGCGGTGGAATTGTTTGATAAGCAGCAAATCTTTTACCGGATTGGTGCCTTTGTTTTCCATTTCTACAGGCACGTATTGCAGGCCCGCGGCAACCAGTTTTTCCGAATAAGCATCGCGCGGGGCAATAGCCACTACTTCGTGCCCGGCCGCCATCAAAGCTTTGGCCAGGCTCATCCGGAAGTTAAAAATGTTCCAGGAAGTGTTTATGACAATGGCAATGCGCATAATTCTCAGTTTTTCAGCCGGCAAAGATACAGATTGTACGGGAGCTGCAAGGCAAATCACAGGAATTCAGAACGAAACAAGGCAATTTTTTTCCGGAATTTGGGTGTGTGCGTTCTTTGCAGTAGCTTAGCCGACCGTACCCGGTTTTTACCCGAAAAAAAATCAAACCCAATGCCAATTACTGCTTTTATGCACAGCCACGTGCTCGTGGTGGTCCTGTTCCTGATCCTGTTCATTATTAAAGCGTTTATGCTTTTTACCAACAAAACGCAGGCGCTGGAAAAGCTGAAGCGCAAAACCAAAGTGCTTGATATCATTTTGGGGGTGCTTATTTTAATTACCGGCGGCTATTTAATGTTCCAGTATAACGGCATTCCTACCTGGCTGCTGGTGAAAGTGGCGCTGGTTTTAGTTGCCATTCCGGTGGCCATTACCGGGCTTAAAAAGCTGAACAAACCGCTCGTAGCCCTGGCATTAGCAATTTTTGTGTACGTCTATGGCGTAGCCGAAAGCAAAAACCTCTCGATGAAAAAAGCTGCGCCTACCGTAACTAAAACGAAAGCACCAGCAACAAACACAGCCGAAGAAAACGGTATGGATTCGGAAGCAGAAACTGCCCCGGCCATTCACGAAGCAATGAGCGGGACCGCTTTAGCCAATGCCGAACAGATCTACGCGCAACTGTGCGAAAGCTGCCACGGTGCCGACGGCAAAAAAGGACTGAACAATGCTTCCGACCTTGCTACCAGCGCGTTGGGCCTGGAAGAAAGAAAAAATATAATTTTGAACGGCCGCGGTTTAATGCCGGCGTATAAAGGGCAGGTCACCGAGCAGGAAGCCGAAGAAATTGCTGCCTTTACACTGATGCTTAACCAATACTAACTTCCGGCCGGAACTTACGTTTTACCTGAGTGCCGCCGGCACTACTTGCCGGCGTTCTCCTTTTCAATTAACCAAAACGTTCGGGTAGTTTTTCCTCATCGGGTTGAATTGTGCCGAACCTTTACCAATACTTTATGGCCAAACAAAAATCTTACGAAACCGCCAAAGAACAGGAAACCGCCGTGCTGGTAGCCGTAACCCGCAAACAGCAGGCTGAAGATAAAACCGAAGAATATTTAGACGAACTGGCTTTTCTGGCCGAAACGGCCGGCGCTAAAACGCTACACCGTTTCACCCAAAAACTCGAAAAACCCGACATTAAAACCTTTGTGGGTTCGGGAAAACTGGCCGAGATCAAAGCCTTTGTAAAGCAGCACGGCGTAGACATGGTGATCTTCGACGATGATCTGAGCCCGTCGCAGCTGCGCAACCTGGAAACCGAGCTGGAAGTGAAAATTGTGGACAGAAGCTTACTGATCCTCGATATTTTTGCCCTTCGCGCGCAAACCGCCCAGGCCCGGACCCAGATCGAAATGGCGCAATACCAGTATTTACTGCCGCGCCTTACCGGTCTATGGACCCACTTAAGCAAGCAGAAAGGCGGTATCGGCATGAAAGGTCCGGGGGAAACCGAAATTGAAACGGATAGACGAATTGTGCGCGAACGCATTTCCTTATTAAAGGAAAAACTAAAGGCCATCGACAAGCAGAATTTTCAGCAGCGGAAAAGCCGCGAAGGCATGGTGCGCGTAGCGCTGGTAGGCTACACCAACGTGGGCAAATCTACCATCATGAACCTGCTTTCCAAATCGGAAGTGTTTGCCGAAAACAAATTGTTTGCCACCGTAGATGCTACCGTTAGAAAAGTGGTGTTCAACAATATTCCGTTTTTGCTTTCCGATACGGTAGGTTTTATCCGGAAACTGCCTACCAAACTGATCGAGAGCTTTAAATCTACCCTGGATGAAGTGCGTGAAGCCGATCTGCTGGTGCACGTGGTAGACCTTTCGCACCCTTCTTTTGAGGAGCACATTGCGGTGGTAAACAAAACGCTGGAAGAAATTCACGCCGGCGACAAACCTACCTTACTGGTATTCAACAAAATAGACCTGTACCGCGAAGAAGAAATGGAAGAACTCAACGACATGGGCGAAGGTGCCGAAAAACCTACGCTCCAGGAACTGCGCGCTACCTACATGGCCAAAATGCACAACCCGGCCATTTTCATTTCAGCGGCCAACCGGCAAAATATAGATGAGCTGCGCGACGAGCTTTTTAAACGCGTGGAACAACTGCACATGCAGCGCTACCCTAATTATCTGCCGCAGCAGGAATATTAATTCAGGGCTGCTTCAGACTTTTCCCCTTCAAAACGCTACCGTTTTTCCTGGCAAAAACGGTAGCGTTTTATGTTTATTAACACCCCGCAGCATTTAAAATTACAAAAACCCCGACAGCCGCAATTGTATAAAAATATTACTGAAAACTTTCATTTTCTTGCAGTATCTTGCATGCCCTAAAAATGCTTATCTTAATCTAATTGTATAGTCAGCTGACTATACTGTCTTCAGCCTTATGGATATCAATAATGTATTTCTGAACCTGCCCGATAACCTGGTTATTCTGTCGCCGGAGTATAAGATTCTGGCCATGAATGAGGCTTATCTGCAGGCTACCATGCGTTCGCGCGAAGAACTGGTCGGGAAATCTTTCCTGCTGGAAGCTTTCCCGGATGAGTCGGTGCCCTATGAGCAGAACCCGGTAAAGCTTT
This sequence comes from Adhaeribacter terrigena, assembly GCF_016623615.1. Taxonomy (GTDB): domain Bacteria; phylum Bacteroidota; class Bacteroidia; order Cytophagales; family Hymenobacteraceae; genus Adhaeribacter_A; species Adhaeribacter_A terrigena. The sequence goes on along the minus strand of NZ_JAEHFX010000004.1, from coordinate 336,770 downwards.
CGCTGGACCGTGCCGCGGCTTCTAAAAAAGTAGATTATTTTCCGGCAAGCCGCTACGATATTCCCAAACCCGACGGCACCTTTGACGTGCGTTACTGGGAAGCGTCGCACACGCCGGTTTTCGATGAGCAAGGGGCCTTGCAATATATCATCCAGAAAACCTCGGACGTAACAGATCGCGAGCGGGCCAAGTTAGAAGCTATTGCCAGTGAAAATAAATTCCGGTTTATGGCCGAAACCTTGCCGCAACTTATTTTTACGGTAAGCCCCCAGGGCAAATTAACTTACCTGAACCAGCGCTGGGCTACCTACACCGGCATTAGCACCGAAACCCTGATAAACGAAGGCTGGAATAATATTTTAGAGGCGGAAGAGCTGGAAAAAATATCCCGGAAATGGCGGGAAGGTTTTGAAAAAGGCCAGGATATTCAGCTGGAAGTGCGCAAACGCAGCAAAGATGGCCAGTACCGCTGGTTCTTATGCAAAAGCCAGCCCATGCGCGACGAACAAGGCAATATTGTAATGTGGGCCGGCAGCTGCACCGATATTCATGACATGCGCCAGATGGTGCAGGAACTGTTGCAAAGCAACGAGCAAATGTCGGCACTTTCGGACCAGGTACAGTTCGCTTATAAAAAAGCCGAAACGGAACGCAAAACGCTGGAAAACCTGATCATGAAAGCCCCGGCCTTTTTCTGTTTGCTCGACGGCCCGGAGCACCGGTTTAAACTGGTGAACGATAAATACCAGCAGCTTTTCCCGAATCGCCAGTTGGAGGGCCGCACCGTAGCCGAAGCCGTGCCGGAAGTGATAGAACAAGGTTTTATAGCTATTCTGGATAACGTTTACACTACCGGAAAAGAATTTGTAGCCGAAGAAATTGCGGTAAAACTGGACCTGCACGATACCGGCAATATAGACGACGTTTATCTGAATTTTATTTACCAGGCCCTATACGACGATACCGATAAAATTACCGGCATTCTGGTTTTTGGTTACGTGGTAGATGAACAGGTAAAATACCGCCAGAAATTAGAGGAATTAGGAAAAGCTTAATTCACCCAATACTTTAGAAAGACTGACACGGCGGAGAGCTGTTTATATATGAATGCAGCGCAAATAGATTTTCAACAGCTTCGGATCAAACACATCCTTTATAAATCGAAGGTGCGCTCGGTGCTTTACGGAGGCACCTTCGACGAAGCTTTTTTCTCGCATACCGGCCCGGTAAATTTCTGGTTCAATGATACCGGCTTGCCCAAATACGGCCACGAGCCGGAAATGAAAAAATTGGCCGACACGCACCAGGACCTGAATGCCACGGCCCTGAACTTATTTAAACTTTACAACACCGGCAATATAGACCAGGCGCACGACGGGTTAAAAACGATAGAAAGCAAATCGGAGTACTTTTTAGGCGTGCTGGCCCAGCTGGAATCGAAACTGACCTAGTAGCTTACCACTACTTTTAAAGCAAAAAAGGCTACCGTTTTCTGAAGCAGAACGGTAGCCTTTTTGTTTGGAAAACTGCCGTAATTTCCACGCCTTGCAAGGCGTGGCAGTTAGTTTTTGAGGGTAAAACGATAGCATTTCAGGAAGAAAAACTAGTTAACCGGCCCAGCCGGTAAGCGCTTCACAATCACTTTATCGATCTTAAAACCATCCATATCCACTACTTCGAATTCGTAGCCGTTGTAAAGCAATTTTTCGCCGGTTTTGGGCACGCGGCTCAGGAAACAGGTAATAAAACCGGCCAGCGTAGCATAATTGGTCGGATCTTTCCGGATAATCTCCTGTTCCAGGCCCCGGTTCAGCATCCGGATGGAAATACCCGCATTTACCAGGTAACTGCCGTCGGCGCGGCGGGCAATATCAGGTTCAAAGCCTTCGTCTATATCGGGCAGATCGCCTACAATGGCTTCCAGAATGTCGTGCAGCGTAATAATGCCTTCCACGGCGCCATATTCATCTACCACCACGCCCATGTTCTGCTTATGCTTCCGGAAAAGCTCCAGAATGGGGCCGGCCAGCATGGTTTCGGACACGTAGATCGGCTTTTTAATGATGCTTTGTAACGACAGGCTTGGTTCCAGCAGGTATTCGTAAAAATCTTTGGTGGTTAAAACGCCCACCACGTTATCGAGCGAGCCATCGCCTACCGGAAATTTGGAGTGAATGCTTTGGTGCACCTGGGCTTTGATCTTTTCGATGGGCGCAGACAGATCGATCCACTCCAGGTCTTTGCGGTGGGTTTGCATGCTGCGGGCGCGTTGCCGGGAAAAGTAAAAAAGGTTCTGGTGCAGCTCGGTTTCTTCTTTGGCCAGCAAGCCTTGCCGGCCGGCGGTTTTTAGGATCTGCCGCAGGTCCTCTTCCGAAATCTTTTCTTCCGAAGGGGCTTTTACGCGCAGCAAACGGGAAATAAGGCTGGTAGAAACGGAAAGCAGCTTTACCAGCGGCAGCGTTACTTTGGTAAAGATCCGGATGATGGGCGCTACAAAAAGGGCAATTTCCTCGGAATTACCCATTGCAATGGTTTTGGGAATAAGCTCACCGATCACGATGGAAAAATACGTGATGGCCGCAATGACCAATACAAACGAAAGGCTGTCGGCGTAGGGCGCTAAATAGCTGATTTGCTCGAGCCAGGGCCGCACATCGTCGCTTAAAGCCGCGCCGCCGTAAGCTCCGGAAATGATCCCGATCAGGGTAATGCCCACCTGCACCGCCGAAAGAAAATCTTCGGGTTCGGCTAATAAATTCAGCACGGTTTGCGCGTTCTTATTGCCGGCTTTGGCTTTCTGCTCGATCCGGGTTTTGCGCACTGAAACAATCGCAATTTCTGAAAGGGCAAAAAATCCGTTCAGCAAGGTAAGCATAACCAGTACAAGAATTTCCATAGCTTGCTTAGCGGAAACCGCAACGATTTGTTTAAATAAATGCCTTCCGGGTTTTAAATAACCGGGTTTAAATTTCAGAAATGGCAACTAATATTTCCGCTTGCCCGATCAACGGTTTTACGGGGTAGAAATTGCTTAGAATATTGTTTGTGGCAAAATCAATTATGAGAAGTGCTACCCTTCCGAATAAATAAACCTTTGTTTTTGGGGCTTACACCCTAGCGTTTTTTTTACTTTTTCGGTTCGTTCAGGCGGTTGTATTTGCGCATTACTTCCTGCAAACGCTGGCCGGGCAGCGCGTAGATCGTATTCCCGTTTATACCTTCCATGTCTTCAGCGGCCAGCATCGCGTTAATAATGGCTTCTTCGGTGGCTTCGGCGGTTGCCTGGTAAAAAGCATCGAGGTGATCTTTGGGAATGGAGCGCCAAACTTCCAGGGTGCCTTTTGCGTTTGGCTGCGCGTTCTGCGTACTGAAAGCCAGGAAAATATCGCCGGAAGAATTGCGGCCCAAACCGCCGGTGCGCGCCACACCAATTGAGGCCCGTTTGGCAATTTGTTTCAGTTGCGAAGGCAAAAGCGGCGCATTAGTGGCAATGATCACGATGATAGAACCGTCCTTTTCTTTGGTGTTGATGATCGGGCGCAGGTCGGTAATTTCTTTGCCAACCGGTACGCCGGCCACCATCAGGTCTTTTCTTCCGCCAAAATTTCCCTGCACAAAAGCGCCCAGCGTATAGGTAGCCGTATCGAGTTTTATGGTGCGCGACGAAGTGCCGCTGCCACCTTTAAATAAAAACAAACTCATGCCGGTACCGCCGCCCACGTTGCCTTCCGCTACCGGACCGCTTTTGGCATTATCCAGCGCATCGAAAACATCTTTTTTGGTTACATGCAGGCCGTTAATATCATTCAGAATGCCATCAAACGTTTCACCGACCACCGGCAATCCAAAAGAAAAATCGATGAGCTCGTTGGTGGAAAAGTTTTTGATGCTCCATTCGCCTATCGCGTCGCGCACCACGCCTACGCTGTTGGTATTGGTGATGCCGATGGGCCCGGAAGTGGTGCCGTAATCTTCTACGTACGGCAGGCCGGTCATTTCGCCGTCGCCGTTCAGGCTGAACCAGGCCGCCGGAACGGCTTCGTCGGTTTTGCCTTTGGGCAGAATTACGGTTACGCCGGTGCGCACCGGGCCTTTGCCAACTTTATGTTTCCCTTTACCTTTTATGAGCGTTTTATAGCCAACCAAAACGCCCGGCACATCGGTTATGGCGTTATATTTTCCGGTTACGCCCTCGAAGGGAACGCCTAATTCGCGGGCGCGGGGTTTGGTTTGAGATTGGGCCGAAACGCCGGCAGCCAGGCATAAAGCGGCCGCTAAAAGCAAGGGAAATTTCATGCAGAAAAACGCTAGGGTTTTAGGGAATAAAAGTAAAAAGAGCCGGCAAAATTATAACAATTTTACAACATCGTTAAACTTCGATATTCTTCCGCCTGCCGGTGTTTCTTTTAACTTTTCTTTTTTCCCCGGCAGTTTTATCGGGTTATAATCTGCGCAACAAAACAGCAAAGCCGGTGCTCCTGATTTCCATTGTAGCGGATTTTTATCTTCTGCTGCATATTACATACTTGGAAAGAAAGGCAGGCGAAGTGCGTAATGAAAGCCCTCCTTGTTTTTAGCTATTTAAGAGGGGCTTATTCCGGAAATTCTAAATTGGCTACGCCGAACTTCGTTTCTGTAAATTCTGATTCAGACAATTACCCTGAAAATCCCGATTAAATAAAAAACCCTCTCCTGAATGAGGAGAGGGCTAAAACGGACAAACTGTTGCAAACTATTACCTTACGGCATTTGCTACCCGCGCTTTCTTTTTGGCTTTCTTACTGTCTTTTTTCCGGAGGCGGTTTATCCAGAGAATGATTCCGGAAATGGGGAACGTTACGCCGGCAATACAAGCCAGAAAGGCAATGATACGGCCCGGTAACCCTCCGATCGAACCGACGTGTACCGGGTAAAAAGTAGCCCGCACGCGCTGGCCCAGATTCTTATCGGCGTACAGGTTTTGCTCAAGCAGGTTGCCGGAATATTGATCGAAGAAATACTGGTTGGCCGCTTTTTCGTGGGCCGGATCCTGGGGTAAAGCGGAAACGGAAAAAGCTCCGTCAGCTTCTTTCGGCGCATTCAGGCTGTAGAATTGCGCCTCAGGTTCCCGGGTTTTTATGGTTGCCAGAATCTGATCGAAGGAAACCGTTTGTGTATTTTCAGCCAGGGTAGATTTTGGCGGTTCGGGCTTTTTGTTTTCGGAATTGGTAACTACATAAATAGCATCGTTAAACCATTTAAAGCTCCAGGCCAGACCCGTAAACGCAAACGCGAACAGGAAAATGGCCGTGTAAAAACCGAGCACAATGTGCAGGTCGTGGTTCATGCGTTTCCAGCCGCCGTCCCACTTAAAACGCAGGCGCTGCTTCAGGATCTTCTTATTTTTAGGCCACCACAGAATAATACCGGTAAGCAGAATAAACAGGAAAATAAGCGTAGAAACCCCGGTGATCATTTTCCCAATATCGTCGGCCAGAAGCCAGCGGTGTGTGGCAAACATGGTGTAGAAAAACGAGTTGCGGTGGCTATACAAACTGATCAATTCGCCCGAATACGGGTTCATGAAAGCAGTAGTGGTTTTTTCTTTGCCGCCTTCTTTTTTGCCGCCTTTATCTTTTTTACCATCGCCTTTCCCTTCGGCCTTTTCCCCGACTTTTTTGCCTTCAGAACCTACCGTTTTTGCGTCGGCTTTTTCTTTCCCGGCCTTACCTTCTTTGCCTTCCTGGTCTTTCGGATCGAGGTAATTTATTTCTACGGTGCGGCTGGGGTCGGCATACACTTTTACGCCCGAAACTTTCGCACCCGGCACTTTTTCCTTTAAAACGGCTACCATTTCTTCCAGGCTGGCGCGCTGGGTGGCGGGTTTAACCAGGTAGCGTTCCGGGTAAATGGTTTGCTGCAATTCTTTCTCGAAAACAAGGGCCGCCCCGGTAAAACAAAGAACAGCAATTACCAGCCCGGCAGCCAGGCTCAGATACAAGTGAATGTCGCGGAAAAAGTTTTTCATGGGTAGTTTTTAGCGGCAAAAGGATAGCCTTTTTTAATTGCAAAACCCGAAGTTCCGATCAGAACTCCGGGCTTGCGTGAGAGCAAAAATAATTAGAATTTATAAGAAACCGTGGTTACGAACTGCCGCGGCGCGATCGGGTTTACACTGTAGTTTTCGTGCACGTAGTAGTTCAGTTCGTTGGTGATGTTCGACATTTTGGCCAGCAAGGAGATCTGCTTGTAGGTATAACCGGCGGTCAGATCGAAAGTCGTGAAACCATCTACTTTAATCAGGCGGCTGAATTGCTGGGTCTGGCCATAGGTATTGTTCCAGCCGGCATTGCGGGCTCCGGTATAAAAACCCGATACGCCTACTTTCAGACCTTTTAATTTATCGGTGCTGAAGGTGTAGAATAAACTCGCGTTACCCGTATGAGCCGGGTTGTTTACCAGGCGTTCGCCTTCTTTGTAGCTGCCTTTGTTGCCCGGCGTTTTGGTGTAGCGCATAAAGTTGTAGCTGTAACCGGCCAGGAAATTCAGGCCCGGCAGCAGGGTTCCGTTCAGGTCAATTTCGGCGCCGTCGGAAGTGGTCTGGCCGGTAAATTCCTTGAAGTTGGCGTTCGCGTTTTCTTTGCCGTCTTTATCGAAACGGGCCATTTGCGCCAGGTCGTTGTTAAGGATGCGGTAGATGGTAACGTTGGCAGAAAGGCGGCCTTTGATCAGGTCATTTTTCACCCCAACTTCATACTGATCGATGATGGATGGTTTCAGGTTGTTGCCGTAGATATCGGTGCCGGCATTGGTGGTGAAGTTGTTGGAATAACTGGCAAAAACCGAAGTGGCGGCCGATGGCTGGTAAACCAAACCAACTCTTGGCGAAAATGCCTGATCGTATTTTGCTTTGGCACCGGTGGTAACAGTATCTTTTTCCAGGTCGTAGATCTTGGCTTGCGCCGCTTCCTGGTACGACCAGCGCAAACCGGCCAGTACTTTAAACTTCTCCGAAATACTGATCAGGTCCTGGGCAAAAACGCCGTAACGGTAAGTCGGGGTTTCGGTGCGGGTAATATTGGTGGTTTCAGGCAGATCGGTGCGGGCCTCAAATCTGTTCGGGTCAAACACATTAATGCTGTCGTAAACGCCGCCTTTGCGTAAACCTAAAACATTAAACCCGTTTGTGATATTCATGTACCGTTCGGCATCGGCACCCACTAAAACCGTATGTTCCAGGGCTCCGGTTTTGAACGCGCCGTTCAGGTTCAATTGGCTGTTGTAGTAATCTTCAGCAATTTTTGAGCGGGTAAGTTTACGTCCCCAGTTGCCGTTAGCAAGAGCCTGAATGCGTTCGGTAGAGAAATAATTCCGGTCGAAATCCTGGCGGGCGGCAATGAAATTCAGTTTCCAGGTTTCGTTGAACTGGTGATTTACGCTTAAGGAGGCGTTGGTTTGCGCTACGTTATTATAAGCCCAGGGCGTGTTGAAAGTAGCCGAACGGCCCACTTTGGTATTCAGAATGGTATCGGCAAGGGAGCCTACACCGAAATCAGGGGTCAGGTCGTGTTTCAGGTAATCGGCCTGCAGCAAAATATCGGTGCGGTTGCTGATCTTGTAAAGCAAGGATGGGTTTACGTATAAACGCTCCGATTCTATGTTTTTGCGGTAGCTGCCGGCTGTTTCGTAGGTTCCGATTACCCGGAACGCTAATTTCTGGCTGATCGGGCCGTAAATATCTACCAGCGGTTTGTAAAGGTTGTAGCTGCCGGCGCGCATGGAAATTTCGCCGCCAAATTCATATTTTGGTTGTTTGGTAACCATGTTAATTACCGCGCCGCCGCTTACGTTGCCGTATAATAAAGCCGCGCTGCCTTTCAAAACTTCTACTCTTTCTAAGGTGCTGGCTTCGGGAATTACGGCGGAATTGGAACGGGCGCCGTTTTTCATAATGTTGTTGGCGCCTAAGTTATAGCCCCTGGCAAAAAACGTTTCGGAAGTGGTGCCGCGGGTAGTTCCCAGCGCCACGCCGTTCACGTTCTTAATTACGTCGCTTAGTTTGGAAGCCTGTTGTTCGGTAATTACTTCGGTGCCTACCACAGCCATGCTTTGCGGCATATCCATGGGGCGAACGGCCATTTTACCAACGGCCACCGGGCGGTCGTTCTGGGTGCGGCGGGCAATAACCTGCACTTCCGATAATTTCTGGCTGCTTTCCGACAAGGTAAAATCCAGGTTGGTTACTTTTCCGGGCTCCACGGCTACCGTTTTTTCCTGGGTTTGCAAACCGATCAGGCTGGTAATAAGGGTGTAGTTGCCGGGTTTTACGTTTTTAAGGGTGTAGTTGCCGTTTTCGGAAGAAGCGGTGCCTTTTCCGGCTTCTTTTAAATAAACATTCACGAAACCGGCCGGTTCGCCTTCGCTGGTCGTTATGCGGCCCTCGATGCTGCCGTTCTGCGCAAATGCGGCAAGCTGCAGGCAGAAACAAAGCAACAGGACAAGCCCGTATTTCATAGTTTGATTAAAGTGGTAGAAATTATTCATAGAGCTGTAGTTATAGCGGTGTGTTTATTTAGACTAATTTTAAATAATGGCAAACTTACTATCTTATTTAGATTGCTTCCAAATAAAAAATAAAGAATTTTTTTAAATATTCTGAAACATCAGTCGTGGAACCTCTACAGCATAGCGTTTTTAATATATTTAATACCGGCCAAGCTCAAAATCCTCCCAAAACGCTATGCTTCGGGCCGGAAAAAGTGCTTGCGGCTACCCGGAAGGGATTTGACGGAGGAAAGGAAAAAAGGAAAAACGGGCCTGGGAATCTACCGCGTTCCGGACAGAAAACCTTGCAGGCCCCAAAAGAGTAAAGAACTACAATCTGCCGGCGCGCGCCTACTTTCCGGGCCTGAAACCCTACCGTTTTTCCGGCAGTTGCAAAAGCTTATATCAAACCAATTATATGAAGACCTTATTTTTAATGCGCCACGCCAAATCGAGCTGGGATTTTCCGGAACTGAGCGACCACGACCGTCCGCTGAACAAGCGGGGCCGGCAGGATGCTCCTTTAATGGGTCAGCAATTGCTTTCGCGCGATGTGATCCCCGACCTTATTATATCGAGCACGGCGGTGCGCGCCATAACCACCGCCACGTTGGTGGCCAAAGAGCTGGATTACGACCGCGAAAAAATACAGAGCCAAGAAAGCGTTTACAAAGCCGGCCGCAGCGAACTGATCAAGATCTTACAGCACGTGCCCGACGATATTGACTGCCTGCTGGTGGTTGGGCATAACCCGGTGCTATCGGAAGTAGCCAATAAACTATCGCCGGAGGCTCTGGCCGATATGCCTACCGCGGGCGTGGTAGCGCTCGAATTTAACTGCAACTCCTGGCTCGACATCAGCGGCGATAAAAGCAAACTCCTTTTCTTCGATTTTCCGAAAAACTATAAACAGCAGGACAAGGATAAAGACAAGGATAAAGATAAAGACAAGGATAAGAAAAAAGGTAAGGAAGATAAAGCCAGGACCGAGGAGTAATTCTTTGGTTCGTTATGGATTCTAAAAGCCTGGGGCGGCTGATTATTTAATTGTTTGCATGAAATAAGCCTGCGTCCGTTTCTGCCCCGGTCTTTTCTTTGCCCAAAAAGAAGCCGGAAAAGCTTGTAACGACGCAGGCGGAAGGAATCTGAAGGAAGTCTTACTCAAACGTTTCCCTAACATCATAACCCTGAAAATCTGCTGATCCGATAGGTGCGGATCTATACAAAAAACCGCTGGTTTTGGAGCCGGTTATTAAAATAAATCCGCATATTGCACTTTATTTCGTTTCAGGATCTTACGCTTACGCATGCCTTTAAGAGAAGAATTTGAATTGTCGGGAAACTGGCTATTCCGCAGAAGAAGCTGGTTACCGCTCGTTCTTTACGCTTTTGCTTTGCTCATCATGTCGTTTTACCCCGAAGATACGCACCGCAGCATGAGCCATCCGCAATGGGGTTTATTTTGCTTCGGCATTTCGTTTCTGGGTCTGGTGGTGCGGGCCGTTACCATTGGCTTTACGCCCAAAGGCACCTCGGGCCGCAATACCGAAAAACAGGTAGCCGATACGCTGAACCGCACCGGCATTTATTCGGTAGTGCGGCACCCGCTTTACCTGGGTAATTTCCTGATGTGGCTGGGTTTGTTCCTGTATATTGGCTTGTGGTGGTTTGTGGCGATTTGCTGCCTGGCTTACTGGCTTTATTACGAACGCATTATGTATGCCGAAGAAGAATTCCTGCGCAAAACCTACGGCGCCGAATACGAAACCTGGGCCGAACGCACGCCCGCTTTTCTGCCAGCCCTTACGGGTTGGGTTTCCAGCCCGGCGAGCTTCTCTTTTAAAAACGTGCTGAAACGCGAATACAACGGTTTGTTTGCCATGTTCTTTTCGTTTGCCGCGCTCAACGCCATCAGTTACTTTATTTACGAAGGCCGCTTTTTCATGGACCCGCTCTGGCAATTGCTTTTACTGCTGGGCACCGGCCTGTTTGTGCTGCTGCGTTTTTTGCGAAAAAATACCAACCTGCTCGATGAACCGGGAAGGTGACTCTAGTTATTAATAGTTTTCAGGCCCGAAAGTATAGCGTTTTTTGGGTTAAGAAACCTGTCTCAGAATTGGGACAGGTTTTTTTATAGCATTTTGGGCCATTTGTGCTCTCTCTTATAGCAAGTCGAAGATTTATTTACATTTAAATAAACTGTTACTATATCTATTCTTTTTTAATTACAACATAAAACCACTTAAAACAAAACAAGAAAGCTTGATTGTAAAGAATCAATACTTGTCTCCATAAGCATCTTAATAATAAGTCAATATACAATACCATCTATTGTTTGCGTTGCATTTAGTGCTATTTTCCCTGTATTTTAATAAAGTAAAAAGGCTGCCACATTCTAAATTTCCACATTTAATTAACAGAACGTAATAATTATTGACAGAATGAAATGTTACGTTGCGGTGAGAATTGTCTTTTTTAGGAAGGTGAATTTGAGCGTTGTTTGAGATAACAAATTTAACCTGTTTGCAAACGCGGTTCAGTTTATTGCCAGGCTGAAAATCGGGCTGGATTCATCATCACTTAACAAACTTTCATCTTTTAAAAAGAACTACATGAAAAAGAAAAATTTATTCCTCAGTGCGCTCCTGGCTGGCGCGATGTTTATGGGTAGCACAAGTTGCTAAAGCGCAACAATTCATCATGGCAACGAACCCTGATAAAATAGCTACTACTTTTGCTACTACCCCAACCATATTAAATACTGGTGTAGATGAAATAGCATATTCAAATAGCATTCTTCGTGCAATGGTTTATGACGGCGCTACTCCTTCAATTGTTTGTGAACTCAATGGCAATACTGGCGTACCTTTTCCCTTACCTTCTGGTGCGACAAATCCGGATGTAGCTTTATATTCTAACGGGACTACTACTTATGCTTTTGTTGTCTTTATAAATAGTGTAGGCAGAGCTACTTGTAACCGTTACACCTATAATGCATCAACAAATCAATTTACATCGGCTGCAGCAAAAACTGTCAGCAGCCAGGCATCTGGCTGCACAAACCCTAATATCGATATAACTCCAAGCGGGGAAGCTGTAGTGGTTTACGAGCATAACAATGCTATTTTTGCCCGGAGTTATAATGTAAGCAATACCCTTTCCTGGCCAGCAAGTGCTTTTGCACAGGAAATAGTAGATGACCCTTTTGGTGACTTGGAGAATTACCACCCGGATGTAGCAGTAAATAAAAAAGGTAATAATGTGGTTGTTTCTTTTATTTATGTAAATGATGACGTTGTGAATGCTGCTAAAGAAACTGCAGTATTACAAATGCCATTCTCTTCGGTTGGTATTACAGCTACGCCTTCTGGCATAAGTGGTATACCGGTGGTACAAGCCCCGAGTTACACTGATGTTATGCAATATCCAAGAATAACTGCTCCTCATAGTCCAAGTCACTTCAATGACAATGATTTTGCAGCTGTAGTTCAGGTGAATAATGATGTATACAGTGCAGTTACCAACGATAATTTTTCAAATGTATATTCTGTAGCACTTACAAATAGTGCGCAATTTGGAAATGGCAATAACGAAAAGCCGGTAGTTACTTATTCTGGTGATAATGTTATTGTTGCATGGAGCTATGGCGATGCTGGCAAATTAGGAACTAATAACAAAGAAGTTTTAGCAACCCGCTTGTATTGGGGTGGTGTACCCGTAACAGTAGATTTCTCTGTTGTAAACCTAAAAACAAACGGAAATCAGTTTGCACCATCTATAGTTGGAAATATTAATCCTGGTAATACATTTTACATGTTTGTGGATGAAGACCAAAAAGCAATCCTTTACAAAGAAAGCCATTGGTTAAATTCAAGTTTAAGAACAGCTAATCCAAATGGTACTTCAGCAACAAACCCATTTGCTCCCAATCTTTTAAAAATTTATCCAAATCCAATTACAGATCAAAGTCAGATGGAGATTACATTAAAAGAAGGTGATGTAGTAAAATCTCTGTCCTTGTATAATTTAGCTGGACAGAAAGTAGCTAATTTTGAAACTAGCAACTTAGTACCAGGTGTGAACCAATTATCCCTGCACTCAAAACAAACTGAGAATCTGCAAAAAGGAATGTACGTGCTTCGTTTTATAACGAATAATACACAGCAAACTGTTAAAATACAGAAGTAGTCTTAAGTGGCGCTATGTTAATTATCCTAAAAATCTTCCGGCATTTGCCGGAAGATTTTTGTAACACATATTAATTTGTATTTTTGAATAAAGCCTGCTTGAATTAAGTCTTTACCACTGCCAGCCATGAAAACAATTCCTTCAAATCTTTTAACTTTTTTTCTAGTTATAAATGTCCTATTACTATTGAGAGCAAACGTTTATGGCCAGAAGGAAGCTAATAACTGGTATTTTGGTGGTGGCGTAGGCATTAATTTCAACTATAATCCACCACGTAACTTACAGGGCGGGCAGTCATTAATGCATCTAGGCCATGCCGCCATTTCTGATGCTAATGGTAACCTTCTATTTTACACAGGAGATAATCATTCAATCTACGGCTTATGGAATCGGAACCATCAGCCTTTGCCCAACAGCAGCGCCATTTCTATGGGTTCAACTTACAATAGCTTAATTGTTCCATGGCCAGCCCAAGCTAAAAAATATTATGTGTTCTATAGTAATTTCACCAACCCACCTTCCTGTGAGTTATATTCTATAGTAGATATGAATCTGAATAACGGATTAGGTGATGTAACTGTAACTAAGAATATTTGCCTTTCACGTCTAATGTGGTCCAATAAAGTTGGCGTACAGCACCGCAATAACCGCGATTTTTGGGTAATTCAGCAACAGGACTCTTCACACATTTTTGATTCTTATCTTGTCGGACCATCCGGTTTAAATACTAATCCTGTAACTAGCCGGATACTTAATTATTCTCTTTTTAATGCCGGAAATGGAACTTCCATTAAAATATCTCCGGATGGTAAAACTCTTGCATTTACGGAGGCAGCAGGAGGGGGAAGAAGTGGTATATTCTTATTAAACTTTAATGCTACCACAGGTTTTATAACATACAAGGGCGTTCTTCCTGATACAGCAGACCATATGGGGCTGGAATTTTCACCTGATGGTACTAAACTATACTCCATCAGGATAAAAGACAACCTGACAATGCCAGATAATTTAGAGCTGATACAGTATGATCTCGAAGCGGGAACAGCAACACCGACAGATATATTTAATAGTGCTGTTAATATTTTGCAATATAATTTTACTGGTACCTTTATTCTAAATCTTAACAATCCAATACAAGTAGCCCCCAATGGTAAGATTTATATTGCCGCTGAAGATTCTGCAGCCAAATTTCACGTGATCCATCGGCCAAACCTAAAAGGCAAAGCCTGCCGGTTTGTTCCTTATAGTTTTGAGACAAAAATGGATACCAGTTTGTATGGCCCAACCACCCTCCCCGCCTTCATCCAGAGCTATTTTTACCGGCCGAAGATCACAATGCAGCAAACCTGTTTCGGCGATACGGCTTTCTTTGCGTTGGGCAACCCGGCATACGTAGATTCGGTGGAGTGGAACTTCGGCGATCCGGCTTCGGGCATTCATAATACGAGCACCTTGTTCAATCCCAAGCACTTCTACGCCACGCCCGGCCCCAAGCAGGTACAAGCCATCGTGCATTTCAACTTCGATTCCGATACGCTCCGCCAAACTGTTTACATTCCGGCTACCATTGTAAAACCCAGCTTAGGCAACGATACGACTTTGTGCCTGGGCGACACCTTACGGTTGAACACTTACCAACCGGGAGCCTCTTACGAATGGCAGGATTCCATTAACACCGATTCGGTTTACGTAGTTACCCGACCGGGCACGTACTGGGTTTCAGTTTCCAACGGCTGCGGCACCTTGGGCGATACGATTGTGGTGCGTTTTGACAGCCCGCTGAGTTTAACTTTGCCAAGTGATACCACGCTTTGCCCGGGAGAAACTTTATCGCTTTCGGTAAATGCTGCTGGCGGCAATCTGCTTTGGAGTGATTCTACTTCGGCGGCTACGTTTACCGTTACTGAACCCGGCACGTATTGGGCAGACCTTCGCAATGCCTGCGGCTCCTGGCGCGATTCCATTACCGTAAATTACCGGCCGGTCGTGAAGAATAACTGGCTACCGAAAGATACGGTTCTTTGCAGCACGCAGCCTTTTGAAATAAACGGCGCAAACCCGGCTGCATTAAGTTATTTATGGCAGGATGGCAGCACTGCTCCTACTTTCACAGCTACTACTTCCGGAACTTACTGGCTCGAAATTACCACTGCTTGTACAACCGTAAGAGATTCTATCCAGATTACGCTCAACAAACTGCCCGAAGCCCGCTTTAAAGATACCACCATCTGCAACGGCGACAGCTATACACTTACCGCCCCCAAAGCCTTAAGCTACCGCTGGAACACCGGCGCTACTTCGCAAAGCATTACGATTGCTAAAGCCGGAAACTACCATGTAAAACTGGAAACCGTAAAAGGCTGCTTCTTCTCCGATTCCCTGGAAGTAAAAACCGAGCGCTGCTTTAAAACCGCTTTCATTCCCAACATCGTTACGCCCAACAATGATAACCTAAACGACCAATTCGAACCCAAAGGACTGGAAGCCGGAACGTATGAGCTCAGCGTTTACAACCGCTGGGGAAGCCTGATTTACCAGCAGCAAAACTACCAGGATCAGTGGCCTGATAAAAAACTCAGCGACGGCACCTATTACTATTTACTGCGCAATCAGCAAACCGGCAAAACTTACAAAGGCTGGGTGGAAGTGGCGAAATAGTTTTAAAGCCAGAAAGCATAGCGTTTTCAGCTCCAAAAGTACCACATAAAAAAGCCGCTCCGAAGTAAATCCGGCGCGGCTTTTTAGTTTTTAAGACTTAAACCCTAGCGTTTCAGGAAAGCTCTTGGCACTACGAAGTAAAGATCTACCGCGGCGTAAGGCGCCCCGCCTAAGTTGGTTGAAATAAGCCTGTCGTCGCGGTCGCTGCCGGTACGGAAAGCATCGAAGGCAATATTATACCGGTAACCGCCTTCCAGCGAGAACCAGAGAAAATCGTAGATCTCTTTCTCCCAGCGAAGCTGCGCTCTTACGTCGTTATGGCGCAGCTCAATTGTTTTAATATCGCCAAAAACCGGACTGTTATAGAACGGCGGTTTCTGTACTTTTATATTATAGCTATACCCGTCCAGGTTGTAGCCGAAATACAGATACGATTTTTCGGAGAACGTTCGGCGCACCTTAACATTTGCCGGGAAAACTGCTTCTATGCCCCATCGGTCGTTGAAAGTGCGGTTATATAAAATGGCCGGATAAATGGAATAACGCCCAAAGGTATAACCCGCTTGCGCCCCGATACCCCAGGTAAAGTATTTGTTCTTTTTCCAGCCATACAAAGCCTCTGCCGTTAACTTCAGGTAATCGTTAAAGTTGAGTTCGTCGGAAGTATAATCGCCGTTCAGCGCCCCTTTTACCCGCATTACCAGGTAATTCTTATAGTTCAAAGGTTTTACTGTGGCAATCTGTGCGCTCAACGATTTCAAGCCTTTATCCTGCAGGTTCTCATGGTAGAGATAGGCAAGTTCGTGGCTGTCCTCAAAATTGAACTCTTCGCGCTCATAGCCAACGCCCAGCACCGCTTTAAAGTGCGGATTATTCCAGATCGGAATAAAGCCTTTGATCTCGGCAACGTTGTTGGTGTTGATCCTGGCATCTTTGCTTACGGGCAGGTTTTTCCAATCGCCGGTAGAATTAAAGTCGTGGCTGAATAAGCGCTGGTACCGCAGCAGAAAGAAACGGCCTCTGGGCGTACCTTCCACCGATGGGTTGGCATATTCTTTATCCTGGCGGCTGGTATCCTGCGCTGCATCCTGGGCCTGCGCACCTAAGCTGCTGAGCAGGGCAAGAAAAGTAAAAAGAGTACTGTAAAAAATTTTCATAGTTTTAAGTTTTTAGGCCGGAAACAATAGCGTTTTTCCGGGGTAAAATGGAAGACGCTATATCAGAAATCATACTTTATCTATCTGATAAAGTTTTAGTTAAGCCCTGTTTATTTCTATTACCTGCTCCGGAAAACCATATTTTAGTACAGGAAGCCAAAGGTAAGGTTAAACAATCCTTCTTCGCCTTTGGAATAAGTACCTACCACTACCAGTTTTTTCATTACTTCCAGCCACATACCGCCGCCGTAGCCGGTGTGCAGATCGCTTAATAGTTTCCTGTTGGTATCCGTATCGGCAAATACGCGGCCCATATCATACAACCCAACCACGCCAATGCGGCCCGGGAAGAGGTAGAAGTTAAAGTTGAACATTTCCACCCGCAACTCCAGGTTCTGGTAAATTGCGCTGCGGCCGGCAAAACGCGTGCGGCGGTAACCGCGCAGGTTGGTTGTTCCCCCCAGGGTATTGGCCTGGTAAAAATGATAGTCGCCCCAGTTATGTGCTCCGCCCAGGCGGTAAGCGGCTGTAAGCTGGAACGGCAAGGTCGGGCTGAAATAAGCTACCAATTCAGAACCATAGCGCGTTAAGCGGCGGCCGGATTCTTCCATTTGCCAGTTCATGGAAAGGTTGTTGAGCCACCGGATACCCAGGCGCGGATTTATTTCGTTGGTTACCGATTCCAGGTTACCAAAGCCGCGCCAGCCCAGAAAACGGTTCTGCTGAAAATCTTCCGTGGTGGCCTGCGCTTCGCTATATTCCGGGCTTACGGCTTCCTGGCGCACGAACGGTCCCGAATTCTCGTCTATTTTAAACAGATCGATCTGCGGGCCAATGCCTACCTGGAAAAAGCTGAAAACATCGCTGTTTATGGTTGGCGAGAACAGGAAGCGGGAGAAACGCACGCGGTAATATTCGATGTCGTTTTCCTGGTTAAATTCGGTGTCGTTACCAATACCGAAATAGTTATAAAGCAGCTGGGGGCCGTAATATGCCGCCAGTATGCCGATGTCGTATTTATCTTTTATAACCTGCTTAAACTCGCCGGTATAACGAATATTAAAGGCATTTGTGGCCGGCGCAATATTGGCTACCAGCGATTGCTCGGATGCGAACGGCGTTTTCCGGAAGCGGTAGTTACGGTAAACAAAACCGCCGCCCAGATAAACTTTATCGTCTTCGTTATAACCCAGGAACAGTTTGGGTGCCGAATACGGGATCTTATAAACATCGCGGTCCAGCACGTTCACTTCTTTAAAAGGTTCGGTTTTATCATTGGTTTCAGAACCGAAAGCAAATACGTTGTCTTTTTCCGTATCGTAAACTACCGTTTTATCTTTCATGCCCTTTACCTTAGAAACATCGGTAATGCTGTCCGGATCGTTGCCCCCGATGATGCGCACCAGAATACCTTTGCGGACTTTGCCGGTAACTTCAAAAATATCGCGGCCATCCAGGCCATAGAGCCTTATTTCCTTGGTTTCGCGGGTGTTGAAGGTGCGCTGGTAAATAATGCCGCGTTCGGTGCCCTGCTTCGTGATCTTATGCACCGTAACTTCGGTGCGCTGGTTATCGAGGCGTTTCACCTCAAACTTTTCGTGCTTATCGGTGCCTACAACATCTACTTCTTTAGACAGCACTTTGTAATAATCGGCGGCCACCTTGGGCAAAAGGTCGCGGCGCGATTTTAGTTTGGCAATTATTTCCGGGCCCGAGAGCGGAAACACTTCCGGCGGCAAAGCGCGCACGGCTTCTTCAATTTCGGCATCCGAAATGGAATTCTTCATATCGTTGGCAATGGCTACCCACTGCTCTTTGGTAACGCTCGAAAGAAAGGTGCGGTCGTTGTTCAGCGCGCTTAAGTTCAGGCCAATATAATCGCCGTAATCGTAGCCGAAATTCTGAATGTTGCGCACGGCCCATTTCCGGGTGATCAGGTACGGGATCAGGCCATCGGTTTTAAAGAAAGCCACGTCGCGGTCTTCCGGCACGGGGGTAAAAATGCGGGCTTTTTCGGTTTTGTCTTCTTTCCAGCGCCACTGCCCGGAGTGCCGGTCCCAGTCGCCAACCAGCATATCGAAAAGGCGGGCGCGGGCAAATTCCTGTTCATTCACGCGGTTGTCGTTATCGTCGCGCAGGCGTTGCAGCACTTTTTCGGTGCCTACCAGGTTTTTGGCATTCCCTAAGCTGGCTACGTCTTCATGGCCTTCGTTGGGGTCTTCTTCCAGGAACGCAATGGTGTTGCTGAATTCGGCAATGTAGCGTTTCAGGGCCGGGTCCGAAGGAATGAAAACGAGCTTCGGGTTGGTGTGCAGCACGCCGGCGGCATCGGCCAGTTTGGGAATAATAAGGGCTCCATACGGATGCTGCGCCGAGATCTGATCCTGCACCACATCTTTAATTACGGTTTCGCGCAAGTCGCCGGGCAGGGCTTTGGCCGGATCTTTATTTACCGAACGCAGCTGGTATAATTGCCCCGCTTCGTTGCGCAGTTTTAAAGATTTGGTTTGCTTGCCGCCACCGGTCTTATAAGGCACCAAGCCGCCAAATTCGGTAGTCAGGTTCAGGAGCGGCATTTTTACGGGTGTTACCCATTCGTCGCGGTAATGCAGGCCCAGCCAGAAAGAGCGGGTATTGCCGGCAGCGTAAGCCGGGTTGGCCGGCAAGGTAACGGAGCTATCAGAAAAATCGCGGGTTGGCAGATCCAGTTCGGCTATGGCAGCCGTTTTCT
This sequence comes from Adhaeribacter terrigena, assembly GCF_016623615.1. Taxonomy (GTDB): domain Bacteria; phylum Bacteroidota; class Bacteroidia; order Cytophagales; family Hymenobacteraceae; genus Adhaeribacter_A; species Adhaeribacter_A terrigena. The sequence continues at coordinate 317,513 of NZ_JAEHFX010000004.1, read as the reverse complement.
TGGCATAAAGCGGGTAGCGGAACATCAGTTCGCCGGTATTTCCGTCGCCTCTCGGCTCCCAGAATTCTACCCACACATCGCCGGTATTGTAGTAGTTTACTTTGGCCCAGCCTTTTTCCTTATGCGAAAATAAAGCATCGCCTTTGGCGCGCAAATGTTGCACTTTGCAACCCGAACCGCTTACAATGTGATGCAGGTTTTTATGTTTGTAATACTGAATGTTGTGTTCGTGGCCGGCGGCGTAAATAATATTATCGTACTTCTCGAAAATATTGAGCAGGTTCTGGATATAGGCTTTGTAGGAAGGGTGAAAAATATCCTGGGTTACCCCGCCAAAGCGGCGCGCAATGGGGTAAATAGAACCAATAACCGGCAACGGAATTAACGCCCATTTATGCACAATAGAAACCGGGAAAATATGATCGAGCAGGGTGAAATAACCGCCGTGCACGCCATCGGAAAACATGGGATGATGGGCCACAACCAGGATATTATTCCCCTGATTTTTCTTAATAATATCTTCGATCTGGATATAGACATCGGTTTCGTTTACTGCATTGCAACCCGAACTGCCTCCGTAAGGCCGGTCTTCGTATTGCAGCCACCATTGCGAGTTCAGGGCAATGATCACCACATCGTCCTGAATTTTAACTTCGTAGGGGCCCGGGCAACCGCCATCGGGCACGTAAAAATCGCCGCCCGTTACAAAAGCTGAGTCTTTCAGGTATTCTTCCACGTAGCGTTCCTGACGGATCACTGCTGCCCAGCCGCCTTTCAGGCCCTGCGCCCAATCGTGGTTGCCGGGGATCATGTATTTCTCACCGCGGTAATCTTTCAGAATATCGAGCTGGGTATTGAGGCGGCGTTCGGAAATTTTACGGTCGTAGGCACCCGGTTCGGGCAGGCCGTAGCTATACACGTTATCGCCCAGAAATATGGCCGTAGAATTAGAATCGGCCACTTCCAGTTGTTTGCGCATGAGCTGGAGCGAAGGCTCGCGGGGTTTGTCTTTGGGAGCACCCACGTCGCCGATTAGGAAAACAGAATGTTTGATCTGCAGGCTATCGGGCGGGGTAAGGGTTTTCCAGTTAGAAACTTCAGATTTATAATTGGGCGGCGGATTTAAACCCGCGCAACCGGCGGCAAAGATCAGGATACAAAAATTCAGAAATAATGCGAAGTGCTTATTTTTCATGGAGATAGCTTTCGGCAGCAATAAATTCATAACAGGAAATTGGGCGGCAGTTTTGGGCACTAAAAAGATACCGTTTTAAGAATATAGCATATTGGACGTATAAAGACGCTGAAATGTTTTGCCCTGGCAGATTGAGAAGACAAACGCAAACCCGCGCTTTAAGGTTAACATTTTATCTGCCGCGGCAACCGGCCCATACTTTTTGGCCCTCAAACCATAGCGTTTTCTGAATTAAACCTTCGCCGGGTTATTAGCGTTGAACGCTGTACGGGAATTTAAGAACCGCATTACCAAACCAAACAAAAACCGCCCTTTCCCGCCCTTATTCCCTAATAGTTTCCTATGAACGATACCGAGATTCTGCACAGAGCCAGCGCTTATGTTTTTAAGCTCTTCCAGGAGAAACTTTCGAAAAAACTGGTTTTTCACACCTATAAGCACACCACCGAAACGGTAAACGAAGCCCGCCTTTTAGGTCAGGCCCATAACCTGCCGCCTGAGCAAATGGAAATGCTGCTGCTGGCCGCCTGGCTTCACGACACCGGATATGTAGATACCTACGAGGGCCACGAAGAAAACAGCGCGCGCCGGGCTATTGCTTTTTTGCGCGAACAAAACTACCCCGAAGACGGCATTGCCAAAATTGCGGCCTGCATCAGAGAATCGCGGATCGAGGACAAAGGCACCGAACTTTTAGCCCATATTCTGCTGGATGCCGACCTGGCCCATCTGGGAAAAGATAGTTTTGAAGGCTCAGCCGAATTGCTGCGCGTGGAATGGGAAATTTTTCTGAACCGCTTTTATTCCGATTTTGAATGGGCACAGGTACAACTCGATTTTTTGCAACGCCATGCTTTTCGGACCCAACCGGCACAGGAACGTTTTGAAGCGCAGCGCGAAATAAACATTCAGCGGCAACGCGAAAAGCTGAAGAAAACCTCTAAAAAACAAAAAGAGACCCAGATCAAAAGCCAGGACACGTATGCCCAGCCCAAGCGCGGCATCGAAACCATGTTCCGGAGCATGTACCAGAACCACATGGAACTGAGCGCCATGGCCGATAATAAAGCCAACATGATGATCAGCCTCAACGCCATTATCATGTCGGTAATTATTACTTACCTGGGCGCGAAAACCTCGATGCTGGGGGCGCAGTTCACCAAAAACCCGATCTTGCTGGTGCCGGTGGGCAGTTTGCTTTTAGCTACGCTGGGCTCGGTGATCTTTGCCATATTAAGCGCGCAGCCCGAAGTAACCAGCTTTGCTGTGAAACCGCAGAAAGTGATAAACCGCAAAATAAACATGCTCTTCTTCGGCAATTTTACGCGCATTGCCCTGGAAGATTTCCAGCACTCGATCCACGAAATTATGCGCGACAAAAACACGCTTTACAACAACATGATCACCGATATTTATTACCTTGGCGAAGTGCTGAAAAAGAAGTATTCGCTGCTCCGGGTTTCTTATACCATTTTCATGTTCGGGCTTATTTTAACGGTGCTTTCGTTTATTGTAGCCATGGTTTATAAGATCTGATTTATGGAATGAGGGAATTATTGCATGAGCGAATTAGAGAATAGATTTTTATTCTGTCATTCATGCATTCTCCAATTCAATCTTTCCCTCGTTGCAACGGGCCGGTTTTTTCGTTACTTTTGGTAGCGTTTTTTACCGGCCCCGTAGTTCAACGGATAGAATAAGGGTTTCCTAAACTTTAGATGTGAGTTCGATTCTCGCCGGGGCTACAAGTGCAAAAATCCCGCTTCCTATTAAATGGAGCGGGATTTTTTGGTTCGATAATTTCCTTTTGGTTAATATCCTTTTATTTAAACCATTGCACTCTAAATTACTGTGCCACTTCAACCCAACCTTTGTATTGTTGTCCGGTTTCAGGATTTCTTAAATGGTAATAATAAGTACCATCAGGTATTTTCTTATCTGGCCAGTTATTCTGATAATCTTCCGATTCGAAAAATTTCACACACCAACGGTTAAGTATTTGTAATTGCCATTTTCCTGCCTAAAGGTATTGTAGACTAAAAGTATCATTTTTACCATTACTGTTTGGCGCAGTTTTATAATAGATGTGGACTTGTTAGCAGGTTTAGAATTGGTAGGGTATAATAACGAAATCTTAAGTGTATAATTAACAACAATAAAAGAAATATGGGAATCGGCGAATTCTTGAATATAAACTATTCCCTCACGTTTTTTTTGTTATTAATTAATAACATCCTTACATTTAACTATTAAGATTAATCCTTACCTAGTCCGTATCTATGAAAAAGCTGGCTTTCTTGTTTTTGTTTTTCATCGTCATTACTGGAAATTTATCAGCACAGAATGCGCAATGGGCAAAAGTATTTGGGCATGAGCAGATTGGTCAGAAATCAAATCGAATGAACATTGAAACGGACAAACATAGCTTGATCTTTGCCGGTTTATTCGTGAATACCATTAAATTCGGAAATCAGACTTTTACGAGTACATATTTATCTTCTAATGATCCTCATAATGGCTTTTTAGTCAAAACAGACCATTCTGGAAATGTACAATGGGCGAAGCATTTAATTGGCGATTATGTAGGGCATGTGGTTGCAAAACTGGACGGGAATGAGAATATAGTTGTAACTGGCACTTATACCTTTAATTTATCAATAGATAATAAAACTATAACCACACCCGAGTATGGTGCTGCATTTCTGGCCAAATTTACACCTGCAGGAAACCTACTTTGGTTACGGAATTTAACTAATTTTCCTAAAGAAATTTTCAATCCAGATATGGCAATTGACAAGTCTGGAAATATTTTACTTACCGGCGGCTACCGGAATACAGCATTTTTGCACAAATTAGATCCGAAAGGCAAGACTATTTTTACTACAAATGTAGTTACCGATGTATATACGCCTTCCTCACCACTCCCACCTCGTTTATATTCAATTTCTGTTGCAATTTCGCCAATTGGTGAGATTTTTGTAGCTCCGCATTACCAGCTTTCCACAGGCCAAATCCTTCGTAAAGCATCAAAATACTCACCTACTGGCACGCAGATATGGCTTAAAAACATAGTGCATCCTCAAAATACAATGATTGATGAACGCTTTAATATTACAGCTGATGAGCACGGGAATGCTTATATATGTGGTGCCTTCAACTCATCGGTTACTTTTGGTACTCATAATTTGAGTTATATAAATCAAATCAATTATATCGGAAGATGCTTTATTGCTAAAATTAACGGCACCGGAAATTGGATTTGGGCTAAAGAAATTCCTGGGGGTTATAATCCCTTCAACTATACAATTAAAATACAACCCAATAACCGGTTATCAATTGCCGGCACTTTTGAGGGCCAGATAAGATTAAGCAGTGTTTGGCTAGGTATGACCGGAAGCCTAAGCGACCGAAATACATTTGTAGCACATTTTGATACAGCAGGCGTTTCAGTTAATGCTTTTTTGTTAGACGTACCACTTAACTCGTATACGCAAAATTTACATGATATTAGCGTCGACCCTAAAGGCCATGTATATCTTTCCGGTAGATTTGGTGCTACTATGAATTTCAGGAATATACCGCTTAACTCAATTGGACCAAATCCAAGCCTTTCTTTTTTTCTGGGTAAGATTTTAGATAACGGAAATGCGTTAAGTGGCACAATGTTTCTGGACTTAAATAAAAATGGTTTAAAAGATTCTACAGAAATTCCTTATGAAAATGGGATTATTGAAATCCCAAACAGTCAGCTATATTTAAGCACCACGCCTAAAGGCATATATAACGCATATTTTCCCTCAGGCACATTTTTAATAAAAGGGATAAAGGCTGCACCACACTATACTTTTAATCCGCAAAACCATAGCGTTACTTTTACTGGCTCAGGTCAAACTCAAATAAAAGATTTTGCACTCCAGCCCATTCCGAACCGCGACGATGTAAAAATATCTGTAACGAATATTACCCCAACCCGCCCAGGTTTTATAATGAAATACCGCATAACTTATGAAAATGTAGGTACTACTACTATTTCAGATTCGATCAATTTAAATTATGACAATCAATATTTAACCTATATTTCCGCTTCAGTAACCCCACTTTTGCATAATCTTGGCAAACTAGCTTGGGTCTATCAGCCGCTAGCGCCTTTAGAAAAACGGCATATTGATGTTCAGTTTACTGTTGCATCTACAACTCCTCTCAATACACAATTAATGGCACACGCCATTGCCAACCCGGTTACCGATTACATAAATTGGAACAACCAAGACACGCTGCATCACCTTGTAACTGGTTCATTCGACCCGAATGATAAGCAAGTAAGCCGCAGCTGGCTGACGCCGCAGCTGGTAGCCGACAGTACGCTTTTAAATTACGTAATCCGTTTTCAGAATACCGGCAACGATACGGCTTTCACGGTAATTGTAAGAGATTCGATCAGCGATAAATTACACATGCCAAGCTTTGAATTACTCTCAGCCAGCCACCCTTATACTTTCCGATTGTTGGAAAATGGCATGGCAGAATGGCGTTTCGATAATATTTTACTGCCAGACAGCAACCGCAACGAACCGGCCAGCCATGGTTTTATCCGCTACCGCATGCAACCGAAAAACAACCTAGTTTTAGGTGATGAAATAAAATCAAGAGCAGCTATTTATTTCGATTACAATGCGCCTGTCCTAACCAATTATGCGGTTACCAGAATTTCCCTTACCAACGGCATAAAAGAACGAAGCACCAATATTGAGGGCTTTAAACTTTACCCGAATCCGGCTAAAAACTACGTAATGATATATGCTGCTTTCAAAAACAACGCTTCTGCAACCGTTTCATTAGAAAACCTACTGGGCCAGACACTCTCCAAATTAAACTTGCCAGCTAACAACCAGGTTTATTATCAGCTACCGCTAAATGAATTACCTAAAGGCATGTACCTTGTCAAGCTTCAAACTGAAACTGGTATGCAAACACAGCGATTGGTGATCCAGTAGTTTTTGCGTTCAAAAGTATAGCGTTTTTAAGCCGGCTGCTCTTAATTAAGCAGCCGTTTTTTTAAATAGCTTTCGTTTGTATTTTTTTTACAAAGTTGACTAAGGTGTAGTAGTTTCTTATGTGAGGTTTGGGTAATAAGTCCCATTTAAATCTTATGATAAAAATCCGGAAAGGATATCTAAATCCTGGTGGATAAAGTTCGATATTTCGCTCTTTTGGTCTACGAAAACAAAATCCCGCTTTCCATAAAATGGAGCGGGATTTTTTGGTTCAGCAATTTCGTGTTGCTTTTGTTTTTATAGGCTATACGTTTGTCAGTATTGAGGATGCAAACAAATTAAAATAGCATCAATATTTACAAGACAGTGCTTTTAGTATTTCATTTAATTTGAGATCGATCAATTACAATACCAACTATTAATTAAAGATATTGCAATACTGTATTGTACACAATTCTTACAACCTTTAAACTTTAGCTACAGATGTTTCCTTTAACTTTCTTTGGCTACCGGTTTTGCCTTCTTTTACTTTAGACTTCTTCTTTTTATTCCACCAAACCAGGAAACCGGTAACCGGCAAACTGGCACTGATTAAGCTGATAAAAAACGCTAATAACTTCCCCGGAAAACCCCACACCGCCCCAATGTGAATGTCGTAATTCAGCATGGTGAGCTGATCGGCAAAGCTGGCTTCATCGTAGCGGTCGCCTTGCTGGCGATAACGCTGCAGCGTATATTGGTCGTAGAAATATTCGTTGCGGTTGTACCACGAGCCTTTGTCCTGGTAAGCAGTAACCTCGATCGGATCGTCTTCATGTTCCAGGATCGGGGTCATGTAAAAGCCTTGTGCGTGCGACTCTACGGCTATGGTTTTAAACCAGGCTTTATCCAGGGCAGAAATGGAATCGGTAACAGCTAGCCCGGCCTTAGAAACATCGGAATGCGGATGCACATGACCCGGTTTTTCCTTGCCGCCGGAGGTAATGTAATACAACGAATCTTCGAACCAGTGGAAACTCCAGACCAAACCGGTAATGCCTAGAACCAGCGCAAGAACGAGACTGTAAAAGCCTAAAACGTTATGCAGGTCGTAATTCACCCGTTTAAGGCTGCCGTTCCATTTAATTTTAAAGCTTTTATCGCGGTTCGATTTTTTCCAGTTCTTCGGCCACCACATTATTAAACCGGTAACCAATAACACCAGAAAAATAAGTGTTCCAACGCCCACAATAGGCCGGCCAATTTCATAAGGCAGCCACAGCGCGCGGTGGCCGTCTATCACAAACCGGAAAAAGTCGAATTCATTGCCGCCTACCGATTGCTGCTTTTGTAAGAATTCGCCGGTATACGGATTCATAAAAATAGCGGTAAAGCTGCGTTTCCCGTTTTCCATGCTGCTAAAACCAACGGCCGCCGCACCTTCGCGGTCGCTGTAAGTAAGGCCGGTCGGTTTGGCACCGGGCATGTAAGCCATGGCGGTATCCAGGAGTACGCTTGGTGGAACATAGGCTTTTTCCTGGGCTTCTACAAAACGCCAGGGTTCCAGCGCATCTTTAATTTCCGATTCGAAGGCATACAAACAACCGGTTATGCTCACAATAAAAACCACAATGCCCGAAGCCAGGCCCAGCCAAAGGTGCAGCCAATCGTTAATGCGTCGGAGTATACCAGGTTTGTTTGTTTTCTTGCTGATCATGGAAAAACGGTAGGGAATTTTAAGGAATAAGTACCAGCTTCACTTTTCAGGAATGAAGCTGGTAAAAAAAACGGTAGGCTTAAAGCTTCGAAAACCCGGCTACAAAGTTGGCCTGTACTTCGGCGCCTTTGGTAGCGGCTTTGGTTTGGAGGTCTATTTTGTAAACGTAAACTTTGTTGTTTTCCGGAATGGCCATGTACACAAAATTGCCATCCTGCAACGCGGCTAAGCGGCGGCCAATACCGTTGTGCTGCGGCATGCCGGTCACGAAATCTAAGGTTTTGGTATTCAGGTCTAAAATCGCGGTTTTTAGTGGGCTATCCGACCATTTGCTTTGGCTGGCGTTGGCCTGCATGTTTACTTCGGCTATAGCTTTGCCGTTGCCCAGGTACTTTATGTGCGCAATGTTAGTGCCGCCGGTAGCCGCTTCCACATCAAGGAAATAATTCTGATCGAAAGAGGTGCTGCCGTTGTTGATTTTCAGGATGCCACCTTTTTTGGTTGACTGACTGTAACCATTGGCCGGGTTTGAATTAGAAAGCGCGAAAATGTTGCCCTGCTCATCCTGGATCAAACCGTTTTTCCCGTGGAAGCTGCCTACCGGGCCGGTGCGCTTATCGGAAATAACTTTCTGGAATTTCAGCTCCGGGTAAGAGTAAACCGCGATCATGGCCGAATCGGTAGATGGCGTGTTGAATGTAGTTGGGTCGGAGATGTAGTAGCTTAGGAACAACTGGTTTCCTACCACGCGCATGCCCGAATAAGACGGTGCTGAAAGCGGGCTCAAATCGGTAATGGGGTGTTGTTTGGTGCCGGTTACCATTACGGTATTCGCGTTAATGGTATGGAATTTCACCACGGTAGAAGGGTGTTTCATTTCTACAGCTACCAGGGTATTGGCATCGGCCTTCACAATATCAGAAATGCTGGTCTGGAAAGACGTATTGCCCACCTTGATCAGTTCGCCTTTGTCGTTTTTCGCAATGCCTACTACGGCTACGTCATCCAGGCCGCCAATGCTGTAAACGGTTTTGTCTATCTGCGTAAAATCGAAGTAACCCGGTTGCTCAATGCCTTTGCCCTGCGGCGAAATGGTGCCGTTCATTACATCGGAAAAAGGCACGGAATAATACGTGAACGTATTGTTGCTGCCCTGCACCGCCATCGAAACCACAAACTGGCTTTCGGTGGTTGGTGGTGTAGAAACAGTATCGTCGTCTTTGCTGCAGGCGGTAAACGCGAAGGCAGCCGAAAGGCTCAGTACCGGTAAGGCCAGCTTTCTGGCAGATTTAATGGAGAACATATGGTTTTTCGTTAGTTTTTATGAGTTAAAGAATTTAAAGCACGTAGCGGAGTTTCAGGTAAAAGGCCCGGCCGGGTTTCTGCAAAAAATATTTGTCGTAAAGGCGGGCATCCAGGAAGTTGCGGCATTCGGCGGCCACGTTGTATTTGCCGTTTTTCAGGCTGCAGGCCAGTTCCAGGTTATGCGAGAACTGCCGGGGAATAAGATATTGCGGGTCGGGGTTATCGAGCTTGGTCCAGCCCAGAAAATATTGTTCCGAAAAGTTGAAATAGTAGTTCAGTTTCCATACCGATTCCGGGGTAAGCAGATTTTTAGCCGTAAACCCTACCGTTGCATTGCCAAATAAGTAAGGCGTATTCGGTAAACGGTAACCTTTCTGCCAGTTTTTTTGCCAGCCCGTGGCGGTAAACGATTCGTTGTAAACTGAATCGGCCTCGTCGGTAATGTGCTGGTAAGTAATACTGCCGCCCACGTTCAGGAATTCGCGCCAGTTATATTTAAAGCTGCCTTCCACGCCCAGCGTACGTGCATCGGCCAGATTCAGAAAAGGGTTCTGTGGTTTTGAGGTACCGGGGCGGTGGATCATGTCGCTGGCTTCGCGGTAAATAAAGCTGCTTTCCAGATTGAAGCGGTTTTCCTGACCCAGTTTAAATTCATAAGCCGCGCCCACGTTCAGGTTATCACTTTGCTCTGGACCCAGATCGGGGCTGGGCAATATCGCCAGGCCGTCGCCGAAGATCTCATCGGGCCAGGGCATGCGGTAAGCGTGTTCGTAAGAAGCTTTTACCTGCAGATTCGGCAATACAAAATAAGTAGAAGCCAGTCCGTAGCCTAAGTTTTCTTTTTCGGAACGGGTTGCTTCGATGCGCCGTTGTTCATTGCCAAAATCAACTTCTTTACTCGATTTGGTTTGCAGTGCGTAATATTTGGCAAAAACCGTGGTGCTCCATTGCGCTGAAGGGTCGAATTTCACGGCAAAACCCAGTTGCTGTTTGGTCAGCGATTTCGGGTACCGGTTTTCTCGTTTGTCCGGGTCTTTGACATCGAAAATAGTGCGGTAGAAATACGAATAGGCATAATTCAGCGCCAGCGAAACTGTTGAACTGATGGCGTAACCGGCATTGAGTTGGCTGTTAAAATCATCGTCGGTAAAGGTGGCAAGCATAACTTTGTTCCCGATCTCACCTAGATTGGAATTGTAGGAAAAGCGTTCGCCGAGCCAGTTGTATTTCACGCCGGCCAGGGTATCGGCAATTTCGCTTTTGGTGCGGTTGTAAGCGGTAAACAAACTCAGGTTCAGGCCTTTTATAAAAAGATCGTCTTTGCTGAATTTGAAGGTTGGCACAATCGATTGACTGGTTCTGGTTACGCCGCCATAAACGTTGTTCATGGTAGCGCCCGTTTGAATTTGCTTGTCGTTGGCGGCCGCCATAATGCCAAAAAGGAGGTTATCGGCGAATTTGCGGTTTACCCAGCCGGCTTCCATTTTCACCAGGCCGGAGCGGTAGCGGTCATGAAAACGTTCGGTTTCCGCCGAATCTATTACGTTGCCAAGCCGGTCATTAATGGGTACCCAGATCTTGTAATTGTTATCGGAATAATTGTAGTTAGCGTTTCCTCTAACCGTAAAGCCGCTGCTGTCGTGGGTATGCGCGCCGTTCAAAGAAATGCGGTGCGTATTGAAAGAACCGATGGAATAGGACGCATCCAGAAAGTTCGCTTTTTTGTTCGTAATAATGTTCACCGCGCCGCCCAAAGCATCGGTACCCAACCATACTGGCACCACGCCTTTGTACACTTCAATTCGGTCTATAGAATTTACCGGAATATCGCTCATACTTAGGGAAGATCCGAAATTATCCATGGGCAGGCCGTCTAAGAAAAACTTCACCTGATCGCCGGAAAAACCGTTGAGCGAAAAATTAAGCCGGGAACCCAGGCCGCCTTCTTCCAGCACCCGCACCCCGGAAACGCGGTTCAGCACTTCTTTGGCATCCTGCGAGCTGTTCTGCAATTCTTTCACGGAAATGGCGGTAACTGCATAAGGTTGTTCGTTTATCTGGCGGGTTTCAGATTTGCCCACAATTTCCACACCCTGCATTTCGTAAGTTTTGTCGCGGAGGCTGATATTCAATTCAGCTTTCTGTGCAGGTTTGAGCTGGATGACTTTTTCCTGGATCTCGAAACCTACAAAGCTGATCTGTAATGTATAGTTGCCAGGCAAAAGGTTGTTTATTTCGAAGCGGCCTTTAGAATCGGTAACGGAGCCATAGGTTGTGCCTTTTAAAACAACGCTGACGCCCACCAGCGCTTCACCTGAAGTAGCATTGATTTTTCCGGAAATGCTTGCTTTTTCCGCCTGCTGGCTCCAGGCAATATTTGCGAGGCTTACCAATGTGATGAGAACTACTAACGCCTTGATGTTCGGAATATACTGCAGCAAAGCTATATTTATTTAGATTGATTTTAAATTACTGCAAAGGTATAATGAAAACAGGATTCGCCAAAAGTTATTTAGATTAATTATAAATAATTTTGACTCAACTCAACTAAGAAACCTTAATGAGTGCTGTATTTTCTTTGAGTAATTTCAAATTCAGCAAATAAAATTAAACCGTGCTGGATAAAGTCCGATATTTCACTCCTTTGGGCTACGAAAAAGGCCTGCAGTTAACGCTGCAGGCCTTTTTATTTACTTAAACCTGATCTGCTGCCAGCGTGATCTTAAACCTGCAACAAACCAGATTTTTACTGCTTTACAACTTTCAGAATAATTGTTTTCTCATCAAACTGCAACCTCAGCAGATACAACCCGGAAGATAATGCAGCCAGGTCATTCAGCTCTATTGTTTGGAGGTTGCCATGCACGCTTACTTCCTTCTGGTACACGATTTTCCCTACTAAAGTAGTCAGGGCAATTGTAGCCTTTTCAGCTTTTATGCCAGGTTGCAACTCCAGAATAAGCGCATCTTTAAACGGATTGGGAGATACTTTTACATCCTGTTCTCCTACCGTTTTTGTATAGTTACCCTTGGCTGCCAAACGGGTATTGACAATTGCCTCGTCGATAATGGTAAAGGTAATAGTAGTATATGCACTGGCCGTGCCGTTACCGTTTGGCCCCGTGTAGGTTCTGGCCTTTAAGGTATAACTACCTACCGGAGGAATCCAGGAGCTGTAATCCCCATTATTATCGCCCTGCAAGGAATAATGCGGGCCGCTTTCATCCGACCTGGTTTTGCTTTGGCGCCCACTTAATTTGAAGGCAACGCTTCCAACAATAGCGGGATTGGTTACCGCCTGGATATTAAGTTTGCGGTTTGGCAAAGTAGCCAGGTTCAGTACCGCGCCTGAAACCAGGGGCTGGATCAGCTGATTGGTGGAGGCATTGATCAGGTTGAAGCTTGTAACTTCTATGGCGGTGAAAGTAGCCGTTATATTCTTACTGCTATTCATGGTAACCTTAAGCGGATTCGAAGTACCCGTGGCATCTCCGCTCCAGCCTGAAAAATGGTAGCCAGGTTCCGGAACTGCAGTTAAAGTAACCTTAGAGCCTTTGAGGTAGCTTGTCTGATGCGGGCTTTTAGCAACCGTACCGCTGCCGGAAGTCGCCACGTTTAAGCTGTAAAGCGTTGCATTCACCTGGTCGATAACGGTAAAGGTAATAGTAGTGTATGCACTGGCCTTGCCGCTGCCGTTTGGCCCCGTATAGGTTCTGGCCTTTAAGGTATAATTGCCTACGGGCGGGGTCCAGGAGCTGTAATCTCCATCATTATCGCCGTGCAAAGAATAATGCGGCCCGCTTTCATCCGACCTGGTTTTGCTTTGGCGCCCACTCAGCTTAAAGGCAACGCTTCCAACAATAGTGGGATTGGTTACCGCCTGGATATTAAGCTTGCGGTTTGGCAAAGTAGCCAGGTTCAGCACCGCGCCTGAAACCAATGGCTGGATCAGCTGATTGGTAGAAGCATCGATCAGGTTGTAGCCCGTAACGCCTGCGTTTGAGATGGAAGTGAAAGTAGCGGTAATATTTTTATTGCTATTCATGATCAACGTCAGCGGATTAGCAGTAGTGGTAGTATCGCCGCTCCAGCCGCTGAATTGAAAGCCTGTGGCAGGGTTGGCCTTAAGCGTTACAGTAGAGCCTTTCGCATAAGTAGCCTGATCCGGATTTTTAGTAACTGTGCCGTTGCCGTTTATTGTAACGCTCAAACTAAACTGGTTCGAAATAGCCCCGGAAATAAAATAATTTCCAAGAGAACTATAGTCAGTATCTGCACCCAGAGCCCCCTTGGTACCATCTATGTGCAGGTAATAAGTACCGGCTGGAAAAGTACCGGAAACAGATGCCCCCAGGGTAGTAGGATCTGCCTGGGCAACGGTTACATTGGCCGCATTTTTAAGAGTCAGAATCACATCAAGATTTCCATATATCGGCTCCGGATCTACAGTTAGCGTAACAGGCATGCCGGTCAGGTTAATGGAGAAAACATCTATATCTGCCCGCGTAGAGATTACGCCTTTATTCGATGCGGCCACAATATTTCCGGAACTGTCTAAAACGATAGGGGTAGCTGCCCCAAAAGTATTACCGTGATCGTCGGGCCGGTAACCGAACCCGTTTTGCGTGGTAATTACAGCCAGATCATCTTCATACTGGTTTGCATTCGGGTAATCGCCTTTGCTCCATTGCACCAGATCTCGGTAATAACCCACCCCCATAATGGGTGCCCAGTCAGCATGTCCTTCATAGTATTCCTCAATCGGGTTTGCCCGCCCGTCGTGATGTAAATTCAAGGCATGTCCAATTTCATGAGATCCGGCTTCACCGGCATATTTAGAAGTAGTATTAAATATAAATGCCGGAGTTTCGCCATAAGCAGTTCCGCCCCAGGCAAAAGAACCAACATAGGCTACCCCACCGGCATTCTGAAAAAAGTAATTAGTAGGGGTAAAAACTGCCCGCACCCGCATGTTTACCGGAGCATTGTTAAACACGGCTTCATTGGTAGTAATGTTCAGCGCAAACGGGCGGAAATCCTCACTGATCAGTTTCCAGGTTTCCAGTATTTCTACGCTGGTAAGATTAGCCGGCGCTGCCGTTATTACATTACCGCTGGTAAACTGGGAGTTCCATGTGGTACCGGAAACCGTATGTCCATCGAAATCAAGCAAAACTACGGCCGTTGCCCCGGGCAAACTTTCCAGCAAGGCAACTGCCCCTACCCCGGTTCTGGCATTTGTACCAGATACCTGCGAAGCACTTTCAAAATCTACACAAAGCTTTTTATCTATATCCTGTTCGGTTAAATAAACCAGACCTGCGGAAGTAGAAGAAAACTCAAAGTATTTTTTGCTTTCCCGCATTAAAATAGCGCCAGACACTTCATTTGCCAATACCTTCAGATAAAATGTGCTGTTTTCAGCCCCATTTACGTTACCGTAATAAAATGTAGCAGCGGCTTCTTTTTTAGAGGTAGAAATGGTCAGATCCAGGGCAGGCGCCCCCTCAGGTTTATACTGCACCTGCTGGTCGGTTAATTTTCCTCTGCTTTCTTTCGCCTCATATTTTGTCCGGAAGGCAGCGGCTACATCTTGCACTGTTCCTATATAGGTTTTTTTCTGCGTCTGAGCCAGCGCATCCGGAAGGCTTAAACAGGTAAACAAGAACAGAAAAACCAGAAAAAAGGAATTCCTGCGAAATTGGCTCCCAGAGCAACAGGCTCCGCCACTCTTTTCGGACGGCCCCGGCAGGAAAGCAAGGCCAGAAAATTTAATTATAGGGTTAGAGTTTTCCATACGCCTTCATTATAAAAAAAGTGCAACATAATTTTATCAATCTCCCTGGAAGCTTTCTTATTAGATGAGGCTGAGCATACTTTCTCGGATCGAAGCGGTAATTAATCGGAACAATGACCCATTAGTTTAAACTTAGAAAATCATAATTCGTTCTTGCCTTAACACAAAACAATGGCTTAATTGGCCAACTGTTGAAAAGACCTGATGAGAAGACCTGATTTCAGAGTGGCTGAAAATCAGGCTTTAAATATATAGAAGCGCCATTTTGGACCAAATAAATCCCACCTCCGTGTAAGCATCCAACGGTTTTTTTTTGATTGAATTCCGCAAATGGTCATGAACACTTTGCTCACTTTTGGCGGAGAACTTACCGGAGAAAATAAACTTAGGAAGGTAGCATGACCCGCCGGAAGTTAATACCTTAGAGTACAGCTAAATCTTCAGGTTTTCGAATGCTTCACCATAGAAATCCGGCCTGTTTGGATAAAACAGTGGCCAAAACGGTATCATTTTTAGCCTGAAAACTCAGAAATGAACGCTTTACCTTCTATCTTTCTGATAATTTAACCGGATCTTAGCCCAAAGAATTAACCCAGAATGAGCATCCAGCAGTTTACTCCCGATAGCCGAAACACCATCAACTGGGCCAGCGGCACCAGTACCGAAATATTCATTTATCCTCCAGACGGAAGTTTTGCGGACCGTAATTTCCTGTTCCGCATCAGCACAGCAACGGTAGAAGCGGAAGAATCAACTTTTACTTTTTTTGAAGGTATTACCCGCCATCTCATGATCCTGAAAGGAGAATTAGAGCTGATTCACGAAGGACGTTATACCAAATACCTGAAACCCTATGAACAGGATACCTTTTCCGGTGAATGGTGTACGCGGAGCAAGGGAAAAGTCACGGACTTCAACCTGATGCTGAAAGCCGGCGCTACGGGTTCCTTGACCCACCGCCGGATCGGAGCCGGAAACGGTATGCCTTTGGCCGCCAAAACTGCCTGGTATTTCCTTTACTTCGCTTCGGGAACAGCTACTTTAAGCAACGGAATTACAGCCAACACCGGAGATCTGATCCGGCTTGAGAACGGAACAACGGTGGATGTTCATGCACTGGAGCACTGCGATCTGATAGCAATAGAAGTGTCATTACCGCAGAATCTCAGACAATAAGTTTCGGAATAAATAAAGGAAGTAGCCTTAGCACTCTAGTTTGAACCGGATTAAAAGTATCTGGTTTGCAGGCATATACCCTGAACCCAGGCTTAAATCCGGTGAATAAGATTCGATCCTTTCTTTCTAGCCTGTCGATTTTCATAAGCCCGCTTTCTTTTTCTAAAAATAGAGCGGGATTTTCTTTTCAGGCGCTGCCTTACAAAAAACCTTCGCCCGTTTCCGTTTTCTTACATTCTGCAAAGCTTAATTCCGCTTTTTTTCTCTTCTTTTACGCCATATCTATAGCATTCTAGAAACCGGAATTAAGTCTTCGGTATCAGCAAAAGAAATCTTTTCAGGAATACCAGGCCTGCACGTAAAATCCACAGCTTCAGGCATTCACTAAGTAATATTACTAATTAAACAAAGTTTTATACAAGCTATGAAACCATTAAAATTGCAAAAGGTATAATTCCTATAACTTAAATCATATCACCCTCCCTTCCAGGCTAAAGCTTCCCGCTTGCTCTGTTGTTCTTTCCCCAGTAACGAGTCACTTTCTTTTTCGCATTCTCGAGTCATCTTAAAATTCTGTCTTAGCCTATGAAAAAGTTCTGCTCACTCGTGCTATGCCTATGCATAATTACTATCCTGAAACCGCGGGAATTGTATTCACAAGTATTACCGCATAAAGTGGCCGTGGTATATGTGGTACCTACCGATGTGGCTTTTAACCAGGCTGTACTGGACACCTTAAAAGTTATGACTGCTGAAATGCAGGGCTGGTACCAGTTGGCAACCGGCGGCAAGACCTTTGAAATGCTTTATCCCGATACCGTAATAACCTACATGGCCCAGCACCCAAGGCAATACTATAAAGACAATGGCGATTGGTGGAACTCCCTACTTCCGGAAATTCAGGCAAGCGGTGCCGCCCCGATCTGGTCTCCGGGCTACATTACCGCTATTTGGGCCCACGGTGCAGGCTGGCAGGCATTAGGCGCCCAGTTCTGCGGTAAAGACTGCGGCACAGCGTTATTAGGGGTAGAGATTATTCCGCAATTTAACAATCCGCTTTATAGCGGCGGAGTATGTCCGGGCGGAAGTGGCGTAAGCGCCTGGCCCTGTACCCCTAAAGGTGCTTATGCCCATGAACTGGGGCATACTTTAGGGCTTCCACATCCTTCCGATATTCCAGTAACAAATCCTGTTGCCAGCCACAGCGTTATGCAGACGCATTGGAATTACCCCAATTTTGCTCCTTCTTTTGAATCTCCCTGGGGATTTCTTTCGATCGAAAGGCAGGTTCTCGCGCAAAATCCATTCATGAAAACCAATATTGATCTGGTGCAGGTTATTGAACACGCCGATGTGGTAAACCTGCCTGTTACCGGGCCGGTACCAAAAGCCGATTTCAGCTTTACCGTTACCGGAAACGAGGTACGGTTTAACAACAAATCCAGCGGGGCCACTTCTTATTACTGGACTTTTGGCGACCAAAGTGTTAGCAACGCAGCCAACCCAACCCATCTATACTTGGCACCTGGTACTTATAAAGTAAGATTAAGGGCCAACAGTACCGACCAGATGATGGGCATAGACTCAGCTATTATCAGCATAAACCAAAGCCAGCAAATTCACAGCTTCACCCTCATAGATGCGGTAAAAGACACTGACATCATGACGATAACGGACGGTGCGGTAATAGATCTGACCGCACTAGGCGTAGATAAAATAAATATCCGGGCCAATACAAACGCTCCGGCAGTTGTAAAATTTAAGTTAAGAGGAGAAGAAAGAGAAACCAGGATAGATGATGTGGCCCCCTATGCCCTGAAAGGTGACGACAGAAAGGGCAATTACTATTCCTGGAAACCGGACAAAGGACGATATACCCTTAGCGCAACCCCGCATGCAGGCACCAAAAAACACATGGGTGCCCCAACCGGCCCTTCCTATTCCATCCGTTTCAGGATCACCAAAAGCAAACAACAGCATTTGCCAGCCATACCACAGGATAATATCTACGAAGGAACCGGCAAAGAACTTGCTCATAATATTTCAAAAACGAACAACGGAAACTTTGGAACAGGTGGCTATTCAAATTCGGGCCTGAGCGGAAATCATACGCGGGCTACGCAAAGCCCTGGCGCTTATTGGCAGATGAAAGCAGAGGCCGGCAGTAATTCTTTATGTAATAAAATTTCAGCAAGTAATGGTGAAGATAATTTTAAAATACTTAAGCATATGAAAAATGGAGAAGATATTTTAGGCAGTGGTCCGGAAACAGTAAATCAGACCCAGGCAACTTTGGCGGGATCGCAACAAATGTCCCTTTACCCCAACCCAACCCCCGACGGCCGGTTGCAGATCCAGCTTTCAGATCAGATTCAGGGCTCGGTTCACTTCAGCCTTTATTCAGCCGTAGGTTACACGCTTACGAATGGAACAATGGAAAAGAAACATGAAACCAACTTAATAGAGTTCGACTTTTCCCCGCAGATCCGCACAGCGGGCATCTATTACCTCCTGCTCCAGAGCTCCAATTCCTACCGCTTATTCAAGGTGGTCCGTAATTAGAAAAAGATAGCTTCAGGTATATGTCTATAGAAACAAAAGATTCCGTTTCCCATAAAAAGGAAGCGGGATTTTTTGTTTGAAAACGCTATACTTTTGGCCTTAAAAAGTGCTTAATTCCGTTTTCTGAGCCTTTATTCCGTAATTCACGAAGCAGTAATTCCAAAGCCGCTCCTGCCATCATTTCTTTTTAAAAGCTACCTGACCAATATCATTGCTAATAAAGCGGCTCTGCCATAACTTGCCGGTATAATTTTTCAGACTATGAGTTTACACATTAGTGCCAAGCCCGGCGAAATAGCCGAAACCGTTTTAATTTCCGGCGACCCGCTCCGGGCCCGCAACATTGCCGAAACCATGCTTACCGAAGTGATCTGCTACAACCAGGTGCGCGGCATGCTGGGCTTTACCGGCTTTTATAAGGGCAAACGCGTATCGGTGCAGGGCACTGGGATGGGTATTCCGTCTACGGCTATTTATGTGCACGAATTTATGCATAGCTACAATGTGAAAAAGATCATCCGGGTAGGCACCTGCGGGGCCATTCAGCCGGAGCTGGAACTTGGGCAGCTTATTATAGCCGAAGCCGCTTATACCGATTCGGCCACCCACCAGCTTTATTTCCCGGACCCGGCTTCGGCGGCCCCTGCCCCCGGCCGTTTGCTGGAACAAGCCATAACTCTCGCGCAACAGCTGCAGATCCCGATTATATCCGGCCCCGTTTTTACTTCAGATCTTTTCTACAGCGAAGCTGCGGACCGCTGGGATAACTGGATAAAAAAAGGCGTTCTGGCCGTAGAAATGGAAACCAGCATTCTATACGCCCTGGCAGCATACAACCAGATAGAAGCGCTGTCGATCTTAAGTGTAAGCGACAACATTATTACCGAAAAATTAACTACCGCCCAAGAACGCGAACACGCCAGCAGCGAAATGATGCGCCTGGCCCTGGAACTCGCCTGAACGGCTTCGGCAAATCGCTTAAAACAAAAACACCCGCAGCAGAAAAGCCGGCGGGTGTTTTTGTTTTTATTTATAACGCATTTTCCTGATCTGTTTCTTCGCCCTTGTTATTGGGGTCATCCTGAAAATCGGCTTTGCGTTTTTTCTCTTTCCAGGGCTTGGGCTTGTGCTTCACCACTTTGGCATCTACGTAAAACACGATCTCTTCGGCAATATTGGTCACGTGATCGCCGATGCGCTCCAACTTGCGGATAATACCGCCCACTTTTAAGCTCTGGTCAATATTGTCGGCATGAAGTTTCAGGTAATCGATGATCACTCTATCGGTGTTGCGGTGAATTTTATTCAGGGTTTTGTCCTGCCGCATTACCAGTTTAGCCAGCTGGGTGTCTTCCTCAACAAAAGCGCGTTTCACTTCCGAAAGCATGAGCAACGCGCCATCGTACATTTCCAGCACCCGGCTCATTTCCATCAGATCTTTTTCTAACGGCGCATTGGCTTCCAGAATTAAACCGGCAATGCCTTCGGCCGTATCGCCGATGCGCTCCAGGTTCGAATTTATTTTCAGAATAGCCAGAATCAGGCGCAGATCTACCGCCAGCGGGTTAAACAAGGCCAGCAGGTTTTCGCAAAGCTGATCAATTTTCAGGTCGTATTCGTTTACCTTTTTCCCGCGCTTAATGATCTTTTCAGCCAGGGTTTTATCACCTTTTACCAAGGCTTCCTGTCCGCTCCGTACCTGAAATTCCACCAGGTCCCACATCTCATTAACCTTCGTTCTGATCCGGCCTAACTCGTTATCTAAATGACTCATATTTTCAATTTTAATTATTGAATGCGTGCATTATTGAATTTAGGAATTTAATTATTTACTCTATCATTCAATAATTCACGCATTCTATCATTATAAAACGCTATGGCTTTACGCCTAAAAAGTCGGGGGTATGTAATTTAAAATTAACCCGGAACCTGAAAAACCGCCAGCTTCACGCCGTAGCAACTTCAGATAAAAAAACGGTATGGTTTTAAGCCGAAAAACTGCCTATTACATTAACCACTAATCATTAATCACTAAAAATCAACCGAAACGGCCGGTAACGTAATTCTGCGTCCGGGTATCTTTGGGGCTGGTAAATAGGTTTTTGGTTTTACGGAACTCTACCAGTTCGCCCAGGTAGAAAAATGCCGTATAATCGCTCACCCGGCCGGCCTGCTGCATGTTGTGCGTTACAATTACAATGGTATAATCATTTTTCAGCTCGTAGATCAGTTCTTCGATCTTGGCCGTGGAGATCGGGTCAAGCGCCGAAGCCGGTTCGTCCATTAAAAGCACCGAAGGCTCAATTGCCAGGGCGCGGGCAATGCACAGGCGCTGCTGCTGCCCACCGGAAAGTTCGAAAGCCGATTTCTTCAGTTTGTCTTTAACTTCGTCCCAAAGCGCAGCCTGTTTTAACGAAACTTCCACCCGTTCTTCGATCAGCTTTTTGTCTTTGCTGCCATTCACCCGCAGGCCATACGCCACGTTCTCAAAGATCGATTTGGGGAACGGATTGGGTTTCTGAAATACCATGCCCACGTGTTTACGCAGATCATCTACCAGAATATTTTTCTGATAAATATCCACGCCGTCTACCAATACTTCGCCCGTGATCCGCACGTTGTCGATCAGGTCGTTCATACGGTTAAAGCAACGCAGGTACGTAGATTTACCGCAGCCCGAAGGCCCGATAAACGCCGTAACTTCGTTCTTCTTCATGCTCATGGTAATGTTTTTCAGCGCATGAAAATCGCCGTAATATAAATTAAGGTCTTTTGACTCTAAACTATTCATTCTGAAATTTCAAATTTCAATTTAAAACTAATAATTCCCGCCCGGCTCTTTCTGTTTCCCTTCGTAAGGAAACTTTTCTCCTGTTTTGCCTTGCAGGTTCATGCCGCAGCATTAATTCATTTTCACTTTCCGGCCAAAATAACCCCGTAGCCAGTTGGCCAGCAAATTGGCGATCAGCACGATCAGGATCAGGATAAAAGCCGTGCCGTAAGCCATAGCCCGCGAAGCTTCAATGTTGGTGCCGCTGGTAGAAATTACGTACAGGTGATACGGCAAAGCCATTACCTGGTCGAAAATGCTGGTTGGTAATTTAGGTAAAAAATAAGCGGCTACGGTAAATAAAATAGGTGCCGTTTCGCCGGAAACGCGGCCAATGGAAAGAATAATGCCGGTAATAATATTGGGAAACGCAATGGGCAGAATTACTTTATACGTGGTTTGCCATTTGGTGGCGCCCAGAGCTAAACTCCCGATCCGGAAACTGTTGTCGATGGATTTTAACGCTTCTTCGGTAGTACGGATCACGACCGGCAAAGCCAGCAAACCCAGGGTTAAAGAGCCTGCCAGAATAGAATCGCCGAAGCCGAATCTGTTTACAAACAAAGCCATACCAAACAAACCGAAAACGATGGAAGGCACCCCCGCCAGGTTGTTGGTCATGAGTTTAATAAAGCGTTTCAGCCAGCCGTGCGGGGCGTATTCGTTAATGTAAATACCGGAAAGAATCCCGATGGGGCAGGCAAACAGCAAACTGCCGGCAACCAACACCAGCGTACCGACAATGGCCGGTAAAATACCGCCCTTGGTCATGCCTTCGCGCGGCATTTCGGTCAGGAATTCCCAGCTGATCACGGAAATGCCATTGATGATGATAAAGCCCAGGATAATAACCAGAATGGCAACTACCAGTAAGCTGAGCACACGGAAAACGTTAAAGGCAAAATTCTGCCGCATCCGCTTCGATTTGTTTAATTTCGGGTTGCTGGTAAATTCCATGGCTTAGCGGTTTTCTTTCTTTTTGGCAGATACCAGATCTACCGAAACGTTGATGATCAGGGTCATGAGGAACAGGATGCAACCGAGCGCAAAAAGGGCCTGGAAATGAATACCGCCCTGCGGCGCTTCACCCAGCTCAGCGGCAATGGTAGCCGGAATAGTACGCACCGGTTCCAGAAAAGTAGTAGGAATAACCGAAGCGTTACCGGTAACCATGAGTACGGCCATGGTTTCGCCGATGGCGCGGCCAATGCCTAAAATGGCCGCCGTAGAAATACCGGAAATGGAATACGGAATTACCACTTTGTAAATGGTTTGCCACTTGGTAGCCCCCAGCGCCAAGCTCGCTTCTTTCATGGCGCGCGGCGTGGTGCGCATGGCATCGTCGGAAACGGAGATGATGGTTGGCAGCGCCATAATGCCCAGGATAATGCTACCCGCCAAAGCCGTTTCGCCTACGGGCAAACCAAACATTTCCTGAATAAGCGGCACCAGCACTACCAGGCCAAAGAAACCATACACTACCGACGGAATACCGGCCAGCAATTCAATTACCGGTTTCATGGTATTACGCACGCGTTTGCTGGCAATTTCGGCCAGGTAGATGGAGGTGGCTAACCCTAAAGGCAAGGCAATAAGAATAGCCCCGAGGCTAACCCAGAGCGTACCTAAAATAAGCGGTAAAACGCCCATCTGCACGGCCGGCGAAATGGTGGGGTACCACTCCGTACCGCCCAGAAAATCACCTGCCGAAATATTTTCCAGCTTGATCTGGTGGCCCTGAAAATCCTTGCTTAAATATTCGTCCGGAAAAAAGGCGATGATGTTGGGTTCTTTGCTTACCAGTTCGCTCAGGCGCTGCGGCAGCAATTCGAAATCTTTACCCAGTTGTTCTTCGGAGTAATAATCGGTAATATCGTCTAGCCGGAAAGTTTTGATGGGCGCATCCTGGCCGCCGATCTCTTTCCAGTTTTTAATATTCTCATCGAATATTTCTTTTACTTCTTTAGCCGAAAGCTGCTTAACCGGGTTCTGATTGTTTACCGCAATTACGCCGCCTTCGGCAATGGGCTGCTGCGAGAAGATGCCCAAGCCTTCCTTGAACAGGAACACCACGATGAGCACCACGGTTAAACTGGTAACCGCGCCGCTCAGCGTAAGTATTCCTTCTATGATGCGTTCGCCAAAATTATGGAAGTAACGTTTCAAGTTTTATAGCTTAAAAGGATACGGTTTTTTATTTTAAAGGCACGTAACCGGTTTCCAGCACAATTTTCTGGCCTTCTTCCGACAGTACGTAATCAATGAAAGGCTTTACTTTGCTTTCGGCCGTGGCATCGTAGAAGAAGTAAAGCGGGCGGGAGATCGGGTACGTTTTGTCTTTGGCAGCTTCTACGCTCGGCGCTACAAAAGTTTTGCCCTGATCGTAAGAAACTTTCAGTGCTTTCACCTCATTGGTTTCGTAAGCCAGGCCAATATAACCGATCGCGCCTTTGGTTTGCCCAACTGATTGCACAATAGACCCGGTGGCCGGCATCATGAGGATATTATTGGCGTAGTTTTTCTTGTTCAGCACTTCGTCTTTAAAGAATTCGTAGGTACCGGAACTGGTTTCGCGGCTGTAGGCCACAATTTTCTCATCGGCGCCGCCTACTACCTTCCAGTTGGTGATTTTACCGGTAAAAATTTCTTCGAGTTGCTCGCGCGTTAGCTGGTTTATTTTGTTGGCCGGGTGTACCACTACCGAAAGCGCATCGTAAGCGATCAAAGCTTCTTTAATGTCTTTTTTAGCCGCTTTGAATTTCAGTTTTTCTTCGGTTTTCAGATCGCGCGAAGCCATGGCCAGATCGGTGGTGCCTTCTTCCAAAGCCGAAAGGCCAACCCCGGTTCCGCCGCCCACAATGGTAATAGCAGCCTCTTTATGCTTTTGCATGTATTTTTCAGCTTCCTGCTGCGCCAGCGGCAAAACGGTGTCGGAGCCTTTAACGGTTAGCGTTACCGAAGCAGTTGCGTTATTATCGCCTTCTACATTCTCTTTTTTAGCATTGTTGCCGCCGCAAGCGCCTAATAAAGTGGTAGCCAGAAATAAAGCCACTACCTGCACTTTTTTCAAATTTTTCATACCGTTTTTTATTTGTTTTTATTTCGGTTATATTCTATTTTGTTAGTAATTAAATTGGGCCTGCACCCGCAGGAAATTGCCGGTCTGGTGATTATTCAGACTGCGGCCATCGTTGGTGGTGCGGTCGGTAATGGTGTACTGGGTTGAGAGTTCGAAAGCCGGAACCGGTTGCCATTCAATCCCGATCTCAGTTTCGCGCACACGGTTTGCGCGGGCGTCGAGTTCATTTTTCCTCCCGCCCTCATAATACTGCACTTTAACAAACGGGATCAACAGTTGATTTTTCACTTTCAGGTTATACATGGCCTGGGCATAACCGCCTTGCAGCGATTTCACTTTTATGGTTTTTGTTTCCGGATCGAACTGCGGACCTTTGCCCACGTTGTATTCGGCCTGAAAGCCAAATGGTTTAGGGTATAGCGTAAAACTGGCAGCGGCCCTGCGGTCGGTAAAGTTTCCGCCTTTTACGGCGCTGCTGCTTAACTGGTCGGCAGTAACTGCATACATACCGGTAAAAGCTTGTACGCCAGGTTCAATGATCTGGCCATTTTTAAAAACAATGGGGTAAGAAAGGCGGGCTACTACGTGCAGGTTATTGTTGGCTTCGGCCTTATTGGTGGTTTGGCCGTTATAAATACCTAACCCGAACACGCCGTAATCGCCGTTGCCTTTTAAGCCCCGGTTGGTGATACTGCTGAAAATTTTGCGTACCGTATCAGGAGCCCAGTAGAACATCACGCCCAGGTCGCGCTCGTTGGGCACACCGGTGTTCAGTGCATCGCTGCGGTCTAAGGCCAGGCGGTTCTGGCTCGATTGCGTATTTTCGAAACCGTAAGGAACTTTGCTTTGCCCTACCCGGAACCGGAATTCTTTTTTCGGGTCTAAGGAAAGATCGAAGTAAGCGTCGCGGAGCTGGGCAAAATGAATGCTTGAGCTGCCGGAAGGCGTGGATGCCAGATCGGGCTGGATGTAAATATAAACCCGGTCGCTTACGTTTCCGCTAAAAACCAGGCGGGCCCGGCGAATCATAAAACCGCCTTTATCGCCAATAGATTTGTCATAATCCGATCTCAGTTCGGGGTTGGTTTCGAGCAAACGGTTATAGCGGATCTGGGTGTAGCCCCGCAGCGAAATATTTTCGTACCACTTCGGCAAGATCACCGGTTTGGGTTTAATATTATCGGCACTGGGCACGGTACGGAGCGAATCTTTTATGGCGGGGGGCATTACCTGGGCCAGGGCAGTTCCGGAAAAAAGCAGAAAAACCACCATAAGCGGAATAAATAAATAAGCGCGCCGCGCTTTCAGAACTGTAAGACATGCGGGTGAAAACATGTTTTTTGTATTTTAAGTGAATTTACCGGGAGGAAAAGCAGCGTAGGTTAGTCAGGCGCAACGCGGTGTTTTTTAGGAGAAACCGGCAACCAGAATTTCTGAATTAGTCAGGCTCAGAAACCAGAAAGCGGCCGAAGGTTCTCTTTAAACTTTTTTCTTCCATTTTACTGCTGCAAAGTTCGGGTTTCTAAAATCAGCAGCGGTTATGGGTAAATTATCTTATTGTTAACGAAATGTTAACAGGCACTTTCTGAACGGCATTAAAAGCACAGCAAACAGAAAAAAGGCATAAAACCGCTGCTTAACAACCATTTCACGCCTCGCTATATTAACAGCCTGCTTTGCCTGTAGCTTTAAAACTTCGGACAGAGCCTGGGTTTTGCATTTCAAAAGGCTACCGTTTCCGTACTCCGGCACCTATGCTACCAGAATTTATATCCTAAAACTGCCATCCATAAAAAAAGCCGTTCCGGAAAATTCCGGAACGGCTTTTTACTTTCTCGGGCATAAACCCTAGCATTTTTCTGAACCGGTGCCTGGCCTGCAAGTAAAGCTGCCTTCCCGGCAGTGGTTTGGCAAAGGAATCAGGAAATTTTACAGAAAAAACGGTAGGGTTCCGCGCGGAAAAACTACCCGCTGATCTTACTACCGGACTTTGATCGGCTCGCCGTCCCGTAGTTCTTCGGAGGCTCTAAGCACCACTTTGTCGCCTTGCTTCACATCCCCGAAAACTTCCACCAGCGTATCGATAGCCATGCCTTTTTCTATGGTTACCCACTGCGCTTTATTGCCCACGGTCTTGATCACGAATATTTTTTCGTCGGAATTAACCACGCTGCTGACCGGCACGAACAAGGTTTTTTCCTTCCGCACCAAGGGCAGTTTCACTTCGGCATACATGCCGGCTTTTAATTCGCCGGTCGGGTTGGGCACATCAAATTCGGTAAGCATGACGCGGTTTTTATCGTCCACGCTGCCCGAGCTGCGGCTAAATGGCGCGGCAAATTCCTTGTTTGGAATAGCATTCACCGAGAAAGTAACCGACGTATCGCGGTTCACGATATTGGTGTATTTCTCCGGAATAGCAATGGTTAACCGCAACGTAGATTGGTCTTCCAGCTGGAATAATGCTTCGCTGCCCGAGCCGCCCACCAAGGCTCCCGGACTGATGTGCCGTTCGGTGATGGTGCCGGAAAAAGGTGCCGTAATGGTTAAATAATTCACCATTTCAGCTTTGGAACTGAACACCGAACGGGCGGCTTTCAGATTTCCTTCGGCGTTTACCCGCGCGGCGCTGTCGGCTTTCATGTTGGCTTCGGCTTTATCGAGTTCTACGGGCGCTACGGAACCGGCAATTTCGTTGGCTTTGAGCAGGCGCAGGTAATTCTGTTTGGAGGCGTAGGCGCGGGCTTTGGCTTCGGTTAAAGCTCCTTCGGCGGCGCGCACCATGCCCTGGGCCTGCGCAAAATCGGCACCGGTTTCAGGCGCATCTAAAATGGCCAGCACTTGTCCTTTTTTTACCACGCTGCCGCGGTCTACTTTCACCTCGCGTACAAAACCTTTTACTTTGGCGAAGATCGCCACTTTGTTTAAAGGGTGTAATTCGCCCGGAATTACAATGGGTTTGTTGGGCTGCAGGCTTTGCACTTCCGTAACTTTTACGGTTGGCGTTTCGTCCTGCGGTTTTTCCTGGGCAGGCTTTTCCTTGGGGCCGCAGGCATACAATCCGCAAATGATCAGGGGTAAGAAACTATATTGGTAAATTCTCATGCTTTTTGAAGATTTGAATGCTCATAATATTTACTTTCCGGATCGGAAGGATCTAACGACACCGATTCCAGCGACGCGTTCTTTTGCAACAGCGTGAAAATGGCTGGCAAGATCAGCAAAGACGCAAACGCTGAAACTAATAATCCGCCAATTACGGCCTGGCCCAGCGGCGCGATCTGATCGCCGCCTTCACCAAAGCCCGAAGCCATCGGCACCATTCCCGCGATCATGGCAATACTGGTCATTAAGATCGGGCGTACCCGGTTTAAGGCAGCAGCAATGGCGGCTTTGCGGGCATCTTTCATTTCCAGACGTAAACTTTCGGCTTTGGTAACCAACAGAATGGCATTTGCTACCGAAACTCCCACGCTCATGATCAGGCCCATGTACGACTGCAAATTAAGCGTAGCCCCGAACAACAATAAAAGCAGCAAGGAACCCGCCACTACCGCCGGAACAGTAGCCAGAATGAGCAACGAAAGCCGGAAACTCTGGAAATTGGCCGTTAGAATGAGGAAGATCACCGCGATGGCTACGAGCAAGCCGCTTTGCAAACTGCTCAGCGTTTCGTCGAGCAAGGGAGCCTGGCCGCGCAGTTCTACGGTTACACCTTTAGGCGGATCACCGGCGCGTTTAATGGCTTCCTGTACTTCCTTGCTGGCTTTTCCCAAATCGGTATCGTGTAAATTGGCGCTGACGGTTACCAGCAAATTGGCGCCGGAACGGTCATATTGCGCGGGTGCTTCATCGCGGTGAAACGTGGCGACATCGGATAAAACCGGGTTCAGGGCTTCTTTCTGCAACGGAATGGCGCCCAGGTCTTCTTCGTTCGTCATCTGGTTGATTGGGATCTGTACCTGCACCTGGTAACCCAACCCTTTTTCGCGGTCGAGCCAGATGTTTTTATCCGTAAACCGGCTCGAAGAGGTAGCAGCCACCATGCTTTGCGCCACCTGCGTGGACGTTACGCCCAACTGGCCGGCGCGTTCGCGGTCTATTTCTACGTTCAGCACCGGGTAATTCAAGGGCTGGGCAATCTGCACGTCGCGGAGGTAGGTTATCTTTTCCATTTCCGCCTTTATTTTTTTAGCAAATCTGGCAGCTTCCTTTATATCGCGGGCACCGATGCTTACTTCCACCGGGGTATTCGAGCCAAGGCTCATGATTTTATCTACCAGCTCCATCGGCTCGAAAGAAATGGCCAGTTCCGGCGCGTTTTTCTTTATACTGGCGCGGAGTTTTTCCTTTAACACATCCATTTCCACGTTGGCAGCTTTGGCTACGGCAACCTGCATCACGGCTTCGTGCGGACCGCTGTTGAACACGAAAATGTTGGAAGTACCGTAGCTGGAAGGCACGTTACCCACGAAGGCCGAAGAGATTTCCACGTTCTCTTTGCCCACTTCTTTTTCGATGGCTTGCAGCACTTTCAGGGTAGCCTGTTCGGTGCGCTCCACGCGGGTGCCGTCCGGAGCTTTAATGCGCACCTGAAACTGCCGGGAGTTAGCGCGCGGCAGAATATCCGTTCCGATCAGGAAAAAGCTGACTCCAATTAAGGCGAAAGCAGCCACCAGATAAGCCGTGGTCCAGAACTTGGCGCGGTTGGCTACGTTGGTAAGCACGCGTTCGTACTTATCTTTGAAGCGATCGAAAAGCGGTTTTTCGCCATTTTTGCCTGGTGTTTTTTCATTAGCCTGGTAATGCGTTCCCGCGACTTTTTCTTCTGAAATCCCTAGCGTTTTTCCGGAAATTATTTCCGTAGTTTCACCCGGAGCTGGCAACAATCTTTCCGGATTCGTTTCGACTTTTTCAGCTGAATTCCCTACCGTTTTTGCATCATGCCCTGCATCGTGTTTATGATCTTTCAGCAGCCAGTTGGCTAAAACCGGAACGAACGTTTGTGAGAGCAAAAACGAAGCGATCATGGCAAAACCAACGGCTAGTGAAAGTGGCAGGAACATCGATTTCGGTACGCCCGACATGATAAACGAAGGCGCAAAAACGGCCAGTACGGAAATTAAGATCAGGAATTCCGGGAACACAATTTCCTTACACGCATCGCGGATGGCAATTACTTTCGGTTTCCCCATCTCCAAATGCTGGTGAATATTTTCGATGGTTACCGTGGCCTGATCGACGAGAATACCAATCGCCAAGGCCAAGCCGGAAAGCGTCATGATGTTGATGGTTTGCCCAAACAAATTGAGCAGAATTACCGCCGACAATAACGAGATCGGAATAGTCAACACTACAATAATTACGGAACGCCAGTCACGCAGGAAAAGCAGTACCATTAAACCCGTCAGGATCGCACCCAAAGCACCTTCTATCACGAGACTTTTCAACGCATTCGTTACGTAGGTACTCTGGTCGAATTCGTAGGAAATTTTCACGTCGTCGGGCAGCGCGCTCTGGAATTTCGGGAGCTCTTTTTTCACGGCATCTACCACGTCTAACGTAGACGCATCGGATTTTTTTACCACCGGAATGTACACCGCGCGGCGGCCGTTTACCAATGCGTAACTTACGGTAATATCGGCGGCATCTTCCACGGTTCCTACGTCGCGCACAAAAACCGTTGGGCCCGAACCGGTCCGGATCGGAATGTTCAGGAAGTCTTCGGGTTTATCAATTAAGGCATTTACCGGCGTCATGACGGCCTGGTCACCGAGGCGAATGTTACCGGCCGGTGACGGCTGGTTGTTCGCGATGATGGCCTGAATGATTTCGTCGGGCGTGAGTTTGTAGCTGCGCACCAGTTTCGGATCGATCTTGATCACGATGGAACGCTGGTTACCCCCAAACGGCGGCGGACTGGACGAACCTTCGATCTGCGAGAACATGGGCCGGATACGCGAAGAAGCCATTTCCTGCAATTCTGCCAAACTCCGCGTTTTACTTTGAAATACCAGCTGACCTACCGGCACCGAACTTACATCGAAACGGATAACCTGCGGCGGCTGCATCCCTTCGGGCATGTACGCTTTGGCGCGGTTCACGTTGTTCGCAACTTCACTGGCAGCCTGCGCCATATCGGTTCCCGGGTAAAAGTCCAAGCGCATCAAACACAAGCCCTGAATGGTTTTGATATCCACGTTCTTGATGCCGGAAACGTACAAAAAGTGGTCGCGGTACTTGGTGGCCACAAAGGCATCCATTTCATCGGCAGCCATCCCGCCGTACGTTTGCACAATGAAAATGCGGGGCAGATCCAGGCTCGGGAAAATATCTACCGGAATGCGGAAGAGGGAAAGCACGGAAAAGAAAACAATGCCCAGTACGGCTACCAGCACGGAGATCGGCTTGCGCAAGGCACTTTTTATGATCTGAAACATAGCGTTTTTTAAGCTGAAAAATTATTGAACCTGGTTCAGGAAGATGGAAAGGTCGCCGGTACTGGCTGCCTCCAGCAAAAGTGAACGCCAGGCATTGATGTAGGCAATATAGCGGTCGGTTTCGGCGCGGTTCAGGGTTACTAAACTTTGCGTGAACGTGGGCAGATCGGTAAGGCCGCTTTCGTAGCGCGATTGGGCCTGCCGGAAACCGGCCTGCGCGGCTTGTAACTGCAAGGGCGCCACTTTCGCCTGTTCCATAGAAAGCTGGAATTGCATATCCGATTCTTTCAGTTGGCGGCTTAGTTTAAGTTGTTGTTCCTGGTACAAATATTCGTGGCGCTGGCGCTGGAAATTCTCGGCCTGAAAATCGTTGCGGACCTGGAAAAAATCGGTGATATTCCAGCGCACGGCCGCGCCAACCATGTAATTGTAAACCTGGTATTGCGTGCCGCTGGCAAAATCGGTGCGGTATTCGCCGGTCTTGTTCGAAATACCCGAACCCCGGGCCCAGGTGGCTCCCATTAAGGTAAACGTGGGGTAAAACCGGCGTTTAATGGCGGTGGCGCGCCGGCGGCTTAGTTCGGTTTGGGCGCTGTAGAGCCGCAGCAAGGGTGTTTGGGTAATGTCGTCGTGCAGGTGGCTTTGCGGGTTGGGCAGGCGGCTGAAAAAAGCCATGGAATCGATGTTCAGCTCTTTTACTTCGCCGGTAAGTTCGGCCAGTTTGTAAAGCTGCGACCGTTCGTTCTTTTCAGCTTCCAGCAACTGAATGCGCGCTTTAGCCAGTTCGGCGTTGGCCAGCGAACTATCTACGCCAGCCCGCAAACCTGATAATGTGGCAGCCGTGATGGCCTTTTTAAAGGCTTCGGCGCGCAGTAAATTCTGGCGTTGGGTTTCTTTTAAGCGCTGGTTGGTGAGCAAAAGCAAATACGCGTCGGCAATGCGGATCTGGTGCTGAAAAAGCTCGTTCTCGTAGGCCATTTCCACGGTTTTCTCCTCGGCTTTCGCAGCATCTATATTCGCTTTCACTTTCCCGAAACTAAACACATCCCACTCCAGCAAAGCGGTAGACAACGAACCGAATGCGCCCTGGTAAATATTTTCTTCACGGTCGCCGCCCGAGGGGTTGATGGTAGTTCCGTTGTTGGCATAATAGGGTCCTACTACGTTGTTGCCGGTGCCAAAAGTGTACTGGTGCTGCACGTTCAGATCAGGAATGTAGGCGGCGCGGGCGGAACTTACTTTCTTGCCGGCGCTTTTTACGTCGGCCTGGCGGGCTTTGATGGCAGGGTAATTGGCGGCACCGGTTTCTAAAGCCTCCTTCAGGTTCAGGGTTTGCGCCGAAGCGGAAACTGCGAAAAAAAACGGTAGGGAAAAGAGCCAAAAAACTGCTTTGAGATTGCATTTTCTTTCAACCCGAAACTTAAAATCTGGGGCTGAAAAAGGAGATTCCGGGATAGGAACAGGACAATTTTCTGAAAACATATTTTCCGGTTTATATATAGAAGTTCAATAAACTTTTGCCAAACCTATACGGCAAAACCGGAAAGAAATGGGAAGCATTTTTAAACTTTTAATCCCATTTTAATAATGCTGCTTTACTTTTATGCCTCCGATACGTTTTAATTACCGGAAGTTTTCAAGATCTAATTACAAGCCTGCCTGTTGCTTATGTTTCATTTTATTTACCAGCCTAAACGGCTTTTTTCGTTCCTGATCTTGATAATAAACGGTATGCTTTTAAGCCAAAAAAGTCAGGCCCAGGGAATTCCTCCGCGCGTGCAGGATCATAACATTAATGGCTGGCTGAGTTACAGCGGCGATCATAATTTATCAGAGAAATGGGGAGTGCATACGGAATTTGTATTGCGGCGCTACCAGCTCTACAAGCACCCCATGCAGTTTATGCCGCGTTTTGGCGTGAATTACAACATTAGCAAAAACATTATGCTCACCCTGGGTTATGCTTATGTTCATACCTACCCGTACGGCGAATTTCCGGCTTCCGAGCAGTTTCCGGAGCACCGCAGCTACCAGCAATTTTTCTTTAAAGGCAACGTAAGCTCGGTGAGCTTTCAGCATCGTTACCGCCTGGAGCAACGGTTTATAAGACTGGCGGGAACCGAAGCTTTCATTTACACCAACCGTTTCCGGTATCATGTGCGGGCAGCGCATCCGTTTAAGGGCAAAACCATAGACGATGGTGAATTTTACGTTGCTGCGGCCAATGAATTCTTTATCAACTTCGGGAAAAAAGTTGGGAATAATATCTTCGATCAGAACCGGGCTTCGGCAGTTTTAGGGTACCGTTATTCCAAAGCCCTGGCGTTTGAATTGGGTTACCTGAACCAGATCGTGGCGCAGCGCAACGGTTTCCGGTTTGAATACAACCACACCTTACTGGCCAGTATAAGTTTCAACTTCGATTTCCCGGAAGAGAAAAAAGTAGAGCATTCAACGCCACCGCCCGCTGGAGAACAATAAATTTTACTCATCAATAAAAAAAGCCGCTCCGAATTAATCAGAGCGGCTTTTTATTTATTTCAGGAGCAATTCACTTATTAAAAAAACTGCTTATACTTTTGGCGCTTATTTAACTACCGTTCTTTCAATTTCGCGCAGGTTATCCATTTTTTTGTTCCGCAGGAATCCGTTGATGTCTTCGAAGTGCTCGCGGATGCGCTTGTTACCGAACTCGAATACTTTTTCAGCCAGGCCATCCAGGAAATCACGGTCGTGGGAAACCAGGATCAAGGTGCCGTCGAAGGCTTTGAGGGCATCTTTCAGAATGTCTTTCGTTTTGATGTCGAGGTGGTTCGTTGGCTCATCGAGAATCAGCAGGTTAACCGGTTGCAGCAGCAATTTGATCATGGCCAGACGCGTTCTTTCCCCGCCCGATAGCATTTTTACTTTCTTTTCTACGGTATCGCCGCTGAACATAAACGCACCCAGAATATCTTTGATCTTGGTCCGCACCTCTCCTACGGCTATCTGATCGATGGTCTGGAAAACGGTCAGTTCGCCGTCGAGTTTTGCCGCCTGATCCTGGGCAAAATACCCGATCATGGCGTTATGGCCCAAGGTCAGTTTTCCGTCGTAATCGATCTCGTTCATAATGGCTTTCACGAACGTAGATTTACCTTCGCCGTTTTTACCGACCAATGCAATTTTTTCGCCGCGTTCAATGGTAAGCGAAGCATCTTTGAAAACCGTGTGGTTGCCGTAGGTTTTGCCTAATTCTTCGGCAATAACCGGGTAATTTCCGGAGCGTGGCGCCGGCGGGAATTTCAAACTTAAGGCCGAAGTATCTACTTCATCTACCTCGATCAGCTCCATTTTCTCGAGCATTTTCACGCGGCTTTGCACCTGCAGCGTTTTGGAATACGTGCCTTTAAAGCGGTCGATGAACTGCTGAATGTCGGCAATTTCTTTCTGCTGGTCGTCGTATTGTTTTTGCTGCTGTTCGCGGCGCTCTTTGCGGAGTTGCAGATATTGCGAGTAATTCACTTTGTAATCGTAGATCCGGCCCATGGTTACTTCTATGGTGCGGTTGGTAATGTTGTCTACGAAGGCTTTATCGTGGGAAATCACGATCACGGCTTTGGCGTTGTTTACTAGGAAATCTTCAAGCCACTGAATGGATTCGATGTCGAGATGGTTGGTTGGCTCATCGAGCAGGATCAGGTCTGGTTTCTGAAGCAAAATTTTAGCCAGCTCGATGCGCATGCGCCAGCCGCCGGAAAATTCGGTGGTCGGGCGGTTGAAATCTTCGCGCATAAAGCCTAAGCCTTTCAGCGTTTTTTCTACCTCGGCGTCGTAGTTAATTTCTTCGATGGAATAATATTTTTCGCCTAATTCCGATACTTCTTCGATCAGTTTGTAATAATCGTCGGAATCGTAATCAGTGCGGGTTTCGAGCTGGGCGTTCAGTTCGTCCATGCGCTTTTTCATGTCCAGCACTTTGGCAAACGCTTTACTTGCTTCTTCAAAAACGGTGCAATTATCGTCGGTAAGCAAATGCTGGGGCAGGTAGGCAATTACGGCATCTTTGGGCGCTGAAATTTTACCGCGCGTAGGTTTGCTGGCGCCGGCAATAATTTTGAGCAAAGTCGATTTTCCGGCGCCGTTCTTCCCCATCAGGGCAATGCGGTCGGTTTCGTTAATGTTAAAAGCTATGTTGCTGAAAAGGGCCGAACCGTTAAATTCAACCGTTACACCGTCTACTGAGATCATGATTTTATAAAATAAGCGCGCAAAGATACTATTTAATTTCCCCTTTTGCCGCAGTTTTGTGTTGTGGCTTTGAAGCGGGAATCAGGAGGCAAACAGCAGAAACGGGGGATTTAGTTCGGGAAGGAGTTTTGGAGGTGGAAAGCATACCGTTTTTTTGCGTCATCTCGACGTGTGGAGAAATCTCATCCGGATGGCTGAAAGTTTACTATTGAGTTTTTTGGTTTGAAAGGATACCGTTTTACCCCACCTAAATCCTCCTCTAATTCAGGGGAGGACTTTTGCTTTTCTTTTTCAAATTGACTTCTTTGCTAACTTTTAGCTTTTAACTTTCAAATTAACTTTCTCCCTCAAGCCGGGCGGCTTCGTTTAGCTCCGCTGAATCTTCGATTTCTGCGCGCGCGTCTTCTATTCAAACTGGTCTATCGGCCTGCCTGCGGCACCGTATGAATAGGAGGCCGCGCACGTAAAAAACTGGCACCTGTTTCCTTTGTAGCTGGTTTTCTTTCAGTTAAGGTTTTCGGAAATCATGATTTTCAGGATATGCCGCGCTGGCGATATGCGTGAAATCTGATAACGTGAAAGCCGCTCTACATATAAATTCTGATTCAGATAACGAATTGATCCGATACCGTGCGGACAGGTCTCGTCCCTATCCAGTCAACTTAAGAGAATCAATAGGAAATTATCAGGTCATTCTGAGCCTGTCGAAGAAACTAACTGGTACTACAATGGAATTTTGAGCGAAGACCGATAAATTCCTATCTATCAGGTTTGCAAGGAACTGACGTGCGGGATCGGTATACGTTAGTTCCCTCGACAAGCTCAAGATGACCCAATAAAATTGTTGAATTGACAGCATTCGAATGATAGAAAACGCTATCCATTTAGCCCGAAAAATTAAAAAAGCTGCTCCACAGTTTTGCGAAGCAGCTTTTTTGCTGTTAGAAAAGCGTTTTAAAGCTTAACGACGGCCGCCTTTATCGGTTTTGTCGTGGCCTTCCACTTTCACAATTTTATTATACAAGCCCAAAAGCAGGAATGGTGCCGGCCACTGCCCTACAAATAAAGCTTCTTCGTCTTTTTTCATAATTTTTAACGTAGCCGAAACCGCCATAGAGCCTAAAGCAGCCCATAAAAACAGGTCAGATGGCAACTTGGCGGTATATTCTTCAATAGCTTTAGCTACCGGTCCTTCTTTTTGCTGCGGGTTGAAATTATCGGCTTTGTTTTTCAGGTCATTTACTGATTGTTCCATAATTTTATTTCGGTTTAGAGATGTGACACAATGCAGGCATACGGCAGCTATATAATTAATGTTTAATTTTTTGCCGTTAAAATTTTAGCCTCAAATTCCAGGTATACCCGTTTGATAGTCAGTTGAATATATTTAAAAAACGCTATGCTTTTAGCCTGAAATACTGAGGCCTTCCACCAGGAACCGCAAACCGATTTTTAGAGTAAGCCGGAAGGAAAACTCTCAGAAAAACGGTATGCCTGCAAGCCCAAAAACTGCCCCAAACCTGAACAAGCTGCTGCAGCAAAAAAACATCCGAGCCCTTATTTTCGACCTCGATGGCGTGGTAACCCAAACCGCTAAACTGCACGCCGCCGCCTGGAAAAAAATGTTCGACGAATTCCTGCAAAACGGTATAGAAAACGGCCCGAAAAGTCAGCCGCCCTTCAGCATCCAAACCGATTACCCGCGATATTTAGACGGCATTTCCCGCCTCGATGGCATCCGGAATTTTTTGCTCGCCCGCAACCTGGAACTCCCGCCCGGCCAGCCCGAAGATACTTTTGAAAAACGCAGCGTGTGGGGTTTGGCCAACTATAAAAATGAACTTTACCAGCAGCTGCTCCAAACCCAGGGCGTAGCCATTTACCCCGATACCATTACCTGGATCAAACAAAAACGCGCCGAAAATTTCCGGACCGCCATCATTTCAGCCAGTAAAAATTGCCTTCAGGTGCTGCAGGCCGCCCAAATTGAAAACCTCTTCGACGTCCGGATAGATGGCAACATTTCCCAGGAACGCAACCTGAAAAGCAAACCCGAACCCGATATTTTCCTGGAAGCCGCCCGGGAATTAAATATTTCCCCAACCAATTGCGCCGTTTTCGAAGATGCCCGCGCCGGCGTCCAGGCCGGTAAAGCCGGGAATTTCGGTTTGGTAGTAGGGGTAAACCGCAAAGATGCTTCCGAAGCAAAAGCCTTACTGGAAAGCGGCGGCGGCCTGGTGATAACCCAATTCCCGGGGTCGCAGTAAAACAAGCAAACCAAAACGCTGCCGGCATGGAGAACTGGAAAATAACCTATGAAAACTGGCTGCCCGCTCAGGAATCCCTTCGCGAAGCCCTTTGCACGCTCGGGAACGGCTATTTTGCTACCCGCGGTGCTGCCGAAGAAAGTGCTGCCGGCAACGTCCATTACCCCGGCACCTACCTGGCTGGCGGCTACAACCGTTTGCAATCCAAGATCGCTGGCAAGATAATCGAGAACGAAGACCTGGTAAACTGGCCCAACTGGCTGCCCCTTACATTCCGCCACCCCAACGAAAACTGGTTCGATCTGGCCCAGGTTAGCATCGTGTATTTTAAACAGGAACTCGATCTTAAAACCGGGCTGCTCTTGCGCCAGCTGCGTTTTCGCGATAAAAACGGTAGGGAAACTTCCCTGAAAACTACCCGCCTGGTGAGCATGGCCCAACCGCATCTGGCCGCTATGGAATGGGAATTAACCCCCGAAAATTGGTCCGGCCCCATCGAGATCCGGTCGGCTTTGGATGGCAGCGTGCGCAACGCCGGCGTAGCCCGTTACCAGGCCCTGAATAACCAGCATCTCAAGATCACCGAAACCGGCGAAGAAAAAGACAGCTCTGTTATTTTCCTGGCAGCCCAAACCAACCAGTCGAAGATCCGCATGGCGCAGGCGGCCCGCACCCGGTTCTATTCCGAGCTTCCCGCCGAGTGGCCGGTCAGTACCTTGGTGCAGCAGGAGAATTACGTAGCGCACCAGTGGACACTTTCCTGCGAAAAACAAAAAACCATTCGGATCGAAAAAGTTGTAGCCCTGTACACGTCCCGCGACATGGCCATTACCGAACCCTTGTTCGAAGCCCGAAAGACCCTGGAACAATCACCCACTTTTTCTGAACTGCTGGAAGCGCACCGCCTGGCCTGGCAACAACTCTGGCAACGCTGCGACCTGGTAGTAGCAACCAACGATCGCACCCAGCAGATCCTGCGGCTGCACATTTTTCATTTGCTGCAAACCGTTTCGCTGCACACCGCCGATCTGGACGTGGGCATTCCGGCGCGGGGCTGGCACGGCGAGGCCTACCGCGGTCATATTTTCTGGGACGAATTATTCATTTTCTCCTTCCTGAACCTGCGCTTGCCCGAACTTGCCCGGGAGCTGCTCATGTACCGGTACCGGCGTTTGCCCGGCGCCCGGGCCGCTGCCCGCCAGGCCGGTTACCGGGGCGCCATGTTTCCGTGGCAAAGCGGCAGCAACGGCCGCGAAGAAAGCCAGGTCATTCACCTGAACCCGAAATCCGGAAACTGGCTGCCCGATGATACCTATCTGCAAAGGCACATCAATGCGGCAGTGGCCTACAACGTCTGGCACTATTTTCAGACCACCGGCAACATCGAATTCCTGAATCTGTACGGTGCCGAAATGATCTTCGAAATTGCCCTTTTCTGGGCCAGCCTGGCAAGCTGGAACGAAGAAAAACAGCGCTTCGAAATTAAAGGCGTAGTAGGTCCCGACGAATACCACACCCGTTACCCCGATTCCGAAGAACCCGGCCTGAATAATAATGCTTACACCAACATCATGGCCGTTTGGGTGCTGGAAACGTCCTTGCAATTGCCCGGCATTATCGGCGCGCAACGCCAGACCGAACTTTACGAAAAACTGAAGATCTCCAATGCCGAACTGGAACGCTGGGACCAGATCAGCCGGAAAATGTTCATTCCTTTTATAGATGGATCGCAGCAGGTTATCAGTCAGTTTGAAGGCTACGAAAAGCTGGAAGACCTGGACATTTGCAAATACCGCGAAACCGGCGGCGAAATGCTGCGCCTGGACCGCATTCTGGAAAAAGAAGGCCTGGATATAAACCGTTTTAAAGCCAGCAAACAAGCCGATGTGCTCATGCTCTTTTATCTTTTTTCCACCGAAAAACTCATCGGAATTTTCGACCGGTTAGGCTACGATTTTAAGCCCGAACATATTCCGGCCAACATTGCTTATTATGAACAACGCACCACGCACGGATCAACGCTGAGTAAAATTGTTTATTCCTGGGTGCTGGCGCGCGCCGACCGCAAACGTTCCTGGAGTAATTTCCAAACCGCGCTCCTCAGCGACATCGATGATCTACAGGGCGGCACCACTTCCGAAGGCATTCATTTAGGTGCCATGTCGGGCTCGGTAGATCTGGTGCAACGCTGCTTTACGGGCCTGGAACTGCTTAATAATGAATTGTTACTCAATCCGGTATTACCTGATAATATCTATTACCTCGAACTCCGCCTCAAATACCTCGGCCACTGGCTTTCGTTGCGCCTAACCCAACAGAAACTCATCATCGCCCCCGATCCCGACTGGACTAACGACATTACCATCAACAT
This sequence comes from Adhaeribacter terrigena, assembly GCF_016623615.1. Classification (GTDB taxonomy): domain Bacteria; phylum Bacteroidota; class Bacteroidia; order Cytophagales; family Hymenobacteraceae; genus Adhaeribacter_A; species Adhaeribacter_A terrigena. Next base: position 277,571 of record NZ_JAEHFX010000004.1, on the reverse strand, counting down.
CCGCGGCAACCTTTACAAATTAAAAGCCGGCGAAGTAAAAGAGATTAACCTGAATCATTAGTTCAACTGTCAGCAAACGGAACAGGATTTTTGTCTGAACACGATTCTCAGGATTTAAAAGATTGCCAGGATTTCGTCTGAACTGTGATTTTTTTGATTTGCGTGATTATGTAGGGACAGGTCGCGACCCAATGCCGTCAACTTAAGAATTTATTCAGTCATCCCGAGCGAAGCCGAGGGAACTAACGCGTACCGAACCGGTAAGGAATTTATCGCTCTTCGCTCAAAATTCCATTGTAGTACCAATAAGTTTCTTCGACAGGCTCAGAATGACCGATGATGAAGTGATCGGTTATGAGTTTTAGAGCCAGTTCTTCCGTTTGAAATACCACAGGAAACCCATGGAAGACGTGATCATTAAAATAAGCGCAAAAGGGTAACCGGCCATCCATTCCAGTTCGGGCATTACTTTAAAGTTCATGCCGTAAATGCTGGCAATGAGCGTGGGCGGCATGAAAACCACCGTTACTACCGTAAAAATTTTAATAACCTGGTTTTGTTCGATGTTCACTAAACCCAGGAAGGTATTCTGCAGGTATTCCAGCCTTTCGAAACTGAACTGGGCGTGCTGAAGCAGCGAATTAATATCTTTTATGATGATGCGGAGGCGGTCTTTCTCAGGATCTTCCACTGAAAAACTACGCAGCAGCGAAGATACCAGTCGCTGTTTATCTACAATACTATCGCGGATCTGGATGGTATTTTCCTGCAGTTCGGTAATGCGGATGAGCACTTCTTCGTCGATGGATTGCTCTTTTACCAGCTTTTTACTGACGGCGTTGGTGGTGCGGGTCAGGAATTCGATAAAATCGGCGTCGAAATCGATCTGGGTTTCGAGCAGCAGCAGCCAGATCTGAATCGCTTTGGTGGTGGTACTTTTAAAAGTTTTCATTTTGCGCACCGTTTCAGCAAATGCTTTCATTTCGGTGCGGCGGAGGGTAAACAGAATGCCGTCTTTGAGAATAAAAGATATCTGCCGGGTTTCGTAATTGCCTTTATCGAGCACTACAAACGCGGAGTTGGCCTCAAAACCGGTGCTGTCTTCGAAATAACGGGAACTGCTTTCAATTTCGGCGGCTTCCTGGGGCGTGAAAAACTCAATGCCGAATTCGTGCTCTACGCGCAGCAATTCTTCGTTGGAAGGTGCCTGCAGATCGATCCAGATGGTGTTTTTGCCTGCTGTGGGCTGTAAGGTTTCGGGGTCTTTTTCCCAGTGCAGCTCGTCGTTCTGGAGGTAAAAGCTTCTGATCATGGCCCAACGGTAAGGATTTGGTAAGAAAAAGTGCTTGCCTGTTCACGGAAAACCTCCGGCCTGGGTTGCCTGCAAACTTATTGTTTTTTAACCGGAGCTGTGCGAAAATATTCAGGATTTTAGTTTTTTATGCGAAAAGGATACCGTTTTAAGTCAGCAATTCGCCTACGTGTTTGCGGATGTTGTGGCAGATCTGATCGATGGGCAAATCGTTTTCGTCGGTGCCGAAGGGGTTTTCGATTTCTTCGGCAATAAGTTCTAAACTGGCCAGGGCATACATGATGAGCACCACCACCGGAATAATAAAATAACCCAGACTGAAGACCCAGCCAAACGGCAAGGTCATGACGTAGAGAAAAATAAATTTCTTGATAAAAACGCTGTAAGTGAACGGAATGGGCGTATTTTTTATGCGTTCACAGGCTCCGCAAACATCCGTCAGGCTTTTTACTTCTTCGTTGAGCAGCAGCAGTTGCGCCGCCGATATTTTGTTTTCCAGGTGCAGGTCGCTTACTTTTTTAAAAATGGCGGCCGCCAGCTGGTTGGGCAAATGCCGGCCGCGTTTCAGGTCTAAAACCGGGTCGAGCTCGTGAAAATCTTCGTTTTCGCGCAGCATATTTTTCAGGGCGAAAGCATAATTCGGGATCATGAGCCGGAAAAACCGGCGGTCGTTTTCTTCGGGCAAAAAGGCCTGAATTTTTATAGCCAGGTTGCGCGCGCTGTTGGTTAAACTGCCCCAGATCTTGCGTCCTTCCCACCAGCGGTCATAGGCCGTATTCGTCCGGAAAACCAATAGCAGGGAAATTACAAAACCCAGCACGGTATGCATCAGGCCCATATTTTTGATCTGATCGGCGTATTCACGCTTCAGAAAATTGGTTTCCAGGTAAGCCACGCCACCGGCATAAACGCTCACCACCACCATTAAAGGCAGCAATTTCCGGAAGGTATCGGCTTTGGTTACCCGGAATATGAAAATGAACCAGTCTTTGGGATTGTAATTGATCATGGCTGAGGCGAAAACGGCAGCGAAAATACGGATTTCTTTTTTTCTGAATTTCCGGAAATAAAAAACCTCACAGGTCCTGGAACGCTGTGAGGTTAAAAAATTGGTATAAAACGCTATGCTTTTCTGCTGAAAAACTACACCACGCTTTCGAATTGCTTCAGGAAACGCACGTCGTTTTCGGTGAACAGGCGCAGATCCTTGATCTGGTATTTGAGCATGGTAATCCGCTCAATGCCCATGCCAAACGCAAAACCCGAATACTTATCCGGATCTATTTTGGAGCTTTCCATCACGGCCGGATCGATCATGCCACAGCCGCCAATTTCTACCCAACCGCTATGCTTGCAAATGTTGCAGCCTTCGCCTTTGCAAATCAAGCAGGTAATATCTACTTCAGCGCTGGGTTCGGTGAACGGGAAAAACGACGGCCGGAAACGGATCTGCGTTTTTTCGCCGAACATTTCTTTGGCGAAGTGATAAATGGTTTGTTTCAGATCCGCAAAGCTTACGTTCTCGTCAATAAAAATGCCTTCTACCTGGTGAAACATGCAATGCGCCCGCGCCGATATGGCCTCGTTGCGGAACACGCGGCCCGGCATAATCGTACGGATGGGCGGCTGGTTGTTTTCCATGATGCGCACCTGCACGGTAGAGGTATGCGTTCTTAAGAGGAAATCCGGATTTTTCTGCACAAAGAAGGTATCCTGCATTTCGCGGGCCGGGTGGTTTTCCGGGAAATTCAGGGCCGTAAAGTTGTGCCAGTCGTCTTCAATTTCAGGACCTTCGGAAACGTTAAACCCAATGCGGCCGAAAATGCGGATAATTTCTTCCCGCACCAGCGAAAGCGGGTGGCGCGTGCCGAGCGTATTGGGTACCGGCGGCAAGGTAAAGTCTAAATTCAGTTTGGCGGCGGAAGTCTGCGAACCGGCCAGTTTTTCCTGCGCTTCGTCGAAACGCTCCTGGGCCAGTTGCTTTAAACCGTTCAGTTGCTGGCCTACGAGTTTTTTCTCCTCATTCGGTACCGTTTTCATGCCATCGAAAAGATCGGCAATGTGGCCTTTGCGGCCCATATACGCAATGCGGAATGCTTCGAGCTGCGCGGTATCTTCTATTACAAAAGCGCGGATATCCTGCGCTACCTGTTCAATCTTCTCTTTCATAAGGCTGCAAAGATACTCATTTTAGGATTTGAAGATCTGGAAATTTGGAGATTTGAAATTGCGTGAATGAGAGAATTTGGAAATGATTTTAATTCTACCGCAACCGTTGCAGCTGCTTCAGCATTTTTTCGGGCGCAAACCCTACCGTTTTCCCATCCGAAGCTTCCTGCAGGCTTAAAATTTTTACGCCATTCAACCGGCAATTTCTGCCACTCATCGGAATAATGTTGAATCAGGAATGCGCAATATAGAAGTTTGCAAAGCCGGAAAACTACTGCTGAATTACGCGCTATGGTTGGTTAAAACAGTATTTTCCGAATTTAAACTGGCTTATTTATAGAAATTGAACCGGTAAGGCGCGGCAGCAAAATTATTCCGGCCGGAAACTTTGGATACAAAAAACGTTTCCATAGTTTTGCAGCCGAATAGAAAAAGGATGGAGTTAAAAGATAAAATAGCAGAGGCTTCCTTTCAGCTTTTTTGCCGCCAGGGCATCCGTAGCGTGTCTATGGATGATATTGCCCAGCACTTAGGTATCTCGAAAAAAACGATCTATAAATGGTACGAAAACAAAGATGCCATTGTGGTTGCCGCCATCGGGAGCCACCTGGAGCGCACCCGCAACAGCTGCGAAGTAATTGCCGGCAATGCCGTAAATGCCATGCACGAATTATTTAATACTATGGATATGGTGCGCCAGATGTTCAACGGCATTCATCCTTCGGTTATTTACGATCTACAGAAATTTCATCCGAACGCCTGGCAACTGGTAGAGGAGCTTAAATCAACTTTTCTGCTTTGTAAAATTGTGAATAACCTGGAGCGCGGCATTCAGGAAGGCTTTTACCGTGCCGATCTGAACATCGAGATCATGGCCCGGCTGCGGCTGGCCGAGATCGGGATCATTTTTAACCACGACACTTTTCCGCCGGAAAAATTTAACCACCAGCAAGTGCAGGTTGCCTGCCTGGAACATTACATGCTGGGAATTGCTACTTTAAAAGGCCACAAACTGATCAATAAATACAAACACGTTACCGAAGAAGAATAATAACCGCAGTTGTATGAAAACTATATTTAAATTATTTCTGCTGACTTTGCTGGGTTTCTCCAGCGTGGCCGGCCGGGCCCAAAATGCACCGCAGGCTTTCAGCCTGAAACAGGCCATAGATTATGCCCTGCAAAACCAGGAGCGCATAAAAATTGCCCAGAACGAAACCAAAATAGCAAATGCCAGGATCGGTGAGATCCGTTCTTTTGGTTTGCCGCAGGTAAATATCGGGGCAGAAGTAGGCAATAACTTTATTCCGCAGAGCACCTTTTTACCAGCCGAAATATTTGGTGGCCCTGCAGGTCAGTTCCTTCCTGTTGAATTTACGCCAAAGTATACCGGCTCCGCAGCTATTTCGGCCAGTCAATTATTATTCGACGGTTCTTACCTGATCGGCTTAAAAGCGGCTTCCACCTTTTCTCAATTATCCCAAAAACAATTACAGCAAACCGAAATTGAGATAACCGAACAGGTTTCTAAAGCATATTACACCGTTCTGGTAAGCCAGGCTCGCCGTGAATTGTTAACCGCAAACCTGAGCCGGCTCGATACCTTATTAAAGCAAACCATTCAGATGCAAAAGAATGGTTTTGCTGAAAAACTGGACGTGGACCGCTTGACAGTAACTTACAATAACCTGAATATTGAACAGCAAAAAACCGACCGTCTGATAGAATTAAGCGAGATGCTGCTGAAATTTCAGATGGGAATGAACCAGAAGGAGCCAATTACTTTAACGGACGAACTGGCTAATGTGGAAGTAGATCTGAATAAGGTAAAGGTGGAAAATTTCAACTATGCGAACCGCATCGAATATTCTATTCTGGAAACGCAACGTGATCTGGCTACCCTGGATATAAGAAATATAAAAGCCGGGTATTACCCGAAACTTGCGCTGAATGCCCGATATGGCGGCAACATGGCCAACAATCTTTTCAGCGCCGTTACGAAACCAGATAACTGGCTGAGTTTCGGATATGTAGGTCTTGGTTTACAAATTCCGGTTTTCGATGGTCTGAGCAAACATTACCAAACCCAACAGGCAAAACTTCGCCTGGAAAATGCCAAGCATGGTTTAAAACTTACCGAGCAAAGCATAGACCTGCAACTTAATTCTTCTTCTGCCAATCTTACCAATGCTTTGCAGCAGTTAGAATCTCAGAAACAGACCATGGCGTTAGCCGAAGATATTGCCCGCGTTTCCAAAATTAAATTCCAGGAAGGGGTTGGCTCTAACTTAGAAATTATTAACGCCGAAACCGACCTGCGTGAAGCCCAAACCAACTATTACGCGGCTCTATTCGATGCCCTGATCGCCAAAGTTGACCTTGACAAAGCTACGGGTACGCTGGGTCAGAAGTAATTCAAAAAACGCTATCATAAGTAACTAAAAAAGTAAACCGCAACTCCCTATACAATGAAAAAACCAATTACCATACTTTCGCTGGCAATAATCGTAGCGTTTTCGGCCTGCAACAGCGGCGGCGGCGATAAAACAGCCCAACTGGACCAACTGAAAAAAGAACAAGCCGAAATTGAAGCTAAAATTGCTACCCTTGAGGGCGAACTGAAAATTGCCGGCAAAGGCACGGAGTTAACTGAAAAACCGGTTCCGGTAAATGTGCTGGAAGTAAAACCACAGGCTTTTAAACATTACCTGGAAGTACAAGGCAAAGTAGATTTCAATCAGAACGTAATGGTGAGCGCCAAAGTACCGGGCGTATTAACCAGTGTGCGGGTAAACCGCGGCGACCGCGTTTCCAAAGGTCAGACGCTGGCCACTATCGATGCCTCGGTCTTAGACCTGAGCATTGCTGAACTGCAATCGAGCGTAGAATTGGCCAGAACGGTATTTAATAAGCAGAAAAATCTCTGGGATCAGAAGATCGGCACCGAAATTCAGTACTTAACGGCCAAAAACAACAAAGAATCTTTAGAGAATAAACTGGCTACGCTGAAGGAACAACGCGACCAATACAACATCAAAGCCCCGATCAGCGGTTTGGTAGATGAAGTTTTACCGAAAAGCGGCGAAGCGGTGGCTCCAGGCGTGGGCATTATCCGGGTGGTAAATCCTGCGGGCACAAAGATCGTGGCCGATATTTCAGAATCGTATGCGGCTAAAATCAGAAAAGGCGACGAAGCTGTGGTTTTCTTCCCGGATCTGAACAAAGAAATACCGGCCACGGTGCGGGTGGTAGGAACAGCTATTAATCCTAACAACCGGGCTTTCACCATTGAACTAGGCTTAAAAAACACCCAGGATGTTAAGCTGAATCCGAACATGATCGCTGTGGTGCGGATCAACGATTACAGCCAGGAAAGCGCCATGGTGCTGCCGGTTAACCTGATCCAGAAAGACGAAACTTCGAGCTACGTGTACGTGGTGGAACAGCAGGGCGAAAAGAAAATTGCCAAACGCCGCCCGGTAACTACCGGCCAGAGCTACAAAGATAAGATTGAAGTGCTGAGCGGGGTTTCGGAGAACGATAAAGTAATCAGCTCCGGCTACCAGAATCTGAACGAAGGCCAGCCGGTGGCATTTTAATTAATAATTAAGAATTCATAATTAATAATTATTGAACAGATAACTGAGGCTCAAAACCCGGAGCAAAACGCAAAATATTCACCAAAACGCTGCTTCAAAACGCTATGCTTTTGAAGCAAAAAACTCCGGAAAACCCCATGATTAATTCTTAATTATTCATTATTAATTAGAAAAGTTATGCAAGAAAAAGATAAAGGAAAAGAGTTCTGGCTAACCAGCTGGGCCATCGATAATAAGACCTCCGTGTATATCATGACGGTTATTATATCGCTGGCCGGTATTTTCGCCTACAATAAACTCCAGAAAGAAAACTTCCCGGACATTGTAATTCCAACTATTATGGTGGCTTCGGTTTACCCGGGCACGTCGCCGTCGGATATGGAAAACCTGGTAACGCGGCCCATCGAAAAGGAGATCAAATCGCAGAGCGGGGTTAAAAAAGTAACCTCTTCTTCCAATCAGGATTTCTCCTTAATTACCGTGGAATTCAACACGGATGTGGACGTGGCCGATGCGAAGCAGAAAGTAAAAGACGCTGTAGACAAAGCCAAACCCGACCTGCCGACCGATATGCCGAACGCGCCGGACGTGCGGGAGATCAACTTTGCCGAATTCCCGATCATGTCGGTGAACCTTTCGGGAAATTACAGCGCTGAACGCCTGAAGAAATACGCCGAAGACCTGCAGGATAAAATTGAAGCCCTGCCGGAAATTACCCGGGTAGACATTATCGGCGCCCTGGATCAGGAAGTGCAGGTAAACGTGGACATGTACAAGATGCAGGCTGCTAAAATTGCCTTCCGCGACGTGATCCAGGCCATTTCCATGGAAAACATGACCATTTCGGGCGGTACCATTCCGGTAGGAGAAATGAAACGGGCTGTGCGCGTAGTGGGCCAGTACACCGATCCGAACGAAATTGGCAACATCGTAATTAAATCGGCTACGGGCGGCAACATTCCCTTGCGCGAAATTGCCGAAGTGGTAGATGGTTTTAAAGAGCGCGAAAGCTTTGCCCGCCTCGATAACAAACCGGTAATTACCCTGAGCGTGGTAAAACGTTCCGGCGAAAACCTGATCGAAGCGTCGGATAAGATCAACGTTATTGTAAAGGAAATGGAAGGAACCCAGTTCCCGAAAGACCTGAAAGTAACCATTACCGGCGACCAGAGTAACGAAACCCGCCACACGCTGAACGATTTGATCGGTACCATTATTATCGGTTTTGTGCTGGTAACGCTGATCCTGATGTTCTTTATGGGCACCACCAACGCACTTTTTGTGGCGCTTTCGGTACCGTTATCCATGTTCCTGGCTTTCTTAATTATGCCAACCATGGGCTTCAGTATGAACATGATCGTGTTGTTTGCATTCCTGCTGGCCCTGGGAATTGTGGTGGACGATGCCATTGTGGTAATTGAAAACACACACCGCATTCATCACCAGATGCACCTGCCCATTATAAAATCGGCGAAACTGGCAGCCGGCGAAGTGTTTGTGCCGGTATTGGCCGGTACGCTCACTACCGTGGCCCCGTTCGTGCCTTTGCTTTTCTGGCCGGGCATTATCGGTAAGTTCATGTATTACCTGCCGATCACGCTGATCTTAACCCTGATGTCGTCGCTGATCGTGGCGTTTTTAATGAACCCGGTTTTTGCGGTGAGTTTTATGGGAAAAGAAGGCGAGGAAAATTCTCCGAAAGCGCGCAAAGTCTTCCTTTACTCCATGATTGCCCTGGCGGTTTTTGCAGGCATCTGCTACCTGGCCGGCTGGATAGGTTTGGCCAACTTTACGGTTTTCGTAATGCTGTTCATTGCCCTGAATAAATACGTATTCACGAAGTGGATTAACGGCTTCCAGACGAAAGTGCTGCCGGCTTTTATGAACGGGTACGAACGCGTGCTGCGCTGGATGCTGGTAGGCAAACGACCAATTATGGTAATGGCAGGCATGGTAGTTTTACTGTTCCTTTCCATAGCGATTACCGTTGTGCGTTCGCCTAAAGTAGATTTCTTCCCGAAAGGCGACCCGAGCTTTATTTACACCTACATTGTGCTGCCCGTAGGCACCGACCAAACCACGACCGATTCCATTACTAAAATCGTGGAACAACGCGTTACAAAAGTAGTAGGCGCTGATAACCCGGACGTGGAATCCATTATTTCGAACGTAGCCATTGGTGCCGGCGATCCGAATTCCCCTTCTTTCCAGGCGGAATCGCAGAAAGGAAAAGTGAGCGTGGCGTTCAAGGAATACCAGTACCGCACCGGCCCCAATACCAGCACGTACCTGAACCAGATCCGCGATGCGGTAAAAGGCATTCCGGGAGCGGAGATTGTAGTGGAACAGGAACAGAACGGTCCGCCGGTGGGCAAACCTATTTCCATTGAAGTTTCCGGGGAAGATTACCAGGGCCTGATCAAGTTATCGAACCAGGTAGAGCGCTACGTAGATTCATTGCAGATTGCCGGTATCGAAGATCTGCGTTCGAACCTGGAAGACAGCAACCCGGAACTTACCGTTTCTATAGACCGCGTACGCGCCAACCGCGAAGGCTTGAGCACCGCGCAAATTGGTTCGGAGATCAGAACGGCTATTTACGGTACGGAAGCCAGCAAATTCAAGCGCGACGAGGATGAATACCCGATCCAGGTGCGTTACGCGGAAAAATACCGCAAAAACATAGATGCGCTGATGGATATGAGCATTACGTTCCGCGATATGAATACGGGTCAGGTGCGCCAGGTGCCCATTTCTTCGGTGGCAAAAATTGAATATAATACTACTTATGGGGGTATTCAGCGGAAAAACCTGAAACGGGTAATTACCATTGGTTCGAACGTGCTGGAAGGTTATAACGCGAACGAAGTGGTGGGGAACATCAGCAAAGCCCTGGAAAAGATCGATACGCCGGAAGGCTTTGAAATTAAAATGGGCGGCGAGCAGGAAGACCAGAAAGAAACCGGCGATTTCCTGGGCGTAGCCCTGTTAACGTCGCTTGGTTTGATCTTTTTGATCCTGGTTACGCAGTTCAACTCGGTTTCCAAACCGCTGATCATTCTTTCGGAAATTTTGTTCAGTATTATCGGGGTGCTTTTGGGCTTCTCTATTTTCGGGATGAATATTTCGGTGGTAATGACGGGCGTAGGCATTATTGCCTTGGCGGGTATTGTGGTGAAAAACGGGATCCTGCTGGTAGAATTTACCGATGTATTGCGCAGCCAGGGCATGGAACTGAAGGAGGCTATTGTAATGGGCGGTAAAACACGTCTGAACCCGGTGATCTTAACAGCAACCGCGGCTATTTTAGGACTTATCCCTCTTGCTATTGGCCTGAACATCAACTTCTTTACCTTGTTCAGCGAACTTGATCCGCACATGTTTGTGGGTGGTAACAGCGCTGTTTTCTGGGGTCCGCTGGCCTGGACTATTATTTTTGGTCTGGCTTTTGCAACCTTCCTTACATTATTGGTTGTTCCGGTAATGTATCTGCTAAATGAAAAGCTTAAAAATAAAATTTTCGGCAATAAAAATCGTTTAGCAAATGTGGAGAAGCACCCGCAAGGTGCGCCGGCAAGTGTGGAAGAATTAATTGTATAAAAAGAAGATGTTAACTCATAAAACCGATCGGATCGCGACCGAAGTGATCCGGATCATCAGCAGAACCAAAGCCTTAAAACCATCGCACCTGCGGGAAAATTCGGACCTGAGCCGGGATTTTGGGTTCGACAATCTGGACGTAGTGGATGTAATACTGGAGGTTGAAAAGAAATTTCACATTACAATTCCGGATGAAGTTCAGCTTAGCACCGTAGGCGACTTTGTGCGGTATGTTTCTTCGCATACGACCCGGCAGTTCAGCTGGATCTAAGAATTTGCTTCCTTTAAAAAAAGCCTCCGGATACGTTCGGGGGCTTTTTTTTGGTATTAGGTTTTTTGGGTTTGAAAGGATAACGTTTTTTCGATCATCCCGACTCTTTTCGTCATCCCGACGATAGGAGGGATCTGTTTAAGCTGATAAGAAAGGTTGCTTATTGACTTTTGAAGGTTAAAAGCATACCGTTTTCATAGTTAACTTTCAATTTTAACTCATAACTCTGCACTTTCCTAGGTAGCTTTCTACCTCAAGCCGGGTGGCTTCGTTTCTGCGCTCGCGGCTGCAACCCTTCCTGCCCTTCCGGGCTGGCTAAAGCCACCGGTAAGCTTGGAGGCCGCTCTCACAGAAACTGGTGTCTGTTTTCCTCCGTAGTCAGCTTTCTTTTATTTTAGTTTTCTTCAGACCTTGGTTTTCAGGTTACGCTGCGCTGGCGATATGCTTGAAACAACCACCCCAGCCCTTCCTTTTCAAGGAGGGGAACTGTTTGTAGCCAGCTTTAAATGGAGTGGCTATTCTTTAAACCTTAGGGCCCAAACGCTATCCTTTTAAGCTTAAAAAGTCAAATAACGCAGAAAGTAAAAAGGCTCCCTCCTTACCAAGGAGGGGTTGGGGGTGGTTGCTTTCGATGCAGCAATTCACACTGTAAAAGCGAAGTATCCAAAATGGACCAATCTTAAAATCCTGTAAATCCCCTAAATCACTTAAATCGTGTTCAGACAACCCTCATAGCCGTCTGCTTTAGCTGATGGTTTAAAACAAAAAAGTCAGGCTGCCGGAGCAGCCTGACTTTCTGAATGGAAAAGGATACCGTTTTTCTATTTAATAACAGTAACCGGGAATTTCTTGTCTAGTTTTTCGCCGGAAACGAATACCGTTTTCAGGTGCGCAAAATAAACGCCGGCCGAAACATTTTTCCCGTCCCAGGTTTTATCTGCTGAGTTGCTTTCGAAAATCAGTACGCCCCAACGGTTATAGATCTTCAGTTCATAAGTTGTGGTTGGGGGCAGTTGCGGTTTAAAAGTGTCGTTCAGTTTATCGTTGTTCGGCGTAATGATGTTAGGAATTTTTACTTCTACCGGGGCAGGTTTTTCTGCTACCGTCACGCGCGCCGTTAATGTGTTAAGCGGACAACCAGCGCTGCTGGCGGTAGTAACTTCTACATCGAAAGTACCGGCGCTGCGGTAAACATGTTTGGCAACCATTCTTTTTATTTCAGCAGCCGTACCATCGCCGTAATCGAATTCACCTAAGATAACGGTGTTTGGATTTGCCGTTTGGAGCGTGAAGGTAACCGTATCGCCGATCATCGGGTTTTGCGGGGTAAAGGTTAAGCCTAAAGCGGTTTGGGTAGAATCGCCGTTAAAGATCATGCGCGAATCAGTAACCTGACGGCAGCCGCTGGTGGCGCGCAATGTAAGCTTAATGCCGGTGTGATCTAGCGGGCTTGGCGTGTAGGTAGTGATCAGGGAATTCGGGTTGCTGAACGTGCCTTTTCCGCCGCTCCACTGCACGGTTACGCCGTTGCCGGTGGCGGTGGCGCCTGCCAGCGTTATTGGAGCCGTGGTTTTACAGGCCAGCGTAATATCCGGACCAGCATCGGCAGTAGCTGTTGCCGATGCCCAGTTGTTGGTAATACAGCTGGCGTTGGAAACGATCCAGCCGGTAACGTTGGTGGTTTTGTTGTTCGGCCAGATATTGGCAGCGTTGGTAACGCCCGGATTATACTGGCCGGAAGTTAAAGAGTAACGCGCAGTATTGCCGGGAGTTCTTTCCAGGGTATGCTGAAACAAAGCGTCGTTTACGTTGGCTACTTTCTGGCTGTTATTATTGCCGGCATCGTAGCCAATTCGGCCAATGGCATCTACAATCTGGCCGTTGGTTTGCGCCAGCACTACAATATCGTTGCCATTCACGCCGGGGCCAAAGGAAGTAAAATTGGCGGTGCTGGCCGTATTGCGGCAATTGGTATTGATGTACTCATCGTTGCCTACCAGGATGGTGCCGCAGGGCTGCAGCGTGCCTAAAAGCGGCGAAGTGGTGGTGGCGGTATTGCTGCCGTTGCCGTAAATGCGCAATTCGTAATTGCTCAGGTTTACCACATTGGGGGTTGGGTTCCAGATCACTACCCCTACGCCGGAGCCGGAATTCCAGTCCACATATTTCACGATCATCAGGTTATCAGTCTGGGCCTGGGCCTGGTTCAGCGCGAAAGCAAAAACTAAAACGCAGATAAATTTCAGAAGCTGCGGAGCGCGCATGATTTTAGTATGAATACTCATAAAATGGTAAAAATTTGCTTATAGAATAGAGCGTTAAATAATAAGATTGTCTGCCTGAAAAAGGCAAATCATGTTTGAGAGAGAGAGGATGCGGTTAGAAAACATATTGGCTTCCTGTAGGATAACATCACAAAGTTACTGCTAAAATTTCAATAAATCCCGATCCGGTATGTTTTCATTTCGTTATCTAATTGCCGGGAGCCGGGGCACATCTGCTCGAGCAACGCCCAGAAACGCGGACCGTGGTTTTTCTCGGTAATATGGGCCAGTTCGTGCAAAATAACATAATCGCGCAGGCGTTCGGGCAAACGCATTAAATGCAGGTTCAGGTTAATGTTGTTGGTATGCGAACAACTGCCCCACCGCGAACTGGCTTTTTTTATGGTTACTTTGCCAAATTGCAGCCCGAATCTTTCCGCGAAAAACGCTACCCTTTGGGGCAGAAAAACTTTGGCCTCGTGGCGGTAAGTTTCTTCTATGGCGTGGCGGATGGTTTGCTGCAAGGCGGGTTCCGTAACCGGGCGGTAAGCCGGAAAACTGATCTCCAGAAAATCCTGGTGCAGACGGGCTTTTACATCCGGCTTTTCGGAAGGAACGAGTTTTAGTTGGTGGGAAAAGGTGCGGAATTCGGTTTCTTCGGTAAAAAGGGTCAGCCGGTTTTCCTGCTGCGCAATTTTCTGCTGGTGGTGCTTGATCCAGTCCAGTTTTTCGTGCACAAAGGCCTCCGCTTTATCAAAACTCCCGCGCAGGGGCAAGGAAACGCGGATGCCTTTTTCCGGCCGGATGCTGATGCGCATGTAACGGGCTTTCGGCGTTTTTTCGAGCAATACCGTGCCCACACCTTCTATGTGCAATTGAACAGATTTTAATACAGGAGAAACGGCCACAACAACTCTTAACTTTCCGGCTGCAAAGATACGGCTTTTAGTTGTTAGTTATTGGTTGTTAGTTGTTGGTTTTCAGAATAATTCGCGGGTTTCGTTGTTCGGGATTTAAGAGATGGAAATTTGGGTTTGGGCGGGGAGCAGGCTATAAAGAAAATTAAAGGAACCGCAGGCAAGACTTTTCAGCCTTAAAAGCATAGCGTTTTTCAGCTGAAGAAACATAAAAAAGCCGGCCCTTTTTACGGAGCCGGCTTCTGAAAGCGAATCTTGGGTTCAACTACCGCACGTTGCCGCCAGCCGTGAAATCGTCGTGGTTCTTGCTGGAATTACGGGTACTGTCAGTAGTAGAAGCGCGCACGTTGGGCTCGCCCGAGCCGGATGCTGCGGCGCGTTTGGTAGCGTGTTCTTCGGTGGGGTGTTCTTCTATGGGGTTCTTTTTGGCCGGAATATGTTTCACTTCGGCTTCAGCAGACTTTGCCCCGTTTTCGGTTTTCTTTTTAGCAGTTTTGGCTTCCGTTTCTGAACCGGAATTATTAGCGGCCAGGGCTTTACCGGAACCGGAAACATTATGAGAAACGCTGCCGGCAGCTTCCCAATCGGCAAACTTGTTTATTTCTTCTTTAATGCTGGTCATAAACCAGGCCAGTAAACTTACATCGTCGAGTAAACCTACTACCGGAATAAAATCGGGCACAAAATCAATGGGCGTAAGGAAATACAGAAATACGGCCACTCCGCCAACCAGCGTAGAAGTGGGTACGCCGTGATAATCGCCGGCCACAGAAGCCTTGATCATGCGTCCGAGCTGCTGCAGGTTTTCCCAGACTTCGTGGGCAATGGAGCCGAAATCTTTTTTCTCGCTGGCTTTTTTATAAGCGTCGTTGAGTAATTGCTTGATGCGGAGCGGTTGCTTTAAATAGCCTTCGGCGCGATTCAGAATACCTTTAAATAAGGGAGTAGAAGCAACAGTTTTGCCTTGTTGTTGGTTTGCTTGGTTTTCCATGTTCTGGTTGAATTTGTATATATACGGAACAGCTGAATGGCCTTTCGGCACCCGGAATTGAAGCTGCTGAAAAATAACAGCATGCTATAAAAACATATTTCCGGCCCCGGTGTTTACCCGTTTTCAGTGCTTGTTCATATACTGTTTCCGGTTGAAATAGTTTTGCAAAAGTAACGAGCTCACTTCAAATATTAGCAAAGTTTTATATAGAAGCAAGAAACAAAAAAAGTCCGGCTTGTTTCTGCAACAAGCCGGACTTTTTTTCCGGAAAACCATAGCGTTTTCTGTTTCTTAATTCACGCGGCCGGCCGCGTAATAATTGCGCTGGTAATAGGCCTGTTTCAGGGAGCTGATCATTACGCCGCCGTTGGTGGCTGAGTGCACAAATTTGCCGTTCTTCAGGTAAATGCCTACGTGGTAAATGGGTTGCTTAGGCGAACGGCGAAAGAAAACCAGGTCGCCGGTGCGCACGCTGTCTTTTTTAATGCGCTTCACATCCTGAAACATGGAACGGGAACTGCGGCTTAAATTAATGCCGTAAACTTCTCTATAGATAGAGGTTACAAAACCTGAACAATCGGTGCCTCTTTTAGAAGCGGAGCCGCTGCGGTAAGGCGTGCCGATCCACTCGTTCACGGTTTCGAGCAGTTCTTTATCTTCGTTGAATTCCAGGTTTACGGCGAAATTCTGGGAATAGTATTTATAGAATAGGGAGTCTTTGTAGGTAAGGGTATTGGCCGCTTTTTCGAAAGGGTTGGTGGTATGGTTGCCGTCCGGCGAAAAAGGGATCAGCGAAGCGTTCTCGAAAGTGAAATTCTGAGTTTCGGAATTTGCGTCGGCGGGTTTTACTTCGTAGAAATAAGAAAGGCCAAGGGCAACAATCGCGAAACAACTCAAAATTATATTTTTCATTATCGGCTTTTAAGGTGAAACATGCCGTTTCGGGCTTTTTTGCCCAACGGTTTTGTTTTAATTTTATTATTTTTCCGAGGTTCAAAACCTGCGAACAGGGCCGGGGAGCGCAATTTTTTACAAGATTGTTCACCGGCATAAGGGTAAAATTAAACAGCATTTTTCAAACAACCAAATCTTTAGCCTGCAGAAAGGCGCTTACTCTGTTTTAAATGCCATTTTAAACGATTAAATGCAAAACCCTTTCAGCCAATTTCAGTACAATTAAAAACAGGATTTAACCAATTTAACAAAAGTTTATGCACCACAAAATCCAGGCAGCCGGCGCCCATATTGTAGAGCATTCGTGGCTGGCGCGCATTGCCCGCTGGGTGCTCAAAACTCCGAACGTGGCCATGGTTTTAGGGCGGCAGATTCACCTGAGCGGCGTAAAAAAAGAAGATTTCCTGAAAGACCGTTATTGGGTAGAGCATGAACTTTGCCACGTGCAGCAATATAAAGATCATGGCCTGGCGGGTTTTCTGAGCAAGTATTTAATAGAAAGTTGCCGGAGAGGATATTACAACAATAAGTTTGAAGCTGAAGCCCGCCGCGTGGGCCGTGAAAATGCCGGACTGGCTGTGCACGATTCGGAAAAGCACAAACCGGAAAAGACTTAAAAAACGCTATACTTTCGGCCCCAAAAACTCTCGGCCAAATGCAGAAATAAATACGAACGGAACCGTACCTTTGCCTACCACCTTTTCTGTAAAAAATGGAAACCAACAAAAGGCTGCCCAAAACCCCCGAAAGCACGTACGTGATCCGGTTTCAGGATTGCGACCCGCTGGGGCATCTGAATAACGTGCGTTACCTGGATGTTTTTCTGAACGCCCGCGAGGAACATACGCTAAAACATTACGCCCTAAACCTGATGCAATTGCTGCAACAGCACCGCACGGCCTGGGTCGTTACCAATCACCAGATCGCTTACCTCCGCCCGGCCGGCCACAGCGAAACCGTGCACCTTCAAACGCGCATCATTCATTTCGATAATTCTACCATTGTGGTGGAAAGCGTGATGCTAAACGAAACCCGCTCCAAACTCAAATCGGTGCTCTGGACCACGTACCGCTACATCAGCACTGAAACCGGCAAAGCCACCGACCATTCCGACGACCTGATGGATCTGCTGGAAGTTCTTGACGACGATGCGATCTACTACGATCCGGATGGTTTCCAGGAACGCATTAAGCGGCTGAGCAAACAACTGAAAGAAACCGAAACGAAATAACGCTTCGCAGCTAAATATTTGAAAGCACCGGCCCAGAACCGGTGCTTTTTTTTATAAACCCAATTCGTTTCCACGCGTTTATAAACCTTCCCGAAACTAAAAAAAACGTTATATATTATGAGCAGAAAACTGGAAGGAAAGAAAATCGCCATTCTGGCTACCGATGGTTTTGAACAGGTAGAATTACTGGAACCAAGAAAAGCGCTGGAAGCGGAAGGTGCCACCACGCACATCATATCCCCGAACAGCGGCGAAATAAAAGGCTGGAATCACACCGACTGGGGCGAAAAAGTGAAAGTAGACGTAAAACTGGCCGATGCCCAACCCCAGGATTACGATGCCTTATTGCTGCCGGGCGGCGTAATGAACCCCGATAAACTGCGTATGAACCCCGATGCCGTAGATTTTGCCGCCGCTTTTATGCGCGAAAAAAAACCCGTAGCCGCCATCTGCCACGGCCCCTGGACGCTGGTAGAAACCGGTATGATCCAAGGCCGGAAAATGACCAGCTACGAAAGCATTAAAACCGACCTGAAAAATGCGGGTGCCAACTGGGTAGACGAAGAAGTAGTAACCGACATGGGTTTAGTAACCAGCCGCAAACCTGACGATATCCCGGCCTTCAACAAAAAGATGATCGAGGAATTTGCCGAAGGCCGGCATAACCGCTGAGTTTTTCAGTCTGAAACGATACCGTTTTTATAAAGAAAGCCTGGCAGCGATGCCGGGCTTTTTAGTTTATAGGGCGGAAGGATAGCGTTTCTGAAACAAGAAATTAACTTTAAATCTGGCTGTTTCATGTTACATAATTAATATATTTGTCTCCTAGAATCAGGCTCTCACCAACTATGAAAAAGGCTTCCTTCCCGAAATTATTTTTCCTTTTGCTGTTTGTCGCATTTACCAGTATCGGTTTTAGTCAGAATTTGGTACCAAACCCAGGATTTGAACAGGCCATTCGTTGCGATACAGTGCTTGGCCCAGTGGTAATAGATACGATTGAGCAGTCTTCCAGAATTATTCATAACTGGTTTAATTCGCAACTAAACCAATCAAACATCATCCATCACCCTGCTCTTTATTTTAATGATTGTTTTTCTGTTGATCCACAAACCACTTTCAACAATATTTACAATAATGCAAGATCAGGACAAGGCTGTATTTTCTTATACCTTTATAACAAATGGGATTACAGCTGGAATGGACCTGAAGTACGCGCATTTCCACAAGTAAAGCTTTTAAGATCATTACAGGCTAACTGTGTTTATCAGGTCGAATTTTACATTAGATGCGATTCCGGCACATTCTCATTTCCTGATTACGGAGCTACAGATGGAATAGGAGCTTATTTATCCACTACTCGTGTTAGCAACAATTATTTATTCTTAACGCCGCAAATAAGCAATCCTTCAGGAAATCTTTTAACGAATACAAATCAATATGTGAAGATATCAGGTTTATATACTGCTACCGGCGGTGAACGATATTTAACGATCGGTAATTTTAAAAGTAATCTGGCAAGCAACTTTCAACGCCTCTCCTTTAATGATACAATTAGGGAAATCCCAGCCACCTATTTCCTCGACGACGTTTCCGTAATTCCTGTAACGGCAACAAACTACAGCTTACACCTCGGCCCGGACACAATTTACTGCGACAACAAGCCCATTAACCAAACGCTTGCAGCACCGGCTGGTTTTGCGGCTTACGAATGGAGCACCGGCGCAACCACGGCCTCCATTCAGGTTGCGCAGCCGGGCACGTATTGGGTAAATGCTGATTTTGGCTGCGGCTTTCTTTCCGATACTATTCGCATCGATACCAAGCCCAGCTTCATTGCGGGTTTTGAGCTCGGAAACGATACCGTTATCTGCGCACAAGGTCCGTTTCGCTTGCCGCTGCGTACCAAACGAGGCTTCACCACTTACCGCTGGAATACCGGCGATACCACGCAAAACATTTTCGCCACCGCGCCCGGCACGTATTGGGTAACGGCCACGTACGATTGCGGCTCTATTTCCGATACCATTGTAATTGAGCAGTTCCAGCCCGGCAGGCTTTTCAGCTTTACCGATACCGTTTTATGCGAAGGTGAAAGTGTAACGTTAATTCCGGCAGCGGGCTTTGCTGCTTACAAATGGCATTCAGGGGAAACGTCGCTAAACCTAGTTGTGAGCCAGCCGGGGAAGTACAAGGTTACTGCTACTTCAGCGGCCGGTTGTTCGGTTTCCGATTCGGTAACGGTTCGTTTGAAAGCGCCGTTTTTGGGTTTTTCCCTCGGAAAGGATATCGTTTTGTGCGAAAACCAAACCCTGAAACTCAATATTCTGGCTCAGCCCGGATTTACTTACTTGTGGAACGATGGCGTTAAAATGGCTTCACGCACGATCAATAAACCGGGTATTTATAAGTTAACCGCATCGGACCGCTGCAGCAGTTTTTCGGATGAAATGGAAGTTAAATACCGCGACTGCAACACCATTTTCGTTCCCAACATCATTACTCCCAACCACGACACCCACAACGATCTCTTTGAAATTGCTACGCCAACCAACCGCAAATTAGACCTGAAAATCTACAACCGCTGGGGCGTGCTGGTTTACGAAAAGCAAGATTACCGCAACGATTGGCCAAAAGGGAACATCAGCAGCGGCACCTATTATTACCTACTCTCCGACCCGCAACTGAACAAAACCTATAAAGGCTGGCTGGAAGTGGCTAAGTAGTTTTCAAGGCAGAAAGCATAGCGTTTATCCCAAACAAAAAAGGAAGCCTCTTTGCAGAAGCTTCCTTTTTGCTTTTCACAGTTTTAATTGCTAAAATCCTACGCCCACGTAGATCTGGAATTGTCCGTTTTTCAGATCTTCTACCGTTTTACCGGCAATGGTGCTGGGCTCTTTGTAAATTTCGTTCAGGCCTAAGTGGTAGCGGGCACCCACGCGCGCAAAACTTACCCGGGCTTCTACCCCACCCACGGCTCCGTAAACAAAACTGTTCATCCGGTCTTTGGTAGATTCGCCGAGTTCGCGTTCATTTTCCTGCACCGTGAGCAATACGCCAGCCTGCGGACCAACGTGAAAGCTGAGGTTATCGAGCACGTTGAATACGAACAGGAACGGCACTTCCAGGTAATCCATTTTCATTTCCACGGTATCCTGCGCTTCGAAAGCCCGGCGGTTGAATAAAATTTCGGGCTGAATGGAAAATACGCGGGAACCGGCTACCGGGAATTGCCCGTAAATACCGGCGTGCCAGGTGGTCAGGTTTTTCAGGTTGTTAATATTGCCTTTATCGTCGCCGCGCAATTGGTTGAAATTCACGCCGCCTTTGATCCCGAAGCCCGAATTATCGACATTTCCGCCGCCCCCTTCCAAGTTATGATTTTGGGGCAAACGGGTTGTAACGTTGGTATTCTGGGCCAACGTGCAGAAACTTAAAGAAAGGCCCGCGAATAGTAAGAAGATTTTTTTCATAGGTTTATTTTGGTAATTAGTACGTGGTTGTTTCGTAACCAAAATTCAAGGTTGCTTTTGCCTCTTATACTTCCGCCCTGTGATAATGTTTCACCTCATTTTCAATCGGCAACAAGCCAAAACATGCCCGGTTAACCGGAAATGTGTATTTTAGCCGTTGCTGAATAGTCCTGCCGTAAAACCTCTCTCTAACGGTATCTAAAGGCCGGGTTTTTCGCGGTAAACTAATAGCGTTTTATTAAAATAATGCCATGCCTGCTATCATTCACAAGCCCGTTTCTGCCGAAAAAAGCCAACATTGGGCGGCGCGGACTTTGCCGGGATTCCTATATTTTGGCTATGCGCTGCTGGTAATTTTATCCATAAACAACGGGTTTTTCTGGGACAGCATTTTACTGGCTTCGCGCTACGGGAACTGGTATTTCAGCACCAATTTCAGTACGCTTTTTGTGCCCGAAAACATAGCCGGTTATCCGCCGCTCTTTGGCATGTACATGGCTTTGGGCTGGAAGATCTTCGGAAAAAGTTTGGTGGTAAGCCATTTGCTTATTCTGCCATTTGCGCTGGGCATTGTGCAGCAGGTTTTAAAGTTATGCCGGAAGTTTCTGGCCGAAAATCCTGCCGCCTGGGCCGCTTTGCTTTTACTTGCCGACCCTACCCTTTTAGCCCAGTGCACCCAGGTAGCGCCCGATGTGTTGCTGGTTTTCCTCTACCTTTTCAGCCTGAATAAGATCCTGGAAAAACGCCGCTTGCTTTTGATCTTCAGCCTTATTTTCCTGGGTTTGCTCAGTCCGCGGGGCACCATTGCCGCGTTCGCGCTTTTCCTGACCGATGCCGGCTTGTTCTGGTTTGAAAAGAAGGAAACCCGCACTTTAAAGCATTTTACTACGCTGTTTCTGACTTACGCACCGGCCGGTTTACTCGTAATTTTTTGGCAGATCCTGCATTTCCGGCACTTCGGCTGGATCGGCTACAATCCCGATTCGGAGTGGGGCACCTTGTCGCAATTTGCCGGCCTGAAAGGTATGATCCGCAACGCAGCTTTAATTACCTGGCGGCTATTCGATTTTGGCCGCTTGTTTATTGGTTTCGGTTTCCTGGTAACGCTGCTTTACTACTTCCGCAAACGCCTGCAATTTCCACCGGAAACATATAGACTTTTTACCCTCGTTACCATACCGTTTTTTTTATTCAGCCTGGTTTTTCTGCCTTTCACCAACCCGATCGGGCACCGCTATTACCTGGTCGTTTTTCTGCTATTGGCTTTGCTGGTCTGCTATTTATTAGCGCACATTCCTAACCGGTTATTCCGAAAGATCACCTACGGATTTATGCTGCCGGGTTTATTGACGGGCCATTTCTGGATCTACCCCGATTCCGTGGCCAAAGGCTGGGATGCTACCCTCGCGCACACCCCTTATTTCGAACTGCGCCGGGAAGCCATCGCTTTTCTGGACGAAAAAAATATTCCTTTAGAAACCGTAGGCAGCGATTACCCTAACCTGGCACCTTTAAGTATTACCAACCTGAATAACGATATCCGTCATTTCAAGCCTAAAGATCTGAAAACCGACAAATTGGTGCTCTATTCCAATATTTTCAACGGCTTTTCCGATGAGGAACTTTCGGATCTGCAGACGCAATGGCAGGTTGTGAAAAGCTGGAAAAGCGGGCAGGTGAAAATGATCTTGTATGAAAGAAAGTAATGAAACAGGAAATGGCTGATTCCGGATCAGGATTTTCAGGATCAAAAATCCCCCACATAACCCTCCCCTAATTCAGGGGCGGGCTTTGATCCGCAATCGCTTATAACCGCCAGCTAAAGCAGACGGTAAGAATTTGAACACGATTTTAAGAGATTGAAATAATAGACAGGATTATTTGTCTGAATTGGGATTTATCAGATTAGGGGATTAAAGGATTATTTTTCTGAATCAGAATTTACTGAATTTTGAGAATTATCAGAATCACGAATTAAGATTTATCTGTAGAGACACCACTTATGCGTACTCTTTCACTTTATCCCTACACGATATCGCCAGCGCAGCGTACCTTGAAAATCACGTTATCCAGAAAACTAAACTAAAAAGAAAGCCAGCTACAAAGGAGAATGACACCAGTTTCTGTGAGAGCGGCCTCCAAGACTTCCGGTGCCGAGGAACGAGGCAGCCCGCAAGGGCAGGAAGGGTTGCAGCCGCGAACGCAGAAACGAAGCCGCCCGGCTTGAGGGAAAAAGCTTGATTGAAAGCAAAAGGGAATTAGTTAAGAACGAAAGCTTGCTATAAAAACGCTATCCTTTCAAGTATAAAAACTCAATAGCAAACTTTCTTATTAGCCTAAATACACCCCTCCTATCCTCGAAATCACAAAGAAAAGTGGTAATGACGAAAAGAGGCGGAATAATCGAAAACGCTATCCTTTGTAGCAGAAAAACTACTATTTATTGACAAGATCCTTCCCTATCACTCCCCGAAATACTTCGGGACACGCAGGATGATAAAAAAATCACTTCAACAAAACCAATTGCCAGCGAAACGCCCACTGCCATTTCAGGCGGTAATTGGCAATACCCGCAACAGCCAGAATAGCTTCCAATTCCTTCCGTCGGAAAGCCCTTAAAACCGAAAGCGGCGCGTCGTTCTTCACTAAATAAGATTTCGAAAAAACTTGCGTAAGGCCTTTAATGCTGTAGTAGGCCAGCGGGTGGCGGTGCAGATCGTTGATGATTACAGCTACGTTAGCCTGCGCGTAAATTTGTTTTAAAAGCTCCACCAATTGTTCATCCGAAAAATGATGACAGAATAAACTGCACACCAACACATCGTAGCGCTGCTGCTTAAAGGCTTCGGAAAAAATATCGTGTTGCTGAAAGGTAATTTCGGGAAAATGTTGTGCCTTGGGTGCGGCATATTCCAGCATGAAGTTGTTGGCATCGATGCCGGTTAAACTAGCTTTCAGGTTTTGCTTCCTGAACCATCGGGTCATTTGCCGCAACGTATCGCCGCCGCCGCAGCCCAGGTCAGCAACGGTTACAGGCCGGGGCAATTGCGCGAGTTTTGGCTGCAGAAACAATAGCGTTTTTAAAACTACGTTATAGCCGCCCAGCCAGGTATTGATAGTTTCGAGTTCGTCAAGGTTTTGGCGCAGGGCTTCGTTGCTCAGCTGCAGATCGTCCATCAACTCCAGGGCTTCGCTTCGTTTACCGAACATGGCAGATCTTTAACAGCATGGCTTCCATGGTCAGGCCGGGGCCGAAAGCAAAACTGAGTACGTGTTCGCCGTCGTTTTCGGGCTTCAGTTCGGCCAGGAGTTTTTGCAGCACAAACAATACCGTTACCGAACTCATGTTGCCGAATTCGCGCAAAACCTGGTAGGCAAAACGGTTGTCTTCTTTGGTAATACCGAGTTCCTGTTCAATGGCTTCCAGAATTTTGCGGCCGCCGGGGTGAATGGCAAACCAGTTAATGGCTTCGGGTTTCAAAGCCAGCTTATCCAGAATACGCTCCGCAAATTGTTTGATGCCTTTTTTTATGAGCTCCGGAATGTAGGCCGAAAGCGTCATCTCAAACCCGAAATCGCCGATGTGCCAGGCCATGTCTTTTTTCCCCGAAGGCACCAGCTCGCAATGAAAGGCTTCGAACGCTAGGTTAAAACCGGATTGGGGCTTGCTACTCAGCCAAACCGCCGCCGCGCCATCGCCGAACAAGGCATTGGAAACCAGGTGATCGTGTTCCACGGATTTCTGAAAGTGCAGCGTGCAAAGTTCGGTACAAACCACTAAAACGTTGGCTTCGGCGTTGGCTTTGCAGATATTATCGGCGAGTTTTAACGCGTTGAAAGCAGCGTAGCAACCCATAAAATTCACGGATGTCCGTTCGGTGTGGGAAGGTAATTCCAGCGCTTCTACGAGTTCAATATCCAGGCCGGGCGCATACATCCCGGTGCAGCTCACGGTAATCAGGTGCGTAACTTTCTGGCGCGGATCAGATGCATCTACCTGCTCGAAACAATTGCGCACGGCTTCCAGCGAAAGCGGTAAGGCGTGCTGGCGATAGGCCTGCATGCGCTGGCTTACCAGCGGAAAAGGTTCGAGGCCGGCGGTATTGGGGAAAAATTCAAAATCGCCGTTGGCGCGGCTGTAATCTTCCAGCACCGTATAGCGGCTTTCGATGCCGGAAATACGGTAAAGTGCGTTCAGTTTGCGGGTATTGGCAGCATCGAACTGCAGCGCACCGGCCATGAAACCGGCGATCTGCATTTGCGGAATTTTATGCGCGGGATTGGCAGTGCCGATGGCACAGATATAGCTCTTCATCGAAGTCTTATAAGTAATTCGGCGGCTTTTTGTTTTAGCCCCGGCCGTTTTCTAAAAGATATTTTTAAACAACACTTTTTAAGCCCGAAAACCTAGCGTTTTTTAAGTAATGGTTAATGATTAGTGTTTAAAAAACCCGTTTTAGATTTCTTCGTAACTTGAATGCCCAAAAATTGAACGAACAACGAACAACGAACAACGAACAACGAACAACGAATAACGAATAACGAAACTCAAAACGGTTTTCCGTGGGTGTTTTTCATGATGAACTGCACGGCGAAGGGCATTTTCTGCAAGGCGCTAACGGCCATTTCGGAGAGTATTTTCTTGCCGAAAACCTGCTGTACGGCACGGCCAACGCGCAAACGGGCACTGAATTGATTTTGCCAGGCGATGGTGTAGCGGGTTTCCAAAAGAGCGCGGTTGCGGTGCTGAAAATAAGCGGCAATTTCTTCGGCCAGAATTTTGCCGGCATGAAAAGCCATGGCCATGCCGTTACCACAAAGCGGCGTAATGAGCCCGGCGGCATCACCGGCGCAGAGCACATGATCAGCAACAGCAGTTTTCGGGGCGAAAGAAATTTCGTTTATCACTTCAGGCTGCGCGTACAGAAATTTGCTTTCGCGGAAGATCTTTTGCAGATGCGGGTTTTGGCACAGCACTTTTTCCTCCATTTTAGCTACCGTTTTATGCGTTTTCAGGTTTTGGCGGGTGGTTAAATAGCAGAAACAATACCGGTCGTTTTCTATGGCAGAAATACCGGCGTACCCATTCTCGAAATTATGGAGCGCAATTACGTTTTTGGGAAGATCGGTTTTGAGGTGATATTTTACGGCCAGAAAAGGGGAGCGCGCCGTGAAAAAGGAACGATTGAGTTGCCGGTCTAAATTGCTGCGCTTTCCAAAGGTTCCGGCAACGACTTCGCTTTGCAAAACCGTGCCGTCGGAAAGCGTAACCGTAAATTTATCTCCGGAAAAAACTACCGATTCGGCAGTAGTTTGCAGTCTGAATTTCACGCCCAGTTGCAATGCCAGCTGGTATAAATAATGATCTAAAACAAAACGGCTGATCCCAAAACCACCCAGATCGAGCGGTGCCTGCAGCATTTTTCCCGATGGCGAAGTAAGCTGGAAATGGTTTATCCGGGCGGGGTTTAAGGCGTTTAAATCAACACCCAGGGTTTCTAAAAAAGGCAGCACTTCGTTGGAAATGTATTCGCCGCAAACCCGGTGAAAAGGGTAATTTTTCTTCTCGATGAGCGTAACGCCAATTCCGGCCCGGGCCAGCAGCATAGCGCTGCTCAACCCTGCCAGTCCGCCCCCGATAACGATTACCTGCTCCATATATTCTGCGCTTTTCAGCTATCTTCTTTAAGTGCAATTAACTTAACGCCATAATACCCATAAACCAGCAGAAACCACTCAGAATCCAATAACCACAAACCTGAAAGCCCGTTAACTATAATGTTAAACCAATTTATACCAATCTATTAATTTATTATCTATGAAAAAAAACTTACTCGTTTTGTTATCTTTTTTGCTTATCAGCCACGGTTGGGCCCAGGTAAAACCCATGGAGCCGCCGGCCGCCACGAAGCTTAAAAGAAGTATTGAGGTGGGCCGGGTGCAGGAAGGTGATGATAAAAACCTGACCGTGTACCCGAATCCCAGTACCGGCATTGTGAATTTATCGCTTACGGGCTTTAACGGTAAACGGACTACCCTTTCGGTGGTAAACGTAATTGGCACAGTGGTGTACCAGGAAATATTGCCTACGGTAGATGGCCGCGTAAACAAAAGCATTGACCTGAGCAAGCAGGCCAATGGCTTATACTACATTAAGCTCGATGCAGAGGATTATAGTGAGATCCGAAAAATTGTGCTGAAATAATTAACAGCAGCAAAAAAGCCCCCGGAGATTTCCGGGGGCTTTTTTTTCGCAGAAAGGTAACAATTTTAAAGGGTGAGATATTAAAATTATTGCTACATCAGATTGAAAGCGTGTATCCAAAGTCTATGTCGGAATTGTGCGTTGAGCCGACAAAAAAACCTCCTATCATCACGCCCTTGCCGTTTCTCACAGCGGCGTCCATCGCTCGCTGGCTAATAATATCGCCGTCGATGGTGGAAACTACCGTTTTTGATTCGGTTACAGCGGTTTTGTTAACGCCCCCGAACAACATTTTCAGAAAATTCGGACTCTGGCTTACTACGCTTTCCATTTTGGTAAAATTTGGGTGAGAATCTAATTTTATATATCGTGGTGGTGGAATACACTTCAATAATGCTACAATATTAACTCCGCAATTTTCAAAAAAACAGGACAATGCCACTATCAACGTAACAGCAAATTTTCAGCTAAAAACGCTATGCTTTCAGCAAACAAAATTACATATTAAATTATTAACTATCTGAATATCAAATTTTTATACTATAAAAATAAGTCAAAAGCTTTTCGAATCGAATTAAAAACATCCTTAAAAAGCAAGCAAATGCAACACTAACACATCTTACTTTTCAACTTCCAGCGCCTTTCTGAAGGCCTGCCCGATGGTTTGAATGGCTAAAATGGTAAGGCACAAAAGCAAAGCCGGAAATAAAACCAACCACCAGGCATCGGTATTCAGACGGGCGCCGGCCAGCATCCGGCCCAAACTGGGCGTTTCGGGCGGCAAACCAATTCCGAGAAAAGACAAGGTTGCTTCCAGGCCTAAAAGTCCGCTTAGACCGAAACAAAAAGCCGTAACCAAGGGCGCGGCGGCATTGGGCAAAACGTGCCGACTCAAAATTCGCCAAACGGGCAAACCACTTGCCTGCGCCGCTTCTATATAAGGCAACTGTTTCATTTTCAGGGTTTCGGCACGCGCTAACCGGGCCGGGCCAATCCAATACGTAAGCAGCAGCAGCAAAACCACGTTCCCGATTCCCGGCGAAAGCAAGGCCGCAAAACTCAACACCAATATTAACCGGGGCACCGATGCCAGTACTTCCATGGTTTTCAAAAGCAGCTCATCGAGCGGCAAAGGTACTTTTTTGGCCAGAAAGGGTAGCGTTTTCAGCAGCCGGTTTAAAACGATTGCAACCGCTGAAAGAACAGCCAGCCAACCGACACGCAGCAAGCCGGCAGCATTCTGATCTAATTCTGAAGAAAAATCTGCGCGGTAAAACCCGTAGAACCAAACCGCAAAAAGCCACAAACCCAAACTAACCGCAGCAGCTCGCCTGAAATGCAAAAGTTTATTGCCAAACCACGCCGCTGCCATTCCCAAACCAGTGCCTGCAACCAGGGCCAGCAACATTACCGGAACTGCTACCAGAAAAGCGGTGCGGCAGCCGTACAGCAAATTGGCCCACACATCACGGCCCAGCTGATCGGTACCGAGCCAATGGGCCTGAAAGAAAAAAGGCGCCTGGTAGGTTTGAGACAGATCGAGGAAATTGGGGTGGAAACCGGCTGATAAAAACGGCGCAAACAGCATACAAACCAGCAAAACCAGCAAATAAACCGCTGCCAGTTTAAAAGTCCATTGTTGTTGCCTTGCGCGTTTCAGCCGTTGCCAGATCATTTTATTTGTTCAGGTTTAATTTCGCAAGCGCGGATCGGCCAGGTTATAAAACAGATCGGCCAGCAAATGCGCCAGCATTTTAAGCAAACCGGTCAGCAATACCAGGCCGGCAATAATTTCGTAATCGCGTGCCAGCACTGCGCTTACCAGCAAACGCCCCATGCCCGGCAACGAAAAAATAATTTCCAGAACTACTGTACCTGCCAGCAATACCGGAAAAAAATCGGCCAGCAAGGTAATAAGCGGCAGCAGGGTATTCCGGAAAGCGTGCTGCAACAGAACTTTATTCTCAGACAACCCCTTGGCTTTCGCCGTCAGCACGTAATTTTCGCGGAGCTCGCCCTGCAAAGCCACAAACGCCTGGGTTGTAAAATATGGCAGATTTACCAGAGCCAGCACCGCAATTGCCAGCCCCATACCCGTTTCTTCCGGATTACTTCCAAACCAACCCAGATAACCGGCTACCGACAGAAAAACCAGCGCCACGATAAATAGCGGAACGCTTTCCAGGGCGTAAAGAAAACCTAAAACCATTCCGCGGCTCTTATGCATACTTTTCCGGCTTAAAACCATAGCGATTGCCGGTCCCGAAACAGCAACCAATACAAAAGTCGCCAGGGCCAGCCAGATAGTAACCTCAAAGGCTTCGGAAATAACTTCCGAAACGGGGCGCATATCGCGGCTGGAGTAACCCAGGTTACTGCGCAGCAAATTCCCAAACCAGCGGTGATATTGATTTTGCGTGCCGTACCAGAAAAACTTCGGTTGGTAATTTAAAGCAGGTTTTTGCGCCGCAACTACATTTTCAAAACGTGCCTGCAGGTTTACCAGATCATCACAAAGCACTTTTTCAGCTGGAAAACATAGCATTTTTTGAAGCGCAGTAAATGTTTTTCTGGCCTTTACCGGATCTGAAGTTTCTAAAAGTTGTCCGGCAAACTGCAGACTTTTCCGTTTGGTTTCCAGCGGAATATTCTGCCCCGGAAGTATTTTTTCAAATTGCTGCAGCGCTAAATAATAAGCCGAAATCTCGGGCCAGTTTCCGTAGGTGTGGACCAGTTTTTTTAAGGCAACGCGGTCATTTTCCGGAAATATTTCATGCAGCGTATCGGGTTCTGCAACGGTGCCCACGCGAAAATAAAAGAGCGGCAGATCCTGGCCGGTGCGGTGCAAAAGCTGCCGGTACGCGCGTTGCCGGGCTTCGGCTTTCGCGCTGCTGTTCGCGCTTTCGGCCGCCTGCTCAAACTGCATTTCAGTAGCCGAGCCGGGAATGCTTTTGCTTAACAGAAAAACTGCCGAAGCCAGCAGCCAGATTGCCGGCAACAGGATCAACATACGTTTTCCGGCTTTTTTAAGCATGCTTAATCTTGCTGCAAAGTAAAGGCGCTTACATCATATCCCGGTTTTATGCCCGAAATTTTAAGATTGCCCAATTGCTTGTTTACCACAATGCGGTCCTGCTGAAAGAACAGAAAGCTCATATTGCTTTCGTCGTGCAGAATTTCCTGCAAACGTTTCAGCATTTTTGCTTTTTCGGTTTCGGAATTACTGGTGTACAGCGCTTCAATTAACCGGTCACTTTCCGGCGTACCAAAACCGGTATAATTCATCCCCTCCGGGCCGATACTTTCGGAATGCAGAATGGGTTTAAAATTGAACACAAACGGATTTCCGGTTAGCGAACGAATAAACCCATCGAAGTTTCCTGCTTTCAGATCTTTGGTAAGTACTCCGTTTTCGAGCGGCTGCAGGGCTACGGGAATGCCGGCTTTGGCAGCGGCCTGCTGAAAAATAAGCGCAATGCTTTCGTATTCGGAATTACTGGCGTTGTAGCTTAAATTCAATTTCAACTGAATGGTTTGCCCGTTACTTTTTTTCTCCCAAACGCTACCGTTTTTCTGCCAACCGGCCAGCAAAAGCAATTCGGTGGCTCGGGTTACATTATAGGCATAAGGCTGAATTGCGGAATTGTAAAAACGTTTGTCGGCGGGACTGATGGGGCCAACAGTTTTTACGGCCAGGTTTTGCTGGGTAGTTTTGATAATTGCATCCAGATCTAACAAATGCGCCATGGCGCGGCGGGTGCGCGGATCGCTGAATTTTTCGGATTGCCCGTTCAGACCCAGGTAAACAAAGGAATAGGTTTGCGGCGTGAAGAATTGAAATTTCCCGGATTGGGTTTTATCCTGGCGCAGCTGCTGAAAAATCGTGGCCGGAACATTTTGCCACACGTCCAGTTGCCCGTTTTTTAAAGCCACCAAAGCCGCGGCGTTGTCGGGCACTATGCGGAAGGTTATTTTTTCGGGATTGGCCGTAAGATGCCCAATGGCTTCCGAGGTTTTATTTCCCCACCAATCCGGCTTGCGCTTAAACCGTATCTGCTGGCCGGTAGTCCAGTTTTCCAGAATATAACCGGCGCTGCCCTGCAGTTTTTCGGGGTTGCGGGTAAAATCGGCGCTGTTGAACTGTTCGGCAAACTGCGCGATCTGCGGGTTTTGCGTTAAGGCATCGAAATTATTTTGCAGCTGCCGCAACGTAAATGGCTTCAGCAAACCCTGCGGGTCGCCTAGATACTCGGGCATTATAAAAAAGCGTTCGCCGCTCATAAGCAGGTGTTCGGGCGTAAAGCCTTTACAAACCAGCGTAAACTTTTTAGGGTCGGCAGCATCTGTCCGGACCTCCTGAATAAATTCAAAATCAGGACGGATCTTTTCGTTATTAACCAGCGGGCACTTGATCGCTTTCAGCGAAAAAATCACATCGGCGGCCGTTACCGGCGCACCATTGGCCCAGGTTGCTTCCGGACGAATACGGTACGTAAAAAACGAAACACTATCTTGCTTCACCACGGTTGGCATACTATCAGCCAGCAAAGGCTTCAGTTTTCCATCGGCCAGGTCTACGGTTAGTAAACTCTGGTAAAGCAGGTTAATCAGTTGGGCAGCATCTTTACTGGTATAGCTCACCGGGCTGAGGTTTTCCGGGTCTTGCCCCATGCGGATGCGCACTTCGTTGCCGGCTGGTTGCGGGCGCCGGCAGCCCGTTATGATCAGTAATAAAACAAACAGGTAAACACTAATTTTCTTCATGCGCTTCAGCAACCCGTAAACCTGGGCTCAGAAACAAAGTAAGAAAAAAATATCCGTAAGTCTTAAAATTGAAAGGAAGGCGTGCTAATTAAATGGCTTAGTTGCTATCATCCCAAGTGCCTGTACCGCCTGTACCTGGCGCTGGAGGTGGGGTAGCTGTAGTTTGAGTAGCAGCAGCTGCAGTTGTAGTTTCAGTAGGCGTACCAGTAAGAGTACCAAGTTGAATAAGGGCGGCGACTAATAATTCGATCATGGCTTGTGATTGTTTAATTGTTTATGCAAAGGTGAGCCAATAAAGAGCCGCATAAAAGGAAACAATGCCCTTAAATGTAACAATAATTTTTACGCTACGCTATTGCACCAAACTAATTTTTCACAATCAAATCAAGCTATTATTCCATAATTTAAAGGATTTCATTTTTTTCTTTAGACGAAATTTTGCTTATTTGTAACAAATAAGCCTGAAATCCCTTTTACAAAGGAAGAACAAATAAAGCGCGTAGAAAAGGAAAAAGCACCCTTAAAAGCAACACCTTATTTTAACCCCACCAGCGCCCCATAATTTACAATTTACATTGTAAATCAGACACTTATGCACTTACCAAAATGAAAGAACTGGAAAAATTGGTGCAAATTGTAACAAAAAGGCATCAAAAAAATGCGCCTTTGCTAAACTTTACCGAGAAAAAACCAGGGAAAGAACTGGCACTTTTTCAGGCCTACCAGCAAGGGAAAATAACTGATCCTAAAAATAAAAAGAAAACGCCTGATTCAGCCGAGCTGCGCATGACCCGGGCCCGCCTGCGCCGGAAATTACTTAATCACCTGCATTTCCTGAATTTTAACGATCCTTTTTTAAAGGTTTCGTACCGGCACGAACAGGAATGCCTCAACCTGATCTACGAAGCCCATATTTTAATAAGAGAAGGCGAATATCAAATATCGGAAAAGCTCCTGCGCAAAGCACTTAAGTTAGCGCAGGAAAGCGAACTCACCTCTTCCATCGTTAATTCGATCCAGCTACTGCAGTTCATTTATTCTCAAACCGGCAGCGCTGTTCGTTACAAAGCTTTAGCGAAGCTTATTCCGGGTTATCAGGAGTTGCTGCAAAAAGAACAGGAAGCAGAAACCATTTACAACACGGCCAAACTGGAAATAAACCGGTCGGTAAGTGCAAAAAAGAAATACCTGCCTACGCTGCAAAGCAATATTGAGCATTTAAAAGCCCTTTGGGAGAAATACAAGTCTTTTGGTTTATTCGAGGCCTATTATAAAGCCAATATCTGGTACCAGGAACTCACCAATAACTTCACCGACATTGTAACCATAACGTTAGAGGCGCAGCGCATGCTTCAAAAGAAGAAAATAAACCCCAAACGCTTCGACGACCGCTACAACAAATTTATAAACGTTTACGCCCACCTGCGCGACAAGCAGTTTACCCAGGGCCTGGCTTTTGCCGCCAAAGCCGTAGATAGCTTTAACCGTTCTTCGAATAACTGGTTTGCGTTCATGGAAAACTACTTCCTGCTGGCCATGCACGCAGGGAATTATAACGAAGCCACGAAGCTGATCGAGGAAGTTTATAATAACCCGTTCTTTCAGAAAATTAACCGGGCAGCCCAGGAACGGTGGCAACTTTACCGCGCCTACCTGTACTTTATTTTCCCGGATGGGCATTTAAAACGCCAGTTCAGTTACCAGTCTTTTGTTATTGCGGTACCCGAATACAGCAAAGACAAACAGGGCTTTAACGTAGCGATCCTGATCCTGCAATATCTGCACTACCTGAAATCGAAAGAAGTGGAAGCGCTTTTGTACCGGATCGAAAGCCTGAAAAAATATTCGGGGCGACATTTAAAAGATAACTTCAGTTTACGCACCCAGTATTTCTTTAAATTGCTGATGCTGGTGGTAAAAGAAGACCTGGACCCTGTTAAGGTACGCCGCAAAGGCCGTGCTTTGGCCGATAAATTAGCCGACACGCCCGCGCCCGGCGATGCCTACGCCGAGATCGAGATCATTCCTTACGAGGCGCTCTGGGAACAGATCCTGCGGATTCTCCAGGAAAAATAAGCAATCTGGTCTAACAAAAAACGCTATACTTTTCAGGTTGAAAAGTATAGCGTTTTTTTATTTCAGAAGCCGGGTTTTTCCTCCGGCGATTCCGGGTTTATGCCGGGCTCCGGGTTTTCTGAAAGCAGCAATTTTACTTCTTCCGGCTTTTTAGGCACAAAAGTATAGCGAATTACGAGCTGGGGCTGACCGGTAAAAGAAGCATTTATGGCCGGCGGGTTGGTAATGGTTTGCGGAAAATCGTAATCAGTGCGGATCTCTGGTTTTGGCTCTGCAGGCGAAAGTTCGGTGTGCCGGAAAAAGAACGCTGCAAACATACCGGCTATGCCGCCGGCCAGATGCGATTCCCAGGAAACCCGGCCCTCGGCGGGAAAAATACCGTAAAGCATGCCGCCGTAAAGAAAGAAAATGACCACCGAAAACATAACGGCGTTGCGGTCGCGGCGGAACATGCCGCTGAAAAAAATAAAACTGGCCAGCGCATAAACCACCCCACTAGCCCCCACGTGATACCCGGGACGCGCCATGAGCCAGGCCAGGCTTCCGGAAGCCAGGTAAAGCAGAAGCATGATCCAGCCGGAACTTCGCGGAAACATGTAAAAAACCATGGCCGCCAGCAGAATTAAAGGAAACGTATTGGAAAGCAAATGGGCCCAATCGGCGTGAAGCAGCGGCGCGGTTAAGATTCCCAGCAAACCAAAACTCCGCCGGGGGTACAGGCCGTATTGCCCTAATTCCAGATCGAGGAAAAATGCCGGCACAAAAACCAGCCACATTAAACCCGCAAAAAGCAGCCCCGGCAAAAAACTGCGCCGCAAACGGTTTCCGTCTTCCTGCACCGGGTCATGTAAAAAACGAGGCAAAGCTGCAGCCACAGGCAATAGTTTTTAGGGTGAAAACGCTACCGTTCCGGGCCCGAAAACTGCCTGCCACAAAACGGATTACGGAAATTCGGGTAGCAGTAATTGTACCCTTTTTCCTTTCAGCGTAAGTTGGTCAATTTGTCCGATGTGCGAGGCCGAAGTTGTCATGAAACTCATTACTACGTTTGAGCCGGGTTCGGTAAAAACACCCTGATGATGCTTGGAAAAAAATCCGATAATGATCACATCAGCGTTTTCTTCGGTAAAGAATTCGGGTGGCATGTGCTTCTTTTTCTTTTTTGGCATGTACGAAACATGGTATTTCATTTTCCGGAATTCGCCCTGCAGCATAAACGGAAAAGGTTTTTCTACATCAATACCTCTTTCTTTCGCCAGCTCTTCGAGATACATGCCCAGTTTGCGGTTATCGAGTATGCTGTCTTCGGGCAGTTCGGCCGGATCCCAGGCTTTCACGTGGGCATAAACAAAATAAGGCGAACGCGCTTCGAAGGTCTGCCGCACCCGGTTCCGGCCCTTGGCATTTATCTTAGAAGCATACGGCCGGCCATCGATGATCAGGATCTCGCCGGTCATGCCCTGCAGAGGTCCCAAACCATACAAACGGCGGTGCGGATTAATGGTATCTAAATAAATATGATTGGTAGTATCCTGGTTTTCGGTTACGTTGCGCATGGCGCCGGCATATTTCACTACCGGAAACCTTTTTGGTTCGCGGCTGCTACAGGAAAAAAACACAAAAAGAAAACTCAGGTAAAACAGGTATTTCATAAAACAGGTAGGCCGTAATCTAATTCTTCTCCCGAAACTCAAAAAGTGCGCACAGGGTTGTGTTTCCGGAAAAATTCAGCGCATAACATTTTTTTCAGCCAAAATGGCGGCTATTTCTTCGGGCACCTGCAAACTATGGGGTTTTACCAGCTGCGTTACTCCCAGATAGGAATTGCCATCGTGCCGAACAATGCGCCAGCCCAGTTTTTTAAGCGCCTGTCGGATAAAGGCATTCAGAAAACCGTGCGCCACCAACACCACTTCTTCCTCGGTTTCGGCGTAGCCGGCCAGGGTTTCGGCGCAGCGCATGGCGCGTTTCCTGGCCTGCCGAAAAGTTTCGATCCCGCGGCTGTTTAAGCCCAGCAGCCAGGAAAAACGCGCCGCCGTGAGCCACACTTCTATGGGGAATTTAAACAAGGGCAGCTGGAAAATTTTGCGCTGGAACTCGTTGAAATCGGCATTTTCCACCAGTTCAATCTCTTCGCCGTAAAGCAAACGGGCCGTTTGCCTGGCGCGCGGCAAAGTGCTGCAATATACTTTCGGCAGGTTCTCGGGCAAGCCGGCCGGGCGCGTAAAAGCTGTTTTCACCAGGCTGGCAGCATCGTAATCGGAAAGGAAACGGGTAGCTTCTTCGCAATTAAAAAAGCCGCTGCGCTCCACATCGGGCTCGTAGTGCCGCACCAGAAAAATATGCCGTAAACCTGCCGTTGTATCCACAAATCTTCAATATTATCTCCCCGTTTTTCAACGCAAAAGTATGGCAGGGGTTATTCTAGATTTGGAAATTTGAAGATGGGAAAGAACCTTTAAAAGCAGGGGATTTCGTAGTCCGAATACTTTCACAAAACGCTATGCTTTTCAACTTAAAAACTAATGCCTGGTAGTCGTATTAACCAGCGCCAAATATTCAAATCTCCAATCTTCAAATTCTCTAATCTTCAAATCTCCAAATTATCTTTATTTTTACCGGCATATTCAGTTTTTTGCTTCTAAACCATACCGTTTTTTGTTATGATCGCTTTCGAAAATATTAAAACCATTGGCGTGGTTGGCGCCGGCACCATGGGCCAGGGCATTGCCCAGATCTGCGCGCAGGCCGGTTACCAAACCATTTTATTCGATATAAACGCGCCGGTTTTAGAAAAAGCCCGCCAGACATCTGAAAGCAACCTGCAAAAAGCCGTGGAGCGCGGCAAACTTTCGGACACGGAAAAACAGGAAACGCTCGACCGTTTGCTTTTTACCGGCAGCATGAACGATGTGCACGCCGATTTTATAATAGAAGCTGTGGTAGAACGTTTGGAAGTAAAGCACAGCATTTTCCAGGAACTGGCCATGATCAACGGCTCCGAAACCATTCTGGCTTCCAATACTTCGTCTATTCCGATCACGCGCATTGCGGCTAAAATCCAGAACCCGGCCCGCGTGGTAGGCATGCACTTTTTCAATCCGGCCCATATCATGAAGCTGGTGGAAGTAATTTCGGGAGTGGCTACGGCCCCGGAAGTAGCCGAAACGGTATATAAACTGGCCGAAAAACTGGGCAAAGTAGCCGTTCACGCTGCCGATGCGCCGGGCTTTATTGTAAACCGGGTGGCGCGCCATTTTTACGTAGAAGGCCTGAAAATTCTGGAAGAGAAAGTGGCCGACCTGGAAACCATAGACAAACTGGTGCAGAGCAGCGGCTTTAAAATGGGGCCTTTTCAGCTCATGGACCTGATCGGGGTGGACACGAATTTCTCGGTTACCTCGTCTATGTTCGAAGCGTTTCATTACGACCCGAAGTTCCGCCCGAACCGTATACAACAACAGAAAGTGGAAGCCGGCCACCATGGCAGAAAAACCGGCAGAGGATTTTATGATTACACGGCTTAGACTTTTTTTACTCTTAACCCTACCGTTTCTGGCCAGTTGCTCCGACGATGACAAGGAACAACGGCCTTACATCCGGGACGTGCACGTGAGCCAGCAACTGAACCTGACCAACATTCAGTACGCGGCTTTGCGCCAGGACAGGGGTTTTGTTTACCTGAATGCGGGGGCGCGGGGCATAATTGTGGTCCGCCAGAATGCCAACCGTTATTTAGCCTTCGAACAAACCTGCACTTACCAGTCCACCGATACCTGCGCGGTAGTAAAAGTTGATGATTCGAAGCTATTCATGAAAGACAAATGCTGTGGTTCGCAGTTCGATTTTGAGGGTGCGGTAATTTCCGGCCCGGCCCGTTTTCCACTCAAGCAGTACCAAACGGCGCTTTCGGGCAATACGCTGATCATTTCGAACTAAATTTTCCTTTTGGTTTTCAGGATTTTACAAAAAACTTTAAAAAAATTTATCGGCAGCACTTGCACCGCATTAAAAAACCCTGTAATATTGCATCATAATTCAGCAACGCACCAGCGAAACTGAAGAAAAGATTCCTCCTTAGCTCAGTCGGTTAGAGCACATGACTGTTAATCATGGGGTCCTTGGTTCGAGCCCAAGAGGGGGAGCAACGAAAAGCCACTTAGAGCAATCTGAGTGGCTTTTTTGTTTGCACACAATTTGCACGCTCCTATTCCTATTCCCATCCCCTGCCGCTTGATTTCGAAAGCCGCACTTTCAGATTATCCAGCCAATTCAGTACTTTTTTTGATTACCATGATCAATAGTTAGGCGGCGAAACAGAAAATTTCACAGTACCCCCCCATCAAAAGCTCATAAAAAAAAAGCAGCCCCGGTATTGCCGGGGCTGCTTTTTAAGTTTTAGCCGGAAAGCTTATTTCCTGATCACTTTCAGGGCTTCCCTGCTCTCTTTCCTGATCACTTCCAGCAGGTAAAGGCCGGCCGGCAGATTTTCGGCAAGTTCAAGTTCTACCTGATGGTTACCAGGCTTCAGGTTGAATTCCTGTTTGTAACGCACCCGGCCCAGCACATCGGTTACTACCAGGGTTACCGGTTCTTCTATTTGGGTGGTCAGTTTTACGAACAGGTTCGAACTGAACGGGTTTGGCCAGGCGGTAGTAACAGTTTTGACATCGCCAAAATCCAGGGTGCGGATCGGCGAATAGCTGAAGCTTTCATCCAGGTCTAGCTGTTTCAGACGATAATAACGCATTCCCTTTTTGTTAAGTCCGGCATCCAGGTAACTATAATGGCTGTTTCGCCCTTTAGCTTCCAGATATTGCAACTTCCTGAAGGTTCTTCCATCTTCTGACACTTCCACTTCAAAACCAGCATTGTCCAGTTCTTCGGCGGTTTGCCACTCCAGCAGGGCGTCCTGTCCTTTACGGGTTGCCTTGAAGCTTACCAGTTCTACCGGCAGCGGCGTACCCGGATCGTGGAAGAGCACCGCTTCAAAGGCTGACTTCATGGCTTCCTGGTTTTCAGCGCTGTCTCTGGCCAGAACAAAGAACTCGTAACGAACTTTTGGCTCCCCATTAAAGGTGTAGGTTTTGTCTGTAAGTCCCGTTACTTTTTGTTCAAAAGGGCCACCATCCTGGCTTACATACAGATCATAGGTCAGCAGGCCGGAACCATTGGTATCGTCGTTTGCTGCCCAGGTAAGAATAGCAGAAGGTTCAACCGAAGGCAGTGGCAGCGCATTTATCAAACTGGTTGGCGCAACAGCATCCAGCAGGTTCACCCAACGGTTAGTAGCCAGTGGCGGATTGCTATCGAACACAATAGTAGCCTGCGCGGCCAGCGTATCGCCGGTTACGGCCGTTGGAGAAGCTTTAATGGTGTAGTTAATAAAGCCCTGGCCCCGCCCGGTAGAATCGTTCACCAGCAGGAAGCCTTTATTCGGATCAGCCGGAGCAACGCCGGTAGCCGGATCAAGGGTTTCGAACTGCCAGATCAGGCGGCGACCCACTACGTCTACCGTTCCCAGCACCCGCACGTCGTAACCCAGGCTGTCTGGCATATCGAGTACAGAAGTATAAGAACTGGAATTTGGCGGGGTTTCAAACAAGTAATTTCCCCAACCGAATGAACCCAGACGGAATTGCTGGGCATCGAAGGCCGGATTCAGCGGAACGGTTACCCGTACCACCTGGGCCGGCGCCGTTGCCAGTAAAGGATCGTTCTCAAATTGTACCTGGTAACTCAAGCGCTGCTGATTGCCTACCATTTTCCGCTGACCGGTTCCGGATGGCCCCGCTATCAGGTTCGGATCCAGAGAACCCACTACCTGCGTGCAGCTAACCCCGCGGCCTTTGTACGTAAACACAATGGAATCAGCGCAACCGATCAGGGCCGCCGGGTACACATTAGCATCGAACGGATCCGGACGGAACGGCCGCACACATTCTGTAACGCCCCAGGTACCGCAAACCCCGCCCGGGATCTGCACGCTGTTGGATAGCGCCGTGTAACCGGTGCGCAGTTTCGGGGCTTTCAGGGCTATTGTATCAAGAAGCCCCTGGCTCACGTAGTAGCGGCGCAGGCTGTCTTGCCAGGCCGTAGCATTAGCAGCCAGGTTGGCTACTCCGGCCGGGAAATCAGCTGGCTTGGCCAGTACGGCGGCGCGGTAACGGTCAATGTGATCAAGAGTTTGACGGGTGTACCATTCTTCCGTTAAAGCAGCCTGGTTCCATACCACCGGAAACCCGCCGGTAGCGGTTGGGGTCAGGCGCAGGTTTACCTGAATAATCTCACCCGGGCGCAAATCGCGCGCTACGAACGGCAAAACTTCGGTCAGGCCATTGTCCATCCGGTTACGCAGAGTGCTGCTGGCTGCGCCCGCATAGAAATCGCTTTTCTTCCGTACGTTCGGTGTATGCGTGATCACCGGATTCTGGCCAGGCGGCAACTCATACTGGAATTCCCAGTAAGGTACGTCCACATTCGAATTGTTCTGTAGGAAGTAGGTCCAGTTGGCATGCGAATTTACACGCACCACCTGCGGAATAATAGTGGCAAAATCCACGTTCAGCGGTTGAGCCGGCTCTACGGTCAGGCCGTTGGTCAGTTGCACGCGGGTACCGTTGTTGTCGGCTACCACATTGTATAGTCCTACGCTCAGGGTATCGAGGCGCCAGCGCAACGTTACTTCGGTACTGTTATGGTATTTCAGCACCTGGGCTTCGGCTCTAATTGCCGGGTTGTTGCCTTTGGTCAGGTAGTATCGCGTGGCCGGGTAGCCGTTGGTTCCGGTTTTCAGGCGACGGAAGCCGGCACCCAGCACCTGGGTAGTTACACGACCGCGGCCTACCTTATTGGCGGTTATGCTTCGCACCTGGAAGCCCAGGGTATCGGCGTATAGCGTAGCGGTTTGCAAACCGGAATATTGATAAGGCGTTTTCACCAGCACATAATACGGCAGCGCCCCGGTGGTTGGCACCAGTATCTCTTGGGACGTGCTTACCTGGTTCAGATAAATGAAATCGTAATCAGCCGGAGTCGGTACACGGTTATAGGCTACGTACATTTCATTCTGACCCAGGCTATGATTACTCGTCAGCGTCAGCACCATATCTTTGTTCTCACCCGGGTTTACCTGGTAATATACTACCGAATCTTTCATGAGCGGGAAGCTGGTTGGAGTGCGCAATGGCAGTACGTTCACACCCAGATCCAGCTGGTTGCCGGCACCGGTCACGTTATTGTTCGCAGCCGGGCTGGCGGTCAGACCTTCGTAAATGTCATTGAACAGGTTGGTAGCCATCAGACCATGATAGGTGCCCGGCATTAGGCCCTGCAGGCGGGAACGCACCGTACCGCTGAAAGTCTGGTTCGGAGCAAGAACAACGTTTCCGGTACTGGTGGCAAAAAGCTGATCAATAGCACCGTTTAAGGTAGCATCCAGACTCAGGAACAAGCCGTCTTTCAACTGGCCGATGGCCGGGTTCACGCCTTGGTTTTTCACTTCGTAATGAACCGTCATCATTTCCCCCAGTTTACGGTTGGCCGGGATCGTTACACTGGTAACTACCAGGTCAGCTGGTTGCGGCACCCGGATCAGGATACTGCCCTGTACCACATTATTAAGTTCTTGCTGATGTTCATACACAGTGCCGTACTGCACAGCTCCGCCCCAGTGCTGGCTTGGAATATAGCCGCTCACGCCGGAAATATCCGTTACCAGGAAGATATAGTAGTTGCCTGCCATATAAGCCGGAATGGTGGTCGTAATGGAAGTTGAATAGCTCTGCCCGGCACCACGGGTACCCGCGTGACGTACCGTACCAATGCGCACAGCCCCGTTCACAGTAGGCGAAGTGTTCAGATAAATTCCGTCGTCCCAGTTTCCTTCCAAAGTAGCGCCTGTTCCCTGGTTCTGAATAGTGAACGGAATAGTAACCTGCTGCCCGGCTACCACGTCGGTTGGCAGAGTGTAGGTTACCGGGATCAGGTCGCTTGGTGGCGTAAGGGTAATTGGTAAACCGATGGTCCGGAAGTTATTGGCCGGGTCAGTATCCACGAGCACGCTGGAAGCAATCCCGTTGCAGGTTCCACGACCATCACGCACTCCGGCTTTGCCGATCAGGAAATAATTACCCTGAAGGCCATGCGGCATTCGAACTGTAGTTGATCCGTTGTAGCTTTCCCCGATGTTCAGGTCACCGTTGCGGGTTACCGTGTTCAGCAGCAGGTCACTGGCATCCAGACTGGCATCCGCAGAAAGATAGAACTGATCGGCCCATCCGGTTGCCAGCGTCCGGAAGGCGCCCTGGTTTTCTACGCTGAAATTCACCTGAATGGTCTGGCCGGAAAGCGCGGCCCCACTGGTTGCCAACGCAGTGAGTTCCAGATCATCGGAATAATTATAGGTGAAAGTATAACGAAGGTCATTGTTGTTCTCTAGGTTGTATTCGTACACGGTGCCGCCGTTGTCGGTTCGGAGCACCAGGTCGTAGGTGCCCGGGTCGATGTAACGCGGAATAGAAACCGTCATGGTACCGGAGTAAGTGGCACCCGGAGCCAATGGACCGCTACGGGTTACGGTGGCTAACGGCGAGCAGTTCGCGGCACTGCTGTTGTGGTTATGCAGCCATACAGCATCGGTCCAGGAACCGGAAGCGGCGCCTACGGCAGAATTAGTGTTCTGCACCGTGTAGTTAATCGTAAAGGTCTGGAACGCATCCACGCTGGTTGGTCCGTTGAAAACGGCAGGGTTTAGGTCAGCAAAAGTCAAGCCTACGTTTATTGCGCCGGAGCGCAGCATGTTGTTGCTTTCCTGGTTGTATTCGAACACATTGCCTCGCACTGCCCCTGCTACATAATCAGCGTGGCCGAAAACGTAATATGTGCCGGAAATGCCGTTCGGAATATTCAGGTTCACGCTACGCCGGTAGTGATGCTGCACGCCCAGGGTATCGCCTCCGAATATATTGAGTGTTCCTACCGGAATGGCAGTTGCCGGATCGAAGGTAGCGGTCGGGCTCAGCCAGAAATTATCGCTCCAGTACCGTTCTTCGGCTACCGGGGGATTGTTGCCTGCGTTCCGTACATCCCAGGTAATAGCAGCAGTGGCTCCGGCGATCATGTTAGCCGGGGCATTCAGCGCGATCGGAATAAGATCCGCCGGCGGCCGCAGGATGATCTCGACCGGTACCGGACGATTCACGTTGTTGGTACTGGCCGTTTCGAAGAGCTGGTTATCAGTATCAGTATAAGCATAAAAGTAACGGGTACCGAATTCGGTATGCGGAATACGCACGGTTACAGTACGCTGGTAATGCCCATTGGTAAGCAGGGTATCGGTTACCAGGCGGCGGCCCAGCGAAATGGCATTCGGACCCAACGCCAGGCGGCCGGTATTCTGACTGATATTCAGAATGGTATCCGGCGAGATAAAAAACTCATCGTACCGATGGGCAATAGCGGCCACAGAACCACGGTTATATACATTGTAGCGCATAGTAACGTCAGTGTAGCTTACCGATGGATCCGGCGGCGACACGAAGTTCTCCACCGTCAGGTCAGGAGTAGTCGGCACGATCATCAAAGTGCGACCAGTAGCCCGCAGGCGATTGTTATTCAGGTTGGTTTCCAGCAGGGAACCCGTATTCGCTTTCACAAAAACGTAGTAATAGCCGGCCTGAGAATACGGCACCGGGAAAGTAGCGTTGGTAATGTAAGTCG
Source organism: Adhaeribacter terrigena (assembly GCF_016623615.1). Lineage (GTDB taxonomy): Bacteria > Bacteroidota > Bacteroidia > Cytophagales > Hymenobacteraceae > Adhaeribacter_A > Adhaeribacter_A terrigena. Next base: position 234,025 of record NZ_JAEHFX010000004.1, on the reverse strand, counting down.
CATTGGCTTGCAGGAAGGTAGTATTTCCCCAATCACCCACTCTTATGGCAGTTGCTGCATTGAAAGCTGAATCCTGGCTCAGCCACACTTCATCGCGCCATTGTTGCGCCAGCGTGCTACCCAAACCAAAATTCGTAACATTCCAGCTCATTTGCATGGTCTGCCCGGCATAAACCGTATCCGGATTCTGGATCAGGGTTATCCGCAGGTCCGGCAACTCGCGTAAGCCAAAGGTAAGGACTGGCCCATTGGTGGTGAAACAGGTGTTCTTCGCCACTACCTGCCAGTTATATTGCGCGCCGTAAGGCAGGGTTCCGTAGAAGGTATATTGCAAAGAATTAATGCCTGCTGCCGTTGGCGTAACAGGTTTCAGTCCGCTGACAGGCCATATGTAAAGGTCATAGGTAGAAACCTGACCGGTACCGTTCCAGGAGAAAGTAATTGGCAAACTCAACCCGTTGGAATTATCTACCGGCTGGAGCTGGCTTACCACGCCCGGAGCCGAGGTAAACGGGTTAATAGTTACCTGCTGGCTGAACGGATAAGTACAACCGGCAGCATTGGTTACTGTTACAGAATAGGTGGTCTGCACAGTTGGCGAAGCGGTAATACTGGCCGTAGTTTCACCTGTGCTCCAGGCATAAGTAGCGCCCGCCCCGGCGTTGCTAACCGTAAGCGTTACCGGTTGTCCGCTACAAACCTGGGTGGCGGAGCTGGCAAACGTCGGTGTTGGCAATACGGTCAGCTGTTGGATTGCGGAGCTACTGCAACCCGCGGCATTCGTGTAAGCATATGTAATTGCATGGGTGCCAACTCCTGCCACGGCTGGGTTAAACTGGCCACCGCTCACCCCCGTACCAGAGTAGGTTCCGCCAGCTGGCGAACCACCGCCCAGGTTAAAAGCCGCCGTTCCCTGACAAACTGCATTTTGCGAGGCCAGCGTTACAGTTGGCCGGGCTTCTACGTTTAAGGTTTGAGTAGCGCTGGTGATTATGCTGTTCAGGGTATAGGTATAGGTAATGGTGTGCGTACCTACGCCGGCTGTAGCCGGATTGAACTGATTGCTGCTTACGCCCGGACCGGAATAAGTGCCGCCCGCCGGCGAACCTCCGCTTAAGCTAAAGGCGCTGCCAGTCTCGCAAACCGGATCGAAAGCTGCCAGCGTTGTTGGTATCACAGTAAACGGATCGGCACTGCTGTTGGAGCCGCCGCCCGAGATTACGGTTACGAAACCGGTAGTTGCAGTGGCCGGCACCGTGGCGGTAAGTTGGGTAGCGGAATTCACAGTGAAACCTGCAAGGGTACCGTTAAAGTTCACGCCGGTAGTAGTGTTTAAGTTAGTCCCCGTAATTACCACGTTGGTACCCGCCGGGCCACTTGCCGGCGTGAAACCGGAAATGGTTGGCGCGCTAAGTACCGTGAAATTACCGGTGCTTGTGGCGGTACCGCCCGGCGTAGTAACGCTTACCGGACCGGTGCTCGCCCCGGCAGGCACAGAAACTGTGATCTGGGTACCGTTTCCGTTCACTACGTATCCGGAAGCCAGGGCGCCGTTAAAGCGCACTGCCGAAGTATTCTGAAAGTTGCCGCCGGACAGGGTAACTACGGTACCGGCCCCTCCGCTTGTTGGCGCCAGCGAAGAAAGTACCGGAGCCGGGATAAAGATAAAGTCCGTGGCAGAAGTTGCAGTGCCGCCCGGCGTAGTAACCGTGATCGGGCCGGTGCTGGTACCAATCGGTACGGTAGCCGTAATGCTGGTAGCGGAATTCTGAGTAAAGCCGGCAGCAATGCCGTTGAACCGCACACTGCTGACATTGGTGAAGTTTGTACCGGTAATGGTAACTGCGGTGTTGATCGGACCGCTGGCCGGGGAGAAGGTAGTAATGGTTGGGGCTGGCACCAACACGGTAAAGTTGCTACTGCTGTATGTAGTACCTCCCGGCGTAGTAACCCTGATCTGACCTGTGGTGGCACCAGCTGGTACCGTAACGGTAATTTCGGTGCCCGAACTATTCACCACATAACCCGGAGCTGAAGTACCATTAAAGCCCACGTAACTGGCATTCTGGAAATTACTGCCATAGATCACCACCGAAGCACCTACTACTTCGCTATTTGGTGAAACCGAAGTAATGACCGGTGCCGGAACTACTGTAAAATTGGTGGCGCTGGTAGCTGTCCCACTTGGGTTCGTGATCACGATCGGGCCGGTAATAGCGCCTGTCGGGATATAGAGCGTCAGGCTGGTTGCCGATTGCACCGAGAAACTGATGGCCGGCACACCCCCTACCGTAACGCTGGTAGCACCGGTAAAATTGGTACCGGAAACCGTTACCAAAGTACCTTCCGGACCACCGGTTGGGGTAAAACTGCTGATGGTTGGTACCAGGCTTAGCACGGTAAATACGCCAGCAGCGCCATTGCTGGCAGTAGTATAGTAGCCAGCCGGCGTGTAGACCGCAATCGGGCCGGTAGTGGCATTGGCTGGTACTACAGCGGTAAGCGAGGTACTGGTTACGTTGCTGAAAGTAGCCGGCGTACCGTTAAAGTTCACCTGGTTCGTACCCGTCAGGTTGGTCCCGGTTATGGTTACCGAAGTACCCGGTAAGCCGTTATCCGGAGAAAAGGCAGTGATGGTAGGCGCCCCTACTACGGTAAATACCGTAGCCGAAGTGGCCGTTCCGCCCAGGGTCGTAACCGAGAGCAGACCGGTACTGGCACCGGTAGGTACCGCTACGGTTATGAAGTTCGGACCATAATTGTAAAGGTAAGTAGCGTTCACATTGCCGCCGAAGGTTACTGTTCCGCCGCTGGCATAACCCGTTCCGTAAATCGTAATCAAAGAACCTACCGTAGCAAAACTTGGCGTAAAGCTCGTAATAGTTGGCGCGGGTATAATGTTGAAGTCGGTGGTCATGGTGCCGGTGCCGAAAGGTGTGGTTACACTGATCGGACCAGTCTGGGCACCAACCGGAACCGTTACCGTGAGTTGAGAGGAGCTGGTCACCACCAGGTTAGTACCCGTGCCGCCGTTAAATTCCACAGAAGTAGCGCCAGAGAAACCGGAGCCGTGTACCGTAATAGTATTTCCGATAGCTGCTGCATTGTAAGAATTCGAAGGACCGTAGGCGTAGCTTACTGTTACACTCGGGGTTACATCGAAGATCGTAGCGCTGGTGGCAGTACCGCTTGGAGTTGTTACCCGAATCAGGCCGTCGGTAGCGCCAACCGGTACGGTGGCGTTTATCTGGGTGCTGTTCACCACGTTAAAGGCCAGCGCATTGGCACCGTTAAAGCTTACCTCCGTGGCATTGGTAAAGTAGTTACCGTAAATGGTAACTACGGTGCCCGCCGGGCCACTTGGCGGCCAGAAACTGCTGATCTCCGGAGAAGTCACCACCGTAAAACTGCTCGCAGAAGTGCCGGTACCACCCGCAGCGGTTACTGAGATAGATCCGCTGGTTGCTCCACCCGGAACTTCTGCCGTAATAGTAGTGGAAGAAATCAGGGTATAGTTAGAAGCATTTGTGCCGTTGAACTTCACCGCATTCAAACCACCAAAGTTCGTGCCGGTAATAGTAACCATGGTGCCTGAAGGGCCGCTGCCCGGCGAGAAGCTAGTAATGGTTGGGGAAGGAATCACTACAAAATCTTGGTCGCTGGTACCGGTTCCGGCAGGAGACGTAACGGCGATCGGGCCGGTAGTAGCTCCGACCGGAACAACAGCGTAAATATGGGTATTGCTGTAAACCGAAGGGCTTAGAACAGCTGTGCCGTTAAAGGTTACCGAAGTTGCTCCCGTAAAACCGTTGCCGTAAATGTTTACCGCGTCGCCGGCTTTGCCGCTGGTGGGCGTAAAACTGGTAATAGCTACTGCCGGCAGCACCGTAAATACCTGCGAGCTGGTACCTGTGCCGGTGGCTGCTGTAACGGCGATAAGCCCGGTAGTAGCGCCGGCCGGAACAGTAAAAGTGAACTGGGTAGTACTGGTTACATTGTAAACCGGAACGTTCACGCCGTTCAGGGTTACAGAAGTTACACCGGTAAAGCCCGAGCCGGTTACCGTTACCACGGTACCTGCCGGACCACTTACTGGGGAAAAGGAGATAATGGTTGGCGTGGCATCTAAGGTAAAACCAGCCATATACTGGCGGGTTTCGCCGTTAGCCGTGGTAAAGCTGCCACCGGTTAAAAGGGTATCGGAATTGAGCGAAAAAGTCAATACCGAATTATTGAATTGTGGTGTAAAGACTGGGGCGTTGCCCGAAGCACCGTAAATGGCCGCCCGGTTTACAGGCTGACCATTAGCCTGAGTAAAGGCACCACCCAATATTACCCTGGTATCCGTTGCCAGAATTTCTTCTACATGGCTGTTAAGGCCGGGATCCCAGGAAGTAGCTGTACCGGATACCTTATCTATTGCCGCAACACCGTAGCGGTTTTGCCCGCCTGCAATTGAAAAATACCCCCCTGCATATAATGCCGTTGTATTTACACCAAGAGCAAACACGGTGCTATTGGCACCTGGATTCCAGGAAGTCAGGGAATTGGTACCGATATCGAAGGAAGAAAGGCGGTTGCGGGTTTGACCGTTGATCGTCGTGAATTCACCGCCCACGTACAGCGTTGTGCCGTCCAGAGCCAGTGCTTTCACCCGGCCGTTCAAATTCGGGTTAAAACCGGAAATCAGCGCATCGGTATTCAGGTTGTAAGCTGCCAGGTAATTACGGGGTGCGCCGTAACCATTATAAAAATCGCCGCCCACGTACAGCGTGGAACCGGAAACCGCCAGGCTATGTACCGGGGCACTGCCAGCGTAAGAGTGAGAAGAATAAAGACCGGAATTAAAACCCGTATCGGCACCGGTGAGTTTATCGATTGCCAACAAGCCCCCTTTTGGGTTGCTACCGTTCGTGTACATAGCGCCTCCCACAAACAGACGGCTGCCTACGGAAGTAAGGGCATAAACCGGACCGGCAAGGTTTGCATTAAAGCCTGGCAAGATCTCGCCGGTGCGTACGGAATATGCAAACAACCCACTCCGCGAGAATGCATTGGACATGTTAAACGATCCGCCGGCCAACAGGTCGCTGCCGCTGCGGCTCAGGGTATGCACGGTATTATTTACGCCCGGATCCCAGCTGGCAAGAGAACCGTTGCTCATGGTAAAAGCTGCCAGGCGGTTACGCTTTATGCCAGCTGATCCGGTGCCAACCTGGGTGAAGTCGCCGCCGACAAACAAAGTCGTACCGTCGGTGGTAATGGTTTTAGCCTGGCCATAGCCGCCTCCGAAAGCAATGGTAAAGCTGCCATCGTCGAAACCGGTAACTTTATCGAAAGCCGTTATTGAAGAAAAGTTGCGGTTTACGCTATTGCTATTGGTATAACTATAAAAGTCGCCGGCCACATAAAGCTTGCCGCCCGAGATCAGCATACCTGAAACCGGAGCGGAATAGGCATTGCTGAAAGCTGGCGGACTGAAAGCGGTATTTAAGTGCCCGGTAGATGTAAGTGAGGCCAGCCGGGCTTTGGCCTGATAATTCAGGTAGGTAAAGCTACCCCCTATCAGCAATTGTGTACCGTCCAGAGCCAGGGTTCGTACACTGCTGTTCGCGTTCGGATCCCAGCTGGTTAAGGCACCATTGCTCAGGGTGAAAGATGCCAGACGATTTCGGGAAATGGTGCCGGCCTGCGTAAATTCACCGGCCGCGAAAAGGGTAGTACCATCGGTTGCCAGTTGATAAACAGTGTTGTTCAGATTAGGAGCAAAACCGGAAAGGGTTCCTGTGGATTTATCCAACCCCAGAATGTTGCTTACCATAGCACCTTTATACTGGTACAGGTAACCGCCTACGTAAAGCGTATTGCCCGAAATTACCATGGTTTGCGGAGCATAACCGTAAAAATAGTAGTTAAAGTTGGCTGCAAAACCTGTGTTGGTTGCGCCGGTAACGGCATCCAGAGAGATCAGGCCGTTCTGGTCATGGCTTTTGAGGTAAGTGAACGACCCGCCGGTCACCACCTGCGCACCGCTCATACCCAGCGCATACACCGCGCTGTTGGCGTTCGGATTCCAATTAGTTAAAGTGCCGGTACCCAGATCAAAGGCAGCCAGGCGGTTGCGGGTAACCGGACTGCTGCTGCCAGCCTGGGTAAAATCACCACCCGCAAAAAGCGTTGTGCCGTCCGTGGCCAACGCATTCACCCGGCTGTTTAGTTGCGGATTGAAGGAAGTGGCTATACCAGTAGTTTTATCGAAGGCGGCAAGGCCCCGGCGGTTCTGCCCGTTTACATTTATGTTAAAGGAACCACCCGCATACAGCGTAGCGCCATGCAGGGTTAATGCTTCCAGACCAGGATCAGAGCTGAAGACCGGTGCAAAACCTGAATTTAACTGGCCTGTAACGGCATCGAATGCAGCCAGGTACGGCCGGTCGGTGGTGGTTTTCAAAAGGTTGAAGCTACCGGTTACTACCATGCCGGCGCCAGCCAGGGTTATTCCGGTCACAGAGCTGTTCGCGGCCGGGTCCCAGCTGCTCAGGGAGCCGGTGTTCAGGGTAAAGGCGGCCAGGTAATTTCGGGTAGGCGAACCTGACAAATTGCCAATGCGCGTAAAAGAACCACCTATAAAGAGTGAAGTACCATCAGTTGCTATTGCCTGCACGGTGCTGTTTGGCTGCGGGTTGAATGCAGAAGGCGTACCAGTATTTTTATTGAGGGCAGCCAGGTATTGCCGGTTCTGCCCTCCGATAGTTGAAAAAGATCCGCCCACGAAGAGGTCGGCGCCGGATAAAGCAAGGGAATAAACAGTACTGTTGGGATTAGGGGCAAAGGCAGAAAGCGTATGCGTGAGCAGGTCGAACGCCACCAGATATTGGCGGGTTTGTCCGCCGATCTGCGAGAAAGAACCGGCCACATATAATGTACCGGCGGCAGTATCTACCAGTATGTCATTTACCGTGCTGTTCGGATTAGGATTCCAGGTGCCGGCACTGCCGGAAGTCAGATCCAGAGACGCCAGGCGATTGCGGGTTTGTCCGCCGATCTGCGAGAAACTGCCGCCTACATACAGGGCATCGTCGGAAACGGCCAGTTTAGTAACCGTAGAATTAGGGGCGGCATCGAAAAGCGGCAGCAAGGCACCGGTAACGGCGTTTACAGCGGCTAAGTAAGTGCGGGTATTTCCTCCGATCTGGTTAAAGGAGCCCCCGGTATAGAGGGTGCTGCCTTTTAATGCCAGTGTGTGTACCGTGCTGTTCGGGTCAGGTGCAAAAACCGGATCTATAGTACCATTGGCCAGCAACCGGACCAGGTTACGACGCGGCTGTCCGGCCACTTCGCTGAATGAGCCGCCTACGTACCAGCCACCGTTGCCGTCGCCGGCAACAGCATAGATGGTGCCGTTAAAATATGGCCAGTTTGCGGAAGGCACATCGGAGCTAATGGAAAGCAGGGCGGCGTATTCCGCCGAAATACCTGTCTGCGTATGACTACCGGCGGCATAAATATTGGTTCCGTCAGTTGCCATTGCTTTGATCTGGGAATTGAAACCAGGCACCTTAACCAGCTCCCCGGTGGAAACATTAAAACCGGTCAGATATCGGGTTGGAAAACCTTGGGTATGCAGCATATCGCCGCCGGCATATAAGGTTGTTCCGACAAGGGTCAGGCTGCGGACGCGGTTGCTGGTGCTTAAATCAAGATTGGTGGCAGCGCCGGTGCCGGCATTTACCGCAGCCAGCCGGTTGCGGCTTTGCCCGCCTATGGTGTTGAAATCCCCCCCAACATACAGGGTAGTTCCGTTTTTTAAAAGCGAGTAAACGCCTCCGTTCGGTTCTGGTTTAAAAGCCGCGTCTATGGTATTGGTGGCAGTAATATGAACCAGGTTGCGTATGGTTGTACTGCCAACCTGGCTAAAGGAGCCCCCTACGTACCAGCCGCCATTGCCGTCCGGAATGGTTACGTAAACCGTTCCGTTAATTACGGGCCAGGTGGCGGAAGGCACATCAGAAGAAGTGCTTAATTGCGCAGAATATCCGGTATAAAAACCAATGCCGGAGAAGGATCCTCCCACAAAAAGGTTGCTGCCATCGGCCAGCAGGGATAGCACCGCACCATTGGCGCCGGGATAAGGGGTACGCAGACCAGTAGTCAGGTCGTACGCCACCAGATTACGGGCGGGGTTCCCCTGGGCATTGTTCATTGCACCCCCTACGTATAATCTGGATCCGGCAATGGCCAGCGCATTGGGTCTGCTGTCGAGGTCTGGATTAATACTGGTGGCAGTACCGGTTACCGGATCGAGTTCAGCCAGCCGGTTACGCACTTCCTTGCCAATAATAGTAAAATCCCCGCCGGCATAAATAGTTGCCCCGTTTCGTAAGAGGGTGGTTACCGTACCGTTCGGCTCCGGTTTAAAGATTGGGTCGATATCATTGGTAGCAGTAATATGCACCAGATTGCGGATGCTTACGTTGCCTACTTTGGTAAAGGCACCACCTACGTACCAGCCGCCGCTACCATCGGAGATCGTGATGTTAACCGTACCGTTAAAAGTAGGCCAGCCAGCTGAAGGCGCATTGGAGTTGGAACTGAGCAAGGCGCTGTAACCGGTATTGTATCCAAAGCCCTGGAAAGCACCGCCGGCATAGGTAGTGGTTCCGTCGGTTAAAAGAGAAGTCACCTGGCCATCGGCTTGCGTGTGGGAAACTCGCTGGCCGGTAGCGGTGCTGAAAGCTGCCAGATGAGGGCAAAGGTTACCACTTACACGCTGAAAGGTACCGCCAGCCAGCAGGTTGGCACCATTCAGGGCCAGCGTATTTACGGTATTGTCCAGGTTCGGATCGAAGGCCAAGGCGGCACCGGTAGAAGCGTTAACGGCACCTAAGCGGTTGCGCACCAACCCGCCAAGGGTAGTAAAATCTCCACCCGCGTACAAAGCAGAGCCATGAAGCAACAAAGCGTAAACTGTACTATTGGGGTTTGGCTGGAAAGATGGATTTACAGTATTTGCTGCGGTGATGTGTACCAGGTTACTCCTGGAAACCCCTCCTGCCTGGGTGAAACTACCGCCCAGGTACCAGCCGCCGGTGCCGTCTGGTGCCGAGCAATAAACGGTGCCGTTAATTTGGGGGAAATTTAAGTTGGGGGTATTTCCCGAGCCTGGGAAAAGCGTAGCAGATCCGGTCTTGTAGCCAACTGTGCTGAATGAGCCGCCCACGTACTGAATGCCTCCGTCGCGGTAAGTAACATTTACAGTACCATCGGTCTGGGGGCCGGGCGGCAGCAATTGTTGTGCATTGGAGTTAACAGCAAGACAGCAAAACAATGCTACTAGTTGGCAGAAAACGAACGGATATTTAAATTTAAACGGAACGATTAAATACCGGAAGAAGGAGTAGAATTTTTGCATAGAAGTGCTGTTAAGGTGTGTTAACTAACAAAATATTTCAGCTTTTTAAGGCTAACTACCTGATGAGCAAAATATTGAATTAAGCAATCTTGAATTAACAAAATTAAAAATGCCTAACATACTAAACAATGACCTTTACTAAATATATATCACCCTTCACCCTGACATTCAGAGCATTAATACACTTTCATTTAGTCTTAATTCCCTTTGTTAAATCGTTATAATACAATTATCAGCAATAAATCTCAATGAACCGCTATTTGTTATACATCAACACAACAAACTGACATCAAACCACTTAACATATTAAAAGAAAAAAGATTATCATCTTTATGCAAAACAAAAGGTTAATTTTCAGTTAGTTACATTATAACTGCACATTAATCAGATTATCAAAACAAAACGAATTTTATCCTATTTTCAAGTGATTACCTTCATAGAGACTTCTACCTCAAAAAACAGCTCTTTTTAAAATGGTACCTTTAGATCCAGAAGCCTGTTTAAACATTCAGGTTTGCTAAAGCTCTATCCTAAAAGTCCGGCTTTTATGAATGAAACAGCAGTTAATAAAAACGGTATGCTTTCAGGCCTGAAAACTCAGAAATGAACGCTTAATAATTTATTTTTATAATATTTAAGCAACTTCTAAAACCATTTCAGGAATACCTCTAATGCTGCGTTTTCAACATTCAGGTAATTGTTCCAGGAAAAATCCAGGGAAACAAATGACTACCTAGCGAAAAGCCAGTAGCTTTTTCTATCATAATTTATCTTGAATGTGCCCAAACTAAAACTATAACTGAATCCATCTTAACCAGAGCTTTGATCGGTGTAACCAGATAGGTATTAGAGACAACATTGGTTTACTTCCCCCTTTAAATTACCTGCCTAACCTGAGGTTGAGTATAGCAATTATGGTCTTAGTATTAAGACGGGTAATTCTGGCAGTTTTGGCACTAACAAAAGTAATGGTAGTAGAATCTGTATTCTTATACCTTAGCACTATCTTTTTTACATTTATGCCATTACAGAAATAAGAAAACAGCCATAAATCCCTAACCTTTTCCTCACTGTTACTTACAGGAGTATAATTTATCATTTCCTCAATATCTGGCAGAGCAAGTGCCTTTTTTACATTTCTGCCAACTGGTATCTGGCATTTTCTTTTTCTAAAAGATATTGCTCCTTATCAACATCTTCAGACTCTATGGCCTCATTAAATAAGGACCTGAAATAGCGGAGGTAAACACCCACTGTAGTAAGTAAATTACCCTTATCCAGCATCTACTTCTCATACTTTTTAAGGAGGCCAGGAGTAACATTTACAAAAGGTAAAGTAGTTTTCCCAGTAAAGGCTTTTAAAGAGCTTAAGGCAGACACATAACTCTCAGCAAAGTTATCACTCACTCCTTTCTTAACTTCTCTACAAGCTGGCTAAAAGCTATAAAAACGTCACCTTTTGACGTATTGTTTGCAAACTTTTTCTCAAAAAACTCACAGGCATTTTGTTTTTAAACAAAGTCAGTTAAATAAACCCGCTCTCTCTAGAAAACCTTTCACTCTTTTCTGCAATGTACTGTTTTGCAGAAATTGCTTTTCTACCTGATCGGTTAGGTATAATCTTGCTTCTTCTGAAGCATCAGTCATGCGGGCAAATTTTTCGACTTCGATATCAATGGTAAGCCGCAAATAATTTCCATGATCCAATAATTCTTCAGCATGCGAATGCGTGGTTTTATTTACACCGTGCATCATAATATCAATGATTGGCCGCGCCCAGTTTGCTTTCCCCCACCCTTTTGCCTGGTTATTGGATACAAGGCCTGTGTAATGTCCGGTACCCAATGAAAGCACATGAATATCTGACCAATCCAGATCGGGCCGGTTATAGAAAGCATCTTTTTTATAACGGCTGATCTCCGCAATAGCACCTAAAGTAGGATTATTAATATATACACCACCATCAATGCAGGTAACTTCGCGACCTTCGAAGCGAAAAGTATGCGCCGGCAAATAAGTAGGGCCGGCCGAAGTAGCCCGGCAAACATCAAAAAGACAAGCATTAGCTTCCGGATCGTAAGCGGCGGTGCGGCTTTTAAAAAGTAACGGCTCATTATGTTTCAAATCAAAAGCCGTGATCAGCAATGGAGTTAAACAATCCATCAGCCGGTATTCCCCCATGAGCTCTTCCAGCACTTTCCTGATACCTTTTTCGCTATATTCAGGATTCCAAAGAGAAGTAATACCATCAAGCACGTTGAGGAATTTCCCACGAACGGGGAAGATGTGCTGGCCGCGGCTACTGTATATATTTTGCAAATCCTGAAGGGTATACAAAGGAGTAAGGCCGTTCTGGCTAACGGTAAGACCAGCAGCAATAAGGCCGCCGGTAGAGGTACCGGCAATCAAATCGAAAGCCTCGTGAATAGGTTTGCCATTAAGCAAGCGCTGAATTTCCTGCAAAATCATTACCGGTACAATGCCGCGCAAGCCCCCTCCATCGATGCTCAATATTCTAAAGGGTTTCATAATAAAATAAGTTTGTAAAGAAGCCGCCAGCGCAGCTCCTTAAGATTTAATGTAGATTTATTGATGTGAGAAATGTAAAACAAGCGGCAGCAAAAGCAGTTTTTAGCGCTAAAAACCTACCGTTTTTTTATGATTTGCAAGTGCGGAATTGAAGCAAGAAAGGAAAATGGGAAAAGTCTTATGGAAGCTTTTTCAAAGAGAAACAAAACCGGTAAATGATACTTTAGCCAAGTTCCGGGAACCGGATCACGTCAAGTGGGTTGGTATGGAAATTCCGAAGGCGGCGCATCACGGCCACGCCCTCGCGCGAACCTGCCAGGTTGGTATTGCCCTCCAGGGTATAAAAAATGTTGCCCTCTACTTTTTCAATAATGCCTGTATGGGTCCAGTCTAAGGAAGTATTGGAAACAAGGAAAAGATCTCCTGGTTTTACCAGGGCGCTGTTTCGTTTCAGGTCTTTGTTGCGGAGGAGGTTCTTTTGCTTTAAAGCATGTTGCCCCAAAACATCGCAACTGAAGGTAGCCGGCATAAAATCGGTATACTTTTTATCCGAAAAACTCAGTGCTTGATCAAAAACCGTTTGCACGAAGCCCATGCACCAGGGCCAGCTTTTACCTTCCTGTCCGTTCATGTAACTCCGAACCCAAGGGCCTTCGTTAAAACCGATTTCCCGGGCGTTTTGCTGCAGATGCTGTTCGGCGCAGAGCAACAAGCTTTTTCTTACCGCTAATCCTTGCGGTTTAAATGTAAAAGCCTGTTTTATAGGTTTAGTAAGTTCGGCAAAAACATCGGCATTTACCTGGCTTGTTAGTTTTTCCGGGCTAATGCCTAGCGTTTTTTTGAAGGCAATAACCGCTGCGGCCGTAGCGGGGCCAAAATCGCCATCGATTTTAATTCGAAGCAGCGTAGGCAGTTTATAAGCCCACAGGTTCAGCCATTCCTGGATGCGTTTTACATCCGGGCCACGGCTACCAAGGCTGCAGCTTTTTGCAAGCTGCAGCTCTTTTAGGTAATGTGTTTTTTGCATGATTGAAATCTTTTAAGATGAATAAAAGCCATTAGTAAGCTTCATTTTAGCTATGAGCTTTTAAGGCAGATATCTTCACGATGCAGCAAGAAAGGAAGAATATATGCTTTTCTATCGGAGTGAATCTAACGTTGCTACAGGAAGTGATGCTGCACAATATGCATTGGCACAATTCCCTGTCTGATCTTTCCAAGAAGTACCAGGCAAGTTGAACTGATAATAGCAAAGCCAGTTTGTTAAATTTATAGGATTAGAAAACTGCATATTATTGTGCATATCTAAAGCCTGTTTCTGAGTAAGATTCCCCTCGTACAAACCGTAATTAATAATTTTGATCTCATCTGCATTATTGTAAAACTTATGGGTAGTAATGTTTCTAAAATAGAAAGGATTTGCTGTATGAAATATTTCATTAACTACTCCTGTTCCGGCATGACCTATATTACGTCTAATACCATTAACATACCAATGTAATTCTCTACCTTTTCTTTGGAAAACCATACTATGAAATCCTTTCTTTAAAACAGGATACATTGGTGCATCAATCATTAACAAATAGTAGACGTCCAAAAATATAACCATATTACCTTTATAGAAATTAAATCCGCCACCATCGCAATTCATTTCAAAGAACAGATCAAAGGTATTTGGGATGTCATCAGGCACATAGATTGTAAAATACATGCCTATATTCTCGCTATTACTGGAGATAGTCTTAGGCAGTTCAATAGGAGTTACAGATGGTAGAAGTGCAACAGCGTTTTTTAGTTCAGGTAACTGCCCGTAATAATCGACTATTGAATTTGCAAGTTCTTCTTCTGTAAAGTTCTTGAAAGTAGCAGTTATACCCTGACCAGCTAGAACATTTGTACCAGCAAAACTACCCACGTTCATCGTACTTGCGTGCGCGTACTGAAGTAAGTCTAAACTTGTTACTTCCTTACCGTACTCGCCAAACGCTGCAATCTGAGCATCTGAAAAAGCGCTTATAAAGTGCTGAAAAAATGAACCTTCCACTTCATCTGAGCCAGAAACTTTGAAAGCGTAAGCAGCCTGTCCAAAGCTCTTAATGGGAACGTCTTTATGAGCCGGATCACCGGCTGTGTCGGCAAGTATTACACCATCTACTGCTATTTTAATCCTACGGAAGTTACTTACATCGTTCCGATACGTAATAATAACCCTGGTATTTTTCAAGCTGGTTCTAGTTCCAAGTGAAGCAGTTGCTCTAGCAATACTTCCGTTCTCATCGTGATAGATAGAAGCTACAATAAGCAACTCTGGTGATGACGTTAAACCTATTTGCTGACCATCTACAACCTGAATTGAGAAAGCATTATTCACATACAGATACGTTCCGGAAATTAATTTCCGACCACTGAAATCGATAATAAATGTACCTCCGGTTGTGCTATTATTCAAGGCAGTTGATTCCGTATAGCGTTGCGGGAATTCAAGGTACTTGTTTGGGTCTTTAAACTTTATCTTTGGGTAAAATATTTGCTTTTTGTCTAACAGATACCTGGACTGGTCAGGCAGTTTTTCCAAAGAGAAGGAGTGCGCGGAGAAACCACCAGCAGGCGTTGCATTATTTACAAAACTAATTCTATTACCTCCGCGCCCTCTGAAATATATCTCATTCTGCCCAAGCGTTACACCAGATATTGTAGAATAATCACCGTACGCATTAAGAAAAATCAGCGTGGCTCCGTTAGCCTGCGTGCAGAAGAACCGCAAGCAATACTCCGTATCGAACACCATCATTTCCACGCCGACCGAAGTCGCGTTCTGGCGACTGGTAGCAGCCTGTGCAAGCGTATCTGTTACACTGTCATATGTCCAATCTGGGTGGCTTAATTGGAAATCGAGATGGTTTATTACATCCTGAATGCCATTATAGCCTAACAGGTGAATATGGTTAGCTTCAAGTGGACCGTGAGAGACCGCAGCTAATTTTACGTCTTTAACCGACACTACAACCCCGCCATCTGTTTGTAAATACAGAACATTATTAGAGTTAGGTGGGGTAGTAAGAATTACAGAATAAGTACCAACGTCAGTGTAATTCCCACTTCTATTGTAAGTGCCTGCAACAGTATCATAACCTAGTGTTACATAGAAATTGCCGGTTCCTATAAAAGAGATTAAGGTAAAGGTAATTTTATACGATCTTCCTAACTGCATAGGAATGCCTAATTGATATAAGGCTGTACCAGTGTAAGCAGGACAAGTAGCAACACCTCCTGCAAATGACCAGGCTCCTTGAAAACCCCGTACCCAGTCGTTTGCTTCTGTGGAGGAGCCTGCAAAGGTTCCATTTTTAACGGCTATATGCTCTTTTGCATTGTTGTACTGCTCCACGCGGTCGTATAATCTAGTACCGCTCTTTTCCTGACAAGGCCAATAACCTATACAGCTTTCATGAGCAGATTCTGGCAATACGCCACCGTGCCTATAGATGAGTTTAATCTCGCCTTCAGTTAGAATCTTATTGAAAAATGAAACGTGAGATATCAGAAAACCAGCTCTGTTCTCATTTCCTTCCATCCTATTCCTACCACCCAGTAAAATTGGATTTGTTGTTTCGGAATATGTCCCTAAACTTTCAGCATTTACAACCGGGAGTATTTCAACAGCATTTAGGTGGTTTTTTATAACGCCCGCATTTTTTGTGACCACAAAATGATACGTTACATTTCTTTTGATCTCAACGTTAGAGTAATTCCAATTCCAACTAACTGGATGTTGGCCATTGAAAAATCCTAACGTCCAGTTACCATTTGCAGCTTCGGCGGTACCCTTAAACAGTACAACCATCCAACCATTTAAAGTACCACCGCCATCCTGGCAATTTCCAATTAGCCGGATATAATTTTGACCTTGGCCAATTCCAAAATCGTTAATGCTAAAGTAGAATGAAATTGAGCCTACACCATCAGGCTTTCCCAGGAAGTCGTACCGGTCATCTACGCGGGGTATTGTGGGCGTATGTTCATTATTTATTGTATCTACCAACAGGGCCGTGTCCATATTCAGACGGCGCCTGCGGGTCCATTTTGTTTTTGCCATGATGTTAGTAGATTAAAAGTCCGAGGATGTCTTCGCCGGCAGCAACCGCACCAGCAGTAAATACTGGTACTACCTGCACTTCGAATTTGGTGATGCCGCTAAGAGAATTGGCAAAGTTGTTCAGACCAGCTAATGTAACCGGAACACTCCAAGTGGTTTCCCCTTTTTTACGGGTGCGGAAGTTCATGGCGCTGATCTTGTTCTCGTCGTAAGAAACGCGAAAGGTGACGGGGCCGCTTTCCAGGTACACGACATCGGTGGTATCGAGGTTGGGGTTTACCACAAACTGGCACTGCACTTCGGTGGGAATAGCCGTAAGATTGATATTGCCGTTTGCATCGGGCAGGTTGCCGTTTACAGTTCTGGCCCGGGAGAAAAGCACATCGATCAGGTTGATAAGCAGCGTGCGGACTTCGGCAGCGGTGGTTTTTCCGTCCTTGCCGTCGCTGCGCACCAGCCTTACCAGATCGGTTAATAATTCGGTTTTGGTTTTTATATACATGATTAGGTTGCTTAAAATTGTAAGAAGTGGTTTTAAAAAGTGTCGTGAGAAAAATTGAGCTGACACGTTAAAAGATCAGGCAGCGCTATAAGCCGGCTGCTGGTTTTATGGAGATACTATTCGTTGGAAGTCAATATATTTAACCCTCAACAAACGGACTGTAGATTAGCAGGCCGCGAACATCCTCGGCGGCTTCTTTTGCCAGATCTGTAAACACGGATTCTATCCGTATTTCGTATTGCGTGCGTTCTTTCAGGTGCCTCCCGAATTCATTCAGTTCATCTATTTTCATAGAACCGCTCCACTCGCCTAAGTGATCTTCTTTCAGTTCTCTGACCCGGTAATAGTTATACTGGATCAGGGCGCTGAAATAAGATTCCCGGAAAGTGACGGGGCCGGTTTCGAAATAGAGAATACTTGTTGACTTTTCTTCGGGACGAATGGTGAATGCCTGACGAATTTCGCCGCCACTATTGCCAAGATCAAGAATTACATTGCCTTCTTCATCGGGTTTTATGCCATTTACAGCGGTTACTTTATCGCTGAGGTCTATATACACGTTGCCGTTAGAATCGGGAGCAACCCAATTGACATAAGATACCTTGGTGCGATCGTTCAAATTGAGTGTTACGTTACCAGTGCCATCGGGCCTGATACCATTTACAGAGGATACTTTGCTCTTGTCGTTTAAGTCCAGGAAAACGTTGCCATTAACATCTGGCGTTATTCCGTTTACAGAAGACACTTTAGTTTCATCATTCAGATCGAGGATGATATTTCCATTGGCATCGGGTGATATTCCGTTTACTGAAACCACACTGTTATTGATCGTGAGCGTGATATTGCCGTTTGCATCAGGAAGTACGCCGTTTACAGATACCACCTGATTCTGGTTTTGCAATACGATCTGAACATTGCCATCAGCATCTGGTAGAATACCATTTACCGAGTTTACTTTATCGCTAAGATCCAGCACGATATTGCCGTTCGCATCAGGGGAAATGCCATTCACGGTAACAGTTCCTCCGGTACCACTAATATTAAGCGTTACATTCCCATTGGCATCCGGCGGAATATTATTGATGGTGATGACGCTGGAATCGATGACGTTGTGGAGGAGGTTGCGGACATCGGTGGCTTTGGTTTTGGTGGGATGGCCGCCTACGCGGATGGCCGTATTTACCTCGGCTTTTAATTGGGTTTTATTTATAATGGACATGATGTTTTCGTTTAAAATTTTGACAAAAGGGTGCTTAGGCGCGGGCTTCCGGAAAGGAGGCCTGCGCGGATAAGCGGTTTAAGAAAGGGGTAGTTTTTAAGGGGTTTTGCCTACCGTTTTAGCGGCTGGCTTTGGGTGAAAGAAAAGGCAAAGCCGTGGCCGGCCTGGTTGCCGACCAGACTTTTTAGGTGAAAAATAATAGCGTTTTAGATTAAAGGAACGACCGGAAAGCGACGGGTTAAAAGCCACTTTCCTCATCGCGTTCTTTGCCGCAGAAACGGTAGCGTTTTTTAGCAAAAGATCCGAAGCTGGTTTCGCCGAAGGGGTAGTATTCTTCCCGGTTTATTAAGCTTCCCGCGCTGTCTAAAACAACGCTGCTGCTACCTAAGTGGTCGTCCAGGAAATACTTCGTATTCGGAGTCGGATCATCCGGGTCTGCACCATTACGCACGCGAATAGTCGCAATCCGCTTCTGGTCATCCATAATGTGTAAGAACGTCTTTTCGTCGCTGGGTACTATTTCTTTGGCAAAAGAATCGTAAACGCCTTTGTACTGGTGCTCGAACAGACCGTTAAGAAAGAAGGGGATTTAAGCATACTACTCAATTTGAGTTGTATGCTTAAATTTATAAAACTTGATTCAATATAATTACCAATTAGTTATTAGGTAAGGTTAAATAATATAACCCATAAAATTATTAAAACAGCTAATGTCCCTAATTTAAAAAGTGTATTTCGTTCTCTAATAAAAAAGTATATTCCTAAGAAACTTAAGACACCTATAAAGGTAGGGATCAACCCTCCAGATATTGTATCAACTTCGTAGAAACTGGCACCAAGAATTCCGCCTATTACCATAAATATTGTGCTATAAATGTCCGGTTTGTATTGCATTATTGTTTTGGTGATTTAGTATTATTTAAATTTTCAATTTGAGCTTTTTCAATTTCAGTTAAAGTACCTATACCGATTTCGTGCAAGAACTCTCCCGTCTTACTATTGAAGAAATAAGTTACAGATTTTACTACAACATTTGCTTCTTTAATTGATTCCTGTACTTCATCAATTGCTCTATCTATAGCTTGATTAAGAACCTTTCTATTTGCTCGGTCATTCAATGCTGGATTATCTGCAATAAGCTGTTTCTTTACTGTCTTTTCAAAATTCTTGGTAGTAGTTTTGGCTAAATCAGAAGCTAAAGTACTACTTGTTTCGTCTAGGGCACTTGTAATTGATTTAGATATTACTCCTCCAAGAATTTTATCAATCCCAAAAGTTACTGCTGTGACTGCTAATTCTGTTTCTAATTCGTTAGGTTTTATATTTAAATCATTATTTAATGTCTTTGTTAAAGTTAAACCCGCGGCTGCACCAAACAAACCAAATCCAGCTTGAAAGGCTAATGCTGCACTACCTGTAATAATACCTGCTTCCGCTAATAATGCTACAGCGCCCACACCAGTTCCTGCTATAAAACCAGTAGCAGCGCCAGCTAAAAACCCTTTGGCGGCTGCATCTAATTTTTCTTTTGTAGTACCTTCGGCTTTATAGTAAGCAACAGCTCCTCCAATTACTCCTCCAACCAAAGTTGTGATTA
Source organism: Adhaeribacter terrigena (assembly GCF_016623615.1). Classification (GTDB taxonomy): domain Bacteria; phylum Bacteroidota; class Bacteroidia; order Cytophagales; family Hymenobacteraceae; genus Adhaeribacter_A; species Adhaeribacter_A terrigena. The sequence continues at coordinate 214,670 of NZ_JAEHFX010000004.1, read as the reverse complement.
TTAACTGGGGAAATTGCCCATCTTCATCCCTATATTTTAAAGGGTTATTAACACACATTACATACGGAGACCAGTTTTCAAGTTTTTCAGCCAACGGATCAACACTCACAAATCTACAAATCCAGGGGGCATAATACCTTGCTCCATAATAGTACAAGCCGCTTTCCTCATCGCGTTCTTTGCCGCAGAAACGGTAGCCTTTTTTAGCAAAAGATCCGAAGCTGGTTTCGCCGAAGGGGTAGTATTCTTCCCGGTTTATTAAGCTTCCCGCGCTGTCTAAAACAACGCTGCTGCTACCTAAGTGGTCGTCCAGGAAATACTTCGTATTCGGAGTCGGATCATCCGGGTCTGCACCATTACGCACGCGAATAGTCGCAATCCGCTTCTGGTCATCCATAATGTGTAAGAACGTCTTTTCGTCGCTGGGTACTATTTCTTTGGCAAAAGAATCGTAAACGCCTTTGTACTGGTGCTCGAACAGACCGTCAATATACACGGTTACTTCGTAAATTCCATTCGTGCCGCCTTGCTTGCGGGTAATTTTTTTCACCCGCTGCCCGCCGGCATCGTAGTGGTAAGTGGCGTACAGGCTTGGCTCCGTGCCGGCTGAGGCCTGGTTATAAAAGGCGCGCATCCGGTCAGTGTAATCCCATTCAAAATACCGGCTCTGGTTTTCCTCCGTCTGGTTTCCGTTGGCATCGTACAGGTAATTGTAAGCAGGCGAGGTTCCAATGGCTACGCTTTGCAGTTTGTTGTGCTGTGTCTGGTAGTTAAAATCCCTCCGGAAGCCGCCGTTGGCCGTGTGCACCAGGTTCAGGATGTTTCCCAGCTTGTCGTATTCGTAGCATTGGGTATAAGCCTGCGCCTGGGTATTATCCACTGGGCGGATGCTGTCGTCCCAGAGGCCGCTCAAGGTGCCGGTTTGCAGCGTTTCGCGGCCGGTAGCGGTTTCTAAACGGTACAGGGCATCGTAGGTAAAACTGCGTTTCAGTTTATCGGCGCCATCGGGCGTTCCTATAATGCCGCAGCCAGGCGTACGGTCGGTAATGCTGAGAATGTTGCCGGCCAGGTCGTAGGCATACGCCAGATCCTGTTTGGTGGTGCCGCTTTGCGGGGCGTAGGTTACGGCACTGGTAGTTTCGGTTTTCGCGTACTTTTCTGTGCGCAGGCGCATCAGCCGGAAGGTATTGGTATCGTAAGTGTAGCGGGTCATGGTGCCGTTGCCGTAAGCAATGAGCAGGCGCTGGCCTTTGGCGTTGTAGGCAATGCGCTCCACGTAAGTTTCTTCGGTTTGCGCAGCTGTATCAACCAGTTTTACGCCTTCCAGCGCCCCGGCCCGGTTATAGTCCAGCACGATCTGCTTTTCATTTCCGAAAACGTCGCTCGGGCAGGTTATTTCCGTTACCCGGTTCAGGGCATCATAGCGGCTTTCGGTTATGTAATCTTCGACCAGGTTCAACAAGTTGAGATTGGGCAGATCCAGTACCGGATCAATGCTGCTCCAGTCGGTGAGGTAGGCTTTTTGGTTCCAGGCTTTAGCCGTATTGTTCAGGGCATCTATGGTAAGCTGGTCCTTGAGCACTTGCCGGTTCTTTTTCAGCAGGTTGCCTTTAAAGTCGTAGGCTTCCAGGTGCAATAATCCCGCTTCGTCGAAATGTCGGTACAGTTGCCCGTTCAGATTCAGTGCGGCCGGGTTCGTTAAGCCCGCACTGTCGCCGTATTCCAGGCGCTGGCGCAGGGTTACCCCTTCAATTGTTTTATCGCGCGCCCACATTTTTACCGGGCGGTTCAGCTTATCGTAAGCATGCAGCACCAAAGCGCCTTTGCTGTCGCGGTTTTCCAGCACCGTTCCCGCCGCCGAAAATACGCTCGTCTTCACGCCGCTGTCGATATGCCAGGTATAAAGCACATTCGCCCCCGGATCATCTTCACCCGCTTTCGGTTTCAGGTCGTAGCAGTGTTGAAAAACTTTGCGATTGAGTGCATCTATTACCTTTATACGGTTTCCGCGAATATCGTACTCGTACTTCATCACCACGTTTTCAGTCGGGTCGTCGTTTTCTTCCAGGCGGTCCATGGTCTGTATCGTCCGGCCCAAGGCATCGAGCAGGGCGCTTTTCGGGGTAAACCGATGCAAAGTCGTAGCCGTGCCGTTGCCAATTCCTAAGTCAGCGGCATCGTAAGTATATTGTTCCCAGGGCGAAGGCGTAAAAATATCCGGCGTACTGAGTTGCTGCGGAATTCCGAAGATCACGCGTTGCTCCGTACCGTCGGGGTTTACGGTGCGTACCACCTGCCCGCGCGGGTCGTAGTGCATGGTTACGCATTTGCCCTGCGCCATGCCCGGCTTGTAATCGAAACCGGTATCGAAGAAAGGCTCGTATTTTTCTACTACTTTGCCCTTGTTGTTGTAAGTCTGCCAGCCGCTTACCAGTACGTTCGGGTTATCCGGCAAAGCCGCAATCCCAATCGCTTCCTGGTTCAGGTTCTGATCTAAAGGCAAGCCCGCATCCCCGAATTGCGTCGCCCCGAAAATGATATCTTCGGCCTGCGCCCGGGTCTGTAGCAATCTACCGAACCCATCGGAATATTCCACTTTCACGAGCGTGGCATCATTGGTTGGGTTTTCGGCAAAATGGTGTTCGCGTTGCGTGGTTTTTACCCAAACCGGCAAACCTTTCTCGTAAAACTGAAAGAAACAGTAGCTCAATTTGGTGCTCGCTTTGAAATCCGGGATCGGATTTATCCCTGCAAAAACAGGCTCCGGATTTTCCGCAATGATGTCACCTTCGTTTGCATTTACTTTTCCTAAAACGCCTTGTTCCTTTACCAGACCCAAAGGCGAGAAACGCGCGGCGGTGCGGTTGCCGTTGGCATCGGTTACCAGGCGCGGCTGCAAAACCCGGTAATCGTGTTTCGCGGTAGTCTCCAGATTCAGCGGGTCTTTTACTTTTACTGGCAATAACTGGTAAGCATCGTAAGTAATTTCCGTGAGGCGGCTGTTCGTAGCGCTATGCAGCGGATCGGCAGTTTTCAACACCAAACCGATAGCGTTATACGCTTTTCGTTCCGCCTGCACGTAATAGCTTTCCGGCTCATGCGCTGAAACGCGAGGGTTTTGATCCGAAAAGGTGTAGCCGGCCCATTTTGCGAAGGCATTGTCATAACTCGTCTGGAAATCCGGCGGGTATTCGCTGCCCCAGCTTGGGGTTTCCTGTAGCGCTTCCGGCGTATTGCCATTATAAGCCGTATCAGCACCGTAGGCCTGCTTCACAATGTTCTTTGTCAGCATCAGCACTTCCGTCCGCATCAAAGCGCCTTTATCACCTAACTTCCCATACTTTTCTCCGTCAAAGGGATCGCCGTCGTAATAATGAATGGTTTGCCCGGTAAGTTCATACGGCACGCTTGTCCTTTTTAAGTCCGTTTCGATACCGTTTTTAAAGCTGAACACATCCGTTTTTGCTTCGCCTGAAACATCGTAACCAGTCGTTTTAAGGACCCGGTCGGTAAAGTACAAATCAGCCGTATTTTTATAAGCATATTCGGTAGCTGAAGCCGTTGCCAGGTATTTATCAGCAAAGCCCGGATCTTCTTCCCGGAAATCTTTTCTGCGCGGCACCGCAATGCTGATCTGCTCTTTGGCTTGACCGTAATGATCGTAGTTCCCGGTAAAGGAAAACTGGGTCATCGGGTCGTTGCCGCGTTCCCATTGGGTGGTGCGCTGGCCTAAACCGCAGGCAAAGAAAACCCGCATTTCGGTCAGGTACTCCAAGGCATTGGTACTGTACGTGCCGTTAAAACTGAATTCCGAGGCAACTACGCCAGATTCTAAAACGGTTCTCACTTCCGCTACGCCGGTCAGGCTTTCGGTAACGGTATAAGGCCGGTTCTGGCGCGAACTGCCATCGAAGGCGTACAGCTCGGTGCGCAGCACGGAACCCCGCAGCGCCCGGAAAGCATCGCGTTTGGCGCGGCGCGGCAGCTTTTTCAGCAGCAATTCCATTTCCTGCGGTCGGGTAAAAGCCGGCTGGTCTTCCGGCCAGAATTCGTGCGTAAAATTGGCTTCATACCATTCGCCGTGTTCGTCGCCCAATGGCCCTAAATGGAACCAGGTGCGCGTTTCGGTGGGCGGCGAAAAATGCGCAGCGCTCACCCGATTCATTACTGCCTGACCAACTTCCGCATCTGTAAGAAAATCTTCCGCTTTGAAATCCGCTTCCAGCCAGTCGCCGGTTGGCGCAGGCAAAGGCAGAAAACTAACCGTATCCGTCTGGAAATCTTCTTCGCTGAATTCCTCCGAAGACCAACCACTGTTTTCTTTCCGCAAAGGCCGGAACGATTCCCGCATATGCAAGCCATTGGTATTAAAGCGCTCGAAGGTTTCGGTATCGCGCTGATCTACCCTTCCAAAACCCCGGAATTCGCGTTCGCCGCCATCCCAGTAGCCGTGGTGGTAATTGTACTCCGTCGTCATTTTTCCGCCCGAGATCCGATCGAAAACTTCTACGAGGTGCACTACCAATACCGGGAAAGGCAGCGGCGTTTGCCAGCGGGTTTCTTTTTTCTTGGCATCTTCGGTATAGAACCTGGTGGAACTGGTGTATTGCACGCGGGTAAGCGCGCCCATGTTGTTGTCCATTTCCTGCAGCAAATACGGTTTCACGCCCCCGCAAAAATCCAGGAACATGTACTGTTGCTTTTGGTTAGTAGCCGTGGCATCGCGGGTAAAAAGCAAACCGCTTACGCCCGTACCCAGGATATCGGCAATGCGAATGGCATCGGCATCGGTTACCGCCGGCGTGCCTGCAATCTCGATCGGCTCCGACCAGGAATTTCCGTTGCGGTTTATCCAGAGCGTTACCTTGTTGTTTTCCACGTAAATCAGGTCGTCCAGGCCGTCGCCGTCCACGTCGCCCAACAGAATGCGGGCCGGGTTATAACCGTACGGAAAGCGCGGGCAGTTTTTCATGGTTACCCGTTTGCCCCAGCGACCGTGGCCCAGGTTCGGCCAGTAATCTACCCGGCCGTTGTGCACCATTACAATGTTCTGCAAACTGCTGCACAGCTTACCCGTTTTCACCCGCGGATCGGTAAAACTTACGTTCGGAAAATCTTCCAGCGCTTTTTTGTTTACTTGCTGGCTTTTGTAAAAGCCCTGTTCCGGGTGGTTGTAGAAGTATTCGAAACGGCTGCCGTTCCGCAACACATCCGTAACGCCGTCACCGTCCAGGTCCATCAGTTTCACTTCCGGGTCGGCAAAGCTGAACGAAGGGCGCTGCGCATATTTCCGGAAGGAATTCCGGTCCCAGTTTCCGTTAAAGTTCAGGGGAAAATACCCCGACAAACCTTCGCGGTTCACCAGTAAGTCTGCTTTGCCATCGCCGTTCGCATCGATCAATTGCACATCCGGGTCGGCCAGTTGCAAACCGGCCGGCGCATCCTTCATGTTCTTTGGCAAGTCAAATTTTCCGTTTCCCAGGTTTTTCCAGTAGCGCGCCACCCCGTTCAGTTGCAGGATATCCGGCAAACCATCGCCGGTAAGATCGGCCAGTTCATATTCGGCATTTCCCAAAGAGCCGGTCGGCAAATTACCGGTTAGCGGAAAGAAACCCTGTTTATCTGGCTGGTAACCGCTGTAGCGAAATTCCAACGGCGGCATCAGTTCGTTTTCCTGGCCTTTACGACACCAGCCGTGGCCTTCCACCTGCACCTGGTGCAGCAAAGAAGAACCGTTCAGCGGCAGGTTTTCGCCGGTAATTTCATCGGCATAGTTCAGGTACAGGGTCTTTACCGCCAGTTTATAGTCGTCGGCAACCTGATTGAATGGCAGGTAAAACTCCGGCAGATCGTCTTCGTGCTCTGGATGGGTAAAGGTTTTAATGGAAACACAACGCTTCGTGGTTCGGATCTCGAAACCACTATCATAAGTTGAAAAATGATCCGGGCGGTCGAAGTATTCCAACTCCACGCTTACCAGGTATTTTTTGGTATTGGCTACCGGCGTAGCGGAAAGATAATCCACGTATTTAATACCGTTCAGGTAAAGCTGATCGAAATGGTGCGGACCTTCTTCTTTCAGTTCACGTGTGTATTCGTAAATAATTTCGTTGCCGAAAAGATCTACCGTGCGGGTCAGTTTCCATGCAAAGATGCGGTTGCGGTTTTCCGGATCGGCAATCACGGCATTCAGATCGCCGGTTTTGTTTTCGTGGCCGTAATAACTCGTCAGGCCATTTTTGCTCATTACCTTCCAGTAATTCTTACCGGAAGCGGCGGCCTTGTAATGCTCGATGCGGGCAAACAAGCCTTCGGTACGTGGCCGGTAGGTGGTGATCGTAAATTTCTCGGATGTACTGCCGGGAGAAATAGTCTCCTCCCGGCGGTGAACCGGCACCAGGTCTTCGGCGCCGGATAAAATGAATACATCCTTTTCATCGTCGTACACGGGTATACCCTTGTTGGTTTTGCGGGTAATGCCGGGCACGCTCAAATTCCATCCCAGGCCAAAGGGACTGTTGCCGCTGCCGGTGCTATAGCTTAGCGAGAGATCGGGTTGGAAACCGTTCCGGCCAGGTGGGACGGCAACAGGTACGGAGAAATTGCCGGTGCCGGTAAAGAGATCTGGGCTGAATTTTTCGCCCATACCGCTCACGGCGCCTCCGCCCTTTGGCAGGGAAATAACGTTGCTGGCTGCTTTATTGCTCATGATTTTTTTCTGCTTAAATATTTTTTGAATAGCCCTTTTCGTAAAGGCTTTGATGAAATCGGTAAGCCCTCGGAAAGCAGGGCTGCTTCTAAATGATTCTTAGCTTCAAGGAAAATGTCCCCCTTTGGAGGGAGTTAGAGGAGGAATACTTATTCCTGAATATTTGATCGGGTATTGTAAAATCCTCCCCCTACCCCCTCCGAAGGGGGACTAAGAATCCTGTATTGAGTTTTTTTGTTAAAAAAGATACCGTTTTCCGGCCGGGACAGGCAAAGCGCTGCCTGCCCCGCTAAAGGGTGAGAAAAATTACCGGGAAAAACGGCAGGGTTTTAGAAGTAAAAGGTTAGGTGAGCTTCAGGAATTCCGGGCCTTCGCCCTCGAACTCCACGATAAACACCAGGTCGTTTACTTTGCCGTTGGCGAAGTGCTGCGCCAGCGGCGAATTCTGGGTAATGCTCAGGGTCCAGGTATCAACCGGGTTACTGTTCCCCGTGAACAGACTCGTCCATTGCGCGCTGTTGCCGCTGTAGATCTTATAAGCGCTGCTGCTGCCGGAGCTGCCGGTTCTGGTACTGATCAGGCCAAAGGTGTTGGTGCTTGCCGTAACGGCTGCACCCTGGCTACGCTTCAGCGTTACATCATGCCCGATCTTGTCGTTCTCATGTTCTACATCCAGGTCTACCAGCAAAGAAAGGCTCTTAATTCGGAGATCCTTCAGATTGGCCGGGAAATCTTCGCGGTGAATGTCGAACGATACGGAGTACGGGTTGGCCGTGGCTTGCGCGTGGTGCAGGTCGTACCACTGGTCGGCGAAGTTATTCCGGAAACTGAAGCTCCGTTCCAGACGCATCTTTTGGTTCGCGAAGCCGGCTTTTATGGTCTGGGCATGCGTGAAGCTTTCCATGGCCGTATAGTCGATCGAAATGAGCACGTCGGCAATGGTGCTGAAGTCCATCATGTTCGAGGCGCGCTCCATCCGGAATTCCCAGTTGGCTTCCACGCCCATTCCCTCGAACGGGAAGAGGAGTTCGCCCGGCTGCTGCTCCATTTCGAACAGGCCGGTGGCATTCATCGGAGAAGTTAACGCAACCAGTTCCGGCTGCCTTGGCAGAATGGCCGTTTGCGGCTGCTGCCCGTTTATTACCACCCGCGAAATGCCGGTAGTCTGGAGCGTGGCTTTAATGCCATCGGTAGGCGGCACCAGCGCAATTACCGAGGTGCGCACCTTGCGGATCACCCGCAGGTAATGGCCCGGAAAATCGCGGTCGAACCAGGTTTGCAGCGTGGTAAACGGCATGCGGCCGGTTTGTTTGAATACGGCGAATTCGGCCGGGAAAAGCTGCGCCAGCGAGAGCGTTTTGGTAAGCTGCAGCTTGCGCTTGTTCGTATCGAAGGCATACTGGTCTAGCTTGGTAACGTCCTGAAGCAAACGCACGGAACCGGTTAAGCCTTTGCGGTCGGCCGGTTTGGCAGCATCCGGATCATAACTTAAGTTCTCGGCCGGCGCGGTCCAGTAATCCGAAAGGATCATGCCCTGCGGCGATTCCTGCCGCTCGAAGGCCAGTTGCAACTCGGCCAGCTTGGCCATGGCGGTAGCCTGCTGCAGGAAGTAGTTGTAAACCCCTTCCAGTACCCGGCTCATCCAATCGTACAGGTCTGCATTCGTAAACTTGGTAAGCAGGAAGTTCATGGTATCTTCGCTGTGCGTTAACTGTAGCTCCGAGATCACTTTTTCCTGCCCCGTAATCTTCACCCGGTCCTGGCTCAGCTTGATCTGCTGATCGCCGATTTTCAGGTCATGGGTTGCGAGATTCTTCTGCAGAGTCCACTCATCTACTCGGCGGGCATGAGCTGATTGAATGGAAGCAACCTGAGCAGATGTGTTGGCCATAATGCCAACGATATCGGTGTAGCTCTTTGCTATAGCCATTGGAATCTTATAAGCTTCAGTAAAATTGTTTACACTAATAATATTCCCTAAGGCTGCAGAAACAGAATTGGCAAAAGCAGCAATGTAATAATTCTCGATCATTGCATTCTCCCATCCGTTTAACCCCGCATCAATCCAACCTTGATAGGTTGTTTCCATTATTTGACTGCGCTCTTTTTGAAGCCTTGCTAAGTCAACTCCGTTTTTCGCTTCTGTGATCCGCAGGTCCTGCAGTTTCACTGTAGCTTTGCCGGTTTGAATATCCTGGCGGGCTTTGAGTTTACTGTAGTATTCGGCATCGCGTTTTTCCAGTGCGGAGAGTAATGCAGCTTCTACCTGCTGGGCAATGTTTACTAACTGTTTCGTACGTTCTACCAGTACCGCATAACGGTATTGAGTAGCAGGCACAACCAGTTTACCCGGGAAGGTTAGGCGGCCATTGGCCCCGATCATCGGCATACCGCTGGTGGCGTCGGTTGGCGCGGCATACGGGTCGAGCTCCCGCTTCATACCGGCAATGTTCATGCAATTCCGGATCTTGAACAAACTCAACTGGATGTACAGGTACATGGAGTACGGTACCGGGTTATTCGGTACGCAGAAGCTGGCTCCCAGGAACGGCACATAAGGCCGGTTCAGGATACCGCTGGTATGCAATTGCATCACTGGCTTTACGAAATTATACTGCGTTCCGGATTGCTTTGCTCTGGCAGTGGATGGCGGCTTTACAGTTACCTCCAGATCATCACTTGCAAGCCAGCTAAAGTCAGCATAAGGCAACTGATCGGCAATAATATGAAGCGTATCGTTGTAATTAGCAGCGGTCCGGTAAGCCAGCTGACCGAGAACCCCATCTACGTCCTGGTTAGTTACACCCAGGCGGGCAAGAGGAGGAGTTGCCGTAGTGGCTGCTATTGCCCCTGCATTTGTATACATATTCGGCAATACGGCCATTCGGGCTTCAATTGCAGCTTCTGCCTCTTCAATTTTATTTTCCCAGGTACCAGAAAGTTCGAAGATTCTAATAATAGGCCTATAAGTAATGGCAGTACCATTTGGTCCGGTTGCTGAGAAACCATCCTCTAAGAGCATTCTTATCTCGTTTTTCAAGCCAATGGCCCGGAGCATTTCCTTCAAACGTTCCCACTCTGGTTTCCAACGCACATCGGTTACCAATGCATCAACCTGGCTTAACAGCGCTTCGCAGGATTCGTACTCAAACGTTTCCATCTCGTAAGTCAACAGGCTTTTTGCCAGTTCGTAGAGTTCCTTCGCCCGAGGTACTGATTCTACGGTATCGCGGGTGAATTCCTGATCGGCATACTCGGTTAAACAGCGCACGATGCTTATGAGCGTAAACCGGGTGTAGGAGTTAGCCCGTAAAGCAGCAATTGCATGCGGGTTATCCGGATTATCGAGCCAGTTCAGGGCTTTGTTGTACAGATCGCTGCCGGAAGTAGGACTTGCTTCCTGCTCCAAGCCGTGGTAGATCTTACGCGGGTCAGATGTAGCACTAATTGCCGGTATTGGCAGCAAGTAATCGAACACCAGGCGGAAGTACTTCAGCGCTTCTTCGTAATGCTTGTTTTTTTGCAGTTCGAAAGCAAAGTGCATCGGGAGAAAATAATAAGCCTCTTGAGGATAGGCTAAAAACTCTTTTTCTGCTATTGCATTGTTAGTAAAGATAGCGGCTATTTCAGACTTTCTTGTCTGCTGGCTAGTTTTGTCTAGCCTTGAAAGAACCTGAAACTTCTTAGAAAGGTCTGGTAATAAACGAGTCGGAACAGTTGTGCTTATAAATATTGTATTCCCAGGTCCTGCAGACTGATACACAATATATTTTGGAAGAACACTTCCGGTTTTCATAAATTGAAAGCATGGGCCTATAATATTTGTACTAAAAACATTGCCCGGAACTATCCTTGCCACATTAGATATAACGATATGAGGATAATTTGAGTAATTTGGGGAATCATAATCAAACTTGATTTCCTTAGTTACTATCTCATTTGTGCTTACTTTAGAGAAAGTGAGTTTAAATCTATAAAGTTCTGACAATCTTAAGTCGCATGTTATACCTAATATGCGTAAATCCTTAATAGGCATTTGTAAACTTTCAATAATCGAAAATACATAATCCCTACTATAATTATTTGAGGCTGAATTACTAGAATTAGCAGCAGCATCCAAATAAGCTTTAAGTTCCGCTCTTCTAGGCTCTTGCAAACTGATCCTACTTAATACATCATTATATTGCCCATAAATTGGCCTATTATCTGCATACTTTCTTAGACAGTAACCAATTCTCGTTGCTGTTTCCTCGTTACTGCTTACTCTATAAGAGAAGATATAGCAAGATGAATTCCTATGAACAGAAACAACGGCATGTAATTTTAACGAGGACAAAGATCTTATTGGTGTTTCAATAATATTATCAATCGCAAGCTTTACTCCCTCCCGCTCCAATGGTATGCTAAATAAATGATGGTTCCAAAGATCATTACCCAAATCATCTTTAAATGGACGCCACTTATGAACAAAACGTTTTCTTCGCCAAAATGAAAGAGTCTTATTTTTCAAACCATATAAAACCGGAACATCAGATTCACTTGAACGTTCTCCAATAACCAGCTGATCAAATAGAATTTTGTCCTCATCCGGCAATTCAAATTCTATAATTTCATCTCCCCAAACCTGTGTTTGCAGGTTCAACCGGGCAGCAGCTAAGATTAACTTGCCTTTAGCTTTACCCTTTGCCTCCTTCTTATCATCTTTCTCTTTTGTTTCCTCCTGTTTACTTATTACAGCAAAAACATACAGAAACCTATCTCCGCTTTCCAGTTTATACGGCGTTGCACCAACAAGCCACTCAACCTTCCCTAAACCCGGTACTGATTTCCAATCTTTAATTTTATAGGTTTGACTATTCTCTTCAATATAAGCATTATAATAAGCCTTCTTTTTACTGGAAACAGCAAACTGGAAATTCACCTCGTGAACCAGGGTTTGCAATACTGCACATCCGTCTTTTTTCTTTTCGGTATAGGTTCGGCAGGCAGCTTGCAATTGTAGAGAGGAAATTTCCTGCATATAATCCTCATACTCGTGCATCAGATAGCAGGCATCTTCCGGCGTAAGCTTCAGGTTTTGCCGGGTATGCTGCACGATCTCCCGGAACTTCTCGGTTTGCACCGGTTTATAAGACGGCTGCAACAGGTTTTCCGGGTACAGGTACACGAACATTAAGGAGCGCCAGCCTTCGTAAGAGCCCAGCCAATTCCAGTCCTGCTCCAGGTTGGCAAGATCAATGGTTAAAGTGGTACCGGAGAAGGTATTCTGTCCGTTGCGGATCAGGAAATACATTTGCTGGAGCACCCCAATGGCCTGGGCCAGGCGCGTGGTTTTCTGGCAGCAGCTTACGTTAAAATCGAGCAGGAGCTTATCGCTTAGCCAGTTCGCTTTTTCTTCCAGTGTTGCCCGGGCATTCCCGGTATTTATCTTAAACCCGATCAGGGCATCGCGCAGCGTGATCAGGTGCCGGTCTTCGGCATCTTCTACGGCTTGTACCAACTGAGCAACCAGGTTGCTTCGCTGCTCGATCCGGTCGCGCAACAGATTTTGCCATTCCTGCCGGCTCCGCCGCGAGCTGCGCCACGGCAGCAGAATTGCTTCCTCATAAGCGTTCAGCTTATCGGTTTCTTCAAAAGGAATCTTAAAATACGTACTGCTTAAAACAATGCCCGCCGCTGCTTCTTCGGCCTGCCAGATGCTGTAGAACTGCTGTTTTTTACACTGGACAAAAATATGACTGATCTCTGCTCTTATGGCATCATTTGCGGTAGCATTATACTTTACTTCATTATCGAGAATGAATACTAGCGCGGCTGAATTGAGACCTAACTGGTTTAACCTTGCAGTAACATCAACATTTGCTATTTTAAGTGCATGCAGCTCTTTCAGCTCATCAAGTCCATCGTTATTCCGGCTATTAGCCACCGATAGCCCAAATAAATTTCGGTTAACCTGATAAGCAAGCAAATCAACGCCTGCTGGTAAAACTTGTGGAGGATCAGTTTGAACATCATAAAACCATGAATCAACTTCTTCTTTCCTATTGACATATATTTCGTAAGCAACATTATCATTAGCTGTAGCCCCGTCCAATTCCGGGTGCAGAAAATCTGCATCACCTAACTGATCCGGGTCGATAATCGGTGCTTCTACGGCTAGCAACAAGGCGTCTTTCCAGGCATTGCGCTTCACAGCAGAGGCACGCCATTTTACCAGGCGCTGTTTTAATACCTGCCAATATTTTAGATCATCTTCGGCTTCCTTATCTATCCAACTTAAATAGGCTGTTTTCCGTTTCCAACCGGCGGTTAATAAGGCTGCATGCAGTTCCCAGTCTTTATCGGTAGCGACTTTCTGCCGAATACCCATAATAATATTAAACTCTTCCGGTTTAAGTGCTAGCTTATCCGTTATATAATCCTTAGCGTGCTGATGTTTTGGGCTGGACGTCAAACTGAGCGCTTCGTAAACTTCCGTCATCGATGAGAAAGCAGGCGTGTATACGGGTATTATGCCGTAGGCAGCCTTAAACATATTATCGGATTGCGTCTCGGCAGTCCCACTTCCTTTTGCATTCAGAATCGCCTTTCTTTCTGTTTCTATTGCGTCTTTTCTAGCTTGCCAGGTTTCAATAGCATACTCACCAAACACCGGGTCGGGCAGGTCTTTTACCGTTACTAAGTCCGGATCGATAAATGGCACACCTTCTTTTCTATTATCCCAGATTCCCTCTGCAGGTTCATGAATCGGAGTCTGGAAAACAATAGGACTAAACAGAGAAAAACTAGCGGCATTAACCAACGGATCATTCGCTATCTGATCTTGCAGGATTAATTCTTCTGCCAACCAGAATTCATTGATTTCATATTTAAGTGTTTGCGTTAAAATATGTGCGGCTTCGCCCAAATCTTCCGCAGTAAGCATTTCACCCTCTTCCTCCTTAACTGTTAATTTATCTAATAATTCATTTAAGCGAATAAAACTATCCACAGTAAATCCAAAGAAAGTCTGAATGGCTTCAAGGGTAGTACTGTCTGTATTATTTGCACTAAAAGTTGTGTATAAAGTTTTAATGGCATCTAAATGCGTTGTTGCTGGATCCATGCCTAATCCTTCTTCCACATTCCAGCGGTTGCTGAACGAATAGTCGTTATTATCTACATCGGAATAATCAGTTACTGTCACTGCCTTATCAAACAGTTCTTCCAATGACTCTGCTGATATTAAACTTGTAAAAAAATTATCAAGCCAATTTCTCCGGTTCATCCAGACTTCATACACTTTTCCTCCGGGAGCAGTATTAATATTATAGTGGCGAATGTCGTCCGGACTGATAAGATCCGGATCTATAATAACCGTACCGTTAAATGCAGCATTTATAGGTTGGCCTGTGAAGCTTTGCTCCTGCTTTTTCAGGCGGTGCGCGGCAACTTCAGGAATAGCCGAAACCTGAAGATGGATACTACCATTCGCTACGGAGGCATTGTTAAAGTAAAGCTCTCCATAGAGCCCGCTTCCGTTTACCGGAGTAATCTTAGCGTATCTTCTGGTATCCGCAGGTTGGCCAGAAGTTGTCAGACTCATTGGAGTCAGTTTACCCTTGCCAACATGTTCCGGATAGGTATCTGATTTGTAAACATTTACTTCACCTGGATTGTGGACCTCTATCAAGATATACAGGTATCCATTTTCATCCGTATTTTTCAGCCACTCTACCCCTTCAAAATTCCATTTAGATAAAGCTTCTACATTACCGATTAAGGGGTTGTTGATTAAGACGCCCGAATTAAAAGGATTACGGGTAGTATCCTGCAAACCAAAAAGGATCTCAAGGTTTTTCTCGTTCAGTTTCTTGCGGCCGCTTCCGTTAATAGTTAAGTGAAGCTTATCCTTCATAAAAGCAACATCTAAGCCGGTACGCTGGGCGAGCTTATTCTGCGCCTCTACTTTTTCGGAGCCGTTGCTGCTAAATACCTCCGCTAGCTCTGCAGCAGAAGTGCCCAGGCTCAGTAATAAGCTGTCGTATACCCCTGAAAGGTATGGAAGCTTCTGTGTATCCGTCAGGTCCGGATTGGCAGGGCTGATACCTACAATATACCTACGGATCGTTTCGATTGCTACCCGGATCTGGCAAACATGTTTTTCGGTAGCTTCCTGGCAATAGCTGGCCAGTTCGGCAAACTGCTGTTTAAAGTAAGTAGTTAGATCGGCTACAAATACTTCTCTGGAGTTATTTCTAGCAGGATTAGCAGGTTGTTTTACATGCTTTTTCGTATAATCAAGCAAAGCATTCAGGTACGCCGAAGGGCTTACAGCTGTCTGGCAACCATCGCAATTGCATTTCTGAGCGGCATTCTCCGGAGTTAAGGCCATTCTGGCGTTAGCTGCCGGGCTGCTGCCACCCACTACTTTGTAACTGCTTGCTTCAGCGCTCCGGGAAAGGATTTCCAGCGCCTGACTGAACGCTTCGGCATTAACTGCCTGCTGGTGCAAAATAGCTGCTTCAATGAAAGCATTGGAATCTGCATTATTTTCTCCGACAGATCGCGCCGCAAATTCATCCCGGGTATTTGCTGTAATTTTCCCGATACTATCGTAGCCATTGGCAATAGCTTTCCCGTTAACAGCCAGGTCGGGGGAGAAAGCTTCCAAGCGGGCATGCGCATCCAAATCAAGTCTTACCTTTTCCGGAATTGTATCGAGCTCTTCTTTGCCAATCAGGTTAGCGATGCCACCAGCCAGGCGTATGTCCTGCAGCGTTATGCCATCTAAAAGTGTTTGGGTATCCTCAGCAATATCGATCAGGCCATTTTCAGCCAATGTATTTACAGGCGTAACCGGCACTTCAGGTTCAGCAATAGCCGTTTCAATTTCCAGATAAGTTTGTTCGGGGGCAATTTCTTCGCTACCTGATTCAATGATTTCTTGAGGCGCTGCAAGCGCAGAGATTTCGTACGTTACGGTAATCGGAAGATATTCAATCTCGCCATTCTCTAAGACATGGAAAGGGGGCAGGAATGAAAATGTAAAGTAACCATTGGCCTGCGTAATGGCCTGATCCAGCAACTCAGAAGTTTCGGCATTTTTAACTTTTACTAAATAATTGGCCAGCTTATCGGTATTGCCACTGTTTAATTTACCGGTAACTGCTTTTCTAGCCGGCACAAATACGTCTGCTGGCTTTGAATTATTTTCAACAAATGCTTTTGCTGCTTCAATAAGCCAGGCAGCCATTCCCAGAAAAAACGGGTGGTTAGCTGCGAATCCATCAATTGCTTTATGAATAGATTCAGGAGATAAATACTCACTCAAATGGCTGATTTTTTCTACTCCATACTCCTTTAGCAGTGCTTCTACCAAAGCTTTAACGCCTTCCTGCATTGCGGCCGGATATAGCTTTAGCAAGGCAGCCATAAACTCCGCTTCGGCATAGTTTTCTTCCTGTACGTGTTGCAGGCGTTTAATAAACAGATTAGAGAATGATTTGATTGCCTCTGAGTGAGCAAAATGCGCGCTCACATCTCTGGCAAACTTCCGGGCCTCACTTCTGGATAAGCTGTAAAGCGAAAAGTAAGGGTCTGCTTCATAAATAGGATCAAGTATATGATTTACCTGCTCCCTCTCACCGTAAGGAAAGTATTCCCGAAACTGCTGTACCGCTTCTTCTGGAGAAGTTTCTTTAAGTTTTTCAATTCTAAGCTTTAAACTTCTCACAAAGCCTTCCCAGAAAATATAGGGGAAAGTTAAACCAGCTATATCTTTTACAATATCTTTCAGTTCTACTCCGTTTTTAAGCCTTGCAAAAGCATAGTCTTTGTCCTTGTAATAAGCAAGCAGCTCCTTTACATAAAGCTGGTCGATAGCTTCAAACTGATTGAGATATTCTTCAAAAGCCCGAGTACCTTCTTCCGAAATATTGCTGGCTTTGTAGCGAAGAAAATCAGCGAAAGCATACAGAAAAGGGTGATCTTCATCTCCTCCTTGCCAGGTTGCATTGATCTGATAAATATCGGAAAGCAGCTGCTCTTCACTTTTGAAAGAGAATGCTTGATAGTCATCCTCTTGTAATATATTTCCGTAATCCTCAATTAAACGTCCTATAAGATTACGATTCATATCATCGTAGTAGAACTCCAGGAGATTATTCCAATTTGTCATTTTTTTATTTTTAAAGGTGGGATATTTAGTAATTTTATTCTTTGATTGTCCAACCAACGAAAATTGCCAATATAATTAGCAAAAAAATTTCACAAACACGTTGAACATTCTAATCAACAGATATTATTTGGCCTTTTATTATCTATTGATACAAATATACGATCAACTGATTACTAAAGTCAATAGTAAATGCTAAATTTTTTAACATTATTTTCTAATCATTTGATATGCAGCCAGAAAAATTAGTAAATGACAGGATTGGAGAGCTCATAGAGGCTAGCGGAAAAAATGTAGGCGCCTTTAGTAGTCAGATTGGGGTAGCGCCAACGGTATTGTATAATATAATTAGCGGGAGAAGAAGCAAACCCAGCTTTGAACTGCTAGAAAAAATTATAGACGCGGTTCCCAACCTGAATCTAAGCTGGCTTATACAAGGCAAGGGAGAAATGTACCAAACCAACGTATCAATTGATAGGGAATTAGTTTCCTTGCCCAGAATTAATGAGCGGGTTAGTACAGAAAGAATACTCGTAGCGACGCAGGATGTACACGGGAATTCGACTATTCCCATGATAAACCGCCGGGCGGCGGCTAATTACCTGAGCGGTTTTCAGACGCAGGAATACTTTGAGGAGCTCGATCCGGTTATTTTACCCAATTACATGCTGAAGCCCGGCCAGCACTTTCTGCTACAGGTGACCGGCGACAGCATGGAAACGACATTTCATGATGGGGATTGGGTGTTATGTCGCTACATTGACCGGGCAGACTGGATAAACCTACAAGATTTTGATTGCTATGTGCTTGTTTCTCAAGACAGAGGCATGCAGTTAAAACGGGTAAAAAACCGCTTGAAACAATATGGCTTCATCCGTTGCCGTTCCGACAACCGGGCGCATACTCCTTTTAATCTGAATTACGATGAAATTATCGAGATCTGGCACGTTGAGTGGAAATTATCTGCTTATTTCCCGAACTTGAATGAAGATCTTTATAAAAAAATGTCTTTTCTTGAAGAAGAGCTTCAGGATCTGAAAGACACATTTAATAGTTTTAAAAATACGCGCAGATAAAAACATGATTAACTCTGACCATTATTAAATAATAATGGTCAGATATTATTTTTTCCTTCTAAGTATCTGGCCTTCTGTCATTCTTCCAGATCCGTTTGTTAAGAATGCACCTTTCCTGCCTTAATCAAGTCATTCACCTGTCAAAAACAGCCTTTCACCCAATGTAAGTTTGGGCCGCTATAGGCAATCTGCGGTTAATCCTTAACTTTGAGAAGATCAGATTCTTGCGTAAATGGCGGCCCGCTACTTTTTTCTATTTTTTTTACTGCTTTCGGGGTTTGCCGGCCAGGCGCAATACC
Organism: Adhaeribacter terrigena; assembly: GCF_016623615.1. GTDB lineage: Bacteria > Bacteroidota > Bacteroidia > Cytophagales > Hymenobacteraceae > Adhaeribacter_A > Adhaeribacter_A terrigena. Next base: position 196,430 of record NZ_JAEHFX010000004.1, on the reverse strand, counting down.
AGCATCTGCTTCATAAAACCTATGCCCAACGCTACCTGGCTTTAGAAAAAACCTTTTACAACAGCAAATATCTGGGCCGCGATTCGGTTTACCTTTTCGGAGAACTGGAGAAAGTGCAGGAGGCAGCCCTACAGGCCGATGACGAGGAATTGCAGCTGGAAACCCAAATGCTGCGTTGCGAATATTACCTGTTCGGAAAACAGATCAACCACCGGTTATTTGAAGTGCAGATGCTGGCGTTACGGGCGCTGGCGGACCAGAAAGGCATTGGCCACCTGCAGGTAAGAACGCGACAGAAGCTGGGTTACTTTTATTTTTCGGCGAAACATAAATACGGGCCCGGCTTTGAAAATTACCTGCAATCGTACCAGTTCATGAAAAAGGTACCGGAAAAAGAACTGCCCGACAAACAGGAAATGATCGCCAACATTGGTTCGGCTTATTATAAGTTCGGCGATAATATGAATGCCCGAAAATTCCTGACCGAAGCCTTTCAGGCCGCGCCTTCTTATAAAAAACGCCTGCCCATACACCTTACCAATACCCTGGGGCTGATCTACCGCGAAGAGCATAAATTCGACTCGGCCGCTTTTTACCTCTGGAAAACCTACCGGATGGCCGAAAAACTGCATGACAGCACTTGGATGGGCATTGCCGCCGGCAACATTGGCATTAATTTTTACCTGCAGAAAAAGTACGACGAGGCTATTCCGTTGCTCAAAATTGACGTGCGCGAAAGTATAAAAGCCCATGAATTCGACAACGCGGCCACCTCGCTGATCATTCTGAGCAAAATAAGCCTGCAAAAAAACAACCTTCCGGAAGCGCAGGCCCAGATCAGGCAGGTAAAAGCAATGCTGCCCAAAACCAGCGACCTTTACAAGCATTTAAGAGAAATATATCCGCTGCTGGCCAGGCTTTCGGCTACCAAAGGCGATTCGGCGCGGGCTTACCTTTATGCCGATTCGGCGCACTTTGTAAAAGACAGCTTGTATGCCCGCCGGCGAACCATGATGACCACCATGGCCGAGCGGAAAATTGAGCTGGAAAAACACCGCGCCGAAATGCAGCGGCTGGAAGCGCAGGATGCTCTACAGGCAACGCTGCGCAACAGCCTGATCATGGGCATTGTTTTACTGCTGATTATTGCGGCGCTGGTAATTAACCGGCAGCGCATTTTGCACCGGCAGAAAGAACAGCAACTGCAAAATGAAAAAGAGGTGATAGAATCGGAACTGGAAACGGCCACCCGGCAACTGCGCGATTTTACGAACCACATCCGGGAAAAGAACAAACTGATAGAACAGTTTTCAACGGAAATTGAAAAGCATAAAGACCAGGCCGATGCTCCGGAACTGGAAGCCAGCAAGGAAGCCCGCGACAAATTAATGCAGGCCACCATTCTTACCGATGACCAGTGGGAAGAGTTCCGCCACGTTTTCGACAAGGTACACGGCGGTTATTTATTGCGTTTGCGCGAAAAACTGCCGGTTCTAAGCCCCGCCGACACCCGTTACATTGTACTTAGCAAACTGAACCTTACTTCCAAAGAAATGGCTTCGATGCTGGGAGTCCGGCCGGATGCGATCAGGCTGTACCGCCACCGGCTACGCAAAAAGCTCAGCATTACCGACGATAAGGAGCTGGAACAACTCATCAAATCCATCTGATCTTTTTCCCGGATCCTTTGCCTGCACCTCATACTTTTTCCCCTGAAAAGCATAGCGTTTTCCGGGCTGGAAACCTTGCGTTTTCTGAAACCGATCCCGGGTCTGAAAGGATTCCTTTCCCTGGCTGCTCCAAAACTTTTTCCTCCTGAAATCTCACACGTTTATGCCGGAAACTTTCCGTGACCCGGCATTGGCACTTACAGAACACTGCTAGGATGCTTCCAGAATCCTGCGAAAATTCCGGTATTTTTTTACGGATGCACTTTTAACACCTGAAACCCTACCGTTTTTCCTGAAAAGTGCACCGCCCTCCTTATCTCTATTCAAGAACCTACTAATCAACGCATTATACTTTAAGTTTCAAATTGAAACGTTTTTGAAACGCTGTTTTTTTGCGCTTCCATTTAATATGTTATAGCTTTAAACACTTTATGAAGCCCGGGTCATTTTCAGCCTGCTGCACAAAGTTGCCTGCAAACGAGTTACTCCCGGTTGTATTAGAATTACCTGCCGGCGCTTTGTAAAATAAATAGAAGGGCAAGTTTGAAATACTTTATAACAGCTGTAAAAACAACCTATATAATGAGAAGCTTTTCAGTTACGATCTTCAGCCTTTTAGTAACCGCATTGAGTTGGGTGCCTGCCCATTTTACGCAGGCCCAAACCGTTTACAACACCGTTCCGGTTTCGGGTTTTACCGACGATGTAGTGGCTAATTTACCTGGCCCTGCTAAGTCATCGGCCACTAACGACATGGACGGCGGAAATGCCCCAACCCGCTTTTGTTTTGTTACCCAAAATTACAGAAACCCCAGCGGCGATGCCCCGAGCACGTATCTGCCAGCCAACGGTTTTTTCACCAGCAAAGAACGCTCTACTCCCGGCCTTAGCTTTCAGTTAGCCGGTTATGATGCGAACAATACGCTGCGCATTCACGGTACTGGCACCGGTACCCTTACTTTTACCGTGCCGCAGGCTGCCCGGACCATTTTTTTACTGGGTGGTTCCGGAAATTCCCAGCAAGGGCCTACTAATTTTATAGCTACCATAAATTTTACCGATGGCACCAGCCAGGCATTTACCAATCTGTTTTTCATGGACTGGTTTGGCTTGCTGGATGTGGTTGCTTTACAGGGCGTTAGCCGGGTAAATTACGACACCAATGTAATTGAAAATAGTACCACAGATCCATCGCTTTATCAGAAACGCCTCGCTTTATTACCAGCCAATTATGGAAAACTGATCCGCTCTATAACCATAAACAAACCCGGTGCTTATGGCACTCTGAACGTACTGGCCGTGAGCGCCGGGGTTGGGTGCCCCGCGCCGCCAGCCGCCGGTAAAGCCGTTGCCAGCGTTACCAATATTTGCGCCCCGACCAGTGTAAATTTATCGCTGACCGGCGCTGCTACCGATACTGATCTTACTTATCAGTGGCAGGAATCTACCGATAACGGCACTACCTGGACCGATGTGAGCGGCGCAACCAAGACAACCTTTACAGCTACGCCAACTACTACCACCCAATACCGGGCAAAAGTAAACTGCGCCACCCTGACCGGAACGTCAGTACCGGTAACCGTTACCTTAACCCTTTTAACGCCCCAGATTTCTTATAAAAAAGCGGCTTACTGCCAGCTGGGTTTAACCGAAGCCCCGGTTGCTGGCCCAAAGGGAGGCACTTTTTCCGGAACCAATGGCCTGGTAATAAATGCTAAAACCGGCATTATAGACCTTACCGAATCTACCCGCGGCCAACACACGATCACCTATACAACGGCACCACCTTGTGTAGAAAAAATCACTACAAAACTGGAAATAGAAGGGAGCCCGGAAATCCTGCTCCCCAACATTATAACCGCCAACGGCGATGACAAAAATGAAGGCCTGCTGGTGAAAGTGCCAGACCTGACAGCCTACAACCTGCAGGTTTATAACCGCTGGGGCTCACTGGTCTGGGAAAACAACGACCCCACTCAGGGCTGGACCGGAGCAGAAAGTGCGGCCGGCATTTACTATTACCTGGTACGATTTGCTGACTGCACCGGTGAGCAGCGCACTTTTAAAAGCTGGGTAGAGCTGATAAAATAGCTCAGCCTATCAGACCTTTCAAGAATAAAAAAGCAACCCCTTTCAATTATTTTATAAACGATAACCGCATATTCCATGAAAAAAACGTTACTCCTGGCCTGCGCTTTTGCGCTTGGTGCTAAAGGCTTTGCGCAAACGTACGCCCCGGTTCCCCTTACCGGTTTCAACGCCGATATCGTGGCCAACGGGTCCGGCACGGTGGCTTCTTCCACTTCAATTGATCTGGATGGCGCCTCTTTTAATTTTGTTGCCCAGAATTTCATTAACCCATCCGGGCAGTCTCCTACCAGCGCATTGCCCAACAGCGGCACCATTACCAGTGCTGTTACTTCTACTCCGGGCCTTACCTACCAATTGGCGCCTTATACCGGCAACAATTCTCTGCGGATCAGCGCCCCCGGAACCGGCACCCTCACGTTTCCTTCCCCTCAATCTGCCGACCAGGTTTTCTTACTGCTTACTTCCGGCAGCGGCATCAGCACTGTAACTGCTACCGTTAATTTTACCGATGCCACTACCCAGGTTTTCCCCGGCTTATCTGTAAGCGATTGGTTTAGCGGCAGCGGCTATGCCATTCAGGGAATAAGCCGGGTGAGCCGCGCTACTGACCAGATCGAAAATTCTAGCATCAATCCGCGGTTGTACCAGACCTTACTTACCTTATCGACGGCGAACGCGGGAAAAAGCATTCAAAGCATTCATTTTAACAAAACTTCTACTACGGGTGTGCTGAACGTAATGGGCGTTTCTATCCGGACGGTTGCCTCTACCCTGGCCGCCGATGCGGGTATTATTGCCATTACTGCCCCGAATTCCGGCTGCGCGCTTACCAACCAGGAAACAATAACGGTAACGGTGAAAAACCACGGCACTACGGCGCAGAGCAACATTCCGGTTTCGTATAAAATAAACAACGGCACGCCGGTAAACGAAATTATGGCCGGCCCCCTGGCTCCGAACACTTCAGCAAGTTATTCCTTTATTACCAAAGCAAACCTGAGCACAACCGGAACTTACAGCTTAGAAGCGCGCACCAACCTGACCGGTGACCTTGCTCCTACCAATGATGCATTAACCCGCTCAATCGTGCTTTCAGCAGCCCCGGCGGCACCAACCATATCTGCCGGCGGAACAACAACCATATGCACGGGCGGCTCGGTTATGCTAACGGCGGCATCTGCCACTACCGGTGCTACTTATCAGTGGTTTAACAATGGTACTGCTATTGCAAACGCAACCGCGGCCACATACAACGCAACCGCAGCGGGCAGCTATACTGTTGTTGCCGATATTACCGGTTGCAGCAGCGCGGCCTCGGCGGCGACGGTGGTTACCATGAACACCACACCGCCGGCGCCGGGTGTAAACGCGGGTGGCCCAACCTCCATTTGCACCGGCGGCTCGGTAACCCTTACGGCGGTTTCGGCCATTGCAGGAGCTACTTTTACCTGGTTCCTGGATGGCAACCTGATTCCGGGTGCCACTTCCGCCAATTATACCGCAACTACCGGCGGCAGTTATGCCGCTTCTGCTACCGCCGGCGGCTGCAGCAGCCCAACTTCTTTGGGAACTACGGTTAGCGTAAAACAAAAACCAACCCAGCCGATCGTTACCCAGACCGGCAATCTGTTGAACTCGAGCAGCACAACCGGTAACCAGTGGTTTAAAAACGGCACCGCTATTCCTGGCGCAACAGCCCAGGTACTGAACGTTTCTTCTAATGGTGCTTATACGGTAAAAGTTACGGCCAACGGCTGCACTTCAGATGCTTCAAACGCGGTTACCATTACCAATACCGGCATTTCTGATGATAAAAACAACCTGGCCGTTACCGTATTCCCCAATCCGGCGGCAGGTTTATTCAACCTGATCTTACCGGAAGGGAAAAGCGCGGCTATAACCGTAACTGACCTGACCGGAAAGCTGATTCTCCAGAAAAACCTGCAAGCTGAAAATACCCAATTAAACCTGAACCAGGCGGCCAAAGGCATTTACCTGCTGCACGTTAAAACTGAAACCGGTACGGCCATCCGCAAACTGATCGTGGAATAAAAGTGCTTTAGACAAAAAACACCTGTTGCTCTCCCCAGAAAAAGTCCTGCCATTTTGGTGGCGGGGCTTTTTCTCACCCCAAAAACGCTATGGTTTCGGGGGCAAAAACTGCTTGCTCCGGGTTAAAACAACGCTAAGTGTTTTTCCTTTTTGCGGAAGCCTTCCGCTTTAAAACTATTCAGCTTTAAATTCAAAACTTTACCGATATCAAATGAAAAAACTCATATTTATGGCTTTGGCCCTGGCAGCAAGCCAGGGAATTAAGGCCCAGACCTACACCCCGGTTGCCGTAACGGGCTATAACGCCGACGTGGTGGCCGATGGCACCGGAACCGTAGCCGCCAGCACGACGCACGACGTGGATGGGGTGGATTTCACCTTTATGGTACTGGGCTATACCAATACCAATACGCCCGTAGAAACGGCAACCAAGGGCTTACCCGTAAACCGCCTTATAACCAGCGCCGTTTCGGCAACGCCCGGCTTAACGTACGAATTAGCTTCCTATACGGCCAATAACGCGCTGCGGATAAACGGCACCGGAACCGGCACACTTACTTTCCCTGCACCTGCTGCTGCCGAAAAGATTTATGTACTGGCTACTTCCGGCAGCGGCACCAGCAATACCATGATACAGGTGAACTTTTCCGATGGCACATCCCAGATTTTTAACCAGACCGTGACCGACTGGTACAACGGCACTGGCTTTGCCATAACCGCGCTGGGAAGAGCCAACCGCACCGATAACGACATTGATAATGATGCCAGCAACCCGCGTTTGTACCAGTTCGAATTGGCCTTGCAGGTTGGTAACACCACCAAACCGATCCAAAGCATCACCTTCAACAATACCGGCAGCGTGCTGAACGTGATGGGAATAACCATTAAACCAAGCGCTGCCCCGGCTACGACCGACGCCGGGATTCTGGCCGTAACCGCCCCGGTTTCGCCGGTTATGCAGAACAGCAGCCAGGCCGTGCAGGCAACCCTGGTGAATCAGGGAACCAGCAACCTGACTTCGGCAACCATTACCTGGAAAGTAGACGGTGTAGCGCAAACCAACTTCGCCTGGACCGGTAATTTACCTTTTAACCAAAGCACTACGGTTACGTTGGGCAACTACACTTTTACCCCCGGAAACCATACCGTTTTAGCCCGCGCCACGAACCCGAACAACGGCACCGACGGCTTTGCGGCCAACGATTCGGCCCAGGTTACGCTGAATTCCTGCAACGTTTTAACCGGAACCTTTACCATCGACAAAAACGCTCCTGCTTCAGCAACCAATTTCCAGTCGATAGGCAGCGCAGTTGCAGCCATGACCAGTTGCGGAATTTCAGGGCCGGTTATTTTTAACGTGGTTGCCAATTCCGGACCTTATACCGAGCAGGTGGAGATAACGCCGGTAATGGGTGCCAGCGCGGTAAATACCATTACTTTTAACGGCAACGCAGATACCATTCAGGCAAATCCGGCTACCGGAGCCCGCCACATCATTAAACTGAACGGCGCCGACCATGTAACGATCAACAACTTTACGCTTTTAACTACCGGCACCAGCACTTCTGCGTTTGGCTGGGGAATTCACCTTTTAAATGGTGCCGATCATAATACCATCAGCAACAATATTATTTCGATCGGTTCAACCAGCACTACTTCGGGCAATTCCGGCGGCATTATTTTCTCGAACGCAACTTCCTCTACCACTACCACCGGTAACAACGGTAACAGCAATATTATTTCCGGAAACACCATAAACGGCGGCTATAAAGGCATTGCACTTTACGGCCAGGCAACGAGCGCGGGCAACAACCAGGTTTTAAACAATACGATCCGGAACTTCTATGCTTCGGGCATTGAACTGGGCTCCGTGAACGGAACGTTGGTGGAAGGTAACGATATCAGCCGGCCAACCCGCAGCACCGTAGGTACTTTTGAAGGCATTAACCTGAACGGCAGTACCAAAAGCAGCCTGATCAGAAAAAACCGGATCCATACCAGCAACGGCGCAGCAACCGGCGGAACCGTGTACGGTTTTTATTCAAACAGCAACGATGCGCCGGTGGGTGCCGAAAATATTGTAACCAACAACCTGGTCTATAATATCGGTACCACCAGCACCATTTACGGGATTCACAACGTAGGCAGCAACGGCATTTTTTACTACCACAACACGTTTAATTTAGACAATACGGCCAATACCGGCACGGTACGCGGCTTTAACCAAACCACGGCGGCCAATAATATCCGCTTTAAAAACAATATTGTAAACATTGTAAGCGGGGCTTCCGGGGCAAAAAATGCAATCTACTTTGCTACCCTTACTTCGCCTACTATTGCGGCCGATATAGAATCGAACAACAACGTATTGCACGTAACGGGCGGAGCTACCGCCAGCAGCGGCATTGGTTATTATTCCAGCAACCGCGTTACTTTAGCCGACTGGCGCACGGCCAGCGGCGATGATACGAGCAGCGTTTCTGTTGACCCGGCTTTTACCAGCATTTCTACCGGTAATTTTCTGCCTACAACAACCGCGGTAAATAATATTGGCGTGCCGGTTTTACCTGCCGTTACCCACGATATTACCAACGCGCTCCGTAATCCGCTTACCCCCGATCCGGGGGCTTATGAAATAGGAGCGTTTACGCCAGCTTCCAACGACTCCGGCGTCAGGGCCATTACGGCTCCGAACTCGGGTTGCAATCTTAGCAACCAGGAAGTGATCACCATTACCGTCAATAATTTCGGAACGGCGGCCTTAAGCAACATTCCCGTTTCGTATGCTATCAATGGGGGCACGCCGGTAACGGCAGTTGTTTCTGGTCCGATTGCTCCTGGCGCCAGCGTAACGTATTCCTTCACTGCAACTGCCAACTTGAGCACGCCGGGTTCCTACAGCCTTGTAGCCAGTACCAACCTTACGGCCGATGCGGTTGCTGCCAACAATGCCTTTACCAAAGTAGTGGTTTCTTCTACTGCCGCAGCGGTGCCAACGATCACGGCCGGCGGGGCAACCACTTTCTGCGCGGGCGGTTCGGTTACGTTAACGGCTGCTTCCACGACCACCGGTGCTACCTATACCTGGTTTAAAGATGGCGTAGCCATTACCGGCGCTACTTCGGCTACGTATTCGGCCACAACCAGTGGTGCTTACACGGCAGTGGCAACAGCTAATAATTGCCCAAGCGCTGCTTCTGCGGCCACTACGGTAACGGTGAACGCCGCCCCGGCTATTCCTACCATTACCGCTGGCGGACCTGTTGCTTTCTGCGCGGGCGGTTCGGTTACGTTAACAGCAGCCAGCACCACTACCGGGGCTACTTTCCAGTGGTTCAATAACGGTACAGCCATAACCGGCGCGACTTCGGCTACCTATTCAGCAAATGCATCCGGAAGCTATACGGTAACGGCTACAGCCGGCGGCTGCTCGGCCACTTCTGTAGCAACTGTGGTAACCGCTAATCCAATTGCAACTGCGCCTGCTATCACCGCTGGTGGCGCAACCACCGTTTGTGCCGGTGGTTCGGTCGTTTTAACAGCCGCTTCTTCCACTACCGGTGCTACGTATTCCTGGTTTAAAGATGGGGTAGCCATTACTGGGGCCACGGGAGCTACGTATTCGGCTACTACTGCCGGTAATTATACTGCAGTGGCAACGGCGAACGGTTGCCCAAGTGCGGCTTCTGCGGCAACGGCAGTAACGGTAAATCCGGCCCCGGCGGTGCCAACCCTTACAGCCGGCGGCGCCACTACTTTCTGCGATGGCGGCTCGGTAACCTTAACGGCTGCTTCTGCTACCACCGGTGCTACTTTTACCTGGTTTAAAGATGGGGTGGCCATTACCGGCGCGACTTCGGCTACTTATTCGGCCAGCACCAGCGGGAACTACACCGCTACGGCCACTGCGGGCGGCTGCTCCTCGACTTCTACGGCAACGGCGGTAACGGTTACCGCCCTGCCCGCTACGCCTACTGTAACCCGCGCGGGCTTTACTTTAACTTCCAGCAGCGCTACCGGCAACCAGTGGTATAAAGACAGCAACCTGATCACGGGTGCTACTGCTGCCACTTACACTGCTACGGCCAATGGAAACTATACGGTAATTGTTACTGCCAACGGCTGCGCTTCAGCGGTTTCCAATCCTGTTTCCATTCTGAATACGGGCATCAACGAAGCGGAAACCCGCCTGGAGCTGAGCGTTTATCCAAACCCTTCGGCCGGCTTGTTCAACCTTGCCTTCCCGGAAAACCAGGTTTACGAACTCGTGGTAACCGACCTGGCCGGCAAAGTGATCCGCAAGCAGGTAGCAACAGGCGGCGCAAACCAACTGAACCTGCAAGGAACCGCCAAAGGTGTTTACCTGCTGCAACTGCTAAGCGAAGGCAAAACCGCAACCCGTAAACTCGTCATCCAATAAGCGAAAACGCTATCCTTTTAACTTCAAAAAGTCCCGTTGCAAAAAACGATGGGACTTTTTATAAAATTGAAAACACCAAAGCAAAACGCTATGCTTTCACTGCACAAACGCTATGCTTTTACCGCTTAAAAGTCGGGGTTTCTGAAAATTGCATTTACAGTAGCAGGCCTTAATAAAAAGTAGTTTCAGTTATGAAGCAAAAACTTTCTGCCAGCTCTAAAAAAAACCTTCAATTCCATTTCAGCATGAAACACAGTTACCTATTTCTTTTCTTTTTCTTTTTACTGCTTGGCAGCGTGAAAGCGGCCCCCGGCGATACCTCGGTGGTGCAATCGGGACATACGCTAACCCAGCTGGCCAATTTCGGGAATTACGATGCCCCGGCCGTTTTCCCTACTACCAGCACTACTTACCGCGATATTACCATGACTTTTACCCTGGGCAAATACCAGTGTCCGGGCAACCCGCAATACTGCGGCGACTGGGATTATACCGCCCAAATCTTCCTGATAACGCCAACTGACACCTTCGAGATCGGCCGTTTAATTACCCCTTATGCCAACGTGCAGCGATTCCCCTGGAACTGGCAGCACCGTTATAATTTCGATGTAACCGATTACGCCCAATACCTGAAAGGCAATACCAGCATCCGGATCCATTACAGCGGTTACTCGGGCGGCTTTACGGCTAACGTTAAATTCACCTTTATTGAAGGCACCCCGCCCCGCAACGTAATAAAAATAGACCGGCTCTGGAATGGTGGTTTTGGCTACGGCAACCCGGTTTCCATCGAAACGCAGATGAATGCCCGTACCAAATCAATGCCGGCAAACGCGCAAACCGCCGTCCTGAAATTTAACGTTACGGGCCACGGCTCCAACCCAGGCGATTATTGTTCGGAATTCTGCAGCAAGTATTACCGCGTAAACCTGAACGGGGCCATGATCGCGCAGAAAAACATCTGGCGCGATAACTGCGGCTTCAATAACCTGTATCCGCAAACCGGCACCTGGGTATACGACCGCGCCAACTGGTGCCCCGGCGACGTGGTGCAATCGAACTTTCACCCGTTAGTCGGCCTTACGCCCGGCAATAATTATAACGTAGACGTAGATTTCCAGGCTTATAACGTAGCCAATTCGCAGGCCTCCTACATTGTGGAAGGGCAGATCATTTATTACGGCGCTTATAACTACACCACCGATGCCGCCCTGGAAGCCATTATTTCCCCCAACAACCACGAAGCTTATTTCCGCTCCAACCCTGCCTGCGAAGAAGCTAAAATACTGGTAAAAAATACGGGCAACACCGTTATAACTTCCCTGGAAATAACTTATGGGCTGGCAGGCGGCACCTTGCACACCCTGCCGCTCACGCTAAGCATGCAGCCGGAAACAACCGAAGAAATTTTACTGCCCGGCAATTCCGAGTTCGTAACCATGGGCAACAACAAGGCAAAATTTATTACGCGCCTTACCAAAGTAAACGGCTCTGCGGATCTGAACCTGCTCAACAACGAAATGCAAACCGAATTTATGCCCATGGCAGTCTGGCCGAACGATCTGGTGGTAAGACTTTCCACAAACAACGTTGGCTCCCAAACCAAATGGCGCATTTACGATGCAGCAGGCAACGTGGTAAAATCGCGCCTCACTACGGCCAGCCGCACTACTTACAGCGATTCTATTCAACTGCCGGCCGGCTGCTACCGCCTGGAAGTAACCGATACGGGCTGCAACGGACTTTCGTGGTGGGCGGCGCAAAGCGAGGGCACCGGTTCGCTTAGCGTGGCATCTCAAACCAGCAGCGGCAATTTCCCGCTGAAAGGATACTTTAACGGCGATTTTGGTTGCGGCTTTACCGAGGCTTTCCGCGTTCAGACAGCCCTGGGAACGAAAGAAGAAAAAGCCGCCTTTAACCTGGCAGTATTCCCGAACCCGGCCCAAACCACTCTGAATGTAACTATAAAAGAAAACAATAAACCGCAGGGCGCCACGCTGGAATTACTCAACACCCTGGGCCAGCAGGTTTACCGGGCCCAGGCGCAGGGTTCCCATATGCAGATTCCGGTGCAGCATTTGCCGGCTGGTATTTACATTTTAAAGTGCCAGCTGGGTGATAAATTCGTGCAAAAACAGATAGTGATAGGTAGATAAAATACACCATGCAGCTGTTAAAACGAAAAGGGGTTGAGAACAGTTTTAAACTGTTTTAGCAGCTGTAAGCTATAAAAGAGCCGGTTTTTTAAGCCGGCTCTTTTTCATTTTATCAGCATCACTTTCCAGGGAAAAGGCTATGGTTTTAACCATAAAAACTGCCCTTTGCTGCTGCCTTGCCTTTACGTTCAGCGGTTTTATTCAGGCGCTCAAATAGCCAGTATTTCCTAATTCCTGCTGCCTGAACTGAAATTGATCCGAAAAACTTACCCTTTGGGAATCAAAGCATTAATCTTTTTACTTTTTCACTTCCAAACCATAGCGTTTTTTAAAGTACCAGGCGGGAAATTGATTTTTAACGCTAAAAATCCTGAAAGCTAATCGGCCCGTTTTTCAACCTTTTTGTCGCCGAAACAGTAAACGTGTTATATATATCCGGAAGGCAATATTGCCGGCGGAATTATTTTTAACCAACCTAATAAAACTATGAAAGATCTGAGAGCTTATTTTGTGGCACTGTTGGTGCTGCTTACGTTTACCCTTTCGAGTTGCGAAGTGATCGGCGATATTTTCAAGGCCGGTATGTGGACGGCCGTGGTGCTGATCGTGATCGTGATCCTGATCATTATGTGGCTGCTGCGCATGATCCGTGGCCGCGGCCCGAGGCCATAAACCTTGCTGTAACCAATGAAATGCAATAAAAAAAGTCTGCCTTTTACAAGGCAGACTTTTTTTATTGGAAAGTATAGCGTTTTTTACTGACGTACTACCTTTAAAGTACTAATTCCGCTTTCGCTTACCAATTGCAGGAGGTAAACCCCCGCTTTCAGGTTTGGCAGATCGTGCAGCGCAACTTCCGAAGCGGAAGTAAGCGCTTTGCTGTAAATTTCTTTGCCATCCAGGCCCAACAGCACTACTTTTTGTAAACCATGGTTTGAGTCCAGTTCCAGGTTTAAGGTCTGCTCAAACGGGTTAGGATAGGCATTGGCAAATTGCGTTGGCTGTTGCTGCTGCGCAATGGCAATGATCGAAGAATATTCAAAGGCGCCGTCGGTATCGGTTTGTTTCAGGCGGTAATAGGCGGTGCCGGTTGCAACAGGTTTTTTATCGGTGAACTGGTAGGTTAAAACCTGGCTGCTGTTGCCGGCGGCATTAACGGTACCAATTGCTTCGAACGTTTTACCGTTTAAAGAGCGCTCCACAATAAATGCAGCCGTATTTTTCTCCGAAGCAGTAGCCCAATTCAGATTATTGCCGTTATTGGCCGCTTTGCCTTTGAAATATAACCAGCTAACCGGCAACGGATTGCCCGGCCCGGAGAACGTCCAGATCGAGAAAGAGCTGGTAGTTAAACTTACGGTCCGTTCCGTGCCGCTAGCATCGAAAGTAAATACATTGCCTACCGGTTTCCAGGTTAAGCCATTGTCGGTGCTTTTCCAGGCTTGGGCCAGGGCATTAATAGTGGCCGGGAAATTTTGGCCATTGTCTTCAGTAGCCAGCCATTTAAAGGTCATGTTTACCGGAGTGCCGGCCTGCGTTTGCGGCGAAATATGCCACGAACGTTTAATGCTTTCTTTGGTAGCGTCTTTCGGGTTAATGATAGCTGCATCGGTAGTACGGGTTACTTTTACCACGCCCCAGTTTCCGCCGCCGGTATTGGTGAACGTTACGCCCATATTACCGAAAGAGGTAGTACCAGTTCCGTTAATGGTAGCCGATTTTAACATTTTTCCTTTAAAATAGTGGGAAGAAGTTTCGTTAACGGTAGCATTCGGCCCTAAGAAAAGCGTATCAGTTTCGGTGGCCAGCAGGTCGCTGTTCAAAAAGCTGAGCGTGCCATTTACGGTAGTTTTCCCGTTTAACATCTTGGTGCCGGAGCCCGAGATAGTCAGGTTACCGTAGGTTACATTTTTAACATCCTGCGGACCGCTACCATTGTAGTCTACGGTACTGTTTCTTCCCAGCGTGCCCAGCAAAGGTATGGAACCCGCAATTTTTAGCGTAGCATTGTCTGCCACGTCAATGATAGCATTGTTTATTGAAAACCCGGCCGGAATGGTAAAAGTACCTTCGGAAATCAAAACCTTTGTACCGGCTGCTAACCCCCAATTGGAATTAATGCTTGCAGTAGTTTTATTGGCCACAACAAACATACCTGAATTGAAATTAGCAGGCGCTGTACCGCTACCATCTGCACCTGGGCCCCAGCTAGCTGGCAGAGTTAAGTCAGTTGCATTCGATTTACTGTAGTAAATAGGTGCTGCTTGATCTACACTAGGTGTAATACTTACATCATCTAAACCTATATAAAATCCGCTTGTATTTGCATCTTGCCAGCGTAACATTACCTCTTCGTTAGCTGCAAGAGTAATATTCAACACGAAAGTATGAACTGTTCTAATGGCACTTCCATCGGTTGCTCCTCCTCCTCCTCCTCCTGGATTCAGACTTGTATTTCCTGTAGTAAGTGCGGTCCATCCGGTGCCACCTAAGTCAGTAACGTTCTTTTTATAGTGGAAATTTATAGTAGCGCTAGGATTACCACCTGGTCTTCTCCACTGTTCAATTGTATACTGAATGATTAAAGACTTAATAGGATCTCCTGTAGTATTTTTAACACGCATTCCATAATACAGATCGCCAACAGCTGTGCCGGCACCTCTTACACCACCCAAAGCTAAATCAGCAGAGTTTCCAAAGCTTCTTAAACCAGTAGTTACAACGGAACCATCACCACCTGCAATAGCAGTAACACCGCTAGCACTTGTGCCGTTATGTGCTACATACACCCCCGGAATGGTGGTGTTATTGGTAAAGTTTCCGGTTTGGGGCAAGCCATCGAAATTCTGGGAATAAGGCCCCGATAAAAGCGCCTGCGCGTTAGCATTCAGACCTCCCAAACACAGCAAGGCGGTGAGCAGGGTTTTACCAGAATTAAGAAGTAGATACTTAGCGATCATGGGTTTAATTTTGAATTAGAATACTTCGTTTTTAAATCGAACTATTTACATCGCAAAACTAAACAAAAGATTGCATTATATTGAATGTATTCAAGAACAAACTACACTTATCTTATTTTATTAATATTTAACGAATATATTTTTTAACTATTTTTTTAATAAAGAGTCCTCTTATCCAGAAAAAAATTGGAATAATTTAATTTTTAAGATCAAATAAAATCGAATATTTTAACGATTTTTTAGCATTATTTCACAACAAAACCCTAATAACCAATCGTTATAGAAAAGTAAAATTGCAGTTCTAAAATCCGGTACTTTTTAAACAAATTATTACACTATAACTTTTACCGCCGGAAACCATAGCCTGCATGCTTAAAAAATTTCCTGAAAAAATCCAGTAAACTTTTTAAGCATTTCAGCATAAATAACAAAGCAAGACACATTTCTTCTCCCTAGCCTTCGGACTAAAACTACCCCAAGCTATTCCAAAACCGGACACTTTTTAGCTGGTTTTCAGCCAGGCTACCGGAAATTGCCTTTGCTCTGAGTTAAAAACGGTAGCGTTTTCAGGGTAAAAAGTAAAGCGTCAAATTCAGAAGCCGCGGCCAGCAAACCGACTTTCGGGCCTGAAACCTATAGTGTTTTTGCTTATTGCTTCACCATTCGCAACATGCTTACCTGATTTCCGGTTACAATTTTAAGAATATAAACGCCGTTTGCTTCCGAAGTAAGATCTATTCCGGTGCCGTTTTTTAAGGCCGAAGCCTCCATTGCCAGTTCTTTTATCAGCTGGCCCTGCGGATTAAGAATACTCACCTGCACGGTGCCGGTAAACGCTGCCGCCACCTGCAGTACCGCTTGCCCGGCTGATGGGTTTGGATAAAGCTCAAAAACGGGTGCCGCGGTCGCCGCTGCCGAAACAACAACTATTTTAGAAAAAGTGGTTGTGCCATCGAAATCGGTTTGCTTCAGGCGGTAGTAGCTCATTTCTGTTGGTGCAGCCAGATCGGTGAAGGAATAGGTGAAAGCCTGAGACGTGGTGCCTTTCCCTTTGAGCTTGCCGATCTCAGAAAACGTTTGCCCGTCGTTGCTTCTTTCCACAGTAAAGAAATCGTTATTGAGTTCCTGGGCAGTTTTCCAGTGGCAAACTATACCGTTTTCGGCGCGTTTGGCCGTAAAGCTTACTAACTCTACCGGCAGCGGCTGCGGGTTGCCAGACATCATGCTGAACGGAGAGAAAGAAGTAATACCGCTGCGGGTAAGTGTGTAGCCGCCGGTTATGGCCGACAATAAAGTTGGCAGAGAGGCGGCATAATCCCACTGGTTATTTTCGTAATGCACAATTTTGGCCTGGCTTACATCGAAGCCGGTAAGCGAACCGATCACGTTCAACAAGCCGCCCACCAAGGTGGTTTTTACTTCAAAGGCGATGGTTAAATTAGAGCCGCCACTTACTGCTTCGTTTACGATCCAGGTTTTCCCGAAAGCATTTTCGGTAAGAGCCTGGCCAACCGGAACATTATTGGTGTAGCTAGCATATACTCCGTCTATCACTTTCACACTGAAAACGTCGGCAGTGGCGGCATTGTTTTGCGTCAGGGTAACCGGCAGGTATTCGGTAGCCGTACCTACCGGGAAAAGCACTTCCTGGCTGTTGTTCTTAACTTTTAACTTCAGGCGGCCGTTGCCTTTGGCAATTACGTAATTGACTGCAGAAGCATTATCGATGGTAGCGCCTTCTTCTAGAGTCAGGTCGAAGTTATCCAGGTCTAATTTGGTATTCAGCCGCAGTTTCTTTTTAACCCGGGTGTTGGCTTTCAGTTTTTTATTGCCGTTGCCGATCTGCAGGTTGCCAAAATCTACGTTGGGAATATCGCTGGCGCTATTAAAGTTTACGGTGCTCAGATCGCCCAGCGTACCCAATGTGGGCAGGGTAGCATTTTCGAGCGTTAAAGTGGCGTTATCGTTCACGTCTACCAAACCGGTAAGTTTCTGGCTGCTATTATTCGGAACAATTAATTCGCCGGCGCCCGTAACGATCAGTTTCGCACCGGTGCCTATTGCCAGGTTAGCCGGTAACGTATATGAAGTGCCTTTCGGGTCGAAGATAAAGATGCCATTGGAAAAAGAAGCAGCTGAGGTTCCCGAACCATCAGGACTCGTGTTCCAGTTGGCTACTTGCGTAATGTTATTTAAGGTAACTGTGCCGATCCAGCTGGTAGCAAAAATATTGTAATACACATTGGTATTACCGGCAATCGGGGTAACGGAAATATCGTCGAGAGCTAGGTAGTTGCCGCTGTTTACGGCCGGATTTTGCCACCGCAGCATTATCTCCTGACCGTTGGCAAGGCTTACCGGGATGGCGGCCGTTACCATGGTCTTATTTTCGTTTCCATCCAGGGCACCGGCAGCCCAGCCCCCATTGGCGGAGCCGGAAATGCTTAAAGCCGTTACCGTAGTCCAGGCCGGCGAAGTTGCTATAAGACTGGTTTCGGAAGCGCTTTTGCGATAGCTGAAATTCATGGATGCGTTGGCAAAATTCCAGAAGCTAAGGCCGCGCCATTCTTCTAGGGTATAAGAAACAATCAGCTGGCTAATGGTAGACCCGGTGGTATTTTTGAATCTTATGCCATAAGAGATCGTGCCCGTAGTGGTAGAAGTTACGCCGCCTAAAGCGCGATCTGTTTCTCCAGTATTACCAAAGCTTCTGATACCAGTTGCAGCATTATTGCCATCGCTGCCGGTTATGGTTTTTGCGCCGGTCAAGGCTACATACCAGCCCGGTAGGGTGGCATTATCGGTAAAAGTACCGCTTTGTGGCAAGGCATCGAAATTCTGGGAATAAGGGCTGAGGCTTGAAATATTTACCTGCGCTTTGGCTCCCTGAATTCCTGCCAGAAAAGAAAGAACTAAAAAAGATTTACCAACAAGTTTAATAAAAGAGCTTGGAGCGTTCATGAATAATTACGGTGCCAGACTTAATTTTAAAGCCATTAATTGAGACGACAAAACTAAAGCAATCATTCGAATTTTTATAATTTTAATTACTTATGTTAAAATTTTATAAAAATAATGTAACAGACAAAATATATTTTATTATTTTAACAATAAAGACAATGAAAATTTATAATGTTAAGTTTCTAGAGACAAAGATTTAATGTTCAGATTTTTAACCGCTGAAAAACCAAGCCTAACAGCATAATCCTTTCATTTTTTTTTTTACCCGTCAAATGACTTCAGAAAGAAAATTTCTTTAAATTTTTATACACCAAAATACCAAACTACTTCTGCCGGAAGGCCCTTGCAAAGGCCAGCTTTATCCTGATAGAAAAAGAAAAAGGGGAAACCCCGATGGAGTTTCCCCTTACACAGCCTGCGCTGCAATTTATTTTTTCCGCTCGGGCATGGTACCGAAAACCCAATCCCAGAGCGGGGAAGAAACCCCATAAGCGCGGTTCGGATCTTTGTAGTGATGAATGCTGTGGTGGATCCAAAGCGTTTTCAGGAAGTTTTTGGGTGGGGCGTAAGCATGTACGGCATAATGCACGAACAAATAAAGCGCATAACCAAACAGCAAACCTGCTACAATACCAAATACAAACTGGCCAAAGATCAGTTTAAAGGTAAAGAACAGGAACGAAGCGATGAATAAACTTACGATCGGTGGCATAGCCAGGCGGTCTTTGTCTTTCGGGTAGTCGTGGTGGTTGCCGTGAAATGTGTACTGAATATTTTTCTTTATAGGCGTATCGGTTTCCATGTGAAATACGTGGCGGTGAGCCATGTATTCGATAAGCGAGAAAATAAGCCAGCCAACTAAAAACAAACCCAGCGCCGAAAGTACATTCAGGAAGCCGTTCATAAAACCATAAATGATCAGGCCAATGGCAATAATAATAAAGATTGAAATAGGTACGGCAATGTGCGTTTTAGTCAGACGTTCCAGATAAGGGTTTTCGAAGATCTGGGCGGTTCCCTTATGATTTGGTTTCATAGTAGTTTATGGTAAGGTTGGAGATTAAGCGAATAAAAATTTAAAGAGCTGTTCCTGTTTTCAGGCAGTACTTTCGTAGCGGTTTATGAATGCCGCCAACGATGCTCCTGCCGTAAGCTGAACGGACGGGTTCTCAAAAATAATACCAGCCTGCTCATAAAAAGTTGCACGCTCGCGCAGAGTTTCCCGTAAATATTTCATTACAAGTGGTTTAGTTTTATTTTTTAATAAGGGCCGGGCTGACAAATCGGACGCCAGCAGCCGCTCTGCCAATACTTCCGGCGAAACTTTCAGGTAAACTGTCAGGCCGTGTGCATGCATGAACGCCATATTCTGGTGGAAGCAGGGCGTGCCGCCGCCGGTTGCAACTACGAGTTTTTCGGCCGAAAAGGATACCGTTTTTAACGTTTCAGCTTCCAGTTCCCGGAAATAAGCTTCGCCTTTTTCTTCGAATATCTGCGGAATGGTTTTACCGGCAGCTTCTTCTATGGCTTCATCCAGATCCAGGAAAGTGCGCCCCAGCTGCGCAGCCAGATTCCGGCCCAGGGTTGTTTTTCCGGCGCCGGGCATTCCAATTAAATAAATGTGCATGGCTAGCTGAGTTTTACCCGCGGGTCGAGCACCGTATAAAGCAGGTCGACGAGGATGTTGATGAGAATGAACAGGAAGGCGATGAACAAGGTTGCGCCCATTACCACCGGAAAATCGAGGTTCTCTACCGCGCGCAGCGTTACCGAACCCAGGCCTTTCCAGTTAAAAATGTATTCGATGAAGAACGCGCCAGCCATGAGCGAAGCCAGCCAGCCCGAAACGGCGGTAATTACCGGGTTCAGGGCATTTTTTAAGGCGTGTTTCTGAATGATGCTGCGTTTGGAAAGGCCTTTGGCTTTGGCCGTGCGGATATAATCCTGGCTCAGCACATCTACCATGGAGCTGCGGGTGAGCTGCGTGATAATGGCCAGCGGCCGAATGCCCAAGGCAAAAGCGGGCAAAATCAAGTTCTTCAGTTCCAGCTGGCGGCCTTCAAACGGATCAATCTCGAAAAGCTGCCCGGTTAAATTCAGGCCCGTATAATGGCTCCAGTAAAACCCGAAAGTCATGGCAATGAGAATAGCGGCTACAAAACTGGGCACCGAAATTCCGAGAATGGACGTGGAAATAAGCGCGTGATCGAGGAAAGAATGCGGCTTCAGGGCGGCAAAAACGCCAAATAAAATTCCAACTATCGAAGCGATGAGCATGGCCGCGCCAGCCAGCCAAAGGGTTCCGGGAAAATGATCGACTAAAATATCGGTGACGTTTTTATTACTTTGAAAGGAACGGCGCAAGTAAGGCGTTTTCCAGGCCAGCACTTTTTCGCCCGGAAACCCTAGCATTTTGGTGTATTCGTATTTGGCCTGCGTAACCGAATCTGCAGCATGAATACCAAGTGGCGAAATATCGTTCACGTAGTAAAGCAATTGTACCGGCAGCGGTTTATCAAGCCCCAGTTCTTTGGTGATGGCTTCGCGGGTGGAAAGATCGGAGCGCTGACCGGCCAGCATGGCTACCGGATCGCCGGGCAATACGTTGAACAAAAAGAAAACGGTTACCACCACGCCCAGCAAGATCAGCAGGCCGTGCGCGAGTCTTTTAAGTAAAAAGGATACCGTTTTCAAATTTCGTTGTTCGTTATTCGTTGTTCGTTGTTCGTTACCCGTTATTCGGAAAAACCGAATTATAAGATTTCGAACAACGAACAACGACTTTACAATTTCGCTTTAATCTCCTCTGCCGTTGGCACATCATTTCTACTCCATTTGCCAACCACTACGCCATCTTTCAACAGCATAATGCCCGGGTTGGAGCGCATCATGGTTTTGAGCACGGTAGCATCGGTGAAGTAGAAAGGCACGGCCAGGTTTTGTTCGTGGCGGAAAACGTCGAAGGCTTGTTTGCTGCTGGAAGTTAAGGCCCAGGTTTTAACGGGTGCGTTCTGCAAACCGGCAACCAGTTTGTTTATTTCCTCATAAGCATCTTTATCGGTTTTTTCTACGGCGTGCACCAGGATCAACAGTTTGTTGCCGGTGAAAACTTCTTCGGTAAACGTACCTTCGTCGTTCCACACACTGAAATCGGTGATCTTCGGGCCGGCTTCCGGGTTCAGGGCAACCATTTGTTTGTACACCCAGGTGGTATCGGTCGGGTAAACTTCAAATTCCTTTTCTTCGCCGTTCTTTTCCATAATGTATTTGTAGCGGAGCGGTTCGGAAGGTTTCATGAGCGCCGGAATGTTGTTGCCGATCTTATAGGCCCGGAAATCGATAATCGGCTCGTGCAGAATGGCATACATGCCCACCGCCAGCGAAAATACCGTAGCCATACCGGTAACCAAAGCGCCGGCAGCATAGTTTTTCGGCGCCGGAATATAGCGTTTGGTAGCCAGCAGGATCACGATCATGACCAGCAGCACAATGTCTTTGGTAAACGATTCCCAGGGCGTGAGTTTAATGGCATCGCCGAAGCAGCCACAGTCCGTTACTTTGTTGAAATACGCGGAATAGAAGGTGAGGAAGGTAAAGAAAACAATGAGTGCCAGCAGGAAATTCAGTACCGTTTTTAAATGCCAGCGCATGAGCAGAGCCACGCCCAGCACAATTTCCAGCACGTTCAGAATCACGGCCAGCACCAGACTCATCGGTTTGAAATTCAGGAAAAACGAACCGAAATCATGCCCGAACACTTCGAAATATTCTTCCAGCTTAATAGCAGTACCCGCCGGGTCGTTGATCTTGATTAAGCCGGAAAAAATAAAAAGCACTCCGACAAAGATCCAGCAAAAACGCGTTATCCACTTCATAATCGTTTGTTTTACCCCGCCCCGGCCATTCCCTTAATTCAAGAGGAAGGAAATTTTGGAGCAGGTAGTTTTTAGTTTAGTTTCTTCCGTTGTAGTCTCAACCACCCTCAGCCCCTCCTGCCCAGGAGGGGAGCTTCGGCAGTAGTTAGTTTTTAATTTCCGTTTCTATTGCCAGCTGAAAACGCTATGCTTTCAGGCTCAAAAAGTCCAGATACCAGATATTTGCTACCAGATACTAATTTCCGAACCCCAGCTTGATCAGAACGAAAACGGCGTAGTTAATCATATCCCGGTAGTTCGCTTCCACGCCTTCCGAAATTAAAGTCTGACCCTGGTTGTCTTCTATCTGCTTGGTGCGGTAGAGTTTCATCAGGATAATATCCGTTATGGACGTTACCCGCATGTCGCGCCAGGCTTCGTCGTAGTCGTGGTTCTTGTTTTCGAGCAGGGCTAAAGTTTCGGCAATTTCGGTGTTGTACATTTCCTCCACGCGTTCGGCCGAAAGCGTCATTTCCGGATCGTTTTGCAGCTTCATTTGCATGAGCGCGATCACGCAGTAATTCACGATGGCCACAAATTCCGAGGTAATATCTTCGTCTACTTTCTGCACGCCTTTCTCCTGAATGGAGCGGATGCGCTGGGCTTTGATGAAGATCTGATCGGTGATACTCGGCAGACGCAGCACGCGCCAGGCGGTGCCGTAATCCTGCGTTTTTTTCACAAAAGTATCGCGGCAAACAGCAATTACCTTATTATATTCCTGAAGGGTTTGATTTATCAAGTTTTTAATCTTACTTTTAAAACAATTGAACCAAAATACCGGTTTTGAACGCGAAAGATACATTTTTTTCTCCTAAAACTACGCTCAACTGCCAGGGAAAAATCCTGAGTCTGCACCAGCCTGTAGTCATGGGAATCCTGAACGTAACGCCCGATTCTTTCTTTGCCGGCAGCCGCACTACTTCCGAAAAAACAGTGCTCGAACGGGCTGAAAAACTGCTCTCCGAAGGCGCTGCGATCTTAGACATTGGCGGTTATTCCAGTCGTCCCGGCGCGTTAGACATTTCAGAAGAAGAAGAGCAAAACCGTATCGTTCCGGCCATAAAAAGTCTGAAGCAGGAATTTCCGGATGTCGTTATTTCAGTAGATACGTTCCGGGCCGCAGTGGCCGAAGCTGCCATAGAAGCCGGCGCTGCCATTATTAACGATATTTCGGGCGGAACCATAGATGGCAAGATGTTTGCTACAACAGCCGCGCTGCAGGTTCCGTACATTTTAATGCATATGCGCGGCACACCGCAAACCATGCAAACCTTTACGCAGTACCACGAGCTGCTGCCGGAAATGCTACGGTATTTTGCCGAAAAAGTGGACGCACTGCGCCAATTAGGCGTAAATGATATTATCATCGATCCGGGTTTCGGGTTTGCCAAAACGGTAGAACAGAATTACGAAGTGCTGAACCAGCTGGAAATTTTCCGGATCCTGGAACTGCCGGTTCTGGCCGGTATGTCGCGAAAATCGATGACATACAAAACGCTGGGCATTGGCCCGGAAGAAGCCTTGAACGGCACTACTGCGCTGAACATGCTGGCTTTAACCAAAGGCACAAAGATACTGCGGGTGCACGACGTAAAAGAAGCGGTGCAAACCGTTAAATTATATACCAAAACAAAAACTGCGTGATAAAGCTGTTTACAATCGGTTTTATGGATATCGGCTGGATCGACGTGCTCGATGTGTTGCTGGTTACCATACTATTGTATCAGCTTTATAAACTCATGACGGGCAGCGTTGCCCTGAAGATCTTCGTCGGTTTCCTTTCCATTTACCTCACCTACCTGATCGTAAAAGCCGCCGGCATGGAATTGCTGACTGCTATCCTGGGCCAGTTTATGGGCGTGGGCGTAATTGCGGGCATCATTCTTTTTCAGCAGGAGATCCGCAAATTCCTGCTCCTGATCGGTAAAACCACGGCTTTCAACAACGAAAAGCTGTTCCGTGGTTTTCCGTGGCGCAAAGAAGAAACCACCGACCGCATGAACCTGACGCCGTTTATTGAAGCGGCCAAAAGCTTAGCCGGCAAAAACACAGGTGCCCTGATCGTTTTTGCCAAAAGTTCCGAATTGCAATTTTACGCCGATTCCGGCGATTTCCTGGATGCAGCCATTTCCAAACGCCTGCTGCTTTCCATCTTTAATAAAACCAGTCCGCTGCACGACGGTGCCGTGATTATTGCCGCCAACCGCATTAAAGCCGCGCGCTGCATTCTGCCCGTAACCGAAAGCGACGATGTGCCGGCTTCTTTAGGCCTGCGCCACCGCGCCGCCATCGGTCTTTCCGAAGTAACCGATTCCGTAATTTTAGTAGTAAGCGAGGAAACCGGCCAGATCAGTATTGTGAACGAAGGCGCCGTGTACCGCAACCTGTCTTCCTCCGACCTGCGTTCCAAACTAAATCAATTCCTCTTCGATGGCCGCCACAGCAAACCCGCTTTCGAAAAGATCGGCCAGCCGGCGGTGTAATTATTGAATTGTTGAGTTCTTGAATGAGAGAATGATTGTATTGACAATTGTTCATTGTCAATTGTTGATTTTATCATCTTTCTTGTCATTCCAGGCATTCCTGAGACGAGTATCGAGAGGACCCAGCGTAGCTGATGAGGAAACTTATGAAGCTTATAAAACGCTATCCTTTGCAGCGTAAAAACCCACCAGGCTTTGTGTTCTCAAAAAGAAGTTTTACTTTGTTAAAAATTTCTTCTTATGCTTCGGATAACTTCTTTGCTTTTAGTTTTGCTTTCGCTGATTTGCAGCAGTTGCTCGTCTGTATATATGAGTGCTTATGGTATTAAAAACCCGGAGAAGTTAGACCAAAACCAAATTGCTTCACAAGCCAGAAAATACAATATTCCCGCTGAAAATTCTTTTGAACTTGATAACGCACCATATTCCGAATTTCTGAAAAGCTTCGATCAGAAACGTTACTATCAGCAAATTTATAACCATAGCCAGCCGCTGCAAGCTTTATATTTCGACAAAAACGGCGACTTAAAAATTTTCTACATTAATTGCTATGCGGGCGGCTTTCCAAACTTAACCTGGGATAAAGACGGCAACTTCAATTCCTTTCCACCAAGTTTACAAGCGCCAATAGATTCGCTGGTAAATTTACAAACGCTAAGCCGCTACCTTAAACCAATTTCTATTGCACAACTTTCCCCGGAAAATTCATCCGATTTTACCATTGTGGTTTTTTGGAACCGGATGATGGAACGTCAAAGTAAACGATTTATTGAGACGGTGCAGCAGAATTGCGCCAAAGCCGGAAACCAAAAAATACAGCTGCTCTACGTAAATAATGACGACCTTATGGCCGAATTCTGGAAATAAAAATGAATTCTGGAAATAAAAAAACGCTATACTTTTCCGTTCAGAAAGTATAGCGTTTTTCGTTTAAAAAAGCCGGAAATTTCAGAAAACCATTTTCAAATCTTCGAATTTCTAAATCTTCAGATTTACTTGTTCGGCTGCGGCGTCATTCTTAAATATGGCTTGATCGTACGGCTTCCTTTCGGAAACTTTGCCGGCACATCTGCATCCGGAATCGCGTTGGAAATCACTACGTCGTCGCCATCTTTCCAGTCGGCAGGCGTAGCTACGCTGTAGTTGGCGCTTAATTGCAAGGAATCTAACACGCGCAGAATTTCCTGGAAATTACGGCCCGTAGAAGCCGGATACGTAAGCGTTAACTTGATCTTTTTATCCGGACCGATAATGAAAACGGAACGCACCGTTAAGGTATCATTCGCGTTCGGGTGGATCATGCCGTAGAGGTTGGCTACTTGCTTATTTTCATCGCCGATGATCGGAAAATTCATGGTGGTGCGCTGCGTTTCGTTGATGTCGGAAACCCATTTATTGTGCGATTCCACGCTGTCTACGCTTACGGCCAGCACCTTGGTATTGCGCTTATCGAACTCGCTTTTCAGTTTGGCAACTGCGCCAAGTTCGGTGGTACAAACGGGAGTAAAATCGGCAGGGTGCGAAAATAATACGCCCCAGCTATCGCCAAGCCATTTATGAAATTCGATGGTGCCTTCAGTCGTTTCGGCAGTAAAATCCGGGGCAATATCGCCTAGTTGTAAAGCCATTGCTGTCTGTATTTTAAAGCAACGAACCGTTTCGTTGCCAGTATCTAACCCAAAATTGCGACAAAAGTTTTTGGCATCCAAGCACAATAAATTGCAAACGGCGCAACCCGTTCAGGCTGCGCCGTTTAACATTCAGATACTTTTCAGCAACAAAAGCCTACCGTTTTTCCGCTGAAAGATCCTGCGGTTCGGAGGTTTTTCCTTTCAGGAATTCGGCCATCTGGGCTTCGTTCATGTGCATGAGTTTGAGCAAACCCTGGGCATCGTCGTTAAACGGATGGTCCTGATAAGTACGGATAAATTCCTTCAGTTTTAAAGAAGCGCGGGCCGTATCCTGGGCTTCGGCGTAGGCGTTGCCTTCGTGGAAAAGCATCATCGGCCGGTTCTTAAATTCCGGATAATCTTCATAAGCCTGCGCGTACATTTCAGCTGCCTTCGGGAAATCGCGGAGCACGCCTTCGTATAACTGGCCGGCCTTGAATAAATAGATCGGGCTCAGGGTATCTTTCGGAAAATCGTTGGCAAAGAACTGGTAGTTTTTTATGGCGTGCATAGAAAGCGTTATATCCGGATTTTCTTCCTTCTGAATAGAAGCTTTGATCTGGTTTTCCAGGCTATCGATCCTTTGCACGGCCGTTTCGCGCGGCGTTAGTTTTGCTTTTTCGGTGCCTTTATTGCAGGCCGCTAAAAACAGGATGGGTAAAAAGTAAAAAAGTATGCGTTTCATTATTTGTTATTGAATGAGAGAATGATTGAACGAGAGAATAATAAACTTCATTCAACAATCTTTATTGTGTCATCCTGAGCCTGCCGAAGGAACTAACTGGTACTTCTATGGAATTTGACGGAAGCAATAAATTTCTTTCCTAATTTAGCTTTCGTGTGGGTTCGGTACCCGTTAGTTCCCTCGACAAGCTCGGGATGACCGGAAAAATTATTTCAACACCTTAAGCTCCTTACCTACTTCGGTAAAAGCAGCAATGGCTTTATCTAAATGGGTCTGGGTGTGGGCAGCGGAAAGCTGTACGCGGATACGGGCCTGGCCTTTGGCTACTACCGGATAGTAGAAACCAATTACGTAAATGCCTTTTTCCAAAAGCTTCGCGGCAAAATCCTGGCTCAGTTTGGCATCATAAAGCATGATAGGCACAATTGGGTGCACGCCCGGCTTGATATCGAAACCAGCGGCAGTCATTTTTTCGCGGAAGTACATGGTATTTTTCTCCAGGCGGTCGCGCAGTTCGGTGGTATCGCTTAAGAAATCCAGCACGGCAATGGAAGCGCCTACAATGGCTGGCATCAAAGAGTTGGAGAACAGGTACGGACGCGAACGCTGGCGCAGCATTTCAATGATCTCTTTCCGGCCCGAAGTAAAACCACCCATGGCGCCGCCCAAAGCTTTGCCCAGGGTTCCGGTAATGATATCTACGCGGCCCATTACGTTGCAATGCTCGTGCGTGCCGCGGCCGGTTTTGCCAATAAAGCCCGAAGAATGCGATTCGTCTACCATTACCAGCGCGTTGTATTTGTCGGCCAGATCGCAGATCTTATCTAATTGCGCAATGGTGCCATCCATGGAAAAAGAACCGTCGGTAACGATGATGCGGTGTTTCAGGTGCTGGCTTTCCTGTAGTTTCGCTTCCAGATCGGCCATATTGTTGTGCTCATAGCGGTAACGCTGGGCTTTGCACAAACGCACGCCATCGATAATGGAAGCATGGTTCAGCGCATCGGAAATAATACCCGAATCTTCGCCTAAAAGCGGTTCGAAAACGCCGCCGTTCGCATCGAAAGCTGCCGCGTAAAGAATGGTATCTTCGGTGCCTAAAAAAGTCGCAATTTTCTGCTCCAGCTCTTTGTGAATATCCTGGGTGCCGCAAATAAAACGAACCGAGCTCATACCGTAGCCGTGCGTATCCAGCGTCTTTTTGGCGGCTTCAATTACTCTTGCATCAGAAGCTAAACCTAAGTAGTTGTTGGCGCAGAAGTTAATCACTTCGCCGGCTTCGTCGGTTTTAATATCGGCGCCCTGCGGGGTAATGATGATGCGTTCCTTTTTGAATAAACCGGCTTCATTGATGTCGGCCAGCTCTTTTTCTAAAACGGGTTTTAAGGTATCGTACATATTTTTAATTGTTAAATTGCTTAATGGCTAAATGGTTACTTGTTTTTCTATTAATCATTTGTAGCGTGGGGTTTAAACCCTACGCTACAAATGTTGCGGATCTTCTTTATCGCTTTCCGGTTTGGCCGGGCGTTTGAAAACTGGTCTGGGCCTTGGTGGTTTCGGCGCCGGTTCCTCGACTTTTTCTTCGGTTTCCCCTACCGTTTTACTTTCTGGTTTTCTTTCCGAATCTTCAGCTGTTTCGGCGGGCTTTTCAGGAATCATTTCTGCTGACTTGGCTTCGGGTTTTGGCTCCGTTTCCGATAGCGTTTTCCCGGGTTCGGCATTATTTTCCGGAGCATTGGTTATAGCAGCCGGCCGTTTGAAAACCGGCCGTGGCCGCGCGGGTTTTGGCACATGGCCGGCCGCGGCGGCAACTTCCTCGGCAGCTTTGGCTGCTTCCGGGTTATCGTGAATTTCATCTGCCACCGCTTTGGTTTCCGAGGCGCCTTCCTGCCCCGGAATGGCCACCGGATTTTCGGTTGCTGTTTCAGGGTTTACTTCTTCGACTTTTCCGGCCGAATTGCCTACCGTTTTTTCAGGTTCCGCAGCGCTGGTTTCCGTGGAAGCTGTTGCCGAAGGACGCTTGAAAACCGGTCTTGGCCTGGCTGGCTTTGGTGTTTCCGAAGTATTCTGATCCGCCACTTTTTGAACTAAATCCCCTACCGTTTCGTGATTTTCCGAAGCCGGTTCCTCTGCTTTTTCAACGGAATTTCCTGACGTTTTTCCCGGCGTTTCTTCCGGTTTGGTTAAAGCCGCCGGGCGTTTGATTACTGCCCGCGGACGGGCTGGTTTTGGCAGAGCAGTTTCCGGGTTTTCAGAAGTTAAATTTTCTGTTTCCGGTTTAATGTCTTCTGAGTTTATTGCTTTCGGCTTACTTTCTCCGGCAGTTTCCAGAGCTTTTACTGTTTCCGGGGTTTCAGAAGAAATTTCTTCGGAAGAAGTTGTAGTTGGTTTCCTTATTACGGCTCTGGGCTTAAAAACCGGCCGGACTGGCTTGGCAACAGCGGCTTCCTGCGAGGTTTCGCTGTCCGTAGATTTTGTTTCTGCCGGTTTGGTTTCGGGAATTTCAGCTCCAGACTTTGCAGTTATTTCAATCGGAATTTCCGGTTGGGCCGTTTCAGGAGTTGCGGTAGCGGCGGGCCCTGGAATGGCAGCTCTTCGGCCGGCTGGTCGGGCTGGAGCGCCGGCAGCGGCAGCTTCTGAAGCGGGCGCGACAACCGGTTTGGGTACTTCGGCAAGCCAGAAATTCCGCCGCACATCGTTGAGCACCATTTTAACCATTACGTAAAAACTTTCGGGGTGCATCTGGCTGTACCAAAGCTGCCATTCGGCAAAGCGCTGGGGCTCTGCGGCGGCAAAAGCGGCTACGTTTACGCGGCGTTTGGTCAGGTATTCCTCGAAGGTCATAGGCAAAAAGGACGGCAATGCGCTTGTACAAAGATATTAAAAGCGGCGTTTCTTTGGCGTTTAATTTTTAGCTTTCGCGCATAAATGGTTAAATTGCACAAATTTCCGAATCTGAAATGACGAATACATCCGATACGATTTTAGTAGTAGGCGCCGGCGGTCAGCTGGGCTCCGAACTTACCATGGAACTCCGCAAAATGTATGGCGATGCCAACGTGGTAGCTTCCGATATTCAAACCCCGAAAAGCGAAGAACTGCGCGAATCTGGTCCTTTCGAAACGCTGGACGTGCTGGACAAAAACCGCCTCGGCGAGCTTTACGGCAAATACAAATTCAAACAGGTTTATCATTTAGCGGCCGTGCTTTCCGCTACCGGCGAGAAAAACCCGAAATTCGCCTGGAAACTGAACATGGACGGCTTGTTTCACGTGTTGGATGCGGCGCTGGAACACAAAGTGGAGAAAGTTTACTGGCCAAGCTCCATTGCCGTTTTCGGCCCGAACACGCCCCGCGAAAACACGCCGCAGCATACTATCATGGACCCGAATACGGTTTATGGCATCAGCAAACAAGCCGGCGAACGCTGGTGCGAATATTACTTCGAGAAATACGGCCTGGACGTAAGAAGCCTGCGCTACCCGGGTTTAATTGGTTACAAAGCATTGCCGGGCGGCGGCACCACCGATTACGCGGTAGACATTTATCACCAAGCGCTGGCGCAGCAAACCTACGAATGCTTCCTTTCGGAAAACACGTATCTGCCCATGATGTACATGCCGGATGCTTTAAAGGCAACTTTAGACCTGATGCATGCGCCGGCCGAACAGGTAAAAGTGCGTTCCTCATACAACCTGAGCGCCATGAGTTTCTCGCCGAAAGAGATCACCGAATCCATCCAGAAGCATATTCCGGATTTCAGCATTTCTTATAAACCCGATTCACGCCAGCAGATTGCCGACTCATGGCCTATGAGCATAGACGACAGCGCCGCCCGCGAAGACTGGAACTGGAAACCGCAATATAGCCTGGATGAAATGACCAAAGACATGCTGGAGAACCTGAAAAAAATGCAGGAAATTCCGGCCTAGTTTTTCGGGTCAGAACCCTACCGTTTTCAAAAAAAACCTTGCGGCCTTAGGGTGCAAGGTTTTTTTATTGTCTGCACGTAAAGCCAGGCGCATATAAAAAAGCATTTTTAAATGATTACCTACAGAAAACCAGCTAATTCCCTAATCACACCTGGTTTTCATAAGTATATTTTAATAATAAACCGTACTTTTGCGGCCGCAATTTCAGGCAACCACTAGGTTGTTAATTCTTTAACTTTCATTCTTCATAAACACTATGAAAAAGATCCTTTTAACGGCAGCTCTGGTGGGCGGCTTTTTCTGGAACGCTTCTGCCCAGAATGGTAAAACTACCACCAAAACCAAAACCACTACCGGCACAACCACGGGTACTTCTACTACCACAACCACCCAGGAAAACAATGCCGGCGGCACCGAGCAAACCAGCACCAGTAGTTCGGGCGGCTTTTTCCAGCGCGCGCAAAACACCAACGGCGATATTAAAGCAACCGGCGGCGATATAGCCCTGGAAGCCAATGTAAATATTTTAAGCGGCGGCGTGAGCTTAAGCAACTCCCTGAACCAGATCCGTGGCCGTTATTTCCTGAGCAATGATATGGCCTTGCGTTTAGGCACCCACTTGAGCTTTAATACCACCACCCCTGATCCGGACACCAAAACCCGCGCCATCGAATTCAGCATTGCGCCGGGAATTGAAAAACACTTTGCCGGTACCAACCGCCTTTCGCCGTATGTAGCCGCAGAATTACTGATCGGGTTGCGTTCGGCTCACGCCGAAATGGATGGCCCGGGTAACTCTGAAATAGAAGTTAAAGGCGCTTTCGGCAACGGCGACAATAACAGCCGGGGCTATTTCCTGGTAGGCTTAGGCGCAGTAGGTGGTTGCGATTTTTACATTGCCCGTCACCTTTTTGTAGGGTATGAATTAAGCATGGAACTCTCCAACCGCTCTTTCTCCGAAATTGAAACCATTACTACGTTAGCCGACGGCACAGTAATTACCAATAAAACCGACGGCAACAGCGCTTTCAGCTTTGGCCCGAACGTGCGTAACGGCATCCGGGTAGGTTTTGTGTTCTAGAAAACGCTGGCATTTCAGGCTCTAAAAGTCCCGGCGGTTAATCTGCCGGGACTTTTTTTTGCGCTTCCCGAACACCAGGCAGGTTTTGGCGACTACGGGCGAACAAACCTTCTCCGGTATTCGTTTGTTTAGGCTTTGTAGTATTTATTCCAGTATTATGCCCATAAAAGAAGCCACCGACCAAGAACTGCGCAACCTCATTTTCGAAAACCCTAAAGTAATTGTAAAGTTTACCAAAACGGATTGCCCGGTTTGCGAACGTATGGGTAGAACTTATTTAAAGCTTTCGAACCAGGCGCGCTATAACGATGTTGTTTTTCTGCGCATGGAAGCTTCGGAAAACCCGGTTTCGAGCCAGGAAGTACATTTAACCGGTACGCCCTTCTTTGCCACTTATAAAAACAGCGTGCTGGCTACCTGCAAACTTATTTCCGACGAAAAAGAACTGGAAGAGCTGCTGACCGAATTGCAGTAAACCTTTGCGGGCAAACACAACCGGCCGGAAAAAATCGTAACTTGCGCCGTTTTTCAAAAACCTGATAACCTACGTGAAACGATTTACCCACCTTGCCTCTGTTGCGCTGTTTTGCAGCGCATTTTCTGTTTTACCGGCCTGCAAAAGCACCACTTCGCTCAACACCGCCACGCCCGTTTCCGAAGCCGCCCCGGCGCCAAAATTCGAGCGCAAACTTTCTACCATTAACGTTCCGGTTTCTTTTAAAGTAACCACGTTGCAAAACAAGCTGAACCAGGAATTTAAAGGCCTGCTTTACAACGACGAAAACCTGAACGACGACAACGTAGCCGTGAAAGTGTGGAAAAAAGGCGATGTAGGCGTAAAAGCCGAAAACAACAAAATTTATTTCACCATTCCGCTGCGCATCTGGGTAAAAGGCCAGTACAAATGGAAAGCCTGTGACGTTTGCCCAACGCTCGAAAAATCGGAAGCTACCGAGTTCGACTTTGTGGCCAAAAGCGAAAGCGCCTTAGCCTTTACCGAAGATTATAAAGTTAAAACCTCTACCGTGGGCGATTTTGCCTGGGGCGATACCAAACCCGTACTGGAACTTGGCCCCATGAAAATTGGCTTGGCGCGTTTTGTAGAACCGGCTTTGCGCAGCCAGATGAGCGAACTTACCAAAATGCTGGACCAGGAAATCCAGGCCCGCGTAAACATCAAGCAATACATTCAGCAAGCCTGGAACCAGGTGCAGCAACCCATTAAAATAGACGAAACCTACAACGCCTGGCTCAAAATTACGCCAACCGCCATCCGCGTTTCGCCGCTCGTAGCCCGCAACGGCGAGATCAGCATGCGCATTGGCATGAATTCTTACATCGAAACGTTTACCAACGGCAAACCCGCTTTTAAAACCAACCCTACCCTGCCCAAACTTATTACCGACAGCCGCATTCCGGACGATGTACAGATTGGTTTAAGCGGCGAAATCTCGTACGATTACGCTACCAAACTGCTGAAAGAACAACTGGCCGGCCAGACGTTCAAGTTCGAAGGCTCGGACGAAGTAACCATTAAAGATGCGGCTATCAGCCCAAGCGGCGACAAACTGATGCTGATGCTGGACGTGGACGGAAAAACCAAAGCCGGTTTCATCACCAAGAAAATCAAAGGCAAAGTATTTTTACAGGCCATTCCATATTACGATGCTGAATCTGGGGCCATTAAAGTGCGCGACGTAGATTACAACCTCGAAACCCGCGACAAACTGCTTTCTTCGGCGAGCTGGCTGGCTAAAAACAAGTTCCGCAGCATGATCCAGGATCAGATCAGTTTCCCGCTCAAAAACCAGCTGGAAGACACCAAAAAGCAGATCCAGAAAGCGCTGAACGAACAAGGCCGCGTACACGAAAGCGTGATGCTGAAAGGCAAAGTAACCGATCTGGTACCCGATAATATTTACCTGACGCCAACTGCCATTAAAGCCGTAGTAAATGCCAAAGGCAACATTATGGTAGACATCGACAAGCTGTAAAACGCTATGCTTTGGGGCTAAAAAACTAAAAGCCTGCTTCTGAAAACCGGAAGCAGGCTTTTTTTTGTGTGCAGCAACTTTTCAGGAGGCATGTACGGGTTAAAAAAATCCTGTCAATCTTTTAATCCTGAAAATCGTGTTCAGAAAATTATTGGAATAATGTGCGGACAGGTCGCGACCTGTCCCTACGGGATCAATTATTTGATCTGGCTTTTATCGATCGGGGTTGGGCTCAGGAACAGGGCTTTGGGAACTGATTTAACCACTTTCAGGTGCGAGATGCGTAACGTATCCATTTGCGAATCGCGGTTCACGGCCAGTTTCATGCCGTTAAAATCTTTGTAATCTGCCCATTTACGAATAAAGGCCGGTTCTTTATCTTCTTTCGAGCCATAAAATGCCCAAAGTACCGGCAAGTGCGTTTCTTTATCGATCCATACATCATGCATATTATCCGGGCTTATTCCCACTCTGTCGAAGGTTAAGCGCAGCACGTCGGCAGGTTTACCATTCGGGCCTTTTGCTTCGAACCTGTACTTGAGCGTTACGCCCTGGTCTTTCATTTTATAAGGCATGAACAGGAAATACGTATTTGAAACGAAGTGCGTATAGGCGGTACTGAGTTTGTTGTAAAGCTGCACGGTATCGGTTTCTTCCACGCCTTTATCAAAAACGCGGCCGCCGCCTTTGCTCATGGCCAGAACAGAAACTACGTTGCCTTTTTCGTGGCGGAAAAGGCTTTCTTTTTTATCCCAGATATTATATTGCCCGAAAAAGGTCCAGGCGATGTAGCGGGTATTTTGCCAGGCGTCGTAACCACCTAAAGCTTCCATCATTTTATCGGCAATTTCAAGGGCTTTTTTATCGGAGCCTTCTTCGTTAAAACCCGGTTGCGCCGGATACACTTCTTTGGAACCGCCGCCGTTGCAGCCAGCCAAAAACAGGAAACTAAAAATGCTTAAAAGTTGCAGCATGCGCACCGGTTTCCGGCGCAATTGGGAGTGGATCATAGGTTTTTTAATGCTAGCGTATGGGGGTAAAATTTCTTTCTTATTAACAGGTCGTAAAAAACGGCCCAAAGTATGCTTCGAAACTTAAAGAAAACGCATTTTTTTCATTTTTCCGAAAACCGGTGCAATTCCCGCATTAACTTATTTTTCCTGAAAGCCGTATCTGAAACGCATTCCTTAACGCCACGCCCCTTTTTAAAACTATGAGCACCATAACCCCGAACGCCGTCTGGTACCTGGCTAAAAACTCCGCCTCCGAATTTATGAAAAATAATTCGTTGCGCCTGGCCGCCGCCCTGGCTTACAACACCATTTTTTCGCTGCCGCCACTTTTGTTCATTATATTAATGGCCGCCGGCGCGTTTTTCGGCGAAGCCGCCATGTCGGGCGAATTGTATAACCAAAGCAGAACTGCCCTGGGCGAAGATGCGGCCCGCCAGATCCAGACCATGATCACGAACCTGAATAAACAGGAAACTCACGGCATTGCCAAATGGATCGGGTTTGCCACGCTTTTCTTTGCCGCCACCACTTTTTTTGTAACCCTGCAGGAAAGCCTCAACGCCATCTGGAACATCAAACCCAAACCTAAAAACGGCATTGCCCAAATGGCCAAAGCGCGGTTCCTATCCTTCGGCATGATCCTGAGCATTGCCTTACTTATGCTGGTTTCGTTTGTGATCAGTGCAGCGCTCAGTATTTTTACCGATTACCTGAAACAGATTTTCCCCGACATTGCCGTTTACCTGCTCAAGCTAGTCGATTTTGTAGTTTCGGTAGGCGTAATTACCCTGCTTTTTGCGCTGATCTATAAATTCCTGCCCGACGCCATCATCCGCTGGAAAGACGTGTGGGCAGGCGGCGCCATCACAGCCCTGTTGTTTGTGATCGGCAAATTCCTGATCGGCTGGTACCTGAGCGTTTCGGATGTGGGTTCGGCCTACGGCGTGGCGGGTTCCATCATCATTATCCTGGTCTGGATCTATTATTCTTCGCTCATTGTTTTTTACGGTGCCGAATTTACCCAGGAATACGCCAAACGCTTTGGCGAAGAGATCCGGCCCAAAAGTTACGCGGTAAGCTACACCATTCAGGAAATTCCGAACAATATTGCTGATAAAAAAGCCGGCCGGCCAAAGTCGGAAGGAAGCTTCCGGAAACAGGATTGAAAAACGGTATGCTTTTTAAGTTGAAAACTCGAAAGCCGTTCTGAAGTAGTTTCAGAACGGCTTTCGAGTTTTTGTGGTAAAAACGGTAGCGTTTCGGAATAAAAAAATGTTTGCGACCTATACCGATTTTAAGCGTTTTTCAAGCTCTGAACAGTATAATTTCAGCTTAAAAGTGCTTATTTCTCTTTAATCGCCAACTGTCCGCAAGCGGCATCAATATCTTTTCCGCGGCTGCGGCGCACGTTTACCTGCACGCCTCTATCGGCTAAATAGCGCAGGAAAGGCTCCAGCGTTTCGTCTTCGGCTCTTTCAAAACTGGCGCTTTCGATCGGGTTATATTCCAGAATGTTGACTTTGCAGGGAATCAGTTTCGAGAAGGCCAGCAATTCTTTCGCGTCTTCAATAGTATCGTTAAAGCCGTTGAGTAAAATGTATTCGTAGGTTACTTTGCGGCCGGTAAGTTCGTGGTAATAAGCAAGCGCTTCTTTTATGGCCGAAAGCGAATTGGTTTCGTTGATCGGCATAATTTCGTTGCGCTTTACATCGTTGGCGGCGTGGAGCGATAAAGCTAAATTGGCTTTAAT
Source organism: Adhaeribacter terrigena (assembly GCF_016623615.1). GTDB lineage: Bacteria > Bacteroidota > Bacteroidia > Cytophagales > Hymenobacteraceae > Adhaeribacter_A > Adhaeribacter_A terrigena. The sequence continues at coordinate 159,592 of NZ_JAEHFX010000004.1, read as the reverse complement.
GCCATCGTCGGCCATTTTCTTGATCATTTTGGCAATACCGGCAGTGCTCACCGTAATGCGGCGCGCGGCCATGTTCAAACCATCAGTAGAGGTGATCATTTCGATGGATTTCATTACGTTAGCGTAGTTCAGCATCGGTTCGCCCATGCCCATGTACACAATATTGGTAAGCGGCGTGCCGTACTGCGCCTGGCATTGTTCGTTAATTCTAACTACCTGGTCGTAAATTTCGGCAGCATCTAAATTCCGGATGCGGTCCATGGTGCCGGTGGCGCAGAATTTACACGTAAGCGAGCAACCAACCTGAGAAGAAACGCAGGCCGTCATGCGCTGTTCGTGCGGAATTAAAACGCCTTCTACAATATTGCTGTCGTAGAGTTTGAAAGCTGATTTAATGGTACCGTCGTTGCTGAGTTGTTTGGTGGCAACCTGCACGGCATTGATGGAAAAGTGCGCATCGAGTTTTTCGCGGAGCGGCAGGGCAATGTTGTTCATCTCCGCAAACGTTTGCGCAGAATTCTTCCAAAGCCACTCGTACACCTGTTTGGCGCGGAACGGTTTTTCGCCGTTCTCAGTCATCCAGGCTTTCAGTTCATCCAGTTTCAGTTTCCGGATGTCCTTTTTATTTAAGATCTCAATGTCAGCAATCAATTCCATACCGCAAAGATACAAAATTTACTGCGCTTTAGTTTCGAAAGCGGCTTCCGGATGTTCCGTCAGCTAAATCAGCGGTAATGAAACCTTTTTCTTTCGAGTTTTTCTGCTTTAAAGCATACCGTTTTGTTTGTTTTGAACCCGGAAATCCTGTAAATCTCTGAAATCCTGAAAATCGTGCTCAGACAAAATTCATTGCCGGCTGCTTTAGCTGACGGAACATTTTACCGGAGTTTTGCGGCGGCTTTTTCCGGCAAGGCCATGAGTTTGCGGGTGGCATAATTAAAGCAGAGCATCCCGGTTTTGGCGTGCGCAATTTCTTTTCCCTGCTGGTTTACAAACAAGTACATTAAATCGAAGCCGTATTTGTTCAGATCGGCGGTCGTAACTTTAACTGTAAGCACATCGCCGTAAAAACCTTCACCTTTATATATAATAGCCGTGTCGCTCATGATCAGTCCGGCGCCTTCCAGATCCAGTTCTGAATAGCCGAGGCTTTGCAAAAATTGTACGCGGGCTTCGTGCATCATGCTTAGAATGGCATCGTTGCCCAGGTGGTTGCCATAATTAATATCGGTGATGCGCACCGGAATCCGGGTCTGGAATGAAAAGGTTTCTGGAAGCGAAAGCTGGACTCTCATTTATATTGTTAAATGGTTGAATGGTTGAATTGTTAAATTGTTGGTTGCTGATTGTCTAAAACGAACAGATTTCCGCCTTTTATATATTATTTGAAAGCTCGAGTTTGAAAGCTCGAGGCTGCATAAAAACTTAGCTCCGAATTTCCAGCTTATTTTTCAATCGACCATTAAACAATTTAACTATTCTACAATTAACCATGCAACGTTTGGCGCATTTCGCTTGTCAATGAAATAACGGTATCTTCGCAGGATATGAAAGTGGAAGTAAAACAAACCAACGACGGCTCCAATACGCTTTTTGTGCCCGAACTGAACGAACATTATCATTCAGTTCACGGGGCGCTGCAGGAGGCGCTGCACGTATTTATAAAGCATGGCCTGCAACCAACCCTGGAACAAGCCACTGAACCGATCCGGTTGCTGGAAATTGGTTTCGGCACGGGCCTGAACGCTATTTTAACGCTGCAGACTTTTTTAACCCAGAACCATAGCGTTTTCTACGATACCCTGGAAAAATATCCGCTGCCGGAAGACCTGATAAAAGAACTGCACTTCGAAAACTTTATGCTGAACCCTGAATTGCTGGACTACTTTTATAAACTCCACGCCGCGCCCTGGAACGAAACCGTAGCGATAACCGGCAATTTCAACCTGCATAAAACACACACCGATCTGGAAACGCAAACCTTACCGGAAAATCACTACCACCTGATCTATTTCGATGCTTTTGCCCCGGAGAAACAACCGCACTTATGGACCGATGAAATTTTCCGGAAAATGGCTTCTGCTTTAAAGCCAGGGGGATTTCTGGTAAGCTACTGCGCCAAGGGAAGTTTTAAAAGAAGCCTGAAAGCCGCCGGCCTGAAAGTAGAAGCACTGCCCGGCCCGCCCGGCAAACGCGAAATGACCCGCGCCACCAAAACTAATTAAACAAGGGTGTTCACCCAAAATGTGTTTGATAAGTTTTTTAATATCCTATTGTAATTTATAATTTATTTACATAGATTTGAAATTGACAAAACATTCTTCAAAACCAAATTAATACATGATGAAAAAATTACTTTTTCTGGGTCTTGCCTTCTCTGCTTCGGTAGGGGTGAGCAGCGCTCAAAAAGCTCGTCAGATTGTTGACAAAGCAGGCCCTGCGGCTTTGATTAAAGCAGACCGTAATGGCAACACCGGCACTTCAGGCAACAGCGTTGCCAAAGAAAGACCGGCTTCTAACCAGAAAACAAACGTTAAAGGAAACATTGGCACAAAGATCGGTAAAACCTGGTACGACCTGCCTTCTAACTCTTCTGTGCCTAACCGTACGTTACGCCACAGCGATGGTACTGTTTCTGCTGTTTGGACTGAAACCTGTAATGGGCCTACCGGCGATACATATCCTAACCGTGGTGTAGGTTATAACTACTTCGATGGCACAACCTGGAAAGAAGGCCCTACTACTAGAGCAGGTGAATTCCAGGGTACTTGCGGCTACCCGGCTTCACAATCTAATTTCGGTATTGCTTCTAAACGCGTAGGCTGGCCAGAGATCATTTCCATTAATGGCAATGAAATGGTATTCACCCACGCCGAAGGAATCAGCGTTACCCAACGCCCTGCAAAAGGCGCTACCGGTATCACTACCTGGTCACAAACTACTGATCTTGCTTTCACAAAAAACATTGGTGGCGTAACCGGTAACAACGGTACCTGGCCAAGAGTTGTAGCAGATGGCAATAACATCCACATGATCTACACCATCAACAATACCCCGCTTCCGGTTATTAATGGTGTATCTGGTCTTGTAGTATACAGCCGCTCTACTGACGGTGGTGTTACCTGGGATAAACAAAACATCCAGCTTCCGGGCCTTACTTACGCAAACGGTTATGACCGTATTGGCGGCGACGCTTATGCAATTGCCGTAAAAGGTTCAACCGTAGCTATCGTTACTGGTAGCGCAGGTGACCCATGGACACTTTGGAAATCGACTAACAATGGCGATACCTTCACCCGTAAGGTAATGCTTAGTGTAGTACCAGCCGATACCGTTGGTAACACTATTATTTCACCAAACAACGCCGGTTCATTAGATACTTTCTACACTGCATTCACCAACGATAATGGCCATGCATTAGTAATTGATAACAACAATAACGTGCATGCTTTCGCCGGTGAGATCCGTGTGGCAGTTAGAGATACTTTAGGATCTCTGAGACCAGTAAGCAACGGCACCTGGTTCCCGAATTCAGGCGCAGGCATCCTGCACTGGACTGACAAACAAGGCGCACCTACAACCCCTACGCTTATTGCTGAACTGGAAGAACCACGCAAGCCAGTATCATGGGTATTCCCAACTGGTAAAAACGGCGGCGGTATTGCCCCTTATGGCCAGGTAGGCTTACTTTCTATGCCAAATGCAGCCGTAAACGCTGCCGGTGACGTTTACTTAGTATACGCAGGTGTAATGGTTGGAACTTCTCATACTTCCGACTCAACCGGTCAGCCTTTCCGTGACCTGTACCTGACTAAATTCACAGCATCTTCTAATTCCTGGATTGCAACGGATAAAGTAACCAACATTGCCCGTAAACTGAACCCATTTGGCGACTCTACCAGTACTGCTGAGCAGCTGGAGGAGAACGTATTCCCATCAGTACACCACTTTGTAGGTACAGATGGTTTGCTGCACACTACCTGGATGTCTGACGATAAGCCTGGTATGACTTTAGGCCGTGACTTAGATCCGGAAAAAGAAAACAGCATCATGTACATGGCTTTTGAAGTTGAAAAACTGTTAGGCACGAAGAAGAAAGACATGACTGCTTTCGTAAACGAGATCAAAGCTTATCCGAACCCAACTTCAGGTAAAATTGCGATCAACGTTGACCTGAAAAAGTCTGCTAACGTAAAAGTTCGCGTTACCAACATCATGGGTCAGGAAGTTGCAACTGTAGAAGCTGGCAAATTAGTTACCGGCAAAAACACTGTTTCTGTTGACATGAGCAACTTCGCAAACGGCGTTTACCTGTACACGGTATCTTCTGAAGACTTCACAGTAACCAACCGTATTGTGAAACAATAATTAACCTACCCGGTTAAAACCAAAAGCCCCCGAAACATTTCGGGGGCTTTTTTTATGCTCAAATTTTAAAAAAACAAACTGCATTATGGGTACAAGAAGAAGCCGGCCTTACTTTTTCAGCCCGAAATCATAGCGTTTTTCCGGCGTCAGGCAATGATCTAAAGGCACATCCCAGGCATCGGCCGGAATCTGGTGCGGCACCGGCGGCAGCAGCGATAAGCCGATTTTCAGCACCGAACGTTTGCAATGCTGCAGGAACTGATCGTAGAAGCCTTTGCCGTAACCAATACGGTTACCATGCGCATCGAAAGCTAAAAGCGGCATTAAAACGGTATCGATCTCCGCTTCAGAAACCCGCTGCGCGTTTACCGGCTCCGGAATTCCCCAGTGGTTTTCTATAATTTCCGTTCCGGGCAGGATCTGGTAATGCTCCAGTTCCTGGGCCTGAAAATTAGTAACGGGCACCACCACTTTGCTATCCGGAAAATCGCGCCAGAGTTTTTCAATAATAAGCCAGGTATTGATCTCGCGGTTCTTGCGGATGGGCAGGAAAACATGAATGACCTGCGGCTGCTTTTGGGGCGCAAACCCGGCAAAATACTGCTCGCAGATCTTAACGCTTAAGTTATCTACTTCCTCTACCTCAAACTGGCAGCGTTCGGCCAGCATCAGCTTCCGGAGGGCTTTTTTATCCATTAAACTTCCTCCTCCAGAATCACGAACCGGTTATTGAGCGGCTCAAAAGCCTGCAGCAGATCAGTAATAAAACCAGGGTTATTTGCCTGGAACGAAAGGAAATTATCGCTGCGTTCCTGCAAACCATCGCCGGGAAACAGTTTTTCTTTAAGCGCTGTGAGTTGTTTAAAAACCGTTTCGTGCTTTGTTTCCTGGGCTTTGGCAATTTTCTTTTCCAGCATCTGCAATACGTTCTGCACTTTCTGGGCTTCGGCGGCTACCGCTTTTTCTAACGTGGGCTCAATGGTTCTGGCCAGGTTTTCAACTTCGGCAAATGCTTCGGAAACGCTGTGCTTTTGGGCTTCCAAACTAATAACCGGCAACTCCAGCTTGTCGCTCACCTGTTTTTTTAAGGCCTGCAGATCTTCAAACAGATCATCCGCTTTCAGTCCTAATTTCTGCATTCGGGCACCGTTGGCTTTGTTCACATACATAGCCGAATTCCGCAGCATGATAATGGGGAACGGTATGCTGTAATGCTCAAAAACCGCTTTCAGCTGTAGCCAGTAAGCCACTTCTGCACCGCCGCCAATATAGGCCAGGTCCGGCAGCAGCATTTCCTGGTAAAGCGGCCGCAGGATCACGTTTGGGCTGAACTTTTCGGGATAAACCTGGGCCAGCTTCTTTATTTCTTCTTTACTGAACGCCAGATCGGTATTCAGCACACTGAATTTATCGCCTTCCTCTACAATGCGTTCGCGCAGATCCTTTTCGAGGTAAAAAAGGTTTATTTCCCGCGCCAGAACCTGCGGTTTATAAAAAGCGGCCAGCGTTTCGTTGGTCTGGTTTACCAAACGGTAGGAAGTATTATCGGAAAACTCGTTGAGCAAAACGGGAATGAGTGTTTTTTTAAGTTCGGGTTCATCGCCATCCAAAACCACCAAACCGTATTCGCCGAAAAGTTCGTTTACAATTTTGCGGGTCGCTTCGGCCAGGGTTTGGCTTTCGCGATACGCTTTTTCAAAAACCGGGAATTTTTCGGGCAATTCTTCCAGCACTTTTTCCAGGCCATCCGGACGCATTCTTCCTACAGCGCCTCTCTGTTCGGTTTGCCATTCATATGTTTTCCCGAATAAATTAAAATGGTTGATCTCGGCAAAATCGTGGTCTTCGGTAGCCATCCAGTAAACTGGCACAAACTCGTTTTCCGGATACGCTTTTTTCAGTTCCCGGCAGGTTTTTATGGCGCTCACAATTTTGTAAACGAAATAAAGCGGCCCGGTAAAAATATTCAGCTGATGGCCGGTGGTAACGGTAAACGTTTTGTCCTGCTGCAACGAGGCTATATTCAGTTCTACCGCCGGGTTTTTCGCCACATTTTCATATTGTTTTTCCAGCGCCTTTACCAGTATTTGCCGTTGCTCTTTGGGGAAATTCGCGCGTTCTTTAATTTGCTCCCCGAAGTTTTCCAGCGTTGGAAAACGGTTCAGAAAAGGCTTTAAATGCGATTCTTCAGCCAGGTAGTCGGTAACGAGTTTAGAGAAGGAATTGGTAGCAGAATATGGAAGCGTAGTTATTTTCATGCGCAAAAAGTAAGAATGGGATATATACAGAAGCCTGAAGTTTGTCTTATTCAATCATTCACTGATTCCAGCATTCAGAAATTCCTTCTTACAAAGTAACGCCAATTTCGGGCATAAAAAAACCTTGCAGCGCGTGTCTGGCTGCAAGGTTCAAAACGGTAGGTTTTCGGGCAGAAAAAGTATTATTTCACCACTTCGCCGTAAAGGTCAAAATCGGTATTGTCGGTAATTTTTACGTTGGCAAAATCGCCGATGCGCACGTATGTATCGGTGGCCGGCACCAGCACTTCGTTGTCTACTTCCGGCGAATCGAATTGCGTACGGCCCACAAAATAGCCGCTTTCCTTGCGGTCGAATAAAACTTTGTAGGTCTGGCCCACTTTCGCTTCGTTCAGATCCATGGAAATGCCCTGCTGCAGCTCCATAATATCGTCGGCGCGTTGTTGTTTCACTTCGGCCGGCACGTTGTCTTCTAAGGTGTAAGCGTGCGTATTGTCTTCGTGCGAATAGGTGAAAATGCCCAGACGCTCGAATTTTGTTTCTTCCACGAACTTATAAAGTTCTTCAAAATCCTGCTGCGTTTCGCCCGGGTGACCGGCGATAAGGGTGGTGCGCAAAGCAATTTCCGGCACGCGCTGACGGATCTGATCTACCAGCTCGATGGTTCTTCTTTTGGAAATGCCGCGGCGCATGGTTTTGAGCATATTGTCGGAAATGTGCTGCAGCGGCATGTCTAAATATTTGCAAACGTTCTCCCGCTCAGCCATCACATCCAGCACTTCCATCGGGAACTGGCTTGGGTAAGCGTATTGCATCCGGATCCATTCCACTCCCGGCACGTCCGAAAGATTTCTAACGAGGTCAGCCAGCTTGCGTTCGCCGTATTTTTCCAGGCCGTAGTACGTTAAATCCTGGGCAATTAAAACGAGTTCTTTAGTGCCGGTTGCTACCAGCTTTTTCGCTTCCGTTACCAGGTCTTCAATGCTGCGATCCACGTGCTTTCCGCGCATGAGCGGGATGGCGCAGAACGAACAAGGGCGGTTACAGCCTTCAGCAATTTTAAAATAAGCGTAGTGTTTTGGCGTGGTTAAAAGGCGTTCGCCAATCAGCTCATGTTTGTAATCAGCGTCTAAGGTTTTCAGCAATTGCGGCAATTCCAATGTTCCGAAATAGGCATCTACCTGCGGAATTTCGATTTCCAGAGAATCTTTGTAGCGCTGTGAAAGGCAACCTGTTACGTACAATTTATCGATCTGACCGGCTTCTTTGGCATCGGCGTACTGCAGAATAGTATCGATCGATTCCTGCTTGGCATTATCGATAAACCCGCAGGTGTTCACAATAATAATGTTGGCATCGTCTTTCTCCGATTCGTGCGCCACATCAAAATCGTTGCCGCGCAACTGCCCCATCAACACTTCCGAATCTACCAGGTTTTTAGAGCAACCGAGGGTAATTACGTTGTATTTGTCTTTCTTTAAGCTTCTTACTTTCACTTCTTACTTTTATTTACTGCCGGAAAATCCTGCAAAGGTACGCATAAACCCGCAATTTACAGGCACATGGCAACTCCGCTTCGGGTTGCAACAAACCCGGAGGCAAAATAATTCGGCTAAAAAGAAAGGAAAGCAGTTTTTCCGCCGGAAAGCATAGCGTTTTTAATCGCGGATTTTACAGAGTTCAGGATTTCGCGGCGCTTGGAATGAAAAACGGTAAGGTTTCGGGCTTTAAAAATGGCTGGAAAAGAAAACCCGGATCGGTTTTCTTTTCCGGGTTTTGGAAGCGGAAAGCCTAGCGTTTTACTGAGTTGCCACGATACTTTTAAAATATACGCTGCCATTTCCAATTGCTCCAGAACCTGTTATTCCTTCTGCATAAATCCGGAAATTACTAGCCGCATCAGACGATGGAAAACTGATTACCGCGTTTCCCTCAGCATCGGTTCTCAGGCTTGGGTTCCAGTACAGAACCGGCCGCAGATCGGGCATTCGTACCTGGGTATTTACCGGTGGCACGTAAAATTCGCGGGCCGGCATCACGCCCGGCACGGTGATCCGGTTTTTAGCCTCCAGTTCCGGCGAATGGAAATTGCCGGCTTTGGTTTGAATAGCAATTACGCCCTGGCTGCCAATAGAACCGAATTGCTTCAGAGTTCTGGAAGAGTTATAGACACTCACTTCTTTAATCAGATCAGTGTTCAGGCGCAGAATCAGTTCATCGTTCCAGGTTGGTTGGCCATCTATAAAATACATGGGTGGATGCTGATTAAAGTCGCGCTTATCTTTACTTACCATGCGCGTTTCCGGCTCTGCTGTAGCGATTAAAACCCGTACATCGGGCACAATTTCTTTCAAAACTTCCTCAAAATCTTTCAGGGCTTCATACTTCTCCAGGGCGTAGGTTTTATCAGGAGGCGTTACCAGCCAATTTTTATTTTTAACCGGTGCGGTTGTTGCTTCAGACTTTTTCAGCTTTAAACCATACGCTTTTTCTATCTGACTGCGCATCATATTCCGTTGCAGCAACAATGTATCTGCCGTATTTGCGGCAAAAAGATCGGGCCAGGCAATTTCGGTTTCCGGAGCAGTTCTTATTTCTGCGTTTCGTAAAAAATTGCCATTCTGCCACACTTGGTAAGCGTATTGCTGGGTTGCTCTGTTTCCTCCGGAATGCATGCTGAATTTACCGTCCGCGTCGGTCACGATCACTTCCGATTCTCCGGTTTTATGATCGAGCAGGTAAATTACAGCCTGCGCAACCGGGTACTTATTATTTTCTACGGTGCCGTGTAAAACCATTTCCGGTTCCCGCTTAAAGGCCGGCCTGGTTTTTCCGGCATCGGCGATCTGGTTCCAGGTAAAACGCCGCCAGCCTTGCGTCAGCATTAAATTATCGAGCGCTTCGCGGGTTTCCGGCTGGTTGTTTTCAAAATAAGATCCCGGGGTTTCGATATTTCCCGCCAAGTCTGAAGTCAGCAATAAGCTGGAAAAGATACTTTGCTGCAAATGAAGGGGACCGGTCTGGTTCAGATCCGAAACCGCCAGGGAAAGTTCCGTTTGCAGCGGTTCGCCATTTTCGCCGGTTACTTTTACGTGTACTTTTACTTGTTCGCGGCGGTTATAAACCGCTTTTTCGGGCGTAAGCTGCACCTGGAAGCGGCGCTGATTATTTACAAAAAACAAACGTTCGGCTTCGGGCGTCCCGGCTTCATTAAATACCGTTACCTGTGCAATACCATCCCGCATTTCGTTTTTGTCTATTTTCAGGCGGCTTTTTGCGGCATTTCTGCCCTTCATTTCTTCCAGGAACAAAATAAAGCCGCGACTTTGCACCGCTACGTAAAAGGTTTCCCGGGCCCGGTCTGGTGAAACTGCCAGACTTATCAGCGAGGAATTATCCGGGTTTTCTGCTACCGTTAAAACCAAACCACTGCTCTGAACCTGCGGCAAGGCAAAAGTCTGCGATTGTTTATTCCCGAACGTGACCCTAGCGCTATATTTTTTACCGGCAGCCGGGGTAAACGTAAAATTTCCCATGCCGGCCTGCAAACTTTTGAAGTTCACAAGCACTTTACCGGCTTCATCTAAAATCTGACCTTCTACCGGCAAACCCAAGCCCTGCGAATCAAGCGCTTTAAAACCTACTTTGCTTTTTAAACCGGAGACCAGGTTTCCGCTTTCCGGAAAAAAACGCAAAGCCGCCAACGTATGTTTTTTTGAACCAGTACCTTTATCGGCAGTCGGTTTGAGAATTGTAAGGGGTTGCCTAAAAAAGAACTCCGGACTGAAATTGCGCATCCAGTTCGTATAAGCCACCAGCGTATAATTGCCTGGCAAAAGTGAATCCGGCAATACCAGTTGCCCGGCCGCCAGACCATTGAAGGCGGAAACCTGTTGGGTCAATACGAGCGCTTTACCTTCAGAAATTAAGCGTATTGTTATTACTTCGTAACCTTTTATAGGAAAAAAAGAGGCTGCATCTACCAGATACGCCTTAAACCAAACGGTATCTGATGGGGCATAAAAACTGCCGGCGGTGTGCAAATGCACTTTCTGCGGAACAAAGGTTTGCGTAAATTGCTTTACATCGCTTACCAGTTTATCAGACCAGTTACCGCTGCCGGTTAATTGAGCATTTGCTAAAAGGGCACTCAATAAAAAGGCACAGGTTATAAACATGCCCCGCACCATTCCGGATCTTAACATTCTTTTATGCATCATTATTACCAGAAACTTGGGCGTTTAGTGGTGGCTCCGTTTATTAACCGGCAATCGTCAGGAAAAACAAATGAACCGGCATAAACCCCAAAATCGAAGGGTTGAATAAAGAAGGATTTCTTGCTTGCACCTGCCGCACTGAAATAACCTAAAACCTGCTCCTGCTCATTGGCTTCATTTTTAATATTGCTTACTGCATTGGCCGGCGCCGGTTCCTGCACTGAGCCGGTTCCGGCAATCTGATCATCCAGGGTTTTCCAGAAATTGTATGCACCCTCAGAAATAGCCAGCTGCCGAACTTCTACAAAATGCTTGTTCTGAAAATACTGCGGCTTAAACGGAATATTCGTGATCTCACGAGCAATTAAAGCGTTTCCGTTAAACTGCAGGTCACTCAGAACATTGCCGACCGTATTTTTTTCGCTTATCCAACACTGGTGGCAACAATCTTTTGGAGCAGGAACCGGCCGGCCGTTGCGGTCTACCCCCATAAAATTTCCGGGCTGCGTAGTTACTTCGTACGTATTATTCATGGTCCATCGGTAAAAATTGCGCTCATTGCCAGGATCTTTGGTATCTACCAAGATCGATACATAATTTACGGTTACCTGATCATTCCTTTCATTTACCATCACAACCGGTTTCAGGCGCGCATATAAGCGGCCTATAGGTGGTGCGGACCGCAATTCTTCGGTTTCAGAAACGTATTGTTTGCCATCGCGCAAATTAACCCGCAACGTATATCTACCGCCCACCCGGCCTCGTATCGCGCTCGAATCGGTTTGGTAAACGCCCGGGTATTTCTCTGCCAGTTTTACTGAAAACCCGGTTTCATCTGTAATGGTTACGGTAGCTTGCTGCACGCTTGGAGAAATATCGCTGAAATAGCTGCCGTATTTGAAAGTAGTGGTCAGGTTTACCGTATAAGGCCCGGGCTCATCGGTTATCATGCCGTTTACCACCAACAACTTCTCCTGCTCCTCTACTTCCAGATCATAAGGTTTAATGCAGCTGCTCAGCCAGCTCAAAGCCAACACCAAAAACAGATTCTTGTATTTAAAACGCATGGCTTAGAATTTAAAGTTATAACTGATGGATGGAATAGCTGTACCTATAACCGCTAACTGAAAAACGCGGGGCTGCGAACCATACTTATGCCGGTAAAATACTGAATATGCGTTATTGCGAGCATAAACGTTATAAACCGCCAAATTCCAGTTTCCTTCCCACTTCTTATTTTTTCGCAAATTTGTCAGAAAGGTTAAGGATAGATCCAGCCGGTGATAATCGGGAATGCGATACTGGTTCCGATCGGCGTAATACGGCACCACATTGCCTTCTATTACATAAAAAGCTGTGGAAGCGGTAAAAGGCCGGCCAGTGCTATAAGTAAAGTTTGCCGAAGCACTTAAGCGGCGGGTCAGCTGATAATTCAGCACCAGATTCAGGTTATGCGGCTTGTCGTAACTGGTTGGATATTTCCGGCCTTCATTAATCTGCTCTTCCGCAAAGCTGCTGTTCGTTTTCAGCCACGACCGTGAGTAAGCGTAACTCGCCCAGCCGGTAAGCAAGCCGCCTTTTTTATTTACCATCAGTTCCAGGCCATATGCTTCGCCGTTTGCAGCAATCAGCGCTGTTTCGAGTTGGTGGTTCAGGAATAAGTCAGCACCTTCTTTAAAATCGAGTTGGTCCTTGATCTGTTTGTAATAAATTTCTGCCGAAGTTTCGATGGTGTTTTGCTTCAGATTCCGGAAATAACCCAAGGAAACCTGGTCGCCGATCTGAGGTTTTATATGGCTGTTGCTCGTTTTCCAGATATCTACCGGCGAAATAGTAAGCGTATTAGAAATTACGTGCATGTATTGGCGCGTGCGCGAATAACCGGCTTTAACAGAACTTTTTTCATTTAACGCATACTTCAACGCAAACCGGGGTTCAGCACCCCGGTAGCGCTGTACTACTTCGTTTTTACCGTAATAGGCCGTATCTACCACGGTTAATTCATTTTTGGGCTTTCCGCTCTGATAATTAAGCACAGCGCCATTTCCATAATTCTGGTAAAAAGAGTAGCGCAACCCAACCGTAAAAGAAAAAACTGAATTTAGCTCTATCTCGTCGTTCAGGTATAAAGCAGATTCCAGAGCCCGTTCCAGTGGCAATACGTCAGCGTTAATGTTAGAAGCTTCGCTGAGTGGCACTAAAGAGCCCTGTTCGAAATTATAATACGTGGCCGCTCCCCCAACATTTATTTTTTGCCGCCCTTGCCGCACCAGCAGATCCGTTTTGAATCCCTGTTGCTTAATGCCACTCGCATATTGAGCTTCGTTACCGGGAGCATTAAAATCAATATTCATAGCATAATCGCCCGTAAATGCCGTTGCATTCAGAATAAACTTATCCGAGAAAATATGATTAATACTTACGCTACCGTTGGTGGTAGAACTGGAATAAATGGTATCTGCAGAGAACCCGAAACTATCATGGCTGCGGTAACCCGAAGCCATTACTTTGGTTTGCTCAGAAAGCAAGGCGCTGAATTTGATCGTACCATCGTAAAAAGAGGCCTGATCGTCTCGTAAAGATGCTTTGGGGAGCTTTTTAAAAATCCAATCAGAATAACTACTTCGCCCGGCCAGCAAGAAGGAGCCTTTTTTATGAAGCACCGGTCCTTCTACGGCTAATCTGCCCGATACAATACCAATTCCGCCGCTTCCCTGCACTTTTTCATAACTTCCTTCTTTTTGTTTTACATCCAGAATAGAAGAAAGCCGGCCGCCGAATTGTGCCGGAATAGCGCCCCGGTAAAAAGTTAAATCCTGTACCACATCTGGGTTAAACACCGAAAAGAAGCCGAATAAATGCATGGGGTTAAAAACCGGCACCTGATCCAGCAAAATCAGGTTTTGATCGGCATTACCGCCGCGGACATTATAACCGACCGCTGCTTCTCCAACCGAAGTCACCCCTGGCAGCAATTGCAGCGTTTTCACCACGTCCACTTCGCCCAATAAAGCCGGCATTTTTTTTATTTCTTTTATGGAAAGTCTATTAACTCCCATCTGCACGCCGGCTACATTGTTGTTTTTTCGCTCTGCTTCTATCTGAACTTCACTCAGGTTAAACGCTATATCTAACAACTCTGCGTTCAATGTACCACTCCCATTTAATTGGATCGTCCTTTTTTGCGTTTCCAAACCAACTGCGCTAATGGATACCTCATGCTTACCAGGCACCAGCTTTAATTCGTAATTACCGTTTATATCCGTTACTGTGCCAATACCTAATTTCTCGACCTGCACAGTAGCACCAATTGCCGGCTCGTTATGCTTGCCATCTTTTACTACGCCCTTTAAAGTAAGTTTCTGGTTACGGGGTGCAATTCTAGGGCCACCGATTATTTCTACCTTTGGAGCAATATCATCCTTTCTAATGCGAACCGCTGCAATATTTCCTTCTGAAGTTTTTTCCAACAATGCCGGCATCACTACAACGTTAGCCGCGTCGTATTGCATAAAAACGTATTCGGATCCAGCAAGCGTAGCCTGCAAGGCTTCCGGCAACGTGGCATTCTTCAGATTCAGGGTTACAGTTTTGCCGGTCAGCCATTCTTCGCGGTAAAATATTTTCACCCCAAATTTTTGTTCCAGTTCCGTAAGCGCCTGCTTTAAAGGTGCATTCTGATAAGCTACCGAAAACGTTTTCGGAGGAGCCGTTTGCGCCTGTAATTGTTCCGGACTAAAACTTAAAACGCTGGCTAAAAGTAAAAGATAAAGTTTTTTCATAGAAACAGGCAAAATGCCACCAGAAACCTCAACGAATCAATTGCAAATTTCTGGTACAAGATAGCAATTTTTTACTTTACAGATGACGGCAAATTCGGCTGATCCGTTGCTTGAACCTTGCAGAAAAAAGCGGCCAAGTTGTAGAAAAAAACGCTACATACCTCTAAGCACTACAGCAACTCAACACCTGCAACTATTTGAAAGACAATTACAAAGGTTAAAACCCTTAGCGGCGGCATAAAAAAACCGTAGCATTTTCCAATCAAAAACTGAATGAAAACGCTACGGTTCAGGGCAGAAAAACTGCTTTATTTTATTTCTTTCTGCTGAAAAGCGAATCTACAAATTCGTATTTATTAAAGATCTGCAGGTCTTCGATCTTTTCACCCACGCCAATATATTTTACCGGGATTTTAAATTCATCGGAAATACCAATTACTACTCCGCCTTTGGCTGTGCCATCCAGCTTGGTAATGGCCAGCGCCGTTACATCGGTAGCTTTGGTAAATTCAGTGGCCTGTAAAACGGCATTCTGCCCCGTAGAACCATCCAGCACCAATAAAACTTCGTGCGGCGCTTCTTCAATGAATTTCTGCATTACGCGTTTTATCTTGGTAAGCTCGTTCATCAGGCCCACTTTGTTGTGCAGACGGCCGGCCGTATCAATAATTACCACGTCGGCATCCATTTCCACGCCCTTTTTAACCGCATCAAACGCTACCGAAGCCGGGTCGGTATTCATGCCGTGCGAAATTACCGGCACGCCTACCCGCTGTCCCCAGATAATGAGCTGATCTACGGCGGCGGCCCGGAATGTATCGGCGGCGCCCAGCACTACTTTCTTACCGGCTTTATGAAACTGTGCTGCCAGCTTGCCAATGGTAGTCGTTTTACCTACCCCGTTCACGCCCACTACCATAATTACGTAAGGCTTAATACCGGCCGGAACTGTTATCTCGGTGCCCTTCCCGGAATTGTTTTCTTCCAGCAAAGCGGCAACTTCTTCCCGCAAAATCTTATCAAGCTCATTGGTACTCACGTATTTATCGCGGGCTACGCGGTCTTCAATACGTTTAATGATCTTGATGGTGGTGCCAACGCCTACGTCAGAATGCACCAGCATTTCTTCGAGGTCGTCGAGTACTTCTTCATCAACCTTCGATTTCCCGACTACGGCTTTGCTAAGCTGATCGAAAAAATTGGTTTTGGTTTTCTCAAGTCCTTTGTCGAGCGATTCTTTCTGTTCTTTTTTGAAGAAGTCAAATAATCCCATAGGGGCGGAAGCTGTAAGTGGAAATAAAAATCGGTTAAAAATACCGGAAAAAGAATAAACTAAAAAAGTCCCGACACGTGCGTGAGGGACTTTTTTAACTGAATGAGATCAGCGCAATTATTTAGCGGCTAAAAACTCCTGTACTTTATCTACAGGCACCATTTCTTCTCTGAAGGTGTAAGCACCGGTTTTTTCGGATTTTACAGCCTTAATTACTTTTGCCCAGTCTTTACCGGTAGAAGTTTTGAGGGTTGCAACTACTTTCTTAGCCATCGTTATTTAATTTCTTTGTGTACTGTTACTTTTCTCAGGTTAGAGTTGAATTTCTTCATTTCTAAACGCTCAGGAGTATTTTTTCTGTTCTTGGTAGTGATGTAGCGGGAAGTACCTGGAACACCAGAGTTCTTTTGCTCGGTGCACTCCATAATTACTTGTACGCGGTTACCTTTTTTAGCCATCTCAACTATCTTTTAAAAATCTTTGCAAATTTACTATTCACCTTTCGGAATAACAACTAAAGCGCTTAAAAATTAAAACCGGTTTCCGGTAAGCAATTGCTTACCTTACCATTTTTACTTTTCAGCCCGCCGGCGCTACTGTTTTCGCAACAGGAAACCGGGCTTTGCGCCTTTATTTAGTAGCTGATAAAACCTTCGCGGTGTGCTTTTTTCAATACCGCAGCAATACCATTCTTGTTGATGGCGCGCAAAGCAGTAGTAGAAACTTTCAGCGTGATCCAGGCATCCTCTTCCGGGATATAGAAACGCTTTTTCTGCAAGTTCGGGTAGAACTTACGCTTGGTTTTATTGTTGGCGTGGGAAACGTTATTTCCTACCTGAGGTCTTTTGCCGGTTAAATCACAAACTCGTGCCATTTCGTTTTATCAGTTTATTCTAAAGGGTTGCAAATATCGGAAGAAAGAAACAAAAAGTCAAACCCAAATCTAAAATTATTTGAGTTTCACTGTTTAAAGCCATTCTACCCCATTTTTTACTTCAAGGCTTTGGCTTACTTTCCTGGTTTTTCCTGAAACCATAAGGGCAATGTTTACAGCCACTCTTGCAACAATAGCCGCGCTTGAGGTGGTACTTAGCCGTAAAAACCATTAAACCCTGTTCATTAAAATAATAATCTCCGGGTTCTAAAGGTGGCAACGGTTTATTCAAAACAGTAAACTTTGCAATGCTTTCAGGCTGCAAAAGTAGCAAATTAACCTTGCATTTAGGTACTCCTTTGCAATTTATTTAAAACCAATTCTTTAATCTGAATTTTGAGGCCCCGGTTTTCCGCCCCAAACCAAACCTAATGCCGTTTTTCAGTCTAATTCCGGGAGCTTATATTTTTTTATTTCTTTTTGGGAAAACAACAACACCAAACATATTAACTTACTGAAATATAGCAAACTACAAAACCCGGAAGTCGTAAAAAGGAAGACCTAATTAAATTTTTACCACAAACTTTTATGCGCTATGAACACAAACGATCCAATATTTAAAGTTGTGCAGGACCTCCGGAACCGCGGCTTTATTCACACCTTTACCATTCAGGACAATGGCATTTATTGCCCCGAACTCTCGAAAGAAGTAGCTCCCGAAGACCTGACCATTGTAGAACAGCACCATATAGACGGGCCGGAAGCGGACGCCGCCAATACCCACGAAATCTTTGGCCTTGAAACCCAGGACCACGTACTGGGCATTATGCTCGACACCTATGCCCAATACAACGCCGCTGAATTTGCCAGCATTTTCAACAAAGTACATAAAAGCAAACCCGGCATAGCATAGTACCCACAAAACCAACAAACCCCAAAACAGCATTTCTGAATTAAGCAGAAATGCTGTTTTTTATTGCGTGAATTGTTGTGTTTTAAAATAAGCGAATAATTGCCTGCGTACCGTCAGCTAAAGCAGACGGGGAAGGAAGTCTGAACACAATTTTAGGGATTTCTGGAATGGACAGGATTATTTGTCTGAATTGGGATTTATTGATTAGAGGATTTAAGGATTATTGTCTGAATCAGAATTTCTCCTCCTAGTTCCTTTCACGCCTATCGCCAGCGCAGCGTATCCTGAAATCACGTTAGGCGCAAAACTAAACTAAAAAGAAGCTCACTACGAAGAAGCATGACACCAGTTTCTGTGAGAGCGGCCTCCAAGACTTCCGGTGCCGAGGCAGGAGGCAGCCCGCAAGGGCAGGAAGGGTTGCAGCCGCGAACGCAGAAACGAAGCCACCCGGCTTGAGGGAAAAAGCTTCATTGAAAGTCATATGTTATGAGTTGAAAGTTAAAAACTTGCTATGAAAACAGTATCCTTTCAAGCTCAAAAACTGCTTGCTGCCGACGAGATCCCTCCTATCGTCGGGATGACCAAAAGAGTCGGGCTGACGCAAACAAAACGCTATCCTTTCATCCCCAAAAACTCCACAAAATCTAAAACCACATGAAATCCGCGATCAAAAATCATTCTTCCCACCAATAAATTCCCGACTTCAGGCAAATTCCTTAACTTTACCCCAAAGCAATTTGCGTAAACCACAGCAAAAACGCTATCATTTCCGTACTGAAAAGTCTGAAACCGAAATCATTCCCAACCGAATCAAAACAAAATAGAACGATGCATACCGCTACCATTACCTCCAGCCAGCAGGCCATGGAACTCGAAGATCAATACGGCGCCCACAACTACCACCCGCTGCCCGTAGTTTTAACCCGCGGCGAAGGCGTGCACCTCTGGGACGTGGAAGGCAAACGCTACTACGATTTTCTTTCGGCTTACAGCGCAGTAAACCAGGGCCATTGCCACCCGAAGATCATCGGTGCACTCGTAGAACAAGCCCAGCAACTAACCTTAACGTCCCGCGCTTTTTACAACGACAAGCTGGGCATAGCCGAAAAATACATTGCCGAATATTTTGGTTACGACAAGGTTTTAATGATGAATTCCGGGGCCGAAGCCGTGGAAACCGCCATTAAGCTGGCGCGCAAATGGGGCTACAAACAAAAAGGCATTGCCCCCAACGAAGCCGAAATCATTGTAGTAGAATCGAATTTCCACGGCCGCACCACCGGCATTATTTCTTTCTCCACCGACAAAGATTCTACCAGCGGTTTTGGTCCGTTTATGCCCGGCTACAAAGTAATTCCTTACGACGATTTGGAAAGCCTGGAAGAAGCCCTGCAAAACCCGCACGTGTGCGCTTTTTTAGTGGAACCGATCCAGGGCGAAGCCGGCGTTTACGTACCTTCCGAAGGCTATTTAAGCAAAGCCAAAGCCCTCTGCGAAAAACACAACGTTTTATTTATTGCCGATGAAATTCAGACCGGCATTGCCCGCACCGGACAACTGCTGGCTACCTGCTACGAAGGCGTAAAAGCCGATATCCTGATCTTAGGCAAAGCCTTATCGGGTGGCGTATTGCCGGTTTCAGCTGCGCTTTGCAACGACGAGATCATGCTTTGCATTAAGCCGGGCGAGCACGGCTCTACGTTTGGCGGTAACCCGCTGGCCTGCGTGGTAGCCATGGCTGCTTTGCAGGTAATTGAAGACGAAAACCTGACCGAAAACGCCCGCATCATGGGCGAAATTTTCCGCGAACGCATGCGCCGCATCCAGAAAATACACCCGGAATTAATTACCCTGGTGCGCGGCAAAGGCCTGTTGAACGCCGTAATTATTAAACCAACCGCCGACGGCCGTACCGCCTGGGACGTTTGCGTAGCCATGAAAGAAAACGGTTTATTAGCCAAACCTACCCACGGCGACATCATCCGTTTTGCGCCGCCACTGGTAATTACCGAAGAACAATTGCACGAGTGCTGCGACATTATTGAGCAAACCATGCTGCAATTCTCCAGCCCCATAGAAGCTCCGGAAGAACTGGACTAAGCATTTCCAGATGAAACAATTTAGAAGCAAGCGTTTCGGGTAAAGCCGGAGCGCTTGCTTTTTTGTTTAACTGTGCTTAAAACTACGGTTATCTGCTTATATTGGTAGGATAAAGGCAGTTACGTTTTAGCCCAGTAGTTAGGTATAATTTAAACAAAACCATAAATGCAGAATTTGTTCAAAGAAATCATAAAGGAGGTAATAAGCCCACAAATGAAATCTTTAGAATTTGTAAAGAGTGGAAACAACTTTTTAAGACATGAAGATGGGTTCCAGAAGACGATGGTTGTACAATCAAGTCAATGGAATACTTCTGAAAAAGTTTCTTTTACGATTGAGTGCGGAATCTTCTTTCCTGATTTATATTTAAAAATTTTCCCAGATAAAGATTTACCTAAATTTCCCCAGCCTGTTCATTGCTTACACCAATTTCGGAAAAGAATTGACCAAATAAGAAATAAGGGGCCACAATGGTATGAACTGGACTCTAATACTGAAGAAGATAAATTAAAAAAGGAAATTAAGTGGGATATTGAGTGGTATATAAGGAAGCATTTCGACCAATATAAGGAGATTCATAATTTCATGGTAAGATAAAAAATATACCTAACCACACCTATACGGCAGCAATGCAGCCGCATAGCCAAGAACGTTAGCGGTAACTTTAAAATATGAAGAGGCTTTTCTCAAAATACCACAGGCACTACACGTTCGACCTTGATACGCCGAAAAACCTAATTGTTGGCTATATTTCACAGCAGAAAGGGAAAAAGAGGAACTTCCTCGATAAACTCACAAGCGTTCCCATCGACTTCAGCGAAGTGAATTTTACTGACACAGACACAATAGAAATAAATGTCCGACCATCTACACTCAAACCATTCGGAGGAAACGGAAAAATAAGAATAGAACTAATCAGCGGACTGAACAGAGCAGGAACAAGATTACAAGCTGAAATCATCCCGTACTATAAAAGTAACATTTACGGGACTTACTTCATCATCTTCTTTTTCGCACTTCTTGCCTTATTGGGACTTCTAATCAGCACCAATGGATTAGCGATTCTGATACCTTTATTCTCCTCATTGTTCTTCTTGACTATAATCCCTCTATTGATATTGAAAAGCAGAAGCCAACTTAAAGAGAATTTAGAAGATTTAGTAATTGAATTAGAAAGAAAAAGCAGCCTATAACAAAGCGTAAAGGCATGTTACGACCGACGCCCTTGCACGTCTTTTACATGAGA
Source organism: Adhaeribacter terrigena (assembly GCF_016623615.1). Classification (GTDB taxonomy): domain Bacteria; phylum Bacteroidota; class Bacteroidia; order Cytophagales; family Hymenobacteraceae; genus Adhaeribacter_A; species Adhaeribacter_A terrigena. The sequence continues at coordinate 138,561 of NZ_JAEHFX010000004.1, read as the reverse complement.
CCGTTAGCCACTCCAAAACAAAACCTCGGCTTTTCAACTATAAGGCTTAGCAACTCAACAAGCCCGAAATGAAAGCCATAATCCTGCTCGCCACCCTAAAAAAAGAAGGCATTTCCAACACCCAAACCCTCTGCGAATTTCTGGAAAAACACCTCCGGGAGCAGCAGATCGAAAGCACCATTATTAAACTGGTAGAGCACAACATTCTGGCGGGCACTTACAGCAACATGGGCAAAGGCGATGCCTGGCCGGACATTCTGGAGCAACTTTTAGCCGCCGACATCCTTATTTTTGCTACACCCATCTGGTGGAACAACCAATCCTCAGAAATGCAGCGGGTAATTGAGCGACTCGACGAACTGCACGATGAGATCATGGCTGGCAAAAGATCCAGACTAGAAGGCAAAGTAGGCGGCATCGTGATCACCGGTGATTCCGACGGGGCGCAAAGTATCATTGCCAACCTCAGCAATTTTTTCAACGCCATCGGTTTGCTGCTGCCGCCCTACGCCACGCTTTCGGTTTTATGGGAAGGCCAGGCCAAAGGTAAAAAAACCAGCCGCGAAGCACTCATGCAAAAATACGAACAGGAATACGCTTCCGCTGCCCAAATCATGGCCCGGCAACTCGCGGCATTCAGCAAAAAACTTTCAGCCTGATAGCTTTTACCAACCCATCCATTCGCTCAAAACGGTAGGGAAACGAACTAAAAAAGTACGATTCCTGCGAATAAACTGCCGCCATCATTTTCAAACTGTAAGCCGAAATCCTTTTAAATTCAGCCATTATTGACCAGAAGTTGCCGGCTTTTTCTATTTTTGAACAAACTCTGTGCATGAAATTACCTTTCCTGAAATACGCTTACTATTTTACTTTCCTGGGTCTGCTTTTTACTGGCTGCCAAACCAGTAAACCGGCTTACCTTTTCGCTGAAACCGCCGGGAACTACCCACCGCAAACCCGCACATTAACTTCCGAAAAGAGCCCGGCTACATCCACTCCTACTCCTGAACTGAAACCAAAAACGGTAGCAATTCCGGAAGAAAAAGTGCTTTACGCAGCCAATACCACCCAACCGGTTGCTTTTTCTGCAGCTTCCAGTACAAGTGAGCAAAACCAATTTTCAGCCAGGTTGCAAGTTTCGGGAAAGCCTGAAAAAATGGTTTCCGAAAAGCGATACGACGAACCTGAGAAAGTACGGAGCCGGGCGCTTTCGGGTGTTTTTCTGGCGGCGGGCACCATTTTATTGCTGGTTGCGCTGGGTTTGGTAATTGCCGGAGTCTCGGGAGCAGGAATTGTAGCCTGGGTAGGCGGCGGCTTGTTTCTGACGGGTTTTATTTTTTCGATGGTAGCTTTACTGGGGCGTTAAACCCAAGAGCTGCCGCTTAAAAAACACCAGCCAATCTAAAATTTCTTACCTTTGCAGAAGTTACACGCAGTGTTTATTTCAAACTACTTTTATAGCGGTAGCTCCTAAAAACATCCTCGCACCCTGCACCAGCGGCTGGCAGCATTACAAATGAAAGAATCTTTCGAAAAAAAGTACCACGAGATCGAAACCCGGCATTTCTGGTTCAAGGCAAGAAGACAATATATTCTGCAGTATTTAAAAGATTTCCCGAAGGACAGCCGCATTCTGGACATCGGCAGTTCTTCCGGCATTTTACTGAATGAACTGGCCGCAATGGGTTTCGACCGGAGCAATTTATACGGCGTAGACATCAGCGCGAATGCGATCCGGAATTGCAAGGAAAACGGCATTCAGAACGCCTTTGTAATGGATGCCCAAAACATTACCCTGGAGCAGAAATTCGACGTAGTGATTGCCTCCGATTGCCTTGAACACTTAAAAGACGACGAAAAAGCCCTTAAAAACTGGCACAGCCTGCTGCAACCGGAAGGCACGTTGTTGGTTTTTGTACCGGCCTTAATGGCCCTTTGGAGCGAGCACGACGTAGAAAACATGCACTTCAGAAGGTACACCAAAACCGAGCTCGAAACCAAGCTAAAACAAAACGGCTTTAAGATCAGCAAGGCCAGCTACTGGAATTTCTTTTTATTCCTGCCCATTTACGCCGTGCGTTTGTTAAGCCGCCTGCTGCCATCCAAAAAAAGCAAGACCGGCGACCTTGAAGATGAAATGAAGTTCAACAGCTTATTCTACAACCTGATCAATTCCGAAAACAAACTCCTGAAATACATAAACCTGCCTATTGGCGTGAGCACGTATTGCATTGCTAAAAAGCAGGCTTAAAACGCTATCCTTTTCCGCCCAAAAACTCAATCATCCGCTTCCAGCGTAAAAATAGCGTTTACGGTAGTATTAAAAACGTCCGAAATTTTAAGTGAAAGCACCGTAGAAGGCACGTAACGCTCGGCTTCTATAGAATTAATAGTTTGCCGCGAAACACCTACTTTATCGGCCAGTTGCTGCTGCGTTAAATTGAGTTTGGCCCGCTCTACTTTCAGCAAATTCTTCATGCTGTTTCGCCGGTAAATTTTTGCAAGTAATAGGTAAAAATGTGCGTAAAAAGCATGATTAAGGCCAATCCCTGACCGGTAAGTTCCTGCAGCGGTTCGGTATATATCAGGTTCATTAGCGGCCAGATAATCGCCATAATTACCGCTCCCACAAATCCGAATGCAAAGGCTTTGGTTTTCTGCATGATCGTCATTTCATCCTCAACCTTTTCTCTTGCCAAAGTAATAAACAAACAGCCCAGAATTAAAGCATTAAGAATATAGGTTTTAACGCTTTCTTTATGTTCCAGCGAAAATTCAAACCAGTTTGCTTTCACGCCAACCGCGAACAGAATCGTTAGCATTACCAGCGCCAAACCAATAAACTTAAACCGGTGAGGAATAAGATTAAACTGCGGATCTCTCTTTTTCATTTTCATTATACTTTTCAAAATAGAACATCCCGATCTGAAAAACCAGCATCCCAATGATCACCACTTCTTCGGCCATGGGCGTGCAAGTTTCCTGCCCCAAAACAAATCCCAGCGGCCGGAACAAAACAATGATCACGATCCAGATAAAAGAACGCGCCAGGCTTTTAACTTTCCGAAGATACGTACGCTCATCTTCCTCTTTCTCCCTGGACCAGGCAATCAGCAACAACCCTAAAATGAACAGCCGCAAATACGCCGGCTTTACCACTGCTTCGTGTTCCGGCTTTATGGCTACCGGAAAAACCTGAAATATAACCAGGCCAACTATCAATAAAATGACCAGCATGAAACCAATTTTCTTGAACCGGTAACCAATCAGGTTAAATTGCTCATCAAGCTTTCCCGGCTTCTTTCTGACAACCTTGCTTTCCATAATGACAAATATACTTTCCATTACGAAAACTCCAAACTCCTGTTATCATTTTTTTTCCCGTATTAAGCATGCATTTCCCCTATTGAAAAAAGCCTTCCCCGTATATTGCCGCTTCATGCCTGCAAATCCGTAATTTCAGGAAAATTTAAAAGCCCCATCGCCGTGGAAATAAAGAGAACATCTGCTTTTAAAGATCCTGTGCAGGATTTGCAATGGTTTGAAGACTGGGTGCAGCAACTTCAGACCGCCAATAACCGGCAATACCAACGGTTCAGCTTGCAAACGTCGCTGGGTAAAACGCACGTTTGGGGCTTGCACACCGAAGACGAAACGCTGGAAACGCTGGTCATTTTCCCGGGCGCCCGCACCACGCCGCTTTTCTGGGATTTCGACAGAAACCTCGATAACCTGGGCCAGAAACTGCGCATCTTTCTAATAGAAACCAACGGCCTGCCCAACCCAAGCGATGGCAAAACGCCCGACATTAGATCCTCAGGCTACGGCGTTTGGGCAACCGAAATGCTGGATCAACTAAAGCTTGAAAAGCCGTTTGTGGCCGGCGCTTCCTTCGGTGGCCTGATCTGCATGAAACTGGCACTTGTCAGCCCGGAAAGAATAAAAGCCGTTTTTCTGCTCAATCCGGGGTGTTTACAGCCCTTTTCTTTATCGTTTAAAAACCTGTATTACAACCTGCTGCCCATTCTGGCACCTGGCAAAAAGAACGTCAGCAAATTTCTGGACCAGGCTGTTTTCTGCAAACCAAACCACCAGCTTTCCGAAGCCGCCGAAAAACTGATCATCGATTACGAATTGTTTGCCATAACCCGCTACCAGGATAAAACCCAGAAACCATACGACATGGGCGAAGAACTGCGGCAGGTAAAAACAGACACGTATTTGCTCGTAGGCGACCAGGACCTTTTATTTCCCTATCAGAAATCGGTTAAAAATGCGAAGTCCAGAATCAGCAATTTAAAGGATGTAGTTGTTTATGAAAATGTTGGCCACGGCATTGAAACGTACGACAAAGCCATGCAGTACATCAGGCAGAAAATCCAGCGCTATCAGTAGTCCCCGGAACAAAAATGCTATGGTTTTCCGCCCAAAAACTGCCGGCTATCCATTTTCATTCCCCGCCCATTAGCCGTACCTTTGCGGAAGTAATTCATTTTAAACACCAAGTCTTATGAATTTAATCCGCCGGCCCCGCCGCAACCGCAAATCCGAAGTGATCCGGAATCTGGTTCAGGAAAACTTTGTAACTGTAAACGACCTTATCTTTCCCATATTTGTTGTAGAAGGCCAGAATCAGGCTATTCCCATTACCTCCATGCCGGGCATTTCGCGTTTCAGCACCGACCGCATGCTCGACGAAATTGCCAGCTGTGTAGACCTGGGCGTAAAAGCTTTTGCCCCGTTCCCGGTAATTTCCGAAGATAAAAAAGACCGTTTCGCTACCGAAAGCTTTAACAAAGAAGGCCTTTTCCCTACCTTCATTGCCGAAGTAAAAAAGAACTTCCCCGACGTGGTTTTAATGACCGACGTAGCCATGGACCCCTATTCTTCCGACGGCCACGACGGCATTGTAGATAATGGCGAAATTCTGAACGATGCCACGCTGGAAATTCTGGCAAAAATGGCCCTGGAACAAGCCCGCGCCGGCGCCGACATCATCGGCCCATCCGACATGATGGACGGCCGCATCGGTTTTATCCGCGAATATTTAGACAAGAACGGTTTCCAGAATGTGGCTTTAATGAGCTATACCGCCAAATACGCCAGCGCCTTCTACGGTCCCTTCCGCGAAGCTTTAGATTCCGCTCCTAAATTCGGCGACAAGAAAACCTACCAGATGAACCCGGCCAACGCCCGCGAAGCCCTGCTGGAAGCCGAACTCGATACCCTGGAAGGCGCCGATTACCTCATGGTAAAACCCGGTCTGCCCTATCTGGACATCATCAAATCTTTGCGCGATAATTCCCATTTACCCATTGCAGCCTACAACATCAGCGGCGAATTTGCCATGGTAAAAGCGGCTGCCCAGAACGGCTGGATAGACGGCGAAAAAGCCATGGCCGAAGTGCTGTTAAGTTTCAAACGCGCCGGCGCCGACATTATTCTCACCTATTTCGCCAAGGAATTTGCCCAGTATCTGAAAAAGATAAACGGCTAAAAACGGTATCATTTCCGGCCTGAAAAGTCAGCTCTGCCATTCCGCAAGGCTGACTTTTTTTGTTTGTAAACGGGCAGGATCCGGATTTTCAGAAACGAAGTCCGGTGCAACTAATTAAAGAATTTACAGGATGGTTGTCTGAACACGATTTCAAGGATTCCTGGGATGGACAGGATTTTTGTCTGAAACGTAGTTCGGCGAAGCCAATTGGGATTTGTAGGATTAAAGAATTTAAGGATTGTGTCTGAATCAGAATTTTCTGAATTTGCGGGATTTTCAGAATGTAATACAACCACCCCAACCTCCAATGTCGTCAACTTAAGGATTTATTGGGTCATCCCGAGCATTCCTGAGACGAGAGTCGAAAGGACCCTGCGTAGCAGCCGAGGGAACTAACTCGTACCGAACCTGCAAGGAATTCATTGCTTCGCTCGAATTCCCTTGTAATTCCGCGTAAGTTTCTTCGACAGGCTCAGAATGACCCAATAATTTTCTATGGATTCTCTTATGATTCTCTTATGTTGACGGCATTGCCCCTAACCCCTATCCCGAAATTCTCCGGGATCTGCGACTTAAAAAGGAGGGGAGCTTTTAAGCATAAGTGATCTTCCGCCTATCGCCAGCGCAGCGTATCCTGAAAATCACGCTATCTGAGAGAGTAAACTAAAAAGAAGCGAGCTACGAAGGGAAACTGACACCAGTTTCTGTGAGAGCGGCCTCCAAGACTTCCGGTGCCGAGGAACGAGGCAGCCCGCAAGGGCAGGAAGGCTTGCAGCCGCGAACGCAGAAACGAAGCCACCCGGCTGGAGGGGAAAAGTTACCTATGAAAGTAAAAAGTTATAGGTTGAAAGTAGAAAGCAGACTATGAAAACGCTATCCTTTCAAGGCTTAAAAGTCAATTCTGCAATTCCCTTAAATTTCAAGGCATTCACTCGCAGGTTAAGCTCTGTTTGTCACTTTTCTGAAAACCAATTCCCTGAAAACCACGAAAAAACCGTACCTTTTTAGCTTCAAAAACCCGTTAAAGACAAAACGGCCTTTGCTTTAGCATTTTCAATATGGTAGAAAAAAAATCCCCGATCCGGTTGCTGCGCGTAGCTATTGCGGCCCTTATTGCCGAACTTATTCCGCTTATTGTGCTGGTAGCTGCCATTACCATTTACGGTTATCTCATGCCGGGCCTCGACAAAAGCGTTTACGAAACCTTTGCTACCCAGGCCGCCGCTTATATTGGTCCGGTTGCCGGCACGCTGGCCACGCTGGGCATGGCTTTCTGGGCAGCCCGGAAACCCGAAAACAGGCGCTGGCTGCACGGCCTGCTGACCGGTATATTAGTTGTAATTTTAGATCTGGCTATTTTTGCTACTCCCAAAGCCGACTTCGATCTGAACGATGGACTTGTGTTGCTGGCCAAATTCGCTGCCGGCCTCCTGGGTGGTTACCTGGCGCAGCGCCGTTACCAAAACCAATCCCTGGCAAGCCGCGAAAGCCACCGTTTGATCTAATTTCCTGTTGATTTGAAAGATTATTACCAGATTTTAGCCGTTCCCGGCAACGCCACGCAAGCCGATATCCGCAAGGCGTATTACAAACTAGCCAAACAATATCATCCTGATCTAAGCCCCAACGCAGCGCACCATCACAAATTCCTGGAAATAAACGAGGCCTACGAAATTCTGGGCGATAAGCAGAAACGTGAAATCTACCATTACCGCTGGGTCAATTATAAAAATCAGCCCAAAGCCACAACCACTGGTCCGCAACCATTCAACCGCTCGACGCAAACCCAGACAAGAAGGCCGCAGGCAACATACCGGCCGCCGCAGCCGCCGCCGCATTTCCGGCAGCATTACCAGAATTACACCCGCCCGAGTTATCAGGAATACGAACCTATTTTGCGGCGCATATGCCAGATCGTGCTCGTGCTCAGCTGTCTTATTTTAGCCGACAAATTCCTGGCGCACCGCTTAGCCAACGAAACCATAACCCAGATAGCGTTTCCGCATTTTAATACGCGCAGCGAATCGCCGGTTTACGTTACCACCCAATACCGCACTTTCCGCATCAATTACCGCGATTTTGATGAAATACGCCCAGCTACTGCCGAAACCATAGACCTCTGGCGCACGCCCTTCTTCCGGCAGTTTACCCACCTGACTTACTACGGGCAGAAACAGCGTATTAACAAAGACTCGGTATATCACAATTTCTTTATCCTAGTACTTTTGCAGATAGCCGCATCAGTCGTCGGCCTGAATAAAAAGATAAGATGGCAGGCCCGTATGAACGCCGGCATTATTGCAGGCTTTTTCGGTCTGATTACCCTTATTCTGCTCTACGTGAGTTTTTAACCCGAAAAGCATAGCGTTCTTTTTGGCAAACCCGCTACTTATAACGGATCGGCGGTAACTTTAAAACGCATGCTGGCTTTAATGGCAATGTCGTCGGCAATGGCTTTGCGCAGGCGCGCTTTGGTAATGATCTTATAACTCGAAGCCTTGATGTATTTATCCAGTTTGGCATCGGTAGAAGTCAGATCAATGGCGTTTTGCCCCAGCGGAATATCGTTGTAATAAGCAATGCGCAGCTCTTCGTTGGCATCGTTGGAGATATAGATATCAATATCTTTCAGGAAATCGAAATTCTGGTTCGGGTCGGTTAAGGTTAGTTTCAGCTTATCCAGGGTTACGTCTTTTACCAGGTCGGCGCGGGTATCGTTATTCGAAAATTCGCTCTCAGAATTGGTATTTACCGCCACCGGCGAAAGCGGAATAAGCGTGCCCAACGGAAAACCGTTGCTGAACTGCGAAGGAATTTCGATGGTTTGTTCATCTTCTATGTAAAAAGTAAGCAGTTTATCTACTTTATCGCAGGCGGCAAGGCTGATTCCCAGCAGCAGAGCCAGGTATACAAGAATGGTTTTCATAAAAATGGTAGGGTTTTAACGTAAAAAAGTCTTTCCCCGCTGCCAGAAAGTTCTGGAGCCGGAAAAGACTTTTCATACGCAAAACCTGCCGGGCAGGGTTTACAAATTTATTTGAGTGGGTTGGCCGTAACGGTATACGTAATACGGGCGGTAATACTCAGATCGCTGGTTACCTGCCGGCGCATTTTATAATCTTTCAGGATCAGGGCATACTCGCCGGCTTTCACGTATTTCACTACGCTGGCATCGGTTGGGGTAAACACCAGTTTTTTGCCCACGTTAGTTGGAATAGCGCGGTTATAAGCCATGAGCAGCGGGTTGGGATCATCCTTATCCATGGCAATATAAATATCTACTTTTTCCAGGAAACTGAAATCTTCGGTTGCGTTATCGGGCATGGTTAAATACACTTCACGCACCCGGATATCCGTTACCAGGCTGGTACTGGTGTTGTTTTCGCGGAAATCAGCCTCGGTATCGCCGGCCACACCGCTTACCGGCAACGGAAAATTAAAGCCGTTTGACGAGGCCGTATAAGCCGCATTAATTTCATTTTTCGTAGCTACAAATTCCTTCTCATTTTTAATATCGAAGCTGAAAATTTTATCTACCGGATCTTCTTCTTCTTTCTTACAGCCCGAAAATACAGCTACAAACAGCATCAATAATAAATAGTACGACTTTTTCATATGGCATTCAGCATGAAAGGTTTAAAATAAAGAAAGCGGAGTTAAATATAAACATATCCAACTCCGCCTCCAAATTTTTCAACAAATGTTACCGCGTTTTGTTTTAATCCATCATATCGGCCGCGCGCGGCGGATCGGTATGCCCATCCTGCCAGCTCATCGGGTATTTTTCGTCTACGTATTGCATTGCCTCTTCCGTTAAGTAAAGCGGCTTGAACGTATCGATCATCACGGCCAGTTCTTCGGTAGCCACTTTGCCAATACTGGCCTCTATCGTGCCCGGGTGTGGCCCGTGGGTAATGCCGCTCGGGTGTATGGTAAACGAAGCAATATCAATGCCTTTCCGGCTCATAAAATTGCCGGCTACATAATATAAAACCTCGTCGGAATCTACGTTGGAGTGGTTATACGGCGCCGGAATGGACTGCGGGTGATAATCGTATAAACGCGGCACGAACGAACAGATCACAAAGTTATGCGCCTCGAAGGTCTGGTGTACGGGAGGCGGCTGGTGAATGCGGCCGGTTATGGGTTCAAAATCGTGAATAGAGAAGGCATACGGGAAGAAATAACCATCCCAGCCAACCACATCCAGCGGACTGAAATCGTAGTAATACTGGTGTAAAAACCCTTCGCGCTTGATCTGCACCAGGTATTCGCCTTTTTCGTCTTCGTGCACCAGTTCGCTTGGCGCCCGCATATCGCGCTCGCAAAACGGCGAATGCTCCAATAACTGGCCAAAATGGTTGCGGTAGCGGCGCGGTGTTTCTACCGGGCTGAAAGATTCGATTATCAGCAAGCGCACCTGCCCTTCGTTGAAGCGGAATTTATGAATAATGGTACGCGGAATTACCAGATAATCGCCCGGCCGGAATTCGATCCGTCCCATCTGGGTAAGCAATTCCCCCGAACCTTCGTGCACAAAAACCACTTCGTCGGCAATGGCATTTTTGTAGAAATACGCCATCTCCATTTCGCTCGGATTACAAATGCTGATCGCGCAGTCGTTATTCGCCATCATGGTGCGGCGCGCTTTCAGGTAATCGGTCCCGGTGGTTTTTTCGCCTAAAGTACGTAAGTGGCTCGGCGCATATTTTGCTTCCTTGGCCAGCTTATAACTGAACGGTACCGGCTCGCCGATGCGCTCGATTTTGGTTGGCGGATTTTTATGGTAAAGCAACGAAGAAACCCCGCTGAAGCCCAGCGTACCCACCAGCTGTTCGGCGTATAAAGTGCCGTCCGGCTGCCGGAATTGCGTGTGCCGTTTGTGCGGAATGCTTCCTAATTTATGATAAAATGGCATAACAGAAAGGTTTAAGCAAGTAGTAAAAAACGGCAGCGTTTACAGGTTAAAAACTCTTCCCCCAAAAACGCTACTATTTCTGCCCTTAAAAGTACGGCTAAATTTGGGAAAATGGAATGACGAAAAGTTAAAAACGCAGAAATATTCGTCATGTTTCATGGACAGAGAATTTATAATTAACAAGTCACGTTCAGGACCGGGGCTTATCTGAATTGGGATTTTAAGAAAAGACCACGTCCAACCCCTTCTTGAAAAGGGGGCTTTTTTCTTCAGTAGTATCGTCAGCTAAAGCAGACGGCCATGAAGTTGTCTGAATTGGGATTTATCAGATTAGGGGATTAAAGGATCAAATTTTTGTCCCCCCTTGTGGGTGCCCTTTCACATTATCCGTTTCCACGCATATCGCCAGCGCAGCGTTTCCTGAAAATCACGTTATCCGGGAAACTAAATAAAAGAAAGCCCACTACAAAGGAAACTGACACCAGTTTCTGCGTGCGCGGCCTCCTATTCATACGGTGCCTTTAGGCAGGCCGCAAGGCCAGTTTGAATAGAAGACGCGAACGCAGAAACGAAGCCACCCGGCTTGAGGGAGAAAGCTCTTTTGAAAGTTAAAAGTTATGAGTTCAGAGTTAAAGCTCACTATGAAAAAGAGAAGCGAAAGGTCCTCCCCTGTTTTTAGCTATTTAGGTGAGGTAAACCCTATGCTTTCAAGCCCAAAAACTCAATAGCAAACTTCAATGCCACTCCGAAGATATCCCTCCTGCCGTCGGGATGACAAAATAAAAACGGTATGCTTCAGACCTTAAAAACCACCACTCCCAGCAACCATTTTCGCTAAAATTTAAAAAGAGCATTATTGCTTAACTCCCAAACCCTGCACCTGCCCTTTATTCAATAACTCCGCATCGGGAAAACGCTTGAGCGCCTCCTGCAATTCCGGGTCTTTTTCGTGGAAGATCGGGAAGAAACCAACCGGCCCGTAAACGCTACGCGCAATAGAAGCCTTAATATTATTCACGATCAGGTTTTTAGAGCGTTTAAAATCTTTCTCTACGTACGGAATTTTGGCCTGCTCTGCTTCCTTAACAAAGTCTTTCAGCATCTTATCTGTTACCGTAAAACTGCGCTGGAATTCAGCCAAAGGCATTTTCTTAAAGCTTTTGCGGTTATCGCGGTAGTAGTTGAGGGCAAATTCGCGGATCACGTTCTTGCTGTAAAGCTCGGTGAGGTAATGAGAATTCTCGGAAGTATCAGGGGCTACAAAAACGTCGGGCATGATGCCACCGCCGCCGTAAACAATGCGGCCGCGCCGGGTTTTGTATTTCAAAGAATCGTCGAAATGAATGCTGTCGGGGTTAAAAATTTCACCGTGTTGGGCACGCTTCATAATATCCGATTCGTAATCTTCCAGGCCATTTTTATACGATTTCTGAATGGAGCGGCCACTCGGCGTAAAATACCGCGAAATGGTCAGGCGCAGTTCCGAACCATCGTTGAGCGGAATAGGCATTTGCACCAGCCCTTTGCCAAACGAACGCCGCCCCACGATCAGGGCACGGTCGTTATCCTGCAGGGCGCCGGCCAGAATTTCGGAAGCCGAAGCACTGCCTTCGTTGATCATGACCACCAAAGCCCCGTGTTCAAAATCGCCGCGGTGTTGGGAATAGGTTTCCGAATCGTATTTATCGCCTTTGCCGTCGGTATACACAATCCTTTTGTTTCCGCTCAGGAATTCGTCGGCAATTTTGGTGGCGCGGTCCATGTAACCGCCCGGGTTATCGCGCAGATCGAGCACCATTTGTTTCATCCCTTTTTTGCGCAGATCTACCAAGGCCGACTTAAATTCATCGAAAGTGTTAGCAGAAAAACGGTTGATCTTGATGTAACCCGTGGTCGCATCGATCATGTAACTTACATCTACCGAAGTAGTGGGAATTTTATTGCGGGTAATGGTATAGGTAAGCGGTTTTTTGGCTTCTTTGCGCTGAATGGTAAGCGTAACTTTGGTGCCTTTCGGGCCGCGCAGTTTTTCAAAAACACCTTGGTTAGAAATGTTTATGCCGGCCACGTTCTCGCCGTTCACTTTCAGGATCCTGTCGCCGGCCTGCAAACCCGCTGATTCTGAAGGGCCGCCGCTGATCGGGGCAATGACGTAAATGGTATCCTGAAAAATGTTGAATTCCACGCCAATACCGTCGAAATCGCCTTCCAGGTAAGAATTGGCCAGCTGCATTTCTGCGGCCGGAATGTAGGCCGTGTGCGGATCAAGTTTCTCAAGCATTTTGCTGATGGCGTAATCAGAAAGGTCGTCGGTGTTCACCGAATCAACATAATCGCGGTCTATGTAACTCAGAATATCGCGGAACTTGAGGTATGCTTTGGAAATGGAAGCTGCATTTTTACTGTCGGTAGGTTTAAATGAATTCGCCCCGATGAGCATGCCAAATGCCATGGCTGCCGCCACCAATAACGGCAACCTTACCTGGAACTTCGAATTTTTTATTTCATCAGCCATACAGCAGCGGCTTGTTTATTTATTAGAAAACCGGCATTTCCGGACATTAACAAAGCTATGCAAAAAACGCCAGATTCGGCAGCATTTATACCTTAACTTCTTTCCGGCTTTTTCGGTTTCATTCCCCCTGGCTCCGGCGGCTTTTAAAAGTGCTGAAAAACCCGGTAAAATTCACTTTTTCAGGCTGAAACCATAGCGTTTCGGGATCACGGATTTTACAAATCATTGGATTGCGCAGGTTTTCAGGCCAAAGGTTGCTGCCTGGAATAGCAGATGAAAGGCTTCGAGTTTTTTGCCTGGAAACCATAGCGTTTTTCACGTTCCAAAACTTCACATATCTCTAAGACCTGGGAAGTTATGCTGGAATTTCCGGGCCGCAAACGCTATGGTTTCCGGGGCAAAAACTGCTGCCGTGCATTCTCCCGGAAAAATCCGTAATTTTGCAGTTTAAAGCAATTAACCCAAAACCACGTGGCGCGCATCCTGGCAATAGATTACGGCAATAAACGCACCGGCCTGGCCGTTACCGATCCGCTGCAGATCATTGCCAACGGCCTGGAAACGGTGCCCACGCATACGCTGCTTACCTTCCTGAAAAACTATATTCAGAAAGAAGCCGTGGAAGCCATTGTGGTAGGCATGCCCAAGCGGCTCGACAATACGCCCACCGATACCACCGCCGCGGTTACCGGCCTGGTGCGCAAACTGAAAACCGAATTTCCGGCCCAGCAAATACACGTGGTAGACGAACGGTTTACTTCTAAAATTGCCTTTCAGACCATGCTGGCCGGCGGCCTGAAAAAGAAAGACCGGCAAAACAAAGCTACCGTAGATATGGTAAGCGCTACGATTATTTTACAGAGTTATTTAGAAAGCAAAGGATTATGATATACCCGATTGTTGGCTACGGCGACCCGATTTTAAAAGCCAAAACCGTCGAAATTCCGAAAGATTACCCGGACCTGAAAAAGCTGGTAGCCGATATGTACGACACCATGTATTACGCGCATGGCGTGGGTTTGGCGGCGCCGCAGATTGGCAAAGGCATCCGTTTGTTCGTGATCGATTCGGCGCCCATGGAAGACGACGAAGACGAAAAAGGCAACAAGATCACCCCAAAACCGGGCCTGAAACGTGCATTCATTAATCCGCAGATAATTGCCGAAGAAGGCGAGGAATGGGGTTTTAACGAAGGCTGCCTGAGTATTCCGGGCATCCGGGAGAATGTGTACCGCAAACCCATTGTAACGCTACGCTACCAGGACGAAGATCTTAACACCTACGAAGAAAAATTCGATGGCATGACCGCCCGCGTAATTCAGCACGAATACGATCACCTGGAAGGCATTCTGTTTACCGACCATTTAAGCCCCTTGAAAAGACGCCTGATCAAAGCCCGCTTAACCAAAATTACCAAAGGCGATGTGGATGCCGATTACAGAATGAAATTTTTCGGCGTAAAAGGAAGATAAGTTTTATTAGTAGTTTTTTATAGGGAAAGCCTACCGTTTTTGCGGTGGGCTTTTTTGTTTTTGGTTATTTTAATTGGTGTTAGTGAACCAATTTTTGGCACTTAAAAAAAACAACATACTTTAACAATCTATCAGAAAATTCTATAGTTTCAGCAGTAAATGAAATTTACGCCACAACGGATTCTGGTAAACTGTTTAACACTAATCTTAATTTAAATAGACATGAAAATTGTAATTTTAATTATTGCAGGAATTTTGATGACAATAGTATCATTTGGACAAAATACTAAAAGTCCATCAGAGCCAATGGAGTACATAAAGAAAGAAACCATTGGAGGGAGACTCGACTTTAATTCAAAATTGGAAAAAGAAAACAAGAATTTATATCTGTTTGACGGGATAGCATACAATAAAAAAGACTTTGCCATTTTCTTGTGGGGCCAAGCAGTAAATAGAGCAGGAATTTCTTCCAGTAAAGAAGCAGCAAAACTTTGGGAGAATATCTATACACGGGAATTAACCGAACCAGAGGAAAATGCTTTAATAAGAGGATTTGATGCCAAGCTTGAATAATTTTACAGTTTAGGATAATACAAAGTTATTCACCTTGAATTATCCACTTTTTTTACCCAGAAGCCTACCGTTTTTGCGGTGGGCTTTTTTGTTTTTACAGGATTATGATTTTAAATTAGAACGGCTAAAATAATTCCAGAAATTTACATGAAACAAAACCCATGAAAATAACCCCCGAACATAACGAACGCATGGCCAGCATGACCTTTGCTTCGGTTTATCCGCATTACGTAGCAAAAGTGGAAAAGAAAGACCGCACCAAAGCAGAACTGCACCAGGTAATTGAATGGCTAACCGGCTTCGACGATCAAAAACTGGAAGAACTGATCGCTGAAAAAGCCACCTTTGAAACCTTCTTTCAGCAGGCAAACCTGAACCCAAACGCGCATTTGATAACCGGGGTAATTTGCGGCTACCGGATAGAAGAAATAGACAATGCCTTAACGCAGCAGGTGAGATATTTAGATAAACTGGTAGATGAGTTGGCGAAAGGCAGAAAAATGGAAAAGATCCTGCGAAGCGCCTGATAGCTTCAGTGGTAAAATATCCGCCGGCTGGTAACAGCAAATTGGTAACGCAGCACTTTTTTCCCTACCTTGGATACCGTTATGAAGCGCGATCCGATCTACGTAGAAACTTTTATGCACACCAGCCTGGAGCGGGTTTGGGAGTTTACCCAGACACCCGAAATTCACCAGGAATGGGACCTGCGCTTTAACCGGATCGAATATTTACCGAAGGAAACCGAAGACGCGCCGCAGCATTTTCTCTACGAAACGCAGATCGGGTTTGGCATCAAGGTATCGGGGAAAGGGAAAAGTACCGGCACGCACAGCAAAGAAACCGGCGAAAGTACATCGGCCCTTAAATTCTGGAGCGACGAACCCATTTCACTCATCAAAACCGGCTCCGGCTACTGGAAATACATTCCCGAAAACAACGGCGTTAAATTCCTGACCTGGTACGATTACCAGACCCGCCACGGCTTTTTCGGCAACCTCATCGATAAGTTTTTGTTTCGTCCGCTTATTGGCTGGGCTACGGCCTGGAGCTTCGATGCGCTGAAAATGTGGCTCGAACGCGGGCAGCATCCGCGCTTAAGCAAAAAGCTGCTTTTCGTTCTGATCCTTTCCAATTTCCTGATCGCGTTAACCTGGCTTTATCACGGCATCGTGCCTAAACTCATGTATATGGAAACCGGCGAACTGGAAATGCTCACGGCTTCGGGCATGTTTACCGGCTACGAAAAAGAAGGCGTTTACGCGGCGGGAATTGCCGAAATCTTTTTCGGAATAGCTTTTTTATTTTTTGGCCGGTGGCGGCTTTTGCATTACCTGAATATTTTTTCCTTGCTGATTCTGGGTGGCATTGCGCTGGTTGCGAAACACGAAGTTTACCTGGCGCCTTTCAACCCGGCCACTACCAGTTTCGGCGTAATTGGCTTATCGGTAATTGTGCTGAGTTTGCTGAAATTTACGCCCAGCGCCGCCAATTGTAAACGCAAACCGGATCGGAATTAAACTATTGAAGAAAGTCTCTCTCTGGAGGGGTTTGGGGAGGATTTTCACGTTATTTGATTGACGTTTTTGCGTCATCCCGACCTTGGGAGGGAACTATCGCGTACCGAACCCGCAAATATATATCGCGAACGGGAGCGCTAGGAATTTATCGCTCAGTCGCTCAAAATTCCATAGGAGTACGCATAAGTTTCTTCGACAAGCTCAGAATGACCAGAAAGAGATGCCGCAATAATTAGAAACCCGCAATAATTAATTGCAATTGAAAGCAACCATGTCGATCTATAAAAAATACCTGGGCAGCGACTTTGACCAACTGCACCCGAAAATGCAGCAGCGTTTCAGCATGAGTACTGAAAACGGGCTGGCCATGATCGGGCGGGGCAAAATGGAGCGCATCTGGAACGCCGGGTTACACGTGTTGCCTTTCCTGCATTTCGGTACGCGGCGCAACATCATGTTTCCGGAAACCGGGCAGGACATTCCGTTTACCATCGAAAATTACGCGTATAAAGACCGTTTCGGCCGGGAAACCGTAACCTGGATCCGCCAATTTCATTTTGCCAGAAAGAAGCGCCATTTCGATGCAACCATGATCTTCAGCGAACAGGAAAACCGCATTATAGATTACCTCGGCAACAAACAACACCTGGCCGTAGACATCGACATGAAAGTAAACCCGGATGGCAGCGTTACCATCCGATCGGGAAACCAGCGTTTCTACGAAGGGCCGGTGGCGTTCAGGTTTCCGGACATGTTTTCGGGCAATGCGGAGGTGAATGAAGCTTACGACGAAGCCGAAGATCTTTTCCGGATCAGCGTAAAAGTGAGCAACCAAACCTTCGGCGATATTTTTGGCTATAACGGTTATTTCAAAGCGGAATTCAAACATGTAAAGCCCGAAGAAATTCCGGCCTACGCCAAACCGCTGCGCGAAGAAAACCGCGAATAACCCGGAACTTTCCCTTATTTAACCGGTTTATCGAAAGACATGAAAGCAAAAAGCACCAGACCCGGCAACTTCACCTTAACCAAAGCGCAGCAAATGGTAGAAATTACGCGGCCCTGGGTTTTGCTGGCATTTTATATAGCGTTTGCATTTTACGGACTTTGGTGGCTGGCCATTGCGGCAGCTTTTGCCACCTGCCTGGCCGCTTTTGTGCAGCTTCATGATTCCATTCATAATTCGCTGGGGCTTTCCAAAAAAGGCCACGACCGGCTGCTGAGTTTAAGCGCTTTGCTCTTACTAAAAAGCGGCCACGCTCTGAAAGTTACGCACCTGCGCCACCACGGCCAATGCCTTTCCGACGACGACCCCGAAGGCGAACCGGCCAAATGGACGCTGAAACAGGTTTTCCTGAATGGTCCTTACCACATTTTTACGCTGCGGTTTGCTTCGCTGCGCATTGCGCCCAACACCCGGAACATGCAGCTTGCAGAAACGGCGGCTACGGCACTTTTGCTCGTCATTTTCATAGCGTTTTACTTCGTTTGGGGCTCGGTAATTGGTTTGGTTTACTGGGCCGTGGCGTTCGTGCTGAGTGCGCTAATGCCGCTCTGGGCTTCATACATTCCGCACAAAATGGCCAGCCGGAATCCGACGCGCATGCTGGGCGTAAAATCGGCCCGCTTCTGGACGCCCATCCTTTCTTCCTTCGCGTTTCACCATTTGCACCACACGTATCCCAAAGTACCCACGGCGCTGCTTCCGAAAGCCGCCCAGGAACTTCCCGAGCCGGAAGACCACGATCATTTCCATTAGTTTTCAGGCCGAAAAGGATAGCGTTCTGGTTTTAGATAATTGTTGTTACATTTGAGAAACATCGGCTTATCCGCCTAACGGTGGAGAGATAAGCCGAATAAATTCGGTATATACAGGAGTTGTACACAACCTTAATTAAGAATGAAATACTATATTATCTCCTATAGCGGCGGCACGCCAGGTGAAAGTGGAGAATCATGTGGAACCGAGTATAGTTTTGTGAATGCTTGCGAAGTTTGTGGAACGGGGGCAGAACCATTAAATAATTTAAAGGTTAAAGGAGTTGCAAAAACAAAAAAAGAGTTCTTTGAAACTCTTGATGGTGATTGGTTGATAAGCAAAAACCTTTATAACCGAATTAGAAAAGATATAATAGATTTTAATTTATCCCAAGTAGTCGATAAAAAGAACAAGCCACTAGATTTTTACCATTTTTACTCCGCCTTTACTCTTCCTAAAGCTAATGAATGTTCAACTGGATTTACCCTAGAACGCCAATGCTCAGCTTGCCTACGAAATGGTTACTTCAACGATGCAATTATAGGAAATTTAGAGCTTAGAGTACCAACAACAATAATACCTTTAGATTTACACTATGACACTAAAGACTTTACAAATTTGCCCAATTCCGCAATTTATAAAACTTGGGAATGTACAGGGCTTTCTAACAAGGCTAATGTTGGGAATAGAGTAATTAGGTATGCTAGGCCATGGATTGTCGTGAACGATGACCTTAAATCAATATTGAATATATTTAAAGTCAAAAACATTCATTACGAAGAAATTACAATAAAAGACTGCGTACAACAACACCTATAGCACATTAAAACGTGCCCTAGCCAAATCCGTTATAATCAAATCTCAATATTCAATCATGCTTCCGGAAAGCCTCCTCCAACAAATTGCCTTCATCAAAGAAATAGACAAGCTCAAATACATTCAGCGGAAAACCCGGTTATTGAACAGCGACCGGCACGAAAACGATGCCGAACATAGCTGGCACCTGGCCATGATGGCCATCGTGCTAGCCGAACACGCCAACGAACCGATCGATATTCTGAAGGTTGTGAAAATGGTGCTGATCCACGACATTGTAGAAATAGACGCCGGCGACACCTTTATTTACGACACCCAGAAAAGCCATTCCAACGCCGATGAAGAACGCTTAGCGGCTAACCGCATTTTTGGTTTATTACCCGAAGAACAAGCCCGCGAACTCATTGCCATCTGGGAAGAATTTGAAGCCGGCGAAACCTCCGAAGCCAAATTTGCCCGCACCATGGACCGCCTGGAACCGCTGCTGCAAAACACCTCCAACAACGGCGGCACCTGGAACGAATTCGGGGTAGATTACAGTAAAGTGTACGCCAAGAAAAGCATCATGAAAGAAGGTTCTGCTACCATCTGGAATTACGCCGAAAAACTAATTAACGAGAGCGTTGAAAAGGGCATCCTGAAGAAATAACCGGAAGCTTATTATAGAAAACCCGTGAACTTCTTGAACCGGAAAATCAGGAACATCTATAGTTTTCAGGAGGAAAAGGATAGCGTTTTTTTAACGCTTGGAAAATCCAATGGTTTTTAGCGAAGATAGATAGTGTTTTAATTGTCCGTTTCGCTTAAATTTATAACATTAGCAACCTGAATTACAACAGGTTAAAAGGATGAAAAAAGTTTTGTTTTTCCTGGCCATGCTGGCTTTTGGAGGTTTACTTGGAGTTTCTATTGGCGCTTTAACCAAGAATGGTATTATTGATGTAAAAAGCCTTCATCCTTTGGCGGTGGTAGCGTATTTAATGCTGGCTTTTTACGTACAGATCATCATACACGAAAGCGGTCATCTGGTTTTTGGTTTGCTGGCAAAATTTAAGCTGTATTCTTTCCGGGTAAGTTATGTAGCCATTCAAAACGAGAATAACAAACTTAAACTAAAGCTCTTCAAAAATGCCGGCTACCTGGGGCTATGCATCATGATACCCACCCGTCAGAAAATGCCTAAAAGCAGTTTTATGCTGTATTTTGCCGGTGGTTTGCTCTTTAATTTCCTTTCATTTTTAATTTGTACGGCCCTTATTTTAGGAGGCGTTCTGAACGGACCATTTATTGCGGCTACGGCTTTTTTCGGGTTATTCTTTTTTATTACCAATGCCTGGCCTTTTACTAATAAAGGTAACCTGAAAACTGATGGATTGCATTGCTTTAATGCACTTAAAAACAATGCTGCCCACCAGGATAACCTCCATTTATTCTACGTAAATGCACTCCTTATGAGTGGCGTGCGTCCGGCTGAGCTTCCGAAAACGCATCTGGAACTGCATAACCAAACCTCCGACCCGGCTACCAAAGTGCATTTTCTGGTCTATGATTATTTTCATTACCTCGATATCAAGGATTTCCCGAAAGCGCTGTCCAGTATTCAGGAAGCGGAAAAATATCTCGATTCTTTTCCTAAAGCCCAGTTAAAAGAGATACAGGCCGAAGTTTTATTTGCTTATTGCTTTTTACAGACCAACCCGGAAAAAGCGCAGGAATTGTATTCTAAGATTAGCTCAAGGCTTGAAACCGACCATTCCGTTAGTGGATACCGCGTAAAAGCTGCTTACGAGCTTTTTATTACTACTAATGCCAAAAAAGGCCAGGAATTCATCGCCAAAGGGAACCAGGTGCTGCAGGAATATATAATGAAAGGTTTAATTCCGCTGGAAGAAACCCTGCTAACAGCGTTAACTCATAAACTCAACTTAGAAACCGCTTCTGTTTCTGAAGTAATTCAAACAGAAACGGAGATCTGATCAGAAGCTATCTATAAATACGTTTCATGAACCCCTACCAAACCACTTTCGAAACCTGGAACAAAGTAGCGTTGGCTTACCAGGAAAAGTTCATGGAGCTTGATCTGTACAACGATACCTACGATGCTTTCTGCGAACTCATCCAACAGCCCAGGGCCCGCATTTTCGAAATTGGCTGCGGACCGGGAAATATTACGAAATACCTGTTAGCCCAAAGACCCGATTTCCGGATCGAAGCCATTGACGTAGCCCCGAACATGCTGGAACTGGCCCGAACCAACAACCCGGCCGCGATTTTCAAGCAGCTGGATTGCCGGGAAATCGATACCATTTCCGGAACGTTCGACGGGGTGGTGTGCGGTTTTGCCATGCCCTACCTTTCCCAACCCGACTGCGCGAAACTGGTAAAAGATTGCGCCGCTTTACTGCCTGCCGGGGGCATTTTTTACGGCAGCGTGATAGAAGGAAACTACGAGCAATCGGGTTACGAAGCCAACAGCGCCGGCCATAAAATGTACGTTTATTATTACCAGGAAAGTTTTTTGGAAGCGCAACTGCAACAAAACAATTTCGAAACGGTACGGTTTTTCCGCAAAAAACTACCAAAAGCCGACGGCACAACTTCCACCCACCTGATCTTTATTGCCCGGAAAACCAGCGCTGCGTAATTGCGTACCAGAAAGCCACCAAACTTCCTCCGGATGCAGATTACCCACGACGAAAAATACCAGCAATTCACGATCGCTTTACCCGACGGCGACGAAGCCGAACTGGCTTATTCCAAACCTGCCGAAGACGTAATTTCTTTTACCCACACCTTTGTACCGGAAAATCACCGCAACCAGGGGCTGGCCGAAAAACTGATAAAAGCCGGCTTTGCCTACGCGCAGAAAAACAACTTAAAAGTAATTCCCGGCTGCGACGTGGTAGCGAAGTTTCTGCAGGTGCACCCGGAATACCAGCAATTCCTGATGTAACTTCCGGCCTGACCTTTTCCGGTTGACACTTAAAAAACGGTAGGGTTTCAGCTGCAAAAACTATCAATCAGTCCGGCCTTCATTCCGGCGCCCGCAGATTTCAGGTACAACTAACGGGTAAAGCGTTAAATTTGTGCTTTCGCCTGCGCATGGATTCCTGGGGTTATTTTTTAGTTTTTCTGCTTGCCTTTCTGGTAGATCTTATTCCGTTTGCCGGTCCGCCCGCCTGGACGGTGATGGTTTTCTGCCTGGTGGTTTTTAAGTTGCAGATCTGGCCGGTTTTGGTGCTGGGCGTAATTGCTTCCACGCTGGGCCGCTACCTCATGAGCCGATTTATTTTCCGGGTTTCAGGGCGTTTTCTGGAAGAAGAAAAAACGCAGGACCTCGCTTTTATCGGCCACAAACTGGAAGCCCACGGCTGGAAATCGCGCTTATTTATTTTCCTTTACACACTCACGCCGCTTTCTACCACAGCTTTGTTTACCGCCATTGGCATGGCCCGCGTAAGTGCCGCCAAAGCGCTGCCTGCCTTTTTTGCCGGCAAACTCATCAGCGACTGGCTCATTCTGGAAGCCAGCGATTACGTAGCCCAGGACCCGAAAGCCGCCCTCCAAAGCCTGTTCAGCCCGCAATTTATTTTCTATACCGTGCTGGGTTTACTGCTGGTAGCCTTCCTGCTCTTTGCCGACTGGCGTTTGTTGCTCGAAAAGAAAGAATTGCGCTTCAAATTCAACATCCTGAAGTAAAACTACTCAGTGCACGGAACTGGGAATTGCATTTTCACTACTCAAACCCTCCCTTTCCGGAATTGCCAACTGCGCTGCTTCCAAAGCAGAAGAACACGATCATTTCCGTTAGTTTTTAGCCGGAACGGATAACGTTTGCAACTTTAATACTTCCTTTCAGGAAATTGTTATTACAAGAAGAATTTATATATTAACCTAATTAAATATAGTATATTCGTTAATCCAGTTCCGTTTATCCACCTGACGGTGGTGGGATAAACGGAGTTATTACGGATATACAGTAGTTGGGAGTAATTGAAATTATGAATTGAATTAGGATATGACTCCAATTGATAGTAGAAAGGCTTTTGAAATTCTGGTCAAAAGTATTCCAGGAATGGAAGAAAGTTGGAAAGAATATGTAAAAAAGGAATACAAGAATGGAGAACAGCCTGAGTTTAACTATTTAGATATAAGTGAAATAAACTCAATAATTATAGAAAAATTTAAAAATGATCAGACGGTGGGATTTGATCAATTTTGGAGTGAAGTAGATTACTTAATTAATAATGGAGATTCTTTTACAAGCGAATTGATGATAATTGGGTTAATTGAGGGAATTCAAAATAAAGCAGGTTGGGAAAAATTAAATTATTATTCTGGATTTGATAAATGGCTTAAACCTACTACAAAAAAAGCTTGGGATGATTTGATTGACTTTTGGGAAAAGGAAAGGAATTAAAAACAATATCTCCCAACAAAACCTAAAGCACATTAAAACGTGCCATAGCCCAGCCCGTTGGGCTAAAACTAAAGAATGAGAAATTATGAAGATCTACCTTTTATTTTTATTATTAACAGTATTCTTCATCAAAGATGGTTTAGGTCAGCTTATAAGAGAAAAAGTTTATCTAAAACAACCCTCTTCACCAGCAAACCCTAGCTACAAGCAGCTAAAGCCTTACTTAAAAGATAAAAAGCTATTTATTGTTGGGGAAGCGAACCATGGCTCGCATGAGATGTTTAAAGTGAAAGAGTCATTTATAAAATATCTGGCTAAAGACTTGGCGTTAAAAGACGTGATAATTGAGGCAGACTTTGGCAGTTGCCTTATAATAAATGATTACGTTACCTGGAAAACGGAGGCGAATCCAGAAGAATTAATAAAGTTAATTAATGTGTGGCCCTACCGAACCCAGGAATTCGCAGATCTTATTTCCTGGATGCGGGAGTTCAACAAAAAAAAAAAGGCCGAAAAGCAAATAAACATCTGGGGAATGGATATGCAGCAGGCGTATCCGGCACTAAAAGTACTACAGGCTGAATTAGCCAAAACGGCGGGGCATGAGGTTCTTGCTATTCCTACGTTCAAAAATCAAATGGAAGAAATGCAATATACCATTGACGATTCCATTTTTACCAGGCTTTCCCAACTGGTAAACACGACCAGCCCCGATAAGCAACCGATCCTTAACCGGTGTCTGGAAGTGGTGAAAATGCATAAGAAAAACTTGGAGTTATATAAAGCGCGTAGTAATTACCGCGACCCATATAGAGACAGTTGCATGGCCGCCAATGTTGCCTGGATATACGCTAGCCTGAAAGCGGATAGTAAAGTATTTGTATGGGCGCATAATTCGCACATCCAGAAGATAAATAATAGTAGCATGCGGGAAATTTCAATGGGGTCCTTTTTGAACAATACCTTCGGTAAGCAGGCGTACTTTATTGGTTTCGATTTCAACCAGGGCACCTACATATATCCTCACCCAAGAGAAAAACCACGAACGGTTACTGCGCATGAATTGCATACTATTGCCCGCCTCTTAGATGGAGAAAAATTTGACCTGTGCTTTATTCCCTTCACGGCAGCAAATCAAGCAGTATTAGCGAATGCTGAAGGTATGCAATATAATGTGGGTGTGGTAAAAGGGAAACATACAGAACTGTATGATGCTATTTTCTTTCTTAACGAAGTAACTCCTGTAAAAATGTTGGATTAATGCAGCGCATAATTACTGGAGCAGTTTTCCTGAT
This sequence comes from Adhaeribacter terrigena, assembly GCF_016623615.1. GTDB lineage: Bacteria > Bacteroidota > Bacteroidia > Cytophagales > Hymenobacteraceae > Adhaeribacter_A > Adhaeribacter_A terrigena. Next base: position 113,773 of record NZ_JAEHFX010000004.1, on the reverse strand, counting down.
ATTTCGTTAAATAAGAAATCCGGTTAAAATTGGGAGAAAACCTAAGTATAACCACAGCTAAAAATTGCCAAAGCACTTTTAACCCAGTACGTTAGCCAAAACTACTAAACTACCACAACCCAAACCAACCCATTCTCCGTAAGCAGCCAACATGAAACGTCTGCTGCTTTTCTTATTGCTAAACGCTATGCTTTGGCCTCAAAAAAGTATGGCCTGGGGGTTTTACGCGCACCGCCGCATCGACCGGCTGGCCGTTTTTACCTTGCCGCCGGAAATGATCGGGTTCTACAAAAAGCACATCGTTTACATTACCGAAACCAGCACCAAACCCGACAGCCGCCGCACGTTAGTCCCCGACGAAGCCCCGAAGCATTACATCGATCTGGACGTGTACGGCGACAGCGCGGTTTACAAATTACCGCGTTTCTGGAAAGATGCCGTGGCGAAATACACCGAAGATACCTTAATGGCGTACGGCATTGTTCCCTGGCACATCAACCTGATGAAATTCCAGTTAACCGAAGCCTTCAAAGCCCGCGATACCGATAAAATATTAAGGCTTTCCAGCGAAATGGGCCACTACATTGCCGATGCCTGCGTGCCGCTTCACACCACCCAGAATTACAACGGCCAGCTCACGAATCAGCGCGGCATTCATGCTCTCTGGGAAAGCCGTTTGCCGGAATTACTGGCGCATAATTACGATTTCTTCGTTGGCCGCGCCACGTACCTCGAAAATCCGCAGCTGCGCGCCTGGGATGCCGTTACGCGGGCGCACCTGGCTTTGGATTCGGTTTTGCGGTTTGAAAAAGAAGTTACCGAAAGTTTTGACGAAGACCGAAAATACAGTTTTGAAGACCGTAACGGTGTAAACACCCGCGTGTATTCCCGCGATTTCTGCGAAGATTATCACCGCAAACTAAATGGCCAGGTGGAGCGGCAAATGCGCTACGCCATCGCCTTAACCGGCAGTTTCTGGTACACCTGCTGGGTAGACGCCGGCCAGCCCGATCTGAATAAAATGGCCGGCATTTCCGAAAAAGAATTGCAAAACCTGAAAGAAGAAGCCAAGCCCCAGCCGCCGGTTTTACCCGTTCGGCCGGAAGCGGCTATTCCCCGCGCAAGGCCGCTACACGATCACGCGGACAGTTTATTTTTAAGCTGCGCCTTCCATTAAAACCCGAAATTTCTTTCATCCCTTACAAACACTTTTCAACCCAAAAACCATAGCATTTTGCTGATCGCGTATCAGGAAAACGCTATGGTTTCGGGCAGAAAAAGTATGGACATAAAACCCGGATCTGCGGCGCGGCCTTAAAACTGTTTCCGTCCTAAAGCAACTCTGCAGTGCGGTATTCCGGTTATTATTCTATGATCAGCTTTTTAATTCGCAGGCTTCCGTTCCGGTTCATTTCCAGCACGTACATACCCGCCGGCAAATGCTGCAGATCGAGCTTGTAATGCAGCTCATTCCCAGATTTTTTCAGCGTTTGCTTCCGGATCAATCTGCCTGTCAGGTCACGAACCATAAGGCTTACCTCGCCGGTTTTGCTGTCGGTAATTTCCAGGTTGAACAAGCCGCTGCCCGGGTTCGGATAAACCTTGATGCTGGTAGCCACCCATTCAGGACTTACGCCGGTTAAAGTTACCTGCACTTCCTGCGAAACGTCATTGCAGGCCCCATCCGTAACTTCTACTTTATACAAACCGCTGGCGGTTGGCTGGTGGGTTTGAGCAGTAGCACCTGGAATCATATTGCCGTTCAGGAACCATTTGTAAGTAGATCCGCTGGAAGCAATCAGCATGTTTCCGGTCTGTGTAATAGTGGCTACCGGCTTTGGCAGCACCGTGATCACGGTTGGCGCAGAAACCTGGTTGCAAACGCCGTTCACGCTCACTTCCACCCGGTAATTACCCGCTTGTTTGGCCATAAAAGTAGCCGCCGTAGCGCCCGGAATGGCAATACCGTTGTGCGACCACTGGTAATTCCAGCCCGAACCCGTTCCGGCCGTTAACGCCACAGAATCGCCGGCGCAGAAAGTGGCCGGACCGGTGTGGGATATACCGGCAACCGGCAGCGCATAAACGTTAATGTTCAGCGATTGCGAAGTATCGGCACAGCCGACTGCATTGGTTACCCGCAGCTGGTACTTCCCGGTCTGGCTGGCAATGAACGTTGGCTGGTTGGCCCCGGTAATATCGGCCCCGTTGTAGCGCCACTGGTACGTGCCCGAGGTAGTGGTAAACAAAGCAACACTCTGTCCCTGGCAAACATTGGTAGCACCCAAAGCATTTATCACCGGAACCGGACGTGCGGTAACCTGCACCTGCGCGGCAACTGAGCTCTGGCTGCAACCACCGGCATTGGTTTCCCGCAAGGTATAATTTCCGGCCGCAGTTACTACCAGACTGGTATCCGTTTTTCCAGCTAAATCCATACCGTTTAGCTGCCACTGGTAAGTATTGCCACTATTACGCGGCACTTTTAAAGTTACCGAATCGCCGGCGCAGAAGGTATAACCGGCCGCGCTGGAAATAAGCGGCGTTGGCAGCGGCACTTCCGCAATCTGAATGGCTGCCGAAGTGGTCAGACAGCCGTTTGCATTCGTGATTTCAACTGCGTAATTACCAATGGCATTTACCGGAAGGCTATCGGTAGTTTCGCCGGTAATAACCATACCGTTTTTCAGCCAGCGGTAGGTATAACCCGTTCCCTGCTGTGCATTTAAAACTACCTGGCTGCCGGTGCAGAAAGTAGTGTCGGTACCCAGACTGGCAATTGGCAGATTATGCACATTTACCGCTACTGTATCAGATTTCACGCAACCAAACAAACTGGTTTTCTTCACGCTATAAATGCCGGCCGTACGCATGGTCAATACCGAATCGGTACTCAGCAAGGTGCCGCTTAAGTCTTTCCATTCATAAGTAAACCCGGGCTGGTCATATGCATTCAGGATTATAGAATCGCCGGCGCAGATATTCTTCGGTGCCCCCAGATCTACAATTGGCAGCGGATTGAATTTCACCACTACGGTATCCTGTGAACTGCAGCCGGTAACCGGGTTGAAAACTCTGGCAATGATCGTGTCGGATTTTGTAACGCTGATGGTTTGAGTTTTTGCTCCGGTAGACCACAGGTAATTCAGTCCTGGTCCGGCATCCAGCACTACCGGCTGGCCGCAGCTGGTTTGGTCGGGCCCCAGGTTTACGGCCGGATTCTGACCAACCCGTATGGTAACCTGATCGGAAGCATCGCAACCGGTATTCGGATCCCAGACGGTAACGCTGTAAACGCCCGTTGTGCTTACCGTAATAGAATTGGTAGTAGCTCCGGTATTCCATAAGTAGATCATGTTCGGTTTTCCGGCTACCAGAATTTTACTGCCGCCCAGTTCCACGCAATCGTCGCCGCCCAGGTCTACCGTTGGCCTTTGCATGATCCGAACCCGGGCACTCCGGCTGTTATCATTCGGTTTCATATCGCCAGTCAAAACCGCCGTTGCAGTCAGATCGAAATTACCGCCGGCCATGGTACTGAAACCGGTAAAAGAGATGGTATCGGTGGTAAAGGCCGGGATCGAAATGAGTTGGGTTAAGGTAGTATCCTGGTTCACATCTATGTTGAGGGGAATATTGGCAAAGGCCAGCGGACCGTTATTGCGCACCACTACTTTTACCGGCTGCAACGTATCGGTACAGGCATTTATTTCAGGTTCCATAATAGCCAAAACCTGTGCGTCCAGACCAGTCATTTCTACAATTTCCACGTCATCCATTTCTGCCCAGAACATCCGGTTATCGCGGAAAGCTACAAAACGGACACTGATGGCCTGGCCCGCATAAGGCAACAGCGAAACCCAGGTTGGATCTGGCCAGGGATCACCGAAAATAGCCGTGGTGGTATTCAGAACCTGGATAGTAGTAAAAGTGCTGCCGCAATCAGTAGAAACCTGCACTTCCAGACGGCTGGAAGAACCTCCCGGGTTGAACGGAAAGTGTCCAATGCCATGCAAATATTCGGTTAACTTATAATTGAATTTCAGGAAGGTGGTATTGGTTGGCAGCTGTATGACCGGCGATTGCAGGGTGGCAGTATCTACCCCCTCTCCGTAAAAGCTTATTCTGCCTCCGGAAACGCTGCTGTGCGAGATTTTGAAACCTTTGTACTTCCAGGTTTTCAGGGAATCTATAACGGGCACGTTAAACGTTTCTTTATAAGGCAGCGCCAGCGGCGTATTCCGTTGCCTGATAAAGCGGGCCGTATCGGAAACCACCGTATTGCCTTGTTTCAGGAAGGTTTTAAAGGTATAGGCTCCCTGTTGGGTCATAGCAAAATTAGTGGCAAGCGTAAACCGTTTTTCGGCAAAAGCGGCAATACTACCGGTGGTTAAAGGCAAACTATAGTTTTGCGGGTTCGGGCCGGAAACAACTGCGTGCAGCGTGAGCGGGTTCTGGCTCAGATTGTAAGTGGCCGTTCCGTTATTCTTCAGGGTTAAAATAACTTTTTCTGCCGTAGTGCATCCCGTTTGCGGTTCATAAAGAGCCGTTACGGCCAATGGGCTTGGCAGTTCTTTTATTTCCAGGTTATCAATATTTACGTAATGGTCCTGCTGCAGCATTTTCACCAGCAAGCGCACCCGGATATTCTTTCCGGCAAAAGCACCCAGGCTGAACTGCATTTTCTGAAATGGCAGCGAAGGCAGCACCGAAGCGTTATCGAAAGCATACAAGGTCGTAAAGCTGTAACCGCAATCGTCGGAAACCTGCACGTAAACGCTGTCTTTAAAAGCTCCGTTCAGTAATTGAAACCCGGCGCTGCCACCACTAATGCCACTGAAGTGCCGGAAATCGAAAAGCAAAGCCGTATTGGCCGTTATATTGCCAAGTTTAGGCGTAGTCAGGTAGTTTACTATATTCCAGGTGTCGTACTGGTTTTTGAAAGACGCATACTTATTGGTGGCCAGCGGCGAGTGTTGGTTCGAAACTGTAAATCCGGCAGAATTGGTATATCCTGTAGCGTTAAAGTTGTTGAAGTTTTCCAGGAAAGGAATAGCCAGCGCGTTAGGGGTAATAATGCTTTGTGTTTTCTGGTTATTGGAAGCTATTGCATCGCCCGGCATCTGCAGATTTACCGCAAAATTATACGTGCCCGGCGCCGAAAGATCCAGTGGTTTGGCAAACCGGAATACCTGGGTAGCCTGGGCCAGTAATACGCCGCTGTTAATAACCAGCGTGTCTTTCCGGGTTATTCCTCCGGTAGCGTCCAGGACCAGGGTAAGCGGATTCACCGAAAAATCGACGTTGGTCGTATTCAGGTTTTTGATCTCGGCAGTAGCCTTACTGTTCTGGTTGCAATACGTATCCGGGGAGTAACGCACGGCCAGCACACCAAGATCCAGAGCCGTATTCACTTTTTGCCTGATCGTCAGGTTATCTAAAAGCGCTTTATCGCCGGCGCAAACCGCTACGCTGCTGTTATAGGTCCGGTTGGCAGTAGAAGACTGAAAGGTGATGGTGAATACCGTACCACCAAAAGCCGACAGATCCAGGGTATGGTTGGCAAAAGGGTCGCTGGAAGCGGTAACCGGATTGTAGTTAGGGCTTACCTGCACGCCGTTCACCAACACCCGGAACCAGCTGTCTTCCGGCAGGTTACAGTAGGTTTGTTTCAGGCTGAAAAGCAGTTCCGGCCGGCTAAGGTTCGTAGCATCTATGCACATAGAAGCCGAAACGATGTAGGTTTTATTCAGCTCCCAGGCATCGTAAGGCGTAACAGTTCCGCCCGGGCCGGTCTTCTTCCAGGCAACGCGCGGAGCATACCCATTCCATTGCCGCTGGCCGTCGTTAATAAAATTCACGGCGCCACTGGCAATATAAACATCAGCAAACGGAGGCTGATTTTTCAGCACATGCCCATGGTGCACCGATAAAACCAATTCCGGATCTATAATGCCATTAAAATTATTGGAATAAGGCGCAATAAATGGTGCTTTCCTTTCTACATAGTTTGGCAGGGTTTCTACGTTATTTACCACGTTCTGATCCTGAGGGTGATTTACCGCGCCGGTAAAATAGTGTTTAAAATTAGCATACAGGTTGGGGGCCGTCTGGAAATAATAATGCAGGGTATCGTGGGGCTGCAGGATGCGCTGAATGGTTTCGGTAACCGGAAGCTGGTTGGTTAAAGTATAGGAAACCGGAATGGAAGTTACCGGTGCAATACCAACATTTTTCACCACCATCTTTACCCGGTTGTTTCCGGCGCAACCGCTTCCCGGCACTACCAGTTCCTGCATGGCAAGATCTACCGGACCGGTATTCTTAATTTCAATATTATCGATTATGAAATGAGGGTAATAAGTTGCCAGGGTATCTATATGCAGTATAAACCGGAACTTTACATTCTGATGCCCGGCCACCGGGGTCAGGTCTATATAAGCTTTGTAGGCATTTCCTATCGGGCGGTAATTAGCACTGTCCAGGGTCCACAAAGAAACCGTAGACTGCCCGCAATTTACTAAAGCCTGTATTTCCAGTTTGTGCCTGGAGCCGGCAAAAGGGTGCGGTGGCGAAGGCAAACCGGAAAATTGCGGCACCGGGTCACCCCATAAGGTATTGTTGAGAAAATCATATAAGTCGAAGATCAACCGCGTATTGGGAGTTATTCCCTGAATAGGGGGCGTAAGGATGGTTTGCCGGCTTTTATTTTTTTTGTACGCCTGATGTTGATCGAAATACCGGGTGTCCGGCCTGAGGCTGTACGAATGCTGATCCATATTGCTTTCGCCTGGTTCTTCCAGCCAAACGGCCGTCATATTAGTGGAAAAGTCTTCAAAATAAGGCACTGTTTGCGCAGGGTCGGACCACTTAAAAGTTCTTACCGTATCGCGGGCATGGACAACATTGCCGGGCATGGTAGTAAATGCCTTGAAGTGGTGCATGCCACCCTGATTAAAATTATAATTGTTGGTTACCGTTACTATTATTGTCGAATCTACCGCCAGCGTTCCGGTATTTACCACAGTATTGTAGGAGCCAAACGTTAACAGCGCTTCCTTTAGGGTTACAGTAACCGGCGTTGCACTGAAATTCAGGGGCTGCGTGCCTTTATTATGAAGCTTTACAGCCAGCACCGAGGCACCGTTAAACCCGGCACATAGAGCGGTGGGCACAATAATTTCCTTAACATCTATATCTGCCCCCTGCGGTTTTATTTCAAAATTGTTAATATTCACCATCAGGCTGCTGTTATTCTGACTGCCGGCCACGATCTTGATCACTACATTTTTGCCGGCAAAGGCGGAAAGACTAAAGAACAGCTTTCTGAAACCGGATACTGCAACGTGATTCGAAGCATCCAGGCGGCCCAGCGAAGTATATGTTACCCCGCAGTCTACGGAAGCAAAGGCCTCTATATAAGCCTGGGTCTGCGCAAGATTGGCTCGGGTACTATCCGGGTTCTGGAAATAATAATCGAAGAACAGATGGTCGGTCGGTTTTACCGGGCCTATAGGCTGGGAAATGATATAAGCTGAATTCTTATCGCGGTGTAGTTGCGCCCGAAGGGCAGCATCTTGATGTTGGTAGAGATAATTTACTCTGAACTGACCGGTAAACCGGAGCCAGATGCTTCTGAAATCGGTATCCCAGATACTACGACTATCTGTAATATCCTGGGCTTTAATATAAAAAGGCGTAGGCGCGATACTTTTCACTTCTGAAGTTGACCGAATGGTATCGTTGCCCGGTTTTGAATCGATACCGGCTATGAGCAGTTTTCCGTAAGCTTCGTAGTGGTAAATGCCCTGCGCGTGCATATTGAAATTAGCAGGGTCAATTACAAAAACCGAATCGCCGTTTATCGGGATAACGCCTTTGCTGATCAGTCTGGTAAAAGTTTGCTTGTTGCCGTTCGGATCGGTGGTTTTAACGGTAACCTGGACTTTATTCACCGCCAGGTTCAGCACTTCCAGCCCCGCGTTGCTGAGCTTCACGCTAACCCCCTGGTTACCGCCGCATCTGTAATTGGTATTGCCTGGGCCTGCGCCAGTTATGGCAATGTCTACCGGGCGTACTTCCCTTACCCCGAAATTATCTATAAATAAAGTTACCGCAGGCGCGCCAACGCTTCTTATCATGAACCGCACTTTTACGTCGTGCCCCTGGTACTGGCTTAACGGCAGAAAAACCGATTTGTAGAAATCCGGCGAGGCGCCATCATTGGTAAAGAATTTGGTAGTGGAACTATCCAGCTGCATAAGGGTGCGGTAAGCGGTATCGCAATCGAGCTGTAGCTGTACATAAACTTTAGCTCCTCCTATGCTGGTAAAGGTCCGGTTGCCGTTATCGAGCCGGTAATCGAATACCACATACGTGTTGGAAGTGATGCCGCTAATTTTTGGAGATTGGGTGGAAAAATAGTTGACGCCCGCACCCAGGGCACCGCCAATTCTTGCTGCCCGGTTTGAGCCATAATAAGGCACTCCGGTTGAAGCCAAAGGATTAGGTCCCCAGCCAATAGCTGCTAATGGGTCCTGCCCCGATATAGCATTATTAAAATCCTGGAAATAAGGAATGGCCAAAGGCGCCGGCGGCGGCGTACCCGAAACGTTTACCGTTTGCACCAGCGTATTGTTAGACAAGCGCACATCGCCGGCCATGGTGGCAGAAATGTTAAAGGCATAAGCTCCGGTCACATCCATTTTCAGCCCGCCCGAAGGAAGCGTGGCTATAATAAAGGCATTGCCTTTCAGAATACCAGAGTTTAAAATGGTAGTATAGTTTCCAGTTTTGGGGCCGCTTAAGGCAATTTGTACCGTGATCGGGGTTTTGCTCAGGTCTACATCTTCTATGCTGCGGTTCTGGATCTTTACCGAAATAGAATTTACCGGATTACAGCCTTGCAAGGGATTGCTTAAACCGGCAACAGAAATATCGGGCTGGCCTTTTATCGTAAAATCATCGATGGCAAAACCATCGTGCTGGGCAGAACCGTTCGCTCTGAAAAGAATGCGAAAACGCACGTTATTCATGCCCGCCAAACCCGGAATACTGACTCTTACCGTATCCCAGCCATTACTGCCGCTGGTGCCGCTGCCGCTCCAGCCGGTGGTCTGGTTGGCCGGGCGGCTGTTCACGTTGCTGCTGTTGTACCAATCCGGGCCTAGAGCCCCTACCAGTTGCCAGGGGCCGCCAGCTACCGAACTTTGCAAAATAGCCCCATCCATATCAGTTTCGGCATCCCACCAGACTCTCATTTGTAATTCCGGGTCATAGAGATGCGTAAAATCGAAAGGCGGGCTTTGCAGCCAGGAATTTTCGTTGGCGTTATACTGCCCCGTTAAACCGCCGTTCATCCAGGCTTTGGTGCCCGAAGCCGCGCCGCTGATCACGTTTTTAGCCGGCGTGCCCCAAGCCCAACTGGAATTCGTACCGCCCGTGGTCCAGCCAATAATATTCTGCTCAAAACTCTGAAAATAAGGCAATTTAGGAGGTAAAACGGTAATGGTAACCGCCTGGCTGGAAGTAGTGCTATCGGCGCAGGTACCAATTACCACAAAAGTGGTGGTGGCCGAAGGCGAAGTTGTTACCGTAGCATTTTTGCTGCTGCTCAGCTCCTGCGAGGGCGCCCAAACGTAGCGCACTGCGCCGCTGGCCGTTAAGGAAACTGTTTCGCCCAGGTGAATGGTGGTGGCCGAAGCCGTAACATTTACCTGGCAATTCTGGGAAAAAGCCTGACCAGGGAAAAGCCACCAGGCAAGCGTTGCAAAAAGCAGTAGCAGGTTATTCTTCATAATACAGCAGTTTTTGGTTCTTTTTGTGCAGTTCAGAAAGGACTTAAAATGGCCGTTTCTGCGGAAATCAATTCCATGGAAATCCATTCAGCAATAGGTGTTATTTTGGCAATAGACAACAGTTTTCCTGTTACGGTTGCCCGGCATTTCAAAAAATAACAGATTTATTTCGCCCGCATTGAAGCGTGGAAAATACCGGAATAAAGAAAGATTGGGTTGGAATAGAAAAAGAAACAGGCTAGCCGGAAAGAGGCTAAGTGCGCTGCCAGAAAAAGCTAGGATTGGGGCACAAAAAAGTCAGCCGGATTTGCCCGGTGGCGTCTTCCCAGAAAACCCGGGAAGTAAACGCTGAAGAAAAACGCTATGCTTGTGGAGTGAAAAAGTCAACAGCAAACGAAACTGCCAACCCGAAGAGATTTGGCTCCGCCGAACTTACGTTTCTCTTAACGTCGGGATGACGAACTGAAAACGGTATCATTTTTAGCTAAAAAACTGCTGACCTATGACAAGGTCCTTCGCCTGCGCTTCCCGAAATGCTCCAGGCAGCATGACAGAAAAAGCAATTAACAACCAGCAATTAACAATCAGCAATTCTTTACTCACTGTGCAGCATACGCTCAATATCTTTGATGAGGCCATAAAGCACCAGCACGTCGCCCGCTTCAATCACCGTTTCGGCCGAAACCACGCCAATTACCGTTTTGCTCGGCGAAGTATTGCTCCAGAATTTTCGGCTTTGGTTCGGGCGTAAAATAGTGAGAATGTTTACATTAAAATCGCTGCGAATATTGGCTTCCCGGATACTTTTGCCCACGTAACGGGTTGGCGCCAGCGCTTCCACAATGTTGTAATCTTCCGAAAGGCCGAAGGAATCGATCACGCCTTTCAGTTCCAGTTTTTTGGCCAGGCGTTCGGCGCTTTCCTGTTCGGGTCTTACGATCTGGTCTACCCCCAGGGCTTCGAGCACTTTCTGGTGAATAGGCGAAATGGCGCGGGCAATGATGCGTTTCACGCTCAGCTGCTTAAACAAAGCCGTAGTCATGACCGAAGCCCCGAAATCTTCGCCGATGCCGATCACCACAATATCGGTATCGGCGAGCGGCAGCGTGCGCAGGGCGGGCAATTCGGTGGCATCCAGGCAGATCGTATGGGTGATCTCGTTTTTGAACGCGTCTACTTTTTCCATACTGGCATCTACGGCAATTACTTCGTGGCCCATGGCGGTAAGCTGCATGCCCAGCGTAGAACCGAAATTTCCTAACCCGATGATGATGTATTGCATTGCGTTTTTAGTTTAACTGATGATGATGTTTTCGGCCGGATAATGGTAGCGTTTGGTTTTCTGGCTGGTCATAAACCCGATGATAAACGTAATGATCCCCACCCGACCCAGGAACATGGTAAGCATAATTACGGCTTTGCTGAAAGAATTTAATTCGGGCGTGAAGTTCAGACTCAGCCCTACGGTGCCAAAAGCCGAAAAAACTTCGAACGCAACTCTTATCAGATCATGCCCGGGATCAAAAAGCATGATGAGAAAAATGTTCAGCCCGATGATCATAAAGGAAAGAAAAATAACCCCGAAAGCCCGCTTTAACGATTCATTCGGCACTTCGCGGTTCATAATTTCGAGGCTGTCGCGGCCCTTGCCAATGCTTACGATATTGAGGAAAGCCACCGCAAACGTAGTAACTTTAATGCCCCCGCCCATAGAAGCCGGCGAAGCCCCGATCCACATTAAAAGCAGGTAAACCAGAATGGTAGGCGGGGCCAGCGCAGCCATATTTACGGTATTGAAACCAGCCGAACGCGGCGTAACCGACCCAAAAAAAGCCGTAACCATTTTGCCATAAACCGAGTGTTCCTGCAAGGCATTATTAAACTCCGTCAGGGCAAATAAAACGGTACCCGTTACGAGCAAAAAAGCCGAAGTAGCCAGCACAATTTTGGAATTGAGCACCAGCAGGCGTGGCCGGTACTGGTACTGATTTTTACTGAAAAGCCGGAAATAAATGTTCAGCAACCGATCTTTAAAATACTTATAAAGGTTGAACATAACCGGGAAACCCAGGCCGCCCAAAATCACGAGGCCTGCAATGGAAAGCTGCAAATTGTAATTATAGCGCAGCCGGACGTCGTAAAGCCCTTCGGAAAACAAACTGAAACCGGCGTTGCAGAAAGCCGAAATGGCGTGAAAAATAGCAAACCACCACTTATCAACTTCGCTGCCCTGGAAATGCTGGTGTTCCAGGCTCGAATAGATCAGCAGCACGCCCACGGCTTCTACTATAAACGTAAGCGTTACGATCTTGATCAGGGTGCGAAAGGTTTGCCCGATCTTGTCTTCGTTTACCAGGTTCTGCATAAAAAGCTGGTTCTGAAAAGAAGAGGTGCGCTGAAAAAGCAAGGCAAAAAAACTGGTAAAAGTCATTACCCCCAAACCGCCCAGCTGAATGAGCATCAGCAATATTTTCTTCCCGAAAGGCGTAAAATAAGTGGCCGTATCTACCACCGCAAGCCCGGTAATGCACACGGCGCTGGTAGCGGTAAAAAGCGCATCTTCTACCCCAATGCCGTTGTGCGTGGCCCGCGGCAACAAAAGCAAACCGGCCCCGGCAAAGATCAGGATCAGGAACGAGTAAATAAAAAGCAAAGCCGGGCTATAACGCGAATGGTAGATCTTGAACGTGCGCCGCGAAATTTCCAGCACAAATACGTACAAAAAAACCATGTAGGTAAACACCGAGCCGTTGAAAAAACTGATCCAGGGAATGGCCGCCAACTGTTCGCTCCGCATGAAAAACCGCATGCAAAGCGCCACCACAAAAAACAGCAGCACGGCGGTTTCGGTCAGGCGGCTTTTGCTTTCCCGGGCTTTCCAGACCACAATGGCCAGGAACCGGTTGAGCAAAGCCACAAAGAAAATGACCAGCAAATAAGAATTCAGGTGGTGAATGGCGGCTTCGGTTTCGGCGTCGTATTTAAAGCCCAGATCGTAGATCATGAGCAGAAACGACAGCAGACTCAGGAAAAAGAACGCGTAACCGGCAATGTTCAACAGCTTTTTGCGCAAGCGTTTCAGTGCATCGTATCTCTGACGAAAATTGGGACTAAGGCGCATAAACGGTAAAAAACGCTATTGATTTTAACTGAAAAAGCGAAGATACGCAAAGCTATTTAAAACGGGCCGGAAACAAGGAAAACTCGGTTATTTGCCGGCGTAATTCCATTTAAGCTGCAGCCCGGCGTAAAAATACCGGCCCGGCGCAGCGTTAAAATACCGGTTGCCGAAACCGTTCAGATCGTTGCCCAAACTGTATTTTTCATCGGTTGCGTTTTCCACTCCGCCGTAAATTTCAGCCTGAAAGTTCCTGAAAAACTGCCGCCGGAAACCTATTCGGGCGCCCGCCACCAAATAGCTATCGGCAAAAACCGTATTGGCATCGTTGAGCGGAATTTCGGAGGAATAATACGAGGTGATGTTCAGGTAAAAGCCGCTGCGGGTTTCCAGATCCAGGCCCGAGGTTAAGGTTTGCCCAGGTGAGCCGGTAAGTTTATTGCCCGAAAAATCCTGCTCGTTTTGCCGGTAATTCTGAAAGCGGAAATGGTTCAGCGCGTGGCTGCTCCAGATTTTAAGCCCGGAAACATAGCGTTTTGTATCGTTCAGAATTTCATAAGTCAGACTGGTTTCCAGGCCCTGCTGTCTGGTTTGCCCGGCATTCTGAAAAACCACCACGCCGTTTTCAGTACTCCGGCTCACGATCGTTTCCTGCAGCCTGAACCAGAAGCCCACCACATCGAAATGCAGCTTTTCTTTCAGAATACTTCCCCGGAAACCAAGTTCGTAATTCGTGCCGCGCTCGGGTTGTAAAGAAGAATTAAAACTCCCGTCCGAAGGCCGGATCTCCGCTTCTGTGGGCGCCGAAAAACCCTGGCTGATGCTGCCGTGCAGGGCTATTTTTTCAGTCAATAATTTAACCAGCGCCAGCCGCGGGGAAAATTGCGGCTCAAAACTGCGCTTATGCTGGCCAACGTTGGTTTGGGTGATATCCGAAACGCGGTTCAGTTCATATTGCAACGCCGAAACACTGCCGCCCAGCGTAGCCGTAATATTCCCGGGCAGATCGGCTTCGGCTTGGGCAAAAATAAAACCCTGCTGTGCGGTCACTTCATCGTCGAAAGACAGAATTCCAGCCATGCCTTTATTATTCTGGTAATGCCGCGAATTCACAAAGCTGCGTTGCGCTTCGGCCCCCAGACTGAACCGCGACCATACGTTGCCCAGATTGGTTTGAAGAGTAGTTTTGGTCCTTGCGCCAAATGCCTGGTTCGTGTTGCGTTCATAATCGTTGGTAAACGGATGGTCGAGAAAACTGAACACGCCAAAGACGGAGGTTGAATTGCTCCAGTTTTCATCCAAAGCATAATCCTGATTCAGGCCAATATTCAGGCCGTTCAGGTTCAGCGAAGCGTGCTGGTCTTTGTTCAGCTGCCGTGCCTGCCTCGGGTTTTCGTCGAATTGCTCTTTGGTTAAGGCACCGGGCAGTTCGTAAAAAAGTTTGGAATAATACGTGTGAAAGTTGAAGGTTTGTTTTTCCGAAGGGCGGAAATTGCCCGCCAGTAAAACCACATCGCGGTTCATGGCGCTGTGTTCGCGGTAGCCATCTTGTTTCTGCTTATCGTAGCGCACCAATAGGCCCGATCTTTCGCCACCGGTCGTGGCTGTAACCGCGTATTTCTGCAACCCAAAAGAACCCGCCATCCCTTGCACCGCCACGCTGCTTTCGCCGGCTTCCGGTTGCATGGTGTGCAGCAAAATGGTGCCGCCGGTTCCCGCCCCGTACACGCTGCCCGCCGGACCTTTCAGCACTTCTACCCGGTTAATTGTGGCGGCATCGAGCAGATTCAAAGGCAAGGTACCGTTCGCTTCTACCAGCGGAATTCCGTTCAGGTACATTTTCACGTTCCGCACCCCGAACGGCGCCCGCAAACTGGAGCCTCTTATAGAAATTCTGTAGCTAGCCGTAGCGCGTTCTTCCATGCGCACGCCGGGTATAGTATTCAGCGCAGGCACCAAAGAATTCTGGTTGAAGCGTTGCAGTTCGCGGGGCGTGAGCAAACCAATAGCGCCCGCCGTTCTCAGTAAAGGTTGATTCGTCTCATAACCGCGCACGATTACTTCTCCAACCGTTTTTGCTACCGGCTGCAACCCGATCTCGAGAAACGTTCCGGAAACCGGGATACGCAGCGAGCTGTAGCCCACTAGTTGCACCAAAACGGTATCATTTTCGCCCGAAAAAGTAAGGGTAAAAATTCCGCTTTCATCGGTAAGGGTACCGCTGGCAGAACCGATAATCGCAATGGCGGCACCGGACAACGGTTGCCGGGTTTGCGCATCGTACACCTTGCCGCGCACGTGTTGGCCGGCCACGAAAAACGGTAGGAAAAACAGCAGAAAAAGTAAAGAATATTTCATCCCGAAAAGCTTGCTTTGCATACACGTATCCGGCCGAAATGGGTTGGCTTAAGCAAGCGGTTTTGGAAAAGTTGCTGCTAAATTAGGATCGGGTTGCCCCCTTTGGAGGGGTTGGGGGGAGGACTATATATTATCCGGTCATCCCGAGCTTGCCGAGGGAGCTAACGCGTACCGAACCCGCACGAAAACTAATCTCAGACCTTGAGCGATAGGAATTTCTTGTTTCGCTCAAATTCCATAGCAGTACCCGTTAGTTTCTTCTACAAGCTCAGAATGCCCTAAACTTGTACGGAACTAAAAAGCCCTATCGGAATCATCATTCTATTTGCTATGCAGGCGGTAAAAAACGACCGCTTCCGGCGTAATCTTAGTTAATTTCTTGTTGCTGGCATCTACCAGGTTTACCTTTTCCTGTTTCTGCAAATTCCGGAAAGCCGTGAGGTAATTCGCCAGAATATAGTTTGTAGCAATGCTGTGCGCTTCATACACTTCCCGGATGGCCTGGTAATGAAAATCGCTTTTCCGTTGCGCCAGTTCCTGCGTTAAATTGGTAAGACTGAACGGGTTCAAAAAATCCGAAAAGCCGGGAATGCTGCTGGGCTGGTAATTTAAATTTACCCCGAACAAAGGCACGCCATCTTCCTGAAATTCGGAATAGGTTTGCAAAAATGCCTTCGCCTGAAAATAAGTTGCTGCGGTTTTGCCGGCCAGCACCAAATATGCCGTATTTCCGCCTTTCCCCGGTGCGTTTATTTTAAAAGTAAGCGGATGAAATGCCTGTTTCCGGAAAGCTTTTCCCAGTTCTTCCATTAAAAATTGTTCTTTCAGTTTCGGGCTTTTCTGAAGCTGAAGTTTCGTTTTGATTGCCGGAAGTGCTTCGCCGAAAAGCATTTCTGTAAAAACGCTAGGGTTTGGGGCTGAAAAACTCTTCTCCAGCTTCTTAAAATCGAAAAGCAGGAACAAGTCGGCATTGGTTTTGGCAATCGCTTCCACAATAATTTCCTGCGCCGACGCATAACTGAACGGATCGGCCACCACTAAACCTGCGACTTTTTCAAGTGTTTTTCCTAGCGTTTCGCAGGCTTCCGGTTCAGTTAAAAGCGTAATATTTCCCGGCAATCTTGGTTCTTCTTCACCTTCTTCTTCCGCCGGAATTTCCAGATTTTGCTTCAGCTTTTCGAGGTTGGTTTTAGGCGCATCGCTTAGAAACAGCTTTACAGTTTTTGCTTCATTTTCCGTAGCGTTTTCGGCTTGCTTGTAAGTTTCCTGAATTTGCAAAGCTGCTGCTTTTTCACCGTTCGTTTCGAAACCGCTTCCGATATTCAGATCAGCTAAAAGCAATGCTTCTGAAGTCTGTGTTTCCGCCCAAACCCTGAAATACGCCGGCAGCAGTTCCGTTTTTATTTCGGAAAGGCTGCGTTTGGTTTGGAAGTAGTTTGGGGTTGGAGAAAGCATAATCTTGGGAATGCAAAATTACGCTTAAACTGGCAAAAAGTCTGCTATTCTTTTTGCTTGCTTATTTGCTGGCGCGAGCTTGTAGCTCGTGATCATTTAAACTTCTGCAAATAAAAAAGGCACGAGCTACAAGCTCGCGCCAGCAGGGTCTTCCGCAGGACGACTGCAAAGCATTAATCAAACAAGCCGTCTCTGACGGCGCTGCTCCACGCGGACAAACATTTCTGGAAAGTTGGTGATAGCGCGGGGAAGTCAGAGACTTCCTTTTTCATTTAAAGTTTGCAGTCCTCCTGCGGAAGACTACAAACAGCGGAGATAAATATTTTAGCACTAAAAAGCGTCATCAGGTAACGCTTCAATTTTATCTATTTTCCAAAAGCTGGAATTTTCTGATAAGGCAAACTTTAATTTGTAGACTAATTCAATATTTGCAGTTGCGCTATCAGATTTCAGAATTGTATTACGAATTTTTGCAGTTTCCACTTTTGAAAGGCTTTCGTCAATTTCATGGGTATTTAAAATTAAATCAAATCCTAAACAATCAATTTCACCTTCTTCGATTTTTTCTTCCAGTAAGCTCTTATTACAATCATTAAAATATTGTTTTAAGTTGGCTAAGTAAGCATCTGAAAGGTAACCACTAGCTCTAAGTTTCTCAATAAAGAGATTCACATTGTCGAAATTAACTACATAATATCTATCATTCTTTTCCTTGGTAGCAAAATCAATTTGCGACAACTCTTTATAGTTATCTCTGTACCAAATCAAAAAATGTTTAATTGTGGAATCAACTTTTTGCTTTTGATTTGACGATTCATTTTGAATCTCATCATTTTTTCGTGTCTCAGTAATTCCTTCTTTTGAATTACAGCCAATTATAAAAAGAAAGCACAAAGCAACAGCAATATTCTTCATGTATAACTAAATCATTTAGATAGAATTCAAGTTTAACTCAATAATATATTCTAACAAATCATTTCTCAATAAAAAAAGCAGCTCCATTCCTAAAGCCGCCTTTTACTTTTTCACCCCAAAACGCTACCGCTTTGCCCTAAAAAACTCAATTCCCCGTCCGGCGCAATTCTTCCAGGCTGTTATTTCTGCGTTTCAGTTCAAACTTTTCGCCGCGGCTGAAGCGGTAGCGCAGGTTTACCCGAAAGCTTTGCATGCCGAAATACTGATCGAAGGCGTTGATGTTGCCGTCGAAATTGGCTGCGCCAACTACCCAACGGGTTTTGAAAATGTCGGTTACGTTTACCGATAGGTCCAGCTGGTTTTTCATAAAAGAACGTTTCAGACCGGCATCTACCCACCAGTTCTGTTCAATTTTATACAAACCGTAAGCCGAAGGTCCCTGGTAACCGCCATTCACTTCCAGCCGGATATCTTTCGGCAGTTGCAAACTGTGGTTCGACTGGGCAAAGAAAAATACCTGTTCATTCTGGCGGTGCTTTTCGGCCAGGAAGATCGTGTAGTTCTGGTACTCCAGGTTCAGGTTATTGCTCACCTCCCATTTCGGCGAAATTTTTACCGGCAAGACCAGCGTAGCATTCGCGTTTTCGAAATTATCGACGTTGCGGGTTTGAAATTCCGTGGTTTTATTTTCATTGTTCTGCAACGGGATCTCCGCCATAAAACCGGCCGTGTTGGCGTAACCCAAGATCAGAGAATACGCATCTTTATAGGTTTGCGTAATCTGGAACGAGTTGGTGTACTGCGGTTTCAGATCCGGGTTGCCTTTGGCCCAGCTATAGGGATCGAGGTAAAAAATAAACGGGTTCAGGCTGTTGTAACCGGGGCGGTCCAGGCGGCGGCTGAAGTTGTAGTTCAGCTGATACTTGTCGCTGACTTTATGCTGCAAAAAAACGCTCGGAAACAACCCGAAATACTTCCGGTCTTTGGTATCGTTAAGCGTTACCGAATGCCCTTCCGCCACGGTTTGTTCGGCGCGCAAGCCCGCCTGCACCTGAATTTTGTCCGACAGCGTTTTCTGGAAGTTCGTGTAAGCGGCATAAATATTTTCGGTGTAAATAAAGTGATTGCTGCGCAGCGGATCCGGCGTTTTCCGGCCGTCTTTTACCAGGTAAAACTGCAGATCATTGTCCGAAACTACGTGGCTGGCCTTGGCGCCTAATTCCAGTTTGCCATTCTTCCATACCGGACGCGCGTAATCGGTTTTCGCCGACCATATCTGGTAACCCGAAGGATTATTGCTACCCAACTGATCTAAAAAAGCGGGTCCAGAAAGATCGGCCGGCTGGTAGTAATTCCGGAAATCGCCGCTGCCTTTGAAGAGCAGGTTGGCGTAATCGAGATCCGCCGAAAGCGTACTTCCCAGGGTATCTAATTTGCCGCTGTAATGCAGGTTAAACGTGCCGTTGCCGAATTTCTTCTGCGTATGGTTTCGGGCCTGGATGAACAGGTCATTTTCCGGAGAGCCGGTGCGCAGGTAAGAATCCGTATCGAAGTCGGTTTCCTGGTCCTGGTACGTGAGGTTAGCCATAACGCCGAGGCTGTGTTTTGGCGAAATTTCATAATCGGTGCTCAGGCGCAGATTAGGTATAAACGTAGCGCCGCCTTCTTTGCCTTTCTGCATTAACGTTGTAATGTTGCCTTCCTCGTTAAAAGCCCGGTGCATGGTATTGGTGCGCACACGGGTCCGGCGCGAAACATCGAGCATGGCCGCAGAACTCCACTTGCCTTTCTTGTAATTCAGGTTGCCGCCATAAGTATATCCGTGCATGGTATTGTTCTGGTAACCTGCGTAAACGCTACCGTTAAAGCCCGACAAACTGTTCTTTTTCAGGTTCAGGTTAATGATTCCGGCTGAGCCTTCCGCGTCGTATTTGGCCGAAGGATTCGTAATAATTTCCAGGTCTTTGATATTATCCGCCGACATGCCTTCCAGGAACGTCTGCAATTCTTTCCCGCTCAAATACGTCAGTTTGCCGTCGATCATTACTTGCACGCCGGCTTTTCCGTTCAGCTGAATGTTGCCGTCCTGGTCCAGCCAAACGCCGGGCGCTTTGGTCAGAATATCGTAGGCGCTGCTGCCGGCTGCCATGGCAGTTCCTTCCACGCTCATCACCATTTTATCGGGATGAGTGGTTATGGTGGGCCGCATGGTTTGCACGGTTACTTCTTTCAACGTTTGAGCATCTTCTTTCAGCACCAGTACCCCAAAATCCCTGCTGAAATTCTCACCCGAAACCACAAAGCTTTCCGATTCGACAGGCTGAAAACCCAGAAAAGTGCAGCGCAAAAAGTACGTACCCGGCGCCGGCGTTTTCAACTGAAAGTTTCCTTTTTCATCGGTCATGGTACCGGTTTTAACGGCGCCGGTTTCCTGCAGCACCAAAGCCACGTTTGCAAAGCCTACCGGGTTGCCTTTGCCGTCTTTTAAAGTTCCTTTCAGCAAACCGGTTTCCTGGGCAAAGGCTGGCGAAAGCGCGCAACATATAAAAGCGAAAATCAGCAGATAGCAGTTTTTCATAAAGAAGAATTTAGCAGATACATTATTTCGCCAGCCGGTATTCTACTTTTATGCCAGAAAAGGATACCGTTTTTAAAATCCTGAATTTAAATGAATTACAAAAAGCCAGTTTTTCTAAGATGTTCGCTTCCGAACAGTACGGTTTTATTACCTGTCCGCGTCCGAACGGTACGGGCAGTTTGCTGAGTGAAGTATGGATTCGGGTTTGAAAATGCAGGAAGAATTAGCTCAGCTTAGATGCGCCTGTTTGAAATTGCGAGGTTATTGCAAAATCTCGCAATTTTTATCGAGTAACAAGATCCTTTGCGATAGAAGTTTGAAAACAATATTGCCTGCATAAAGAAACTCTAACAGGAAAGAATCTGTTTTAAAGAAAACTCGTATATTTGCACCAACAGTACCCGCTTGCATACCATCAGAACTGCAGGCGGGTCATTTTTTTTTATAGCTATGGCAAATAAACCGGCATTTACCATACCTGAACAAATTGTCTTGCTAAAGAAACGAGGTATGTTGTTTCACAATGAAGCACAGGCCGAGCATTTTCTTAAAAATATCAGCTATTATCGCCTTAAGGGTTATTGGTGGGATATGCAGGAAGATTTTGGCACTCATCAGTTAAAACCAAACACCTATTTTGAGGAAATCATAGACCGGTATAACTTTGACCGCAAACTCAGACTTATTCTATTCGATGCAATCGAAAGGATTGAAATAGGGTTGCGTACCAAAATGATTTATCATTTGGCTTTACAATATGGGGGCTTATGGTATTTAAATTCTTCCATTTTTGAAAATACTGGTTTTACTTTGCCCAATGGAACCTTCAAGACCTACCACCAAAACACAATAGATGAATTAAAAAAAGAGTTTGCCCGTAGTCAGGAAATTTTTATAAAAGACCATCGGCAACGATATAATAATATCGAACCAGATGCATGGAAGATGTTGGAAGTAGCCTCCTTGGGCACCCTATCTAAGTTATACAAAAATCTTAAGCATCAATTGCCTGAAAAGGCCATTATTGCCCGTGAAATGGGGTTGAATTTACATAGTGAATTATCGAGTTGGCTAGAGGCAATTACGTACGTTAGAAATATTGTAGCGCATCATTCCAGACTGTGGAGCAGAACGATGGTTAAAAGGCCTAAGCATGAGCTAGAAAACCCAATCGGTCAATGGTTTGTCAAACCTATTACTGATGTTCAAATCAAGAAACCATTTTTAATCATTTCCTGTCTGATTTATTTGTCAAATATTGTAACACCTGGCCATCATATAAAAGAGGAAATTTTAGCTCTGATTAATTTAAATCCGGAAATTCCTGTTTATAAGTTAGGGTTTCTAAACAATTGGAACAAAGAACCGCTTTGGAGTTAGCAAAACAAGGTATTAACAAAAAAGGCAGCTCCATTCCTGGAACTGCCTTTTTTTTCTTCAAAACGCTATCGTTTTCACCTAAAAAACTAAACCAGTTTCTTATACCGGATGCGTTTCGGTTCCACATCGCCGAGGCGTTTCTTTTTGGCTTCTTCGTAATCGGAGAAGTTACCTTCAAACCACACTACCTGGCTGTCGCCTTCGAAGGCTAAGATGTGCGTAGCAATACGGTCCAGGAACCAGCGGTCGTGGGAAATGATTACGGCGCAACCGGCAAAGTTTTCGAGGGCATCTTCCAGGGCGCGGATCGCGTTCACGTCCAGGTCGTTGGTTGGCTCATCGAGTAAAAGTAAGTTGGCGCCTTGTTTTAAGGTCATGGCCAGGTGCACGCGGTTGCGTTCCCCGCCCGATAGTACGCCCACTTTTTTCTCCTGATCGCCGCCGGTAAAGTTGAATTTACTTACGTAGGCGCGGGAGTTGATTGGCCGGCCGGCAAGCAGCATGTTTTCCGTGCCGCCCGAAATGGTATCAAAAACGGTTTTATTCGGATCGAGGCTTTCGTGCTGCTGGTCTACGTAGGCAACTTCTACGGTTGGGCCCACGGTAATAGTACCGGCATCCGGTTTTTCGCGGCCGGTAATTAAACGGAACAACGTAGATTTACCCGCGCCGTTCGGCCCGATAATCCCCACAATACCCGCCGGCGGCAAGCTGAAGGTTAAGTTTTCGAACAGTAATTTATCGCCGAAAGCCTTGGTTAAGTTTTCTACTTCAATAACCTGGTTACCCAAACGCGGACCATCCGGAATGAAGAGCTCTAACTTCTGCTCTTTTTCCTTCACGTCCTCGTTCATCATTTTCTCGTAGCTGCCCAAACGCGCTTTCGACTTGGCCTGGCGCGCTTTCGGGCTCATCCGGCTCCACTCTAATTCACGCTGTAAGGTCTTCTGACGCTTGCTTTCGGTTTTCTCTTCCTGCGACAAACGCGTAGCTTTCTGGTCTAACCAGCTCGAGTAGTTGCCTTTCCACGGAATGCCTTCGCCGCGGTCCAGTTCTAAGATCCAGCCGGCTACGTTATCCAGGAAATAACGGTCGTGGGTTACGGCAATTACGGTTCCTTTATACTGCTGCAAATGCTGCTCCAGCCACAACACGCTTTCCGCATCTAAGTGGTTGGTAGGCTCATCTAAAAGCAAAACGTCCGGCTCCTGAAGCAACAATCTACACAAAGCTACGCGGCGTTTTTCACCGCCGGAAAGGTTGCCGATAATCGCTTCACTTGGCGGCGTGCGCAGGGCATCCATGGCCCGCTCCAGCTTGTTGTCCAGTTCCCAGGCACCGAGGTGGTCGAGTTTTTCCTGCACTTCGCCCTGGCGTGCCAGTAACTTATCGAAATCAGCATTTTCATCGCCAAACGCTTCGTTTATCTGGTCGAATTCTTTCAGCAAAGCAACCGTTTCGGCTACGCCTTCTTCAATAATATCTTTTACGGTTTTGGTCGGGTCTAATTGCGGTTCCTGCTCTAAATAACCCACGCTGTATTCCTTCGAGAAAGCTACTTCGCCCTGGAATTGCTTATCTACGCCGGCAATAATTTTCAGCAAAGAAGATTTACCCGAACCGTTCAGACCCAGAACGCCGATCTTGGCGCCGTAGAAGAAAGAAAGGTAAATATTCTTGAGTACTTGTTTCTGAGGCGGGTAAATTTTGCTTACCCCGGCCATCGAGAAAATAATGGTTTCGTTGCTCATATTTCGTTTATCGTTGTTCGTTTTTCGAATCCAATTGTCTTCCTTCAAAGATACGGCTATTTCGGGCGAAGAAAAAAAGGTGGCATTGCCTTACCCTGATTTTTGGCGCACAAACCAAAGCGCAGCCGCTAATCCTGTTTCCAGTTTTTCAAAAAACCTTCGGATCGTTTTTTTAAGGTTATGCTTTCCTGATTTGAAAACGTGAAAACATCTCCGGAACAGGTTTAAAACTCCAGCAAGCAACTAGCGGTTGAAACAACCCGAAAGAAAACGGCAGCCATTTCAGCTCCAAAAGTCCGCGCGATCCCATAAGCCGTTTTATCCGCGATCAGAAACGCTATGGTTTCAGCCCTGAAAACCCGCATTTTTTTTTCAATTAATCATTGATCACTATTCATTAATCACTAAAAAAAACGCTATGATTCTGGGCCCAAAAACCCGATTGCCGCGGAATAGCAGGCAAAAGTATCTAAATGTAATAGCTTGCGTATGCAAAAACCGTATGTACTTTTTTTCTCCGGCACTATCAAAGGCAAATATCGGAAATTATAATAGGCATTTGGTTATGAAAATATCCGGAAAATAATAATCTTGTAAAAATTTTATTCTAAACTTATAGCTATCCAGTAAATGGAAAACAACGATCTGTTGGAAGAAGCGAAAAAATTCGGCTTCGTCCGGGACAACCAGGTGTGGCTCAAGGCTTTCATGGATTATCCGGAAAGACAAGTGGGCGAGGTAAAAGAGGTGGAAGACGAGTCGCTGCAGTATTTTGCGCACCGCTTCAGCCAGTTCCGCGAAAAAGTGGAAGGCCTGATCAGTAAGATCAATGAGTCGGAAAACAAAGGCTCGTTCCTGATGAAAGTACTGCACCTGAAAGAACAGATCGGCAAGTACGATGCCCTCGGCGATTTCGAAGCGCTGCATAAAAACCTGACCAACGCCGAGAACGAGATCAAGGCCGCCATCAGCCGCAACCGCGACAAAAACCTGAGCACCAAAATTGCCATGATCACCGAGGCCGAAGACCTGCGGGAAAGCATTGACTGGAAACCGACCGCCGAACGCCTGAAAGAGCTGCGCCAGAACTGGATCAAGACCGGTCCGGTAGAAAAAGCCCTGAACGACGAAATTGAGGAACGTTTCCGCACGGCAGTAGAGCACTTTTTTAACCGCAAAAAAGAGTTCTTCGAAGATAAGCATGCCATGCTCAACCGCACGCTGGATAAGTATAAAGCCCTGATCGAGCAGTCGGAAGCCCTGAAGAATTCCGAGGATTTTGAAGGCACTACCAAGAAACTGAAAGAACTTCAGAACCAGTGGAAAGAAGTGGGCGGCGATCTGCCGCGCAAAATGTCGAACGAACTCTGGTCTAAATTCCGCGCCGCGCATAACTATTTCTTTGAACGTCTGAAAAACCGCATTACCGAAACCAAGGTAGAAAGCAAAGACAAGTTCATGGAAGAAAACCTGAACAAGAAAAAGCAACTGGTGGTGGAAGCCGAAGCTTTGCTCAAACTGCAGAACATGCAGGAAGCCACCACCAAAGCCAAAGAACTGCAGGCCGCCTGGAAAAAGGTAGGTCCGGCCAAAGGCGCCGAAAGCGATTACGTTTGGGAACGCTTCATGATTGCCTGCGACAAGGTTTTTGAAATGAGCAGCCTGGAACATTACATGCGCAAAAAACCGCTGCCGGCCGAGAAAAACACTCTTGCCGACCAGACGCATGCCCGCATAAATGCCCTGAAAGATTTCATAAAATACGACAAACAGGAAATTGAAGTGCTGGAAGGCAACCTGGGGAAACTGAGCCCGATTCCGAACAACGAAACGTTCCGGACCATGCTGCAGGGTAAGATCCGCAATTTCAACCGCAAAATAACTACCAAAACCGAGCTGATCGATTTTCTGAAGCAACGTCTGAACCACGAGGCTCCGCCGGCTAAAACCGAAGCCCCGAAAACGGAAAATGCATCTCAGAACGCGGCCAGTGCTTCCGAATAATTCTAAATCTAAAAATAAGTCTTTCTCCGATTACTCTTTTATGAAATTGAAATCTCTTTTGGCCGCCGCCCTTCTAAGCGCTGGCTTTCTGCAGGCCCAGGCACAAAGCGGCCCGTACCTTGGCATTATTTCAGGCTATAATTCTACCTGGGTGCTGGATCAGAAACTTTTTGATGATCCTAACTATGAAAACCGCTCCACCTGGAATTCTGCTCCTTTTGGTGCGGTTATCGGCTACAAGCTGAACCCTAGCTCCAGCTTCCAGATCGAGGTCTTTAAAAACAACATGGGCGCGGAATTTGATATTAAAGGCAGCGATATTTTTGCCGGGGAAAAGAAAACGGTAGGTGAAAAGCGGATAGAACTAAAATACACTTCGGTGCCGATCCTGTATAAGTTCACGTCCGGCGAAAAAGTACGTTTCAATTTCCATTTCGGCCCGCAGTTCAATTTCTTAAGCGAAGGTTCAGAAGTAAACCAGATAAACCAACGCACTACACTGAACGCTAATCTGAACAGCACCGATCTTACAGCCGCCGATATCGCTTTTTATGGCAGTGCTCCTGGTACGGCAATAGATGTTGAAATTCCGAATAAAAGCATCGTGCTGGATGCCGGAACATATAACCGCCCGGATAAAAACACCTATGTAGCCAGCGATAAGGACAATTTCAATTCAACGGATATTGGCGCCGCCCTTGGTTTTGGCCTAGAAGCCGATATTACCAACAATCTCTACTTCAGCGCTAACCTGCGTTTCTATTACGGTTTCAAAGATATTCGCAGCGATAAATGGGTAGAAATGGAAGAAAGCCGTGGCTATTACGATTCGCGCAACAACGTTACCGGCGGCGCGCAGCTTGGTATCCATTACCGTTTCGATCTGTAAAAAACGCTATTTACGGTCCGGAAAACAACTCAGATACGCTGAGTTTAAAGCCAGATAGAAAATTTAAGGCTCTTACCGTACGGTAAGAGCCTTAAATTTTTATTAGAAACGCACAACTAATACCGAACTAAATAGTTCTCTGAAAGAACGGCATGAACCGGCAAACCGGAAGCGCTGAAATCGGGAATGGTTACCTGAATGCTGTTGCATAAACAATACTCAAAAAGGCTCTTACCCCAATTCTGAACTTCTATGAAATTGAAATCTCTACTGATCGGAACGCTGTTAAGTTTGGATTTTCTGTCAGCAAGCGCACAAAGCGGCCCGTACATCGGTTTTATTTCCGGTATTAACAGTACGTGGGTTTTAGACCAGAAACTTTTCGATGACCCGAACTACGAATACAACCGCACATGGAATTGGGCACCGTATGGTGTAGCGCTGGGCTACAAGTTTAACCCGATTTCTAGCGTGCAGGTAGAGTTTTTTAAAAAAAATATGGGTGCGGAATTCGATATTATTGGTAGAAAACCCAATGTAAACCAGGAGGAAACGGTAGGAAAAAAGGAGATAAAACTTGAGTACTGGTCGTTGCCGATACTTTATAAATATACTACCGGCGGTACAGTACGTTTCAACATGCACTTAGGCCCACAGTTCTCTTTCTTAAGCAAGGGTTCGGAAGTTAATAAAATGAATGAAACGGCTGAGTTGCACGTAGGTCCAGGCACCGATCTGCATACTGATCTTAGTGTACCTACCTTAACTTACCCTGCGGGGACTTATACCCTGGCTACCAAAGAAGACTTCAAAAAAACTGATTTTGGTCTTGCCTTTGGTTTCGGAATGGAAGCCGATATTACTAATAGCCTGTTTTTCAGTGCAAACATAAGGTTCTATAGCGGGTTTAAAGATATCCGGAGCGACGAGGCAATAGCTGAAGCCAAAAACTGGAATTACTACGACGACTCCCGTAATAATATAACCGGCGGTCTGCAACTTGGAATACATTACCGTTTCGAACAGGAGTAAAACGCTAAGGTTTTAAGCTTAAAAAGTCCGGCCCCGCTGCCGGACTTTTTTTATGCTGTAGTTTCTGAGTTCAAAACCATAGCGTTCGGGGCTAAAAAACCAGGCCTGAGCAAACCATTTTACGCAATAGCAGTACCATAGAATAATTCATTTCCAAAACCTTATTGCGTACAACTATGAAAAAATATTTACTTTTATTGGGCGCACTTTGCGGCAGTACTTTCGGCTTTGCGCAGGGAGATTATACCCCAAGCACTACCAACCGTTTTGAAGTAGGGCTGAAGGCCGGCATTAATAATACCTGGATCGTAATAGACAACGAACTGACGAATAATGAGCACCACAACCACCAGTTCATGATAAAGCCTTTGGGCGGTGCTTCTATCGGCCTGAAATTTACCGACAATGCCAGCCTCATGCTCGAAGGCTTTTATTCCCGCCAGGGCGCTAAATTCGAGCTGACCGACGATAACGACGGCGGTAAAAAGATCGGCGAAAAAAATATTAAACTCGATTATTTAGTTGTTCCTTTACTCATAAAATATACCGGCGTTGGCGAAACCCGTTTTGCATTCCAGATCGGCGGGCAGATGGCTTTCCTGCTCAGCGGTGAAGAAGAAAACACCTTCGATCAGAGCGGCACCATAGAAAACAGCTACTCCGGCGGGCCGCGCGCGTACACCCAGGGCACGTATTTACTGGCCACCACCGATGCCGACAAAGAAACCCCGGAAACCGGCAAATTCAACAAAAAGGATTTTAACGTAGTAGCCGATATTGGCCTGGAGCACGACCTTTCAGAAAGTTCTTATTTTTCGCTGGGCCTGCGCCTGGCTTATGGCTTTAAAGATATTCGCGCCGAAGAAGTACAAGCCAGCCCTTACGACCTCGATAAATTTACGCTCCGCTACAACGTAACCGGTGGCCTGCACGCTGGCATCCACTGGTTCTTATAAAAAATGCGTTTTTTTTTGGCCGCAGCCTAACATTTATAAACCTTTCTCCGTTGGGAGTTAAAAAATCAGCCGGTGGCTTATTTACCCCAATAGCTTGGTTTTTTCACAGAAAATTTTATTTTTGCAAACCATTTTAAAACCCCGATATTCATTTAACCCGAATTTACTATGTATTGGACACTGGAACTTGCCTCCTACCTGGAAGATGCGCCTTGGCCGGCCACAAAAGACGAGCTGATCGATTACTCAATCCGCTCCGGCGCCCCGATGGAAGTGGTAGAAAACCTGCAGGCCCTGGAAGACGATGGTCAGCCGTATGAGAACATCGAAGAGATCTGGCCGGATTATCCTACCAAAGAAGACTTCATGTTCAACGAAGACGAATACTAAACTTTTCAATTAGAAATTATGAATTAGAAATTAGAAATTGTTTTCTCTGAGCAGTTTCATTTCTAATTTTTAATTTTGAATTTCTAATTAAAGAAAATTGATTTTAGAAGTAAAAGATCTGGTTGCGGGTTATGAGCAAATGCTTATCCGCAACCTTTTTTTTTCTATTCCCGAACCTGCTTTTGTAGCCATAATCGGGCATAACGGCTGCGGCAAAAGCACGCTCTTCAAAACCTTTATTCACCAGATCGGTTATTCCGGCTCTATTTCCATTATGGGCCGCGATCTGAAGAAAATATCCAACCCGGCCGCGCAGGGAATACTGGCGCATTTGCCGCAAAAAAACGTAGTAAGCTTTCCGGTGAAAGTAAAAGACCTGGTAGTAATGGGTGCTTACCGCAAAAAAAGCTTCTTCGAAAACTATGCCCCCGAAGATTACGAAACGGTAGCCTTTTTGCTCGAAAAACTCCAGATCAGTCACCTTGCCGAGCGCAATTTCCCGGACCTGAGCGGCGGCGAACAGCAAATGGTGTGGCTCGCCCAGCTCATGCTCCAGGATGCCCAGCTTTGTTTGCTGGACGAACCCACGCAGCAGCTGGATGTGTACCACAAAAAGAAAGTATTTAAGCTCCTGGCCAGCTGGGTACAGGAAAACCAGAAAACTGTACTCTGCATTACCCACGATCTGCACAACCTGCATTTTATGCCAGGATACCTCCTCAACCTCTCCAAACCAAGCCCCAAACTCGAAGTTATTTCCGCCGAAACCGTAACTGAAAACCGCGAATTCCTGGAAAGCGCTCCTTTTTAGGCAAATCATTGCATTAATGAATGCGAGAATGATTGAATATTATTTGAATCAGAATTTACTGAATGTACCCCACCTAAATCCTCCCCTGATTCAGGAGAGGACTTTGATCGGCAAGAGTTCCGTCAGCTAAAGCAGACAGCTATGAAGTCTGAACTGTGATTTATTTGATTATGGGGATTTTTGTCTGAACACGATTTTAGGGATTAAAGGATGAGCAGGATCTAATATTTAGAGGACCATCTTATAGTTGCCCTTTCACATTGTCAGATCTCACGCCTATCGCCAGCGCAGCGTAACCTGAAATCAAGGACTGAAGAAAAGTAGACTAAAAAGAAGCTCACTACGAAGAAGCACGACACCAGTTTCTGTGAGAGCGGCCTCCAAGACTTCCGGTGCCACAGGCAGCCCGCAAGGGCAGGAAGGGTTGCAGCCGCGAACGCAGAAACGAAGCCACCCGGCTTGAGGGAAAAAGCTTGCTTGAAAGCAAAAGGGAATTAGTTAAAAAAAGAAGCAAGCTATAAAAACGGTATCCTTTCAAGCTTCAAAAGTCACAGCTATCCAAACTACCATTATGATGAGATCTCTCCTGACGTCGAGATTACAAAAGAAAAACGCAATACTTTCAACCTTAAAAACCCC
The DNA here is from genome assembly GCF_016623615.1 of Adhaeribacter terrigena. Lineage (GTDB taxonomy): Bacteria > Bacteroidota > Bacteroidia > Cytophagales > Hymenobacteraceae > Adhaeribacter_A > Adhaeribacter_A terrigena. The sequence goes on along the minus strand of NZ_JAEHFX010000004.1, from coordinate 83,700 downwards.
AAAAACCAACCCTAAAAAGAAAAAGCCAGCCCTTTCAGACCAGCTTCCCCATAAATCATTAATCATAAATCATTAAAAACTATTCCTTCTCCAGACTCGCCATATCAATCACAAATCTATAGCGCACATCACTCTTCAGCGTCCGTTCGTAAGCCTCATTTATTTTCTGGATCGGGATCATTTCCACGTCGCTCATAATATTGTGTTCGGCGCAGTAATCCAGCATTTCCTGGGTTTCTTTTATGCCGCCGATCATAGAACCTACCAAACGCTTGCGTTTCGCGATCAGGTTGAAAGCAGCTACCGGGGTTGGCTCTGGCGGTGCGCCAAGTAACACCATGGTGCCGTCGCGTTTCAGCATGCTTAAATACAGGTTATAATCGTGCGGCGCCGAAACGGTATCAATTATGAAGTGAAAAGTATTCTTCAGTTTTTTAACCTGCTCCGGATCTTTGGTAACGGCAAAATTATGCGCCCCCAGATCAAAAGCATCTTTCTCTTTATTAGGCGAGGTGCTTAAAACCGTTACGTCGGCGCCCATAGAAGCGGCGAGCTTTACAGCCATGTGGCCCAAACCACCCAAGCCAACAATGGCAACTTTATGGCCTTTGCCCATTTTCCAGTGCATGATGGGCGAATACGTGGTAATACCGGCGCAGAGCAAAGGAGCCACGCGTTTCAGATCGAGCTTTTCCGAAACTTTTAAAGTATAATTTTCATCTACTACAATTTGTGAAGAATAGCCGCCGTACGTAACCGTTTTGTTATCCATTTCCAGGCTGTTGTAGGTACCCACGTTATGCACTTCGCAGTATTGTTCCAGGTTTTCTTGGCAGCTTTCGCAGGTGCGGCAAGAATCTACAAAGCAACCCACCCCTGCCAGATCGCCGACCTTGAATTTAGAAACCGCACTGCCCACTTTGCTGATGCGGCCCACAATTTCGTGGCCGGGCACCATCGGGTAGATCGATCCGCCCCACTCGTTTCGGGCCTGGTGAATATCGGAATGGCAAACGCCGCAGTATAAAATATCGATGAGTACGTCGTGTTCGCCTACTTCGCGGCGCTCAAAACGGAACGGTTTCAAGTCTTCGGTGGCGCTGGGCGCGGCGTATCCTTTGGCTGGTATCATAGTTTTTCAGGGGTTTTTAATAGCGTTTTTTTAGAATCGGGAAATTGCAGAAAATCCGGAACTTCAGAAAGAAAGATACCGGTTTAAAGTGCAGAAGGTTGCTTGAGTGAAGTTAATTAAATTGCAAAGCAGGCGCGATCAGGAGCAAAGCCCGGCCTGCATGGAGATAAAGGAAGAAATACGGGGATCAACAGTTAATTTAAAATCCCCTCTGTCTTTTCATCCTGAGGGTTTAGGTGCAGTCGTAACTTGTGGGTAAACAATTGATCAATTTATAACTGACCTTGCCTGCAAAGCAATTATATAAAAAGTAAAAAGCCGCTCCTTTAATTTCCGGAGCGGCTTTTACTTTTTACCTTAAAAACGGTAGCGTTTTCAGGCTGAAAACTAAAACTTCGTAATGGCCTCGCTCAGATCGTAAACCGGCTGGTCTTTCACTTCCTGGCGAATAATGCTGGCGCCGGCCGCCGAACGGTAACCGCCCGCACAATGCACCATAACCGGTTTATCCGTCGGGATCTCGCGAAGGCGTTCGCGAAGTTCGGGTAAAGGAATGGAAATGGCGTTCGGGAAGATCTGGCGGGTTTTCACCTCACCGGTATTGCGGATATCCACGATGGTAAAGCTGTCCGGATTTTGTTCGAAAGAGCCTAGATCAGTTTCCGGAGACGTTTCTTCGCCTAGCTGATTGGCAACCACCGCACCTGCCAGGTTCAGTTCGTAGCCGATTTTCGCGGTTTTCCGGATCAGTTTTTCCAGCGCTTCTTCGGTTTCGGCCAGCAGGTAATACTTTTCTTCGGGCGCAATAATAGAGCCGAGCCAGGTTTCAAATTTCAGGCCGTCCATCAGATTAATAGCGCCCGGCAAATGCCCCTTCCGGAAAGCGGTTTGCGGCCGGGCATCCACGATCAGGGCATGCTTTTCAAAGCTGTAACCGGCTTCGTAGCGCGGCACTTTTTTCACGCTCGGGTTATAATCGGGCGCACCGCTTTTGTTTAGTTCTACGTCGTAGCCAAAGTATTTCGGCACAAAAGGCTGGTCGGAAGTCAGGAATTTCACAAATTGTGCCTCGGTCATTTCCTGCAAGGCGGTGTTGCTCATTTTCTCGGCCCCAATGGTGCTTACGTTGGCATTACTCAGGCCTTTGCCACAAAGCGAGCCCGCGCCATGGCTCGGGTAAACCAATACATTTTCGGGCAGGAGCATGAGCTTCTGACGGGTACTGTGGTACATCTGGCGGGCCAGGTCGTCGCGTTTGGCGGTTACATTACCCACGTTTTCGCGCAGATCGGGGCGGCCCACGTCGCCAATAAAGAGCGTGTCGCCGGTAAAAGCGGCTACTTCCTTGCCATGCTCGTCTTTGAGCAAAACGGTAATGCTGTCGGGCGAATGGCCGGGCGTGTTTATGGCGTGCAGCGTAATTTTTCCTAACTGAAAGAAATCGCCGTCGTCGAAGGGTTCGTGTTTGTAAGCTGCACCCAACAGTTTGCTGGCGTAAATCTTAGCATCTTTGCCGGTGGCAATTTCCAGGTGGCTGCTCACAAAATCGGCGTGCGGATGGGTTTCTATTACGGCCACAATGCGGGCGTCGTAGAGCGTGGCAAATTCGTAATACGGCTGCGGATCGCGGGCCGGGTCTACGAGCGCAATTTCGCCTTCGCTTAAAATGGCGTAGGAATAATGGGCCAGCCCTTTGTCTTCGAACTGGTGTATTTTAAAACCTGGGTTTTCCATAAGTTTTTCGGGGGATTGATGTAAGCAATCTTTTAAGAATGCGGTAAAGTTCGGGCATAAACCCGGGAAATGCTATGATTTTTGTCAGAAAAACCCGGAACAGTTATCCGAACAGTTTATCCATCAGACCTTTCTTTTGTTCGGCTTTGTAACCGGCCATCTGCACCATTTCCACTACGTTTTCCGCTTCCACGTGGTCGCCTTCCACCGTCAGGATCTTTTCCGGATCGGTGGTATCTACGTTCCAGCCCTGCACATTTTTAATTTTATCCAGAAACGGTTTAGCGGTAGCCAGGCAATTGCCGCAATTGATATTGGTCTTGAATTTCAGGGTTTTCATACGAAAAAGGATACGGTTTTTTACGAAAATAAAGTATACGTCTGAATTTAAAAGAACGCTGTAACGGCAATTTTTTATCTTTGGACATGAACCGAATATTTTACGGCTTTTTGCTGCTGCTTGCGCTTACTGGTTGCCGGGAAAAACGTACGCCCGAAGATCAGAAAAAGCTGCGCCACGAACTGGAAGCCGAAGTTCCGAAGGCTAAGGTGCGCGAATTTTTAACGGAATATGGCCAGGAAAACCCCGAAACCGAGGTGCTTATTTCTACCAGCCTGGGCAAAATGAAAGTGAAACTCTACGAAGACACGCCCTTACACCGCGCCAATTTCATTCGCCTGGTAAAAGGCGGTTATTACGATAATACCGTTTTTTACCGCATTCTGCGCGGCTTCATGATCCAAGGCGGCCACGCCAACGAACTCGAAAATACGCCCGACCAATACACGGTACCCGCCGAAATTCACCGCCATCATTTTCATAAAAAAGGTGCCTTGGCCATGGCCCGTTACGACGACAACGTAAACCCCAGACGCGAATCTTCCGGCCATAATTTTTACCTGGTGCAAGGCACGCCGGTGAGCCTTCCAGAGCTGGAAGACATTGCCGCCGAAAAGAAACTGACTTTAACTCCGGAACAGAAAAAACTCTACCCCGAAATTGGCGGCGCACCTACCTTAGATGAACAATACACCGTTTTTGGCGAAGTAACCGAAGGCCTGGAAGTGCTCGATAAAATTGCCAACTACCCCGTAAATCCCGAAGACCGCCCGATAAAACCGATCTACGTGACCATGAAAGTTTTGAGGTAGTCATGAAACAGACACAAGATTGAAGACTTTTGGTGGCCGAAAGCATAGCGTTCCCAATTTACAATAACCGAAGGGTTAGGGGAGGACCACACATTCCTGATAAAAACCGAATAGTGTAAAAATCCTCCCCCTCCCCCCTCCAAAGGGGACAAAAACGCACTTTTTCAGCTGAAAACCATAGCGTTTTGAATGCCAAAACAACACATTAACACATTAAAAAATCAGCACATTAAACAAATGAACCGCATTACCGAACTTTTCAAGATAGAATTACCCATTATTCAGGCTGGCATGATCTGGTGCAGCGGCTGGGAACTGGCCAGTGCGGTGAGCAATGCCGGCGGCTTAGGTTTAATTGGGGCCGGATCCATGTACCCGGATGTGTTGCGCATCCACATTCAGAAATGCAAAGCGGCAACCAGCAAACCTTTCGGCGTGAACGTGCCGCTGCTGTACCCGGATATCGACCAGCTCATGCAGATCATTCTGGAAGAAAAAGTGCCGGTCGTTTTTACTTCGGCCGGCAACCCTAAAACCTGGACTAAAACCCTGAAGGCTGCCGGTATTACGGTAGTGCACGTGGTTAGCAACGTAAAATTTGCCCTGAAATGCGAAGAAGCCGGCGTAGATGCGATCGTAGCCGAAGGTTTTGAAGCCGGCGGGCATAACGGCCGGGAAGAAACCACCACGTTCTGCCTCATTCCGCTGGTGCGCGAAGCCGTAAAACTGCCCTTGATTGCGGCCGGCGGCATTGGAACGGGAAAAGGAATTTTCGGAGCGTTGGCTCTGGGTGCCGATGGCGTACAGGTTGGCAGCCGCTTTGTAGCCAGCGAAGAATCTTCGGCACACGAACATTTTAAAGCCAAAGTAGTGGAAGCCAAGGAAGGTGACACGGAACTGAGTTTGAAACAATTAACGCCGGTGCGTTTGCTCAAAAATAAATTCTACGAAGAAGTAAAAGCGGCCGAAATGCGCGGGGCTTCGGCCGAAGAATTAACCCAGCTTTTAGGTTCGAGGCGCAGCAAACGCGGCATGTTTGAAGGCGATCTGGAAGAAGGCGAGCTGGAAATCGGCCAGGTGGCGGCAGCCATTAAAAAGATTCAGCCGGCCGGGGAAATTGTAAGGGAAATGTGGCAGGAATTTCTGGAAGCAAAGGAAAATTTTTGCAGGCTGCATTTCTAAACAAAAGTTGTAAATTTAACTTATTATAAAGCAGCATTTTTACCCGGAAAGTTGTTTAAGGTTTACCAGTAACGAAATGCACTTATGAGAAATATGCTGAGCCTTTTACTCGTAGCCATGGTTTGCATGAGCTCGAAAGGTTGTTTTGGAGGAGGTGATCTGTGCGATGACGCGCCTAAATGCGAAGCCAGGGAACTGGGGGTTATAAAACTTGATCCGGCCTCTGAACCCGCCATTCCTTTTCAGGGCAACGAAACGGTTACGTTTGTAAATCCGCAGGGCTTTCAGGCAATTTATAAGGCGCAAGGATATAAAACGGAGCCCACCGAACGCCTTTTCACCAGTTTCGATCCGTGCGGCTGCTCCGATTATTACCTGAAACAACAAAGCTCCCTGTTATTTACCGGCCAGAATCTGAACTTCGATATTACGTATCAGCGCGTAAAAAACATGTCGGAAGACCCTTATGAGGCGCAAAATATAAACACCACTTCGCTAGACGACGCACTGCTTATCACGCTGGGCGAAACCAGGTTTGCCGTTCCGGTCAGCAATGCTGCGGTAAAGATTCAGGCATTTAAGCAAGTAAAATTGCACGATTCCTTAGCGGTTGGCAACCAGGTTTTCCGCCAGGTGATTGAAGTGTACGAGCCGTACCTGGACCCTGCTACGATTCGCCCGAAAGGCATTTATTATACCCGGCAGCAGGGTTTGGTTGCTTACTATTTCACCAATAACGAACTATGGTACAGGCTATAAAAACCACGATCTTAAAAGGCGGCCTTCCGGTAATGCTTTGCTTTTTGCTTACAAGCTGTTTTGAGCGGGATGCATGCGAAGAAAGGTATCTGCTCGTGCCCATGCATAGTAGTTATGCAGGCTGGTTCAGTGGCACCGGCGCCGATAATACGAACACGCAGAAAATAGCCCGAACCAATGCCGGCTTGCAGGAAACACTTACGCTTAGCAAAGGTAACAACCAGATGCCCGTTCTGAAACAACCAGATGCCTGCACCTATGTTTCCGGCAAAACCGTAAATCTGGGTTATTACTCCTCCTTGTATGGCAATAACATCGGCGTTACGCTAGCCCAGCAAAAAGATGGCGAAGTGCCGGTTTTAAGGATCAACGTTTATGCACAGTCTACCGGTTTTCAGGATCATTCTGAGATGTTTTACGACTTCAGCAATGCGAAACAATTTCCGGTAACGTTTTCCCGGTTCTCTAAAAGCACTTCCACTTCTGAAGATATCCTGACCAACGCGTTTCCGGAGGTTACTATAGTGGACAGTTTAGTTACCGGCAACAGTGTTTACCGGCAGGTTTATAAAATATCCAACCCGTACCTTCAAAAAGAAGGCAACGCCTTCAGCATCACTGACTTTTACATCGATAAAACCTACGGTTTGGTGCAGTACGCGCAGAAAGACGGCACGATCTGGCAGATCCAGTTATAGAACCAATTTCTTAAAACTTCCGCAGCATTTTCCGGAATTCCTTCTCCGAATTTACCGAACCGCATTTGATCATTTCGCCGTTTTTGTAAATGGCTACGAAGGGGATTTCTTTCTGCTTTACCAGGTTTTCGGCAATGGAACCGGGCTGCGCCAGCATTAATCCAAAGCTGATCTTTTCCTGATCCGCTTCTTCGGCAATTTCTTCCAAAACGGGTAACAATTCTTCGCAGCCTTCGCAATCGGTTTCGAGGTAATAGGTAATTACAGCCTGCTCGTTTTGTTCAAAAAAAGCGCTTAGTTCGGCTTCGGTGTTCAATAAAGTCATAAGGGAAATTTCAGGTTCGGTAAAAGTAAAGCTAACAAAAAAGCCCCGCAAATCTGCGGGGCTTTCTTTATTTCAAAACGGTAGGGTTTCAGGCTTAAAAAGTCTTTTGTCCTTCGTCTTTTATCTTTCCGATAAATTAGTTTTTGCCGGTGTGCGTCTGAATGATGGTGCGCAGCCATTTCAGCATGGCAAAGATCATGAGGGCGGCAATTAAAGCACCCGCGCAGTTTACCAGGAAGAAGTATTGCTTGTGATCATAAATATCCCAGAGGCTGGCCAGTACGCCCGAAAGTTTGTTACCAATGGAAGTGGAAAGGAACCAGCCGCCCATCATTAAAGCCGTTAAACGCGGCGGACTCAGCTTGGAAACCAGCGACAAACCCATCGGGCTGAGGCATAATTCCCCAACGGTAATAATGGCGTAAGAACCTACCAGCCACATGGCCGAGCTTTTCTCCAGGCCATTGTCGGAGGCAAAAACGGCACCTACCATCACCAGCGTAGAAGCGGCCGTAATTAACAAGCCGAGGCCAATTTTTGCCGGCGTAGAAGGTTCTTTTTTATTTCGGCGCAGATAGGCAAAAAAAGCTACCACTACCGGCGTTAAAAGTACTACAAAGAACGGGTTGATGCTCTGGAATAATTCCGGCGAGATCAGCGGCCGGTCTTCGCCCTCGGCCGGCCATTGCTCTTTGGGCAGGTTGTTCAGGTACGGGTCCACGCCTTCTCTGGTAACTACTTTACCATCGGCATCGGTGGTGGTCCGGAAGTTCTGGTCGTAGGCTTCTACCGTGCGCGGCGACGTGTTTACGTACTGCACCATGCCCAGCGCCTGGGCCGGTTTTTCTAAAGCATCGGGTAAATTCCGGTTCGTATAATACTGCGCCCAGGTAGTTAAAGCGGTGCCGTTTTGTTTGAAAATAGCCCAGAAAATAATGACAACCCCGAAAATAGCGAGCATGGCCGCAATCGGTTTTTTATCTTTATCCGAAGCTTTGGCCCATAAACTCACGTAGAAAAACACGATCGGCAGGGAACCGAACAGGAAGGCATCGGTAGAATCGGAGCCGAAAATATTGCCCGGAATAAAGAACCAGGCAGCAATACCGGTAAGCAAAGCGGGCAGAATCACAATGCCCACGATCCGGCTGATACTCATATCATTAGACTCTACCGGCTTCAATACATCCACGTGTTTGTAGTGTTTGTTGCCCAGCAGGAAAATAAGCACGCCAATAAACATCCCGATGCCGGCCGCCGCAAACGCATAACCCCAGCCAAAAGTGTTCCGCATGTAAGAGGCTACAAACGGCGCTGCAAAAGCCCCGATGTTAATGCCCATGTAAAAAATATTGTAGCCGGAATCTTTGTTTTCGGCGTATTGCGGTTCGGAATAAAGATTGCCTAGAAGCGTGGAAATATTCGGTTTAAAAAAGCCGTTACCAATAATTACCAGACCCAGCGCCGAAAACAAGGCCAGGTCGCCTTTCATGGCCATTAAGCAGTAACCCAGGCCCATTAAAATACCGCCGAAAGTAATCGCTTTGCGGTAACCCATCACCCGGTCGGCCAGCAAACCACCCAAAAAAGGCGTTAAGTAAACCAGGGCAATAAAAGTCCCGAAAATATCAGAAGCTTCGGCTTTAGACAAAGCCAGGCCGCCTTTCTGCGCATCGATCATGTACAGAAAGAAAATGGCGAGCATGAGGTAAAACCCGAAACGCTCCCACATTTCGGAGAAGAACAGGTAGTAAAGCCCTTTCGGGTGTTTGGATTTTTTTTCAGTTTGCGTAGTAGCCATAAAGGGTAATAAAGAGTAGTAAAGCGTTTTCGAACCGTTGAAAATACAGGTTTCCGCCGGAAGTGCCAAATCTGACGAAAAAAACGCTATGGTTTTGAAAGGAAAAAGTATTCAGAAAGAAAAGGGAATGCGGGCTTTTGGTAATTTTCTGGCTGTATAGCATACCGTTTTTTTTGGGTCATCCCGACTACAGGAGGAATCTCTTTAGGTTGGCAGTTCCGTTTGCTATTGACTTTTGAAGCTCAAAATGATACCGTTTTTCATAGTGAGGTTCAAATCTTTGATCAATTGGCTTAAGTAGCTTCTAACTCCCTTCTCTGTTCTTTTTGTCCCCGAAAGGGTTTGGGATGTTACCCTTGACGCAAAAAGAACCAACGAAAATCAGGCGGCATGTCCCGTAACATTTCGGGAGCAAGGGCAAATTATGCTGGTAGTTCTTCGCTTTTCGTTGATCGCACTCCGCTCTCGTGTTCGATTTAAGTTTCAGGAGAAAGAAATCCTGCAAATCAAAGAAATCACATAAATCATAATTGGCTTCGCCGAACTACGTTTCAGACAAAAATCCTGTCCTTCCTTTCAATCCTTAAAATCGTGTTCAAACGCTATGTTTTTCAGGCTGAAAAGTGCTTAAAGGAAAAAGATCAGCCCGGCGCCAATAGTAAAACCGGTAAGTAAGCCGGCGTAAACCTGCGCGGGTGAATGGGCATTTAAAGCCAGCCTTGCCGACAATACCGCGCTGGTGAGCAGCATAAAAACGATGATGAGGTAAAAAAGCGCCGTATCGGGCATTAATGAATACAGAAAAACCAGGATCCCGAGCGCTCCGCCCATACCCAGACCATGTGCGCTGATCTTCCAGAAAAGCGAAACCACGTAAGCCGCAAAAACCGATACCGTGATCAGCAGCATGATGTAGTAAAACAGATCGCCGAAAAGAGTCTCGCGGCCGAAAATATAGGTGGTACTTGCGTAGCAAAGCGTAGTAAACAGAAACGGCAGGCGGCGTTGCGAGCGTTCCTGCATATGCAGGCTTTCTACCACGCCGGCCCGCACCATAAAATACGCCCCTATAGCCGGAATAATAAACGTAAGAAAGAAAACCGCCGCCAGCAACACCCAGCGCTTATCCATCGGAAAAGTAATCAGCGATTCGGGCAAAAAGTACAGGATCAGGCCGAAAAGGTAGGTAGGCACCAGCAGCGGATGAAAGAAAACCGAAAGGAACCGGGCCAGTGCTGAATTCACGAAACTTGCTGTAGCTAAATTATTTCTCAAAAATAGGCAATGCCGCCGGTTCCTGAAAATCTGAAGCCCGAAAAGGTTATTTATAGTTTTTCATTCCTAAAAGCCAGCGTTTTTAATCAGAAAAGTCCTTCCCGGTTAGAGAAGGACTTTTGAAAAAGCTGAGAGGTTGCAAGATTTACCTGTTCAGAAACGCCGTATACATCCAGACCGATTTTTCCTGTTCGCGAATGTAGTCGCTCATCAGGGCAAGCGTTCCTTCGTCTTCGGTTTCCTGGGCCAGGCTCAGGATCTCGCGCTGCAGCAGGATTATGGTTTTAAACGAATTCAGGATATCTTCCACAGCTTTCAACCCATCCCGGCTTTGCGCACTTTCTTTGATCTGGGAGGTCTGCATATAATCGGAGAACTTATAATTCGGCGAAAAGCCCAGCGTTAAAATCCGTTCGGCCAGTTCGTCTATTTTCAGAAACAGGTCGTTGTAAAGCTCTTCGAATTTGGCGTGCAGCTCAAAGAATTTTTCGCCTTTTATGTTCCAGTGGTAGCCGCGCACATTCTGGTAAAAAGTAGAATAATTGGCCAACAGGTCGTTTAGTTTACCGGCAAGTTCTTCCGATTTGCTCTTATCAAGGCCTATTGCGTTCAGGTTTTTCATGGTAAATTTTGATTGGTATAAAGGTTCTCTTTTGGAATGCTAATACGCAGGGTTCTGAGGTATAGATTTAGTGAAAACTTTTTCCAGTGGTTTGCCTTCTGTTTTTTGCTGTTAACCCCGGTAATTTAATCGTCTGGCAAGGAAATTTTTTCGGCAGCCAATCTTGCAGGGTTTTGGTTATTCCTGGTTTGGCAAAACCCCGTAAACCATTAATAATCAACAACATTAATGCAGAGTTGTAAATGCCGCTGTGCTGAAAACAACTGCCTGCTTTTAGTTTACAAGCATCATGCGGTACGAATTTGCGCAAAGAGAAAATAAGGATTGGAGTTTCGAAGAATCGAAAGTGATCCACGATGCGTTCGAATTTATGGCAAACTTGCCGGAAGGCGACCCTATTTGCACCATTGGCCAGTACCTTTCAAAAGTTACGGGCGTAAAATACCTGCTGATTGGCCGGTTTGTGCCCCCTGAAAACGATAAAGTACAGACCGTCTGCTTTTTGAACGGGGGGCAACAGCTGGCTAATATGACCTATGATCTGAAAAATACGCCTTGCTACGGGGTTTATCAGCAACAGGTTTGTTACTACCCTTTTGGCGTGCAGGAAGAATTCCCGGAGGATTTTGACCTGGTGGTTTTAGGCGCAACCAGTTACATGGGGGCTGCCCTTAAAGATTATAGCGGGGAATCTATTGGGCTCATCGTTCTTATGCACGACAAAACCATCGAAAACCCGGCCCTGATCGACAATTTACTTTCGATTGTATCGCCGGCCATTGAAAAACAGCTGGCCGGATAATAGGACTTTGAATTACCCTGGTTTCCGGAAGGGAATAAAAATGGTTTTTCAAATGCAAACCCTCCCTCCCCGGCTTTAGGGGAGGGCTTGGATTACAACTCTTTCCGCAACCGCGCTACCGGAATATTCAACTGTTCCCGATACTTCGCCACCGTGCGGCGGGCAATATTGTAGCCTTTCTCGTTCAGCATTTGCTCGATCTTCTCATCCGATAAAGGTTTTTTCTTGCTTTCCTTGTCGATGATCTCTTTCAGAATATGCTTCACCTCACGCGAGCTGGCGTCTTCGCCGGAATCGGTGGCGATGCCTTCGGAGAAGAAATATTTGAGCGGGTAAATGCCGAATTCGGTCTGGATGGATTTAGAGTTAGCCACGCGCGAAACCGTGGAAATATCCATACCGATTTCTTCGGCAATGTCTTTCAGGATCATCGGGCGGAGTTTGCTTTCGTCGCCTTCCAGGAAGAACTCGCGCTGGTATTTAATAATGGCTTCCATGGTGCGCAAAAGCGTATTCTGGCGCTGCTTGATGGCATCGATGAACCATTTGGCGGCGTCGAGTTTTTGCTTTACAAAGGTTACCGTTTCCTTGAGTTTCTTATCGGTTTTGGAGCTCTTTTCATACGCATCGAACATTTCGGCGTAGGAACGGCTGATCCGCAGATCGGGCGCGTTGCGCGAATTCAGGCTCAGGTTTAAGTTGCCGTTATCGTTCGTTAGGATGAAATCCGGGATGATGTATTGCGCGCGGCCGGAAGTTGCGCCGGAACCACCCGGTTTAGGGTTAAGCTTTACAATTACGTTTATGGCTTCCTTCAGATCATCTTCGTCGATGTTCAGCTTGGCTTCGATCTTCGAATAATGCTTCTTGGTGAATTCTTCGTAAAAATCCCGGATAATGTTTTCGGCAATTTCGGTGGCGTCGTCCTGCTCGCGGCGCTCGAGTTGCAAAAGCAAACATTCCTGCAGATCGCGGGCGGCAATACCGGCCGGGTCGAACTGCTGAATTAAATGCAATACCTGCTCAATCTCGGCTTCGGAGGCTTCGATGTTTTGTGAGAAAGCCAGATCGTTGGAAATAGCGGAAAGATCGCGGCGAATGTAGCCATCCGTATCGATCGAGCCGATGAGTTGCATGCCGATGGCTTGCTGTTTTTCATCGAGGTCTAAAAAACCGAGCTGATCAATTAAGGCATCGATCAAGGTAGAAGAACCGGCCAAAGGCATTTCGCGGTCATCTTCGGTGTCGCCCCCGGTATCGCCCTGCATTTTGTAGCCGGCAATGTCGTCGTCCTGCAGGTAATCGTCTAAGTCAAGATCATTGTTTTCTTCGGCGCGTACTTCTTCTTCCTGACGGAGGTCATCGGTGGCTTCGGAAGTTATTTCGCCTTCAAAATCATCGTCCAGGCCTTCGTTTTCGTCGAAGTCGGCATCGTCGTCGTTCAAAAGGTCTTCGTCGTCGGAGCGTTCCGGTTCATCGTCTTCGCCTTCTTCCAGCGCCGGATTCATCTCCATTTCTTCCTTGATGCGGGTTTCCAATTCGGCCGTAGGGATCTGTAACAGCTTAATAAACTGGATCTGCTGCGGAGAAAGTTTCTGCGAAAGTAATTGTTTAAGGTCGAGTCGCTGCATAATTATTGGGCCAGAAAAGCGGCTTAGCTGTTCAAATTTAGCTTTTTTTACTCTTGTTTGAAATAAAAGGTTAAATAATAGATTGCGCAGGGCGCAACTAATCAGAAATTAAAAATTAGAAATTAAAAATGCGCGTTCAGGTTTAAAATTCAAAGCCGGGAAAGGTTTCCGGAACAAGCTTTACTTTTATTATTGGCAACTTCACAAATATTGCCCGGATTGATTTTCTTTCTGAATTTCTAATTTCTAATTTTGAATTTCTAATTTAGACGAGATATGTCACGGACGAACGTAAAAAAACTGTTAACCGCTACCGACCTGGTAGGCCAGGATGTGCTGGTGAAAGGCTGGGTACGCACCAAGCGCGGCAATAAATTTGTAAGCTTTATAGCCGTTAACGACGGTTCTACGATAAATAATATCCAGGTGGTGGCCGATGCCGAGAAATTTCCGGAGGAAAGCCTGAAGGAAGTTACTACCGGCGCTTGTATTGCCGTAACCGGAAAACTGGTAGAAAGCCAGGGCAAAGGCCAAACGGTAGAGATCCAGGCCGAAAAAGTCGAGGTTTTAGGCACCGCCGATGTAGAAACCTACCCGCTGCAGAAAAAAGGCCACTCGCTGGAATTCCTGCGCGAAATTGCCCACTTACGTCCGCGTACGAATACCTTTGGTGCCGTTCTGAGAATGCGCCACGCCATGACCTTTGCGGTGCATAAATTCTTCAACGACCGCGGTTTCTTTAACGTGCACACGCCGATCATTACCGGTTCCGATGCCGAAGGTGCCGGCCAGATGTTCCGCGTAACGACCTTAGACCCGATCAACCCGCCCAAAACCGAAACCGGCGAAGTAGATTACAGCCAGGATTTCTTTGGCAAGAACACCAACCTAACCGTTTCCGGGCAGCTGGAAGGCGAAGTTGCCGCCATGGCTTTGGGGCAAATTTACACCTTCGGACCAACGTTCCGCGCGGAAAATTCGAACACCTCGCGCCACCTGGCCGAGTTCTGGATGATCGAGCCGGAAGTTGCTTTCAACGAGCTGACCGACAACATGGATCTGGCAGAAGATTTCCTGCAATACCTGGTAAGCTACGCCCTGGAAAACTGCGCCGACGACCTGCAATTCCTGAACGATATGTACGACAAGGAACTGCTGAACCGCCTGAACTTTGTGGTAAACAATAAATTTGAGCGCGTAACCTACACCGATGCCGTTGAAATTCTGAAAAACGCCAAAAAAGCGAAATTCGAATATCCGGTAGAGTGGGGCACAGATTTACAATCTGAACACGAACGTTACCTGGTAGAAAAGCACTTCAACAAACCGGTTATCCTGATCAACTACCCGAAGGACATCAAGGCATTCTATATGAAGCTGAACGACGATGGCAAAACCGTGCGTGCCATGGACGTTTTATTCCCGGGCATCGGCGAAATAATTGGTGGTTCGGAACGCGAAGAAAGCTACGAAAAACTGATGACCCGCGTACGCGAAATGGGCATTCACGAAGAGCAGGTTTGGTGGTATCTGGAGCTACGCAAATTCGGTACCGCGCCGCACGCCGGTTTCGGCCTGGGCTTCGAGCGTTTAATGCTGTTCGTAACCGGTATGGGAAATATCAGAGACGTAATTCCTTTCCCACGTTTCCCGAAGAGCGCGGAGTTTTAATTTTTCAGACGTTAGATATTAGACTCTAGATTTTTTTTTCACAACATAAATTGTAAATCCCGGTCAGGTTTTGTAGCTTGGTCGGGATTTTTGTTTTAAAACGCTATGGATTTTTTGAAAAAAGTAAATGCTTCGGTTTTAGGGCTGGTGGTTTTATTGGCTTTTGGTTGTGGTGGCGATGAGCCGGAACCTGATAATACCCAAAATCCTGACGAACAAATTTTTAAAAGTTGCAGAGTGAAAAAAATGACTTATAATGGCAGTACAGAATTCAACCATACCTATAATAGTCAGGGACATTTGGTTGCTACATATGTTGCCGGAAGCTTAACAGAAACTTATGAGTACAATAATTTAGGTAAAGTTTCACGACATATCATTTTAAGATCAGGAACTGATACAAGTGCCATTAATACATTTAAATATAATGCCGATTCGCTAGTGACTAAAGTTATTAGCAAGTATCGCTTAAATCCTACTGACTCTTTTTCTATTTCAAATATTTTGAATATTGTTTATGATTCTCAAAAAAGGCGTATCCGAGATTCAACACAGACTTTTGGTCAGGTGAATGCCTATGATACTAAGAGTAATTATACTTATCTGACAGGTAATAAAGTCAGAATCACCGGATTTATTTATAATACACAAACTAATTCCTGGGATTTAAGTTCTGAAAATGAAACTACCTATGATAATCAAAAAAGACCTAATTATAACTATAATGGAATTTTTGGTGATGTATTAAATCATAACGTAGTTTCTATTGCCAGAACAGAATACTCTGCAGGTGTGGTTACTTCTGCAAGTATTAATACCATGACTCATACTTATAATGCATCTGGTTACCCTATTGAAAGCATATACAACACAGGACAAGGAGTTAGTGTTTTTAAGTATGAATATGACTGCCAATAGAAAACGCTATCTTTTAAGCCGGAAAAACTGCTTTTAGCTTTTTACACAACATAAATTGTAAATCCCAGTCAGGTTTTGTAGCTTGTCCGGGATTTTTGTTATAAAACGTTATAGATTTCGATGAAAAAAGTAAATGGGTTGATTTTAGGTTTGGCGGTTTTGCTGGCTTTTGGTTGTGGTGGCGATGAAAAGAAAAAAGAAGATCCAACACCTGAAACCTTACCACAAAAAAACTGTCGTGTAATAGAACAGGTGAATGCAAATGGTTCAAAGAATACGTTTGTTTATAACAGCGACGGCAAAATTTCCCGGATCAATTATTTGCTACCTGCACCCAATACCAGCTATCATGTTGAAATATCCTATAATACTGCAGGGAATATTGCGGAAGAAAAAACAATCAAAGATAAAAATGAATACGAAAGCGGTAATTTATATTCCTATAATGCCGATAATTTGCCGGATAAAATAAAAAATTATCTGGTAATGAATGGCGATCCGGTTGTTAATGGGTTTCGTGAATATAAATATAATGCGTCCAAGCAGGTTATAAAAATCAATTACTTTTCTGTTCCGGATACAGTACTTAATTTCTACAAGGTGTATTCCTACTCAAGCCCAAACCTGGTTGTGGAAAAGCAATACCAAAGAGATGCCTCCGGCAGTTTCTATTTAGCTCAAACCGTTACAACCCAGTATGACAATAATAAACATCCGTATTTAGCATTAGGTTATTACTATTATCCAAGACTGGTTTCGGCTAATAATGTACTTAAAAAGAATTTTGAATACAGAACCGGCACCATGTCGGAAGTAGCATTTACTTACGTCTATAACTCCCAAGGCTATCCGGTTCAACAGACTACTGTGGAAAATAGAAGTTCAGGCTCAACTAACACCTGGACCTACGACTGCCAATAGAAACGCTATCCTTAAAGCATGAAAAAACCGCGAAGTTCTTTCGGCTTTTTTCTTATAACAAATTTTGCAAATCCCGGCTGAGTTTAGTAGCTTAACCGGGATTTTTTGTTGTTATTTCCTTTAACCTTAAAATGAAACGCTATGGATTTTCTAAAAAAACTGAATACCGTACTGTTGAGTTTGGCAGTTTTGCTGGCTGTTAGTTGTGGGAAAGAAAGCAAAAAAGAAGATCCGGAACCTGAGCAAGTGCAAAATCCGGTAAGGAGAACATGCCAGTTAACCGGGCAAAATCAGGGTGGAGGCTTTTATAATACGTATGTTAGTGACTCTACCGGAAAAATCATTCGCATAAATTACAATGTTCCATTAATCCGGGTTCTCCTATTCAAGGCTACTATCAAAAGTTAAGTTATAATTCTGATGGGAATATTTCTGAATTTAGAAGTTATGATCTTGATAATGTTCAAACCAGGTTAAATACATATACTTATAATACTGATAAATTGCCCGAAATTATTAATGAATTCACACTATCTGCCAACGGCACGGTAGTTAACCATTCATATTGGTTATATGAATATAATACTGCAAAGCAACTTGTAAAGAAAAGCTTATTAGGGCCAAACCACCCTGTTGCTTGTAGTGTTACCCAGTACTCCTATCCGGCAGCTGGTCAGATTAAAGAAGAAGTGTATTCTTGTGATATGACTGGTAATATGCGACTTATCAGTACTACTGTAAAGCAATTTGACAATAAGAAAAATCCTTATATGCTACTAAATTTCTATCAGGGGATAACGTCACTTTCAAAGAATAATGTAATCGCTCATTATGAAACCAATCATAATACCGGCAGAAAATATAATTACACATATTCCTATGAATATAATGAAGATGATTTCCCGGTGAAAGTAACTTTTGTCAGTCAAGGGAATAATTTCCCTTCCTATTATTACTGGACCTACAACTGCCAGTAAAAAACGCTATCCTTAAAGCCTGAAAAACTACTGTCAGCAAATTACACAACATAAATTGTAAATCCCGGACAGGTTCTCTACCTTCGCCGGGATTTTTGTTATAAACCAGATCTTACATTTTTGAAAGCACTTTTCACCTTCCTTTTCCTGACGTTTTATGTGGGCGCTATCGCCTTCGCGCAAAGCCCTGAACCAACTGCCGAAGAACCAACTAAACAGATCTTCGGCTTTCGGGCGGGCGGTAACCTTTCCAGCATTTCGGGCAACGATCTGTACCTGGGTTACCACGCCGGCTTTTTCACCGATATGCCTTTCAGCAAAAAATACGGCTTTAGCGTGGAGCTCAATTATGCCAGACAAGGCGGAACGTTTCAGGGTACGCCCATTAAAATGGATTACATCGTTTTTCCGGTGCTATTCAATCTGTACGTGAGTGAAGTGGCCTTGCAAGCCGGCGCCTACGCAGCCCCTTTACTCAGCGCTCAAAACGCGCAGGATGGTTATTATAATAGCACCGGCAACATCAACAACATGGATCTGGGCTTGGCCGTTGGCGTGAAAAGGGCTTTAGGAACCGTAGGGGTCGGGTTACGCTATTACCAGGGTTTGCAAAACGTAGCGGGCTCCGGCAGTAAAGTGGTTAACCACAAACTCGAATTATCGTTGCGCTTAAACCTGTAACGCCCGAAGCACACAAAACGCTATGCTAGAAGCCGGAAAAACTGCAAAATATTTTCGGTTTTTATTAACTTTACATGCCGGATGAGGTTTCTGTTTTGTTCATAAATTTCTTTTAAACTACCTCTTTTTGAAAGCACTTTTCAGTCTTATTTGCATAGCGTTTTTTAGCGGAACCTCTGCTTTTTCGCAGGCAACAGATTCGCTCCAAGCTCCAAAATTCAAGGCATTTTCTACGGCCGGCGTAAAATGCGGGGTTAACATCTCTTCTCTAAACAATTTCAACCGCGATATTAAAATCGGCCTCCTGGCAGGTTTTACCGGCGAATACCGCTTCAGCAGCTCCTGGGGAATTGCGGCCGAACTGAATTATTCGCAGCACGGCGCAACCCTGCAGCATACTGATTATGGTAATGGCATAAGCAGCGCCCTTAAGGATATTGAATACGGTTTGAACTACCTCGCCCTCCCGCTATTGATCAGCCTGCACGACAATAACTTTATGGTATAGGCCGGCGCTTACGGCGCGGTACTTTTAAAAGCAAAGGCCCGGAACGGTAAAATAACCGAAGACATTACCGAACATTTTGCCCCGTATGAAAGCGGTTTATGCCTGGGGCTGGCTTATCACTTCTGGGGCAATACCGTTTGCGGCTTACGGTATTACCAGGGCCTGCAAAATTTAAATAAAAGCGTCCCCGATACCCGTGAAAGACTTCGGAACAGCACTTTGCAGGTTACAGCCGGCTATACTTTTTAAAACGCTATGCTGAAAAGCTGAAAAATTGTTCAAGTGCTTTCGGCTTTTTTCAAATAATCTGATTTCCGAAGCAGCGTTTAAACGTTTTAACACGTCTTTGCAGCAGAATCCAAATAAAACTCTTCTTCCCGTGAAAGCACTTTTCACCCTCCTTTTCCTGGCGTCTTTCAGCCTGCAACATACAATTGCGCAAACTTCAAAAGCGATAGCAGAAACCTGGGTTCCTGTGCAAAAAGCAGGCGTAAAAGGCGGCGTAAACGTGGCTTCTGTTTCTAACCTGGCTAATTCCAGCGCTTTCCTGGGCCTGCATGGCGGTTTTTTTGGCGAAATACGGCCCCGCGAAGCCTTTGGCTACGGTGGCGAAGTAATGTTTTCGAAACAGGGCGTAACAGCCAGCAACCTCGATTTCAGCTTAAATTACCTGAGCGTTCCGGTTTTCCTGAACCTGTACCACGGCAAAGTCACTTTCCAGGGAGGTGGTTACGGGGCCTTGCTGTTCATGGCTACGGCAAAAATGGGACAGGATAAAAAAGACATTACCGATAATTTTCAGACCACCGATTACGGCTTACTGGTCGGGCTCAGATTCCGGCCCTTAGACAAAACTTTTATCGGGCTGCGCTTTAATCTGGGCTTGCAGAATATCAACAACAACTTCACCAAAAACAGCGCTGCCGTTTTACGGAACCGCAATATCCAGGTCTCGGCCGGTTATCAGTTTTAGGAAATCTTCCCAAAAAAATGCCAGGCTTCCGGACATATAACCCGAACCCAAACCCCTTGTTAATCTTTTACCTTAGATTTTCCGGCGTTCGCCAAATACCGGTTTCTGGGTATTGGCAAAGTTGTTACGGAATGGTAGTTTTGCCACCGGATATAATTTTAACTACGCCAAATGACCAGATTTACTACTAAAAACTTCCTTGCGCTTGCCCTTAGCGCCCTCGTGCTTTTCTCCTGCGGCAAAGACGACGACAAAACGGCCACCCCGAACAACCCAAACAATCCGGGAAACCCTTCTAATCAGAAGTGCCGCATTACCAATGCAATGGAAGACGACGGAGATGAAACTATTTTCGAATACGACAGCCAGCGCCGGCTTATTAAACAATCTTACAAAGATAATGGCGTGCTCGATACTTATTACGACACTTATGAATACAATGCGGCCGGTTACATTTCTAAAAGCATAGAGTGGGAAGGCACCAAGATGGAAGAGTATAGCCTTTACACCTATAACAATGATGGCCGCCTGACCAAACGTGAAAGTTTTTACAATAATGGCACAAGTGTAGTGCTGGATGATATTATTACTTATGAATACGATTCCAATAAGCGCTTGATCAAAAAAAATTATTACGGAGACGCTTCTCTTTCAGTGATTGAGGAATATTCCACTTACTCTTACCCTTCTGCTAACACTGCCCGCGAAATGTCTTATTACGACAGGGACGGAGACGGCACAGTAGAGCATGCATCCACCGCTGATTACACCTTCGACGACAAAAAGAGTCCACAACTTTTACTGGGCGTAGCTTTCGACGATGAATTTATTTCGGAGCATAATGTAACCAGAGAAGTTTATACAGATCCAAGCGGCACAGGTACCCCAAGCATCTATACCTATTCTTATGAATACAATGCCGAAGGTTTTCCAACCAAAATTACAGTGAACTATACCGGTTCTTCTCCGGATATCACTACTATATCATACAACTGCAACTAAGCTTAAACATTCATCTTTTTCTCTTAACCCGGCCCGGAGCTTTCCTGGCCGGGTTATTTTTTTACGGCAAAACGCTATGGTTTAGGCCCGCAAAAGTCGATTTGTGCAACCGGGCTTAAACTTCTATTTTTGAAGCTGAACTCTTAAATCTGAAACCATGTACGAATGCCTCTTATATACCGTCGAAAACGGAATTGCCACCATCACGCTGAACCGCCCTGATGTATTCAACGCCTTTAACGACAAGCAAAGCTACGAGCTGCAGGATGCTTTAAAGCAGGTAACCCGCGATGCCAATGTGCGCGTGGTAATTTTAACCGGCGCCGGCAAAGCCTTCTGCTCCGGTCAGGATCTGAAAGCCATTGCCAGTGCTGACAAACGTGACCTTTCCGAAAGCCTGGAAAAACGCTACAATCCGATCATCCGGGCCATGCGCAATTTACCAAAGCCTATTATCTGCAAACTGAACGGGGTTGCCGCCGGCGCTGGCTGCTCTCTGGCTTTAGCATCTGATCTTATTGTAGCCTCTACCGAAGCCAGTTTAATTGAAGTTTTTGTGAACGTAGGACTGGTGCTCGATTCCGGTTCGTCTTACTTTTTGCCGCGCATTGTAGGTTCCATGAAAGCCTTTGAACTGAGCACGCTGGGCAGCAAAGTAAAAGCCGAAGAAGCACTTGCTTTAGGCATGGTTAACAAAGTTGTTGCCCCGGAAGAATTAGATGCTGCTGTAAACGAACTGGCCCAGCGCTACGCTGTGGCGCCAACCAAAGCCATTGGTTTAATGAAGAAAATGCTGAACAAAAGCTTTAATTCTTCTTTAGACGAAATGCTCGATTACGAAGCGCACTGCCAGAAGATTGCCGGCAACTCCAAAGATTATAAAGAAGGCGTAACTGCTTTCAACGAAAAACGCAAACCCGCTTTTACCGGCGAGTAATTGAATTGCTGATTGCTGATTGTTGATTGAATGAATTAGTGAACGATTGAATGTGGTTGTAGGATCAATATTTAATTAATCATGAAATTTTACCGCGCGCTTTTATACTGTTTTTATCTTTTCATGCACTAATGCACTAATGCACTAATTCTCTCATTCACTAAATCAATCATTCTATCATTCATAAAAAAATCCGCTGCCGTAAACCGACAGCGGATTTTTTTTATGATTTCGGTAACGCCTGAAAAGCTTAGCGCAACGTGATCAGGCGGGTTTTGCCGTTGTAGGTTACCGATGCCGTTTTATCGCAGGCTTCGGTGCCGGTGGGGTCGTAGTTGAGTTCCAGGCTGTTTTTGCGGCTGTTGGTAATGGTTACCGTGCCGGCAATAAACGTACGGGCGCACCCCAGCCGGAATACTTTTTTAAGCGGCGTTCCAATGGTGCTGGAGTAATTTTTGCCCCGCCGGTTTGTGCCCGAAGAGGTTCCGGTTACCAGGTATTCATCGTCCTGAAGCGTTAAAGTGCCCTGGCCGGCAATGCGTTCTAACTGACGGTGTGCATTCCAGTTACGGGTGGTGCCATCAGTAAACACAATGCTGGCGTTCTGCACGTGCACCGTATATTTATAGTTAACCGTACCATCTTCGTTGCCCAGACTCGTAATAACTTTGGTGCCCAGGTGCTGGTTATCGTTCACAAAATAGTTGTTCAGGCTGATCACCACCGTAGAACCCGCCTTGCGCCAGGTACCGCTAAACACCGCAACAATTTGTCCGCGACGGTATTTGCCATCTTTACACAGGCAGTTGGTTGAGCCAAAATCGATGGTAAGCGTATTGGTAGCCGCATTCCAGGTGCGGGTAGCACAGTTGGCTAAATTGCCGCTTTTGCTCGGGTTGCCTGTTCTCAGATCCGGGTCGGCCGCTTCGGCATCCACAAAATCCTGCACAGATTCCATTTCCGTTTCCAGGCGCGCATGATCTTCCGCCGAAACCATGGCTTCTTCCGGTTTCATATCGTCGTCTTTTTTGCAGGAAGCAAACGCCAGCAAACCGGCCAGCGCCAGTAAACTCAATTTAGGTACGCGCAGATTTTTCATGATTTGGTTAAGGTTAAGATGCGGGTGGAGAAAAGAATTTTGTGCTTTGATGCTGCCGGCTCGTAAAAGTTTAAGCAAAATAATTATATTTTTCCGGTTGGCGAAGCTTTTATTTTTAAAGCTGCCACGTGCAGATCCTCCCCGGTTCAACTTCAACCCAAACCCGCCGTATAAACAGCTCTGTTTCTTTTATTTATTAGCCATTTTAACCCTTATTCACTATGAGAAAAATTACCCTGAATGTAGTATTGGCCCTCTTTGTTTGCCTGCTTTCGGCTTGCGAAAGCAAACGCGAAACCACCGAAGAAACTACCACCACCACAACTACCGACAATGAAATGAACGACGGAATGGCCGACGAAAACGTGGGTATGGAGATGCCGCAGGACACCACCAGTATTGTAACCGGCAAACCCGGCGTTCCGCTTTACAATTCTGATGCTGAATTTGTAGCCATGGCCGCCAGTGGTGGCATGCTGGAAGTAGAATTGGGAAAAATAGCCGCGCAGAAAGCCACCAATGCCGAAGTGAAAAAATTCGGCCAGATGATGTCTTCCGACCATAGCAAAGCCAACGACGAACTGAAAACCCTGGCTTCTAAAAAAGGCTGGGTAAGGCCGGCCAGCATGTTACCGGATCACCAGAAAACCTACGACCGCCTTTCCAAACTGAGCGGCAAAGATTTCGACCGCGATTATATGGCAGAAATGGTGCTGGACCACGAAACCGACGTAGCCATGTTTGAACAGGCCACCCAAAAAGCCACCGACCCCGACCTGAAAGCCTGGACCAGCAAAACCCTACCTACCCTGCGCGCGCATCTCGACAGAGCCCGGACCATCAATTCCAGCGTAAGCAGAATGTAGTTGTTCACAATGTAGTTTTTCAGCTTAAAACCATACCGTTTGTAATACAAAAAGCCGCTCCGGAAATCCCGGAACGGCTTTTTTACTTTTTGTTTAGCCTATTTACTGTTTCACAACTTTATACTGAAACCGGTGGCTGTTCTTCTGGTTTAGCTGCAACAAATACAAACCTGCAGGCAAACTGCTTTCAACGCGCAAAACCTGCTTTCCGGCGTGCTGCGTTTGCCTGATTTGTACTTTTTGCCCCGTTACCGAATAAAGCGAAATTTCTAAAACTTCCATTGTCACCGGCGCCTCGATCGTGATCTGATCCTGAAAAACGGTTGGGTACACTTTAAAAGGCGTCCGAGCAACATTTTCAGAAAAACCGGCAATTGTACGCAGCAGGGAATCGGCTTTGCAGGCATCCGGCAAACCGTAACCGTAAAAATTATCTGGGTTCACATATTTGTCGGCGCTCTGGATGATGGCCTGGTAAACCTGCATGTTGCTCGCGTTCGGGTTGGCTTGCATTACACAGGCCGCCAAAGCCGTAATTAAAGGCGCAGCCAGCGAAGTTCCATTCGTATAACTGACCATGTCGGCCGGATTTACAAAAGCCGTAGCGCTACCGCGGGCCACTACATCGGGCTTGATGCGGTTTTTGGCCGTTGGCCCCACCGAAGAAAAGCTGCTGTACTGGTTCTGGTTGGTTACACTTCCCACGCAAAGTACCGAATCGCCGTCGCAGGGCGGGTTTACGCGCGAAGTGATAGTGCCTGTTACCGGATTATTGCCGTCGTTGCCTGCCGCAATAATTACCAGCATGCCTTTCTGCGCCGCTTTATCGGCCGCTTTGGTAATAATGGGCGTATCACCGTCGATCATCGCATTGGTATAATCGCCCTGGCCCGGATCGAAATTCTTGTAACCCAGCGAAGTCTGAATAATATCAACACCCAGCGAATCGGCCCATTCGGCGGCGGCCGCCCAGTTCAGTTCTTCCTGGTGCGTTTCCGAAGCCGTGTTTTCGGTAAGCGCCAACGCAAAAGTAGCCTGCGCCGCGCCGCCCACATAATCGCCGGGGCTGTTAGCTGCAATGATCGAGAATACAGCTGTGCCATGATCGTGCGTGCCATAAACCGTATTGGCTCTATTTACAAAATTGCGGGTAGCTAAAATGCGGTTCTGCAGGCGCAAAGAGTCATACACGGTGCCCGTATTCACCCCCGGAAAACCCGAATCGAAAATTGCCACCAGCACGCCTTTTCCCTGGCAGCCTTTATCGTGCAGACAATCCAGGTTCAGCTGGTCGATCTGGTCGGCCGCAGCCCCATAACTTAACCGGCTGTTCTGGTTGTTTGCCGGTTTAACTTCCGGAAATTTATTCTTTTCGCCTTTAACCGGCGCAGCTACTTTCTTTACCGATCTTATAGCCGGAAATTTACGCTGCAAAGCCGTTTCGCTCCAATCAGTTTCGATCAGTGCCATATTCAGCCACTTACTTTTTTGCTGAATTTTGATACCGTTTTGCTTTAGCTGGCTCAGATACTGATGACTAACCGGCAGGTCTTCGGCCGTTAATTTCACCTGACTCTTTGCCCGGCGCGCCAAGGCTTTTTCGCTCAGGATCTGGGCTGGGTGCTGCCGTAAATAAGCCGCTTCCGGACCTTTATCCTTAAAAGTGACCAGGTATTGGTTTTGTGCCAGCGCATTGCCGGCTATGAATAAACTCAGGAGGGTAAATATTTTTTTCATACGTGTTTCTAAGATACGGCTTAATTAACAAGTTTTCTAACAGACAACCTGAAGGCTTTTTTTGTTGCTTTCCGAAAAGACATTTTATCTTTTATTAACCCTTATTTTCAGGAAGGTTTTTAACGCGGTCAATTGACTTTTTAAGCCTAAAACCCTACCGTTTTTAAACGAACCAGCCGCTCTGAATTACTCCGGAACGGCTGTTGAGTTTTTAAGGCTGAAAGGATAGCGTTTTGAATTGCTAAATGGTTGAATGGTTGAATTGCTGAAAATAAAGCATTGCGAAAGTCCCCCTTTGGAGGGGGTTGGGGGAGGACATCGCATTTCTGATCAAAAGTCCCGGATCAAAAAATATAAAAACCCACCCTCTACCCTTCCAAAGGGCACTTTTCTTCGCAAACGAATCTGCTATTTCGCAGCCTCTTTCTCCCGGTAAATACTACCCGCCAATTCTTCTTTTATGAACCGCGGCGTATGCCCTTTCTTCACTTTGGCAACTTCTTCCGGCGTACCCTGCGCTACCACGGTTCCACCCGCATCGCCACCTTCCGGCCCGATGTCGATGATGTGATCCGCTACTTTTATCAAGTCTAAGTTGTGCTCAATGATCAGAACCGTATTGCCTTTATCTACCAGTTTGCGCAGTACTTCGCTTAAATGCTGAATATCCTGGAAATGTAAACCGGTAGTTGGCTCATCCAGAATATAGAAGGTGCGGCCGGTATCTTTCTTTGAGAGTTCGGTTGAAAGTTTTACCCGTTGCGCTTCTCCACCCGATAAAGTAGTAGCCTGCTGGCCCAACGTAATATAACCCAAACCAACTTCACTTAATACTTTTACCCGGCGTTGAATCCGCGGCTGATTTTCGAAGAATTCTACGGCTTTTTCTACCGTCATTTCCAGCACGTCGGTAATGGATTTGCCTTTGAATCTAACCTCTAAAGTTTCGCGGTTGTAGCGTTTGCCTTTGCAGGCGTCGCAAGGCACGTACACATCGGGCATAAAGTTCATTTCGATGGTGCGCATACCGGCGCCTTCGCACACTTCGCAGCGGCCGCCTTTCACGTTGAACGAGAATCTTCCGGCGGTATACCCTCTGATTTTCGATTCCGGTAATTGCGCGTACAAGTTCCGGATATCGGTGAACATACCGGTATAAGTTGCCGGGTTGGAACGTGGCGTGCGGCCAATTGGCGACTGGTCTACTTCAATAACTTTATCGATGAATTCCAGGCCTTCGATTTTTTTGTAAGGCAGCGGATCGCGTTTGGCGTTGAAGAAGAACTGGTTCAGGATCGGGTAAAGCGTATCGTGAATTAAAGTCGATTTTCCGCTGCCCGAAACGCCGGTTACCGCAATGAATTTTCCGAGTGGAAACGATACCGTTACATTCTTCAAATTATTGCCGGTCGCGCCGAAAAGTTTCAGTTCTTTGCCGGTGCCTTCGCGTTTGGTTTTGTCTACTTCAATGCCTTTCCGGCCGCTTAAAAAATCAGCGGTCAAGCTGCCGGATTTCATCATTTCCTCCGGGGTTCCGGCGGTTACAATTTGGCCGCCGTGTACACCCGCGCCCGGACCAATATCCAGCACGTAATCCGCATTCAGGATCATATCTTTGTCGTGCTCTACCACAATTACCGAGTTCCCTAAGTCGCGGAGGTTTTGAAGGGCTTTGATCAGTTTTTCGTTGTCGCGCTGATGCAAACCAATACTTGGTTCATCCATAATGTAAAGTACTCCCACCAGCTGCGTCCCGATCTGCGTAGCCAACCGTATCCGCTGACTTTCGCCGCCGGAAAGGGTACGAACGGAGCGGTGCAAACTCAGGTAATCCAAACCAACATCGAGCAGGAAACCGATGCGTTTGCGGATCTCTTTCAGAAGTTCGCGGGCAATTACGTTCTGGCGTTCATTCATCCGGTCTTCCAGCCCTTCGAACCAGGCGGCCAGTTTATCGATGGTGATAATGGAAAGTTCGCCGATATTTTTCTGGTCAATTTTAAAGTGCAGCGATTCCTTTTTCAGGCGCAAACCATTGCATTCTGGGCAGGTAACTTTGCGGGTATACTCTGAGATCCATTCGCGGATATTTTCCGAATCGGATTCCATTTGTTTGCGCAGGAAATTCACGATGCCCTCGAACTCTACCGCGTAGGTGCCTTTTTTCGTTTTAACTTCCAGTTCTTCGTCCAGACCGTACAGCAGGATTTTGTAAGCTTCTTCCGGCAGGTCTTTTATTGGTGTGGTCAGTTTGGCTTTGAATTCCTTCAGCAAGGCTTCCACCTGGTGAAAGATCCAGAGGTCGCGGTATTCGCCGAGCGGGGCAATGGCGCCCTGCCGGATCGTTTTGCTTTTGTCCGGAATAATCGCGTCTTCGGTCAGTTCCTGAATTTCGCCCAGGCCGTTGCAGTTGGGGCAGGCACCGTACGGAGAGTTGAAGGAAAAGGTGTTCGGGGCCGGATCATCATAAGCAATGCCGCTTTCCGGGTCCATTAAAAACCGGGAGAAGAACTGCGTTTCGTTCGTTTCGGCGTTCTGAATTAAGATGGTGCCTTTGCCGTGCGTGAGCGCATTCTGCACCGAATTGGACAAGCGGTAACGATCTTCCGGGTTCACTACAATTTTATCGATCACGATCTCGATGTCGTGAATTTTGTAGCGGTCGAGCTGCATTTTGGGCACCAGTTCCAGTAGTTCGCCATCTACGCGTACGCGCACAAAACCCATTTTCCGGATCTGTTCGAACAGTTCGCGGTAGTGGCCTTTCCGGCCTTTTACCACCGGCGCCAGCACGATTAATTTCTTGCCGTTAAGGTTTTCCAGGATGTGGTTTACGATCTGCTCGTCGCTCTGCCGGATCATCAGCTTGCCCGTAACGTAGCTGAACGCTTCGCCGGTACGCGCAAAAAGCAGGCGCATAAAATCGTAAATTTCCGTGATGGTGCCCACCGTGGAGCGCGGGTTGCGGCTCGTGGTTTTCTGCTCGATGGAAATTACCGGCGACAGTCCTTCGATCTTATCGACGTTGGGCCGGTCCATACCGCCCAAAAAGGAGCGGGCATAGGCGGAAAAAGTTTCCATATAGCGGCGCTGCCCTTCGGCGTAAATGGTATCGAAGGCCAGCGACGATTTGCCGCTGCCGCTGATGCCCGTAAACACCACCAGCTGGTTGCGCGGAATGGTAACAGATATATTTTTAAGGTTGTGCTCGCGGGCGCCGTAGACTTCAATAAAAGGCACGTCTAAGCCCGTAGCTTCAACCGGATCAAGCTTTTTGGTAGCCATTTATCAGGTCTGAATTAATCTGCAAAGGTACGCATAAACGCGCAGATTTGCAGGTGGTTTGCATAACTTCTGATAACTGTTTTGGCGGGGTTTGGGTTGTGGGGAGGGAGGAGTTTTTTATGGGGAAAGGGTAGCGTTTTTTGGAAGAAAAATTAATCTTCCCTTTGAATATAGGTGATCGTTAAAACAGGAAAGCGTTTATAATATTTCTCCAGCTCATTATTTTTCTTGGCCATTTCTAATGATTTTTTTAACTGCTTGACAGCTTTCCTTGCTTTATTGACTTCTTTCATTTTATTCTTACCTGCAAATTCCATGTCAAAGTCTTTATAGAATACGGCTTTTAAAACCAAAGGATCTCTGTAATCTCTTACTGTAAAAGCGTGACTTAAAAGCCCATTGTTGTTATAAATTAATTCTGAATATTCAGGATAATAGGTAGTTGGTAAAGAGTCCTGATCATAACCACCAACAGCTTTGAAGCTATTAGAAATTTTTCGTTTTAAAATCATACTGGTCTGATCTGTATAAAAAATCTTCTCAGTGTTTTTATATGAATAATTTTTATCGTAATGACTTGAATAGCGGATTGAGTCTGGTCGGTTATAAACATCTTTAAAGATTTCAGCAATCCGAAACCCTTTTCCCGGGCTAGAAAAAAAACTGTTAACTTCTGTTCTTCTTGGATAGTCTATATATTCATACCGAATTCTAGGTTCCTTGTTTATTTTAATTGCCATCTTCCCGCCACCTGAATCTAAGTAACCATCCGGATAACTTTTGACAAATTCTATGATTCTGTCCTTGTCATCAAATTTAAATTCCAGCGCCTCAAAGCGACAATTAAAGTTTAGTTGATTTTTTTTTTGAGTTAAAAAGGATAAATAGCAGGGATGATTAAAAACTACTTTAGTAATTTGGTGCTTTGGGTTTAAATAATAGGCAATAGTATCTGGAAGCTTGTTGGAAGTAGGAAATTCTTTTCGAGTACCTATTCTTAATACAACACTGTGATTTTGCGTGTATACAAATGAAACAGAATCTATTCTTTTGTCTTCACCTGATAAGTTCTGGATATAAATCTTTCTTATAAATCCATCTACACCATAAACTTCAGTAATAACTTGCGCTCTTGAAACTTCATTAGAAAACTCCTTAATAACTTTTTGGATATTGTTCTGAGCATAAATATCATTGTTCAGTTTAAGAGGCTCTAAAAAAGGTTTGCCATGATTTGAGAAGTGTGCAAAGAGCTGCTGTGGATAAAAGTGTTTTTGATTTAGGCAGTCAGTTATATTTAATGCCTCTCCCTTATCATTTAAATGATAAGAAAATTTGAGTTTTTGACCTAAAGCCGTTAAGCTACAAAATAGCATGAAGGCTAAAGTAAACAGTTGAAATTTGAAGCTCATAAATCAGACAAAGCTCTAAGATAGCAATATCTGAGAAAAGTGTTACGCTTCCGGTCTCACCAACTCCTCCTCAATCACCAGCCGTTTTACCGTCAATTCATCAATTTGCAGTTTCTGGATGCGCGCCTGGTTAATTCCCATGCGGGCAATAACCATACTGCCAATTGCCAAGGCGCCAACGGCTAAAGCCCCAACCGCCATGGCACCAGCCGCAAATGCTCCCGCTGAAAATGCACCGATGGCTATTGCTTTTATGCTGCCTTTTCCGGCTTTAAAATCCTGATCGGTTTTAGTTAGGTTTTTCATAGTTATAGCTTCTGGGTTAGAAGGTTAAAACAGATGAATCACCAAGTTGTTGCGGTAACCTAGTTTTTAAGTAGTCAATTTTTTCAACTCCTCAACTTCTCCCTTTCCCAACTCCCGCCATTCTCCAATCTGCAAATTTTCCAATTCCACATTCACAATCCGCACCCGCTTCAACGCCAAAACCTCAAATCCTAACTTATAGCACATTCGCCTGATCTGCCGGTTTAAACCCTGCGTAAGAATAATATTAAATGTAAATTCATCGAGTTGCTTTACCTGCGCCGGACGGGTTTTCTTTCCCATAATTTCCACGCCGGAAGCCAACGTTTCTATGGCTTCTTCCGTCAACGGTTTATCTACCCGCACCATATATTCCTTTTCCTGTTTTTGTTCGCTGTGCAGGATCTTGTCGAAAATGGAGCCGTCGTTGGTGAGCAGCAGCAAACCTTCCGATTCTTTGTCAAGTCGGCCGATGGGATAGACGCGTTCTGGGAAATTCAGCGCTTGGGCTAAATTATCGGGGATTTCCGGGTTGAGAGTGGTTTCGATGCCCCGCGGTTTGTAGTAGGCCAGGTAATGAAATTGGTGCGCTTCCTTCAAGATTTTGCCGTCCAAGGTAACTTCATCTTCCGGGTTTAAAGGCTGGTTTAGTTGCGCGGGCTGGCCATTTACCAATAACCGTTTGGCTAAAATAAGGGCGGTGGCTTCCTTGTTGGAAAGGCGCAATTTCTGAACCAGGAAATATTTGGCGGAGCTGTTTAAGGGACGCATAAAAGAAAGCGAAGCTACAAATTTTCCGGAAACGCTATGGTTTTGCGATATAAAAGTCAGCCTGACTTAAATTACAACCCAAATTTTCATTGCCGTCTGCTTTAGCTAACGGGCTGCTGACGGGCACTTTTTCAGCGCAAAACCCTACCGTTTCCGAGCACATTTACCCGGCAACCAAAAACAATTTCATTAAAAATAACAGCCTTATTCAGAACATTCACAAAAACTCCCTTACCTTTGCCTACCGAATGAACGTTCAATTGGTGAATATATGAGTCAGGAAGAAATTATTGCGGAGAAGAAAAAGGCCATTTTTGCCAGCACCCTGGAGCTGGTGCGCGAAAACGGTTTCCACGGCACGCCCATGAGCCTGGTGGCTAAAAAAGCAGGCGTGGCGGCGGGCACCATTTACCATTATTTCGAAAGCAAAGATGCCCTCATCATTGCTTTGTACAGTTACCTGCGCGGAAAAATGGCTGAAGAAATGCTCCGCGACGACGACCAGACTTTGGATTACCAGACCCGCTTTTTCAACCTCTGGAAAAAACATTTCCATTATTTCCTGCGCCACACCGATGTGCTTTATTTCTTCGAGCAGTTCGTGAATTCGCCTTACTACGAACGCTGCCCCGAAAAAGGGAATGACCGCTGCCAGAATATTATAGCCACTTTTCTGAATGAAGGCATGGAAAAAGGCTTTCTGAAGCAAATGAACGGCAAACTCATGAGCATTCTGGTAAACAGCAGCGTGGTAACTTCCGCCAAAATACACCTCACCGGCAAAGTGGAAATAACCGAAACGGAACTCCAGCAAGTAGCGCAATATGTCTGGGACGGCATCCGCAACAATCAGGGTTTTTAAGAGTATTACCATAGCCATTTTTCCGGCAAACTCAGGCCTTCCTTTTCCCTCACTTTTTTTTAATACCGAATTGCTGAATATGAAATTTTTGAAACGAATGCTTTTCCTGGTGCTTTCCGGTGTTTTTGCCTCGCCGGAACTGGTCGCGCAGGGAAACCAACCGGCGGCAACCGGCGCGCTTACCCTGGAACAATGCCTGGAACTGGCGCTCCAAAACCGGCCGGTCATGCAACAGGCGCGCATAGACGAACAAATAACCGACCGCGAAATAAAGGCCGAACTGGCCGCCTGGCTTCCCCAGGTGGGCGTGGCCGGTAACGTGCAACATTACCTCAAAATGCCGGTTACCATTTTCCCGAATGAAGCCGGCGTGCTGGTGCCGCGGCAGATCGGTACGGTAAACAGTTCCAACCTTTCGCTGGTGGTCGACCAGGTAATTTTCAATAACGATGTCTTCTTTGCTTCCCGCGGTAGTCGCTACCTGCGCCGGCAAAGCGAACAGAATACTTACAACGAGAAGATCAATACCATTGTGGAGGTGAGCCGGGCTTATTACGACGTACTTTTATCGGAAGAACAGCTAAAAATCCTGGATCAGGACATTATCCGGCAGGAAAAGCAATTGAAAGACGCACGGGCGCAATATGAACAAGGCCTGGTAGATAAAACCGATTACCAGCGCGCCGATATTTCGCTTACCAATGTGCGCAGCACCCGCAAACGTACCTTAGAAGCCATAAAACCGAAATACACGTTCCTGAAAGAACTGATCGGTTACCCCGCAGATAAGGATTTCCAGCTCACCTTCGATCGGGACAAAAAATTGCAGTACATGCTGGTAGATACGCTGCAGCCGGTAAACTACGACAACCGCATCGAGTTCAGGCAATTGCAAACCCAGAAGCAGATCCAGCAGTTATCGGTAGATTATTATAAATGGAGTTTCGTGCCGAGTTTTTCTGCGTTTTTCAGTTACAATATTGTTTACCAGAACAACGATTTTCAGCAGCTTTATAACCAGTCTTACCCCAATTCACCCATCGGTTTAAGCATGTCGGTGCCGCTGTTTACGGGCACCCGCCGGCTGCAGGAGCTAAAACGGGCCCGGCTAATAGACAAACGCCTCGACCTGGACATTGTAAACATTAAAAACCGGATAAACACCGAATACGAAGCGGCCATGGCTACCTACCGCAGCGACCTCTACGAACTAAAAACCGTGGAACGCAATGTGGCCACCGCCGAAGAAGTGTACCGCATCATTAAGCTGCAATACGACGAAGGCATAAAACCTTACCTCGACCTGATCCTGGCCGAAGCCGAGATCCGGGCCACCCAGCTGAATTATTACAACGCGCTGTACCGGGTGCTTACCAGCAAACTGGAAGTGGAACGCGTTACCGGAACCATAAACGTAGCTGCCTACGAACAGAAATAACCTGACAAATGAAGACAAATTACAACGCTTTAGCGGCCGCCATTTTAACCACCGCGTTGCTGGCCGGTTGCGGCAAAAAAGACGCCCAGCAAGGCCAGAACCCCATGAATGCGCCCGTTCCGGTAAACGCCTACACCGTAACCCAGGAAAAAGTGGTCGGCACCGATACCTATCCCGGAACCGTGGTGCCGCTGCAGGAAGTAGAATTGCGCGCGCAGGTTTCCGGTTACATTACCCAGATATTTGTGCAGGACGGCCAGAAAGTAACCAAAGGCCAGAAGCTTTACGAAATAGACCGCACCCGTTACCAGGCCAATTACAACCAGGCGCAGGCCAGTTTAAGAAGCGCCCAGGCGAATTTAGAAAAGATACGGAAAGATGCGGAACGCTACGAAAACCTGGCCAAACAAGACGCTATTGCAAAGCAACGGGTTGATTATGCGTTAGCCGATCTCCAGTCCGCAAAAGCGCAGGTAGCCTCAGCCCAGGCCGGGGTTTCCAGCGCAGCCAACGAGCTAAGTTATTCCTTAATTACCGCACCTATGAACGGAACGATAGGGATTTCGCAGGTAAAAGTCGGGGCGCAGGTTTCGCCGGGAACTACGCTTTTGAACACCATTTCCGCCGAAGACCCGATCTCGGTAGACATTGTGATCAACGAAAAGGAGATTCCGCGCTTTACCCGTTTGCAAAACCAGCAGGCCGCTACAGATTCTACTTTCACCATTCAGTTCTCCGATAATTCGGTTTATAAATTTCCCGGAAAGATTCAGGCCATAGACCGCGCCGTGAACCGCCAGACCGGAACCATTACTGTGCGGGTAAGTTTCCCGAACCCGGAAAGGGCGTTGATTGCCGGCATGAGCGTGGTTTTACGTGTGCGCAACGCCGACATTGGCGAGCAACTGGTTATTCCCGAAAAAGCCGTTACCCAACAAATGGGCGAATTCTACGCCTACAAAATTCAGGGCGATTCGGTATTGCAGCAAAAGATCAGTTTAGGCTCTAAGTTGCAGGGTAGTATTGTAGTAAGAGAAGGCTTGAAAGCCGGCGATAAAATAGTAGTGGAAGGCACGCAGAAACTTCGGCCGAATTCCAAAATCACTTTAGAGCAACCGCAGCCACAAGGCCCGCCTCAAGGGAAGTAGATTTTCAGTAGCGCAGGGTTTAAACCCTGCACTACTGAAATAGGCGCTCCATTTCACATTATCGCGTCATCTCGACGTCAGGAGAGATCTCATCAAGTTGGTAGTAGTTTTTATTCTGGCTGATCTACCTTCCTCAGGAGATTTCTCACTCCGTTCGAAATGACATCTTATGGAGTGAAAAGGCACCACAAAAACGCTATGGTTTCAGGCCAAAAAAGTGCCTAACTGAATAAATGAAATAATAAAGCAATGCGTCATCCCGAGCGCTAGCCGAGGGAACTTATCAAGCCAGCATCAGAAATTGGCCTTATAAGATTCCTCAACTTCGTTCGGAATGACAAACACTAAGAAGCGAAGAAACAAATGATATCAGATGTATTTATAAGACGGCCGGTTACTTCCATTGTAATCTCGCTGGTGCTGGTGATCTGCGGCGTGCTGGCCATCCTGAATTTGCCGGTCAGCCAATACCCCGACATTACGCCGCCGGTAGTTTCGATCAACGGGAATTATACCGGTGCCGATGCGCAGACCGTGGAGCAAACCGTAACTACGCCCGTGGAAACGCAGGTGAACGGTACGCCCGGCATGACCTACCTTTCCTCCAACTCCACGAGCACCGGGCAGATGTCCATGAACGTGAACTTTGAAGTTGGAACCGATATCGACATTGCTACTTTAGACGTGCAGAACCGCGTAAGCATTGCCGAACCACGATTGCCGGAAGAAGTGCGCCGTTTGGGTTTAACCGTGCGGAAACGAAACCCGTCGATCATGATGGTAGTAACGTTCTTTTCGCCGGAAGGCACCCACGACATTAAATTCCTGGATAACTACACCAACATTTACATCCGCGACGCTTTATTAAGGGTACCGGGCGTGGGTGATATCAATACCGTGGGCGAGGAATTCAGTATGCGGATCTGGATGAAACCGGATAAAATGTCGCAGCTGGGCATTACGCCGGCCGACGTTTCTGTTGCCTTGCGCGAGCAGAACGTGCAGGTGGCAGCCGGTTCGGTGGGCGGCGCGCCGCAGTACAATTCCCAGGCCTTCGAATACCCGATAACCGTAAACGGAAAGCTTACGAGTCAGGAA
Source organism: Adhaeribacter terrigena (assembly GCF_016623615.1). Lineage (GTDB taxonomy): Bacteria > Bacteroidota > Bacteroidia > Cytophagales > Hymenobacteraceae > Adhaeribacter_A > Adhaeribacter_A terrigena. The sequence continues at coordinate 47,977 of NZ_JAEHFX010000004.1, read as the reverse complement.
GAATTTGAAAATATTATTGTGCGCACGCAGCCCGAAGACGGCTCCATTGTTTATTTAAAAGACATTGCCCGCCTGGAATTAGGCAAGTTCAGCTACACCCGCCAGTCGTTCGTGAACGGTAAACCGGCTACTTTCCTGCTCATTTACCAGGCCCCGGGCAGCAACGCTTTGGAAACGGCTGAAGGCGTTTATGCGGCGCTGGAACAGATCAAGAAAACCTTCCCTTCCGATATGGATTACAAGGTTTCCTTCGAGTCGGTTTCGGTGGTGGAGGTTTCCATTAAGGAAGTAATTAAAACTTTCGTGGAAGCACTGCTTTTGGTGATTATTGTGGTGTACCTTTTCCTGCAGAACTGGCGCGCCACCCTTATTCCCATTCTGGCCATTCCGGTTTCCATTATCGGTACGTTCATCTTCTTTATCCCGCTGGAATTCACCATCAACACGCTGACGTTATTTGGTTTCGTGCTCGCCATTGGTATTGTAGTGGATGATGCGATCGTGGTGGTGGAAGCCGTGCAGCATTACATCGACCACGAAGGGCTTTCGGCCAAAGAAGCTACGCGCAAAGCCATGAAAGACATTACCGCGCCGGTTATTGCCATTGCCCTGATTCTGGCCGCAGTGTTCATTCCGGTAGGTTTCATTCCGGGAATTGTGGGGCGTTTGTACCAGCAGTTTGCCATTACCATTGCCATTTCGGTACTGCTTTCGGCTTTTATAGCTTTGACTTTAACGCCGGCCCTTTGTGCCCTGATGCTCAAGCCCATGAAGCTCGATGCCAGTTCCAAAGGCCTGAACAAATGGTTCTTTAAATTCAACGGCTGGTTTGCGCGCGTTACCCAGAATTATTCGGTGGGCGTGCGGCAAAGCATTAAAAAAGCGCCGTTGGTACTCATTTTGCTGGCCTGTATTTACGCAGGAACGTTCGGGTTATTTGCCAGCAAACCAACCGCGTTCATCCCAACGGAAGACGAAGGCCGCTTGTTTATTTCCTTTGAATTGCCGCAAGCCGCTTCAAGCAGCCGTACCCGCGAGATCCTGGAAGAAATGTCGGGCATGCTGAGCGAAACCAAAGGCGTAGGAAATTACTCGGCCATTGCGGGTCTGAACGTGATCAACTTCTCCATTAAATCGAACAGCGGTACCTTCTTCGTTTCGCTGAAGCCGTGGGGCGAACGCAAAGACAAAGACCAGCAATTGGAAGCCATAATTGGTACGCTCCGCCAGAAATTCTCTACCATAAAAGATGCAAACGTGGTAATTGTGCCGCCGCCGGCTATTCCGGGTCTGGGCCAAACGGGCGGTTTCAGTTTCATGCTGCAGCAGCGCGAAAGCACCGACGATATTAAAGGCTTCGAACGCACGGTACAGAACTTCCTGGGCGAAGTGCGCAAACGACCGGAAATTTCGGGCGCTTTCAGCTTCTTTACTGCCAGTACGCCGGGTTACCAGGTAGAAGTAGACCGCGAAAAAGTAAAGAAACTCGGCGTGAATCTATCGGACGTTTTCTCTACCATGAGCGCCTATATGGGCTCGCAGTACATCAACGACTTCACCATTTACGGCCGGAATTTCCGGGTAGTAGCGCAAGCCGACACCATGTACCGCAACGATATTTCGGACCTGAAGCAATTCTACGTGAATAACCGCCAAGGCGAACAAGTACCGCTCAGCGCGCTGGTAACGCACAAAGTAATTGAAAGCGCGCCGGTAATTTCGCATTACAACTTATTCCGGAGCACTGAAATTAACGGCAACGCCGCACCGGGCTACAGTTCCGGCCAGGCCATTGCAGCCCTCGAAGAAGTAGCTGCCGCCACCCTGCCGGCTGGTTACGGTTACGAATTCTCCGGTCTGAGCCGCGAAGAACTTTCCTCCGGCAACACAACTATTGTGATCTTCGCTTTGTCGATCTTAATGGTGTTTTTGTTGCTGGCCGCGCTTTATGAAAGCTGGTCGGTGCCGTTCTCGGTGTTGTTGGCGGTGCCGCTGGGTGCTTTCGGAGCTATTCTGGCGCTTACATTCCTGCCAAAACTTTCGAATAACGTGTACGCGCAAATTGGTTTAATTACGCTGATCGGTTTAGCCGCGAAAAACGCCATCCTGATCGTGGAATTTGCCAAAGAACGTGTTGACCACGGCATGGAACTGGTCGAGGCGACCATTGAAGCGGTAAAACTTCGTCTGCGTCCGATCATCATGACTTCGCTGGCCTTTATTCTGGGCGTGTTTCCGCTGGCTCTCTCGAGTGGCGCCGGCGCTATTGCCCGCCAAACCATCGGCTGGACGGTAGTGGGCGGAATGCTCGCCGCTACATTCCTGGCCATTTTTGTGGTACCGGTATTGTTTATCGTGATCACGAGGTTTGCTTACGGCAAGAAAAAACTCGAAGAACTGCAACAGGTTTACCCGAAAGTAGATTACGACCACGACGGCGAAGGCTTTGTAGTTTAAGAATTAACAACCACGCTCTAAAACATGCTCTCACCCATAAAAACCTTTGGCTGCTTCAGACAAAGGTTTTTACTTTTTCAGGTAATAAGGATAGGTTTTTTTGATAGAAAAGAAAATAAGGATTTGATAAAGATTGCGGCGTAAATTTTTGCAGATATTGGGAATCTGGCGCAAGTGACGCTTACGCTAAACACTTGCGCCAGAATATACCGTTAAATAAAAGCACCGAAAACGCTATCCTTTCCGGGCTAAAAACTAAAAAGCATTGAAAGAAATTCTCGACATACTCATTATCGGGGCCGGGCCGATTGGCTTGGCTTGCGGGCTGGAAGCGAAAAAAGCGGGCTTATCTTACCTGATCGTAGATAAAGGCTGCCTGGTGAATTCGCTTTACAACTACCCGCTGAACATGACCTTTTTCTCAACCGCCGACCGGCTGGAAATTGGCGGCATTCCGTTTACGTCTATTACCGCCAAGCCCGGCCGCGCCGAAGCGCTGGAATATTACCGCCGCGTAGCCGATTCGCAAAACCTGAACCTGGCTTTGTTCGAGGAAGTGAAAACGGTAGGGGAAACGGCCGAAAAAGTCTATCGCGTAGAAACCAGCAAAGCAACGTATTTCGCGAAACATGTTATTATTGCCATCGGGTTTTACGATGTGCCGAATCTGCTGAACGTGCCCGGCGAAGAGCTTCCTAAAGTGCGGCATTATTACTTCGATCCGCATTATTATTTCCGGCAAAAAGTACTGGTGGTGGGTGCGAATAATTCTTCGGCGGATGTGGCGTTGGAAACCTGGCGGAAAGGCGCGGAAGTAACCATGGTGATCCGTGAAAGTGAACTGGGACGCATAAAATACTGGACCAAACCCGACCTCGAAAACCGCATCAAAGAAGGCTGCATCAGGGCTTATTTCAACAGCCACATTACCGGGATCCGGGAAAAGGAAGTGGATATTCAAACGCCGGCCGGAAAAGTTACGATCCAGAACGACTACGTAATGGCCATGACCGGTTACCAGCCCGATTTTAGTTTCTTGGAAAAGATCGGCATTCAACTTTCGGAAGACGGCCGAAAGCACCCCGTTTACAATACAGAAACGCAGGAAACGAATTTACCGAACGTGTTTCTGGCGGGCGTAATCTGCGGCGGGTTAGACACGCATATCTGGTTTATCGAAAATTCGCGGGTGCACGCCGAACAGATTGTAAAGCATATTCTGGCAAAAGCGGAAAAGGCATAAATAAGACTTCAGGGATCAGACTTTTTTTACAAGATTCCATAGCGTTTTAAAGTTGGGAACGCTTATTTTAACTGCCCGGTAAACTTGCGCTGCCGGTAGTTGTTTCATTACTTTACCGCCGGAAACAGCGCAGAAAACTAGCGAAATTAAGATGTTCAGGCACGTAGGAAAAGGACGGACGTTGGCGCACAATTTACAACTGGCTTCGCTGCTGAGTCTGGTGGCGGGCATTGTGAACGTAACGGGCATTTTTGCGCTGCAAACCTTAACCACCAACGTTACCGGCCACTTCGCTTATTTCGCCGATGAAGTGGCGCAAAATCATTTTGCGCAGGCCTCGGTTTTTCTATTGTACATCTTAGCGTTTTTGTCCGGCGCTTTCAGTTCGCACTTTTTTATCGAAATCACTTCCCGCCACGATTTCAAACTGGGAGCCGCACTACCCATTTCCATCGAAGTTTTCATCCTGATTTCAATAGCGTTTTTAGGTCCGGAAGCGGTGAAGGGAAATGCGCATTTAATTGCCTGCAGTTTGCTTTACGCCATGGGATTGCAGAATGCGCTGGTTACCAGTCTAAGCAATGCGGTAGTCCGCACCACGCACTTAACCGGTTTGTTTACTGATCTGGGAATAGAACTTTCGAAGCTGCTTTTTAACCGCAACGCCGAACAGCAAAAAGCGCTCACGTCTTCCATCAAACTGCGGCTTACGATCATTGCGTTCTTCTTTTCGGGTTGTATTGTGGGCGGGTTGGTTTACTTTTTCCAGGGCATGCTGAGCTTGCTTTTAGCCGCCGCGATCCTCATTTTTGGCTGGGTGTATGCCTATCTCAAATTCAAGATATTGATGATGAAAAGGAAACTGCAGCATTAATTACTGGCTTTTTAGAGTTCGTAAAAGCGTTTTCAGTTCACTTACCCGGTTTTGGGTTAGCTCGGTTTTACATGTATTAATTACCAGGGGCACCATAGAACCACCCTCATACAGGTGACCATAAACTGCGCAATGGTTATCGCGTACAAGAAGCCAGCTTTTTTGCGCTGTAACGAACGAAGTTTTAGCAGACTTTTCCAGGCGGGAAATTACTTCTTTATAAACCAAATTCAATTCCTGATCCGCTTTCTGAAATGCTTTGGCGGCACACATATGCATCTCGGCCTGTGTCGAAGCATTAGCACAATCTACTTTAAGGGTTTGCCCCTGACAAATAATGGAAAAAATGACCGTTAGTATCAGGAAAAGATAGCTCATAAAAGTAGGTCTTTGAAGGTAAAATTACTGCTTCCGGCAGTATTGCGCCTTCATTTTTCCGGCTTCGGCATTGCCAAGTTTCCGGGCACTTTCCCAGTCAGTACACGCACCGGTGCGGTCTTGTAAATTGTATTTCGCAGCGCCGCGGTTATACAAAGCATCGGCGAAATTCGGTTGCAATTCCAGCGCTTTGTTGTAATCGGCTAAGGCGGCGCGGTACTCTTTTAAATGGTACCGGGCCAGGCCGCGGTTGTTGTACGCCTTAGCGTAATTCGGTTTCAGGGCAAGGGCAATTTCGTAATCCGCAATGGCGGCTTTGTAATGCTGGCGGTTGAAATAAAGCAGGCCGCGCTCCAGGTAGGCTTCGGCGTATTTCGGGTTCAGCATAATGGCCTGGCCGTAATCTTCCATGGCGGCCGCATAATTTTTCAGGCCTTCGTGGGCGTGGGCGCGGTTGTAAAAGGTTTGCGCCTGGTCTGGTTTAAGCGAAATGCTGGTAGTATAGTCTTTTAAAGCGCCGGCAAAATCGCGTTGCTGAAATTTCTGGTTGCCGCGTCGGAAAAGCTCTTCGGCGGTTTGCGCGAAACCTGCTAAAGAAAACACTATGGAAAACAGGGTAAAAAGTAAAATTCGCTTCATATATAAAACCAACACACTGCAAAAATAAACCAACGAATGTACGGATTTTTCCGGGAAAAATGGCAGCATTTTCAAGCATACCAGCATATCATGTTCTTAAAATCTGTAAATTGAAAGCCGTTTATGTAAAAGCAACCGAAAATGAATATCGAAAAATTACGCTCTTTTTGTTTAAGCCTGCCCGCCGTTACCGAAGATATAAAATGGGGCCATGATCTCTGCTTTTCTGTGGGGGCTAAAATGTTTGCCGTAACCGGAATTGAAGGGCCATTTACGGTTTCGTTTAAAGTTACGCCCGAGCAGTTCGGCGAATTAAGTACCCGGCCCGGCATTGTTCCCGCGCCTTATATGGCCCGCAACCACTGGGTTTTGGTAGAAGATGCCAGCCAGATTTCCGAAACCGAATGGACCCAATATTTGGAGCAGTCTTACGAACTGGTTAAAAGCAAGCTCACCAAAAAACTGCAAAAGGAACTGGGGCTGCTGGCATCCTGAAAAACGGTATGGTTTCCGAAACTAAAACTGCTCAGGGATTTTTTCTTCGGATTTACTTTTCAACTTTAAAACCCTACCGTTTTGCCAAACCCAGTAGGTTAGTCGGCAGCATTTTTTTAAGGTTTTCCGGCGCCCGGTTCAAAACTCCGGCACCCCAAAAGCAGTTTAACTCTGCAGCCATTTTTTTCCAATAACCCTAACGCCAGCTTCTATGAACAGCCCGATCATTGCGCATCCCGACTTTTATGCTTCGCTGGTTTTTAACAGTTCCGATCTGATTTCTATTCTTTCGCCGACTGGTGTTTACAAATATGTAAGCAATTCTTCCACCACCATTCTGGGCATTACACCGGAAGAATTCATTGGTAAAAGCACCCTTTCCTTTATGCATCCCGATGACGTGCCAATTGCCCTGAACGCAATAGAGCAGATACGATCCCGGCCCACCATCCATCTTCCGCCTTTCCGGTTCCGGCATAAAAACGGCAGCTGGCGCTGGGTAGATTGTGTGGTTAAAGATATGACCGCCGACCCGAACGTGAAAGGCATTGTAAGCAACGCCCGCGATATTACGGATAAAGTAGAAGCCGAGCAGCAGCTGGAAATGCGGGAAGCTTATTACAGTTCGCTGTTCCTTAACCATCCGGATGCATTTTTTCATTTAAACCCGGAAGGCATTATTGAAGCGGCAAATCAGGGCATGGAACCGGTCTTAGGCTTACCCATTCCGCAACTGGTCGGCCGGCCGTACGCGGATTTTTTAACGTCCCAAAGCATAAAAGCTGCAAAACAATTATTTTCCCAAGCCTTACTCGGCTACTCCGGCACCATGGAACTGGAAGCCCTGAATTTTGAGGGAAGAACGGTTTATCTCAGCATTACCGCCATACCGGTAATTTTAAACGGCAAAGTAACGGGCATACACGGCATTGCAAAAGATATTACCCAAATAATGCAGGCCCAGATAACCATAAAAGAACAGGCTGAATTGCTCAGCAGTGTGTTCAGCAGCATTACCGAAGGTTTTTTTGTGATCGATAAGCAATGGCGGATCAAATACGCCAACCCGTTCTTTATTCTTTTTTTCGGGCTGCAGATAAAGTTTTTTAAAGAGCAGGAACTCTGGCAGGTAGCACCGGAACTGCATAACAGCCCCTTTTTTGAGGTCTGCCAACAAGCGGCCCAAACCGGTAAAACCGTCCATTTTAACGAATACTTTCCCGAAAGGCAACAACATATCCGTTTTGCAATATACCCGTTTTCAGGCGGCCTAACCGTTTATTTCGACGATGTAACCTTGCAGAAAAAGAAAGAGCAGGAACTATTAGACCTCTCGCTGGTAGCCAGCCGCACCACCAACGGCGTAGTAATTATGAATGCCGAAGGAAAAGTGGAATGGGTAAACGATGGTTTCAGCCGGCTTACCGGTTACTCGCGCCAGGAAGCCATTGGCCAGGTGCCCAGCAAACTACTTCAGGGCCCCGGAACCAACCCCGAAACATCCGCGCGCATTTACCAGTTATATGCTTCGCAGCAGCCTTTTTCGCAGGAAGTGCTGAATTATAAAAAGAACGGCGAAATAATCTGGTTCCATATAGACGTAACGCCGGTTTTTAACGAAGCCGGCCAGCTGGTAAAATATGTGGCCATAGAAAACGATATTACCGAACTGAAACAGAAAGAAACCGAGATGCTGCAGCTCACCGAAAACCTGCTGCGCCGCAACGAAGATCTGCAGCAGTTCACCTACATTGTTTCGCATAACCTGCGCGCGCCCGTAGCCAATATTCTGGGCCTTAGCTACTTGATAAACTCCGAAAAAAACCGCGATTCCGACAAATTCGAAAAGGCTTTAACCAAAATTGCGGCCGCGGCCAATCACCTGGATATGGTTATTTCGGACCTGAACAAAATACTTTCGCCGCTTAAAAACGCCGCCAATGCCCTGCAGGAACCAGTAAATATTCACAGCATTGTGCAGGCAGTAACCGCCGGCCTGCAGGAGCAACTCGAGGCCGTGCATGCCACCCTGGAGAATCAGCTGCCGCCGGACCTTACGTTAACCGGCAGCATTGCTTATTTCTACAGCATATTTAATAACCTGATAACCAACGCCATTAAGTACCGTAATCAGGAAACCGATTTAAAAATAACGATCAGCGGACAAACAGAATCCCAAAAAATAACTATTTTGTTTACCGATAATGGTATGGGTATGGATCTGGAACAGGTAAATAACCAGCTTTTTCAACTTTACAAACGCTTTCACCCGGGCACCGAGGGCCGGGGCATTGGCTTATACCTGGTAAAAACGCAGGCCGAAGCCATGGGAGGCCGTATTTCCGTACAAAGCGAGCCTGGCAAAGGCACTACATTCTTTCTTACTTTTAGTTTATAGGGCATGCTTAAAAGAATTTTTATAGTGGACGACGATGAGATAAGCGTGTTTCTGACCGAATCGATTCTGGAGCGCCACGGCTACCTGAACTGTGTAAAAAGCTACCTCGACCCGATAAAAGCCTTTGCCGAGATCCTGCAAACCTTACAGGAAAGCTCCGATGGCCACTACCTGATCTTCCTGGATCTGAACATGCCCATTATGTCGGGCTGGGATTTTTTAGACAAGCTTTCGGCCTACGAAGCAAGCCTGAAAGGCAAATGCCACGTGGTAATTCTGAGTTCGGCTGTAGATGGCCGCGAAATTGCGCGTTCTTCGCAATATCCGCTGGTACTTAATTTTGTTCCCAAACCTTTAGATCCTACTGCTTTTGAACTGATCCTTGAAACGCTGCAGAACAACGGCGCTTTGCCGGCCGGTAAAAGCTAAATTCTTTCTTTCAGGCTGCATCAAGAGTTTTAAAGGCCTTTTCCCTACCGTTTTTCCAATGCAACTCCAACTTGCAGCACAAAACAAAAAGCCTCCAAACACTTTTGGAGGCTTTTTCTATACCGTTTCCGGAGAAATCCTGATACCTGATACCAGATACCTCAATTAGAAGTTTGGCGACAACAGGTACTTGCTGTAGAAATCGTCGATCACTTTTACGGCTTCGGTTGGCGTATCTACAATGCTTACCAGGTTCAGGTCTTCCGGGCTGATATTGCTTTCTTCGGTAAGCATAATATCATGGATCCAGTCGAAAAGGCCCTGCCAGTAGCGGCGACCCACTAAAATGATCGGGAAACGGCCGATCTTCTTGGTCTGGATCAGGGTAATGGCTTCGAATAATTCATCTAAGGTTCCGAAACCACCCGGCATTACCACAAAACCCTGCGCGTATTTCACAAACATTACTTTGCGCACAAAGAAATAATCGAAATTGATGAGCTTGTCAGAATCGATGTAGATATTATTGAATTGTTCGAACGGCAACTCAATGTTCAGTCCTACCGATTTACCACCTTCTGCGCGCGCGCCTTTATTACCGGCTTCCATAATACCCGGACCGCCGCCCGTAATTACGCCGTAGCCGTGGCGCACCAGTTTAGAGGCAATTTCTTCGGCCATCTGGTAATACGGGTTATCGGCTTTGGTACGTGCCGAGCCGAAAATAGAAACGCAGGGACCGATTTTGGAAAGCTTCTCGAAACCTTCTACAAACTCGGCCATTACCTTAAAGATCTGCCAGGAGTCGGCGATCTTGATCTCGTTCCAGTCTTTATCTACAAATGCCTGCCGGATGCGGATATCCTCTTCGGTGGCAACTGGCTTTGAGCCGGTCAGATCGGTTACAGAAGTAGCTTTATTATCGTTTACGTTTGGTTGAATAATGGTTTTGCCGCTGCCTACGTTGGTAGCTTCTTCCTGCAGCTTGGTTTTGCTGGTCTTTCTAAGTTTAGTCATAATAAAAATCGATACAGAATGCGCTATTCGGCTAAAGTGCAGTAAGGGTTGCAGAAACGGTAGCCTTTTGCGCAAAAAAGTTAATGGTTTACAAAATACCCGGGAAACTATATTTTCGCGAGCACAAAACCCTGCAAGATACACGGTTTGTTTTATTCCGCCAAACATAATTCCGCACCCGGAAACCCAACTTACAAAATAACTGAAATAAAACCCAGTAAACGTAAAAAAGTCCGGACCTTACCGGCCCGGACTTTTCAGGTTAAAAACCATAGCGTTTATTACTGGCGGGCTACTTTTAAAGTAGTAATGCCGTTAGCGCCATGCAGTTGCAGCAGATACATGCCTGGTTTCAGCACTGGCAGATCGTTCAGCGTTACATTGGTTTCAGCAACAATTGCTTTGCGGTAAACTTCTTTGCCATCCAGCGAGATCAGTTTTACTTCTTTTACGCCATCGGCAGGCTGTAATTTTAGGTTCAGGTTGCCGGCAAACGGGTTCGGATAAACGGCTGCTTCAACAGTGCGGCCTTTGCCAGACCGCTCCACTACTACAATGGTAGAATAAGCGAAAGCGCCATCGGCATCGGTTTGCTTTAAGCGGTAGTAGGTTCTTTCAGCGGCTGGCGTAGCATCGGTAAAGCTGTAAGTCAGGATCTGGCTGCTGTTGCCGGCGGCCTTTACACTGCCAATCGCCTCGAAGTTTTTACCATTAACCGAACGTTCTACTACAAAGTTATCGCTGTTTTTTTCTGAAGCAGTTGCCCAGTTAAGTACGTTGCCATTGGCAGTAGCTTTTGCATTTACATACAACCAGCTTACCGGCAGCGGATTATTCTGGTCGGAAACGCCCCATTTAGAGAAGGTATTGGTAGCTACTGTAATAGAGCGTTCGCCGTTGCCTGTAGTAGGAGTAATGGTCTGCGGAACATCTACCGGGGTCCAGGAGCCGCCGTTGTCTTCGCTGCGCCAGGCCTGCGCCTTGTTGTTCACGAAATCCAAGCCGTTATTTTCGGATGTTAACCAGGTTAAGGTAAGCGAAACAAGGGTGTTGGTGTTCGGGTTTTGCGGTACAATATCCCAGTAGCGGTTAATGCTGTGGTAGGTAGGGTTATTCGGGTTGGTAATGGCCGCACCGGTAACGCGGGTTACTACTACGTTGCCCCAGTTTCCGTTGCCGGCATTATCAAAATGAACCCCGATATTACCAAACACATCAAAAGAAGTATTCTGATCTACCAGGCGGGTTTTCTCTAATCTGCCAATAAAGTTGCGGGTAGCAGTCTCGCCTGAAATGGAGCCGTTCAAAGTTAAGATATTGGAAGGCTGGGCAGTTGTGAGGTTATTATTACCAGCTAAAGTCAGATTGCCAGCCACCGTAATGTTGCCCTGAATCTGCTTAAGACCTGAACCATTGATTGCCAGATCGTAATACGTAAGGGCCGGGATCTGCTGGGTACCGCCATCGGCAGCAAAGGTAATTTTACCTGCGCTTTGGCTGTAAGAACCTAAGTTAGAAAATACGCCTTTTACTGTAAAGTCGGCGCCAGTTACCAAAGAAAGAGAAGCACCGGTGCTTACTGTTAAGTTATTACAGATGGCCGCATCGTTAATTTGAGGTGCATGCGGAGTTCCTGGGTTAATTACCACGTTGGTAGTAGCTCCCGGCGTAGCGCCATCGGCCCAGTTACCACCGTTGTCCCAATCGCTGCTCACGCTTCCGGTCCAGGTTACATAAGGCGTAAAATCGCTGGTGCTGCTTACCGTTGCGCCATTCGAGACTACGAAGATCTTGCCAATGGTTGTACCGGTTGCTACAGTGGCAGTAATTTGCGTTGGAGAAACCACGTTAAAAGATGTAGCCGGAGTAGAGTTGAACCTAACCGCGGTAACATTTACAAAGTTGCTTCCATTAATCGTTACCACTGTTCCAACCGGGCCGCTATTAGGCGAAAAACCGCTTATAGAAGCTTGGGCCCAGGCAGCAACCACGGTACTGCAGATTAAGCTAATTACCAAAGCCAGCAATCTGAACTGACTAAAGTTGGGTATAAAATTTCTCATATATTTAAGGTTAAGGGTTAAGATGCTTTATTTATAGATTTGGTGTTTTTTTTAAGCGTATGCTACTTTTTTTTCACAGTGCGCAGGTTTTAAAACAGGGCTGCGGCAGAAGAATCAGAACTGTGGGCTTACTGGCAGTAAGCAGATGAGTAATTAAAGGCGTTTCATCGGGCATAATAAAAAAGATTTGCTAAACCTGGGTTAATTTCCTGTTATTTTCATATTAACATTCATACACCTGCTTTAAAATAATCACAATTATAAAACAGGGAACCGTGGAGCACATCAAACGTCTGAACTGTAATTGTTTTACACGACGCATAGTCTTTCATGTCGCTTTTAAAGCCACAAATACTTTATTAAGTAATAAGTTCGCTACTATTTAACTTCCCGGATCTAAGAGGCAGAATGAATTAAAAAGGGCCTTTTCCTTAAATCCGATACTAATTTCCGCAGTTTAAAAGTGAAAAGCAACAAAAGCGCATTACATAAAGATGTAGGTTTTCGTTATATTCTTAAATCAACCGGCTTTTGCACGTTTAATTGCACTTATCAACCATATTGTCAAGACTATATCCACAAAATTCTATATTTAAACTTCCCGAAATAGGTAAAACTACGCCCTACTGCAATCATCTAAAATCACAATTTATTAACCTAGCGGTAATCAAGCCTGGTAAAGATGAAAAAGCCAAGCAGCAGGCTACCCTAACGGTTCAGGAAAGGAAACCCGGAAAGAGCAGGCAGGAAGAAAACGGTATGCTTTCAGGCTGTAAAAGTGTATAAAAGAAAACAGGACAGCAGGCAGGGAAGACGCTATGGTTTCAACCTGTAAAAGTGACGATCCTAAAAAGTAATGGCTACAACCTTCAAGAATCGTGACCGTCTTACTCCTTTAAACACGAATTACCAGAGGTGCCTCATAGATCAAAATTCCCCGGTAGCGCAGCATCTAAACCTGCACTACCGGGGAATAAAAAATGGAATTAACCTAAAGGAAATAAACACGCAAAGCCTGCGCGCTTTCAGAAATCAATTTGGTGTTCAACAGCAAAAAACGCTATGGTTTCGGGCTGAAAAAGTATGGGAGTACTATTTGGAACGAATGGCAATTACCGGATCAAGGTTGGAAGCCAGCACCGCCGGAATTATACCCGAAAGCAAACCAATAACCACCGACACGCTTAAACCCAGCACAATGTTGTTCAGGCTGAGCACAATTTCCAGCGCATCCTGCGGCACCAGCGTGATCAGGAACACCAGCAGAATACCCACGCCCCCGCCGATCAGACTCAAGAAAATGGCTTCGAAGAGAAACTGAAAAAGGATAAAGAAATTTTTAGCGCCCAGCGATTTTTGAATACCTATAATATTGGTACGTTCTTTTACCGAAACGAACATGATATTGGCAATGCCAAAGCCCCCTACCAGAATAGAAAATCCGCCAATCACCCAACCCGCAAGCCCAACCACATCAAACAGGCCGGTCACCATATCAGCCAGTAATTCGGGCCGGTTCAAAGCAAAATTATCTTCATCGCGGGGTTTTAAGCTCCGCAGGCTGCGCATTACGCCCCGTATTTCGTATTCCAGATCCAGCAGGCCAATATCTGTTTCCAGTCCTTTTACTGCAATACTGGGCTCCAAACCATTAGGCCCGGCAGGATAGATGCGCATAAAAGCAGTGTAAGGGATCAGGGCATTTTTATCGTTGCTGGCCCCGAACATATTCTCACCCTGCCGCTCCATAATACCCACCACCCGGAACCGCAGACCTTTCAGCTTCAGATCACGGCCAACGGGGTTTTGGCCAGGGAAAAGATCACTGGCTATATCAGCACCAATTAAAGCTACGTTGCGGCCGCCTTCAATTTCCTGCGGCGTAAAATACCGCCCGGTTTCTACCGGCACATCGCTTACCTTATTAAAACCGAACGAAACGCCCTGTATATTTATATCAGAAATGCTATTAGACCGGTTTTTAAGGGTTGCACCTCCTTTATTCCAGAAGATAGACACGCCCTGCTGGTGCGTAAGCCGCTTTTCCAGCGCCCGGAATTCACGCAGATTTGGTGCAGGCCGCTTAAAATAACGCCACCACGGGTAATTGCCTTCGAAGATCCAGGGCCATTTTTCTACGTAGATCACATCTTCGCCAATAAAGCTCATACTGGTGCGCACGTTGCGTTCCAGCGAATCTACAATGGTGAAAACCGAGATAATGGAAAAGATACCAATGGTAACACCCAGCAAAGACAATAAAGTACGCAAAACGTTCGCGCGCAGCGCTTCTACGGCAAACCGGAAACTTTCCAGAACTAAACGCAGGTAGATCATGGGTATTAAAAGGCTTTGCAACTAAATCGCCTAAAAGTAAGCATAATCCGGGCAAAAATGCTTACTTTTGCAGGCTGATTGCGAAAATAAAAATTAGAAAATATGAATTAGAAATTAATGCGGCTCTATTGTCTTTTATATGGGCAGTAAGCGTATTTTCTAAGCTGTATTTTTGCAGGCCTTTTTCAAATTCCTGATTTCTGTTTCGTAATCTCTAATTAACCTTTTAATACCGTAATATTAAATGAAACTTTCAGAGTTTAAATTCGACCTCCCGGAAGAACTGATGGCCACGCACCCGGCAAAACAACGCGACGAAGCCCGCATGATGGTACTGAACCGCGCAACCGGCGAAATAGAGCACAAGATCTTCCGCGACATTCTGAATTACTTCGACGATGGCGACGTAATGGTGGTGAACGATACCAAGGTTTTTCCGGCCCGTATGTACGGCAACAAAGAAAAGACCGGCGCTAAAATTGAAGTTTTCCTGCTCCGCGAACTGAACAAAGACATTCACCTGTGGGATGTGCTGGTAGATCCGGCCCGGAAGATCCGCGTAGGCAACAAACTTTATTTCGGCGATTCTGACCTGGTAGCCGAAGTAATTGACAACACCACTTCGCGCGGCCGTACCATTAAATTCTTATTCGATGGCACCGACGAGGAGTTTTACAAGACCATTCACGACCTGGGCGAAACCCCGCTGCCAAAATACATTAAGCGCGAAGCCGAACCGGAAGACAAAGAACGTTACCAGACTGTTTATGCCCAGCATACCGGGGCGGTAGCCGCCCCAACCGCCGGCCTGCACTTTACCAAAGAAGTACTGAAACGCCTTGAAATTAAAGGGGTAGACGTAACGCCTATTACCCTGCACGTTGGTTTAGGTACTTTCCGCCCGGTAGATGTAGAAGACCTGACCAAGCACAAAATGGACTCGGAGCAGTTCTTTATTAAGGAAGAAACCGCTAACATGGTAAACAACGCGCTCGATAATAAGAAACGCGTTTGCGCCATCGGCACCACTTCTATGCGCGCCATGGAATCGTCGGTATCGGCTAACAACCGTTTGAAACCAAACGAAGGCTGGACCGATAAATTCATTTTCCCGCCTTACGATTTCAAGATTGCCAACAGCCTGCTTACCAACTTCCATATGCCGGAATCTACCTTACTGATGATGACAGCGGCTTTTGGCGGATACGACCTGGTAATGAAAGCGTACAAAGAAGCCATTAAAGAAAAGTACAACTTCTTCAGCTACGGCGATACCATGCTGATTCTGTAAAGGAAAACGCTATGCTTTTAAGCTAAAAAAGTCTGCTTCGGGAACGAGGCAGACTTTTTTATGGGGTTTAACGGCTGGGCTAAAAAACGTTTTAATGGTTTTTAGCTTTGGTTATGCTTTTTTGTTTTTCTTTTTAGTGCTTCAATAGCATCTGATTCAAGTTCTTCCTGCAGGTTTCTATTTATCTCTTCTTCATATTTTTTAGATGCAAGACCATTTTCTATCAGCTCTAAATCTTGTATGATGTTTCCGATTAATGCCCATTCTCCTTTTTGAAAATATTCCTTTTCTTTTCCTGTTCCGCTACGGGCAAACCCATCATCGTCTCCAAGATACTTTTCAAAAATTTGAACATGCTTGATAGTAATTGTTTTCATCAGATTTGGTTCAATTGACTTTCTGTTGTAAAACAGTCAAAACAAACGAAAACATGAATAGCGCAAGTATCTGCTAAATCATAATCGTCACCAATTGAATCGATTTGGGCATAGAAAGTCATTCTTTGACCACAATCTTTACAATTTGGGTATTCTTCTAAGCATAATCTATCGGGTATTCCTCCAAGCTTGTGCCGTGTCCCAGCTTCATCATTCCATTTATATCCTACAGCTTTTTTTGCTTCTTCGGTTTCTGGAACTGTTACTAATTTTATTTCTGGAATTTCTTTCATCATTCGCAATTAAGCATAACTACTGTATATACCGAATATTCGGCTTATCCCGCCACCAACAGCCGGCTAAACGGATGTTTCGGTCCAAATGTAACAATATTCAACTTAAATAAAAGCTGCAAAACGCTATCCTTTTCAGCTTAAAAACTGCTTTTCCAGCAAACCGGCCAGCACCATAACCACGTGTGCAAAGATATGGGCTACCATGGCGCTTTCCAGGCCTTTCTTCCAGTAAAGCCACCCAAAAACCAAACCGCCGGCCGTATTCCCTATCAAAATATAGCTCAACAAAATAGCATCGGGCGAAGCTACGACCTGGTACACGACCGGAAAATGGCCCAGGCC
Organism: Adhaeribacter terrigena; assembly: GCF_016623615.1. Lineage (GTDB taxonomy): Bacteria > Bacteroidota > Bacteroidia > Cytophagales > Hymenobacteraceae > Adhaeribacter_A > Adhaeribacter_A terrigena. The sequence continues at coordinate 31,341 of NZ_JAEHFX010000004.1, read as the reverse complement.
AAAAAGCAGCGCCGCTATCGTTATGCCGGTCCAGTAAACCGAAGGCGTCAGTTTTTTAGTTAGCTTCCAGAGTAGCCAAACCATTAGGGTCATCAGGCCGAAGCGCATCAGGATCTCTTCGGTAATGCCGCCGTACAAGAACCGCATTGCCAGGCCGGGTTCCATTTTTTCTCCGGCCGCTATAAACTCCCGCGGCAACCAGGGTTCATAAACCAGCCCGACGATCGTGATGGCGATGCCGGCCAAAACCCCTCCCGCCAGGCCATATTGCAGAATGGAGCCTATGGATTTAATTTCCCGGCGGGTGAACAAACCTTCCAGAACCGGCACCTGCAAATCTACTTTTTTATGGAGGTTTACCCCCACCACTACCGCTATCAGCAAATAGATGGCCGGGTTTAGCAGCGTAAGCAACTTAAGCTGGACCGGCGAAAACCGTTTATCCAGGATCGCTTTCACTTCTTCCGGATAGGTTACTTCCATGGTAAGCAGCGATAATACCCCCAGCATACCCAGAAAGAATAAGCTAAGCCCCAGACGCAGTTTCTGGTTTTTCATAGTGCAATGTCTTCTTAATCTTTAAATTGTTTCTTTCTACTTTCAGGTTGTGACCAACCACGCCAGAGGCCTGATCAACATCTATCGTACCCCCCGGCCGGCCGAACGAAAACTCCCCAAATTTATTAAGATCTAACTAAAACCCCAGCCGAAAAACGCTATGCATGTAAGCTAAAAAAGTCTGTTTCTTTTCAGAAGCAGACTTTTTTAGCTTACATCGGTCGTGTTTCAGTACCAAGTTTTGGACATAACTTTTACATAGCTTCAATTTTCAGATCCGAGATCCAGGTACTGTCATAAAGTGAGTAAAGCTCAAAATTTACGGTAGGCGCCTCTTTGCCGATAATGGTAAAACTATGTTTACTCCAGTCTTCATCTAAGTATTTGCCGCCCTTGCTCCCGTAATACATTTCGCTGTACCAATCGTCTTTCAAAAACACATAGGCCGCCAGCGAAGGATTGCTTTTCATATCCGGATAACCCTTTATTTTAGCGTAGAAACTGATCTTATAAGGGGTATCTTTTTTAATATTCTTAATATAGGTATTGAGTCTTAACGGTTGCGGATTTACGGCAGTAGAATCGTGCGGATTATACAAAAGCAGGCTATTCTTGCCGTTGTAGCCACTTGGCAAAACCGTAAGGCTGGCAGCCGATGTCTTTGAAACGTCCCAATTCGCATCCAGGCAACCCACCGACCAGGAATCGCCGCAGTTAATAGAAGATTTTAACTCTATAACCGGAGGCTCTTCTTCAACTGGCTTTTCTTCTTCTTTTTCACAGGAAAATAAAGCGAAGGCAAATAACGAAATGATCAGGTACCGCTTCATAAGATTATCGGATTTAGGGTTTATAATTTACCAGGTAGGCGCTATTTTGGGCATGCTGTTTACCAACGAATGCCCAACCGCTACCGGTTTTTCAAATATAACAAACGAAATAAGAAAGCCGCTATTTTCGGGCATAAAAAAACCTGACCCGCCGCCGGCATTTTCATTTTCCCGTATCTTTACGCGCATGACTGCAAACCCCGAATCGGCGATTATTGTGGCGGGCGGCTCCGGCTCGCGCATGCAAAGTAACCTGCCCAAGCAATTTTTAACCGTGACCGGCCAACCTATTCTCATGCACACCATCCGCCGGTTTTATAATTACAATCCCGAAATAGAACTGGTAATAGTTTTGCCCCAGAATCAGATAGCGCTTTGGGAGGCACTTTGCGCGCAGCATGCTTTTGAAATAAAACACCAGGTAGTGGCCGGCGGCAATACTCGTTTTCAGTCGGTAAAAAATGGGTTGGCGGCGGTTTTGCAAACAGGCGTGGTGGCGGTGCATGATGGCGTGCGTCCCTTCGTTTCCGAGAAAATTATTGCCGATGCGTTTCAGGTAGCGGGCGAAAAAGGTAATGCGGTGGTAAGCGTGGCGCTGAAAGATTCCATCCGGGAAGTGCAAGGGGAAACCAACCAGGCCGTAGACCGCAGCCATTTCCGGCTGATCCAGACGCCGCAGTGTTTTGAATTTGCATTGCTTAAAAAAGCCTACGAACTGCCCGAAGAAAACACCTTTACCGACGATGCCAGCGTGGTGGAAAAACTGGGCATCAACATTAATTTAACCGAAGGCAGCTACGAAAACATAAAAATTACCACGCCCGAAGACCTGCTCTGGGCCGAAGTGCTGCACCAAAAACGCCAGGGTTTTAAGCTCCAAAAGTAAAAGAAAGGCAAAAGCCGAAACTGCAAAGCTGTAGCTTCTTTTATATTATTTCCCTTCAGACTTTTTCCGCCCGAAACCCTACCGTTTTTACTTATCGAATTGGTCTACTTCGCCGGCCATCCGGGCAAATACCTGTTTCCAGCTCTGGCCGTAAGGGTAAAAATCAGACCGCTCTTTGGCATCCCATTTGGCGCGCATTTCTGCAGTGTCTATTTTATAATCCGGCCTGATCTTCTGGGTAATGGCGCGCAGGTCCTGGTGCAGCTCGGCAGTAGACGGACGCCCCCAGAACCAATACCCGTTGTAGATCTTGTAAATTTTAAGGCCGGGCTCCAGCACGAACGTATGCGGGATCATAGGATTGTTATATTCGTCGGTAAATTCCTGGATCTCCAGATCCTTCATGATAACGCGGCGTTCGTCGTGCAGGAACGGCCAGTCGGCCCCCACGCCCAGGCGCAGGTCGTTGCTCAGCATTAAATTATCGGTGGTAATGGTTACCAGGCGCGTAAACCCCACGGCACATTGTTTCGAAAAAGGCACCAGGTCCAGCAGCTGCATGCGGTCTTTCGGGCACCACACCCCTCTCCCGATCATGATGATCATCGGGTCGCGGCCCTGCAGAAAAGAAAGCTTGCGCCTAACGCCAGTGTGGTCGGGCAGTTCGTAATCCGGAAAAGTGTTTCCTGCGATAATATCCGAGCGCATAATATTGTTCTTTATGAATGAAAATCAAATAAGCCGATGTTAGTCTCCGTATCCGCATAGCCTTCTCCCTTTCTTAACATAGATGCCATAGTCACATTTTTATAAACTACGCGTGGCAGCAGGCTGCAGGCAACATTAAATATAAATATTCCGCTAATCTTAGTAATTTCTAAGGCAAGGCACTTTTCCGGGCGCAAACGCTACCGTTCCGGCAGAAAAAATCCTTGGCGGCTGCACTATTTTGGGCGCCCGTAACCAGAAGTGCCCAGAACTTAATACTTTTGCGGCACCAATATTTTTTACCCGAAGATGTAGCCGCAAAATGGAGCACGCAAAGCTGGCCGAAATAAATTACCTGATCGAGGAAGGCGAATTCTATACGCTGAAAGATGTGCTGAAAGAACTGGAACCAGCCGAACTGGTAGAGATCATTCAGGAACAGGAAGAAAAAGAACAACTTATTATTTTCCGGCTGCTGCCCACCAAACTGGCCGCCCGCACCTTCGAGTACCTCGATTTCGAAACCCAGGAATATTTTATCAATACCCTGAACAACGATAAAATTGCCGCCATCCTGAACGAAATGTCGCCCGATGACCGCACGGCTTTGCTCGAATACCTGCCTAACCGCGTGGTAAAAGAACTGATCGCCATTCTTTCGGAAACCGAGCGCAAAGTTACCCTGGAGCTTTTAGGCTACCCCGAGTCGAGCGTGGGCCGCCTGGTAACGCCCGAATACGTGGCCATTAAGGAAGACATGACGGTGGAGGAAGTGATCGATCATATCCGCGCATTCGGCCGCGATTCTGAAACCATTTCGGTGCTGTACGTGGTAGATGAAAAAGGCATTTTAACCGACGACATCCGGCTGCGCGAAGTGATCTTGGCACCAAAAGGCACGGTGGTCCGCGACCTGATAGACCATAAATTTGTGGCCCTGCACGCCATGCAGGACCAGGAAGAAGCCGTGGAAATATTCCGCAAAAACGACCGCAACGCCCTGCCGGTTTTAGACGAAGAAGGTTTGCTTTTCGGCATCGTAACCATCGATGATATGCTGTCGGTGCGCGAAGAAGAAGACACCGAAGATATTCAGAAACTGGGTGGTTCCGAGGCGCTTGAAGAACCTTACCTCACCATTCCGCTTTTAGAAATGGTAAAAAAACGGGCCGGTTGGCTCGTGATCCTGCTTTTAGGCGAAATGCTTACGGCTTCGGCCATGGGTTTCTTTGAAGATGAAATTGCCAAAGCCGTAGTGCTCACTTTATTTATCCCCTTAATTATTTCCAGTGGCGGCAATACCGGTTCGCAGGCCACCACGCTAATTATTCGTGCCATGGCCATTGGCGAAGTTTACCTGTCGGATTGGTGGCGGGTGATGCGGCGTGAACTGATCTTAGGCTTAATGCTGGGGGTCATTCTGGGGGTAATCGGTTTCCTGCGCATTCTTATCTGGGCGAAGTTTATGGATTCGTACGGTCCGCATTGGCTGGGAATTGCTTATACGGTTGGTTTTTCTTTGGTGGGCGTGGTTTTATGGGGCTCGCTGGCGGGTTCTATGTTGCCTATCCTGCTTAAAAAATTAAAGCTCGATCCGGCCACTTCATCCGCGCCATTTGTAGCTACATTGGTAGACGTAACTGGTCTGGTTATTTATTTTTCGTTCGCGTTTTTCTTTTTAAGAGGAACGTTGCTGTAGTTTTTAAGCCTGAAATGATATCGTTTTTCCTCCGTCATCCCGACGACAGGAGGGATTTCATCTGGTTGGAAGTAATCTTTACTTTTTAAGCCGGAAAGGATAGCGTTTTCATAGTGGGCTTTCAACTTTTAACTCATAACTATTAACTCACAACTTTCATAGTTAGCTTTCTCCCTCAAGCCGGGTGGCTTCGTTTCTGCGTTCGCGGCTGCAACCTTACCTGCCCTACCGGGCTGGCTAAAGCCACCGGTAAGCTTGGAGGCCGCTCTCACAGAAACTGGTATCATGCTCCTTTGTGGCTTGCTTCTTTTTATTCTAGCTTCCTTCAGACCTTGATCTTCAGGATACGCTGCGCTGGCGGAATGCGTGAAACAACCAACAGCTCCCTTCCTTGAAAAGGAGGGGAGCTGTTGGTTGCCAACTTTAATTTCAGAAATTAATCCTCAAACCAAGGAACCTGAAACGCTATGCTTTTAAGCTCCAAAACTCAATGGAAGCGGTGCAGCAGCTCCCCTCCTTACCAAGGAGGGGCTGGGGGTGGTTAACTACGTTATCTGATAAAAGTAGCTGATTTAGCTATTTAGACAAGGTCAATTCTGCCAATTTTTTAATTCTGAAAATCCTAATTCAGACAAAAATCCTGTCCATCCCAAAAATCCTGAGAATCGTGTTCAGACTTCATTGCCGTCTGCTTTAGCTGACGGCTTAGCTCCCTATCCTGATTTAGGGGAGAATTGGGCTAGGGTACCGTCCAAAACCGGATAAACTACTGTTTGAAAACGGACACTAACTTCTTCCAATTCAACCAAGAAACCACTTTTTCAGCCCAAAAACATAGCGTTTTCAGCGTGGCATATTTCGTGTAAGCAGTATAAAACCCGGGCGAAGCGTTTGCTTTCTGCTTCGGTTTTTTGCCCTTTTCACCTACCGTTTTTTGCTGCTATGCTGAAGAATTATTTCAAGACTGCTTACCGCAATCTGCTGCGCCACAAGTTCTATTCGGCCATTACCATTCTGGGGCTGGCTACGGGCATTGCGTGTTTCCTGCTTATTTTCATGTTCATTCAGGATGAAGTGCGCTACGATAAATTCCATAGCAAAGCCGACCGCATTTACCGCATGGTGGGCAAACTCGATTCGGAAGAAGGCCAGGGCGAAGAATCGAGCAGCAATCCGCCGCCGGTAGCCCAGGCCCTTAAAACTGATTACCCGCATTTAATTGAGGAGACGGTCCGCTTTTTTAATTTTCAGCAACCTACCTTAACCTTAGAATTAGAAGAGAAAAAGATCAACGAAAAGCACCTGTTCTTTGCCGATTCCACGCTTTTTAAGGTTTTTGATTTTCCGCTGGCAAAGGGAAACCCGGAGAAGGCTTTAGCAGAACCAAACAGCATTGTGCTCACGCAAAAACTGGCGGAAAAATATTTCGGCGACGAAGACCCGCTGGGTAAAGTGCTGAAATTTGAAGGCCAGTTCAACCTGAAAGTAACCGGCGTTCTTGCGGAAATTGAACACCCCACGCATATCCCGTTCGAAGGCTTAATTTCTTTCCGGACCGCGTATGTAATGAGCCCGAACCTGGATAAGAACTGGGTCTGGAACCCTGCCTGGACGTATATTTTGCTTAAAGACGGCGTGAGCCCGGAAGAGCTGGAAGCCCAATTCCCGAACTTTATTAAAAAATACTACCCGGAATTTGTGCAGCCGCAGATCACGCATTATTTGCAGCCGCTCAAAAGCATTCACCTCCACTCCGACCTGGATTACGAAATGCAACCCAACGGCGACATCAACAATATTTTTATTTTCGGGGTGATCGGTATTTTTATCCTGGTTATTGCCTGCATCAATTTTATGAACCTGGCTACCGCGCGCGCCGCCGGCCGGGCCAAAGAAGTGGGCATCCGGAAAGTTTCCGGCGCGTACCGTTCGCAGCTGATCGGGCAGTTTTTAGCCGAAGCGGTTTTGCTTAGTTTCCTGGCTGTAATGCTGGCGCTGGCTTTGGTCGAAATTCTGTTGCCGGTTTTCAGCGAAGTTTCGGGTAAAGCGCTCGACGCGAATATATTCACCAACCCGGCCTTACTCGTTGGCTTATTGCTGATCGGGTTGCTTACGGGTTTGGTTTCGGGCTTGTATCCGGCATTTTTCCTGTCGGCCTTTGAGCCGGTAAAAGTATTGAAAGGCAGCGCTGCCAAAGCGGGTTCGGGAAGTGCGGTTTTGCGCAAGAGCCTGGTAGTTTTGCAGTTCGCCATTTCGCTTGGTTTGATCGTGGGCACGTTCGTAATAAACCGGCAGCTGCAATACATGCGTTCCGTAGACCTGGGCTTTAAGAAAGAACAGGTATTGATTTTGCCGCTCCGGCCGCCACTGGCGCCTAAAACCCAGGCCCTGACCGACGAACTGCTGCGCAACAAGAACATTACGAGCGTAACCACCATGAACGAAATTCTGGGCGAAAACCACAACACCCACGAATTTAATTACGAAGGCATGGAACGCGGCAAATGGATCTATTTCCCGGCGCTGATTATTAACGAAGATTTCGTAAAGACCTTGGGCCTGCAACTCGTAGCCGGCCGCGATTTCAGCAAAACCCACCAGCGCGACGACTCTTTAGGTTTGCTTATAAACGAAGCCATGGTAAAACACCTGGGCTGGGGCACGCCGGAAAACGCAATCGGCAAACGCTTCGATACGCCGGGCGGCTCGGAAAAAGTGATCGGGGTGGTAAAGGATTTCAATTTCGTTTCGGTAGCCAATAATATCGGGCCGTTCGTGCTGGATCTGCCGCACCGCAGACATTCTTTCTTCTGGAAAAAGTATTTAGCGCTGCGCATTTCCCCGGAAAATCACGAACAAACCATGGCGCACGTGGAACAGGTTTGGGGCAAATTCTCGCCGCAATTCCCGCTGGAATATTTCTTCCTCGACCAGCGCCTGAACCAGCAATATCGGACGCAGGAAAACCTGGGCAAACTGGTGGGTTATTTTTCTATTCTGGCTATTATGATCGCGTGTTTAGGGTTGTTTGCGCTGGCTTCTTTTACCGCGCAGCAGCGCACCAAAGAGATCGGTATCCGAAAAGTGATGGGCGCTTCGGTGCGGAGCATTGTGTACCTGCTTACCAAAGATTTTGTAAAACTGGTGATGCTGGCGGCTTTAATCGCCTTTCCGGTGGCTTATTTTGGCATGCACCACTGGCTCCGGAATTTTGCGTACCGCGTACCGATCCCGGTCTGGGTTTTCGTGCTGGCTGGTTTTCTGGGTTTGCTCATTGCCGTGCTTACCGTAAGTTACCAGGCCATAAAAGCGGCCTATACCAACCCGGTAAAAAGCCTGAAGTGGGAATAAATTTTTGCCCTGAAATAAACGATTTTTGCTTTCACACTTTTCACACCCGAAACCATAGCGTTTTTAATTTAAGGCCGCATTGGTTTAAAGCACCTGGCTTTACTTGCCGGGTGCTTTTACTTTTTCCACCTGAAAGCCTGGCGTTTTGGCAAACTGTGAACCGAAGCAATTTGGGTAAAGGAATTTGAGTAGTTTTGCTTTTGATGCAGAACGATTACAGACAGGTTTTACGCTATGGTTTGGGAATGCTGGCAGTGGCGGCCGGGTTTCTGCTGCTATTCTTTTTAAGCTGGAGCTACCAGGAACTGCAGCCGGTTTTTGCCGCTTTCAATTCCGACAAACCCTGGCTGGCCGAAGGCCTGGTAGAAATAAAACATACGTTCGGAATTTCGGAAACGGTTTATACCATGACCAAAGCCGGCGTGGCAGTTTTGTTTGCGGGCTGCATTTTTTTGCTTTACCGCTTACGATCCACTTCGCACGCCTCTTTTTTTTCAGCTTTCCTTCCTTCAGAAACGGTAGCTTTTTTCGGGCAAAAACTGCGGAAGCAATGGCAGCAATTACCCGCTTTTGAAAAAAAGCTGCTGCTCGTTACCATTTTAACGCTTACCGCCGTGCGCCTGTACCTGCTTCACCTCTACGAATATGAAATAGACGAAGCTTCGGCTTATTTTTTATTTCTGTACCGCGGCTGGCCCGGCGTAATTACCTATTATGCCATCCCGAACAATCACATTTTTTATTCCCTGCTGTGCCTGCCTTTGCTTTCGGTTTTTCAGGATCCGTACTGGGCCTATAAATTACCGACGCTCCTTATCAGCACCCTGGGGTTTCCGGTTTTGTATCTGGCGGTGCGGTCGGTTTTTAAATTCGGCATTACTTTTTTTGCCGTAACGGGGCTTAGTTTTTCGTACCACTTGCTGTATTATGCCGTGCATGGCCGGGGGTATTCCCTGCTGCTCTTATGTACCGCTTTTGCTTTTATTGCCATCCTGAAATTATACGAAGGCCGGCAAAATGATTACTGGCTGGCTTTCCTGGTTTGCACCGTAACTGGCTTTTACACCGTTCCGGTTTTCCTGTATCCGTTTGCCGGCATTTCGGTGTTCGCCTTTCTGGCTTTTATTTATTCGAAAAATTACCGGGCCTTACGGCAGTTCATGATCGTTGCTTTTTTTGCCGGAATTACTACCCTTTTGCTTTACCTGCCGGTAATTCTGGTAAGCAGCCCGGAACTGCTGTTCAGCAATGTTTATGTGGTGCGGCAACCCTACGCGGTTATGTTCAGCAAACTCAGCTTTTTCTTTCCGTTTACCCAGGGCTCGGTTCTGGGGCAGGAAAGCAAGAGCGCGTATTTGTGGCTGCTGGCGATTTTAAGCCTGTTTCTGTTATTGATCTTCCGCAGGAAAGCGACAGGTTTCTGGCAATATACCGGCCTGCAACCGGTTTACCTCATTTGGATTTTATGCGGCGCGCTGGTACCCTGGATGCTGATCTTTGTGCAGGGTGTTTTACCGCCGGAACGCACCTGGACCTACAAAGCCTTCTCCGATTTTCTGGCCGTTGCCGTTTTGCTGCAAATTCTGTTTTACTTTTCCCTGCGGAAGCGCAAGAAACTAACTGCTGTAATGGTGGTGCTTTTTATGGCCTTTTACGGAACCTACGAAACCGTTAAACACTGGCGCAACCACCAGGTGCCGCACACCAGCAGCGCTCCATTCTACGAAATTCTTACGGCTATCCGGCAGCAACCCGACCCGGTTATTTACACTTCCGATGGCTACTACAGTTTCTTTATCCGTTACGATTTTTTAGCCCACGCAAAGCGCCCGCCGGTAATGGATGAGTTTCAGACAGAGCCCGGAAAAAACTACAACGTGCTGATCTTAAGCCGTACCAATCCGGTAAAAACGAACCTGGATCTTGCGCGTTTCCGCCTGATCCATGAGGATAATTTTGTGCAGGTCTATTTTCTGAAACGTCCGAAGTAATTTATCTGAGCACTAAATTTCAGAACAAATCAGGAAATTATACAGCAATGTGGAGTGGCACTTTTTCAACCAAAAAGCATAGCGTTTTAACTGCTTCTTACATTACGGCGCCTGCATAAATTTCTGTAGTTTTGTTACCCATGCAGCCTGAATACCGACAGCTCTTACGTTATGGTTTTGGAATACTATCAGCGGTAGCCGGCTTGCTACTGGTTTTCTTTGCGGCAAATGCATTTCTCACGTTTGAGCAGCTTTTCGAAGTCTTCCGCTATGAAATAAGATTTACCGGCAACCCTTACCCATTTGGTTTTTCTTTCCGTACCTACCAGATCGTTATAAGTTCGTTGGCCTTTCTCACGCTGGGCAGTTGGTTTTTATTTTACTTTTTCCGGCCGCCGGCCGTACTGAATCTTGCTGAAGCCTTTGGCCTGCATTTAAAAACGCTAGGGTTTCCGCTTAAAAAACTCCGGCAGCAATGGACTTTACTGCCCACCTGGGAAAAAAAAGTATTGCTGGTTACTGGCGTTTTATTGGTAGCAACCCGAATTTACCTGCTCCGCCTGCACCCGGTAATTACCGACGAAGCCGCTACGTATTTGCTTTTTGTTTCCAAAGGCCTGAAAGGAAGCCTTACGTATTACCCGCTGCCGAATAACCACATTTTGTATTCAGTTTTATGCCTGCCCTTTGATCTTATTATCGGGAAAGCGTATTGGGTTTTAAAATTGCCCGCTTTGCTGATCAGTTTAGCCTTGTTTCCGGTGGTGTATTTAGGGCTGCGTTCGGTTTTTAAATTTCCGGTGGCTTTTATTGCGGCAGTGGGCTGCGCATTTTCCAATTATGCACTCTATTATGCCGTGCATGGCCGCGGGTATACGCTTTTACTTTTCTGCACTGCAATCGCTTCGCTGGCTATGCTCAAAATTGTGCAGCAAAGAGCACCGGTTTACTGGTTTATTTTTATGCTGGCCAGCGTTGCCGGTTTCCTAACCATTCCGGTTTTTCTGTATCCGTTTGCGTCGCTGGTTCTTTTTGGAGCTACGTATTTTCTTTTCGTCAGGAATTTTTGCGGGTTTCAGCATTTAATAATTGCCTGCCTTTTTATCGGCAGTGTTACCGCGCTCCTATACCTGCCAGCCATGCTCGTGAGTGGCGGCAGCCAGCTTTACGGCAACGATTACGTGCAGGCAGGCGACCGGCAAACGGTTCTTGCGAAACTGCCGTTTTACATAAGCTATATGCACGGCGCCATGCTCGGGCAGGAAACGCTGGGCAAATATGTCTGGCTCTTGGGCATAGGTGTATTCCTTTTCCTGCTCCTTTTCCGGCGCCGGCTGACCGCAGTTTATGAGAAGGCGGCAATCGAGCCGGTCATTCTCGGCTGGGTGGTTTGCGGTTCGCTGCTGCCATTTCTGTTTCTGGTCCTCCATGGCGTGATGCCGCCGGAAAGGATCTGGTTGTTTCTGGTTTTTGCTGATTTTCTGATGCTGGGCATATTGTTTCAGGTAACTGTAAGTTTTCTTTCCGCAAAATACCAAAAAACCGCACCGGTATTTACCGTGGCTTTCATGGCGCTCTTTGCAGGCTATCAGCTAGCAAAACAGCAGCGCGACGCGGGTACGGATCATTCCCAAAGCAAAATAGTAGAAAACGCACTCCGGAACATCCATCCCTATGGCTACCGCACCGTTTTCTCGAATTGTAATGCCTATGGCATGAACGTGATCTACGAATTCCTTTACTCCGGGGAAGGCGATTACGTTTTCGATGAAAATACACCAAAGCCCGGCCGCCAATACGACGTGGTTATTGTAGGAACTGAAAATCCTGCTCCGGTACCATTCGGTCTTTCCGGTTACTTTCTATTCCATGATGATCCGCGGATGAAAATATATTTCCGCCGGAAACCGCAAACGCAGATCCCCGTTCCCGCAAAATAATGCGTTCGAAAACGCTATGCTTTTGCCCTTAAAAATTCTCGGCAGCGCTAAAACAACCTTTCTACTCAGATTCTTCCCTCCGGAATTTACTTGCGAACCGTTGCGGCTAAACCAGCCCGGATTTTATTTACGAAATTTTTCGTATAAACATTTGACCTTTTACGAAAAGCTTCGTACAATTGCATACGAAAACATTCGTACGCTTTAAACATACCTTTCTGATGGCTGAGAAAACAACCCATATCAAACCTACCGAGTCGGAGCTCGAAATTTTGCAGGTACTCTGGCAACACGGGCCCAATACGGTGCGTTTCGTGAACGACGAACTATCAAAAAGCAAGGAAACCGGTTATACTACTACCTTAAAGCTGATGCAGATCATGCACGAAAAGGGTATGGTAAACCGCGATGAAAGTGGCCGTTCGCACATTTACAGCGCCGCCATTACCGAAACCGCTACCCAGAAACAACTCCTCGACCGGTTTTTAGACACCGCTTTCCGGGGTTCGGCTTTAAAACTGGTAATGCAGGCGCTGGGCAATAAAAAAACCTCGCAGCAGGACTTAAATGAAATACGGAATTTATTGGATAACCTTAAAAAAGAAGAAAAATGAAATACGCAGACACTTTTCTTTCGCAGGAGCTTACCCAGGCTTTGGGCTGGACGCTGCTGCATTCGCTCTGGCAAGGGGCACTCGTAGCGCTGGCGCTTTCGGTGGTGCTGGTTTTCCTGAACCGGCATTCGGCACAGGTGCGGTATTTTATTTCGGTTACGGCGCTTTTTACCACGCTGGCGCTGGCCATTTTTACGTTCTTCAGCCTTTACCGCGAGCCCGTAAAAATTACCGAAACCGCCCCGCTAAGCACTTTTTCATCCCCAAACCCTGCCGTTTCAACCGCTGCTATCGCTTCAGAAGCCTGGTACGAAAGCCTGCCGTTTGCCGATTTTTTTGCCACGTATTTCGAAAAACATTTGCCGCTGATCGTTACCATCTGGTTTATGGGTTTGCTTATAATGGCGCTGAAAATGCTGGGTGGCCTGGCTTACGTGCAGCGTTTAAAACATTACCAGGCAAAACCGCTGGGCTTGCGCTGGCAGAATAAACTAAGCGAATTGCAGGGAAAACTCAACTTCCCCAAACCGGTGGCCTTGCTGGAATCGTTGCAGGTAAAAGTACCGGTGGCCATTGGTTACCTGAAACCCGTAATTCTGGTGCCGATAGGCGCGGTAAACGGGTTAACCGAAAAGCAGGTGGAAGCCATTTTAGCGCACGAACTGGCCCATATTTACCGCCACGATTACGTTTTCAACCTGGTGCAGTCGGTAGTGGAAACCATCTTTTTCTATCATCCGGCCATGTGGTGGATCAGTGCCAGCGTGCGGGCCGAACGCGAAAACTGCTGCGACGATATTGCCCTGAATCTGTGCGGCGATTCCATTGCATTTGCGGGGGCTTTGGCCGAACTGGAAGAAATGAATTTTGCCGCCGGTCCGGCTATGGCCATGGCTTTTAACGGCAAGCGCGGCACCTTGCTCGGTCGCATCAAACGCCTGCTGCACCAGCCGCGCCGCAGTGCCAGTTTTTCCGAAGGCTTTATTGCTGCCTGCATTTTAATGGTGAGCATCAGCGCTATTTCCTTAAGTGCCATGGCGCAACTGAACCCATCCTTCGAAGAGTTTCCATATTACGTAGGCAGCATTCCGGCGCAAAAACCAGCCGCAGACCTGGAAGCAAAAGCCACTCCTATAAATAAAGGTGTGCAGGAAGTTTCGGCAGAACCGGCCAGGCGCACTGCCCCCGAATTTGCCAGCGACCTGGAAGCCCAGGGCTACAGTCTTTCGGTTTCGGTGGCCCCGGAGGGCGACGGCGAAGACATTATTATTGTGAAGGACCGGAAAGGCAACATTGCGAAACTGTACGTGAACGGCAAAAAAGTACGCAAAAAAGACATGGCCTCGTTTCAGAAAATAATTGATGAGCGCCAGATGCTGGGTGGAAAAGATAAACGGAAGAAAAAAGAATATGCCTCGAAAGAGGAAGTGAAGGAAGCCCGCAAAGCGCTCAAGAATATGCCGGACGTGCAGGTTTATTCTGCCCCGCAGCCCCGCGTTTACGTGTATGGCACCCCGGAAATTCATACCAGGCCGCAGTTCAATTCCCGGCACCGCAATTATGTACCTTCGCCGCCTGCTCCGCACGCCCCGCTTGCACCGCCTGCTCCTCCCGTGCCGTTAGCCCCGCTGGCGCCTATGGCACCTATGGCCCCAGTAGCCCCGTTACCCAATGCTTCCGCCGAAGATAAAAAGGAATACGAACAGGAACTGAAGGAATACGAGGCTGAAATGAAGGAGTATGAACAGGAAATAAAGGAATATGAAGTTGAAATGAAAGCGTATTCTGAAAACAGCGGCGACGAATGGAAGGAATACGAGAAAGAAATGGAAGAATACGGCCGGGAAATGGAGAAATTCAGCCGGGAGATGTCGGTTTACGGCAAAGACCTGGCTAAAAATATCCGCAAGCAGGTTTACGTATCAGTTCCGGACAACGAAGAATTGGAAAACCTCCGCAGAGATGCCCGCGAAAGAACTGTGGAAATCAGAAACCATGCTGCCAAAGACCGCGAAATTGCCGCCCGGGACCGCAGCAGGGCTTTAGAACGAAGCGCGAAAGAACGGGAAAAAGCGGCCGAAGCAAGAGCCAAAGCATCCGAAGCAAGAGCCAAGGCGGCTGAAACCAGAGCCAAAGCCGCTAAAGAACGAAGCCAGAAACTGGAGCAGATTAAAACCGAACTCCGGAAAGACAAACTGATAGGAGAAAAAGACAAGAAGTTTAATTACCGGATCAGCAACGATGGCCTCTATATTAATGGCAAAAAGCAACCGCAAGCTACGTTCGAGAAATATAAAAAGCGGTTTCACCCGGGCCTGGAAAAGAGTGGAAAATTCAGTGAAGTTTATAATATAAGCGAAGATTAGTATTCAGTTTGTTTTGGGTGTTTTAAAAAGGGAGGCATAAATGGTGCTTCCCTTTTTTATTTCTGAGCTTGTAGTTTTATTGCTGGCAAGGAATAAAACCACATTCGTTTTAAACTGCCAACCTTATAATTCCCGCAGAAGCTTATGATTTACTAGCACTGAACGCACAGGTTTCTTCCGGAATGACAAAAAGGGCCTTATTATTCAAAATAAAGTTATCCTGTTACCTGTTCGATTTAGATTAGAAGGCAAAGTAGCTGCAAAAGAAAAGACAGGATAAAATACCCTGTCTTTTCGTTATTAACCCTTCCGAGGTTATGATTCTGTAAGCCGGATAATACGCATATCTGACTTTTTATGCCTGAAAGCCTGGCGTTTTAAAGCGCAGCCTGCATAGGCAAAAATGCTTTGGTCAGCTTCCGTTCCGGTTTGTCGCCGGTTCTCAGCGCCGGAGACTGGGCCAGAAAATTCGGTTCGGCCAGCGCTATAAAAGGCGAAACGTTTAATATACTGGTCATTTGCAGCGCGTTGCCGGCTGAATGCTTATCGGCGCTTAATAAGTAGGTTTCATCCCACAGATTGGTAACAATGGTGGTGCGGGTCATGCGGGCCAGTCGCTGCAATTGCGGATAATAAGAAGCGTCTTTGAGGGTTACCATGATCTCATTGGTTTGCCCGATCCAGGCCAGAATTCCGTTCGGATCGTCGAAAACCGGGCCGGCAAAATTAACCTGCCGTTTTCTCTCGAGGCTGTTGATCATACTGGATACCGAAGCGCAGGTAGCGGTGCTGTTGAGCTTTACAATGGTGATGATCCCGGAATCGGAAAAAAAATCGCCGTCCAGCTGCTCGAAAATGTTGTATTGCGAAAGCATGGCCTGCTGCTGCGCCAGCGTTACGTTACTATTAAAACCGATGAGCACATAATCGGTGCGCACATTGCCTAATTGCACAATTCCGGTTTTGGTTAAATAAAACTGAGAAACACAGCCGTTGGTGCGGGCTTCATCAGCCGGGGTAGCGGCGAGCGCACCGTCTGGCGCAATGGTTTCTTTCTGACATGAAATAAGTATGAGCGCCAAAAGGCCCAGGTAGGCTAAGTAGATAAGTCGTTTCATAGGTATAGGGCAGTTACTGGTGAGATACTACCCATTTTACGGCGACCGGCTCCGAAATGGCTGAAAATTTCGGAATTATTTTTACTCCATGTTAATTTTAATATATAGATTATCAGTCAGTTATACGCCAAGCAATCAGTTTTAGCATGCTTTACCATAGCGTTTTAACAAAGAAAAAAAGCTGGTTGTGTTCTTAATTTTGCGGATTTGCCAGGTAAAAATCGGGCTCGGAACTTTGCACGTAAGGCTGCTCGTGAAAGTAATTAGCCATTTCCAGGGTATTGCCCTGGGCGGTTTTGGTAGCCTGCACCAGGAAAGTGGTTTCACCCAGCGGGTCGAGCATTTTGGTTTTGGTTTCTGCCAGTGTTTTTTCAAACATCGCTTTGTCTTCCACACGTTTCAGGGTTACAATAAATTCCGACGTAATGCCCACCCAGGCATAAGCATTTCCCAGGGTAGCTGGCGATTTAAAAGTTGGATTGGCAAAAGTAACTTCGGGAAGCTGCTGCAGTTTTTTAGCCGTGGCCAGGGCCTGCGGACAGGAAGTGGCGGGCTTGAGTTTCACGATGGTAAATGTGCCGGCCACCGAACGCTGCTCAGAACCAAGTTCCGCAAATTCTTTAAACCGGCTCAGTATTTTCCGCTGGTTTTCAGCCGTTTGTCCTTCGGCAAAACTTACCAGTAAAACGGTAGGGTTCACCTGCATGGTAATTTTCTCCTGGTTGTAGTAATAGAAGAATTCGGGACAGGTTTGCGAAACAGCTTCGGCGGCAGTGGCGGAAGCGGGTTGCATGTCGTTGCTTTTGGCGGCGGGCTTGCTGCAACTTAAAAACGCTATGAAAACGGGCAGAAAAACTAAAAGGCGGTTTCGCATAAAATTCGGGGCTAAAAACGGTAGGGTTAGGGGCGCAAAAAGTAAACCAGCCCAAAACCGGAAAGTTTACTGCCCTTTTTACGGAAAAACAGCCGCAGGTTTGCAGCTTTGCGTGGCTTGCCGTAGCTTCGGAGCATATTTCTGAAAATCTGCGCGTATGGAGCCAATGCACTGGGAAAAACTGCTTTCAAAAAAACGTTTCGAAGACCAAGCCAAACACCACGAAGCCGACGAATCGGTGCGGGGGGAATTTCAGCGCGATTACGACCGCATCGTTTTTTCTTCGGCGTTCCGGCGGCTGCAAAACAAAACCCAGGTAATGCCCCTGCCCGAAAGCGATTTTGTGCACACCCGCCTCACGCATAGTTTAGAAACCAGCTGCGTAGGCCGGAGCCTGGGCCGCATTGCTGGCAAAAGCATCGTAGAACGCCACCCGGAACTTACGCAGCAGAAAAACATTTCCGATAACGATTTCGGCGATGCGGTGGCTGCCGCCTGCCTGGCGCACGACATCGGCAACCCGCCTTTCGGACATTCCGGCGAAGATGCTATCTCGGCTTATTTCCAGAGTTCGGAATCGGCGCCTTTTCTGCGCAATTTATCGGAAGCTGAAAAAGCCGATCTGCAGCGCTTTGAAGGCAACGCCGCCGGTTTCCGGATCCTGACGCATACCTACCCGGCGCAGTGCGACACGCCCGGCGGTTTGCGCTTAACCTACACCACACTGGCCACCTTCACCAAATACCCGAAAGAAAGCGTGCCGCATTTTCCGGGTTCGCGGTTTTGCTCTGAAAAGAAGTACGGTTTTTTCCAATCAGAGAAAGAGCGTTTCAGCCACATTGCCACCGAACTGGGTCTGCTCCGGAAAAGCTCCGAATCGGGCGTATTCTTTCACCGCCATCCGCTGGCATTTTTAGTAGAAGCCGCCGACGATATTTGCTACCGCATTGTAGACTTTGAAGATGGCTGCAAACTGGGTTTAATTCCGGCTACGGAAGGCAAAAAACTGTTAAAAGACCTGCTGGAAGAACCGGAAGGCAAAGTTTCCCGCATCAATTTTTCGGATTGGCGCGAGGAAATAGGCTTCTTGCGGGCCCGGATCATCGGAAAATTGATTGCCGAATCGGCGGAGATCTTTTTGCGCGAGGAAAAGGCCATTTTAGCCGGGAATTTCGACAAAGCCCTGATCGGGGAATTAAGCTGCAAACCAGCCCTGGATGAGATCAAGAAACTTTCCATTCAGAAGATCTATCAGAACCGGCCGGTGCTGGAAATTGAAGCGGCTGGTTTTGAAGTCTTAGGCGGCTTGCTCGACGTTTTCCTGCACGCAGTTTTCTTTCCGCAATCGCGCCGCAACCAGAAAATGCTCGACCTTATTCCCGATCAGTTCGTTGGGCCGGACCGCAAGATCAGTGCTTCCGATTACGAAAAGATCCTGAACGTTACCGATTTCATTTCGGGCTTAACCGACCAGGCCGCGATTACGCTGTATAGGAAGATTAAAGGGATCTCGCTGCCGAAAATGTATTGATGGGTTGTTTTAAAGCAGTTTTTAAGTGCAAAGGGATACCGTTTTTTTATCGTCATTTCGACGAAAGGAGAGATCTATTTAAGTTAATAAGAAAGTTTATTAATGAGTTTTTGAGCTTGAAAGCATATCGTTTTTATAGCTTGCTTCTTTTTTACCTAATTCCCTTTTGCTTTCAATTAAGCTTTCTCCCTCCAGCCGGGTGGCTTCATTTAGCTACGCTGAATCTCCGATTTCTGCGTTCGCGGCTGCAACCCTTCCTGCCCTTGCGGGCTGCCTGTGGCACCGGAAGTCTTGGAGGCCGCTCTCACAGAAACTAGTGTCAGCTTCCCTTCGTAGCTCGCGTCTTTTTAGTTTAGTTTTCCGGATAACGTAATTTTCAGGGTACGCTGCGCTGGCGATAGGCGTGTGAAATCTTGTTTATTAAATCCTGCCTTCTTAATCCTTATAATCTCTTCAATCCTGAAAATCGTGTTCAAACAATAATGTGAAAGGGCCCCCTCAAGAAGTGCTATTACAAAGAAATCCTTACAGCAAATTCTATTTGTTGATTCTGATAATTCTTTAATTGGCTACGCCGAACATCGTTTCTGAAAATTCTGATTCAGACAAAAATCCTGTCAATCCCATAAATCCCTGAAATCGTGTTCAGACAAAGATCCTGATCCGGGCAAGGAAGGTGTCGTTCAGCCAAAACAGGAAACTACAACTTTGCTAAAAGCGCTATCATTTTTTACTAAAAAACTAATAAAAACGGCTTCCGACAGAAAATTCTGAAAAAAAGTTCCAGTTTTTTTTGCCCTTTTTTAGTTCACGCCTTGTTTTGCACCACAACCGGAAAAATGTACGCTCATGCGCCGTATGGAAACATCTTTTTTGAATTATAACGTTTATAAACGTCGGCTTTCAAAGTGCGTATCCCCCGCCGAACTACCCCGCACAAGAGCTTGTAGGGCTTTAAAATTAGTTTTTTAAAAAATGGTTCGTAGATTTGCGGTTCACCAATAAAGGAACACATGGATTTACGAAGACTAAATTATGTTTTCAGCTTTATTCTTATCATCTTTTTTGCGCTGAATATTTCAGCGTTTGCTACCGGTAAAGGCAAAACGCAAACCGGAACCGCCTCGTGGTACGGCACCAAATACCACGGTCGCAAAAGCAGCAACGGCGAGGTTTACAACAAAAACAAGCTCACTGCCGCGCATCCTTCTTTGCCTTTTGGTACCCAGGTAAAAGTTACGAACCTGGCTAACAACCAATCGGTAATTGTTCGCATTACAGATCGTGGCCCGTTCAAAGGCCGTCGCCTGATAGACCTTTCTGAAGCGGCTGCCCGCAAGATCGACATGATCAGGAGCGGCACGGCGAAGGTAGAGATGGAGATTCTTTCGCAGCCGGCTTCCGAAGTGGCCACTACCGCTGCCCTGCCAGATTCAGTGCTTGCAGAAGTATATTACGTGATCCAGGCCGGTTCTTTCGCCGATCTGAAGAATGCGGAACTGCAATCGCAAAAAATCAAAGCGCTGCAAAACGACATGCAGGTTACGCTTACGCAGGAAAATGTGAACGGCAAAACCGTACACCGCGTTTTAGCCGGCCGTTTTAACGACCGCCAGCTTGCTGACCGCGTGAAAGACGAACTCTCCAAAGCCGGTATTCCAACGCTGGTACGCCAGGGAAACGGCTAAGCAACGAGCTTCATATTGCCCTTTTTAAAGCTTATTAGCCCGCAAACTATTGGTCTGCGGGCTTTTTGTTTCTGAGCGAATTCGCGCGAAAAGGCTTATTTTTACCGGAATACCACTTTCAGCACGATAATTACGTATTCGGGCTGAAGCAATGCAACAGTAAAACAGCTTACATGAATCAACTGAAAATAAAAGGTACTTTGATTGCGCTTGGTGGCGGCGGCGACGATGCCCTGCTGCAACTCATTCATTCTTCATATTGCCACACCGATTCTTACGTGGAAGTAATTACCACCGCCGCACCCGAGCCCGACGAATCGGGGCAGGCTTACAAAGATGCTTTCCGGGAACTTGGTTTGTGTAATGCCCATTATCTGCGCATAGACGAAGAGAACGAAGCCGATACGCCCGAAAACCTGGAGCGCATCCGCCGGGCCGATGTGTTCTTTTTTACCGGCGGCGACCAGCGGCGTATTGCCGATTTCCTGCGCGGCACCCAGGTGCTGCAGATTATGCGCGAACGCTATATAACCGACGAAATTGTGATTGCCGGAACTAGTGCCGGAGCCGTAGCCTTATCGGATCGTATGATCTACGAAGGTTACGGTTCTTATTCGCTCGAAAAAGGACGCACCAAAACCAGCACTGCGCTTTCGTTTATTCACGGTGTTTACATCGATTCGCATTTTACCGAGCGCGGGCGCTTTGGCAGGCTGGCCATGGCGGTTGCCAAATGGCCCGATTACATTGGCGTGGGTTTAGGCGAAGGCACGGGCGTGATCATCAGAGAGGGCGACCAGATAGAAGCGTTTGGCGTGGGCGTGGTAACCATTATAGACGGCAGCAAAATAATTTCCACCAACCTGAACGAAGTGGAATTCGGCGCGCCGGTGGCGGTAGAGAACCTGGCTATGCATTTCCTGGTAGAAGGCTACCGTTATTGCCTGGCCGAACGCTTGTTTCAGCCTACGCATATGAAAGCAATTAAAGAGGACCGGACTTAATAAAACCGGCCGCCGGCAGCGATCTTATTCTAAGCAAAACCGGAATACTGGCCGCCGGTTTTATACCCTTTTCCGTGGCAATATTTTTTCGGTTCTGAAAGCGGGCTACTCCTTGGGCTTAAACATGCGAGGCATTAACTGCTGGCAGCTTGTAGTACACTTCCAATAAAAGCCCCCTTCACGTAAAAAAGCCATCGGGGGCAGGCTCAATTTTCAACAGCCTCGTTTTATATTCATATATCAAGAATTTTTTGCACTAAAAACTTGATATCCCTGAATTATGAAACCTATTCTGCTTCTGGCGGCTTGCTGCCTTTTATTTAGTCCGGTAATGGGGCAACGCTTAACGATAAGCAGTAAGTATTGCCAGTGCCTGGAAGCTGATGCCAATGCAGACGCGGCGAAACTGAATAATTGCTTTGAAAAAATACTGGCGGCGGAATTCAGAAAAATAAGGAATGAACATGAAAAGCTGGAACTGGCCGCTATCATTGAGTCAGACTTGCAAAAGACCTGCGCTGCCTACGTGCGTCTGCACGATAAACGGAACCCGCCCAGAGGCGACTGGGAGATCATTAAAATGAACCCGAGATCCTGTCTGCCCAAAGATGCGTGTAAGCAACTGGCCAGCCATCGGAAGTTGTATTATCTGGAAGACAACGGCGATACAACCTGGGTGAATTTAGCGAATGGCACCTGGAAGGAAACCGTAGGAAAAAAGAAACACCTTTCCCTGCTCACTTTTAAACCGAAAAACAACGGTGAATTTGTGCTCATCTTTCAGGGCAGCACCAGCCCCGGCATAAACCAAAACAGCGCGCCCGGCGACCAATATAAATACCGCCTGGTAAACAAAACCCCCACGTATTACATTGCCACTACCTCGCACGGCAGCGTGGTTTACCAGTTTAAACTCTACTATAATTGAGTGGCAAGTCTACGGGGGCACTTTTTCACTTTAAAACCCTACCATTTTTATTCCCCTGAGTTTGCTGCAGCGCCAGGTTTTCTGGTAGCAGCCAGCCGGTTTTGCGCCGTTCCTGATTGAGTAGTCAGGCAGTTTTCCGGGCCAAAAGCATAGCGTTTTTCAGGTGTGACAAACCTTCCGGCTGAATTGCGTATCTTTTGGGGTACTCCTGAATTGCTGAACCATGACCGATCTTTTTGCTGCTTCCGAAGAAAACGCGCGCCGGGAATTGGCTGCCTGGCAGGAAAAAATGCTGCGCCCGCCTTCGCTTACCGACCGGCTTTCGCGCAGAATGCAGCAGAAAATGAACAGCTTCATTCCTGAAAAGATCCACCGGGCCATTACGGCTACCATGAAGCAAATGATCCGGGGCGTGTTGTTCGGCGCAGAATTCGTTTCGCGGAAACCGGTTACGGGCATTTCGCTGGCGGAAAAGGAAATGAAAGTGCTGGAGCGGATAAATTTTTACCGCACGGCCGCGGCTGCCGAAGGAGGCATTACGGGAGCAGGCGGCATTTTACTGGGCCTGGCCGATTTCCCGATCTTCCTGAGTTTAAAACTGAAACTGCTGTTTGAGATCTCGGCTTTATACGGTTATTCGGCCGACGATTACCGCGAACGCATCTATTTGCTTTACATTTTTCAGTTAGCGTTCAGCAGTGCCGAAAAACGCCGCGAAGTGTACCTGCAAATGGTAAACTGGGAAACGCAAAAGCACAACCTGCCCGCCGATATTCACCAGTTCGACTGGCGGAGCTTTCAGCAGGAATACCGCGATTACATAGACCTGGCTAAAATGGCGCAACTAATTCCCATTATTGGCGCGCCGGTGGGCGTGGTGGCTAATTATAAACTCACCAATAAGCTGGGCGTTACCGCTATGAATGCTTACCGCATGCGCTGGTTCGAGCGTGCGGCTAATGCTGGCCTGGCGAAACGCTGAGTTTTTGGAGTTGTAAGACTAACGTTTTACGATATGTCTATCCGTGTTTATATCCGTTTATAAACGGATATAAACACGGATAAAGTGGTGTTCCAGAATTGAAATGGTGTTTTTATAGCGTAAAAAGAAACCGTTTTATAAATCGGCCAGCTCTGGAATCAGGAAGGCATGGCAAGAAGAACGCTTAGGCTTCTTTCAAACTTACCATTTACTGACAAAAGGCGGCACCGCTAACCCGATTATTCGTATTAGAGGAGCAGTTTTAACCAAACAACGGATATCAGAATTTTAAACACAGGAAAAAATTGCCGTTTTCTGAATATTTATTATCTTGAATTATAAACGAAACAAAAGCTATTTCCTCAAAGGCATCGATTTTGGTTAAAAAGCCGGTCAAATAACCTACAGATATAGCGGGGATAACCGTAGTTCCTACGGATATACAGTAGTTGTAGTGCATTAAAATTATGGAGAAAAAAGGACCTAATCCAAGATACATCACACGTCAAGCAGCAGATGGAATAATTTCAAAATTAAATTGGAGATATGAAGAATGGATGCAGGATTGGCCATTAGAAATTTCCCAAGAAATTAACATAAAGGATTGTCTTCAAGAATATAAAAACCTACAAAGCGATGATGAAAAATTTGTCTTAATGCAGGGCATTTTATATGCCTTAGATGAAGAAACAACTAATAGTGAACTTGAATATTACTGGAAAGAAATATCTGAATTATTAATAAAAGATTTCAAAATTCACGAATACACAATTTTTTATTGGGGTTTATATGAAGGTGGGGAAAATGAAGATCCGGCAACTGAAGGATTTAGAATTACCCCTTTGATGCAAGAAATCTGGAATAAAAATAACGATACTACAACAAAAGCTAAAAATCATTAAAACGTTTTTTAGCCCAACCGTTGGGCAATAGTTAAATTAATAAATTTGAACAGGTGTAAACTCAGTCAGAAAACTTATGAATAGAAGATTAGGAATTCTCTTGGTTATACACTTTTTATCAGCAAGTTGGTTTGGCTGTAACAAGCCTATTGAAAAGGAAGGGAATGAAAAGGAGAAAAAAATCGATCCTGATGAAATAATAATTACTGATGTAATAATTGAAAAATTTGAAAACCAAAGAATTACATCTCCTTCAAATGAAAATAGTAATTTTTTAATCAAATTTCAGGCAGCTCAAATCTCACCTAATCCTTACTCTTTAAGAACGTTCAAAGATTCTTCTTGCATTGATATTGGTGTTGAGCTTTTTAATAAAGGCGAATACACTGGGGGTTCATATTCGAATACCTATAATAGTGATATGTATAAGACAATATTCCTTAGTCATCAACCTGTCCAATTTTATTATCCTGTAAAATTTTCTCTAGAAGACTTTAAGTTCTATGATAGCATTTTATATGGTTTAAAATTTTATAGGCAAACAAATGATAGTATTTGGGATATAAAACATATTCGTTTTAATATAAAGCAATCAACTGAAGGGCTTCAGGTTAAGGTTGTGAAGAATAAAAAGTAAAAAACCATAGCCCAACCAAGTGTATAATTTAAGTTTCGGCTCCGCCTCACTCACATCATACACAAGTCCGTTAGCCCAAATAAAAATCTATTTATCAATGTTTAAATTTTTAAGAATTACTCTTCCCTTCTTTTTCTTTGTTTCTTTTGGTAGCTGTACAGCTCAATCTTCCCAAGAAGTGGTTAACTATTATGATACAGGTGAAATTGAATCAAAAGGAACAATTATAAATGGCCAGTTTGAAGGATTAGTAACATACTTTCATAAAAATGGCAAAAAGAAAACTGAAGCTTATTTCAAAAATGGTGTACAAGATGGTGAGTTTAAACTTTATCATGAAAATGGCAAATTAGCAGGTAATGGAACTTTTATAAATGGTAAACAAGAAGGGGAAACTTGGGCATATTATGATAATGGAAACAAACAGCAGGTTTCTCAATTTAAGAATGGTTTAAGAAATGGTCCTTCTACCATATGGTATCCTGAAGGTCCGAAAAAGTCAGAAGGGAATTTTCTGAATGGCGAACAAGACGGAAAGGTTATTATTTGGTACCCAAATGGCAAGATTAAGGAGACAACTGAAAATAAAAACGGCCTTGCTAATGGGAAAATCGAAACTTTCTATGATACAGGTGTCAAAAAGCACGAAGGTACTTATGAAATGGATAAAAGAGTAGGTATCTGGAAACATTGGCACCCAAATGGTCAGAAAAAGGCAGAAGGCCGTTTTGTAAATGACAAGGAAGAAGGGAAAGCTACTTTTTGGCATCCTAATGGGAAACTATGGGAAATTACCGAATATCAAGACGGTCTTACTAATGGGAAAGGAGAAGCTTACTATGAAACAGGAGTAAAAAAATATGAAGGAAATTATTCAATGGGAAAAAAAGTAGGCATTTGGAGGTATTACGACATTAACGGAAAGCTTCGTGAAACCATAAATCACGATAAAGAAAATTCTGGAAAATAAAAGAATTACTTAGGCTAACCACACCTATACGGCAGCTCCGCCGCCGCATAGCCTAATCCGTTAAGCTTAATTAAAATTATAAATGAAGAGATTATCAATTATTTGCGCTATAGTTCTTTTGGCAAGTAATTGTTTTGCATGTAGGTGTTGGCCGAAGCCACAAGAAATTTATAAGAAATCACCATTTATCTTTATAGGAAAGGTGATATCAATAAGAGAAGACTCTACTCTAATTGATAAGTTTGGTCAAGGTGGATTAGCAATTGTTGAATTTGAAGTTCAGAAGTATTGGAAAGGTTATAGAAGAACTGATCATTCAAATAAAGCAAGCCTTCTTACTTCAGTTCATCGTTTTACTACTTGTAGTCCTGGTTTTTCTTTAGATTCGACTTATTTAGTAGTTGATAAGCCTGACAATCCTTCAGATATTATTACTACTGATTTGTGTATGGGAACTTCTTCACTTTCAGAAGCTAAGACTTTTTTAGCATATTTAGATACCATTTCTTCTAATAAACCTGCTTATAATTACGATACCGGTATTAATCCCAGGAATGAACTTAAAGTAAAGGAAAAAACAACAAGAACTTATAATCCGCTCTTTATTGGGAGTTTAACTTTAAATGGAATTTTAGCTCTTTTGTTATTTATAAATTACAGAAAAAGAAGAATAACTTAGCTTAACCACACCTAAAGCACATTAAAACGTGCCTTAGCCACGTACGTTAGCGGTAATCGAATAAATAAATGAAAATGAATAAAGTTTTATTCGGGTTATTATTATTCCTTCTTTATGGTTGTATTTCTGAAAAAGGAACATTTAAAAGATCTATTACAATTGAAGAAAAAAATTATTTAGCTAAAAATGATTCCTTAGTCAAATCTTTCCAAGGACCTTCAAATTCAAAGCAACTCTATCAAACTGGAAATCTTATAATTAGAAATTCAAAAGATGGTTATAAAATTATCAAGTTTGGAGAATGGAAAGAAATAAAGAGATTAGATAATAGTATTCAAACAATTGTGTTTTATGACGAATCCGAAACTGTTTTGAAGGAAATTATTTATGGACCTGATGGAAATCCTTTAGTTGAATCAACTTTAAAAAAGGAAGTTAGCAATCAAAACAACTTTTTGTACTACAATACTAATGTTTATCATCTTTATTCAGACAAGCTTCAAAGCAAAGGGATGAATATCTTGGCAAAGAATAAGAAATTTATCAAAGATGGTACATGGGAATACTTCACACGCGATGGAGAATTTGAAAAAAAAGTTGAATTTAAAAGCGGAAAAATAATTAATTAAGCAGTTTTTTAAATAAAACGTCAGCCGCTAACCACACCTATACGGCAGCTTCGCCGCCGCATAGCCTAGCACGTTAGCCACAACTCAAATCATGAATTGCAATTGATAGAGTATTGCATTTAATCACCAAAAAATGAATTTAAAATATCGCTTATCTATCCTTCTCACTACATTGGCTTCTCTTACAGCCTGCAACGAATCAACCAAATTAGATTCCAGCGTAGAGGCAGTTGTTACTGTCAAAGAAAGCGAGAACTTTAGAGACACCTCATCCAAATTAGAACCCATTGAAAAGAAGACTTTTTCTACCAGTACGACCAAGGAGAGTATGGAACTTACTTCTTTGGTTAGGGAGGTGTATGAATGGCACGCGGCTAAACGCATCGGTGACTTCCCCTATAAATTCAGAAAACAAAATGACAGTATTTTCACTGGCCTTGATTGGGAGAAGTACAATAAGAATATAGAAGAATTCAGGAAGACTGGATTTTTTACGGATAAATTTCTTTTTAATCACAAAGCCATCGCCATAACCATTGATTCCTCGATTAGGAAATCGGACATCACTTGGAGAAATATACGGGATGGAATACCTATATGGGACACAGGCGCAGACGATTGGTGTGTCTGCCAAGACTATCCAGACAATTCAGACAATTATTGGGAATTAATTACCATTGACAGCCTAAATATTAAAAATTCCACTGCCAGTTTTTATTGGACTTGGGACAAGGAGCCAAGTCCTGAACAGCATAAAGTTAGAGTGACTGCGGTAAAGTCAGGCGACAAATGGAGGATAAACTCTTTAGAGGGATTTAAATACTTCGGTTCTGTTGCCGACTATGATAAAGTCATGAAAAATTAAAACGGCGATAAAAAGAAATAAGAGCAGTGGCTAACACTGTATAAACAACATGCTACGGCCGACGGCCTAGCACGTTGTTTATACCTAACCGTTATGAGTAATAAATAATGAAATTTTTAATAATAATAGTCCTTACATTACTCTCCACTTCTTGTAGCTACAAGTGGGCTATAATTACTGAGGGTAATAAAAGATTTCTTATTAGAGATTATAAGGATTATGATGACAAAGATGCATACTTTGCAAAGTTGGTGTTCAAAAAGAAATATAAACCTAAAGTATATTCTCGTTATTCAGGTGAGATCATTATAGTAAATGAAGATAATTTTCCTGAAGTACAATTTGATACTGTAAGAGTTGGAATTGCGCCTAATGCTATAAAATTTATTGAAATTTTCTCAAGTGGAATTTTAAATAGTGAAATTTTATACTGCACTTTGGATAGTTTATGCAGGCCTCCTTCTCCAATGCAAATGAGAGATGCCAAGACTGGTGAGATCGTGAAGCGATATAAGGGAAAAACTTATAAGAATTATATCAATGTAGGATTAATTGAAGAACCGGAGCAATTAAAAATTTCACCTCAACGTAGGAGATTTAAGCTTTGGGTTGATACAACAGAAGGAGGTTATGGTTATGATGTAGTTTTGGTTGAAATTACTAACCTAAAAGTAGATTCTTATGTGGATATTAGGGAATTTGTAAAAGGAGCATCATTAACTTATATAGTAAGAGCCTGGGGAATAATATAAAAACGAAAATAACCGCTCATAACAAGGTATTTACAAAACCTTTGCTACGCTGCAGGCTTTGCAAATACTAAACGTTAGCCATAATTACAAGAAATGAAAAGGTACCTCATATTTGTTTTTCCCCTATTTCTTTATTCCTGTAACTGGTTTAAACCGGTCCCCCCCCAAGACGATCTGACGCAACTACCGCCAGAAACTCAGGAAGGTAAAGACACATTTGGCTGTTTGGTAAATGGGCAAGTATGGCGAAATCAAGGAGAGGAGGTCTGGGGCCCGCGCGATCTGCAAGGAGGATATCATCAAGGGGCATTTTCTATTTCAGCCGACAAGATAATAGAACCATTAAGTGAAGGTATAGCCATTCATATTTCAAAGCACTTTCATGGCGTTGGTTTATATCAATTGAGTGCCAATTTTAACACTAACGGTACACAATATGCACTTTACAGTCATTCAGATGCTTGCGAATATATTACGGATTCTCTTAACATTGGGATTTTA
Organism: Adhaeribacter terrigena; assembly: GCF_016623615.1. GTDB lineage: Bacteria > Bacteroidota > Bacteroidia > Cytophagales > Hymenobacteraceae > Adhaeribacter_A > Adhaeribacter_A terrigena. The sequence continues at coordinate 2,338 of NZ_JAEHFX010000004.1, read as the reverse complement.
GAAATCACGCGCTTCGATTCCATTTCGCCTTACATTGTCTCTGGCCGTTTCCACTTTACTGTTTCCACTCCTGGGTGCGATACTGTTCGCATTACCGAGGGAAGATTTGACCATAAATATGCTAATTGAGTTTAACCGGAAATTCTGACAAGAGATCAACAGGTATTAAAATTGGATTTTAGTTACCTTTCTTCTAAAAAACTTGGTAAATAAATTTAAAAGAATAACTATCGCTAACCACACCTATACGCCAGCTTCGCCGCCGTATAGCCCAGCCGTTAGGCATAACCTAAAAGTATGAAGGAAAAGCAAATTGAAATAGAAATCTATGATAAGGAGGAAAATTCAACGACAACTTTCCTTGTAGAAAAAATTTCAGAAAATAAATTCAAGTTGCTTGATAATGACTTTTTCAATAGCCGCTATAATTTAGGAACAGAAATTGAAATAAGGATTAATAGTGAAGGGAAAAATGAATTTGTAAGAATTGTAAAAGAGTCAAAATTCGTGACAAGAAGATTTCTGCTCAATTCACAATTTAAAGAATCTGAGTACCAGTTACTCGGTGATGAAATAGAAAAACAAGGCGGACATTGGGAAGTTGGATTTGGCAGCGTAGCTGTAATAAATTTACCAAAGAATTCAAAGTTGGATCTTGACCAGATTTTTAAAATATTCAACTTTAAGCCAGTAGAAATAAAAGAATAAGAAAGCCTTTGCCTAACCAAAGCTTTACGCCAGGCGGGTTTTGGTGCCAGGTGTAAATTGTTTAACTTTCTGCAAGCTGCGGGCGGCAGGAACTGTTATGCAAGAAATTTTCCCGCCCGCCGCAAAGCAGAGACGTTGTATGTAACTTAAATTAAATTTAAAAATCTTAAAATGATTCCTGGTGATGTTGGAATAGTAACGATATCAACAATCCTTCTTTTTTTAATCCCAATTTTGATTGTGGCAAAGAATCAAGGTTTGCAAAAGCCGTTAACCTTTCAAAAAATTTTAAGAATTTTCAATAAAGCATTGCTCATACAGTTTGTTTTAGGTTTAACATTATTTCTTACAGCATTTTCATTAGATAAAATAGATTATGTAGATAATAATGTAGAAATGGTTGCATATAATGTGGTAGGAATGGCCTATACATTTAATGTAATCGGATTATTTATGTATTTACCAGTGATTGCTCTGCTAAACTTAATCAGCTTGATAATAAAGGTGATTTTCGGAAAGAGCAGGATTTAAAAATAAAAAAAGCATCATACAACAAGGTATAAAAATTAAACTTCGGCTTTGCCTCGTTCACCATTTATACTAAACGTTAGGTACAATAAAAATTAATGAATTTGAAACAAGTTTTTCTATTTTTTGGTCTCTTCTTTATTTCATCCTTTACTCAAGGACAAGTCTTAGCACCTTTTGAAAGTTTGAAAAGAGCTATTTTGTTTCATTATAAGAGTAACAGTTTTAGTAATGATAACCTTATTGCATCAGATTCAGCCAAATTCTATTTTGAAAATTTCCTAACAAACGTTAATAAGAATGACCCAAATTTTGGATTAGGAGTTTTTTACGCTTCACAATTCTATTTTGATAAAGAAGAATTTAATAAAGCTGAGAAACTCTTAAAATTATTTCTTGACTTAAAACCTCCGAAGCAATATCAGGAATTCCGGTATAAGGACGAATTTGTTTCAGAACTTGACCCTAATTATTATTATAGGTTTGTTTACGAACAATTAAATGAAATAAGCTTAAATAAAAAAGAATATGGACTTGCGTTGGACTATATCCGATTAGCTGAAAAAAGCTCCTTCCAACATTTTTGTGTGAATGCATATAGCACACGGAGGCCTTTTTTAGCATATAGGAAAGCAAAAAGTTTTATTGGATTAAATCAACCAGATTCAGCCTTAAAGGTTTTATTACCTCATATTTTTCAAGAGAACTTTAGCGAAAATGCCGAGTTAGTTGAAACAGCAGTAAGTCTATTAAAGGCAAAATTTAATGGCAATACTTTTAATATAGTTAATAATGCTTTCAAGAATATTTCCTCTAAGAAAATTAGATACGATAAAACAAAATTTACAATTTATTTTGTGGAATTAGATAGAGTTATTATTGAAGTTCCAACACCTTTGCTGGTTAAATTTAATGAAGCTGATTATAAGGACTATATATTTAGTTCTCGTTTTTATAAACAAATAAAAGAATAAATTACTTTACCTAACCACACCTATACGGCAGCTTCGCCGCCGCATAGCCAAGTACGTTATAGGGAATTTAAATGAACAAGAATTGATGAATTTATTTAAAAACGACACAATTGAAGATCCGTTCTTTG
>NZ_JAEHFX010000003.1 GCF_016623615.1 Adhaeribacter terrigena | reverse complement strand
AACGGCGACTTAACCCAGAAAATTACGGTAGATGTAAAAGGCGAGATCCTCCAGATCAAAGATGTGATCAACATCATGGTAGATCAGCTGAGTTCTTTTGCTTCGGAAGTAACCCGCGTGGCGCTGGAAGTAGGTTCGGAAGGTAAACTGGGTGGCCAGGCAACGGTGCCGAATGTGGCCGGCGTTTGGAAAGCCCTTACCGACAACGTAAACTACATGGCCGGTAACTTAACCAATCAGGTACGTGATATTGCCAATGTTGCCACGGCGGTTGCCCGCGGTGACCTGAGCCAGAAAATCACGGTAGATGTTAAAGGCGAACTCCTTCAACTGAAAGAGAATATCAACCAGATGGTAGATTCCCTCAACATCTTTGCCGACGAAGTAACCCGCGTGGCGCTTGAAGTAGGTACTGAAGGAAAACTGGGCGGACAAGCCAATGTGCCGAACGTAGGCGGGGTGTGGAAAGGACTTACTGACAACGTAAACTCCATGGCCTCAAACTTAACTTCGCAGGTACGCGATATTGCCAACGTGGCCACTTCGGTAGCGCGTGGAGACCTGAGCCAGAAGATGGAAGTGGAAGTGAAAGGCGAGATCCTGGAACTGAAAAACATCCTCAACCAGATGGTGGATTCACTGAACATCTTTGCTGATGAGGTAACCCGGGTAGCGCGTGAAGTAGGTACGGAAGGAAAACTTGGCGGCCAGGCCAATGTGCCAAAAGTACGCGGAACCTGGAAAGAACTGACCGACAACGTAAACACCATGGCATCTAACCTGACGCTTCAGGTGCGGGATATTGCCAACGTTGCGACAGCGGTTGCGCGCGGTGATCTGAGCCAGAAAATGACCGTGGATGTAAAAGGCGAAATTTTAGAGCTGAAAAACATCCTCAACCAGATGGTGGATTCCCTCAACATCTTTGCTGGTGAGGTAACCCGGGTGGCACTTGAAGTAGGTACCGAAGGAAAACTCGGTGGCCAGGCGGCGGTGCCGAATGTTGGTGGTGTTTGGAAAGACCTGACCGATAACGTAAATACGATGGCTGCTAACCTGACCACACAGGTACGCGGTATCATTAAGATCGTAACAGCAGTATCGAAAGGTGACCTTACGCAGAAACTGATACTGGAAGCAAAAGGTGAAGTGGCTGACCTGGCTGAAACGATCAACAGCATGGTGGATGACCTGAACCGTTTAGCGGGTGAGGTTAGCCGGGTAGCAAGAGTAGCCGGTGTGGAAGGAAAACTAACTGAACGTGCCACAGTACATGGGGTAGGCGGAAGCTGGAAAGAACTCGTAGATACGCTGAACGACCTGTTGGAATCGATTGTAACGCCGGTGCTGGAAGTTTCCAGAATTGTAAGAGCCATCTCGGAAGGTGACCTGACCCAGAAAGTTGAGATCCATACCGCGGGTGATATTCTGGCCATGTCGAATGCCTTGAATATGGCGGTAGATAACCTGAATACCTTACTCGGCGAGATCAACGAAAGCTCGCTGGTAGTAGGAAGTTCTTCGGAAGAAATGGCCGCCAAAGGTTTGGAAATGAGCCGGATCACGGTAGACGTTTCCTTGAGCATGCAGCAAATGGCGGAAGGTGCGCAAAACCAGGCGTTGAAAACTGACCAGGCCTTTAAGCTGATAGAAGAGATCATGAAAGCGACCAAGGAAACGGCCGGTAAAGCAGACGTTGTGAACAAGGCCGCGATCCTGGGTGAGGAAACTTCCCAGCTCGGTCTGAAAACGGTAGCCGAAGTGGTGAAAAACATGGAAGAGATTTCTACTTCCGCGGCGCTTACTTCCAAAACCATCGAAGTACTGAGTACCCGTTCGCAGGAGATATCCAAATCGCTTGGGGTAATTACCGACATTGCGGCGCAGACCAACTTACTGGCACTTAACGCAGCCATCGAGGCGGCTCGTGCCGGGGAAGCAGGACGTGGTTTTGCGGTAGTAGCCGAAGAGATCCGGAAACTAGCGGAAGGCTCACGGAAATCGGCCAACGAAATTGCTACTTTGGTTGAAGACGTGAAAAAAGATACTTCTTCTGCAGCAGCGGCGATCTCGACCATGGAAGGGCGGGTATTGAAAGGAAAGAATGCTACCTTCGAAGCATCGAGCGCTTTCAAAAACATTGCTACTTCTACCGGCGAATCGCTGAGAACGGCCCAGGATATTCTAACGGCTACCGAAGTGCAGAAATCATCTATTTCCGACGTTGTGAAATACGTGGAAGAAGTGGTGGCAATTGCTGAGCAAACGGCTTCCGGTACGCAACAGGTGGCAGGTACGGCCAAGCAGCTTTCAGCTTCCATGCAGGAGCTAACCGCTTCGAGCCAGCAACTGAATGATATTGCAGAAGACTTGCAGCTTGGAATTTCAGCCTTTAAACTGATAAACGGCAACCTGTTGATCCAGCAGAAAGTGGCGCGCCGGAACCCGGTAATGCCGGTTGCTCCGGCCCGCAGACAGGCTCCGGCTACTAAGCCGGCCCAGGATAACCGTGCAAACGAGGAGGCCAAAAAAGCCGCCGCAAATGCCGCTGCCAAGAAACCCGCTTCGAAAAAGTAGTAAATGAATAAGAAACAGAACCCCGAAGAAATAACCGATCAGAAGGACCTGGCTATGGAAGCTACGGTCCACCTGATCGTGTTCAGGCTTGGTTCAGAAGAATATGGCATCCGGATCGAGCAGGTTAAGGAAGTTACCATTACTCCGGAAATAACCCGCATGCCCAAAACGCCGGATTTTATAAAAGGCGTGGCGAATATCCGCGGCGATATCATTGCGATCATGGATCTGGAAGAACGTTTCCGGATCCGTTCGTCGCACCCTGACCCGGCCATGTCTACTTATACCCTGGCCATAGAAGCTAAAGATTACATCATTGGCATTATTGTAAGAGATATGCCGCAGTCCCTGACCATTCCGGTGTCAAAAATAGATAAGACCCCGGCTTTTATTCAGGACCTGAACATAAACGATAATTACATTGAGGGAATTGGTAAACTGGGCAGCCGCCTGATCATTGTGCTGGATATTTTTAAAATTCTGACGCACGATGAAATTCAGCTTCTGAAACCCTTATAAAACGCTAGGGTTTCCGCCTTAAAAAGTAGTATTGCAACTTATAGACACACCAGAAATATTATGAAAAAGAGAATATTAATTGTTGACGACTCCTTCTACATGCGCACCATGCTTAAAAATATGCTGACGGATGCCGGTTACGAAGTGGTGGGTGAAGCGCCGAACGGACAAACGGCTTTGCAACTGGCCAAAGAAACTAACCCTGACTTGGTTACTCTGGACGTAATTCTGCCGGATAACACGGGTCTGGATGTGTTAAAAGGCATTAAGCAGGATAACCCTGACATGAAGGTAATTATTGTAAGTGCCGTGGGTCAGGAAGTAATTGTGAACGAAGCGATTGAACACGGTGCTTTGGCTTATATCGTAAAGCCTTTTTCCGAAGAGAAAGTGCTGGAAACGGTTGGCAACGCCTTAAAATAAGCAACGCTGCAATTTCGCCGCTTTAATTAAGAAAGTAAATACGTGCTCACGGGTTCCCAGAAGCTTAAGGTTATTATTTCAGACAGCTCCAATTTTTCGAGGCTGGTGCTCACCAATATGGTGCAGGCCCAACCCGACCTGGAAGTGCTGGACACGGCCGCCGACGAAAAGTCGCTGGTGGCAGCGGTGCGTCAGCAACGCCCGGATCTGGTGTTGGCTGGTCTGAATCTGCAGTACCAGCGGCAGTTAAGTTGCCTGCAACAGGTGTACCAGGAAAGTGGCGTACCGGCTCTGGTACTGCTCGACCAGGCAAACCAGAGCGCCGGCCCGGTAATGAAAGCGGCGGAAATGGGCATTTATGATTTTATTCTGAAGCCGGCCCACCAGCTGCAACCCCGCTTGCTCGATATGAAGAGCGAGATCCTTAAAAAGATCAGGGCGGTACGGGAGCAGGAATTGGAGCCGAGTTTTACTGCTCAAAACGATACCGTTTTTGCTTTAAAAAGGCCCTTGGTAAAAACGCCAAAAGGCATTGTTGTAATCGGGGCTTCTACGGGCGGTACGCAGGCAGTTGAAAAGATCGTGGCCCGGCTGGATGAAAATCTGGATGCCTGCGTGCTGATCGCGGTGCATTTACCAGCTGGTTTTACGGGCTCTTTTGCGCGTCGTCTGCAAACCTTAACCCGCTTGAAAGTAGTGGAAGGAAAACCCGGGATCAGGTTGCTGAAAGGAAAAATCATTATTGCCCCGGGCGGGAAGAATACCGTCGTTTTGCCGGAAATGAACCGGACGGGACAATATTCGATCGGTTTTGCGCCGGATGCTGAAAATGTATACGACCGGCCTTCAGTAGATAAACTCATGGATTCAGTTGCAGCAATCGGAGGCAAAAATGTGTTGGGCATTGTGCTTACGGGTATGGGCAACGACGGTACCCAAGGTCTGAAAGCTATTCAGAATAAAGGAGGTATAACCATGGCCCAGGACCAGGCTTCGAGCGTGATCTTTGGCATGGCGAAATCGGCAATTGAGCAGGGACACGTAACGCATGTACGTTCTTTATTCCGGATACCGGCCTTAATTAATAAATTTATTACCGACTTACCGGCTGCTGAAGTAACGCAGCAGCCAGGCTTTTAATGAAATCGAGAGAACAGGAATATCGGGAAATATTTGTAGCAGAAGCGCTGGAATACTACGACGCTCTCAGCCGCCACATCAGCGAGCTCGAGAAATCGCCGAAGGATGAAAAGCTGCTGGCCGAGATCTTCCGTTTGCTTCATAACCTGAAGGCAAATGCCAAGGCCATCGGTTTTATTAATATTTCGGACCTCTCGCATAAACTGGAAACGGCTTTTGGCCTGATCCGGAATAAGGAGCTGAATTTTAGCGACGAAGTGGTTACGGTGCTTTTCGACGGCGTGGATATGCTGGGTGAAATGATCACCAACTTAGATAACCCGAATTACAAAGAAGCAGACAACCAGGTACTTCTCCGCAATCTTGACCTGATCGTAGAAGCCCCGGATAGTACCGCCCTGGAAGTGGACAAAGTGCAGCGTGATTACACGGCTAAAAACTTATCACTCTCAGACCTTATTTATATCCAGATCAAAAAGCTGGACCATATGATGAACCTGGTAGGCGAGCTGATCATTGACCGCGACCGGATCTTATCGTTGAGTAAGGAAATTGAAAACCCGGATCTGGCTGTGGTGAGTTCGCATTTGTACCGGATTACCGAAGAGCTGCAGTTCAGTGTGATGGATGCGCGGCTGGTAAATGTGGGCACGCTGTTCAATAAATTCCCGCGGATCGTGCGGGATATTGCCGTTGCGGAAAAAAAACAGATCCACCTGGAAATTACTGGCCAGGATATTCAGATTGACCGGAACATTCTGCAGATCATTACCGATTCGCTCTTGCACCTGGTGCGGAACGCCATTACCCATGGCATTGAACCGGCTGAGGAACGGGTTAAAATAGGGAAAGAAGCGGAAGGAAACGTATGGCTTTCGGCGCAGAACGACCGCGATATGGTGAATATAAAACTGCGCGATGATGGGAAAGGCATTGACCTGAACGATATGAAAAAGGCCATTGTGCAGCGCGGATTTTTAACCTCCGATGTGGTGAACGACCTGCGTGAATCGGAAATTCTTTCTTATATTTTCGAACCGGGTTTTTCGCTGGCAAAAGAAATTACCGAATTTTCTGGTCGGGGTGTAGGTCTGGACGTAGTAAAAAATGCGATAGATTCTATTGGCGGCCGGCTGCGGGTGGAATCTGAAATAGGAGTGGGCACCACGTTTACGTTGCATTTGCCAACTTCCATTGCCGTGAAGGGTGCGCTGCTATTTGAAGTAGCCGGCGGTTTTTTTGCCATCCCGCTGATGCATACGGATTCGGTGGTGGCTTTGCAGAATCATCAGCTGCACGAGGTTGGAGATATGCTGGTAGCCGAAATTATGAATGAAACCATCAGCGTGATCTACCTCGACGAATTGCTGAATGCACCGGAGGGACAGATGCGGCTGGGAGATAAAAGGGTGCTGAAAGGCACTGAGCAAAATATTATAATTGTAACGTATAATAACCGGAAATTAGGTCTGATTGTTGATAAGCTGTTGCGTCAGCAGGATATTGTGATCAAGCCTTTAAATAAACCGGTAGATAATATTGATATTTACGGGGGCGTTACATTGTTAGGAACGGGTAAAGTGTGTCTGGTGCTCGATGTGCCGGCTATAACCCGTTACTTTATTTCGAAGCGTTAGGAAAGTGGCCGGCAGCATAAGCGGTATTTGTTTTATTAAAAAGTAAGATCCATGGAACTTCAAGTATCTGAGCTGGAAAAAGACATTATTAAAGAAATCCTGAACATTGGCCTGGCCCGGGCTGCAGATTCGTTTGCAGTTATTGCCAAGGACATTGTGCTCCTGAAAGTTCCGGACTTACAATTAACCGATCCGAAAGAGATCCTGAAGCTGGTCACGGACTATGAAAATACGCACGTGATCATTCAGTCGGATATTAAAGGCGATTTTAACGGCTCTACGCTGATGCTTTTCTCGGGTAACCAGATCGAAAGGTTAAGCGAAGTCTGCCTGAAAGTTGAATATAAATACGAGGGCGAACTTTCTGATATGCAGGAATCTTTATTGCTGGAGATCAGCAATATTATTACCGGCGCTTTGGTTACCCAGCTGGCCAATATCCTGAAAGCCAATATATACGGTTCACCGCCGGTAGCGCCCAAAGGCAAAATTGCCGATTCGCTTAAAGATATCTTGGCGCACCACCCGCTGTTTCAGCCCATGGTTTTTACCGTGATCACGCAGTTTACCAATTTTACGAAAGTGGTTGAATTGCCGCTCATGATCTTTTTCGATACCAACACCTTTATTAAAATTCTGGACATAATCCGTTCTTATAGCTTCCTGGAAGAAAATAACCAGCAATAAAAGGATTACAGTTTGTTAAAGACTTTTTAAGGTAAAATACATAGCGTTTTTTTAATTTTCAGCGTACAAACCGGTACTCAGTTTTAAAGCTTGCCGGATGCGTTTCAAAATCCAGAAGAACAATATAAGTACATTCGAAGTCTTTGGTTATGCCCTCATTTTAATGGGCATTATTATACTGGTCTGGGGTGTGCAGCAGTTCAATCTGTTTGGCCGGGTAGAAGGCAAATCGCCGGAAGAACTGGGAATAAGGTTTGGGCAGTACGGCGAATTTATTGGCGGCATAGTAGGTTCGCTCTGGGCGTTGGCCGGCGTTTTCTTGTTTTTTGCCACGCTGCTTTACCAGAAACGCGAATTTCAGCTGCAGCGCACCGAACTGCATAAAACCCAGCGCATTTATCAGCAGCAAAGTTTCTCCACGCTTTTCATCAGTTTTTTAGTGCAACACAACGACATTGTAGGGAAACTTTCTGCCTATGATATTAACCAGGCACCCTGGAACGGAACAAACTTCTTTATATTCTTCAAAGAAAAAGTACTGAGTTCCTACATTGGCAAAGTGCGTTTGCTGCCAAAAGAACAACGCACCGAAAAACTGCTGTACGCCTACTTTCGCGACTATTTTACCTACCATTTCCGGTTTTACGAAAGCAGCCTGAACCCCTATCTGCGCAATTTAACGGTGCTGCTGAATATGATCGAGCGGTTCCGGCAGGATGCCGACGACGAAAGCGATTATTACAGCCTGATTATGAAAACCAATTTATCCGATTCGGAATTGTTTCTCATCTACCATTTAAATGAGTTCGGGTTGTTGCCGGAAATTAAAGAAGCCGTTGAACATTACGACCTTTTTCAGCATTTGCCGGCTTTTGAGAAAGTATATTACCAGGTGCAGACTGAAAAAATATGAAAAGCTGCCAATCCCCTTCAGCCCTGAAAGCTAAGTTTTTACCGCCAAAAGCCTACCGTTTTCCTAAGGCCCGTAAATGGTTTTTTTGATAATCGGCTTATATTTCGTTTTTTTGCGTTCTTTTATTAACTATATCCGCTACGGATCTTAACAAACATATTGCGAATGGAAGCTTTAGGCAGACATATTTTGGTGGAGTTCTATAACTGTTCTCCGGAATTGATGAATGATGTGGTGCACATTGAAAAGAGTATGGTAGAAGCCGCCGAAACGGCCGGTGCTACTGTGATCAACAGCACGTTCCATCATTTTTCACCTTACGGCGTTTCGGGCGTGGTTGTGATCCAGGAAAGCCATTTAGCAATCCATACCTGGCCGGAATTCGGTTATGCCGCCGTAGACCTTTTTACCTGCGGCGATTCCGTAAATCCGTGGGTTTCTTACCAGTTCCTCGAAAAAGCCTTTAAAGCCAGCCACGGTTCTTCTATGGAGTGCCGTCGCGGCCAGATGGGTTTATTAGACCGGAAAGATTTTAACGTAGATGCCCTTCGCAACGTGGGAGCCAAGCCTTACGATCATCCGGTGAAATTTACCCGCGATGTATGGTTTACCGAGCGCGACGAAAATATTGCGCTTTCTTTGAAACACGACGGCCAGCTTTATAAGAAAGAATCGCCTTATCAGAAAGTGGAAGTTTTTGCTACGCAGGCTTATGGCAACATGCTAACGTTGGACGGCATGGTAATGTGCACGCAGAAAGACGAATACGTGTACCACGAAATGATCACCCACGTACCGATGCTGAGCCACGGTCGCGTAAAACGCGCGTTGGTAATTGGCGGCGGCGACGGCGGAACAGTACGCGAATTACTGCGCCACCCGGAGCTGGAAGAAGTGGTGCTGGTGGAGATCGATGCGTTGGTGATCGAAGCCTGCAAACTGCATTTACCGGAAACAGCGGTTGCTTTCGATCATCCGAAACTGAAGTTATTAATCGAAGACGGTATCAAATACATCCAAGAATGTGCCGATAGCGCTTTCGACCTGATCATTGTTGATTCAGCCGATCCGGTTGGCCCGGGCGAAGGTTTATTTACAGCGGAATTCTACAAAGAAGTTTACCGCTGCCTGACCGAAGACGGAATAATGGTAACCCAAAGCGAATCGCCGCGTTTCAATGCAAACGTTTTTGCCGAGATCTATGATTGCTACCGTGGTATTTTCGGCGCCGATAAAGTTTCTTGCTACTTAGCTGCTATTCCAACCTACCCAACCGGGACCTGGAGCTTCTCTTTCTCAAGCAAAGGCAACGCCCAACCGTTAGTTTTTGACCGTGAAACGGCAGCTGCATTCTCCCGCAAAAACGACCTGAAATATTACAACGAAGATATTCATGCAGCAGCTTTTGCCTTGCCTAATTTCGTGAAACAACTTTTAAAACTGAAGTAAAATGGCTGCCAAAACGGTATCGAAAATGAGTAAAAAAGACAAGATCGCAAATTTCGATTTTAACGGCGTGGGCGATAGCAATGCCGGTTTATTCGGTTTGCCCTTCGATGAGAATGATGCAGAAGTAGTAATTATTCCGGTTCCCTGGGAAGTTACCGTTTCTTACAGCGCCGGCACCGCCGATGGTCCGCAGGCGGTGAAAGACGCATCCCCGCAACTCGATCTTTTCGATCCGGAAATTAAGGATGCCTGGCAGCTTGGGATCTGGATGGAAGACATTTCAGAAGACTGGAAGAACGACAGCACCATGTACCGGGAGCAGGCCGAGAAATACATAAACTGGCTGGAAGCCGGCAGCCCGAAAGATGATAATACCGACTATAAAAAAATGGTAGGGGTTATCAATGAAAAAGGCAAAGCGCTGGCCGACTGGCTGAAAGCACACAGCCTGGCTTACCTGAAAAAAGGCAAAATGGTAGGCTTGCTGGGCGGCGACCACAGCACCCCGCTTGGCTTTATGCAGGCCTTAGGAGAAGTACACGAAGAATACGGCATTCTGCACATCGATGCGCACTGCGACCTGCGTGATGCTTACGAAGGCTTTGAATATTCGCATGCTTCGATCATGTTCAATGCCCTGAAAATTCCGCAGATGAAGAAAATTGTACAGGTAGGTATTCGCGATCTGGCGCAATCGGAAGCTGAACTTGCCGAACAATCGAACGGACGCGTGGCTATTTTCTACGATTTCTTTCTGAAAGAAGGCATGAACGATGGCAAGTCCTGGAAGAAACAGTGTAAAAAGATCGTTGCGCAGCTTCCGCAGAAAGTGTACATCAGTTTCGATATCGACGGTATGGATCCGAAGCTTTGTCCGGGCACGGGCACACCGGTTCCGGGTGGTTTGGAATTTGACCAGGCTATTTATTTAATTAAAGCGCTGGTGCGTTCCGGGCGAGAAATTATCGGTTTCGACCTGGTGGAAGTGGCGCCGGGCGAAAGCGAATGGAACGGAAACGTAGGCGCGCGACTGCTTTATAAGTTGTGTAACTGGATGGCGGTCTCGCAGAAAAAACTCGAAGCGCCTATGCTGCACGCGTAATAATCAGAATATTATTTAAAAAGAAAACGGCCTGCATGATTAGGCCGTTTTCTTTTTAATCCTAATTTCATTCCAGATAAGAATATTTGAGTTCATCATAGAAAACAAATACCTGGAATTTCAGTAAATAGGCCATATTCTATATTTTACCTAAAACTGAAAAACTATGGGTTTTATCATTAAATTATTACTTACCGGGGTAGCTGTTATGCTATCTACGTATATTCTGCCGGGTGTGCACGTAGATGGTTTTGGCAGCGCGTTGATTCTGGCTTTGGTGCTGGCCGTTTTAAATGCGGTTGTCCGTCCTATCCTCGTGCTTTTAACCATTCCGGTTACATTCTTAACCCTTGGGCTATTTTTACTGGTCATTAATGCTCTGATCATTTTACTGGCTGAAGCCATTGTGCCCGGTTTCCAGGTAGACGGGTTCTTATGGGCGCTGATCTTCAGCATCATTCTTTCCATCATCACAGCTATTATCGATCTGATCACCGGCCGCTAAAATTCAAAGTTCGTAATTAAAAAGCCCCGAAGCGATCCGGGGCTTTTTTTTATGAGCAGTTTTTTATACTAAAAGCATTGCGTTTTCAGCAAGTGCTTTCTTAATTCTTAACCTTTCATCCAGATCTCGCAGGCCTGGGCGCATTCGCGGCAAATAGCGGCACAATGCTGGCAATGCTCGTGTTCGTGTTTGGCGCATTCTTCTTCGCAGGCCCGGCAAATTTCAATGCACTCTTTCATTACGTGCTTGGCATGTTCCGAATTCCGGCCTACAAACCGCGCTGTAAGCGTACAGATATCGGCGCAGTCCCGGTCCAGCTGAATGCAGCGGACCATCATTTTTACATCATCTTCCTGCAGGCATAAAGTGGCGCAGGTTTCGCAGGCCGTTATGCATTTTATCAGTACGTGTTCAAGACTGTTGGTTTTTTCTGATTTCATAGTTTCAGGTTTACGTGAATCTAATTTTACGTAAAGCAATTTCGGATTGTTGATTGCCTTAATTTACGAGGGCCACCAAAACGCTATGATTTGGGCAAGAAAAAGTCTGAACAAAAACTGCCTTTTCATTTTATTCCCGGAATTTCGTAATTTTAACAAAATTTAACAGGGCATGGAAATTCGGGCGGCAAAGCAGGTTTTAAAAGATTATTTCGGTTACGATTCTTTCCGGCCGATGCAGGAAGATATTATCCGGAACGTGCTTCAAAACCAGGATGTGCTCGTGTTAATGCCCACCGGCGGTGGAAAATCGCTTTGCTACCAGGTGCCGGCCATGGTTAAACCGGGCATTTGCGTGGTGGTTTCGCCGCTTATTGCCTTAATGAAAGATCAGGTAGAAGCCCTGCGGGAAAACGGCATTGCGGCCGATTTTCTCAACAGCACGCAAACTTCGAAGGAGCAGGAAGTTATTGAAAACAAATGCTACGACGGCAAGCTGAAAATGCTATACGTTTCGCCGGAAAAACTGCTTTCGGGTGGCTTTTTTACTTTCCTGAAGCGCCTGCAGATCAACCTTTTCGCCATCGATGAAGCGCACTGTATTTCAGCCTGGGGCCACGATTTCCGCCCAGAATATACCCAGCTGAAATACATCAAAGAGCAGTTTCCGGAAGTGCCGGTAATTGCGCTTACGGCCACCGCAGATAAACTCACCCGCCAGGATATTCTGCAGCAGTTAATGCTGCACGAGCCGCAAACGTTTGTATCTTCCTTCGATCGGCCCAATATTTATTTGCAGGTGAAACCCGGCCGTGACCGCATCAAGCATATTCTCAGTTTTCTGGATGAGCATCCTAACCAACCCGGCATCATTTATTGTCTTAGCCGGAATGCCACCGAAAATTTAGCAGCCAAACTGCAATCCGCCGGTTATAAAGCTACTTATTACCACGCCGGGATCCCGGCCGAGAAACGGGCTTCGGCCCAGGAAAAATTCCTGCGCGACGATGTGCAGATCGTTTGCGCTACCATTGCTTTCGGGATGGGCATCGATAAGTCGAACGTGCGCTGGGTTATTCATTATAACCTGCCCAAAAACCTGGAAAGCTATTACCAGGAAATTGGCCGCGCCGGCCGCGATGGTGCCAAATCGGAAGCACTTTTATTTTATAGCTACGGCGACGTGGCTTCTTTGCGCACCATGCTGACCGAGGGCAAAGACAAGGAACCGGAATTGCAACTGGCCAAACTGGAGCGCATGCAGCAATTTGCCGAAGCTACCCATTGCCGCCGCCAGATTCTGCTCCAGTATTTCGGGGAAACCAAAGCCGAAGCATGCCAAAACTGCGATATCTGCCGGAATCCACCTTCTACCTTCGATGGAACGGTTTACGCCCAGAAGGCGCTTTCTGCCATTGCCCGCTTAAAAGAAGAAGCCCGGATCGGTACCGTGATCGATGTGCTGCGCGGTTCCCGTAACCAGCATATCTTATCGAAAGGCTACGACAAGATCAAAACGTTTGGCGCCGGTCAGGACCTGGGTTTTCTTGAATGGCAAACCTACCTGCACCAGATGCTCAATGCTGGTCTGTTTGAAATTGCCTACGATCAGAATTATGCTCTGAAACTGAATGCGAACAGCGAAACGGTATTGTTTCAACATAAAAAAGTGCCACTGGTAAAATTTGCGCCTGCTGCCGCAGCTTCACAGCCCGCTGAAAGAATTAAAAGTGCCCGGCCTAAGAAAGAAGTGCAGAAAGATGCTTTATTCGAACGCTTACGCAAACTCCGCAAACAGATCGCCGATCAGCATAACGTGCCGCCGTACGTGGTTTTCTCCGATAATACTTTGCTGGAAATGGCCGCTGAAAAACCAACCAACCGGGTAGCGATGCTATCTGTGTCCGGAGTGGGTATGGTGAAGTACGAAAATTATGGCTACGACTTTATCAATGAGATCACGCGTTTTATTTCAGAGCAAACCGAGCAAGGGAATAAAGTAAAAGGCGCTACCCATCTGGCCACTTTTGAGCTCTATAAACAAGGCCTTAGCCCGGAAGAGATTGCAAAGGCCCGGGATTTGAATCCGGTAACCATTTATTCGCACCTGGCCACCTTATTTGAGCAAGGCTATGAAATTAATATCGGCAAATATTTAAGTCAGGCCGAATATAACGCGATTGCAGTTGCCATTAAAGCCCTGCCTGCCGATGCCAAACTAAAAGATGTATTCGAATACCTCCAGGAACAATACGATTACTTCAAGATCAGGCTGGCTACCGCAGTATTCAACCGCAAAACCAAAACAGCATAAAAAAGGACATAAAAAAAGCCCAGGAATGATCCAGGGCTTTTTACTTTTATATATGTTTCGATTACTTACTTGCAATCGGATCTGGCGTACTATCTTTATCGCCGGTTACAGTTCCACGGCTACGGATGGCGTTACCATTCAGCAATAATAAACCTGCAATGTGCGGCGAAGCGTAAGAAGTACCACTACCGCTGGAATAACCACCAGCTTTGTTCGTAGTTGGAATACCTTCACCAGGCGCTGCAAAGTCTACCGAAGCACCGTAGTTCGAGAAACCGGAGAACTGCCCCAGGTTATTCATAGACGAAACGGTATAGATACCCGGTGCGTCTGCACGGGCCGGTGAGCTACCTGAACAGTCAATTCCGCTGTTACCAGATGCAATGGCAAACAAGATACCTTTGGCGGCAGCACTTTTTACTGCGTTATCCAGGGTAGCGGAAACACCGGAACCCAAGCTCATGTTCACTACATCGCCAGCTTTCGCATTGGCAATAACGTGGTTTACTGCTTTAATCGCTGTAGATACACTACCACGACCGGCGTCATCAAATACCCTAAGAGCAACGATGGTAGCATTTGCGGCCACACCAACTACACCTTCAGAGTTGTTTTTGGCACCAATAATACCAGAAACCATGGTACCGTGGCCATAACCATCTACGAAGGAAGTAATACCGGTAATAAACGATTTACTTCTCGACTGGTCTACGTTCAGGTCCGGGTGATTTGGGTTAATACCACTATCAATTACCCAGGCTGTTTTACCAGTACCATCGCCGTAACCTACGCGGGCTACCCCCCAAGGAATAGTCTGGCTTGGCTGCGCAATGGTTGTAGAGTTATCGGACAGGGAAATTATACGGTCCTGCTCAATTGAAGCTACGTTCGGGTTCTGACGAAGCGCTTCTAACTGATCTTTCGATAATTTACCCGTAAAACCTTTAATAGCACCATCAAATTTCTGACCCACGTCCTGAGCGCTGATCTGCTCTTCGGTAATCATCTCATTAATAGATTCCGTTGTGGTTTCACCAGATTTTAAGGTAACAATATATTGGCCTTCAATGGCTTTACCGCTTTCGCCGGCAGTCATATTAGGCTGATTCGAAGCCGAATCATTTTCAATAACGTCATCTTTCTGACAGCCGGCCATTGTAAATACAGAGGCAAGGGCAAAATATGATACTGCTTTTTTAAATTGGTTCGCTTTCATAATCTTATTTCTCTTAGTTTTTAAAATCAGGATAATATTTATTTAAGTTTAATTGCAAAATTGATCTTATCGCCGTTGCCAATCATATTTTCCTGAATTACTCCCTTATAACAGGCAGCAGTCAAGATAAAGTTCAAAATATTCAACAGCATTCTGGAAAAAGGTACAAATTATTAAGTACCGCTTTTCAGAAATAAATCAAATTTGCTTAAAACTGAATACCCGTTAAAATCAGCCTTTAAAGGCTTTAATTAACTATAATCCGGCTACCAGGCAACGGCCGGGGCCGGAAGGCTTATCCAATTTTAAAAGGAGAAAAAAGATGCGAAAAAAAATGGCAGGAAGACAAAATTGCTGGAAATGGGTTTGCTGTTTTGCCCGGGATAAAAAATAAACCTGCGTTTTAAGTACTTTTTTTACAATATCCATTCTCCTTATAAAAATTTTTAACCTCTAATTTCGGGAGGTTTTCAAAATTGTTTACTTGGAAGTTCAAGTATAGTTTCGCGTTAAAATACTATTAGTTCCCTTATGAAGGGTTTTTAGGGCAAAGTGCAATGAATTTATTAATTCGATGCAAATGCCATCAAAATAATCAGGCAGGACTTGGAGTTGTATTGGAAAAGTTAAATTCGATTAAGGTAACACATAGTTTAGAACAGACCTTTTTTGATCCAATTTTTATAAGATTCCTTTATTTGAACTAGATTAAAATATGCTAAGTTAGTTAGTAATTACGTTTTATTTTACGTAATTTTAGAAGCAAAAGTAAAATTACGGGTTTCAGGGTAGGGATTTACTAAAAAAATTAGAACATGCTGAGCACAAATTTAAAATATCTTCGCAAGCGTTTAGGCATTACCCAGGCGCAGATGGCGGAAAAAATAAGCATAAAACGTTCGTTAATAGGGGCTTATGAAGAAGGAAGGGCTGAACCAAAGTTGTCTACGCTGGTCAGTATTTCCCGACTTTTCGGCATTTCGCTCGATTCCCTGATCACGCAGGACCATAGCCAACTGGTACCTTCCTTAGATCAGGAAGAAGCAAATAAGCAGGAAGGAAAACTGCGGGTACTAGCCATTACGGTAGATCAGGATCATAACGAAAATATAGAGCTGGTACCACAACGCGCCAGTGCCGGTTACCTGAACGGGTATGCTGATCCAGAATTTATGGAAGATCTGCCAAAATTCAGATTGCCTATGCTTGCCGGAACCGGTACGTACCGGGCATTTGAAATTGCCGGTGATTCTATGCTGCCGCTGGTAAGCGGAACGGTGATTGTAGGCCGCTTTGTAGAAGACTGGAATTATATAAAAGATGGTACTCCGTGCATAATTGTGAGCCAGCGCGAAGGCGTGGTATTTAAGCGGTTATTTAATAAGGTGAAAACCGGGGCTTATATGGCGCTGCATTCCGATAACCCTGTATATCCGCCATACGAAGTACCGGTAAACGATATTCTGGAAATCTGGGAAGCTAAAGCTTATATCAGTAGTTCATTCCCGATGGCAGATCTTTCGCTCAGCAAATTATCTTCTATTGTGCTTGACCTGCAGCATGAAGTAATGAAGCTGAAAAAGGCAATCTGAGAGTAACTAAAAAGTATAAAATTAATGGAAAGGGTTAGCTAAATTTAGTTAACCCTTTTAACTTCCCGCAATATTTGCCGTACTAACCACAGTTTACCAAGGCATACGCTAACTCTGATACTTACATAAATAGAACTATGGTTCAACTGATAAAATCTGCTGAGCGCCACCACGCTTCTCATGGCTGGCTGAATTCTTATTTCCTGTTTTCTTTTGCTGATTATTACGACCCTTCGAATATGCAATTCGGGCCTTTACGGGTTTTTAATGACGATTATATAGCTCCAAAATCCGGATTTCCGATGCATCCGCATTCGGAAATGGAAATTATTACGATCGTACTGAAAGGCGAAATTTCGCATAAGGACAGCCTGGGCAATGAAAAAACCATTAAGGCCGGCGAAGTACAACGCATGACGGCCGGCACCGGCATTACGCACAGCGAGGAAAATAAAGCGGAAGAAGAATTGCACTTGTACCAACTGTGGTTTTTGCCTAACCGTAATGGTTTGCAGCCTTCTTACGAACAGAAAACCATTAATTTCCTGGAATCGGATAACGAGCTCATTCCCCTGGCAACCGGCCAGAAAGTACTCGACGATGTAATTTACATGAACACCAATTCTACGGTATATTACGCCAATCTGAAAGAAGACAAGGAAATAGACTACAAAACCTTCGAGATCCGGAAAGTGCTGATCTATGTGACTGAAGGGCACATGTTTGTAAACGGTATAGAATTAATGAGCAACGACCAGCTGCGGCTCGAAAAACAACAAATGGTTAAGATCAGCGCCTCTAAAAATTCTTCTTTTATCCTGATCGATCTGCCGGCAGTAGAAGCTAATTATTAAGTTATGTTTTTTCAGTTGAACCGCTTTTTTAACTTCTGACTTTTCAGGCCGGAACAGATAGCGTTTTTTCTGAATTCGATAAACTAAAAAGCCCCGGAATTATTCCGGGGCTTTTTTGATGTCTAGGTTTTTGAGTTTTTCAGGCTAAAACCATAGCGTTTTTACATGGTGTATTTCCGTCCTTTATTCTGTTTTTTAAGGTAATCCATAAGCGGTTCGAAATAAGCAACCATGGCGCGGGCACTCAGATCTTCGCCGGTTTTTTCTATGAGCATTTTACGCCAGTTGGCGCTTGCCCCCGGGTACATAATGCCTTTCAGAAATGCGCCTACTTCTCTGCTGCCGTAGTAATTAGTAGCGTGCGGATCCTGCTTCAGAATATTTTTGGCAATGTGGTCGTGCAACTGGAACAGGATCACGTACGAAAGCGCATAGTCGTAATATTGGGCCGGATCGTCGTTGATGTGGGTTTTGGTGGCTGCGTCGGTAAATTCCTCGCCGCGGGTATTGGGCGGCACAATTCCCTGGTAGTTTTTAACCAGTTCCCACCAGCGTTTGTTGAATTCATCGGTTGGCAGGTTCTGGGCGTAAAGATCATGCTCAAACTCGGTCATAACGCCGGAAGCAAACGGAATGAAAACCACGTAGTTCAGCGCTTCTTTCAGCAGTAATTGCATGTCGTCGGTTTTGGCTTTCGGATCGATCAGGTTCAGGCTGGCCAGGAACGGTTTCTGGCTGGCTGCCAGGCCCATTAAACTGCCGAGCGCTTCGTGGTAGGCCCGGTTGGCACCGGCCCGCAGCATAAGCGGCACATCCGGATTGGAATAGGTCATGTAATAGTAAATATGGCCGTACTCGTGATGCGTGGTTTCGTACCATTCAGCGTTCGGCTCAATACTCATCAGGCCGCGCACGTCTTTATCCAGATCCATGTGCCAGGCCGAAGCGTGGTTGTTTTTCTTATAATTAGCACCCTTCGGAAGCGGATATAGGTCCGATTTGGTCCAGAAGGTTTCCGGTAAAGCCGGGAAGCCCAGGCTCATGTAAAACTTTTCAGCTTGTTTGGCCTGCCATTCGACACTTTTCTTTTTAAGCTGGGCATCAAGGTTAAAGCCTTTTACGGTAACCATGCTGCTCCAGTCCTGGCCCCAACGGTTTGGTAACCAATGCGCCGGAATCTGGTCTGGAACCTGTTTTACGCCGTATTTTTTAGCCAGTTCGTAGCGGGCATAAGTGTGTAGTTCGCGGTAAAGCGGCAGCAATTCCTGGTTCAGTTTCCGGATCAGGTTCACCATTTCTTCGCGGGTCATACCGTATTCGGAAGCCTGGTAGCTGAAAAAATCTTCGTAGCCCAGGGCCTGCACGGTCTGGTTCCGAAGATCACGCAGATTCACAAGGCCATCTTTTAATTCCTTACCAACTTCTTTGCTCGTATTCCAGGCCTGCAAACGTTTGTTCAGGTTTTTCTCGTCTTTCAGAATATCGTCGAGCTGGTTAGTAGTAACCGATTTTCCGTTCAGTTTATAATCGTAGCCGTAAAGTTTTTCGGTTTGTTCGGTCTGGGCCTTTATGCGGGCATTTACCAGGTGCGGAACGATCTGGGGATTATTTGCGGCCTGAAACAAAATGGCTTCGAGCTGGAGGACCTGCAGATAGGTTAACTTATCTTTATGGGCCAGCAGTTCACGGGTTTTATTGATATTTGCCTCACTGCCGGTAAAACGCGCCATTTCTTCGTTGGCAGCCTGCGTACGTTTGGCATTGGTGCTATCGCCGGGAATTATTCTGGTGTTGGAGGCCCATTCTGCTTCCGAAGCTTTGTAGTAAAACTTCTGATAAGCCGCGGAATATTCCCTCAGGTATTTATCAGCTTCCCCCCGAAAATCGCGGGGAATGGCGGCTGGTTCGGGCGTTGGGGTTACAGCAGTTTCCGTTTTGGGAGTAGAAGGCACTTTAGACTGGCAGGAAAATAATAAGCCAGCGGCCAGGGCCGGTAAGATCAGTTTTTTCATAAGCAGTTTGGCAGGTTAAAAACCAAATATACAAATTCCGGCTTAGGAAATTAGACATTTGATTTCGCCTGAAATCGCTATGGGATTCAGCCTTAAAACTTAAATATTTTCCTGTTCGGAAAAAGAAATTAGTAAATCGCTATGGTTTGGAACCTGAAAAGTGGGCCTTAAAAAGGGTAGGGTTTTAAAGCAAAAAACCGGATAATTTGCTTATTCCGGTTTCATGGTTTTCAGTTCGGTATTATTTCATTATTTGTCTGCTCCGGCAAAGAGTTTCTTAGCAGATCCTGATCCAAGGTTTTGCTGGTTTTAGCGCCCAGTTTTTTCAGATTTTCAACGCGGCCGATCAGGTTTCCTTTTCCTTCCCAGAGTTTGTTCATGGCCAGGTTGTATTTCTGCTGACTGCGTTCCAGGTTTACGCCTACGTCTTTCAGATCTTCCATAAAGCCCACGAATTTATCGTAGAGTTTGCCGCTTTCCTGGGCAATTTGTAGCACGTTGCGTTTTTGGTTTTCCTGCTTCCAGACGCTGGCTACAGTTCTTAAAGTTGCCAGCAGGGTAGAGTTGGTTACAAAAACAATGTTGCGGTCCAGCGCTTCCACAAACATTTCGCGGTCGTGTTGCATGGCCAGGTTAAAGGCCGGCTCTATCGGAATGTACATGAGTACAAAATCGGGCGAATTAATGCCGTGCAGATGCTGGTAATTTTTGCGGCTTAGATCGGAATAATGCGTGCGCAACGAGTTTAAATGGCTCTTGAGTTGCAATTGCTGCAAGGCTTCGTCTTCGGCGCTGCAAAATGCTTCGTAAGCCACCAACGAGAGCTTGGAATCGATCACCAGGTGTTTGTCGTCAGGCAGTAAAATGATCACGTCGGGCCGGTAGATCTTTTGTTCATCGTTGCGCCGCACATCTTCGCGTTTATAATGAATACCGCGTTCCAGCCCCGATTTTTCGAGTAAACTTTCCAGCAGATATTCGCCCCAGTTGCCCTGCGTTTTGCGTTCGCCTTTTAATGCCTGGGTCAGGTTCAAGGCATCTTTGCTCATCTGTTGATTCAGGTTTACCAGCTGCGCGATCTGCTCTTTTAAGGTCGTATTCTCAATCAGGCTTTTTTCGTAGGTATTTTCTACCTTGGCTTCAAACTCTTTGATGCGCTCTTTCAGCGGTTCTAAAATGCGCTCAATATTTTCGGCGGAAGATTTTTTGAAATGCTCGGAATTGGTAACCAAAACCTGGTTGGAAACGGTATGGAATTGCTCTAAAAAAGTCTGACGCAGCGCTGCCAGTTCTTCGTGATTTTCAGAAAGTTTTTGCTTTAAATGGTAGAGGTCGGTTTCGGTTTTACTCAGTTCCGCGTGGAGCGTAATTACCTGGCGGTTTTCGTATTTAACCTGGTCCTGCAATTTTAAAATTTCCTGCTTTTTCTCTTCCACCTGCGTTTGCGCCATTTTCAAGGCCATTTCTGCAGCCTGCGTTTTTTGCGCCAACGCATTGATGTGGCTTTTCAGCAACAAATAAACCAGCCCACTGGCGGGCAAAGCACCGGCCGCTACAGATAACCATTCCATAATTTAAATTTACGCCAAAATCACCCCCGGAACAAGTACCGGAAATGATTAGTGCCGAACCCAATTCAATTAATATAAAAACGCTATGATTTAGACACAAAAAAGTCCGGCCTTGCCAAAGCAAAACCGGACTTTACTATTAGTAGTATTGGTAAATTATTATCGAGATTTAAATCATATCCAAATCTTAAGATCTGAAATTACTCTGCTTCCAGTTCCATGGTAGAACCATCCGGGGCTTTCAGATCTAATTCGTCATCATCTAACTTGGTAACTTCAAAAGACATGGAAGTGGTAGAGCCGTTTGGCGTTAACATCAAAGATCTGCCGGACTGGTCGTAGCGGTACGTGCCCGACATGGTTTGCAGATTAGAATTCATGGAGAAATTGCCGTTAGAGAAAAATTGCAAAACCGTATTTTCATCTTCGGAAGTTTGTTTTACTTTATCACCGCCCGCGTTTCGTTCTTTATCGGTAGTCCAGCGTTTGCTGTCGGAGCCGTATAAATTAGCAGTTCCGCCGGCTTCGTTTTTCTTGCTACAACCAACCGCAAAAATTAGCGCAAATACATAGAAGGCCAGGAAAAGGTGTTTCACTTTCATTTCTTTCATAGTTATATAGGTTTGGGTTTTCGTTCCGAACAACATTTTCTGCTGCCGGAAACTGGAATAGGATACGGAAGCGTAGTGGTTTGGTTCTGCCTTGGCTAAAGATTTGAAAGCAAGCCTGCCTGAAAAACAAAAAATGCAGCGGGGCGTATGCCAATAAAGTATACATGCATGAAAAAATACCGGTTTTACAGGCCTGATTTTTTCTCTAAACTAAAATAAAACTATGGGACTATTTGATTTTTTAAAAAAAGGCGAACAAAAGCCGGTTGAACAACCCAAAACCGGCGCAGCCAAAGATTCTACCGGTGGCTTTTTTAATCAGGGAGCAGCCGGCCAGCCGGCCGCAGGAGCTACCGCGGGTATGGATACCTACACCGTAAAATCCGGCGATTCGCTTTCTAAAATTGCCAAGAATTTCTACGGAGATGCACAGCAATGGAAAAAGATCCACGAAGCGAATAAAGACCAGATCTCCAATCCGGATCTGATCCAGCCAGGCTGGGTGTTAAAGATTCCGAAAGCGTAATTGAATTTACGATTTTTGATTTACGCGTATCGATTAAAAAAGACCTCCCAGTTTTTAAAACTTGGGAGGTCTTTTGTTTTCTAACGCGCACAAATTCCGCGGTAAGGACAATACTGGCAAACTTCAATATCGTGGGTTTTACGAATTGGCTCCTCTGGATCAAGCATTTGCTGGATGAATTTGTGCAGGTATTTCTCAGATTCCGCCAGGAACATTTCGGTGCTTTCAAAACCATCGTCCGTGAAATTCAGTTGCGCTTTCATTAAGCCTTTATCCAGATTCCGGAACGATAAAATGCTGGCTTCGATCTCAGTTTTTTCGGGTAATTCCATACCGTTTTCGGCAGCTAAAACCGGAATGTTCGCCAGGCTTTTTTCCATTAAATACCGATAAAGCCAAAGCTGCCGCACTTTCTCATATTTCTTATTCGAAAGAAAATGCGTTTCCAGATCTTCGGTTTTAAGCTTCAAATCTGTCGGGCTTACAAAGCCCGTTTTGTAATCGATCACGCGAATTTTATTCCCGGTTTTATCGATTCTATCGGCTTTACCAGCCAGCTTTACTTCTACCAATTCATCGCCAACCGGCACTTGCAAAATCGTTTCCAGAGATTGCTCCAACTTCAAAACTTTCAGCGGATACGCTCCGGATTTTATTTCCAGTTCCAGGTATTTTTGAAGAATTTTTAAAGCTACTTTGTAAAGCAAATAATTCATGCCCTGCTCCGGTAACGCTTCTAAGGTGCCGCGTTTAAATTCCTGTTTCACTTTTTCGGGCAATTTTCCTAGCATTTTTTCCAAGTCTGAAACCAGAACGGATTTACCTCCCAGCATAAACGGCTGGTAAAAATCTTCCAGCACTTTGTGCACGATATTACCGAACTGGTCGGTGCCGATCTGCTCATCCATTTCGTTCGTTTCGCGCAGGCCGGCAACTTTGGTGAAATAGTATTGCAGATTGCAACGCACCCACATATTCAAATGCGAAGGGAAAAGCCCTTTTTTCAGGTTCGCTTTCAGCTTGGTTAAAACCGCATCGTCCTTTTCTATTACAATGTCGTGGTTATACGTTTTTTTCTTTTCAGTCTGCACCACGATTCCGGTTTGTTCCGAGTATTTTATCTTCGGATTTAGTGGCGCCAGGTGGTTAGCTAATTGCAGAATGAAGCGGCTTTTTTCAGCGGCGCCAAAAGTATCTGAAGGCTGTACGTACAGCAGGCTTACGGTTTTAGCCCGCTGCAGCAAACGGTAAAAATGGTAGGCGGTAATACTTTCCTGTTCCGAATACGTGGGTAATCCGAATTCGCGGAGCACGTCGTAAGGCATCAGGGAAGAATGTTTTTTCGGAGCCGGCAGTGTATTTTCGTTTACCGAAAGAATGATCAGGTTTTCAAAATCCAGCGCGCGCGTTTCGAGCATACCCATTACCTGAATTTCGGAGATCGGTTCGCCTTCGAACGGTAAACGGGTCTGACTTATTTGCTCGTAGAGAAATTTCTTGAAACTGCGCACCGAGATCTTTTGCTGGCGGCAATCGAAGATGGAATCGAGGCGTTTTACGATCGTGAAAAGGTGGTACAGGTATTCGGTTTCTACCGGGTTGATGAGTTCATTCCGGTAAATGTTCTTTAACAAATCGATGATCTCGAAAATGGCAGCAATAATGTCGTCGCAGTTTTTCCAGGGGCGGAAAAGCGCCTGATAGATCGGATGTTCTTTGCCAAGTTCAATTAATTGCTGCGCCGAAAGTAAGATCCGGTTTTCAGTCAGGATTTTATCGATTACGGTTTGAACCAGGTTTTCGTGTTCCGGAAAATTCTCGTTTAAATAATGCTCGTAGCGGCGGATGAACGGGTGACTCAGCAATTTATTTACCGCGAGGTAATGGTAATGCTGCACCGCGTATCCCGTTTGCCCCGGCTGAATAATGCCCGTTAAATGCACATCAAAAAGCAGATCGACGAGGTTGAAAAGGGACGTGCCTTTGAGCGTAAGACCCATCGTAACGTTGTAATCGGAAACCTTTTCGCCAATGGAATGCAGCACCGGCAGCAACATATTTTCGTCGGGAAGCACAATGGCTACTTCGGCGTTGGGTTGTTTACTGCGGATCTCATCTAATAACTGACCCGCTACACGACCCTGCATACTGGCATTCGCCACGCCGATCACGTTTATTTCTTTTTCGGAAGTTAAGAGTTCGTTGCCGCTGAAATTCCATTCCGGCAGGCTCCATTTTTTGCGGTACTGGCGCAGGAAATGGCCGGCCCGGTTTGGCGAATCGGGCGACAGATAATATTCATCGGCATCGAAAAAAACGTCGGCTTTATCGAGTTGCAAAAGCGTGCGCACGATCTTTTCTTCTGACCGGCTCAACGCATTCAGACCAATAAAAATGTAGCGGTGGCAGTTAGTTTTTTCGGTGATCTCCTTAACGTTTTCGGCTACGTAGCGAAAAGCCATTCCGGGGTACGACTGCTTTTTCTTGCGTAAATTCTGCCGCAGTTTCTGGTAGGTTTTCTGCAGGTTTTCCCAGAGTTTGAAGTAGTTGGCAACGGTGGCAGAAATGGGCTGTCCCAGCGCCTCCGGGTCCCAGCGTTCCAGGGCTTTGGCTTCGGAAAGGTATTCGAAAAGCTTTTCGGTTTCTACCAGGTTCTGGTCGATGCGGTTGAAATCTTCGAGCAAAGTACCGGCCCAGCTCACGTACTGGTCGAAATCGAGTTTCTGGTCGAATTCCTGGATGATGTCGTAAAGCTCGAGCTGCAGGCTGATGGGCTCCACAATTTCGGTTTTAGCCAGGTTGCACACAAAATCCTCCATCGAAGAAACTTCCGGGCTCCACATTCCACCCGGCGCAAGTTTCGCCAACGCATTTTTGAAATATAAACCCGCCCGGCGTGTGGGAACGATCACGCAAAGCTGGCTGATATTGTCGGGGTATTTCTGAAGTAAAGCAGCAGCAGTTTGATGGAGGAAGGTTTGCATTAAATTTATAAATGTAATTAGTATTAAACTGCTGCTGCTTTACTAAATGAAATTTTTATTCTTCAATTCTAGGTCTGGACCAATTACAGAATCTATGTGTTAGCCTTGCATTTTCAGGTATTGTTTTACCTCCAGTCCAATACTGTTCTATATGGTCAACAGCTGCATCATCAATATTTTGGATTTTATTACTGCAAATTGCACAGGTTGGATCAGCTATATATAATTCCTCTTTTAATTTATAGCTAAAACAACGTGGTTCTTTATTTGCTATTCCAATTATCTTTTGCAAAGTTAACCTCCATTTATCAAATCTTGTAGTAACTGCTCTTACACTACTAGTTGAAAGTTCAATTGAATCAATAAATTCTTGATCATTTGTCATTAGATTAATTAATGCCTCGCGAATCGAATCAAGGTTATTAAAAACCGAGTTTTTGTCCTCTTTCGCAAATGAATACATTAAGATGTCATAAATGGAAACGTTAAATTTCTTCTGTTCCCATCTTCCATTTTTATTAATATCATCTCCTTTATAGAAACGTTTAAAAGCATTTCTATCGAGCAAAGATCTAATAATGTGTAAAGTGTTTTTAAATGCTTGTTTAAGTTCTTTAGCATCATTGTCTGAAATATCTCTATACCGGTCCATTGTGTGGTTTAGAAACAATTTAATAGGTGCTTTGTATTTTAAATAAGTATTAAGATAAAAAGAAGCAAATCTTAGTACTAATTCTCTATCAACCATTCTTCTGTCTGAAGTTGATAATCCTAACAAATACCTAAAATCAGGCTCTTCAGATAAGTCTTTTAATAAATTATTGAATTTACCTCGATAAACACAATTTCTAAGTTCTTGATCATTTAAAGAAACTGAACCGGTATTTAACCTCTCAAATACTTCGAACTGTAAATCGCCATCAGATTCTTTTTTAAATTTTATTGTTCTAATGTTATAGTACCTGATTTTGTCCTGATATTCTTCTTTAAGCTGGCTATATCTCAAATTATTTAATTCAGTAAATACCTTTAAGCCGCCTAATTTAAAGTCTTGTCCATCAGGAAACTTTCCATCTAAGAATGAAAAAAAGGAAGTTAACCTTTGTTGGCCGTCAATTACATTTTCTTTACCATCTTGTTCCTCTGATAAATAAACCATTGGTAAAGGAATATCTAAAAGTGCAGATTCAATTAATCTGCTTGATTTTACTCTATCCCAAACAAATTGCCTTTGAAAGTCAGGTTGAATATTTAATCTGCCTCTTTTATACCGACTGTATAAAGAGTCTATTTCAGGATCACTTTGTTCAGTATAGATTCTCCGTTTTCCCGATAAATCATCTTCTTGAGTTTCCTCTTCCTCTAATATTATTTCGTCAAGTACTGCCTCTTCCATAATTATTATTAGTCTTTTTTTATTCTTTTCTTATTCAATTTAATTTTTCTAAAGTAGGTACTAGCTTAGTCAATTCCAATATTATTTAACATTATCTGTGATTTATTTCCTAAATCCCCAACTCAATCTGCTCCCCAGCTTTCGCCGGAACGAACTTCCATTTATGCACCCGTTCTTCTTCAAAATAGTAAAGCAGGCAGGTGATATCCGAATGCATTAATTCCGCGAAAAGCTGGGCGTAGGAATTCAGGTTTTCGATGTACTCGTTCTTTTCCGGCGGCAGTTTAAAATCGATTAAAGTAACGGCATTGCTCTTGGGGTCGAAGACGATGCGGTCGGGTTTGTAGCGGAGGGTGCGCACGTCCAGGATCTCTTTTTCGTTTTCGAAAACCACGTCGTTGCTGAAATAATGCTGCATTTGCGGATGCTGCACCACGGTCTGCAAACGTTCGGTAAATTCCGGCATTTCCCTTCTGCTGATAATGCCCTGGTTTTTGAGCGAATTCAATACCGTTTCCAGTTCGTCGGCTATCGTTAGGCGGGAGAGGGCGTAGTGCAAGCGGCGGCTCCATTTGCGTTGTTGCTGCTGCGTTTCGAAGTCGAAAATGTTGTTGGCGTTTTGCTTTAGTTTCAGGCGTTTTCCCCAATCGGTGGCGTGCAGTTGTTCGAGGTTGTAATGCCCGGAAACGGTAGCGTTTTTAGGCTGAAAAGTCGAGGAATCTTCAGCAAGCGTGAACACCGGTTTTGCGATGTCCCAAAGGCCTTTGTTTACGAGGTAGGCGTGCAGAAAATAGCTGATGTTTTTCATATTGCCTTCCTTCGTGAAATCCTGCTTTTTGGCAATGAGGTAAAGCCGGTGCTCGGGGCGGGTTAGCGCCACGTAAAGCATATTCAGGTTCTCGATAAACGTGCGTTCCAGTTCGGTCTGGTACTGGTCTTTGAGCGCGGTATTTTCCAGGCGGCTGCTCATTCCCACCACGGCAATGTCGAGCTTTTCGGCCGGCGTATTTTCGGCGGTAAGTTTGCCCCAGAGCAGCGACCGGTTCATCGGCACCACGCTCCAGTCGGCAAACGGCACGATCACCACGGGGTAGGCGAGGCCCTTGGCTTTGTGGATGCTGGTGATGGTAATGGCGTCGAGGTCTTTGGGCGTGTTGATGCTCAGTTTTTCCTTTTTCAGGTCCCAGTATTGCAGGAAATTTGCCAGGTTGTTGCTATTGTTCAGGCTGTATTCCATTACCAGGTCCAGGAAGCGGAACAGGTATTCGCATTCGTTGTTTTTGCCCAGCAGATCGAGAATTCTGATGAGCTTTTCGGTGAGTTCGTACAGCGATAAATTGCCGGTTTCTTTTTCCTTCAGGTCGAAGCCCAACCCCCGCACTTTGTTGAAGAAAATCTCGGAACGCGCATCATCGGCCACGGCGGCAATTTCTTCGGTTACGCGGCTGTTTATCTGTTCTTCCTTTACAATTTTGTAGATCAATCCCAACGCTTCGGCACGCGCTAACCCATCGTCCGGACGATTAAAAATGCGGAACAGCGCAATGAGCAAATTCACCACTTCGGCATTCTGCAACGAAAGCGAATCCTGGGAAATAATGGGGTAGCCTTTTTCCTTTAAAAAGGTAGCGATCTCGCGGCTGTTGG
The DNA here is from genome assembly GCF_016623615.1 of Adhaeribacter terrigena. GTDB lineage: Bacteria > Bacteroidota > Bacteroidia > Cytophagales > Hymenobacteraceae > Adhaeribacter_A > Adhaeribacter_A terrigena. The sequence continues at coordinate 563,904 of NZ_JAEHFX010000003.1, read as the reverse complement.
CATTTTTCCGGCTTAAGATCGCTATGTCTTTCAACGCATAACCATCTTGCAAAGCCTGCTTTACCAGTTGCAGCGTGATGTCGAAATTACTTTCGGAATAGGTTAGAACCTGTTCGTGTTCGTAGCCTTCGAAAAGCGTTTCAGTGCGGTCGCCGGTTTTCAGGTCAAGCTCATAATTCAGGTCTTCGTCGGAAGCAAAAATAACCTGCACCAGACCGCCTTTTTCGTTCTTGCCACCCGGAGCGATCTGCGGAAACGTATCGTCGTAAATGCCCTGCAAGGTTTCAAATTCGCGCCCTTTGTGATCAGCAATAAACCGGAAAAGTTCGTTGTTGAAATTGATGATCTGGGTATCGGAACGGTAGTTGGTGTTCAGATTTACCGGTCGCAAACTGTGGTCTACGGATTGGTAGCGTTCAGATAAAATTTCTTCGTTGCGGCGGTTTTCGTAGAGGTTTTGCGTTTGGCCTTTATACAAATGCAGGATCTGCTCCAGGTCGCCGCCGCGCCACCGGTAAATGGCCTGTTTCGCGTCCCCTACCACTAAATTGAAATGCCCGCCGGCCAGTGTATTGTCGATAAGCGGCAGCAGGTTGTTCCATTGCAAAGCAGAAGTGTCCTGGAATTCGTCGATTAGGATGTGGTGGTATTTTTCGCCGAGGCGTTCATAAATAAACGGAATGGGTTCGTGCAACACAATGTCCGTTATTTTCTTGTTGAACTCCGAAATGTGCACCAGGTTCTTATCTTTCTTGATCTCCTGCATACACTTTTCCAGCTCATTCAGCACGCTCAGCTTATACAGGTTCGGAATCATTTCCTTAATCAGCAGATACTCCTGAGAACGTTCTGATTTAATGGCTTCGATCCGGTTATAGCAATCAGTCAAGCCACCGCAAATCCCATCGATATTCGCTTTATCTAAGGTCGTAGCTTTTCCGCTGTAGAACTTCCCGCTGGCGAAGGTTTTATGCGCGTACGCGTATGGTTTTTCCAGATCCATTTCTTTCGCTAAACCTTCAAAATAAGCCGGAATGCCAAGTTTTCCGTTCGCAAATGTTTCCGATGGAATGCCGGCATTGCTAATCAGATTGGCGCCTTCTTTGGCTACGATTTGAATTTCGGCCTCAATGGATTTTTGTTTTTTGATTAATTCTGCCCGAATTTTCCGGAAGTCCTCGAGTTTGAGTTTCTGTAGAGATAGCACCGCTTCGTAAACCTGTTCATTCAGCAGGTTCACGCCGAATTCCGCCAGCTCGGTTGGTAAACTGTTCCAGCTTTTTCCTTCGGAGGCTTTTTCTTCGGCGTATTGTTCCAAGGTATTGGCCAGCAAATTTCCTTCACCGTCTTTTACCTGGTCCAGTAGCATCGCTACGGCGGTATTCAGCAACGTTGCCGCATCCAGGTCTACTTCGAAATTGAAAGGAATATTCAGCTCCCGCGTAAACGCCTGCACCACTTTGTTCACAAAACTATCGATGGTGCTTACCGCAAAATCGGCGTAGTGAAACAGGATCTGGGTGAAAACCTCTTTCGCCCGAATTCTTAACAGATCGGTGGTGTAATTATGTCCAGGATATTCCTGGTTCAGTTCTTCGGCGATGGAATTCAGTAAATCATCAGATTTAGTTTTTGCCTTCAAATCCATACCGTTTTCGGTTTGAAAATCCCGGAGGGCATGGAGGATGCGTTCCTTCATTTCTGCGGCAGCATCGTTGGTAAATGTTATGGCCAGAATGGTGCGGTAATAGGAGGGATCTGGGCTTTGCAGCGCCAGTTTCAGATATTCTTTGGTAAGCGTATAGGTTTTGCCGGATCCGGCGGAGGAGGAATAGACTTTTAAGACAGCAGGCATAGCGTTTACTTTCGGCGGAAATTCAGAGGGCGGAACAGAAAGCTAAGTTACCTAAAAATTGTCGATTGTTAATTGCTGATTGTTGATTGAAGCATGAAAAAAAACCTAGGAAGGGCAGTGTATAAATTTGTAGGGTAGGGTAAAACGCTATGCTTTTGGCATGAAAAAGTCAGATCCTAATTTTAAAAAACGCTATGATTTTAAGCGGAAAAAGTCTTTCCAGGCATTAGTTTTCCTGCCAAACGCAGATGAGGTTTTTCCGAGCTACGCTCGCAATCTTCGCGCTCCCGCGCTTAATTGTGCTCAGGATGCCAGGAAGGTTTACTATTAATTAATAATCAACCATTCAGCTATTCAGCAATCCAACCATTTAAAAATTAAAAAGGGATCCTGAATTACCAAAAGCCTATGTTTTGGCATTTCAGGACCAGTTGGAAAGTAGATTCATAAAACGAATAGAAAAGCCAGATCAGGCAGCCTCGACTTGTTGATTTTCGAATTTCAGGACGCGGCCCGGGTTAAAATCCTCCAGGGTTGTGTGGTACAGGATCTTAGCCAGTGTTAAAGAATAGTCGGTTAAAAGGCAGTTTTGCTGCTCCGAGTAAATAAGCGCTTTGCTTTGGTTCACGCTTGGTTTATTCAGCTCGAACAATTCGTCGAAATTGTTGCGCAATTGTTTTACCGCCCGGAAATACCGCTCATTGTAATACATGGCAATTACTTCGCACACCGCATAGCCATTATTCATGCGTTCCTGGCCTATTCTAAGGCAGAGCGCATTGTTCGTTTCTTTATCCAGATCCGAAACAATTGCAAAATAAACAGAATTTACGGCTGGGTCGGCTTTAAATAGCGGACTGGTAGCAATGGCATCGCAGAGAATGCTGGAGCTTTTGATCTTGAGGTTCTCAAATACGGGTTCTTTTAAAATCTTATTGTAAATTTTAAAAGCCAGAGCCCCGGAAGCCATCAGGTTAAATTCTTTACCATTGCGGAAAATTTTGGAAATGTGCAGCATAATCGAAGTTTTTTAGAAGTTTAAGGTCAGGTTTTAGTTACCGGTACCAGCCAAAAGAGGGCTTTCCGGTTAAAGTCTTTAAATAATATATTGGAATCTGAAACCAGCGTAACTGGTAATTGTTTTCTGGAAATAAGCTGTGTTGAGCATAATTATAAAATATAACTTTTTAATTCCCGTCTGGCGGTAAAAGCTATATCAGAAAGCAATAGGACGATAAATCGTCAGGTTTTTTTGAGATTGGAATTCAAGGGTTTATACGGTTTAGTCCAAAAAAATATACGATTATGTAAACTTTAAATGGTGAATGGCAAAATTCGGGCGGTTAGTAGCCGGATATTAACCGCCTCCTTCAAATTATGGGTAGAAAAGAAAGATATAGTATTTTTATAATTAATTTCTGGGTTAAAGGTAGAATTGTACCCGTTTTTATTACATCGCCTTTCCAGGCCTACAACAAACCCTGAAATATTAATTGCGTAAGTTGTAAATTATTTGTAGTATCTTTGCAGCTTGATGAAGGCGCAATATCTTATCCAATCAAATTCAGCCTTCCAACAAATCATTATATGAATAAAATTAAATTCGAAGAATTACCGTTAAGCGCTGAAATGCAGCGCGCCATTGCTGATATGGGTTTTGAAGAGGCATCCCCAATTCAAACCGAAGCAATACCGGTAATTATGGAGGGCCGCGACGTTATTGGTCAGGCTCAAACTGGTACCGGTAAAACCGCGGCGTTCGCCATTCCTGCCATTGAAGGAATCGATGAAAATGACAGAAACGTTCAGGTTTTAATTTTGTGCCCTACCCGCGAGCTGGCTATCCAGGTTTCGGAAGAAGTTGTAAAACTTATTAAATACAAACGCAACATCAGTGTTGTGCCTATTTTCGGTGGTCAGTCTTACGACCGTCAGTTAAAAGCTTTGCGTAGCGGCGTGCAGATCGTAATTGGTACGCCGGGCCGCGTGATGGACCACATCGAGCGCGGAACTTTAAAGCTGGATGGTATTAAAAAGATCATTCTGGATGAGGCCGACGAAATGCTGGACATGGGTTTCCGCGAAGACATTGAATTCGTACTGACCAAAGTTCCTGAATCGCGCCAGACCATTCTCTTCTCGGCTACCATGAGCAAGCCGATCATGGAGATCACCAAGAAATTCCAGAAGAACCCGCACATTGTAAAAGTAACGCACACCGAACTTACCGTTACCAATATAGAGCAGGTTTATTTCGAGGTACGCAACAACATGAAAATGGAAGTGCTTACGCGCTTGCTCGATATGTATAACGTGAAGATCGGGATCATTTTCTGTAATACCAAGCGCATGGTAGATGAGCTGGTAAGCAACCTGCAGGCCCGCGGCTACTTTGCCGATGCCTTGCACGGTGACCTGAACCAGACGCAGCGTTCTAACGTGATGGCGAAATTTAAAAGCGGCACGCTGGAATTACTCGTTGCTACTGATGTGGCTGCCCGTGGTATTGACGTAGAGAACGTGGAAGCGGTATTCAATTATGACCTTCCGCAGGACGAAGAAGCTTACGTACACCGTATCGGCCGTACGGGCCGTGCCGGTAAATCTGGTAAAGCCTTCTCGTTTGTTTCCGGCCGCGATGTTTATAAACTGAAAGACATTATGCGCTACACCAAGGCGAAGATCCTGCAGCAGCCGGTTCCTTCTTCCGAAGATGTTAGCGAGATCCGGACTACTTTGTTCCTGGAGCAGATTAAAGAAGTTATTGCCAAAGGTAATTTAGATAAAGCGGTTGCCAAAGTGGAGCGTTTACTGGCGCAGGATTTTACTTCGCTGGAAGTTGCAGCTGCGTTATTGAAAATGACCATGCGCGAATCTAAAGCCAAGGAAAAAAGCGCAGAAGTATCGAAAGGTATTGAAGGTCCGAAACCGGGCATGGAGCGTATTTTTGTTACCATGGGTAAGAAAGACCGTGTGCATCCAAAAGATATCATCGAAGCAATTACGGAGCATACCAGCATTCCTGCAAACAAAATTGGCGACATTGACCTGTACGACCGTTTCAGTTTTGTAGAAATTCCGTTGGCATTTGCCCAGGAAGTGCTGGACCAGATGGGCCGCGTTTCTATAAACGATATTCCGGTAACGTTCCAGAAAGCGCAGAAAAAAGATGCTTCGGCCGCAAATTCTGAAAGATCGGAACGCCGTGAATTTGGCGATGGCGGTGGCCGTGGCGAACGCCGCGAAGGTGGCCGTTCTGGTGGCGGTGGTTTCCGCGACAGAGACCGTGGCGACCGTGATGGCGGAGGTTTCCGTGGCCGTGATGGCGGCGATCGTGGTGGCCGGGGCGGCGACCGCGAAAGAAGCAGCGGCGGCGGTGGCAACTGGCGCGACGAAATGAAAAAAGGCGGCGGCCGTTTCAGCGGTGGCGGCAAGAAAAAAAGCTGGTAATATTGGCTTTGTAAAGTCCTGTAAATGAATGTGTTAATTAGTTTTCATTTCAGTCTTTTAAAGAAAATCAACCTGAATTTTAAATATTTGCAACCTTCTCATTAGAACCGGCGTAAAAACCCTTAGATGAAAGTTTAATTGCAACCATTGATAGCAAAAAGCCAGACCTTGAAAAAGTCTGGCTTTTTTGTTTTATGTCCTTTAACTTTTAATGCTGAAACCAAATCGTTATAATACAAAAAACCGGAACTTGTGAAAGCTCCGGTTTTTCCTTTAGAAGGGATAGCGTTTTTTATGAGTTGGCTTTTGCCTGGTCGCGTAGGTCGCGTACCTGGTCGTGGGTTTGTTTAACCTGCTGGTATTGTTGCTCTACAATCTGGTGAATATTTGGCGGAAGGTCCGCTTTTAATGCTTTTTGATAGGCCGCAACGGCATAATCTTCGCCGCGTTCACATTCTTCCAGAATTCTTTTGCGGTCTTTGCTGGCCAGCGCCGAAGAAAGATCGATCCAGGCGCGGTGTACTTTTCCTTCAATAGAGCCGCTTTCAGAATCAGATTTACCAATTTTATGCAATTCATCCTGCAACTGGGTGATCATGCCGTCGCGCTGCACAGAGAATTTCTTGAACATAGTCTTCAATTGCGGGTCGTCCACATCTTCGGCAGCCGTGAAAAAGCCCTTAGAACCATCTTTGCAACGGTCTATCAGGTGGTGCAGTACCGATACGATTTCCTTTTGGTTATTCATAGTTTTATAAGTTTTGAAGCGTTTTTGCCTTCTTGTACTTATAAATACCTGAAAATGTTATCGCAGGATGCGGACCTGAACTTATTGTTCCCTGCCCATGCTTTTACCTGCCAGAAAACCAGTGGTCCAGGCGGCCTGGAAATTAAAGCCGCCGGTTAAGCCATCAATATCAAGTACTTCGCCGGCAAAATAAAGGCCCTTTACATGGCGGCTTTCCATGGTTTGCATATTTACTTCCGAAAGGGCTACGCCGCCGCAGGTTACAAATTCTTCTTTAAACGTGGTTTTTCCTTTTACTTCAAAGGTGCCACGGAACAAGGTTTCGAGTAATTTGTTCAGGCTTTTATTAGAAATATCGAGCCAGCGCAAGTCAGCAGAAATACCCGCCTGATCGGTGAAAACTTTCCAAAGCCGCTGCGGCAAACCAAAGAACGGGTTGCTGCTGATGATCTTTTTGCCGTGCAGGGATTTATAGGAAAGCAATTCCGCGCGAAGCGTTTCCTCGGTAAAATCCGGAACCCAGTTTATGCTGATGTTGAAATGATAATTGAGCTCGTTTAATATCCGGGCTCCCCAGGCCGATAACCGCAAAACCGCCGGCCCGCTGAAACCCCAGTGCGTGATGAGTAAAGGCCCTTCGCTTTCGAGTTTCTGCCCGGAAATTTTTACAACCGCAAGCGGCACCGAAATGCCCATGAGTTCTTTTAAATAAGAATCCGGCACATTAAAAGTGAAAAGTGACGGAACCGGTTTTTCAATTTTATGACCTAAAGCTTTCAGCCATTCGTAGCTTTCGGGTTTGTTCTGACCACCGGTAGTTACCAAAATTTTGTTTACCTGCCAGGTTTTTCCTTTGGCGCTGCGCAGTTCAAAATCGTTGTTTTCCAGTTTCTTAATTTCGGCAATATCGGTGTGCGTCAGAATTTCTATCCCGGCATTCCGGGCTTCGCGGAGCAGACAGTTGGCAATGGTTTCAGAATTGTCTGTTACGGGAAACATGCGGCCGTCGGCTTCGGTTTTGAGTTTTACGCCACGTTTTTCGAACCAGTTTACCGTATCCAGCGCGCCGAATTCCTGGAAGGGCTTTTTGAGTTGTTTGCCGCCGCGCGGGTAAAACCTGGTAAGTTCTGCCGGGTTGAAGCAATGGTGCGTCACGTTGCAGCGGCCACCGCCGGAAACCAGTACTTTGGTGAGCAGTTTGCCGGTTTTTTCGAAGAGCAGGACGTTATTTTCCGGGTTTTGCTGCGCGCAGGTTATGGCTCCGAAAAAGCCGGCTGCGCCGCCGCCGATCACTGCAATTGTTTGGGCCATTTTAAGAGTTTTTGAGCTGAAAAAGGTGCCGTTTTAAAAATTTTAAAGCGCTTTAAGCGGATCCGGAAACAGGAAATCATAATGCAAAGCCGTTTTTAGCTTCTGATTGCTGATCAGTTTTCCGGGCTTTTTGCCTACCGTTTTGGCTTCGAAAGTTGGTAGTGGTAATTGCAATTTTCGCGCAGCTTCGGTATAGAAAACTTCGCGGCCGGGGTGTTCGTCGGCGCAGGCGTTAAACACTTCGTTCCATTTTTCTTGCTTTATTATTTCCTGTATGATCTGGGTGCAGTCCTGCAAATGAATAAGGTTTACGGGTGTTTCTGGATCGGGAAGATCGGTTTTACCAGCCAGGAAACGGCCCGGAGCACGCCCCGGACCAAACAAACCCGCGAAACGGATTATGGTGGTTTGCCAGGGATTTTCAGAGGCAGCAATAAACTTTTCTGCTTCGATCAGTTCCTTCGCGTTCTCATGATCAAGTGCGCTTTCTTCAGTAATTTCTTCTAAAGAAGGTTTGTAAACGCTGGTTGAACTTACGAATATTATTCTTGTGACTTTTGAATGCTGTAAAACACTTTGCAGATTTTGAATCTGGGCTGTATAATTATTACCGGAATTTCTTTTCGGAGGAACGTTCACGATCAGGATCTTGCTTTCAAAAAAAGCCTGATTAACCGGTAGTTTTTCTGGATTATTCAGGTCAATTAAATAAGGCTGTATTTGTTTTTCGGCGAGCAGGTTTAATTTTTCTGAAGTGGTAGTGGAGCCGTGGACTTCGTAGCCTTGCTGCACCAACGCTTCGGCCAATGGCAGGCCGAGCCACCCGCAACCTAAAATACTGATCTTTTTTGCTGTCATCTGAAATCGTGTGGGGCAAATTTACGCATTTATATTCCTTTGCGCCGCTTTAGATTTTCCAGACTTTTTACGTCCGAAAACCTACCGTTTTGGTAAAACATTTTTAACTTGAAAATACTTCTTACTAAAAAGCTAGCCATGCATTATACCGAACCGATGCTGCGTGAAAATGCGCTGCAAAATAAAGTGATCTTGATTACCGGCGGAGGCACCGGTCTGGGCCGTTCGATGGCGAAATATTTCCTGGAACTGGGAGCCAAAGTAATTATTGCCAGCCGGAAAATGGATGTTTTGGAAACTACAGCCAAAGAATTATCAGAAGAAACCAAAGGTGAAATTTTACCAATCGCCTGCGACGTGCGAAAGTACGTGGAGGTGGAAAAAATGCTGGAGGCTGCCGAAGCGAAATTCGGTTTGCCCGATGTGCTGGTAAACAATGCGGCCGGAAATTTCATCAGCCCCACGGAACGGTTAAGCGCGAAAGCCTTTGACATTATTACCGATATCGTTTTGAAGGGCTCTTATAATTGCACGCTTGCTATCGGTAAGAAATGGATCGAGAATAAAAAAGCCGGTTCGGTTTTGAACATCGTTACCACCTACGCCTGGACAGGTTCCGGGTACGTGGTTCCTTCGGCGTGTGCCAAGGCCGGGGTGCTGGCTTTGACGCGTTCCTTAGCTTCAGAATGGGCAAAATACGGGATCCGGATGAATGCCATTGCGCCGGGACCTTTCCCGACGGAAGGTGCCTGGAGCCGTTTGTTTCCGGCGGATGTGGCAGAAAAAGTGGACCCGGTTAAGCGCATTCCGGTAGGGAGGTTCGGGCATCATCAGGAACTTGCCAATTTAGCGGCTTACCTGGTTTCGGATTTTGCTGCTTTTGTGAACGGCGAAGTGGTTACGATAGATGGCGGTGAATGGCTTTACGGGGCAGGAGAGTTCAACGGTTTAGATCATATTCCTGCCGAAAACTGGGATGCTATTGAAAAAGCGGCGCGGGGGAAAAGTTAATGCAACGGATTTTGGTTGGGTGGAGTCATATATGTAAACCAACCAAATTTCCGATGATAAAAATTGTAAGTTCCTGTTTTCTTTTCCTGTTTGGGTTAACAATTTTCTCCAGCTGTAAACAGACTTCGCCTGTTCCAAACCAAAAGATAAATGCAGTGCTTGGAGATGTCAGTTTAATTGAAAAATATGGAGTTGTTCCGGATGATCTAAGCGAAAACGAGCGCATTCAAACGCATCTGATTTACGTGGAAAAAATGCTTCGGGAAAGAGCGACCACGCATTTATCCGAGCAATTGAAAGCTAGTCGTGCTGCTTTGTTAGATCAATTACACCAGTATATTGGTGCAGGAGTATTCCCAAAGAATTACGATTTTCCGGGAGAGAGACGGCCTTGTTTTATTGACCAGGATGGTAATATTTGCGCGGTAGGTTATTTGATCGAACAAACTGCCGGCCGCCCAATTGCCGAAAAAATAAATGCAGCCCATCAGTACGACCGGATCTTCGATATGGAAACGCCTGAGTTATTGGCCTGGGTAGAAAATTCGGGGTTGACCTTAGAGGAGTGTGCCATGATTCAGCCGGCATATGGGCCACCGCCAAGCTATAATTACAACTATATTTCTACCGGGTATGGTTTGCCCTCTGCTATTTTAGGCGGTACTAATTTATCGCTGAATGCCGTAAATTTGATCCAGATCGCACAAGGTTCAGAGAATAAGATTGTTCCGATATTGGGTTTGGCTTCGGGAGTAGGCGCGGTAATATTGGGTGCAGCCAATTTTGAAAAGGATTATAATTACGGCTATTCCATGTACCCAAATACCAATGAATCAAAAACAGCGCTTTCGATGCTGAATATCGGTTTGGGCACTTCGACGGTAATATTAAGTGCCTGGAATTTGCTCGCTGATAAAACGGTATCGGTTGAGGAGAAAAAAGTAAGCTGGAATGTCTACAGCTTTCCGACGGAAACGCAGGCAATGGGAGTTGGTTTTAGTTTGAAAAAGAAATTCTAAATGCTATTTAAAAGCAATAAAAAAATCGTGCCAGGTAACCCGGCACGACTTTTTTGGTTTGAAACGCTACCGTTTTTAAGCAGCTTTCAGTTTGGTTTTCTTTTTAACTTTTTTGTCTTTCTTCTTTTCAGATTTTTCGATCTTCATTTCCGGTTGCGGATCCACGTCGTTTTCGAGCATTGGCAGCGGCGTTACTTCGCGCACAATGTTCATTTCCTTGATTAAGTGGGTAGCGCCGGCAAATTTATCGATGATGAAAAGCATGTAATTGGTAGAAACGATGATGTTGCGCACCCGGTCCGGATCGTACATGATATCGCTCATGGTGCTTTCCCAGGCGCGGTCGAAGTTGGTTCCCATTAATTCACCGTTGGCGTTTATTACCGGGCTGCCGGAATTGCCGCCGGTGGTGTGGTTGGTAGCAATAAAAGCAACCGGCATTTCACCGTTTACGCCGTAATCGCCGTAGTCTTTGGCTTTATACAGGTCTACGAGTTTCTGAGGCACTACAAAGTCCGGGTTGCTCGGGTCGGCTTTTTCCATAATGCCTTCCAGCGTGGTGTAATACTTGTAACGGGCACCATCCATCGGTTCGTAACCAGAAACCTGGCCATAAGCCACACGCAGGGTAGAATTTGCATCCGGATAGAATTTCTTATCGGTTTGCATTTCGCGGAGGCCGGCTACAAATAAACGGTTGTTCAGCGTGTTGGCATCGGAAGCTGCAACGTAGGTAAGCATGATTTTGGCGCGATAGTTATCTAAAAATGCGCGGGCCAGTAAATATGCCGGATCTTTCTCGATCAGCTTGGTGTTGGTTGTCGAAATTTTAGGCAGCGCATTTTTAACTTTGTCCGCCGAAACCATGAAAGACTTCGCATAAACATCGTTCGCGAAATTCCTGAAGTTGCCTTTGTATTTTTTCTCAACCGTAGTGCGGAAATATTCCGGCTGGAATTTCGGCTCCACATTTTGGTAATACATCTGCATTAAGGCTGCAAACACTTCTTTATCGGCGGCTTGGTTGTAATTCTTAAAGAAGCCGGCGTAGTTACCCAGGTTTTTGAGTTGTTTTTCGATGTCGGCCTGCGGCGCTTTATTTTTGATGAGATCAACTAAAGCCACGTAATTCTGCGCGTAGCTGATCAGCTCAACGCCTAATGCGGCTTCAATAAAATAATCGCGGGAAAGCGTAATGCCGTTCAGGCTGTTGTAGTTTTTCTCGAATTCAGAAAGCACGGTGCCGTATTTGGCTTTTCTTTCCGGCGAAGCATTAACCCAGGCCGTGAATTGTTTTTCGAGTTCCTGTTTCTTTTCTACGGCGTTCAGTTTCTTTAAACCGCGGTTCTCGCCGATCCATTTTTTGTGGTAGTTGCTGATGCTCGCGTATTTTGCGGCGTACTGGATCCTTACTTCATCCGAAGCTTTCATGTGCTGGTCCAGGATGTTCAGTTTGGTTTCGCGGATCGCAATTTTGGCCGGATTCGAAACTTCGTAAATTTCTTTAACCGCGTAAGATGGCAGATATTCCGTAGTGCGGCCCGGGAAACCGAAAACCATGGTAAAATCGGATTCCTTGATCGGTTTCAGGGAAATTGGCAGGAAATGCTTTGGAACATAAGGTTTATTTTCAGCGGAATACCCGGCTGGTTTGTTATCCGGACCGGCATACACACGGAAAACCGAAAAATCGCCGGTATGGCGCGGCCACATCCAGTTATCGGTGTCGCCGCCAAATTTACCGATCGAGGATGGCGGCGCACCCACCAGACGCACATCGGTAAAGGTTTCGGTTACGAACATGTAATATTCGTTGCCATAGAAGTAAGGCTTGATCTGGGCTTTGTAATGCGTGCCTTCCACGGCTGCTTTTTCGATGCCCGCCATGTTGGCCTGCACTTTTTTCTCGCGTTCGGCTTCCGGTAAATTCGCTGGAATATCTTTTAAAACCTGCGCCGTTACGTCTTCCATTCTTACAATGAAAGTTGCGGTTAGGCCTGGGTTTGGTAATTCTTCGGAGCGGTTTTTAGCCCAGAAACCATCGGTTAAATAATCCTGTTTCACGGAACTGTGGCTCTGGATCTGGCTGTAGCCGCAGTGGTGATTGGTGAGCAAAAGTCCTTCGCCGGAGATCATTTCGCCGGTGCAGCCGCCGCCAAATAAAACAATGGCGTCTTTCAGACTGGTTTTGTTGATGCTGTAAATATCTTCGGCCGAAAGTTTCAGACCGCGTTTCTGCATGTCGCTTTCGTTCAGTTGTTTGAGCAGCAGCGGCAGCCACATGCCTTCGTCGGCGCGGCCGGTAAAGGGCGCCAGTAAAAGCAACGCCAGCAACCGGACCAGAATGGTTTTCTTTTTCATTCGTAATAATTAAGATTTAAAAGCCGAAGTTAAGCAAAATTGCCGAAGCTTGCCGGCTTAGAAACATATCCGCTCATTATGCGACTTTCCGGGCCCACAACCATAGCGTTTTTGGTTGAAAATTTATTGAAAACGCTTTAAGTTAAGGAAGGATTGAGATTTTAAAACCAGAGAAAAAATCAGGAATGGGCAAGTGAATTTCTGAAATATCGGTTAACTTGCTAAGCACTTTTTAACCCGAAAACCATACCGTTTTTACTATGAATAATCTGCAAAAACCAGCGCCAAGCGAATACCCGGCCTATTTCGAAACGTACCTGAAACGCCTTCCCGAAACCGATATTTTAGCTTTGCTCGAAACCCAATGCGAAGATCTGCTCCGTTTGTTTGGTAACCTGGAAGAAAGCGAAACAGAAAAAGGTTATGCTGAAGGAAAGTGGAGCCTGAAAGAATTGCTGCAGCACATGCTCGATACCGAACGGATCATGGCATACCGGGCTTTGTGCTTTGCCAGAAAAGAGCCGGTTATGTTGCCCGGTTTTGATGAAGATAATTACGCCGCCGCCTCGGATGCGAACCGCCGCAAAATTGCTGACCTAATTACCGAATACCGTTTGCAGCGCCAATCTACGATCATGCTTTTCAAAAGCTTCAGCCCGGAAATGATCGACCGGTTTGGGAAAGCCAATAATGCTACTTACAACGTTCGTTCTTTAGCCTGGGTAATTGCCGCGCACGAAAATCATCACCTGCACATTATTCAAACCCTTTATTTAAAACAGGAAGTTTCTTTATAAAATCGCTATGTCCCTGAAGCAAAAAAAGCAGCACCGGAAATTTCCGGCGCTGCTTTTTTTATTTACTTTAAAACGGTTCTGGTTTGAAAAATATGTTAAATAAGAATCTGTTTTCCTTTTCACATTTCCTCACTTTCAAATTTTCAAATTATAACAGCTCATTTGCCAGGTTTGCCAGATCGGAGCGTTCCCCTTTTTGCAGCGTAATGTGCGCGTAAAGCTTGTGGTTCTTCGCTTTATCGATCAGGTAGGAGAGGCCGTTGCTTTGCGTATCGAGGTAAGGTGTATCGATCTGGAAAATGTCGCCGGTGAAGATAATTTTGGTGTTTTCGCCGGCGCGGGAAATGATCGTTTTTACTTCGTGCGGCGTTAAATTCTGTGCTTCATCCACAATAAAGATCACGTTCGAAATACTCCGTCCGCGAATGTAGGCCAAAGGCACGATCATCAGTTTTTCCTGCTCCACCATTTCCTTCAGTTTGCTGGCCTCCTTGCTGTTCTCCGAATATTGGTTCTGAATGAATTTCAGGTTATCCCAGAGCGGCTCCATGTACGGGTTCAGCTTGCTTTTTATATCGCCGGGCAAATAACCAATATCTTTGTTGCTGAGCGGAACAATAGGCCGGGCCAGGTAGATCTGCCAGAAATTGCGGCGTTGTTCCAGGGCACCCGCCAAGGCCAGCAGCGTTTTTCCGGTACCGGCAATGCCCTGAATGGTAACCAGTTTTACGGCCGGATTCATAATGGCATGCATGGCAAACGTTTGCTCGGCGTTGCGCGGTTTTATGCCGTATGCCATCATTTTATCTACCCGTTCAATTCGTTTTTGTTCAGGGTTAAAATAGGCCAGAATGGAACTGTTGGCTCCGCGTAAAATAAAATAATGATTGTCTTTAGGCGGATTTTCGATGATCCGGGTGCAATCGCAGCTGCCTTTTTCGTAGAGTTCTGCAATGGCTTCGTCGCTTACGTTTTGCAGTTCATCTATGCCGGTATAAAGCGACGAAACATTCTGCACTTTCCCGGTTTCGTAATCTTCGGCAATTAAATTAAGCGAACGGGCTTTTAGGCGAAGATTTATATCTTTCGAAACCAGCACTACCAGAAATTTCGGATTTTCCTGTTGCAGTTGCAGCGCGGAATTCAGGATCTTATGGTCGGCTTTTTGTTCACCAAAAACCTTTTCGGCATCAATCTCCGATTCGTGGCTCATGAGCACCCGGAAACGACCTTTGTCTTTGCCTCCCAGCGGGATCCATTCCTGCAAACGGCTGGAAGAAGAAAGATCATCGATGTACCGGATAAATTCGCGGGCTTCAAAATTCTTGATGTCGTTCCCTTTTTTGAAATTGTCGAGCTCTTCCAGTACGGTAATCGGAATGGCTACATCGTGCGGCCCAAAATGTTCTACGGCGCTATGGTCGTACAAGATCACAGAAGTATCGAGCACGAACATTTTTTTCTGTTTGGCTTTCTGTTTTTCGGTCATAAAAGGAGTGTGTTTTCATGCTTAGAGCCTGGATGCTAATTTTATTTAGCGGAAGTTTGTGGAGTTCAAGCTTAGTTTCTTGTACGCGTAAAGACAAAAACTGAATATAAAAAACGCTATATTTTTAAAACTTAAAACGGATTTTATAACTAACTTTCTGAAAAAGAAAGCATTAATTTTCAGCTGAAAACCATGAAATTTGCACTACTTTTTCCGGGCAAAACCATAGCGTTTTTTATGCGTTTAAAGGAAGCCGCGCGGGGTAGAATTAAAAGAATTTGCCAATCTTATTCGGGTTTCGGCAATAATTTATTTACTTTGGCAGTTGATCTTAAAACAGAACTTCTACTTTAACTTTAAAAATAATGGCTAAAGCACAAGACGCCCGCAAAGAAGAGAAAAAGAAACCAGCTAAAACCGACAAGGAGAAGAAAGCTGCAAAACTCGAAAAGAAAAATTCTAAAAAACACGACTAATATTCCTTCCCGGAATATCGGAAACCATTAAATTTTCTGCAAAACGCTATGGTTTTATGACCTCAAACCATAGCGTTTTTTACAAGCAAGTCCCGGAAAGCTCTTCCGGGACTTGCTTGTTTTATACTGGCCTTAAACTTTTAAAAAGAGCGACTTTTCCGGGTCAGGCTAACGTATAATAATCTTCGGGTTCTGCTTGGTGAAGTCGAATGGCGCCCGCTAAAACCATCCGGATTAAAATACGGTAAGCGCGGGGGTGCGAAATATTCACCAGTTTCATAAATTGTTTTTGGGTGATCCGGCGGTTCGCTTTCAGAAAATCCATTAAAGCAATTTCCTGGCTGTCAAGTGGCAGCGGCGCTTTTTGGGTTAATTCATTTTTCAGGATCTTCCCGGCCATGTTGCTGCTTAGCACGGTTTCGTCTTTCACCCGCACATAGCTGCGCCAGTCGCCTTCCTTAACTTTCACCAGGTGAGGCTTTTCAACGCTTTCGGGAATAATAACTTTAAGCACGGTTTTGCCATCTTCATTTTCCAGTTCTTTGAAAAAGATGTTTACTGGAGGTTCACAGTAATAATCGGCAGCCTGTTGCAGCGTATAAATTTCTTCTTCCGGGTCAATGCCGGTAACTTCACCGTTATCCATTACCCCAACCAGGATAATTCCGCCGCGGGTATTGGCAAACGAAGCCAGGGTGCGGGCAATCCGGTCTGGTTGCTGGATACGCTTTTTAAAATCGAGCGTATCGCTTTCGCCTCCGGAAATAAGTAGCTGTAGTTCATTCATGTGCTGGTTTGCCCAAACAGAGCAGTATTGGGGCTTTTAAGCTTGAAAACCGGTTTGTTTTTCGGTTTGGGTCCATAAACGTCTGGCAATTGCCGGATTGTAACTTTGGCCCGAAGAGCGTACCGCTTTTTTATTTTTGTAATACAGGCCGCTTACGCCGGTTAAAGTTGGTGAGGTAGCCAAAAATAAGGTAGTTTCCGCACCTTTTTCCGCAGATCGCATAAAAGGCCGCCCCAGCATAAACAAATATTTCATGGCGGTGTGGGCTTGCCCGGTAACGTTCGTTGCCACTACGCCCGGGTGCAGGCAATTAGCCGTAATGCCGGTTAGCTCGAGGCGGCGGGCCAGTTCATAGGTAAACATGATGGTAGCCAGTTTGCTGTCGGCATAAGCGGTTATGGAACTGTACTTGCCGGGTTTGTGCATATCCTGCAAATTGATCTGTCCCAGCCGGTGTACTTCCGAAGAAACATTGATGATCCGGGCCGATTCGGCAGCCATTAGTTTATCGAGCAGCAGGTTGGTTAGCAGAAAAACCGAAAGGTAATTGGTAGCCCAGGAAAGCTCAAATCCTTCAGAAGTAACTGTCCTTTTTCCAGGCATCATACCGGCATTGTTTATTAAAATATCCAGCCGGGGAAATTTATCGTTTATTTCTTTTGCAACCCGGCGGACTTCGCGCATTAAACTCAGATCGGCCTGAAAAAGCATTACGTTTTGATTACCGGTTTTCGCCATAATTTCCTGCCGGGCTGATTCACCTTTTTCCGGATTGCGGCAGATCATGAGCACCTGCGCCCCGAGCCTGGCCAGTTCCCGCGCCGTTATTTTACCAATGCCTGAACTGGCCCCGGTAACTACCGCAATTTTATTGGCTAAGCTTTGCGAAGTAAGTTTTTCCGGATCGAACATGATTTGGCGTAGCAGCGATTTTAAAGGGTTATTTCAGCTAATTATTACCGGGTTGTATTGGTACCGAACGGAAGATAAAATGGTAGGGTTTTAGTTATAAGAAGTATTAACTGCTACTGCAAATTAGTTACTTCTTAATTAAAATTTAGGTTCCGAACCGACCTGCCCGTTTTACGTTCAAATGGTAGAATAACCGGCCTTTATTTATGAAAAAACGAAATCCGTATTACGTTACCGGAATTGCCGGATTAATAATTAATTTGCTGCTTTACTTCGTTTTGTTTTTTACCGTAGATCCATATTTCGCTTCCATTGTCACGGCTTTTTTTCCGGTCTGGATCATCATTTTAGTGGTGGGTTACCGCAAAGAACACCCGCGCCGTTAAACAAAAAATGCGGACCTTGCAGCCCGCATTTTTAAAATATATGTTGGTATTCGTTTAGAAAGGCAGGTCGTTGTCTGCTTCGTCCATTGCAAAAGTAGAGGCGGCTGCCTGTGGAGCTGCTGCACGCGACTGTCCACCCGCCTGCGGAGCACCGGCCGGCTCAATGCGCCACGCACCTAAATTCGTGAAATACATGGTTGTGCCGTTTTTGGTGAAAGGCTTACCGGAAAGGTTAAAAGCAACTTTTACTTCATCGCCAACTTTAAACTGGTCGATCAGGCTGCATTTATCCTGGGTTAATTGGAATTTGATATGATTCGTATAAGCACCATCCGGAATCTCCAGCACAAATTCGCGCTTTTTGAATTTTTCACTTACCTGCTGTTCGTCGAAAATCTCGTGTAATTTACCTTGGGCGTCGTAAGCCATAATACTCTCTTTAATAATTTTTCTTTATATATTACTTACACAAATATACGTAAAAACGGCCTGAATAATTCCATGAATGGGCGGCAAAAATGCCAGTTTCTGCTATTTTTTTCTTAAAAGTTTCAGCCTGAAATTCTTACGTTCTTGAATGGGTGAACAACATGTTATCTGACCAGCCGGTAATTCCGACGTACTTCTGCCACCTTCTGGCCCGTTTCGCGTAAGCCCAGAAACCATATGGTTTTACTCTTAAAAACTGCTTATGAATACTTTTGCCCTTGCTTTGCACGGCGGCGCCGGCACCATTACCCGCCAGCTAATGTCTGTCGAGGATGAGAAACGTTATCTCCACGAACTGGAAAATGCTTTACAGACCGGCCGGGCCTTGCTGGCAGCCGGCCATTCTGCCTTAGATGCCGTGGAGGCTACCGTGATGTGCCTCGAAAACTGCGAATTGTTCAACGCCGGCAAAGGGTCGGTTTTTACCAAGGCCGGCAAGCACGAAATGGATGCTTCGATCATGAGCGGAGTTGATCTGAAGGCGGGTGCAGTAAGCGGGGTACGAAATGTGAAAAATCCTATTAAACTTGCGCATTGCGTTATGAAGCATTCCGACCATGTACTATTAAGTTATCCGGGGGCCGAAGATTTTGCCCGGCAACTCAAACTTGAATTTGAGCCGGAAACCTATTTTTTTAACCAGTTGCGCTACGATCAGTGGCAACAGATCCGCGACACCGATACCTACCAGCTTGATCATTCCGAATCACCTGCACCGGAAACGAACAGGCAAACGCCCGAACATCCCGATAAGAAATTCGGTACCGTAGGCGCGGTGGCTTTAGATCTGGCCGGAAACCTGGCAGCCGCAACCTCTACCGGCGGCATGACCAACAAGAACTATAACCGCATCGGCGATACGCCTATAATCGGGGCCGGAACCTATGCGAACAACGCAACCTGCGCTATTTCCTGCACCGGCCACGGCGAATTTTTCATGCGGGCCGTAGTAGCCCACGATATTTCCTGCCTGATGGAATACCGCGGGCTTGCCCTGCAGGAAGCCTGCAAACTGGTAGTGAACGATAAGCTGGTGAAATTTGGTGGGGAAGGGGGCTTAATTGCTATCGACCGGCACGGTAATATTGCGCTGCCATTCAATTCGGAAGGCATGTACCGGGCTTCCTGCAAAAATAACGAGCCTGCTTTTGTAGCTATTTATAAAGACTGATCACAAACGGTCTTCGGGCGGGGCCTGGTATACTTCAGTTGCGGTCGCATCTGCGGGTTTTTCCAGCAATTGCGCCTTTTTCCATTCCAGGTGCTTTTCGTAATCGTAATAGAATTCACGGGTATTAATGTCGTACACGTTCCCTTTGGCCAGCACGTGCAGCTCAATGTTTTCGATGGAAAGCGGCGTGCCTTTATCGGCGGTAGGAGCGTTGTTGTGTTCAATATTGTGCCCGTCTATGATCACTACCAGGTTTGAGCCAATAGTTTCAATAAAGTGGCCTTTGGTGATCAGTACGCCCGTGTCTTCGCCTAACCCGATCCCGATCAGTTTATTGTGCAGCGCAACCGCTTCAATTAACCTTCCGAACCGGCCGCGTTTTACAAAATGTGAATCGATGATCACATTGTTCTGCAAGCCCAGGCCTTCGCCGATTTTTACCGAGCCTTTCATTAAAGAATTCGGCACGCTGCCACCCCGGATCATGATTCTGGACATTGCCATAGCTCCGGCGCTTGTTCCCCCGATCACAAAATTCTCTTCGTTATTATAGCGTTGTTTCAGCGTTTCCAGAAATTTCGTACCCTGAAACATTTGCGTGATCCTGGACTGGTCGCCGCCGCTGAACAGGATACCGTGCGCAGCCTTTAAACGTTCCAGATATTCTGGTTCGTGGGCTTCTTCTTCCGAGCCAATATGCATTAAACCTACATTCTCGCAGTTCAGCAACGAAAAAGCGCTCAGATACCGTTCGCCTACTTCCTCCGGGATCATGGATGCTGTAGTAATGACTTCAATGCGCGGACAATCGTTGTGCATTTCGAGCAGAAAGCGTTTCAGGATGCCCAGTTCAAAGAAGTTCAGTTTGTAAAAACGTTTGGCGCGCGGATTGGGGTAAGAGCCTTTGTCTTCGTTACCGCCAATCGCGATCAGTTTGCCTTTGGGAAATAAAGTCATGCGCAGAAATGAATTTGAACCTATATACGCAAAACAAAAAATGAGTTTTATGAAAATGCCACTTTCCGGAAAGAGTAAGAATGTTTGGGCTGATTAGCTGCATAAAACAAAAAAAACAGGACCGGCTCGAAGAGCGGGTAAAACGCTATGCTTTTATACAAAAAACCGGCTGACAAAGGCCCGCCGGTTTTATAAAATAGGAGATTGTAACAAATGCTATTATTTTTCCTTTAGAAGTTCATCGAGGGTGCTGGTTGCTACTGCGTGATAATTCGGGCGGGCTTTGGCATAGATGGCCCGGGCTTTATCCTTGCCATCCGGCGAAGCAATTAAAGCTTTGTAAAGCGGGATCAGGAATTTACGGCGGCCTACATTTACCAGGAAGTTTTCCAGGGCTTTACTGGCCGGCTCGTACTGGTTTTTAACCGCGATTTCGAGCCAGGCAGCCAGAATTTCGGAATTCCCGGAATTGGTGAACCGGAAAGTTTTGTCGAGTTCTTCCATTTGCGTTGCTGAAAGTTGTTCCGGTAAAGCGCGCAGGAAATGCAGCCATTCGTGGCTCGACCATTCTTTGGTTGCAATGGCAGAAGCAGGTTGCCCTTTTTTCCAGTCTGTAGCCGCTTTTTCTACTTTCTCAAACCGCGCCGAATTTACCTGTATCGCATTTTTCGGAATTCCAGGTTTAAAGATCCAGGCTTCGTAGTTTATTTTCTGCGCCAGTTCCGGGTCGTGTTTTATCAGCTCCGCTTCCAGGTATTTGATAAAGGCATCGGTAGTCATGGTTTGAAAAGCGAATTTCCGGAAATAGCCATTCAGGAACTGATCGAATTTTTCGCGGCCTACAGCATTTTCAATATTGAGTAAGAAGTAATTGCCTTTTTCGTATGCAATATCGGTTAAGCCATCGTCCGGGTCGCGGCCTTCCAGGTTCAGTTTCAGGCGGGTGTCCGGATTATCGGAGCCAAGTTCTTCCAGCGTGCGTTTCAAATCCTGCATGCCCAGAACTTTCAGCATGTCGGCATAATCTTTTCCGTACATGGCTTCCATAATGCGGCGCTCAAAATAAACCGTAAAGCCTTCGTTCAGCCAGAAATCGTTCCAGGTAGCATTGGTCACCAAATTTCCGGACCAGGAATGCGCCAGTTCATGTGCTACCAGACTGGTGAGCGAACGGTCTTTGGCAATAATGGTAGGGGTCAGGAAGGTTATGCGCGGATTTTCCATGCCACCGAACGGGAAACTTGGCGGCAGCAAAAGCAGATCGTAACGGTCCCAGCGGTATTTTCCGTAAAGTTTTTCGGCAGTAACCAGCATGTTCTCCAGTTCCGCAAACTCATAAGCCGCAGCTTCCAAAGAAACCGGTTCGGCATAAATACCGGTGCGGTCGCCCAAGGTTTTAAACGCCAGATCGCCCACCGATAAAGCCATTAAATACGATGGAATGGACTGGTCCATTTTAAAAGTATAAACGCCATCCGCTGATTTTTGTACCGGGTTTTCGGCACTCATCAGCGCCAGCATTTCCTTCGGCACTTTTACTTTGGCATTGTAAGTAAATCGCACGCCGGGGCTATCCTGGCACGGGATCCAGGTACGCGCTAAAATAGCCTGCGACTGCGTAAACATAAACGGATAAACTTTACCCGCAGTCTGCTGCGGATCGAGCCATTGCAAAGCGGCAGCTTCCGGCGAGGTTTCGTATTGGATCGCTACGCTTTTGGTTTCTGGTTTCAGGGTAATTTGGAGCGGCTGTCCGAATACCTCCTTATTTTCTCCCAGTTTAAATTGCAGTTCAGCGCCGCTGCCGCCATCGGTTATTTTTGTGATCTTCAGGCCGCGGGCATCCAGTACCAATTTATCGGTTTGCTGTTTCCGGTTCAGATCCAGTTTGGCTGTGCCGCGCAAAATTTTCTGATCGAAAAGTACTTCAATATCCAGGTCTAAATGCGAAACGGCTACCGCCTGCGGATTAGAATAGCTATGGGAGTCGTGGTTCGCTTGTGCGACCTGATTTTCGGTTTGGGTTATCATAGTTTCGGTTTTAGATTTTTTGGAATTACATCCGCCCGCCTGTAAAAGGGCCACAGCTGCTAAAAGCACGAGGGAAGTGCGGTAAGTCATACGGTAAGATTCTGGTTTCACGGCAATATATTTAAAAAAATGCTTCCGGAATAATGCATCCCGCGAAAAGGAGTTTCCGGCTCTTTTTCAAACTTGGCTTAAATCGATAAAACGCTATGGTTTTTCTGGTAAAAAGTAAGGCCAAAATCAGAAACATAATGCATTACCGGAAAGAGCCGAACATTTTTGATGATAAGGAAGTAATAATTAGAAAATAACTATACTTCATAACGCCGCTCTTAACCGCAACTATATCACCGAAAATAAACTTCAACCATCTGCAAACACTTATGAATTACCTCAGTAGAGTAAGGTTTATCCTGCTTTTTAACATTATACTTTTCTCGAGTTTCGCCTGTAACAAGAAGTCTGGCCAGGTTTCTGAATCTGGCGAACAACAGCAAACCAACACTTCCGGATCTTCTGCTCAGCTTACCCAACTGGATAGTGTGCAGGTGATAGATTATGTAAAAAAGCACCCGGAATTTAAAGAGCACGAAAAGCTGGTACGCGTGTTTTACCGCGACCGTGACTGGAAACTGGGTTGGTTTAAAAAAGGGCAATTGGTACCCCAGGCCAACAGCCTGGTGGAATTTATTGGCCGGGCCGAAGAAGAAGCTTTGAACCCGAAAGATTACCAGTTCATGGATTATCCGAAAATGTTCAAGGATTATGAAAACACCCGCGACGAAGCCGAACGTTTAAAAAAACAACAGGAGATTGACGTCGCTCTTACGGCCTCTTACTTTAATTATGGCTCTGATTTTTACCGGGGCATCGTTAATCCGCGCAAAACGAAAGGCATAAGCTGGCGGGTAAAAAGAAATAAAATAAAGCTGAACAAAGCCCTGCAAACCATTCTGAAAGAACGCGAGAGCCGCTACCCCTATTACGAATTTGCTCCGCTGCACGAAGATTATAAACGTTTGAGAACGGCACTTAAAAAGTACCGCGACATGCAGGCTAAAGGTCCTTGGCCGGAAATACCGGAAGTAAAAAGCCTGAAGCTTGGCGATAATTCTCCGGTAGTAAATACAGTTCGGAAACGATTATTATTAGAATACGATCCGGCCAAAGCCAGTAGTTTTTCAGCTAAAACCGATACCGTTTTCGATGAAAGTTTAGATCAGCTGGTTCGTAAGTTCCAGGAAATAAACGGCCTTGCGGTAGATGGCGTGGTAGGAGGGCAAACCCTCAAGGCCATGAACGTCAGCATCGACGACCGCATCGAGCAGATCGTAATAAATATGGAACGCTGGCGCTGGATACCGAAGCGATTTGGAGATAAATATATCCTGGTAAATATTCCGGAATACATGCTTCGGGTTTATGAAAACGAAAAGGAAGCCCTGGATATGAAAGTTGTGGTTGGTAAAACCCTGAACTCAACTCCGATCTTTAGCGATAAACTGGAATACGTGGTTTTTTCGCCTTACTGGAATGTTCCAGCCTCGATTCTGGAGAACGAAGTAAAACCTGCAATGCTGCGGAATTCGAATTTTATTGCCAGCCAGGATATGGAAATTGTAAGCGGCAACGGCAAGAACCTGAAGCGCATTTCCCCTTCGTCTATCGATTGGGCTAACGTAAACGGCAAAAACTTTAAATACCTGGTCCGGCAGCGGCCGGGACCTAAAAACTCTTTGGGGCTGGTTAAATTCATGTTCCCGAACGAGTATAATGTATATTTGCACGACACCCCGTTTGATAAACTATTCAGCCAGACCGAGCGCGGTTTCAGTCACGGTTGTATCCGGCTGGAGCAACCCGCCAAGCTGGCAAACTATCTGCTGAAGGATAAACCCGGCTGGAACGAATCTAAAATTGCCGATGCCATGAACGCCGGAGAAGAGCAGTGGGTAAACCTGAAAGAGAAGATCCCGGTTTATATTGTGTATTTCACCAGCTGGGCCGATGCCGATGGCAACGTTCATTTCCGGAAAGACCTGTATGGACACGACAATGATCTAAAAAACGAATATTTTAACTAGCATCCTGAATTGTAATTTTAAAAGCCTGACCTGCTGTATTGCAGGTCAGGCTTTTTTGTTTTATTATTTGTGCGAATAAATTTCAGATATATAACAGTATTTATAGTTCTTAGTGATTAAACTAGGTATATTTCAAATTTCGCCTGATCAATTTTAATTTATCTTAAGCTGGTACTGGAAATACCTGCGTATTGGTGCAAGCATATTTTTAGGTTTCTGCCAACGAGAAAAGCTTAAGCGCTTTTTCTAGATTCTAAAATTAATTGATCCTGATTTATTCCTTTAGCCCAGGAAAAATAACAATCTGCTTTTAACTCAACCGACTGACAAACTGTCTATAGGCCTGAATAGTAGCTGGCATTTTCTCTGATGGTCAATAAGTGGTGTGCACTCACCTTGAAATTAAGTTTGGTTGCATCATTTCCAGGTTTACAATTGTAATACAAATGTAAATAGTAATTTACATTTGTATTACAATTGTAAATAGCATGTGGTATATTAAATCTAAGTGTTTATACCATGCTCATAATGAGCATTTAAAACTACCTTATATGAAGGTTAAAATGAATGAAGGCTTTATTTTGTTTTAAGCTGCATTTTTCTATTCCTGAA
The DNA here is from genome assembly GCF_016623615.1 of Adhaeribacter terrigena. Taxonomy (GTDB): domain Bacteria; phylum Bacteroidota; class Bacteroidia; order Cytophagales; family Hymenobacteraceae; genus Adhaeribacter_A; species Adhaeribacter_A terrigena. The sequence continues at coordinate 539,103 of NZ_JAEHFX010000003.1, read as the reverse complement.
CTTTTGTTTATCTTCAGGTTTACAATCAGTAATATTAAAAGCTTAAGTTTTTGACCGACCGTCTGCGTAAAATTGCTACCTTTTTTAATTTAAGCCCGGCTGACTTTGCTGATCTGGTAGGTGTTTCCAGGCCTGTAATTAGTCATATTTTTTCGGAACGTAATAAGCCCAGCCTGGAAGTAGTACAAAAGATTGGAGCGGCCTTTCCGGACCTTAACCTAGAGTGGCTTTTATTTGGAAACGGCGAAATGCTAAAATCAATAGCAGCGAAGCAGCCTGAAAATGTATTGGCAGCAGAGGTTAAATCGCAAGCGCAGGATGAGGAACTCGTAGTTGCTGAAGCTCCAATAACCCGGAATACTTCTAATAATGTTCAGCCTGAACCCTTGGCTTTACCACAATTAACCAATTCCCAAAAAGTTATTCGGATTGTTTTCTTTTACGCAGATAATACATTCAGCGAATTCTGTCCTTCTGAAAAAGGATAGGATTATTTTGTGGTCTATTTTATTCAATGTTAAAATTGGACTGTTATTCAACCCGGTTCATAGTATATCCGCTCCTTAGTTTTTTCATCTAATTCTATACCGTTTTTAATAAGCGCACCAAGTTTTAAAATCTCCAAACTGAAAGATATCCTGGTTCTGACCTTCCTTAAAGAGCCTTGCCGGGATTCCGGTCTTTACAAAAAAAAATGTGCCAGCTTCCAGGTTTATTAGTTATAAATGCATAAGATTTTTGTTGATAATAGATCCTATATTAAATATGCACATGTTCTATATTTAAATATGCATGAGATGTTAAAAATGAAATGTGATTTTATGAATGGAAAATGGCAGGGAAAATATAGGATGGAAGGTTCAGTGTTATTATTCTAATATAATTTTTCTGATCAAGTGAATAGATTGTTTAATAGATAATGCTATATTGCATTAAGTATATTGAAACTCTTAAGCAAAAATCGAAGGAATACCTGATCGCTTTGGCTTTATAAAACTTGTGGTCGCTTCATTTGCCGGCTACCTGTTTTTGGCTGAATAGGGTATCAGAGAATTAGAGTTGTAACAACTTTACCAGAAGCAGTTTAGGCTGCCGGAGAAGTTGTTAGGAATTTATAAAGGTCTAGGAACCTAAATTTGTTTATTCCGTTAATTTTAATCCGGAATATTCGGCTCTTTTTTAAATTAATGTATTTTAATCAAGTATGTCAAGTAGCGTTGTGCAGGCCGATATTTTAACTTTTCTCACGAGCATTCAGGATGATATTCAGGATATGGATGGGTTGCTGGAGGCTATACGGCAGGAAAATCAGCGGGCAGAAATATATGGTCGGCAAAATATTGCTGAACTCATGGAGATCAGCGCATATCAGTGGCAGCTCGAACAGGTAGAAATGAAGCTGAAAGCGCCTTCGCTCATTAAAATTACCTTTATACCGGAAGGAGAGAAGGTTCAGACCCCCAAAACGGAAGAAGAGAAAATAGAAGCGATCCTGCTAACCCTGATCATGCGGATAATCCGTTATAATGGTTTGCGGGAAAAAGAAATAAAATAACAGCTTTTCGGCTAAATTACCTGCCATACTACCAGTACTTGTTTTAGCTATTATTTTTAGTAAACCATTCGAAAGCGGCATTTGAATCCGGACAATAGCTAAATTGATAGGGCAGATCCTGGCCTTTAAGCACACTGGAAATAAAGCTTGAGATGTAGGTTTCGTTCTCAAAATTGCCACTGGCCAGACGAGCCACCTTTCGTAAAGGGCAATTCAATACTTTCTTTCTGAAATATTCGTAGGTCCAGCTGCTTTCTCCCAACTCCATAAAATCAACGTCGCGGGCATCGATCAGCCAATTTTTGGTTTGATATTCAATAGCAAGTTTAAGCATCTCATCCAGCATATGCATGTACATGTCGCTGTTTACGTGGCCGTACCAGCTTAACTGCAAAGTACTAAACTTGTCGTAGTATTCAATTTCATGCCTATCTTTCTGGTATACCAGCTGTGGCAAGCAGGATATGAGATACATAAGGTCGTTTTTAGCGTTTTACCAAAGATGCATTCTTAAATTTAAAAATCAAAAAATTTGTTAAAACATTGTGCTAACTGCACCAGCGTTGCTGAAAGGCAATATACGAGGAATACAATAAAAGAGATTTAACCAATAAAAAAAGCCCTTCAACATTTGCTGAAGGGCTTTCTTGCGGTCCGGACGGGACTCGAACCCGCGACCTCCGCCGTGACAGGGCGGCATTCTAACCAACTGAACTACCGGACCAATACTTTTTAACTTTCAAACCGTAGCGTTTTAAAGCGCTTTATTCCGTTTTGATGATGCAAATGTAGAAGGTTAATTTTAATTATGCAATATTCAGGAAGAAATATTTTTGTAAAAATGGTTAATGCCTGATAATGAGCCCGAAAAAAAATGCGGTGGTTTCCGGATTGGATTTAATCAGCCCCGAAAACTCAGCTTTGGCAACCCTGACACCTGAGATTTTTAAAATGGCAGCAGGCTGGAGCGAACTTTAAGAGGCGAAATATTTTTTTATAAGAGTTTTTAAGCGATAAAAGATACCGTTTGTATTTCCGGCAAATGCTGCTGTAACGCTATAAAACGAAAAAGGTCCCGAATTGCTTCGGGACCTTTTTGCGGTCCGGACGGGACTCGAACCCGCGACCTCCGCCGTGACAGGGCGGCATTCTAACCAACTGAACTACCGGACCAATACTTTTTAACTTTCAAACCGTAGCGTTTTAAAGCGCTTTATTCCGTTTTGATGATGCAAATGTAGAAGGCAGAAATTTACGGTGCAATATTTTTCCGGAAGTTTTTTTTAAGCGGTTCATTTCCAGCGGAATTATTTTCAGACCCAAAGGAATTTTACGTAAAAATACCGTTCGCTACGCGGAATCTTTTACTTTTGCAATACTAAAACGGAGAAAACCCTATGCTCTTAGATTTTGAACAACCCATAGCTGCCCTTGAAGGCAAATTGCAGGAAATGAAAAAACTGGCCGAAGAAAGTCAGGTTGACGTTTCGGAAGCTGTAAAAGCGCTGGAAGATAAAATTAAAACCCTTAAAAAAGAAACATACGCCAACCTTACCCGTTGGCAGCGGGTGCAGCTTTCGCGCCACCCGGACCGACCATATACCTTAGATTACATTCAGGGTATGGCCGAGAAATTTATTGAACTGCACGGCGACCGGAACGTGAGCGACGATAAAGCCATGGTGGGTGGTTTTGGCGAGCTGGATGGCCGCACGGTCATGTTTATCGGGCAGCAGAAAGGACGTAATACCAAACAGCGCCAGCTTCGTAATTTCGGGATGGCCAACCCGGAAGGTTACCGGAAAGCGCTGCGTTTAATGCGTATGGCCGAAAAATTCGGTAAACCGATCGTTACACTGATCGATACGCCGGGCGCATTTCCTGGTTTAGAAGCCGAAGAACGTGGACAAGGTGAAGCGATTGCCCGCAATCTGAAGGAAATGTTCAGCCTTACCGTACCGGTAATTTGTATCGTGATTGGTGAAGGTGCTTCGGGTGGTGCGTTGGGTATTGCCATTGGCGACCGGGTTTTAATGCTGGAAAACAGCTGGTATTCGGTAATTTCTCCCGAAAACTGCTCTACTATTCTATGGCGCACCTGGGCTTATAAGGAACAAGCAGCAGAGGCTCTTAAATTAACGGCTACCGATATGTTGAAGCATAAGCTCGTAGATGGCATCATTAAAGAACCGCTCGGCGGCGCGCACACTGATCCGGAAAAAATGATCAAGACGCTGAAAAAGAAAATCCTGGAAACCATTGACGAGCTGGAAGCAATAGATCCGGAGGAACGTATTTCGCAGCGCATCGATAAATTCTCGAACATGGGCGTGGTAAACGAACTGGCCGGCGGCATCGAGAATAATTATACCATTATCTAATTCCCGGCAAAATTCCCCTTTAAAACTTGCTGAAGGGGAATTTTGTTGTTTTATTACAGGAGACGAGGTCCAAAAATGGTATGGTTTTCCGGCGAAAAAGTCGAAAGACCGAACCTCGAAAATACGAAGAACCGAACAAATGAATCTGCACGTAATAGATACCGGATTTTTTAAGCTGGATGGCGGGGCCATGTTTGGCGTAGTGCCGAAAACCTTGTGGCAGCGTACCAACCCGGCCGACGAAAATAATTTATGCACCTGGGCCATGCGCTGTTTACTGATCGAAGACGGCAACCGGCTGATCCTGATCGATAACGGTATTGGCACCAAGCAAGACGCTAAATTTTTCAGCCATTATTACCTGCACGGCAATGCTACGCTTGATAGTTCGTTAAAGAAAGCCGGTTTTTCGCCGGAAGATATCACCGATGTTTTCCTGACGCATTTGCATTTTGACCATTGCGGCGGCGGCGTGAAAAATAACCAAAGCGGCGGCCTGGAATTAACATTTCCGAATGCCACGTATTGGAGCAACGAAGATCACTGGAAATGGGCTACCATTCCGAATGCACGCGAAAAAGCTTCATTCCTGAAAGAGAATATTCTGCCCATGCAGGAAAGCGGCCACTTGAAATTTATTGACCGGGGCGAACGTTCGCCGTTCAGCCAGTTCGATATTCTGTATATGGATGGGCACACCGATAAAATGATGCTGCCCATTATTCCATATAAAAACGAGCACCTGGTTTTCATGGCCGATTTGCTGCCATCGGTAGGGCATTTGCCAATTCCTTACGTAATGGGCTACGATACGCGCCCCTTGCTGACTTTAGCCGAAAAAGAAGATTTCCTGACCAAAGCGGCAGCCGATAAGTACGTACTTTTTTTTGAACACGATGCGGTAAACGAATGCGCCACCGTAACCCAAACCGAAAAAGGCGTAAGGCTGGAAAATACCTTCAAATTAACTGAGCTTTGATTCCAAAACAACGGCGGGTAGGCGTAACGTTTTCGGGCGGCGCGGCGCGGGGTATTTCACACCTGGGCGTTTTGCAGGCGCTCCGGGAAATGCATATTCCGGTGGAAGTACTTTCCGGCACCAGTTCCGGCGCTATTACCAGCGCGTTTTACGGTGCCGGATACGACCCCAAGGAAATTCTGAAGATCATTCAGCAAACCAACGTAGGCAGGCTCATGCGGCCGGCTTTCAGTCGTTTCGGCTTGATGAACCTGGACGAAGTGGAAAAAGTGCTGCTGAAATACCTGGGCGATATCAGTTTTGAGAATCTGAAATATGAAGTTGTAATTACGGCAACGGATATTGACCAGGGCGTAGTGGTATATTTTTCGGAAGGAAAACTCATGAAACCGCTTCTGGCTTCGTGTTCGGTTCCGTTGCTTTACCAGCCGGTAGTTTACCAGGGAAGGCAGTTGTTAGACGGTGGTTTGCTGAATAATATGCCGGTAGAATGCCTGACCAATCGTTGCGATTTTGTGATAGGCGTGCACTGCAATCCGTTGAACCACCAGGCGCGCGTTACCACGTTAAAAAGCATGATCGAACGCACGTTTCACCTGGCCATAAACAACAATGTGCAGGCCCGTTATAAATTCTGCGATCTGTTAATTGAAGCGCCGGAACTGAAAGGATATAACCTGCTCAATTACAGCAAAGGCCAGGAACTTTTCGACATTGGCTACCAATACACCCTTTCTTTGCAAGACAAGCTTAAACCTTTAGCGGCTTACTAAAAATTTGTATCTTCGCTTTCAGACTTTTTCTACCTAAAAACATACCGTTTTTCTAGCGCTTAATACATTATGGCAATTACAATTACCGACATTTCTAAGAAAGGCAAAACGCCTACCGGTACCGAACTGAACACCAAAGGCTGGGTGCAGGAAGCTGCCTTACGCATGCTCTACAATAACCTCGATCCGGATGTGGCTGAACGGCCGGAAGACCTGGTTGTTTATGGCGGAACCGGCAAAGCAGCCCGCAACTGGGAAGCCTTCGACTTAATTGTGAAAGCGCTCAAAGACCTGGAAGAAGATGAAACGCTATTGGTACAGAGCGGAAAACCGGTAGGCATTTTACCTACGCATAAAGATGCGCCGCGCGTACTGATCTCTAATTCCATGCTGGTGCCGCACTGGGCCAACTGGAAAAAATTCCGCGAACTGGAAGCCAAAGGATTGACCATGTACGGCCAGATGACGGCTGGCTCCTGGATCTACATCGGTTCGCAGGGCATTGTGCAGGGAACTTATGAAACGTACGCTGAAGTGGCCCGCCAGCATTTTGGTGGAAGTTTAAAAGGTACCTTGAACGTAACGGCCGGTTTAGGCGGAATGGGTGGCGCGCAACCGTTAGCTATTACCATGAACGAAGGCGTTTGCCTGGCCGCTGAAATGGAAGAATGGCGCATTCGGAAACGTCTGGAAACGCGCTACCTCGATAAAATGACCAATTCCATTGAAGAAGGCATTAGCTGGGCATTGGAAGCCAAAGCCAACGGCGAAGCTATTTCGATTGGGGTAGTTTGCAACGCCGTAGATCTTCTGCAGGCTTTGCTTGACAGGAATATTACTCCGGATACGCTAACCGACCAGACTTCGGCGCACGATGCTTTGGTAGGTTATTTCCCGGAAAACATGAGCGTGGAAGAAGCCAACGTTTTGCGCCAGCAGAACCCAGAATTGTACGTTGAAAAATCGTTAGATACCATGGCCCGCCACGTAAAGCAAATGCTGGAACTTCAGAAACGCGGCGCGGTAACGTTCGATTACGGCAATAACCTGCGCGGACAAGCCCACGATCTGCGTGGCGTTGAAAATGCGTTTGATTTCCCGGGTTTTGTACCGGCTTATATCCGTCCGTTATTCTGCGAAGGCAAAGGTCCTTTCCGTTGGGTGGCTTTGAGCGGCGATCCGGAAGATATTCGGGTTACCGATGAGGTTTTACTGGAGCTTTTCCCGGAAAATAAATCGTTGGCCCGCTGGATAAAAATGGCGCAGGAACGCATTGCCTTCCAGGGTTTACCGGCCCGGATCTGCTGGTTAGGCCAGGGCGAACGCGAAATTGCCGGTTTGGCTTTCAATAAACTGGTGCGCGAAGGAAAAGTAAAAGCCCCGATCGTTATTGGCCGCGACCACTTAGATACCGGTTCCGTAGCTTCGCCAAACCGCGAAACCGAAGCCATGAAAGATGGTTCTGATGCCATTGCCGACTGGCCGGTACTGAACGCGATGATCAATACCGCCGGCGGCGCGAGTTGGGTTTCCCTGCACCATGGCGGTGGCGTAGGCATTGGTTATTCCATTCACGCGGGTATGGTAATTGTTGCCGATGGTACCGAAGATGCCGAGATCCGTTTAAAGCGCGTATTGCACAACGACCCGGCCATGGGCGTACTGCGTCACCTCGATGCCGGTTACGACATTGCCGCAGATACTGCGCGTAAGCACCGGCTGGATATTAAAGAACGCCTGAAATAGTTTTTGTTCCTGAATTTTTAAAAAGCCGTTGCTTTAAAAAGCAGCGGCTTTTTTCATTTATAAATATTGTTTTTTTTTACACTGAACACAAGTGAGCGAGAGAGAGGATAAAGGTTGCAAGTGCAGCGCTGAAAAACTTGATCTGCTTTCAGAAACAAGGTATTGCCAATCACTGATAAGTATTTTAATTAACATTCAACATGAACAGTTTTTTAAGATTTGTTTTATCTATTCATTACTAATCATTAATTAAAAAACGCTATGCTTTCAGGCTTTAAAACTGTCTTAAAAAAATATATAGCAAATCTTTAATAGAACTTCGCCCTGAATTAAGGAAACGCGTATAAGGAAGTAAAAAAACAAAACCTCAATACTTCTAATTACCCTTTTATGCGCAGATTACTTACGCTGGCTTTTTTCCTCGCTTTTAGTTTTGCCGCTTTTGCCCAGCAAAACACAAGTTCTCTTATCAGTGCCAAGATCAAAGACGGCTCTATTATGGTGGGCGGCAACCTGGGTGCTTCGTACCAGAAATTTTCCCGCGACAACCTGAACACCGGTAAAAAAGAAACCGGCGACCTGATCGAAGTGCGATTTGCCACTAAAACCGGTTATTTCTTCCTGCCCGACTTTGCCGTGGGATTGAATGCCGCGGTAGAACATACCAGCATCAACATCGATTCTACCCGTTTCGGCTCTAAAAACACCTATTTACTGGCCGGGCCGTTTGTGCGTTATTACCTTAATAATGGCTTATTCGGCGAATTGAACGTGAATGCCGGAGTAAATACAGTAAAAAATGGAAATAAAACGGATATAAAAAGTGCAGCCTTGGGTGTGGGTTATGCCTACTTCCTGAACGAACGGATCGCGATTGAACCTTTGCTGAGTTTCACCTATGTGCAGGGGCGGGTAGATAACCCGGATGTGAATACAAAAGACAGTCAGTTTGGCCCGGTTCTCAATGTTGGTATTCAGGCGTATTTGTGGGTACCAACGCGGGTTTTACCTACCAAATAGAAATGGTATCGGAAACGAACCAAAAAGTCAGGCCTGTAAGCCTGACTTTTTTTGTATCGCGCTGTAGCATTATTTCCTAACTTTGTTTTCTATTCTCATAATACCATGTTCGGAAAGTTTTTAGCAAAAATTATATTTAAAGCAGCCGGTTGGAAACAAGTGGGCAACGTGCCGCCGGAAGTAAAAAAATGCATCATGGTGGCCGCGCCACATACCAGCAACTGGGATTTTATCTTCGCCCGCGGCGCGTTTTATTTAATGGATCTGCCGGTAAAATTTACCATAAAAAGCGAAGCCATGGTTGGGCCGCTGGGCTGGCTTTTAGATAAAATGGGCGCCTTGCCGGTAAACCGCAAAAAGAACAACAGCCTGGTAAATGCCATGATCGATTTGTTTAATGAACGCGAACAACTGGTAATTTTAGTTACGCCCGAAGGCACCCGCAAATACCAGCCGCGCTGGCGCAAAGGTTTCTACCACGCTGCTTTCGGAGCAGGTGTGCCCATTGCCTTAGGCTACCTCGATTACAAGAAAAAGGAAGCCGGCGTGGGTCCTTTATTTTACCCGACCGGCGACGTGGATGGCGATATCGAAAAGATTAAAGACTTCTACCGGACAGTTACAGCGAAGTATCCTGAGAATGGAGTAAGATAGTTTTGAGGTGGAAAGGATAGCGTTTTTGTAGTTCAGTAAAAAAGAATTTGCTTAAAGCACATTTAAATCACCAACCATAGCTTTGAAAAACGCTATGGTTTTAAGCTCATAAATTACACCGCAAATATTACAACTTATAATAATAGGAGATGATAAGTAAAGTTTATTTAATCGATGATGACGAAATTTGTCTGCTTTCGTCGGAATATATTTTTACGGAAAGTCATTACTCCAATGGTTGTTCTATTTTTAATGATCCGCGGAAAGCACTTACTACTTTAATGCAGGATCTGGAGACAGACAACTTGCCGGAGATCATCGTTTTAGACATGCATATTCCGGCTATGAGTGGTTGGGAGTTTTTGGAAAAACTGAAACCGTATGAAGCGCAGCTCAGAAACAAGTGCTTTATTTACATGCTTACTTCCTCGGTAAACGAATCGGATCTGGTGCGGGCGCAAAGCTGCAATCTTGTTTTTGAACTGATCAGGAAACCTTTTACGCTTGATAAATTAAACCAGATCGTGCGGGATATTGTAATTATGAAGAATAAATACGCATAGGTTTTGGTATTCTGATGGCAATATTTTTCCTGCCGTAATTTTCAGTAAAATGCACAAGCTATAATTCCCTCGGAAACGAGATAATAAACTTCGCACCTTCGTTCGGTTTACTTTCTACATTTATTTGGCCGCCTAAATTGGTAACGTGGCTATGTACTAAATAAAGGCCGATGCCTTTGCTATCGGATTGGTCATGAAATTTCTGATGCAGCCCGAAGATCCTGTCGTTTACTTTTTCCAGGTCAAAACCCTGCCCATTATCGGCTACCACTAAATTTTTGATACCGTTTACCTGCTCCGAATAGATAGAAATTTCCGGCAACAGATCGGGCCGGGCGTATTTAATAGCATTGGTAATTAAATTCAGAAAAATGCTTTTCAGGTAAACTTTATTGAACCGGATGGCAGGCGCTTCGGCAAAGTTTACGTGAATGGTGGCTTTGGAAGATTGTACAAGGGAACTGATAGATTGAAGCACTTCCTGCAAATTTTCCTTTAGGTCAATTTCTTCCACGTTGGCCTGAACATTGTGCTTTTCGATCAAGACATCCACATAATTGTCCATGGTTTGCCGTAACTGATCGCCGGCTAATTTCAGGGTCTCTACAAACATTGCCGTTTTCTGATCACCGATCCGGGAAACATCGATCAGGCTGAAAATTGAAAGTAGATTATTGACCGGCGAACGCAGATCGTGGGAAGTGGTATAGGTAAATTGCTTCAGCTCTTTATTTATCTTGGTAAGATCGGCCAATAATGAATTCCTTTCCGCTTCCTGCTTTTTTTTATGGGTAATATTTTTTGCGATGGCAAAAATCACTTTTTCGCTTTCTACCGGTTGGGAAGTCCAGGAAAGCCATACAATTTCCCCGGATTTGGTTACGTAGCGGTTTTCAAAATTGCGAAGGGGTTTGGCTTTGGTTAATTCTTTCCGGACCGATGCGGTAGTTAATTTATCTTCCTCATACACAAAATCGTTGATGGGCCGGGAATACAATTCTTCCAGCGAATAACCAAGCAGTTTCGGAACGGCGGCGTTTATCTTTTTGAAATAGCCATCGTAACCAGCAATGCACAACAGATCAGGCGATAACTCAAAAAATAGTTCGTATTTAAAATTTGCATCGATCATCGGAAAATAAGGCTGGAGATTTAATAAGTCGAAAGTAAGGAATCTCGCAGGAATTTTCTTGTGTTTAAATTTATTATCTTCGAAGTCTTTATTTAACTAGCGATATCGAAAAGATCAAAGAATTTTACCGGACTGTTACGACGAAGTATCCGGAGAATAGGGTAAGGTAGTTTTTGGGGTGGAAGGGATAGCGTTTTGTAACCAGAGTAAATCAAAAAAATTAGACTATAAACCAAAATATGAAAAATAAGACCTACAAAATATTACTATTATTTTTAATCCTTAGTATTGAATTTTCAAATGCGCAAACTTTAATTGTTGGAAGAGTATTAAATAAAAATACCCAAAAACCGATCGGTGACGCTACTATTTTTTCAGAAAAAACTAAACAAGAAATTAAGCCTAATATTATGGGGTTTTTCCAAATCCCAAATGATACAAGCGATTATATTATAATTAAAGCTTTGGGGTATCTTGATGAGAAGTTAAAAGTTCCCATTGGTAATTTTCAAATTCATTTAGATGAAAACATAACTCCGGATTATAAGGGCGGACTTACGGAGTTTTATAAAAATTTCACTTTAAATATCCATTACCCAGCCAGGGCATTGTCTTCAAAAATTCAGCGAAAAGTATTTGTTCAATTCGAGTTAGACAGTGTGAACGGAATCCAGAATATTAATATTATTAATGATCCTGAAAATATTTTTGGTCCTGAAATAATTAAAGTTTTACTCTCAAGTCAGAAAAACTGGGTGCTTAAATCCAAAAACTCGCTTATCGTTTTACCTGTTTCTTTTCATATTAAAGGAAAAAAAACAGGTACAAACGAATCACAAATCCCTATTCCTAAAGGTATATTACTTGGTGAAATGTTTGTTACAGCTTCAATAAGGTATTAAGTTAATAATTTGAAATTGTAATAACCCATCCGAATAAAAAAGCCGTTTCAAATAATTTGAAACGGCTTTTTTAATAATAAACAAACAATTTATTTAAGCCAACTGCCTCAAATCCACCGGAATCAAACTACTCACCCCAGGTTCCTTCATCGTCACCCCGTACATCACATCCGTAGAAGCCATGGTGCGTTTGTTGTGGGTTACTACTATGAACTGCGAGCTGTCGGAGAATTTCCGGATGATGTTGTTGAACTTGTCGATGTTGGCGTCGTCGAGCGGGGCATCTACCTCGTCGAAGATACAGAACGGTGCCGGCTTGAGCAGGTAAATGGCAAAGAGCAGGGAAATAGCCGTTAAGGTTTTTTCGCCTCCGGAAAGCTGGTTGATCGTGAGCGGACGTTTACCTTTCGGGCGCGCCATAATCTCGATCTTCGATTCCGTCGGGTTGCTCGGGTCTACAAGCACCAGGTCGCAGCTGTCGTCTTCGGAGAACAGGCTGCGGAACACGCGGTTAAAGTTCTCCTTGATCTCCAGGAACGAGTTCATAAATTTATCCTTCGCCACCGTATCGATCTCCTCAATGGTTTTCACCAGAATTTCCTTCGCGTTCAGCAAATCCTGGCGCTGGGTCCGGATGAAGTTGTTGCGTTCGTCAATTTCCTGGTAAGCTTCCGCCGCCATCGGGTTTACCGGACCAATATTGTCAAGTTGTTGTTTCACCGTCTGGATGTTCTTGCTCAGTTCTTCGGTTTCAATTTCGAGCGGTTCCACGGAGTTTTGCAGGTCTTCCGGCGTTAAATTGAATTCGGCGGAAAGACGTTCCAGCACAGCTACCAGTTTCAGTTTGGTTTCGTTGATGGTGTTCTGCATCTGCATCATCAGGTCGTTGCCGAGCTGCTGGTTGCGCTGCATTTCCCGCAGTTGTTTTTCCTTCAGGTCAATTTCGCCGCGCAGGGTAAAGTACTGTTTTTCAACTTCTTCCTGTTGCTTGGCAGCCACATCTTTTTCCGCCATCAAACCGATCAAAGCATCCGAATTTTCTTCCACGAAACTTTCCGAGTTCTCAATTTCGATCTCGGCGCGTTCCAGTTCTTCCTGTTGGGTCTGAATGCGAAGCGTGCTGTTTTCGAGGTTTTTCTGCTTGTAAATAATTTCCTGCTGCAAACTGCTCAGGCGGTTTTTCAGCTGGTGATAGGTAATATTTTCCTGGTTGAAAACAGCGTTCAAATTCCCGATAACTTCGTTCTGCTTGTTGATCTGGTCGGTTAAATTCCCGATGTTTTCTTCCAGCAATTCCAGTTCTTCTTTGCCGGCTTCCGCTTCCGGACGCATTTCCTGGAACTTGTAGCGCAGGTCGTTTAACCGTTCCTGCATTTCTTCCTTCTGATCCAGCTGGTTTTTACGGTTCAAAAGGTACTGTTCCTGCCGGATGCGCACGCCCATCAGTTCCTGCTGCATTTCAGCCACTTTTTTCTCCATTTCGCGTACTGTTTGCGGCACCAACGCAGCTTTCAGGTTTTGCAAAACGAGTTGTTTGGTATTTACCAGGCTTTTCTGAAGCTCGGTTTTCTGCTGCAGTTCGGTCAGTTCTTCGGCAAGTTTTTCCAGGTTCTGCGCCCGGCCAATCCTATTCCCATCGAACAAACCAACCGAACCACCGGAAACGGAAAGCGGTTTTTTAATGATCGAGCCGTCGTTCAGAATATATGTTCTGCCGTCACCGGAGAAGAAACTCGCGTCGCTTACGTTACTGATGAAAACTTCGTTGAGCATATAACGCAGCAGTTCGTCGTATTTCAGATCCGCCGAAACCACTTCGTAAGCCGCCACCAGTTTGCCTTCCGAAACCGTTGGCTCCAGCTCCATATCGGCAATTTCCGAAAGGATAATGAAGTTGGCGCGACCTTTATTCTGGTTGTTCAAAAGCGTGATCGCCTGCAACGCATCTTCCGGCGTATCTACCACGAAGAAGTTCATATAAGGCTCCAGATAACTCTCGATCAGGGCTTTATATTCCTGCTGACAAACAATAAGGTCGGAGAGGAGCGGTGCCGGATTATTCCAGTCCTTTGATTTCACCAGGAATTTAATGGCATCCGGGAAACCTTCCAGGTTATCGACCAGCGATTTGGTAAGCTTGTATTGGTTATTTTTCGAGTCGGTTTTACGGCTTAATTCCGCCAGTTCCGTTTTCTCAGTCTGAATTTCGATTTCCAGGTTGTTGATGTCGGTGCGGATCTGTTCCTGCTCGGCAATGAATTTTTCCAGTTCCGAATTTTTCTCCGAAAGCTCAAATTGCAGGTCCGCTAAATTCTCTTCAAACTGGCGCGCCACGTCTTCTTCCGACCCCGAAAGCTGCTCTAGTTTCTCGATCTCGTTCTGCAAATGCACGATCTGCACCTGCGCAATTTCCAGGTCCTTGTTCAGGTTGAAAACAGTTTGTTGCTTGGTTTTATAACGCGCCGAAACTTCCTGGAACTGGTTCTGTAGGGTATTTTTATAAGTCGAAGCTTCGTTAATGTGCACACGTTGCGCCTGCGTTTGTTCTTCCGCTGCCAGGAAATTTTCCTGAACCGCTTCCACTTCGCCTTCCAGTTGCTCGATCGAGCTTTGCGTCTGAGTGAGGTTCACTTTGTCCTGCGCCAGTTGCTGCTGCAAATTCAGAACGCGTTCTTTCAGGTAGCCGCAACGTTCACTTTTCAGCTTAATATCGGCTTCCAGTTGACGAATTCTGTAGGTCTGGTCATTAATATTTTTCTGGCTCGCGCTCAGGTTTTGCTGGGTTTCGTCGAGCTGATTTTTGAGTTGCTGTAATTGGTCTTCGGTCTGGTTCAGGAGTTCCGAAATATCGGTTTTCTGCGTGCTTTCCTTTTCCAGTTCCTTCTCCAAACGCTCCAAGGTGCTCTGGTGCTGCTCCATTGAACGGCGCGCATATTCCAGGCTGTATTTTTTGTAATCTTCCTTAAGCTTGAAATATTTGTCGCTGATCTTCGCCTGACGTTCCAGGCTTTTCAGGTTTTTACTAATCTCGAACAACACGTCTTCCACGCGCTCCAGGTCGGCATCAGTTTCTTCCAGCTTCTTCAGGGTCTGCTTTTTCCGAACCTTGAACTTGGAAATACCAGCCGCTTCTTCAAACAACGTGCGGCGCGAATTTTCCTTATCGTTCAGGATCTCATCCACCATTTTCAGCTCGATGATGGCATAAGAATCGGAGCCGATACCGGTGTCGAGGAAGAGGTCGTTGATGTCTTTGAGGCGGCAGGTAACGCCGTTGAGCATATATTCTGAATCGCCGGAGCGGTGGTAGCGACGCGTAACCGTTACCTGCGAATATTCGCTTGGTAGAATGCCTTTGTCGTTGTCGAAGGTGAGGGAAACCTCCGCCATTTGCACCGGCTTGCGGTTTTTGGAGCCGTTAAAGATCACGTTCTCCATTTTATCGGAGCGCAAATTCCGGGTTTTCTGTTCACCCAGCACCCACCGGATCGCGTCCACAATGTTGGATTTTCCGCAACCATTCGGCCCCACAATTCCGGTAATCCCGTCGTTGAAGTTTAAGGTAACCTTATCGCCGAAGCTTTTAAATCCTTTAATTTCTAATTTCGATACTTGCATTCCTATTCGCTACAATTCTTGTTTTTGCTGAAGCACTTTTTTAGGGTTTTTCCTACCGTTTTTTTGTCATTTAAAATTTTTGCGTCATCCCGAGCTTGCCGAGGGAACTAACGCGTACCGGACCCACACGAAAGGTAATCTCAAGACCATAGGCAAGAAATTTATCTCTTCGCGCAAATTCCATAGTAGTATCCGTTAGTTCCCTCGGCAAGCTCGGGATGACCTAAAACGCGTTTTCAGCAAAACACATCAACCTACAAATTTAAGGCTTTTTCGGGAGAAATAATTCAGAAATTGGTTCATAAGGAGCATAAATCGCGTAAAAAACGGTATCTTTTGGGAGCAAAAAAGTATAGCGGTTTATGGAAGGAATTCAGTTAATTATTTTCGGGCTGGTAGCGGTGGTTTGGCTGGCGATCTGGATTATCCGGATGTTTTCGAAAGCGTTTGATCAGCCCGCAGCAACAAATAAAAAACCATTCGTCCCGAAACCCAATACGTCGCTGGAAGAAATGCTGCGACAACACCGGCCTAAACCGGAACCCGAAATTCTGGAACGCTCAGAGCCGCGGGTTGCCAGAACGCTGGAAGTGCAGGAACCCAGAAGGAAATCATTGGAAACCCAGGTGCCAATGGGAAGATCGCAGGAAAGCGTTTTAGGCGAATTTACCGGGCAACGCGAAGATATTGTACGCCGGCGACAGGAAAGAACGGTTTTTCAGAAACGAGAACCGCGGCCGGTTTCCGTGTTTGCGCAAATGCTCCGGAATCCGGAAGGCGCTCGGAATGCAGTGGTTTTAGCGGAGATTTTGAAGCGGAAGTTTTAAAGAATTGAATTTAAATTATGCAAAAGCTCAATAATCTTTTAGGTTATTTTCAACTAATTGGATTTTCGATAATTTTGATAATTTTCTCGGTTTACAAAATTTCAGAAGGTATAGAAGAAGCGATCTATACCTTACCTTTTGGTATGGTTTTACTTTTGCCGTTTATTTTAATAGCGTTCATTGCACTTAGAAAGAAAGGTGATGTTAGGAAAAACCTTGATTTTTATTTGAATGTGTTTTGGGCATTTATCGCATTAACAGGATTATTGCTAATGTTATATTGGAGTTATAGGATTAATTACGGTATATTGATCTTACTAATAATTCCAGTCTGTTTAATTTTCCTAAGTAGGGCTGATCTTAAACTATTGCTGATTTATTTACTTGGCTGCTCTTTTCTTATATTTATTTGTGCATTGGTTTTTATTAGATACCTACAATTCTCACTTTAATAAAAATAGTATCGTCAACGAATACTTTAAAATTCAGATAGTTAATACTGCGTTAGCGCAAAATTCATAATATTAGCACCCATCTTCAAAGCGGCTTCTTGTTGTTTTTTAATAAAAAAACCTCACCAGTTTTCACCAGTGAGGTTTTTTTTATTAAAAAGCTTCATGCTATAAACAGCACATTAGCACATTAAAAAATTAGCACATTAAATTAACGCATTTCACTTAGCACGCTTTCTACCCAGCCATGGCCCCAGTTTTCCATTTCTTCTTCGGTCCAGATTTCAGGGTAAAAAATGCGTTTCTGGAATCTTGGAGGCAGGTACTTTTGCCAGTTCGTGCCGCCGGTGGCCGCAATTGCGTTGTTCGGATCGGTCTTTAAATAACGTACGGCGCTCTTATAATGCATCAGCGGCCAGTTTACGTTCACGTTGCTATCCAGCATTTTTAACTGCTTGATCAGCTTTTCGTTATGGCGGTCGGCTTCAGGTAAACGGTTAACTACGGCCCACACGTTTTTATCTTTGTATTCGTGGGCGAACTTGATCAGGAAGTCGGTATATTTTTCTTCGAACTGCAGCAGCGTTAGGGTTTTTACGCCGGTTTCGGCCATGGTGGCTCCGGCTTTCCAGTAAATGCAGCCCATCATTTCGTCGTGGGTGGAGTTCAGACCTAAAGCAGCCCGTTTGTCTTTATCGGTCAGGTTACGCAGGTCGGTAGAGGCAATTTCGATCATGCGGTACTGCGCGCTCTGAAAACCGGAAGCCGGCATTAAAGCCATCCGGAAGGTCAGGAATTGCTCGCGGTCCATGCCATCTACCATCACATCGAAGGAGTCGGTCAGGTTTTCGAAGTAGCGGTTTATGCGATTTAGACGCATGATAATTTCCTCTACTTTAATATCTGACTTATTGCCGATCTGTTCGTATTCGTTCAGGCAAAGCTTGAAATAAAGCTCCGTGATCTGATGATACATGATGAAGATCTTTTCGTCCGGAATGTTCGATTTCGGATTCTGCAGGCTTAGCAGCGTATCGAGGTGAATATAATCCCAGTAGGTCAGGTACTCGGTATGGTACAAACCTTCCAGGTAACCGGCCAGGTCCTGCCCGTCGGCGGTATATTTTTCTTCCAGGCGCTTAAGTTGTTTCAGCACCTCGGGGCTAAATTCGTGGTTCATTTTGGCACTATAATCGTGAATGCAAACGCGGTGCAAATAAACTAAAAAGTATTGGTAAGCAGAATATTCTTACAAAAGAAACTACGTGTTTCGCTCAAAATACCCTGATCTTCCGTTTTTCATTCTCCTATTCAGCACTTTTTAACCCTGAAAGTATACCGTTTTTAAGGGAATAACGGGAAATGAAAGGTGAAAGAAGTGTCCGGTTTTGAGACAGAAAACTGTACCGTTTCAGAACACGAAGGCTATAATGATTCAAAACGGGGAGCAGAATTTTCTGACAAAGAAGAACAAACTACGGCTTAATTGCTAAATTTGATTTTTGGAATATAATTCTTACCCATTTACCTGTTATGGCTGAAAAAAGCAGCATTTTCGATATGATCGGTCCGGTTATGATTGGCCCATCCAGTTCGCATACGGCGGGCGTCGTACGCATTGCCCGCGCTGCCAACCGCATTCTGGGGTGTTTGCCCGAAGAAGCCATCATCACGTTCTATAATTCGTTTGCCCGCACCTACGAAGGCCACGGTTCCGATAAAGCGATCCTGGCCGGGCTGCTCGATTTCAAAACCGACGACAAACGGATCAAAGATGCTTTTGAACTTGCTCATGAAAAAGGGTTGAAATATACCTTCCGCTCTATTGGCAATGCTTCTACCATGCACCCGAATACCATAAAGCTGAACCTGAAAGGTTGCGGTCGCGAAGTGGAAGTGATTGGTCAGAGCCGGGGCGGCGGCGTGATCCGGATCGTGGAAGCAGATGGCTTTTCAGCGGATTTTTCAGCTAGTCTGCACACTTTAATTATAGATGCCGACGATGTAAAAGGCAGCATCGCCTTTATTGCCGACGTAATTGCCCACGACGATTGCAACATTGCCACCATGAACGTTTCCCGCAAAGGAAAAAACGAAATGGCCCGGCAATTTATTGAAATGGACAGCGGCATAAGCCCGGTTGCGCTGGAATATCTGCGGCATTTGAAGTGGGTAAAAAATGTAACCTATATTCCCAATATCGATTAATATGTTTCGGATATCGAAGAAAAGGATTTTAATAGCGGCCCTGGTACTGGCCGGTTATTTCCCGGCCAGCGCCCAAAGTGAAACCGGAACGCGCTGGACCTTACAAAAAGCTATAGATCATGCGCTGCAGCATAATTTACAGGTAAAGTTAAGTGCTCTAAACACGGAAGTAAGCCAGTTAAATTTAAAAGATTCCCGGGCCAGCCTGCTGCCCGAACTGAATGCGAATGCCTCCGAAAACTTCCGTTCCGGCCGCTCCATCGATCCGTTTACCAATAACTTCGTGAACCAGAATATCTGGTCTACCAGCCTTGGGTTGAACGGAAGTGTGGTGTTGTTTTCGGGTTTGCAGTTAAAAAACAGTTTGCGCCGTTCCCAGATAGACGAAAAAGCAAGCCAGGCCGATCTGGCCAAAGCAAAAAACGACATGATCCTTAATATCGTGACGGCTTACATGCAAGTGCTTTTTAACGATGAATTACTAACTACGGCTAAACTCAATTTAAGCTCTTCGCAAAGCCAGGCCTTGCGAACGGAGAAACTTTTTAAAGCCGGTAGTGTGGCCGAAACCAATCTGCTCGAAATAAACGCACAGGTAGCCGCCGACGAACTGAACGTGATAAACGCGCAGAACAACAAAGACATTGCCGAGCTGAATTTAATGCAGCTGCTGGATCTGCAGGATAAAACGAATTTCGAGGTCGAAAAACCGGTTATTCCGGAACCTGACCAGAGTGTGATCGGCTTTAATGCGCAGCAGGTTTATGAAACGGCCCAGCAGACCCAACCCGAAATCAATGCTGCCGACCTGCGGGTTCGTAGCGCTATGAAAGGAGTGGATGTTGCGCGCGGGGCTTTTTATCCCCGGTTATCACTTATCGGATCAGTTTCTACCGGTTATTCGAGCGGGCGGCAGGCAACTACGGTTTCCGGCGTGCGCTACGATCAGTTCGTCTTTTTTCAGAATCCGGATGGCACTTCGCCTTCGGTGGTGTATACGCCTACGCCCAATTTTATCGTGAATGATTACCTTTTTGCCGATCAGTTCAACGATAATATCAGCAAAAATATAAGCCTGAACCTGAACATTCCGATCTTCAACCGTTTTCAGGCGCGTTATGGCGTGCAGCGTTCGCAGGTAGCGGTACGGAATGCGGAACTGAATCTGCAGCTCGAGAAAAACAATCTTCGTCAGAAAGTGGAACAGGCTTATGCCGATGCTACAGCTGCGCAGAAAAAATATGTAGCTGCAAAAAAACAATTGGAGTCTTTCGAAAAAGCGTATAAAAACGCCGAGATCCGCTTTAATAACGGTATTCTGAACAGCACCGATTTCAATGTTTCCAAAAATAATTACATAAAAGCCCAGTCCGATATTATTCAGGCAAAATACGATTATACATTTAAGCTGAAAATTCTCGACTTTTACCAGGGAAAACCGATCACGTTCTAAAAAAAACTATGGCTGCAAAAAGCTCCAACCGCCTGATCTATATTTTAGGTGCGATTGTTTTGGTATTATTGATTATTGGCCTGGTGGCCAAGAAAAAAGGCTGGGTCGGCAAACCGGCGGGCACCGCTGTAACCGTAGATAAAGTTAAACGTGCCGACATTACTGAACGCGTAAGCGCCTCGGGAAAAGTGCAGCCGGAAGTAGAAGTGAAGATCAGCCCGGACGTTTCCGGTGAAATAATTGAACTGCATGTAGCTGAAGGCGATTCGGTAAAAAAAGGCCAGTTGCTGTTAAAGATTAAGCCGGATAATTACCAAAGCATGGTTGATATGCGCGTGGCAGCCGTGAACCAGGCAAAAGCCAACCTTGCCCAGGCCCGGGCGCGGCTTTCGCAGAACATTGCCAACAATGTGCAGGTAAAACAAACGCACCAGCGCAATACGTCGCTTTTCAAGGAAAAAGTAATTTCGCAGGCTGAATTTGAAACCAGTAAAGCCAATTTCGATGTAAGCCAGCAGGAAATAGAATCGGGTCGGGAAAGCGTAAAAGCGGCAGAATACGGCGTACAAAGTGCCATTGCCTCTTTAAAAGAAGCCCGCGAAAACCTGAATAAAACCACGATCTATGCACCGGTAAGCGGTACTATTTCCAAACTGGGCGTAGAGCGCGGCGAACGGGTAGTAGGCACGTCGCAAATGGCGGGTACGGAGTTGCTGCGCATTGCCAACCTCAACACCATGGAAGTGCGCGTAAACGTGAATGAGAACGACATTGTGCGCGTAAAACTCGGCGATTCGGTAATTGTAGACGTTGATTCTTATTCGAACCAGGACCAGAAATTTAAGGGCGTGGTAACCCAGATTGCCAATACCGCCAAAGATGCTTTAACGCTGGAAGCAGTAACGGAATTTGAAGTGCGCATCCGCCTGCTGAATGAATCTTACAAAGAACTGGCGCGCACCAGAAAACGCAATCCTTTTCGGCCGGGCATGACCGCCTCAGTAGATATTATTACTGATCAGAAACGCAATATTGTAACCGTTCCCCTGGCTGCGGTAACGACCCGTACCGCCAATTTCCTGACCGGCAAAGAGAAAAAAGAAGACCGCCGGAAGGATAAGAACGAGGCAGAAGATGAAAATAAACCGAAGGAGGAATTGGTGGAGATCGTATTTCTGCTCGAAAACGGCAAGGCGGTAGCTAAGAAAGTAAAGACCGGGATTTCCGACTTTGATAACATTGAAATTCTGGAAGGTTTGAAAGAAGGGCAGGAGGTAATTTCCGGACCGTTCCGGGCGGTTTCCAAAACCCTGAAAAACAACGACAACGTAGTGGTTAAAGATGCGGAAACCATTGCAAAAGAAGCCAGCGAAACCAAAGGCGACGACAAAGAATAAACCGGAAAACGGTAGGTAAAACATACAAAAAACCGGTCCCGAAGCAATTCGGGACCGGAATTTTATTTTTAAAGCGAAACTAAAATTGGAAAAAATAGCGGTAATTGGCGGCGGCAGTTGGGCCACCGCACTCGTAAAGATCCTTTCGGAAAACAAATCGGAAATTCACTGGTGGATGCGCCAGCAGGACGATGTAAAACACTTGTTGCAGTACCGGCATAATCCGCGTTATTTAAGCGGTGTAAGCTTCGACCTGAACTACGTAAAACCGTTCAACGACCTGGCTGCGGTAGTAAAAGCATCGGATTGGGTAATTCTGGCGGTGCCGGGAGCTTTCGTGCAA
The DNA here is from genome assembly GCF_016623615.1 of Adhaeribacter terrigena. Taxonomy (GTDB): domain Bacteria; phylum Bacteroidota; class Bacteroidia; order Cytophagales; family Hymenobacteraceae; genus Adhaeribacter_A; species Adhaeribacter_A terrigena. The sequence goes on along the minus strand of NZ_JAEHFX010000003.1, from coordinate 517,100 downwards.
AACGCTATTGCTTCGCTGCCCAAAACTGCTTTTGAAGGCAAGGTGATGGTTTCGGCCATAAAAGGCATGATTCCGGACGAAAACTGCCTGATAACTGATTACCTCGAAAAGCATTACAACGTACCCGCTTCGCACCAATGCGTAATTGCGGGCCCCTGCCACGCCGAGGAAGTGGCGCTCGAAAAGCAATCGTATCTTACTATCGGCTCGCACGACCTTGACCATGCAAACCGATTCTGCGAATTGCTCCGCAACCGGTACGTAAAAGCCAACCCGCTGGATGATTTGGACGGTATTGAATATTGTGCCGTTATGAAAAACATTATTGCCATGGCCTGCGGAATTGCCCACGGTCTGGGTTTCGGAGATAATTTTCAGGCAGTAATGGTGTCGAATGCGATGGATGAAATTGAGCGTTTCCTGACCGCCGTTATGCCGCAGCACCGCAACCTGGTAGGTTCGGCTTATTTAGGCGATCTGCTGGTAACGGCCTATTCCCAATTCAGTCGTAACCGTACGTTCGGCAATATGATCGGCAGGGGTTACAGCGTAAAATCGGCCCAATTCGAAATGAACATGATCGCGGAAGGTTATTACGCCGTGAAAAGCATTTTCGAACTGAACAAGACATATAAAGTTGATATGCCAATTACCACAGCCGTTTATAATATTCTTTACGAACGTATTTCACCAGCGGTAGAAATGGAAATTCTGAAAGAAAAATTCAAGTAAAAAACGGTAGGGTTTCAAGCATAAAAAGTAAAAGGCCGGATAATGATTTATCCGGCCTTTTTTATGAATCAGAATCAGGATTTTGAGGGCAATTGTCTGCACTATGATTCTTTTGATTTTTATGATTCCTTTGTTTTCGGCTATTATTGAGGTGCAGGTAGCGACCTGTAAGCGCGTTATCTGATCAATAGTTTGAACACGATTATCATGATTTAAAAGATGGGCAGGATTTAATCTGTCTGAATTAGGATTTATAAGATTTGAGGATTAAAGGATTTTCAATTGTTGCGAATTGAAAAGTAGTGTGAAACACTACAGCCCTAAAGTCAACCACCCCAAGCTCGTTCCTGAAAAGGAGGGAGCTTTTCTGTCAGCTGAAGGAGACGGGGATGAAGTCTGAACACGATTTTTATGATTTATGGGATTGGCAGGATTATTTTTCTGAATCAGAATTTGAGAATTTACAGAATTTCTCTTTCAAATTCCTTTCAAGCCTATCGCCAGCGCAGCGTCACATGAAATCAAGGACTGAAGATAACTAAACTAAAAGAAAGTTCACTACGAAGGGAAGCTGACACCAGTTTCTGTGCGAGCGGCCTCCAAGACTTCCGGTGCCGAGGAACGAGGCAGCCCGCAAGGGCAGGAAGGGTTGCAGCCGCGAACGCAGAAACGAAGCCACCCGGCTTGAGGGAGAAAGCTTAATTAATAATTAAAAATTAAGAATTAAAAACTAAAGCAAGCTATAAAAACGCTATCCTTTTAGGCTCAAGAACTCAATAGCAAACATTTAACCAACCCGATGGGACCTCTCCTGACGTCGGGATGACTAAGAAAACGCTGTCATGTATAACATAAAAACTGTTTTCAGCTTAAATGCTTTCAAGATCTAAACCAAAACCCTTTAGCTTCTCATAAACTAAATGCACGGGCAAACCCATTACGTTAAAGTAAGAACCTTCGATCCGCTCAATGCCAATCATGCCAATGAATTCCTGAACCCCATAAGCCCCCGCTTTATCAAGCGGTTTAAAATGCTCCAGGTAAAAATCGATCTCCTTTTCGCTTAACTTCCGGAAATAGACTTTGGAAACATCATGAAAAATTTCCTGTTTTTGGCGCGATTGCAGGCAGACGCCCGTAATTACCTCGTGCACATTGCCCGATAAACGTTGGAGCATTTCCTTGGCTTCGGCCAGGTCTTTGGGTTTGTTCAGTACGCTGTTTTGCAGCCACACAATGGTATCGGCGGTAAGCACTACTTCATCGGCCTGCAGATCGGTTTTATAAGCGGCAGCTTTGTGTCCGGCTAAATGTTCAGCAATTTGTTCGCGTTGCAGATGCGGTTCAAAGTCTTCGGCTACGTCTTTGATCTTAATGGTAAACGGAATGCGCAGGCCGCTTAGAATTTCTTTACGGCGCGGCGAATTAGAAGCCAGGATCAGTTTCACGGGCAAATTCCTCTTCTTTAATAGAACTAAAAACAAATCCGCAGATCACTTTCGGGTAAAAAAACGTAGATTTCTGGGGCATAATGGCACCGCTGTAGCAAACTTTTTTTACCTGCTCCATCGATACTTCATTCGTAATAAAAGCGGCTTCTGCTGCGTGCGTATCTACCTTGGAAATACATTCGGTAAAGTTTCGCACGTAACTCAGGCCCGGGTAATTCCGTTGCGCTTCCGAGGCAATGCCCAGCACTTTCTCGAAAACGAAGAAATGCAGCACCGTCAGATCCAGTTCCTTTACTTCCGGCGTGGTTTCCCAATCGATCATACCGTGCACTTCCGGTTTCAGCCGCAATTTATAAGCCTGGCCGTCTAAATATAAACCAAAAGCCCAGGGCTTGCCGGCAATTACTTCGTTCAGTTCAAACGGGTCTTCCTTGGGCGTAACGACAAAAAATTGTTCCAGCTTTTGCAGAAAATCTTCTTTCGGGATCGGGAGTTTCTCCAGCAAACGGTGCGTAGGCAGAATGCGCAGGTCATCCGATTCGGAATTGGTCAGGTACATTAAATGATAGTTGTAAGCCTCGTTCCCGGTATGGTGCGGGTTGGCGGCCATCATCTTTTTGCGGTATTCCAGCGAGCCTTCGTAGCGGTGATGGCCATCGGCAAGCAGTACCTGCTTTTCTTTTAAAACGCTGATAAACTGCTCAATAACCCTGGCGTCCTGAATGATTGCTAATACATCGCGGGCGCCCTGGTAATCTTCCGTTTCGTAAACCGGGTCCAGCATGGCTTCATCCATAAATTGCTCTAAACGGAAATCAGGATCGGCATAAAGTCCGTGGGTGGCGCTGCTGTTGAGCAGGGTTTTTTCCAATAATTCTATCCGGTCGTTTACCGCATCGGGAATGGTGTTTTCGTGGCGCAGCAAAATCTTCTCATCCCAGTCGTAGGCTTTAATGTGGCACAGAAAACCTTTGCGCACATAAGCTTTATTCGATCCGGCTAACTGAAAATGCTGGTAATAAACGTAAATGGCCGGCAGCTCATCCTGGTGCAGCACCTGGTCACGTTTCCATTCGTGCAGCAGTGTGGCAGCATTTTGGGCCGGTTCTTCGCCCCGGGGCACTGATAAGTGAATACTATTTAAAGGATTCTGGTAGAGGGCTTCGCGCTGCTTTTTAGAAACCACATCGAATAAGGGCGACGTGAGCGAATCGATCTCAGGGGTAAATTTAGAATGATAGCGCCAGGCGCGGAGTGGCTTTATTTCGGCCATGTTTTCGTATGTTCGATTTTCGAAGTTTCGACTTAAAACCTAAAAACGGTACCGTTTTCACCTTTTAAAGTCAGAGGTATTAATTCTTAATTTTTAATTAAAAAAATCAGGGCGCAATGCGGTTAATCTGCCAGCCGCCGTGTTCGTGTCTTTCATATACTATGCGGTCGTGCAGGCGGTTAGGGCGGCCTTGCCAGAATTCCATATAAGTGGGCACCAACTGATAGCCACCCCAATGATCAGGGCGAGGGATTTCTACCGTAGAGCTGAATTTCTCGGCATAGCTGCGTTCGGCCTGTTCCAGAGCGGCACGGTTATTTACCACCTGGCTTTGGGGCGAGGCCCAGGCCCCGATTTGGCTGCCTTTCGGGCGCGAATGGAAATAAATATCGGAAGCCGTTTCGGAAATTTTCTCTATTTTCCCTTCTATGCGCACCTGCCGTTCCAAAGCCGGCCAGAAAAAAGTAATGGCTGCATACGGATTATCGCTGAGATGCTGGCCTTTGCGGCTCAGATAGTTCGTAAAAAAGATAAAGTTGCCGTTTTCTATACCTTTTAAAAGCACCACGCGCGACGAGGGCCGGCCATTGGAAGTCGCGGTTGAAAGCACCATAGCCGTAGCCTCTTCTACCTGGGCTTTTAAAGCTTCATTCAGCCACAATTCAAACTGATTGATCGGGTTAGGCACTACGCTTTGCTCGGTCAGTTCTTCCCGGGAATAATTCTTCCGGATATCGGCAAGGGAAAGGGGGTGGTTCATAGTTTTGGGCATTGCTGTTCAAAATTAAAAAAAATAGCCGGTAAGCCTTCATTTAATTCCTGAAAACCTATTGTTTGCCAAATGGTTTTTAGGGTATACAAGACTAAATACTGAATGGAACAATTTTTTTTACGATTATCGGTTATTTAATTAACATTTTTGCCATTTAAGGAGTATGTTGTGCGTACTGTGAAATGGCATAACCGGAAACGGTAGTGTTTTAGGCTTGAAAAGTATAATAAGAATGCAAATGACAGATATTAAAGCCGGCAGCATCCTGATCTCTGAACCTTACCTGGGCGACCCGAACTTTGAACGGACCGTGGTGCTGATATGCCGGCACGACGAGGAAGGAAGTTTCGGGCTTGTGCTGAACCGCCGTTCCAATTTAAAACTGGCCGACGTACTCGATTATTTCGATAACGGCTTTGAAATGGAGCTTGGGATTGGCGGACCTTTGCAGCACAACACGCTGCATTATATTCATAACCGCGCCGATTTTCCGGATGCTATAAAACTGAGCGAAACCTTGTTTTGGGGCGGGAATTACGATTTTGTAAAAAGCAAACTCGAAGCCGGTGAAATAGACCCGGAAGAGATCCGCTTCTTTTTAGGTTACTCCGGCTGGACGCCCGGGCAGCTGGAAGAAGAGATTGAGAAAAATGTTTGGATCGTGAACAACAATGCCTCGAAAAAATTATTTACTTTGAATACCGATACGCTCTGGCGCCAGATCCTGAAAGAAATGGGCGGGAAGTACAAGATCCTTTCTAACTACCCGGTAGACCCGAGCTTAAACTGATACCGATTTTAAAAAAAATACACCAACCGTAAATAAACGCTAACCCCCGAGCTAATGACCTTAGAGAACGAAAAACCGACGAACGAGAATAACGCTAACCAAAATAAACCCGATAATACCCCGCCGCCTGCGCCCAAGGAAGACGCAATGAGTATTCTGGAAAAACGTCTGGCCGAGATCAACGCCCGAAAAACCGGAGGTGCTGAGCCCGCGGCCCCAGTTGCACCAACGGCTTTTGCCGAAGGGATGCCCGCCGAACCCATAGCACCCTCAGCCGCCCCGGCCACGAATTCCATTCCTATGCCGGAAGCACAAGAAGAGCAGAACATTCCGGAAATACGTATTGAAAAAACGGAAGAAACTCCCATTGCAAAGACCGAAGAAACTTCGATTGCGTTGCCGGAAAACATGCCCCGCACCGAACCGGTATCTACAACTTCCACTACTACTCCAACTCCAACTCCAACAGAAACTCCTGTTTCCCTGCCGGATGCTGCCACAGTCGCCGGTGGTGCTATTGCAGCCCGCGAAGTAATTCCTCCTACAGAATTGCCCATTACCCCTGTAAGTGAGCCTGCAAGAGAACCGGAAACATTTGAGACCCGCGTTGCCGAAACCCCGGCTTCAGAAACCGGACAGGCGATCGGTACTTTTTCAGGCCAGGAACCTACCGTTTCTAAAACAACCGAAGCAGAACGGGATGCAGCCTTAGGCGATGAGAATTCAATCGGGAACGTAATTTCTGGTGCTATTGCTGCCCACGAAGTAATTCCGGAAATTATGCCGGCGCAGCGCAAAGCCGAGGAAATTGAAAATGCCGGTACGTCTGAAACGACTGCTTCCTCCGATAAACCGGTAGAAGTTTACGAGTTAAGCACAGAAGACGAACAGTTTACCGATACCGATTATGCGGCTATGCCGGCAGCAGAACTCGAGCGGCAGTTAACGGCCATTCTGAAAACCGATAACCGCAAAAACTACCGGCAGGTAAACGAAATGTACCGCGAATATGAATTGAAACTGGCCGCCGAAAAACACGAAGCGCAGGAAAAATTCATTGCCGAAGGAGGAACCGCCGACGATTTCGAATACCGGTTATCACCGGAACGCCAGCAGCTTGAAAAAGCCATGCAGCAATTCCGGGAAAACCGCCACCGCGATCTGCGCAGCGAAGAAGAACAGAAACATAAAAACCTGCAGCGCAAACAGGAGCTTATTTCCCAGCTTCGCGAAGTGGTAGAAGCCGCCGAAACCAAAAGCAGCGCCGATAAAATGAAAGCCATTCAGGAAGAATGGAAAGCGATCGGGCCGGTGCCGCAAAACGAAAGTCAGCAGCTCTGGAACTCGTACCACGCCTTGCTCGATATTTTCTACAACAACCGCAGCATTTACTTTGAGCTGAAAGAGCTGGACCGCAAACGAAACCTGGATGCTAAACTGCAACTGGTAAACCGCGCCGAAGCCTTGGTAAATAATCCTTCCATTAATGCCAGTTTGCAGGAACTGCGTCATTTGCACGAAGAGTGGAAAAATATTGGCCCGGTACCCAACGAACAGCGCGACCAGATCTGGGAACGTTTTATTCAGGCATCGGAAAAAGTACACGAGCGCAAAAAAGAATTCATGGCCGGCCGCCGCGAAGTGGAAACCGCCAATCTTGCCCGTAAAACCGAAGTGCTCAGCCGCCTGGAAACTTTCCAGAATTACAATACTGACCGCATAAACGACTGGCGCGATAAAACCGACGAAATTCAGAAAATTAAAGAAGAGTGGGATGCCATTGGCTTAGTGCCCAAAGAAAATGCCGATGTGATCAACAAAAAGTTCTGGGGCATTTACAAGGCTTTCTTTCACAATAAAAATCAGTTCTTCAAAGCCCTGGATGAGCAGAAAATGCAAAACCTGAAACTTAAAACCGAACTTTGCGAACAAGCGGAAGCGGTGAAAGACAGCACCGACTGGGACGCTACCAAAGAACAATTGATCCAGCTTCAGAAAAAATGGAAAACCATTGGCCGCGTTCCGGATAAATATTCCGATAAGATCTGGGAGCGGTTCAGGGCAGCCTGCAACGAATTCTTCGATCGCCGCCAGGCCGAAGCCCAGCACAAAGAAGCGGAACTGGATAAACTTTCAGAAGAAAAAACCACGTATCTGGAAGAACTTACCGAGCGGGTTACCCAGCACCAGCACCAACACCCGCAAGCGGGTAATCTGGAACACCTGAAAGAAATGGTAGCCAAATGGCAAAGTTTCGATGGCGGAAGCGGCCGCAGCAATGCCCAGGCCGAAGAAAAATTCTTTGCCCTGATGGAAAAATACCTGGATACTGTACCGGAACTGAGCAACGAACAAAAAACGGATGTGCTCTTTAAGCTGCAGATGAACAAACTGAAAGGCGGCCCCGATGCTACGAATAAACTTTATCAGAAAGAGCAGAGTATTCGCAAGGAGATCAGCCAGCTGGAAAATGACATTCGTACCTTAAAAACGAATATCGAATTTTTTGCCCGTTCTAAAAACGCTGAAGTGCTGCGCCAGGAATACGATGCCCGCATTGCCGAAGCTAACAAAAGGATAGAATTGTTGCAAAAACAGCTGAAAGAGATCCGGAGCTAATAATTTTTAGGATTGATTTTCAAAACGTTATTAAAAAGATGAAAAAAAGTAGCGGCAAAAACTTGTAAAATAAATTTGAGCCGCTACTTTTGCATCATCAATCGGGCCACAAGCCTGAACGGTAGAAGCCTCCATAGCTCAGCTGGTAGAGCAACTGACTTGTAATCAGTAGGTCGTTGGTTCGATTCCGACTGGGGGCTCAAAAAGAAAAGCACTTTCGAATATTTCGGAAGTGCTTTTTTGTTTTATTTTACAATTAATAAGATTCCGGAAAATGAAGCGTACAAACTTTACCAGAAATGCCTTGCTACTTGCCGGTTTTGTTTTTTTAGCTGGTTTTTCCTTCCGTTATGATATTAAATTTACAGCCGGTGGAGTTACCGATAATTTACCGGTGCCAAAAAATGTTAAGGATCTGCTGTTTTACGTGCAGCGCGATCCGGACGCCAATACCGTGATTTATCAGCTGAACCGCACCGGGGCCGGGCTCCTAAATGAAGCTGAACCAATCAGCATTTTCTGGATCCGGTATGCCGAAGGCGGAAGCCGGAAAGAATTAAATTACATTCAGCGGAAATTTGCCTACGGACTAAACACTAAAAAACTGGCGAAAGACCACTATGAACTGACCTTTGTTTCGTATAGCAAGCTGAAACTTTACCTGCGCAAAAACAGCCAGGGCGCTTTTCAGGTTTATACCGGCATTAACCAGGAACAAGTTATTTTAGACCGCGTGTTCGTGCGCATTGAAGGCGGTACTTTCTGGGTACCCAACGTTCTTTATGTAGAATTGAAAGGCCGGGATGCTGTTTCTGAAAAAGCGGTAATGGAACGGTTTAAGCCTTAAAGGTTGCGACTTTTTATACCGGAAACCATAGCGTTTTTATTAATTGTTTTCTTAAAATCACGGCCGGCAAAAAACAAGTTTACCACTAAAGGATTTATTCGTATTCTGGCGGTTCCTAATGGTTATTTTTTCGGCGTAATCTTCAGCAATTCTCCTTTCGATTCGTCCGTTACCAGGTATAAAGCGCCATCCGGTCCTTCCCGTACATCGCGAATGCGCCGATTCCGGTCAGTAAGCAAATGTTCTTCGCCTGTTACTTTGTTGTTCTCAATTTTCAGGCGCACCAGTCTTTGGTCGCGCAATGCGCCTACAAACAAATTGCCCTGCCACTCCGGAAACGCTTTGCCACTGTAAAACTGCGCACCCGACGGGGCAATTACCGGATCCCAGTAATATACCGGGCGCTCAAAACCGGCTTTATCGGTTACCGAATTTGGAACCGGTGCGCCCGAATATTCTTCCCCGAAGGTAACCAATGGCCAGCCATAATTCTTTCCTTTCTGGATCAGGTTTAGCTCGTCGCCGCCCTGCGGTCCCATTTCTACTACCCAGAATTGCCCTTTTTCGTCGAAGGCGGAGGACTGCACATTGCGGTGCCCCAGGGTCCAGATCTCGGGCATAGACCCGGATTGGTTTAGAAAAGGGTTTTCCGGTGCCGGTTTGCCATCTGGTGTGATGCGCAGAATTTTACCCATATGGCTGTTCATGTGCTGGGCCTGCGGCCGGATCTCTTTATCGGAGCGTTCCCCGAGAGTTACATACAACATACCATCCGGACCAAAAGCTAATCTGGAGCCAAAATGCATGTGGCCGTCATAGGTAGGCATTGCCCGGAAAATTACTTTTACCTGCTCCAGTCGGGTTTGGTCGGCAGAAAGCACGCCGCGGGCTACGCTGGTTGCATTGCCGCCTTTGCGGGGCTCAGAATAACTCCAGAAAATGGTGCGGCTGGTACTAAAATCAGGACTCAGGGCTACATCCAGTAGACCTCCCTGATCCTTATAATCCACCTGGGGTAACCCGGTTAGAGGTTGGCCCATAGCCCCGGAAGCCGAAATGATCCGCATCCGGCCGGGTTTTTCAGTTACCAGCAGGTTGCCATCGGGGAGGGGTTCTACCGCCCAGGGCTTTTCAAGTCCCTTGGTTAACACCTGCACCTCAAACGCGGCATTTGTTTTTATGGCGCAGGCACGGGTTTGTTCCGCAAAAGCTGGTTTCTGGTTTGGGGAATTGGGTTTGCGGGTTTCCAGCGGGTTGCATTTTTGAGGGTTTTGCTCGTTGCTGCCCGCCTGGCTTTGGGTTTGTGTAGTCTGGTCATGGCTGGTAGTCTGGCTCTGACAGGAAGCTCCGGTTAAAGCAAACACCATGGTAAGCGAAGCAAATAAAGACGGTTTTATCATGCGGGGTTCAGTAAGAATGTGGCCGAAAATCTTATAATATAAGAGGCGATAATGCTAAAAATAACTGCCGCTTAAATCTGCACTACGGCTGGCGGCCCTTAACTGTTTTACTCATAATAAATAAGGGGGTAAAGTTTATTGCTGGCTGATTTATTTCCGAAGATTTAAAATATAATGCCCGAATTAACCAACCCGATGTTTTTTGTTTTGACAAAAATTAAAATAAATAAGGCTGAACTTTTTGAAAACCAGCCAGATAGAACTGAATAAAAAAATGCTATCTTTTTTTAAGAAAAAAGTAGGCGTTAAAGTTTGGAATTTAAACTCAGCTTGCTACTTTTGCATCATCAATCGGGCAGCAGCCTGAACGGTAGAAGCCTCCATAGCTCAGCTGGTAGAGCAACTGACTTGTAATCAGTAGGTCGTTGGTTCGATTCCGACTGGGGGCTCCAAATTTGAAAAACCAGTCTTTAGGCTGGTTTTTTCTTTTTTAGCCTCTTTGTAATGTTCACATAATGAAGAAGTTAACTTGAAAATCGAGTTAACTCTTGGAGTTCGATAACCCTGTTTTTGACGGTCAAAGTACACTCCTTCCGGAAATACTAAGGTTTGGAGTCTTTGCTTATTCATGAAGTTAGCGCTTTCCCATGATTCACAGAGCGTTACACTAAAATTTAAGCCTAATTCAATGAATTTTTGATGGTTCGATAATGGTCCGTCGAGTTCTGCCAATTGTGCTTCGGTTGTCCTTAGCTCATCCTTTAATTTCTGGCTATACTTTTCATAAAGTTCTTTTGGGATTTCTCTAAATACAAAACGCTCTTCTAGGTCTTCTAATTTCTTTCTGGTTTCTGTAGCTTGCTGCTGAATGAGTTTTGATTGTTTTTTATTATTCTCATTCATTTCTCCGTAAACACCAGCTAATGCTTCTTTTAGAACTGGGATTAGCTCTCGGTCAACCTGGTACTTTTTAAGTAGCTCCAAGTAATTCTCATGCATCGTTTTAGCGCTCTTGTTGCACTTGCAGCCAATCTTATTGCATTTGTAATAATGAAGGCCCTTTTTCTTTACTTCATAGCCAGTAAATGGTGTGCCACAAGTTGCACAACGGATATGTTGCTTTAAAGGCAGATTCTCATCCTGTAACTGTACCTTGTAGCCTTGAGGATTTACAGACTGAATATCATTAACTTGTAAGAATAATTCTTTTGAGATTAGCGCTTCGTGTCTGCCTTCTATTAGCTCACCTTCTTCTAATAAACTGTTAGTAATGATGCCACAATAAAAGGGGTTTTTAAATATATGAGTAAGCTTTTGGTTGCTTACACGCAAACCCATGCTGTTAAGCTTGGCTTTGATGGAGGTATTACTCAGGCCTTCTTTGGCTTTCATCAGGAAAGCTTGTTTTATTAGTTTTCCCGTCTTATTGATAACAATACAATTCTGCCCATCTTTTATCGCCCTTTCATAACCAATTGGAGGTTTGCTCACCCAGTAACCTCTGCGCAAGGCTTCTTTCATGCCAGTTACTGATTTTTCCCTTCTTTGATCATTATCATACTTCCCGAATAATAACTGCATGCTCTGGTTGAGTTTACCAGCAGAAGTTGTAGCATCGGTTGGCTGTGAATAAGAAGAAATGGAAACGCCAATCTCCTCTAATTGATCTGCCAGATAAAGGGCATTTCCACCAGTACGGGAGAAGCGGTCGAAGCTATAGACAATGATGGTACTAACTTTAGCTTTTTGCCTTTTTACAAAAGAGAGCATTTTAACGAATTCTTTTCTTTCGTCTTTTTTAGCGCTTTCATAAGTTCCGCCAAAGTACTCCAGAACTTCATAGTTATTCCGCTGGGCATATTGCTGGCAATATTTAAGCTGGGTTTCTAAACTATTCCCTTCATCCGCCTGCTCCTTTGAGGAAACGCGGGTATAGATTACAGCATATTTGCCAAGTTTCTTTACTATCTTTTTATTCTTCTTGGCAAAGGAAGCGAACTGGTTAAATTTATTAGTTGCCATTGCAATATTGGGTTTGAAAAATGGAATAATAGGAATAACTAAGATCAAGAAGAGATTCTGCAATTTGTCTGTGGTCCTCTTTAGTTAAATGGCTGTAGTTTGGTAAACTGGCAACCATGGTGGTTAGCTTTTCAATAAGGGTTAAATTTTCTTTTTCCTTTAGATTTTCTTTTTCCTGATTTAAATTTTTAATTAAAGGTTTCACTGTGGTAGAACACAAGGGCTGCGGCTGAGGCTTTCAGGAGGGCAGCAGGGTTCTCGGATTGGTGCTGAGGCTTTCAGGACCATTCATCAGGCAGGCTCCGGCCTTGCCTGGTACTAATTATTTTTAGCTAATAGTGAGTTAATCCACTATTGCTGTTTTCTTTTTAGATCTATAGTTCTTTCCGGTATTCACTTTCAAAGTAAAAGCGGTTACCGTTCCTTCGATCAAATTCAAAGCTTTTATACTTTTTGTTTAGGAGTATATCCATAATAGCTTCCTGATCCTGCGAATCAATAACGCCTCCTTTTGTAGTAAACATCGTCTTGGATACTTTCTTTGATTTGGAATCTTTCTCTGTCTGGATAGTGATGGTCTTAATGGTATTATCCCTTAAAGCACGAAGCACCTGTAATTCTTCCGGGCTGAGCAGCTGTAAAGGAGCAATAAATCTTTCCTTGTCTGGGTCAGTTAAGAATTCCATTAAATGCTCGGTAATAGAAAGGTAAAAATGGGTGCGTTTAAAAAGCTTCTGAACTTCCGGATCGATTAAGCTAATCTCATCTAACCACGGAACAACCCTGCTATCCGGGTAAACCAAAATGGCAGCGTGCTGATGCTTTACTAAGGCAGCAATGAGTAAGCTTCTAAGCATGGACATGCCAGCACCGAGTTCCTGCCCTACAGCAGTCTCTTTTAACTGTTTGAATAACTCGCCGCTTTTAAAGCTTTCGATTTGCTTTGCTTCTTCGTCTGGCGATAAACTAAGTTTCTTTAATTCTGAGTAAAATCTTTGCTCATACTGCTTAAAGGCTGCTTCAAAATCAGGTACTACCAGCAGCTGTTGCTTAACGCTTAAGATCAATTCAGTAGAGCAGCCAAATTGCCGAAGCTGTTGAAGCATCTTCAGCCAGATATGTTGCTCAAAACTAAGCTTGGTCCAGGTGCGTTTCTCACTTTCATCATCAAACCACAAGTCCGCCCGGCGCCAGTCATTGAAGTTCTTTGAAGCTACTCCTGAGTCTTTCAATAAAAGCAGGGGGGTAGTGAGGCGCTCAAACAATGCTGCGAAAGATTCACTATCTGAAAGTTCAGTATCTACAGTATTCTGTTCCATGGGATAAGTTTAAAACAATACCCAAAGGTAAAAGTTAAAATGATTAAACAAACAAAAGTGTATTGTTTTATACTCGAGTATGCGTGTGTGTTTACTCAACTATGAGCTATAGAAAAAGCAGCTTAATTGTTCTGAATTGTACTGAAAAAATGGGACAGGTGATGGGAAGGACTGAATTTGCTACATTTTACCCACTGAAATCTTCTGTAGATACAAAAAATGAAGGTCAAATTTTCTAGCAATTAAAAGTACATGGAAATATGGTGTTTTTTAGGAGCTTTTTGTTTGGTTTTTAAAAGTGTTTAACACCTTGATTTTGAATCTTCTAAATGACTTAATTTAAAAGCAAAAGTCAGTTGTTTGATTGTGTGCGAAAATGGAGGAAAACAATATCCATTTTTCATTGGAAATATCTTCGCTGAAGAATTAGAAAAGTTATAAACCTTGAGCTTGGTTTATACAGATTTCTTAAAATTTGTGGATTTCAATCGAAAAACAAGTCGTCCTACATTCGTAACAAAGTGTAGTATGGTAGAAAAAGTAGCGTTTACTTTGGCGAAGTAAAATGATAGTGTTTAGGGCAAAGAAAATGCCCTAAAATTGCGTGCTCTTAAGACACAGAATTGAGGAGGGGTATTGTGAGGTAAAAGTGCTCAAATTTTCCTTCATTTTTAAGCCTATTTTAGTGCTATGAATCTGCATGATTTTGTTCGTTCAAAATAAGTGCCTTAATGCACTGATATATAATCAATTAAGTTGTTTATTTTCTTGTAAATTTTAGAGATTCAAGTGAGGCAAATCAAGCACTGAAAACTTAGTGCTTTTAATCGTGATTTTTTGCAGTAATCTTGGACCAAATTTTGATCAAATTTTCAGCAGTTTTGTCTATTGGGCATTTGAGTTTAAATCTATGCAAACATTGAAGCTAATTCAGTAGTTTGTAGATGAATTTTAACCTTTCAAAATATATGTGCGGCAGAGTAACCTTGACAAAGGAAAGTGTACCTGTAAATCACCGGTTTGCCAAGCAGGTAAATGAAGCTGAGTTGGTACCTAATTACAATATTGGTCCTACTCAAAAGGTTGGTGTGATCAACAGTGAAGAGCCGGAGCATTTGCAGTTTTTAAGCTGGGGCTTACAGATCACGGTTAATCATCATCCAACATTATTGCTCAATGCCAGGGCAGATACACTCCTTGAGCGTAAAACATTTGCCCCCTTATTGGAAGCTGGGCAGACTTGTTTTATGCTTGTAGATAGTTATTACGAATGGAGCACTACATCAAAAGCTAATCGCCATCCCTACCGCATACTGTTAAAAGATAACGATTTGTTTGGAATTGCTGGTTTGTACAAGCGAATAGTAGACGAGCAAACAGGAGAAGAAACCATTCAATTTACCTCCATAACTACGGAGCCTAATCCAATGCTTTCTAAGATACATGACCGCATGCCTGCTATTCTTCCCATTGGTCATGAAATGGACTGGCTGAAGCCACAGGCTAATCCCAAAGATTACCTAACAATGCTGCAACCACTTAATGAGAAGTTGCTCCAGATGTATACCGTTTCTAATGAAGTAGGAAAGCTTACTAATAATTACCCTGATCTTATTAAGCCCTACGAGTATCCTGCTCAGCCTGAACAGCTAAGTATGTTTTAGTCATTGCTCACACCTTCAATTATAGCTATGGGCATTAATTCTACTGCCCGTAGTTTACTTTCAGGCATCTTTTTCAGTTCCCTTCTAATCATGTCATCAATGCTGATGCGGTAATATTCTGCTAAAGCAATTAGCCTTTCCAGCTTCGGCTCACAAATTCCATTTTCATAGCTGTTTAGAGTTGAACGCTTTATTTTTAAGGCGTATGCTACATCGTCCTGCGTTTTTTTGCGCCTTTTTCTCAAAAATTTCAGGTTCTCTCTCAAAAACATAATCTCATATTTTCGGTAATAATACTAAATATTTTAGTTTTATATATTGTAAATCTAAATTTATTAGTAGTTTAAGCTCACTAATTTTGATAAAAAACTAATCAAATTAGCATAAACTATTCATACTGAAAGCTTAACCTGAGAAACTATGAAGAAGAAAAACTATCTACCCGTGTCCGAAAACCGGACCGTGGCTCACCTCGACCTCGACTCCTTTTTTGTGTCAGTAGAACGGCTCTTAAATTCCAGCTTAGTTGGAAAGCCCATCCTGATCGGTGGTATTTCGGACCGTGCAGTAGTAGCCAGCTGCAGTTACGAAACCCGGCAGTTTGGGGTACATTCAGCTATGCCCATGAAACTGGCTCGTCAGCTTTGCCCTGATGCCATTATCATTCGTGGTGATATGGAAGCTTATAGTAAGTATTCCCGTGATGTAACCGAAGTAATTGCTTCCCAAGCGCCGCTCTATGAAAAAGCCTCCATCGATGAACATTACCTCGACCTGACCGGCATGGACCGCTTTTTCGGGTGTTGGCAATGGTCGCAGGAACTCCGGCAAACCATTATGAAAGAAACCGGCCTACCCATTTCCTTCGGGCTTTCGGTAAACAAAACGGTATCGAAAATTGCCACCGGCCAGGCCAAACCTAATGGACAATTACAGGTAATTAAGGACGAAGTGCAACCGTTTTTATCGCCGCTTTCTATCCGCAAAATCCCCGGAGTAGGGCAAAAGAGTTACCAGCTTTTGCGCAACATGGGTGTGCCAACCATTGAAGTTTTGCGGGCCATTCCAGTAGAACTGATGCAGAAAGTTTTAGGCAAAGAAGGCGGGATAAGCATCTGGCAGAAAGCCAATGGCATCGATGCCACGCCAGTAGTACCTTATACCGAGCAGAAATCCATCAGCACCGAACAAACCTTCGCCAGCGATACTACTGACGTCGTAGGTCTGACCAGTTTATTAGTAGCCATGACTGAAGAAATTGCTTTTGAATTACGCAAGCAAGGTAAGCTGGCTGGTTGTATCACAGTTAAGATCCGCTACGCGAATTTTGATACCCACACGCTGCAGATATCCATTCCTTACACTGCCTCTGACCATACCCTGATCAGTAAAGCGAAAGAATTATTTCAGAAGCTATATCAGCGCCGCATGCTTATCCGGTTAATTGGGGTGAGGCTAAGCAACCTGGTACAAGGCTTCCAGCAGATTCATTTGTTTGAAGATACCACGGAGCTTACTAATCTCTACCAGGCCATGGATAAGATCCGCTTCCGCTACGGAGCCGAAGCTGTAAAACGCGCCGTGGGTTTGGGAGGAAAGCGGTTGAGTTAACGTCGTCTATTCAGCTAAAACGCTATCCTTTTCGAATTAAAACTAGTGGTTGAAATATCACATGGCAGAGCTTTGCCCAAACTTTCAGTCATAATTTAAATCTATTTCATCTCTTATTCATTACTTTTTATCAATCTAAATGTACGCAACCGCGCATTCTTATTTCAGTCTCCGATACGGCACTTTGTCGGAAGAAGACCTTGCGGCCATTGCGAAGCAGCACGGTTTTCCGGCGGTGGCATTGACGGATATAAATTGTTCCAGCGGTATTTTTCCGTTTGTGAAAGCGTGTGAGGAACAAAACATTCAGCCCGTAGTAGGAATTGAATTCCGGAAAAATAACCAATGGCTTTACACCGGAATTGCTAAAAACGAACAAGGCCTTCAGGAGCTAAATGAATATTTAAGCACGTGTAACTTAAACGAAAAACCACTGGCGGAAACTGCTGGAAATTTTGAGAATGCTTTCATTATTTACCCGCTAAGTTCTGGCAAAAAAGCAGAAGAATTAAAAGAATACGAATACCTTGGCGTGCAGCCTTCGGAAGTAAATAAAACGGTACTTGCGGCAAGCAAAAAAGTGCGGGAGAAACTGGTAATTCACGCGCCGGCGACTTATATAAATGCGGAAGGGCAGGAGTTACACCGGCATTTGCGGGCCATCGATAATAATATTCTGCTGAGCCAGCTACAGCCGGAACATGGACTTGCCAACGATGCTTTCTTCCGGCCAATCGATAAGTTGAAAGAGCAATACGCAATGCTGCCGGGCATTTGGGAGAACACTGAAAAGCTGCTGCAGCAATGCAATTTTACCTTCGATTTTAAGCAGCGGCGCAACAAGCAATCGTTTACCGGCGATCCTTACGACGATAAAATGCTGCTCGAAAAGCTGGCTTGGGATGGCTTGCGAAACCGCTATGGCGCCCACGACAAAGTAGCGGCGGCGCGGGTAAAGCACGAACTCGACATCATCGATAAGCTCGGTTTTTCTTCGTATTTTCTCATTACCTGGGATGTGATCCGGTATTCGATGAGCCGCGGTTTTTACCACGTGGGGCGGGGCAGCGGCGCGAACAGCGTGGTAGCCTATTGCCTGCACATCACCGATGTAGATCCCATTCAATTAGACCTGTATTTTGAACGTTTCCTGAATCCGAAACGCACCAGTCCGCCCGATTTTGACATTGACTATAGCTGGGACGAACGCGACGAAGTGATCGATTATATTTTCAAACGCTACGGCCGCGAACACACCGCCTTGATGGGCGCGATGAGTACGTTTCAGGAAAATGCGGCGATGCGCGAACTCGGGAAAGTGTATGGGTTGCCGAAAACGGAGATCGATGAACTGGTGAAAAATCCGGATAATCCGCTGCTGCAAAACGGTATCACGGAGAGCATAAAAAAGTACAGTGCATTGCTGCAGGATTTCCCGAACGTGCGCAGCATTCACGCCGGCGGCATCCTTATTTCCGAGCAACCGCTCACCTGTTTTACCGCCCTCGATATGCCGCCCAAAGGTTTCCCGACGGTGCAGTGGGATATGTACACCGCCGAAGCCATCGGGTTTGAGAAACTGGATATTCTGAGCCAGCGCGGCATCGGGCACATAAAAGAATGCGTGCAGCTGGTGCGGCAGAATAAAAACCTGAAAATTGATGCCCACGAAGTAGAGAAATTCAAGCAGGACGAACAGGTTAAAAAACAACTGGCCAGCGGCGACACCATCGGTTGCTTTTACATTGAAAGCCCGAGTATGCGCGGCCTGCTTACCAAGCTACGTTGCGACAATTATTTAACGCTGGTGGCGGCCAGTTCTATTATCCGGCCGGGCGTGGCCAAGTCGGGGATGATGCGCGAATACATCCAGCGGTTCCACTACCCGGAAAAGATCAAACACATTCATCCGGTTTTAGGCGAACAGTTGCAGGAAACGTTCGGCGTGATGGTGTATCAGGAAGACGTACTGAAAGTGTGCCACCATTTTGCTGGTTTAGATCTGGCCGATGCCGACGTGTTGCGTCGCGGGATGAGTGGGAAATACCGCAGCCGTTCGGAGTTTCAGAAGCTGGTAGATAAGTTCTTTAACAGTTGTCGCGAAAAAGGGTATCCGGAGGAAATTACGAAGGAAGTGTGGCGGCAGGTGGAGTCGTTTGCGGGCTATTCTTTTTCCAAAGCACACTCCGCTTCTTTTGCCGTGGAAAGTTACCAGAGTTTATATCTGAAAGCGCATTATCCCCTCGAATTTATGGTGGCCGTGATCAATAATTTCGGGGGCTTTTACCGCACCTGGGTGTATGTGAACGAGGCCCGGAAAGCGGGCGGAAACATCCTGCTGCCCTGCGTAAACCACAGCCAGCATTTAACTTCCGTAACTGGTCAGGATGTGTATTTAGGCTTCATCCACATCGATAGTTTAGAGCAGAAAATAGCGCACAGAATTGTGCAGGAACGCGAAAAGAATGGAGAATATTCCAACCTCCACGATCTTATTTCCCGCGCGCATTTAACTCTGGAAGCTACAATTTTTCTCATTAGAATTAACGCCTTGCGCTTTACCGGAAGAAACAAAAAAAAACTGCTCTGGGAAGCCCACCAATTACTCAACAATAAACCCGCTGCGCAGGAAACTTGTATGTTCCAATTAACACCGAAAGAATTCCATTTGCCCACCCTTTACCACAGCCTGCTGGAAGATGCTTACGACGAAATTGAACTGCTTGATTTTTCGGTTTCGATGTCGCCGTTTGAGTTGCTGAAAACGGAATTCCGGGGAGAAATAATGGCGCCGGAAATGGTCGGGAATATCGGTAAAAAAGTGAGGATGGTCGGCAACCTGGTATGTACCAAATACGTGCGCACGGTGCGCGGGGAAATTATGCAGTTCGGTACCTTTTTAGACGCTGAAAGTAACTTCTTCGACACGGTGCATTTCCCGCCATCGCTCAAGAATTATCCCTTCAATGGCATGGGCGTTTACCTGATCCTGGGGAAAATAACCGAGGAATTTGGTTTTGCGAGTTTAGAAGTAGAGAAGCTGGCGAAATTGCCATTTCAGAGTGATCCAAGGTATTAATGTGAATTTAGTGAGACAATTAAAAATCGATAACTTATAAACTTCTCATTTTCAGACACTTTTTATGATGCACAAAAAAAAGAAGGAGTGGATACTTTGTGTACCACTCCTTTAGAAAGTTTTTAATCAAATTACTTTTTAGTAACTCCTTTAAAGGGTTTACCATCTGCTTTTTGATCCATAAACTTTCCCGTATTACTATTAATTTTAGTCCAGCGTTCATTCTGCGGATTAAATACCTGAACACGATCTTTTACGGCACCTATTCTGTGTCCGTCACCATTTGGAGGGTTCTTAGCCATCTTTCTAAAAATTTAAGTAAATACTTAAGTTAAATCTTCAATCTGCGCAACTGGAGCATCCCGTTTCACCGCTGCAATACCATTATCTCTTCCATAAGAAGAATTATAATTTTCGCTCCGACCAATAATTTCTCCATTTCCAGCTTTTAGATTGAAGGTATAATTGCTGTAACTGTCTTTGCGGTCATATCTGCTATCGATTAGTGCATTAATTCTAACTGCATTAATGCCATCGTAGCACGATTGCTTCGACTTGTAACCTTCACCGTTTAAAATAATTTCATTATTACTGGAGCGCAGCCGGTAATAATATTCACTGTTACTTGTACTCTTAAATACTTGGTACTTTGGTAAACTTGCCATATCGTTTGTTATTTTGGTTTCTCAAAGCTATTTTAGATGAACGCAGTGTATATGTATTCAGAGAAAAAATTTAATTAAAACTAATATATTTTCATGCCTGTCAATAAAGACCTCCTTTCCCGCATTAGAATAATTGATGCTTGCCTGAGAAATAGATCCAGAATATATTGGTCTAAGGAAGCGCTTATTCAGAAAATCCTTGAAAAGAGTGATATCAAAATTAAGAAACGTACAATCGATAACGATATCTATTTGATGAGGAATAGTGAGCAACTCAATTATAATGCACCAATTGCATTTTCGAAGTTACATGGTGGGTATTACTATACTGATCCTGACTTTACTCTAGAAAAGTTGCCGCTAAATTCAGAAGACCTAAATGCCTTAAAACTGGTAGCTACAACTTTAAGGCAATACAAAGAAATCGCAATGTTTAAAGAGTTTTCAGCAAACGTTGAGAAGGTAATAAATTTAGTAGAGTTTGTTCCTTCTTTAAGTAGTAGTGATTTTAACGCTTTTATTGATTTTGAGAAAGCTCCCTTTTCAAAAGGTGGAGAATATTTAAATAGTATTTCTAATGCTATTAGTTCCAAAACTGTGTTATTGGTATCCTACCAAAAATTTCAGGACCAGCAGTCTAGTTTAAGAACCATTAGTCCATACCTGCTTAAAGAGTACCGGAACAGGTGGTATTTAGTGGGACTTCAACACGATAAGGCTGAGGTAAGAACATTTGCTTTAGATAGGATAATTAGTTTAGTCTTAAAAGATAACGAAAAATATAATGACCAAGAATCTATTGATTCTGACACTTATTTTAGAAATACAATTGGTATCTCATTAACAGATGGAATAGTTGAGGAAGTAATTTTATCATTTAAACCGTCCTCAGGATACTATATTAAAACCCAATACTTACATTCAACTCAAGAAATTTTAGTTGATAATGATAGAGAACTTAGAATTAAACTTAATGTTGTTTCAAACTATGAATTGATTTCTACAATTTTAAGCTTTGGAAATAAAGTTAAGGTAATTTGTCCAAAAGAATTGCAAAAGGAAATCGCTAATAAATTAAGGCAGGCGCAATTACAATATGAATGATAGTTTTAATAAATCGGTTTAATAGCTTAGATTATACTAATCACTAAGACTAACTAAAGGCTATTCAAAGTTCTTTTCGTTTCGCTGTTTATACACTTTTTACTTTATTGGGAAAGATTTATAAGAAAAGCTTTGCTAGCCTATTAAAATGTTTTCCGTCAATTCTTTATCTGAATTAACTGAAGCTTTATTTTGGGCTTTAACTATATTTCGCTTGTTCACTGAACTGACATATAGATTAATCCCATCATTTAAATCTTTTATAAGCGCTTTCCTTTCTTTAATTGGTGCTCTATCTAAAAAAATATGGAAAAGGGAAAACCGTTTTGTAAAGTCCTTAACCTTTATTTTAGCAAGCGAGTAGTCTGATTCAGATATAATTTTAGGAAGCAATAGTTGTTCCTTATAATCTACATACAGACCTGCGTTTTTAAATTCGTTCGCGCTATCCCACCAATCCAAATCACTTCTTGTTTCTCCAAGTCCATCTAGCACAATTTTAGCCTGACCAAGTATAGAAAGAGCTTTATTCAGCCATTTAAACCTTGATGAAGATGTTGGTTTATATTCCTGAACTTGGATAAAAGTATCTGCAAGTTTAAAAAGCTGAATCAACATAGCTACTTCATGCCTTTCCTTATGATTGTTTAAAGCTTTTCTAATATCATTAATTTTGAATAGCAGAATTCCTATACTATTCAGGTAAAGAATAGCTCCTTTAATAAATTCTTCCGACCCCAATATTAACAGAGATCTTGCCACTCCATAATTTCCTTTTGCTGCTGCATTATCAGCTGTTTCGAACAGAACTTTAGAATTGGCTTTTAAGGCTTTGTAAGCTGATACACAATCCTCTCCTTGGAGATTTTCAAATTTAAAAGTAACCATTCTTCAACTGACTGTTGGTGTTAAACTTATTTATTCAAAATTAAATAAAACTTACTTCTCCAAATCGAGCTTTCTTCATTTCACTGGTAGGTAATTCGGTCAGGTGGAGTGGTAGCTTTAGCAGATAAAATTACCTTTTTATATTCCAGGTAATACAATTAAGGACCCCTCCATCTTGGGCAATCTCATTTGATTCAACATGTATTATTTTTTGATTTGGGTAAAGCTTCACCAACTCTTTTAGGGCCAGTTGGTCTTCCGGAAGGTCAAAGAAGGGGAGTAGGATTGTATTTCCAACTTGGGCAAAATTAATGTAGCAGCCTCGGGCGGTATAGTCACCATACTCGTTCTTCTCATCGAGAACTACAGTAGGGAAATCAATTACGTTAAGCTTTGTATTATTGAGTGCTGCAGCGTATTTCTTTTTCCAGGATATACTTTCGTTTTGATAATCACTCACTAGCATGGTTCTGTCATTCAGAAAGCGAACCATTCCATCAGCATGGCCAGTCATATCATAAGGCTGTTGAGGGATAATGAAGATTTCTTCAGCCCTTAACAACTCCTTTAGCAGTTCTATCATATCGCTTTTTGAAAAACCAGGATTGTCTTTAAGGACCTTATCCGTTAGAATAACTTTGCCATTATACCTGACCACATTGCCTCCATCCAGAATCAAATCTGAATTCTGAATCCGAAAGCGAGGATCAAGTTTTAAGTCGACAGGCTTCGTAACCGTATGCTCCCAGGCGGAATCATCGCAATAATCAGGGGTGTATCGGAACTGAATGAACTCATTCATTGCAACCTGTAAAGGCATAAAATCCCGGCACCAAATGTCTTTTGTGCCCTCCAGCATTTTATAAGTAATGTTCTCACTTTGTAGTATTGGTTCTAACCGCTGCCAGAAAGGAAGATAACGTTCATTGGTTTCCAGATGCGCGGAAAAATAAACTAAATTGGTATCAGCGTCTTTTAACACTTTCAGAAATGGATTTGATAAGTTTGTGAATTGTCTTGCTAAATCCTTCACCAATGAAATATATTCTGAATCTACCCGGAACTCTTCTTTAGACTAATTCTATATGCTGCAATAATAGCTGGGGCTTTCAATTTATCCCCGTAGAGGAAAAGTTCAGCGGTCTGATCTGGTATTAGATCAACCATTCTAACTCCATATTTTTCCTTCATTAAATTTCCTATTTCCATAAACCTTTCATACCCCTCAAACAGCATCGGTTCCTGCCAGATAGTTTGGTCCTGGTGCTCGATAATATTGAGATCTTCTCCATCTATAGTATCAGATCTGAAAGTAAAGGAGATACTGTCTCCCTTAATATCCGGTAATTGATCTGCAGATTTAAGGCAGACCCTTTGAAAGTTTTCCTTGAATTTTATTTCCTGCTTTAATCTTTCACGGTCGCATTCCTTTCCTTTGTGTAAGATCTCACCGTAAGTAGGAGCATCTATGATTGCCAGCATCTTAAAGCACTTTGGACACTCGAGATCCATAACCATTTCAAAGTTTAGGCAGGCTTCTTCCCCTAGGCCAGTCCAGCTACAATCCGGGCAGGTGAATTCGGTAGCCTTATAGGCAGAATAATTTACTCTTTGGGCCATAGCTTAGAAAGGGATTAAATGTGGTGCATATTCCGGTGGTCTAGGGAGGTTTCACCATTCCAGCGGTAAGCCACCAGCTTGCCTTTATTTGCCACACTATAATCTACGCAGCAAACATTCTTTTCATAAACGCTCAGTTCCGCAGAACCTGGTAACCAGTAGTGCCCAAAGAATACCGGCTTCATAGATTCTGGATAATACTTTTGGTTATTAATCAATTCAGCAGGAATTTCCTGATCCGTTAAAGAATCATAATGCTGTACACTGTACTGCCGGTAGGTAACTTTATCCGGGTTCATCCACCATTTTATCCGCAACTCAGTCCGCTCGTGTCCATCTTTGTCCCTGAATGTTAGTCGGTCAGGCATTTGTAATTCCTTGCCCTTCAGTGTTACTTCCAAGGCTTCATAAAGTGGTGTGCCTTTTTGGTATTCATTAAGCAATAGCTGGTCAGTTAGCCGGCCTTCCGGCAATGCATTTTGAAGGGAATGGATATGTTCTTCATCCCAGCATGCATGAACCACTCTGATTTGCTTGTCCTCGTAAAACAGGGGTAAAGTTTTGAACCAGGAAATGTATTGATGATACTCTTGCATATTGCAAGCGAATTGTTCGAGCGTGTGTATGTGCTGGTGCTGGTTTTTTTCAGAATGTTCCCGCAGATAATTTCCGGCAGCATCCTGTAAGTTGTAAAGGATGGCATTGAATTCGTGATTGCCCATTAGAGCAATTGCCTGATCATTATCTGCCATGGCCTTTACTAACTCAAGTGTTTCCCGGATCTTTGGACCTCTATCTATATAATCACCTACGAAAATTACTTTCCGGTTTGGGTGCCGGTAAAAGCCTTCAATATTTTCGTAGCCAAGTTTCTGAAGCAACTGCTCTAGAGTATCCGCATGGCCGTGGATATCACCAATGATGTCGTACATATAGTAGAATTTAAGTTTTAAATTTCTTTACCCAGCAAGGGGATGTCTTAAGTATTTGTGATCCAATTTGCCAACTCAGAATAAATTGAGCTCTGCCAGTCTACAATATTTTCCTTTACACTTAAGGAAATTACACTGCATTCTTTTTCTGTTTTATCACCTGTGTCAAGGTGAAGGTAGCGGCCTTTTGTTTGGTTTTGAGTTGAACCCGGATAAACTAAAGCGACTTTGACCGCTTTGTAATATTCATGATAAACATAAAGCTGTCGCAGATCATCTGGAGAAGGATTATATCCATTCAGGTTTTTCCATTTGGTATCTAAAACCACACATCCCGGAATGTCCTTATTAAGGACAATGTCCGGGATAATCTTACTTCTAAATCCTTTTTCAGGCTGCCAAAAGTATTTCGAAGTCTGGGAGGCAATGGTAAAGTCCGGTTTGTTTACTCGCAGGCCTTTCCTAAGGCTTACATATACAAATCGCTCCCATAGCAAATTCATATCGAACATTAAGGCCAACACATAGTTGGCTCCCTTACTTACATCCGGATGATAATTAAGCAAAAGGAGTTTTGCTATATCAACTGCTTTCCGGTAACCCTCCGTTTTCCGGTTATAGGTTATTTTTTCAAAAATTGCTTCGGTAACTTTAAGCTCGAGCTGTTCCGGAAAATTAAGCAGTAGTGATCCTATTTTGCTTTGAAGTTCCGGATTGGTATTTATGCGGTTAATCAATACAAGCGTTTTGTAAAGGATCTGGTGCAATTGGTGCTGCACATCGTAAGTAGTATGCCGCACATAAAATCGTTCCTGATGCACAAGGTTTTTCTGAATGTGCTGGGCAAACTGAATACTGCCTTTTAATGCGGTAGAATTGCTTTCAGTTTTACGATAGCGCTTCACCAGACCACGGTGCAGCAGATATTCAATTTCCTGTAGGAACAAAGCAAAATAAAGGTCTAGGATTGAATTTGTTTTAAGTTTTAAGTTGCTGCTGCTTGGTGCCTGAATATCAAATATGCCAACGGCTTTTAACATCCCAATCAGCATTTCATGCCATTGCTTTTTATTCTCGCTTTTGTCGGCTTTCGGGAGCACTTCTATAGTTAAATTACCTACCTGCAGCACCCCAACGTTTTCATTAAACTTTACCCCTTTATGTACCAGCGAAAAATAAGGTACACCTTTATCTCCATAAAAGGCCTGGAGCGCTTTTAATTTTGACTCATCAAACTTCACTCCATCAACTTCCTGATCGAGTTTAAGCACTTGGTGCTCGAAAACGGTAATAAGTTTGCCGGAAAAAATCATTCTTATTAAACTAGTGCATCCAAGGCTGCTTTAAACTGGTTGTCATTCAGTTTTTTCTCATCCAGCACGTTTATTAGGTGGTAAACTTCTTTTTCAGCTAAGCCTGAAGGGTCGTAGTTTCGGAAAGTTGCGAAAATATTATTGTCAGTATTTTCAGACGTTTGAAAAAAGCCTTCGCCTAATACTAAACCTATCTTCCCAAAATCACCGAAAAAGTATTCCTGCAATAACGGTATTATTTTATACTGAAAAACTGCCCGCAGGTCTTTCAGGCTGTTAGCTGTCATAAAGTAGCTATGCCCGATCAGGTTGTCCTTACTTAATAGCTTTTCAATTCGCTGATTAATTTTCTGGAGAATGTTAGCTAGGTTGTATCCTTCCACTTCCCGGTTTATTTCCGGAAGTTCGTATTGCGGTGGCATCTCTACAAAGCTGAAACGGCGGCGTAAAGCAGTGTCTAAGGCTTCTACGCTGCGGTCGGCAGTGTTCATGGTTCCGATAATGTATAAATTATTAGGTACTGAAAAATCCTCTTTTGAATAAGGAAGTTTAATCATTAGACTCTCGCTATCACCTGACCTTTTATCTGATTCAATCAGGGTAATTAGCTCTCCAAATATCTGTGATACATTACCTCTGTTTATCTCATCAATAACCAGTACATGATTTCTGTGAAATTCTTCTTTATTAGGTAAAACAGCAGAAGTTTGGAAATAGTCCTGGTTAATGAGATTCTTATTTAAACCGTAAATTGTTTGTTGGGAGAAGGCCTTATTGTAAACTTCAGTAACAGGTAAGTTAATATTGGTAATCAGCCATTTTACTTCCCGGAATTGGCTGTATCTGATTGGCGAATCCTTTTGAAAATAATACCCGCCGCTGATTTGAGCAATGGCCCGGATCTTAAAATTACCGGATGATATAAAAACAAAATCTCCCGGTTTCATATCTACAACAAACATCTTAACGGCAGTAGATTCATAAGGACTTCTTTCAACTCCTTCCTCATCTAACCGATCTTTTATATCCTTTCTATTATTTACTCCCCTAAAATCTATTTCTCCGCCCCAACCTAAAGCAATGCAGCCGTTCTCAATACAATATTGGTAAATCTCATCATCTTCCGAATTGGCTGTATTACCAATTGACATTTTGTAGAAATTTGCTCTTTGAAAACCCTGGCTCATTTCCGTTTTAAAACTTTCGGGCTGGTTTTCAGGAGTGTAATTCATATAGCTTTCCGCCCTTTCGCAAATAGTTTTGAAAATGCCGTCGGCTATTTCATAGGTTAGTTTGCCTGAATTAGCTTCTTTAATCTCTTCATTCCCATTTGTTTTAGGAAGAACTGGTTTGATACCTTCAATAAAGTCTTCGTAAGTAAAGGACTGGTGGAAAGTAACAAATTCTATTTGTTTTCGGTCCTGAAAAAGGTCAAACCGTGCATTTAAGGATTGGCGGTCAGGATATTTTTTTGAACATTCTTCTTCAGATAAATTCTCAATTAGCTGAATTGCATATTGCTTAGTATTGTAGGTCTTCCCAGTACCCGGAGGGCCGAAAAGAATCGTGTTCAATGGGTATTGTATTGTCATAGTTTTGGTAGGAGGTCCAGGTTTAGGATCGGGGATACTTGGAGGGAAGTTGTTCTGATTTATTAACCTTCGTTTAATAAAAATTGTAAAATCCTGCGCCACCCAATTATACAAAGTTTCAAGGTTTAAAGGATTGACTAACTGTTTATTAAACAGAATCGTAATTTCTTGGGCGTAATGCTTGATGTATGCTACTATGGCCTTCCCGAATTCTTGATTAGCAACGAAGCCAGGGTAACCTTTTTGAGGGTGTTTTTGAAGATTCCAAATTTTAATGATAGCGTCAACTTCTTCGAGCGCTACTACAGGTACATATTGGTTAGGGAAAAGTGTGCCTAGCCACCCGGTTAAACCTGTATAACTTATTCCTCGGTTTTCAAGGTCTTTCTCTGATAATAACGTTCCTTGAGCGGCCTTCCTGAATAGATCAATATCAGAAGGAGTTAAAAAGATGCTTCTTTTTTCATTTCCGGCAGATAAAAGGAAATTTACGCCTTTGGTTGAGGTATTAGTGTAACGCTGTTGCTGGCTTTCTAAGCAAATATCCAGAATTTGCTCATTAGTCTGGTAATTAAAATCAACTCTTGAAGTTAACCATTGGGCAAATTCAAATTTATAGATTTCCTCGTTTACCCAATTACCGTTTTTGCAAGCTTCGGAATAGCTAAATAAACATTTATTCAGAATGGCTACTACCTGTGGGGTGAGGAGAGGGTTTAATTGTATATTGGGCATGTTGCTTTTTTCAGTTTCTTGGCTCTTTCCAGAGAATTGGGAAAAAATCGATGCTTATTAATCCAACCCCCAAACCTTCATATTCCCAGTTCTCCACCGTTCTGTATCCCACCAAAGCATTTCTGGCATATAATCTGGCAGTGAAGGCCTCCTTAAACGGGGTATTCCCTCCTGAGTACACCATTGAGAGATGATGCATCCCGGTTTTCTAGGCTGATATAGTTTATTTTTATTCTTATCAGGAGCAGCAAAATGACATAAACAATTCTCACCTAGTTCAAGTAAGTTTCGTTTGTAACGAGAGGGATAATGTATATGACCTAGCCAGATGCTACTTTCTGGGAACCGGAGTTCATGACATCTATGATTAGGGTCCTTAAAACGGTCAGTAAAGTTTTGTTCAGTTATTCCGATGTACTGAAACCGATGGTTTTTTTGCCCCTTTGTTTTGCCCCAAAGAAAGTATAAACCATTGCCTTTCTGTTCTGGGGTAATATCTTCTAGAGACCGAAATGGCCCATGCCAATTTATGATAACCGTTTTAAGACGTGATTTCATAGTTTATTCTGAGTAAGAACTATATAGCTGATAGTGCAGCTCTCATTGCAACTGCAATTGGTTTGAATTCCTCAGCAGTAAAGAAATTGGATTTGGCATTATTACACCAATAGCAGCACCATACAAGATTTTGTAAGTTATCATAGGGCTGGCGAGGATCAACTCTATCTAATTCGAGTCGTTTCCCTCTTTTACCTCCACGGGTAGCATCTGGTCTTAAACCAGCGCGTTGCATTTGATAAAGCTCTAAACTTCTATGGTTGGTTGTGCCACAGTAATTGCACCCTTGGTTAAATGTTGTTTCATCAAACCATTCCTCGAATTGCTCAAAAGTTGTATTTTCAAAACCAGGAATTACCTTTTCTGTAATTATTCCCTCCTTATTAGTTCTTCGTTCAACCTTTTTCTTTTTTTGATTAAATATCTTTAACCTATCCTGTCTTGTAAACATTTGAATGAAATATTAATAAAAATTTAAAGATTAAAAA
This sequence comes from Adhaeribacter terrigena, assembly GCF_016623615.1. GTDB lineage: Bacteria > Bacteroidota > Bacteroidia > Cytophagales > Hymenobacteraceae > Adhaeribacter_A > Adhaeribacter_A terrigena. The sequence goes on along the minus strand of NZ_JAEHFX010000003.1, from coordinate 487,626 downwards.
TGATATACAATTTTAAGATCTACATAATTACTGAGCTTCTCAATCTTCCATAAAATCGCTTAACATAACTCCTTCAGGGACAAACTGGGTTACTCCAGAAATCTCATAACCATAGTCAAACAAGCCGTTATCACCCATGTGGTAAATAAGGCCCTTAAAAATGGCTCCAGCTTGGGCGGGATTTATTCCAAAATCAAAGTCCAATACTAAATAATCTTCAGTTACTGGATTGATATTAATATATTCTGCAAGATCTATATGTATCTTCTTGACATCTAATGGATTGTACGCTTGATTGGCAGTTGGAACTACAAATTCAAGCAGCCAATTACTATTATCAGGATAGTCTTTATGATTTTTTATTAACTCAACTTCAATTATTACTTCACCTCTTACTTGGTCTATCCCATCAGTACAACAATAATATTTTAGTTGTGCGGTTGTGCAATTTATGGAAGGCGAAATTTTAATCATAGTATCAGATTTTAAGAATTTAAAACTAAGCTGCAGCTGAATCCGGACCTCCGAAATTTGGATAATGGTCGTAAATGAAGCTGTAGAGGGTTTTGGCTTTTTCCTGTATTTCTTCCTGGTTAAACGATCCTGGCAGACCTTTTTCTTCATCCCATAAATAGTTCAGGATGAAGGTCCTTACATCAGCTTTGGATGCTTCGTTATTGCGCCACTGTTGGTATTTGTCTTTCTGATCTTTTAAGCCCTGTAGCAATTCTTTGGCCACTTGCTTCAGCTTTTCCATATCTTTTTTTGCAAGGTTAGGTTTCTGGAGCTGATCGAACAAAGCCAAGTTTTCTTCTGACAGGCCTTCGCGCATTCCGCGCTTTTCCTCCTCGTTGAGGTCCTGCATAAACTTCATCAGTTTTTCGAAGGTTTCCTCTATCGTTTTGCGGTCTTTTTCGAAGTTGTAGTCGGCGATTATTTCCTGGTAGCGTTTATAATAATCAATGCGAGTCGGGTTGTTCCGCATCATCTTCGCCAGTTTCTGTTCGATATAAGTTTTCAGGTCATGAACAGTACTGTTTTTCTTTTTCGATTTGGCAAATTCTTTCCGCAGCAGTTCAAAGTCTATTTTACTAATGTCGTAAAGTTTTCCGTTCTCTGCAGCCATAGAAGCGGTACCAATTGCTACGTTTACTACCTGACCTAGTTCGCGCAGGATGTCCGATATATTAGCTTTCTCTTTATCTGCCTGCAGGGTTTTGTAAATGAAGTTTATGGTATCGTAATCTTTGCCGAAAGCTTTTACACCAGGAATGGTAAGGCAGGCCTTGAATTTCTTAAATACTTCCCGGGCAAGGATCTCGAAACGCTTGCGGGTTTCTTCGCTTTGGTTTATGGCTTCTTTAGCAGCCAGAATAGCGGAAGCCTGGCTAAACGCGGCACTCTTATCGAAAATATTATCTAACTCAAAGCCACGTTCCGAAAGTAAATTGCGTACCATAAGGATAGAGGTTTCCAGATCGGAAAGCAATTCTTCGTTTGGTTTTACGGGGTCCGGGTTTGGGTTTAGGGTATCATCCTGAGGGGTACCGGATGCAAAAAGTGCAAGGGCTTCGCGCAGGCTTTTCAGGATGCCGCAATAATCTACGATCAGGCCATTGTTTTTACCTTCGTGTACGCGATTGGCGCGGGCTATGGCCTGCATTAAGGTATGGGCTTTAAGTGGCTTATCTAAATAAAGCGTGCTTAAACTTGGCACATCGAAACCGGTAAGCCACATGGCACAAACAAAAGCAACCCGGAAAGGATTTTCGTCTTTCTTGAAGGCGGTTTCCAGGTCTATGCGTTTGCCATCGGGCGTTTCGAAGCCTTGTTTTTCGAGTTGGCGGTGCGGCAGAATTTCGAGACCTTCTTTCCGGAATTTCTCAATTTCGCCTTGTTCCTCGCTTACTACCACGGCCATTTGGGTTTCCTGCATCCAGGTTAGTTTCCGGCGCAGTTCCTGCATTTCGGCGGCATTGTTGCTTTCTTCCAGTTGCTGTTGCAATGCTTGTTTCTCTGCTTCCCAGAATTGCTGCACCAGGTTATACATTTTAACGGTGGTGAGCTTATCGAGGCAGACAAACATAGCTTTGCCGCTTTCCCATTGGGTGGTATAATGGTTTACAAAATCCTGGGCAATGGGCGTGAGACGGCTGGAGGCGGTTAGAATATGGTAATCGCGGCCCAGTTGTTTTTCCAGCAGTGCCTGTTCGTCTTGGTTCAGGTCAAGTTCCAGCTCTTCCAGTTTTTCAGCAATCCTGTTGTTTATTTCGGTGGTTTCCAGTTGCAGTTTTTCGCCGCGACTATCGAAATATAAGGGTACGGTAGCACCATCTTCCACAGCCCGCTGGAAATCGTAAGTGGACACGTAATCGCCGAAGATGCGTTTGGTGATTTCGTCGTTCTTGAAAAGCGGGGTACCGGTAAAACCGATGTAGTGCGCATTGGGCAAAGCCGACCGCATGTTAAGGGCTAGGCGGCCGTACTGGCTGCGGTGGGCTTCGTCGGAAACTACGATTACGTCGGAGCGGCGGGTGTAGGGATTTTCTTCGGAAACTTCCTGGTTAAAGAGGTTTATGAGCGAAAACAAATAGGGTTTATCAGCTTTGAAGAGTTCCTGTAAATGCTTGCCCGAAGATGGCCGGCAGGTGTTTGCCTTATTATCTACTATGCCGGTGCCGGCATAGGTGCGGTAGATCTGATTATCGAGGTCGGTGCGGTCGGTAACGATGAGGAAGGTGAAATTACCGGGCAATTTGCGGCGAACTTTCTCGGAGAAGAACACCATAGAGTACGATTTGCCGGAGCCCTGCGTATGCCAAAAAACCCCGAGCTGACCGTTCCGGTTTTGGCGATCTTGCACGGCCGCTACAGCGCGATTTACGCCCAGGAACTGGTGGTTTTTAGCTACAATTTTGGCCAGGCTGCCGCGGCTCTCGTCGAACAGGATGAAGTTTTCGAAGAGATCCATAAAGTTTGCTTTGGTGCAAAGGCCTTTTAAAAGCGTTTCCAGCTGTACTACGCCGGGGGCTTCTTCTTCCAGGCGCTTCCATTCGTGGAAATGGCCGAGCTTGCCGGTTACGGAACCTACTTTGGCTTCAAGGGCATTGCTGATAATTACAAAGGCGTTGGCATCGAAAAGGTGCGGAATGGTGTTTTTGTAATCGGAGAAGTTGTCTTTATAAGCGCTGTTTATGTGGACGTTGGCATTTTTAAGCTCGATAAAAAGCAGCGGTAGGCCGTTTACAAAACCGACAATATCGGGGCGACGGTGGTAAATGGAACCGTAAACCCAAAGCTCTCGCACGGCCAGAAAATGGTTGTTTTCGGGATTTTCGAAATCGAATATGCGTAGACGGCGTTTTTCAATTTCACCTTTCGCGTTGCGGTACTCTACAGGAACACCGTTTTTAAAAATCTGATATTTCTCGCGGTTAAGGCGGATGTTAACGTTATGCCCAGCCCGAGTTTCGGTAATATCCCTGATAGCAGTATCGAAAGCAACTGGCGGTAAGTTAAGATCTCTGTTGAGCTCCTCCAGAGCTGTGCGAAGGTAACGTTTCAAGTAAACTTCTTGCCGGGTAATACGGCCCAAGGTTCCATCTTGTCCCAGCACTTCCTGGTTGTAAGCAAATACTGTTTCCCAGCCCAAGTGCTCCTGCAGGAATTGGGCGGTGGCTTGCTGCACTAAGTTGTCTTCGCTCAGATCGTTCATACGGGTATTTCGCCGTTAATCAGTTTAGGTAAAAGTAGGTTGCGGGCTTGTTTTAGTTTTTTAGTCTGAAGTAATAGCGTTTCAGTTTGTACAAATACAGGTCTTATAGTTTCTTCAAATATGTTCACTAAATTTTCAGTTGGAATATTTAATGTAATCATTTTGAAGGTATCAACAACAATTGCATCGAAGACCGAACCCACGGCGTGGCTTTTAATTCGTTCTACAGCGTCAGCCATAGCGCAATAAAGAAACTTTTGGGTTATGTAAAATTTACCTTTTAGTGCATAACAAGATTGGTTCATTGCCATTGGCTGTTGCGCTAAATTTAATTTACCTACCGTTCCTCTGGCAGTAATAAAAAGAGTGTCTTTCGGATAAAATTTGCTATTACAGTTTTTTAATCCTTGTTCAGTTAGCGTTTTAAGCGTTTCTAAGACATAAAAATTATCTGAGGCATCCTTGGGTGTATAAAACGGAATCTCCCCGTCGTAAAAATTTGGGTTTGAAGTTTTAGGAGTACCACCGCTCATAATTTCCATTGATTCATAAGCAGTCTGACTTTTCCAGCCTTCAGGGATACCATTTTCTATTTTGGTATGTTCGTAGCCGGGGAAGCGGAGGCGCACAAACCATTCTTCGTAAAGCAGCCGCGCCGATTTTTCCAGCAATGCAATCCGCTTCAGGTTGTTCTCTATCAGGTCATCGTAAGCAGAAAGAATGGAAGCTATTTTTTGCTGGGTTGGGAGAGGAGGAAGTTTGAAGTTTAGGTTCTTAACCGCATCTTTTGTAATAGTTTTTGTAGTCGATCCATTAGTAAAAGTTTTTATATAAGGTTCATTGACTTTCATTAAGTAGAACATAAATTTTTGATCTACTCTTTCATCAAACCTCAATAAAAAGAGATTCATTGCAAGTGAAACAGGCTGGCCTAGATTAGGCATCAAATAAACCGAACCTGCATTAGCAATTTTATTCATAACAATGTCATAGGGCTTAACCTTTGACTTTGCTAGAAACTCATACTCCTCTTCATTTAGGTAAATAAGATCATCTTTAAAATCTCCTCTTTCAAAATTTAATGTCCTGATCATTAAAGCATAATCCGGTTCATATTTAAGGGTAACATTTTTCTTTAATTTTTCATAAGCACCATTTGCGTGGTAATCAGTAAGTACCGTTAAATAGTCTCCAACTCTGATATCTTTCCAACTCATATTCCTAACTCCTCAAAGTTTCTTTGAATAGCTAAAGCAAGCTCAGCAGCATCTTCATTTAAGCCTGCCAATTCAATATGAATATCACGCAGTGTTTCTTCAAAGTCGAAATCTTCGTCTATTTCCTTTGGTGCAACGCCTACGTATCTGGCAGGCGTTAAGCTCCAATCGTTATCTTCAATCTCTTTCCGGCTTACCAGTTTCACCAGGCCTTCCACATTCTGAAGTTTCGCCTCCGGGAAACGGCTTTGCAGCCAAACCACTTGCTTATAAAAATAAACCGCCAGCTTCAGTTGTTCGGTTGCCTGGTGGCGGCGTCCGTCTAGTTCTTTCCGGAGTTTGTTTACGGCTTTGTTGTCGTAGTCAGCATTGTTTTTTGCATCCAGTTCCTTTTCGGCAATATCGAGGATACGCAAAGCTAGTTTGTAAAGCAAGTCCAGCTGTTTGCCTAAACCTTTCCCTTTTTCAGATAATGGCCCGAACGCTTTGCTCGCCTGGTGTTGCCATTCGTTGTTTGCCATTACGCTTGGGCACCAAGTATTGCAGTAGTTGGCCAATTCCTGCACTAAGTTCTGGCGGTCTTCCCGGTAAGCAGCATCTGCCGTTTTCCATTCCTGTAAAGCGGCAGTAAGGTCTGGTAGTTTTTCTGCCGTTTTTGGGACCGTTTCCAGGAAAGTCAGCACTTCAGTTTGCAGGTCGTGCAGGTTCTTCTCAAAACTTTGCAGGTCCAACGGAATAATAGTGCATTCTTCACAAACCCGGTTCAGATATTTGTTCAGGAGTCCTAAATAGCGGTCTTGCTGGCCTCGGTAAAGCCAGGTTATGGCCGTAAGGTTCTGCAATTGTTCTTCAGAAAAATCGTACACTTTGCGGGTTACTTTCCGGAAAATGTTGCGGGCATCCAACATCAGAACCTGGTCTTTGCGATCAGTAGGTTTGCCTTTGTCCAGGAACCACAATTCGCAAGGCACGGTACGGGTATAAAAGAAGTTCGAGCGGATAGCCACCATCATATCCACGTCGCCGGTTTCAACGAGCTTGCGTCGCACATCCTTTTCGCCGTGCCCCGCACTGGAAGCCTGCGACGACATTACAAAACCAGCGCGACCAGTATCAGTAAGGTAGCTGTGGAAGTAGGAGATCCAGAGGTAGTTGCCGTTGCTTACTTTTTTGCTTTTGTTTACACCAGGCAAGCCAAATTCCAAGCGTGGGTCGTTCTTAATTTTTTCGGCATCCACCTCGTCCACGTTGAACGGCGGATTGGCCATCACGAAATCGGCGCGGGCCAGTAAATTGTGCTTGTCTTCGTAGAAGCTGTTGCCTTCTTCGATGCGACCTTCCAGGCCGTGTACGGCAAGGTTCATTTTCGCTAACTTAATAGTAGCCGCCGTTTTCTCCTGCCCGAAAAAAGAAACTGCTTCGTGAGCTGGTTTACCTACCTTTTCCAGGAAATGGCTGGTTTGCACAAACATTCCACCAGAACCGCAGGCCGGGTCCGTTACAATACCGTGGTCCGGCTCAATTAAGTTTACAATGGTTTGCACCAATGAGGGCGGGGTAAAGAATTCGCCGTTATCCTGCGCGCCCTGCATCGCAAATTTCATCAGGAAGTACTCGTAGATCCGACCGAACATATCGCCGGAGGCAGTGCGCAAAGCCTCGTCGTTAAACGTTTTGAGCAGGCTCTTCAGCAGGTCGCTTTCAAAGATCTGGTAATCTTTAGGCAATACGCCGGCTAGGGTAGGGTAGTCCTGCTCAATCAGCTGCATGCCGTAAATAATAGCTTGAGCAATATCCTTATCGGAAGGCAGGTTCAGCATGTGTTCATATTGAGATTCCAGCTGCAGGAATAATGCGCTTTTGCGGGTAAAGTCTTCTTTGGTAATCGGGCGGGTTACGCCTTGACGTTTTGGTAGGTTAGCTTCAACTTCGTCTTTTACAACCAGGAAGCGGTTAAAAGCGTGGCGCAGGAAAATAAGCCCCAGCACCGGCATTGAATATTCGGTAGAGGTAAGTTTAGAATTTGCACGTAATTGGTCAGCAGCCGACCAAAGCCGGCGCTCAATTTGTTCCAGGTTCTCCATGGATAAGGGTAAATGGTGTTTAGGGGTTCAAGCTATTAAAATTTGCTTGGTTTTGCAATATGGTGGTAACAAATTGCATACAATATATGGTGTTTCTCTAATATAATGTTTAAGTTCGCTGCTTATTGTAGAAACCTTGAATCACATAAATTAAGTCATATAAGAATTCATAACTACCGAAGCATTTTTGAAAGTAGTAATTATCTATAACATAGATTAGAAAAAGGAACATAATTTAATTATGCATTTATATTTCGTTTGGATCAAAAAATATAGGAATAATATACAAAATCTACCTTTCAATTTAGGAGGCCCTTATCGATTTCACTATGATGAAGATCAAAAATCCTTGAACATAACTGATAATCCGTTCTACCTTGAAGGATTCTATAACCATAGGGATGAGTCTGATCAAAATGGAATAGCAAATATATCAGATGTTAGTGCTATCATAGGTGAGAATGGGGTCGGTAAAACTTCTTTTTTTGATTTTATTAAGGAAAATCTATTAGAGGGGCAAATAGGGGTTAACAGCACTTGTATATTTGCATTTAGAACATCTGATTCCAAAAACATTATTTACCACGATAAAATACTTAAAATTGAAAAGGGTAATTTTAAAGAAAAGGGATTTATTATTAAATCGTATACTTCAGGTGATAATGGAGAGGAATTAGATTCACCTGGTAGAAATGGTGAACAAATTAAGGAATTTGTTAATACTAGCTTTATATTTTTCTCAAATATTTTTGATGGAAAAGATGAAGTAAGTCTTAGTGGCCTAAATAATATTTCCACAAATTTTTTAATTAGAAATGATTTAATACGAGTAAAAGAAAGTCACTATGATTATAAATCTCAAGCCAAAAGTGAAGTAGAAATATTTCAAACTGAAGAATTGCAACGTCAGTTGGATTTCCTTAGTAATACTAAATTTAATAAAGTAATCCCATTCCCATTACCTGAGGTTTTATTAATTAGTTCTAAAGCAAAGTACTTAGGGGCCAGTTCATCTTATGAAGAAAAACTATATTTAGACATTTTGCCTGAATTTAAAAAAATAGCAAATGATATTTTATTATTAGCTAGAAAAGAGGAGGATACAGAAACTTCATATCATAAAAAGGCTCTTATTGCCTTTAGTGTGGAAGCATTTATTAATCTTTTAACGGAAGCCTCTTATTCTGATAGAGTAAAGTTAATTAGTTTATCACAGAAAAGAATTAAAGAATTATTAAAGATTAAAAAAAATACGGTTGAAACAATTAAGACTTTATTAAATGAGATTATTGAATCTCTGAAAAATGGTAATCCTATAAAAGTTAGTGATCAAATTATTGATTGGCCCACAGGTGTTCTAAAATTTATCAACTATTTAGAGCAATCAGTTAAATCAGGTAAATTAAAGGTTTCTTACCAAGCATCTTATAATTTAAAGACTTATTTTTTGTACTTAGAAATAAAGGATAATTTTAGTTTAGCACAGAAGTTTTTTAATATTTATAAATCTTCTTTTAGCTTGTTACCTTATCTTAACTTTTCTTGGCGTTCATTAAGCTCTGGAGAAAAAGCACTCTTAAATATTTATTCAAGGTTTTATAGCTTAATTGATAATCAACGATTTAATAATAGACAACTTAAAAAAGATGTTGTTATTATGATTGATGAAGGTGAAAACTTTCTCCATCCAAATTGGCAACGCCAATTTATTAAAATTTTATTGGATTTTATCCCGTTAATATATTCTTCAGCAAACATTAAAGATAAAAGGACTATTCATATTATTCTTGCTTCAAATTCTCCTTTAATTGCATCTGATATTCCTAGTACAAATTTAGTATTTCTAAAAAGAAGTTGGAATAATCTTGAGACTGAAGTACAAGATAGCTTAGAAGAAAAAAAACAAACGTTTGCTTCCAATATACATACACTATTATCTGACTCTTTTTTTATGAACCAAGGCACGATTGGTGATTTTGCTAAATCAAAGATCAATTGGGTTATTGAGCAGTTAAATGGAGATTTTAAGGAAATTGATCATAATCAAAATATAATTGAAACCATTATTAATTTAATTGGAGAGCCTCTAATTAAGGCAAAATTAATAAGTATGTTAAGGGATCGGCTTTCCATTAATATGATTAACATTAATGAAAGGTTAACAACTTTGGAAAGGGATATTAAGGTATTAAAAAATAAATAAAGATGTTCAAAATTGATTTAGGGAAGAATTCTAACGTTTTCTTAGATAATCATTATAATAGGTTAGTAGAGAATAGTTTTACTTTAGGCAGCCAAAAAATTAAAAATGAATCTTCATTAAAAAAAAGAATAGATAATAGAATACAATTGTTAAAAAGTTCTTTGACAAGTGACCCTTTATGTGAAAAATTTTTTCAAGATTTAAAAAAGGATAATTATAAATGGCTAAAAATAATTATCCAGGGTGACCCTAAACAGCTATCGAAGGTAATAGCTAATGTCAAAACAAGGATATCAAAAGGAGTTTATCCAAATATTGAATATATGAAAAAGGGCGATCCGGATAAGAAGTTTGGCGATCATATACGGTATGTATTTAATTATGATGCTTTTATCACAAAGCCAAAAATTAGTAAGTCCAAAGTAAAAGCAGGTATCCCTTATAAATATGATGCATATAAACTGGCTGAGGCAGTAAATGTTAACGTATGTCCTTATTGTAACCGAGGTTTTACATTCACTTTGACAAAAGGGGAGGAAAGATTAGTTCGCCCTGAGTTTGATCATTTCTTTGATAAAGCAACTTACCCATATTTAGCTCTTTCTTTTTACAACTTAATCCCTTCTTGTCATATTTGTAATTCAGGCTTAAAACATGATGCTGCTTTTACTTTAGGTAATAACCTGCATCCCTATTTAGAAGGCTTAGATGATTATTTGAAATTTACCGTTAAACTAAAAGATAAGAAACTTTTAGATGGAATTAGAAAAAAAGAAATTAAAGACTATATCTCATTATTTTATGGAAATTTAGATGGGTTTAGTTTAGATCTTATTCACAGAGTTGGTTGTGAAAGAAAAAATTTAAGAAGAGCAAACCAAACTCATAAAGTTTTTAAGACTATCGATTTGTTTGAAATGCATAAGGATTTAATTGTTGAGATGTTACAATCAGCACTTATATATAATGAAAGTCTTATCCAAGAATATATTATTAATTTTGAAGGAAAGCTTTTCCGAAATAGAGAAGATATTTTAAGATTTTTAAATAGAAATTACATGAAAAAAGAGGATCTGTCAAAGAGACCTTTTTCTAAAATTAATCAAGATATAGCTGTAGAATTTGGTATTCCATACTAAATCCATTTTATCGTATAATATTAAATTACTATTGGCTAATTAAGTTTTTCGGGGTATTTAAATTAAAATTACTTTCCTGAAGGTAAGGGAAACCCTTCTTTTTCTGCTATGTTTAATGCCATTAATTAAATCTGACTTCCTTCCAGCAATGCCATGTAACCAATTATATCTGGCCTCACCTCTTAATACTAGTAAACTCTGAGGTTCAAGATGTAAAGACTCTTTTTGTTTTAAATCATTCTTAGGGTAGAAATCCATTAAACAGGAAGAACCCAAACTAAGAGAAACAATAGTGTTTTCAAAGCATGGCTCGCAATCAATATGCTGGGCAATTCCTTGGCAAGGCTCATACTCATTTACTATGACCTGATCTGGCATGAAACTTAATATCCCATAATTATACATCCGAGAACCTATATCCAAAGCCCACTCTGGTAATTCACCAACTTTCATACTTGGATCAATAGATCTCTTTTGATAATCGTACTTATATCCATAATGTTGTACTCTTCTTTTAAGATCTAAAAGCCATGGCTCAGAATCTATTTTTTTTAATAAACTTTCATGTTCTGGTTTAGAGATAAACTTTGGCATATATTCAAGCCCATTGATTGCCGGAAGATTTACTTTTGGTTCTTCGGTATGGAAAAAGCCTAATTGCATATTAATTATTTGGGAATTGGCCGTTTAGAAAACTATGGAGAATTAACCTATTATTTGTAGAAGGACTTGCCATTACAACATACTTTACGAACTCTTGACTTGGGTCATAGAAACTGTTCGAATAGTTTTTGGTTCTATAAAGCACATGGTCATTACCTTCTCCAATAACGCTAATACTTACGTTTTTCTTAAATCGGTAAAACATTTTATTTTTTTCATAATCATCAGGATTTTGGAAAAGCAGGAAAATAGGGTTTGATGCTTGGTATTGATCAATAATAGCTTGAGTGAAATTCGCCAAGTCATCAGTTTGTTCTTCGTTCAGATTCGCAAACAAGTAACTAAAAATAAAAAGAATAGGCTGATCATTCTCCAAGTTTAGAGATACCTCATTCCAATTTCTATGAAATGAAAATTTGGAACCAGGTGTAAAGACAGGAGAACTAGCAAAATCTTTAGCCTTGTTTAAAATCTGGGAAGAAATATCTACTCCAAAATAGGTTACTTTTGTTTGGTTATTGCTCTCCCTATTAATAAAATCAGCATAGGCAAGGCCTGCAGTCAAAGGACCGCATCCAACATCAATAATAGTCGTGTTTTTTTCAAATAAGTTATTTGAAAAAAACTCTCTATGGTCAGATTTGTGGATCATGTCCAATATATGTTGCTTTGTGAAATTGTACGTCGTCAAAACAAAGTGGACTTTTAGGGCCAACTTTTAATGTGGGATTTGGCTTGTTCTGATTTATTTGTTTAAAGTTAAAAAAAGAAAAAATTAATAAAGCTTTTAAGTCACTAATTGTTTTGTTGCAGCTGCTCTCCGGTGCTGCTCTCGTCGTTTTTTCAGCGTCCTTTTTTTAGTAATTTGGCGCTGCCTGAGCACCTTTTCTGCCTGGTGGTAATATTTCTGGGCCGGGGTAAGGTTGTCAATAGCTTCGTGGTAGCGATGGTAATTATAATGCTCTACAAAGCTTTCTACGGCCCTTTCCAGTTCTTCAGGACTATAGTAGTTTTCCAGTTTGACCACGTTCTTTAAGCTGCGGTTATAGCGTTCGATCTTCCCTTGCGTTTGCGGGTGCAGCGGCCTTCCGTGAACCACCTGGATCTTCTCTTCTTTCAAAAAGCTGTTAAACTCACTGGCAATGTAGCTGCTACCGTTGTCACAAAGCAGCTTCGGCCGGTTTTCCTTTGCTACTCCAGCATGTAAAATAGCTTTCTCTATCGTGCGCTGCGCATCTTCGGCTTTCATTCCCTGGCAAAGCTCCCAGCCAACGATGTAACGGCTGTAGTCATCCAGTACGGTGGAAAGGTAATACCAGCCCCAGCCAATGACCTTAAAGTAGGTAAAATCTGTCTGCCACATCTGGTTAGGCCTGCTGGTCTTATCCTTGAAGGAATCACTGGCCGAAAGCACAATGTGGGCCGGAGCAGTCAACAGGTCATATTCCCTTAAAATGCGGTAAACGCTCGATTCAGAGATATAATAGCCGTATTGGTCGGTAATGTGCCAGGCCACTTCCCGGGCCGAATAATGGCTCTTCTCCAGGGCTATTTCCACTACCTTTTCCCGTTCCCTTTTGGGAATGCGGTTCCATACTTGTTTCGGACTTGCAGGCTGGTTTATTAACCCTTCCGGGCCTGATTGCTGGTATTTTTCATACCAGTTGTAGAAAGTGCTTTTATGAATGCCCAGTTCTTTTAACGTGCGGGTAACGCCTATGTCGGAGCCATCCACCAGGCGGATGATCTCCAGTTTTTCAGCAGCTGAATAGCGCATATACTTCCGGTATCGCTTCCCTATTCTAAGCCGCGCAAACTTTTTTTAAGTACCCGGACCTGGATCGAGAGTTCGGCTACCAAGTCTTTAAGCTGCATATTCTCTTCCTTGAGATCCTTTACTTCAGAAGTGGATGCACTGCGCTCGGTATCCCCGCTCAGGCGCTTCTTGCCAGCTTCCAGGAATTCTTTGCTCCAGTTGTAGTAGTTGTTTTCGTGGATGCCATGCTTGCGGCACAGGCCGGCAATAGAGTCTTCGCCGCGTAAGCCTTCCAGGACGATCTGGATCTTTTCTTCAGAAGAAAATACCCGCCGGGTTTTGCGTTTGATCTCGCGCACAATACTGCTGGCGCTCTGTTTTTGCTTTTCCATTTTCATGAGATTTAGGTGGTCTTTTTAAACCTAAACCCCACATAAGTCGCTACGTCAATTTAGTCCACTTTGTGCTGAAGATTTACATTCTTCTTCATTACTTCTCCATTTGATCATTTCAAGGAGATCATCCGTGGACTCATTTTCAAATTCTTTCCAACCCATAGGTAGTCAGTTTTCAAGTATATACTCAAAACCGTTAGTAACGCTTTTTGTAGTCTAATTAAAGTCCAATAAAAATTATACTAACGGTTTTTGTACTGTAAACAAGATTATAATAACAGCTAAATATATGATAAAATACGTTACCGCACTTGGTATTTTAATAGCATTTAAAATCTGGGGAGGCTCCTTCATTCCACACGAACCAACCTCAGACCTCCTAAGCGACTTAGCTATTGGTGGAATTGGTGGGATTATCGGCATGGTCATCAAAACTTATCTTGATCTCAAGGATAAACTTTGGGTATGCCTGTTTGCCAGAATGCGCTATCCTAATACTTATATAAGAGTATCAGTTGCTTACCTCTTCAAAATATATGTGGATGGTAAATATCTTCTTGTAAAAGGTAGAAATATTGATCAACTGCAGCCTGTAGGGGGAGTTTATAAGTGCCTTCCTGAATCTTCCATGCTTTTCAATCAATTAGACATCCTAGATGATAAGGAAATACCCATTTGTGACACAAGTAGGCATGATCTACGGATAAGGGTAATGGGAAAGAACCTTCACAAATTCATTAGTTGGTTCGAATCAAAACAAGATAGAGAGATTTCGAACTGGCGGGAGTTCTGCGAAGAGTTAGTCCAACCAGGCTACCTATCGAGAGAGAATTTCCCGCATATCAACTATAGATATTTGCATCAAAACCCTTTTTACCTGCACTGGTCCACTTACTATCAGTGTCCAGAAATTCTTATTCATGAAGTTTATGAGTTAATACCAACTGAAAAACAACAACAAGAGCTTAAAAGCCTTTTACCCACAGCAAACTCAAATTACCAATGGGTTGATGAAGATACAATCAAAAGGCTAGGTAGAGCAAATGGTGCAAAGCCGTTCGCAGTAGCTGAGCATACCAACACCCTCTTTAACAAGGACTTTAAATTAAATTAACTATGAATAACAATTCCATACCTCAAACCATTAATCAGCAAATAGATGACTTGCTGAACCGCATTGCCGAATCGCTGCAACTAGATGATACTAGAAGAGAGTCTGCAGAGAGAAGTTATCGTTCAGTATCAGATTGGATAAGTACCGATACTGGTTTTTTCAAAGATGTGCCCTTTGATATTTACCCACAAGGCTCATTTAGGATAGGTACAACTGTAAAGCCTTTTTCGGGAAGTGAGTTTGATCTTGATATTGTTTTGCATTTTGAAGGACCCTATGAAAGGTTTAACCCAATAAGCACTTTAAATGAAATAGTAAGGCGCTTAAAAGAAAATGGAACTTATGCCCCTATGGTTGAGAGAAAAAATAGATGCATCAGATTGAATTATGCCAATGAATTTCACATGGACATTCTGCCAGGTTTCTATGAAGCCAATCATGACAATAACAGAATTATGGTTCCTGATCGAATTCTAAAGGACTGGACACCCAGCAATCCGAGAGGTTATGCGCAATGGTTTGAAACCAAATATGTGAAAGAAGATTTGCTTCTCTTAGAAAAAGCAAGAAGTGTTGAAAAATTACCTGATAATATTCCATACCAATTCAAGCAGCCTTTGCAGCAGGCTGTTCAGCTTATCAAAAGGTATAGAGACGTCTACTTTCAAGATAAACCAGAATTAGCAACGTCAAGTATTATCTTAACCACCTTGGCAGCAACATTCTATAGTGGCCAGACATCGGAGTATCAAGCTATCAGATCAATAATAGATGGAATAAACAGAGCTGTTCCTTTACTACAGGGGCAAGTATTAGAAATTGTCAACCCAGCCAATCCAGCTGAAAAATTTAGTGATAAATGGGAGAAGGAGCCAGAGCTATATAAAGCATTTGTATCGTTTTCACGAGATTTTAAAAAGCTTTGGGATCAACTTCACTCTCCCGCTGGAATACATAAGGCTGTGGAAATAATAAAGCCTGCTTTCGGAGATACGGTAAGCCTATCCGCTTTAAGAGAGCAAGTATTATACGTTGAGAAGGCTCGTAACAGTGGATCGATTGGACTTGTAAGGAATACCGGGCTTTTAACGGGAGCTTCCGGAGTGAGCATAACCAATATCGGGAGAAATAATTTTTATGGGGGCTGATAATAAAATGCATAGGCAGTACACAATTACTCAACAGTATGCAGCATTTCGCTGCAAGTTCCCTGAATGGGATGTCGTGTGGAAGAGAGGCGGTTTCGAAGCGAAAGGGCATCTCAGACCTTCAGCTTTAAGTGATTTGTACTTTATCAGCATTACCTATTTTCAAAACCAAGCACCTAAAGTCAGAGTTATCAGCCCTTTACTTTTTCCACGGGAGGAGAACGGTAAGATAAAACATACTTACGCAGATGGCTCCTTGTGTCTGTATTACCCAAAATCAAGAGAGTGGACACCTGCCAGGCTTATCTCTGATACTATAGTAGGCTGGGCATCACTATGGCTATATCATTACGAGGTATGGCACTCTCTAGGAGAATGGCTCGGAGGAGGTGTAGAACATTAATATTATTCAACTCCACTCGATATTGAAATTAGTACGTAAATATGTACGCAAGTTAAATAAAAAAGGCCTTCAGAGTTAACTGAAGGCCTTTTTAGTAGACCAAAGGAATGAAATATCGAACTTTATCCACAAGGATTTTGCGGCTTTAAACGCCTTTTTCCATTAATAGAAGTTCTTAATATTTGTAAATTTATAAGGGAAGAAGATTCACGTTGACATCCTTAGAGAATTTGAAGGCTTAATAAAGAGGATTGTTTTTTTTATGTTATTATTTAACAATGTGTTAATTAATATTTATATTTACTCATATCTCACCTTAAATGAGTAAATATATGATACGATTCCTTGTAGGTCTTTTCATTTTACTTGCTTATTACCCATTTTATTCAAAAGCTCAATGCCCGGTAGCTAATAGCTGCACGCCCGGCAATGCCCCGGCTTCCTCTTTTCCTTTCGGGATGGGCATTTACAATGTGACTATTGGTAGCGGAACAACTGGTATTTCCTACCCAACAACCGGCGGTGCTCCGGCAGGCTATCAGGATTATTCCTGCACCCAAAAAGCTACTATTTTGGAAGGCGTAAGCACAACCATTTCCGTTACTACCAATCCGAACCTAAATGAAAATGTGAAGGTGTGGCTGGATATGAACAACAATGGCATTTTCGATAATACTACAGAATTGATCTTTTCTTCAGTAAATGCGAAAGTGCATATCGGTTCATTCACCATTCCTGTAAGCGCTTCCGTAATAAAAAATACATTGTTGCGTTTGCGGGTTTCGGCCGATAACTTTTCTTCACTCTTGCCAACACCATGCTCTACACCGCAGTATTCGCAGGTTGAAGATTATGGGATAACGGTTTTACCGAATACAAATAAACCAGCCGTTGCTTTTTCGGTGAATAATCCGGTTACTTGTTCGCCTACGGTGCAGTTTCAAAACCAAACACAGAACGGAGCAACTTCTTATTTCTGGTATTTCGGCGATGGATCTACTTCTAGTTTAGCCAATCCCATCCATACTTATGCTACTACCGGAACCTATACCATAAAATTGAAAGTCTGTAATGCTAACGGCTGCGATTCTTTAACCCGTAATAATTATATCAATTATCATACAAATGTACCGGTAGCTGCCAGTTGCTCTCCAATTACTACAAACTATTGTTGTGGGTATGGCATTACCAATTTTAATTTTGGTAACGGCTTAATGACCAATGCTTCGGCCGATGGTTCTGTAGGATATGAAAATTTTAGCTGTACAAAATCGGTTACTGTTCAAGAGAGTAATACTTATTCTGTTTCCATTACAAATGGTTCAAATAACTCACAGGATTCATGGATTTACATTGATTATAATAATGATGGTAGTTTCTCGACAAATGAACTTGTTTTTACGAAACTTGGAACAGTAAATCCGAGCGGCTTTATTGTAATACAGAATAACGGGTTAAAGAATATACCTCTTAGGATGAGAGTAATAACAGATTCACAAGGCTCCCCAAATGGCCCTTGTGCTAACAGGACGAATGGCCAAGTTGAAGATTATACCATAATTATTCTTCCAAATACCAATAAGCCAATTACAATTTTTTCAACCAATTTTAACACACTTTGTGATACCTTAGTACAGTTTACCGACCAGAGCCAAAATGCCCCAACTTCCTGGCAATGGGAGTTTGGCGATGGTTCAATTATTAATACTCAACAAAATCCGCTACATCTTTATACAGCAACGGGAGCATATACCGTAAAATTAATTTCCTGTAACGTTAATGGATGCGATACACTTATTAAGAAGCAAAATATCTATATTCGGAAACCTTGTCCGCAATATTGCATACCTAATTGGAATAGCTCGGGGGCTGCAATTTTAAATGTAAGTTTCAATTCTCTGAATAATAATTCTTCTGTTGAACCCAATGCATATGGTGATTACACGAACCTATCAACAGCAGTAATATTAGGGAGTACATATAGTTTTTCAAGTACAACTAATCATTTTAACTCTCAAATTTATGCATGGATTGACTTTAACCAGGATGGAGATTTTGATGATTATCGGGAGTTAATTTGTTACGGAACTGGAATAACCAATTTGACTAGGAATATTCAAATTCCTAATAATGCTAAGCCTGGCCCAACTCGTATGCGAGTAGCAGCCAGGCCAGTAGGTGGGGTTATAGTCCCATGTGTAGATTTTACATCTGTTGAAATGGAGGATTATACGATTAATATTGTTCCAAATAATCAACCGCCTACAGCTTTATTCTCAACCTATAATCAAACTGTTTGTAGTAATACTGTTTTATTTTCAGACAGTAGCGCAAACGCTCCATTAACATGGTACTGGAATTTTGGTGACCCTGCATCGGGGAGCTCAAATAACTCTACATTAGAGCATCCAACCCATAACTTTAGTAGTCCAGGAAAATATGCTGTAAGTCTCAAAGTTTGTAATGAGTTTGGTTGCGATTCTATAGTAAAAATTGATTATATAACCATTTTGAGTAGTCAAGGACCGCGAAGTATTGCCTGTCGGCCTGGTACTTATGATCGTACACCTCGCAATAAACAGGGTATTTATTCCTTTGCCCTTAATACTATCAATTACAGCTCGCCCGCTGGAAACGGATATGAAGATTACTCTTGCAGTCAGCAAACTACATTAATGCAAGGGACTAGTTATCCTGTAACTATCAACACCGGTCCTTTTCAAAATTCCAATGTTAAAATGTGGATCGATTTTAATAACGATGGGGCTTTAAATTCAGTTACTGAACTTGCTTTCACATCAAGCATGATGAAGGTGCATACCGGCAGTTTTACAGTACCAATGAATACCGTTTTGAATACTCCTTTACGTTTGCGAGTATCAAGCGATGCAATTGGACCTTGCGATGCATCCGTATTCGGCCAGGTAGAAGATTATGCTGTTATTATTGTTCCTAACGCTGGTAAACCGATTGCATCTTTTAGCCCGAGCAGCTATTCTTCCTGCAATCCACAGCTTACATTTACAGACCAGTCCGTTGGCATTGCAACAACCTGGAGCTGGGATTTCGGAGACAATGCTTCGGGTGGAGCTAATAGTTCAAGTCTGCAAAACCCTACCCATACTTTTTCCGGACCCGGAAATTATGCAGTAATGCTTACAGCATGTAATGCAGCTGGTTGTCATTCGGTAAAAAGAATTGTTTCTATTATCGCTCCACCGAATGCTCAAGCCGGTTGCGTATCAACGTCACCTTCGAACATTTTCGGAGAAGGAATTTTAAACGTACAGTTTTTAAATGTAAACCAGTCTTCGGGAAATTCTTCTGAAGGATATAAAGACTTTACTTGTGCAGCTAATGCCGTTACTACACCAGGTAGCTTTTTACTAAATGTACAAACGAATCCCAACCGTTTTGAAACAATGGAGGCATTTATTGACTTTAATAATGATGGAAATTTTTCTGGAACAGTTGAAGAAGTCGCCTCTACATTTAATAAAGGCTTACACTCAGCTATTATAGTAGTACCAAGAACGGCAGTGAGGAATACGTGGCTAAGATTCCGGATTGTAGATCTGGATCAGGATTTCAGTCATCCATCACCATGCGGATCTGCAAGAGCTGGTCAGGCAGAAGATTATGCTATTATGATTCAGGATAAGATTGAAATGATTACGAATGTGGTAGGAATAAAAGATGATAAAACTGATCTTGTTAAAAAGGTAAACGTTTACCCTAACCCAAGTAATGGTACTTTTTCTATTGAAATCCCTACCGTTTTGAAAGGTAGCTGTCAGTTAGAAATACAAAATATGGTTGGGCAGGTTTTGGCTACCAAAATGTACTCGGGTAATGGAGGACTTATTCCAATGGATTTAAAATATTTACCCAAAGGAATGTATCTGCTTAAGATTAATAATGAAGAAATAGGTGTAATAAAAAAGATATTGATCGAATAAACAAAGTATTTATAACCTATTGCTTAAATAGAATTAAGACGAAAGCTGAAAAGTTCATCTTAACTTATTTCATTAAAAATGGTATCCTTTTTAACTATAAAACTCTAACTATATATCAAGCATATAGCTGGAGTTTTGACTCCCAAACAGTAGATAAAGATTATGTTGCTTCATTTGTGTTTACTTGTAAATAAGACAAAAATGTTTTGATTATTTAGTAGCAGTAATAATACGGACTTTCAACTGACCAAAATCTTTTAACACTGTTGAATCTCTGAAAACTAATCGGTTTGTTGTAAGAGAATCTATATACAAAAAGTTTGTTCGGAAATAGCCTTCATTTGGGTTGAAATTGCTCAAAATTATTTTATTTCCACTAAGTGTATAATTACAGCTTGAAGTCCAATAGACAGGCCCGGAGCTTCCTGACGTATCTTTGTAGGTAAAAGCAAGTACATTATCAGATCGAAATTCAATAGTAGCATCGTTCTGATACAAATAGGGCTCAGATGTGTTGCCAGGGAAAGGAGTCATATCTGGCAATGAATACAAAGCTTCTTTAAAATATGCTGCTTTCCATTTGCCTGTTAGCCTTGGTTTTTGAGGCTGGGAATCCTCATCTTGGCAAGAGGAGATGAAAGTTGACAATAATATTAAAAGTTTATAAGGTAAATTTTTCATCTTCTTGTTTTAATATTAATTAATTGAAAACTCCTTATTTTTCATTTTTTTGAAGCAATTTAATTACCACAGCTAACGTGATATAATCTATGTCATTAAATTTTGCCATTTTAATGGCAAAAATTTAATTTAAGTTTTTTAAAGCTTCCTTAGATTCCCTAATATTTTTAAATTCATAATTTTTATACTTATCAACAAAATATACTTTTTTTACATGGCCCTCAAAATGAATCTCTAGAAGTAATTTTTCACCATCTTTTAAGATTAACAAGTTTGATTTTTCATACTTATCGACTAGTGCTTTAGAATTGTATTTTTGATTTATGTAATACTTGAAATTTAACAATTTGTATATCTTCCTGTTATTACAGTCAGTTATTTGTTTTACTTTAATCGGACTTACTTCTCCTTTATAAGTTAAAATCAAAAAACCTTTATTTGAAATATCAAATCCTTCAATAGGTTTTAGGTATTGCTCAATATTATTTGAATGTTTCTGGGTTGCGGCAAATACATATTCTTCTGGTAACCAACATCCATTTATAGATTCTGACTGGAAAATACTTTGAAAATAAAGAACAGATAAAATAATAATATTAATCATAATTGAATTCTATTTAATTTCCCAAAACCAAATACTGCTACCTTCATAATAACCAGAACCTGTATTTCCTTTATTAAAAATATCTATATGTCCTATTCCCCCTTCTGGAGGCGCGATATATATTATTCCAGTTTTATTCCAATATTTTTTCTCAAATACATCTTGCGCAATATTTTTTTCATAGTTTAAGAAGTTTTTCGACAAATAATATTTGAGTCTATTAGCAGTAAGAGCCCATTTCTTATGATCTGCATCTAAATCGTCTTTTGGATATCCCTTTAGTGAAACACCAGACTTAATTAGACTTTCAGATAATCTAATTGCGCATTGATTTTGATATAAAGGATTTGAACTTGGATGTTGATGCTCTCCATCAATATCATGGGGGTAATTTGTCCAAAGGGTGTTAAAAGAAGGAAATTTTCGACCTCCTGTTTGAATGTTATATATTAAATTTGTATTAGTTAGGATAAAATCAATGTTTGCATTGGAATTAGCGAAAATTGGTCCTATAGAATTTTTCCCAATTAAACTGGAAAATTCATTACCGATTTTACTAAAGAAGTTACCAATACTATTATAGTCAATATTATGTGCAAATCCACCTGCAATAGCTCCACCGACTGCTCCAAAAGCACCAGCCCAAACTAAGTCCTCACCCCGAGCGCCATGCTGGTAGGCTGTATAAACGCCAAATCCTGCACCAATTCCAGCTCCAAGTGCCATAGATGCTAACTCGCTCCAGCCACCATCTGGGTCAATTTGGTTTACTGGGTTATTACCCATGCCTGTATAAGGAGAAATATTTTGTCCGTAGGGGTCAGGTGCTAACCACCGGCCAATACTTCCATTATACATCCGCAAGTCAAAATTATTTAGTCCGGTTTCTTTATCCCGTTCTGCGTACATCCCCTGGAAGCCATGCCGGTAAGCTGAAGCGCCATTTACTACATAACTCATTTCCTCCATTTGCTGGCCGTATGGGTACATATGGTTTTCTTCAACCACTTCAATACCCGTAAAACTTACACGCATGTCATCAAACCAGGTATCTACGGTGCTTTCATTCAAAACGGCAATCCGCACGTAACCATCTTGTTCTGCTTTGTAAGCTATGCTTAATTGCTCATAACCAAGTGTCGCCGCGGTGCTTAGTAATTCCCTTTTGGTTTCAACTAGATTGCTGTCAGCATCATAAACTTGCAATTGCAGATAAGCCAGAGGCATTTCTTTTTTTCGTTTTGAAATTGCACCCGGAGCAAAGCCAATACCTGCACCAATAACTGGGTTTATTCTTCCTTGTGGAGAGGCATTACCTGCTTCCTGTTTTTGGTCTATCCCTAAACCCAGAATACTCAAAGCAGGAGCAAGGCTTTCAGGTAGCCAATGCTTACGTTTTTTGGCGGTTTCATAATAGCCAAAAGCCTCTACGCTTATACTATCACCTTGCTTAACTGCAATATTCTTTGCGGGCCCTTCGCGTTTTCCCCGCGCTAAACTCAGCAACGCCGCATAACTTCCAGTTCTTGCCCGGGCAATATCCAGATGTCTGGTTGTTGCAACATTTTCAAATTCGTCTTCTCCCTGTGCCATTCTGGACTGTTCACCACCTCCATTTCCGGGGGCAGTAGGTTCCATACCGGTTGTCTGTGAAGTTGTAGACGGCTCCCGGAATACCAACCTCGTACTTCCTAAATGATCGGTTAATTCATAATTGTAAGAGGAAGTATTATCTGGGTTTCGCCGCCACATCCCAATGCGGCTTGAGCCATAAACCGGTACTTCAGTGCGCTTTAGGGTACTTCCTGGTTTTTCTTCGTAAATACTTGCTACATTCCCATTCCCATCATTCACATACCAAGTTGTGAGCGCTAAAGTACCATTTGCATCGTAGCTCCGTTTCCGTAATCGTTTCCCTCTGTCGTCGTAATCAATTTTAAGCAATAACTTGGTTCTTCCAGCATCCTGATGAATATCTGTAACCTGTCCGTAGGCATCATAGGTAAAATACTGGTTACCATTTATATTATTTTCACTTATCGTTTTTCCTTCTGCATCGTAGCCAAAACTCATTATCTGAGCATTGTTTTGATAAATACTGCTTAGTCTATTCGTATTTGCCCTGTACTCGTAATTAAACCCCGCATTGATAGTCCCAAATTTATCAGTTCGCTTCATTAAAGTTAAATTCCCATTCAAATCATACTCTGGCTTCTCTTTAAATGCATCAACCGGATCTGGGGTAAACTGCCTGTTAGTAATACTGCCTGTTAAACTTCCAAAAGAGGCATTCTCGAACTGGTTCTTTTTATCGTAAGTATAAGCATACCCAATAGGACGTTGCCCTAAAGTATGCCAATATGAAGCGCTAATTAAGCCATCAAACCTATTGCCTCCGGCAGCTACATTGTTCGCCTGATAACTCGAAGCAGTATAATCACCACTAAAATATTCCAAGGTCATGCCAAACAGATCCGGCCTTATTCCATTAGTGCCATCATTACCTGGGTCTTGGGTAGGATCAGCATTATTTATTGATTTAAGCCAACCCTGAATGGTATAGGTATAATCAATTCCTTGTAATGAAAATCCTAGTTCCACTCTTTTAAGCGGGCCGTGCAGGTAATAGGTATAAGTTGCTTGTTTTCTCCAATAAGTATTATCACCGCTCGTTTGAACCATGCTTAATCTGCGGTCTGCATCATAAGTATACTTATGATAAAATTGCTCCCCCACAACATTTTTTTGGTAAACCGCTTGTAATAAGTTTCCATTAAAATCGTAGGTATAATCAAATGTTTTAGTGCCAAGCCCAGTTTTAGTAATCATCCACTCTAATCGTCCCTGATCATCATAACTATACCAGGTAGTCGCGTTTTCATTTTGCGTTTTAGATACCCTGCCAATTAGAAATCGTTGTGTACGCGTTCCCAATTCTGAATCAGTGAAAGGTAAATCATACCACGTTCTGGTTATTTGGCTACAATGTGTCTGATTTAATGCTCCTCCTAAATCAGTAAACTCAAGTAGATATGGGTCTAACACGCTATTGATCGAAGGAACGGAGGTCGTTAATTGACTTTCAAATAATGTGGTTTGGGAAGGTGGTAAAACTAAAAGGGTTGTATATTTTCCGGTTTCTATTATTCTACCGGCTTTATCATAATTAATAAAAGAAAAAGTATTCTCTAATTTTTGTTGCGCACTTTGTGAAAACTTTAGCTTACCGTCTTTTCTATACACAAATTCTGTAACACCTTCATCATTGCTATTAGTTTGTAAAAGATTACCAGTAGCGCCGTATTTATATAATTTAACAAAATTTGGATAACCAATAGAGCCTCTATTAACTCCTTTGGGATCAACTGAAGCCACAAGTCTTCCAGCATCATCATAATAATTGTAACTGAATTGACTATAATATAATGGATAAGTAACTGATTGGGTGCCAGTTAAAGATGTTAGTCGATAGAAGCCTGGGACTAACGAAAAACTTATAGATCCACCAGAAGAAACAGCCGAAGTACCTGTAGCGCCAGTAATCACATTTATATACTTAATGCTACCACTCGTTACCCCAGTTACCGTAATTGAAATTAAAGGGGAATTGCCAGTTGCAACATGTATATCCATAAATTCAGGATAGGAAGAGCCAACTTGTTTACTTAAATTGAAACTAACATTTAATGGATTTGGCAGATATTCAGAAATACAAGTTGCAATAGTGTTACCATTCCCGTCTTTGAAGCTAATAGTTTCTTTACCTAAGGCATCAATCGTAATTACTTTGGTGCCTTTAGAAAAAAGGGTATTATTTGGAATAGTTGAATTTGTAATAAAATGAGAACGTAGCGCTACATAATGATCCATTTCACTTAAAATAGGCATTTCCCGCGTTTTTAATTCCTTTCCTAAACCCATCCTATGTGAATCTCCTGGTAAAGTGTTACTTTTTACACCGCCAAGTGGCCCATCATAGTAAGCAGTTCTTGAATACGGAAAGCTAGTTTGAGGAGTAGAAAGCTCAAATGTATTGTTTGAGCTATAATACCAGCCCAAAGTTCCTATTGCTGAGGAACCGAGTGGGTCAGGCATAGTTTCTTTGGAGTCTTCAAAGCTACTTGGGTTGTATATGCCTCCAGCCAGGTCTGTTACAAAATTAGGTCTATAATTAAATGCTTCATTATTAATAGGTGCTGGCAAAGTAGTTATTGCAGTGCGGCCTCTGGAATCATAAATTGTTTGGGTTGCTAAGATATGCTCATTCGTGAAATCCTTAAATTGGGTTTGAATAGGTCTCCCAAAGCCATCAGAGAATTCTTTCGTTTTGCTTATTTCATTCCCGTTTGCATCAAAAGTAGTTTCCATTACCCATGAAATTTCTAGATTATCTGAAGGATTATATGGGGCATAAGGAATAACAGAATTTTGTCTAATTTTTAAATAAATCTCTTTACTTGCATGTGTTACCTGTGTTGCCCAATCATGTGAAATCATGCAACGATATAAGCCTTGGTCATTAGACGAAGTAACATTAATGAGATAAGAGTATGAAGTTTGTCCAGGAATGTCTACCCATGCATTATTTACTTGCCGTTGCCATTGATAATTAAATTTACTGTTCCCCTGAGTAACTTCGAGTCTAGCCGATAACCCAGGTGTAAAGGTTTGTACTTCTGTTCTTACTATAGGATCTTGAGGGGAATATGTAAATACACCAAAATTAGTGGCTGATTGGCTTATAAAATATGGGTCTATGTCATATAAATCAATTTTATTTCCTCCTAAGTGTAAAGTAATAGAGCTTTTATTTGATAGGTTATTTAAGTGAGGAAGAGCTGAAAGCTGATTATTATTAATTGCAAGCAAATTTAACTGAGTGAGTTGTTGAATCGAAATTGGTAGCTCACCAGAGAAGTAATTCCCTGCAAGGTCTATATACATTAGTGTTTGTATGTTCCCTATTGTAGTTGGTATTATGCCGCTTAAGCGATTATTAGAAAAATTAATATTAATTAGATTAGTTAAATTAGAAATAGATGAGGGTATAGGGCCAGTTAATTGATTATTATTAATAAGAAAATACTTAAGTTTAGTTAAATTGAAGAGTTGATAGGGAATTTTACCAACAAGAGAATTTCCAGATAAATTTAAGTCTTGAAGAAATGTTAGATTTCCAATTTCTTTCGGAATTTCACCCTCTAAACTATTATCAGCTAAATTTAAAAATTCTAAAGCGCCTAAATCACCTACTTTAGATGGAATTGTACCAGTGAGTTTGTTATTCCCTAAATTAAGGTTAGTTAGATTTTCTAAATATCCAACCTGCTCCGGAATATCGCCATCAAAAGTATTGCTCGCTAAATTCAAATTCTTAAGATCTCTAAATTCTTTTATCCACTCTGGAATCTTTCCAGTGACATTATTTTCCTTTAATATTAGAAATTGTAATTTTTGGAGCTTCTGTAAACCGTCAGGTAAATAGCCATTGAGATTATTGCTTGATAAATCAATGAAAATAACATCACCATTGTCAACTGTTAACCCATGCCAACTACTAAAATCAGTATTAGATGTACCATTTAACCAATTGTTATTATTGTTCCAATTTGGCCCCTCTGTTGAATTATATAACTCCACTAGGGCATTATATTCGTCTATATCAGGAACGGTTCCTTCGTAAGCCTGACAAAAGCCGACAGTTATTGTTGAAAAAAACGATATAATTAGCACTAATAGTTTTTTCATAAAACAATACTTTAAAATATTCCAGAATAGAGAATAATAAAAATGGTATCCTTAACAACAGAAAATTTGTATTCTTTCATGTAAAAAAGTATTATTCAAGTCCGATATCACACGGTACATTGGGATCACACGGCCCTTGTGTTTGTAGAGCAGGTACTTCTTCTCGAATCGTACCACAATAGCCTGTGGTTGGATTATTGACCACTTTTATAGCATATCTTTTGCAAACACCTGAATGATGAGTTTCGCATTCATAATACAAGACTGTACCATTAGGTTTACAATTGCAGCTACCTGTATTATTCGCGTATGACTGTCCTTCTTGGGTCAATAAAGGTTGAGCTTTATCTTGAGCATCTTGCTGGGAGAATTCAGATGAAACGCGACCAGCAGGTAATGTATAAGTAGTAGAAGAAGGTGAAGGGGTTGAAGATGGAGGACATTTTTTTGAGAAAGATCCAGTTATAGGGGTATTATAGTAAACCTTATGAGGCGCATCATTATACTCAAATTCCTTTGCTTTAATCTTTCCTGAATTTGCTACTTCTTTATAAATATATCTTGGCTTATATTTGATATTGTATTCAATTTGGGTAAATAGATTATCATTGTTTAGAGTATATGTCGGCTGCCAGGTAATAGGGTCATAATTTGTAGCAACTAAGGGAGCATCTATGGGATGAAACCGGAAATCATCTATGAAGAGATAAGTAGGAGCTGAGTTTTCACATGTTACTACTAATGTTTGTCCAGCTTGGGCTGGAGTAACTTCAAACACCAGATTTAAAAGTTTCCAGCCTCCAGCTTCAATATTGTTAGTATGTCCAGAATTAATTGATTGAATTTCTGTGCAGGTAGAACCATTGCAAGCTTTGGCAACCAATCTAATTGCAGAACCAGCATTATTTAGAGTCCATACAGCAGCACGATATTTTTGTGGCCTGATTTCCGAGCCAATAGTTGCTTGGTATGTAAATCCTGGTTCTCCTTGGCCAATTCTTATGCTGTATTTCCCTGAATGGGCATTGCCATCAGTAATTAAGCCTCCGGATTTTATTTCTCCCCCAAAGACGTAATTATAAGGTGCTAATTGATTTAAGGCGCCATCTTCAGCACCTGAATACGCTGTTTCAGTATATTTTGCATTGTTTATACTAGCAATACTTAAGTTATTTGCTTGGTCATTCTTGATGGAGTGATAACTGTTATTGATATCCTTTATTTCCAAAACTTTTGAATAATTATCATAACGGGTGACCTCATTATTGATTACCCAATTAGGATTTTGGGTAATCAGATCCTGCTGGCTCCAGTTGAAATCAATAAAATTGCTAATCGTACCATCAGAATTTAACGGATTTGCATTCCAATCAAAAGTTTGATGAGATCGCCAGACTTGGGGACCGTTATTACTATCTTCATACTTCCAGGTAACTGAATTAAATTCTCTATAACTATTCCAATCTTTTTTCCAGGATTGTATTTGTGCATGAAGCGGTATCATTGAGCCAGAAGCAGATTTTTTAAATGTATAATTCGCTGCTTCTTGGACTAACATGTTTTTATAAGTACTATTTTCTCCTTTTAACCCCATTTCAGGATATTTTTTATTTTGCCCTGAACTAATTACTTCATATGCTGGATTCTTCTTATTCCAGTATATAATCCCCGTTGAACTTGTTGATGATGTTTCTAAGACTTTGGAAGTAAAGAAATCCCATACTTCGTTTGTATTAGTTGAAGTAATATTATTGTGCGTTATTGTAATTGAAGTAAGAACTGTGGGAATAAAAGTTTTAATAGTTCTAGTAAAAACATGCTCATTTTGGAAATATTCGGCTGCGATAGTACTCTCGGTAAATTTTCCTTGATCTAGATTATTATTAGTATTACGTGGTATAGTTGTTGAATAATTATAAATGCTCTTCACCTCCAGTTCGCCATGTTTATTATATTTATAAATTGCTTTGGGCTGCCCAATAAGTCCTGTGTTTACAGTTATAGTATTCAGCACATTCGTTAATTTTCCTCCTGCGCCGGTATTATCCGTTGAGGTATTTCGTAGAACAGAAAGCATTGTGCTTTCAGGAGTATAAAAGTAATACTCTGTTTTCGCATCAAAATTATTGATGTCGTTTATGAATGGGCCAGTAAGAGCTGTTACTTTGCTATAAAGAACAGGTGTAGCAGGATAATCAAATGCATTAAAATTAGGAGTGCCAGTGTTTTTATATGAACTTGGTTCCTTTGTTACTACACCTGTGCTTCTGCCATACCCAGGTCCTTCGGTATAGAAGTAACGAGTGCTATATTGAGTATTGCCATCCGATAAATCTATTCTCTTGACCCGAATACCATCACCAGGTTTATCAGAGGTCAAAAAAATTTCTGAAATACGACTATATGTGTCTCGTTCATAGTGTACTGTAATAGAAGAGCCCAATGGATTTACAATATGCTTAATGGACCACGCGGCGCCATCTTGATCTGCTTGCCAATAGGTGGATGAAGGCTTTTTCATTTCATCAGACCAGCCACCATTTGATTTATAATATCCAAATGCATCGTACTTATCTAAATTATAAATAGGATTATTGTCTCCATAGTCAAACTTATATCCAGCATTCTCTAGTATATTGCCTGCGAGGTACGTTTTTACATTTTTTAGGGTTAATTTATTACCAGCAAATTTACCACTTGCAGAGTTCGGATTCCCTGGACAGAGGGAATAGTCATAAGAAAATACAATCCGTCTAACCATATTGCTATAGATATAATTTTGAATTGCTGGCACGGCGTTAATATCTTTCATGTCATAAACGGCAGCAGCTCTGCGAGGGGATGTTGAAGTAGAATTACTAGCATTATTATTTGTATTCAAGCCAAATGATGGTGTATTACCATCTAAACCGTTAGTTAGCTTATCTAAATTTTCGTTTTTTAGCAATATGATTTCAGAGAGTTTTAAAGATAATAGGCTCGAAAAAGAGTTAGCCAATGCGTCTGATCTTTCTTCTTTTATAAAGAGTGCTGTATGGGTCCTTGTCTTTATGGCATTAAGGTAATATCCTTCTCTTGTACCTTGAGAATAAGAATAAATTGCACTATTGTCAAAATCTCGATATCCGGTTAGCATCGGAGTTGGCTCAGGGTACATGTAGGGTTTGCGCCAGTCGAAATAATCGTTGTAGCGACCATATTCCATTTTTACCCAATATCCTAAATCCTCTTTATCTATTTTGCCCAGCTGGCCTTTATCCACATAGTCCGGACCAGTAATAGCAGTTAATAGCCATGCTTGAGCAAAGCTATTTGAATTTGGAGTTTCATTATAATTAAACGTAGTAAGCTGTGCTGGGTAAGGATTATTGGAGTGCTGACGAACCGTTTTACTGCCAAAACTATAAACGGGAAGAGAGTAGTGGTAGGTAGTGCCATTTTCTGCTGTAACAGAAAAAGCTCCAATTCTTTTGGGATTATTAGCCCGCATATTCTGATTCGGCCCTGCTACTTGATTCCCATTACTTGACTCAGGGCATTCAATAAACCCGGAAGGGGGATTTTGCAGTTCTGAATTAGCATACCATTCAACATGTTTTCCTTGTATCAAGCTTCTCTTGTAACCGTTTGTTACTTGGTTTATTATTAAACCCTTTCGGCTAGTTTCAGTTCTGCTTGATTGGTTGTAAAGCTTGCTATCTGTTAAAGAAATAGTTGTGCTATTGCCGGTAGCTCCAGTTTGATTCGTATTGAAAGTATGATGTGTATAATTATTAGTTGGATAATTTTCGTAACGGAAGCCAACCTTGTAATCGCTCAAGAATGGAATGACATTATATTTATAATGGAGAGCGTAATTATTTTGGATAGGATAACGATAAGTTAAGTAACTGGGTGGACAAACCGATCCGGTTTCAAGACGATATGGTTTTATTTGGCCTGAAACACCTAGCCCCATTACTTGGTAATTATCGTAAGCAATACTTATAGGTTCTTTTGCACTATTTATAAAGGATTCTTGGCCTGCGACATCATGTTGCGAAGAGACAGGAGGGAAAACATGCCTATGTACATCTGAGGCAATCGCTTGAAACTGATCAGTTTCTAAATTGCCGGGAGTATATGTAGAAAGATTTTTAAAAACTGGTGCTTTATAAGTGCCAGAAACTGGATTATAATAATTGGGGCCATAATTATAAGGAATTCCATTATTATCTTGCCATTCATATTGAAATCCAAAATATAATGGTCCATACATCGCATCTTTTTTTTCAAAATCAAATGTTGGCTCAGATGGATTTTCATTCTGATTTAGATTACTATCAATATATTCATAAATACTAGCCACTAATAGAAGCATTGGATTAGCTAATAAGCCTAAGACAAATTGCCGAGCCACGCCATCAGCAATTTGTTGCATTGTCCCACGAAAACTTGTTTCAGCTTTAATTGCCTGGTCTTGAATGGATGGTATTTTGCCAGACCAATTAATATTGCTATCATTATTAACTGAGCGATAAGTTGAGATTTCACCCCATGCATCATCAGGATAGTTATTTACAGTTCGAACGATTGCACCTGGGTTTAAAGACCATCCCAGACCTACCCACGATGCTTCGTCTTCAAGCTTAACGCCAGCTCTATAGGTTAAAGGTAGGGAAAAGCCACCTTCAGGTCCAGGAACATGTAATAAAGGGATGTTGTACGTAAAGTCACCTGTTAAAGGGTTTATCATTTCAGGGCTGGCCTCTGATTCGTATCCTAAATACTCAGGTTGTTTAGGCCCAGAACTACCAAATGTTATTGGCGGATTAACAGATAGTTGGATAGAAAAAATCAAAAATAACGCTGTTATTTTGCGAAGAATGCTATTATGTAGCATTGAAAAGGAAGCATAAGGTTTTCTCATTGCTAATGAATTTTTTAAGATTGTAGCCAATAATATTTCTACCCATATTTAATTAGTTAATTACATATGAGCTATAAACTATTTTGTCACTTAAGTCAAGCGACATTATCTTAAAATTGCCTAGGTAGGCACAATGATTTGCAAAGAGATAATTAGAGCAGTGTGTTATTTCCTAAAAATAAAGTTTTGATTTTATAAAATGGTGTGTTTTATGTTTTTTTGAGTGAACGTAATAAAAACCATGGTGGATAGTAGTATTTTGTAAGTTAATAGGTTTAATTTATAATAATAAAGTATTAGATAACGAGCAATATAGAGCAAGACTTTGGCTGTTGTTAGCATAAAAATAGCCGTTTCTAAAGTTAAAATAATGAACCTACTTTTAACTAATGAGAATATGGCTAACTCTAAGAAATTGATCAACTAAGTAATAAAAATGGGACTTGCAAAGGGACATGGTTAACTATCTGAGAAATTGATTGTATGGTAGAGTTTTATAAATGTTGAGTTTTTATTGATTTCTGTGTTATTCAACTACCTTCAAACTATTGAAACCATTTTATTTTACTGAGTGGGACTGGGCTTAAAAAGTGGACAAAACATGAGTTAAATAGTATAAATGGAGGGAATATTTTAGTTACAAGAAAAGATGCGTTTAAGAAGAGGGGTGATTATGCTGTTCGATGCCTTTTTAGACGCCGAAAGTAAGTTCTTCGACACCGTGCATTTTCACCTTCGCTAAAAAATTATCCTTTTAAAAGGGATGGGTGTTTAGATCCTGGGGAAAATAACGGAGGAATTTGGCTTTGCCAGATTAGAAGTAGAGAAACTGGCGTAGCTGCCGTTCAAGGTATTGATTATATTATGGTAAAAGTTGCAAAACTGCTTTAATTAAAATAAAATTAGGCGTTACTTATAAATTTTAGCTTTTAATATTATTTTTACAAATTTAGTTTGTGATTCCATTGATGAATGTCTCCACAAAAGATAAGATCCTGCTCGTAATTCTTTCTGCTACTGTTCCTCTTTCCTTAAGAGTGGGCCTGTCGTTTATCATTCCTATTACCTCGTCGCGCATTGGTTTTTTTTCGGTAAAGAGATAGTTTCCGATCACCTCCTCAAGTTTTATTACATCTAGATTTTCTTCTTGGCTTAACCTAATCAAAGCGTCTTTCCTTTCGACTTCCCAATAGGTTTTAAACTTTTCCGGAATATCTTTTTAATCGAAGATTTTCTGAAGATGAGTTAGATTTGAAGCGAAAGCTTAAAGTGGGTAGGTGGAAATACCCACAGAAATGGAATTAATGGATTGGTGTCCGAATAGTGTCCGAAAGTAAATAAAAAAGGTCTTCATCTTGCGATAAAGGCCTTTTCAGTAGTCCATAGGGGAATCGAACTAAATAGTTAGCTCAAAAAAATTAGCCAAACTAATTATATCCTGATTTAAAAAGTTCGATAATTCACTGCTTAGGGGCTCAAAAAGAAAAGCACTTTCGAATATTTCGGAAGTGCTTTTTTGTTTTTCCCGATTTCGAATTTCTGAAGGAATGTTTTATTCTGCCAGGTAAACTTTGCTTTCAAAAGCAATCGAATTGAAAAAAAGGCCTCTGAAACTCAGAGGCCTTTTTAATGGATGTTCAGACTATAAATCTTTTCTTCTAACCACAGTTTCAAGATGTCTGAACATACCGTTTTACTAAGGGTAATGCAGTTTTTTTTATCAGATCAATAGCACACGTCGTGCACCAGTTTTAAGGTTTCGCTTTTTTTATTGTTTTGCAGACGAACCAGATACAGGCCGCGGGTTAATTTTGAGCCATCCAGGTCCATAGAAAGGTTTTCTCCGGCTTTAGCATACCCTTTTTGCAACACTTTTATAGGGTGGCCTGCCATGTTGTATAAAGTAACCGAATACGCTCCGCTTTCCGGAACTGTGAAATGGATGCTGGTAGCATTCATAAAAGGATTTGGACTGGCCACCAGGTTTTCTATGGTACTTTCCTGGCTTCCTGAGGCCATACGGGCCGATGAAATACTGGCCAGACTGCTGATATCGGAGCTGCTTAAAGCCACGTTGTAAATCTTCGGATTATCAATAGCACCTTTGAACAGGTTATTTCCAATGCTTTGTCCGCCAATGGCCAGTGGCAGGTTGTTGCTGGCTATAGCTGGTGGTGAACTAAGGGTTTCGGTTCTATCGAGTACGCCGTTTACATAAATTTTTATGGTAGTGCCGTCGAAAGTCGCGGCAATATGCATCCAGGTAGCGCCGTCGGTAGGGTGAAGTATTGCAGACTGGGCCTTGTAATCACTTCCGCCGGAAACCTGGTTGTACCTGAATAAGATTTTGCGGGTACTGGTAAGCGAAAGTTCATAACCATCAGCATCGCCGGTTAAACCTTTTTTCATAATTACCTGCGCCGAGCCTGTTTGCTCCGGTTTAATCCAGGCCGCTAAGGTAATCGCATTGCTTATATTAAGCGATGCGCTGGAAGGCACGGTGGCATATTGACTGGAACCGTTCAATTGCAATGCCTGCCCGGCCACGCCGGCTACCTTCGCCGGGTTTCCTACCGTGGTAGCGTTATTTGCGTTCGCCGAGGCATCGAATAAGGTGGTACCGGTCGTTTCTTCCATTTGCCAGAAACCTACCAGGGTTGTTGACTGCGATTTGGTAGTAAAGCTGCGCGGAGTTGTCCAGCTGCTTGTTCCGGCAGCATTAACGGTTCTTACGCGCCAGTAGTACACTGTATTATAAGCCAGGCCGGCAACAGCAGTAGAAAGCGTGGTGATATTAGTTTCATTCGAAACCAGGTTCAGAAAAGCTGACGTTGTGGCAACCTGTACCTGGTAGGTTGTAGCATAGGTTCCGGCAGTCCAGCTTAAAAGGGCCGGAATTGCCACTGCGGTAGCATTATTAACCGGGGCATCTAAGGTTGGAGGTCCAGGCAAAGCAACAGCTTCGGTGGTAAATGTTCGCGCAGAAGACCAGCCGCTTTCTCCCGAAGAATTAACGGCTCTGACCCGCCAGTAATACGGGGTACTGTAGTTCAGGCCGGAAACAGAAACGTTAAGCTCAGTAATGTTGCTGATATCTGCTGCGGGCGAGGCAAAATCTGGAGCTGGGGCCACTTGCACCTGATAAGATACCGCATTGGTTACCGCGCTCCAGCTTAGCGTTACCGGAAGGCTGATATTACTTACATTGTCGGCAGGGCCAACCAGCGCAGGAGTGTTTGGTACCGGTCTGAAGGTCGGCATGGTTGCCAGAGCATTGATATCGGCGGCACTTAAAGCAACATTGTACACCCTCGGCTCGTCTATGGCGCCTTTAAACCGGTTGGTTCCGGTGCTTTGAGCCCCAATGGACAACGGCAGGTTATTGCTGCCAATTGCCGGAGGCGAACTTAAAGTAAGCGTTTTGTCTAAATTTCCATCTACATAAATTTTCATAGAAACACCGTCGAAGGTGGCAGCAATATGCATCCAGGTATTGCCATTGCTTGGGTGCAGGGTGGTAGCAAGTAAACGATAAGTATCTCCCGCCGAAACCTGATTATAACGGAACATGATCTTGCTGGTACTGGTAAGCGAAAGCTCATACCCGTCGGCACTTCCTGTTACTCCTTTTTTAATAATTACCTGCGCAGAACCCGTTTGCTCCGGTTTTACCCAGGCCGCTAAGGTTACCGCATTGCTTACATTCAGCGAGGCGCTGGAAGAGACGGTTGCATATTGACTGGTACCGTTTAATTGTAATGCCTGTCCAATAACCCCGGCTACCTTCGTTGGGTTATTCACCGTGGTGCCATGGTTATTAAAGGAAGACGCATCATTCAGCGTAGCACCACTGGTTTCTTCCATTTCCCAATGCCCCACGAGCGTTGCCGGCTGAGAACCAGTAGTGAAACTCCAGGTTGCAGACCAGGCGCTAACGCCCGAAGCATTATTGGTTCTCACCCGCCAGTAATACAGGGTATTGTAAGC
The DNA here is from genome assembly GCF_016623615.1 of Adhaeribacter terrigena. Lineage (GTDB taxonomy): Bacteria > Bacteroidota > Bacteroidia > Cytophagales > Hymenobacteraceae > Adhaeribacter_A > Adhaeribacter_A terrigena. The sequence goes on along the minus strand of NZ_JAEHFX010000003.1, from coordinate 451,901 downwards.
CAGACCAGCTACCGTAGTATTCAGAGAAGTAATGTTGTTCACATCAAAAGCCGGTGTAAGGAAATTGGCAGCCGCCGATACCTGAACATGGTAGGATTCTCCATAAGGACCCGCGTTCCAGTTAAGGCTCACCGGGGTCATTACGGCAGAAGCATTATTAGCTGGAGAAGCCAGCGTTGCCTGACCAGGTAAAGCAATTGCTTGGGTAGTAAAACTCCGTATCGTTGACCAGCTACTTGTTCCTGCAGCATTGATCGCTCTTACGCGCCAGAAGTACTGGGTACTGAAATTCAGGCCGTTAACGGTGGTATTAAGCGCAGTAATATTGCTCACATCCGCTACAATGGTTCCGAAACCCGAGCTTGTAGCTACCTGCACGCGGTAAGTAGCAGCGTTTAAAACCGCATTCCAGCTTAAAGCAACCGGCAGGGTAATAGTGGTGGCAGCGTTGGCCGGTAAGTTCTGCACTGGCGCCGCCGGAGCCGGAACTGATTCTGTTGTAAAGCTCCGTACCGATGACCAGCTGCCAATCCCGGTTGTATTGATGGCTCTCACCCGCCAGTAATATTTGGTACTGTAGGCCAAACCAGATATAGGAACAGATCGCGTGGTAATATTGCTGGTATCTTTAAAGATACTTGCGAAGCTAGAAACCGTAGAAAACTGGAGCTGATAATAATAAGCATTAGAAGCTGAATTCCAACTAAAGTTTCGGGCCACAGCCACACCAGTAGCCCCACTGGAAGGCGAAGACAGGGATGGCGTACCAGGCAATGGTGGCGGCGGCACGGTGGTAAAGCTTCGCAGGACAGACCAGCTTCCGGCTCCTGAAGTATTCAATGCTCTTACCCGCCAGAAATATTGGGTACTGTAAGCCAGGGCCGTAATTACGGTATTCAAAGTGGTTAAATTACTGATATCGTATACCGGGCTTATAAAATCTGAAGTAGTGGCTAACTGCACCTGATAGGTTTCCGCATAGGTTACCGCGTTCCAGCTCAGGGTTGGTGAATAGGCAACTCCCGTTGCGCCATTAGATGGCGAAGAAAGCGCCGGCGCTACTGGAATTGGTATAGGCATGGTGGTAAAACTACGCACCTCCGACCAGCTACTTACTCCGGAAGCATTTACCGATCTTACCCGCCAATAATATTGGGTTACCCAATTCAGGCCGGAAACTGAACTGGACAGCGTAGTAATATTGGCAATATCGGAAACCGGGGTAAGGAAGTCTGCAGCGGTAGCAACCTGTAACTGGTATGATTCTGCATAATCACCGGTATTCCAGCTTAAAGTTGGCGGATTAGAAATTCCCGTTGCAGACGAGGCAGGCGCAACTAAAACCGGAGCAACCGGCATAGGAATTGGCATGGTAGTAAAGCTTCGGGAGGAAGACCAGCTGCTGCTGCCGGAACTATTTACGGCTCTTACGCGCCAGAAATATTGCGTGCTATAATTCAGGCCTGAAACCGCGCTGTTCAGCGTAGTGATATTGCTCACATCAGAAACAATAGTTCCAAAGCCGGAGCTGGTCGCAACCTGTACGCGGTAAGTGGCCGCGTTCAAAACTGCGTTCCAGCTAAGCGCTGCAGGCAAGGCAATACCGGTGGCCGCTGTAGCCGGCAGGTTCAGAGTAGGCGCAGCCGGAATTGGAACTGGTACTGTGGTGAAACTTCTTACCGAAGACCAGTTGCTTGCCCCGGTCGTATTGATAGCTCTTACCCGCCAGTAATATTTGGTACTGTAGGCCATTCCGGAAATTGGTACGGATAGGGTGGTAATATTACTGGTATCTTTAAATAAAGCCTGAAAATCTGAGGTAGTGGCCAACTGCAACTGGTAGTAATAAGCATTTGAGGAAGCGTTCCAGGAAAAATTTCTGGCAATGGCAATGGAAGTTGCGCCACTAGATGGCGAACTCAAAGACGGGACGCCGGGAACAGGCGGGGGCGGTACCGTGGTAAAACTTCTCACGGCAGACCAGCTTCCGGCTCCGGAAGTATTGCTTGCTCTTACGCGCCAGAAATATTGGGTACTGTATGCCAGCGCAGATACCATGGTATTTAACGTAGTTAAATTGCTTACATCGGCAACCGGGCTTAAAAAGTCTGAAGTAGCCGAAAGCTGCATTTGGTAAGTTTCGGCGTAGGTTACCGCGTTCCAGCTCAGGGTTGGTGAAAAAGCAACCCCCGTTGCACCATTAGATGGCGAAGATAGGGCCGGGGCTGCAGGTATAGGTATGGGTATGGTAGTAAAGCTCCGCACTACAGACCAGGGACTGGTACCCGTAATATTGGTGGCTCTCACGCGCCAGAAGTATTGGGTGCTGAAGGCCAGGCCTGAAACAGAAGTGTTTAAAGTTGTAAGGTTGCTTACGTTAGAAACCGTTGTAAGAAAGTCCGGAGTTGTGGACAGTTGCATCTGGTAGGTAGCGGCATGGGCAGTAGCATTCCAGCTTAAGGTTGGCGCAATGGCAATTCCGGTTGCCATATCGGCCGGGGCAGCTAAAACGGGGGCTGCTGGTATGGGAGGCACCGTGGTAAAACTTCTGACCGCCGACCAGCTGCTCGCGCCGGAAGTATTGGAAGCCCTGATCCGCCAGTAGTATTGGGTGCTGTAATTTAAACCTGAAACGTTGGTATTAGTAGTGCTGATTTGACTGTTGTCCTGAACAATTGCCAGAAAATCTGGCGAAGTAGACAACTGCATCTGGTAGGATTGGGCATACGTTACAGCATTCCAGCTTAAGGTAGTGCTTATAGGAATGTTGATAGCGCTGCTTGCCGGCGAAACCAATGTTGGCGCAACTGGTACTGGAATAGCTTCAGATATGAATCGACTCGTGTCTGACCAGGCGCTGGTTCCCGAGGTATTAATGGATCTTACGCGCCAGAAATATTCAGTGCTCCAGTCTAACCCGGAAACCGTTCTGGTGAGCGCACTTATGTTATTTATGTCGGAAACAATCGTTAAGAATTCGTGGGAATTGGCTAGTTGTAATTGATAGGTTGTGGCATAATTGCCCGCATTCCAGGTGAGTACAGCCGGGAGGACTACGTTGGTAGTGCCTTTGGCCGGGCTAGCAAGTGCCGGTGGTTCTGGCAAGGGTATGGGCCGCGTAGTAAAATTTCTGACGGAAGACCAGCTTCCATTGCCCGAGGCATTTACAGCTCTGACCCGCCAGTAATACTGGGTGCTCCAGTTCAGAATGGGAGCTGTAAGTGTGAGATTTGCAATATTATTTACATCGGAAACAATGGTCTGAAAGCCGGATGAAGTGGCAATCTGCAACTGGTAAGTGGTAGCATAGTTTGCTGCATTCCAGGTAAAAACCGGCGGATTACTTACCTGAGTTGCGCTGTTAACCGGAGATACCAGTCCGGGCGTACCTGGCAAGGGAATCGGTTCGGTAGTGAAATTTCTTACCACCGACCAGGGACTTGCCCCCGATTGATTTGCAGCCCTGACCCGCCAGTAATACTGCGTGCTCCAGTTTAAACCCGGAACGGTAGTGGAAGTGTTTGTAATGTTGGTTCCATCGTAAATAAGGTTCTGGAAAGTGGAACTGGTGGCTACCTGTACCTGGTAGGTTTTTGCAAATAAGGGGGCATTCCAGCTTAAGCTTGAGGCAACCGGAAAACTGCCGGCGCCGTTTGCGGGAAGGTTCAGGGTTGGTGCTTCCGGAACGGGCGGATCATCGGTGGCGAGCACGCTTACGGCCTGTGAAGAAGTGGAAGCAATAATGGCTACTTCAAACGTGTGGTTGCCTTTTATGCTGGTTGGGTTATTGTATTTCCCGGCTATCAGGGTTCGCTGAGAGCCAAATGAGATCGAAGAAAGCGATGATTCTCTATAGAAGATATCGCCGTCGGCTTCGTCTTCGGTATAGATAACCCTTATTTTTCCTACTAATTCGTTTACCAGAACAATTCCGCGGGTGCCGATCTCAGAAACTTTATAAATATTATCCCAGGTGCCGTTAGGGCGGCGCACCAGCAGTGAAATTTTGGTGTAGCCCGCCTTGTCGTAACTGGTTTTAACCGCGCAGTAGAGTGTACCATTGGAGCCAACCTTGAAATTCATGTGATCGTCGGAAAAACCGTTGCCTACATTCAGGGCTGATTGGGAAGCGGGTACTTCATCTGCAGACCAGATCGAGTCGGGGGCGGTATCGGAGTGCATTTTAAATCCGAAACGCTGCGTATCCTGGTTCGACCAGAAAACGCCGATTTTATTGAACATCGGAAAAGCGATCACGGCCCCGATGTCGTCCGGAAGAATCCCGGAGGCAACCACTACGGGCGCGCTCCACGTGGAGTAAGGCGAATTGCTCCAGCGCACCTTAATGGAGTTATCTGTATCGTAGGCCACCCACATCCGGCCGGTAGCGTCTATATCAATTGTAGCCGTTTCAGCATCAGAATCGGTTGATATACCTACTGTAGAGGTTCTGGTAGCCCAGAGTTTGTAAGTGCTGTTGGATGCCACATATTCGATGGAAATCAGTTCTGAACTATTGCCCCGGAAAAGAAAAACGTGCACCACATTTCCTACAACTTTGCAGTCTGCATGGCTTGAAGAGTTTGATGTGAGGGTAAATGTTTTAGTCCAGATAGAGTCTCCATCCAGGCGGAAAACGTGGGTACCACTGCTGTTCGCCAATACGGAAAAATGCTTGCCATCGTGCATCCAGACCTTGGACTGAGGTTTTTCCCGGGTATTGGTGCTTAAAGAAAAAGACTTTAACGGCTTTACGGAAGAGAATTGAGCGAACGTATCCTGGGCAAAAAATAATGACAGCGCCAGTAGAAGTATAATTTTTTTCATGGAAGATAGATTTAGATTCAGAAATTAGGCTATCTGTAACAGGGCTGTTAAAGCGTAATCCGTAAACGGGAGCGCCTGTTTGTTTTTTTATTATAAAATATCAAAGGGTACAATGGTGGATTCAAGATCATAAGCTTCTAGCCCGACTTTTTTAGCTCAAAAGCTTAGCGTTTTCAGGTGAACAGTACTTGCCCCAACCTGATGCAGGAAACCTGGGGAAGCTGTGGAATGAAAAACGCTAGGGTTTCAAACCAAAAAACTAATCGGGTACTTTTTAATGATCGGAAGCGGAAGGGAAGGGCTGCTTATTGCGAAAAATATCAAGGTCAGGGTATTGCCGGTTTTTTTCAGGATTGTTTAATCGCCGACTTTAACCCTTAAATATTGCTGGCTGCTTTTACTGGCAAATAACTTTACCATATACATACCGTCGGGTAAATTATATTCTTTCAGGTCTACTGTAAGGCTCTCGCGGGAATTGGCGTAGCCTTGTTTTAGAACGCACACCGGTTTGCCGGACAAGTCGTGTAACGTAAGGGTATAATCGCCTTGCGCCGGAATAATGAAATTTATATTAGAAACTGGAGCAGGATATCTGGATGAAGCAGCATTTTTACGGCTCTTCGAAGCTGCTGCAATTGCCGGAGTTGGTTTAATGGCGTTGGCAGGCCTGGAAACCGGTAAATCGGGCTGACGGCTTGCTTCGGAAGTATTGGAAGCTGCATGATAAGCTATTGCTTCGCCGGTAGTTCCCTGAAGTCCTGTTGCAGGAGAGGACGGTGGTGAACCAATGGAGAAACTTCTGGCGGCAGACCAGTTGCTTTCTCCGGAAGCAATAAAAGCTTTCACGCGCCAGAAATATTGCGTGTTGTGAGTTAATCCGGAAACCGTATAGGAAAGCGCTGTAATATTGCTTATATCGGCCACCATGCCCTGAAAATCTGAAACCGTTGCTACCTGTAGTTGGTACGAAGTCGCATCCGGAAACGCGTGCCAGCTTAAAACTGCCGAATGTGCCTCCTGGGCCGTTTTATCTACCGTAGAAACCAACATTACCGAATCAGGAACAGATCTTTGCCCGGTGGCTGAAACCATGTCAGGAGATGTGGTACCGGGTTTATCGCCGTAAAAGTCAGAAATGGAATGTAATGCCACGGGGGATGTGGAGGCAATTTGAGCCGTAACTTTTGCCACCAACATTACGCCCAGAATTGCGCTGATTATAAACTTTCTCAAGGCCGTAAAAAATAAAATTCTTGCAGGTTCCGGATCATTTGCAGCAATTGGTAAAACCAGCCAGTACTAGAAGCTAACAGGTTTGCAGGGGAACTGATAAATACGCTGGATCGGAAGGAGATGAGAAAGGGCGGGTGGTACTTTTTAGCCTTCAAACCCTACCGTATAGTGATTATTCTAAACACGGTAGCCTGAAGGAAATAATTATAATAAAACGCTATGGTAGTAAGTTAAAAAACTCGTAAAACCGTTTAATGTTTTATGATCTATCAAGGTAATTTTTCAGTTGCGGATAATTTTTAAGCTTTTACTGCCTTTGTCGGTTTGCAGTCGGAGAATATAAAGTCCCAGAGGAATTTGTGAAGCCTCCAGATCTATGGCATGTTTTTCTTCAACAATAGAATAGCCTTCCAGTATACGCACCAGTTTTCCCCCCAGATTATACAAGGTTATGGAATATTCGCTTTTAGCCGGAACAGTGAAAACGATGGTAGAAGAACCGGAATGCATGGGGTTTGGACTAATGGCCAGTTCCGGCGTTTCTTTCTTTTCATCGGTAACTATTACGCCAAAAGCTTTTAGCAGATCGGAAAATAAAATTACAGACTCGGAATAGTTGCCGTTTTTTATGCTGCTACAGTGGTTGTATTTGCCGGAAAGAAGCGTGAAAGTTGGGCTGAACTTTATTTTAGAAGTATACGATTCCTTATACAGAATATCGCCACCGGCTTCGGCAGCAGAATAAACGATCCTTATTTTACCAATGTCTTCGTTTAGTAATACAATGGGCCTGGTACCGATTTCCGAAACTTCGTACAGATTATCCCAGGTACCGGATGGCCGGCGAATTAATAGCGCAAGTCTTGGGTACCCGGGCCGGTCATAACTGGTTTTTACGGCGCAATACAAGGTGCCATCCCTGCCCACGGACAAGTTCATGTGATCATCGGCCATGCCGGAGCCAAAATTTATGGCCGATTGCACCGCCGGCACTTCGTCTGCAGACCAGTTTTCAGGGGGAGCATTATCGGCATGTAATTTAAAGCCGAACCGTTTGGTGCGTTGGTTGGACCAAAAAATCCCGACCTTTTTTAACATCGGTAATGCAATCACCGCTCCGATATCATCCGGCAGTACTTTAGACATTATCACAACCGGCTTGCTCCAGTTGGCGTAGGGCGGATCGCTCCACATGCTTATAATGGCCGAGTCGTTATCGGAGGCCAGCCACATTCGGTGGTTGGTATCAATATCAATGGTGGCAGTTTCAGCGGTGGTATCTATTATAACCGGAACCCGCGACGTTTGGTCTGACCAAAGTTTATAAGTGCTTGTTTCCGGTTCATATTCAACCGAAATTAAATAGGAAGTTGTTTTCCGGAAAAGGAAAATATGAACAATATTACCGGCAACTTTGCAATCTGCCCGGCCAAATTCCGAAGGTGAAATTTTAAGTACATTGGTCCAGGTGGTCCCGTCTAAGCGCCAGACATGGGTTCCGTCGAAGTTAGCCAATACGGTCCAGTATTTTCCCGCGTGCATCCAGACTTTAGACTGAGGTTTTTCTTTGGTATCGCTGGAAATTCCTACCGAATTTAATTTGGTTACAGTAGAAAACTGTGCCCTTGCGCTCTGCCCGAAAAATACCGCAAGGACCAATATGTAAATTAGCTTTCTCATGTAAATAAAAATTTAAGCTCGCGTTAAGTAATGGTTCAATTTTTTTCTTTATTAGGAACCAGCTTAAGATGTTAGTATAATTTTGTGTATTGTTTTTCTTTAAAGCAGGCATTTGCTATTATAGGCTCTAACTTGTTCCATTAGCAACTGGTGCTTTTGAGCTATATTTATATATTTTTAATATTTCGTTGTAAAATGATATAGTATTAAACAGAGGAAAAGGTTGCATTTTATTTATTTAAATTAATAATAATTCAATATTGAAGTAACAACTACATTTTTTTAAAGTTTTATCATTTCTGGTTTTTATCCACGGTTTTACCATATGCAGGAAAAAATAAAGCATCACCTCCTAAATAGTGTTATCAAAATCAGGAGAGAAGCGACAGGCATCAACAGTAAGGGATTGAAATAATATCTGGTTATAGATTTACTTTATGCTTTATGAATGGAGGAAGAAACAGGGGAAGAAAGGAAACGAATTTATTGTTAAAATTAAATTCGCCGAAACCTTAGAGCCTTCGAAAAAAGGATATGGATCTGTTATTTAGAAATGAATTGTTAGCGGCAAAATCTTTAAAAAATTTAGTACTATTTCTTAAAACATTTTAAAGCTCCACGAGTTTTACCGGATTGTTCCCGTTCCACAAACCTTCTGTTTTAACCGGTACAAACCGCGCAAATAATTCCTCTTTATACCAATTCCCGTCCCGGGTGCGTTTGATCACCTCTTTGTGTCTCGCATTTTTATAGGCATAATTTTTTAAGGCTTCAGCATTTTTCCATACGCTGAAGGTTGCCTGCCGGATAAAAGGCAATTCGCCCAAGCCAGCCGAACACAGTAAACCATCTGCTTGTTTTAAGGCAAGGCTCGTTTGCGGAACGTGTTTCCAGAAGGCAGGAAGGGCTTTTAAACGGATGGTAGCGCGGGTTAGTGCAGCAATTTTTCCATCTGTTTTAATGGCCGGGTCTGTTTCGGAAAAAGGATTCAGGCCGTCCCAGAGTCCGTGCGCTTGCAGGGTCTTAAGCCAGATGGTCCAGCTTTCCGAAGTATGCTCGATGTAATTTAAAAACGCCTGGTTCTCTGCAAAAAAAATTGCGGCGGCAGCTTCATTTTCCCAGGTGCAAAGCAGGCCGTAACGGTTGAAATTGGGTTTTAAACTAAAGCCTAAGCCGTTACCACTGCCCAGCATTTTAAAGAATTTCAGACCGGGCACGGATTTCAAAATTAAAGGCATGGTACCCATTTTTGCCAGGCCCCAGCGGATGTTTCCGGGTTTCAGGCCCAGGATAGTAATGGTAGTAATAGCAGAAGAGGAATTCGGTTCCAATTTACAGGTAGTTTTCGGAAGCAAAAAGATAGCGTTTTTTAATAAAAAAGGGAGCTGTTAACCCCCTTTTTTTAAGAATTTCATAAATGCTAGGCTGTAATTTTTCCGTGTTCACCGGGGCCTGGTTTATAAGCTTCGCCGGTAACCATGGCTTTTACCATGCCAAAAAGCTGCACGGCATTGCTGCTCGGGGAATCCCAATATTCGGCGCTGGTTATGGTTACTTTTAGCAGGATAATATTCGGGTCAGATTTTCCTTCCGGAAACCAGGCTTTAAGCATGTCGTTCCAGAGTTCGTCTATTTTCGCCTGGTCTGAAACCAAAGTTGCTTTGCCACAAACGGCTACGTAGGTATTACTATCCGGATCTGCGTACCCTAAACTCACGTGCGAATCATTTTTAATTTCAGGAATTTTGCCGGAATTTTTGCCCGTAAAAAACCATAAAGCCCCGTCGTCTTTTATTTCCTGCGTTTGCATGGGGCGGGAATGGAGCGAACCATCCGGATTTACGGAAGTAAGCATGGCCACTTTAATATCCTTAATTTTTTCTTTCAGCATTTTCAGCCCTTCGGCTTTGTTTTGGGAATTTTCCATGATGATAACGCTTCGTTTTTTTTTGTTTTAAAAGTTTCGTGGAACATACAGCACGCACATGGATTTAAATTTAATTCCACCGTAGCCGTTGCCTGTTGCTAGAAAACCGTTTTCAGATTTTTTTGTTGCGTTTTTTCCCATTATTGTTCCATCAACCTAACCCCACTACCGGAAAAGCGTTAAGGAAGCATAATCCCGGTGACAGAAATCTTTTTTTCCGTTCTGATCCAATCGCTTAAAATCTTAACTCTTTAAAATAAAATCTAAAACGTATGAAAAAAAACAATCTACTTTACCTACTGGCTGTAACCATTGTCGGACAATTATTTTTTTCCTGTAATACCGCCCGCCAGTACGAGTTTTCGGGCCGCAGCCAGGGCTACCATTCCGAAAAAGCCTTAGCCAAAACTGAAAGCCAGCCGGAGCAGGTAGTCCTAAACCAGGAAATTGCAGCAGAAGAAACGCCGGAAAATCTAACGGCCAGCGCTACTCCCGAAATTGCCCCCACAGCCGTACAACCGCAGGTAAATTTTCAGGAAAAAGCCTTGGAAATAAAAGCCCCGGAAGCCGCTCCCCGGCTGAATTCCGAGCTTACCAGAACCGATAAAAAAGAATTAAAAAGTGCACTGAAAAAGCTTAAAAAACAAGCCGCTGCGGGTAACCAGGAAGCCCTGCAACCTACTATAAATATTGTGGAACTGATCTTTGCCATTATCCTGCCGCCGGTAGGCGTTTTGCTGCACGAAGGCGGATTAAACGGTCGTTTCTGGATCTCGTTGCTGCTTACGCTTCTGTTCTTTTTCCCGGGCATGATCTACGCTATACTGGTGGTAACCGATACCATTTAAAACCAAAATTCAGCAGCGCGCTGCAACCAAAAAGCGCCGGCAGTTCCGGCGCTTTTTTTATGTTTTAGCATTCGGAAAAAAAATACATTCAGGCAATGCAGGGTGTTTTTTTATCCGGGGTTATTTCCGCATTTTCACATCACAAACTTTATAAAGAATCTTGAACTACCTCGCTCATGTTTTTCTTTCCGGCCCCGATACGGAATTGATGATCGGGAATTTTATTGCCGATGCGGTGCGCGGAAAACAGATCTTACAGTTTTCGGAAGGCATTCGGCAAGGCATTTTACTGCACCGCGAAATTGATGCTTTTACCGATGTAAACGACGTTGTGGCGGCTACCAAAAACCGCCTGCGGCCGGAATACGGAAAATACGCGCCGGTTATTGCCGATATGTTTTACGACCATTTTCTGGCTGCCAATTTCGAAGCTTTTTCTCCCCAGCCCCTTAGCACTTTTACCGCAGAAAAGTATAGCGTTTTGCAGCAGCACTGGCATATTTTACCCGAGCGCGTAAAGCAATTTCTACCGCACATGATGCAGCATAACTGGCTTTTGAGTTACGCCGAACTGAAGGGCATAAACCAGGCCCTGACGGGTTTAAGCCGGCGAACCACGTTTCATTCCGGGATGGAGACCGCTGCCTTGGAACTGGAAAAGAATTACGAACTTTATGCCCAAGAATTCAGACTTTTTTTCCCGGAACTGATAGCGTTTTCCCAAAACCGGATAGCCATGATCGGTAACCCAAAGCCCCTGCCGTAAGTTTAATGACCATTCGGTTTTTTTGTAATTCAACAATCTCAATTCACGCATTTACAGATCCAAGATGCCGCAAAGCATACTTTTAGATATTATTGGCGATGTGCATGGCTGTTACCCGGAATTGCTGGCGCTGCTGGCAAAACTTGGTTATGATGTGAAACACCCGCATGGCAATACTCCCGAAATTTCCCATCCGGAAGGGAGGAAACCAGCTTTTGTGGGCGATTTTGTGGACCGGGGACCTGATTCGCCGGGCGTGCTGAAACTGGTAATGCACGCGGTGGGGCAGCACAGGGCTTTTGCCGTAATTGGTAACCACGACGATAAACTGATGCGCAAACTCATGGGGCGGAATGTACAGATCAACCACGGGCTCGACACCACGCTGGCGCAACTCGAAAAAGAACCGCCGCAGTTTTCCATCCGCGTCCGGCGTTTCCTGGAAATGCTGCCGCATTTGCTTTGGTTCGATGAGCAGAAACTGCTGATCGCGCACGCGGGTTTGCCGGAAAAATTCCACGTTCCGGGCAGCAAGCGCGCCCGGGAAATGGCTTTATTTGGGCCCACATCCGGCAAACTCGATGATTTTGGCTTACCACAAAGGATCAATTGGGCCAAAGATTATATGGGAAAACCCTTTATCGTTTTCGGGCATACGCCGGTGCGCGAACCCGTTTTATTAAACAACACCATCAACATAGATACCGGCTGCGTTTTCGGCGGAAAATTAACAGCCTTGCGCTATCCGGAAATGGAAACGGTATCGGTAACGCCGGAAAAACTCTATGCCGAACCCCGCCGGCCGTTTTAAAAGTTTTTGCAGGATTCAAACCTAAGACAATGGCCTTAGCGGAACCGGCAAAATATTCAATAACCGCAACACCAGTAAAATTATTCCCAGCACCATAAAACCAACGGCTACCAACTGCAAGGTCCGTTTATTATTGCCGGAGGCGGGCAAAGCCGGAAGCACAACAGCTAAAGCAAATAATGCCCAGATACCGGCCTCCACGTAGTCGCGGTGCTGGACAATTGCCAACGCGGCAACTCCTGTAAAGATCAGGGCCGGAAGTATCCGCAAGATCGGATTTTTCATATTCAGAAATTAAGTGGTGTTTTGTTGCTTAAAACAGTACCGTTTCCGGGTAAAAAAGTTAGCGCAATTTTTATTTAACGGAAACAATATTGCCTTAACGGAATATTGTTTGCACCGCTTCCGGATTAGTATTAGATTCGGCGTTGCAATTTAAACTTTTCAAACCCTTAATTCTTTTATGAAACTTTTGAAAAAACTCGGACTGGGTTTTCTGGGCCTGATCGCCTTGTTGATCGCGGTTAGTTTTCTGCTGCCGGGTAAAGTGCATGTGGAGCGCTCGCTTGTAATGAAAGCTAAAGCCGAAACAACCTTTAACCAGGTAAACAACCTGAAAAACTGGGAGAAATGGTCGCCGTGGCACCAAATGGACCCAAATATACAACTCACTTACGAAGGTCCGGAAGCTGGGGTAGGCGCCAAATACAGCTGGACGAGCAACGAAGTTGGCAACGGTGCCCTTACAATTGCTGAAAGCCAGGCAAACCAGACTATTAAAACGGCCATGGATTTTGGTAATATGGGAACTTCTTATGCGATGTACAAATTTGAACCCGTAGAAGATGGAACCAAGGTAACCTGGAGTATGGATTCAGATTGTGCTGATATGCCCTGGACGTGGTACGTGCCTTCTAAATACATGGGTTTATTCATGGACGATATGCTGGGTAAAGATTTCGAGAAAGGGCTGAACAACCTCAAAATCGTGGTAGAAAACATGCCAGCCGCATCAGCTGCTGCTTTTACCGTTGAAGAGAAAACGATACCTGCCCAGCAGGTTCTAAGCATGAAAGCCGTTTGCATCCAGGAGCAACTCTCTGAAAAATTAGGCGAACTTTACGGTAAAATGGCGGCAGAAATGAAAAAGAGCAAACTCGAATTTGCCGGTCACCCATCTGCTGTGTATCACAAATACGACCCAAAAGCAATTGAATTTGAAGCAATTATTCCGGTAAACAAAGCCGGTAAAACCAACGGCGATATTATAGCCAAAGAAATAAAAGGCGGCCCGGTTGCCATTACCACACATTTCGGTCCACACGAAGGCACTTATAGCGCGCACATGGCCATGGATAAATGGCTTACGGATAATAAAAAAGCGTTAAAAGGTTCGCCTTGGGAAGTTTACGTTACCGACCCGGGCAAAGAAAAAGATCCGGCCAAATGGCTCACCGAAATCTATTATCCGCTTTAATTTTATTTACCCTGATTTCCAAAGCCCGCGGCAAAAGCTGCGGGCTTTTTTTATGCAAGTTTCCCCAGGTGCGAACATTATGTTTAGCAAATAAACCATGACACAACAATTTTAGCTGGATGAGGTTAAATAGAACAAACAAAACGCTAGGATTTATGAAGCTAAAACCCGGACTCCTGCAGATACTTTTGCTCTCAATATTGCTACCGTTTTCCTGTTTTGCGCAGGTAGTACCGCCGCCCGATAAACCCAGGGAACCTGAAAACCTGGATGCAGACGTAGCTGGGAAGGTGGAGATCGCAACTTTTGCCGGCGGCTGTTTCTGGTGCACAGAAGCGTACTTCGAGCGTTTACAAGGCGTGCAGCGGGTGGTATCGGGCTATTGCGGCGGCAAAGAAAATAACCCGACTTACAATAATGTGAGCACAGGGAAAACCGGCCACGCTGAATCGGTACAAATCACCTTCGACCCGCAGCAGATTTCTTATGCCGACTTGCTGAAAGTGCACTTTGCCACCCACGACCCGACCACGCTGAACCGGCAAGGGCCAGATGTTGGCAAGCAATACCGTTCGGTGGTATTTTATCACTCGCCCCAACAAAAAAAACAAGCCGAAAATTACCTGGCGCAGCTTAGCAAAAGCGGTAAATACAAAGATAAGATCGTAACGCAACTGGTGCCTTATACCCAATTCTGGCCCGCCGAAACCTACCACCAGAATTATTACGCCAAGAATCCGAAAGACCCTTACGTAGTTTCCGTAGCCAGGCCCAAGGTGCTGAAATTTGAAAAGGAGTTTGCAAGCCGGATGAAGAAAACCGGTAAAAAATGAGGTGGAATATTACCCAAAATTTTCGGCTTCCGTATGCTGCAATCTGAATAAACCAAACCTGATAAAACTATGATCGAATTTATTGTAAACCTGCTGGTAAGTGCGGGTGTCCTGGTGCTCCTGGCTTACATGATGCCACAGATCGAAGTAAAAAGCTTCAAAACGGCTCTTTGGGTAGCATTCCTGATCGGAATTCTGAATGCCACCATTGGCTTGCTCATTCGGTTTCCACTCAACCTGGTAACCTTATTTTTTCTTGAATTTTTGGTTCGGTTAATCGTTACGGCAGTTATAATTAAGCTCGTAGATAAAATGGTAGATAATTTTAAAGTGCATGGATTCTGGCCCGCCTTAATAGTTGCAATTGCGTTGGCGGCAGCCGGAACCTTGGTAGACAGTGCCATGAACGACGATGATCGGGAAAGAATAGAACAGGAGTATTAAACAGAACTTTACTTTACTTCATTTATTACCTGATTACTAAAAATTAAAAAACCTGGCTGTTAAGCAGTTCAGGTTTTTTTTATGCAGAAGGGTAGGGTTCCGGGCAGAAAAACTGTTGTAGCAATAAAGCGGCAAAAGCTTCGGAGTTTAAGTGTGCTTTTTAGAAATTACAATGTTCATGAAGCACAAAAATAATATGAAACAAAGTAAAAATTCTGTAAATCTATTTTAGCTTCGGGGTATCGTTAATGCTATTGCTGAAATTAATCTTTACTAATTTATTTTTTATTGTTTAATTTATTTATATTTCTTTTAAACAAAAATACGTTCTTAAGGTTAAATTTAGCAACCGCTCAGGAAGCGTTTTGTTTAATGGGAAAGCAAAACGGTATATAAAATAACGCTAAAACTATTTTCTATTCATTTTTAATTGGCACCTTTGCACCTTAATTCACTTATCTTGTTCATGTTACCATCTTTTCACGTTAATGCCAGGCGAGGACTTTTGCTCTTGTTTTTTCTGATCAGTTTTTTTCCTTCTTTTGCTCAGAATAAATTTACGATCAGCGGCTACGTACGCGATTCCCGTACCGGCGAAGAACTGATCGGCGCTTCTGTAGCGGTAAAAGAACTGCCAGCAACCGGCGCTGTAACCAATTCCTACGGCTTTTATTCGCTTTCCCTTCCCGAAGGTAAATACACCCTGGTGGCCCAGTACATCGGCTACGAACCCAATCAGAAAGCCATTTTGCTGAATCAGAACCTTAAACTTGATTTTGGCATTTCGGGGCAGGAAAGAACCTTGCAGGAAGTAGAAATTACCAGCACCCGCAAAAATGAAAATGTGGTGCAAACCCAGATGGGCGTTGAAAAACTGGATATGCGCGAGATCAATACCATCCCGGTTTTAATGGGCGAACGCGACGTGATCAAAACCCTACAGCTGATTCCGGGCATTAAATCGGCAGGAGAGGGCAACGGCGGGTTTTACGTGCGCGGCGGCAGCTCCGACCAGAACCTGATCTTGCTCGATGAAGCGCCGGTTTACAACGCTTCGCATTTGCTGGGCTTTTTCTCGGTTTTTAATTCCGATGCGATCAAGAACGTAACGGTTTTTAAAGGCGGTATGCCGGCGGAATACGGCGGGCGTTTATCGTCGGTGCTCGATATTAAAATGAACGATGGCAATAACCAGAAGTTTGGCGTGAGCGGCGGCATTGGTTTAATTTCGTCGCGGCTAAGTCTGGAGGGTCCGATCGTAAAAGATAAAGGTTCGTTCATGATCTCGGCGCGCCGTTCCTATGCCGATATTTTCCTGAAACTTTCATCCGACAGCTCGATCCGCGATTCCCAGCTTTATTTCTACGACATCAATGCCAAAGCCAATTACCGGCTGAACGAAAACAACCGCCTCTATTTATCGGGTTATTTCGGCAAAGATATGCTCGGCTTTCGGAAACTATTCGGCTTTGATTGGGGAAATGCTACCGGTACGCTGCGCTGGAACCACCTGTTCAGCGAAAAAATGTTTTCGAACACCTCGCTTATTTACAGCAATTACTATTATAACGTAAACATAAATGCAGGTACTTCTAAATTCAACATCATTTCCCGCATCAACGATCTGAACCTGAAGCAGGATTTTGAATATTACCCGAATGCGCGCAGCATCGTTAAATTCGGCTTAAATGCTATTCACCACGAAATTGTACCGGGCGCAATCTCTGCCGGCGAATCGAGCAGCATCAACAGTCGGAAACTGCCAAACCGGTATTCCCTGGAAAATGCGGCGTATGTTTCGCACGACTATAAGTTTACCGAAAACCTGAACCTGGCTTACGGCCTGCGGGTTTCCAGCTTCAGCGTTTTAGGGCCGGGTACATTTTATACCAACAACGCTGAAGGCGAACCGATCGATACAACCGTGCATGGTGCCGGGAAATTTGTAAAAACCTACGTGGTGCCGGAACCACGCCTGGCACTGAGTTATATCTTAAGCGAAGTGCATTCGGTAAAAGCGTCTTACGGGCGGAACGCGCAATACCTGCATTTGCTTTCCAATACCACCGCCGGCAGCCCGACCGACCTGTGGCTGCCATCCGGTACGTTCGTAAAACCGGGCATCGCCGATCAGGTTTCCCTGGGTTATTTCCGGAATTTTAAAGATAACCACTACGAATTCTCAACCGAAGTTTATTACAAAAGCCTGAAAAACCAACTCGATTACCGCGACGGCGCCCAGCTGACCTTCAACGAAAACGTGGAAGCCGAATTGCTGATCGGGGAGGGCCGGGCCTACGGCGTAGAATTTTTCCTGAAAAAGAAATACGGTAAATTCAACGGCTGGCTGGGTTATACCTTATCCCGCTCCGAGCGCCAATTTGATGAAATAAACAGCGGAAACTATTACCCGGCCAAACAAGACCGGACGCACGATATTTCAATAGTTGGGATCTATAACCTGAACGAAAAATGGACATTTTCTTCAACTTTCGTTTATTACACGGGCAATGCCATTACGTTTCCGGGCGGTAAATACATGATAAACGGGCGCATAGAAAACCTGTATACCGAACGCAACGCATATCGCATGCCCGCTTATCACCGGCTGGATATTGGCGCAACCTGGATCCGGAAGAAAACCGAGAAATTTGAATCGAGCTGGAGTTTTTCGATTTATAACGTTTATGGCCGCGAAAATGCTTACGTCATTCAGTTCGAGCCTTCGGAAACCGACCCAAGCCGCACCGAAGCCAAACAGGTCGCCTTGTTTAAAATGGTGCCATCTTTCAGCTATAACTTTAAATTCTAATGATACCGAACCTGACTTTTTTTAAGCAAAACCATATAGTTTTGCGCTTTGTTTTATTAGCGCTTTTTCTCGGGCTATCGGCCTGCGAAAAAGTGCTGGATATTGACCTGAAGGATGCCGAACCAAGAATTATTATAGAAGCCAATCTGAGCGATCAGCCAGGGCCTCACTCGGTGATTATTTCCCGCAGCGTGGGTTTTAATGATCTGAACGATTTTCCAATGGTACGCGGTGCAAAAGTTACGCTCACCGATAACGCCGGAAATTCAGAAGATCTCTTAGAAACCAAACCAGGCATATACCAGACCAGCAATTTTATGGGTGTACCCGGCCGTACCTACGTGTTAAACGTGCTGATCGATGGGGTTACCTATAGCGCAATTTCTGTAATGCCGCAACCCGTTCCTATTCTTAAAATCTCCACCGAGCCTTTTCAGTTTGAACCAAGCCGGACAGCCGTGAAATTTGAGTTTCAGGAGCCCGGTGGGATAAAAAATTATTACCGGGCCATGTACCGGGTAAACGATACGCTATCTACCCAAATAAACGTTTTTTCAGATGAATTTAACGACGGGAAATATGTGGATGAAATCCTGATTGATATGGACCTGGAACTTGACCCCGGAGATTCTGTAAATGTTAAACTGCAGGCTATAGATGAATACGTTTTCCGGTTTCACCGGGAACAATCCCGTTTAGACAATTCTCAAAGTTCTTCGCCAGCTAACCCTAAATCTACTTTTACGAACGGCGCTCTGGGTTATTTCAGTGCACATGCTGAAACGAGTGCCGGCATTGTGGTGCCATAATAAACGCTATGGTTTTAAAACCAAAAAGTCTGGCTTTCAAAAGTCAGGCTTTTTTTATTGATTTTCTTTAGTAGTTCATAAAGGAATTACCAGCTTCCAGCCACCTTCGGGCCGAAGCCGTATCCCGAAAAAACCGCGTCTGATACTGATACCGTTGATTCATTTCCAACACCATCTGGCGGAGTATTATTTCGCGGCTCGCATTACTGGATTCTACCCGCCCCAGTTTTTCAAGCCGGCTTTTTGCCAGGCCATTGGTAAGTAAAAATACCACTTCGTTGGCTTCTTCATGACTGGCGTGCAGATCTGCTTCGCTGGCATCTATCAATAAATTGCGGATGTTGTAATTTACCACGTTTTCTACCAGAATACTTACGGAATGAAGAATTTCGGGCAGATATATTGTTTCGATGGTAGGCCAGTTTATGCTTACCAGGTCGTTTTTAACGTCGTAATGGTGTTCGAAATAACGGTCAGCGTGCAGTATCATAGGCAGTATTTTTTCTGATGCATGAATACTTGAATTTTGTTTAAAGCAAAAAAAATACCAGACCTTATTTAAATTGTTAAATATTTTTATATATGAATTACGATCAAAAATTAAAACCTGTTACTTTTTACTGCCAAGCATGCTTAATTTTTTACCCGGCAGTTGGTTAAACCTGCTAATTAAACCGCGTTGGCCACTTAATTTTCGGGAATCTTTTTCCGCCGGAGCCTATACTTTTTAACGCCCGAACCATACCGTTTTTGGCTTTAAAGTTGAGCTTGCCGGAATGGTTTATTACCTGGGAGGCTTTTGCTGGTTTAGCAATTCATAAAACTGGTCCTGAATTTCTTTCAGGTATTCTTCCAGCTTCCGTTGTTCGGTTATATCTTTCAGGTCCAGGATGGCGCCGGTTATTTTGCCGTTATTATCCCGTATCGGTTTTCCGCTTAAAAAAATATGCCGGCCTTCGGGGAATTGTTTATTGCGAATCAGCACTTCGGTTTCTTCTTCGGCAAAGCCCTGAAGCGCCCTTGCTAAAGGCAGGTTTTCAGCCGGGAAAAGGGTAGAACCGTCCGCTTCGTAAATGCCATAAAATCCGGGCCACTGTTTGAGCGGTAAATCCCAGGGACCGGTTCCTAAAAGTTCTTCGGCTTTTTTGTTAAAGAGCAGTATTTGTTCTTCCGTATTCATAATGATCACGCCTTCACCAATACTGGTTAATATCAGCTTCAGGCGTTTTTCATTTTCCTGGAAGCGTTTTTCCAGTTTTTTGCGCTGGGTAATTTCCCGGAAAACGATCACGCCCGCAATCACTTCATTATAAATATCGATTACCGGCCGGCCGGTTACTGCGATCCATTTTCCTTCTTTAAAATAGGAATTCTTCACCAGCATTTCCACGTTATCGGCCGTTTCGCCCTTCAGGGCTTTGAACAGGGGATTCTCTTCCAATGAAAAATAGGTGAGGGCCTCCGATTTATAAAAACCGTAAGTATGATGCCATTCTTCCAGCGGAACGTTTACCGCGCCGGTGCCCAGAATTTCTTCGGCCTGGCGGTTAAATATGAGCAGGTTTCCGTCTTTATCTACCACAATTACGCCTTCGCCTACGTTATCTAAAATGCTGAATAAACGCTGGTGACTTTTCCGGAGTTCTTCTTCCAGTCGTTTGCGTTCGGTAAGATCGGTCTGATATCCAACCATGCGGTAGGGTTTCTCCGCCTCATCCCAAATGGCCATTCCGCGGTCCAGCATCCAGCGGTAGGAGCCATCTTTATGCCGCATCCGGAATTCCACTTCATATACCGGGAGCTTTTTTTCAAAATAATCCTCAATTACTTTCAGCGTTTTTTCGCGGTCATCGGGGTGTATCAGGCCTTCCCAGGCTTCAATGGTATGCGGTATCTCTTCTGCGCCATAACCAAGCATTTGTTTCCACCGGGTAGATAAAAAAAGATAATTGTTGTTGAGGTCCCAGTCCCAGAGGCCGTCGTTTGTACCATGCAGGGCAAGGGCGTAGCGTTCTTCGCTGATGCGGAGTTCTTCTTCCAGTTTTTTGCGATGAGTAATGTCGGTAGAAACAGCTCCCAGCGCATAGATCTTCTGGTCCTGGGTAAAAAGAGGGAATTTCACCGTAATGTAGGTGTGAATACCGTCCTGTTGCAGGTATTTTTCTTCGAAGCTGGCGGGCTGGCCGGTTTTTATGATCTGGTGGTCGTATTGATTCAGTTCGCGGGCAATTTCTTTGGGAAAAAGATCGTAGTCGGTTTTGCCCAGGATATTGCCGGATGTGCGCCCGAAATCTTTTTCAAAATGCTTGTTTACCAACGTATACTTCCCGAGCGTTGTTTTAACGGAAATATTGGCTCCCGAATGATCCAGGATTTCCTGTAACCGGCGTTCATTTTCTTTTATTTTATCCATCGCGATCCGCTTGGTTTCCCGGATCTTATGCTGCAGAACGGATCGGCGGGCAAGCAAATACATGGCAAAAACGTAAGCCAGTACGGCAAACATAGCAGTTCCGGCTTCCTTGGAATAATAACCAGCCTCTTCGCCCTTCAGTTTCAGCCAGCCCAGAATAAGCGGCAGCACCAAAGCCAGGAACCGCATAAAAATGATCTGGCTGGAACTTTCCCCGATCACAATGGCCATGGAACCTTTATCGGGGCGGGCAAATAAAATACCAGCGCTTAAAAAAAGGAAACAGGCTGCCGTTTGCGGCGTCATGGGTAAATAGGTGGTAACCGTGTATAAAGTTGAAATTCCATAAACGTAACCATAAAGGGAAATCAGGGCAAGCAAGCTCGATAAAATGGCCAGGTACTGCGAAGGCCGACGTCCGCCGTTGGTTTCATAGTTAATAAAAATCAGCGCCGATCCAAGAAGAATAAAATTGATCGCGGTATTGGGCGGGATGCTGTTGGTAATTTTGAAACGCGATTCATAAAGTTCGTTGCTGAAAAGAATCTGGTCGAAAGGAAAATTTAGGCCGGTCACCAATACAAGTAATTTCAGCGCTCCCAGCCCGATCATGAAATAAGCCAGCATGTTGGCCTGTTTGTTGTAGCGGTTCAGATTCCGTTCCTGCCTCAGATATAAAGCTATTGCCGCTGCAATAAGCCCCAGTGCTGTAAAAGGGTTCATGGCTACGCTATCTGGCCGGCGCTTCAGGAAATCGAGATCAACCAGCCATCCGATCAGGGTCAGGCAGGCAATTAACACTACCAGTACGCATAAAATCCGGGATACCAGACGGAGCCGCCGGTAGGTTTTGGGAGTAGGAGAAGTATACTCTGTTAGTTCCATAAAAGAAATACCGGCTTTTGAAGCAGCAACGGAATATCTCTTTAATAGCTATTTTTTAATAAAAGGTTTTGTTCCCGATATTTTTAATGAATTGGCGCGTAGGTTCTAAGCTTGATTTAAATTTTAATCTGGCAAGAATATAGTTCACCGGAAATTTCTGCAAACTAAAAACGGTATCCTTTTAAGCTTCAAAAGTATGTTCAATGCGGTTGGAACTTTTATTAAGATATAGCCTTAATTGGTAAATGTTCAAGCCTTTTCAGCGGCAATGTTTTCCGAATATTTAAGTCCTATAATTTATATTATGATAAATAGAAATTTTAACTATTCTCTCCTGAACTAATTCTATCCTTTCCTGAATCTTTTTCAGAGTGAATCAGTTTTAAATATAGCCTTTCGGAATATAGCCCTTTCTCGAGAAAAGCTTTACATTCGAACCGCTGAAACACTATGGTTTTACCATCTAAAACTGCCTTATGAATTTGCTCACCATATTACTATCCGGTTTGTTGTTGCTCACCAATCCGGACTGGCTTACCAATTTTGAAAAAGCCAAAACCGAAGCCAAAGCATCCCATAAACTTATCCTGCTTAATTTTTCCGGGTCTGACTGGTGTGGCCCCTGCATTAAGCTAACGCGGGAAGTTTTTGAAAGCCAAACCTTCGATGTTTATGCCGATGCGAATTTAGTGCGGGTAAATGCCGATTTTCCGCGGCAAAAGAAGAACCAGCTCAGCAAAGAACAAACCAAACACAACGAAGCCCTCGCTGATCAATATAACAAAGCTGGCATGTTTCCGTTAACCTTGCTGCTTGACGAGTACGGCAAGGTGTTGAAAAAATGGGAAGGCAATCCGGGCTTACAGCCGCAGCAATTTGTAGAGGCGATCAAGCAAGTTAAAAAGTAAAAAAATGCCGGGTGTTCAGTTGCTTTCTCCGGTTACAGAAACCACGCTGCACAAGCGGGTACTTAAACTCATGGGCAACCGGTTCGAATTCAGCGTTGCGCACGAAGATCCCACTTTTGCCCAAACCTGCCTCGATGCGGCCGTAACCGAAGTGCAGCACCTGGAAAAACTGCTAACCACCTTTTCTGAAACCAGCCAAACCTCGCAGATCAATGCCATGGCTGGAATAAAACCAGTAAAAGTAGATCCGGAAGTTTTTGACCTGATTGCCCGCTCCATCCGCATTTCAGAACTGACTCAGGGCGCGTTCGATATCACGTATGGTTCGGTAGATAAACGGCTCTGGAATTTCGATACTTCCCTTACCGCCCTCCCCGATCCGGCAACTGCCCGCGAAATGGTGAAACTGGTGAACTACCGCAACATGATTTTAGACCCGCAAAACCATACCGTTTTTTTGAAAGAGAAAGGCATGCGCATAGGCTTTGGCGGTATTGGCAAAGGTTTTGCCGCCGAAAAAGCGAAAGCCGTTTTGGTGGCCATGGGCATAAAAAGCGGCGTGGTAAACGCAGCCGGCGACCTTTGTGTCTGGGGAAAGCAACCCAACAACCAACCTTGGACCATCGGCATTGCCGATCCGAACGCCAAGCACCTGCCCTTTTCTTCCTTTCAGCTAACCAACGCCGCTGTGGCAACTTCCGGCGATTATGAAAAATTTGTGATGATCGGTGGCAAGCGCTATTCGCACACCATCGATCCTAAAACGGGCTTGCCGGTTTCGGGATTGAAAAGTGTTACGGTTATTTGCCCCAACGCCGAACTGGCCGATGCGATGGCTACTCCCCTGCTGGTTTTGGGTTTAAAAAAAGGCCTGCACCTGGTAAACCAAATGAAACACATTGCCTGCATTTACATCGATGAACAGGACAGGGTACACACTTCGGCCATTATTACCGTAAACAACCCAAAAACACCATGAAAAACCGGATCGCTTTGCTTTTTTCGGGCGCAATTTTACTGGGGCTTTCTTCCTGCCAGTCGGTAAAGGAATATAATAAAATGTATCTCAACGATTCAGAAATGGCCCTCACAGCGCGCAAAACCCAGAAATCGGAGATGAATTTTATGCTCTACCGCGAAGGCGCTTCAGGTGCGAACGGTGGAAAAACAGGTGGTGGCTGCGGTTGTAATTAATCTATAAAACGGTATCGGAAACCATGCAAAAACTTTTCCTGGGCGCCAGCGCTTTTTACCTCTCTATTGTCTGCAGTTTCGCCCAAAGTCCTGCGCCCGATTCTGCTGCTTACCAATCCCGCAAACTGAAACTGGACGAAGTGGATTTTGTATCGAGTTATTACGTGCAGGACGGCAACCATTCGGCGGTAACGGGCGGCAAAGGCGACGAACATTTAACGGATTTTGCCAACGCGCTGCAACTTAATTTTTTAAGAACGGATTCCCGGCAGCGCCTGCATACTTTTGGCCTTGAACTGGGGATCGATCATTACACCTCGGCTTCTTCCGATAAAATCGATTCTACCACCATTTCCTCTGCTTCCAGCGCCGATACGCGTTATTATCCGTCGCTATCCTGGAGCATGCACGACGAACCGAAACATTATACCGTAGGTGTCGGGCTTTTATTTTCGACCGAATACGATTATTTTTCTTCCGGCGCGTTTGTGAGCTATTCTAAGTTTTCGGAAGATAATAACAGGGAACTGGGGTTGAAATTCAACGTTTTTCTGGATTCCTGGAAAGTGATCTATCCGGTGGAATTGCGCGGTTTTGACACGCCCACGGGAAGGATTGAAAACCCGGCCGCCCGTGGCACCAAACCCCGCAATACTTACAACGGCTCATTTTCGCTCCTTCAAGTGATCAGTAAAAGGCTGCAAGTGGCTCTGCTGGCTGATGTGGCGTACCAATCCGGGCAATTGGGGACCTTGTACCAGCGGGTTTATTTTACCGACGGGAGCCACAACGTAGAACGTTTGCCGGAAAGCCGCTTTAAATTACCAGTCGGTTTGCGGTCCAATTATTTCCTCGGCGATAAGATCGTCTTCCGAAGCTTTTACAGGTATTATACTGACGACTGGGGTATAAGTGCGCATACGCTGGAACTGGAAGTTCCCTATAAATTCTCGCCGTTCTTCTCTGTCAGCCCTTTTTACCGGTATTTCACCCAGACAGCTGCCGATTATTTTGCACCATACAGACAACACCAGGCCAGCGAGGAATTTTATACTTCCGATTTCGATCTATCGGCTTTCGACAGTCATTTTATTGGCACTAACGTGCGTTTCAATTCTGCGAACGGCATTTTAGGCATCAATCATCTGAATACACTGGAATTGCGTTATGGCCATTACAGCCGCACCAATGGTTTACAGGCGAATATAATTACGCTGGCCGCTACGGTAAAATAAACCAACGCTTTGCCGGTTTTCAAGGATTTTCGAGCAAAGCTACCAGCACTTTTAACGCTTAAAACATAGCGTTTTTGTGGGTTAACTATTTTTCAGACCAAAAAACATAGCGTTTACAAAAAGCAGGCATAAAAAAAGGAAGCCTTTTGGGCTTCCCTTTTTTTCATTTAAATTCAGAAATTATTTCTTTTTCGTTTCGTCCATTTTCTTGTTCATTTTCTCCACGTCAGCCATCCGGCCAAGTTTCATGTAGATCTGAGAAAGTGAGTTCATGGTGGCGCGGTCAGTTGGTTCAAGTTTATGCGCGGCTTCGAAATACGGAAGTGCCTGCTGGAACATGCCTTTGGCCTGCGCTTCTAATTTAGGACCCTGCTTCTGGTAAGTGGCATAATCCATTTTCGTGGTTCTGTTGTAGATCTCAGCGCCTTTGTTGAACTGGTAAACGCCTAGGTTATACTGGGCATCGAAATTGCTTGGATCGGCTTCTACGGCTTTTTTGTAGTTGGCAAGGGCATTCTCCGGGCTTTTGTTCTGATCGTGCAGCGTACCTAAAACTGCGTACAGGTTCGATTTTTTCTTCGGGTCGGTTTCAGCGGCAATGGCGGCATCTAATTTAGAAATCGCTTCTTTACCACGGCCTGAAGAAATTAAAAGGCTTGCTTCAGAAACCATCAGATCTTTATCGTTCGGGAATTTGGCGCGGGCTTCTTCTAATATCTTCAGCGTTTCGGGATTATTCTTTTCAACCTGCTGCGTGATATCGATCATGCGCTTGTAATGCGCCAGCGGCTTGTGGTTCAGGCTGATCAGTTTGCGATACGTTTCCTTGGCTTTCGGATAATCTTCTTTCGCTTCGGCCGCATAAACGGCATAAACGTAAGCCGTGGTATCGTTCGGACGCATCTGGGCAGCTGTCATGTACGTTTCCAGTGCTTTGTCGTACATTTTATCGTTATAAAAAGCTACCCCTTCGTTTACGATCACCCCGTAAAGACCATCGCGTTTGGTGGTTGCAGTTTTAGAAAACTCACCATTCGGCTCCATTTTCAGGTATTTGTCGTAAGCATCATAGGCAATTTTAGAAGCATCAGCCGGGGCGTTTTTCTTATAAACCGGGCTTTCCATCAGGCCGGTATAAATTTCACCTTTGTAGAACCAGGTTTTAGGCATGGCCGCCGATTTCTCGTTGGTGCTGGCCTGGTCGATCTCCGTTTTAGCTTTATCCAGACGACCGTTGCGGTAATCGAGAATAGCGCTGGTAAGCATAGCTTTTTGAGCGAAAGCTACCTGCATGCTTAAACCGGCAACAAGAGTCAAAACAACTTTTTTCATTTTTAGAGTTATGTTGGTTAGTTGAGTTTTATACTTAAAAATCGTACCGTTTTTTAATTTTCACTGATCGCATCCGGATTTAACAACTCCGGATCGTTCACTTCCGGGTTCAGCGACTGATCGGCCGGCAGCTCCGACTGATCCAAAACTGCTTCTTCCAGGTCCTCAGCCTTATCTTCCACGTCAATTTTAGCTACCGAAGTAATTTCGTCGCCTTCATTCAGTTTCAGTAAGCGCACGCCTTGCGTAGCCCGGCCGATCACGCGCAGATCTGCAACCCGCAAACGGATGGTAATGCCCGATTTGTTGATGATCATCAGATCGTCGGAATCTACCACGCCGTGAATTGCCACCAGTTTACCGGTTTTCTCGGTAATGTTCAGCGTTTTCACCCCTTTACCACCACGGTTCGTGATCCGGTATTCCTCAATTGGCGAACGTTTCCCGAAGCCTTTTTCCGAAACCACCAGCAGGTTCATCTGATCGTTATTGATACAAACCATGCCTACCACTTTGTCGGTTTCATCGGCTAAAGTTACCCCGCGCACACCGGCGGCGTTACGGCCCATGGAACGCACTTTGCCTTCGTTGAAACGAACTGCGCGGCCTGAACGCAATGCTAACACAATATCGTCGGAACCGCTGGTCATTTGCACGTCTAACAAACGGTCGCCTTCGTTAATCGTAATCGCATTAATGCCATTGGTTCTCGGGCGGGAATACGATTCTAAAGGAGTCTTTTTAATAACGCCCTGTTCGGTGCAGAAGATCAGGTAGTTATTCAGAATATAATCCGGGTTTTTCAGGTTGTGTACGTTCAGTACCGCCCGGATCTTATCATCTTTCGGAATGTTGATCAGGTTTTGAATGGCGCGGCCTTTGGAAGTCTTCGCTCCTTCCGGAACTTCGTAAACTTTCATCCAGAATAAACGCCCGAGCTCCGTAAATAACAATAGGTAATTATGGGTGCTGGCGATGAACAGGTGCTCGGTAAAATCGGTTTCCTTAGACGTGGAAACGCCACGGGAACCAACTCCTCCTCTACTCTGGCTCCGGTATTCAACCAGCGCCGTACGTTTAATATAGCCTTCGTGCGAAATGGTAATAACCATGTGCTCATCCGGGATCATGTCTTCCATGCTGAAATCAGCCGAAGACATTTCGATGGAAGTGCGACGGGCATCGCCGTAACGGTCCTGGATCTCTTTCAGTTCGTCTTTAATGATCTGCATCCGGAGTTCCTCGCTGCCCAGAATTTCAGTCAGGCGATCGATCAGGGTCATGATCTCGTCGAATTCTTTCTGGATCTTATCGCGTTCCAGACCTGTAAGGCGCTGCAGACGCATATCCAGAATGGCACGGGCCTGAATATCCGATAAATTGAAACGTTCGATCAGACCATTACGGGCAATCTCCGGGTCGCGCGAGCTGCGGATCAGGTTAATTACTTCGTCCAGGTTATCGAGCGCGATCAGTAAACCTTCTAAGATATGTGCGCGTTTCCGGGCTTCAGCCAGTTCAAATTCTGTACGGCGGATCACCACTTCGTGGCGGTGCTCAACAAAATATTTGATCAGCTCTTTCAGGTTCAGCGTCATCGGGCGGCCTTTTACCAGCGCCACGTTGTTTACCCCGAAAGAAGACTGTAACTGCGTGTATTTAAAGAGGTTATTCAATACCACGTTTGGCATGGCATCGCGTTTCAGATCGTACACAATGCGCAAACCGTCACGGTCCGATTCATCGCGTAAATCCGAAATACCTTCTATCTTTTTCTCGTTAATCAGGGCAGCCGTTTTCTCGATCATGGCGGCTTTGTTCACCATGAAAGGAATCTCGGTAATAATGATCTGCTCTTTACCGCTTGGCAAGGTTTCGAAAGAAGCTTTGGCCCGCAGAATTACGCGGCCGCGGCCGGTTTCAAATGCTGAGCGCACGCCTTCGTAGCCGTAAATAATGCCACCGGTCGGGAAATCAGGGGCGGTTATGTACTGCATCAGTTCACTGATCTCGATCTCAGGGTTATCGATGTAAGCATGAATGCCGTTCACTACTTCGGTTAAGTTGTGCGGCGCCATGTTGGTGGCCATACCTACTGCAATACCGGAAGTACCGTTAATTAATAAGTTCGGCAGTTTGGCCGGCATTACGCTCGGCTCTTCCAGCGAATCATCAAAGTTCGACTGAAAATCTACGGTATCTTTTTCCAGATCTGCGAGCAGTTCGTCGGCAATCCGTTTTAAGCGGGCTTCGGTATAACGCATAGCCGCCGCAGAGTCGCCGTCTATAGAACCAAAGTTACCCTGACCATCTACTAACGGGTAGCGTAATGACCAGTCCTGGGCCATGCGTACCATGGTTTCGTAAACGGAAGAGTCGCCGTGCGGGTGATACTTACCGAGCACCTCCCCTACGATACGCGCCGATTTTTTATATGCTTTGTTGTAAGATACGCCCAATTCACTCATCCCGTAAAGTACGCGGCGGTGAACCGGTTTCAGTCCGTCGCGGACATCAGGAAGGGCGCGGGAAATGATTACGGACATCGAGTAGTCGATGTAGGCGCCCCGCATTTCATCCTCAATATTGATAGGTATTATTCGTTCGCCTTCGGCCATGGAATTTGATATAGCTATTTGTTGTAAATCTTTGTTTTGTAATAGAGGGCAAGTTAGCTAAAAATATACGTTTAGCCTACTTTATTTGCGCATTTTGCTTTCATCCCGGTGCGGTGCCACGCCGTCTTTGGTTGGCTTTGGCAGCTTCTCTCCTATGCGCGGGTTCTGCTTTTTGTGCCATTTCGAACCCCGGAATTCGCCTTTGCCGTGGCGGTGTACCATCCGCACTTCGCAACTCGAAATCGGGCACATTGGCTTACAGCCTGTGAACAGAAAGCCTGAAAACGCTAGGAAAATTACCCCGAAAAGTACCGGGCGGGAATGAATGAGAAATGCCATGCAACTGCTTTAAATATGCGCGAAAGTACTAAATAATAACGAATTCCGGCTTGTTTTCTTATCTGCTGCTTTATATTATTTTGCTTCATTCCCCACCCTTTTAAAGCTCCCTTGCAGCCCCAAAACGGTAGCCTTTTGAGGCACAAAACTAAGGGATTATAAAATAAAGAAAACCGTATAAACCACCACGATCAGCGGGAAAAGCAGGCGTTCGTAAATGCCGACTGCCTGGGCTATTTCGCGGCGGCCCGTTTGCTTGCTATAAAGCCAGTATTGCAGAATAGATGAAGCAATAAGCGTGGTGATCATGATGTAAGTGAAAATGAAAATATTGTCGGAAATACTGGCAAACTGGCTGGGCGGTTTATAAGCCGAAAAATAAAGGGCAATAGCAGACAAAAGAGCCGTAACCTGAATAGCAGCCAAAGCTTCGAACTCCCGGATGGGAATAAACGCCGATAAATAAGTGATCATGAGAATAGCCAGCAACGGGGTAAGCGTTTTCAGGAAAAAATCTACCTTGGCGCGTTTCAGTACATAGGTGAAATTAAACTGGTAATTCGGAATGTACCGGTGTGTGTTTATGAATTTGTTGCTGGATACGATCAGGGCTTCTTCTGAGCCAACGTAATTACTCTGGTAAAGCCAGCCCGGCGAATCAAATACCGTATCGCGGCGAGGTCGGCTGGCCGGTTGCATCAGAAGAGGTTTGTAGGCACTGTTGGTTTGCAGTGAAATCGTAAATTGCTGCTCATCGAACGGGTACCGGCGCAGATCGGGTTTAAAATGAAAATTGCCCGAAACCTGGTAAAGGTAATTGTAGATAGTTGGTTTTCCTGATACAGAGTCCGCTTTTAGCAGTTTCAGGGCCAGAATAGGCTGATGGTTGTTCTCGTTACGAACCGTATTCGAAAAATCGAGCTGCGAAATGTTAACCGGCGAAACGGAGCTCAAGCTGAGAAAGAACCTGGCTGCGAAGGTTTTATCTACATCATTTACCTGGTTCAGCTCCACCATATCGATGTTGGTATAAAGCACCTGAGCGGGTTGGTAAGCAGAATCGGAGATCACATACTGCTGGGGCGCCAAAAGCAGGTTCATGGAGCCGGCCGGTTTCCAGCCAAGCAAAATTTCGCTTACTAAAACATGTTCTTCATTAAAATACCAATCCGAAAACCACCCGTGGTAGATCCGTTCTCCGTTAATGTAGTGCTGCAAACCCCGGGTGATCTTTTTCCGCATGTCAACCGGGTCGCCGTGATTTTCCAATTCGGCAGCTTCTTTCAGCAACCCGATCGCGTCGGCGTGCAAACCGCCCAGCCCCAGCCTGAATTCGCTTTTCCGGTCAGGCTTCATTTCCAGTTTATTCTTAGAACGGTAAAGCTGCTGCCGTAAATTCAACACGCTCGGAATACCGAACACGCTGATATCGTACAGTTCAGTTTGCTTATAAGCATCGGGTTCCATTTCAATTTCAGGAATATCTACAAAAGCGGAGAAAGCCGGAATGTAAAGCTGATGATCGGCCAGGGTTTGCAGTACTTTACTGGTATGAACCGGGTATGCCGAAATGATGACAAAATCGGTTTTAGTGGCTTTTACTGCCTCTGCCAGCGCCTGCAGCGTGTCTGGTGAGAGTTTAAAGCGCAAGGGATACCATTTTTCCTGCACTATGGTGTATCTGGTATCCGATCTATGCATTAATTTCAATTCGTCCAGCAAAGCTTCGGAATAAACATCACCAGAATTGGCAATTACCATTACCCTTCGGGCCTTTGCCTGAAGCAGGCCGTGCAGAATAAAAGCGTTTTGTTTTACCCCGGTTTCATAGCTAAACATGTTGTTATAGCCTTTAGCAACTTCCGGCACCGAATATCCCCCGATAAATGCAACGCCGGCCTTGCCCACCAGCTCTGTCAGGGCCTGCACTCGCGTAGAACTCCAGCACCCCAGATAAGCCACCAGGTTTTCGTCGTTTATGGTTTCACGTACTACTTTATAAGCAGTTTTCCGGCTGCCCCCATCGTTCAGGTATTTGATCTTTAAAGTGCCGCCGGCAAATCCGCCTTGGTCGTTAATTTCTTTTACCTGTTTATCGATCATGAATTTTACCACTTTCAGGTCTTCCGGCGAAAGGTTTATGGCATTGTAAAGCACGCCAATGGTATATGTCTGGCGGAAACGGCCTTTTAAAAACTGGTAAACACCCGTACCGGCCAACACCAAAAGCGCAATTCCCAGCAACAGGAATGCGGTAAACTGGGTAAGATGCCGGGGCGTTTTCAGATGCATTTGGGTACCGTTTTCTTTCTGAATATTCGTGGTTTATAGAGCCGGACTGAAACTGTTGGAAAAGCTATAACCAGCGAATAAAAATGGAAAATCCCAGCACAATGAGCGGGAAAAGCAAACGCTGATAAACCAACGCGAGGCGTTTGATGAAATAATTGCGCCGGTACATCACGTATTTCAGGATCGAGGTAGCCAGCAACGTGGTGATCATGACATACGTGAAAATGAAGATTTTATCGGAAGTGGTGGCATACTGCATTTCGGGTTTATAGGTAGAAAAGTAAAGGGCAATGGAAGAAAGTAAAGCCGTAACCTGAATTGCGCAGAGCGTTTCGAATTCACGCGGTGGAATAAAAGCCGAGAGGTAGGAAATAATAAGAATGGCCAGCAAAGGCACCAGGGTTTTTAAGCTGAAGTCGATGCGGGCCCGCTGCATTTCGTAAACATAACTGAATTTGTAGGATGGAATATTCCTTTGCATGCTGCCGAAATTGCGGTCTACGGTGATAATATCCTGGTCGTAGCCCACGTAATTGTACTTGTAATTCCAGCCGGAAACTTCAAAAATCGTGTCCCGGAAGGCTTTGTCTGGCGGCTGAACCAGGAAGGTTTTCAGCGCGTCGCTGGTTTGCAGGGTTATTGGAAACTTCTGTTCATCGAAGGGGTATTTTTTCAGGTCGGGGTTAAAGGTAAATTTTCCCGAAACTTTATAGAGGTAATGTTGAAAGTTGTTGCCGCCCTGGTCTTTTTTCCGCCGCACTACTTTGGCTTCTATCAGCGGCTGCTGGTTTATTTTGTTGCGTTCGGCGTTCGTAAAATCAATGTTTTTAATGTTCAGATCGCGCACCGAACTTAGTTCGAGGTAAAAAGTGGCGTAGAAGCTTCCTTGTTCGTCGTTTATCTGACTGATATCAAGCAGGTCGAGGTTGGCATAAAGTACGGGCGCTTTGCGGTAACCGCTGTCAGAATCGGTGCGCAGGTATTGCTCGGGGGCCAGCAAAGGGTAAAGAAACCGGGGCGGTTTCCAGGCCAGCAAGGGTTCTCCGCCAAAGGCCCGTTCCGAAGAAAAATACCAATCGGCAAACCAGCCCCGGTAAATCTGCTGGCCGGGCATAAAGGCTTTTAATCCCGCAACGATCTTTTCCCGAATATTGGCTTCGGGTGGCAAATCTGATTTAGAAGCCGCCTGTTGCAACAAACCGATCTCATCGGCCAGGCGTCCGCCAAACCCGAGCTGAAATTCCAGCTTAGGCCCCTCAGGGATCTTGCCTCGAAAAGCGGCATGTTGCTGCTGTAAATGCATGTTCAGCACCCCCGGAATACCCACCGGGTTGATGTCGTACAGTTCGGCTTGCCGGTAAAAAGGGCTTTGGGAATTGATCTGCGTAATATCGGTAAGACCGCAAAAAACCGGTATCCGCAAGCCTTCTTTCCACAGCGCAGGCAGCAGGCGGTTTGAACTGCGCTGCTCCAGGGAAAGCATCAGGAAATCATTTTTCTCTTTGAGTTCGCTGGCAAGTTTCCGGGTTTCGGCTGCCGTAAAACGGTAGCCTTCCGGGTACCAAAACCGGGAGGTAACCTTAAAACCGGGTTCTTTGGCAGCCAGCGCTTCCATTACTTTAAGAAGCGCTTCCGAATACAGATCGCCCTTTTTTCCGATAAATGCAGCTGATCCGGATTTTTTCTTCAGAAGCTCCTGTAAAACAAACCGCACATCCCGCATGCCCACTTCAGAACTGTAAATATTCGGATAAGCGGTAGTGAGGTTTGTGAGGGAAAAAGAACCAATGAAAGCTACCTGATGCTGCGCCAGGATCGGGGCAATTGCCAGCGTGCGCAGGGAACTTTTGCAACCAATATAAGCGATCAGTTTTTTATTCTGAATGGTTTGCCTTACCTGTTTTTTTAATAATCCGGGACTGCCTTTATCGTCTAAATAAATTGCTTCTACGGAGTGGCCGTTTATCCCACCTTCAGCATTCACACTTTTAATTTTTTCACCTACTATGTATTGGATCGCTCTTAGATCGGCCGGCTCCAGTTCAACCGAATTTACAATGATGCCAATCTGGTAAGTTGGTTTGTAAAGCGGCCGAAAATACCGGAAATAAAGAACCCCGATCAGTACCGTTGCAGCTGCGCCAACCAGAAACCAAACCTGCTTTCTGCCCGAAATAAAACCATGCGCAGACCGAATATCCATACGCCCCTCTTTTATGCGCTGCCTTCATGCTACAATCCGGAATATCCAAATGCTTTGAATTGAAAACCAGGCTTTTATTTATACGAAATGGCGCGTAAAAGAGCGTTGCGCACTACAAAAAAAGTCAGGCACCAATCAAAAGAACGGGCAGTTTTACAGGCCCAAAGGCTACCAATTTTCTTTCCGGTTTTAATTGGCTCCGATAAGGCTCCGATTGGAATTTACCAAACGGTAGGGTTGCAGCCTCAAAAAGTCTGGGAAGTAAAAAATATTCCGAAGTTTATTTTAAAGCGAACCTTAGAACTGAAAGTAAATGAAAGGCTGAATGGCGGCGGTTTTTACCTGGTAAAGCCCCAGAATAATGAGTACGATCATTGCCGCTTTGGCCAGATCGGGAAGATAACCGAACCAGTCGCCCAGGCGGGTTTTCTGCGGTACCGGAATAAAATGCACGATATAGGCGATCAGCATCAGCAGGAAAACTTCTTTATAGGCAACCAGCATTTGCGGGATCAGGTGCGGCTCGAAATGGTAGGCGATCTGGCTTAAAACCTGGTTCACAATATCGAGGTTATCGGCCCGGAAAAAGATCCAGCAAAACGCTACGAAATGGAAGGTTAAAACTCTTGCCCATAACCGGCTGAAAAACGATTTTCCTTTACCATCGCTGCCGGTAATTTCCATCCAGCCTTTATGTAAAGCCAGCGCCACGCCGTGCAAAGCGCCCCAGATAATGAATTTGATGTGGGCCCCGTGCCAAAGGCCTCCTAGCAGCATGGTAATAAACAAATTTACGTATTGCCGCACTTTGCCTTTCCGATTACCGCCCAAAGAAATATAGAGATAATCTTTGAGCCAGGTTGAAAGCGAAATGTGCCAGCGGCGCCAGAACTCAGTGATATTCTGCGAAATATACGGGGAATTAAAATTGATGGATAGCCGGAAGCCAAGCAGCAATGCTACCCCAATGGCAATATCGGTATATCCCGAAAAATCGCAGTAGATCTGGATGGTATAGCCATAAACGCTCATCAGGTTCTCGAAGCCCGTGTAGCTGACCGGCGACTCAAAAACCCGGTCTACAAAGTTGCTGGAAATATAATCGGAGATCAGGATCTTTTTGATCAGGCCGGCCAGGATCAGGAAAATGGCGCGGTTAAATTCGTCTTTCGTCAGGTCGTATGGCTTGTAGATCTGCGGCACAAATTCCGAAGCGCGCACAATGGGGCCGGCTACGAGCTGCGGGAAAAAGCTCACGAAAAAGGCAAAATCCAGGAACCGATCTACGGGTTTAATAATGCCGCGGTAAATATCGATGGAATAACTGATGCTCTGAAACGTGTAAAACGAAATACCGACCGGCAGAATGATGTGCGTAATATCCAGGTTAGAGCTGGTGAAATAGTTGGTCATGTAAGCCAGGTAATCTACCGGCTGATACGTAGTGCCGAAAAGTGCATTGAAAAACCCGGAAAGAAAATAGGAATACTTAAAATAACAAAGCAAGCCCAGGTTCATGCACAAACTGATGAAGACGAAAAACTTTTTGGAAGCTTTTGAGTTTGCCCGGAAAATCTGCCAGCCCATCACGTAATCGATCACGGTGGTAAGCAGCAAGAGCACAAAGAAATACCCGCTCGATTTGTAATAAAAAAACAAACTGAACGCGAACAAAAATAAATTCCGTGCGGTGAATTTGCGATACGTAAACTGAAAAACCACCAGCACCAGTCCGAAGAAAAACCAGAACAAGGCCGTAGTAAAGATCATCGGATGCTCGGGCTGGAATTTCAGCAGTTCCTTTAAATTTTCAAGTATATTTTCAAGCATAAAATGCTATAATTTTTGCGATAAAAAGTCGTGAAATAATTAATGGTCGAAACCTGTTAAATACCACTGATAATAGCCATAAGCTAAGTTTCCAAATAATATTATAGTACATATGGACCGAAGGATTTTCAAAACTTTGTTATCCTTTTTAAGAAAGGAATGGAGATAAATAAATATTCCTACTGTGGACAGTGCTGTTACTTTAATACCATTTTGAAGATAGTCCCATTTCCAATTCTTTTTGGTAATATCTAAGTGATAAAAATTTATATAATCTTCGGGCTTTTGTAAAAAATCATAGGCATCAGAAGTATTAATGACTAAAAGCAGTATCAAAAGAATGAAAGCGAATGTGCTTCCAAATTCTTCTAACATTGAAAAAGCGCTTTTGATTTTAATCATTTTTATATCCTTCCATCAGCGCCTCAAATAAAAGATCGCCCTGCAGGCGGTAGCCTTTGCCGGTTAAATGAACTTTGTCTTTGGCGGCCAGGCCGTTCAATTGCCATTTTACTACCGAGCGCAAACCACCCATGACGTGGTAAAAATTCCAGACGGCGCTGCCGGTTTCTTCGGCCAGTTCGTAAATTTTAGCGGCAGCTTTTACGTTGTTGTAATTCGGGTATTTGCGCTGCCGGTAATTATCGCCGGGCGTGGTGAGCAACACCGAAGCGTGCGGCGCGGCTTTCTGAATGCGCTGCAGCAAGGTGCCGTAATTTTGCTTGAATTTTTCCGGGTTGAAGATCTTGCCGTACGCATCGTTCGTTCCCAAAGAAACTATGATCAGGTCAGGTTTAATGGCCGCCAGGTTTTTTTCGAAAGCATTGCTGCTCCGCAAAAAAGAAATAACCTCTGCCCCGTTCACGCCCAGGCTCGAATAAACCAGACCCGGCCTTTCATTTTCCAGGCTGATGCCCTGCAAGGTAAAATGCTTCTGGCGTGTAAACTTTTTCAGAAGCAACACTTGTATTTCTGTAACTTCTTCGGGCAAAATGAATTCGGCAAAACCAAGCGTATCGGTCCTCACGGGTTGATAATTTACGCCCGCAGCCTGCACCATTACCGCAAACTGGGTCAGGTCTTGCACCGGATAAAAAACGCGTACCTTGCTAACCGGAACGCTATTGTTTTGAATCGTAAAAGTCGCGCTGCTGTCCACGGTTTCAGCCACGATGCCGGCCAGGCCCCAGTTGCAATTTTGCGCGTATTGCACATTTTTACAGCCGTCCCAAACACCTGTAAATGTTACCTTATAATTCCAGGGATTATTGGTTCGGGCCAGCGGATACGGAAATACAAAACCCCGGCCACCATTTCCCAAAGCTTCAGGATCCTGTAAAAGCGAACGCATTCTACCCGAAAAAATATCGGCCTGAATATGCGAATCGCCGATGTGCACCACGTTCACTTTTTGCCGTGTACCGGCTCTCAAAGAATCCAGGGCGCGGTAAAAAGTTTGCATAGCCAGCGAATCTTTTACTTCAATTTTATTCAGACCGTATTTTATAAAACCATATTGCTGCGCGAGTTTCGGTGGCTCAAACCCTACCGTTTTCCGCTTTACCGAATCGGCCGGCAAACCGAAAACCATGCCGGCCATAAGCAAACGGACAGCCAGTACAATACCAAAAACCTTACTTGCGGCTGAATTGCTCATATTCGTACATCAGGCTTTTAAACAGCATTTCGGCTACCAGTTGGGCTCCTTTCGGGGTGAAGTGGGTAAAATCTTTGTTGGCCAGGGCCGGTTTGGCAAACACCCAGCTCGGCATGGAATCTTTACCGCCCATAGCCGTATACAGGTCCCAGAACGCGCAACCAGCTTTAAAGGCAGCGTTGCGCTGCGCATCGCGGATCTTTTCTACGTTCGGATACGTGGTGTAAACTTCGCCTTCTTTCCGGGAAACGTCCGAAACGCCTACTACCAGAATGCTGGCTTCGGGCGCCAGCTCCCGCAATAGTTTCAGCTGTGTATAGAATTGTTTTTCGTAATAACCGTAATCTTTGATCACGTGCGGCACTACGTTTACGCCGTATTGCAAAATGATGAATTTCACGTTGAGCTGCTGAAATTGCACGCGCAGCGTTTCTTTGTTCATCCGCACGAATTCCGTTCCCGAACTTCCCCGGAAAGGCATGTTATCGATCACCACGCCCGAATTGCAGTCGAGCGCCGCGCCGTAAAATTCCGGACTTTGGGTGCCTTCAAAACTGAGCCTGATTTTCTTGAAATTTCCCGTGAAAGGCATTTCAAAAACGGAGGGCTCGGTGGTTACCGGCAGTTCATAGGTTTTGATGCTGTCTTTCCGGATTTGAACGTTCAGTTTAACCGGCGCCCCCGGATTGGAATATAGCAATTTGAAATTCTCGAAACGGCTGTCGCGGGCGTAGGCGCCGGGTGCTTTGGCGTATTCTACCCAGATATTCGAACGTTTTTTGGTAATATATTTCGGTTGGCGGCGCAGGCTGTCGGTGGCCGCGGTATCGCCGGGAATGGTTTGGGTGTAGCTAAAGGAAAAATTAAAGTAACTGCCCAGAATGCCGTAATGATGCGGCGCTTTTTTGCGGTAATCGGGCCCGTAGGCGCGCATTCTTTTCCAGGCATCGTCGCTGTTGATCTGGATGGAAGTGCGGTTGCCGAGGGCGTCCTGCAACGGCACCAAGCCCACGCCGCACCCGCCAAACCGGTTTTGAAACTTGTTTCGCAGGAAAGCCGTGATCCGGTCACCTTCGATCTGGGAGTCGCCGTAATGCAGTGCCCGCACCAGTTCTTCGGAGTTTCTTAGGTTTTGCAAATGGCGGAAGAAACTGAAAAGCGCGGTGTCGTTGCCGGCCGGGAACTGAATTTTAAAACGGCTTTCGAGCGTATCGGCCTGCGCAGTTTTTGGACCGGAAACCCTACCGTTTTTCGCGGTGGTTGCTTTTTCTTCGGCCGGCGTAAATTTTTTCTCAATATCCGAAATGTCCGCGTATTGTTTTCCTTTGGTATCGAGCAGGCTTTCCAGGGTGAAAAAACGCAAGGAATAACCGTTCGGCAGCGGAATACTGGCGGGCAGAAAAAACAAAGCTACGGCCAGCAGCACACCCACGTAAACCAACAAAAGCAAAGACCGGTACGGCTTGATCATAAACGCAACAGGGGAATTTCGGGCTGCAAATATACGACAAATGCCTGCGGAAGCACTGCCCGGAATGCAAATATTTCCGGCAGAAACGCTATGCTTTTCCACTGGAAAACTGACATATACTCATTATTCTTACTTGACAGCAGAATTGGATCTCAACAATTTACGGTTGCTAATGCAAGATAAATAACAGACTTCGCGTTACAACCCTGATTGTTTCCTTTGGAAATAAGCTCTAAATTAGGCAATTAAAACGCTATCCTTTTCCACTTAAAAACTCAAAGAAACCGCTATGCGTAACTCTTTTTCTTACTTCGGAGTCCTTCCGCTGGCTTCGGCTTTAACCCTTTTATCGTTAACCAACTGCGTGAATTCCAATAAAAACCAACCCGCAGCAGCTGCAACTGCCACTCCGGTAACGCCCCCGGCAGCCGCGCCTAATCCGTTGCTTCAGGCCTGGACCGGACCTTACGGCGGCATTCCTCCATTCGACAAAGTGCAGATCGCCGATTTCAAGCCAGCCATGGAAACGGCCATGAACGAAAACCTGGCTGAGATCGCTAAAATTGCCGCGCAAACCGAACCGGCTACTTTCGAAAACACAATAGCCGCCCTGGAAAAAACCGGCCAGACTTTAGACCGCGTGCTGACTATTTACGGCATCTGGAGCTCGAATAAAAACAACGCCCAGTTCCAAGAAGTGGAACGCGAAATGGCCCCGAAACTTTCGGCTTTCTCCGACCAGATCACCCAAAACGAAGCCCTGTTCAAGCGTATCGAAACGGTATACAATTCGCCGGAAAAAGTAAAACTCACGCCCGAACAGCAACGCCTGACCTGGAAAACCTATACCAATTTCGTGCGCGCGGGCGCTAAATTAAACGCCGATCAGAAAAAACGCCTTTCGGAAATCAACCAGAAACTGGCCGGGCTTTACACCAATTTCGGGCAAAACCTGCTGGCCGACGAAATGAACGAAATTGTGGTGATCGAGAAAGAAAGCGACCTGGCCGGTTTGCCGCAATCGCTGAAAGATGCTGCCGCCAACGCCGCTACCGCGAAGAAAATGCCGGGCAAATGGGTTATTTCCAACACTCGTTCTTCGGTAGATCCTTTCCTGACGTATTCCGATAACCGCGGTCTTCGCGAAAAAGCCTGGCGCATGTTCGTGAACCGCGGCGATAACGGCGGCGCGCACGACAACAACACCCTCATTACCGATATTCTGCAACTGCGGGCCGAACGCGCCAAATTATTAGGCTACCAAACGCACGCCCACTGGCGCCTGGAAAACACCATGGCGAAAACCCCGGAAAATGCCGTGCA
The DNA here is from genome assembly GCF_016623615.1 of Adhaeribacter terrigena. Taxonomy (GTDB): domain Bacteria; phylum Bacteroidota; class Bacteroidia; order Cytophagales; family Hymenobacteraceae; genus Adhaeribacter_A; species Adhaeribacter_A terrigena. Next base: position 411,731 of record NZ_JAEHFX010000003.1, on the reverse strand, counting down.
ACTCATGGAATCGGTTTGGAAACCGGCTACCGCCCGCGTAAAAGAAGAAGTAGCCGATATGCAGGCCATGGCAAAAAAAGAAGGCCAGAACATCAAGATCGAGCCATGGGATTACCGCTATTACGCCGAGAAAGTGCGTAAAGCCAAATACGACCTCGACCAGAACGAAGTGAAGCAGTATTTACAACTCGAAAACCTGCGCGAAGGCATGTTCTGGGTAGCCGGCGAGCTTTTCAATTTCAGCTTTACGCCGGTAACCAACGTGCCCGTTTTCCACGAAGATGTGCGCGTATGGGAAGTGAAAGATAAAACCAGCGGCCAGCACATCGGGCTGTGGTACTTCGATGCCTACGCCCGGGAAGGCAAACGCTCCGGCGCCTGGATGAATTCTTACCGCGACCAGCAACGCATGAACGGCGAGATCACCACCATCGTATCGAATAACTCTAACTTCGTGAAAGGCAAACCCGGCGAACCGGTGCTGATCTCCTGGGACGATGCTTCTACCCTTTTCCACGAATTCGGCCACGCGCTGCACGGGCTGTCTTCCAACGTAACCTATCCGTCATTGGCCGGAACCTCAGTGGTACGCGATTACGTGGAGTTCCCGTCGCAGTTACTGGAGCATTGGCTTTCTACCCCGGAAGTGCTGAACCGCTTTGCGCTGCATTACCAGACCGGCAAACCCATTCCGAAGAGCCTGGTAGACCGCATCGAAAAAGCCGGCACGTTTAACGAAGGCTTCGAAACCACCGAATATTTAGCCAGTGCTTTAATAGACATGAAACTGCATTTGGCCGGCGACCAGAAAATCGATCCCGATAAATTCGAACGTGAAACCTTAACCGCTTTGGGCATGCCGAACGAGATTGTGATGCGCCACCGCACCCCGCAATTCGCCCACGTGTTCTCCGGCGACGGTTACTCGGCCGGTTATTACAGCTACCTGTGGTCGGATGTACTAACCGCCGATGCCTATGGCGCATTCACCGAAGGCAGCGGCCCTTACGACAAAACGGTAGGCCATAATTTAAAGCAGCATATTTTCTCGGTTGGCAACACCCTCGACCCTGCCGAAGCCTACCGCGCCTTCCGCGGCCGCGACCCGAAAACCGAAGCCCTGATGCAGAAACGCGGCTTCAGCAAACCAACTGCTCCGGCTAAAAAAACTGCTCCGGCAAAACCGAAGAAGAAGTAAGTTTATTTCCGGACATACATGAATAAAAAAAGGCCCTGCAATTGCGGGGCTTTTTTTATGGAAAACTCCTTCTTAAATACAACTACCTTCTTAAATACATTTAGCATTATAAATACACCTGTCATCCTGAACACAATTGAGCGCGGGAGCACGAAGATTGCGAGCGTAGCTCTGAAGGAACTCGTCGGCTCCCGGAAGAAAAGCCAGATGCAACGGTAATACTATTAGCCCACGAGTTGTTTTAAAAGTACGCACTTAATTTTCACTTTAACTTATTCAATGTACCTACTGTACAAAAAATTGCTTCGGGTTAAAAAAATGGTTTTTAAAGGTGTAAATATTACCTCCAGAAATATTTAAGTTCACACGATAAAAATACACCACTCACCATATTATTACAACATAAGGCTTCTTGCAAAGTAATAGCTGTTATATTTACACATCTGCCGCATCCTAACAGCCTACGCAAATCATTCCTTTATTAAATTAAGAGTTCAAAGCGCTTTCCTGATAGCCGTTTGATAACTGTATTTTTCAGTTAATTAGAATAGGTATTGGGCTTACTTTCATGCTTTCTATTTTTTATAAAGAAATGAACTACGCTGCACCGCCCTTTCAAACGATAAAACCTGATTCCCGAAAAGCTTATGAAAAGCTATACCTGGAAATGTGCGCCCTTTGGGAAATGCAGGATTACGGCGACGTAGCAACCGATTACCTGGATTTTGCAAAGGAAAACCCGGCCCTGGTAAACGTATTGAATCTTGGCCCCTGCGTTACCTGGATCATCGATGTGCGGCGCATGCAATACTTATTCATGAGCAGCAATGTAAAAGCAGCTTTAGGGTACGATGCATGCCTTTTCACTACTAAGGGCATAGCGTTTGTAAACGAAATAACCCACCCCGATGATCTTCCCAAAACCTGGGGCCTGATCAAAAAGATTTGGGATTTCCTTTTAGCGCAACCAGCCAGTAAAAGAAAGCAATACCAATTCAACCACGATTACCGAATGGCCAAAGTGGATGGCAGTTATATCCGGGTACTGGAACAAAGCTCCATTCTGCAGCAGGACAGCAACGGCAATATTACCCACGTAATGGGCGTCTGCTCCGATATTACTCACCTGAAAAAGAACGAAACGCTTACTGCCTCTTTAATTTCTACCGGAGATAATTCCTGCATTTTTTTTACGCCGGAAACTGATGGTATTAACCCGCAGGATGTTCTAAGCAAACGCGAACTGGAAATTGTAAAGCTGATCGCGGAAGGCTACAGCAGCAAGCTCATTGCGGATAAATTATGTATAGGATTTAGTACAGTGAATACGCATCGCCAAAACATTATCCGGAAAACGAATACGCGAAATACCGGGGAGTTTGTGCAGTTCGCGATTGGGAATGGGTTGATTTGATTTTAATGAAATTTCAGTATTGTATGAGGTATGGAAAAAAGTCTCTTTTACTTTAATCTTTTAAGCATATAACCATTAATAGATATGGCAACAGGACATGACCTAATAAGAATTGCGACCACTCGTGTTGGACAAAATTATAGACTTGGAGCACTAGTTCCTAAAAACAACCCTAATTGGAATGGCCCTTGGGATTGCGCGGAATATATCTCATGGTGTGTTTATCAAACTTCTGGAATTCTCTATGGATGCGCAAATAATAATGGTAACCCAGCAACGGCCGAAGCATATACAGGATATTGGAGAAATGATGTGAATAGGTTAGGGATAAAAATAGACGTGGCACTTGCAGCAAAAACGGTTGGTGCAATTGTGTTGCGTTACCCAATCAGTAATCCACAAACTATCGGTCATATTGTTTTATCCGATGGTACAGGCGGAACAGTTGAAGCTAAATCAGCTCGGGATGGTGTTAGATTTGATACCCTGACAGGACGGAGATGGGATACCGGAATTCTAATTCCAGGAATCGATTACACTACCCGAGGAGCAACTGTAATTGTTACCCCTCCAACCTTAATATTCAAACTTTCAAATCCGCTTATGCGAGGAGAAGCTGTTTACAAGATACAGCTTGCTCTTTCAAGAGAAGGATTTGATCCGGGCAGTTTAGATGGTATTTACGGTAAAGAAACGATAGCATCAGTTCTTCGATTTCAAAGATTTGCCGGTTTGGTAGCAGATGGGGAAGTTGGGCCGCAGACTGCAGCCGCTCTTGGAATAAAGTTACCTTATTAAAAAATTTAACTTCTTGATTTCCTCACGCTATTCTATCGAATTCAAATGAAGATATTTCTGTTTTTGACGCTTTTATGTCCTTCAATTTTCGCATTTGCGCAGGATGAACCAGTCGAGATTAGTTACCAAAACGGTAACTTAAAAGCAAAATACTTGCCTTATAATAAATCTTTTGTAATTAAAGGTTCTCCAATTATGGCTAATGGTGATACGGCGGACCTAGTAGTTTTAAAAATTAAAAAGGAAGTTGAAATAATAAAGAAAATTATTAAGGACCCTTGGTATCAAAGAGGTGAAAAAACTACTAAAAGTTATACCAGAGAGGTTAAAAAAGATACTATTTATATAACTAAAATTAAAGGAGAACCCTACGATTATGAATATTTTTGGAAAAGGACGCCAAAATCTGCTGAAGATTTTTCAATAAGGGTAGATCGGGTTTTGGAATTTGATACGGATTATAACGTTAATTTATATTTTTTAGATATTAAAACGAATTCCCTTAAAGATATAAATTCAGTAATAGGCTTTTCAGTTAACCAACTAACTATTAATGGGGAATTGTCGAACGAGGAAGTAGAAGAAAAAATAAATGATGAATTAAAAAGAAAACATCAAGATAATTCAGATGTAGTAAATTTTAAATCTCTTGAGTTAAAAAATGCTTTAAAGTCAACCGTTAATATTCCTGTAGAACTGATGCCTCTGGTTAGAATTAGGGCCTCAAAAATACTCATTTTAGAAGATGATGATAAAGATTTATTTAAACAGAAAGAAGATTTAAATGGTAATGTTCCTTTAAAAGAATACTTAAATAATTGTGGTGGAAAAGAAGATTTAATTTGTAAGGATAAAATTAGGATTTTGAATTTTATAGAAAATCGAAATACTAATGTACCTGAAATTATCCGAACAGAAGGTTTAGAAGAGCCTCTTAAAGGATATGCAAATAAAATCAATTTTGCTTTAGAGCTATCGTCAAAGATTAACAAAAAGAAAGAAGATTTAACAAAAAATGAAACAGAGATTAATATTAAAGCAAAAGAGCTCTTTTCAAGAAAAGTAGTTCTCTTAGCTGATTATCAAATGTATCATTATGCCTATGATATAAAGACTAATGTCGATCAGTTAAGTATTCACACAGATTATAGTCTTGCTTTTACCCCATTAAGTCCCTTATATAATCTCGAAAGTGCAGATCCGAAGCTATTTCAATATGCAGCTTTAAGGTTCTATTTTAGTCCGCTAGACAAATCTGTTCGGCAGCCTTACAAGCATAATTTTAAAAAAAGGCTTTCTGGAATTCTAGGTTATTCTACTACTGGGCAAATCGATTATAAAGGTCAGGATCTCTTAGATACATCATCTCTTACTTTAAAACTAGTTTCAGCCGTTGGAATTGATATTAATAAATATCTTGGCGTTAATATTGGAGGAGTTTGGGTAACGCAAAAATTTACAAATTCTGAGGCAGATCCAATAAGAAAAAAACAAGTGGTCTTGCCTTTCGTGAGCGTAAGTTTCGATTTTAACTTACTTAACAGAATTAGAGCAATTAACCCTTAAACAAAAGAACTATGAGTATTTTAATTAATCCTCAGGAAATCACCTTAATAGGTTCTTCTTCCTTCATTATAAATGTAATAGCAATTGTCGAAGCAATAGGACCCTTTACCATTTGTTTCAAAATAAAGAGTTCATCTTGTGTATTTCACGATCAAAGTAAAGTTTATTGCGAAACTCATAATTGTTCTGTTACTAATCAAAGGTTCGACTTCTCATTCAACTTAGGCTTAAATTGTCCTATCAAAGGATTAACAGTTGTAGTAAATGTTGAATTAATTGACGCGTTGAGCAAACAAAGTCCGAAAAAAAGATTATTTATCCATGTATAGCAAATTATTAAAATACCGAGTTGTTTTTTTGTTTCCAGCCCTTTCATTTATGGGATGCGAATTAGAAAACCCCGTTGCTCCAGTTGATGGTTGCGACATGTTTTCCTTTAGTACCGATTCAGAAAGTATTTTAGCAGACAGCAGTTCACAAATGGCTATAACCGTCCACATAAACGAGAATGTGGGCCAGCCCAAAAAAGTGAAGTTCGGAACTAATTTCGGGTATTTAGATTCTACTTATAATTTTGGAGATACGCCGGTTAAAGAGTTAGCAATTAATGCTAAAAACCGGGTTGTAAAGGTAATTCTGAAATCCGAAACCAACTTTACCGAGAATGCTTTTATTACCGCCTTTATAGGCAATAATAGCTGTTCAATTAAAATTCCTGTGAAATGGGCATATCCCGAAGATATGATTCTTACTGCCAGGAAAGTAAAGTTTGCATCAGGCACTTCGAAGGATTCCACTATTATAAAAGTCAGCTTATTTCGGCAATCAGGAAAAGTAACCAATTCTTCAAAAGTAAATTTTTCTATCATCACAACCGATTCATCTAAAGTGCAGGCAGACATTACTCCTTTTTCATTATCTAAAAATCAGATGGCCAATGCAACTTTAAGGCGTTATAGCAATGATACAGGTGAGTTTTTTGTTAAGGCTGAAACACAAAATAATATTGGAGGCACCATAGCAAAAACAATAAAAATTACATTCGAATAAAACCTAATTATTATGGCAAAACTATCATCAATTTGGGGAGATCCTCACATAATTGACCATTCAACAGGTTTACTTGTTTCTGGTTTTTCAGGTACTGGAGCTGGGCAATACATATCGATTATTTTCGATTCGATGGAGTTTAGTATGCGTAAAAATAATTCAAGGCTTCATCAAGAATGGATGTTCACAATAAATATACCTATTAAAATAAACGACTTGAATCCTAAGATTCATTTTATAAACCACCTCAGAAGTTTTATTGTAAAAAATAAGGACTGCTCTGTAAAAATCACTTTTGATGTAGCCGGACAAAAGACTCAGTTTGAAATTGGATATGGGACAGATTACAATGACCATAAGCTTATAGATTTTCAATTAGACTTAACTTCAACTATTTCAGATTACAATTGTACCCTTTGGGTTTCCATTAGGAGGAATAGTATTGAGGATGAGGTGTTAATTCAAATCGATAGCTTAGATATAGGAGCTCAAGTTTAAGGAAAACATTTGCTATATCTAAATTTTTTCTAACAATTTACTTTAACAATGTACCTTAAATGAGTTGGCTTTCAAAAGTATTCACACCTAAGAGAGATGATACTAAAAATACACCATCTGAAATGAAAGGAGAGCAAATGGAAACCGATTCAGATGGGTCTAACAATATCCCAATTGACCATAATAATACGACTAAGCGGATAGCATATGTCCTTTTATTCGCGTTTATTATTTCAGTTGCTTTACTCTTTTATATAAATTACGATGCATTTCAATATGGAGCAAAAAAGCCCGATCCCTCATTAGTGGATATAGAAATGAGAAAAGGGTGGTTTGACTTGTTAAAAAATGCTTTAGTTTTATTAGGAACCGCTTTAACTACTGTCATTGGATACTACTTTGGTCAACGGGCAGGCGCACTAAAAGCTGAAGAAGCAGAGAAAAAGGAAAAAGATGCAGTAGACAAAATAGAAATAATCAATCAAAAAGCTGAAGATGTCGTAAAAAATCAACAGAAGCAAGTTGATCAAGTCTTGAAAGAATTTGTAAAGCCCGAAAATGAAAATCCATTTTCTAATCAATCTCCTTCTCAAGAAACGGACGATGGAATTGTTATACCTCCACAATAACTTTACTATATTATGCAATTCATCAAAAAGTATGAAGAGTTTTCTAAAAAGCAAAATGCTTTTATCATACGTGTTGAACGTGATTTTACTGTAAAACCCAAAACGTTTCCAGGTGGAAAATACTTGAACTATTATATTAGAATTTTTATTGACATTGACTCTTCTGTTTTTTCTCAAATCTCTGGTTCAACATCTAATATTCAAAATATTATTAATTTAGGTGATATTAAGAAAGTTATATATCATTTACATAAGAGTTATCATGAGCCAATAAGAGTTGCTCAAAACGCAGACAATAAATTTGAAATTAAGGTTTGGTCGTATGGTTTTTACCCTATTAAGGCTACACTTTTTTTAAAATACGGCCATAGTATAGAACTTCATGGTGAAGTTAAATTTCCTGTTGATACCAAATAATTACTAAATCACGCCGCTATCTTCTGATACCGTTCCTCCGCCTGCTCCATAATCTCATTCAAAATATCCTGTAGCTCCGCTCCTACACCCTATCGCATTAAGGTCCTTCACACAGGGAGCATGACCTGCGCCTTTACATCTGATTTCTTATGCCAATCATGTCGGGCTACGTTTTTGCGGATTACGGCGGTTCGTTCTTTTACCACTGCCTGGATCTCTTTAAAATTCAGAAGTAATAAGAATTTCATAAATGGTAACTTCCTCTTCTGCTAAACAAAATTATTAATTCCTTTTATTTATATACAACAAAACACATTATAACAAGAATCACAAATTTTCCCTTCACTAAACTCAACCAAAAATTCAGAACTTAGTATAACGTCGAATAAACGAATAATTTTCAAACTAAAACTTCTGAATCATGCCAGTTTATTATTCATTGATCGACAACAAACTTACGCCCGATCCGAACGATTTCCGGGGGCAGATCGAGCATAACCGCAGCGTTACCATCGAAGAAATTATTCAGAATATTGCCCGGCCTGGCTCTACGGTAACCGTAGCCGAAGCGTTGGCTTTCTGGGAAGAACTGAGCCAGGCGATCTTACAGGAACTGGAAAGTGGCAACCGCATTAAATCCGACCTGTTTCAACTTGGCCTGGGTATGACCGGCGTTTTTACTTCGGCCACCGATGGCTTTGACCCGGCGCGGCACCAGGTTAAGATACGAATCAGCCCCGGAACGCGGCTTCGTAAAATTGAGCCCGTTATCAGGGTTGAGCGCGTGCAGGCCAGCAAGGCGCTGCCATTTCTTGAGCGCCTCGAAGATTTTACTTCTGATACTGTAAACGATAAACTTACCCCCGGCGGCACTGCCCGCTTAACCGGCGACCGTCTTAAATTCGATCCGGCCGATACGGCAACGGGCATTTTTCTGCGCAAATCTACCGGGGCAACTACGCAAGTACAGCGCGTCATGACCAACAAACCTAAAGAATTGCTCTTTATAGTGCCTTCAGGGCTGGGATCCGGGAGTTATCAGCTTCTGGTGCGTACACGCTACAAAGATACCGCTGAACTGAAAGAAGCTTCTCTTCCTGCTACGCTAACCGTTGTCTGATTTTTTTTGAGTCCATACATAGCCTATATCGGGATCAAATACAGTGCATGTTTGATCCCGATATAGGCTATGCTTTGTTTAAAAAAGCCCGATAGCCGGTTTAGGTAAACCTGGGTACGCATTAACTTGTCTGAATTGGGATTTGTCCGATTAAAGGATTAATCAGATTAAAAATTGTGAAATCCGGAAATCCCATAATCGGACGAATCCCAATTCAGACCTATTCTGCCTGAGCTACAAGCTACGCCACCTCATAATTCCACTCCTTATACCGCTCCTCCGCCTGTTCCATAATTTCATTCAGGATCTCCTGCAGCTCCGCTCCTACGCCTTTGCGGCGCAGCATACTTTTTACCGACAGCATTATTTGAGCTTTGGTATCTGGCTTTTTGTACCAATCGGGTTGGGCGACGTTTTTCTTGATCAAAGCAGTCAGCTCTTTTACCAATTGCTTTATCAGTTCAAAATCCTGCTGGGCAGTTTGATGCTTGGCCAGGATCTCGTAGAAGGCTTCCTCCTCTTCGGTTAAGCCGAGTTGCTGGCGGCGCTGGTCTTCTTCCTGCATTTCCCTAGCCACATCGCGAAGTTTTTGAAGGGCTATTAGGCTGTCGAAAAAGTGGTTATGATAATCCTGGATGATCTTTTCTACTTCTTCTTTCAGCTTGCGGTATTTTACCAGGTTGCGGCTTACCCGGACTTTTATTTCGTCGTTCAGGATCTGGCGGATGAGTTCCAGCTTCAGTTCGTTGCCCGATTTCTTTTCTTTGGCGGTAGCCAGGAAATCGTCGTTGATGATGGAGATGTCGAAGCGTTCGATGCCGGCCATTTCAAAAACGTCTACCACATCTTCGCTTTCGATGCTGCGGTGAATAAGCTCTTTGATCTGGCCTTCCTTTTTGCGGATGTTGGTGGTCGGGAATTTTACTTTGCGGACGGCTGCGCCAACATGCTGGAAGAAGATAATTTCCAGCGCGATTTCCTTTACCCTTTCGTGGTTTTTGATCACCGGCACCAGACTGCTTAGCTTCTTTTCGTTCAGCATAAAGGTTTTGCAAACGGTATCGTCGGAAACGAAAAAGTTGGCGGTATCCCAAACCAATTTTAATTTATCGCCTTTACTCAAATAAGGCCAGTTCTGGTATTTGAAAACGGTAGGGTTTTGGCCCGAAAAAGTGCCTTGCTCATTTTCCTGTGAAGCATTCCCGGTCTGTCCCCCTTCGGAGGGGGTTGGGGGGAGGATTTTTCCATTATCCGGATTTTTAGGAATGCGTGATGTCCTCCCCCTACCCCCTCCAAAGGGGGACTTTGCCGCAGCGCCAGTTTCCTGCTTTTCGTCGTTGACCAGACTGTCCCCTTGAGGGGACCACAGGGGTGTTTGCACGTTATTGCGATTTTCCGTAGCGCCTGTTAACATCCCCCTGCCCCCTTCAAAGGGGGAGTCTGCAATATGCGTATCCGCAGTTCCAGAAACGCTATCCTTTTCGGCATAAAAACTAACCGGTAATTGCTGCTGCAGATCCGAAATTACTTCCAGCGCCAGATCAAAAGCTTCTTCTACATTTATAGCAACATCACCTTTACCGCCGGCACCTGTGTATTTTTTGGTGGCGTCGCGGAGCTTGTCGCCGATACCGATGTAATCTACGATGAGGCCGCTGGGTTTGTCTTTGAAAACGGTGGCGACGCGGTTTACGGCCTGGATCAGGTTGTGGCCGCTCATTACTTTATCTACGTAGAGCGTGTGCAGGCTGGGGTTATCAAAACCGGTAAGCCACATGTCGCGCACGATCACAATCTTCAGATCATCGGTTGGGTTTTTGAAGCGGGTTTTAACGGCTTCCATGGCTTCTTTGGTGCGGATGTGCGGGTTCCATTCCACGGGGTCTTTGGCGATGTTGCCGGTCATGATCACCGAAACTTCGGGGCAGCCTTCCAGGGCGGTGAGGGCGTCGTAGAGCTTTACGCAGTTGCGGCGGCTCATGCACACGATCATAGCCTTTCCTTCCAGGCTGGCGGTGCGGCTCTGGTAGTGCTTCAGGATGTCGCGGGCAATGGCTTCTACCCGTTCTTTGGAGCCGGCGGCATCTTCTATGGCGGCCCACATTATTTTGTTTTTGTCGCTTTCTTCCAGGCCTTCGGTTATTTCTTCGGCTTGCTCTTCCAGCTGCTCGTTGGCCAGGTGCAGTTTGGCCAGGCGGGGCTCGTAGTAGATCGGCACCACGGCGTGGTCGGCGGTGGCCTGGCGGATGTCGTAAGTGTGGATGATATCGCCGAAAACGGCTATGGTATCGGCGTCTTTGGTATCTACGGGGGTGCCGGTGAAGCCGATGAAGGAGGCGTTTGGCAAGGCGGTGCGTAGGTTGCTGGCAAAGCCCTGCACCAGGCCGTACTGGGTGCGGTGGCACTCGTCGGCAATCACGATCACGTTGTCGCGGGTGCTGAGGATGGGGTGCGCAGCTTCTTTGCCGGCGGCGGTTTCTTTCAGGTTAAATTTCTGGACGGTGCTGAACACCACGCCGCCGCCTTCGCCGCTGAGCAGTTGCCGCAGTTCATCGGTGGTGTTGGCAATGGCTACGTCGCCGACCAAGTCTTTGGCGGCTACAAAATCCTCGAAAAGCTGGCGGTTCAGGTCGAACCGGTCTACCTGTACCACGATGGTGGGGTTTTTAAGGGCCGGCAGCTGGCGCAGGATGCCGGCGTAAATGGCCATGGTTATGCTTTTGCCGGAACGGGTGGTATGCCAGATCACGCCGATGCGGCCGTCGCCGAAAGGGCGCACCGATTTGAGGGTTTGCGCCAGGGCATGCTGTACGCCGAAGAACTGGTGGTACTTGGCGCCTTTCTTTAAAAGCTGACCGTTATCGAGTTCGTGGAAAATGAAATGGCGGATGTAAAACAGCAGGCGTTCCGGTACCAGCAGGCCTTTAATGAGGGTTTCGAGGGCGAAGCCGTCGGTTACGGTGCGGCCGTCGGTGCTTTTCCAGGCGGCGAACCACTCGCGGCTGCTGCTGAACATGCCGTGCAGCGTGGTAAGTCCGTCGGAGATGATGGTGAGGGCGTTGGTTTCAAAAACCTGCGGAATATCCTGGAGGTAGTGCTGCACCTGGTTGTAGGCGGCATCTACGGTGGCTTCGGTATCGAAGAGGTTTTTGAATTCGAAGAGCACCAGCGGCAGGCCGTTTACGAAAATGAGCAGGTCGGGGCGGCGGTTGCTTTTGCCGTGGATGTTGAACTGGTTTACGACCAGGAATTCGTTTTGGGCGGGAGCATCGAAGTTGAGGGCGTAAAAGTGCTCGAAGTGGTCTTTGCCGGCGGCGTCTTTCCAGGTTTTGCTGAGGCCTTTGCTGAGCTTGAGGTGAAAATCGTGGTTTCGATGGTGCAGGTCGGCGCCCCGGTTGAAAAGGAATTCCTGCATGACCTCGGCGCGGATCTTTTCGGGTACGTGCGGATAGCGGCGGCCCAGGTAGGCTTCGAAGCGGTCTTCAAGGATGGTTTTGCTGAACGGACGCTTTAGCTCCGAACCGTGCTGATACTGGTAAAGCGGTTGCTCTAGCAGCCAGTCGATGGCGGCTTCTTCAATATCCTGTTCAGCTAAGTACTTCTTCATATTGCCCGGCCGTTTGGGTTTGCATCACGTCTATTTCTCCGGACATGAGCTTGGGGAGAAGGGTGTCGCGGAGGTTTATTAAAGATTGGTTTTCTTTTTCGTTTTGTCTGATTTTATTGAAAAGCAATTTGACTTTTTCTTCAAAATCTAATACCGTTTTTCTATCAGGAATTATTGCTTCTAAACTGTGAACATCATTTCTGTTTAATGTTGGAACAGCTGAACCAGTATTCAAGCCTTTTAAATCGGTATGCTTTAGCACATAAAAACTGTGGAGTGGCGTTGACGCTTTAAATTCCTTTATGAATAATGAAGTATTTAAAGGCCAAAAATCTTCATCTACATAATACACATTGCCAATAATTCCGCTTCGGCCAGTTGTAATTCCTGGACCTTTAACCATTACTTCATTGTGAAACCCATTTAGGCCACTTGCTGAAAATATTGGAACATTACCTCCTGCCCTTATGGTAGAAGGCAAGTCAAAACCTCTTTGTAGGGTGAACAAATCTCCAATACTACCAACCCTCCAACCTTCAGGTAAATTATCCGCATCAATTCCATCCACGAAATATTGCATGAAAAGCGTTTGCGCCATTTGCTCCAACGTTTGGTTCATGCGGCGGTTGAGTTCTATTTTATCATCCAGCGCAGATAAGATTTCGGCTATTTTCTTCTGTGCAGGAAGGTCAGGTACTTCGACTTCTAAATCTTTTATGTTTTGGGGAGAAATATTAGCTTGGTTTGCACTTCCTCCTGCATTTGTTGCAAGTTCAAATTGAATTTCAGGTCTTGAAATCAGGTAGTATAAAAAGTCATTGTCAAGTTGGTTTAGATCCTTTGAATACAGCTTTCCAACACGTTGATTTAGTAAGGCTGGTTTATCAAAACCATATCTTCCAACTTTACCAACCGCTGACGCAATTTGGCTTACGTGAGAACCAGTCATAGAAATCAGAATATCCTTCTTCTCAACTATGAACTGTTCCATTTTTAAAATTAATTCATGAGGATAATAATCAGCTTCTTTTAAAGAAATATTTGGTGGCTGGATATTTTTGATCTTAATTACAGGAGTACCAGTGTTTTGTAAATCGCCTGATTTAAACGCAAAGCCATTCTGAACGTCAATTAGTTCTCCTAATTTATATGTTTGCCAAGTAGCCATTAGATTAAGATATTATCAATTAATACCTGCCAAATTAACATATGACAAAAATTACTTGATTCTAAAATAAAGACCATGTTAAACTGTCAGTAAAATTGGCATAAAATATACAGGTTAGATTATATTCTTCTAAGATAGAATGTATTATTCGAAGAAATTATAAAAATTAACCTTTGGATATTAAACTCGGCATATATTTAGCCGTATTGTGGTTGCCTTGGTGTTGATCCAAGGGTGTAAGGTTAAAGGTACGGAACTTACTACTTAATTCCAAACCCGCGCTAATCGTTCCAAGCATGGCGGAGATACTTGAATATATATCTCCAGCGGCAAGGCTGATTACCAGGGATGTGATGTTGAGGACTAAGTTTACTGCTTTCATGATCTTATCGTTGTTAAAATTCCCCAGAGGTTTGAATCATCAGACCTCAACGCCGAAGAAATGTGCTTTTGTCTAGATAAATTTTCTTAGACAAAAGTTGAAGAGGAAAAGTGAAAGATTGGGAATCGGAAGTGTAGGACAGAGATGTTCTACCAAGGGTGGAGATAGGGCTCGTAGAGGTGAAAGTCCTCAGCGGACTGGGGAGAGTGCAAACGCATTTTCTTTAGGTCTAAATGTGCATGGATTCAGATTCTGAAGAATGTCCGTCAGCCCAAGCTCCCATTAACTTTAGAAATTACCTAATGATGTTTACTGAAGAGCTTTGGACAAAGTGGGAAAATAAAACGGAGAAAAAGTTTGAGATAAAGAAATACCGGCATTTTGATCATCCTGTCAATTTCCTTAAATCAAAAGATGAAATCAAATCAATAGTTAGTTCTCAAGCAAAAGTTGCCTCTCATCCTTTTAAACCCCTAGTAAAGATTTTATTAAAAACGCCACGCTATAAATACCAAGATGAAATAGCTGGTGGGCCATATTTGTCAGCCAAAGAAAGGAAAAAAAATTACGGGCTAGAAACAAAGGTTCGTCCTATTTCATTTGCTTCACATATGGATAGGTTTATTTATGGATTCTATTCTTTTTGCTTAACTGAAAAATACCAAAATTATATTAAGAGTAAAGGTTTTGGAGATTGCGTTTATGCTTACAGAAATGATTTAAATGAAAAGTGTAATATACAATTTGCAAAAGAGGTTTTTGATTATATAAAAAATGTTGGGCCTTGCACAGCTGTTGCCCTTGACGTTAAAGGTTACTTTGATAGTATAGATCACTTACTATTAAAAGAAAAATGGTGCAAAATTTTAGGTGTTAAAAATAATGAACTTCCTTTAGATCAATATAATATTTATAGATCCCTTACAAGATATAGCTATGTAAATAACAATACTGTTTTAAAGCATTTCAATGTTAACCTTGAACAGTATAGAAAAAGCACCAAAAAGAACCCTACTCTTACAGACTTAATTCCAGGATTAAATTTTAAAGATAAGTTTGAACAAATTCGAAGTAAAAATCTAATTGTACAAAACAATTCACATGAAGAATTAGATTATGGTTTTAAAAGATATTATGGAATACCTCAAGGCTCGCCTATAAGTGCTTTACTTTCTAATATATTTTTAATAGATTTTGATCAGGAAATTTATGAGTTAAGCCAAAATGAAAACTTCTTTTACAGGAGATATTGTGATGATTTAATTATTGTAGTTCCTGATCATAAAGTTAAATATTACCAAAAACTACTTTCCGATTTAATAGGAAAACATCACCTAAAAATCCAAACAAAAAAAACTGAAACAATTAGGTTTGCTAAGGATAGTTTAGGTAAACTGAGGGGATTTGATCAAGATAAATTAGGTAGAGTTATTGGATTTGACGAAACAATTAAAGAAGCAGATTATTTTAAAAATTTACAGTATCTAGGTTTCGAATTTAATGGTCATAAAACCTTTATCCGAAGCACGAGTTTATCTAGGTATTTTGTAAAAATGCATAAGCGGATTCTGAAAACTGTCTATATGTCTTACAGTGATAACGCTCATGGGGATAAGATTTTCAAAAAACAATTATTTGAAAGGTATAGCCATTTAGGAAAACGGAATTTTTTAACCTATGCCATTAACTCTTCAAAGAAGCATTATACGAATAATAAAGGGGATATTAAGGAAGGAATGGATTCACCTGAAATTAAAGGCCAAATTTCCAGACACTTTGATATTTTATTAAAAGAATTAAAAACTAAAACAAATCAAAGAATAAGAGTTAAGGCAAGAAAAAAGAAATTAGCTAAAGTAAGGAGGTAATAAATGGTTTACTCCTTACTTTTTTCTACATTTTAAATCCAAACCCAATCCCCAGTAGATTCTCCTTGATCTTCTTTTCCAGCAGCGTGCTTTCTTCAAACTGGCCGGCCAGTTTTGTAGTCAGGACTTTCATTTTAATGTTACCTGATTAAAAATCAAAAACAGTACTTGTCCTTTCTCTATCTGAACACATGCAGGGACTCATCTGACATGAAGAGCAATAAGGACTTTCATCATAATCATATTCCTTATCATAGGTTACTTCATCATAATCCTCTTCCTCTTCCTCCTCCTCAACTAAATAATCATCATTATAATCTTCTTCTAAATCAGAAAAATCTTCGTCCTCTAATTCTTTATCCAGCTTAATTAAACTGTTATGTAAAATAACTAGATTTAAAAGTTCATCAATAGCACTAATGGATTCTACTGTTTCCTCATGCGTGGAAGCCGGTTTATCACTAAAAATTGTATCTACATCTCTTAATAATTTATTCAGTTCATTATGCATTGTATTTTGTGCAAAGAATTCCTTTAAGTCATCTATCAGCTTTTTGTGTTTAATAAAATTAATGTCGTTTAAATTAAAGATACTCTTATTAAAAATTTCAAGCTCCTCGATTGATGAAACTAAAATATTTCCAGTTTTTAAATAAGTATTGACTGTATTTATAAAAGAAATTCTAAAGCCTAATCCTTCACGGATTTCTAAATGCTTTATTTTAAGCAAATTACCAGTGCCTTTTGTATATTTTGTAATATAGGTTCCTTCTTCTAAATTTAATTTATAATCTATAGCATTGGGGTTTTGTCTTTTAATAGCTGCAATAAGGCAATCCTGATAAATTAACTTTATAATAGAAATATCAAGTCCTGTTTTCTCACTTATATTATGTAAATCCATTTATTTCGTTAACAGTAATACATCTACAATTCAAAGCCAATCTCAGCCAGATTCTCTCGGATCTTCTTTTCCAGCAGGGCGCTTTCGGCAAACTGGTTTGCCAGTTCGGTAGTCAGGGTTTTCATTTTTTCTTCAAAGGGCACTCCATCGGTTTCTTCAGCTTCGGTGCCCACGTAGCGGCCTGGCGAGAGCACGTAATTGCTGGCGGCAACTTCGGCCAGGGTGGAGGCTTTGCAGAAGCCTTCGGCATCGGCGTAGGTACCGTTCAGGTTGCGCCACTGGTGGTAGGTGTTGGCAATGCGGGCTACGTCGGTGTCGGCAAAAACCCGCAGGCGGCGGTTAACCATGTGGCCCAGTTTGCGGGCATCTATAAACAGGATCTCGTTCAGGCGTTTGCGGTGTTCGCCGTCGCGGCCGTTGCGGTTGCGGCTTAAAATAAAAAGGCAGGCGGGTATGCCGGTGGTCAGGAACAGCTTGTCGGGCATCTGCACAATGCAGTCTACCATGCCGTTTTGGATCATGTATTCGCGCACGTTCTTTTCGCCGGCGCTGCCCGTGGTCATGGCGCCGTTGGCCATTACCACGCCGGCCGTGCCGCGTTCGGAGAGGTGATGCCACAGCGTCTGGAACCACATGTAGTTGGCGTTGCCGGCGGTGGTAAAGCTGTCTTTGGGGCCGAACAAACGCGGGTCGTTGTCGGGCAGCAGCTCGGGGTGCCAATTGCTGATGTTGAACGGCGGGTTCATGAGGGCGTAATCGGCTTTCAGGTGCGGGAAGCGGTCCTGGAGCAGCGAGTCGCCGAGCTTTACATCGAAGGAAAGGTTGCGGAGCAGCAGGTTCATTTTGCAGAGGCGCAGGGTGCCTTCGTAGCGCTCCTGCCCGTAAATGCTGATGTCGTTTTTGTCGCCGCCGTGGGCCAGCCCGAATTTAAGGCTTTGCACGAACATGCCGCCGCTGCCGCAAGCCAGGTCCATGATGCGGCCTTTGAGCGGCTCGATCATTTCCACGAGCAGGCGCACCACCGAGCCGGGCGTAAAGAACTGCCCCGCGCCGGAGCCTTCGGCCATCGCAAATTTGCCGATGTAGTATTCGTACACCCGCCCGTAAATGTCGGATTCGGGGTTGTTTATTTCGGAGAACTTGTCGTCGCTGAACAGGTTTATGAGCCCGGCCACCTGCGTAGGCGAAAGCTGGCTTTTTACGAAGATGGGTTCGAGCACGCCTTTGTAGTCGGGGTTGCGCTGCGCCAGGATCTCATCGATCAGCACAAAAGCTTTGTCTACCTTTACTTTTATGTCGTCCTGTTCGGCGTTTTCGCGGAGGTAGGTCCAGGTAGCTTCTCTGGGCAGTTTGTAAACGTTCTTTACCTGGTATTCCAGTTCGTCTTCCAGCACGTAACTCTGCTCCTCTTTATCGATGTTGTAATAATCGGAGCTTGGTTCGAAAAAGGAAAGCTGGATCTCCTGCCGCCGGATCTCATACCGTTCAGAGAGGTGCTTTAAAAATAGCAAAGACAGCACGTAATCTTTGTACTGGTTCTCGGCTACCGCGCCGCGCAGTTCGTTGGCTACATCCCAGAGCTCTTTCTCAAAATCGATGTCGCCTTTGGGTTTAGTAGTTATAGTTTTTTGTGGTTTAGGCATAGCGTTTTTGTTTTTGTCTGAATTGATTGTCTGAATTTGGATTTATTGGATTCAGGGATTAATCAGATTAAAAATTTAAAATCCTTTAATCCTAAAATCTGACGAATCCGAATTCAGACAATCAATTCAGACATTCTTCTAATTCAGCGGGTGGCGCAATCTTTTTATTTCCAGACTTCTGGCGCCGAAATTCAGGAGCAGGCCTTTGTCTAATTTATAAGCTACCAGGTAGTTTAAGCCTTGCGCCAGATGCACATCTTCCAGTTTAGTTAGGCCTTTCAATTCTACCAACACCTTGTTTTCGACCAGGAAATCTACCCTTCTGCTTCCGATTTCAATGTTATCATAAAAGATCGGCATTTCCAATTCCCGGGCAAATTTCAAACCTGCTTTCTCCATTTCTATGGCCAGGGCACGTTGGTAAATTACTTCCTGAAAACCGTTTCCCAGCGTTGCATGCACTTTCATGGCGCAACCAATAATGCGGTAGGTTAATTGATCTTCCGCTTTTTCCATATATTATTTACGCCTGATTAATTGTCGGAATTTGGATTCGTCCGATTCAGGGATTTAGGATTATTAAATTTTAATCTGATTAATCCTCTAATCAGACGAATCCCAATTCCGACAAAAAGATTGACGATTAAAATTCAAATGATCTGCCTGAACTGTTAACGAATATACTTAATCTTAACAAATAACAACACAAGCATTATTCCTCTAATTCTTAAGTCGGACGAATCCAAATTCAGATATAAACTCTAAACGGCAATCCTGCCGCATTTCCGCAAAATTCGCTTAATTTGCAGGTTGGTTCTTTTAACCACTTTTTAACCGCAAACCCTACCCTTTTTAAGAGGAAATTTACGCCCATGGCCGAATATAACTTTAAAGAAATAGAGCAAACCTGGCAGCAATACTGGAAGGCAAACAAAACTTTCCGCGCCGAAAACCAAAGCAGCAAACCGAAATATTATTCCCTGGATATGTTCCCGTATCCGTCAGGCGCCGGTTTGCACGTGGGTCACCCGCTGGGCTACATTGCTTCCGATATCGTGAGCCGTTACAAGCGCCATAAAGGCTATAACGTGCTGCACCCGATGGGCTTCGATTCTTTTGGATTGCCGGCCGAACAATACGCCATTCAAACCGGTCAGCATCCCGCTATTACTACTGAACAGAATATTACGCGCTACATTGAGCAGTTGCAGCAGATCGGGTTTTCGTTTGACTGGGACCGTGAAGTGCGCACTTCCGATCCGAACTATTACAAGTGGACCCAGTGGATCTTCAAGCAGCTTTTCAACTCGTGGTACAATTACGAAACCGACAAAGCTGAACCCATTGAAAAGCTGATCGCGATCTTCGAAAAAGAAGGCAACAGTTTCGTAAAAGCGGCCTGCGACGAAGATACCCCGCACGTAACCGCCGATGCCTGGGCCCGAATTGATGAAAAACAGAAACAGGAACTATTGCTGCAATACCGCCTGACTTTCCTTTCCGAAGCGATGGTGAACTGGTGTCCAGCTTTGGGAACCGTATTGGCGAACGACGAAGTGAAAGATGGTTTATCGGAGCGCGGCGGTTTCCCGGTAGAACGCAAAAAAATGCGGCAGTGGAGCATGCGCATCACGGCGTATGCCGAACGGTTGCTGCAAGGCCTGGACACCATCGACTGGCCGGAGCCGGTGAAGGAAATGCAACGCAACTGGATCGGGAAATCTATTGGCGCGGAACTGCATTTTCCAATCGAAAACTCCCTGCACCACATCACCGTTTTTACGACCCGGATCGATACTGTTTTTGGCGCGACTTTCGTGGTGCTGGCACCGGAGCACGACCACGTGGCTTCCTTAATTACCGAAGACCGCAAAGCTGAGGTGGAAGCCTACGTGGAAATGGCCAAAAACCGTTCCGAGCGCGACCGCATGACCGATGTGAAAACCATTTCCGGAGCGTTTACAGGTTCTTATGCTATTAATCCGATCTCGGGAGAACGCGTGCCGATCTGGGTAGCTGACTACGTATTGGCGGGCTACGGAACCGGGGCAGTAATGGCCGTTCCGGCGCACGATACCCGCGATTATGCGTTTGCCAAGCATTTTGGTTTACCCATTCTGGAAGTAGTTTCAGGCGGCGATATTTCCAAAGAAGCGTATGCGGCTAAGGACGGTACCATCATCAACTCCGGTTTCCTGAACGGCTTGAACGTGAAAGATGCGATCACGGCGGGTATCCAGAAAGCGGAAGAACTGGGTGTGGGCAAAGGAAAAGTAAATTACCGGATGCGCGACGCAGTTTTCAGCCGTCAGCGGTACTGGGGCGAACCGGTGCCGGTTTATTTCAAAGACGGCGTGCCACATTTGCTGAAAGACGAAGAATTGCCGCTGGTACTTCCGGAGATTGACGAATACAAACCAACCGAAACCGGCGAACCGCCGCTGGGCCGTGCCAAAGACTGGAAATATGAAAACCAGTACGAATATGAATTAAGCACCATGCCGGGCTGGGCGGGTTCTAGCTGGTACTGGTACCGTTACATGGATCCGAAAAACGATACCGAATTTGCCTCCAAAAGTGCCATCGATTACTGGCAGAATGTGGACTTGTATATAGGTGGTTCAGAACACGCAACCGGTCACCTGCTTTACTCCCGCTTCTGGAACCAGTTCCTGTTTGACTTGGGTTTGGTGCCGGAAAAAGAGCCGTTCAAGAAACTGATTAACCAGGGCATGATCCAGGGCCGGTCTAATTTTGTATACCGGGTAAAAGAAAGTAGCAAGTTCGTTTCTTTTGGCATTAAAGATCAATTTGAAACGACGCCTCTCCATGTTGATGTAAATATAGTAGAGAATGACGTTTTGGATATTGAAGCGTTTAAGAAATGGAGAGATGATTTTTCAAATGCCGAATTCGTTTTAGAGGATGGAAAATACATCTGCGGCTGGGAAGTTGAAAAGATGTCCAAATCGAAATACAATGTTGTTAGTCCGGATGATCTGGTTGAGAAATTCGGCGCCGACACGCTGCGGATGTACGAAATGTTCCTCGGTCCGCTGGAGCAGTTCAAGCCCTGGAATACGGCCGGCATGGATGGCGTGCATAAATTCCTGAAACGTTTCTGGCGCTTATTCCACGACGAAGCAGGCAACTTCAACGTGAGTAACGAAGAACCGACTTCCGGCGAACTAAAAACGCTACACAAAACCATCAAAAAAGTCGAGGAAGATATTGAGCGCTTTTCGTTCAACACCTCGGTAAGTACGTTCATGATCTGCGTGAACGAACTGATGGCTTTCAAAACGAACAAACGCGCCATTCTGGAGCCGTTGGTAATTACGCTGTCGCCATACGCGCCCCATATTTCGGAAGAACTCTGGAAACTGCTGGGCCACAACGAAAGCGTAGCCTATGCGCCGTTCCCGGTTTGGGAAGAGAAATTCCTGACGGAAAACGAATTCGAATACCCGGTTTCGGTGAATGGTAAAATGCGCGGCAAGATCACCTTCCCGGTAAACAAACCGAAAGAAGAGATCGAAAAAGAAGTACTGGAATCGGATATTATTCAGAAATACCTGGAAGGTAAAACGCCGAAGAAAATTATCGTAGTTCCGAATAAGATCGTGAACGTGGTGGTGTAAATCCGTTAGCTAAAGCAGACAGCACTGGATGTAAAATAAAAAAGGTAGCGTAAGGTTTAACCCCTATGCTACCTTTTTTTATTGTCATCCTGTTAGCCAGCGAAGGACATTGTTGGCGAACAGCAGTGCCATTAGCTATGAAAACAGTTTTAAGAAATCTACTTTGCAATAATCATGTCTGCAACTCGCCGACAAGTTCCTTCTCTGGCTAAAAGGATGACAGAAATGATAATTACTTTTTCGTTTTCGAGCTTTTCAGAACAGGGGTATCTACAATACCTTTTTGTTCGTCGCGCAGTTTTTTAATGGAAAAAGCCACTACCATTAAACCTACCATACACGCAGCATAGACGAGCCAATCTACCAGGTTACCGGTTTTAATGGCGTTAATAAAATTAAGGGAACCGAAAAGGATGAAAAAGAAAACCTGGATGTATTTAACGATTATTTTGCGGCGCATGAAACTGAACTGAATATTTTAGCAAAGGTACGCCAAATAGCAGGGAAATGAAAAAGCACTTTTTAACCGCAAAATCCTAGCGTTTTTTCAGCATTTATGATTATTTTTAATCAACCGTTCTGCGTTTCACTATAAAAGTCCGGATAATATGCGCCAGTTAAAACTTTACATTGCCACCAGCTTAGATGGGAAAATTGCCCGGCCCAACGATGCGATCGACTGGCTGCCGCCTCTGGAAGAATACGATTATGGCTATGCGGAATTTATGGAAAGCGTAGATGCCATCGTGATGGGTTACAAAACCTACGAAGTTTGCATCGGTCTGGGCGAATGGCCTTATAAAGATAAAGCGTCGTGCGTTTTTTCCCGCAATCCGGACCGTAAACTTATTCCGGAAGCGCAATTAATTACCCAGGATCCGGTGGAGTTTATAAAGCAATTAAAGCAAACCGATGGCAAAGCCATCTGGCTTTTGGGCGGCGGCGAAATTATTGCCTTGCTGCATGATGCCGGCCTGATCGATGCATATATCCTGGCTTATATTCCGGTAATTTTGGGTGAAGGCATTGAATTGTTTCCCGGCATTAAAAGACAGGAAAACCTGAATCTGAGCAAACATCAGGTTTATGAAAACGGGGTAACGCTGTTTTATTTCGACAAACCTTAAAAACCCGATTCCTGGCACTCTTCTTGAACCGGAATTTTTAAATAATGAAACAATTCCACTTTACCGCTTAAGCGTTATCGGGAATTAAAGTACAATATTATATGTTGGTACATCAATTAGCAGTTCATGCTTAATACCGTCTGAGATTCATTATTATCACTATTTTAAACATTTATTATATAGCTTAAACCTTTACATTACCATTATCTTATCGCATCAAAGTGCAAAACTGCTGTTTTTAAGCTTTTGCACTGAATCCGGTGGCTGAAGTTTTCCGGTTCCGATTTTCTTTGCGGCTGGAAATGGTATGTAGTTATTGTTGGGCACGCTTTGGCGTTTTAAGGGTTTGAGTTATGTTTTTTTCGTTGCTTCCGCACACTGTTTTTCAGGTTTTCTTTTCATTTTTTGCTACTTTTCTGCTTACTGCGCCGGTTTCGGCCGAAGACCCGGCGACCACACAGGTTGGTTCGACTACGGCACCCGAATTGTTGGTGATCGATCAGAAAGTGCTGGAATTTATGGCGCGCTGGAATATTCCGGGCGCAACGGTGGCTTTAGCCAAAGACGATAAACTGCTTTATGCCCGCGGTTTTGGCAAAGCCGACGAAGATCAACTGATGCAGGCCGACCACCTTTTCCGGATCGCCAGCCTTTCCAAGCCCATTACCGCTATGGCTATTATGAAACTGAACCAGGACAATGGCCTAGATCTGGAGCAAAAAGTTTTCGGTCCGGAAGGCATCCTGAATTCGGAGTTATACGCCGATCTTCGGGACCCGCGCATGCAGGAAATTACCATTAAGCACCTCCTGGAACACACCGCCGGCTGGGACCGCCATATCAGTCCCGAAGGCGACCCGATGTTCAACCCGGTAAAAATTGCGGAAGCCATGCAGGTGCCTGCTCCCGCAGATGCCGTTTCGGTTATAAGGTACGTACTGCAGCAGCCCCTCGATTTTGCACCCGGTTCCCGCGTTGCTTATTCTAATATCGGTTACAATATTCTGGGCCGGGTAATTGAGCAGATCACCGAACTACCATATGAAACGTATGTGCAGCAGGCTATTTTGCAGCCATTAGGCATTACCGGGATGGTTTTGGGCCGCAACCTCTATGAAAATAAATCTGAGCGGGAAGTAAAATATTTCGATCTGAAAGCGCGCCAGGTAAAAACGGTATCCGGCGAGAATAAAAAAGTGCCTTTCCCTTACGGTGGTTTTAACCTGGAAGCCATGGATGCCCACGGCGGCTGGATCGCATCTGCGCCCGACCTGATCAAACTATTGATGGGGCTGGACCCGACGGGAGAGAACGCCTTGCTTTCCCGGGAAACCATTGCCCGCATGACCACGCCTTCTAACCCGGATTATGGTTACGCCAAAGGCTGGTTCGTAAATAAAAAAGGCAACTGGTGGCACTCCGGCGCTTTAATTGGTTCATCTACTTTAATGGCGCATCTACAAGATGGTATGAAATGGGTTTTGCTCATGAATGCCCGCCCCGAACACCCGGACTTTTACAAAGAACTGGACCGCCTGATGTGGAACGCCACAGCCGATGTGGAAACCTGGCCCGAAATTAACCTCCTGGAACCGGCGATCACACTGCAGGAAGATCAGCGGGAACATATCTAGTAAAGCTATCCTGAAAAAAATAAAGTCCGGCTTAAGAAACCGGACTTTTCAGGTTAAAAAGTATAGCGTTTTTCGGGACAAAACTACGGAAAACGGTATCGGAATTTAATGCAAAAGTCCTGGTGGTTTTTCATTTTCGATATCTACTTCCAGTTTTTGCGAACGCGTTAAGGAATTATACACCAGCAGGTAACTTTGGTCGATCAGCTCTTTTAAAAGCATGTAAGGAACGCTGCCATTAGGTTTTACATTATTCCAGTGCTTTTTATTCATGTGGTAGGCACCAGTAATATCATCCGGGAATTGTTCGCGCAGTTGAATAGCGTGTTCCGGGTCGCATTTTAAGGCAATGCCCGCGTCAAAATCAGAAAGATTTGCGAGCGCAATCATCTTCCCTCCCACTTTAAATACCAGGGTATCGGCATCGAAAGGAAAGCCTTCGGTTACCCCTTTTTTGGCCAGGCAATATTCGCGGTATTCTTCAATGTTCATATCAGCGCGTAAACAGGCGCACGGCCATTACGATCAGACAAACCAGAAATATCAGGATAGATACTTTGTTAATGCCGTGCATTACGCGCAGGTTGAAGGTAGATTTACGGTTCGGGTCGGGTTTACGGAAAAAATACGTGAGTACTTCCGAGAAATCAAATAGATTTTTCATAATAAAAAGCTCCTGTTTTCAGGAGAACAATACAAGGTAGAAAAAGATTTGTTTAACTGCAAAATTACCGGAATGCGGTTAGCTGCAGCCTTCTTCATCAGGTATTCAAAATAAAGACCGCCCTTGGTTTTTACCCCTAAAACCCTACCGTTTTTAACCAAAACAGCACCTTCTTCCGGAAAACATATCCGGAAGAAGGTGCTGAATATTGCTTTGGAAACTGCTTAAGCGCTGATGCGCAGCTTTGAATTGGCTTTGCTATCCGTAAGAATTTCCTGCATGAGCAAACGCACATCTTTCACCGAATCTAAATAATACCGGGCTGAAGACCGCGTGTTGCCCACTTTTATGGTAAAAGCCTTATCGGGCATGGCGCGGAAGGTATCTTCGTCGGTGCGGTCGTCGCCGATGGCCATTACAAATTCGGCCGGATATTTTTCGAGCCAGCGCGATGCAGCGGCGCCTTTGTTTACTTCGGTGTTCTTAATTTCAATTACCATGTTGCCTTCCATTACCTGCAGGTTTATGTTCGAAGCCAGGTAAGATAAATGCGTATTGAGTTCGCGAGCGCGCAATTCACCCAGGCCTTTTTCAACTTTGCGGTAATGCCACACCAGCGAATAATCTTTTTCCTCAATAAACGATCCCGGGGTGCGGCTTACGTGCAATTCCATCATCGGGCGGATATCTTTTTTCCAGTCGCTGCTCAGGTTCCGGATCATTTGCCAGTCTTCGGAGCCTTCTTTGAGCCATACGCCATGTTCGGCAATTATATCCACGTCGAGTTTTCCGAGCCAGTCCTGCAGGGTTTTCCGGTCGCGGCCGCTGATAATTACCACCCGGTTTTTATGGTCGGCCGTAATTTTCTGCAGCAAACCAATTAGCTCCTGATCCGGGCGGGCTTTTTGCGGCGCATCCTGAAATCCTACCAGCGTGCCATCGTAATCCAGGAAAATGAGGCGGCTGCCGGCCTGGCTGTATTCGTTATGTAAAATTTCTGATTCATGGGTATCGAGTGGAGTGGTTGCCATAGCCATTTGCTTTATTTTAATGTAACTGAGGCGGTCCATAAACAGGTTTACCCAGTGGTTAATGTTGTAGCGTTTCACCAGTTCCTGCATCTGTTCCATATGGAATTGCTGCTGCTCATCGGGCATGGTAAGCGCTTCGTATAAGGCATTTACCAGTTGGTTCTGGTCGTTGGGGTTTATGAGAATGGCATCGGAAAGTTCGCGGCTTGCGCCGGCCATTTCGCTCAGGATCAATACACCCAGCTGATTGGTTTTGCTGGCAATGTATTCTTTGGCCACCAGGTTCATGCCGTCGCGCATGGGGGTTACCAGACCCACATCGGCCATGCGGTAAAACGCCGAAAGCGATTCGAGCGGGAAAGACCGGTAGAAATAATTGATCGGGCGCCAGTTCATGTTGCCGTAAGTACCGTTTATGCGGCCTACCAGTTCATCTACTTCCTCTTTCAGTTCTTTATACTTGCCCACCTGATCGCGCGAAGGAACCACGATCATGAGCAAAGTTACTTTCTCGTTGAATTCAGGATATTTTTGCAAAAAAGATTCGTATGCCTCGAGCCGTTGCGGTATGCCTTTGGAATAATCGAGCCGGTCTATAGACAAAATGATCTTCTGATCGTGGATGGCTTTGCGGAAAGTTTGTTCACGCTTGAGCGTTTCTTCACTTTCTGCCACTTCGGCGTATTTGTCGAAGTCAATCCCCATCGGGAAAGCATCTACCATTACGGTACGTTTGCCGGTATCTATTAAGCCCTGCTGGTTGTTAAAGCCTACAATGCGGCTCACCGAACTCAGGAAATGGCGGGCATCGTCGTAAGTATGGAAACCTAAAAGGTCGGCGCCCAGCATGCCGTTCAGCAATTCTTCGCGCCAGGGCAGTAAACGGAAAACTTCGTACGACGGAAACGGAATGTGCTGGAAAAACCCGATGCTGCTGTCCGGTAAATTTTCGCGGAGCATCTGGGGTAAAAGCAGCAACTGGTAATCGTGGATCCAGATGGTATCGCCGGGTTTGGCAATTTTCATTACTTCGTTGCAAAATTTCTGATTCACGCGCCGGTAGGTTTCCCACATCTTCTGGTCGTAGACCGTGTATTGCAGAAAGTAATGAAAGGTAGGCCACAGGGTTTCGTTGCTGAAGCCTTCGTAAAATTCCTTGATCTCGGTCTTGGTTAAAAAAACCGGATGCATGTGATCGGCCTGCAGGTCGGCGGCAACCTGTAACTGGTCGCTTTCTTCTTCCAGATAAATTCCCGGCCAGCCGATCCAGCGGTTAGCGCCTTGTTTATAAACGCTGCCCAGACCAGTGGCGAGTCCGCCTTCGCTGGTCTTGTATTCAATAGTTTGGTTCTTTTTCAGAACCGTTACCGGAAGCCTGTTTGAAACAATAATGGTTCTTGGCATAGTGTAAGAGCTTAGGTGAGTGCCTGATGATTGTGAAGTTTACACAATACTGCAAGCGGATCGATTTTGTTAAGTGGTTTTTCTTAGGTTTTCTGAATAAGAATTAGAAGTTATTAAGAATGAATGATTTGCTAAAAATTTATTGGTAAACGTGTTAAATATATGAGTAAAATACCCCTGGTTTAAAGGTTTCAAATTGCAAAAACAAATTATGAATTGCTTTTCTGAAAGTTTACCTTACACGTGCCGGATAAAAAACGCTATGAATTCTGGCTTAAAAACCGGGCTTATCTCCGGAGTTTAAGGTAGATCACCCCGAGCGGCGGCAACGCCAGACTGATCGAAAAATCGCGCCCGTGTGCGGTCAGACTTTCAGCCTCCAAACCGATACCGTTTTGCAGATCACTACCCCCGAATTCGCTGGAATCGCTGTTAAAGATCTCATCCCAGATACCATTTTCGGGTAAGCCAATGCGGTAGTTTTCGCGCGGCACCGGCGTGAAATTGCAAACTACTATGAGCTGATCTTCTTCGGAATTTCCTTTCCGCAGAAAACTGATCACGCTGTTGGCTGCATCGTGCAGATCGATCCATTCAAATCCTCCGGCCTCAAAACTTCTTTCGTAAAGCGCTTTTTCGTGTTTATAAAGGTGGTTGAGCTTCTGCAGCATTTTTTGTACCCCCGCATGGATCGGGTATTGGGTTAAATGCCACTCCAGGCTGCTTTCATGCGCCCACTCGCTGGTTTGCCCGAATTCGCCGCCCATAAAAAGCAGTTTGGTGCCCGGGTGCCCGTACATATAGCCGTAAAGCAAACGCAGATTGGCAAACTGCTGCCATTCATCGCCGGGCATTTTCCTCACCAGCGCTTTTTTGCCGTAAACCACTTCGTCGTGCGAAAGCGGCAGCATGAAATTTTCGGCAAAAGCATAAATAATGCTGAAGGTGATCTGGCCCTGGTGATATTGCCGGTAGATCGGCTCCATTTCCAGGTATTTGAGCGTGTCGTGCATCCAACCCATCATCCATTTCATATCAAAGCCCAGGCCGCCCAGATAGGTTGGTTTCGAAACGCCCGGCCAGGCAGTAGATTCTTCGGCAATGGTTACTGTATCCGGGTGGGCTTCCCTGATGGCGTCGTTGAATTCGCGGATAAAGGCAATCGCTTCCAGGTTTTCCCGGCCGCCATGTTCATTCGGGATCCATTCGCCGGCTTTGCGGGAATAATCCAGGTAAAGCATGGAAGCCACGGCATCTACCCGCAGGCCGTCGGCGTGGTATTTTTCGAGCCAGAAAAGGGCATTGCTGATCAGAAAGGCCTTTACCTCGTTGCGGCCGTAGTTAAAAATGTAGCTTTGCCAGTCCGGGTGGAAGCCTTTGCGCGGATCGGCATGTTCGTATAAATGCGTGCCGTCGAAATAAACCAGACCGTGTTCATCGGAAGGAAAATGCGAAGGCACCCAGTCCAGGATCACACCAATGCCTTCTTCGTGCAACGCGTTTACCAGGTACATAAAATCCTGCGGCGAACCGAAACGGCTGCTGGGTGCAAAATACCCGGTTACCTGGTAACCCCAAGACCCATAGAACGGATGCTCCATAACGGGCATGAATTCTACGTGGGTAAAGCCCAGTTCATTAAGGTAAGCCGGCAGTTCTTTGGCCAGCTCCAGGTAGGTTAAATGGCGGTTATTTTCTTCCGGAACCCGTTTCCAGGAACCCAGGTGCATTTCGTAAACGGAGTAAGGCTGACTTTTTCCGGCATTTTCCCTACGGTTTTCGAGCCACTTTTTATCGTTCCAGGTATAGTCAATATCCCAGACAACGGATGCGGTGCGAGGCGGTTCTTCGCATAAATACCCGAACGGATCGGCTTTGGCTACTTCAAAACCGTTATGGTGCGACCGGATGTGGTATTTGTAAAGCTCGCCATGGCCGATACCCGGAAAAAAGCCTTCCCAGATCCCGGAATGGTCAAACCGGGGGTTAAGTTTATATTCGCCCGGGCGCCAGCCGTTAAAATTCCCGATCACGGAAACGGCTTCGGCGTTGGGTGCCCAGAGGGCAAAATAAGTGCCTTTTTCCCCGTTATAGGTCATCAGGTGGGCGCCAAACTTTTCGTAGAGTTTATAATGCCGGCCTTCGCGGAATAAATGAATATCAAATTCGGAGAACCGGGTGCAGTGCGCGGGCGTTTCAGGTTCTTTTGGTACCGCTTTCCGGCGCGGTTTGCTTACTATTACGTCTAGCACTTTTTCAGCCAGCACTTCGGCCGGATCTTTTTTTTCGGGCATTTCAGCCTTTTTCGTTCTTTTAGCCATTAGTTATGCTTTTCAGAATTCATGATAGATTTAATGCCCCGGAGCGGAATTAACACCCAATCCGGACGGTTGTTCAGTTCATAACCCAGTTCATAGATCGCTTTTTCGAGCAGGAAGGTCTGGATCAGCACTTCAAAATCTTCGGTATTATCGGGCAGAATATTTTTATCCTGCATTTTCTCGAGGTAAGATTCCATGTAGAAACCGCTCACGTAATGGTACCATTGTTCGGCCCAGTATTCCATTTCCTCGCTGTTTTCTTTTACCAGGTATGCATCCTGCACCAGCGCGTTGTAAGCCGCGTAATGGAAGGAACGGATCATGCCGGCCACGTCGCGAAGCGGCGAGCGTTTCAGCCGGCGTTCGCTGTATGAGCGGGCCGGTTCGCCTTCAAAATCCAGGATCACGAAATCTTTTCCGGTAAACAGTACCTGCCCTAAATGGAAATCGCCGTGCGTTCTGATCTTGAGGGTGTCGATCTTGCGGGCAAATATGCGTTTGAACCGTTCCAGGATCGCTTCCCGCATTTGCAGTACTTCTTCGGCTTCCTGCTGCACATTTTCCGGCAGGTCTTTCATATGTTTGCGCAACAGATCGAAATTGCTGCGTACCAAAGATTTTAAGCCCGAGTACAGTGAGCGCTGGTAGTGCAAAGAGTAATCTTCCGGGCTGAATTCTTTGTCTACTGAATTAGAAGCCAGGGCCAGGTGCATTTCGGCAGTGCGGGTACCCAGCAAGTTGATCCGTTCTATGTAAGCGCCGCCGAGCAAATTCTGCAGCTCTTCCGGAATGGTTTCGAAAGCAACCGGTTGGGAAAATGTGCCCCGTGGCGCAACGCGGGAAATGCTGCGACCTTTTGCCGAAACCCGCTCAAAAAAGCGTTTTACCGATTCGCCGATGTAGGTCCAGGCATCGCCCTGATTGGTGATCATTTCCTGCATCATACCCAGCACAATGCCCGGTTTGCCCGACGTTTGCAGTTCGATGCTACCTTTATAAGCCGGTACATTTGGAAAAGCAACCTGATCGGTTAGGAAACGGGTAATTTCCAGGTCCTGGTTTATGGCGCGGTCTAGTTTGCGGTAGAATTTAAAGAAATATTCATCGTCGTAGATAATGGAAGTATTGCTTTGCTCGGCGCCCAGAATTTTGGAACTGATGTATTCCTTGCCTTCTTTCGGATTTAAAACGGTACCTCTTTCAGCGTGAAAAATCAGTTCGCTGTGATTGCCGATATCCAGTTTCTTGCGTTTGGCCATGAAATTGAAAATGGTATGGCGGAAATTCTCGCTGTAAACCGAATCGTACAGAATACCTGAAGTGCCGTCAATGCGGGCGGTAGCCACAATGCTTTGCGGACAATGCGAGCGCAGTTCTTCTTCTTTTTTACCGGCCGCAAAAGAAAGCGCGAGCTGGTAAAGTTCCGGCAAACCTTCGTTGTAGGTAACTTCCATAATCAGCAATACGGTTTCTTCGCCTTTAACCGGCACCGGAATAAAATCGGTTACTTCTATGCGCTGAATGATCCGGGCTTTGCCGCCGAACCAACGGCATTTGAGCAGGTATTCGCGCAGCACCCGGTCTTCCAGATCCTGCACAACCCGATGATCCATATTTACCAGGCTATCGAAACGGATCTCCGGCAGGTCGGCGGCTTGTTGCAGCGCCTGATCCGGTTTTAAGGTGAACCAGTAAAAGCCGTAAGGCGCCAGCGTAACCAGGTAAGGGTGCGTGGTGATCTTCGGGAAACGGTTCTGGCCAAAAACTTCTACCGGGGAATAATTTTCGTAATCTTCCAGCGGCAATTCTACTGCCTGCGGGAAGCGCGACAAATTGCAAACCACCAGGATGTTTTCTTCTTCGTAGGTTCGTAAAAAAGCCAGCACTTTGGTATTTTCCGGGCTCAGGAATTTGATCTTACCGCGGCCGAAAGCTTTGAAACGCTTGCGCATAGCAATTACCCGTTTCATCCACCAAAGCAGGGAATTCGGATTTTTCTCCTGGTTTTCTACGTTTACAGCTTCATATTTATATTCCGGATCTATGATCACAGGCAGGTATAATTGCTGCGGATTGGCCTGCGAAAAACCGGCATTTCTATCAGGGCTCCACTGCATGGGCGTGCGCACGCCGTCGCGGTCGCCGAGGTAGAAATTGTCGCCCATGCCAATTTCGTCGCCGTAGTAAATTACGGGCGTGCCGGGCATGGAAAACAGCATGATGTTCATGAGCTCGATCTTGCTGCGGTTATTGTCCAGGAGCGGTGCCAGGCGGTGCCGGATGCCGAGGTTGATGCGCGCCATCGGATCTTTGGTGTACACTTTATACATGTAGTCACGCTCTTCGTCGGTTACCATTTCCAGGGTAAGTTCGTCGTGATTCCTCAGAAACATGGCCCACTGGCAGGTTTCCGGAATTTCGGGCGTCTGGTCTAAAATATCGATGAGCGGGTAACGGTCTTCCATTTTCACGCTCATGAACATGCGAGGCATGATGGGAAAATGGTAGTTCATGTGGCATTCGTCGCCGTTGCCGAAATACGAAGCCGATTCTTCGGGCCACATATTGGCTTCGGCTAAAAATAAACGCCCCGGGTATTTTTCGTCTACGTGTCTGCGCAGTTTTTTCAGGAATTCGTGGGTTTCGGGCAGGTTTTCGCCGTTGGTTCCTTCGCGCTCGAATAAGTACGGCACAGCATCTAAACGGAAACCATCTACGCCCATATCGAGCCAGTAATCGAGCATTTTAAAAACCTCTTCCTGCACTTTCGGGTTGTCGTAGTTCAGGTCGGGCTGATGGGAGAAAAAGCGGTGCCAGTAATATTGCTTCGCTACCGGGTCCCAGGTCCAGTTACTGGTTTCGGTGTCGGTAAAAATAATGCGTACATCTTTGTATTTATTCGGATCATCAGACCACACGTAGTAATCGCGTTCCACCGAACCGGGAGCTGCGTGGCGCGCGCGCTGGAACCACGGATGCTGGTCAGATGAATGGTTGATCACCAGTTCGGTAATAACCCGCAGGCCGCGGTTATGCGCTTCTTTCAGGAATTTTTTAAACTGATTGATGTTGCCGTAAGAAGGATTGATGGAATAATAATCGGCAATATCGTAGCCGTCGTCGCGGAGCGGCGAAGGGTAAAAAGGCAGCAGCCAGATGGCCGTAACCCCTAATGATTCAACGTAGTCGAGCTTGCTTAGTAAGCCTTCAAAATCGCCGATGCCGTCTTTGTTGCTGTCGGAGAAAGCTTTGATGTGCAGTTCGTAAATAATGGCATCTTTATACCAGCGTAAATTTTCATCGGTTAAGTTTTGCTCTGTGGCCATGGGGAAGTTTCTTGCTTTTTCTTAGTTTTTCAGGGAAAATTGATAGCGTTTTTTTTAGACTTTTCCGGCTTTTAAACCCTGGAGGTCTAACTTGTTTTTATAGTTTTCAGGCTGAAAAACCTAGCGTTTACCGCCTGAAAATTTTATTTCGTACTACTTTTTAAGCTTAAAAGAATAGCGTTTTATACATTGAATAATCTGACAGATTTATGAAATCTTTAAGGTTTAGAACTTGGGATTTTTAGTGAGTTTCCGGAGCTAAAACGCTATCTTTTATGCAACGAAAACTCAGGAAGCCAGCGGTTGTATTCAGTGCACCGATTTGTTTACTGCCGCTTCTCTTTCGGGCTTGAAAACCGGCGCTTCTACCCGCAAAACGTGCACCGGCATGTGCTCCGGGTGCAGCTCTACGTAGTTCCAGGCATTGCGCCAGGTATACATGTGGCCAGTTATCAGGTCTTGTACGTGGTATGGCTCGTCTGGGTCAATAAGCAGTTCTTTTACCGGTACTTCCACCCAACCGTTGTGTTTGCTGAACGGGTCGAGGTTGATCACCATAATTAAGCGGTTCTCTCCGGTTTCATCGAGCTTGCCGTAGCAGAGTAAATTACTATTATCGGTTTTGCCGAAGTGAATGTGCCAGGTGGTTTGCAGCGCGGGGTTTTCTTTACGGATCTGGTTAAGCCTGGTAATTACGTCGCGGATCTTGGTCTGCGCGTTCCAGTCCCAATGCTTGATCTCGTATTTTTCCGAATCGAGGTATTCTTCTTTGCCCGGCGCCAGCGGCGTGTTGATGCCGAATTCGTAAACCGGACCATACAGGCCGTAATTCGAAGACATCGTGGCAGCCATTACCAACCGCGTGATGAACATCGGTTCGCCGCCTAGTTGTAAATGTTCCGGTAAAATATCGGGCGTGTTCGGCCAGAAATTCGGTCGGTAAAATTCGCGCAGGTCGGTTTTGGTCAGTTCTTCCATGTATTCGCGCAATTCTTCGGCCGTATTCCGCCAGGTGAAATAGGTGTAGCTTTGGTTGAAACCGATCTTGCCCAGCCTTTCCATGATGCGCGGCCGCGTGAATGCTTCGGCCAGAAAAATAGTGTTCGGGTAAACATTCCGTACTTCCCGGATCAGCCATTCCCAGAACACGAACGGTTTGGTATGCGGATTATCGACCCGGAAAATGGTAACGCCTTGCTTGATCCAGTACACCACAATGCTTTTAAGTTCCTGCCACAGATTTTCCCAGTCTTCCGTTTCAAAATTAACGGGTAGCACATCCTGGTATTTTTTCGGCGGATTTTCAGCGTATTGTACCGTGCCGTCGGGCCGCCATTTAAACCAGTCCGGGTGCTCTTTTACGTACGGGTGATCCGGCGAGCACTGAATGGCAAAATCGAGCGCGATTTCCATTCCCAGTTCGTTGGACGCTTTTACAAATTCCCGGAAATCCTCAAGCGTGCCCAGGTCCGGGTGAATGGCTTTGTGGCCGCCTTCTGCGCCGCCAATGGCCCAGGGTACGCCCGGCATGCCTTCTTCAGCATTAAGCGTATTATTATAGCCCTTCCGGAAACTGATCCCAATGGGATGAATGGGCGGCAGATAAATTACATCGAAGCCCATTTCAGCTATGCGCGGCAGGATCTTAAGGGCGTCCTGAAAAGTGCCGTGTTTGCCGGGTTCTTCGGCCGTAGATCTGGGGAAAAATTCGTACCAGGAACTGAAAAGCGCTTTCTGCCTTTCTACTTCTACTGCTAAGGTCAGGAAATATTGTTTGGCATTGCTGCGGTCGGCGTATAGGTACATCAGGTCGGCGAGCTCTTCACTTTCGGCCAGGGAAACGGCAGCAGCCGGGCTGTGCGGCTGGCGAAAAGCCGCTGCCCATTTCTGCAGTTTTTTGGCCGGGCCGGTTTTGGCGTGCGCAGCGGCGGCTTCGAGCATTTCCGCCCCGATCTGAAATTCGACCGAAAGCTCCTGGCCGGCTTCGAATTTCTTTTGCAGACCCAGTTTCCAGGTTAAAAAATGGTCTACCCAGCCAATGATGGAATATTCGTAGCGGCCCATGGCCGTAGGGGTAAATTCACCCTGCCAGCGGTCGTTGCCCAGAAATTCCATGGGTTTTTCCTGCCAGTTCTTTTTGCTGGCCTGTCGGAAAATGATCACGGCCCGCACCGAATCGTGGCCATCAGTAAATACATCGGCTTCAACAACTAACTTCTCCCCTACTACCCTTTTCACCGGAAAATGGCCGCCGTTTATTTCCGGTTTCACATTGTCTATCACTACGCGCTTGGTTCCTTCGAGGTGCTTCATGCAATTTAAAATTGTGGTCAGTAAGATGCAGTTTTATAATCCTTCGGACAGGATATGGTTTTTACCGAAAAATGCGTTTGGGGTTGTGTTGCAGGCGGAACAAAAGCGTATTTTTTTTTCTTTTTGGCGTCTGTGCAACGTGATTCCGTATTTATTCTGAGCCAAGGCCTAAACTTTTGCCGCCCGAAAACGGTATGCAAGGCGCCGCGGCTTTTTTTGTTCCGGAAAAACCCGGGTTCTTATTTCTACCCGAAATTCAGACAAGCCACCGGCGGCAAAATATTCAGCAACGAAACAAACAGGTTAATTTTATGAGCATACTGCGCAAGATCGGGGCCCAATTAAGTCCGAACGGCCTTTGCACGTTTACCGTCTGGGCGCCGGAACTGGAAAAAGTAGCTTTAAAACTCACCCACCCGGTAGCAAAAACGGTAGCCATGCAGAAAACCGATTTCGGTTACTGGTCGGTCATGCAGGAAAACATTACGCCCGGAACCAGATACTTTTTTGAACTGAACGGCCAGGAAGTACGCCCCGACCCGGCTTCGCATTTTCAGCCGGAAGGCGTGCATGAAAGTTCTGCGGTGGTAGATCACAACTATTTTGCCTGGACCGATAAAAACTGGCGCGGGCTGGAACTGGAAGATTACATCATCTACGAGTTGCATACCGGTACTTTTACTCCGGAACACACGTTCGAAGGCATTATTTCGAAACTCGATTATTTGCTGGAACTGGGTATTACGGCCATCGAAATTATGCCGGTGGCGCAGTTTCCCGGCGAAAGAAACTGGGGCTACGACGGCGTTTATCCGTTTGCAGTGCAAAATTCCTATGGCGGACCCGATGGCCTGAAAAAAATGGTAAATGCCTGTCACGAAAAAGGAATAGCGGTGGTACTTGATGTAGTGTATAACCACCTGGGGCCGGAAGGAAATTACCTGCGCGATTTTGGTCCTTACTTTACCGAAAAATACAAAACGCCCTGGGGCAGCGCCCTCAATTTCGACGATGCGCACGCCGACGGGGTCCGGAATTTCTTTATTCAGAACGCGCTGATGTGGTTCCGCGACTTTCACGTCGATGCGCTGCGCCTGGATGCCGTGCATGCCATCATGGATTTCAGTGCCAGGCATTTTCTGGAAGAACTGGCCGATGAAACCAAAAAACTTTCTGCCGAAACCGGACGCGAATTTTTACTCATTGCCGAAAGTGACCTCAACGATGTGCGTTTGATAAATCCCCAGGAAAAAGGCGGCTACGGCCTGCACGCACAATGGAACGACGAATTCCACCACGCCCTGCACACCGTTCTTACCAAGGAAAACGCCGGTTATTACGCCGATTTCGGAAGTTTGAAAGACCTGGAAAAAGCATTTAAGCATACTTTTGTTTTTAACGGGAATTACGCGCCGCACCGCCGGAAAAGTTACGGCAATAATGCCGACGAAAACCCGGGAAAGCAATTTGTGGTTTGCCTGCAAAACCACGACCAGGTGGGCAACCGCATGCGCGGCGACCGGCTCACGGAACCGCTATCCTTCCGGGCCCTAAAACTCGCGGCGGCAACCTATATTTTATCGCCTTACCTGCCGATGCTGTTTATGGGCGAAGAATACGGCGAGAAAAATCCTTTCCAATATTTCATCAGCCATACCGATAAAAACCTGGTGGAAGCTGTGCAAAAGGGCCGTAAAGAAGAATTCAAAGGCTTTCAATGGGCAGGCCAAGTTCCCGATCCGCAAAGCGAAGAAACGTTCCGGAATTCGAGTTTAACCTGGCAATACCAGGAAGGCGAAGGAAAGGAACTTTGGAATTTTTACCGCCATCTGATTTCCCTGCGCAAAAGCCACGAAATTTTCCGGAACCCCGATAAAACCCAGCTGCAGGTAAGTGCCGACGAAACTAAAAATCTGCTGACGGTTGAACGATGGAACAAAGATCTGGGTGTAAAGTGCTTTTACAATTTCAGTAAAGAACCAATAGAAATCGCGCTGGAGAAAAATGCCGGCTGGAAACTTTTGCTCAATAGTGCGTATCCGGAAATTCCAGAAAATGCTTTACCCGCGAAGTTGAAACTTGATCCGGAATCGGTCATAATTATTGAGCAGAAACCAATCAGCTGACCAATGACTTTTTTTAGCCAAAACGCTACCGTTTTTCCATTTAAAACTGAAGCTTCATTTAACTATCTTCTGAAATAATTTCCCATGTTTGTACCTGCTGCCACGTACCGTATTCAGTTCCATAAAGATTTCACGTTCCGGGATCTGATGCCGCAAATTCCTTATTTGAAAGCGCTGGGAATCGGTACCATTTATGCTTCACCGATCTTTAAGGCCCGCCCGGGTAGCACGCACGGCTACGACGTTACGAATGCGCAGGAGCTGAATCCGGAAATTGGCAGCCGCCAGGATTTTGAAGCTTTGCAGCAATTGCTCAAAGAAAACCAGATGTTCTGGCTGCAGGATATCGTACCGAACCACATGGCTTTTCACCAGGATAACGGGTGGCTGATGGATATTTTCGAGCACGGGCCGGCTTCGGAATTTTATAATTTCTTTGATGTGAACTGGGAACATGAAAACCCCGAATTAACCGGAAAACTCATGGCCCCTTTCCTCGGATCCACGCTGGAAGAAGCGCTGGAAAAAGGCGACGTTAAACTGGTGTTCGGGGAAGGTGGTTTTAAAATTCAATTCTACGAAAACCAGTTTCCTGCCAGCTTTACTTCCTGGCCGCTTATCCTGGAAAAATTAACGGAAAACGGTAGGGAAAACGCACCAAAAACTCTTCAGGAACCGGAAATTTCTTCGCTGCTTCAAGCTGTCGAAAGTGAGGATAATAAGGATGAATTAGCTGCAATAAAAACGCAGCTTCTAACGCATTTCCAAAATGCAGAAACCCTAAATTGGCTGCAAAACGGTATCGAAATCGTCAATAAAAGTCCGGAGCAACTGCAGCAAATCCTGGACAAACAATTCTTCCGGCTTACCCTTTGGAGTGATTCGGATCAGCAAATAAATTACCGCCGTTTTTTTACCATCAACGAACTGATCTGCCTGCGTATGGAAGACGAAACGGTATTTAAAAAGTACCACCAATTCATATTCAGCCAATATCAGCAAGGCTATTTTCAGGGCCTCCGCATCGACCACATCGACGGTCTGGCCGACCCGGTAACCTATTTGCACCGCCTGCGCGAACTGGTAGGAAACGATTGCTATATAACCGTAGAAAAGATCCTGGACCTGGGCGAAGAACTGCCGGTAAACTGGCCGGTGCAGGGCACGACGGGTTACTTTTTTCTGGCCGTTATCAATCAACTCGCTACGAGTGTGCAGGCAGAAAAAGCCTTCGATGAAATTTACTGGAAGCATGTGCCGGAAGCGCGCGAAAGCGATTACGAACAGCTCGTTTTTGAAAAGAAAATGTATATGCTGGAAAACCACATGCGAGGCGAAACCGATAACCTTTTCAACCTGTTTAAAAACCTGGAACTGCTGCCCGATACCCCCGGCTTTACGGAGAAATCATTGAAAGATGCGTTGCAGATCCTGCTGGCAGCTTTCCCGGTTTACCGGCTCTATACGAACCAATTGCCGGTGGAAGGACAGGATGCCGCCATTCTGGAAAAAGCCTTCGCCCGCGCCCGGAAATTTGCCTTGCATCTAAAAAAAGAGCTCACGTATTTTCACCAGCTTTTTGTACAAACTGATCTTGCCCAGCCGGATGCCGCAGTAAATCGTTTGCACTTCCTGATGCGCTGCCAGCAATTCACGGGCCCCCTGGCAGCCAAAGGCGTGGAAGATACTACGTTTTATAATTATAACCGCCTGATATCGCATAATGAAGTAGGCGACGATCCGGAAGTTTTCGGCATTACAGTAAGCCGGTTTCACCAGGAAATGCTGGAACGGCAACGGCACTGGCCGCTGGCCCAAAACGCCACGGCCACCCACGATACCAAACGCGGCGAAGACGCCCGGATGCGCCTGAACGTACTTACCGAAATGCCGGAAAAATGGGCCCGCATCCTGGAGCAGTGGGAAACTGAAAACGAGCCTTTCGTCCAGACCATCGACGGGCATCAGGTGCCATCGCGGAACCGCATTTTTTACCTCTACCAGGCCTTGCTGGCTGCTTTCCCGATGGATGGTCAGCCGGAGGCAGACTTCCAGGAACGGGTTAAGGAAGCGCTGACCAAAGCCATGCGGGAAGCCAAAATGTATTCGAACTGGTCGGAGCCAAACGAAAAATACGAGCAGGAAGCCCTGGATTTTCTCGGCTCCATTCTAACGGACGGTACGGCATTTAAAAGCAGTTTTCAGGCCTTCGCAAGACTGGTATCTTTTTACGGCATGCTTTACAGCCTGGGCCAGACCCTGCTAAAAATTACTTCGCCCGGCATACCCGATATTTACCAGGGCTGCGAACTCTGGGACCTGAGCATGGTGGATCCCGATAACCGCCGCCCCGTAAACTTTGAATCGCGGAAAAACTACCTACAGGAACTTCAGGAAACGACAGGAAACGGTAGGGAAAATGCCTTAAAAAGTATGATGCAAAACTGGACCGATGGCAAAATAAAAATGTATGTAACCTGGTGCGCGCTGCAATTCCGAAAAGCCCGTAAAGAACTCTTCACCCAAGGTGAATACTTACCGCT
Organism: Adhaeribacter terrigena; assembly: GCF_016623615.1. Lineage (GTDB taxonomy): Bacteria > Bacteroidota > Bacteroidia > Cytophagales > Hymenobacteraceae > Adhaeribacter_A > Adhaeribacter_A terrigena. The sequence continues at coordinate 371,339 of NZ_JAEHFX010000003.1, read as the reverse complement.
TAAGCTTGCAGATAACCCTAACGTATTGGCCTTTGGCTGGAAACTTGAAACGCAATGGTGCCTGGTGATCATTCCGTTGGAATTAGGCAAATTAACAGAACCAGAAACCTTCCCTTTGGGGGAGCAAATCTGGAAAGATGAAATGCTTGTTTTGCCGGCCAATGCTCCAAAAAAATGGAAAAATATATTTACCGACCAAACGCTTTCAGGGGAAAACAAACTGGCTCTGGCCGAAATTTTTAAATTGTTCCCCGTAGCGTGCTTAACTTCTGAAACCGTATGAAAACCAATCGAAGCAGCGGCATTATTTTGCATATAACCTCTCTCCCGGGTCCTTTCGGTATGGGTGATCTGGGTCCGGAAGCTTACCGTTTTGCCGATAAACTGCAGGAATGCGGGTTTGTGTACTGGCAGCTTTTACCCCTGAATCCGGTGGAAGCCGGCATGGGTTATTCGCCATACAGCAGCACTTCAGCCTTTGCCGGAAACACCATGCTAATCAGTCCGGAATTACTGGTGCGCGAAGGTTTACTCCCGGCCGCGGCGCTGGAAAATTTACCGGTTTTCCCGAATGAAAAGGTAAATTACGCCGCAGCTTTTAACTTGAAAGAAAAGCTGCTGCGGCAGGCGTTTGAAACATTCCGCCGGAAAAATTTACTGGAAGACGCTTACAATATTTTTTGCCGGAACCACCAGTTCTGGCTGCATGATTTTGCTTTGTTCACGGTGCTGCACGAAGCCCATGAAAAAGCCAGTTGGCTCGAATGGCCCGCCGAATTCAGGCAACGAAATCCGGAGGCATTAAAAGCGCTGGAAAAAGATTCGGAAGCTGAAATATCCTACATAAAATTCACCCAGTTCCTGTTCTATAAGCAATGGCAGGCTTTACGCGAATACGGCAATCAGCAAGGACTTTTTTTCTTCGGAGATCTACCGTTTTACGTAAGTTTCGACAGCGCGGAAGTTTGGGCAAAACCTGAAAACTTCAAGCTGGATGCTGATCAAAAACCAGTTTCCGTTTCCGGCGTGCCACCCGATTATTTCAGCGAAACCGGTCAACTCTGGGGCACGCCCATTTACAACTGGGAAAAACTGAAAGCGCAAAAATTTGACTGGTGGATCAAACGGCTGGCGCATAATTTAGAACTTTTCGATGTGGCGCGGCTCGATCATTTCCGGGCATTTTACGATTACTGGGAAGTACCGGCCACGGAGAAAACGGCGATAAACGGAAAGTGGCAGTACGGCCCGGCCGATGATTTCTTTAAAACCCTGCAACTGGAATTTCCGGACATGCCTTTTATTGCCGAAGACCTGGGCTACGTAGGCCAGGGCGTATACGATCTGCGCGACCGTTTTAACTTGCCCGGCATGGTAGTGCTGCAATACGGTTTCAGCGACGATATTGCTACCAGCGTTTTTGCCCTGCACAACCACCGCCCGAATATGATCGCTTATACCGGCACCCACGACAATAATACCACCATTGGCTGGTGGAAAGAGGAAATGAAACCGGAAGACCGGAAGCGGGCCTCGCAATACCTGAACGAAACGTTAACGGAAGAAAACATTAGTTTAGCTTTAATTAAAGCAACATTGATGTCAGTGGCAGAACTGGCAATTTTCCCGCTGCAGGATCTGCTCAACCTGGATGAAAAAGCCATCATGAACAAACCCTCCATCGCGGAAGGAAACTGGCAATGGCGGGTTACGAAAGAGCAGCTGGATTCAATAGATGAAAAATACTGGCAGGAATTACTGGCGCTTTACGGAAGGCTGCCGAAAGAGTAGTTTTTCTGTAGGGCCAGGCTTCGACCTGACCGCAGGTTTGCCGGACAAATTATTTGAACCCGATATGTTGGATTTAAAAGATGGTCAGGATTTTTTGGTCGGGAATGCGTGCAGTCAGGTTGCGCCCTGTCCACACAAATATCGTGTCAATCAATTCAATCAAATAAATCTTTTCACAAAAAAAGCTCCCAGTTTTCAGCAACCTGGGAGCTTTTTTGCAGTACTTTTTTACCTTAAAATCCTACCGTTTTCTAAACGTTTTCCGTTTCTAAAATAACCGGCTCTATCCATTTTCCGTCTTCCCGGATCAGGTTAATAAGTTCGTCTACGGCTTTTTCTTCCGGCACCGACTTCTTCATTACGGTTTGTCCGCGGTATAAAGCGATCTTGCCTTTACCTACGCCCACATAACCGTAATCAGCATCGGCCATTTCGCCGGGACCGTTCACAATACAACCCATTATACCGATCTTTACGCCTTTTAAGTGGTCGGTGCGTTTGCGGATCATGGCAGTGGTTTCCTGCAGATCGAATAATGTACGGCCGCAGCTTGGGCAGGAAATGTATTCGGTTTTGCTCATGCGCGTGCGCGCCGCCTGCAGAATACCGAAGCTCAGCTTATTCAGGTTATCGATCCTTTCGAGCCATTCGGTTTTGGTTTTAGGCGCCATCGACGATGTTCCCAGCAGGATGCCATCGCCTAAACCGTCGATGAGCAAACCGCCAACATCGGTAGAAGCGTAAAGCTGCGTAGTTTCAGAGAGCATTTCGGTATAATCGCGGCGGATAATTACCGGCACTTCGCAACCATTATTCATCAGCCGGAAAAAACCTTTTCGAAGTTCAGCCATGGCATGCGCATTGGAAGTTTGCAGTACTGCCACCGCCGTTTTATCGGTTTTCAAAGCATCTATCATTTCCGGCGTCAGGTCATGCAGATTCAGCTGCACGAAATTTACTTCTGCAGACTTTTCAGCTTCCGAAAGATACTGTTTTGCCGTTAGCAGCGGGTAGCGTTCTTCTCGGTTTTCGGCCGTTTGCCAGGCTTCATGGTCCACAATTTCCTTCAGGCCGTTTGGCAGCATAAAAGAAATCGGGTTATTGCCGGTGTAAATATAATCGGCACCCAGGTCGCTCATGTTGAATTTATCGAGCAGCATGGAATATAAATGGCCTACGCATTTCAGATCGGCATATTGCAAAGCATCCAGTTGGCTCAGGTCAGCTACCACCCTTGGCACGTTCGTTCCGCCTAAATTCAGCACTTCATGCGTATGGCGGCGTTCGTACTGGAAGGGGTTTATGGGAATGTTGCAGATCGGCTTGATAGGTTCGTGGCCTGCCCGGTTGGTATAACGATCAATTAAGGTGCGGGCCACCGGCGCTTCAAATTCAGGAGCTTCGGTTAATGAAACCCGGACCGTATCGCCTAAACCATCTTCCAGTAACGTACCAATGCCTACTGCCGATTTGATGCGGCCGTCTTCGGCTTCGCCGGCTTCGGTAACACCCAGATGCAGCGGGTAAGGCTTCAGGCCTTCTTCTTCCAGTTTTTGTACCAGCAATCGGTAAGCCTGCACCATTACCTGCGTGTTGCTGGCTTTCATACTAAGCACAATGTTGTGATAGTTCAGGTCTTCGCAGATCCGCAGAAACTCCAAAGCGCTTTCTACCATGCCCAGCGGGGTATCGCCGTAGCGGCTCAGGATCCGATCGGAAAGCGAACCATGATTCGTGCCAATGCGCATGGCCGTGCCATGTTCCTTGCAGATCTTTACAAGCGGCACGAAGCGTTCACGGATGCGGTCGAGTTCGGCCTGGTACGTTTCGTCGGTATATTCTATGATGTTGAATTTCTTTTTGTCGGCGTAGTTTCCCGGATTGATGCGGACTTTCTCTACAATTTTGGCGGCCAGCTCAGCCGCGTTCGGAGTAAAATGAATATCAGCGATCAAAGGAACGTTATAGCCGCGGTTACGGAGTTCGGCTTTGATGTGGCGCAGGTTTTCGGCTTCGGCTACGCTGGGCGCAGTAATGCGCACGTACTCGCAACCGGCTTCCACCATCCGGATCACCTGCTCTACCGAACCCATGGTATCCATGGTGTCAACCGTAGTCATAGATTGCACCCGAATTGGATTTTCCCCGCCCATGGGCAGGTCACCGATGGTTACTTCTATGGTCTGGCGGCGCTGGTATTCCGTTAAACTCGGACAATATATTTTATTCATACAAGGTAGTTTCGCTATAAATAACCCGCTAGCGTAAAATAATGTTCAGGCAGGCATTACAAAAATACAGTTATTTGCCCGGTAATAAAAGATTGCACCGTTTGAATAGCGTTTTTGGATAAATTTTATAAAACCTACGCACCCTTTTTCTGAATTTTTCGTTAAGAACCTTTAGTTACAGCTTTAAACTTCCTGCTCTATGATACATTTATTACGAAAAACTCCGACACAGCAATTTCAACCTTTTATAGAAAAAGCCGGCCTGAAAATGAACCAGGTTGGTGAAGCCATCTTTATTACCAAGGAATCCATTATGGAAATTCTGCGCAATGAACTCAAAAAAGGTAATATCGATGAGGTAGTGAGTACGATAAAAGGTAAACCGATGGCCGGCGGCCGTAAATTACTGATCGATAAAATTATAAAAAGCATTGCCACCAAAATCGTAATGCGTATGGGGTTGCGGGGCGCCATTGCTACCGGCCTGGCAGCGATCCTGGTGCCGCTTATTCTTTCTAAAATGTCGCATAAGGTTTTTCAAAGTGAATCTGTAAGCGACCTGATGGATACTTTCGGGATTACCGACCGCATGAACGACCTGACTCAACTTGGGGACACGCTGCGCGAAAAATTTATTTTTAAAAAGCCGGAAAAAGAGATTCAGGCTCCCACCGAAAACGCAGCTTAAAAAACGCTATGCTTTTAACATAAAAAAGTCGCCCTGAGGTAAATCGGGGCGACTTTATTATGTTCGAATTTTCGATTTTCGTAGGTTCGAATTTTCAATAAATGGTCTGGATCTTCGGTATTTTGTTAAATTGAGTTTTTCAGCCCAAAACCCTACCGCTTTATATGCTGATCTAAAAAATTCGAAACCAAGCTTCACTCATTATTGTCGAAAAATCGAACCTACGAACCTAGCGGCTGAAAAGCATTTCGCGGTATTTTACCAGCGGCCAGTCTTCATCGTCGATCATGAGTTCCAGTTTGTCTACGCTGTAGCGGATCGTCTGGAAAAGAGTAGAGATTTCATCGCAGTACATCACGGCGCGCTCGCGCATATCTTCCACCTTGTTGGCTTTTTTGCGGCGTTCGATCATTTCATCTACCGTAGTTTTAATGGTAGTTACGTGCTTCGAAATTTTCTTGATCATGTCGATGGTCGTGCCGGAATAATCTTCGCCCAAACCGATCTCTTTCAGACCTTTCACGTTCTGGATGAGTTTGTTCTGGTATTTCAGCGCCGTGGGAATAACGTGGTTCATGGCCAGGTCACCCATTACGCGGCTTTCGATCTGGATCTTTTTTACGTAATCCTCCAGCAGAATTTCGTGGCGGGCGTGCAGCTCTACCGTATTAAAGATTCCGTTGCGAATGAAAAGGGCTTCGGTTTCTTTTGAAAGAAATGCATCGAGCGCTTTCGGCGTGGTAGGCAGGTTCGATAAACCGCGTTTGGCCGCTTCTTCCGCCCATTCCTTGGAGTAACCGTTACCTTCAAACCGGATGGCTTTAGACTCTTTAATGTAGTCGCGCAGCACCTCGATAATGGCTACTTCTTTTTTCTTACCCTTTTCGATCTGCGCATTTACCTCATTTTTAAACTCGATCAGCTGATCGGCAACGATCGTGTTCAGCACCGTCATGGCAGAAGATGAATTAGCAGAAGAACCTACTGCCCGGAATTCAAATTTATTACCCGTGAAAGCAAACGGCGAAGTACGGTTCCGGTCAGTATTATCCAACAGAATTTCCGGGATCTTATCGATGCCCAGTTTCATGTACATGTTATCGCCTTTATCCAGGGAAATGGTGGAATTGGCTTCCAGTTCATCTAAAACTTCTGAAAGCTGCGACCCTACAAACACCGACATGATGGCTGGCGGCGCTTCGTTGGCACCCAGACGGTGATCGTTGCTGGCTGATGCAATAGAAGCGCGCAGCAGATCGGCGTAACGGTGCACCGCTTTTACAGTGGTAATGAAGAAAGTCAGGAACTGTAAATTCTCTTTCGGACGACGCCCCGGGGCAAATAAATTTACGCCGGTATTGGTAGAGAGTGCCCAGTTGTTGTGCTTGCCGCTGCCGTTTACGCCTTTAAAAGGTTTTTCGTGGAGCAACACTTTAAAATTATGACGCTGCGCCACTTTATCCATCAGATCCATTAACAACTGGTTATGGTCTACGGCCAAATTGGCTTCTTCGAAGGTTGGGGCGCACTCAAACTGGTTCGGAGCTACTTCGTTGTGACGGGTTCTTAACGGAATACCCAGTTTCAGGGATTCGATCTCGAATTCAACCATAAACGCATGCACGCGGCGCGGAATAGAACCAAAATAATGGTCTTCCAGCTGCTGACCTTTGGCCGAAGTATGGCCAAATAGCGTACGGCCGGTCATTAAAAGGTCCGGGCGGGCATCGAATAAGGCGCGGTCGATCAGGAAATACTCCTGCTCAATGCCCAGGGTGGTTTGCACTTTGGTTACATTCTTATCGAAAAACTGGCAAACTTCCAGTGCCGCATTTTCAACCAGATCCAAAGACTTCAGCAAAGGTGCTTTATAATCGAGCGCTTCGCCGGTGTACGCCACAAAAATGGTAGGTACGCAAAGCGTTTTAGAGCCGCCGTTTTCAATTAAGAAAGCCGGGGAAGTTGGGTCCCAGGCCGTATAGCCGCGCGCTTCGAAAGTATTCCGGATACCGCCGCTCGGGAAAGAAGAAGCATCGGGTTCCTGCTGTACCAGCGCACTGCCTTTCAGATGTTCAATGGCTTTCCCGTCTAACGTTAAATCGAAAAAAGAATCGTGTTTTTCGGCCGTTTGTCCGGTTAAAGGCTGGAACCAGTGCGTATAGTGCGTGGCGCCTTTACTCATGGCCCAGGTACGCATGGCGGAAGCTACTGCATCGGCAACGTTGCGTTCTACTTTGGTGCCGTTTTTAATAGCATTCTGCAATTTCTTAAAATACTCCGACGACAAGGTAGCGCGCATGGCTTCGGTGCCGAAAACGTTGATGCCAAAATATTCAGAAGCTTTCAGCGACGGAACAACCACATCCTTGCGTTGGCGTTCGCCTACAACTTCTAAGGCTTTAAATCTGAGGATTGCCATTTTCTATTTTTAAAAGAGGTTTAATGATGAGGCAAAGTTAAACAGAAAAATAACTTCTGATTTAAAACCCCTTCTTTTTTTAAGGGCTTTTTGAAAAATAATTGCTTTTTCTTCCAAAACCCCTTCAAATTTTAACCGGTATTTTTAAAAAACTACTTTTTAGGCCCAAAACCCTACCGTTTTCAAACGCCAGTCGTTTTTCAGGGGTATTTTATGCTCCCGCCGCAAAAACTGTATCTTTGCTAGGTGAAAAGTTACCGATCGAACCAGGTTTTTCTGTTTATATACTGGCTTTTGCTTTTTATTTCCGGCAAAACCCTTTTCCTGTTTTATCATGCGGCCAAAACGGCTATCCTTTCGGTTTCCGAAATTGCCAGGATTTTTTTTTATGGCCTGCGCCTTGACATGTCTATGGCAGCTTATTTAAGCATTTTTCCTTTTCTGCTTTTGTTCTTCAGCGTAATTCCTGATAAGCTTACCCGGAAACTGGTAAACGGCTATGCGGTTTTATGCACCTTTTTTATTGCGCTGCTGCAAACTGTAGACCTGCATTTATATAGCATCTGGGGTTATAAGCTCGATGCTACGCCCCTGCAGTATTTAAATACGCCCACCGAAATGATCGCCTCTTCGTCGGGAGCGCCGCTGTTTTTGCTGTTCCTGCTTTTTATTTTGCAGCTGGCAGCCGGCCTGTTTTTATACTTCCGTTTTTTTCAGCCCCGTTTTTCCGGCCATAAAATAACCCGTAAAAAAGCGCTGGTTTCGTTTTTATGGCTGATCATTTTAGTGTTACCGCTGCGCGGGGGCTGGCAGCAAATTCCAATCAATCAAAGCGACGTTTATTTTTCTGAAAATGCGTTTGCCAACCATTCGGCGATAAACGTGCCCTGGAATGTGTTCTATTCCATTATTAAGAAAGATTACGATGGCCTGAATCCTTATACTTTCATGGCGCCGGAAATAGCTCAGAAAACGGTATCGGATCTGTATCAAAAACCCAATGCCCCTTCGGCGAAGATCCTGAAAACGGCCAAATCCAATATCATCTTTATTATTCTGGAAAGTTTTACGGCTAACCTGGTTGGAAGCGTCGGCGGGGAGAAAGGCGTTACGCCGGAAATTGATAAGCTGGCTGAGGAAGGATATTTGTTCAGGAATTTCTATGCCAGCGGCGATCGCAGCGAAAAAGGTCTGGTTGCATTACTCAGCGGCTACCCGGTGCAGACCACCACTTCTATTATTAAAATTCCGCGCAAAACCGAAAAACTCCCCCACCTTGCTCATTCTTTGAAAAAAGCCGGATATCAGACCAGTTATTATTACGGCGGAGAACTGGCGTTTGCCAATATGAAATCTTACGTATTAATGGCGGGTTACGATAAAATAACCGGAAAAGCCGATTTCCCGACCCGGGATTATAATTCCAAATGGGGGGTACACGACCACGTATTGTTCCAGAGAGTGTCAAAAGATCTGAAAGAGCAAAAACAGCCTTTCTTCACTACCATTTTTACGCTGAGCAGCCACGAACCCTACGATGTTCCCATGAAAACCAGGTTCGCAGGTGATGACGAGGCAAACAAATTCCGGAACTCCATGCATTACACCGATAAAGCGGTAGGGAATTTTATTGAAGAAGCTAAAAAACAACCCTGGTGGCAGAATACGCTCATCGTTTTGGTTGCCGACCACGGCCACACGCTTCCCAACTATGTCGATTACGACTCCAAAGCGAAATTCCATATCCCGCTGATCCTGACCGGTGGCGCGTTGGCCAAAACCGGAATAACCGATACCACCATCGCTTCGCAAACCGATCTCGCATATTCGCTTTTAAACCAACTGCACTTGCCAAACCAGGAATTTAAATGGAGTAAAGATATATTCAACCCCGCCGAAAAACCCTTTGCCTTTTATATTTTCAACGATGGTTTTGGCTTCGTAACGGATAAAGGCAGCTTTGGCTTCGATAATATTTCAAAACAAGTTGTGCAGAAAAAAGGTCAATTCACCGAAAAAGATATTAATACAGGCAAAGCTTATCTGCAAACATCCTTTGAAGACTATCTGAAAAAGTAAGACTGAACACGATAATAGAAATTAATGACTTTACAGGACAATTTTTGCTCTGTGATATATTTGATTTATGTGATTTCTGTTATTGTTCAAACAGGTCTCAATCTGTCCGCACGTAATCTGATCAATATCTTTCTGAATCAAAATCAGAATTTACAGAATGAGCCCCACCTTAATCCTCCCTTAAAAACAGGCGAGGACTTTTTTACGCCTATCGCCAGCGCAACGTATCCTGAAAATCACGCTATCTAAGCGAGTAAACTAAAAAGAAGCGAGCTACAAAGGGAAACTGACACCAGTTTCTGTGAGAGCGGCCTCCAAGACTTCCGGTGCCGAGGCAGCCCGCAAGGGCAGGAAGGGTTGCAGCCGCGAACGCAGAAACGAAGCCGCCCGGCTTGAGGGAAAAAGCTTCATTGAAAGTGAAAAGTTAGAGGTTGAAGGCGAAAAGCCCATTTGAAAAAGAGAAACAAAAAAGTCCTCCCTTAAATTAACTAATTAGGTGGAGTAAAACGGTATCCTTTCAGACTAAAAAACTAAATACCAAACGAAACTACCAACCTGATGAGATCCCTCCTATCGTCGCGATGACCAAAAAAACGCTATGGCTTTCGCCCTAAAAACCCAAGAATCCAGTAAAACAACCACTTAAGCATAAAGCAATTAAACCATAATTTCCGTACCTTTGCGGCCTTATGGCTAAAAAAGTTGCTTTTTACACCCTCGGCTGCAAGCTGAATTTTTCCGAAACGTCTACTATTTCCCGTCTTTTTACCGAGCGCGGATTCGAAAAAGTGGAGTTTCAGGATGCGGCCGATATTTACATAATCAATACCTGTTCCGTTACCGACAACGCCGACAAAAAATGCCGCAAAGTGGTAAAGGAAGCGTTGAAGCATTCGCCGAATGCGTATGTAGCTATTGTGGGTTGCTATGCGCAGTTAAAGCCGCAGGAAATCTCCCAGATTCCGGGCGTGGATGCGGTTTTAGGTGCGGCAGAAAAATTCCAGTTGGTAGACCTGCTCGGCACGTTTGAAAAGAAAGACAAATCCGAAATTTACCACAGCCCGGTAACTACCGCCAATACGTTTCATAACTCCTATTCCTTCGGTGACCGCACACGTACGTTTTTAAAAGTGCAGGACGGTTGCGATTACAGCTGCACCTTCTGCACCATTCCGCAGGCGCGCGGTAAAAGCCGTTCCGGAAACATAGAAAGTGTAGTGCGCTCTGCCAATGAAATTGCGGAATCAGGCGTGAAAGAAATTGTGCTTACGGGTGTGAACCTGGGCGATTTTGGGATTCAGGAAGAAAAGGGCCGGGTAGAAACGTTTTACGAACTGGCCAAAGCGCTGGAAGAAAATGTAGCAGACATCGAGCGTTTCCGGATTTCTTCCATCGAACCGAATCTGCTAACCGACGAGATCATTACGCTGGTAGCCAGCTCGAAGAAATTTATGCCGCATTTTCACATTCCGTTGCAATCAGGCTCCGATAAAATTCTAAAACTGATGCGCCGCCGTTATTTACGGAATGTTTATACCGACCGGGTTACAAAGATCAAAACCCAAATGCCGCATTGCTGTATTGGCGTAGACGTGATCGTAGGTTTTCCCGGCGAAACCGAAGCTGATTTCCTGGAAACCTACGAATTCCTGAACCAGCTCGACATCAGTTACCTGCACGTTTTTCCGTATTCGGAACGCGACAACACCTTAGCTGAAAACATGCCGAGCGTTGTTCCTCAAAAAGAACGCAACCGCCGCGCCGACATGCTGCGAATTCTTTCGGAAAAGAAAAAACGCTTTTTCTATGAGCAACACATCGGTCTGGAAACGAACGTGCTTTTCGAAGCTGATATTACCGATGGCATCATGGAAGGTTTTACTGAAAACTACATTCGCGTGGCGGTGAAATACGACCCCATTCTGGTAAATGAAACCAAAAAAGTGCGCCTGACCGGTTTAAATGCAACAGGTTTAATGCAAGTGGAAGAAGCTGAACTGGAAATACTAAAGCATTAGTTTCGTTGTTCGTTGTTGCTTTATAATTATTGGATTTTCAGGAATAAAAAGAATAACGAAAAAACGCTATCCTTTTACCATCAAAAACTCAAAAAAGCCGTTCCGGAATTATACCGGAGCGGCTTTTTCTTTTTCGCTTTCTGCCAAAATTTTGGTAACTCGCAAAGGCTAATCTCAACCTAAGAAACGATGGAAAAACACTGGAGCTTAATTGGCCTGCCCGACGATACCGGCGTAAAAAATGTAAACGGCAGAATGGGCGCCGCCGGCGGCCCCGCTGCTTTCCGGACTTACTTTGAAAAACTGCGCGGCAATGCCGATGTAAAAAAATACCTGCGCGATTGCGGCGATGTTCAGACCCAGATTTCCATTGAAGAAACGCACCGCAGCGCTGCCAATTGCATTGCCGATGCACGTTTGCAAAGCCATTTCACAGTGGTACTTGGTGGCGGTCATGACCTGGTTTTTCCGCATTTGCAGGCGTATAAAAACGGTAGGGATCTGAACAAAAAAACCGGCTGCATCAACATTGATGTACACCTTGATCTGCGGCCCGATAAACCGGTAATAACCAGCGGTTCGCCGTTTTACATGGCATTAGAATCCGGTATTTTAGAAGGTGCCAATTTCGTGGAATTCGGGATCCAGGAATATGCCAACGCGGAAGAGCTTTTCGTGTTTGCTGGAACTCACCACGTGAACATCGTAAAGTTCGATGATCTGCGAAACGGCCACGCGGTAAGCGGTTTCAAAAAAGCCTTGCAATATTTAACCGAACGCTGCGACGAAATTGTGATCAGCCTCGATATGGATGCTTTTCAGGCGGCCTTTGCACCCGGCGTTTCGGCACCCGCGCCCGAAGGATTTACGCCTTCGGAAGTAGTGGAAATGCTGCGCTACGCAGCCGAAAACGAAAAAGTAACGTCCCTTGGCATTTACGAACTGAACCCGGAATTCGATCTGGATGACCGCACGGCCAGGCTGGCTGCGGTTTGTGCTTACCAGTTTGCCAGTCAGAAATTAGCGAATCATATAGCGTTATAAACGCTTACAATTCGATGTAAAGGCGAGCTGATTTATGGATAAAAAAACTTCCGGAAAATTCTTCCGTTAAAAACAAAAATTCTATCAAACTCAATTCAATTTTTATGGCGAACAGCGCGCAGTATTCCGGCATTTCCCCGGAAGTTTATCAGGCTTTGAAAAGCAAATTATCCGGTTTCGGCATTAACCTTCAGGGCACAAATGGCAAGGTATCCGAAAAAGGGGTAACGGCCGAATACAATTTCGATGAAGCAAACCAAACCTTAGCGATCAATAACGTAGACGTAAGTTTTCCGGCCAGCATGATGTTCAGCCCCGATAAAGTATTGGGAATGATCACCGAAGCCGTGACGAAAGCGGGCGGACAGCAAAACGCTTAAAATAAACAGAACACCCAGGTTAGACTTGCGTATACAAACTGCTGCAAATTCAGCCCAAATTCACGCCAAATATTAATCAACAAAACTATGGAAAAAGGAATGCAGAAAAGCGTAAAAATAGAGCCTGAAGATATTTCAAGAGTGTTTCAGGGCGGCATGCACGTAATTCAGGGCGACCACGATATGTTGCCGGAATTTATGAGCGACGCCGGAAACCTGCTGATGAAAGCCAGCCAGAAGTTAAGCACTACCCAACTTATTTTGATTGTTGCCGGCCTGGCGGTTGCCTCCATTTTTGTGGCTAAAAAAGTAGAAGAAGAAATGAACGATTAAGTAGTTTCACCTTCAGAAACGTAAAAAACCGGACTTGCCTGCAGGTCCGGTTTTTTGCATTAAAGCATAACGTTTTTTATTGATGCATCAATTTCTGAAACCCCGGCTACTCTGCAGAGCAGTTTTTCTGCTTATGATCTTTCCCCTATTTTATTCATCACCTGACATTTAAATCCCCAAAATGAGATTTGAAAACGGCTACCCGATTTTTTTTGTAAATTGCAGCCATGAAAAGAATGCTCGGGATCTTTTTGCTTTCCGCATACCTGTTCACTACCACGCAGTTCAACCAATTACTGAAGCTGCCGGTATTGATCGGGCATTTCTATGAGCATCAGCAGGAAGACCATGAAATGTCTTTTGCCGATTACATGGTGCACCATTACGGCGGCCACGAAAAAGATGCCGATTACGAAACCGATATGAAACTACCTTTCATGACGGAGACGGAAACCCTTTCGCTGACTTTTTTTGCCCCCCACCCTACCGTTTTTCCTATTCAGAAATTTGCTTTTCAGGAAGCTTCCAAGGCTAATTCCCGTTACCATTTGCAATTAAAATCAACTTACCTTTCTACGATCTGGCAGCCGCCAAAATTCTGTTAATTCCCTTTCCTTCTTTTTAGTTTTCGTCAGCAATTGCGCCGCGCTTTTGCCTGTACGGGTATTTATTTTTTTTCTTAAGCGGCCTTAACAGAATTTTTCATGTTGAATAAAATCATCGCGTTTTCCGTCAGGAATAAACTGCTGATCGGGCTATTTACGCTCGCGCTCATCGGGCTGGGCATTTACGAAACCACCCGCCTGCCCATCGATGCCCAGCCCGACATCACCAACAACCAGGTGCAGGTCATCACCGTCGCCCCATCTTTCGGCGCCACCGATATCGAACGTTTGGTTACGTTTCCCATTGAACAGGCTACCAGCAACATAGCCGGGCTGGAAGAAATCCGGAGTTTTTCCCGTTTTGGTTTGTCGCTGGTTACCATTGTTTTTACCGATGAAACCGATATTTACTGGGCGCGCCAGCAGGTAGCCGAACGGTTGCAACAGGTGCAAAGCCAGATCCCGGAAAGCATCGGCACGCCGGAAATGGGACCCATTTCCACTGGCTTGGGCGAAATTTATCAGTATGTGGTGAAGCCAAAAAAAGGCTACGAAGACCGTTACAACGAAACCGATCTGCGCACAATTCAGGACTGGATCGTGCGGCGGCAATTGCTCGGCGTGAAAGGCGTGGCGGAAGTCAGCAGCTTTGGCGGCAAGCTGAAGCAGTACGAAATAGCCGTAAATCCAAACAAACTGCAGGCCTTTGACCTGAGCATTAACGATGTTTTTGAAGCGCTGGAAGAGAACAACCAAAACACCGGCGGGGCTTACATCGAGAAAGCTTCTACCGTTCTGTACATCCGCAGTGAAGGCTTGATCGGTTCGGTGGAAGACATCGAAAATATTGCCGTGAAATCTACCGAAAGCGGTATTCCGGTCCTACTCAAAAATATTGCGGAAGTCAAGATCGGCCATGCTATCCGGTACGGCGCCATTGGGTATAACGACGAAGGCGAAGTGGCCGGCGCGATCGTGATGATGCTGAAAGGCGCCAACAGCAACGAGGTAATCCAGAACGTGAAAGACCGCATTGCCATCATCCAGAAAACCCTGCCCGAAGGCGTGGAGATCGAACCTTTTCTGGACCGCACCAAAATGGTAAACAACGCCATCGATACAGTTTTAATTAACCTTTCCGAAGGCGCTTTGATCGTGGTTTTCATTCTGGTTTTGTTTCTCGGGAATTTCCGGGCGGGACTTTTGGTGGCTTCCGTGATACCCTTATCCATGCTGTTTGCCATCATCATGATGAATGCTTTTGGCGTGAGCGGCAATCTTATGAGTCTGGGCGCACTGGATTTCGGACTGATCGTGGATGGCGCGGTTATCATTGTGGAAGCCGTGATGCACCAGCTATATCACAGACAAAAACTCCCCGGCCAATCTAACCTTATTTCCCAAAAAGAAATGGATGGTCAGGTTCGTTCTTCGGCCGGCAAAATGGTGAACAGCGCCGTTTTCGGTCAGATCATCATCCTCATTGTGTACCTCCCGATCTTCGCGTTGCAAGGAATTGAAGGTAAAATGTTCAAACCAATGGCGCAAACGGTAGCCTTTGCTTTGATCGGAGCCTTCATTCTTTCCCTGACCTATATTCCGATGATGAGTGCGCTGGTGCTGAGCAAAAACCGGGAACATAAGCCTAACTTTTCCGATAAAATGATGTACCGTTTGCAGAATCTGCATCAGGGTGCTTTGGTAAAAGTGCTGCGTTTCCCGAAAGTAGTGGTAGCTACCATGCTGGGTTTATTTGCCTTGGCCATTTTGGTATTTTCCCGCTTAGGCGGCGAATTTATTCCGGCGCTGGAAGAAGGTGATTTTGCGGTGGAAACCCGGATCTTAACCGGCAGCACCATTGAAGAAACGCTGAAAGCCACGCAGAAAGCTGCGCACATCCTGAAAACCGAATACCCGGAAGTGGAAAGCGTGGTAACCAAGATCGGCAGCGCGGAGGTGCCTACTGAACCCATGCCAATGGACGCCGGCGACATGATCATCACCCTGAAAGATAAAAAGCAGTGGACTTCGGCGGAAAGTTTCGATGAACTGGCGCAGAAAATGAGCAAATCGTTGGAAGCCATTCCGGGCATGAATACCAGTTTCCAGTTTCCGGTGCAGATGCGTTTCAACGAACTGATCTCCGGCGCGCGGCAGGATATTGTGGTAAAGATCTTCGGCGAAGACCTGGATACACTTGCCTATTACGCCCAGCGTTTCGGGCAACTCATCAATACCGTGGAAGGCACCCAGGATCTGTACGTGGAGCCGGTAGTGGGCATGCCACAGGTGGTGATTGAATATAACCGGCCGGCCTTGGCGCAATATAATCTCTCCATTTCCGAGATCAACCGCATCGTGAATACCGCTTTTGCGGGCCAAACCGCCGGGCTGGTTTTTGAAGGCGAAAAACGTTTTGACCTGGTGGTGCGTTCGGCGGATGAGCAACGGAAAAGCATGGAAGACATCCGGAATTTGCTCATTCCTACGCCGCAGGGCTTGCAGATCCCGTTGCGCCAGCTGGCCGATGTGGAAGTGAAAAACGGTCCGTTCCAGATCCAGCGCGAAGATGCCAAACGCCGGATCATTGTCGGGTTTAATGCCCGGGGCCGCGACGTGCAAAGCCTGGTAAACGAACTGCAAACCAAAGCCGACCAGCAACTCAACCTACCTCCCGGCTACACCATTACCTACGGCGGCACGTTCGAAAACCTGAACAAAGCCAAAGACCGGCTCATGATCGCGGTGCCGTTTTCGCTCCTGCTGATCTTCATTTTGTTGTATTTCGCTTTTAATTCCGTGAAAAATAGTTTGTTAATTTATTCCGCTATTCCCTTATCGGCCATTGGCGGGATCTTTTTGCTGGCCCTGCGCGGCCTGCCGTTCAGCATCAGCGCCGGCGTGGGTTTCATTGCCTTGTTCGGCGTGGCCGTGTTGAACGGGATTGTGCTGGTGGCCGAATTTAACCGCCTCAAAACTTCCGGCATGCGCGATCTTTCCCGCATCGTGCTGGCTGGTACCCGCGTGCGGTTGCGCCCGGTTTTAATGACAGCATTCGTGGCTTCGCTGGGTTTCCTGCCCATGGCATTAAGCAAAGGCGCGGGCGCGGAAGTGCAGCGGCCTTTGGCTACGGTGGTGATCGGCGGTTTATTGCTGGCTACTTTCCTGACCCTCTTCGTGTTGCCGGTGCTTTATATTTTGTTTGAAAAAGCAACTTTACCAAAATCCCGTTTTAAGAAAGCTTTACTCATTGCAGGGATTCTGTCATTATCCGGCACTGATGTTTTCGCGCAGCAGATGACTTTATCGGAAGTGTTAAAGAAGGCTACTGAGCAAAATTTTGAACTTAAAAATACCAAACTCCTGGCCGAATACCAGAAACTTCGGATAAGAACAGCTTATGATCTGCCGCAAACGAATGCAACAGCAGAACTCGGGCAATTTAACAGCAATTATTTCGACAGCAGGATCGGCATTTCCCAGACCCTGAATTTCCCGACGGTTTATGCCCGGCAGAAAAAAGTACTGGAGCAGGAATGGCACACCGCGGTTCTAAATTCCAAACTGGCCGAAGCCGAACTGAAGAAAAACGTAACCGGACTTTTTTACCACATCCTGGTGCTGCTGGAACAGGAAAAGATCCTGCTCAGAACCGACAGTTTGTACCAGGCCTTTCTGCAGCGCGCTGAACTCCGTTTTGCCAAAGGTGCTACCGATCAGCTGGAAAAAACTTCGGCGCGCATTCAACGGGAAAACAGCGCAAACCAACTCCGCGAACTGCAAACCGAAATCCAAATCGCGAAACTTCAGCTGCAATTATTGCTGAATGCTTCCGAACCTGTGGAGCCAATTCCAACATCTCCAAAGCTGAGTTTTTCAGCCGGAATAGATAGCGTTTTATTGCAGGAACACGCCACTTTGCAGGTTGTACAGCAACAACTTAAAACGGCCGATGCGGAATTAAAACTGGAAAGATCGAAGTTATTACCATCGCTGAGTTTGGGATATTTCAACCAGAGTTTTGTGCGGACGGAAGTCGAAAATCAGATGATGACTTCGCGTAACCGGTTTAGTTCAGTAGAAGTTGGCGTGGGAATTCCGCTTTTTTCGGGCGCACAAAGGGCTCAGATCAAGGCTTCGGAAAAACAGGTTGATATAGCGCAAAACGAACTCAAACGGCAAAAAGCGGAACTACAAACGGCCTTTCAAACCACATTGGCTAGATATAAGCAATACGCAGTGTTGGTGGCCAGTTACGAGCAAACCCAACTTCTGGACGCAACCATCATGCAAAAAACGGCGCAGCAACAATTTACCGCCGGCGAAATAAATTATCTGGAATGGGTGCTGCTTAATAACCAGGCCTTGCAGCTACAGGCGAATTATTTCAATTACCTGAGCGAGCTGAACCAGAGCGTGATCACCCTTCAATATTTGCTTTCAAAATAAGAACCTACCATGAGAAATATATTTTTATTGCTGGGAATCGGGCTGCTTGTGGCTTGCTCTTCCACTCCAACCGAAACCCGGGAAACCCCGAAAGAAACGGCGGCGAATCTCGTTACACTTACCCCGGCTCAACTAAAGAACTTCGAGCTAACCATGCAGCCGCTGCAAAAGAAAATTATTCCGTACACCATAAAATTGAATGGCACGGCAGATTTGCCGCCGCAAAATCTGGTATCGGTGAGCAATGCCTTGGGCGGTTACGTAAAAGCAACCAGCTTGATTCCGGGCAAACCCTTTAAGAAAGGCGATGTGCTGGCTTTGATGGAAGATAACCAATACATTGAACTGCAGCAGGAATACCTGACGACCAAAGCCAAGCTTAAAATGACGGAAGCGGAATTTGAGCGGCAACGGGACTTGAACCAAAGCAAAGCCACCAGCGATAAAGCTTTTCAGCAAGCCGCCGCCGAATTTCAGGCCAATAAAATTGCGTTGCAGGCTTTAAGCGAAAAACTGAAACTCATTTCCATCAATCCGCAAACCTTATCTTCAAATGCCATTACCCGCACCATAAAACTGCATGCGCCTTTCAACGGCTACGTAGCAAAAGTGAACGTGAACGTCGGGAAATACGCTTCGCCTTCGGATGTGCTTTTTGAACTGGTGAATCCGCAGAATTTGCTTTTGAATCTGAAAGTTTTTGAAAAGGACATTTCCAGGTTAGCTCCCGGCCAGTCAGTAGTGGCTTATACGAACACCAACCCGGAAAAAAAGTATGCCGGCGAAATTATCTTCACCGGGAGAACTTTTGCGGCCGATCGTTCAGTTGAAGTGCATGCGAATTTAAAAAACAGTTTGGGTTTGGTGCCGGGCGCGTACGTGAATGCCGAAATAGAGCAAGCTACAACTGAAAGCTGGGCCGTTCCGGAAGAAGCCGTGGTGAGTTTTGAAGGCAAAGATTTTTTGTTTGTAGCCAAAGGAAAAGATTCGTTTGAACTCGTTCCGGCCGAAACCGGCGTAACCGGCAACAACTGGACGGAAATTAAAAATGCAGCGGCTTTCGAAGGAAAAAACGTGGTGTTTGAAGGCGCTTATACCCTTTTAATGGCTTTGAAGAATTCCGGTGAGGAAGAATAAACTATTGTTTTAATTTATTATTCATGGTAAGTTTTTAAATCCAAGAATCAATAAAAAACGGCCCGGCAGAAATAGAAATACATTTCTGCCGGGCCGTTTTTTTGCAACAAAAGCATACCGTTTGGCATCTATTCCATTTCAGGCATTAAGTTTGTAAACTGCAACGAAAATTAACCGGAATTATCAAATCAAAATTATGAAACGCCTTACCTCCCTCCTCTCTGCTTTATTCCTTACGAGTTTAACCGCTTTTGCCCAAATTCAGCCGCCTGTTTCATCTATAGCTTTACCGCCTTTGGTTTACGTTTCCGGAACCGGTGAAATTAAAGTGCAGCCCGACGAAATTATGCTGAACCTGGCCGTGGATGTGCGCGGAAAAACCCTGGAAGAAGCCCGCAAACAAAACGACGAGAAAGTAGCATCCATTCTGAATTACCTGAAAAAATACGGCGTAGATCCGAAAAACGTGCAAACAACTTTTATGACTGTTCAACCAATTTACAACAGCGGCGAATACGGCCAGACCAACCCTGATTTCTACACCGCACAAAAAACGGTATCGGTTCTGGTGAAAAAAGTCGATAAGTTCGATGAACTGCTTTCCGGGGTTTATAAAGCCGGCGCCAACCGCGTAGATGGCATCGAATTCCGGACGTCGCAGTTGCAGAAACACCGCGACGAAGCCCGGAAGTTAGCCGTAAAAGCAGCGAAGGAGAAAGCGACCTTGCTTACTTCGCAGTTAGGCGCCAAAGTGGGCCGCGTTTATGCACTTTCCGAAAATACCGGTGGCGGTTACCCAATTCCGTATCGTGGCGTGATGATCAACAAAATGAGCGAAGCCGCTTCCATGGATGCCGGTGGGCCAACCATTGCAGGCGGCCAAATTACTGTAACCTCTACGGTTGAAGCCAGTTTTGTGATCGAGCAATAATATTGGTATCTGGTAGCAGGTATCTGGTATCAGGACTTTTTTAAAACTTAAAAAAATCAAAATTCAATCCATAAAAAAAGCTGCTTCCGAAAATGGAGGCAGCTTTTTTTTCAGTTAATGTTTTTAAAAATTAAACCGGAATTTCCCAGCTTTCCAGTTTCCGGAACGTGCCTTCTTCGGTTAGCAAAAAGCTTAACGGCAGGTCGGGGTTTTGCAGGATCTGCGGGCGTGAGACATGCCAGGGTTGCCAGAATTTTTCGAGCGCGGTCGCATAAACGTCGTTTTCCCAGGGGTTGAAAATGGAACCGGTAATATCATCTACCAAAGTATCGTAAATTAAATGCGTATCGCCGGGTTTCTGGCTTCTGACAAAATAATCGGGGATCAGATTAAACAGGTAGGCGGCATAATACACGCGCGCGCTAAATTCGGCCGCCTGGATCGGGTGAAGTTGCTCGCCTTCTATGGCGCGCAACACCGGTGTTAAAGCTTTTTTCAGGAAACCGTTATCCAGCAGATGGCTCACGATCAGCACGTCGTCGAGCTGCAAACTGAACATCATGGTGGTAATATCGTCGCGGTAATTAAATTCCGGTTCAGTTGTTTCTCGTTGCAGCGGTACAAGGAAAACCGATGCCGGCGTAAAATCATCGAACTCTACGGGTACCCGCAAGGCTTGCAACAGCATAAAAAGCGATTGCAGCTTCTGCAGCATTTTGGGATTTTCGCCAACGCTGTGCTCGGGTTTTATAAGCGGCGCACGTTCGGCTTTTAGCTCGGTAACGGTAATGCCGTAATAAATTTTGGCCAGCCAAAGGAAGATCGATTTTTCATCCAGGTTTTGCCAGCCCTGCAGGCCGTTATCGTTCGCGACTAGTACTTTTTCCTCTAATTCCCCTACCGTTTTCTGGCAGCCTGGGCAGCATGGCAATGTCATTTCGCCGAAGGCGATCTGGCTTTGGTCGAGCAGCATCAGGTTTTTGGCCGCTAAACCATAGCGTTTCTGGAGCCAGGCCGGAAAAACGGGTAAGCGTTCGGTATCGTTCACGATGGTGCCGCACAGAAAGCAGGCATGTTCGCTGAAGGTCATGTTTGCAAAAGGGTCGTAAAGCCGCAGATTCATGGCTGAAAATTTGTGTTGGAGCTGCAAAGGTAGGCCCTAATATATTAACCCGGAACTAGCAATGGCTTTTTTTTGAATTGCGCGAAAGAGTGCTTACTTTTATAACTCCGGATATTACTTTTTCATGAAACTGCTAACCAAGCTTTACCTCGGGATCGGTCTGATCTTGCTGGTTTTTTCCATTGTCACGTTTTCTTACCTTTATCAGTCTGCCAAGCTTGATCATAGGATGGATAAGGTGCAGCTTTCTTCTGAAGTTCTCCGGCAGTCTGAAAAAATGCAAAAAAGCCTGGTTGATATGGAAACCGGTTTCAGGGGATTTCTAATTGGCGAGGACGAATCTTTTTTACAGCCTTACCACAAAGGGCACGACGAAGGAAACCGGATCTATAAAGAAATTATGCCTTTGCTGGAAGATACAGCAGAAATTAGGCTCCTGGAAGAGATCGGCCGGATTGAAGAAGATTGGCGGGATAATTTCTCGCTGGTTGTGATCGATGCCAAACGGAAAGTAATAAAAAATCCTAAATACGAGGCTGATTTTGAGCTTGCCCTCGATACGTTGGTAAAAACCGGCTACGGCAAAATGAAAATGGATCTGCTGCGCCGGAAATTCGAGGAATTCGACCGCCACCACCTAGAAAATAAAAACGAGCAACTAAAGCTCTTTCACCAATCCCTGGAATACACCCGTATTATTTCCAGTATCTTAACGGTGCTGGCAATTATTACAGGAATTTTCATTGCTTATTTATTAGGTAAAACGGTTAGAAAACGCCTTACTGCCATGATAAACCTGGCCGACCAGATCGCCAAAGGTAACTTTAAAGGACACCTGACAGACAATAAAAAAGACGAAATGAGTTTGCTGTCCAGATCGTTGAACACCATGGTTGATAAATTAAATTTGTATTTTACTAACCTGACCAAAGCCAACAAAGAGCTCGACCAGTTTGCCTATGTGGTTTCACACGACCTGAAAGCGCCGCTCCGGGCCATTAACAACCTGGCCGAATGGATCTCGGAAGATATTACCGACAAGGATCCGGAGATCATGAAAAAGCTCGAGCTTATGCGGGGTCGTGTGCAACGCATGGAAAACCTGATCAACGGGATTCTGGCGTATTCCAAAGTAGGCCGGAAAGATATTGCTCCCGAAACCTTCGAAGTAAACACGTTACTGGGCAATATTATCGATATGCTGGCGCCACCGTCAAATTACCAGATCATTTTGCCAACCCAGCCGCTTACCCTCACCACCCAGAAGATCATGCTGGTACAGGTTTTAAGCAACCTGATCGGCAATAGCTTTAAGTATAACAATAAACCAGATGGGGTTACCGTAATAACCTGGCGCGAAGCCGGCAGCTTTTACGAATTTATGGTAAAAGACAACGGTCCGGGCATTCCAGAACAGTTTCACGACCGGATATTCGGGGTGTTTCAAACCATAGAAGCACGCGATACCCGCGAAAGCACCGGCATTGGACTGGCTATTGTAAAAAAGATCATCGAAGAAAAAGGCGGCCGGATCCGGATAGAATCGAAGGAAAATGAATTTACTTCCTTTATTTTTACCTGGCCGAGATAAATCCAGATAAAACGCCGTTGCCTGATAAATTAAGCTGCTTATACATTTAAAATTACAACCCTGTGGAAGATTGCGAAACCCGCTTGCTGAAACTGAATGCCGAATATGAGGAATTTGCCTACATTGTTTCCCATGACCTGAAAGCGCCGGTGCGGGCAGTAAACAACCTGGCGGCCTGGCTTGAAGAAGATTTAGCCGGCAATTTGCCCGGCGACAGCGAAGAAAATTTCCGGTTATTAAGAAACCGCGTTGCCCGGCTCGATAAAATGATCTCGGCTTTACTCGATTTTTCCCGCGTGGCCCGTCACGAACTGGAAATTTCCGAAATTGACCTTAGCCAAAAGATCGAAGTTTTAAGCACTTCCCTGACAACGGGCAAAAATATCATCATTCGTCAGTCAGGGCAGGTACCGGTCTTTAAAACGTATGCCGGCAAACTTACTTATGTGCTGCAGGAGTTGCTCCAAAACGCTATCCTTTTCAACGATAAAACCCAGACCGAAATTCTGGTAACCCTGCAGGATGAAACGGATAATATCCGGATTGTGGTAGAAGATAACGGGCCGGGCATGGCAGAAGCCAACCTGCCTAAAATTTTCACCATGTTTTATACATCAGCGCCCAAAGACACCATGGAAACAACCGGTGCCGGCCTTGCTATTGTGAATAAAATCGTAACCTTTGCAGGCGGGCAGATTTTTGCCGAAAACACTTCCGGTGGTTTCCGCGTTACGGTTATCTGGCCCAAAATTTAACGTTTATTTTAAAGGCCGGCGTTTAATAAATAACAATTTCTCTAAAAGGTATGAACGAAAAACTGGTAAATATTCTGCTTGTTGAAGACGATGAAGTAGATATTATGAATGTGCAGCGGGCATTTAAAAAGAACAGCATAACCAACCCCCTTTTTATTGCACACAACGGCCTGGAGGCACTGGAAATGCTCCGCAACCAGATCGTGCCCATTCCCCAGATCATTATCCTGGACATTAATATGCCGCAAATGAACGGCATCGAATTTTTACAGGAATTACGCAAAGATGAGAACCTGAAGCACCTGAGCGTTTTTGTAATGACCACCAGCAACGAAGACAGCGATAAATTGAATGCCTATAACCTGAACGTGGCCGGCTACATTCTAAAACCGCTTTCCTTCGAGAAATTCATTACCTCAGTTGCAACCCTGGACAGTTACTGGAAACTTTGCGAGCGCTTATAAGCTTTCAAATCCGGAATAACACTAAAAAACGCTAGGGTTTTACGCTAAAAAAGTCTGAACCACCCGGGCAGCAATGCTCCTGCTCCAAAATGCTTCCGCGCAACATGACCGAATCGCTGCACCTTCTTATCATCGACGACGACGAAGTTGATCGCATGACCATAAAACGGTCGTTAAAAGCGGCTGGAATAATTTCCCAAACCGTGCTGGCCGATACCGGGACCACAGGACTGGAGAATGTAAAATCCCAGGCTTTTGATTGTATTTTCATCGATTTCCAGCTGCCGGACATGGATGGCCTGGAATTATTGCAGAAGATCAGGAAAATGGACGCAGAAGTGCCCATTTTGCTGGTAACTTCTTACGGCGACGAGCGGGTGGCAGCCAAAGCCATTCAGCTGGGTGCTTCCGATTACATTTCCAAGAGCTTGCTTACGCCCGAAGGCATTTCGCAGAGTTTGCGCAGCGCTATCCGGTTGCGCCGGATCGAGCAGGAAAAGAAAGCCGCCCAGCAGGAATTACAAAACGCCCAATCCCAGCTGCAAACCATCATCGAGAATATTCCGGTGGTAGTTTCGCGGATCGATGAAAACGGCATTTTTACTTATTCGGCCGGGAAAGGTTTAAAACTCGTGGGGCGGGAAAACAATTCGGCCATCGGCAAATCGATCTTTGATGTTTATGCCGCTTACCCGAAAGTGATTGAAAAGCTGCAGCAAGCCATGCGCGGAGAAATACACCGGGCTACAAACGAAATTAACGATTATTGTTTCGAAACTTTGTACCAGCCCGTTTACGGCGAAGGTGGTAAATGCCGGGGCTTAATGACCTTTTCTTTCGACATCACAGACCGGGTTAAAGCCGAAGAAGCGTTGCAGAAAGCCAAGGAAATGGCCGAAGAATCGGTGAAAATGAAACAGCAATTCCTGGCCAATATCAGCCACGAGATCCGAACGCCGATGAATGGCATTATGGGACTGACGGGCGTGTTGCAGAAAACCCAGCTTTCGGAAGAGCAGCGCACGTATCTGGACGCCATTCATACTTCTTCCGAGCGCCTGCTGGTAATTCTAAACGACCTGCTCGATTTTTCTAAGATGGAAGCCGGCAAAATTCACCTGGAAGAAACCAATTTCAACCTGCGCAAACTGATCGGCGAAACCATTGACCTGCTGACGCCTAAAGCAAACGAACGCCGCAACCGCCTGAAAGTGATCATTGATCCGCAGATCCCGGATGAAGTTACCGGCGATTCGGTGCGGCTCAGCCAGATCCTGACCAACCTGATCGGTAACGCCATTAAATTTACCGAAGACGGACAAGTACGCGTGCTGGTTGACAACGTGAAAGAAAACACCGATACGCTTTTGCTCGAATTTGAAGTGCAGGACTCTGGCATTGGCATTCAGGAAGATAAACTGGATTCGGTTTTCGAAAGTTTTTCGCAGGCCAGCAACGATACTACGCGCAAATACGGCGGCACCGGCCTGGGTTTGACCATTACCAAGCAACTTATAGAATTGCAGGGCGGTAAATTGCAGGTACGCAGCCGGGTTGGTGAAGGCAGTACTTTCAGTTTCAGCCTCCTTTTCCGGAAAGCTGATAGCCAGCCGGAAACATTTACTGCCCAGGAAGATGAGATCGATCCGAAAGAACTGGGTGCAGTACGCGTGCTTTTAGCTGAAGACAACGAAATAAACCAGCTTTTAGCCCGCAAAGTGATCACCGATTGGGGTTTTGAGCTCGATATTGCGGCCAACGGACGCATTGCCGTAGATATGCTGAAAGAAAACGACTACGACGTGGTGCTCATGGATATGCAGATGCCGGAAATGGACGGTTACGAAGCTACGAAATACATCCGCAATGAAATGGGCGCCAAAAGCAATATTCCGATCATTGCTTTTACGGCGCATGCCACCAAACAGGAAATTGGAAGATGCATGCTCGCCGGAGCCAACGCCTACGTATCGAAACCGCTGAAACCAAACGAGCTGCTTTCCGAAATATATGATCTGGTGCAGGAAGAACCGGGCATCGTTTTCAAACCGGATCTTAGAGAAGAAAATCCGGCAGATTCTGAGGATATGGGGGAAGTTAATATTGACCTGACTTTCCTGAAAGAAATGGCGGCCGGAAACCAGGCTTTTATGGATGAAATAATCGGCATGTTCATCAGCGGTACGCCCGAAAGTTTGCAGAAAATGCAGGAAGCGATACATGAAAACGACTGGCCAAATGTAAAAGCCATTGCCCACCGTTTAAAATCGAGCATGTTTTTGATCGGGATAAAAGAGCTGGAAATGAACATGGCAGCCATTGAACAGAACGCGCAAAATCCGGAGGAGCAGGAAATGGTGCAGAAACTGCTGGACCGCACCCGAAAGATCTGCGAAATTGCCATTCAGAAACTCAGACAACTTTAATATCCGGCTGCAGTTTTTTACGCAAAAACGGTAGCGTTTTACAGCAAAAAAGTCCGGCTTATGCAGCCGGACTTTTTAGTTTCTCAGGTTAATTTTTTTCAGGATCTGTAAAACTGCCTGGTTAATTTCGGGTTTATCGTGATCGTTTATTTTAATTAAAGCCATTTGAGGGTACCGGAACTTCTGGGCAATCAGATTCAGGCATTCCAGGTAATTATCGATTTCAGCAAGCAGGTTCCGGGTGAACTCCGGGTTCTGACCAGTATTGCCCAGCACCAGCCGCATGCCTTCGTACTTTTCAATTTCGGCTTGCACCTGTTCGCGCACCTGGGGCAGAATTTCCGTTTCGGTGGCTAGTTTCTGAAGAAATTCCTGAATATTCAACTGCATCATGGCATAATAGAATTTACCGCCTTTATGGTAATTGGTGAGGGTTGTTTACTTTTCAGGCAGAAAACCATAGCGTTTTATTCGTAACGTAACGATTCTATCGGGTCCAGTTTCGAGGCTTTGAAAGCCGGGTACCAGCCCGAGATCAAACCAACACTTACGCAAATGATCAGGCCCACCATTACCCAAAGCCAGGGCACAATAAAGCCGCCTTCGCCAATAAAACCGGCTACCATGTTTCCCATTAAAAGACCCAGAATAATGCCCAGAATGCCGCCAAGCAAACAAATTACAATGGCTTCGATCAGAAATTGCTGGCGGATCTGCAGGGAAGTTGCACCCAGGGCTTTCCGGATGCCGATCTCGCGCGTACGCTCGGTAACCGAAACCATCATGATGTTCATTAAACCAATGGAAGCGCCCAGCAAGGTAATAAAACCCACCAGGAAACCGCCCATTTTCATGCCGCCCGAAATAGAATCGAGGGATTTTAAAACCGAATCAGATCGGGTGATCTCAAAAGAATCTTCGGTGCCGGGTTTATCCTGCCGTACTTTGCGCATTACGCCCGTAGCTTCGCCCAGCATGTAGTTCAGGGTTTCGGCGTTCGGAACGGAGGTTTTAATGTTGTAGGTAAGTTCGCGGTCGCGGGGTAAATTGTTGGCCGTTTCGAGCGGAATTAAGATCAACCGGTCGCTGCCGCGGCCTCCCATACTGGAACCGCTGCGTTCGAGCACCCCGATTACTTTAAAATGCTTGCCCAGAAAAGAAATGCGTTTGGCAAGCGGGTTGGCATTTTTGAAAAGGGTGTTCTTCAGTTCATAACCAATAATGCAGACATCGGTACCGTTTTCGAGCTCAAAAGTAGAGAACGGCCGGCCCAGTTCGAAATTATAATTCTCGTTGGCCAGGTAAAATTCATCGCCGCCTTTCACCTGGAAATTCGGGTTGGTTTTAATGTTGTTGTATTTTACAATGGCCGAACCCGTGATATTGGTAGAAATGCTGATGCGCGCTTTATCGCCGTAGTAACGCTGGTATTGCCGGGCCTGAAAGTACGAAATAGGCGGATAAACTTTTTCGGAGAGCCCGCCCTGGTGCCGCCGGTTGCTGTACCCCTTGGCCTTTATATCGAAAGAATTGGCGCCGAGTGAAGAAAAGGTCTGATCGATGGAATGCTTGATGCCGTCTACCGCTGTAAGGATACCGACCAGCGACATAATACCGATGGCCACGATCAGGGCCGTAAGCACCGTTCGCAGCAGATTGCCCTGAATGGCGCGCAAACCTTCTTTAATATTTTCTAACAGATTCATAAAACCTGGTTATATACCATGGCATATACGCCGGCAGCACTTTTGAACGTTACTAGCATAGCGTTTTCCAAAGAATAAATGTACTACCTTTTCCCGACAAAGATGGGCAAATTTCGTAGATTTGTTTAGACCATAATTTCGCATGAAGATCAGATTTTTATTCGTTTTGCTTTTGCTTTCGCTGGTTTCCCGCGCCGGGTTTGCCACGTACGTGCTGGTGCCTATGGATGAAAGCCAGAAAGACCATTTAAAAGCGTACGGGGTGGCTTTCTGGGTTTTGCAGCACCAGCTGGAAGTGGACTGGCTGCTGAATTACCGCGGCGGCAGTTTTGCGTTTAAACACGACCCTAAAATTGAAAATGAATTGGTGGTGCGCAATGTAAGTTACCAGGTTATTTCCGATGCTACTTACAGCAGCGTACTGGGTCAGATAAACGACCCGGATGCGAACATGGACGTAATGAAGCTGGAAAAAGTGCCCAAAATTGCCGTATATTCCCCTAAAACCAAACAGCCCTGGGACGATGCCGTAACCCTGGTGCTGACCTACGCCGAAATTCCCTACGATGTGGTTTTTGACGACGAAGTGATGCGCGGCGACCTGCCGAAATACGACTGGCTCCACCTGCACCACGAAGATTTTACTGGCCAGTACGGCAAATTCTACATCAGTTACCGCAATGCGCCCTGGTACATTGAGCAGGTAGAGGAAGCCGAAGAAACGGCCAAAAAACACGGATTTAAGAAAGTAAGTCAGCTGAAGCTGGCGGTGGTTAAAAAGATGAAGGAATTTACGGCAGGCGGTGGTTTCTTATTCGCCATGTGCTCTGCTACTGATACTTACGACATTGCTTTGGCAGCCGAAGGCGTGGATATTGCCGAAGTAATGTTCGATGGCGATCCTGCAGACCCGAATGCCGACAAAAAACTGGATTACAGCAAAACCTATGCTTTTAAGGATTTCAATTTGGTCCGCGACCCTTATAACGTAGAGTTTTCCAACATCGATAACCAGCCTTATGAACGCAACCTGACCGAAGATAACGACTATTTCCAGCTCTTTACTTTTTCCGCCAAATACGACCCCATCCCGACCATGCTCACGCAGGATCACGTGAAAACGATCAAAGGATTTATGGGTCAGACTACCGCGTTTAAAAAACCGCTGATAAAATCGGAAACCATTATTATGGGCGAAAATGCGGCGGCTAATGAAGTTCGTTACCTGCACGGTACTTTCGGGAAAGGCACCTGGACGTTTTATGGCGGCCACGACCCGGAAGATTACCAGCACATGGTAGGCGAAGAACCAACCGACCTGAACCTGCACCCGAATTCGCCGGGTTACCGACTGATCCTGAACAATATTCTGTTTCCGGCGGCGAAAAAGAAAAAGCTAAAAACGTGATTTAGTGTTTGTGAGCCTTTGCAGAAATAACAATTAAACATTACTAAATTAGTAGCATTTGTTCTTTTGCAAACATATCTTGCGCTGATAATACGGTTTTTATGCGCAATTTATCATTACTTTCTGCCTGCTGCAGCTTAAGCCTGCTTACTTCTTGTTCCATCATAAATCATGATGCTATTTACGATGCCAATGCCTTGAATATTCCTTTGCATAAAGAAAAGCAGGAGCTAAAAGGCAGTACGGGTTACGGCAGTATTCTGGGTTTCAACACCGATGTTTCGTATGCGGCTACAAAATATATTTCGGTGAAAGCTGCTGTTAACTACAACCACCAATATCTCATCAAGAACCGGCTTTTAGGAAAAGATCACTTCAACCTTAAAATCATTACTTAGATGGCGGTATCGGGTATTACAAATTCCTGGAAAACACTTTTCTTAATTCGCTCGAAATAAGTGCCGGTTATGGAAATGGGCTGACCAATAAGGCCGTAGCCGATCGTTTTGAAGGAAGATTTCATAAATTTTACCTGCAATTTAATGCCGGCCACATTTCTAATCAGACAGAATATGGATTTGGAATAAAGTATTCTGGTATTTTTTATCCGGAACTTTACCAAAAAACCTGGGATACAGACATGCCTGAAACCCGTGAATTTAATTATATATATATGCATTTACCGACCCTGGAATGGGCTTTAATGGGCGCTATGGGCGGTAAAAAATTAAAAGCTACGCTGCAATACGGTTTGGCCATTCCTTTAAAGAAGATCAGGGTTCCTTTGGATGAAACAAATTACCGTTTTCAAACCTTAAATAACTGGAGCGCTATCTTTCAAATTGGAGTACGTTACAATTTTCTGCTGACCAAAAAAGAAATGAATTAATGCATCCTATCCGGGCGTGGTTCCAGCCGGGCAATAATATCAGCTTCGGCTTTTAATAATTCCTGGAAACGAGCTTCTACTACGTCGTGCGGCATGTATTCTTTGGCTAGCTTCACGAAACTGGTGTAATGACCGGCTTCGGAAACCATGAGTTCGTAATAGAATTTCTGCAAACCTTCGTCGGGAATATTTTTCCAGAGCAGCTTAAACCGTTCGCAGCTGCGGGCTTCAATTAAAGCGCTTACCAATAATTTATCCATGAGCTGGCGTTCACGGGTATCGCCTTTGCGGACGTGTTTTACCAGTTCCACTACGTATTCGTCGTTGCGGTTGGGGCCGAGTTCGTAGCCGCGCTTTTTGAGTTCTTCCAGCACGCGCTCAAAATGGCCCCACTCTTCGGCCACTAAGGCGGTCATTTCTTCTACCAGCTTCGTTTTATCCGGGTACTTTACGATCAGGGAAATGCCGTTGGAAGCCGCTTTTTGTTCGCAATACGCGTGATCGATAAGAATCTCGGCAATGTTCTTTTCAGCAATGTTTACCCAACGCGGATCGGATGGTAATTTTAAACGAAGAATGGTTTTGGTCATGATGCGGCAAAAAACGGTATGGTATGGGGGCAAAAAACTAAAATGCCTTACCCCGCGGAAACCCGCCGGATAAGGCATCAAAATTAGGAATAGTTTTTCGTTTAAAACAGCTACCGTTTTATTTTTCGGTGGTTGCCTGCGGTTTGTAAGTATTGCCGGAGATCAGGCGTTTGGAAATGGTGGTCGGGTATCGTTCCATAAATTTCTGAATGCCTTCGGGGTTCAACAGGTCATTTTTCAGCACTTTATAACCGGCCAGGTCGAAAGCCAGTTTGCGCTCAAATTCCGGGTCGTTGTCCATTTCCGCTTTCTGACCGGTGGCTTTAAAGGTTACTTCGTAATAAACATAATCGTAACCGTTCGGCATAACCACGTGCATGGCTTTGGCGGTGACAATGTCTTCGTTCTTGGTGTTTTGAAACAGGTAGTCTTTACCCCAGACCGAACCGCTTTTATGCAAAAAACCGTAAGGCTGGTCGTTCAGATAAACCCGTTTACCTTTCAGATGAACCTGTTGCGCGTAAGCCGAAGAAACTCCCAGCATCAGAAGCGCGAATACAAATGCTTTAAATGTTTTCATGGTAAAAAGTTGTGAGATAGCATGAATATTAATTATGGAACCAAGCTAAGCGTTTTGATTTACAATTCCATTCTTTGGCCCTTACATAAAGATGTAGGCCTGCGTTTTTGAGGCTGAAACCCTACCCTTTTCTGAAAAAAAGATCCCCGGCTTTTCCTTAAAAACTGGGGATCTAAAACTTTAGATTAAAATAGCTGTCTGCTTAATCGAAGAACATCCATTTTACTCCAAAAATAAAGCTGCGGCGCATGCCCGGGTAATATGGCGTGGTAAAATAACCGTTACCGTTCAGGCCTTCGTTCGCGTGGGCCAGCTTCAGGAATATATTCAGCGATTTAACGTCGGCTGCCAGGAAAACATCCACAACCGGGTAGCTTTCTACTTTCGGATACAGCGGATCGTTTACTGCATCGGCCAGGTAAAACTGCTGCAGGCTTGGGCTGTAGGCATCAGCGGAATAACCGGTCCGGTAAGTGGTTTCTACGCCGATCTGCCCGAATAAGGCCCGTTTGAAAATAAAGCCCTGGTAATAGAGTTTGGTGTTGGCAATAATTTCCGGCATCCGGATCTTATCACCTTTATTGATATTGGTGTAAACGGCCAGGTTATCCCAGTGCAGTTTTCCGATCGCCAGCCGATGATTCAGGGTAACGGTTTGGAATTGCTGCGAAGCGGAAACCTGCTCGGGTTGCTGTTGCTGGTTATAAAAAACGTAGTTGCGCAGCGCGGTATTGGCCAGTTCCAGGTGCAGCCAGTTGTTCCATAATTTCCCTTCAATCCAAACAGCCGTGCGGTCTAAAGCAATGTTTTCGAAATTATTTTGCCAGTTGTGGTGATTGCCGAAATAGGTTTGCTGCATGAGCGTGGGCGCGTATTGCATGCGGGTCTGGCGGGCGCCTAAAAACAGGAAACGGAGTTCGCCCTGCGCAAAATATTCGTCGGTCAGTTTGTATTCGCCTTTAAATGCGCCTTTAATGCGTTCGGTTACTTTGCCTTCTGCCTCACCGCCAATAAAGGTCTGATTAAAACGCTGGGTTTCGCGGGTAAGGCCGGTTACTTTGGCGTTGCGGTTCTTTAAATAAGCAGTATAGTAATAATGTTTCTGGTTACCGGTAATGCCGGCCGTATTTTCAAACTCCGAAAAAATGCTGCGGTCATGCGTTTCGGAGGCACTGTAATTTATTTTGTTCGGGTGAAAGAAAACCACCTGGTTTCCGCCAACAGAATCGAATGCCAGCCCGGTATCATCGAAGCGGTTCATTTGCCGGCGCTCGTCGAAATTATAAAACAACTTCAGGTGCTCGCCAAACAAAGCGTAGGTTTGCCCAATATGAAAGGCATGCCGGATGTCGCGGCCGGTGGCCCGGGTCAGGTTTACATTCTGGCTGGGAAAATCAAAATAAACCGCTGCAGTTGTATCGGTTTCTAAAAGCCCCACGCCGCCCGTTTCTACTATCTCGTGGTTGGTGTGCAGGTAATGGGCAAACAAATGGTAGCGGTTATTAGTAGTTTGCAGATGGGTGTAAACCTTCACCCCATTATGGTCTACCTGCGAATCTTTGCGTTGCGCGGCCCCGATCTGCTTGTTAGCCGTAACGCGGTGGTACGCAATGCCGGCATTCCACCAGGGTTTAATGTTGCGGCTGAATTCGCCTTCAAAAAGACCTTCGCCTAAAGAGCCCTGTATATAGTAAAGTTTGGTGTAAGGCGAACGGGTATCGAAATAAGTTAAATTCTCGGGTTGGTAAGCGTAATAATCGAAGGCATTCCGGCCCAGCCGCACGCCAATTCTTTCGGGAAGTTGAAATAAAAGCGGTTTGGTGGCCAGCCCGAAATTACCCAAAGTCTGCTGAAACGTGGTATCGGAAAACCAGTAAAAACTGCTGTAAAAATTGGTAAGCGAAGTATCTACCGTTACAGCTTCATAACTGCCCCGGAAAAAACGGCCTTCGTGAAGTACGCGCGTCGTTTCCGGGCCGTAAAGCTGCACGGTAGAATCGTTGGTGATCTGGGCGGTTGCCGGAAAGTAAAATCCGAAAGCGGCCAGCGCCAGTAAAAATGCCTTTTTCTTAAAGTTCACGCACAAAAGTAATTAAAATACCTAAACCTAAGCTTTTACTGTTGCCAAAACCATTTGTTCAAATGCCGCCTGTTTTTCCAGGAATTTTACTTCAATGGGCACATAGAAAAACGGCAGTTGTTTTACGGTTCCGGCAAAAGCAGGCTGCATTAGTTTTACGGCATCTTTGCGGGTCGTTAAAATGCTTACGTTTTCGGGTCTGAAACGCTCTGAAACCTGCTGCATTTTCTCCACATCGGGCTGGGTATAATGATGATGGTCCGGCCAGTTCAGGTGCTCTTGTATGGCATAACCGGCTTCCAGCAGATAGGTTATTAAAGGTTGGGGGTTGGCAATTCCGGTTACGAGTATTACATTTTTAGAACAGACTTTTTCGGCTCCAAACCCTACGGTTTCGCCGTAGTGGTACGAAGTAAAAAAAACCGGGGTAGCAGTTTTGGTGTACTTTTTAATACCGTTTTCGAGCTGCTGTTTTTCCGAAGCCAGTAAGTTTTCCGGGCATTTGCTCACAATTACTGCATCCGCTCTTTTTGCTCCCCAACGTGGCTCGCGCAATAAACCGGTCGGCAACATAAAATCAGTATCGAAACGGCGGTAAAAATCGGTGATCAGTAAATTTAAATTTGGCATAACAGCGCGGTGCTGAAATGCATCATCCAAAATAATGACTTCCGTTTCTGGTTTCCGTTCCTGAATTTGTTGTATGCCTTCCGCCCTTTTCTCGCAAACCGCCACCGTGGTTTCCGGAAAATCTAAATAATACTGAAAAGGCTCGTCGCCGATGGTTGCTGCAGAAACGCTAGGGTTTGCGAGCACAAAACCGGTGGTGCTGCGTTTGTAACCCCGGCTCAGCGTTGCAGTTTTATAGTCTTTTAAAAGCCGCAGCAGAAATTCTACGTGGGGCGTTTTACCGGTACCTCCTACCGTTAAATTCCCGACGCTGATAACCGGCAGATCGAATTGCTCCGATTTGAAAATACCCTGGTCGTAGAGAAAATTCCGCAACAGCATGATTCCGCCGTAAAGTAAAGCAAATGGAAATAACAGCCATTTCAGGAATTTCATGCAGGTTTTATTGGTGTGGCGGTAAAAATACTTAATTTTCGGCGATATTGGGTGGAGCATAATTCTTAAACTGCCCGCCTTATATTCAGAACAATTAAATTAGTATAAGCATGAAAAACGTTTTTGAACCAGCCGTAAGCACCGATCTGATTTCCCGGATAAATAAATTAAGCCCGCAAACCCAGCCGCTCTGGGGTAAAATGAGCGTGGCCCAAATGCTGGCCCATTGCAACGTAACCTACGAAATGGTGTACGAAGAAAAGCATCCCAAACCGAACGCCCTGGTTAAATTCATGCTCAAACTATTTGTAAAGAATACAGTTGTAAATGAAAAGCCATTTAAACAGAACGGCCAAACGGCACCTGCTTTCCTGATAAAAGATGAAAAAAACTTCGAAGCGGAAAAGGACCGGTTGGTTAATTATATCCAGAAAACCCAGCAATTAGGCAAAACGCATTTTGAGGGAAAGGAATCACATTCTTTTGGCGTTTTAAACAGCCAGGAATGGAATAATATGTTCTACAAGCATTTAGAGCATCATTTAACCCAGTTCGGGGTTTAATTTTTTGCCTTTAAAGTTTAAACGTTTGTTCAGCGAGAAGTAAATTGCAAAATGACCAAAATTAAAGAAGTAATAACCATCCTGGAAAATCTCGCGCCCCTGGCCTGGCAGGAAAGTTACGACAATGCCGGGCTGCAAACCGGAAACCTGAACGACGAAGTAAAAGGCGTGCTGATCACGCTGGATTGTACGCCCGAAGTAATTGAGGAAGCGATTCTGCACGATTGCAACCTGATCATGGCGCATCATCCGGTCATTTTCAAACCACTCAAACGCCTGACGGGCAGCAATATGGTTGAGCAAACCATTATTAAAGCCATTCAGCATAATATTGCCATTTATGCCAGCCACACCAACCTGGATAGCGTAATAGGCGGCGTAAATTCTAAAATTGCCCATAAACTAGGCTTAGAGAACATCACCATCCTGAGTCCTAAGCAGGATGCACTGCTGAAACTGGTAACGTTTGTGCCCCAGGAAAATACCGAAGCCGTTTTACAAGCCCTGCACCAGGCCGGCGCCGGACAGATCGGCGATTATAAAAATTGCAGTTTCCAGCTTTCCGGTGAAGGACGTTTTCTGCCAACCGGCAGCGCGAATCCGACCATTGGCCAGGTTGGCAAACCGGAAAAAATAATTGAAGACCGCTTAGAAGTAATTTTGCCGGCCCATTTGCAGAACCGCGTTTTAGAAGCCTTATTTAAAACCCACCCTTACGAAGAAGTAGCCTACGATCTTTACGCCTTAAAAAATGCGAACCAGGAAGTTGGGGCCGGCATGATCGGTGAAATTCCGATTGCCCTTGCCTATCCCGATTTTCTGGAAGAATTAAAACAAAACATGGGTTTGACCACCGTAAAGCATACCGTTCACGGACCGGGCATGATCAAGCGGGTGGCCATTTGCGGCGGCGCGGGCAGCTTTTTACTCAACGATGCCCGCCGGCAATTAGCAGATGTTTTTATAACCGGCGACATGAAATATCATGAATTTTTTCAGGCGGAAGGCCACCTGCACATCTGCGATATCGGCCATTATGAGAGCGAAGTTTTCACGAAGGAAATATTTTATGATTTGATTTCCGAAAACTTTTCTAATTTTGCAGTCTTATTGTCAAAAATCAACACCAATCCTGTCAGATATAGCTAATAATACATGGAAAGTACGGTAGCCAGTAAATTAGAGTCCCTTTTGAAGCTTCAAAGCCTCGATTCCCAGTTAGACGAGATCAAGCGGGTTCGCGGCGATTTACCGGAGGAAGTTCGTGATCTGGAAGATGAAATAGCCGGCTACGAAGTGCGCGTGCAGAAATTCGACGAGGAAATTCAGAACCTGAACGACCAGATCGGCGCCCGCAAGCAAGGCATTAAAGATTCAGAAATCCTGATCCGCAAGTACGAAGAGCAGCAGCAGAACGTGCGCAACAACCGCGAGTTCGATGCCATATCCAAAGAGATCGAACTGCAGAAACTGGAAATTCAGATTAACGAGAAAAAGATCCGCGAGGCACTTTATCAGATCGATCAGAAAGGCCAGGAAATTGCCGGCACCAAACAGCGTCTGGAAGAGCGTAAAAAAGACCTTACGAACAAAAACCAGGAATTACAGGTAATTGTAGCGGAAAGCGAAGAAGACGAGCGTAGTCTGATGAACGAACGCGGTGAAGCTGAAAAGCACATTGAAGATCGTTTATTAATGGCTTATACCCGGATCCGCGGCAACGTACGCAATGGTCTGGCAGTAGTAACCGTAAAACGCGATGCCTGCGGGGGTTGCTTCAACACGGTTCCGCCGCAACGCCAGGCCGATATTGCTTCTCAAAAGAAAATTATTGTTTGCGAACACTGCGGCCGAATTTTAGCCGATGTAGAGCACCGCTCGGTATAAGCAACAGGTAAACTGAAATTATTAAAAAGCCTTTAATGAAAATTAAAGGCTTTTTTGGTTTCCTAAAGTTTTTTAAGGGTTTTTAAGCCCAGAAACATAGCGTTTTTCAGGGGCGTTTTTTAAAAAAGTTTGAACAGCCTGAATTGCCGGGTCAGGACGCCGTTCTGCTTAGCCAAAAAATCAATATCCGTTTATTTAATTCGTTTAATAATAAATTCATGTGAAAATTTAAACGGGCAGGCTATGGAAGTGGTATATCAACATGATCTGGTAATGATCTGCTATAAACGGGAAGAAAATTTGCTGCAGGTAAGCTGGAGAAACTATCTGACATCGGAAGACTTTATGCGGGGCTTTCGGGCGCTACTGAAACTGACTTCCGAGCTGGAAATAGAAAAATGGCTCATAGATGCGCGGCATTCGGAGGAACTTGTTACCAAAAACATGTGCTGGAGCCGGGAGTTTATAGGCTCGGTATTGGAAAAAAGTAACCTGAAGAAAATTGCCCGGATTGGTGCCGGAAACGAAGTGCAGGAACAGGATATCCTCAATAATGTAAATTTCCTGATCCAGAATTACCAGCTTCCGTGCGAGATCCGTTTTTATAAAAACCCGCAAAAAGCTTTGGATTGGTTGAGTGAAAAAACCCAGGATTATTCAGCGCTTAAACCCGAGTTCCAGACCTGAGTGCATTTTATAGTTTTTTTTAGGTTCAGAAAAGCTGGCGCACCATTATTTTACTGCTTCCCGCTGCTTCATTCTTGAGCAGTTCAACCGAAATGTTATCGGTTTCGTTGAAAAACCGGGCCAGGCCTTTGATAATGCCAACGCCTAATTCTATCATTTTTCTTTCCGACACATAATGGATCTCAATTTCATTGTGGCGTAACCGGAATACCTGCAGAATAGGCGGCGCTGCTCCGGCCGTACTTTTTCTTACGGAAACGTGAATCGTATTTTCAGCATGTTCCAGCAGATCGAGCGTGCGCCATTGAGGATTTATGTACGCGCGGTAAACTTTCATCAGGTCGGGTACCAAGTGCATGCCGAAAAGCTCCAGTAACTGTTCCTGCGGTAATTGCGTGCGCCTGGAAACACTGCTGAGTAAAGCCCTGATCTCGGAATCGGGATAAATAGTCACGGGGTTGTATTGCCGGTCCTGTAAATTATTTTCCGCCAGAATCTCATCCCAGGCTTTGTAGGAAAGGTGGTTTAAAGCAAATTTTTCGTACTCAATAAAGATAAATCCGTGCATATAAACTTGTGAGTAAGCAATTAAAACCAACCCCGGCAATAACAGCGGCTTTAATTATAAAGCAATATTTTTGCGCTCCGGCAATAATCGCCTAAATTAGCCGGATGCCCGCAACTTTACGGAATTTATTCGTAAATAATCATAATATTTTTTTACCTGTTTGGCACCTTTTATAGCCTGCAAACCGCAAAAAGTTTTAATCACCCGCGTGAATAGTCTTATTTTTTTATTTAAAGTACTTTTTACCCGGAAAACCATAGCGTTTTTTTTGCTCCTGCTGTCTTTTCCGGCCGCGGCCACTTCCGAATTTACCAAACCCGTTCAGCAGGCATACCAGGAAATTATTAAACTGCGGGTTGCTTCCGGGAAACAATTATTGCAGGCCGAACTCCAGAAAGACCATGATAATGCCTGTGCGTTGCTGGTTGCCAATTATGCCGATTTTCTGACGGTGCTGGTTTCGCAGAATGAAAAGGTGTATAAAAGTCTGCGCGCACAGCAGGAAAAGCGGCTCGATCTGCTGGCTGCTTTAAAAGAAAAAACGCCTTACAAACGCTACGCCCAGGCCGAAATAAGACTGCAACTGGCCATGTGCGAAGTTTTTTTTGCCGACGAAGTGCAGGCCGCCTGGCACGTACGCAGCGCATTTTTATTGCTAAAAGAAAATCAGAAACTGTATCCCGATTTTATTCCGAACCGCAAGTCCTTGGGTTTGCTGCAGGTAATAATTGGTTCCGTGCCCGATAGCTACCAGTGGGTTTTTAATATTCTGGGCATGCGCGGCGATATAAAAAGCGGTCTGGTTAACCTTAGTTCAGCGGCCCGTATGCCGAATTTATTTCAGACCGAAGCCAGTATTTACCTGCAATTTGCCCAGGACTGGATGAACCGTAAAGATAATTCCGGCCCCAGATTCATGAATAAACTGGCGGCCGAGAATCCGGATAACCTGCTGTTTACGTACCTGGCCATGAGCATGTTGAAAAAAAACAAAAACTGCGACGCCTCGCTGGCAATCTTTCAGAAACGCCCCACCGATAGCCGCTACCTGGAATTCCCGTACCTGCATCACATGGCAGCCGATATGTTTCTTTACAAAGGCGATTATGCGCGTTCTTTACGCGAAAACCAGTATTTCCTGGAGCATTACCAAGGCAAACATTACCGGAAAGATGCCAACTTTAAATTATACCTGGCCAGTCTTTTAAGCGACGACCCACTGACAGCACAATTATATTACAGCCGCATAAATAATACCGGCGCCGCCGTGGTAGAAGAAGACAAATACGCCCAGAAATTTGTAGAAAATAAGGAGGCAATAAACAAACACCTGGTAAAAGCCCGGCTGCACGCCGACGGCGGTTATTATCAGAAAGCCCTTATAGCGTTGCAGCATTTCCAGCCCGCATCCCGGCTTACACAAAAAGAAAAAACCGAACTGTTTTACCGCAAAGCGCGCATTTTTCAGGGTTTAGGCAAAGATGATTCCGCCGTTGTATATTACCAGAAAACGATAGAAACGGCCGGAAATATGGCTTCTTATTTTGCGCCGAATGCTGCCCTGCAACTAGGTTACTTAGCTGCCGAACGAAACGATAAAACCACGGCCCGCAAATACTTCAAGAAAGCGCTGGCTTACCCCAAACACGAATACAAAAACAGCATCGATTCAAAGGCCAAGATCGGGCTTTCGACGCTGTAATTATTGAATGAGTGAATGAGAGAATGTGGGAATTGGTGAATTTGGAAATGTATAAATTGAAAACTAAAGGAATTTTTAATGAATGTAGAATAAACTATTCTATAACGTGATGCAATAATGTTAGACAAGGCGGTGCCCTGTCTCTACGATTATTTCATATTCAATAATTCAATAATTCTCTCATTCAATCATTACCAATGCTCGAATTCCTTTTTTCAGACCTGAATATTAATGCGGAAGATTTCCGGCGGAAGGCTCTGCATTGGGCGGAAAAATTTGCGCAGCTGGCTTATTTTGATGGCAATAATATTCCGTATTTGTATAATGGCTTTGAAAATTTGCTGGCCATTTCGGATGCGAAAACGGTAGGGTTTTCGGGCGAAAAAGTATTTGCAGCGCTGGAACGTATTTCAACTTCCGGAAAATTCTGGTGCGGGCTCTTGAGTTATGATCTGAAAAACCAGGTCGAAAACCTAAAAAGCCAGCACGAAGATTTTATCGGTTTCCCGGAAGCGCATTTTTTTGAGCCGGAAATTCAGCTTACTTTTTCAGAAAAAACGGTAGGTATTTCTGCTTCGAAAGTCGCAACTGAAGAAATACTACACCAAATTTTAACTACTGCAATACCGGAAACGCAGCCGCATGAAATAAGCTGGCAAAGCCGCACTTCGGAAGAAAAATATTTAGAAAATGTGCGCCATATTCAGGATCATATTCTGGAAGGCGATGTGTACGAACTGAATTACACCATCGAGTTTTTCGCCGAAAACGCTACCGTTTTCCCGGTACAGTTATTCGAGGCGCTGAATAAAAAGTCCCCGACTCCTTTTGCCGGTTTTTTCAGGCTGAACGATAGCGTTTTGATGTGCGCGTCGCCGGAACGTTTCCTGAAAAAGGCAGGCAACAAACTTATTTCTCAACCCATAAAAGGCACGATCAAACGCGGTAGGAATCCCAAAGAAGATGCCTTTCTGAAAGACCAGCTTTTGAACGACGAAAAGGAGCGCGCCGAAAACCTGATGATCGTGGATCTGGTGCGCAACGATTTGAGCCGCTCCGCCGAAACCGGCAGCGTAAACGTGGAAGAATTATTCGGCATTTACGGATTTCAGCAGGTTTTCCAGATGATCTCTACCGTTACCGCCCAGGCCAGACCTGAAGAAAATTTAGCTTCCATTTTAAAACACACTTTCCCCATGGGCAGCATGACCGGCGCACCCAAGATCCGCGCCATGCAACGCATTGAGCAATACGAAGACCACCGGCGAGGGCTATATTCAGGCTCCATCGGCTACCTGCAACCTAACGGCGACTTTGATTTCAACGTCGTGATACGCAGTTTGCAATACAACGCCAAAACCAAATACCTGAGCTACAAAGTAGGCAGCGCCATCACCATCGATTCCGTGCCCGAAAAGGAATTCCAGGAATGTTTATTGAAGGCAAAAGCGATTATGGAAGTGTGTTGAATTGTTAAATTGTTGATTGCTAATTGTTGGTTGAAGAATCGTGATTCAAATTTTCTGGTATCACCTTTTTTGTTAAATTTCAAATCATAGTTTATTCTACCTAAAGCCTATAGATTTCACTTCCAACTTAAATTTAAACCAATTAACAATCAGCAATCAACAATTTAACAATTAATAAGCTGCCATTCTGTCAGAATATTCCGGTAAACTTCTTATCTTTGCAGCTGTTTTTGAAGAATAATACGGAAGATGGATACGCTGATTCAAAGCCTAGATTTTATAGATAACCGCACGCCGGAGGAGGCCATGGCCTGCGATTTTAAAGTTACCGAAGAAACCAACACCGGTAAAAACCGCAAACTCTACATTGAAAGCTACGGCTGCCAGATGAATTACTCCGATTCGGAAATTGTGAGTTCGATAATGGCGGAAGACGGTTTCGATACGACTTCTAAAATTGAAGAGGCGGACGTAATTTTCCTCAATACCTGCTCTATTCGCGAAAAAGCCGAAAAAACGGTGCGCGACCGTCTGAAGCAGATCAAGCAATACAAAAAGAAAAACCGCGACCTGCAGGTGGGTATTCTGGGCTGTATGGCCGAACGGCTGAAAAAATCTCTGCTGGAGGAAGAAAAGATCGTTGACTTAGTAGTTGGTCCGGATGCGTACCGCGATTTGCCGAATTTAATTAACCAGGTAGACGAAGGCCAACGCGCCGTAAACGTGATCCTAAGCCGCGAAGAAACCTATGCCGATATCAATCCGGTGCGTCTAAATTCCAACGGCATCAGCGCCTTTGTTTCCATCATGCGCGGCTGCGACAATATGTGTTCGTTCTGCGTGGTGCCGTTTACCCGCGGCCGCGAACGGAGCCGCGATGCCCATTCCGTGATCCGTGAAGTACAAAGCCTGATCGATGCCGGTTACAAAGAAGTTACCTTGCTGGGCCAGAACGTAGATTCCTACAAATGGGCTTCGGAAGATGGAACAGAGTTTGTGAATTTTGCGAACCTGCTGGAAATGGTAGCAAAATTAAGCCCGGAACTGCGCGTGCGTTTCTCCACTTCCCACCCGAAAGACATTACCGACGAGGTGTTGCATACCATGAAAAAGTACGACAACATCTGCAAATACATTCACCTGCCGGTGCAAAGCGGAAACACCCGCGTACTGGAACTCATGAACCGCACGTACACCCGAGAGTGGTACATGAACCGCGTAAACGCCATCCGCGAAATCCTGGGCGAAGAGTGCGGCATTTCTTCGGATATGATCGCGGGCTTCTGCACCGAAACCGAAGAAGAACACCTCGATACGCTCAGCATGATGGATTTTGTGCAGTACGATTATTCTTACATGTTCTTTTATTCTGAACGCCCGGGAACCCTGGCCGCCCGCAAACTGGAAGACGATATTCCGCTGGAAGTGAAAAAACGCCGCTTGGCCGAGATCATCGAAAAGCAACGCGAAACTTCGCTGAATCGCAACAAGCTCGACATCGGCAAAGTGCATAAAGTGCTGGTAGAAGGTTTCTCAAAGAAATCAGATGCTGAACTCATGGGCCGCAACGACCAGAACAAAGTGGTGGTTTTCCCGAAGAAAAATTTCCAGCCCGGCCAGTATGTGAACGTATTCGTGACCGATTGCTCGGTAGGCACTTTGTTCGGCGAAGCGATTGATTAATGTGCTGATTTTTTAATGTGCCAATGTGCTATTGTTCTTCATTAATATTAGAAAATAGCACATTGGCATTAATACAGTTTTCATCAGCACATTAACACATTAGCAAATTAGCACATTAACCTCATGCAAAACAGTGAGATACAAGGCGTAAAGCAGCGTTTCGGAATTATCGGGAATGCGCCGCAGCTCAACCATGCTATTCAGGTGGCGGTGCAGGTGGCTCCTACCGATATGACCGTGCTTATAACCGGCGAAAGCGGTTCCGGCAAGGAATCTTTTTCCAAGATCATACACCATCTCAGCCCGCGCAAACACGGGCAGTTCATAGCCATTAACTGCGGCGCCATTCCGGAAGGAACCATCGATTCGGAATTGTTCGGCCACGAAAAAGGCTCGTTTACCGGTGCCCAGGAAGCCCGTAAAGGCTATTTTGAAGTAACCAACGGCGGCACGATCTTTTTAGATGAAATTGGCGAAATGCCTTTGGGCACCCAGGCGCGTTTGTTGCGGGTGCTCGAAAACGGCGAATTCATCAAGGTGGGTTCATCTAAAGTTCAGAAAACTGATGTGCGGGTGGTAGCGGCTACCAACGTGAATTTATACGATGCCGTGCGGGAAGGAAAATTCCGGGAAGACCTGTATTACCGTTTGAATACCGTGCCTATTTCCGTACCGCCGCTGCGCGACCGGGGCGACGATATTTATTTGCTTTTCCGCAAATTTGCTTCCGATTATGCCGAAAAATACCGCGTAAAAGCCATTACGCTCACGCCCGATGCTGTTGCTGCGTTATTGAAATTCCGGTTCCCGGGCAATATCCGGCAGCTGAAAAATATTGTGGAACAGATCTCGGTGCTGGAATACGACCGGGAAATCAGCGCTGACAAACTGCGCAGCTATCTGCCAATAGAACAGAACACCCTGCTTCCGGTGCTTTCTTCGCAGGGTAAAACAACGGAAAGTCCGCTGGAGCGCGACCTGCTTTATAAAGTTCTTTTCGACATGAAAAAGGACATGGCCGA
The DNA here is from genome assembly GCF_016623615.1 of Adhaeribacter terrigena. Taxonomy (GTDB): domain Bacteria; phylum Bacteroidota; class Bacteroidia; order Cytophagales; family Hymenobacteraceae; genus Adhaeribacter_A; species Adhaeribacter_A terrigena. Next base: position 326,976 of record NZ_JAEHFX010000003.1, on the reverse strand, counting down.
TCTGAAAAAACTGGTGTTCAACCTGCTCGATCCGCAACATTCAGAAGATGAATTGCTGCGCCAGAACCGTCATTTGTTCGAAAATATCGGCTATCCGGATCGCGTGGCTTACACCCCGCACGAATCTAAAACGGATAATTACCTGCTGCCGGTGGAAGAGGAAACGGTAGAAGATTACGAGGAAAAAGTGGAAGACATTCCGCACGAAACAGAAGAAGAAACGCTTTCGCTGGAAATGAAGGAAAAAGAAATGATCCTGAAAGCGTTGAAAAAACACCATAACAAACGCAAATACGCCGCCCAGGACCTAGGCATTTCGGAACGAACCCTTTACCGCAAACTGAAACAGTATGACATTGAAGAACAGTAAAATAGCCCTGGCACTTTTTTGCTTCCTGAGCATAGCGTTTTTCAATGGTTGCGCGTATTCGTTTTCCGGCACCTCGCTGCCCCCGGAAGTTAAAACGTTTTCGGTTTCTACGTTTCCGAATAATTCCGGACAAGGGCCTTCTATTTTAAGCCAGAGCGTTACTAATAATTTCAGAGATTTTTTTCAGCGAAATTCCAACCTGGATCTGGTACAACGCAACGGAGATCTGATCTTCGAAGGCCAGATCATTGGCTACGAAATTTCGCCGGTGGCGCCTCAAATCCAGGATGGCGTAGACGTGGCGGCCCGAAACCGGCTAACCTTACGTTTACAGGTAAAATTCACCAATACCAAAGATCCCAAACAAAGCTTCGATCAGTCGTTTTCGGCCATCCGCGATTTTCCGCAAAGCCTGAACATTAACCAGATAGACGAAGCCCAGATCCGCCAGCTCATGGACCAGATGATGACGGAAATTTTCAACCGTTCGGTAGCAAACTGGTAAAAATTACGCATATTGCCCTTGTTTCCGCCGCTTATCACCCTATGAATAAAGCCTCTTTTCTTACGCTCGTGCGCCAGGCCTCCCGCATTTCCGACCAGGATGTGGAAGAGCTGGAAAAGCTTGTCGTAAATTTTCCTTACTGCCAGACTGCCCATTTGCTTATAGCCAAAGCCGCTTACGACAAAGGCAGCATGCTTTCGAACCAGAAACTGAAAAAAGCGGCTATTTATGCGGCTAACCGGCAGCTGCTCAAAAAACTGATCTATACTTCCGATGCAACCGTATCGCTAAATCCGCTGGAAACGGCAGAAACGGCAGCAGAAACAACAGATAAAGTAACGTCCGCAGCAGAAAAGCAACCCGCTGCTCCTGCCCTGCCCGAGCTCGAGCCTGAAATTCTGGAAGAAACCGAAACGCATGAAGTTGACCTGGATGCTGATATTACCAACGCAGAAACTCCTGCCGAATCAGCAGAAAATGAAGCTTTAACAGCGGCAAAATCCCAGGAAGTACCAAAGGCAACTCTTTCGGAAACAGAGCAGGAAGAAGCCGCCGGCGAAAGACTGGTAGCAGAAACCAATGCCATTTTAACGCAGGCAAACGAAAGTATTCCGGAATTAACGGTAGCGGAAGCACTGTACGAAGACGCCGCCATTGCCGAAGATATTCTGGAAGAAGGGCGTCTGCCGGAAACCGAAGCAGAATTTTTAGGTGCCTTAGCTAAAGAAGAAGAAACCCTACCGTTTTCGATTCCCGCGCCAATAGAACCTGATTCTGAACCGGAAACCGAAAAAACGGTAGGCTTGGAAGCCGGAAAACTGCCTGAAACTACAATCCCAATGGCAGAAAATCCGGAGGCTGAAACGCTTCCGGAACCAGTAGCAACCGTATTTGAAAATGTACTTTCTGATACCGAAACCGAAGGCCTAACCGAAGAAAAAGTAGCAGAAGAAGAAAGTCCAGCTGATGAAGTAACAGCGCTTTCAGAAAAAAATTCAACGGAAGCCCATGCTGCGCCAGAAGAAGAAACTGCGGAAACAGAAACATCTACGGAAGTAACTGCGCAGGAATTGGTAGCTGCGGCCGCGCATACCCTGGAAGACGTTCCGGATCTGCACGAATTATTCCTGGAAAATGCCCCGGAAGCCGTAGCTGAAACGCCGGTACCGGAAACGGAACAGGCTTCTGTTCTAACGGAACCGGTTACTATTCTGAACGATGACCTGCTGCACGAAACGCTGGCCAATTTTGATCAGTATTTATTTAAGCCGGAAAAAGAACAGGCAACCGAAGAAATTGCCCGGCCAGAGGAAGATCTGAAAGTTGTATACCCGAAGGACGAGATCCAGCATATTTACGACAACGATGCGCTGGGTTACTGGATGAACACGAGCCGTTTGGGCGAAAGCCTGCAGCTTAAAAACGAACTGACCACGCCGCAACCTTACGATTTTTATCCGGATCTGATCTGGGAATACAGCAAAACTCACGAGCTGCGCAAAGAAATAAAACCAACGGTTTCGAAACTAAGCAAGCAACTGGAGATTATAGACGAGTTCCTGAAACTGACGCCGCGCTTAAAATCCATGGCCCATAATAAGGTAAAACCGGAAACGCAGGAAGATCTTTCATCGAAGAGTTCGAAGATCACTAAAAACCTTGCTTCGGAAAATTTTGCCAATATTCTGGTGCAGCAGGGAAAAATTAAAAAAGCGATAAAAATTTACGAACACCTTATATTGAAAATTCCGGAAAAAAAAGCTTACTTTGTGACACAGATCGAAAAACTGCAGAATCAGGAGTAAATAACAGCTCTTTATTAACGTTATTAGCAGGTTTTCAATTCTTTAAAATCTAATTCGTAATTTCTAATTTTTAATTAAAGTAAAATGTATATCGCCCTCGTTAGCATTATTATTTTTGTATGCGTGCTGTTAGTTTTGGTTGTGTTGGCTCAGAATTCTAAAGGTGGCGGCTTAAGCGGCCAGTTTGGCGGCGCAGGTGCCAGCCAGCTTATGGGCGTAAAACGCACCGGGGACTTACTCGAAAAACTAACCTGGGGCTTTGCCATTACGTTGGTAGTTTTAACACTTGCCACGCACACCATTCTGAAGTCTTCTAACACAGGCACTGTAAACCGGAGTGTGAACCAGGAACGTGCTGCCCAGCAGGCGCCGGCCGCAGTAGCTCCGGCTACAACCGCGCCGCAAGGTGAAGGCCAGCAGGCACCGGCTCAAACCAACGAGCAGCCAGCCGTAGCAACCCCGGAAGCTGAAGTTGCCCAGCCGCAGAACGACCCATTGACCCAACCAGCGGAATAATCAATCTGGAATATATGCAGAAAACCGGTGCTCCAAAAGCGCCGGTTTTTTTTATGCCTATAGTTTTTAAGCTCCAAACCATAGCGTTTTAAAAGCAAAACTGACAGAAACTGACATATTTTTCCGCCAACGGAGCTGACAATTCGGCAAAAATGGCTTAATTTCAGGCTTGGCACAGGAAATGATAGGAGCCTTATGTCTTAAAATTTAACTTTAAATCAAACAACTCATAAAACTATGGCCATTAACATGAAACCTCTGGCTGACCGCGTGATCGTTGCGCCGGCCGCCGCAGAAGAAAAAACAAAATCAGGTATCATTATTCCGGACACTGCGAAAGAAAAACCGCAACGTGGCGAAATTGTAGCTGTAGGCAACGGCAAAAAAGACGAGCCAATGACTGTGAAAGTTGGCGATCAGGTATTATACGGCAAATATGCCGGTACTGAGATCAACATTGAAGGTGTAGACTACCTGATAATGAAAGAGTCTGATATTTTCGCGATCGTTTAATTACGCTCCGGAAATTCCCTTTCATATTTTCTAAAAGAGATTTTTAATCAAGAAATTTTAAAACCACTCAAACAGATGGCAAAAAATATTTCCTTCGATACCGAAGCCAGCAACAAAATTAAAGCTGGGGTAGATAAATTAGCGAACGCAGTTAAAGTAACGCTTGGCCCGAAAGGCCGTAACGTGGTAATCGACAAGAAGTTCGGTGCCCCATCCATCACCAAAGATGGTGTTACTGTAGCCAAAGAGATCGAGCTGAGAGACCCGGTAGAAAACATGGGCGCACAGCTGGTAAAAGAAGTAGCTTCCAAAACTGCCGATATGGCCGGTGACGGTACTACAACTGCTACGGTTCTGGCGCAGGCTATTTACACGGCCGGTATTAAAAACGTAACGGCGGGTGCCAACCCAATGGACCTGAAACGCGGCATCGATAAAGCGGTTGCCCGCGTGGTTGAAAACCTGAAATCACAATCTAAAAAGATCGAAAACTCAGCTGAAATTGCCCAGGTAGGTACGATCTCTGCCAACAACGACTTCGAAATTGGTAAAATGATTGCCGATGCGATGGACAAAGTTGGTAAAGACGGCGTGATCACGGTAGAAGAAGCAAAAGGTACGGAAACCGAAGTGAAGACCGTAGAAGGTATGCAGTTCGATCGTGGTTACCTTTCTCCTTACTTCGTAACCAATGCCGAGAAAATGGAAGCTGATCTTGATAACCCATACATCTTGATCTACGACAAAAAAGTTTCTACCATGAAAGAATTACTGCCTATTTTAGAGCAGGTAGTTCAGACTGGTAAGCCTTTGGTTATTATTTCTGAAGACGTGGACGGCGAAGCTTTAGCTACTTTAGTAGTAAACAAACTGCGTGGTTCCCTGAAAATTGCCGCGGTTAAAGCTCCGGGCTTCGGCGACCGTCGTAAAGCTATGCTGGAAGACATTGCCATTGTAACCGGTGGTACTGTAATTTCGGAAGAGCGTGGTTACAAACTGGAAAATGCTACTTTGGAGTATTTAGGCCAGGCTGAAAAAATGATCATCGACAAAGACAATACTACTATTGTTTCCGGTAAAGGTCAGAAAGAAAACATCACGGCCCGCGTAAACGAGATCAAATCTCAGATGGAAAAAACCACTTCTGATTACGATCGCGAAAAACTTCAGGAGCGTCTTGCCAAACTTTCTGGTGGTGTTGCCATCCTTTACATCGGTGCTTCTACTGAGGTTGAAATGAAAGAGAAGAAAGACCGCGTAGACGATGCGCTTCACGCAACCCGCGCTGCCGTAGAAGAAGGCGTTGTTGCTGGTGGTGGTGTTGCCCTGATCCGCGCCATTGAATCCCTGCAAGGAATCGACGTAGACAACGAAGACCAACTGACCGGTATCAACATCATCAAGACCGCCATCGAAGCGCCGCTTCGTACGATCGTGGCCAACGCCGGCGGCGAAGGTTCGGTTGTGGTTCAGAAGATCCGGGAAGGTTCTGGTGATTTCGGCTATAACGCCCGCGATGACAAATATGAATCTATGTTTGCAGCCGGTATTATCGACCCAACCAAAGTTACCCGTTTAGCTTTAGAGAACGCTGCTTCTATTGCCGGCTTATTGCTGACAACGGATTGCGTAATTTCTGACGAGCCGGAAGATGAAAAAGCGCAAATGGGCGGCATGCCAGGTGGCATGGGCGGCATGGGCGGCATGATGTAATCTGAAACCGAATTTCAAATTTGCCCAATAAAAAATCCCCGGTCAGTTCTGGCCGGGGATTTTTGTTTTTATAAGTTTTCAGGCTGAAAAGGATAGCGTTTTTTTCCTTTAAATCTAACAACAAGCAACTATTACTTTTACCTGTTTCTAACCGTTTTTAAAATGCTATGGTTTTAGTGCTTAAAACTGCTTTCTGATAATCAACTGGCAGCAGAAACATAATTTTCCCGTACAACCGAAATAGAATCAAATTCAGTTGCTAATCTTATAAAGTATGGAAAGTTTCGTGCTTAGTGATCAAAACCCGGCATTTACCATTTGGGGAAATGAAGAAACTATGAGCGCTGAAATATTAAAAGTAATTCTGAAAGAAACGCTTCCGGACCAGGTTCTTCATTTGCAGGTAACCGACGAAAACGGCTTTTTGTTGTATGCAAAACCCTTAATACCAAAACCTGCAGAACCCGATACGGTGACTTTCAACGAATATCCGGAAGTGCCGGTAAACAAACGCTTCATTTTCAGTGCGCAGCTGGAAGTACGTATTGAAGCCCAGGCGGGTAATACGTTTGAAGTAGAAGTGCAGTACGTTTAAGCGGAGCAAATTTCTACGTGCTGAAAACGGTATCCTTTTGAGGTCAAAAACTCTTTGAAGCTTTCCTCCTGCTTACAAATCTTTCACTTTCACCACAATATCGTGCGGAGCCGTTTCGTCGCCGCCAAAATACGGAAAAAGCTTATAGCCATTGCTTTGGCCGGAACAGCCGCGGGGCAATTCCGCAAACTTCTCGCCTACCCTTAATAAATACGTACTGTCGTTCATTTCAATGCTCATCTCAACCGGTTTACCGATCGGAATGGCGGTAATAAATTCAGAATTACGCATGCCGTTTTTATAACCGTAAGCGTGAATTTCGAGCTGGTTGTTTACCCAGCACCAGCCCATGCGCGCGCTATTGGAATGGTGCGCCGAATTGCAATCGGAAAGGCCGTAAAGTTTATTGATGTCGAACTGGTTAACCGGATCGATGGTCTTGTAAACGGCGGAACTGTCGAACAAAACCGAAAAGCTGAGTTTGGTGGTTTTTATTTCCCCGGTTTCGCGGTTATCGGCATAGTGGCTGCCTTTTTTAATGGTGTAGATCCGGAAACCGTTCGGGTCGGTAAGTTCCTGTTTAGCGGGAGAAATCTTTTCTTTTTCAGAAGAGGTGCAGGCACTTAAAAACAGGCCGAAGCCGGCAATAACCGGCAGGAAGTTTTTCCGGGAAAGGAATTTCATAAAAGTTTAATTCAATATTGTTTAGATGAAGGTTTTGCGCAATTGTTCCTTTAAATAAGTAAATATACCGGTAAGTAACAAATGCTTTCCCGGCAGACAAAAAAAATCCCGGAACAGTTGCCTGTACCGGGATTTTTTTGTTAAAAAAAGATAGCGTTTTGCTTAGCCGCGGCCGTGCATCATGTAAGTAAGCTTTTTAGATACTGCGAGCAGCACAAATCCTAAAACAATTACGAAAGCGCCAATGCCTCCGAAAATAGTTAAAGCACCCAGTTCTTCTACATACTTTACAATGTAACCACCCATGATATTAGCCACAAACGAGCTCAGCATCCAAACACCCATTAACATAGAAGCATAGGCTAACGGCGCTAATTTGGTAACCATAGAAAGGCCAACCGGAGAAAGGCAAAGCTCGCCCAATGTATGCAGGAAATAAGCACCTACTAACCACCAGATATTAGCTTTAATAGAAGCATCAGCTACGTCGCCGCCACGTTCCATAACCGCACCTACCATCAGGAAGAAACCAAGGCCTAAAAGCATCATACCCATTGCCATTTTAACGGTCGTGTTCGGGTTTTTGCCTTTAGAAGCCAGGCTGATCCACATAGAAGAAATAATCGGGGCTAAGGCCACAATGAATAACGGGTTAACCGACTGGAACCAGGCAGTTGGAATTTCCCAGCCAAAAACCACGCGGTCTATATAACGTTCGGTATACAAGCTTAAAGAAGAACCGGCCTGCTCGAAACCAGCCCAAAAGAAGATCACGAATAACGTTAAAACTAAAATTACGGCTACGCGGTCGGTTTCCTGTTTAGTAAGTTTGGTTTTTGGAGCAGCTTTCTGTTCAGCGGTCTTAGCCACGAATTTACCGATATTACCCAGGTAAGACTGTGCCATAGTATTGAACATAATCTGGCCCAGCATCATACCGATACCGGCAGCCAGGAAGCCATAACGGTAACCGTACGTTGCACCCAGGTAACCGCACACTAACGGCGCAATGAAGGCGCCGGTGTTAATACCCATATAAAAAATAGTGAACGCACTGTCGCGGCGCACATCGCCTTCGTCGTATAATTTTCCTACAATGGTAGAAATGTTCGCTTTAAAGAAACCGTTACCAATAATCAATAAGCCAAGACCCAAGTAAAAGGTCATGTCATTCAATTCGGAGAAAAGCGAAAACTGGCCCAGCATCATTAAAATACCACCAATGGTAATGGCTTTCCGCTGCCCGATATAGTTATCGGCTAACCAGCCGCCGATAATTGGGGTCAGGTAAACAAAACCCGTAAACCAGCCATAAAGCATCCCGGCATTGCCATCTGTCCAGCCGCGGCCGCCCAAATGGTTCGAAGTCTCGTTTACAAGGTAAAGCATTAGCAAAGCGCGCATACCATAATAGCTGAAGCGCTCCCACATTTCCGTCATAAATAACAGGTAAAGCCCCTTCGGGTGGCCTTGTTTTACCTGTGCTTGTTGGGTGGTTACTGACATTTAAAAATTAATTAAGTTTTAAAGATGAGTGATTAATTGAACAGTTTTTTCGCACAAAGCGGAAAAGTAAATCTACGCGTAGGAAAGCATTAAACCAAAATTTTTGATTTTTTTGTACGGGCTATTCGCTTTAAACCCATTTTTGCGACAAAACAAAGGCTGAAATTAGCTGTTTTGGAAAGCGTTTTTGGGTGAACGGTCATAATTAGTTAATGAAAGAATAACAGGCGTTTCAAATTATTTTTTATTTTTGTACCAAGTTTTATCATCATCAAAACATAAATACTTTAAATCCCTTACATATTCTCATGAAAGAATCTGGCAGAAAATCGAACAAAGTGGGCCTCGAGAGCATTGGTATCGTACAGGCGGAAAGCGTACTTTGGAACCTTACCCCGGCGGAGTTGGTAGAAGAAGCACTGAAAAATGGTGAAGGCGTTTTATCTGATACCGGCGCGCTGATGTGCGATACAGGTAAATTCACCGGCCGTTCTCCAAAGGACCGTTTCGTAGTAAAAGATGCTAAAACTGCCGATTCAGTATGGTGGGGTGATATCAATATCCCATTCGATGCTGATAAATTCGACAAGCTGCAGGCTAAAATGATCAAATTCCTGGAAGGGAAAAAGATTTACGTACGCGATGCCTTTGCCGGCGCCGATCCGGATTATCGTTTAGATCTGCGCATCGTAAACACGCAGGCCTGGCAGAATCTTTTCTGCAACAACATGTTCCTGCGCCCAACCGACGAGGAAATTGCTAACCACGTTCCGAACTTTACCATTATCTGTATCCCTGAATTCCAGGCCGATCCGGAAGTAGACGGCACACGCCAGGCAAACTTCGCGATCCTGAACTTCACCAAGAACATGATCCTGATCGGTGGTACAGGTTACGCAGGTGAAATGAAAAAAGGTATCTTCGGTGTGTTAAACTATATTTTACCGCACGAAAAAAATACCTTATCCATGCACTGCTCCGCAAACGTGGGCGCAGAAGGCGATACCGCTATTTTCTTCGGTCTTTCCGGTACCGGTAAAACAACTTTATCTGCAGACCCGAACCGCGGCCTGATCGGCGACGATGAGCATGGCTGGACAGAAAAAGGCGTTTTCAACTTTGAAGGTGGTTGCTACGCAAAAGTGATCGATCTTTCTCAGGAGAAAGAACCACAGATCTGGGATGCCATTAAATTCGGCTCGATCCTGGAAAACACCCGTTTCTTTGAAGGTACCCGCACGCCGGATTATTCAAACAAATCGGTAACTGAAAACACCCGTACTGCTTATCCGATCAATTTCATCAACAATGCGATTGAGCCTTCTGTAGCAGATATTCCTAAGAACATCTTCTTCTTAACCGCCGATGCATTCGGGGTATTGCCTCCGATCTCGAAACTGAACAAGAGCCAGGCCATGTACCACTTCATTTCTGGTTATACTGCAAAAGTAGCCGGTACAGAAGTTGGTGTTACTGAGCCACAAACTACCTTCTCTGCCTGCTTCGGCGCGGTGTTCCTGCCGTTGCACCCAACCAAATACGCAGAAATGTTAGGTAAGAAAATGGACGAGAACAAGGTAAACGTTTGGCTGATCAATACCGGCTGGACTGGTGGTGCTTACGGCACAGGTTCCCGTATGAAACTGCCTTATACCCGAGCTATGATCACGGCTGCCCTGAACGGCGAACTGGAGAACGTGAATTTCACGAACCATTCTGTATTTGGTGTAGCTATGCCGGAATCCTGCCCGAACGTGCCAGCAGAGATCTTAAGCCCGCGCAACACGTGGGCCGATAAAGATGCTTACGATGCCAAAGCTAATGAACTGGCGGCCGCATTCGTGAAAAATATGGGCAAATACGCCGATTTCGCAAGCGAAGATATCTTAGCCGGTGCTCCCAAAGTTGCGGTAGAAGCTTAATTTCAGCTTCTGAATTAAATATTAATAGCCCTGCTGTGAAAACGGCAGGGCTTTTTGTTTGTCTGAATGTGGATTCGCCAGATTATAGGATTATTGGATTAGGTTTTCCATGAACAAGGTTTTAAGAATTGAAACAAACAAATTAATTGAGCCAAGCAGGTAGGTTTTGCTTTTTGAACTGCTGACTTTAGCCAAATGCAATTCTCTGCAAAAGTATTTTGGCTAAAGCCGATTTAATGGTTTAATTTTAACCCTGCAGGAAGTCAGGGTTAATTCCATTTTTATATGGAGTTTCTTATTACCTAAAGATTCTTATTTAAAGTGATATTTGAATCCTAAAACCCCAAAATCTGACGAATACAAATTCAGAGAATAAAAAACACATGCACCTTTTCTATACCCCTGATATTTCCGGTAGCGAATATACCTTAAGCGAAGAAGAATCGAAGCACGCGATCCGGGTTTTGCGTCTTGTAACCGGAGAAATGGTACAGTTGGTTGATGGGAAAGGTGGGTTGTATGAAGCAAAAGTAACCGATCCGAACCCGAAACGCTGTAAGCTGGAAGTTGTAAAAACGGTATCGGAATTCGGTAAAAAACCCTTCTACATTCACATTGCTGTAGCGCCAACCAAAAACCTGGACCGCATGGAATGGTTTGTAGAAAAGGCAGTAGAAATTGGCATCGATGAGATCAGTTTCCTGAAATGTGCCCGCTCGGAACGCAAGGAACTGAAGCTGGACCGCATGGAAAAAATTGCCGTCAGCGCCATGAAGCAAAGCCTGAAAGCCTATTTGCCAAAGCTGAATGAACTCACGCCTTTCAAGACTTTTATAGCTAATTCAGATACCGTTTACAATACTTACATTGCTCATTTAGAAGAAGGTAACCGCCAGGATCTAAAGCAGATAAATACGTCCGGCAAAAGCTATTGTGTACTCATCGGTCCGGAGGGAGACTTTTCGCCGGAAGAAATTGAATTGGCGTTAAATAAAGGAATTAAACCGGTTACGTTGGGAGAAAGCAGATTGAGAACCGAAACGGCCGCTTTGGTGGCCTGCCACACACTAAACCTGTTGCTGCGTTAGTTATTACTTTGCTGTCAATCATTATTTGGTCATCCCGAGATTGCGGCGAGGGAACTATCGCAGCTTTTAAACTGAGCAAGATTGGCTGCGCCGAATTTCATTTCCTCCAAAAGTAGGAATGACTAATGAAGCGTAAGTTCGTATATTTCAATAAAACCTGAACCAAAAATGAAGAAGCTTCTTCTAACCATATTTACTTTTTGCCTCGTTTTCTATAGCGTTTTGGCGCAGAAACCGAGCTTTCAGATCGCGAAGCTGAAGTACAATGGCGGCGGTGACTGGTACGCGAATAAAACCTCTTTGCCCAACCTGATCAATTTTGCGAACAGCAACTTAAAGCTGAACATCGATAAAAATGAAAAAGTGGTGGAAGTTGGCAGTGCAGAATTGCTGGAGTATCCGTTTGTACACATGACCGGCCACGGCAACGTGGTTTTCTCGGCGGCTGAAGCAGAAAATCTGCGCAAGTATCTAACCGGTGGCGGTTTCCTGCATATTGACGATAACTATGGCATGGATAAGTTTGTACGCCGCGAAATGAAAAAAGTGTTCCCGAATCTGGATTTTGTGGAAGTGCCTTTCTCCCACCCCATTTACCACCAGAAATACGCTTTCCCCAAAGGGCTGCCAAAAATTCACGAACACGACAATAAGCCGCCGCAGGGGTTTGGCCTTTTCTACCAGGGAAGATTGGTTTGCTTTTACACCTATGAAACTGATTTAGGCAATGGCTGGGAAGATCCGGAAATCTATAACGACCCGGTAGAAAAACACGAAGCCGCCTTGAAAATGGGAGCTAATATCCTGGCTTTCGCACTTACGCAGTATTAAAAAACCTGGGTTTTCTCCCATTTCAGGAGCCGAAGAATATTCTGTAAATTTGCCGAACTAAATTCCGGATCCGGACCTTTAGATTATTACCTGACTTTTAAGGCTAAATACCTTACCGTTTTTCATGAAAAAAGAACTTGACCTAGTTTTTCCGCCGGAAATTGCCTTTGATGCCACGCAATTAGAAAAGGAACTGATCGAAGCTTCGGGTATTGACGCAGAAGAAGTAAAATTCCTGCACAAAGTTAAACGCTCGATTGATGCCCGTGGCCGCAAAGTTGGTGTGCGCATCCGGGCCGATATTTACACCGAAAACCCTCCTGCCGAAGCCCTAATTCCTGATTTCCATTACCCAAACGTCGGCCATAAAGATAAAGTGGTGATCGTGGGCGCCGGTCCGGCCGGATTGTTTGCCGCTTTGCGTTGCATCGAATTAGGTCTGAAACCGGTTATTTTAGAACGTGGAAAGGATGTACGGTCCCGCCGCCGTGATCTGGCCGCCATCAATAAAGAGCATGTTGTAAACCCCGATTCGAATTATTGTTTTGGCGAAGGCGGTGCCGGCACGTATTCCGACGGTAAGCTTTATACCCGGTCTAAAAAACGCGGCGATCTTTACCGCATCCTGCACATTTTAGTAAAGCACGGCGCCACGAAGGATATTCTTTTCGATGCGCACCCGCACATTGGCACCAACAAATTACCGGTTATCATGCAGGCCATGCGGGAAACCATTTTAAATGCCGGCGGCGAAATGCATTTCGAAACCCGCGTGACCGATCTGATCATTGAAAAAAATGAAATAAAAGGCGTGGTAACGCAAAATGGTACGGTTTACGAAGGAAAAAGTGTGATCCTGGCAACCGGCCATTCCGCCCGCGATATTTACGAATTGCTGCACGAAAAAAATGTGCTGATAGAAGCCAAACCGTTTGCCATGGGCGTGCGCGTAGAGCATCAGCAAAGTTTAATAGACGGCATTCAATACCACTGCGAAGGCGACCGCGGACCATATTTACCGGCTTCGAGTTATGCGCTGGTGCAGCAAACCTACTTAAATAACAAGCAGCGCGGCGTATTTTCATTCTGCATGTGCCCGGGTGGCTTTATTGTGCCTTCGGCTACGGCTCCCGGCGAAGTGGTGGTAAATGGCATGTCGCCGAGCCGCCGCGATTCTAAATTTGCGAACTCCGGAATAGTAGTTGCCATAGAAACCGAAGACATGGATCTGGCGCAATTTGGTCCTTTGGCCGGCCTGAGGATGCAACAGGAATTGGAACGCAAAGCCTGCGCAATGGCGGGCAGAACGCAGGTTGCGCCGGCGCAATTGCTCCAGGATTTCACGAAACATAAACTTTCAGCTATGTTGTTAGAAACTTCCTACCAGCCGGGTTTAAAATCGGTGGATATGCACGAATTATTGGGAACGAACCTGGCGCTTCGGCTGAAAGAAGGATTTCAGGCCTGGGGTAAAAAAATGCCCGGTTATTTATCGAATAATGCCCAGATCATCGGGGTGGAAAGCCGTACCTCTTCGCCGGTGCGCATTCCGCGGGATAAAGAAACCCTGGAACACGTGCAGATCAAAAACCTGTATCCGTGTGCCGAAGGTGCCGGTTATGCGGGTGGTATTGTGTCGGCGGCGATGGATGGAGAACGCTGCGCCGAGAAAATTGCAGAGAAGATCCTGAAATAGGAACACAAAGTTTTGCGTCTTTGCCGGCGCATTAGCTTTAGTGCAGATAGGGCCAAAAACGAAAATTCAGGCCCGCAGATCTCAGCGTTTTTACCTTAACCGTTCTGGTATTCCGAACCTTTGTGCCAGAAAACAGTATCTTTCAGAAGCAAAAAAACGAATAACGCTATGAAAAAAACTGTAGTAATTGGCGCTACCGATAACCCGAGCCGTTTTGCCTACAAAGCAGTCCAGAAACTTTTGAATTACGGCCATGAAGTCGTTCCCGTAGGGATCAGGCATTCCGCTATTGGTACTCTACCCATTCAGCATTTAAAAGATAACCCCAGGATAGAAGGCGTAGATACCGTTACCATGTATGTGGGGCCGCAGCACCAACCCGCCTGGTACGACTACATTTTATCGCTGAACCCCAAACGAATCATCTTTAATCCCGGCACCGAAAACCTTGAATTTGAAAGGATGGCCGAAGATCAGAAAATAGAAACCATGCACGCCTGCACGTTGGTAATGCTGGCATCCGGGAGCTACTAGTAGCTCCTTTTTTTTTGCTTATTTCATTGCATCCAGGCTTCAATTTTTCTATTCAACGGCATTATTTCATATTCATAAGTTCTAATAAAATTAAAGTTTAAACAGATTTTATTTCCCTTTTCTCATACCTTTTCACCTAACGGCCTTCTCTAAAAAATACTATTGGCCTTTTACTTAAAATTAAAACCAAACATTGAACAAACTCATTATTTGTTTTGTCTGCCAATAGATTCCGGAAAAGAATATTAAATCAGGCAACCCTGATTAACAAAGCTTCCGGATGGTAAAAGTTAGATTTTACAGGCTAAATCAACAGCAAATTAACAGGTTTACGGCAGCACTTTTTTGTATTGATTTCCTAGCGTTTTATCAGGTTTACCCCCCTTTCTTATCTGATAAATTCAATTTCAGGAATTCGAGTAAAAACCAAAGTACCGCCAGCCGAACGATGTACGGTATATGGGAAACTCCTTACGATTATTACTTTTTACATTTTCTTGCTTTTTCATTTCACAGCCACTGGTGCAGGCGCAAACTTGCCAGGCTTTAATCACAGCTTCCGGCAATACAAACCTCTGCCAGGGCGATAGTGTGCAACTTACCGCTACTACCGGGCAGGCTTATTTATGGTCGAATGGTAAAACTACTAAAAGCATTTATGCCAAAACCAATGGGAATTATGCCGTAACGGTTACCGATGCCCTGGGATGTAAAGCTACCGCTGCACCAATAACCGTTTCCGTTCTGGGTGCACCCGATGCAGCTTTGCAGGATACGGTGAATAATTTCATGAATTGTACTTATTCCCTTAGCACGGCGAATTTCAATTTAACAGTAGAAAACAGTTCCAAAACCAAAGCCACCAACACCCAATATGCTATTGATTGGGGCGATGGTTCGGCAAACGTGTACGGCAGCAATTTCACCACGGCCACGCATACGTATGTTTTACCGGGTTCATTCAATCTCACTTTAACGGTTTCCAACGCCGCTGGCTGTACTTCCACCCAAAAATACCTCGTTTTTAATGGTTCAAACCCAAGTTTCGGGGTAGCCAGCCAGGGAAACACGAATGACTGCGCTCCGGCCACGTTCACTTTCGATATTATTAATACCTTTGGAAATACACCATCTACGGTTTACTCTTTTCAGTTCGATGATGGCACCCCGGCGATGCATTTTACGCACGCGAACTTACCTAAAACCATTACCCATACCTTTACCAAATCGGCAATGGGGAAACCGGGCAACGCTTTTACCCTGACTGCTTTTGCTACCAACCCCTGCGGCACCACTCCGGCTACGGTTGGCGGAATCCGGATCTCGGCTACGCCCAAAGCAGATTTCCTGATGAACCCGGACAGCATTGCCTGCGTGAATTCGCCGGTTCAACTAACTGATTTTTCGAACGGCGGTTTTAATGCCAATGCAACGGGGACAATGGCAACCGGATTTACGCGTGCGTGGATCATTAAACCGGCAACCGGCTGGAACTTTACAAATGGCACCAATAATGCTTCGGCGCAGCCTATGCTGAACTTTACGCAGGCTGGTAATTACATTATTCAGCTGATTGTAACCCCACGCGGTTCCGGAGCCAAATGTACTGCCGATTCAATTGCCAAAACGCTAATTGTGAAAGATCTGCCCCAGGCAGCTTTTCAGGTAAAATTCCCCCCCACCAACTGCGCACCCGCGCACGTGGTTTTGCAGAATAAATTCGTTAGCCCGGACCTGACTTATAACTGGGTTATCTTTCCCAAACAAGGCTGGAGTTTTAATACCAATTCCGATAGCGTTTCTTTGAACCCGGAACTTATTTTTACCAAAGCCGGGAGCTACACGATAAAACTCACTTCCCGGAATTATTGCGGCCAGATTGCCACTTCAGATACTACCATTATAATAGGAAGCACTCCGGAAGTTTCATTACCGGCTGCGCAGGAGTATTGTATCAGCCAGACCGTTACTTTTTCGCCGGCAAATCTGGCGCATAAACCATCCTTTAAAACCAGCAGCCCGATTACTATTTACCAGTGGAATGTTCTGGGAAATCATAATTATCAGTTCGTAAACGGCACTTCGGTTTCCAGTCAGTATCCGGAAATCAAATTTGCCCAGCCGGGAGTTTACCAGGTGATACTGCAAGCGGCCAATGCCTGCGGATTTTCCAAGCCCGATACGCAAACCATTACCATCAATCCGGCGCCAAAAATTACGGTACAATCTTCGGTAGCGGCTATTTGTAGCGGTCAAGGTTCGGCTATTTTAACGGCTTCCGGGGCGAATTCTTACAAATGGTTTCCGGCAACCGGCCTGAATAAAACTACCGGCAATCTTGTTTCGGCAAATCCGACAGTAACCACTACTTATAATATTGTTGGTACGAATGCGCTTACCGGTTGCTCCGACACGGTGCAATACACTGTAGTGGTAAAACCTGCCATTCCGTTGCATATTGCTGCTACGAGAACTTCTATTTGCATCGGGCAACAAACTACCACGCTTACGGCAAGCGGTGCTGCTATTTATTCCTGGTCGCCGGCCGCTGGCTTAAACACAACTTCGGGTGCTACTGTTATTGCCAACCCAAGCGTTACTACAACTTACTCCGTTACTGCCATCGATACCGTAGCTGGATGTACGGCTACTAAAACGATTAAAATTGAAGTTTTGCCATTACCGGTTGTAAACATCGGTAATGATACTACGATCTGTGCCGCGCCGCAAGGTTTGCAATTGCAAGGTTTTCCGAAAGGCGGAAGCTGGATTGGTCAGAATATCAGCACCAGCGGTTTCTTTCTGGGTTCTGCTACGGGCATTTACAACGTTATTTATCACTACACAAACGCGAACGGCTGCTTTGCTTCGGCTTCGAAAAAAATCACGGTTGTTTCCATGCCCGTTGCGAATGCCGGGAACGACACGACTTTTTGTGCCCAAAACCCTAGCGTTTTGCTGAAAGGTTTGCCGGCCGGCGGAATCTGGAGCGGCAGCAGTCTGGTAAAAGCCAACGGAACTTTCACGGCAAATACTCCGGGCGTTTACACGCTAACGTATACTTATGGCAACGGCAACTGTCAGGTTTCTGATGTGAAAGTGATCACTGTAAATGCGCTGCCTGCTGTACCGGTTGTAGCAAATCAGACGATCTGTCCCGGCACTGCTGCTACCTTAACTGCTCAAAGCAGTAACGCGGTGCGCTATGAATGGTACGATGCTCTGACTGACGGAAACCTGCTTTATACCGGACCGACCTTTACCACGCCGGTGCTTCAGACTTCTAAAACGTATTTCGTGGCTGCTTATAATGCGCAGGGTTGCGAAACTTCCAATAGAAAAGCCGTGCAGGTAACCGTTAATCCAATTGCTCTGGCCCCAACAGTTGCGAATGCAACGATCTGCGGTTCCGGCAGCGCAACGTTAACAGCCAGCGGCTCAACGGGTACTTACCAGTGGTTTGATGCTTCACAAAACGGAAACCTGATCTTCACCGGCTCCACCTTCCAAACGCCGGTTTTATCAGCTACAACCGATTATTACGTGCAGGCAGTCAGCGCGGAAGGTTGCCCGAGTTTTACCCGCACAAAAGCTACCGTTTTGGTTTTGCCGGTATTAACCAACAACGCCCTAATTGGAAATCAGATTATTTGTGCGAATGAAATTCCAACGCAAATTAACGGTTCTGCCCCGGCAGGAGGCAACGGCACTTATACTTTTGGATGGGAAATCAGTACCGATTCTGTAAACTTTACTTCGGTTTCCGGTGCTAACAATACCGTGAATTTCACGCCCACTGCGCTTACGCAAACGACTTGGTTCCGCCGGAAAGTAACTTCCGGACCGTGCGCCGAATATTCGCAGCCGGTGAAAGTTCAGGTAATTGCCCGTCCGGTTGCTGCGATTGTTACTGCCCAGACGATTTGTGCGGGTGCAACTGCCACTTTAACTGCCAACGGAAACGGCCTGCAATATCAGTGGTTTAACGCTGCAACGGGCGGCCAGCCAATTTTCTCCGGAAATACGTTCAACACGCCGGCTTTGCAAAACACTACTGAATATTTCCTGGAAGCAATCAATGCGCAGGGCTGCCACAGTACGGTGCGCAGCAAAGTAACGATAAACGTGATGCCGGTAATTGCCAACAACTTCATCAGCATGAACCAAACCATTTGCGCCGGCGAAATCCCAACTTCCCTGACCGGTTCTTTACCGGCCGGTGGCAACGGTGCTTACACTTACATTTGGGAAAGCAGCACTGATAATGTAACCTTCGCTCCTGCGGCCGGTAATCATTTAGCGGTAAATTATGCCCCTGCAGCGCTTACCCAAACTACCTGGTTCCGCCGCGTGGTTTCTTCGGGCTCTTGCCAGCAAAATAACAGCGCGAGCGTAAAAATCACGGTCATTCCGGGAATAATATCGAATACTATTACTACCCAGCCGCAGATCATTTGCGCCGGTAATACGCCGCAGATCATCAATGCCACGCAGCCAATAGGTGGTAACGGAACCTTCACGTATCTGTGGCAGATGAGCACCAATGGCGCAAACCAAGGTTTCGTGCCAGCGCCTAATGCGAATCAGAATCTGCACTATACCGCCCCGGCTTTACAACAAACTACCTGGTTCCGCCGCGTGGTTTTCTCCGGAAACTGTTCGCAGACTTCTGCCGCCCTGAAAGTGGAAGTAAACCCTCCGCTGGCTTCGAACACCATTTCAGCTTCACAAACAGTTTATAGTGGTTCAACTCCGGCTTTATTAAATGGTTCTTTGCCAACGGGCGGTAACGGAAACTACGCGTATACCTGGGAGATCAGCATAACAGGTAATGCTTCCGGCTTTACAGGAATTTCAGCCAACAGTCGGCATTTCCAGCCGGGTGCCATTGCCCAAACTACCTGGCTGCGCCGAGTTGTTCGCTCCGGTGATTGTGAACTGGTTTCGAATGTGGTGCAGCTTACGGTAGTTCCGGCAATTGCCAATAACGTAATTCAACAGAATCAGACAATCTGCCAAAACAATGCTCCGGGCCTTTTAGCCGGAACAACGCCAATTGGAGGTATAGGCAACTATACTTATTTGTGGGAAATGAGCACTGCAGGGGCTAATGCAGGATTCAGCACGGCGGCCGGAATTGCCGGTCAGAAAGACTACCAACCGGGTATTTTAACCCAGACAACCTGGTTTAAGAGAACCGTAATTTCAGGTGCTTATACCTTGGAAAGCAACGTGGTACAGATCATTGTTAACCCCAATATTTCAAATAATACCGTCAGTGTGGCGCAAACCATTTGTGCGGGTTCGGCTCCGGCTGTGTTGCTGGGCTCTGCTCCAACGGGCGGTTCCGGCTCTTATACTTACGTTTGGGAAATGAGTTCTTCGGGCACTGTTAATAGCTTTGTTACGGCAACCGGCATAAACAATGGGGCAGACTATCAGCCGGGTACTTTACAGCAAACTACGTGGTTCCGCCGCAAAGTTAGCGCCGGTTACTGCTCTGATAATATCAGTGCTGCTATTGAAATAAAAGTAAACCAGATCCCATCGCCGCCAGCCATTGCTTCGCAGGATATCTGTTCCGGTACGGCTGCCATTCTGGTATTGCCGGTGCAAAATTACAATACCACCGAATCCGAATTTGAATGGTACGAAACAGCGAATGGCGGTCAGTTGATCGGTAAAGGCGTTTCTTTCACCACGCCGGCCTTAACCAAAAGCAAAACTTATTACGTGCAAGCCGTGCAAAATAGCTGCGCCAGTACCAGAATTGCAGTGAACGTGAACGTACGGGAAGCTACTGCTGATGCCGGAGAAGACGTGGATGTGATCAGTGGTAAAAGCACTGCCTTAAAAGGCCAGGGCGGGGTTTCCTACAAGTGGTTCCCGGCGGAAGGACTGAGCAATCCGAATATCGCCAACCCGGTTGCCACCCCAGATAAAACCTCTACTTATACCCTGGAAGTTGTTTCTGAATCCGGCTGCGTTTCTACTGATGAAGTTACGGTAACTGTGCTGCCAAAAATAAAGATCGTGAACACCTTCACGCCAAATAACGACGGCATAAACGATACCTGGGAAATTAAAGGCCTGGAAGAATACCGCAATTGCCGCATCGAAATCTTCAACCGCTGGGGCGCGAAAGTGTACGAGTCAACCGGTTATCCGCAGCCCTGGAACGGCGTTTCTCAGAACGGTGAGCAACTTCCGATCGCGACTTATTACTATATCATTTATTTAAATAAAACGGAAGCGCCGCTTTCCGGAAACATCAACATCGTTCGTTAATTTTTATGAAGAAACTTTTACCCGCAATCCTTTTTATATTATTAACAGGAATTATCGGGACTACTTTTGCGCAGCAGCGCCCTCAATACAGCCAATATTCGCTGAACAATCTTCTGGTAAACCCGGCTATCAGCGGTATTGAGAATTATACCGATGTGAAATTGGGTTTCCGGAAACAATGGGCCGGCCTGGAAGGAGCACCGAGCACTTTTTACACCAGTTTCCATACCGCTATCGGCAAGCAGGACCGCAACCGCATCAATAAAACCAGCATGATGCGTAGCGCGGTGAGAAGGCCACGATATAAAGTAAACAAAAACAACCGTTTCAAGAAAGCGAATCCGCACCACGGTTTTGGAGGTTTGGTGCAGGCCGATAAAACGGGCATCATTCAGAATACCACCATTAACCTGACTTACGCTTTCCATTTGCCGGTTACCAACCGGGTGAAAGTGGCTATGGGCACAGCTACGGGCATCAACCAGTTCAGCCTGAATCGGGCCATGGCTACTACGGTAACTGCTAACGACCCGGCTTTGTATTCCGACCGCCTGAACGACGTAAAAATGGACCTGGGTTTTGGTACCTGGATCTATTCCGATCAGTTTTTTGCAGGGCTTTCGGCCATGCAGCTTTTAGCGAATACCGAAACCGCTTCCCAGCAAACCGGTTTCCAGCGGCCTGGCTTTGCGCAACCGCACTTTTACCTGACCGGCGGCTACCGTTTCGATATAAACCGCGACCTGACCGTAGTGCCTTCTTTTATGGTGAAATCGGCGCCAACCGCTTTAACCGCGGACCTGAACGTGAAAGCGATTGTTGCGGAGCGGGTTTGGGGTGGCGTTTCTTACCGCCATAAAGATGCCGTTTCGGTTTTAGCCGGGATCAATATTTCGCCGCTTCTTGAAGTAGCTTATTCTTACGATGCGGTAACGTCCGAATTGCGCCATGCCAGCTCCGGCAGCCACGAAATTGTGCTGGGCCTGAAACTGCAGAACCGCGGGAAGGCAATTTGTCCGCAATGGATGTGGTAGGTTTGAATGGTTGAATGGTTAAATGGTCGAATGGTTAAATGGTTAAATGGTTCAATGGTTGAATGATTGAATGATTGAATATTATAAATAAAAAATATCAGAATTAATTCTAACCTTCCTTTTATTCTCTTATTCTATAATTCAATCATTCTCTCATTCTATAATTTCCTAAAACGCTATCCATTTGAAGTAAAAAAGTAAAGCCCTGAAGCAATTCGGGGCTTTTTTTGTTTATTTTCATATTTTTAAAACATTCATTATCAATACCTTATTTATATTATAAAAAATAATTAAAATTTTTCTTACCTGTAAGGCAACCGCTACCGGTACCTTTGCATCTATATAAGCAGAAACCCAAAGAAACGACTACTGAAACACTGCTACCCGTGATCACAACCGAACTCATAGCAAACCTGCAAAACGGCGACCCGAAAGCCCAGAAAGCGATCTACGATCGGTATTCGGGTCAGATGCTGGGAGTTTGCTTGCGCTACCTGAAAAACGAAATGGATGCCGAAGAAGTGATGATTACGGGAATGGTGAAAGTGTTTCAGAATGCGAAACAGTACGAAGGAAAAGGAAATTTTGAAGGCTGGCTGCGCCGGGTAATTGTAAACGAAGCGCTGATGTTTTTACGCAAAAAGGAGCCTTTGCATTTGGCCGTAGAAAAAGAACATCTGCAGCTCGCTGCCCAGGAACAAGCCGACACCGCGCTGAACGAAGCAGAACTTTTAGCGCTGCTCCACGAATTACCAGCCGGATACCGCGCCGTTTTCAACCTTTACGCCATAGAAGGGTATTCGCATAAAGAAATTGCCGACATGCTGCAGATAAACGAAGGAACTTCTAAATCGCAGTTAAGCAAGGCAAGAGCTTTATTACAAAAATGGGTTACTGCCCAGGATAAATTTAGCATAGAAAAAAATGGAACAGCACAATATAGATTCGCGCTTTAAGGAAGGGTTGCAAAACCTAAACCGCCAGCCCTCGGCCGATGCCTGGGCGCGCCTGCAAAGTCAGCTGAACACACCAATCGCTGCGCCCGAAACTGAGTTGGTGCAGCCGGAAGAAAAGAAAGAAGAGCGCCGCATTTTAATGTGGTGGCATTACGCCGCTGCAGCCGTGGTTTTGCTCTTTATTTCGGTAGGCATCTTTAAAAACGGTAGCTATTTCGGCGGAAAAACTGAAATGCCGCTGGCGGTAAACAAAACCACTGAAATTGCAGCACCAACAGTAAAAACGCCGGAAGTTTCGGCACCGGTTTCAGAAAAAATTTCTGCTCCGGAAACCATGATTGCGGCAATAAAAACGCCGGAAACTGTTATTGAAAGTAAAAATGAAATCAGCAGCAGAAACGCTGTTAAAAACGGTATCAAAACGGAAGTAAAAACTACCGTTGCTAATGCTCCGAAAACGCAAATTGCCCAGGTTACGAAAAAGGTTAAAACTGAAAAATCAATTCATAATACTCCGATTCAGGAACAACCAAATTCGGAGCAGCTAGTGCAAAAAACGGAAGAAAATCTGATCGCTTCCACGCAAAGTAATAAAGCGGAGCATGCAAAAACTTCGGAAACCAAACCGGCACTTTTAGCGGGCATGGCCATTGAAGTGATCGTGAAAAAAGACAATTCGGAAAATGCGCTTGCTATGGCAGAAACGACTGCTGAAGAAGACAAAAATTCTAAACTGAAAAGCATCTTTAAACAGGCAAAGAACCTGAAAAACGGCGAACGCGTGGACCTTCAGGCCATTGGTTTAAATTCCGATTCGAAACTGGCCATGGGCACCCGCAACATTCAAGAGAAATTCTCCAAAGTACTCGATATCTAAAAAAGACTTAAAATCCCTTTAAAATTATGAAACGCTTATTCCTGCTGGCCGTACTCGGCCTGGCAACCACTACCGCTTTGCCTGTTTCGGCCGCTGATTTCAGCCCAAAAGTAGCACCTAAAGACGATACCATTTTGGTAAAACTAGCCAACGGCGCTAAAATGAGCCTGGTGGTTAAAAATACTGAGCAGCTGAAATCTTTCCAGAACTACAGCCTCGATTCGCTGATGGTGATGCTCAACAAGTACATTTCTGAAGCTGAAAAAATGGAAAAGAAAGACGTGAACGGAAAAGATTATACCGTAAGCTTCCGTCCGGCTGAAGAAACCAAAGACAAACGCCGCCCGGAAAAGATCAGCATCACCATGAAAGGGTTGGAAAAAGATGAAAAAGGCGAAACCAAACTATCGCAGCTTAACATCGATGTAGAATATGAGGAAAAAGAAAAGGATAAAGCCACGGTTAAATCTACTTTAATTGAAGCAGATTCGCTTAAAAAAGCTAAAAATGCAAATCGCCGTCATCAAAGTGGTCTGAATTTCGATCTGGGTTTCAATACCCTGCTGAATGACGGAGGAACCGATTTGGATAAAGCCGGCCTGAAACCATGGGGTTCGCGTTATGTGAGTCTCAATCCTTATTACCAGGTGCGGATCGGGGGTAAAAGAAGCCCGCTTCATTTGCGCACCGGCGTAGATTTTGCCTTCAACAATTACATGTTCGACCATAACTACGTTCTTTTGGAAGAGGAAACAAACGGCCAATCTGAAACTGTGTTGAGAAAATCAGAACGCAACCTCGAAAAATCAAAACTCGCTACTTCCAGCGCCAACCTTCCGCTGATGGTAGTCCTGAATTTCAAAGATAAAAAAGGCCATTCTTCTTTCCGGTTTGGGGCCGGCGGGTTTGTAGGGTACCGCTTGGGCAGCCACACCAAAATTAAATACAACCTGGAAGGCGACACTAAAAAAGACAAAGACCAGGGCAATTTCAACCTCGAAGAACTTCAATACGGTCTGAAAGCCACCATCGGTTACCGCGGTTTTGATCTGTTCGCCAATTACAACCTGAACGAATTATTTAAAGACGGCCGAGGCCCAAAAGCCAACGTGCTGAGCTTCGGCATTACGATTTAATAGTAGTAGTTTTAATTTGACTGAAAAAGGAAGCTTACGGGCTTCCTTTTTATTTATTTGGTACCGTTTTGAACACGATTTTTAGGATTTAAAAGATGAACAGGATTTTTTGTCTGAATTGGGATTCATCAGATTAGGGGATTAGAGTATTCTGTGTTTTAGAAACTCCTACTCGATCTCGAGAGCGGAGCACGATAAACAAAAAGCGAAGAATTACCAGCAGAATTTTCGCTTACGGCAGCAAATTTTGTCGCTTGCAAAGCCACTAAAACTCACCATCTAGGCACTGCTCCGTTCACTACAAAGAAGCGAATGTACCACGGTGGCTTTTTGTCAAAGCGTTGTTTGAGCGGTCAGCGCTTGTCCCGCAGGCTTGCGGGAAGTTTGCGCTTGCTCCCTAAATGCTTCGGGACGTGCCGCTTGATTTTCGCTGGTTTATATTGTGTCAAGTGGAACATCCCGAACCCTTTCGGGGACAAAAAGAACACAGAAGTGAGTTAAAAGCTAATTCAGCTAATGATAAAAGGCAGAAAGCCAGCTATGGGAAATGGTATTCTTCCAAGCTAAAAAACAGCTTTCTGCTATCAAGGTTCTTCGCTGAATCCCAGAATGACAATAAAAACGCTATCCTTCCTGGCTTAAAAACTCAATTGTAAACTTAACTACTTACTCTTGCCGGAAAAAATTATCAACTAAAATAGCCGTTGCCGTCGCAACATTCAAAGATTCAGCTTTTCCGAAGGCCGGAATTTTAATGAGGCTGGTGAGATATTTCCGGGTTTCCGGGCGCAATCCGTTCGCTTCGTTGCCCATAATTAATACGCCTTCCGGTTTCAGGTTCAGTTTATGAATGTTTTCGCCTTCCATGGCCGCGCCGTAAATTTTAAACTCTGGCTGCAGCGAAGCCAGAAAATCCGGCAGGTTTACATAATAAGCAGCCACGCGCGTGAAAGAACCCATGGTTGAAGCAATCACTTTCGGGTTATAAAAATCGGCACAGGTTTCTGAACAAATTATTTTATTAATGCCATACCAATCGGCAATCCGGATTATTGTGCCTAAATTACCGGGGTCGCGAATGTCGTCTAAAGCAATTACCAGATCCGTGGGTTTTATTGCCAGTTTTGGCAGCCTTTTCATACGCGCAATGGCCAGGCCGGCGTTATTGCTTTCGTACGTGCCGGCTTGCACCAGCTGGTTTTCGGTAACCAGTTCATATTCCAAACCTTTGCGTAGCAAACCGGTATGTTTCTCCAAAAAGTCTTCGGTTATAAAAAGCTTTTCGATTTCCAGATCCGAGGCCAGCAACTCGCGCACACTTTTTGCCCCTTCTACTACAAAAGTTTGATGGAGATTCCGATATTTCTTTATTTGCAGCGAATTGATGTATTTGCTTACTGCTTTCGATAACATAGCCAGCTTTTTTTGAACTTACGATTTTACATATTCGCTTTTACAATCGCAATTTTATGCTCGTGGAGTTGCGTGCCAACCCGCTATTTAAAAGGCAAGGAAAAGCTGCTTTACGACGTGAAGCTGGAAGGCGTTAATCAGGCCGACCCGGACAAAATTCGCGCGCTATTTCGCCAGCAACCAAACCGCAAAGTGCCTATATTCGGCTCTACGCCTTATTTAACGGTGTACTATTGGGGCAAAAGCCTCTACAACCCGGCCAAAGTGCAGCAACAGATCCAGGAAACGGAAGAAAAATTTGCAAAAAAAATAAACAAAGCCGGCGCCGATTCCAGCGAAGTGGTGAAACTTACCGAAAAGAAGGAAAAAAAGCTGGCCAAACTAATCCGCAAAAAAGAGGAAGGTAACCTGCTGATGCGTTCCATCGGCGAGCCGCCTTCTATCTACGATTCTACCCTTACTGTAGAAACCGTTTCGCAGATTAACACCTATTTAAGTTCCAAGGGCTTTTTTCACAACCGCGTAAGCGCTCAAACCAAAGAGGAAGATAAAAAGATTTACCTCACGTTGAACGTTGCCGAAAACCAGCCTTTCCGGTTGAGCGAAACCGCCTACAATATTAAAGACACCACCGTGCAAAGGCTGGTGCAAAATTCGCAGGCCGAATCGCTGATTAAAACCGGCCAGATCTACGATGAAGAATTGCTTACCCAGGAACGCGACCGCCTGGAAACCCTCATGCGGAACCAGGGCTTTTACGAATTCCGGAAGCAATATATTTTCTTCGATGTAGACACCAGTTTTGGCGGCAATACCGTGCGCCTGAAAACCACCATCTCAAACCCCGCCGATAGCGCCAACCACAAACTTTATAAGATCCGTACCATTTATTTTATCGGGGAAGCCAACGTAGACCGCTTTGGGGTTAACCGCGATACCATTAATTATGGCGGCGTGAAATACATCTGGTATAAAAAGTATGTATCGCCGAAAGTGTTGGATAAAAAGATCCGGATGAGCGTAGGCCAGCCTTACAGTTTAATTCGTACCAGCCGTACCCAACGCCAGATCGGCGACCTGGATGTTTACCGGTTTTCGGCGGTGAACTACACCATTGTAAGCGATTCGTTGCAGCCCATGCTCGATGCCTACGTAAACGTTACGCCTGCTACCCGCTACCAGATCACCGACGAAATTGGGGGCAATTTCAATTTTACCAACTTTGGCTCCTCACTGCCCCTGCCCTACGGAAGCTTCCGTTTAAAAGTGCGCAATATTTTTGGCGGCGCCGAAAACCTGGAATTCGGCGTTCGGGGTGGTCTGGAAGCCCAGCCCAGTTCGGTTAACGATAAACTCGTAACCACTACCGAATTAGGCGGAAACGTAGCGTTGGTTTTTCCGCAGTTTCTCGACCCTTTTTTCAAGTTAGACAGCAACCCGAAACTGGTAATTTATAACCCGCGCACCCGGCTGAACGCCGCTTTTACTTATACCAACCGCGAAGATTATAACCGGACCAATACCGAATTTTCGCTCGATTATCTGTGGCAACGTTCGCAGCGGTTGCAGTATTTTGTATCGCTGGTAGATATTAATATTATTGATGCTACCATTAAGTCTGACAATTTCCGGAAGTATCTGGAAAGCCGTAAAGCCCTGGGGGTTACGCTGATCGAAAGCTTTAAGCCTGGTATTGTTTCCAGTATGAACGCCACCATGCTTTACAACAGCAACAACATCAACCAGACCCTGGACGCCAAATATATCAAGCTTTTTGTAGAAATCGGGAATTTACCCGGCGTAATTACCGGCAACAACACGGTTGGTTTCAGCGGCTGGTTCAGCGATTTTCTTTCCGATCCCGATCCCACAAAACAACAATACCGTTCTTACAGCTTTCTGAAATTCAACGCCGACTACCGCCGCTACTATAAAATTAAGGAGAAAATGTATTTCGTAGCGCGGGGTAATTTTGGCATTGTAAGCCCGGTGCCTGGCAGCAATAATATTCTGCCCTACGATAAATTCTTTTTTGCCGGCGGCGGTTCCAGCTTACGGGCCTGGCGACCACGCAAACTTGGGCCGGGTTCTTACACGCCGCCCTACCGTTTAAAAGATGAACTTAACCCGAACGCCGAAAACAACCTGGTAATTGTTAATGGTCAGCCGCAGCGAGATTACCGCCCGGAGCAACCCGGCGAAGTTTTAATGGAAGGAAATGCTGAATACCGTTTTAACATTTTTGGTTTCTGGAACGGCGCCTTTTTCATAGATGCCGGCAACGTCTGGAACTTAAAAGATAGCCCGGAACTACCAGGCTCCGGTTTAAAGGATTTTCACAAGGAATTTGCCGTAGATCTCGGTTTTGGTTCCCGCTTCGATTTTTCCTTTCTCGTAGTCCGTTTTGACTTTGCTACCAAAGTAATAGACCCGGCCGAACCGGAAGGCCAGCGTTTTGTTTTAGACCGCTTCAGGCTGAACCGCTTATTGAGTTCTAAAAACATGCAGAACTCCTTTAACATTGGCATTGGTTACCCGTTCTAAAAAACGCTATGGTTTAGGCCTGAAAAAGTAAAAGCCCCGCATGTTGATTTGCGGGGCTTTTACTTTTTAATTGAAAAACGCTATCGTTTAAAAGCTGAAAACTGCTATTAAAAACGATATCCTTTTGCGGTAAAAAACTGCCTAGTAATTTAAAAGTTCATCAAAGGCAGCGGCTACTTTATCGGCGTTCGGCAGCATCATTTTCTCCAGCTCTACGTTCAGGGCAATAGCCGGGAGATTGGCCGCGCCCAAGGTAAACACCGGGGCATCTAATTGCTGGAAACAAACTTTGGAAATTCTGCCGGCCAAAGATTCGGCAAATGAGTTCATGAGCGGTTCTTCAGTAAGCACCAGTACTTTTCCGTGTTTTTTAACTGAATTAACTACCGTATCAAAATCGAGCGGGTTCAGCGTTCTGAGGTCAACAATTTCGATGCTGCCTTTAAATTGCTGCGATGCCGTTTTGGCCCAGTAAACCCCCATACCATAGGTAATAACGGTTAAGGTATTGCCATTGCGTAATTCTTCTTCGCTGGCTTCCTGCACAATATTGGCTTTACCTAAAGGCAGAATGTAATCGGCATCCGGTTCAATGGTTTTGGCATCTTCCGTTCCGGCCACTTTACTCCAGTATAAACCTTTGTGCTCCAGCATTACTACCGGGTTCGGATCCAGGAAAGCGGCTTTCATCAGCCCTTTCATATCGGCAGCGTTGCTTGGGTAAACCACTTTTATACCGCGGATATTGAGCAACGTAGATTCTACCGAACCCGAATGGTATGGCCCGCCGCCGCCATACGCCCCGATCGGCACGCGGATAACGGATTGGATCGGAAATTTACCCATGCTCAAATAGCAGCTTTTCGAGAGTTCTTCCACCAGCTGGTTAATACCCGGCCAGATATAATCGGCAAACTGGATTTCTACGATCGGCTTGGCGCCAACCGCTGACATACCGGCCGTTGAACCAACAATATAAGCTTCCTGAATTGGGGTATTGAAAACACGTTCGTCGCCGTATTTTTTAGCCAGCAAAGCAGCTTCCCGAAAAACGCCGCCCAATTCACCGCCTACGTCCTGGCCGTAAAACAATGCTTCAGGGTAAGTTTTCAGAATATCGTCTACGGCATGCAAAGCGGCATCTACCATAATGGTTTTTTCGCCGCAGGCCGGGCTTCTTTCCCCTTTTTCTTCGGTTACCGGGGTAGGTGCAAATTCATGCTGATCGAAAGTAGAAGGATCCGGATTCGGGGCGGCTAAAGCTTTTTCGTACTGCTGCTGCACATAAACTTTTACTTCGGCTGCAATTACATCCAGTTGATCCTGGCTGATATCGGCGTTCAGCAAATGCTTTTCGAGTTGCGGGATCGGATCAGTTAAAGCGTGTTTGGCCAGGTCTTCGCCCCGGTACCATTCGCGGCGCACCCCGGAAGTATGGTGGCCTAATAACGGGCATTTGGCGTGTACCAGAATCGGTTTGCGTTCTTCGCGCACGTACTGAAAAGCCAGCGCCATGCCTTCGTAGGAACTTACAAAATCGGAGCCGTTCACGCGCATGCGCTGCATGCCTTTAAAGCCGGCCGCATATTCATACGCATCCATCGCGCGCATTTCCTTGCCGGTTGCCGAAATTCCCCAGTCGTTATCCTGTACCAAATATACAATGGGCAGATTTTTCAGCACCGCCATCTGGAACGCTTCAGCCACTTCGCCTTCGGTAACTGAGCCATCGCCTAAAGAGCAAAGCGTAACGGCAGGCTTATCCTTATCGCGCAAGCCCTGACTTTCAAGGTAAGAAACCGCGTGGGCCATACCCGTAGCCGGAATGGCCTGCATGCCTGTAGCGGAACTTTGGTGCGGAATTACCGGAAAGCCTTCCCGCCGCAAACTCGGGTGACCATAATACGTACGTCCTCCGGAGAAAGGATCGTCGGCTTTGGCCATGAGCTGGAGCATGAGTTCATACGGCGTAAGCCCCATGCCTAAAAGAATGGATTCGTCGCGGTAATATAGTGAGGCAAAATCGTAGGGTTTTAACTGAAAGGCGGTTGCCAGCTGAATAGCTTCGTGGCCCCGCGAGGTGCTGTGCACATACTTGCTGCAGATCGTCTTGTTATCTTCGTAAGTATCGGCCATGGTTTTGGCCGTGAGCATTAATCTATAAGCTTTCAGCATAACCGAAACTTCGGTCTTTTCGGCAGTGGCAACTTCGTTCAACATAGGCGGACTTTTAATTCGTATTACAAATTTAGCATTTTTAGGCCGGGTTTGAAAATTATGCTGAAACAGGCTTTATCTTTCAACTTGAAATAATATAATGCGTAGTGAAAATTCTGAAATAGAAATTAGTTTCCGGAATTTTATGAAAGAAAAACTCCTCAACGAGGCTACGATAGAACGATATAAATTAAACCAGATTCCGGCCCTTACGCACGAAGAATGTGTGGAAGCTTTACAACTGCTGAACTATTTGTGGCGCCGCGCCGACGAGGAATCTAAAAAGGAACTGGCAGTTTTTATCGATGCGATCAATCTCCGGGTAGCCAGCAAAAGCTGTGATCCGGAATAGTGCTGCCCGTAGTTTTGCTTTTTTTAGCGCCGCTTATGAAAAGCTCCCTGATATTAAATACTTTTGCAGGGCATTTTCATAGCGTTTTTTAAGCCCTTACATGAGAGAACAAGTTGAAAAATTCATGCGCCGGTTTCAGGATGATCTGTGCCAGGCCCTGGAAACCTGCGATGGCAAAGCTACTTTCCAGGAAGATTTGTGGCAGCACCATACCGGCGGCGGTGGCCGCACGCGCGTAATTCAGAAAGGCAACGTGTTTGAAAAAGGCGGCGTAAATTTCTCGGCCGTTACAGGTAGTTTATCTGAAAAAGCGGCGCAGTCCCTGCTCCTGCCCGACCCGAATTACTTTGCGACCGGCGTTTCGGTAGTCATTCATCCGGAAAACCCGATGGTGCCGATCACGCACATGAACGTCCGTTATTTTGAAGCGGGCAACGGCGATGCCTGGTTTGGCGGCGGCATAGACCTCACGCCTATTTACGTAAACAAAGCGCAGGGCAAATTCTTTCATGAGCAGCTCAAAAACGTGTGCGACAAGCACCACGCAAGTTATTACCCGGAATTTAAAAAGTGGGCCGACGATTATTTCTACATCACCCACCGGCAGGAAACCCGCGGCATTGGCGGCACCTTCTGCGACCGCTTAATGGCCAACGAAAACTTCAGCATTCAGGATCGTTTCAACTTTATCCAGGACCTGGCTTATACGTTTGCACCTACTTACACTAAAATTGTAAACGAGAACCGCGAACTTCCTTATACTGAGCGCGAAAAGCAGTGGCAAATGCTGCGCCGCGGCCGCTACGTAGAGTTCAATCTGGCCATTGACCGGGGCACAAAATTTGGGCTCGAAACTTCCGGCCGGATAGAAAGCATTTTAATGAGCTTGCCTAACCTGGCAGGCTGGGAATATAATTTTCAAACCGAACCCGGCAGCCCCGAAGCAGAAACTCAAAGCCTGCTCAAAAAAGAGATCGACTGGCTGAACGTTGTTTAATTTGGAAATTAGAAGATTTGGAGATTTGAAAATGGATTCAGAAGAAAATATTCTTTAAGGCACAAAATTATGATTCCTCATCTTCGAATCTTTTGATTTTATAATTTCCAAATCTTCAAATTTCCAAATCTTCTAATCGAAACCGCTTTGTTAGAAACCATCCGAAATATTGACCGGGAGATTTTTGTTTATCTCAACAGCCACCACACCGAATTCTGGGACCCGATCATGGTGCTGGTTTCGGAGCGTTTTTTCTGGGTACCAGCCTACCTGGCGCTTACTATTTACTTGATCTACACCTTTGGCCGCCGCGGTTACATGAAACTGCTCATGGCCGTTTTAGCGGTTGGGGCTGCCGACTTTATTTCCTCCCGTTTTTTTAAGCCCGGTTTTGCCCGCTTGCGGCCGTGTCATGATCCTGAGCTTTCGGAAGTGATCAATATTGTGAGTGGGTGCGGCGGGAAATTCGGGTTTATTTCTTCGCATGCTGCCACTACGTTTGCGCTCGCTACTTTCATGGTGCTTGTTTTGCCCCCGCGTTATTTGTGGTTCAAGATCATCCTGATTACCTGGGCCGCCGTTATTTCCTACAGCCGTGTTTACCTGGGCGTGCATTATCCCGGCGATATCCTGGCCGGTGCCTTACTGGGAATAACCATGGCCTGGCTTTTTGAAAAACTTTATCAGAAAATTCTGCAGCGTTACGCTTATTTCCGGCGGTAACTTTTTCCCGAATAAAATGGTTATGTCAGCGATGTTTAAGTTTTTGTTCGTTTTGCCATACCGTTTTTTACTTTTCCTGCTCTTTTTTCTACCGTTTTTCCCGGCTTCGGGGCAAAGCAGTTTTACGGTGAGCGGATATGTGCGTGATGCACAAACCCAGGAAACCTTGCCCGGCGCCACCATCATAAATAAAAACGAACCGCAAAAAGGTAGTATTACCGATGCCAACGGCTTTTACCAACTGACTTTTCCAGCCGGAAACCATACCGTTCTGGTGCAGTATATCGGCTATCAGCCCTTCGAAAAAACGATCAACATAACGGCTGCCACTTCGCTTAATTTCTTGCTTTCGGCGCAAAATAAAACCATTGGCGAAGTAGAAATTACCGGCCGCCGGACGAACGAAAACGTGCGCAGCACCCAAATGGGCGAAGTGATCCTGCCGCTTGAACAAATAAAAACCCTGCCGGTGCTTTTCGGGGAAACCGATATTATTAAAACCATTCAGCTTTTACCGGGCGTGAAAAGCGGCGGCGAAGGCAATACCGGTTTTTATGTGCGCGGCGGCGGCTCCGATCAGAACCTGGTTTTACTCAACGATGCCGTGGTTTACAATCCGGGCCACTTAATGAATTTCTTCTCGGTATTCAATTCCGATGCCATCGGGAAGGTTACTTTGCTGAAAGGCAATATGCCCGCACGCTATGGCGGACGGCTTTCTTCGGTGCTGGATATTGCAACCAGAAACGGCAATTCCGATTCCTTGAAAGCAACCGGCGGACTGGGTTTGATTGCGTCAAGGCTTACGCTGGAAGGTCCGATCGTAAAAAACAAAGCTTCTTTTCTGCTTTCCGGCCGGCGGACCTACATCGATCAACTGGCCGCGCCATTTCTTAAAAATACGGAACAAGGCGGCGTACCATATTATTTTTAC
The DNA here is from genome assembly GCF_016623615.1 of Adhaeribacter terrigena. Classification (GTDB taxonomy): domain Bacteria; phylum Bacteroidota; class Bacteroidia; order Cytophagales; family Hymenobacteraceae; genus Adhaeribacter_A; species Adhaeribacter_A terrigena. Next base: position 293,227 of record NZ_JAEHFX010000003.1, on the reverse strand, counting down.
GACCTGAACGGCGGCCTGACTTATGAAATAAACTTCAGGAACCGTCTGTATCTGGATGGTTATTATGGCCGCGATGTGGGCGAGTTTTCGTTGCAAAACGCCAGCTTTAAAGCGCAGTTCGACTGGGGAAATACAGCGGCCTCACTCCGCTGGAACCATATTTTTAACCCTAAATTATTTCTGAACGTTTCCGGGCTTTATACCGGGTATAAATTCAATTTCAATTCCACCTTCGATACTTATACTTCCAAACTGGTAACCGGCGTAAAAGATAAAAGCACTAAAATAGACCTCGATTGGCAACCCAATGCGCGGCACACGTTGCAATTTGGCGGCATTTACACCCACCACACCCTCACGCCCCGCGCCGGGCAAGCCCAAACCGAAGATGGCCTGGATTTTTCAACTGATCGCGTGAAAGAAAAATTTGCGCACGAAGCCGGGGTTTACCTTTCGGAAGACTGGGCGATCTCCGAAAATTTACAGGTTTCGGCAGGTTTGCGCGCCAGTTTTTTCCGGCAGGCCGGGCCTTTTACGCTGTACAATTTCGAAACGAACGGCGCCGTGGCAGATTCTGTGGTTTATGCAAAAGGCGAAAAAGTGAAGGATTTCAGCATGCTGGAGCCCCGGTTATCTTTCCGGTATGCCTTTTCAGAAAAGGCATCGGTCAAAGCCGGATTTTCACAAAATGCGCAGTACCTGCACCTGGTTTCCAATTCGTTTACCTCGCTGCCTTTGGATATCTGGGTGCCGAGCTCCGTTCTGGTTCCGCCGCAAAAAGCCACTCAGATCGCGGGCGGTTATTTCCGCAATTTCCTGGACAATAACTACGAAGCTTCGGCTGAGATCTATTATAAGAGCCTGCAAAATCAGCTCGAATACCGCGAAAGTTACGCACCCGGCCCCAGCAACCGCGACCTGGAATATGAATTTGTGAGCGGCGATGGCGATGCTTATGGCCTGGAATTATTTGTTCGGAAAAACTTTGGCGCATGGCAGGGCTGGGTGGGCTACACGCTATCGTACGCCAACCGCAAATTCCCGGAACTGAACGAAGGCAAAGCTTTTCCTGCGCGTTTCGACCGTCGGCATGATGCTTCTGTGGTGCTATCTTACACGCTGAATGACCGCTGGAAATTCGGCGGCAGCTTTGTGTACGCAACCGGCCAGCCGCTCACTATCCCGGTTCGGCGCTACGTGATTGAAGGGATTGTAACTTACCAATACGGCGACCGCAACGGCTTCCGGATGGAAAGTTTTCACCGGCTGGACCTCTCGGCTACTTACGAAAAACCGACCGTTAAAAAACTGAAGTCGAGCTGGACCTTTGCCATTTATAACGTGTATGCAAGGCAGAACCCGTTCTTTTATTACATCGATAGCAGTGGCAATCCGTACGATAATTCGATAAAACTACAGGCCAAAAAAGTGAGCATTTTCCCGTTCCCGATCCCGTCAGTTACCTGGAATTTCACTTTTTAGTGACTAGAGAAGAACGAGGTTTGTGAAGAAAGTTTAAATGAAAAAAATGAAAAATATCTCAGCATATCTCAGGCATTACTTTCGACTTTTGGGGCTGATTTTGATACCGTTTCTGGTGAGTTGCGAAAAAAATTTGCTGCTGGAAATTCCGGAAGGCGAAGCGCAACTGATCGTGGAAGGTCATATTGAGCAGGATACGCCGCCGGTAGTAGTGCTTACGCGCAGCGTACCGGTTTTCAGCAATTTTTCGCCGCAGCAGATCGAAGCCGCTTTTGTGCACGGTGCCCGGATTTTTGTTTCGGATGGCGCGCGGGAATATGCTTTGCAGGAATATAATACCAATAATTTACCGCCGGAACTCCAGAAACTGGTTGCCGAACAATTTGGCTTCAGCCCGGATAATAATGGCGGCAAACTGCCTTTCACCTTTTACTTTTATACTTCCCCGGAACTGAAAGGCCAGGTTGGTAAAAATTATAAACTGCGCATCGAAACCGATAAAGAAACGGCCACGGCCAGCACCAGTATTCCCCAATTAAACCCTATTGATTCGCTTTGGATAAAGCCGCATCCCAACCCGAAAATGGACAGCCTGGTGGCACTTTGGTACCGGTATAAAGATCCGGATACGGTTGGAAATTGCGTGCGTTATTTTACCAAACGGAATCAGGAACCCTTTTATCCCGGTTTTTTCAACTCCGTTTTTATCGATGATTTTGTAAACGGTAAGCCTTTCATTGACTTTCCGTTGCAACGCGGCGAGCCAAAAACCAAGGAACCTGATTTCGATAGTTACAGCTACTTCCGGAAAGGCGATACCATTACCATAAAATGGGCGGCGATCGACATGGCGCATTACCGTTTCTGGCAAAGCCTGGAAAGCGATTTCGGCAGCCGAGGAAACCCGTTTGGCGCCCCGGTAAAAATTGAAAGCAATATAAAAGGCGGCCTAGGAATCTGGGGCGGTTATGGGGTATTGTATTACCGGTTTATTGTGCCGAATTGATTAATTGTTGATTGTTGATTCAGAAATCTGGCGAGAGTATTAATCGTAACGTCATTTATGCCAGGAAACAGGAGATAGAATAAATCCAACTCCAATTGCCAATCAACAATTAACCAAGCTGCGGTTTTAAGATCCGGGCGATGTATTTGCCAATGATATCGAATTCCAGATTTACGGTATCGCCAACTTTTATTGTGTGCAGATTGGTATGCTCGAACGTGTAAGGAATAATGGCAACGGAAAAAACATTTTCTTTCGAATTTACCACCGTTAAGCTAATGCCATTCACGCAAACCGAGCCTTTCTCTACAGTAATATTGCCTTGCGAAACATCGTATTCAAACGTAAAAACCCAGCTGCCGTTCTGATCTTCAATGCTTTTACAAATAGCAGTCTGGTCTACGTGCCCCTGCACAATATGCCCGTCGAAACGGCCGGTAGCCGGCATGCAACGCTCTAAATTAACGGTATCGTTTTCGGCTAAAAAACTCAGGTTGGTTTTCTGAAGCGTTTCGTCAATAGCCGTTACGGTATAGGTATCGTTCTCAATGGCTACCACGGTCAGACATACGCCGTTGTGAGCCACACTCTGATCGATTTTCAGTTCCTGCACAAAGGGCGCCGTTAACGTAAAATGCTTATTTGTGCCTTCCGTACGAATATTTTTTACAGTGCCTAGCGTTTCAATTATTCCGGTGAACATGGTTTTTTAAATTTGGAAATTTGAAGATTAAGAGATTTGAAAATAAAATTTGAAAAACGAATTATTTAAAGAAATTATGACAGTTAGAGCCTTACTTTTTTGATCAAAAACCATAGCGTTTTCATCTCCAAATTTTCAAATCTCTTAATCTTCAAATTCACTTACTTCCCTCTTCCTTCTACAATAATTTTTATGGTATAAAGCATCACCCGGAAATCCATGGCGAGGCTCATGTTTTCGATGTAAAGAATATCGAATTTCAGGCGGCGCACCATTTCATCTACACTGGAAGCGTAACCGTATTTCACTTGTCCCAAAGAAGTAATTCCCGGTCGCACGCGGTGCAGGTGTTTGTAATGCGGTGCAATTTTCACGATCTGATCGATAAAGAACTGTCGTTCCGGCCGCGGCCCAACCAGGCTCATATCGCCGATGATCACGTTCCAGAATTGCGGCAATTCATCCAGGCGCACTTTCCGCATAAACCGCCCCCAGCTGGTAATCCGTGGGTCATAATCAGAAGAAAGCGACGGGCCAAGTTTCTCCGCGTCGATGAACATACTGCGGAATTTATAGATATAAAAAGGCTTTCCGTGCTTGCCGATGCGTTCCTGTTTATAGAAAACCGGCCCTGGGCTCGATAGTTTTACCATTGCGGCGATCATGGCATAAACCGGAAAAAAGATCAGTAAAAACAGCGCCGAAGCTACCACATCGATCACGCGTTTCAGCACTTCCTGCCACACCGGCATCAGGTTCTGCTTGATCTCGATGAGCGGCGTACCAAAAAGGTGGTTCACTTTTACCGAACCCAGCAAGATCTGGTAAAGATCGGGCAGAATACTGATGCGCACATTTTCCCCTTCCATCAGACCGAGTATCTCTTCAATTTTTTTGTGTTCTGAAGGCTCAATGGCAATAATTACTTCCTCAATGTTGTGCTTTTTAATAAGCTCCGGAAGTTTCTGGTAATAGCCCAGGTTTTTGAGTTCATTAACGAACAGGGTTTCGATGGCCTGGAAAACGTGCAGGTAACCCAGGATCTTTAAACCCAGGTGCCGGTTATTCTTTTCCAGTTCCAGGTAAACTTCCCTCGCATTGGCATTGGATCCTACAATCAGCGTGTTAAAAGAAATTTTACCCTGGCGGATCAGCTTTTTAATGCTGGTAATGGTAATGGTGCGGAAAATACCGGTAATCAGAAAATGCAGCAGGAAATAGGTTGAGATGGTTTTGTAATAACTGCGGTAATTTTCCACCCCTTCATCGTCGAGCAGCAGCGCAAAGAAAATGATGATAGCGCCCAGAAATGAGATCTGGGCCAGGTTGGTAATTTCCTTCACCCGGCTTTTGCGGAAAATATCGCGGTATTGCCCGATAAGGGTATATAAAAGAAGCCAGAAAGTGGCGATCATAACCGCGCTGCCCAGCAAAAAGAACGAAATGCCTTCGCTCATTTCGTGCAGAATGTATTTGCGGAGCGCGTAGAACAGGATCCAGGCCAGCAAAGCGGCCAGGTAATCTGCTACGATCAGTTTTATTTTCTGGAAGTTACGCGTCAAAACCTAAAAATGAATCAGCCTGATATTATCGATCGCGAAATAATCGCTGGGGTTACCGTTCATGCTTACCTGCCACAACATCCGGAAATTAGCATTCTGCAGGCCGGTAATATTTACTTCTTCGGTCAGGTTTACATACATTTTGGTCCATTGGCGGGTTGGGTTCAGCGTCAGGTCCAGGATCGGCACCGCGTTGCCGCCAACCGGCGTGGCAGATACACCTACTTTAAAAGAACGGGTAGAACGGTAATCAAATTCCAGAAAAACCGGAGCGTTTCCCTGCGGCAATTTACCATTGAATAACGATTCCAGCACCAGGTCGGAAGTTTGGCCGGCTACGCCATAAACTACGCCTACGGTGCCATTGGCATATTTATAATCAGTTAAAGAATCCTGATTTACGACCAGTTTGTAAGGGCTGTTCGGTACTACCCGAATAGCAGGCGTGGCGGGAAAAGCACTGAAATCCTCATACACATCGAAAGGAAGAACGGTGCGGGATTCAAACTTAACTTTCGGGGCAATATCTGTTACTTTTCCCGGTTCCATCAATACCGTTGTATCGTATTGGGTATAGAACGCAAAAGGAAAACGGGCTGCTTTCTGTCCATCGCCGTAAATTCCCGCGTATACATCTATTTCTACGTTGCCATCTGCCAGGATCGGAATTGTGGCCGGAAGCTCGAAGCAGCCGATTATTTTCTTATTGGCAAAAACCCAGGCATCTACAATATTGTTAGAAGCCGAGCCATAGCTTTCGGTAGCATTTTTACGCGGATCGAGAGGAATGCTGTTTATTTTTAAGTAAGATGGTGTATCTTCCGTAGGATTGATAATTTCGCAACCTGAAAGCACACTTAAAGCCATTACAGGTAATAGCCGGAAAACAACAGAGCGGAACCGCATGTTAAATTATTAGTTTCGGGGGTAAATTTAAAATTAAAAACGCGAAACCCGAAATAAGATTGCTTCTGGCAGCTTAAATAGATTCTAAAAACGATGATCACAGACACCTACCGGCATAAAGGCATGCGCAAAGCGCTGGTAAAAATCCTCCGCGAAAAAGGCATTCGGGACGAACGCGTATTACAGGCCATAGAAGAAATTCCGCGCCATTATTTTTTTGAAAAAGCCTTTCTTGAGCACGCGTATCAGGATAAAGCTTTCCCGATAGGCGAAGGCCAGACCATTTCACAGCCCTATACCGTAGCTTACCAAACCGAATTGCTCGAACTGAAACCAACGGATAAAGTGCTGGAGATCGGTACCGGTTCGGGGTACCAATGCTGTGTGCTACTTAAAATTACCCCGCACGTTTATACCATAGAATATAACCAGGTACTTTATAAAAAAGCTCTGAAAGCGTTTCAGGAACTGAAAGTACACCCTCAGGCTTTTTACGGCGACGGTTCCGAAGGCTTACCGGTTCATGCTCCCTACGATAAAATTATTGTGACGGCCGGGGCGCCTACTGTGCCCAGAGCCTTGCTTATGCAATTAAAACCGGGCGGCATTCTGGTAATTCCGGTTGGCAGTGCGGGAACGCAAAAAATGCTGCGGGTAAAAAAGGTATCGGAAACGGATTTCATTAAAGAAGAGCTGGAAGATTTCAAGTTTGTGCCACTGCTGGGACGCTCCGGTTGGAAATAGTTAGCTAACAACAAGTTACCAGCCGTAAAAATACTTACTACGTTAGGGAACGATATTGCCGGAGTATTGCATTTCAATTATGAAATTGTTATCTTGCCTGCAAATATTCGTCATTTATGAAATTAAAAAATTTACTCTTAGCTACTGCTTCTGGTTTTTTCCTTTTCAGCGGCGTTAGTTATGCCCAGTCGGTATCTAAATATGGTTGCTATACCGATGAACACACCCGTGAACTGGAGCGCCAGAATCCGGCCTATGCTCAATCCCGGATTGCCCTTGAGCAACAGATCCGGCAGTATATTCAGCAAAACCCATCGGCCAGAACCAACGGTACAGTGCTAAAGGTGCCTGTAGTAGTGCATGTAGTAACTGAGAAAGGCTTTAACGGCATTTCAAAAGCTCAGGTACTGAACGGTATTCAGGTTTTAAATGAAGATTTCCGCCGCACAAACGCCGATAAAGTCAATACCCGGGCAATATTCGCGCCATATGCCGCTGATCTCGAAATAGAATTTGTGTTAGCCCGTATCGACCCTCAAGGTCAACCGACTGAAGGTATCAACCGGGTAACATCCCATACAGCTAACAGCCCTTTCACCCGGAATGATGTAAAAATAGGTGCTCCGGCCTGGCCTACGGATAAATATTTTAATATCTGGCTGGTAAACAGCATTACCAGCCCTCCAAATTCGCAGATCCTGGGTTATGCCCAGTTTCCGGGAATGGGTGCCTGGAATACCTATGGCCTGGTAATGCTGCATTCGCAGTGGGGTCGTACAGGCATGGTGCCTGGTGCTACCTCCAATACCGATGGCCGTACTGCCACCCACGAAGTAGGCCACTGCTTTAACCTGTGGCACACTTTCCAGGGGCAGGGACAAGCTTCCGGTTGCCAGGGGGCGGATCATAACTTTAACGGCGACATGGTAGGCGATACGCCACCTTCTGCCTATTCAACCCAGGGTTGCAGCACTACTCAGAACACCTGCAGCCTTGATACAGGTACAGGCAGCCCATATACCACAGATGTAGTAGATCAGGTAGAAAATTACATGAGCTATGACGTGTGCCAGAATATGTTTACGGAGGGTCAGCGGGTTCGGGCGCATGCAGCGCTTTCCACGGTTCCAACGCTGCAGAACCTGACTTCAACAAATGGTGCTTCTCCAAGCAACGCCATGGTTACAGGCATCGATCCGAATGCTACCGTTGGTCCTTTAGTACCGCAACCATATTTTGCCGTTTATAACAACCGTATTTGCGCGGGTGGATCCGTTACCTTTAAAGATGAAAGCTATAATGGCAACGTAACTACCTGGAACTGGACTTTCCCGGGCGGCACGCCGGCTACTTCTACCGATCAGAACCCGACTGTAACCTATAATACGCCGGGCGTTTATGCCGTTACCTTGTCTTCTGGCAACGGTACCAGCTCCCGCTCCATAACCAAAAGCGCTTTTATTAAAGTTATACCGGTAACCAACATTCCGTCGGCTTCTAACAGCATTACTTATCAGGAAGGCTTCGAAGATGCTTCTTTCCCGAATAATTCCTTCCCAACCCACGCAAATGCTAACAGCAGCTGGGATTTGGAAAGCAATGAAGTTGAAAATCCAAACAACTGGGTACGTTACGACCAGGCTGCAGCGTCAGGAAGATATTCACTGCGCTTAAACAACCACCCGAGCGTTATTAACGAAGGCATTACCTCTACGCTGTTTACGCCTAATATTGAAACCAGCAACCTGACCACTTCGGTTTTTGCTTCGTTTAAAGTAGCGTTTGCCAAGAGAGGTACAACCAGCTCCCCTATTACTCCGGAAGAAACGCTGCGGGTATCTTATTCTACCGATTGCGGCGTAAACTGGACCGACAGATACTATAAAGCCGGGAATACGCTGGTAACCACCTCTATTGTAACCAACAATTTTAAACCAACGGCTGCTGACTGGAGAGAAGAAAGAATTAACATACCTGCTGGTAACTTAGACAATACCATCATGTTTAAATTCGAAACCTACAGTGCCGGCGGTAACTCGCTTTACATAGACGATTTCAAATTATTCAGCTTATTAGGTACCAACGAAGAGGTTGCGCTGGAAAACAACATAAAAGTTTATCCGAACCCGGTAACCATGCAAACTGGTATTAATTTCGATCTGAAAACTCCGGAAAACGTTTCGGTGAAGATCTACGATCTGATTGGAAATACGATATACAAGAAAGAGAACGAGAAATTCTCTGCCGGTTCGCATACCATTGGCCTACACGATAAAATGAAGAACTTAAGTGCAGGCATGTATCTGGTAGAAATGAACCTGGGCGATAAAGTTTACAATACGAAACTAATTGTGCAATAATTGCCTTTAGCATAACAAAGGGGCTTGTTTTAAGAACTTCTTGAGTTCCATAAAAACAAGCCCCTTTTTAATTGAATATTCATCATTTATAAATCACTTTTTATGCAAAAAAAATTACTGTTTTTAGCAAGCAGTTTAGCTTTTGGCCTGGGCTTAGGCAATGCGCAAAGCCAAAACATTCCCTTCCGTAATTATTGTGCAACCGACAGTATGACCAGCGCTGCCATGGACATGTATCCGGATTATGCACGGGGCCGGAAAGAATTTACGGACATGATAAAGGGTCTGAATAACAATCCGGAGGCTGCCCGCATAAAAAAGAACGGTGGTAAATACACCATTCCGATCGTAATCCATATCATGCATACTTATGGCTCCAATAATATTACGGATGCTCAGGTAATGGATGCGGTGCGGATCATTAATGAAGATTATTCTAAAACAAGCGCCGATACCGGCAGCGTAATAAGCGCTTATAAGCCTTTACATGCCAACGTTGAATTTGAATTCAAACTGGCTCAAAAAGATCCGCAGGGAAATTGCACAAGCGGCATTACCCGTACGTATACGCCTCTTACCAATAACGCCGATAATAACGTAAAAAACCTGATCCGCTGGGCGCCGGAAAAATACCTGAACATCTGGGTAGTAGACCGGATCTCTTTTGGTGCCGGGGGATATTCGTACCTGCCCTGCAATGTACCGCCCAACCTGGAAGGCGTAGTGATCCTGAATACCCAGTTTGGCAGCGTTGGCCTTTCTAACGGCGGCAACTTTTCGGCCCGCTCTTTAACCCACGAAATCGGCCATTACATGGGCCTTCCGCACGTATGGGGTGCCGGTAACACCCCGGGAGCCAGCACAAACTGCGGCATGGACGACGGTATTGCCGATACACCGAATACCGTTGGTTCAACGAATTTCAGCTGCAATACTGCAAGTAATAGCTGTACGGGCACGTTTCCTTTCCCTGATCCGAATGGCGCCATGCCAGACAACGTGCAGAATTTCATGGATTATTCTTCCTGCGCAAAAATGTTTACCAACGGACAGAAAACGGTAATGGTAAACGCGCTCTTCAATACCACCATTAACAGCAACTGCCGAAACACCCTTGCTGATTCTGCAAACCTGGTAGCTACCGGAACGAACCCGGGTTTTGTGCCCGGAGCATGCGCCCCGGATGTTGATTTCAGTTCGACCTCGAAACGGGTATGCGCCGGTAATATTGTTGCTTTTCAGGAACAAGCTTATAACCTGAGAGGCAGCGCGGCAACGTATCACTGGACCTTCCCTGGCGGCAGCCCTGCTACCTCTACTTCCCCTAACCCGTTTGTAACCTACAACACTCCTGGAGTTTATAACGTTACTTTAAGAGTAGTAAATGCCAATGGCCAGGATTCTCTTACCAAAACGAACGCTGTAATTGTGGGTTCGGGCAATAGCATTGCAGGGGTACCTTTTATCCGTGGTTTCGAAAAAGCGAATTTCCCTACAGATCCGAGTAATCCGGCTGAAAGCTGGGAGCGTGAAGTTTCAGGAAACAATGGCTGGGAACGCACCACTTCGGTTGCGGCAACCGGCGTAGGCAGCCTGAGAGTCCGGAATAATATTGTTACCGCCGGCCTTACAAATGCTTTGATCTCTCCGAGCATCAGTTTTTATAACGTTAAAGGCGCATCGCTGAAATTTAAATTAGCGCACGCTCAGAAAACTTCTGAAAGCAACGAAAGACTGGTTGTTTCGATCTCTGAAGATTGCGGAAATACCTGGACCGACCGTTATACCAAAACAGGCGGTACGCTTGCTACGGCACCAATTACAGCTTCAGGCAACTTCTCGCCCCAATCTGCCAGCCACTGGCGTCAGGAAACGGTGGTAATTCCAAATACCTTCTCAGGTGGTAACTTAATGTTTAAATTTGAAGTTACCAGCGATGGCGGCAACCCGGTTTACCTGGACGACATTGAAATTAACGGCATTGTGAGCGGCATGAACGAAAGTCTGGCTTCAGCAGCTAACCTGAACGTTTATCCGAATCCTAGCAACGGCGATGCTACTGTTAGCTTCGCCCTGCCTACGGCTTCCGATTACACCCTGGAAGTACTTTCCGTAACCGGCCAGCAGATCGGTAAATCTTATGTAAAACAAAGCCAGAATGGTACCCAGGAAATTAAACTGAGCAATATTACTGGTCAGCAGAATCTGAAAGCCGGCGTTTACCTGGTGAAACTGCAGGCCAATGGCTTTACAACCCTTAAAAAGGCGATCGTTTTCTAAATAAAACTGAATGCGCTTTAATTGTACCGCCGCAAGGACTATCTTTGCGGCGGTATTTTTTTATAAGCCAATAGGAAACCCAAATGCGGAAACAAAAAAAAGTAAGCGAATCGTACACCATTATGACGGAACTGGTATTGCCCAACGATACCAATACGCTGCACAATTTAATGGGCGGCCGCATGATGCACTGGATGGATATTGTATCGGCTATTGCAGCGCAAAAACACTCTAACCGCATTGTAGTTACGGCTTCAGTAGATAACGTTTCTTTTAAAGAAAGCATTAAACTGGGCAACGTGGTTACGCTGGAAGCGCAGGTTACGCGTGCCTTTAACTCGAGCATGGAAGTGCACATAAAGGTGTTTGCGGAAGATATTCCGGCCGGAAAAAAGGTTAAAACCAATGAAGCTTTCTTTACTTTTGTGGCTGTAGACCAGCTTGGCAGCCCTATAGATGTGCCGGAGGCATTGCCCGAAACGGATGGCGAAATTGAATTGTTTAACGGGGCACTTCGGCGCCGGCAATTACGTTTGATCTTAGCAGGCCGTATGAAACCGCACGATGCAGAAGAACTGAAAGCGATTTTCAATTTTCAGCAGTAGTTTTCGGGCCGGAAACCCTACCGTTTTTCTTTACCAGTATGTCGGAATTCAATTCAGCTTTTTATAAAAACTTTTACTCCGAAACGCTTTTCGTAACCCGCGATGCGAATGCCAATGTGCCTTTGCCGGAAGAAGAACTGATCGTTACGGGGCCGGAGATCACGTATAACGAAAAGGTTTTTAAAGGCCTGGTTATCCTGGTTTCGGAAAAGAATGAAACGTTCAGCCAGATTCTGCAAAATGAATTCCTGACCAAGATTCTGAAGGCGATAAAGTTTGAAATGCACGACGTGGCTTTTGTAAATATTGCCCTTGGCGGTAAGATAAATCTGGCGGTACTTGGTAAAAAATTGCCCGTTAAAAGTGTGGTTAGTTTTGGTACCGACTTGCTCGATATCGACAAAATTCCGGCACCTTACAAACATTTCCACGTTGGTCCTACCCCGGTTTTGCTTTCCGAAAGCCTAACCCAGCTGGAAGCTGATCAAAGTAAAAAACGCCTGCTTTGGAATGGATTGCAGGGGATGTTTTTGTAATAACCCGCTGACTTCCCTTAACAGAAAACATCAGAATAAAAAAAAGCCTTTCCAGTAACGGAAAGGCTTTTTTTATTTCGATTAATTCCTGTCAATCAGAAACAGATTCTTCCTGATCATACTGTACGATCCGGTTTATAATGGCGGCACTCTCTTCCGGCCCCATTCCCAGAATGTGGCTTACTTCCATTTCTTCTTCAATGTATTCCCCGTCGATGGCTAAGATCTGCACATCATTCGGGTGTTCGTTGCCGCGGGCCAGGAAACCGGGCGTAAACTGAATGTAATAAATATGGTTTTCTGTTTCTACAATACGTTTTACCGGGTGTTCCATAAGGAGTAATTTAAATCAAACTGTTACGATGCTTTTGCTTTTTTAGCCAGATACGATACCGTTTTCACAAAAAAAACCGGCGAAGCTTTAAAAACTTCACCGGTTTTTTTATCTATTTAGTTTTTAAGGCGAAAACGATACCGTTTTTACTTCAGCACTTCGGCCAGTTTGGCTTCCAGAGCAGCACCGCGCAGGTTCTTGGCAATGATCTTGCCTTCTTTATCGATCAAAACCGTGTGCGGAATAGCGGTGATATTGTAAAGTTTACCGGCAGCGCTTTCCCAGCCTTTCAGATCCGAAACGTGCGGCCAGGTAAGTTTATCTTTGGCAATGGCTTCAACCCATTTCTCTTTGCTTTGATCGAAAGAAACGCCGAAGATCTCGAAGCCTTTGTCTTTATACTTGTTGTACATTTTAACCACGTTCGGGTTTTCCCGGCGGCAAGGTCCGCACCAGGAAGCCCAGAAATCGATGAGCACATATTTACCTTTTAAGGAAGAAAGTGATTGGGTTCCTCCATCCGGCGTGGGTAGCGTAATATCCGGGGCCATGCTGCCTACCGTTACGTTCCCTAGTTTCGACAAACGTTCGTTCAGCGCTTTGGTATATTTCGACTCCGGCTGGGTTTTCTTATAGACTGCCAGCATGCTGTCGGCGAAAGCGTATTGCTCTTCCGGGTTGATCAAAGTCAGCGTGCTGTAAACCGACATGATGGAGTTGGGATTGCGGCGGATAAAATTCTTGAAGTTGTTTTCGCTGGCTCTCTGAATATTGTTGGCCGTAGCTTCAATGGCTTTTACGGAATCCTGCTGGCCGGCATTGGTAGCGGCAATGTAACGCGCCTTCAGGCCTTCCATTTGCTTTTGCGGCGCAACCATTAAACCGTTCAGTTCTTTAAGTAATTCGGAGTCTTTAGAACCTTTAACCGTATACGTTTCTGAAACATTTTTAGCATCTGCTTCAAACTCGATGGCCTTATTTTCCAGCACAAAAAGGATAGCGTTTTGCGGGTCTAAAGCCAGTTTATAGATGCCGGTTTCCGGCACCGTTCCGGTCATTTCAAAGCTGCCGTCTTTCCCAATTTCGGCGGTGTCGCGGGCTACGAATTGTTGTTCGCCCAGTTCGTCCAGATACACTTTGCTGCCTTCGGCCGCGTTTTTAAACTTCCCGGTGATCTTGTAGCCATTGCCGGAAGTTTCGGCGGTGGTGCCTTTTTTGTTGCAGGCGCTCAACATGGTTATTGCGCCGGCTAATACTAATATTGTTTTTTTCATAGGTCTATATTAATCGGGAAGGTAATTTACATCCCCCGCCCCTCCAATGAGGGATTTTACGAAATATGCGTGTTTTATAAATTATTATTAAGCAATAATTAAATCTTAAAACTATAACTAATATCAAATAACGTAATAAACTTCATTATCTGATATTTTCCCCTTTAGACAAGCAGGAAATCATGACTTTTTAAAGTTCAAACCCTAGCGCTTTCTACGCGTTTTCCAGCGTTTTGCGCAGCAGTTCGTTCGCAATTTTAGGGTCGGCTTTGCCCTGGGTTTTCTTCATAACGTCGCCCATAAACATGCCTAATAAACTTTGCTTACCAGCTTTGTATTCCGCTACTTTAGCCGGATTGCTGGCTACTACCGCCGTAATAATTTCCTGCAACGCATTTTCATCGGTGCTTTGCAGCAAGTGTAAGTCATCTGCAGCTTCCAAAGGCGATTTACCCGGATATTCCAGTAAATGCGGGAAGATCTGTTTGCTGGCGGCGTTGTAATTTACCTTGCCTTTTTCTACCATTTCAATTAACCCGGCAATTTGATTAGGCGTGAGCGGGAAATCGTCGATGTGCAGCGTCAGTTCGTTCAGGTAGGATTTTATGGGTCCCATCATCCAGTTCGAAGCGGCTTTGTATTTGTTGGTGTGTTCGCAAATTTCTTCGAAGAAAAGGGCAATTTCCTTGCTGTCCGTTAACACTTGCGCATCGTATTCCGGAAGTTCGAATTCTTCGGTGAATTTCTGGTGCAGGTATTGCGGCAAGTGCGGCATATCTTCTTTAATGCGCGCGATCCAGGCTTCGGAAACTACCAAAGGTGGCAGGTCCGGCTCCGGGAAATAACGGTAATCGTTTAGGGTTTCTTTAGAACGCATTGCCGTAGTGCTGCCGGTGTTCGCATCGAAATTACGGGTCTGCGAATCGATTTCGCCGCCGTTCTCCAGGATCTCGATCTGGCGTTCAATTTCGTGTTCGATGGCGCGCTGCACGTTCCGGAAGGAGTTCATATTCTTCACCTCCACTTTGGTACCGAACTTGGTAGCGCCTTTCAGCATCACTGAAATGTTGGCGTCGCAACGCAGCGAACCTTCTTCCATATTGCCGTCGCAGATATCGAGGTACTGCACCAGTTTTTTGATCTGGGTCAGGTAAGCGTAGGCTTCGTCTGAATCGCGGATATCGGGTTCGGAAACAATCTCGATTAGCGGTACACCGGCGCGGTTAAAATCTACCAGCGTTTCGGTTTCGCCGGCTAAGTGCATCGATTTTCCGGCATCTTCTTCCATATGAATTCGGGTGATGCCGATGCGTTTTTCTTCGCCTTCGTTGTTCTTTACTTCGATGTAGCCTTTGGTGCAGATCGGGGTTTTATCCTGGGTGATCTGGTAGCCTTTCGGAAGATCGGGGTAGAAATAGTTTTTGCGGGCGTACACGTTATTTTCCGTGATTTGGCAGTTGGTAGCAAGGCCCATTTTCACGGCCATTTCTACCACTTTTTTATTGATGCGCGGCAACGTGCCCGGGTGCCCCAACGTGATCACACTCAGGTTGGTGTTGGGCAGGGTGCCGTATTCAGTAGAATCGGAAGAATAGGCTTTGCTTTCGGTTAACAGCTGCGCGTGCACTTCCAAACCAATTACTGCCTGATATTTATCGCGAATTGCGCTTTCCATTTTTGGTAATGATTAATGATTAGTGATTAATGATTAGTTGGGTCATTAATCATCAAATTTCTAAATATTATTGAACACCAAATTTAATTGGTAATGTATATTTAACAGTAACAGGTTCACCATTAATATTACCTGGAATCCAAATTAACTGTTTCATAGGATATATTGCCCTAACTGCTTCCTCGGAACAACCACCTCCTAAAGGCTTCAAAACTAATATATCAGTCAATTTACCGCTTTCAGTAATGAGATATGAGAGAACCACCGTTCCAGAAATTCCTTGGCGCATAGCTTCCTGCGGATATTTTACATAACCTTCAATATCATTACCATCTTTATTTGGGAAAAAAAGAGGTTGCTGGTCCAGCTTTTTATTTTCAAATCCATTCTCCGTTTGTACGGAATAAATTGCATTCGAACCTTCCTCTGGTTTGAAATAAATAAGCTTATCAGCGGTATAATCGTACTCTTTGGTTAACTCACCTTTTGAATTAAAAAACTTCCAATGACCAATTCTTTTACCACCCTTGAATTTTCCCGAACTTTCAATTTTTTTGTTCCCATCAAAATAAGTAACCCAAGTGCTATCTTTAAGGTTGTTTTTATAAAATCCGGTTTGAATAGGCAAATTATTGTTTGACTTTAAATAGGCTCCTTCTTTAACATTTTTATCCTTTTTCAGGACAGTATATTCTTCCTGATATTGAGGGAATGTTTTTTTAACCTCTTTTAATTCTTGCCCAAATGTTAATAATGGGAAGCCAAGCAAAATGGGTATTATTATCTTTTCCAAATTCATTTTAATTAATTCAAACCCTTCACAAACGCCTCAGCTTTTGCCGGAACATTTGCCAGACCTGCGGCATTTTTACCGCCGGCGGTTGCGTAGAACGGCTGACCGCCTCCGCCGCCCTGGATCTCTTTGGCCAGTTCTTTTACGATCTGCGTCGCGTTCAGGCCTTTTTCGGAAACCAGGTTATCGGAAAGCATTACGGTAAGTTGCGGTTTACCGTCAATTTCGGCGGCTAAAACCAGGAACAGGTTGTCTACGGTTTGGCGCAGGTCGAAGGCAAGTTTCTTTACGTAATCGGCGGAACAGAGCTCCACATTGCGGGCAATGAAGTTGATGCCGTTGATGTTCTGCGCTTCGCCGGCCAATACGTTTTTCAGTACGGTAACCTGCTTTAGCTCGAATTGCTCCAGTTGCTTTTTCAGGGCCGAATTTTCTTCCAGCACTTTTTCTACCGTTTTCGATAGCGTTTGCGGCGAACCTAAAAGCTGTTTCACTTCTTCGAGCTGAGCCAGTTGGTTGTGCACAAATTCTTCGGCAGCATTGGCGGTAACGGCTTCTATTCGGCGTACGCCGGCGGCAACCGAACTTTCCGACACGATCTTGAAGAAACCAATTTCGCCGGTGCTGGCTACGTGCGTACCGCCGCAAAGCTCCACGCTGTATTCTTTATCGAAGGTAATTACGCGCACAAATTCGCCGTATTTTTCACCGAACAAAGCCATTGCGCCGTGCTGTTTCGCTTCGGCAATGGGCACGTTGCGTTTTTCATCAAGGGCAATGTTTTGGCGAATTTTGGAGTTCACCATCCGTTCGATTTCGTGAATTTGCTCGTCGGTAACTTTGGTGAAATGCGAAAAGTCGAAACGCAGCAGTTTGTCGTTTACCAGGGAGCCTTTCTGATGCACGTGTTCGCCTAAATGGTTACGCAACGCGGCGTGCAGCAAGTGCGTGGCCGAGTGATTTTTCTTGATCACTTTCCGGCGGTTCGCATCAATTTTCAGGTAAAGCGGCGCGGTCACGTCTTCCGGCAATTCGGTAGTTACGTGAATGATCAGGTCGTTTTCCTTGCGCGTATCAATTACCTTCACCTTGCTCAAACCACTTTCCAGGAAGCCGGTATCGCCTACCTGACCGCCGCTTTCGGCGTAGAAAGGCGTTTTTTCGAGCACAATGTGGTATTCGGTTTTGCCTTTGGTGGAAACTTTGCGGTAACGCAGCATCCGGGTTTCTGTGGTTTCGTGGTCGTAGCCGATGAATTCGGTTTCGGCTTCGTCGTTCACAATAACCCAGTCGCTTTGCTCCGAAACCGAGGCATTGCGCGAACGATTTTTCTGCTGCTCCATTTCTACGTTAAAGCCGGCTTCGTCTACGGTTAAGCCTTTTTCGCGGGCAATTAAAGCGGTTAAATCCAGCGGAAAACCAAAGGTATCGTAAAGTTCGAAAGCAGTTTTTCCGTCGATAACGTTACCGTTTTGCTTGAATTTTTCTTCCAGCGTATCGAGGCGTTTCAGACCATTTTCCAGGGTGCGCAAAAACGCAATTTCTTCTTCCTCTATCACGCGCATTACGAAACTTTGCTGTTGCTTCAGTTCCGGGAAAACGCTTGCCATCTGGTCGGCCAGGGTTGGCACGATGCTGTAGAAGAACGGTTTTTTGAAATTCAGGAAGGTGAACGCATAACGCACCGCGCGGCGCAAAATGCGACGAATTACGTAACCGGCTTTGTTGTTGGAAGGCAACTGGCCGTCGGCAATGGCGAAGGAAAGCGTGCGGATGTGGTCGGCAATTACGCGGGTAGCAATGTCGGTCTTTTCGTTTTCGCCGTATTTAATGTCGGCCGCATCGGAAATAAACTGGATCAGCGGCTGGAAAACCGAGGTATCGTAGTTCGATTGCTTGCCTTCGATGGCCATACACAAACGCTCGAAACCCATTCCGGTATCTACATGCTGCGCCGGAAGTTTCACCAGCGAGCCGTCCTGCAGGCGGTTGAATTCCATAAATACGTTGTTCCAGATCTCCACCACCTGCGGATGGTCGTTGTTTACCAGGTCTTTGCCCGGTGTTTTCGCAACTTCCTCTTCGGAACGCAGATCGATGTGAATTTCGGAGCACGGACCGCAGGGTCCGGTGTCGCCCATTTCCCAGAAATTGTCTTTTTTAGAACCAAACAAAATGCGCTCTTCGCTACCCAGAATGCCTTTCCAAAGCTCGAACGCTTCCATATCGCGCTCCAGGTTTTCAGAAGGGTCGCCGCCGAAAACGCTTACGTACAACCGGTCTTTCGGCAGTTTGTAAACTTCAGTAAGCAGTTCCCAGGCCCAGTGCAGCGCATCTTTCTTGAAATAATCGCCAAACGACCAGTTGCCCAGCATTTCGAACATCGTGTGGTGGTAGGTGTCGTAACCCACTTCTTCCAGGTCGTTGTGCTTGCCGGAAACCCGGAGACATTTCTGCGTATCGGCAATGCGTTTGTACGGCGCGGGTTTGTTGCCCAGGAAATAATCTTTGAAAGGCGCCATTCCGGAGTTGATGAACATCAGGGTCGGGTCGTCTTTTACCACAATGGGCGCGGAAGGCACAATGTGGTGGCCTTTGGAAGCAAAAAAATCGAGGAACTGTTTCCGTATTTCGTTCGAGGTCATATTTCGTAGGTTCGATTATTCGAGTTTCGAATGTTCGATTTATGTAAAGTCTTAAAAATGCTATGGTTTTGGGCCTGAAAAGTGCGTATTGCCGGATTTCAGGCTAAATACAAAAGTAGTATATTTCGGAAGATTCTGGTAGGTTTTTGCGGGATTTGATTAAATTTACCGGCTTAGGAAACCCGTGTTCATTTTTTCAAAATCCTGAACTTAAGAAAGGGAATTGTTTTAATCCTAACGAACTAAAATTTTTAAAATGTCTCAATTAGAATTAGAACAGTTTGTTCCGCAGACTGCCAGGTATTCAATTTTTTACCCAAAAACTTACGAATTGTTTGAAGATGAAGAAAGTGTAGTGACAATTTCTTCAAATGATACTGATAGTTCAATGACATTAAGTGGTTATGAAGTTGATGGAGAAGCAGACGAAAAGGTTTTAAGAGAATTTTTAAATGAAATCACATCGGGTTATGAGGTAATTTCAGAACCTGAAATTGGAAATTTTGGCGAAGGTTTAAAAATTGAAGCTAAATTCACCAAAGATGAAAATTATTGGATTTGGAAAATTTTCTCAGTTGAATCGGCAATAGTTGTTGTTTCAATTAATAGCAGTGAAGACTTAGATCCTGAGCAATTGGGCGTTTATGAATTTATGCTTCAGAATTTCGAAATTTATCCAGATTGAAAATCAGTTTATTTATAAAAATCGAACAATCGAATATCGAATAATCGAACCTACGAAAAGTGCCCTACAAAGAGAAAGAAATAGAAAAGCAGTATTACACCATCGGCGAAGTGGCGTCGATGTTTGGCGTGGCGGCCTCGCTGATCCGGTTTTGGGAAACGGAATTTGAGGAGCTGAAGCCGAAAAAAAACAAAAAAGGCAACCGGCTTTTTACTCCTTCCGATATCGAAACGCTGCGCACCATCCACCATTTGCTGAAAGACCGCGGCTATACTATTCAAGGGGCGCGCGAACTGCTGAAAAACAAAAGCGTGCAAACGAAAGATAAGGTGGAAATGATCCAGAGTTTGGAGAAGGTTCGGGCGTTTTTGGTGAAAATGAAGAAGCAGTTGTAGTTATGAAAAAGCAGACTTTCCTTTTAACTGCTGCATTAACTTTAACTATTTTTTCCTGCACCAAACAGAAAAAAGTAGATGAATTTAATCCTGCATTTCTTAGTGCCAGAGCTTATGAGAAAAGTTCTCTAGTTTTAAACCCGAAAGTCTGGGAACTTGGAATTGATTCCGGAACAGCAGTTTTTGATCACGAAATTTCATCCGGCAACTCTACGATTTTACAATTTTCTTACCATGCCAGAGAAAGAAAAGAGCTTGAAGATGATGAAGTCGTTGAGACTTTTTTGATTGAATTGGATAGCAATTTGGATAGTCTGCACATAAAAGATAAGCAGTTTAATTCATTTACTAATGTTTACCGGCAGTCCTGTTTTTCAATGGATTGCAATAAAGGGCTTCCTACAGAAACAGGATATATAAAGGGTAAAAAACTAGACAACAAAAGCTGGTGGTTTGAAGTAGAAGTGGGGATGATTTCATTTCAGGATACGGTTTTTATTAATAAAGAAACCCGAAAAGCAATTTAAGCCCCATAAGATCCCTCGGCTTCGCTCGGGATGACGCAAAAAAAACGCTACCCAAAACCACCTAAAAAGTGCCAGACCAAAACGAACAGCTTTACGAAGTAGCCATCGGCCTGATTCCCGGCATTGGCAATATGCTCACGAAGCAACTCGTAAGTTTTTGTGGTTCGCCTAAAGCGTTTTTTGATATGCCACTGGCGCGTTTAGAGCTAATGAATGGCATTGGTCCGGGCGCTTTGAAAGCTTTTAAAAACCGGAACGAAGCGTTGCGCAAAGCCGAAGTTGTTTTGCAACAAGCCGAAAAATACGAAGCGCAAATCCTTTTTTACACACATCCCGATTACCCGAAACGCCTGAAGCAAATTGCCGATGCGCCTTCCCTCCTTTTCTACAAAGGAAACGCCAGCCTGAACCACCCCAAAACCATCAGCATTGTCGGCACCCGGAAACTTACCCGCTACGGCGAAGCAGTTACAGAGAAAATTGTCCACGACCTTCAAAAGCACGACCCACTCATCATTTCCGGTTTGGCTTACGGCATCGATATTGTGGCCCATCGTTCGGCATTAAAATACGGGTTGCAAACCATCGGTACCATTGCCAGCGGACTGGATATGATCTACCCGGCAGCGCATAAAAAAACGGCGGAACAAATGCTGGAACAGGGTGGTTTGCTTTCGGAAAAAATATTTGGCATTGAACTTCATCCACAATTTTTTCCGGCCCGGAACCGCATCATTGCCGGCTTGGCCGACTGCACCATAATTGTAGAAGGCGCTTTGAAAAGTGGATCGTTAATTACCGCTGAAATTGCTTATGGCTACAACAAAGAAGTTATGGCCGTGCCGGGAAATATTACTTCAGAAGTTTCCGGTGGCACGAATTACCTGATCAAAACGCAGCAAGCGGTTCCTTATACCTGCATCGAAGATCTGGAACAATTACTTAATTGGGATAATGCTTTGCAGCCGCCTCAATTGGGTTTGTTTGCTGATTCTCCAACTAAACCAAACCAACTTACTCAATACGATCCGAACGATTTCAGCCAAGAAGAATGGGCCATTATCGAAGTACTGCAGCAAAACAACGATGAAATGATCGACAATATAAGTTGGAAAGCGCAGATTCCGATAAATCAGATCGCTTCACTCCTGCTGAATTTAGAATTTAACGGTGTGGTGAAGAGTTTACCAGGCAAGAAGTTCCGGTTGCTTTAATTACAGCATCCGTAGCGTAGGGTTAAAACTTACGCTACAAAAAAATAAAATTCACAATATTGCGTCATCTCGACGTCAGGAGAGATCTCTTCCAGTTGGTAGTACCTTTTATTCTGGCTTTCTACCAGCCCGATGAGTTCTCTCCTTGCGTCGAGATGACCGTGAAAATTTAAAATTGAAAATTGAAATACGTACTTTACAATTTCGAGCTCAAAAAAGAAACCGCCTTGCAAATTCCGATCTGCAGCCGGGCATTTCAGTACAACGACGGTGCTTTCGAAACCATGCTTTTTAGTAATGGCAAAGTTCGGTTTCTGGATAGTCATTTGAACCGGTTAGACAAAGCGGCGAAGGTATTGCACCTTGAACTTCCAGATGAACTATCTGACTTAGAAACCCTAGGTTTATGGCTTGAAAAACTAATCTGGAAAAACCAGTTGAAAGGGAGTATCCGGCTTAAATTAAAGTTTTGGCGCAGTGGCAAAGGACTTTACACGCCGGAGCAAAATGCAGCAGAAGTGTTGATCACCGCGGAGCCGCAACATGAAAATTCGAACATCATCCAAACCGCAGGTTTTGCCGAAACTGTTTGCACACATTACTCATCTTATTCCTTTTTCAAAGGTCCCAATTCAACTCAATATGTTTTATCGGGCATCGAAAAAAAACAGCGGAACTTGGATGAGATCATTCTTTTAAGTGCTGAAGGTTTCGTTTCCGAATGCCTGGCTGCCAATATTTTCTGGATCAGAAACGGTATGGTTTTCACTCCAAAAACTACCACTGGTTGCATTGCCGGTGTTATGCGCGAGAATTTATTGCGACTTTTCCAGTCCGAAAACATAGCGTTTCAGGAAGGGGCGTTTTTGCCTGAAGCTTTGTTGAAAGCCGAAGTGGTTTTTACTTCCAATGCAGCTGGTATCAGAACAATAGAAAGTATTTCTGAAACAAAATTTGCCGTTGAACATCCGATCATCATGTTAATCCGGGAAAAGCTTATAAATACCTGATTTTAAATTTCGGATGCCAGCCTAATTTTCTGTACTTTTGCCGGCTAATTTTAAGGCAGTTTCCGAAGAACCCAAACGGGAAATCAGAGATCTTTTATAACGGATACTGCTCAGCTATATGTTACTTTCTACAAAGCAATTTCTGGATAACTTCATAGGTACTGTACTGGTAGCCATAAATTTGCCAATCGCAAAATTGCTTGGGGCTATTTTAAAACGGGACCATAGTCTTAAAAACCCTCCCCAGACAATTTTGGTAATAAAAATATTAGGTTTAGGCAGCGTTATCCTGGCTTCAGATAGTTTACTGGCTATCCGGAAAAAATATCCGCAGGCCCGCATGGTGCTGCTGGCAAGTAAAGGCGTAAAAGCCGGCATAGAACCCCTTGGCTTATTCGATGAGATCTGGAGCACCAACGATAAAAATTTTTTCACTTTAGCAAAAAGCGGAATTGGGATCTTATTCCGGACCTGGAAATTAAAGAACCTATGGGTAATAGATCTGGAGGTTTATTCCCGGCTTACTACTATTTTTTCGCTCTGGACCTTGGCGCCGAACCGCTTTGGTTTTCTACTTAGCCGTGTTCATTTTCGTAACCACCTCAACACCCATAATGTCTATTTCAACCAGTTCAGTTCTGTAGAAGAAAATTACTTTTCCATTGCCAGAACTTTAGGTATTACCGAAAAGGAAACGTTTTATTTCCCGGGATTCGATCCGGCTGGCCGTAAAAATGAAGCTTCAAAACCTTACCTGGCCATCAATAACACCTGTAGTGATCTAAGCCTGGAACGTAAACTCCCCTGGGATACCCTGGCTGCGGTTTGTCGCTGGATCCTGGAAAATACAAATTACCGGATAGCCCTGACCGGCGGACCGGAAGATGCCCAGGCCAACGACCTTTTCGTGCGCCAATATCTTGCCGATAAACAAAGTGGAATTGAAAACATTGCCGGCAAAAAAAGCTTCCGCGATTATTACCAGTTCCTTTACCAGGATTGTGCGGTAATGTTAAGCATAGACAGTGCCCCGAACCACATTGCCCGGAAACTTGGCCTGCCTACTTTATCGCTCTGGGGACCAACCCGGCCGGAACACCTGGTCAGCGCCGAAGAATTAAAAAGCGGACGGCATCTGGTAGAATATCTGGCCGTGGCTTGTTCGCCCTGCATTCACCATACCGAAGTTTTGCCTTGCGGCGGTGATAACCACTGCATGAAAAATATATTACCGGCAAACATCTGCCTTTCCCTTCAAACCCTTTTAACCAATATTAAACATGCCGAATATGCGCCTGTCGCCTAAAGTAATAAAACTGATCTTATTCATTTTTTGCTTTTCGCTTATTGGCTGGCGCATCATTTTTGTTCCGCTTTACAATTCTGAAGGTGGCCGGAATTTTATTCGGGGCGACCATTTCTCCGAGATCAATACGCATTCGGCGCTGCAGTACTTTTACGACCACGGATTTAATGTAAGCAAGTGGCTGCCGGTCCATAATTACGAATCGGGCAAGGCAGATACCCAATACGATATTTACACGCACTACCCGGCCCTGCCCGATATTCTTGCTGGTTTTTACGCTAAAATCTTAGATACTACCAATCCGCAGTGGTTGCGCATTTTCCCCATGCTGATTTCGGTTGGCTGGTTCTTTCTTATTTTCCACATGCTAAGCCGCATGTTGCCCGATAAAAAAGCGGCCTTCCTTTCGGCGGCCATAATTGTGCTGAGTAATTATTTTCTGGCCTGGGCCGATAACCTGCACAAACACATGTACGAAGAAGTGCTGAAGTGGCTTTTTGTTTATGGCCTTTATTTGTATTACCAACGTAACCGGCCGGTTTGGTTGCTGGGAGTGCTTTGCCTCGTTTACATTGCCGCCGCAAATGTGTCTATGGAGCCGATCTTATTTTTGGCCGTAGTTGTAGTCGGGTTTTCTATTATTTACAGCCGCAACATTTTTACCCGCGAGACCATTGTGCTGGGTCTTGCCGCCGTGGCCGGTTTTGGTTTGCATTTCTACCAGAATATCTTGCTTTTCGGTTCTTTTCAGGCGGCGTTAAAAGATATGACCGATGCTGTGGCCTTACGTACCGTTGGTCAGGCTGCTGATACCCACAACGAACTAAAAAGAACCCTGAACTGGCAGGATTACGCCATTATTCCGCTGAAGTGGCTAAACCGGATAGAACGTTATTTTTTAATTCCGGGCTTTGCCCTGCTGCTTTTAAGTTACCTGGGTTTGAGGAAGTTAAAAGTGGAAGATAAACAAATGTTCAGAATTGTGCTGGTGCTGTTGCTGGCCGGTTTAAGCTGGAGCGTGGCGATGTCGCAGCACTTTCTGGTACACGTTTTTACTACCCGCAACATCGGACTTTTCTATGGTTTTATAGTAGGCTATGGCCTGGTAGCCTACTGGCCGTTATTGCAAAAAGCATGGCAGGAAAAGAACCGGTTACACCAGGGCTTTCATGTGCTTTTTATAGGGTACGTGGCTTTTATGGCACTTTCCCAACAGGTGTGGGACTTATACATAAAATATGGTTTCGGGTATACCTGGCTCGTAAAATAGCAGCAGTTTTTACCTTAATTTCCCTACCATTTTTAAACTAAAAAACCCGGTAAGCTTTAACAGCTTACCGGGTTTTTACTGCGTGTTTGCTGCGAAGAATTAAACTGCTACCGGGGCTTTAATGGCCGGCCAGCTTTCGTAATTTTCCAGTTTAAAGTCTTCGTATTTAAAGCCGAAAATATCTTTTACTTCCGGGTTCAGTTTCATTTGCGGCAGCGGTTTTGGCTCGCGGGTTAATTGTAGTTCGGCTTGTTCAATATGGTTGCTGTACAAATGCGTATCGCCGCCGGTCCAAATGAATTCTCCCGGTTCGAGGTCGCATACCTGGGCCATCATTAAGGTTAGTAACGCATACGAAGCAATGTTGAATGGCACGCCTAAAAACGTATCGGCGCTGCGTTGGTAGAGCTGGCAGGAAAGTTTGCCCTCGGCTACGTAGAACTGGAAAAAAGCGTGGCAAGGCGGCAGTTTCATGTTGTTGATTTCCGCTACGTTCCAGGCACTAACTATTATTCTCCGGGAATCCGGGTTGTTTTTGAGCTGGTTCACCACCTGCTGGATCTGGTCGATATGGCCGCCGTCGGGCGTAGGCCAGCTGCGCCACTGCGAACCGTACACCGGACCCAATTCGCCGTTTTCATCGGCCCATTCGTCCCAGATGCTTACACCGTTTTCCTTGAGGTACTGAATATTCGTTTCGCCTTTCAAAAACCACAGCAATTCGTGGATGATGCTTTTTAAATGCACTTTTTTGGTAGTAACCAGCGGAAAACCTTCCTGCAAATTAAACCGCATCTGGTACCCGAAAACGCTGATCGTGCCGGTGCCGGTACGGTCTTCTTTCTTGGTTCCGTTGTCCAGAATATGCTGCATGAGGTCCAGATATTGCTTCATGGGGAAATTTTAAAATTTGGGGATGTGAAAATTCGAAAATTATTCGGCAAAAGCAAGATTGTTTTTGATCAAATTTCGGGTATGGCCTTCACATCAAGCGGGAAAACGATATGCTTTTAAAGCAAAAAAGTAGCGTAAAGCTTAAGCCCTACGCTACCATTTGTACTAAATGTAAATTTTTATTGCCGTCTGTTTCAGCTGACAGAATTAAGCTTTTGCTTCTTTTTTCTTGCAGCAAGACTTTGCACCAGAACCTTCGCCCGGAGCGCAGGATTTGGCTTTTTTAGATTTCTTTTCTTTTTTCTCGGTTTTTTCGGCCTTTTCGGTTTTCTCACCTTCTTTGGTTACCGCTGCGCTTACAGACGCTGTACCAACAAATGCAAAAAGGGCGATAGCAAGTGTTAACTTTTTCATGAGCTGATGATTATTAAATGAAACAAATAGTTTTAGGCTTGGGTTGTTAACTTTGTAAAAGTAACGAAAGTTTCCGGTTTAAGAGATAGTTTTTGGCCGTTTTTTTTGATCAGATGCCCTATAAAAAGTTCTGTTTCCTGGTTATTGCCTTCGTTCTGGCCATAACCGGTTTTAACGCCTACCACGCCTCCCAGTTGCAGTTCGATTACGATTTCGACCACTTCTTTCCCGAGGGCGACCCGGATCTGGCGTATTACAACGAATACCGTGGCCAGTTTGGTAACGACAACGACTATATTCTGCTCGGAATCGATGCGCCGGGATCGGTTTTCGAGCCGACTTTTTTAGCCAGGATCGATACCCTTTCCCAATTCCTGAAAAAGCAGCGGCACATCGTAGAAGTGGTATCACCCACTACGCTTAAAAATCCGGTAATAGAAAGCTTCGGCGTTTTCGAA
Source organism: Adhaeribacter terrigena (assembly GCF_016623615.1). Lineage (GTDB taxonomy): Bacteria > Bacteroidota > Bacteroidia > Cytophagales > Hymenobacteraceae > Adhaeribacter_A > Adhaeribacter_A terrigena. The sequence continues at coordinate 266,149 of NZ_JAEHFX010000003.1, read as the reverse complement.
ATTCCGTATCTGCACCCTTACGAACCGGAAAAACTGAAAACCGATTCTGCCCTGATCTTCCAGACGCCGGGTTTAGTGAACAGCTTTTTCTCGCAAGATGGCAAATCCGTTTCCATTGCTTTGAAAACGACGCCGAACCTGCTCAAACTACCCGCCGATACCCTGATGCAAAACGTGCATGCCGAAATGCAGCGCCTGAAACTTACCGAAACGCACGTGGCCGGAAAAGCGGTGGCCGAATCGATCTTCGTGGACCGGATGCAGGAAGAACTGGCTATTTTTATGTCGGCGGCCATTGTGTTGCTGGTGGTGGTTTTATGGCTTACTTTCCGCACCTGGTGGGGCGTGGCTTTGCCGCTTATCGTGGTGTTGTTTGCCATTATCTGGGCGCTGGCGATCATGAAATTTTTCGGCGCTTCCATTGATCTTATGACGGTGCTATTACCAACCATGATGTTTGTGGTGGGCATGAGCGACGTGATGCATATTTTAACGCGTTACGTAACCGAAATTGACTTCGGCACACCAAAAATGCAGGCCATAAAAATTACCTTAAAAGAATCCGGTTTTGCTTCGCTGTTAACTTCCATTACCACTTCGGTTGGCTTTTTCTCGTTGGTAACCTCGCCCATCGGGCCGATCAGTAATTTTGGTTTGTATACCGGAACTTCGGTTTTGCTTACGTTCGTGCTGGCTTACTCGCTCTTGCCGGCCATGATGATTCTGCTCGATAAACCAAAGATGCACCGCCCTTCCAAGAGCGGCCGCAGCTGGTTCGATATTTTGGGAAATCTGTTCCGGAAAGTGGTGCTGCGCCGACGGTTGATCCTGTACGTTTCGGCGGGTTTTGTGCTTATTTCAGTAGCTTTAATTTCGCGCATTACCATTAATTCCACGTTCCTGGAAGACCTTTCGGACGATGACCCGGTGAAGCAGGATTTCTTTTATTTCGAAGAAAAATTTGCGGGCGTTCGTCCGTTTGAAATGCACTTGGAAGCGGCGCCCGGAAAAACGCTTTACGACCTGGAAACGCTGCGCGAAACCGAAGAAATAGAAACGTATTTAAGCCAAACTTACGGCCTTAATTTTATGACTTCGCCGGTAACGGTGGTAAAAGCCCTGAACCGGAGTTTTAACGGCGGCGGCAACGCTTATTTTAAACTTCCGGAAACTGAAAAACAACTCCAACGCCTTACTTCCAAACTAAAATTACTGGCAAAAAAAGATGACCTGAAAGCGCTGATCGCCGAAGATGGAAAAAGCGGGCGGCTCACCGGAAAAATGCCCGACGTAGGCAGCGCCAAGGCGAAGATCATGAATGCCGAATTAAACGCATTCATGGCTAAAAATACCGACCCTGAATTGCTGCAGACCAGGCTTACCGGCACCGCTTTGCTGATGGATAAAAACGGCGAAGACCTGACTACCAATATGATGCTGGGAATGGGAACCGATATCCTGATCGTGGTGCTGATCGCGCTGGGTTTATTCCGCAGCTTCCGCATGGCCATTATTACCATTATCCCAAACCTGATCCCGATTCTGATGATCGGAGCCGTAATGGGGCTTTTCGGCATCAACATGAAAGTTTCCACTTCCATCATTTTCACCATTGCTTTCGGCATTGCCATTGATGATACCATTCACTTTGTAAGCAAATTCAAGCTGGTTACGCTCAAGGAACCATCGGTTTTCAAAGCAGTTCGCTACACGTTTAAACACGCCGGCAAAGCCATTATCATTAATTCCGGCATCCTGGTCTGCGGCTTTTTTACCTTGCTTTTTTCAAGTTTCGATGGCACGTTTTACACGGGTTTGCTTATTGGCTTAACCCTGATCTTTGGCATTGCCGCCGAAATATTTTTACTGCCGGTACTGCTCTTGTATTTCTATAAACCGGCAAAACAGAAGAAAAACGGTATGGTTTTGAAGGAAAAAACTCCCGAGTTGCAACGCGAATTGGTTCCTTAACCGTATGCGTTCATTATTTTAATTAACTTCGGAAATTAAATCCTTACCCGACTTTTTAGTCGCCAAAGCATAGCCTTTTTATGAAGAAATTTACCAGCTTTTGCTGCCTGTTTTTAGTTTGTTTTTTTGCTTTTGCGCAGAACGACGAGTACCAGCGCCTGATCATTGAACGCCAGGAATTAATAAAAGAATACAATTACCTGAATGCGCAGAACAGCAATTTCTGGGGCAAAAAATCGAAAAAGGATCTGATGAAGATCATCGATAACCTGAAGGCAATCATTCAGAAAGACACCGAAATTATTAATAACGTGCAGGCCAGCTACGTAAAACGCAACGCCGACCTGACGGTGAAAACTGAAAAATTGCAGACCGAACGCAAAGCCGATACGCGCAATATTTCGGACAATATCTTCGAACTGAAACGCCAGGTTGCCAACCTGGAAACCCGCGACCAGCAGCGTTTGAGAAAAATTGCCGAACTGGAAGACCGGGTAAAGGATGTGAAAGCCGCCAAAACCGAACACGATATGATCACGGTTTTTGCTACGCTGGTGGCCTTGTTTTTACTGCTCTACATCATCCGGCTGCGCGGAAAACTAAACCGGAAACATGGAAAGTAAACTTGTTTGTGCAGCCTCCTATTTAAGTTATGAGGAAGGCATTTTGCTTTTTAACGACCTGGAGGAAGCCGGCATTCCTGCTTTGGTTAAAAGCTGCGGCCCGCCTTCCATTCCCTTTGGCGAAGGCCAGTTCTTTCAACTTTTGGTAGCGGAAGAAAATCAGGAAACTGCCACCGGAATTGCCGAAAAATTCAGGCATGAAGTGGCGGTTGCCCGGCTGATGCTAAAATGCCCGGGGTGCCGCTCAGAAGCAGTTTTGAAAGTTAAAACCCTACCGTTCTGGCAGAAGATTTACTTTGCCGGAACCCAGGTTTTTAAATGCGAAAGCTGCGGCAAGAAGTTTGCCGGGTAAAAAGGAAAACAAAAAACTGTACGGCTGAATTTTGTCGATCCTATGGTATTCTTAAGAAAGGCTTTTGGTTAGTTTCTCAGGTATTGTTTCAATTCTTCGTGGTTTATTTCCTGCTTGCCAAAAACTCTCCAATAATATTCTTTCGTCATGGAATCCCAGTGAATAATGTTGATCGAATACTGGTAACTCTGGAATAAATTGAGCCCTACCAGCAAAACGATTAGCGTGACCAGGGAAATTTTTATAAAATAATTTCGAACCCAGAAAGCATAGCAACAAACTGCCGCAAGCGGAATTGCCACGAATGGCAGTGTTTCGATCAGGGGTCGGCAACCAAAACTTCCGCCATAAAACCACATCGACCAGCAGAATACCACGTAGATCATCAGGCTGAAAAACAAGACTAGCGCCGGAATAAACTTCGGGTACTGCTTCCATAAAAAGATCAAACCAATGAAGCTCAGAAAGGCGATCGGGGTATAAATGAACCAGCCTTTTTTGTAACTGAACAAGCCGTTTATTATTTCCGGATCGTTGAAAAGGAATCTTTCATTTTCGTAGGAGTAGTAGATCCAGTTCCCGGTTACAAATTTCCAGTAACTAAGCTGAATGCATATAACCAGGAAGAACAAAAAGCCCGCTAAGAGGATTTTCCGGCTGTTATTTAAAAGAAAAAGAAATCGGGCTTTCAGGCTTTCCAAATCATGCACCTTCCAGAAAAGCGGAATTAAAATAACCAGCAGATTTACCGGCCGGGTTATAGTGATCAGGCCAAGCGTGAGCCCTAACAAAAGCAGATGCCGTAATTTAAAGTTGTTGTAATATTTTTCGGTTAACCAAAGCACGGCCGCAAACAAAAAAAAGGAATACGGGTGACTCATGCCCTGATCATAAGCCGTGTAGTAATAAAGATTCGTTCCGAAGGCAATTGCCAGCAGCGTTAGGAATACGGCATTTTCAGGAAAATAAATGCGAAGAAAGCTTCGCAAAAAGATCAGGCCCGCAACCACCCAAAAGATATTACTGACCACTACGGCCACAATATAGGGATAAACATAACCGTCGGCTAAGTAATCTGGCGAACCCGAAGCGTAGCCATGGGCAATCAGAAAAAATGGTAATTGCATAACAGCAACGCCAACCGGATATTTATTGAGCGATTTTCCGTTCGGAAGTTTTCTTAACCCGTAGTTTTCTTCGCCGCCCGTTAAATTATTTTCCTTGCCTTTGGTGCGGTAAAACTGGTAATCTGTAAGATCCTGGTAAATAATGGTTGCTGGCAGATAAAGATAATAACCCGATTTATCCCAGCTTAACACGTCATCTGCTTTAATGCCCCGGGATAGTACCACCGCGAAGGCTACAAAAGCAAAAATAACTATAATGAGTTTCGATTTCACACCTGTAATATTAACAAAGCGTTGCAAGTTAAGCAGATATTTTAAGGTTGAAAACCCTGAAATGTCAGCCAGGCCAGAAAAATAAACCTTACTTTTATACCCGGAAACCGTATCGTTTTTTATCTTAAAACTAATAATCCATTCGCGCACCTGCGATACTTTGCATCAGATTAAATGACCGTACAAGAAGAATTAAGCCAGGTACAGGTCCTGCTCAAAATGGAGCAGCAGGAAGACCTGGAACAATATAAACTTAAAAGCGCCAAATCACCGATCGCCGAACGCAAGAAAATGGGCTTGTGCTGGTACCCCATCACGATCACCAAAACCGAAATTGGTTTCGGCGGCAAAACGGTGGTAGAAATTGAACGCCAGGGTGGCCGCGACCAGCTGCATTTATTCCAGACCGGTAAAGCCGCTTCCATTTTTACGAATTCGCACAACGATCAGGGCCACAATAATTTCCAGCTCAACGGCGTGATCATGACGCTGAAGCGCAATAAACTTACGCTGGCCACCAACAAAGAAGACCTCCCCGACTGGATCTATGAAGGCAAACTCGGCATCGACCTGACCTTCGATGAAATGAGTTACAAGGAGATGGAATTTGCGCTGAAGAAAACCATTGAAACTGAAGGCACGAAACTGGCGCATTTACGCGATGTGCTTTATGGTGCGCAGCCGGCATCTTTCAAAGCAAACCTTCCCTTCCGCCCCATTCCGCAATTGAATGATTCGCAGAACGAAGCCGTAAAAAATATTGAAGCCGCCAAAGACGTAGCCATCATTCACGGCCCGCCGGGGACCGGAAAAACCACTACGTTGGTACAGGCCGTTTTACGCACTTTAGAAACCGAAAAACGGCTGCTGGTTTGTGCGCCCAGTAATACGGCCGTAGATCTTTTAACCGAAAAAATTGCCGAGCAGGGCGTAAACGTGATCCGCATCGGCCACCCTTCGCGGGTTTCGGAAATGCTTTTGCAGCATACTTTGGATGCGCAGATCATGAACCACCGCGATTACAAGCATTTAAAATTGCTCCGCCGGAACGCCGAAGAATACAAGGGCATGGCTTTTCAGCACAAGCGCAAATTTGGCTGGGAGGAACGCGAACAGCGCCGTTTGCTGAAGGAAGAAAGCAAAATGATGCTGCAGGAAGCCGACGAAATTGAGCGTTACATTACCGACGATCTTTTAAGCCGGGTGCAGGTAATTACCTGTACCCTGGTTGGTTCGGCTAACCGCGTGATCCGGCACTTGACCTACGATACCGTTTTTATAGACGAAGCAGCGCAGGCCCTTGAACCGGGCTGCTGGATCCCGGTAACGCGCGCAAGCCGCGTGGTTTTAGCCGGCGATCATTTTCAGTTGCCTCCAACCGTAAAATCGGAAAAAGCCGAGCGGCTGGGTTTAAGCAAAACGCTGTTCGAAAAATGCATTGCGCGCCAACCCGATGTAGCCGTGATGCTGAAAACGCAGTACCGCATGCACCACCAGATCATGAATTTCTCGAACCGGCAATTCTACGGCGGGGAATTACAGGCGCATGAGTCGGTACATTTTTCGGATCTGCACCATTTTAACCCGGCTTTCACCGAAGGCTTTGCGGTAGAATATGTAGATACGGCCGGCTGCGGTTATAACGAACAGGCATTTTCCGAAACCAGCAGCGTGGCTAACCCCGAAGAAGCCGATCTGCTGATCAAACATTTGCAGATCCTGCTCGAACAATTTCCGGCAAATGAAGCTGAAAACGGTATGGAAAATCCGCTGAAAATCGGCATTATTTCCCCGTACCGCGCGCAGATCAATTACCTGAAAGATGAGATCGAACAGATCCTGCAATTACAGGAATTGGTTACAAAAAAATTGCTTTCCATTGGCACCGTAGATAGTTTTCAGGGTCAGGAACGCGACATTATTTACATAAGCATGGTGCGCAGCAACGACCGCGGCGAAATTGGTTTCCTGGCTGATATCCGCCGCATGAACGTAGGCATGACCCGCGCCCGCAAAAAACTCGTGATCATCGGCGACAGTGCGACTTTAACCTACGACCCGTTCTACAAGGAATTCGTGGAATATACCGAAGACATCGGCGCTTATAAAAGTGCGTGGGAGTTTATTAGTGAATAGTGATTAGTGATTAGTTTTTTGCGTCATTCCGAGCGAAGTCGAAGAAACTTATGGGGAATTACAGGGGAATTTATCGGTTAGTCGCTCAAATTTCTAATATTCAGATTTTTGATTTGCTTTAATGCAGAAACGGTACGCGTTAGTTTCCTCGACTTCGCTCGGAATGACCGGAAATATGAAATTATTGAGCACGTTAATAAAATCCTTCATTTCCTTTTTTTTTAATTTTCAAATCAATAAATCCAAATCCCGAAAATTCCGTTTACCAAATCTAAAATTCTTAATTATTAATTTTTAATTATTAATTAAGCCCCTACCTTTGAAAAAAACGACCTAATTATGAAGATCAGCGAGAACACCGTGGTTTCGCTCACCTACGAGCTTAAAGTACAAGACGAAACCGGCGAACACGTATTAGTGGAAACGGCCGAAAAAGAGCATCCGATGGTGTTTTTGTTTGGCGCCGGCGGCTTGCCCGATAAATTTGAAGAGTACCTGAAAGGAAAAGAACAAGGCGAAAGCTTTAAATTTAAACTCGAAGCCGAAGAAGGTTACGGCCATCCGGACGAAAATGCGATCGTTTCTATTCCGAAAGCAGTTTTTGAAGTAGATGGCAAAATTGACGACGAAATGCTGCAGGTTGGCAACTTCCTGCCCATGTCTGATGCTGAAGGAAACCAGCTGCAAGGCAAAGTAGAAGCAATTGGCGAAACCGAAGTAAAAATGAACTTCAACCACCCGTTAGCCGGTATGGCTATGTTCTTCGAAGGAACGGTAGAAGAAGTGCGCGAAGCTACTGCAGAAGAAATTTCGCATGGCCACGTACACGGTGCCGGTGGTCATCATCACTAACAGACCCAGGTATCAGGATTTAAGACTTAAGACTTTTTAAGTAAAAAACGGTAGCGTTTTGAACCTGAAAAGTAATTGCAAAACCGGAAGTTTGAATAAGCTTCCGGTTTTATTTTGCCCTTTACTTGCGGATATTGTTTATTTTCGGGCATGGAATTCCGTAATTTTCTAAAGCAACATTATCCTGTTCTGCTGGGCGCCCTGGTTTTGCAGATCCTGTTTTTTGGTTTGGCGCTGCATTACAAAAGCCTGTATCTCACCGACTCGCAGGAATATTTATACCAGGCCGAAAACATTAAAAACCACGGCAGCCTCTATTCCTGGAAATGGCAACAGCCCTTTATCCTCCAGATGTGGACGCTCCGGACGCCGGTTTACGGGTATCTCATCTATCTGATCCAGCAGGTTTCCTCTTCGCATTTTGCCATTTTGCTTTTCCAGAATGCGCTGGCTTTCATCAATTTTACCGGTTTAGTCTGGCTGATGAAAGATGTAAAACTCCCGAAAAATTACCTGCACGGAATTCTCTTTTTTGCCATGCTCCTATTCCCTACCCGTTTGGTTTATACCAACATGGTGATGAGCGAGCTGGTGTTTGAAACCGGTTTATTCTGGGCATTTTTCTGCCTGGTAAAATACCTGCAAACCCCGAACCCGCGGTGGATGCTGCTTTATAATATTTTGCTGGCTTTCTCGGTATTAACCAAACCCGTGCTGGTTTATTTCTGGCTGCCAAACCTGCTTTTTATGGCTTATCTGGTCTGGAAAAACCGCCAGAAAATACTGCTGCTGCAAAGCCTTATTATGCCGTTTACCATTGCAGCATTGTGTTTTTACAACCAGCAGGTTACAGGTTATTTCCATTATACTTCCATAAAAACCTACAACCTCTCCGATTACAACACCCAAACTTTGCTCACGCACCTGCACGGAATCGATTCGGCCAAAGCCATCGTAAAAAAAATTAACCAGACCGATGCCGATTATGCCAACCTGGAAGCACGTTTAAAGCATATTGAAAAGGAAAGTTACGCCATTATCAAAGCAAATATCGGGCTTTATGCATGGCTGCATTTCCGCGGCGCGATCAATTTCTTTCTTGATCCGGGGCGTTACGATTTGGTTAATTTTCTGCCGCCTTTGCAAACCAAAACCGAATTCGGATTCTTTAACGAAGTGCGTGAACACGGATTTTCCGGCATTTTCAATTATTTCTCCAAAATTCCGTTGGGCCTTACCATTTATATGGCTTTGATCTTTGCCGCGAATGTAATTACGGCGCTGGCATTTGCTTTCTGGGCGTTTTTCCTCCGGAAACAGAACCTCGCTCTCAGAATTTTTGCAGTACTGCTTATGGGTTACATGGCTGCCGCACCCGGCCCAATTGGTTGTGCCCGTTTTAAGGAACCGGTGTGGTTTTTACTCGTTTTTGCCACCGTTTTCTGCGCCGACTATTTCTGGCAAAAGAAAAGAAAAAAAGAAAATAAGGCAGCTGAATTTCTCCAGGTTAATAACCATTAATTATGCTTTAAAAACCGGCGGCAGTATTCAGCGTGCGTTGAATAACCGAAACGTTCACTTCCAGTTTCCGGTTAACCGTAACCATGTGATTTACCGGAATTTCGTGCCAGTCGGAACGGTAACGCGTTAATTTTTCCGACACGATCAGTACCGCTTTATCGAAATCGTTTTTACTTTTTTTCATCCGGCAGATACCGTTTTCACAGGTATAAGCCGCGCCTTCTGAATAATACAACGTAGGAGCCTCCAGGCTGAGATCAGAAACATACCTTACCGCCACAATGGTATCGCCGTCGGTTACGCAGACATTTATATAACTGGGTTCTTTTACTTTCAAACGCGCTTTAATTTCTTCCACATCTACAATGGCATCTTCCAGCGCGTTCGCAATTTTAGTGGGCAGGTCTTTGGAACGTTGTTTTTCCAGCTGGTGCAGAAATAAAGCGAACAAATGCTCCGAATCGGTAAGTCCTTCTATGTTGGCGTAAATATTTTCGGGCAGGTGCCGCACCATTTCCCGCTTTATTTTAGGAAACCCTTCAATGTCGCCATTATGCATGAACAGGTAATTTCCGTAATGAAACGGGTGACAATTCAGTTCGTTTACGGGTGAAATGGAAGCGGCGCGCACGTGCGCAAACATGCAATCGGAAACGATTTTGGGCGCGATGTATTTTAAATTCCGGTCGTTCCAGGCAGGTCGTACCGAAACAAAAAGCCCTGGCATATCATTGGCTTCCGGCGTATACCAACCTATACCAAACCCGTCGCCGTTCAAAGGTTCTTCGGCTTCGTGCGCTTTTACGCTTTGGTTTATAAGCGAGTTCTTCGGCTTGAAAAGCAGATCATACATCATGATCGGCTTCCCGATGTAGGCTACAAATCGGCACATGGCAACTTTAATTAGGACTTAAGAATTAAGAATCCTGAATTGTGATAAAGCATTCTAATTCGTAAATATTATTTTACGGCTGCATAAAAACTTTGCATGATAATTTGCTGTACTTTTTCCCAATTTTTTTTATCGCCTTGCGGAAATTTCTGATTTACTTCCAGCTCAATTCCGCCGTATTTTTCATCCGGAAACAGCTTGCGCAAATGCGTAGTAAAGCCATCGGCTGTGCCGCGGTACGGATAATTAAAGCGGACTTTTAAACCCGTATCCAACTTCTCAAATTCCTGTTTCCAGCGGGCACAAAATTCCTTTTCTGTGTTCCGTTGTGGGTCGTAAAGCAGGCCAATATCGGCGTTTCGGATCTCTCCGTTCAGCTCCGGCGTAAACGAATGCACCGACAAATGCAAAACGCTATGTTTTTGGGAAATAAAAGTCTGAATGGCGTTTTCAACCTGCTTCCGGTACGGATGATAATGCGCTTCCAGAATGGCCTCCCGCTCTACTTCGGCCGTCTGGCGGGTAATGTCCGAGAACAAATTGGGGTGATGCAGCGACCGGTTTAACTCTACCAGCAGGCGGCTGGTTTCCGAGAAAAAGGAAGCATCAGCGCCCGCGGCCACCAGTTTTTTATAAAGTTCCAGTGCTCCAATATCCCAGCCGCGGTGCGTTTCCAGCAGTGGCTGGTGCGCCTGAAAATAAGGTCCGTATTTTTCCGGAATTTCGCGTCCGCCGTGCTCGCAGGTGATCAGGATCTTTTGCATTGCAATTAATTTTTGAAGTAGAAAAACCTCACCGGCTTTGAAACACCGGTGAGGTTTAAAGATTTTCCTTTATTCAAAACGCTATCCTTTTTAAGCTAAAAACTGCTTCCCGTTTTTCAGGCAATCGGTTAATTGCGCATACACGTTTTTAATATTTTCCGCCGAGGCATTTCCCTTTAAAGCTTTTACAATTCGGGCCGAAAGGGTATCGTTTTGGAGGATAAAAGTTAAAGCGGCTTTCGTGTTTTCATCAGTAATGGTGGAAACTAAAACGGAATCGTACAGGTGTTGCCATAATTCCGAAGCCGTGCAGCTTCCGGCTTTGTCATACCCGAATAACTGCAGATAACCGGCGTTTCTTATTTCAGCTTGTTGCCCGTGCTTTACCACGTTCCAGAAAATTTCGGCCAGGTCGTTTTCGTGCCACTTTTTCTGTTCCTCCAGCGAAGTCCATTTTTCAGCAACCAGTTTTTTCAGCGTCTCTACCACGGCGTTCAGAACGGCAATATCGGCCTGCGGGCATTCCTGTATATCGATGATCCGGATCTCGATCGCACCGCGGTCGAAACGCGCGATGGCGCCGCGGGAATTGAGGAACTGGTCGCGCAGAATTTCGTCTTCGTCGTAAGGCGCAATATCGGCATAGATTCTTTTAAAGATCTTCTGTTCGTATTCTGCCTTGCTGAAAACCCGTTCCGGAATAACTTTACCGGCAATGCTCGGGATCTGTTTCTGGTTGCTCTGGTACACTTCCAGGCGCGTATCGGCAAACCCCGAAACCCGGTTATCCAGAATAGGCGAAGATGCACTCAGAGCCGGAATAAGGGGTAGTAAAACCCGGATGGCGGCGTGCAGCTTACCGAATTCGTCGTCGTTGGCAAACGGCAGGTTCAGATGCGTGCTTTGCAAATTAGCCCAGCCGTGTCCGCGGCAATCGAAGATCTTATTATAAGCTTCGTAGATCTGGTTGTAATCGTGCGGCCACAAACACATTTCCCGGAACGGATCCATGAACGGGTGCGCACCGCTGCCCAGTAAACGGGCGTTATATTTTTCTAGCAGCTGATTGATGTGTGCTACCTGCACCTGGAATTTTCCGGATAAACCTTCCAGCGATACGGCGGGGCCGTTGGTTTTTAATTCGATCACGTGAAGCACCAGTTCATTGCTCCAGGCCATATCCCCGAGCTCCACATCCGAGTCGAATTGGCCGGCTACATCGTAGATCACTTTATCGGTAATGGGCAGAATTTCCAGCGTGTCGTTTTTCACGATCATGTATTCCATTTCCACGCCGTAGGCTTCAAATAAATGCAGCGGTTTACGAGGCTTGCTCATTGGGAATATTCTTTTGAATTTCGATCCTTCTTTTAATTGATTTCATGATGCTCAGGTAAAGATCTTTTTTCAATAACAGATCTTCGTACCCATGATCGATGCTAGGGTTATCGTTCACTTCAATTACGTAAGCCTGACCGTTTATTTCCTTCAGGTCTACGCCATACAAACCGTCACCGATCAGGTTGGCCGCTTTCAGGGCCGTATGCATCACGTGGAAAGGAACCTCCCCGATCGGAAAGGTCTCGGCGTTGCCGGAAACTTCACTTTTCTTGCCCTCCCAGTTATAGATCTGCCAATGGTCTTTGGCCATGTAATATTTGCAGGCGTAAAGCGGTTGCTTATCCAGAATTCCCACGCGCCAGTCAAAATCCGTAGGCATAAAAACCTGCCCGATCACCAGGTCCGAAAGCTCGAGCATGTGGTCGAGTTCTTTTTTCAGGCCCGCCTCGTCGGTTACTTTTACCACGCCCTGCGAAAAAGAACTGTCCGGCCTTTTGAGTACCACCGGCAAGCCGAGTTCGGTTATTACCTGGTCGCGGTTTTCTTTGTGAATGATCATGGTTTTGGGAATGGGTACCCGCGCTTTGGAAAGCAGTTCAGCTAAATAAACCTTGTTCGTGCAGCGCAGGATCGAAACCGGATCATCGATCACCACCAGCCCTTCGGCGTGCGCGCGGCGGGCAAAACGGTACGTATGGTGGTTTACCGAAGTGGTTTCGCGAATGAAAAGCGCATCGAATTCCGACAGGCGTTTGTAATCGTCTTTGGTGATGAGCTCACAGGAAAAGCCCAGGCTCTGGCCCGCTTCAATAAACTGCTGAATAGCTTTGCGGTTGCTGGGCGGATCACTTTCCAGCGGATTGGTTAAAATGGCCAGGTCGTAGCATTTCGTTTTTGGTTTGGCGCCCGTAAAACGGTGGCGCGCAAAATAGGCTTTCGCAAAATCTTTCAGGTAGCGGTGGTGGCTTTCGGGCACTTCGTTCAGCGGAATAGGCGAAATATTATGCAGGATCCATTCTTTATTAAAAACGAATTCGGCCCGCAGCAAAGGCGCCTGGAAAAGATCGTGCAATTGCTTGCTCAGTTTCTCGTATTTTTTGGCCACGTTCTGCCCGAAATAAATGCTGAGCGTAAAAACCCGGCTTTTAATATCGTGCAGACTTTTCTGGATCAGTTCGTCCAGTTCGTTGGTGATGCTCCGTACAATGGTCTGGCTTTTCAGATCTTGTATGGTGGTTACGTTCGGAATGGCGCGGTGGCCGCGGGCTTCGGCCAAAAGCGATACATAATAACCGGTACTCTGGTATTTATACGAACGGCAAAGGTTGAAAATGCGGGCGTTCTTAATTTCGGTGTATATGGGCTCGGTAAGGTATGCTTGCGCAGCTACTACTTCTACTTCGTCTATGTTAAAATCCCAGTCTTTAAGATTATTAACGATTACAATTTTGCGCATTTAAGAGGAATATGATTGGGTAAACGTTTCGGGTTCTAAAACTGAGTTGTTATCATCGCCAATAACTTTCGGCTCGATAATGAGCAGATTGGCATCGTAAGTAACCATGCCCAGCATAATGGAATTGATCAGGCGCGTGGTTTTTACCTGGTAATAGTTATTCCGGAAAAACGGGTTTTCCTGATAGGGATCGGCTACAATTACTTTGTCGCGTTCGGGCGTAAAGCCGCAAAGCACCACAAAATGGCCCAACGGTTCGCCCCGAACATCGTCGTAAATGGCCTCGTCGCGTTCGTTGGTCCGTTCGCGGGCGCAGTTGTATAAATACGTAGCGCTCAATCCGGTTAAAATGGGCTGGCCTTTCGAAAAATAACTATCCAGCAATTCGGCCGTCAGGTCATCACATTTGAGCTCACCGCCCAGTTTCAGAAATTCGATGTAAGCTTTGGAAGCCATCTGCAGTTTCGGATCGGGTTTGTAAAGCAGCTGTTCTTCCAGGTTCCGGATAATTTTATCGTTCGTAACCCGAAACCAGGTCGGGTCGAAAACGTGTAGGTTATAAGAATAGATTTTAGCTTTATAACCGCGTTTCAGGGCGTGGCAGGCCAGTAATACGGCCAGGGTGCCGCCTTCTTCCAGGAAAGAAACCTCATTTATCACATCGTCCAGCGAGATCTGATCCTGGTAATATTGATAAACGGCGTGCAAGCTGGTCGGCCCGCAGGTAGAATCGTCGGGTTGTGTCAGGATCTGAAGTTTGTTCAGCAGTTTTATATCGAGCACGGCAAACAGTATTCGTGAATTCGGAAATCAGTTTTTCCCCTTATACGGCTATTTTAAGGGAAGTCTGAAATTTAAACCAAAAAATCTTGCTTCCGGCCTTCAGGTAAATGGTGCTGAGGAGTTTAGGTTTGCGAAAATTGCACCGGATTGAGTTTCAGACGCCAAAACCATAGCGTTTTTCATGGGTGCTACTTTCCGTGCTTAGGTTTTCAATTCCATTATTCCGTCGTTCTTACCTGAAAAATTTCCGGCCAAAACGCTATGGTTTGGAAAGGAAAAACCCGGGGTTTTGTTTCGGCGGTGCGTAAACTTTATCTTTGTAGCGATCTAAAATTTATCTATCCAGCAATATGCAGTTCCGCTTCTTACTTTTTACCTTGCTTTGCCTACCGTTTTTTCCGGCTTCGGCGCAGCAGGTCTTTAAACTCAAAAACGGCGATCTGCTTTTCCAGGATCTGGATTGCGGCGACATGTGCGAGGCCATTGAAAGTGTAACGACCGGCTATAAAAATGCTGATTTTTCGCACGTAGGCATTGTAAAAATTCAGCCCAACGGCGAAGTGCTAGTGCTGGAAGCCATTGGCCCGGATGTGCATTATACGCCGCTCGAAAAATTCCTGAACCGCCAGCTCGATACCGATAAAAAACCCAAAGTTGCCGTTGGCCGCCTCCGCAAACCATATCAGAAACTGGTGCCAAAAGCTTTAACCGAAGGCGAAAAACTGCTTAAAAAACCTTACGACGATGTTTTCGCCCTGAACAACGATGCTTATTATTGCTCGGAGCTGGTGTACGAAATTTTCAAAAGCGCCAATAACCAGCAGGAAATTTTTCCGCTTTTCCCGATGACTTATGCCACGCCCGGCACCAATGAAATAATGCCGCTCTGGATAGCTTATTTTGAGAAACTGAACGCGCGCGTGCCGCAAAACGACCTTGGATTAAACCCTGGAGGCATTTCCTGTTCTAAGAAACTGAAAATGTATTTCCCTTATGGCCAACCGGCAAAAAGAAAAAAAGTGCTTAAATCCTAATTTTCACGGGTTTTGGCACACTTTTTTATAGCGTTTCGCTTCCTACTGAAATCATTTTCCTGCGTAAGCTGTTTTACCCGAACATACCTGATTTTTTTAAAATATGAAACTGAAACTTCTGCTTCTACTCACCTGTTTTCACTTTTTTACTTTTATGGCTCAGGCACAGGAACTAAACCTACCGCTGGCCAGCCCCAAAGCAATGGTTAGCCAAACCATCGGCCTTACTGAAATTAAAGTTAATTACTATACCCCCGGCGTTAAAAACCGTGAGATCTGGGGCAAACTCGTGCCTTATGGCAAGGTTTGGCGGACCGGCGCAAACGAGGCTACCATGGTAACCTTTTCTGACGATGTAGTGGTGCAGGGCGAAAAACTGGCCGCCGGCACGTATTCCCTGTTTACCATTCCGGAATCGCACGATAACTGGACCATCATTTTCAATAAAAGGCTGAATCAGTGGGGTGCTTTCGATTATAAAACCGAAGATGACGTTTTACGCGTTCCGGTACAAGCCATCCAAGACGACTTTCACGAAACGCTCTTCTTTTCTTTCACCGATATTAAAGCCAATTCCGGCACCCTGAACCTGAACTGGGAAAAGATCCGCATCCCGATCCATATAGAAGTAGAAGTTGATCAGAAAGCGCTGTCCAACATTAAAGCGGCCCTGGCCGAAGCAAAACCCAACGACTGGCGTTTGTACGCGCAGGCAGTTAATTACCTGCTGCAGAAAAACAAGGAGCCGGAGCTGGCCCTGCAATGGATCAACAAATCGATCTCCATCGACGATAACTATTACAATAACTGGCTGAAAGCGCAATTACTTGCCCAGCATAACGAATATCAGGAAGCAGTGAACCTGGTAAAAAAAGCCATTAAACTGGGCGAAAAAGAAGAAACCTTCAAACAATTCGCCCCTGACCTGGAACTAGCTTTGAAAGACTGGCGGATCCGAATGAATTAAGATTAAATAGCTGAATGGCTTAATGGTTAAATTGTTGAATGGCTGAATTGTTGAATTATGAATTTTAACCTGAGTTTTCAATTGTAGCTTCTTAACTCGCATAAAAAAACGCTATACTTTTCGGTCTGAAAAGTATAGCGTTTTTTTATGGTTTTATTTTAATGGATATGAAGTTATTGCTTCATAAAACCTAATTATTCCATGGTTAAGCCATTAAACCATTCAGCAGCCATTTAACCATTAAATTAAAACCTCGCAATAAAACGCAGGTTCACGGTTCTGGCGGAAAGATAATTGGGTACGGCATAATTCACGCCGTTAATATCTTCCACGAAGCTGTAGCCTACTAAATTATTGGCCGCAACCAGGTTCAGAATTTCCAGGCTTATCCAAAGGCTTTCGAAAGGACTATTTTTAGCAGAGGCATCACGTAAGGTAATAAGCTTCGAGAAACCAACATCCGGCCGCACGTAAGCTCTGCCGCGCAATACGCCCCTGCCACCCGGATTTCCCGGATAACTGAACGCCAATCCGCTGCCGAAAAGCATATTCAGGTACATTTTAATGGTGGGGTTGTTGGGTAAATGATCCTGGAAGAAAACACCCAGCGTAATGCGCTGATCGTTGGGGCGGCGTACGTAACCAATTTCCTCCTGCCCGGTCACGTTGCCTTCAGCATCCAGGATATTCCGTTTATCGCCTTCAATGTCTTCTTTGGTAGTAAGCACCCCCAGGCTGAACCAGGATTCTGCGCCTTTTATAAACTCCCCGTTCACCCGCACATCAAAACCGGCCGCGTAGGCTTTGGCGTTGTTGAGGGCATAATACCGCAGGCGCACATTCTCTACATCGTAAGGCACCACGTTCGTTAAATGCTTGTAGTAAGCCTCGGCGGTGAGTTTAAAGGCCCGGTTCCATTTCTGAAAACGGTATTCGGTGCCGGCAATAAAGTGGGCCGAACGCTGCGCTTTCAGGTTTTTGTTTAGTTCGCCCTGCGCATTGCGCAACTCCCGGTAAAAAGGTGGCTGGTAATACAACCCGGCAGCAAGTTTATAAGAAAGGTCCGGATTCCCGGCCGGCGTAAAAGCAAACTGAACGCGCGGCGTAATGGTAAATTCTTTATTGAAATTCCAGTAGCTGGCGCGCAGACCGTAGGTAAGCGTTTTCAGCGAATCGAGCTCGATGGTATGCTGAGCGTAAGCCTGGTACCGGTAAGATTGCAATCCAATATCCGTTTTCAGCAGGCTCCGGTTCACCACATAATCGGTAGAATCTATAAAATTGAATTCCGAAAGTTTGTCGTCAATTTGTTCGCGGCTCACTTTCAGGCCCCATTGCAGGGTGTTTTGGGCATTTAATCGGTAAATATTGCGGTTTTCAAGTGAAGCAATCAGTGCCCGTAAACTGTTCCGCGAATGATCGTAACGGCTGCCTACATCGCGGGAACGCACGCATTCATTAAACCCAGGCGAAGAAGGATCGGTGTTAACGTCGCAAAAACGGTAAAAAGCTTCGGTATCGCGGAATTCGCGTTCATCGGATCTTACGCCGGATAGAATTAGTTCAGAAGTCAGCCAATCGGTGAAACGGTGGGTTAAATTCAGGCCGGCCTGGTAGGTTTCGTACTGCATCTGCTCCCGGCCTTCGTATTCTACCCGCAACCGGACTACCCGGTTTACAGTACCAAAACTGGTTTCGGAAGAAGTAGGGCTAAGTTCGTAGCGGTTGCGGGCAAAAGCCGTTAGAATTCCCAGCGTAGTGCGGGCCGGCTTTTCGGGCGTTAAAACGCTATCTTTGGTGAAGTTAAAAGTAACGTAGCTCTGAAAATCGGAGAAAACGGGCTTGTAATCCCCGTTCACTTCCAGGCTGTGAAACAAGTAGCGGGCATCTTTGTGGCGGGCTCCGAACAGGTAATTGATCTTTTTATTTTTGGAAGCTGCTTCCAGGTGCGCCGCGCCGCCGGTTAAGCCACCGGTAACAGAGCCGGCAAATTTGGTGGGCTGTTTGTAGCGGATATTCAGCACCGAGGAAAGCTTATCGCCGTATTTGGGCTGCCAGCCGCCGGAAGAAAATTCCACGTTGCCCGCCATTTCCGGATTAATGAAACTCAAGCCTTCCTGCTGCCCGCTGGTAACTAAAAACGGCCGGTAAATTTCGATCCCGTTCACGTAAACCAGGTTCTCGTCATAGTTTCCGCCCCGCACCGAATAGGTAGAAGAGAGCTCGTTATTGGAAACGACACCCGGCAAAGCCACCAGCATCTTATTAAAATCGCCGAAAGCCGAAGGCAAGGTACTGCTCAGGCGAGGATCGAGTTTCATAATGCTGACCTCTTCGCGGGTATCGGTTTCGCTGCGGCCCCGCACCACTACTTTGTTCAGCATTTTAACGTCCGGCTGCATGTTCACCACAATGTTGCGGGTTTCGCCGGGCTGCAGTTTCAGCTTCAGTTCCTGGGTTTTAAACCCCACGTACTGAATTACAACTGTAAAGCTTTCTGCACCCGGAACGGTTAATTGAAACTGGCCCTGAGCATTGGTTTGGGTACCCGAAGAAGTGCCTTTTAAAGCAATTGCGGCTAATTCGAGCGCGCCGCCTTCGGCCGTTTTAACGGTGCCGGTTAAGGTTGCCTGCTGCGCCCAGGCCACTTGATTCAATAATAAAAAAAGTAAAACGGCCAGGGTCTTTCTCAGCATGCAGCTAACGTAAATACTAATACGCGATATTTTTCAGGTCGGCAATGGTCTTTTCCGGGTCGGCGGCGGTGAATACAAATGAACCGGCTACCAATACATCGGCACCGCTTTTCATCAGTTTCGGGGCATTTTCCTGGTTTACGCCGCCGTCAATCTCGATCAGGGCCTGCGAATTGTGCTTTACGATCAGTGCTTTCAGTTTTTCGATCTTGGCATAGGTATTCTCAATGAATTTCTGCCCCCCAAAACCCGGGTTAACGCTCATTAAGCAAACCAGGTCTATATCAGCAATAATATCTTCCAGCACGCTAACAGGCGTATGCGGATTTAAAGCAACACCTGCTTTGGCGCCCGTAAGTTTAATCTGCTGAATTACGCGGTGTAAATGCGGACAAGCTTCGTAATGCACGGTAATAATATCGGCGCCGGCTTTGCGGAAATCTTCGATGTAAAGCTGCGGCTCCACGATCATTAAGTGTACATCCAGTGGTTTCTGGGCGTGTTTTTTAATAGCAGCCTGCACCGGCAAACCAAAAGAAAGGTTTGGTACAAAACGGCCGTCCATAATGTCGATGTGAAACCAGTCGGCCTGGCTGCGGTTCAGCATTTCAGCTTCTGATTGCAGGTTGGCAAAATCGGAAGCTAAAACCGAGGGAGCAATAATTGGGGGCATAATATTTTTGTTAAAAACGCTATGAATTTCAGCGGCAAAAGTAAGGATAAATTAAAATTACGGCAATTTCATGAACTTGAGGGTTTCTACCTTATCAGACCAGGCTACCTGCACAATGTATAAACCGGCTTTCATGTGGGAAGGTAAGGTAAATTCCATCCGTTTGCCAATTTCACGCTGCAAGGTGTGCTGAACCACCAAACGGCCGGTACGGTCAAATATTTTAACGTCTACAGGTCCGGCATAAGGCAGATCTTCAAAACCAAGATTTATTAAAGTCGCATTGGTTGGGTTCGGGAAAAGGGTAAGCGTATTTACCAGCCCGAAATCTTTCGAAACCAGTTCCTGCGCTTTTGCAAAATTCGGTATGCCGTACCCTAAATTATTATCCGGATTATTGGCCTGCGTAGCTGAACGCTGCAGATACTGAATAACCTGCATGTTGGTAAGGTGCGGATTAGCCTGCCAGAAAGCGGTTGCCATTCCCGCCAGGATGGGGCCGGAAAAAGAAGTTCCGTTGCTTTTCCCTACATCTCCAAAAGAATTTACGACTGCAGCCTGCACACCCATAGCAGCCAGATTAGGCTTGATCCGGCCATCGGAAGCAGGGCCAAAAGAACTGAAACCCGCCTTATTGGTCATAGCATCTACCGCGCCAACGGTTAAAACTGAATCGCCGTCGGCGGGAGCGGTAATGTAAAGCCAGGGATCATTGCCTTCGTTACCCGCCGAAGAAACGACCAGCATACCGGTGCTTGCCGCAAAATCGGCTGCACGCGTTACGATCGTCGTATTGCCATTCATATCGGCATAGGTATAATTATAGCGGGAATCATCGAAAGTGCTGTAACCTAAGGAAGAATTGATCACGTCTACCCCGGCGCTGTCGGCAAATTCGGCGGCAATGAGCCAGTTCGCTTCTTCTATCGGGTATTCGCCGTTATCGTCTTCCGTTACAAACAAATAAACGTTAGCTTTATAAGCCGTACCAATGAATTTACCCGGATGATAAGCGGCAATATTAGATAGCGTAGAGGTGCCGTGGCCGCCGCGGGAATACACGTTCCTGTTATTGGTAACAAAATTATAAACGCCTTTTACCTGATTGTTCTGATACAGATGGGCAAAAGGCATGGTACGGTCTACGCCCGGAAAACCGTTATCGAAAACCCCCACCGTCATGCCTTCGCCGTGAAAACCGGCATCGTGCATTTGCGTGGCTCCAATCATTTCGGCCTGCGTAAAAGACTCACCGTATTGGGCCGGGTCAGCCGTTTTCCGCACGTTCGAAACAGGGATCAGTTCCTCGATTGGATCAGGTTCTTCGCCGCTTTTCCCGGGAATTTCCCGGTTCAGGGTCTGGCCGCTTTTTACGAATGGTAAAGTTAAAACCTGCATCAGCTTCGCAGAATCGCAGACAATTACCGCGCCGTTCAGCCATTTGCTTTTATAACGCACTTCCACGCCCAAAGCTTTTAAACTAGTTACATAGATCGGGTTTACAGGCAGGTCGCGTTGGTTTAAGGCTATTTTCTGCTTTTGGCGGCGTTTCAGCGCGGCCTGAGAAAGAAATTGTTCCGGTTTGGAAAAACTGTAAGGCGAATTGGCTTTGTCTTTAAAATAAACAAAATGCTTATCATGGTTCTGAGCCGAAGCCGAATGCAGCGAAATAAAAAAAAACGGTAGGAAAAATGCAGTAAAAAGTCTGTTCATAATTATTCCGTTTTCCCGTAAGATTCCAGCGTTTCAGTGCGGCGGTACCCGAAGAGAATATAATCCACACCCACATCGCAGATCTGGTTATCGTTGCAATATTGCAGCACTTCGTAATCTTTGTAGATCAGGCCCACATTTTCGGCATACACTTCGGTGCGCACATCTTTGTTAATTACCGAAACAAAATCGTTCACTTGTACCGTTGCCGTATTCGGAAAATTCTGCCCGTTTACCGCGTAAGGCTGGTTCACATTCACATAACGCGCATTGCCCGGTTCCAGTGTGTTGAATACATTCGGGTTCCAGGTTTTATTTTCGCTTACCGGAAAAACCATTTTCACCAAACTCAGGTTATCGGAAGTCCGGCGCAACTGGCTGCTCGAAACAGTTATTGTGATCACCGAATCGTCGCGCCACGAGTCATCCGGTTTGGTTCTTATCGAGCGGATCAATTTAAAAGTCGGTTCGCCGGCCAGGTTCGTAAATAAAGTATCTACCCGTTCGCGTAACTGAAAGGTGGTAGAATCGGAAACAGAATCCTGCTCGAAACGCACGTGCGTAACGTTGTAGATCCGGTAATCGCCGATGCTGAGCGGGTAATAGGCTTTACCCGTAACCGAGTCGTTAATTTCTTCCGTTTCGGTGCACCCGTAAAACAACCCCGCAACCAGCACCAGCAAATACCCGACTTTTTTCATAAAATTAGATAGCGTTTTTTCTTATTGAATGTGGTAACTCGTCTCGATCCAGCCACCGCCAATTACGTCGTTGCCTTCGTAAAATACCGCAGCCTGGCCCGGTGCAATGGCGTGCACGCCGCTCAGGAAATGCACTTTCATTTTATCGCCGAACTGTTCGATAATGGCTTCCGTTCCGGGATCGTTATAGCGCACTTTGGTAACGGTGGCGGTTGGCTTATCGAGTAAGTCCGCGTATTTTACCATGTTGAGCTTGCCGATGGTCGTTCCGTTTTTCGCCAGATCGTCGTAGTTGCCCAGTATTACGCGATTTGTCTCCTTTTCGATGCGTGTAACGAAGGCCGGGAAGCCCAAAGCAATGCCCAAACCTTTCCGCTGGCCCACGGTGTAGAACGGATAGCCTTCGTGTTTGCCTACCACTTTGCCGTCTTCCATCACAAATTCGCCGCCGGCAACTTGTTCAGCAAGCTCCGGCACCCGGCGTTTCAGGAAACCACGGTAATCGTTATCGGGAATAAAGCAGATCTCGTAGCTTTCCGGTTTCTGCACCAGTTCGTGGAAACCGCGCTCGGTAGCAAACGCCCGGATCTCGGACTTATGTAATTTACCCAGCGGGAAAATGGTGCGGGCTAAACTTTCCTGCGAAATTCCCCAAAGAGCGTAACTCTGATCTTTATTTTCGTCTAAGCCTTTGGAAATTACGTAACGACCGTTTTCTTCGCGCACGTTGGCGTAATGACCGGTAGCAATAAAATCGCAGCCTAATTTATCGGCGCGGCGCAAAAGCGAATCCCATTTAATGTGCGTGTTGCACAAAACGCAAGGGTTGGGCGTGCGGCCGGCTAAATATTCGTCGGTAAAATGGTTGATCACATAATCGCCGAATTCTTCGCGGATATCGATGATATAATGCGGGAAACCGAGTTGCACGGCAATGTTGCGCGCATCGTTTATGGAATCTAAACTGCAGCAGCCGGTTTCTTTTTTGCTGCCCCCTGAAGACGCGTAGTCCCAGGTTTTCATGGTCATACCCACCACTTCGTAACCCTGCTCATGCAACATTACGGCCGCCACGGAGCTGTCTATACCGCCGCTCATGGCTACTAATACTCTTCCTTTGGTACTCATTTAATCGAAATAAGGGTTAAAAGCCCTCTTTAAAATGGTTAATTTGCAAAGATACAACAAAGCCTTTTCAATATAGCAATTTTGCTCGGCCATACCTGGTAAATAACCAAACGAATTTACGGCACTTTAATTTCCATTTCCGGCTTATTTCATGTTAATACGCTATACTTTTAAGTGGAAAAAGTAGCGGAAGCAAAAAAAAGCTGCTTACTTTGAATATTCATTCAGCAACAATTAAAACCGTATCGAAATGGCCCTGAAAACTACCGTACTTGTAAATGGCATCAACAATTTAAGCGATGCCCGCTACTGCGCCGGCATGGGCGCCGACCTGATGGGGTTTAACCTGGACGCCAGCCACGCCGACCATATAACCGAAGCTGCTTTTAAGGAGATAACCGGTTGGGTTTCCGGCATTCAGCTGGTGGGCGAATTTGATGAAGCCAGCGTAACGGAAATAAACGAAAAAGCTTTCAACCTGAACCTGGATTTTATTCAGCTGAATAAAACCTACCTGATCGACGAGATCCGTAAGATCGAAAAACCGGTGATCCAGAAAGTTTTCATCAACAAAGATACCATCGAAACCGAACTGGTAGAAATGCTGGAACTCTATCATTCTGACGTAAATGGTTTCCTGATCTATTCCACCGATTTTACCACCATCGACGACACTAATTGCCGTTTGCTACGCGATATAGCGAATCGCTACAAAGTGATCATCGGTTTCGGGGTAGAAAAAAGTAACCTGGACTACATTCTGGAAGAAATAAACCCTTTCGGCATCGGCATGCAGGGTTCTGACGAAATTCGCCCTGGCCTGAAAACCTTCGATGAGCTGGAAGAAATTTTCGAAGCCTTGGAAGAGTAATTGCTTTGAAGATTTGAAAATGAATTAAAACTCACGGACTTTTGAATTTTGTGAGTTTTTTGCTTTAAAAGGATAGCGTTTTTTAGTTATACTTTTGTTTGCAGGTACCTTTTCTGCCGTTGTTGGTGTTTTCATCAACAATTTATTTCCGCTTTCACAAGGCATCCATTACTTTTCCCCCAAAAATCCCTACCCTTTTTCAGTCCTTCCACGCTCTTCTGCATCCCTTGCCATTTTCTTGGCCAATATGCTGGCTACCACCATTTGCAGCGTGTGGTAAAGCATAACGGGCAGCAGAATAATACCGGTATTTACCGAATTTACGAAAAGCACTTTGGCCATAACCGTACCGTGCACCAGCGATTTTTTAGAGCCGCAAAACATGGCCGTAATTTTATCTTCGCGGCTGAAATGCAGGGCTTTGGAGATCAGGTTCACAATAAAAAGCACCAGCAGAAAAAAAACCATCAGCCCGAGCCCCAGGAAGATCACGTTCCAGACCTTAAAGCCGGCAAACATGTTCTGAGAAAAAGATTCGCTGAAAGATGTGTAGACGATTACCAGGATAATGGTTTGGTCGAAGTAGCGCATTTGTTTGCGGTATTTCTCTGCTATTTTGCCTAGTTTCCGGTGCAGCAGAATCCCCAGAATTACCGGGATGATCACCTGAATAATGAGCTTTATAAAAACCTGGCTCAGGTCAAAACTTTCGGAAGCGGAATTGAGGAATAAGCCCATCCAGAGCGGCGTTATGAAAACCCCGACCATGCTGCTGATACTCGCATTGAAAATAGCCGCCGGAATATTGCCGCCCGCAATCGAAACCATAACCACCGCCGAAGAAACCGTGGATGGCAGCGTTGCCTGAAAGAAAATCCCGAGCCACAGCACTTCCGAATCGGGCGTTTCGAAAAGCGTTTTGCCCAGTAAAGCCAGCAGCGGGAAAAGCAAAAACGTAGTGAAATGAATCAACAAATGCAGTTTCCAGTTACTTAGGCCAGCTTTCAGCTTTTCAGGTTCCTGGCGCAACCCGTAGAAAAAGAAAATGAACGAAACCCCGTAATTAGCCAGTTCCGCCAGGGAAAAAGGCCCTTCCTGAATGCCCGGCTCCGGCCAGAAATTCGCCAGAATAATAACGAAAGCCAGGATCAAAATAAACGGATCAAGCCCGGCAAGGCCCGCCAGTTTCAGCATTTTCTGAAAAAACGTAATTTGTTTATCAACCGGATCGGGATCAATTCTGGTATTCGGGTTTTGCATCGGAGAATATCAATAAAAAGCTTTTACCGCTTTCAGACTTTTTCGGTTCAAAACCCTACCATTCTCAGACTTTTTCAGTTGAAAACGCTACCGTTTTGAAAGCAAAAAGTCCAGCCTAAACCGGACTTAGTAGTGATCAGTTATCAGGGATTAGTAGTTAATGAGCATTAATCATTAATCATTAATCATTAATCATTAATCATTAATCATTAATCATTAATCATTAATTCCTAAACCTCAAACTGCAAATACTTGATCGGAAGGCCTTCGCCTAAAAATTTACGTTCGTAGGTAGTCTGAATGCCAAGCGTATGATGCTGGAGGTCGGAATTATACAGATCGCGGGTAAAGATCAGGTTCTTTTCTTCGTTGCGTTGCAGCAATTCCAGCGTATAATCGAACAGCTCCAGATTATCGGTTTTGAAATGGATGATGCCGCCCGGTTTTACCATTTGCTTGTACATATTCATAAAGCGCGGTGAGGTTAACCGTTTCTTTTCTTCACCCAGGCGCGGACGCGGATCCGGAAACGTTACCCAAAGTTCGCTTACTTCGTTTTCGTCAAAATGCTCAGTAATTTCTTCAATGAACGTGCGCAGGAAACCAACATTAGTCAGCCCGTTTTCTTCCGCCAGCGAACTGCCTTTCCAGAGCCTTGCTCCTTTTATATCTACGCCTAAAAAATTCTTGTTCGGGAAAAGCTGCGCCATGCCAACCGTATAATCGCCTTTGCCACAGCCGATCTCCAAAATAATTTCGTGATTATTTCCGAAAAAATCTTCGGCCCAACGGCCCTTTAATTGCTTGAATTTTTCCTTTCCCGGCTCAACTACATTCTGGCGTTCGCCAATTACCTGAAATTTCTGAAGTTTGCTTCTTCCCATCTTATAAATCGTCCACTTCGGCCACCACAAACGTGCTGCCGCCAATAAAAATTAATTCGTTTTCTTTTGCCACCGCTTTTGCTGCATTTACGGCTTCCATTACGGTATAATATTTTTGCCCCGAAAGCCCGTTATTTTTAGCCAGCGTAAATAGATCATCTGCCGGCAAAGCCCGCGGAATATTTGCCTGGCAGAAATAGTAAGTAAATTCGGTTGGTAGTAGCTGCAGAATTTTGGTGATATCCTTGTCGTTTACCGCCCCGAATACAAAATGCACTTTGGGCATATCGAGCCGCTCAATCTGGGCCAAAACGGCTCTCAGGCCGGCCTCATTATGACCGGTATCGCAGATCGTAAGCGGTTTTTCGTTCAGTACCTGCCAGCGGCCTTTAAACCCGGTTAATTCCTGCACGTTCATCAGGCCTTCCCGGATATTGTATTCCGAAATATCGTAGCCCTTTTTCCGAAGTTCTTCCACCGTCATTAAAACGCCCGGCAAATTGAATTCCTGGTAACTTCCAAGCAAACTCAATTCCAGGTTCGATAAATAAACCCGGTCGCCCTCATAAATATCAAACGTGCGGGCCTCTAACGTTACATCCGGATTAATGACCTCTAATTCCTGATCGGCAAAAACGATCGGGGCATTCACCGCTTTGGCTTTTTGATTAAAAACCGCTACCGTTTCCGATTGCGTCTGGCTGATCACGACCGGAACCTGCGGTTTAATAATGCCCGCTTTTTCGGCTGCGATCTCGGGCAAACTTTCTCCCAACAAACTCTGGTGATCGAAACTGATATTGGTGATCAGGCAAACTTCCGGCGTAATAATATTGGTAGAATCGAGCCTGCCACCCAGACCAACTTCAATCACAGCAATATCTACTTGCTCTTCCACGAAAAATTGGAAGGCAAGCGCCACGGTCATTTCGAAGAAGGAAGGCTTAATTCTGGCAAACAGTTCCTGGTGTTCTTGTACAAATTGCACCACTTTATCCTTCGGGATCTGGTGACCGTTTATGCGGATGCGCTCGGTAAAATCTTTAAGGTGAGGCGACGTGTAAAGCCCGGTTTTATAACCCGCACTCTGCAAAACAGCGGCCAGCATATTCGAGCTGCTGCCTTTGCCATTGGTGCCCGCCACATGCACGCTTTTAAATTTGCGCTGCGGATTATCCAGGGCCTGGCAAAGTGCCAGAATATTATCCAGGCTTTTATTAAAAGCAGCATTGCCGATGCGGTGAAACATCGGCAATTGGGCATACATATATTCCAGGCATTGTTCGTAGGTCATCGGGGTTGCCAGTTTAAAAGCGGTGCAAAATTACGGTTATCCGCGCAAAACGCTATCGTTTTAGGGTAAAAAAGTCAATAAGCTGATTTTCTTAATACCCTGTCATTGAAAATGCTGGTGCGAGCTTGCAGCTCATTACCTGATTTTTTAAAAGAATACAAAACGCTATGGTTGTCAGGTAAAAAAGTCTGAAGGATAATTTCTGACGAAAAATTCGTAAACCGAAAATATTTGTAGTCAGATAACAGGAAGAATCAGTCAGCAAATAAAAAAGCCCATCCCAAAAGACAGGCTTTTTTAAAATTTTCAAAAACGAACAACAATAACGAACAACGGGTTTAGCGGGCGCTGATAATAAAGGTGATCGTTCCGCTGGCTCCCGTAGTGGCAACACCACTGGCGTTGGTCGGGCTCAGGGAAGATTTAAAAACGGCGTCGCGGTAAAGCTTGGTTAAAGCCGGAGAAACGTTGCTTTCCCGGACTTCGCAGCGGGTAATAGCGCCATCTTCGTCTACTTTAATATCGAAAACAATGCGGCCGCTTTCGTTGGAATTATCGTTTGGTTTCGGTGGACGGTCGAAGGCCCAGCCTGGCATGTTTAAGCTACCGCCGTTGCCGGGGCCGCCTTTGCCGGGTTTCCCGTAAAGCGCTTTGGCATCCAGCGTTCCTTCCGGATTTCCCTGGTCGCCTACTTTGCCCGGACGGTCGCCGTTGTTGTTGCCGGTAGCTTCGTTGCTGCTGCCAGCTGTTCCGTTACCACCAGTCTGGGTAGAAGATTTTCCCGGATAAAGTGATTTCGGTTTTTCAACAGCTTTCACTTCTTCCTTCTTCTCTTCTACTTTTTTCGGCTTTTCAATTTCTTTTACGTTTACGCCGGTTTCTTCCACGCCCGTAATTACCCGATCAGGAGTGGCTTCCACCGCTTTTTGCTGCACTTGCTGCTGCACCGGTTCCGGGGTCGGTTCCGGAGTAGCTGCGGCCGGGCGGCTGTCTTCTTTGTTCGGCGAATCGTTGGCCGGCGCCGTGGTCTGCACATCACCAAAACCTTCTTCACCAATAACGCCGTAATTCAGCTCGATCCCGGAACCACCTTCCAGCGGCGGGTTCGGCCCTTTGAAAACCATCAGGAGGAAAATAGCCAGCAAAGCGCCGTGGAAAACCACGGTGCCGATGAGGCCATAATTCCGGTAATCATTTTCTTTTGAAGCTAACATAATTTATTGTCCTTTTTCAGCCTGCGTGGCCATTACCATTTTTACTTTCAGCTTATTGCCGATTTCAAGGATGTCCACCAGTTTCTGAACGTTCAGCGATGCATCCACACGTAATACAACGGTTGGCTGATCGATTCCGTTCACTGCCTGCGCCAAAGCGGATTCTAAATTTTCCGGCGAAACCGGTTGTTTATCTACAAAATATTCGCCCGCGGCATTAACCGAAACCGTAACCGGCTGCTTTACCATCTGCACATCAGATTTGGCATTCGGCAGCATCAGTTTGATCACGTTCGGGTTCACCATGGTAGAAACGATCAGAAAGAACAGCATCAGAAAGAACATGATGTCGTTCATGGAGCCCGTTTCTACGTGCGACGATATTTTGCGTCTGCGGCTAAAATCCATTTTATTTTGGTTGTTCGTTGTTCGTTGTTCGTTATTCGTTGTCCGATTTCAGCAGGAATCTTAAAACGAAACGAACGGTTTAAATTTATTTTTAAAATTGAAAGTGCCAATACCAGCATCGTCTACCAATATCAGCACTTTCTTATCCTGATTACTTAATCACGCATCGGCACCTTAAATAATCAGCCCATTAACCTTAATTATCCTGCAACAGGTCAGTAAATTCGATGGCGTAATTTTCCATCTTAAAGATCACGCGCTCTACCATCAGGCTTAAATAATGGTAACCAATGTGCGCGATCATACCCACAATAAGGCCGGCTGCAGAAGTTACCATTTTGGTGTAAAGACCACCCGAGATCTGCGCAATACCGAAATCGCCGGTGGCAGAAATGGCGTAGAAAATTTTAATTACCCCGATGATCGTACCCACGAAACCAAGCATAGGCGCAATACCGGCAATAATACCGAGCACGTTAATATTCTTTTCCAGTTTCGTGATCTCAAGCTTACCTACGTTCTCGATAGAAGTTTCGATGTCTTTTAAGGGGTTACCAATCCGGCGGATCCCTTTTTCGATCATGCGGGCAATAGGCGTGTTGGTTTTTGCACACAGCATTTTGGCGCCGTTCAGGTCGCCCTGAATTACCTGGGTTTTTACGGCCTGCATAAACGGTTCGGGATCGGGTAATGCTTTTTTAATGGCAATGTAACGTTCTACCATAATGTAAATGGCAATCACCGACATTAAAATAATCGGCAGCATCACCCAGCCACCCTGAATGATCAGATCGAAAACGGAAAGTCCGGAATCGGCCCCGGTAACAGGTGCAGCGGTTGGAACGTTGGCTGAATCGGGAGTAAGAGAAGTAATCTGTAAAAGAATCGGGTTCATGTTAATAATTAAGTATCCAGAGTGCATTTCCGTATTTTTTGCGCAGTTCGGGGAGTTTCGCAGCCGCAGTTTCCATATTATCGAATTCGGCCACCGAAACGCGGTGCAGCTTACTCATGCCGTTGGGAAGCATCACTTCCGCCTGATCGGCACCTTTGGCTGCCAGTTGTTTCTTGCTGCGCTCAGCATTTTCCAGGGTACTGAATCCGCCGGAAATGATGAAATAACGGCCGGTAGCTTTTTTAATTGTAGCAGCTTCAGCATTTACTTTCGATTCTGGTTTGGCTACTACTTTTTCTGTTGATTTTACTACCGATTTTGTTTCTGCTTTGGCAACCGTTGCTTTAATTTCGGGTTTAATAACCACCGCAGTTTTAACTTCCGCGCTTGGTTCGGCAGTTTTGGCGGCCGTTTCCATAGCGTTTTCTGCTTTTGCACCCAGGCTTACTTCGCGGGTTGGCAACGGTTTTAAAGCAACAGGTTCTGCCGCGGCAACCGCTTCGTTCTTATAAACCGTATTATCGTAATCTGCTTCCACGGCCGCCACCGATTCTTCCTCCGGCGTTACCGGCAAGGTTTCAAGCTGTTGGGAAAAGGCTTCCGCCACTTTTTCTTCCGAAAAAGCTACCGTTTCCGAAGTCTCCCCAGTTTGCTGGAATAAAGCAACCGGGTTCAGCGAACTTAAATTGTAATCAGATTGCAGGGAAACGTAATAGACCATGGCCACCGTTAAACCGCCGGTTAATACCGTGGCAGCAACAGTTCCATATTTCCGCGCAAAAGCCGATAAGCCTTTTTTGCCGGCCGGAACCGGCTTGGGCGTAACTTTCTGGCGAACAGCGCGCAAAGCGGCAGCTTCTTCGGCAATTACCGGGCGGGCCACCAGCTCTGGTAAACCAAAACTATGGGCATTATAATTCTCAGCTTCCAGGTATTCGAACTCCAGCTTATGCTCGGCGTTGTAGCGGAAAATTCCGATGCCCTGCAATTCGAAACGTTTGTTTTGCGTGAGTTCGCTTTGCATGTTGCCCACGAACTGCGCCACCATTTGCTGCGCTTCCGGCGCCGAAACCCGCAGGTGCTGCGCCAGGTTACTGATCAGCAACCCGTCGTTATGCTTCAGTTTTTCGTTGAAGGCAATTTTTTTGCTCGGCGGCGTAAACGTATGTTTTACCGGGTGAATTTTTGCCGCAGCATACTGCGCGATCAAACCACCGAAATCGGGAATGATCACGCAATCGTGGTCGTGTAGTAAATCCTGGATCTGTTTGAGAACCATAAAAAGCTTTAGAATGTGTAAGTTATGCCGCCGATCACGTTAAAACCTTTGGTCGGGTAGTACACGAAACGCTCGTATTTCTTGCCCAGAACGTTATTCAGCATTACAAATGTTGAAAATTTTTCCGAGATTCTATAATCTACTTTCAGATTCAGGTCCACAATATTATCAGATTCTAAAATTGCTGCACTGCCTAAACCGCGTTGGATCTTCCCGAAACTACTGCCAATATAGTAAAGTTCGGCGTTAAACAGAATCTTCTTATAAAGATTATAACTTCCGAAAACACTGGTCATCAGGCTCGGGCGGTAAAAAGGCTGCTCCAGCAAATTCAGGCCACCATAATTGTTATAATCCATCTTCACCCCGAAACGGGTTTTATCGGCGCGGTTGTAAATTACTTCGCCGTATAAGTTCAGCAAAGAAGTCGCTTCATCGTCGTATTGCAGCACGAACCGCGAAGAATCCATTACCGAATGGTTGAAGAAGTACAGGTTTTTCAGGTTCTGGTAAGAAGCCCGGGCCGTAAACTGCACATTGCTGGCCAGACTTCCGGTAATTCCGCCGTACACTTCAATTTGCTTATCGGTGTTGCGAACGTCTAAACCTGGTCGCTGAATCTCAGCAAGCCCATTAAAACTCGAACTTAGCCACGGATTTTCGCGGGTCAGGCTATTTACCGTTACTCGCTGCAAATCGCCGCCCAAACCACCAAATAAGATCAGCTTATTCTCAATGGCTTCAAAACCTACGCGTATGGCCGGGTAGAAATTCAGCTTGTCGCCGCTCTCCACCTTATCGTCCGCGTAAGCCAGCATTGCTCCTACCGAAATATCGAGCTTGTCCAGATCCATCTGGTAGCTCGGGCGAATGCGGAAGAATGGGCGCGAAACTTTACCGGCGTCGTTATAAGAAATGTAAGAAAAATCGGTAAACAGATTAACCCGAGAGGTTTTACCTAAATAGTAATCCAGGTTCAGGTTAGCAAAACCATCGAATTCCGAAGCGTCATAATCGTCGGAAAAGTATTTAACTCCGCCGCCTAATTTATACTGCATTTTAGAACTGGCTTCGAGCAGGTTGTTCAGGTAAGCCTCTGCGCCAATGCGGTTAAAGCTTTGTTCATCCAGACGAGTCTGCCCTTCTGGCACCAAATTGCGGTTATAGCCATAAAAATTATACCCGTCGCGCTCGTAATTGGCCCGGCCGCCAATGGTAAAGTTACCCAGGTAGCTTTCGCCGTGCGCACCAATTTCCGTGTTGCTCACATCTGAGTCCTTTACCGGGCCATTGGAAGAAACGTGGCTGATATTGCCGCCAAAAGAAGCTTTATCGTCGCGCTTATTATGGAAATAACCTTTTAAATACGGCGTGGAATAGTTACCAAAGCCAGCTTTCACGTAATTGCCATACAATTTCGGCAGATCTTCCTGGCGAATAGTTAGTACGCGCACCGAAAGGTTCACATCCTGGTCGGCCAGTTTATAATCGTTGAAGCGGTACGTTACTTTGTTGGTTTTCTTCTCCGGCGGCTCGATACGGAATTTTTCATAGTTACGGCTGGCCTCCGGCAACTCGATCACGCGGTTTTTTTCTACCACAATTTCGGTGCTTTCCAGTCTGCCGTCGTTGTTCCAGCCTTTTTGTGCAAACGCCTGAAAACCTGCAACCGGCCCGAAAGCAAGCAACATGGCTATTCCGGTAATTTTAAATGTATTTCTCATCGGATCGTATCTCCTTCCGTCGCGTTTAAATTCTTTTTGGTTTTCTTATCGTTCTTTCCCTTGGCATCGTCCGCAGGTTTGGCAGTATTATCCAGCGCACCTAAACGAGCTTTGGCCAGGTCCTGCACTTCTTTAAAAGGAGAGTTCTCGATAATGGAATTAAGCGTAGCCCGCGCCTGGAAATTTTCGCCCTGCGCGGCATAGTTATCAGCAATAATAATGAAGGCACGGCCTAACCAGTATTCGTAGTTGGCATAGTTCTCCGTCATTTTATAAGCCGCATCGGTAGATTCCTTGTAGCGTTTCTGCTTGTTCAGGATCTCGGCGATCAGGTATTGGGCTTCGGCGCCGTTCTCGTCGGTTGCCGTTAAGGCCGCTTTCAGCTCGGTTAAAGCGTTTTCCATATTACCCTGCGCATACGAAGCTTTTCCTTTATACAGCAGCGCGGTATTGGTAGCATTCAGCGTCGCGTTACCGGTATTGAGCAGGTCGTTGGCAACTTTGCGGGTGTTCTCATAATCGGTAGCCTGGTAATAACTTTTCAACATGCCAAGCATAGCGTTTGCCTGCTCGCGGCGGCTCGAAGAAATATCGCGCAGGCGGCTGTAGTACTTCAGCGATTCGCTGTAGTTCTTATTCTCGAATTCCAGGTCAGCTACTTTGGCAATGGCCTTGCTCACGTATTCGGTCCGGTTTTCGGCCACCACTTCTTTCAGTTTTTTAAGGGCAGTGGCTTTATCGCCGGTGCGCAGGTAAGAATCAGCCAGGAAATAACGGGCATCTACCGCCAGTACGCTGTTGCCATAAGATTTCAGATACGCTTCAAATTTCGGGATCGCAGACTTGTAATTTTCCTTGAAGTACAGGTTTTTAGCTGCTTCGAACTCAACGCTTTCCAGGGCTTCGCTGGCTGGGTTAGCCGACTTGAATTTAGCCAGGTAGGCATCAAATTCTTCGCTGCGGTTTTGCGAGTTCAGGGCTTCCTGCAACGAGTAAAGCGTACTGTTAGCTACCTTGGAATTCGGATAATTGTCGAGCACCTTTTTAAAATCGGCAATCGCTTCGTCGTACTTTCGAAGGTTTACATAAGCCACCCCCCGCTTCTGGATCGCATTCGGGATCAGCGAGCTTTGCGGACGGTTATCGATCAGGTTGGTGAAACCGGAAATGGCCGGCGCATAGTTTCCGTTCTCAAAATCAAGCACCGCTTTCTGATACGTTGCATCGTCGGCATAACGCGATTTCGGGAAATTATTAACCAGAGATTGCAGGTTTTTGGCAGCCTCTTCTTTCCGGCCCATTAAACCCAGCACTACGCCTTTCTGGAAATACACGTAATCCTTATCCGGAGAATTGGAAGCCAACACTTTGTCGTACAGATTCAGGGCCTGCTTATAATCTTTCTCCACGTAATAAGTATCCCCCAGGCGCATGGTAGCGTCCATCAGGT
This sequence comes from Adhaeribacter terrigena, assembly GCF_016623615.1. Classification (GTDB taxonomy): domain Bacteria; phylum Bacteroidota; class Bacteroidia; order Cytophagales; family Hymenobacteraceae; genus Adhaeribacter_A; species Adhaeribacter_A terrigena. The sequence continues at coordinate 231,867 of NZ_JAEHFX010000003.1, read as the reverse complement.
TCGGGTTATTATCCCGAACGGAATTATCGTTAATATAAGCTTTAAAATGCGTTTGCGCTTTGTCGTACTGCTTATTGTTGTAATACGCATACCCAATTCCGTAACGCGACTTCACGTAGTAATCGGTTTTGTTGGCATTACTTGTCCGGAAAACGGCCGCGTAACTATTGGCAGCATCGTCCCAGCGCTGGGCAATGGAATAAGCTTCGCCTTTCAGGAAATAGCTGGCCGCGCGGATCTCCGGGTCGTAATTATGCTCCAAAGATTTGTCGAGCAAAGCAACTGCTTCCTGGAATTTACTATCGTTGAAATAATTTACCGCCTGGTAATAGGTTACGCGCTGATACGTTTCGTTGATCCGGGGCGAACGGTTACTTAGTTTTTCAATGTGGCGGATCGCTTCCAGGTAATTGTTCGAATTCAGGTAAGATTCACTCAGAATATCATCGGCTTCATTTCCCATTTTCGAGTTCGGGAACTTCTTATTGAAATCTGAAAGCGAATTGATCACTTCCCGGAAATTACCGGTTTCGTAATTAAGCTGTGCATATTTTATAGAAGCCGCTTCCGTAACCGGTTTATCGAATTCCTGGATGCGGGCCTGGTTAAAAGCCGTCAGAGCGTATTGCTTGTTGTTATCTTTCAGGTAGCTCAAGCCCAGATGATACGCCGCATTCTGCCCCAAAGAATCTTTCTGCAAAGCCACATCCTTAAAGTTTACGATTGCCGCTTTATAATCTTCGGTTTTGTAATTGGCATAAGCGATCTTATACTGCACGCCGTTCTCAATATTTTTCCGGCCTTTGGCATAAGCGTTGAAATATTTGGCAGCGTTCTTAAAATCGTTCTTCTTAAAATAAGCATCACCTATCAAAAGCTCGATCTCATCGGCATTTTGGGGAACCGGTTTCTGGGCCAGCACTTTTTCGCCGTAAGAGATCACTTCGTCAAGGCTGCCTTCTTTGTAAAGGATCTGGGTTAGCAGGTAAGGCACCACGGCGCGGTACGCTTCGTTCTGTTCGGCGGTACGCAAGTCGGTTTTAGCGCTGGCATAATCGCCGTTGCGCAGGGCAATGTAACCGGCGTAATAGCTCGATGCATAGGCATATTTGCGCGAACCGCCTTTATTGCGGTCGAACAAAGGCTTGGCTTTATCGAATTTCTTTTCGGCAAAATACGCGTAGGCCTGCTTGAATTCCGCTTCGTGCTTTTGCTCTTCGTCCAGGTTTTCTTTCGGTACTTTTTCCAGGTACTCGATCACCTTGTTGTAGTTCTTTTTATCGAAATAAAATAAACCCAACTGGTAATAAGCCAGGCCGGCTTTAGGGTGCGTCGGGTATTTGGTGGCAAAATTCAGGATCAGTTTTTCAGCATCCGGATGAAGCAGGTACAAACCGCTAACGGCGTAATAATACTGCGCGTCAATGGTTTTGGTATCGTCGCCGATCAGGCTGATATATTTGGCGAAAGCTTCCTGAGCAGCCCCATATTTTTCACGGTCGAAGAGTTCGAGGCCTTCGTGCAGGTAACGTTCATCGTTGGTAAAAACCTGGGTGTGCTGCGCTTCGGCAAACGGGGCGGCACCACCCAGCAAAGCAGAAGAAAGGATAATTTTCTGGTATAACTTCATATTAGAATTTTAATCTTAAACCTACACTTGGCAGAATTGGCAACTGGTCCACGCGCTGCGAAGTAACGCGGTCGAAGTAAAAAATATTTTTGCGGTTGTAAACATTCACTATATCAGCATTGATCTCTAAAACGGTAGCGTTTTTAAGCTTAAAAGTGCGTTTGGCCGAAATATCGAGCCGGTGGTAATAAGGCAGCCGTTTCGAATTTATTTCGCCGTACAGAATACCAAGTTCTCCGTTTTCGGTGGTAAGATCCGTATCGATGCCGCCGTTCAGGTTGCGTTCGTAAAAGCCCTGTGTGGGCGTAAACGGGAAACCGGAACCTAAATTCCAGCGGGCGCTTACTTCAAACGCCTTTTCTTCGCCAAACATGTAAGTGCCTAAAATATTGGCATTGTGGCGGCGGTCGAAGTTAGTCGGGTACGTGGCTTTGCCAAAGGTGCGGTCTACTTTGGCTAAGGAATACGCGGCCTGTAGCATGGCGCTGCTGCCTTCGTATTTCACTGCAAAATCTATACCCTTTGCAAAACCGGTTTCTACCAGGTAAGGCGCATCTTCGGTAAAAATGCGGTTGCTGTTTATGTTTACTAACTGGTTGAAGTCTTTCACGTAAGGCTCCACGTTTACGGTTATATTTTGGGTAAGGTCGTATTCCAAGCCAAACATGGCGTGGCGCGACTTCTGCAACGGGTTCTCAACCGCATTGCCTTCAGCATCTTTCAACGATTCGGGCGACGATAAGAAACCGGCAAATAAATTCACGACGTCGCGGTCGGAACGGGTAGATAAAAAGTTCTGGCTGAAAAAGCCACCGGCAAATTTGAAACGTAATTTTTCCGAAATATTGTATTTAAAACCCAAACGCGGCTCCGGCGACATTTGCGCCAGCGAAGCGTAATAATGCAAACGGAAACTCGGTTCCAGCACAAAAAGGTCTTTCACCAGGCGATATTTTACAAAACCGGCCATTTCGGTATTGTTCTGTTCCTCGTTCAGGGCAACGCCGGTAGGCGTTTCGGCTACAAAGTCAGTTTTATTACCGATCACCGTAATTCCGTATTTCAGTTCGTTCTGGTTAATGAAATAAGTAAAATCCAGCCCCAGGTTAAAGCCATTGATCTTGCTGTTTCGCGGTTGTCCGCTTGGTTCGGTAATGGCAATGTCGTAGTTCGAATAAGCAAACAAGCCGTGGATCATCATGGAAGCCGAAGAGGGAAGTATGATAAAATCGGTACCAAAACCGTAAGAGTCCCAGGCAACGGCCGATTTCTGTGCCAGGTTTACCCGGTCGTTAAAATTAAAACCGAATACGTTCATTTTGTTGCCGTTCTTGGAATTGAAGGAAACCTTGCCGTAGAGATCGGTAAAATTATAAGGCAGCCCGCTGGAATCGGCGTAGCTATACAAAGTTTTGGAAGTTTGCTCCAGGTAAGAAGTCCGGCCGCTGAGAATGAACGAAGAATTGCTCACGCCATCTTTTGGTTTCGAGAACGGCCCTTCCAGCACCAGTTTAGAAGTGAATGGGTTGGCCGAAAATACGCCACCGAATTTTTTCCGGTTCCCGTCGCGGGTGGTCACATCCATTACAGCCGAGGTCCGGCCGCCGTATTCGGCATTGAAACCACCGGTATACACTTCCACGTTGCGCAGAATATCGGTATCGAAAACGGAAAACAAACCAATGCTATGGAACGGGTTGTAAATGATCATGCCATCCATCAGGAACAAGGTCTGGATTGGCGTACCACCCCGGATGTAAAGCTGCCCGCCCTGGTCGCCGGTAGAAACCACGCCGGGCACAGTTTGCAGGTACTGCGCCAGATCGGGTTCCCCACCAATGCTGGGCAGGGACGTAATTTCGCGCGGCGTGATCTTTTCAACGGCCACATTCACGGTCGTTTTTTTCTCGGCACGGCTGGCGCTCACCTGCACTTCTTTTAAAACCACATCAGCAGCTTTCAGGTACAGTTTCTGGGTTATGATCTCACCGGATTTTAGCGTGATCGGCATTTGCAGCGAATCGAAACCCATGGCGCGCGGCACCAGCATATAATTGCCCGGCTGAACGCGGGTGATGGAAAAATAGCCATTCACGTCGGTCTGAGCACCCTGTACGAGCTTACTGCCGCTAAAAAGCAGCACGTTGCTGTAAATAATGGGTTCCCCGTTTTTTTCATTGTAAAGAAATCCACGGACTTCGGCGGTTTGTGCCCAGGCAGCCGGGCCGCTTACTAAACAGAAAAGGAAAAGGCAACGAAACCAAATGTTTTTAAGTAGCATTACTTCAGGATTAAAAATCAAAATTAATAAAATCCCTGAAAGCAGGAAGCCTAATCCTTACCTTTTCCGCAAAATGCCCGCTTCCGAACGACCTCGTTAGGATGTTATTTTTCAGATCGCTTCGATCCGGGAAACGCTATCTTTTCAGGCCTGAAAAGTCATATAAATAAAAGTAGCGTAAGGTTTAAACTCAAGGCTGCATTTTTCTTCTGGAAACGCTATGATTTCCAGCCGAAAAATTCGCAGCAAGAAAAAAACCTTCCAGGTCTCAAAGACCTGGAAGGTTTATATCGGAAAAACGCTATGGTTCCCGGCAGGAAAAGTGGCAACTATATTTCCTGAACTTCCGGCACCGGATGCAGAATTTTAAAAACCAGCTCTTTCAGAATATCGGCATCGGTCATGTTGCCACCTTCAATGCCTTTGCTTTGCAGATCGGCTACGCGAATAAAATGAATGATCTGTTTGGTTCTCGGGTAGCCGAAGGTGCGCATCGCATTCAGGTAATCTTTGGCAAAAAAAGCATTCACGCCCAGCGCTTTGGCAATGCCGCCATCGCTTTTATCTTCGGCAAAAAAACCGGTAAGCACCTTGCTGAAAAAACCGAAAAGCAAACTCAGATTCGGAATTACCGGGTTGGCTTTGGGGTTCGCTTCGAAATAATTGATGATGCGGTTGGCTTTCAAAGCATCGCCGTTTATCAGCGCCGACTGCAGCTCGAAAATGTTAAAATCCTTGCTGATCCCGATGTTTTCCTGCACCAGTTTTTCATCGATCGTCTGCCCTTCTTTTAAATTAATGGTCAGCTTATCGATTTCATTCGCCTGCCGCGAAAGATCCGAGCCAATGTATTCGGCCAGCATCTGCACCGCTTTGGGACTGATCTGCAGCTTTTTCTCTTTGATGTAATTGTTGATCCACGCCGGGATCTGGTTGTCGTAGAGTTTTTTGGTGGTGAGCATCACCGCATGCTTGCTCATGGTTTTGCTCAGCGATTTGCGGCCATCCAGGCTTTTATGCTTGAACGCAAACACCAGCACCGTGCTCGGCAAAGGATTCTGCAGATACGCTTCCAGCGCTTTGATGCCGTTCTCCTTTTCAATATCCGGAATGCTTTGCGCTTCTTTTACAATCACCACGCTGCGTTCGGCCATCATGGGGTAGCGTTTGGCCTGGCTCAGAATGGTCAGCACATCGGTATCTTTACCGTACAGCACCACCTGGTTGAAACCCTTATCCATTTCAGAAAGCGCATTTTTCTCGATGTAATCCGAGATCAGATCGATGTAATACGGTTCTTCGCCCTGCAGGAAATAAACCGGCGCGTATTGGTTTTGCTTTAACTTCTGTAATATTTCGTCGGCGGTAAGAGCGGCCATTTTTTAAATTTGAAGATTTGGAAATTTGAAGATTTGGAAATGGTTTTTTGGGCGGAAAAGGATAGCGTTTTTAAAACGATTAAGTATTAATATGAATTCTTTTTTTCACCAAGAAATAAACTATTAAGCTATAAGTTAAAAGAGTGCCTAATATTGAAATTAAGGAAAGAACTAAAATAAAAATAAATCCACTCAATAAGTGTCCAGAATGATAATTTCTGTATAAAAATATAATCAAAAAAACTAACCAAATAATCGAATTTATTATAGTTGAATATTTCAAAGCGATATTCCATTTAGTTTTTTTATCTAAAATATCATGAACCATAATATTTCCACTAATCCAAAGCATAATCGGAAATACTAAAAATAAACCTATAATAGAATCCAAGTAAACTGCTAAAGTCCCCATTAAAGGCAATCCTCCGCCAGTAACTATAGCCAAAAAATACAGAGAAATAAAAAGTGCAGCCAATCCAAAAGGAAGCCCTACTAGTAATGAAATCAGTCCACATTTATTTCTTAAAGTCATTTAGTTTACATTCAATTTAATCTGAAGTGAACAAAATTACCGCAACTATAATGAAGGAACAAGCGAAGACTAATATCTTTGCCGGATAATTGCGTTCGAACCTTGGCCAAAACGCTATGCTTTTACGGCCAAAAAGTCGAACCTACGAACCTCGAACCTACGAACAATCGAAAAAAAATGGATTTTATAGAAGAATTGAAATGGCGCGGCATGTATTTCGACGCCATGCCCGGCACCGATGAATTACTGAAAAGCGAAATGGTAACCGGCTACATCGGCTTCGACCCGACCGCCGAATCGTTGCACATCGGAAACCTGGCTACCATTATGTTACTGGTGCATTTGCAGCGCGCCGGCCATAAACCCATGGCTTTGGTAGGCGGCGCCACCGGTATGATCGGCGACCCAAGCGGCAAAGCGGCCGAACGCAGCTTCCTGAACGAAGAAACCCTGCGCGCCAACCAGGAAGGCATCCGCAAGCAACTCGAGAAATTCCTCGATTTTGAAGCCAGTAAAAATGCCGCCGAAATGGTAAACAACTACGACTGGTTCAAGGATTTCTCTTTTTTAGGTTTCCTCCGCGACGTAGGCAAACACCTGACGGTAAACTACATGATGGCCAAAGATTCGGTTAAAAAACGCATCACGGCCAGCGAAGAAGATGGTCCGGCTTCCGGCCTCTCCTACACAGAATTTACCTACCAGCTTTTGCAGGGTTACGACTTTTACCACTTGTACAAAAACAAAAACGTAAAACTGCAAATGGGCGCCTCCGACCAGTGGGGCAATATCACCACCGGCACCGAGCTGATCCGCAGAATGGACGGCGGCAAAGCCTTTGCACTTACCGGCAACCTGGTTACGAAATCAGACGGCACCAAATTCGGTAAATCGGAAGGCGGTAACATCTGGCTGAATCCGGAAATGACTTCGCCGTACAAATTCTACCAGTTCTGGCTGAACTTAAGCGACGAAGAAGCCGAAAAACTGATCAAAGTTTACACGCTGCTTTCCAAAGAAGAAATTGAAGCCATAACCGGCGAGCACAAAGAAGCGCCGCATTTACGTGTGTTACAAAAGGCCTTAGCCAAAGACGTCACCACGCGCGTGCATTCCGCTTTAGATTATCAGAGTGCCGTAGATGCTTCGGAAGTTTTATTCGGCAAAGGCGATATCAACACGTTGAAAAGCCTGAACGAAGCCACACTGCTTTCGGTTTTTGAAGGCGTGCCGCAAATTGCAATTTCCCGTACCGATTACGAGGCTACGCCAACCGTAAGCGACCTGCTGGCAACAGCTTCAAACGGCATTATTTTCAAAAGCAAAGGCGAAGCCAAGCGCATGATCGCGGAGAACGGCGTAAGCATCAATCGTGAAAAAGTACAAAACGCAGAGGCCACTTTAGAATACGAATTGCTGCAAAATAAATATTTGGTGGTTCAGAAAGGAAAGAAAAATTATTTCCTGATATCGGTAAATTAAGCTTCACAAGGGCATTTAAAGCAAAAAAGGCGGTTTCTTTCGAGACCGCCTTTTCTGTTTAATGAGATGAGGTGATGATTACTTTTTACCGCCTTTAGCAGCTGGAGCAGCAGCCTTTTTAGGAGCAGCTTTCGCTTTTGCAGCAGGGGCAGCAGCAGTACCAGCAGCGCTGTTTTTCATATCCTGAACCTCTTTTCTGATCTCCTGAGCCATATTTTTCAGGTCTTGCATGCCTTTACGTACACGAGTACCGGCAGCAGAGTTTTGCTTATCGTAGAATTTCTCGAAATCAGCTTCCAAACCCATGATCAGGTCTCTTACTTGGCCAAAATTGTTCTTGCTCATTAGTGCGTTTGTTATTGGTTAAACATTAATATTTGATTGCTCTAATATACATATATTATGAATACAAGCAAATAAGGCACTTTTTTTTTATTAAAATGAGCAAATTATTTTAGGCGGTAACGGCAGTCTTCGAGTACAGACCCTTATCTAATTTAGCTGCAATTTTCTCGAAAGCATCAATGGTCTCTTTTACATCGTCCAGCGTGTGCGCAGCCGTTGGGATCAGGCGCAGCATGATCACGTCTTTCGGCACTACCGGGTAAACCACGATCGAGCAGAAAATATTGAAATTCTCTCTTAGATCAAGCGTTAAAGCAGTAGCGTCCGGGATCTGGCCAGCCAATAATACCGGCGTTACCGGCGAAGTAGTGGTGCCCAGGTTAAAGCCTTTTTCACGCAGGCCGCTTTGCAAGGCATTAACCACGGTCCATAACTGTTCTTTCAGTTGCGGCTGGGTTTTTAAAAGATCCAGACGTTTCTGCGCACCAATAACCAAAGGCATCGGCAAAGATTTGGCAAAGATCTGCGAACGCATGTTGTAGCGCAGGTAATCGATCACGTATTCTTCCCCGGCCACAAACGCACCGATAGAAGCCATCGATTTGGCGAATGTAGAGAAGTAAACGTCAATGCCATCCTGGCAATTTAAATGCTCACCTACCCCGGCACCGGTTTTACCCATAGTTCCAAAACCATGCGCATCGTCCACGAATAAACGGAACTGGAATTTATCTTTTAAAGCAATGATTTTATCGAGCGCGCCAATGTTACCGCTCATGCCAAACACACCTTCGGTAATAACTAAAATACCGCCGCCGGTTTCATTAGCCAGTTTTGTAGCCCGAACCAATTGTTTTTCCAGGCTATCCATGTCATTATGCTGGTACACATAACGTTTGCCCTGGTGTAAACGCAACCCATCAATAATACAGGCGTGCGATTCTGCATCGTAAACAATTACGTCGTGGCGATTGCAAAGCGCGTCAATAATAGAGAGTACGCCCTGGTAACCGAAGTTCAATAATAAGCCGGCTGGTTTGCTTACAAATTCGGCCAGGTCTTCTTCCAGCTTTTCGTGATGGTTGGTATTCCCTGACATGATGCGGGCACCCATAGGCGTAGCCATGCCGTATTCTGCCGCAGCTTCCGCGTCAACTTTACGCACTTCCGGGTGATTAGCTAAACCCAGATAGTTATTTAAGCTCCAAGTCAAAACTTCTTTTCCGCGGAATTTCATGCGAGGAGCAATTTCACCTTCCAGTTTCGGGAAAGTAAAATAACCGTGTGCATAATGTGAGTGACTGCCCAAAGGACCGCGGTTAGCCGCTAACTTTTCAAAAATATCCACTGTCTATACAGGTTAAAATGTTGGAAATTAGATAATTGCGATACAGCATCACGCATGTAGGGCAAAATGGTGCGCAAATTTAACCTTTATCTCAGCTAATTCCAACCTTAATACAAGCCTTTACTTTTTACTTTGAAAAGAATACCGTTTCTTTGAAACTTCATTCAGAACTGAGTTTTCATTAAAAATAGCATGACTAAAATCAGAAAAATTTTAGTGGCCAACCGCGGCGAAATTGCCTTGCGCGTGATGCGTTCGGCCAAAGAAATGGGCATTAAAACGGTAGCGGTTTACTCCGAAGCCGACCGTCAGGCGCTGCACGTACGCTACGCCGACGAAGCCGTTTGCCTGGGCGGCCCGAAATCTGCTGACTCTTATTTACGCGGCGATAAAATTATTGAAGTTTGCAAGCAGCTTGGTGTAGATGCCATTCACCCAGGTTACGGTTTCCTTTCCGAGAACGCTGGTTTTGCTGAGATGGTGAAAGCCTCCGGCCTGATCTTCATTGGTCCATCGCCGGAAGCCATTACCTTAATGGGTAGCAAACTGGCCGCTAAAGCTGCTGTTGCCAATTACAACATTCCCATGGTTCCCGGCACCGCCGAAGCCATTACCGATATTCCGGCCGCTAAAAGAATTGCTTCCGAAATCGGTTTCCCGATCCTGATCAAAGCCAGCGCCGGTGGTGGTGGTAAAGGCATGCGCATTGTGAACGACGAAGAAAGCTTTGAGGAGCAAATGCGCACCGCCGTTTCCGAAGCCGTTTCTGCATTTGGCGATGGCGCCGTGTTCATTGAGAAATACGTAGGTTCGCCGCGCCACATCGAGATCCAGGTTTTGGGCGATACGCACGGCAACATAGTGCATTTATTCGAGCGCGAATGTTCTATTCAGCGTCGTCACCAGAAAGTAATTGAAGAAGCACCGTCGGCAGTTTTAACTCCCGAAATTCGCGAAGCCATGGGTAAAGCCGCGGTTGACGTAGCGAAAGCTTGTAATTATTACGGTGCCGGCACGGTAGAATTCCTGATGGATGAGAACCTGAACTTCTACTTCCTGGAAATGAACACACGCCTGCAGGTAGAGCACCCGGTTACCGAACAAATTACTGGTTTAGACCTGGTAAAGGAACAGATCAAAATTGCCGAAGGCGAACCGCTTGCGTTTAACCAGGAAGACCTGAAAATCAACGGCCACTCGTTGGAATTACGTGTTTACGCCGAAGATCCGAAAAACAACTTCCTGCCCGACATCGGGAAATTAGTACAATACAAACGTCCGCAGGGCTTGGGCGTGCGCGTGGATGATGGTTTTGAAGAGGGCATGGAAATTCCGATCTACTACGACCCTATGATTGCTAAGCTGGTAACGTTTGGCAAAGACCGCAACGAAGCCATCGAAAAAATGCTCCGCGCCATCGACGAATACCAGATCACGGGCATTGAAACCACGTTATCGTTCGGGAAATACGTGCTTACCCACGAAGCCTTTGTTTCCGGCAATTTCGACACTAAATTTATTGAGCGTTATTTCACGCCCGATGTGCTGAAAGAGCACACCAAAACCAATGAAGTAGAAATTGCCGCTGCCTTAGCCGCCCTGCTCATGGACAAGAAAAAGCCGGACGTAAAAGCCAACGCCGAAGCTTCCGCCGTAGCCACATCGAACTGGAAAAAGAACCGCCTGAACTAAAAAACGCTATGGTTTTAGACTGAAAAAGTCTGGAAATAACTTTGAATTTTAACCGGTGAAGTTTTAAAAACCTCACCGGTTTTTTTATTAGCAAACGCTATGGTTTTGGCCCTAAAAAGTAAAAGCCCCGGAAATAATTTCGGGGCTTTTTATTAAAGATCTATGATTGATGAACGTAACTTTTATTTCCATCCTGCAAGTTTAGGCGCAACCGTAACTTGCGACAGACATTATACCAGATCGAACAGATCTTTCACGCCTACATTCCGTTCTACTGTATATCCTTCGCCAAACTCCACGCCTATTAAATGACCAAAATCGCGGGCGCGTGCTTCCAGGAATTTCATAAACTCGGGGCTTGAAATATAGGTATTTGGTTCATTGCTGTTCGGGTCGAAGAACTGCGAACGGAACGCTTTTATGGCTTCCGCTTTCTTTTCCCAATGCGCCGAAATATCGACTACCAGATCGGGCGTATGTCGGCGGTCCTGAATGTAATGGTACATGTTTTTCGGGCGCCAAGCCGCTTGTTTTTCGCCATTATCCCCTACCGTTTCTATCATTTTCAACCCCGAAAGAAAACAACTTTCCGAAACCAGCACTGAACCCCGGCCATGATCGGAATGGCGGTCAGAAATTGCATTCATCAGCACAATTTCCGGTTGATATTTTCTGATCGCCTGAATAACTTTCAACTGATGCTCCTGATCGTTCCGGAAAAAGCCATCGGCCATGCCCAGGTTTTCCCGCGTATGAATTCCCATGATCCTGGTAGCTGCTTCAGCTTCCTGAGCCCGGATCTCGGGGGTTCCCCTAGTGCCTAATTCGCCGCGCGTAAGATCTACAATGCCCACTTTTTTACCCATAGCAATATGCGAAAGCAAGGTGCCGCCGCAGGACATTTCAGCATCGTCGGGGTGAGCAGCAAAAGCCAGGATATCGAGTTTCATCGTTTCAGAATTAGCAATTATTAACGGATGCGTAAACTACGGCCTAATTTCAAGGTGGTTTTACCTGAAATCCCGTTCAGGCGCATGATCTGGGACTGCGACACGCCGTACTTGCGTGCAATTTCAGAGATCGTATCGCCGCTGCGCACTTTATGGTAGGCGGTGCGGCGGGCACTCGTGGCGCTGTTCCGGCTTCCGCTTTTCTTGTATTTCAGCGCCGAATTGTAATAATTGAACAGCGCTGAAGTAATGGTAAAATCTTTAGCGAACAGCTTATAATCCGGGAAATCATAAATTTTTTCCGGATCGATCGGGTTGCCTTCGTAACGCACTTCGTAATGTAAATGCGGACCGGAACTGCGACCGGTGCTGCCGCCTAAGCCAATTGCTTCGCCCGCTTTTACAAACGTACCCACGTTTACCAATGGCCGCGACATGTGTCCGTAAAGCGTTTCCAAGCCGTTGTAATGGCGCACCACAATATAATTACCGTAGCCGCCGCCATCCCATTTCGAGATCCGGATCACCCCATCGAAAGCTGCATAAATGGTATCGCCGGTATTCAGGTCTATATCCGTTCCATAATGCCAGCGGTAACCCCGGAAACCAAAATCAGAGGTGATCGGGGTTTTCTCTAAAGGCATTTTAGCGAAACGCTTTTTCTCGGGTTCTTCCAGGTGAATGTGCAGCGTATCTTTAATATTGCGACCGTCTTTGCGGTACGGGTTAATGTTGTGCGTATCCCAGATGGCATAATAGCCGGCCACTTTAATCCAGGTACTGTCTATAAGCACTTCTTCCGACATTTCCACGATCTGCTGTTCACCCAGATCGAGCGTGGAGGTATCTTCGCTTACAATGGAAAGTTGTTTGCTCGGGTTAAAAAACACCGAATTTTCCGCATCAGATGAATCTTCCGGAAATTCGTCGTATTCCACCAGAATGGCCGTATCGGGGCGCACGTATTGAATTTTCGGCGCTTTGATCTTGAACATATCTTTCCGGGATTTGGGCGTGTTTTTAGCCGGAGTGGGTTTAACAGGTGGTTTCTTTCCCTGCGCCAAAACAGAAAAACTGCATAGCATCAGTAAAAGAAGTAAGGTTAAGCGGGCAGAATAAGTTTGCATTTAATAGATTTAATAAGCCCCGGGAAAGATCCGGCGCCGTTAGCATTGTGGTTTTAAGCTTTGCATTACAACTGGTAACACAAATTTCTTAGTATGCTTTAAACCAGATTTCAATTAATGAATTCCCTGAGCAGCTAGGTAACGTTCAGCATCAAGCGCAGCCATACAACCCGAACCGGCAGCGGTTACAGCCTGGCGGTACATAAAATCCTGTACATCGCCGCAGGCAAAAACGCCGTCGATGTTGGTTTTAGAAGTTCCGGGAATTGTTCGCAGATACCCGTTTTCGTCATGCTCCAGGTATTTCTTAAATATGTCGGAATTGGGCTGGTGACCGATCGCAACAAAAAATCCCTGCACCGGGATTTCGCGCATTTCGTTGGTTACCAGATTTTTTACGCGTACGGCATTTACAACATCCGTACCTAAAATCTCGTCGGTTACGGTATTCCACAGCACCTCAATATTCGGCGTATTTTTTACGCGTTCCTGCATGATCACGGAAGCTTTCATTTCGTGACGGCGCACGATCATGTACACTTTCTTGCACAGGTTTGCCAGGTAAGTAGCTTCTTCGGCAGCGGTATCGCCGGCGCCTACAATGGCTACGTCCTGGCCGCGGTAAAAGAAACCATCGCAAACCGCACAAGCCGAAACACCGTTGCCGTTCAAGCGCGCTTCCGATTCCAGCCCCAGCCACTTAGCCGAAGCGCCGGTAGAAATAATTACCGTATCGGCCGTAATCACTTTATTGCCGTCGATGGTTACTTTATGGGGTTTGCCGCTGAAATCTACTTCTGTAGCAATACCGTAGCGCACATCAGTGCCAAAACGCTCTGCCTGCTTTTTAAAGTCTTCCATCATCTGCGGGCCGTTAATCCCATCCGGATAACCAGGGTAATTCTCAACGTCGTTGGTTATAGTAAGCTGCCCGCCGGGCTGCAGGCCCTGGTAAAGAACGGGGAATAAATTAGCGCGGGAAGCATAAATTGCTGCAGTATAACCTGCTGGTCCTGAACCTATTATTAAACATTTAACGTGTTCTGTTTCAGTCATTATCGTGTTTGGTAATTCTTTCAATTACAATATTACAAATTAATGCGAAACCTTCCGGCATTATCCGGTTTCCTTCACACTTTTTCTGGCTTTTACCCTAGCGTTTTAACCTTAACAATCCGCTAAAGTGGCCATATTCTGCATCTTTTTTTAGGTTTGCGAACATTCCTGAGAATAGCATTTTAGGTTTTCTGCCACAAAGAAAGACGCAAAACAGCGTCTCACTTCCAAAAGGCTTTCCCAAAATCAGGACATAAAAAAACCCGACATTGCGGCCGGGTTTTTCGGGTAATATTGCTACCGTTTTTGATTAACCTAAATACGGTTTCAGGGCTTTGCTGCGGGAAGTGTGGCGTAAACGGCGGATCGCTTTTTCTTTGATCTGGCGTACGCGCTCACGGGTTAAATTGAACTTCTCCCCGATCTCTTCCAGCGTTAAGGAATGCTCACCGTTCAAACCAAAGTAAAGCGTAATTACGTCGGCTTCACGTTTGGTTAAAGTAGATAAAGCACGCTGCACTTCTTTGCGCAACGAGTCGTTCATCAAACCGGTATCCGGCGATTCTTCGTCTTCGTTTTCGAGTACGTCTAATAAACGGTTTTCTTCCCCTTGCACAAAAGGTGCATCTACTGATACGTGGCGGCCGGAGATCTTCAGGGTATCAACTACTTCGGAAGTGGTTAATTCTAAAACCTCGGCAATTTCTTCCGGAGAAGGCTCGCGCTCAAATTTCTGCTCCAGTTCAGAGAAAGATTTGGAAATTTTATTCAGGGAACCTACACGGTTCAGGGGCAAACGCACAATACGGCTCTGTTCGGCCAAAGCCTGCAGAATAGATTGGCGGATCCACCAAACGGCGTAAGAAATGAATTTAAAACCACGGGTTTCGTCAAAACGTTTGGCCGCTTTGATCAGACCTAAGTTTCCTTCGTTAATTAAATCTCCCAACGATAAGCCCTGGTTTTGGTACTGTTTGGCTACCGAAACCACGAAACGTAAGTTCGCTTTGGTTAGTTTTTCCAGCGCAAACTGGTCCCCTTCTTTTATCCGCTGCGCTAACGTTACTTCTTCGTCAGGCGTAAGCAAATCCACTTTACCAATTTCCTGCAGGTATTTATCCAGCGACTGGCTTTCGCGGTTAGTAATTTGCTTACTGATCTTGAGTTGTCTCATTGGGGTATTGCTCTAAAAATATTATTTTATTTATAATGGTAAAATCGTTTCCGGTTTCATTCTTAACGCAGAAGCCCGCACCAAAAGTTCGGTACCGGCCATAAATAAAAAACGCCAGGGAAAACGGGCAAAAAACTGCTAAAGGTACAACCGCCGAAGCAGATGTACCTTTCCAGTTGTTGTTATTAAATTATTGAGAAGCTTGCTCAGACTGTTTTTCCGGCTTTGGCAATAAAGCCTTGCGCGAAAGTTTAAACTTGCCGGTCTTCTTATCAACGTCCATCAGTTTAACCTGAATTTCTTCGCCGATCTCCAGCACGCCTTCCAGGCTTTCCAGACGTTCGTGCTTCACTTCCGAGATATGCAGCAAGCCATCTTTGCCCGCCATAAATTCTACGAAAGCGCCGTACGGCTGGATCGATTTCACTTTACCGGTGTACACGTCGCCAATTTCCGGAACCGCTACAATGGCTTTGATCCGGCTAACCGCATCGTCCATGTTCTTCTGGTTCGTAGCGAAAATGTTTACGTGGCCTTTCTCATTTTTCTCTTCGATAATGATGGTAGCGCCGGTATCTTTCTGGATCTGCTGAATCACTTTACCGCCTGGTCCGATCACCGCACCAATAAATTCTTTATCGATGATGATGTTGTAAGAACGTGGCGTGTGTGGTTTGTAATCGGCAGCCGGGGCAGCAATGGTTTTCTCCATTTCGCCCAGGATATGCAAACGACCTGCTTTGGCCTGCTCTAACGCCTGCGTAAGCACTTCGTACGATAAGCCCTGCACTTTAATGTCCATCTGGCAAGCCGTGATGCCGACTTTGGTACCGGTCACTTTAAAGTCCATATCACCTAAGTGGTCTTCATCGCCCAGAATATCGGAAAGCACGGCAAATTTACCCGTTTCCATATCGGTAATTAAACCCATGGCAATACCTGAAACCGGTGCTTTGATCTTCACCCCGGCATCCATCAGCGCAAGCGAACCTGCGCAAACCGTAGCCATAGAAGATGAACCGTTCGACTCCAGGATATCAGAAACAATCCGGATAGTATATGGATTTTCTTCGGCCGAAGGCAGCACTTTTTTCAGTGCACGCATGGCTAAGTTACCATGACCAACTTCGCGGCGTCCAGGGCCACGGTTTGGCTTCACTTCACCGGTAGAATAACCCGGGAAATTGTAATGCAGCATGAATTTGTTCGTGCCCGAAACCATGGCGCTGTCGATCAGCTGCTCATCCAGTTTGGTACCTAAAGTAACGGTAGTTAATGACTGGGTTTCGCCGCGGGTAAAGACTGCAGAACCGTGGGTAGAAGGCAGGTAATTCACTTCAGACCAGATCGGACGGATTTCATCCAGTTTCCGGCCATCCAGACGCACGCGATCGTTCAGGATCATGTTGCGTACGGCTTCTTTCTCAACATCGTGGTAATACGTGCTGATCATGCCGGCATCGTAAGTATGATCGTCGCCTAAAGACTCAACGAATTCAGCTTTAGGGGCAGAGAATGCTTTTTTACGCTCGGCCTTGTTCGGGTTCGCTAATTTAGCAGCCGCGTAAGCTTTGTCGTATAGTTCACGCTTGATGCGCTCGCGTAATTCTTCGTTATGGCTTTCGTGCGAGTATTCGCGCTTGGTGGTTTTGCCAACCATTTCGGCCAGCTCCATCTGCGCTTTGCACTGAATTTTAATGGCTTCGTGGGCAACTTTAATGGCTTCCAGCATTTCAGCTTCGGAAACTTCGTTCATCTCGCCTTCTACCATCGCCACGCTGTCGTAAGAAGCACCTACGATCAGTTCAATATCCGCACGGGCAATGTCAGAGGTTTTCGGGTTTACCACGAACTGTCCATCGATGCGGGCAACGCGTACTTCAGAGATCGGGCCGTTGAAAGGAATATCGGAAACGGCCAGGGCGGCCGAAGCGGCTAAAGCAGCCAGCGCGTCCGGCAATACTTCAGAATCCGCAGAGATCAGGTTGATCATTACCTGCGTGTCAGCGTGGTAATCTTCCGGGAACATCGGGCGGAGAATCCGGTCAACCAAACGGGAGATCAGGATCTCGTAGTCAGAAAGACGCGCTTCTCTTTTCAGGAAACCGCCGGGAATTTTACCCGAGGAAGCGAATTTTTCCTGGTAATCTACCGAAAGCGGCAGAAAATCTACGCCTTCTTTGGCTGTAGGCGAAGAAACCACGGTAGCCAGCAACATAGTGTTGCCCATTCTTACTACTACCGAGCCATCGGCTTGTTTGGCAAGTTTGCCGGTTTCAATACTGATCTCACGGCCGTCGGCCATGATAATGGTTTTGTTAATTGCGTTGTACGACATCTTTATATCATTTGCATCTAAAAACAAAATTACCCCTTTGGCAATTTTGCGTTTGGCGCGTTATTTGTGGCAACGGCCGGGCACTAAAAAAGATCAGGGAATTCGTTTATGGAATTCCCTGATCTTTTCATTTATATTACTTTCTGATACCTAACTCAGCGATGATCGAGCGGTAACGGCTGATATCGTTTTTGTATAAGTAGTTCAGCAATCTTCTTCTTTTACCTACCAGTTTCAATAAGCTTAAGCGGGTAGAAAAATCTTTTTTGTTTTCCTTCAGGTGATCTGTAAGGTGGCTAATGCGATGGGTAAACAAGGCAATCTGAGATTCCGGTGAGCCAGTGTCAGTGGCTGTCTTGTTAAAACCGCTTTTCGCAAAAAGTTCTTTTTTAGTTTCAGTTGTTAATTTCATGAATTTAAAGAAATTTTATTGTGCAGCTATTTATTTATGAAAGTGCAAAGGTAAAGAGAATTTCAGGAATTCTAAAATATTTTTTCGGATATATATTAAAAAACCCGTAAATGCTCCAGACCCTGCATGTTTTCTAAAAACGCTATGTTTTCAGCCTTAAAAAGTCTGCAGAGAACTTCCTAACAAAAAAACGCTATGGTTTGAGCACAAAAAAGTCGAAGGCCGTTCCAGTTAAAGAATTACAATTTATTCCGTTTCAGTTTATTAATAATACGGCGATACATATCCACTTCCAGCAAGGCAGAATCGTTGCGGGCCTGGTAGAGGAAAAATAATCCGATCGGTAGTAAGATCAGATTCGCCATCCACATGCCCTGCCCTACCGGCAGCAAACCTTCCCGGCCCCATTTTTCGCCCAGAATAGAAAGCACGTAAAACGTAATAAAAAACAAAATGGAAATAAGCACCGGAACGCCCAGGCCGCCTTTCTTAATAATAGCCCCCAGCGGCGCCCCGATCAAAAACATGATTAAACACGCCGCCGACTGCGTGTATTTGCGGTAGATTTCGATCTCGAAATTATTGGTTTCGCGCTTGGTATTCTGCAGGCGCTCTACAAAACTCTGCGTGAAACTCCGCAGGTTACGCGCCTTATTGGTTGCCGTTTGCAGAATAGCCTGGTTTACTTCCGGAATTTCCTTTTCAATTTTAGCATCGGCCGGAAGCGGCTTATCGCCCACTACGGGCTGCGTGGAGCGGAAATAGGTATAATAAGGCGTGATATTGGTAGAAACCAGCTTGCTTTCGCGTACGTTCTGGCGCTGCAGCGAATCGGTAACGTATTTCAGCTGACCGATATTCTTCATCATCTTATTTTCGGCAAACAACTCTTCGCGGGTACGGTCCAGGTTAAAAGACGATAAATTGAACATGATGCGGTTCTCTTTAAAGCTCTGCCTTACGAACGGCGTGCCGTCGTCGCGCAAATTCTCGTTGGCTTCTTCCACAAAGGTTTTCCCCTTAAATAGCTCAATAGACAAATATTTATCATCGAATTTAGTAGTCATGATGCCGGAATCGGCCAGAATAACGGCGGTGTTGCCCCGTCCCTGGGTATGGTCGTAAATGATCACGTCGCCCAGCGTCTGCCCGTCGCCGTATTTTTTGCCTACTTTAATGCTGTAACCCGGAATACCGTTGTAAAAAGAACCTTCCCTCAGATCTAACGAAGGTTTTTTCTGCCGGATATCCCACAGTAAACTATACGCTTTCAGGTTAGCTTTCGGAACAATGTTGTTGTTAAAGAAAAACGCAAAGCCGGAAATAAAGATAGTAAATACAAAAATGGGCAGCAGCGTACGCACCAGCGAAATGCCGGAAGTTTTAATAGCCGTAAGCTCCATGTGTTCGCCCAGATTGCCGAAGGTCATGAGCGAGGAAAGCAATACTGCCAGCGGCAGCGCAACCGGCAGCATGTTCATGCTGAAATACATGAGCAACTCCACAATTACGGCAAAGCCCAGGTCCTTGCCCACCAGGTCGTCGAGGTATTTGAGCATGTATTGCGTAAGCAGAATAAACTCCGCAATGGCCAGGGTTAAAAAGAACGGCCCGAAAAAGGACGAAAGAATAAGTTTATCTAATTTCTTCATGCAGCAACGTGAGGGGGCGCAAAGCTACCGGTTGTAAAACAAAAATGGTAGGGTTTAGGCGCAAAAAAGTGCTTAGCCCCCTATTATTTCGCGTAAACTCAGAATCAGGTTGCCCCAAAGCTCTTCCATTTCTTCTTCGTCCTGCTCAGAGCTGTAATCTATTACGCGTAAAAACTGCTCGCCGGTAAGTTCGCTGGTTTCAAGGGTAAAATCTACGTAATCGGCATCGGCAACGGGTTGTTTGTTTTCACCCAGGAAAACCAGGCGCACCGAACGGTTGCTGCGCAGGTTGGTAAGTTCGGCAAAATGGTCTTCTTTATCCCAGATAATATTATAAACATTATTACCCAGCACATTTACGTTATCGGCAAACCAACGGGCTAACCCCGAAGCAGTACTCAGGTAAGGATATAAAATTTTAGGAGAAGCGTTGATTGCATATTCGCGGACAAATTTAACTTTAGAAGCAGGTTCATTCATAGTAGTAAGCATAAATCAGTAAAAATTAAGCGGAAACTATATTCTTAACGTGACCCAATAAAGGAAATTATTTTCTTGAAAAAAAATTTGCGAATGTAAATCTGTTTTTGCTACCTTTGCATCATCAAAACGGCGGGGTAGCTCAGTTGGTTAGAGCACAGGATTCATAACCCTGAGGTCGGCAGTTCGACCCTGCTCCCCGCTACTGATCTATTGCTCAAAAGCCTGTAACCTAACCAGTTACAGGCTTTTTTGTTTTTGCGGCTTTCGCTTTGTTATTGCACCAGAAATAAAATACATTCGTATGGATATTTCTCCCCACTTTAGCCAGCAAAATAATTATGAGAAAACTCATCATCCTGCTTTCTTTAGTATCTTTTACTACACATGGCTTTGCGCAAACTGAAACGCTTCAGGAAAAATCTTTTTTGACAATACGTGCTGGAATATCAATGCCGACTGGCAAATTTGGCAGTTTGGAGGGGAAAGACATAGATGCAGGCCTCGCCCTTAAAGGGTACAACATAGCCGCTGAATATGGAAGGTACTTTAGCAATTATACTGGCTTGGGCTTAACTTTTGGTATGCGTCGCAATGCAATAGATATGAGTGCTTATAACCGGTCCTACTTTACAAATTATTACGCTGAAACTCGCTGGCGCACAAATTATCTGCTTACAAATCTTTATTTAAAACTACTCGTTTCAACAAACTTCAATTTCTATGCAAAAGGAGGTGCCGGCGTTACTTTTAACACTTATCCGGTAGTTACCAATAGTATAAGTAAGGCAACTTCAGATCAAAAAATCACTGCAGATGCATTGGCCTATGGCTTTGGTGCTGGCTTTAAAGGCATTATTGATAATATTGGCCTGGGCCTCGAAGTCTATTCCCTCAATACTACGCCTTCGTTCAGACCCTTAAGTGCCGATTACAAACAGGAAATGAATGATGTCACTATTTTCGCAAATCTTAGCTTTCAGCTGAAATAGACCTTTTAACGCCAAGAAGACGCCTGAAAACATATAATCCATTTAAAGCCTGAGAAAATGAAACGAAACTTAATTGCTCTGACAGTTTGTGCTGCATCTTAAAATAATTTGGCAAAATCGAACCTAGGCAGGAAAAAAGCCCAATTACCATTCGTTCCACTTTGAATTGGATAGAAATAGAATTTATTAAAATAAAATCGAATTAATACATTAAGCTTAATAGGGTTTTAGCAAATCAGGAGTTTATCCGAATTATTAACTAAGTTAAGTTCAGCTAAACATATTTCTTTAATTAGAAATGCAGCAGAACGGTTCAAAAGAAATATCTCTTAATCAACGGATATAGTTGTCTATAACTTCTCTTGGCCGGAAACCCCTCCTAATATTGTCTAAAAACGGTATCTGAAATGGACCAAAAAGTGCTGGATTCCCACACTGAATTCCCCAACAGTTCCCTCTCTAATTTCTATAAAAAACAGACTTCGGCCGATTTGCTCCTGAAAAACCGAAGAAAGCTAAAAAAATAACCGTTTAAACAATTAACAGTTAAAAGATAAACAGCCTTTGCTTTATCTTTTAACTGTTAATGCCCATGGAACGTAAATACATCCAATCGTCGAATCTTTTAGGCGTACGATACCAGCCTTATACCAACACCCTGGAAGTAGAATTTCATAACGGCCACGTGTACCAATATTTCGAAGTCCCGCCGCAGGCTTACACCGCTTTAATGGATTCACCTTCCCACGGTCGTTTCTTTAACCATTTCATCCGGGACCGTTTCCGGTTCCGGCAGATCCGGTAACGAGGTGAATTTATGCGCCCAATAAAAACAACTACCAAAACAAGTAGCAATAACAGCGCTTTACAAACCAGATTCAGGTTAAAAAAATAAAGCCAGCAGAAGCCGGCTTTTTAATGAATATCCTTACAATCCCGAGATCCAGCTTCTGACATCCTGGGCGGTTTTGCCGATCTTATTCCCCAGCTTACCCAGCCATTCCTCCTGCTGACCCTGAGAATATTCCAGGTCATCGTCGGTTAAGTTGCCGTATTGCTTCCGGATCTTTCCTTTCATTTCCTGCCAGTTGCTTCTTGCTCTGAACTCAGCCGTATTCCGGTCGAAGTTGCTGTTTAAATTGTTAATGGCCATGGTTTCTTACGGTTAAATGAATACTTATTATACCATTTCAGAACCAGTACCGGACACTAAAGTTTTGTCAATTTGGGGCTGAAGCAGAAATAAATACAGCTCCAATTACGACTTTTCAAAAAGCCAGCCATATGCTATGCCCCGAAAACAAAAAAGGCCCCGCAAGATGCAGGGCCTTTTCCTTGAAAATTATCAATTCGTTATTTAACTTTTTCTACTATGCCTTTGAAAGCTTCCGGGTGGTTCATAGCTAAGTCAGCCAGAACTTTACGGTTTAAGTTGATATCTGCTTTTTTCAAAGCGCCCATGAACTGGGAGTAAGACATGCCGTACTCACGAACACCGGCGTTGATACGCTGGATCCACAGGCCACGAAAATCTCTTTTCTTGGCTTTACGGTCGCGGTATGCATATTGTAAACCTTTTTCAACAGCGTTTTTCGCTACTGTCCAAACGTTTTTACGACGGCCAAAGTAACCTTTGGCCAGTTTCATTATTCTTTTTCTTTTGTGTCGTGCTGCTACGACGTTAACCGATCTAGGCATTTCTGTACTTTTTTGGTGACTGGCGATACCGTTTTACGGGATATACTTGGGGCCGGGCACCGGGTTAAACATATAATTACTGTAATCCGAGCATGTGTTTTACGCGGTTCTCATCTGCTTCGTGAACTAAGCCGATGTGCGTAAGACCTCTTTTCTGCTTGGTGGTTTTCTTGGTCAGGATGTGGCTTTTGTAAGCGTGTTTACGCTTTACTTTGCCGGTACCTGTCAGGCTGAAACGCTTCTTAGCGCCTGATTTGGTTTTTACTTTAGGCATAATATATAGATTGATTGATAATTTTTCTTATTGAATTAAGCTTTCTTCGGCTTCGGCGAAAGGAACAGGAACATCCGTTTTCCTTCCAACTTTGGCAACTGATCTACTTTCGCAAAGTCTTCCAATGCTTGTGCAAATTTCAGCAGCAATACCTCGCCGCGTTCCTTAAACACGATCGAACGGCCTACAAAGTGCACGTACGCTTTCACTTTTGCGCCACCTTCCAAAAATGCTTTGGCGTGCTTCAGCTTGAACTCAAAATCGTGGTCGTCGGTGTTCGGGCTGAACCGGATCTCCTTTTGTACCACTTTCTGCGTTTTTGCTTTCAGCTCCCGCGATTTTTTCTTCAGATCGTATTTAAACTTCGAATAATCAACAATGCGGCAAACCGGCGGTTCCGCTTTCGGCGAAATCTCTACCAGATCCAGGTTTTGCTCCCGGGCCAGGCTCAGGGCCTTATCCAGCGGGTAAACACCTGGTTCTACATTCTCTCCAACCACCCGTACCTCACGGGCCGTAATGCGTTGATTAATTTTATATGGCTCTTCGACAACTGCCCGCATAGGGGTGCGTCTGTTCATAGTAGCTATAGTTGGTTCCTCCTTAGCTTAGTTTTTACAATCAGGGTGCGAATATCGGGTATTTTTCCCACAAATGAAAACAATACCCAAATTATTGGGCAAAAGTTTCCGCAATTATATTTTTAAAATGCTCCACGAACAGGTCTACGGTCATATTTCCCAGGTCCCCTTCGCCGTGCTTACGTACCGATACGATCTCGTTTTCCTGCTCCTTCTCTCCCACGATCAGCATGTAGCTTACTTTTTTCACTTCTGCGTCACGGATCTTGCGGCCTATTTTTTCGTCGCGGTTATCTACGTAACCCCGGATCTCCTCCTGCATCAAACGGTCGTAAACCTGTTGGGCATAATCCTGATATTTTTCGGAGATCGGCAATATGGCAACTTGTTCCGGGCTAAGCCACAGCGGGAAATTACCGGCGCAATGCTCAATTAGTACCGCCACGAAACGCTCCAGCGAGCCAAACGGCGCACGGTGGATCATAACCGGACGGTGTTTTTCGTTATCTGAACCGTTGTATTCCAGCTCGAAACGCTCCGGCAGGTTGTAGTCTACCTGAATGGTTCCCAGCTGCCACTTCCGGCCCAGCGCATCGCGTACCATAAAGTCCAGCTTCGGGCCGTAAAACGCAGCTTCACCGAGTTCGGTTACGGTTGGCAGGTTTTTTTCGTAAGCGGCTTCTATAATGGCCTGTTCTGCCTTTTCCCAGAGTTCATCCGAGCCAATATACTTGGCTTTGTTTTCGGGATCGCGGAGGGAGATCTGTGCCGTATAATCGTCGAAACCTAAAGTTTTGAAAGTATAGATTACGAGGTCAATTACTTTCATGAACTCTTCTTTTACCTGGTCGGGGCGGCAGAAAATGTGCGCATCGTCCTGGGTAAAGCCGCGCACGCGGGTCAGCCCGTGCAGCTCGCCGCTTTGCTCGTAACGGTAAACGGTACCGAACTCGGCTAACCGCAAGGGCAGATCGCGGTATGAACGGGGTTTGGTTTTATAGATCTCGCAGTGATGCGGGCAGTTCATCGGCTTCAGGAAGAATTCTTCATCTTCGTTCGGCGTCCGGATCGGCTGGAAAGAATCGGCCCCGTATTTATCGTAGTGGCCTGAAGTTACATACAGCTGTTTGCTGCCAATGTGCGGCGTTACCACCGGGCTGTAACCGGCTTTGATCTGGGCTTTGCGCATGAACTGCTCCAGGCGTTCGCGCAGCAAGGTGCCTTTCGGTAACCAAAGCGGCAAACCGGCGCCTACTTTTTCAGAGAAAGCGAATAATTCCAGTTCTTTACCCAGTTTGCGGTGGTCGCGTTTTTTGGCTTCCTCCAGGCGCTCCAGGTATTCGGTCAGCTCTTTTTGTTTCGGGAAGGTGATGGCGTAAACGCGGGTAAGCTGCTTGCTTTTTTCGTCGCCGCGCCAGTAAGCACCGGCCACGTTCATCAGTTTCACGGCTTTAATAAAACCGGTGTTCGGAATGTGCGGACCTTTGCAAAGATCGGTAAAATTGCCCTGATGATAGAACGTAATGGAGCCGTCCGGCAGATCTTTAAGCAGGTCTAGTTTATATTTATCGCCTTTTTTGGTAAAGAAATCAATGGCATCGGCTTTGGAAATTTCCTGGCGCTGGTAAGCACTTTTTTCTTTGGTAAGCTCCAGCATCTTTTTCTCGATGGCCGCAAATTCATCCTGGCTCAGGGTTTTATCCCCCAGGTCGATGTCGTAATAAAAGCCATTTTCAATAGCCGGGCCAATCCCGAATTGTACGCCAGGGTGCAGGGCTTCGATGGCTTCAGCCATTAAGTGCGCGGAAGAATGCCAGAACGTAGCTTTGCCTTCCTGATCGTTCCAGGTCAGCAGTTGCACGGTAGCATCTTCGTTTATCGGGCGGTTCGATTCTACCACTTCACCGTTTACTTTGGCGGCCAGCACGTTGCGGGCAAGTCCTTCAGAAATGGAGGAGGCAATTTCAAAACCGGTAACGCCTTTTGGAAACTCACGAATGCTTCCGTCGGGCAGGGTAATTTTTATCATAGCGTTGAAGAAATTTCAAATTTATTATTGACCGGACCTGTTACTTTTTGCCGTCGTATCTATAGCGTTTTTCGGCTGGCGGGTCAGGCGGCGTACCGCTTTAAGAGCAAAACTGTTTTCCGGTTGTTTCTGCAAAACTACATTATATTGCCGTAATGCGTCTTCTCTCCGCCCGGATTTTTCGTAACTGTCGGCTAAAAGCAGGTTAAGGTTGGGTAATTTATCGGCGTGGTGCAGGCCTTTTTCAAAATAAACGGCAGCATCCGCGTATTTATCTTTATTATAGGCAATCACCCCTAAATTGTAGTTAGCCAGGTACATGGCGGTATCGGCCAGCAGGGCTTGCTTAAAACTGGCAGCAGCGCTGTCAGCCAGATTTTGCCGCACTAAATTCACGCCTTCGTTATAATGCAGAAAAGCGTTGCTGCCATCGAACCGTAAACCCGACTGAATGTACTGGTGTGCTTCACCGAATTTCCGTTGGGCGGTGTGGATCTTGGCTAGTTCGTTATAAGGCTCTACAAACTCCGGCGACTGCTCGATCGCGGTCTGAAAATTTGAAATGGCACGCGTCGTATCGCCGCTCTCGGCATACACAATGCCTTTATAGAAATACGCAAACTCGTTGAAGGAAGAAAGTTTTAAAGCCTGGTTTAGGTAATCGATAGCTTGCTGGTACTGCTTTACGATGATGAAGATTTCCCCCATCAGGATGTAGAGTTCTGCTTGCCGGTAATTTTTGGTTTCGGCCGCTTTGGCAGAGCTTAGGGCCGCTTCCAGGCGGTTAAGGGCGCGCTGGGCTTTGGCTTTCAGGAAAAAAAATTCGCCGTTGGAAGCATCCAGGGAAATTGCTTTTTCAGCATCTTTCAGGGCTTCTTCGTTTTTCTTCAGATCAAGGTAAAGCCGGCTGCGTTGGGCATATAAAACCGCATTTTTCGGTTCTTTTTCAATGGCCTCGGTCAGGCGCGCAATTTTCAGATCGGGTTTGTCGGAAACAGATTTCAGGTCTACCATTTTTTCCTGGGTTTTGTCTTTGCCCGAACAAGCCCCCAATAAACCCATAATCAATAACCCGTAACAAATTTGCAGACGCATTGGCTTTTTAGAATTCTGTTTTTGTATTTATAAACAGCTGCTAAAGTATTAATATTTTCCCAGAAATACCCGCTTTGGGTTATACAAATAGCGGATGGGGAGTTTTTAAGGTTGAAAGTATAGCGTTTATTTTGTCACCTCCACGTTAGGAGAGATCTATTTAAACTAATAGGGAAGTTTGCTATTGACTTTTTGTGTCTGAAAGCATACCGTTTTCATAGCTAATTTCTGTTCTTAACTACAAGCATTTTACTTTCAATTGAGCTTTCTCCCTCCAGCCGGGCGGCTTCGTTTCTGCGTTCGCGGCTGCAACCCTTCCTGCCCTATCGGGCTGCCTCGTGCCTCGGCACCGGAAGTCTTGGAGGCCGCTCGCACAGAAACTGGTGTCTGTTTTCCTCCGTAGTCAGCTTCTTTTTAGTTTAGTTTCCTGGATAACGTGATTTTCAAGGTACGCTGCGCTGGCGATAAACGTGATATTGGAATGTAAATAATCCTGTCCATCATTTCAATCTTAAAAATCGTGTTCAGACAAACTTCATATGAATCAAAAGAATCACCGTTCAGACAATTCTTAAAATCTTAATATTCAGAACATCCTGATCCAGATAAACTTTCTCGAAATCTTTTAATCCGTTTAATCTGTGATTCCGACTTTTTCAGCCCAAAACCCTACCCTTTTTACAGGTTAAACTGGGCCGCTAGTTTTATGCCGAAATTATTGGCATCGGGGTTATTGCGGTACGTTAAGCGGTGGAATGCCTGCACGCGAAGAAACTTAAAGATATTTTCGAAACCGTAACCTACTTCTGCGTAAGGCAAACCGTTGGTGAACTGGCTGAAAGTTTCAAGGTCGCGGCCTTTATGATCCTGGGCGGGTAATAAGGCTAAATTTGCATCGCTTAAGTGGCCGTACAGCACGTTGCCTGTTAAAACCATGCGCCATTTCAATTTGCTGATCAACGGAATGCTGTTCAGACCGAAACCTTCCAGGTGCTGGTTGTAATGCAGCGAAGCGTAGCTATCGGAAGCGAATTCAAAATAATTCATCAGCGCGAAAGCATTGCGGGTATAGAATGGCGTTTCGTTGCCTAAATGCACTTCCAGCAGCGGGTATGGCACGGTTGAAAAAATGCGGCCGGCTTCCAGTTCGTACCGGCCGGTTCCTAAAATACCCATCGGGATATCCTGCTTTACATTGGCTTCCAGGCGCTGATAAGAAACATCGGAGCCCAAGGCATTTTTCAGCCCGAGCAGGTAGCGCAAATTGAAAACCGGCCAGCCTTTATTGCCTAAGCTGATGCGGCTGTTCTCCGATTGCAGGAACAATTCATTGTTGGCGAAACGGGTATCGAAAATGATTTCGGAAGTAGAAAAACTGTTTTTCAGTACTACCCCATTTTCATTACTATCGAAAACGTAGGAAAATGGAAACAGCGGATTGAAGCTGCGCTGGCGAAGCGTAATGCGTTCGGTAAAACCTTTAAACAATTCGCGTTGCGCCCAGAGCTCGGTTTCGTGCTGGCGGTAAGGACGTTTTAATTCGCCAAACCGGCTGGAAGCCAGAAACAAAGCATTATCGCCGATTTTATCGCTTTCCAGGCCAATTTGCTGCAGATCTTCCTTATCAGAAATACCTACTTCGGTCCATTTGCGGCGCGATAAAATGGCCCGGCCCGAAGCGCGGTATTTAAAGCGGCCGTCGCGGGTGCCGTACGCGCCAAAACCACTGAACTCGATCTTGCGGCTGAAATCCGGGTTGGTTTTAAAGCCTAACTGGAAACGGTGACCTTCTATATTGTTGTAAGCATAGGTGTATGGATAAGGCCCCAGATCAATTTTACCAACTGTTTTATATCCATTAATGATAATGTTTACGATCTCTACGTACGTTTTAACGGCCGGAATTTCCCGAACCGAATCGATCATGGCGTAAACGTGTTGCTCGGTGGCACTCAGGCTGTCGTGGCGGTTTTCGTTCCAGAACGCATCGTTGTGTTTCAGTGCTTTTTCGGCCAGCTCCACCGGTTCGGCATAAAACTGCAGAGCCTGCGGCTGGTTTACCTGAATGTTGCGGCTGGAGGTATAAATTTTAGCCAGCATGCCCGGGCGTTGCTTTCCCACGCTGATGATTTTTACAAGCAAACGCGTTTTTACCGGCAAATACGGGCCCGAAGCTGTAGGCTGCAATTCCTGCTGGATCTTTACTTTTTCAATAAAATTCAAATTCGCCGATTTTCCTACGCTCAGATCCACCTGCCGCAAAGCATAATTTTCTTTCGCGATCCACATATAACCGCCGAAAACCAGGTCCTGGGCGCGGCGCGGGATCACTTTTAACTTGTAGCAATACACGCCATTTATGTATAAACTATCTTCCAGATCATAATCGTAATACAATTTCCAGCCATCGGCGATCGGGCTTACAAATTCCTTGTTCAGCAAATTCATCCGGTTATCATAGAAATTATATTCCTGAAACGTAGAGCCGATCAACTGTGAGATCAGGCTGCCATCGTCCATGCCAATGCCGGTTACTTTGCTGGCTTTTATGATCTCCTTGGTTTTCTTCGGGTTTTTCAGGTAATAAAAATCAGAAAGCGATTCGGAAATAAAAACCGGTAAAACGGGTTCGCCTTCATCGCCGGCAATCAGTTTAATGCTATCCAGAATGGAGGTAACCGGCTTTATCAAACTGCGTTTCTTAAAGGCATCGGTAATATTATCTACGTCCAGCTCAATTTTGTTATAGCTTTCGTACTGGTAAGCGCTTAGTTTTTCTTTGTTGTTCAGGGCTTTATGCGCTACTACCTGACGCAGAATTTTAAACGCCGGGTTTTCAGTGGGCCTGATCAGCACTTCCGCTAAACTGGTGGAATTATCCTGCAGCTGAAAATTGATGGTTTGTACTTTTTCTTTGGTAATAGCTTTGGAGCGGGTAATATAACCTACGTAAGAAACCGTAAGCGAATCGGTTGGCGGAATGGCTTTAAAACTGTAATTACCATCGAAATTGGTGGTGGTACCAAAATCGGAGTTTTTAAAATAAACGCTCACAAACGGCAAGGGCTCACCGGTTTGGGCATCGATCACGCGGCCGTTAAATACTTTTTCCTGCGCCAGGGAAGTAATTCCGGTTACAGTAAAAAGCAGCAGTAGAAGTAGTTTTAGTTTCAAGTTAATTCCGGTTTGAGTGAACGTCAGGTTCATTTCGGCATTGGTAAATATAAGGAAATTTCCTGCGCATAACATCCATGCAGCTGTAATAAAAATAACTTAGAAACGGAATATGCGTTAGTGCAGAAAAACAGCAAAAAAGGTGCCGCTCCATGGATCTTGATTTTTTTAAAGACATTAAATACCAAAGCCACGAACAATTCCTGCTAAACCTGGTTATTACGGCAATTATTACCTACGGGATCGGACAATTTTACATTAAATACGGCACTTCCATCTCCAATCGGAAGAAATACGCCCAGAATTTCCTGCTGCTTTCGCTCACCACCATGCTCATCATATACATTGTGAAAGCATCTGTAGCGCTATCGCTGGGGTTGGTCGGCGCCTTATCTATTATCCGTTTCCGCACGGCCATTAAAGAGCCCGAAGAATTAGGGTACCTTTTCCTCAACATTGGCGTTGGCCTGGCGATGGGTGCAAATCAGGTTTTTGTAACCCTCATTGCTGTAGCAGTGATTTTATTACTGCTTTTCGGACAAGCCATACTGCACAAAAAAGAAGCTTTCAATACCTCCGAACACATGTTCATCAATATTCTTTGCCAGCGCTCGCAGGTAGACCCGATCCACGGAATTCTGAAGCACCATTTTAATCACATGCTTCTCAAGCGCATGGATAATTCAAGCAACATGATCACGCTCTCCTACCAGATCTCAACTACCAATATGGACCTGGTAATTAAAGCGCAGGACGAACTCGCCGCTTTCTCCGGCGACATAGAATTCTCTTTTATTGAACAACGGAATTTAGTATTTTAATGTGCTATTTGAAGGTAAAACCCTATGATTTTAAGCAAAAAAAGTCTTCATAATTAAAGTAAATCTGATTTCCCAATTAGCACATTAAACAATTAGCACATTAACCCATGTTGCGATTCGAACGAAAATTCAGGGCGGAAAATGTAACGTATGAGGAAGTTTTACTCATTTTGTCGCAGCACCGGTTATCGTTTCGCAAAGCTTTCCCCGACCGGTTCATCAACAGCATTTACCTCGATACGCAGGAACTGGATTATTATAACGACAACATTGCCGGGCTTTCAGATCGGGTTAAACAGCGCATCCGCTGGTATGGTCCGGACCTTGAACAGATTCAGGACCCGGTGCTGGAAATTAAGATCAAAGAAAACCAGGTTGGATATAAGCGTTATTCGGAGCTGCCATCGTTTAAACCCGGCGGCGATTTCTCTTACGAAAAATACATGAAACAGCATTTATGGCTGGCTACCAACAACATCGAGCCCACCGTAATGGTCCGTTACCTCCGCTCCTATTTCCTTTCCTTCGATAAAAAAGTGCGCATTACCTTAGACCGGGCGCAGGCCTTTTACCCGGTCGATAAAAGGCTTAATTTCAACATCCAGCCTTACCGCGACGATACCATAATTCTGGAACTCAAATATCCGGCAGATTATTCCAGAAGCTACAATCACATCAGCCAGGACCTGCCTTTCCGGATGTCGCGGAATTCAAAATACGTTCAGGCTATTATGGCTTGCTACGGTTAAAGATTTACATGAAAAGCGGTACGGTTTTCAGCCCTGAAAATCAAAACACCAAAATTTAAACGCTATAAAGGGTTACTGAAATACGAAGGTAAAATGGATTATAAACGCTGGAATTTTAAAGGTGAAAAGTTTTAAACAAAATTCCTTAACAGAAATCTTTTCGACTGAAATTTCAATTCACTTAGTTAAAAAACGGTATGGTTCAGCCCTAAAAAAGTAAAGCCCGAACGTTGGTTCAGGCTTTATTCATTTCGTTCAGCATATTTTTACACCTTCGGCTGATCTCCAGTTCTTCGGAAGTAAGTAATTGCAGATCGATGGCTTCCTGCAGGGTTACAATGCTGAGATCCTCTTTTTGCAGCTCTTTGTAAACAATTGCCAGATCGTAGTAATACGAAATATTATTCGGATTAAAATTTATTGCTTTTTGCAACGCTTCTGCAGCTTGTTCATTCGTAGCTTCTAAAGGTGCGCCGCCAAAAAACAAATTGAAAGCAGATCTTTCGGGCAAGCTTAAGTTGGCGTTTTTAAAATGCCACCGGCCCATTAATTGCCAGGCATCCGCGTGTTGAGGATTTGCACAAAGGGCTTCATCCAGATAGAACTTAATAACTTTGGTGCGCTGCATTCTTTCTTTCAGGCCGAGCACCAGCGACTTGTTGTAAACCGCCAAAGCCATTACGTAATTGGCCTCTGCATCGCCGGGATTAGCACACAAAGCAGCATCGGCAAAGCGCCAGGCGTTTTCAAAATATTGCAGTTTGCTTACCTGGTCCGAAAAACGGTTCCCGATCCGGGAATTCAGCAAGCTGGCTTTCCAAAGCGCTTCATAACAGGCGGGCTCCGCTTTTAGCACTTCTTCAAATTTTCGCAGGGCCTGCGTATCTTTCGCGTTCGCATACAAAGTATTGGCTTCCTGAAGCAATACCGATACGCTGGAAACTGCGGCGCGGGCTTGCAACCCGGCCGAAGTCCAGCAAATAAGGAGCAGTAGTAGTAGCGTAGTTAATC
This sequence comes from Adhaeribacter terrigena, assembly GCF_016623615.1. GTDB lineage: Bacteria > Bacteroidota > Bacteroidia > Cytophagales > Hymenobacteraceae > Adhaeribacter_A > Adhaeribacter_A terrigena. Next base: position 199,565 of record NZ_JAEHFX010000003.1, on the reverse strand, counting down.
GTACACGCATAGCTTTTTATGTTTAAAATTTAAACAGGTCAGCTGAAAACGGTACGGATTTCACTAAAAAAACAACCGTTCTCAGAAGAGGTTCAGCTGTTTTTTCTTAGGCTTTACCTCAGGGTCTTTAGATGCTTCTACGCCATCTGTTTCAATCAGTTCTAAATCTAAATTTTCTTCAATTAATCCAGTTTTATTACTCGCTTCCGAAGGCAGTTTCACTTCTGCTGGTTTTGGCAAACGGGTTAGTTTACCGGGCTTTCCGGCTTTCGGTTCTTCTACTACCGGTTCCGGGGTTTTTACTATCACGTCCGAAACCTTGTAATAATTTAATTTATTACCAGTAGCCTTCCAGCCTTTAACATCGATGAACGCGCTGAGTAAAATACTTTCTGTTTCTTTCTCGCTTTTCTTTTCGCGCTGCATTTTGATTTCAACCTGCGGTGCCTCGTGTGTAGAAACTGCTACCATTTTCGAACCTTTGCTTTCGCTGATGAACGGGAAACGTTTACCAACCGTAGTGGTTTCGATCTTGAAGCGCTTCACGAAATAGATCTTGCTTTCGCCATCCATATGCACCACCGAAATAACCCGTTCCGGATCGAACTTCTGCAGAATTTCAATATTGGCTACATCGTAATGGTTCGTAATATCAAACGAAGTCAGTTCATAAGAACCGTCCTTGAAGATCACCAGGATCGTATCGTCGGTGTTAAATGAACCAAGGTAGCGGCCGCGGCTTTCGGTGTTTAAACGACCAATTACTTCATCGTAGTATATTTCTCTGCCACCCAAGGTGCTTTCGCCCAGGCTTTTCTGTACGATTTTCTTTACCGGATACTTCGTAACGATATTGCCCTGCGAGCCTTTTCCTTTGATCAGAAGCTCCGCAAAATCGAAATCGAAGATCTTGTTCCGGGCCGGTGCTGTTGGCGTAAGCGTTACGGTTACCACTTCCGATTCGGAGTTTGGGTTGGCCGTGAAATAATGTACTTTGGAGCCTTTGTTGCCTTTGGTCAGGTCGTATTCCTTATCGCGGGTAATGCCGGTTACGTTGAAACGCTTCGCCATTGAAAGGCCCGATTTGCCGTCTACATAGATCATATTATAGACCATGTGTTCGTCGTTCTTGTTGTAAACGCCCACGTAGATCAGGTCTTTGCCCATAAACACTTTGTCGGAGATCTTGCTTACCTGGAATTTGCCTTCTTTGGTGAACGCAATGATATCGTCCATGTCGGAACAATCACACACGAATTCGTCTTTCTTCAAACCATAACCCACGAAACCATCTTTGCGGTTCACGTACAGTTTCTGATTCGCAATGGCAACTTTCTGCGCGGTGATTACATCAAACGTCCGGATCTGGGTTTTCCGGTCGCGGCCGGCACCGTACTTCTTCAGTAAGTTCTCGAAATAGGCAATGGCATAGCGCGTCAGGTTGGCTAAATTATCTGCCACCTCAGCCATTTCATTTTCCAGGTTTCTAATAAATTCTTCGGCTTTAAATGCATCGTATTTCGAGATCCGCTTAATACGGATTTCGGTCAGGCGTACAATGTCATCCTGGGTAACTTCGCGGCGGAGTAATTTCTTGAACGGCTCCAGGCCGGAATCGATCTTCGCAATCACTTCTTCCCAGGTTGTAGCTTCTTCAATGTCGCGGTAAATACGATTCTCAATAAAGATCTTTTCCAGCGAAGACATGTGCCACTTCTCATCCAATTCAGCTTTGCGGATCTCCAGTTCCTGGCGCAGCAATTCCTGCGTTTTGAAAGTTGAAATGCGCAGCACGTCATCGACATTCATGAAATGCGGTTTGTCATCGATAATTACGCAGGTGTTCGGTGAAATAGCTACTTCGCAATCCGTGAAAGCATACAGTGCATCGATGGTCAGATCCGGGGAAACGCCCGCTGGTAAATGCACCTGGATCTCCACGTCTTTCGCCGTATTATCGACCACTTTTTTGATCTTGATCTTGTTGTTTTCGCTCGCTTTCACGATTGAATCCATCAGGGCTGTTGTGGTAGAGCCATAAGGCACATCGCGGATAATGAGCATGGTTTTATCCACCTTCTCGATCGTAGCGCGCACGCGGATTCTGGAACCGCGCAAACCACCGTTGTAGTTTGTAACGTCGATCATTCCACCCGTAGGGAAATCGGGCACAATTTGCGTCCGGCGGCCTTTCAGAATCTCAATAGAGCCTTTAATAAGTTCCTTGAAATTGTGGGGCATGATCTTCGTACTCAGACCTACCGCAATACCTTCCACGCCCTGCGCTAACAGCAAGGGAAATTTCACCGGCAAGGTAACCGGCTCGTTTTTCCGGCCATCGTAAGAAGCCTGCCAGATGGTAGTATCGTTATTGAACGCTACGTCTAAAGCAAACTTCGATAAGCGGGCTTCGATATAACGGGGTGCCGCAGCCGAGTCGCCGGTGCGCACATCACCCCAGTTTCCCTGCGTTTCAATTAACAGGTCTTTCTGGCCCAGGTTCACGATCGCATCGCCAATGGAAGCATCGCCGTGCGGGTGATACTGCATGGTCTGCCCGATCACGTTGGCAACCTTGTTAAAACGGCCATCGTCGATCACGCGCATAGCGTGCAGAATGCGGCGTTGCACCGGTTTTAAACCGTCTTCAATGGCTGGTACGGCCCGCTCCAGAATTACGTAGGAAGCATAATCCAGAAACCAGGTTTCATATAAGCCCGAAACGGGAATTACGTCGTGGATGACTTCCTCCGCTTCCAGGCTTTCAATATTGGATTCTTCGTTTTCCAGTTCGTTATCGTTAAGCATATACTTCTACTTCTTCTGCGTCCTCTACGAGGTCTTTTTCTATCTTTAAATTCTCAATAATAAACTGCTGGCGCTCCGGTGTGTTTTTACCCATGTAATAGGTCAGGATCTTCTGAATGCTCATTTCGTTTTTCAGAATTACCGGTTCCAGGCGAATGTTGTCACCAATGAACTTTCCGAACTCATCCGGCGAAATTTCCCCCAAGCCTTTAAAGCGCGTGATCTCCGGATTTTTGCCCAGTTTACGCATGGCTTGTTGTTTTTCGGTTTCGTTGTAGCAGTAAATGGTTTCCTTTTTATTTCTAACCCGGAAAAGCGGCGTTTCCAGAATAAACACGTGGCCGTTCTTTACCAGATCTGGGAAAAATTGCAGGAAAAAAGTAAGCAGCAGCAAACGAATGTGCATGCCATCTACGTCAGCATCGGTGGCAATCACCACGCGGTTGTAGCGCAGGTCTTCAATGCTTTCTTCAATATTCAAGGCGTGCTGCAGCAGGTTGAATTCTTCGTTTTCGTAAACCACCTTTTTCTTCAGCCCGAAGCAGTTCAGTGGCTTACCGCGCAAGGAAAATACCGCTTCCGTTTCCACGTTGCGGCTCTTGGTAATAGAACCTGAAGCCGAATCACCCTCGGTAATAAATAAGGTGGTCAGCAGCGCTTTTTCCGATTTATCAACGTCGAAATGCAGGCGGCAATCGCGGAGTTTTTTGTTGTGCAGGTTCGCTTTTTTCGCGCGCTGGTTAGCCAGTTTTTTAATACCGGCCATATCCTTGCGTTCGCGTTCGCTTTGCTCGATCCGGCGCTTTAAAGCATCGGCGGTCTGCGGATTTTTGTGCAGGAAATTATCGAGGTGTTCCTTCAGGAAATCAACCACAAAATTTCGCACCGTTGGCCCATCAGGACCGATATTTTGCGAACCCAGTTTGGTTTTGGTCTGGCTTTCGAAAACCGGTTCCTGCACGCGCACGGAAATAGCCCCAACAATAGAAGCCCGGATATCGGAAGCGTCGTAGTCTTTTTTATAGAATTCGCGTACCGTTTTCACAACGGCTTCGCGGAAAGCTGCCAGGTGCGTACCGCCCTGCGTGGTGTACTGGCCGTTTACGAAGGAATAATATTCTTCACCGTATTCGTTGCCGTGCGTAAGTGCCACTTCAATATCCTCGCCTTTCAGGTGAACGATCGGGTAGCGCTGGCTTTCTTCGTCAATTTTCCGGGCCAGAAGGTCTTTTAAACCATTTTCGGAATAATATTTCTGCCCGTTGAAATGGATGGTTAAACCGGCATTCAGGTAAACGTAATTCCAGATCAGGTTTTCCAGGTATTCCGGAATAAAATGGTAATTGCGGAAAATGGTATCGTCGGGCACAAACGTTACCAAAGTACCGTTGCGCTGCGAGGTTTCAATAATAGGAGAATCGATGGTCAGAACCCCTTGCTCAAATTCGGCGGTTTTCATCTGGCCTTCGCGTACCGACTGCACTTTGAAATAGCTGGAAAGTGCGTTGGCGGCTTTGGTACCCACCCCGTTCAGACCAACCGATTTCTGGAAGGCTTTGGAATCGTATTTACCGCCGGTGTTTATTTTGGAAACGCAATCGATCACTTTGCCCAGCGGAATGCCCCGGCCGTAATCGCGCACTACTACTTTATGATCGGAAACTTTAATTTCAATGGTTTTTCCGTTGCCCATCACGTATTCATCGATCGAGTTATCGATGATCTCTTTCACGAGGATGTAAATACCATCGTCGGTGGAAGAACCGTCGCCGAGCTTGCCGATGTACATACCCGGCCGGAGGCGGATGTGTTCCCGCCAGTCGAGGGAGCGTATGGAATCTTCGGTGTAATTAACTTCTGCCATTTATAGCGTATTTTTATTAAGAACTAAGATGTAAAATAACGAAATTCTGAGGACTTTCGCACGATTTAAAAACTAATATTTTTGGCAAAGGCTTGATCAAATGCCGGTTCACAAACTAAAAAACGGTAGCAAAACTGCCCGGAAAAGTGCCTGAGCTGCAAGTTTATAATTAACTAAATAAAAGCGCCCGAAGTTCAGAAAAAACCCGCAAATACCGCTTGTTTCAAAATATTTTAATCTTACTTTTGAAGCCTTAAACCCTAGCGTTTTACCCTTTATTCAGCCATTTTCTCAGAATCTGCGTTTAGGCTTCAGAACCTTATATTTTCATGGAATTAAAACTGCCCGGTTACCTTAAATACGTTTTTTTACTAATAGGATTAGCATTAACCATCTGGTTTCTGCAACTCTTTAAATCCGTGCTGGTTCCGATCCTGTTTTCGGCTTTATTATCTTTTCTGCTGTTGCCGCTTTGCCGCAGCCTCGAAAACTGGAAAGTGCCGCGCCCGCTGGCGATCCTGATCTGTATCATTACCATTATTGTGGTGCTGGGCGGCATTGTCTGGTTTTTATCGGCGCAACTTATGAGCTTTACCGATGAACTGACCAATATAACCACGAAACTAAGTGACCTGCTGATGCGCATTCAGCTTTTCCTGCAAAAGAAATTCGGAATTCAGCCGCGCAACAATGCCGATCTGATCCGCAGCAGTCTGGGCACTTTACAGGAACAAGGCACCAAAATTATTGGCAATACCATTTCGCTTACAACCGGCGCGCTTTCGGTTTTTGGCCTGATCCCGATCTATATTTTCTGTATGCTTTACTACCGTAACCACATGCGGCAGTTCATGTTCAAATTCATTTCTCCGAACAATCGTACGCACGTGATGAAAACCGTGGGCAGCATTCAGGGCGTGGTGGCCAGTTACATTACCGGGCTTATCACGGTTATTATTATCGTGTCCTTACTCAACTCGCTGGGCCTTTTGATCATGGGGGTGAAATATGCCTTTTTCTTCGGGGTTTTTGCCGCTATTCTTACCGTTATTCCTTACATCGGCATTCTGATCGGGGCTACTTTGCCGGCTTTGTTTACGCTGGTGGAAACCGGTTCGATAGTCGATGCGCTGATCGTAGTGGGGATTTTTGCTTTTGTACAGTTCCTGGAAGGTAATTTTATTACGCCTTATATTACCGGTTCCAAAGTAAGTATCAATCCCTTTGCCGCTATTGTGGCCCTGATCATTGGCGGCGAGATCTGGGGCGCGGTCGGCATGATCTTATCTATTCCGCTTATCGCGATCATTAAAGTTCTATTCGACGCTTACAACCCAACAGAGCCTTTTGGTTTTCTGCTCGGCGACATTACCAACCCGGATGACAAACCCGGTTTGTTCGATAATGTAGCCAACAAGATCAAGCAGTTTTTCACCAAAAAAGTATAGCGATTTTTTTAATGAGAGAGTTATTGAATGAGAGAATGAGAGAATGAACGAGTTAAAATTAAATGAATTAAAGGAGGAAATTGAAATGCTATACTTTTCACCGCAAAAACTCAAAAATTCTCTCATTCATCCATTCCCACATTCACTAATTCAATCATTCCTCCCGCCCCCGCAACCTCCGGATAAAGTTAAGAGTATATAATCACCTGTGATTCTGGCAGTACCAGAATGCGCAGCAATGTATCACTTAAAATTCTACAACTATGGAAAAGAGAAATGAAGCTTTAAAGATGATAAACGACCTGGTAGAAACCTGTAAAGACGGGGAAAAAGGGTATAAAACGGCTGCCGAAAATGTAGATAATCCGCAGTTAAAATCCGAATTAATGCGTTTTGCTCAGCAGCGCGCCGATTTCCGCAGCGAACTGGAAGGCCATGTACGCAGTTTTGGCGCATCTCCCGAAGATACCAGCTCCATTGGTGGCGCAGTAATGGAAGCTGCCGGCGCCGTGCACCGTGGCTGGATAAACCTGAAATCAGCCATTACCGGCCACGATAGTAAAGCTATTTTAAACGAGTGCGAAAACGGCGACGCGGCAGCCATAGAAACCTACGAAAAGGTGATGAAAAGCCCGGAAATTCCGGTAAACGTAAAAACCGTAATCCAGAAACAGCACGACGAAATTGAGGCGGCCAAAGCAGCCGTTTCTTCGCTGAAAAATACGGTAATGTAAGATTTGATTTTATAAATATTGAAAAGCAGCCTGGAAAACCGGGCTGCTTTTTTTTGGGTTCAGCCTTTCTTTGAATCAAACCTCACAATTTTTTCAATCCTGTGAGTTCTTGACTTTTTGGAGCCTAAACATACCATTTTCAAAGGGCAATCTCCTTTCTTTAGCAATAAGGCACTTTTCAAATCTTAATTCTGTTTCAAGGCAGCTATTTACCCGAAACGGGCTAAATTTTTTAGTTATCTTTGCCTTGAAACGCACCCAACTTCCTTTGTACGCCATAATTGATATTGAAACTACGGGCGGCCAGCCGGCGCAGGACCGTATTACGGAGATCGCCATTTTTATTCACGATGGCCACAAGATCACCGATAAGTTTCATACGCTCGTAAATCCGCAGCGCCCCATTCCCTATTTTATTTCCAACCTCACCGGCATTACCGACGACATGGTGAAGGATGCGCCCAAATTTCACGAAGTGGCGAAGGAAATCGTGCAGTTTACCGAAGGCAAAATTTTTGTAGCCCACAACGTGCGTTTCGATTATTCCTTCGTGAAAAAAGAATTTGCCGACCTGGGTTATACCTACCAGCGGAAAACGCTTTGCACCGTTCGTTTGAGCCGCAGCCTGATTCCCGGCTTGCCTTCTTATTCCCTGGGGAAACTTTGCAAAAGCATCGACATTCCGTTGGAATTGCGCCACCGCGCGATCGGCGACGCCGAAGCTACGGCCAAACTTTTCGATAAGCTGATCAAGCTGAACGAGAAAGCAGTTTCAGGGAGTGAAGATGTGGTTTCGGAAAGCCAGAAAGCGCTGAAGAATGAAGTAAAAACCTCGCTGCTGCCACCCAATATTAAAAAGGAACAGGTAGATGCGTTGCCAGATGCGCCGGGCGTTTATTACTTCCACGATGAAAAAGGCGAAGTGATTTATGTGGGCAAAAGCATCAATATCCGCAAGCGCATTATCCAGCATTTCAACATCGATTATAAAAGCAAGAAATCCATCGAATTCAAAAACCAGATCGCCGATATTACTTATGAATTAATGGGCAATGAACTGGTAGCGTTGCTATTCGAATCGGATGAAATAAAGCGGATGAAACCGTATTATAACCGGCAGCAACGCCGCAGCGTGTTCAATACGGGCATATTCGTGGAAACTGATAAGAACGGCTACAAACGCTTAAGCTACGGCCGCATTAACGACGAAAAAATTCCGCTCATTGCCTTGAGCAACCACTACAAAGCCAAAGGATTTTTATACCATGTAATTGGGAAATACCAGCTTTGTCAGAAACTATGCGATTTGTATAAATCCTCGGGTTCGTGTTTTGACTACCAGGTACACCAATGCAAAGGCGCTTGTATCGGCAAGGAAAGCCCGGAAAGTTATAACGAACGGGTGGATAAAGCGATCGAAGCCTTTTCGTATGAACACGAGAATTTTGTGATCATCGGGAAAGGGCGCGAAGCCGGCGAAAGATCTGTTATTGTGGTAGAGCACGGGCGTTATTTAGGCTTTGGGTTTGTAGACGAAACGTTCAGCGCCAGTAACCTTGAAGACTTCAAAAACGGCATTAAACGCTACAACGACAATAAAGACATTCAACAGATCATCCGGCAGCACATGCGCACCAAAAATGCCGATAAGGTGATTATATTTTAATGATTGAATCCGGGTATAATTGAATGAGAGCGTGGCAGAATTATTGAATTAGAAAATGTGAAATGTTCTGAATTTCGAGTTATATCTAAATAATAAAAAACGGTAGGCTTTTTCGTAAAAAAGCCTACCGTTTTTTATTTAAATGCGGACCTGAAAATATATGTGTATATAATGCGTAGAGAAAAGGCAATGCCTTGTTTCTGCGTTTTGGGTTTTTGGTTTACGTTTTTCAACAGTTTTTCATCCCGAAACCCTACCGTTTATTATTCTCACATTCTAAAAAGATTTCATTCAATCATTCTCGCATTCAATATTTCAATAATTCTAATTCAGCCGGTGCCGAAGCAGCCAGCCTTTTCCGTCGAATTCATTGGCTTTTGGCTGGTATAATTTCACTTTCAGTTTTTTGGTTTCAGAAATTTTGTTGCCGTCGCCGGAATCCAGGATATCGATGCGCTTATTTTTTTTCGATTTGTAAATAATTTCGTCTTCATCTTCCCCGTCGTAAATTTCCAGCTTTCTAAGTGGGTTGCCTTCGCCCAAAAATTCAAACGTATCTTCTTCGCCAAGGCCATAAATTTTCAGGCTCTTGGTTTCGTTCGGATAATAGGTACGGCTGTAAAGCAAAGTATCGGGCTTGCCTTTTTTACCTGGTTTCAGCATTTCTACCAGCAGGCTTTTTTTCGCGCCGGTTAACCGGAATATTTCACTTTCATCGCTGCCCGGCATTTCTACTTCTTTGGCTAAAATATGGTAATATCTTTCCGCTACTTTGGGTAACTGATCCCGCCGTTTTTTTAGGTTCTTTTCGAATTCTTTACCTGTAATTTTATAAATATTTTCCGGCCATTGGCGCACCGCGTTTTCAATAACCGCATCGGTTAAAGCTATTTTGAGGCTGTCGCCGATTTGCCTGAATTCTGCTTTGGTCAGATACAGCAACAGCGACCGGTCTAAAGGCTGCGCGGTTCTATTCAGACCTTTCAGGTTTTTAATATTAGGGCCGAAAGTCTGCATGTTGCGCGCATATAAACTAGCCAGCCAGGTAATTACCCCATCGTTAAATTTAAAAAAAGCGTGGTCGCGGTCCCGCGGAATGGGTTTGTAATAAGTACCGCCGTTGGGTAATTTATAAGTCGCCCATCGCCACTGGTCTTCGCGGCGGCTCCAATCGCCCAGGAACATATCGAAAAGCCGGGCGCGTAAAAAGGCGTGCGCATCTACCCGGTTATTGTTTTCTTTCACTAGTTGGGTAAAGGCTTTTTTAGAGCTTACCACTTCTTTCGAATTCCCGAAATCCGGGTTGTTTTCCCAGTTGCCTTCGGGTCTTTCTTCAACCATTACCAGCATATTGGCAAATTCCTGCTGAAATTCTCCTAAAACCGGATCGCTGGGCACCACGAAGAATTGCGGATTGGCATGAAAAACCCCGGCGGCGGCAGCAAGCGGCGGCACGATCATAGCTCCATATGGGTGAACAACGCTGGTCTGGTCGCGGATCACTTTGCCGATGATGGATTTTCTTTTTTCAGGCGAAAGCGTTTGGCTGGCATCTTTATCTACCGACCGGATCACGTATTCCCGGCCGTCAGGATTAAGCAGGCGCAGGTTTTTCGTTTGAAAGGAGCCGCCTTTTTCGGTTGGTTTCAGGCCTCCGGCATGGGTATTAAGATCAAGAAAAGGTACCCGAACAGGTTCTGCCCAAACCTTACGGTAGTGTGTACCCCAAAACAGCCGGTGAAAAAAACCACGATCATATTGTTTGCCGGCCACTACTACGGTATCGGGCGTGGCAGCAAAAACGGTAGGGAAAAAGCCTGCAAAAGTCAGTAAACAGGTAAAAAGGTATTTTTTCAAAAGCGTGCGGTAGGTTTACAATTAATTGTGTTTTTACGCAATTGAAATCAAAAGTTTGGCTTTAAATATTCTTTTTTTCGCATATTTTCTGGTATAAAAAGTGAAATAATGCCGAAACAGTGCCTGCTTGAGAATTTCCATGCCTCCCATTTCTTCGGGTAAACATCTGAATTATGATTTGTTATTCAGCAAGGCAGTAGTTTTTAAGCCGGAAACCCTACCGTTTTTCAGTACTTTTTATCTAAATTCACGCCGAAACGCATTTGTAAAATTCCGCATTCAACCTTTTTCTCAAACCTGAAATTATGAAATCTGATATAGAGCTGGCCCGCGAAACCAAGTTAAAACCCATTACCGAGATTGCGAAAAACCTGCAATTAAATCCCGATGATCTGATGCCGTATGGTAAGTTCAAAGCGAAAGTAAATTACGAGCTGATCTCGGAAGAAAAAATGCAGCTAAGCAACCTGATCCTGGTTACGGCCATTACGCCAACCAAAGCAGGAATCGGTAAAACTACCACCTCTATCAGCCTGGCGCAAGGGCTGGAACTTCTCGGTAAAAAAGCGGTGCTGGCTTTACGCGAACCTTCTTTAGGACCTTGTTTCGGCATGAAAGGCGGCGCAACCGGCGGCGGTTATTCGCAGGTGCTGCCCATGGATGAGATCAACCTTCATTTTACCGGCGATTTTCACGCGATAACGTCTGCCAACAACATGCTGGCTGCCCTGCTCGATAATTACATATACCACAACCGAGGCACCGATAAACCCCAACTCAAACAGGTGATCTGGAAACGGGTACTGGATGTGAACGACCGCAGCCTCCGCCAGATGGTTTCGGGTCTGGGCGGTTCAGCGAACGGCATTCCGGCGGAAACCGGATTTGATATTACCGCGGCTTCGGAAATCATGGCCATTTTGTGCTTAGCCAAAGACCTGGAAGACCTGGAAAACCGCATCAACAACATTTTGCTGGGTTACACGGTAGAGAATGCCCCCTTTTACGTGCGCGATCTGGGTGTAGGCGGTGCGATTACCGTGTTGCTGAAGGATGCTTTACACCCGAATTTAGTACAGACCATGGAAGGCGGCGCAGCTTTTGTGCATGGTGGACCGTTTGCCAATATTGCCCACGGTTGCAATTCGTTAATGGCTACGCGCATGGCGATGAGCACCGGCGATTACGTGATCACGGAAGCGGGTTTCGGAGCGGATCTGGGCGCAGAAAAATTCTTCGATATCAAGTGCCGGCTGGCTAACCTGAACCCGAAAGCGAGTGTGTTAGTTGTTACTTCGCAGGCCCTGAAAATGCACGGCGGCGTAGATGTGGCCGATATTTCCAAACCACATACCGAAGGCCTGGAAAACGGCTTGCTGAATGTGGGCGTGCACCTGAAAAACCTTCAGCAGTTCGGGCAATCGGTTGTGGTGGCGTTCAACCAATATCATTTCGATACCGAAGCGGAAATTGAGCTGGTGCGGAAATGGTGCGAAGGCCACGGTGCGGCGTTTGCTTTGAATAACGGCTTTACCCAGGGCGGAAAAGGCGCGATAGAACTGGCCGAAACGGTATTAAAAACGATCGAAAAAGTACCTTCAGCCAACGTAAAATTTGCCTACGCCCTGGAAGACAGCATTGAAGATAAGATCCGCAAAGTAGTGGTGAACGTTTATGGCGGAAAATTCATTTCCTTCAGCCCGAAAGCCAGCTTAATGCTGAAACGAATCAACCGTTTAGGTTTAAACAATCTACCCATTTGTATCGCCAAAACCCAGTATTCTTTCTCCGACAACCCAACCCACTTAGGCGTAGCCCGCGATTTCGAATTTAAAATTGCCGACTTAATTATTAATTCCGGAGCCGGATTTATTGTAGCCGTGGCCGGTGAAATGATGCGGATGCCGGGCCTGCCAAAATCACCACAAGCGGAACAGATTTTCCTGCAGAATGGCGAAATTGAAGGACTGAGTTAATGATTGAATATTTGAATGAGAGAGTAATTGAATGAGTGAGTAAATGGTTGAATTATGGAAATTTGAAATTAAGAATTCCCAAAACGGTAGTTTTTTGATCTGCAAAACTAAACCTTGCTGATTCTTCGGTCGGATACGCATTATTTTAAAATCCTTCATCTTTACATTCACTCATTCACTCATTCAATTAATCAATAAATCTCTCATTCTAATATTCAAACATGCAATCATTAAAATTTTCGCATATTATCTAAAACTTTCTGGCGGAATTCCGTTTAGGGAATGAAAACAACACCGGACTTTTAATGCCCAAATCCCTAGCGTTTTTCCTGCTTTCTCTCCTTTTTTGTTTTAGCTGCGCCCGAAAGAACTTTTATCAGCCATCTGCCCTAACGGATCCGGGGCAAAAGGCTGCCATTGCAGCCGGAAACACCCCCGACAGCGTAGTAGTTACAGTTGGCCGCCATTACAAAAAAGGATTTCTTCAGAACATATTTTTCGGCAAACATTACCGGGAGCTTTGGGCTACGCCCGTAAAATTGCCGGTTTACCATATGGCGGAAGAAAAAGGCGGCTTAAAACCGGTTTCTTTAGGCGGCGGTTTTCAGACTACCAGTTTAACGCTTAAAAATAAAGAGGACCGCATTTTTGTTCTCCGTTCGTTGGATAAGGATCCGCAGAAAACTCTGCCTAAGAGCCTGCGCGGCACATTCCTGGTAAACGTGCTCCGCGATCAGACTTCGGCAGCCAACCCTTTTGCACCGGTGGTTTTACCAGCGCTTTCGGAAGCGGCCGGCGTGTTCCATACCAATCCGCAATTGTTTTATGTGGCGGAAAATGACAGCAGCTTCGGCAAATTTGCTCCGCGCATTCTGGGCAAAGTAATGATGCTGGAGGAAAAGTTCGATGGTGAGGAAAATATTATTCCGGCTTTTGGCAACGCTACCAACCTGGTGGATAGCGAAAAATTATTGGAAAATCGTTTTAAGAAAAATAACCACCACTTCGATCAGCAGTTATTTGCCCGTTCGCGGTTATTCGATATTCTGATTGGCGACTGGGACCGGCATGAGGGTCAGTGGCAATGGGCCGTGTATGAAAATGGTGCCGAAAACCTATACAAACCTATTCCTAAAGACCGCGACCAGGCCTTTTACCGTTTCAACGATGGGATTATTACCTGGCTGGCTAGCAAAGCGCCGGTGCTGAAAAAATTCCAGACCTTTCATCACCATTACGGCAACTTATCGGGCTGGCTTTTTAATGCACAATTTATAGATGCCCGCGCCCTGAACGAAGTTACCCGCGAAGACTGGCTGCAACACGCCGAGACGATGAAAACTGCTTTGACCGATGCAGTAATTGAAGATGCGATCGCCAATTTCCCGAAGCCGGTCTACCAGAAACAAGGAGCAGAAACCATTGCCAGACTGAAAAGCCGCCGCGATAAGCTTCCGGATGCTGCCTTAAAGATCTATAAAATTCTGGCAAAAGAAGTAACCGTAGCCGGCTCCGATGAAAAAGAAAAATTTGTGGTAAAACGCCTGCCTTCCGGCGAAACATCGGTGGAAGTTTTCCGCGATGAAAAGAATTCCAACCGCCGGATCTATGCCCGGGTTTTTAAACCTTCGGAAACCAGGCGAATTATTTTACACGGCCTGGGAGGTAAAGATTCGTTCGAATTTTCCGGAGAGGCCGGCAAAGCCATAGAAGTAGCCGTTTATGGCGGCGAAGCTGAAGACGAACTTGAAGACGAATCGAAGGTGAAAGGCTGGGGAAAAACGATAAAAGTTTACGATACCAAACGCGGTATTGTAATGGAAAAAACCAGCGAAACTAAAAAACGCCTGAGCAGCGACGTAGCCGTCCACGCCTTCGACCGCGAAGGGTTATAATGTGCTGATTTATTGATGTGATAATTGTTTAATTTGATAAAGTGCTGGTTTGGAAGAATAAATAAGTTTATTAATGCATAATAAAAAGTAAAGGCCGGAAAGTTTTCCGGCCTTTACTTTTTCAGGTAAAAACAATAGCGTTTTAAATGCTATTAGGGAGTTTAATCAACCCGCATTTTTGGCCGTTTCTGGCGTAAGGGTTAAGCGCTAGCGTCAGCTGAGCCAGTAACAGCTCCACAAATAGTTTAAAAGTATCAGCTTATTCACTCATTCAATAATTCAAAAATCCGCAAATTAACTCTTCTCCATCGCTTTCAGAAGTTTTAAAACCAGTTTTTCGGTGCCACTCAGGTATTGATCGCCTTTGCCGGCATCATGCTTTTTCAGATAGGTGATTAGTTTATCTTCTTTAAAAAGATCTATTACCTGGGGATGCACGTAATACTTGCTGCACACGCTGGGCGTATTTCCCAGATCTTTGGCTACGCGCTTAAAAGCTTCTTTCACGGTTTTCTCTTTCTCCAGTTCCGGATTTTCCTGCAGCAGGTTTTCCAGGCAGGCTACCATGCGCACCGTGCCGCCCCAGGTCCGGAAATCTTTGGCCGAAAATTCGGTTTGGGTAATTTCTTTCAGGTATAAATTCAGGTCGCCGGATTCTAAGGTTTGCCGCTGGCCGTTCTCGTCGTAATACTGAAAAAGATCCTGACCCGGAATATCGCGGCATTTTTTTACAAGTTGCGCCAGCCGTTTGTCTTTTAAGGTAATGCTGTGCGTTACCCCTTTTTTGCCCACAAATTCAAACTTTATTTCCTGCCCGCTGATCTGCACATGCTTGTCGCGCAGCGTGGTAAGGCCGTAACTTTTATTCGACTTCGCATAATATTTATTCCCGATCCGGATCAGCGACTGATCCATTAAATTCAGGGCAATGGCCATAATTTTGCGGTGGTTCAAACCATGCGAACGGAGATCGGCCTCTATTTTTTTACGGATCTCGGGCAACTGGTTTCCAAACGCGATCATGCGGCCAAATTTAGTCTGGTTGCGGTATTGCTGCCATTGGGGGTGATAAATATATTGCTTACGGCCTTTGGCATCGCGGCCGGTTGCCTGCAAATGCCCGTTCGGCGAAGGGCAGATCCACACGTCGGACCAGGCGGGCGGAATTACCAGTTTTCGAATGCGTTCAAGCGCTTTTTCATCGGTTATGGGCTGACCTTTGGTATCGAGGTACATTATTTTTTTTCCTTTTTGCATCACAGTAATCCCGGCTTTGGTATCGGGCAGGAAACGCAGGCCGGCTCCGCTGGCAGAAAGCGTGGAGTCGGCGTAGAGATCATGAACATCGGTAGTTATGGTTTTCGGGGGCATGCAGAAACAGTAAGTTATTATCTCCTGAAACTCGCAGCTACCGCCAAAGGTTACCAAACTGGTTTTTGATTTATTATTTCCCGGTTTTATTTCCCAATTTTACCGCCATGAATTCCAAGAATCTTTCCCTGAGTTTTATTTTTTACGGCCTGCTTTTATTTGGTGCGGCAGCGTTTAGTTTCTGGGCCCAAAGCTGGCAAAGTGCTGCCTGGTTTTTTCTGGGCGGCATCGGCATTTTTATCTGGGCGCATTTTCTGAACCGCAAACATTACTGGGGTTTCACGGCTTTGCTGGGGCAGCTATTTGTTACCGCAACCGCTTTAGGCTGGAACGTGATTTCCTACTTCCGGAGCAAAGCTGCCGGTGCAACTTCCGTACAGATTTCCGAAACCGGTTTTATTATTTACAGTGCTTTGTTTGTGGTCACGGTCGCGTATTTACTCTTTTCCACAAGCAACGCAGCACGCATCCGTCAGGAATTAACCTAAGCTTTTTAACTTAATTTTTATCCAATATGAAGCTTGGTAAAACGCTATGGTTTAGGCTTTAAAAAGTATGTACAGCCCGTTTTATTGAAAAATCAGAAAACCTTTATTTAAAAATCCCTTATCATTGCGGCATAATTTCCGTAAACCCTCCAGTCAGAAATAAAAACGTATCCTTAAAACTGGCACGTTATTTTCTTTCTGGCAGAAATCCAGATTAATATAAACTTCTATGAAACGATTTTTTTCATCCAACTTCTATGTAGCCGCTTTTATGGCTGCAGGCTTAATGCTTAGCAGCTGCGCGAAAGACAAAAACGGCGAGCGCCTGATCTTCTCTATTGAAGATGATATTGCTTTAGGTAACCAGGTAGCTGCACAAACCGACTCTATTTATAAAAGCCAGCTGCTGGAGCCTACTGACCCGCGCCCGAACGTTCAGGCCGCCTATGCGCAGATCAACAAGATCGTAGCTAAAATCCTTGCTTCCGATCAGGTTAACTATGCGCAGGAATTTGGCTATAAAGTAAAGATCATTAACGACGACAATACCCTGAACGCTTTTGCTACGCCGGGCGGCCATATTTACGTATTTACCGGCCTCATTAAAAAGCTGGACAACGAAGACCAGTTGGCCGGGGTTTTAGGCCACGAAATTGCCCACGCCGATCGCCGGCACACTTCCAAAGCCTTGGAGCGTCAATATGGGTTAAGCGTGCTGCTTTCTATTTTGTTAGGCGAAAACCAGAACCAGTTGGTGGAGATAGGTGCCGGTTTAGCTACGTTGAAATTTGGCCGTGATGCCGAAACCGAAGCCGACTTTTATTCCGTGGAATATTTAGGCGATACGCCTTATACCTGCGATGGCGCAGCCGCTTTTTTTGAGAAAATGCAGGATGAGCAACAGGCCGGCAAGCCACCGGTTTTCCTGAGCACGCACCCCAGCGACGAAGCCCGGATCACGGCCATTACCGATAAAGCAAAAGCCGATAAATGCGTGAAACCGGTGCAGCAAACTTCTATTTCTGATTACCAGACCCTGAAGACTAACCTGACTTTTTAAGCTTCAAACCATACCGTTTTTTAAACAGCCTGAAAACCTTTCAGGCTGTTTTCGTTTAAGAGCATGTCGAAAAATAAATACGCTTAATGATCACCCAACTCAAAAACCTGCTTCTGAATAATACCGACAAAGCCGAAGATAAAATAGACGGCCTGATCTTCGACTTCCGCAACCGGTTTGGCTTGTTTGCTCCTTTGCAGATCGTGCCTTACCGCAGCTACGGCACGCCCGAAAGGCTTTATGTAACCGGCCGCGTGCTGGCCGATAAGAACGTTAGCGGCCCGGAAGAAAACCACAACGTCTGGGACAACCTCTGGAATATGTACAAACGTTTCGACAGCGACGAAGTGCCCAATGCGGAGCTCATCATCAATTTCGATAACGTGGCGCACGAAGTAGTAACCGACGAAGAAGGGTATTTTACCCTGAACCTGAAACCTGAAAAACCGCTGGAATTGCAGGACATCTGGCATCAGGTAGAAATTAAACTAAAAAATGCCCCCGTAAATTTTTCCGGCGAAATTAAAACGCAGGCCGAAGTATTAGTACCACCACCCGACGCCGAATACGGCATTATAAGCGATATAGACGACACGGTAATTATGACCGGAGCTACGAGTATGCTGGCAACGGCCCGGAACGTTTTTTTTCATAATGCGCGCACGCGTTTGCCTTTTGCAGGGGTTTCGGCTTTCTATAAATCGCTGCAGTTAGGGCGGAACGGCAAGCGCAACAATCCGTTCTTCTACGTTTCGAGCAGCCCCTGGAATACTTACGATCTGCTGCGCGATTTCCTGGACCTGAACGAAATCCCGGCCGGACCGATCCTGCTTCGCGACCTGGGCATAGACAATAATAAATTCATAAAAAGCGACCACCTTTCGCATAAAATGAAGGAGATCGAAAACATTCTAATTACCTACCCGAAACTGAGTTTTGTATTGGTTGGCGACAGCGGGCAGGAAGATGCGCGCATTTACGAAGAAGTGGTAAAAAGGCATCCGGGTCGAATCCTTGCAATTTACATCCGCGACGTAAAAGTGGCCGAACGCTCTGAAATTGTGGTAAAAATTTCCGAAGGTTTGAAAGAACAGAAAGTAGAAATGCTGCTGATAGAAAACACGGTGAACGCCGCCGAACACGCCGCCAAAACCGGGCTGATCTTTACCGAAACCATTCCCGATATTAAAACCGAAAAAGCCCAGGATAAAGGTGAATTACCGGGTAAAGAAGAACCAAGCGTTACCGATCCGGTTTAACTAGAATGGTCTGAAACGATCTTCCATTCGTTATCTATCTTACGAAGTAACAGTGTAAAATAACCTTCCAGATTTCCCATAGAGCGGGTTAGGTGCCACTTCCCGGTTACGTAAGCCGTAGTAGGGTTAATATCTTCTACGTGCAGAACTGTTAATGCAAGTTGCCCCATTGCCTCGGCATTGGGGTAGCTGCGCTGGTAATTCTGTAGCGTTTTTTCCCAGCCATAATTCACCCCTTTCCGGCCAATGAATTGCAAAGAATCCGATTTCCAGTAACCTTGCATGTAGCCGTTCATATCGCCTCTGTTCCAGGCCGCTACCTGTTGGTCCAGCACGGCCTGCGTTCCGAGTTTGGCGCTTTCGGCCTGAAACTTTGAAGAGATGCAGCCACTTAAGAAAACGATAAGCACAACGGAGTAAAACGCTTTAAATTTCATTGTCTACCAGGGGTTTAATGAACGTTTTTCCGCCCAGGTTTCGCATATTCCGGCGGATGTTTGCTCTTTTACGCACAATATAGCCGGAAGGGTTTGTAACCGAAAACCGGATCGGGTTGGGTAAAACGGCAGCAATGGCAGCGGCTTCGTAAGCATTCAGGTCTTTAGCCGGTTTGTTAAAATATTTTTGCGCAGCCTGTTCAATCCCAAATACCTTATCCCCCATTTCGGCAATATTCAGGTACATTTCCATGATGCGGTGCTTGCTCCAGAAAAGCTCGATCAGCATGGTAAAATAGGCTTCCACAATTTTGCGGATATAACTGCGGCCGTGCCACAAAAACACATTCTTGGCAACCTGCTGACTGATGGTACTGCCACCTACCACGCGGCGCCCTTTCTGGTTTTTCTGAAAAGCTTTATGAATGGCGTTGTAGTCGAAACCGTTATGGTGGGTAAAAAGCTGGTCTTCGGAGGCAATAAAAGCCAATGGCACGTGATAGGCCACGTCTTCGAGCTCCACGAAATCGTAGCGGATCTTTTCGGAACTGGCTTTAGTGGTTTTAGCCGGTTCGGCGCGGCGCTGCAACATCAGCAAAGTAGCCGGCGGCGAAAACCATTTGTAAACCAGTACCCAAAAAATACTCATCAGAAAGAGCGTAAGCACCAATTTGATAAACAATAGCCTTATAAATTTTATTTGATTGCCAAAACGCGACATATTTATTTCTTTTTCAGACCTCAAAGGTAAAATATTTCCGGCGGAAAACAGAAAGCACCTTTTCCGGTTTTAGGTTTATATAAAAGTCTGCTTCCAGCTCTCAAACATTCGTTACCCGAAAATTGTGGAGAAATGTCAAATTTGCTGCCTGATTTTGTACCCGTTTCCTGTTTTTTGGAGTAAGAACCAAAAACTTTTTTAATTGCTACCCATGTCCCGCATCCTGCCTTTGTTTCCGCTTAACATCGTAGTATTTCCCGGCGAAAAACTGAACCTTCATATTTTTGAGCCGAAGTATAAAGAACTGATTACCGAATGTGCCAAAACCAATTTGACCTTTGGCATTCCGCCATTTCTGAAAGAGGGCGTAAGCATGATTGGCACCGAAATGGAAATTCTGACCATTGACAAAGAATACGGCGGCGGCGAACTCGATATCAAAACCAAAGGCACCGGCATTTTCCGCATCGAAGAATTTTATCAGCAGTTACCCGGCAAAGAATATGCAGGCGGTAAAATCACCGGGGTGGAAAACATAGACGACGAAGATATTATCATTAAAAACCGCATTACTGAGCTGCTGCTCCAGCTTTACGAAACCCTGGGTTTAGCCAAACTTTACACCGATCTGCCGCAGGATTATAAGATTTTCGATATTGCGCACCACGTAGGTTTAACCACCGATCAGGAATTTGAAATTCTGGTGGCGGAAAGCGAAAGCACCCGCCAGGAAATTGTACTGGAACACTTACTGAAAGTAGTGCCGGTGGTGGTGGAAACCGAGAAACTGAAAGAACGCGTAAAACTCAACGGCCATTTCAAAAACCTGATCCCGCCAAATTTTTAAGGTTTTCAGGCAGCTTTTGCCCGGTATTTGCGTACGCCCGAATACCATGCTTACAGATTTACTGTTTATCTTTTTTGGCTTATTACTTTTACTATTTGCGTATGCTTTCTGGCGCGAATGGCAATACCGGCACCGCCCTTATTACCGGAAAACGGTATTGGATTGGGCCGAAAAAGTGCCTCCCGCGGCTAAACCTGTTTTCTCAGCAGTACTGATCGGTGATACCGGAAATGTGGCCACCGACGGTTCTGATGCGGTACTGCAAATGCTTCAGGACTGGCTGAAAACCGCCGGCGAAAACACCCGCGTTATTTTCCTGGGCGATAATATTTACCCCAAAGGCATCCCTCCTGCCACCGATCGCCACCGCGAATCTGCCGAAGAAAAAATGCTGGCGCAATTACAGCTCTTCAAAGATTACGCCGGCAAAGTTACGTTCCTGAGCGGCAATCATGATTGGAATAAAGGCCGGGAAAACGGATATGCTTTTGTGCTCCGGCAGGAGGAATTTGTGCGCAGTTACCTGCCCGGCGAAGAAGTGTATTTACCGCGGAATGGCTGTCCCGGTCCGGTTAGCGTTCAGATGGCGCCTGGGCTATTGCTCATTGTGCTTAATACCCAATGGTGGGTGCAAAAAGGGATAAGGCCCATTGGCGCGCCCTACGATTGTCCGCAGGAAAATTCGGAAGAAATACTGGCCGACCTGGTGAAACTTTTACGCCACAACCAGCACCAGCGCATTTTAATTGCCGCGCACCATCCGCTTTACAGCAACTCGGTGCACGGCGGAAAATTTACGGTAAAACAGCATTTGTTTCCCCTCACGGCAGCGCATAAAAAGTTTTACATACCCATGCCCGGTTTCGGTTCGCTTTACCCGGTTTACCGCAAATTTATTGGTGCAGAAGAAGATATGTCGCACCCGCGCTACAAACGTTTGCGCCGGAAACTGCTGCGCATTTTTAAAGAGTACCACAATATAATTTATGCCGCCGGCCACGACCACAACCTGCAATATTTTCAAATGCGCGGCAACCATTTTATTGTAAGCGGTGCGGGCAGCAAAACCACCTTCGTAAAAAAAGGCGGCAAGGCTACCTTTACCCACGAATCCAAAGGCTTTTTTGTGATCGATTATTATGAAAATGAAACCTGGCTCCGCATTCTGGAACCGGGTCCGGACAAAGAAACGGTAGAGATTTTCCGGGTAAAACTCTGAAATTAAAATCCAAGAAAGACACTTTTCAAGTTTAAAAATCTTGCATTGTGCTTTACTTTTCCGGCGAAAAACAATAGCATTTTTAAACCGGCAAAGCTTGAAAATTTCTAAAACACAAAATTCAGCGAAGCATTATAGGATAAGCTGCGCAGGTTGCGGTTCAGTTCGTTCAGAGGCAGAAAATAGCTTATTTTATTATCTACAAGTATATGTTTGCTTTTAAAAATCTCCACGCCCAAGCCTATGTTCAGGTTTGGATTGAAGGTGTTGTGCTTGTCGTTATTGCGATTAATAATAAAGCCCCCGATCTGATAGCAGGTATATAAATTCAGGTATTTACGTTTGCCCCGGCCAAAATGGCGCGGATAAAAATCCTGCCCGAAATTGATCAGGAATAATTCGTTGATGCGCGTGGAATCGGCGCGATTATTATCTACGGCTTTATAAACGCCCAGATCAAGATAACTTTTGCCCCGCGTGAAAAGATATTTGATCAGATAGCCCTGATAAAGATCGTTGCTGGTGCCGGCTTTTGGGTTTTCCGGAATTAATAAACTATACTCCACGCCTGGCATATTTACGAATGTAATTTTCCGGTTTCCGGTGGGGTACGTTATTTCGTCGTAAATATTAATGGCAACAAAAACCAGGGAATCGTAATCTTCATAATTCCGGAGTTCCTGTTGCAGGCGTTTTCTGTTGCTCAGGCTATTTTCTATCCGGCTTTGTAGTTGTTGTTTTTGTGCGGGCTCTAAAGCTGGCTGGCGTAATTGTTCCTGCAGCCGGTTTTGTTCTTCGGCTTCATCCTGAAGATTGATCTTAATCTGTCGGATATGTTGCTGAAAATCCTGGGAAGTAAGCGAATTATCTACCACCCAACCCAACGAAGGAATCAGTGAGTCGAGTGCCGTCAGGTAATGTTCCGGCATTACAAATTCGGCCGAAATTCGCTCTGCCATTTCTTCTTTTTTCTGAATTCGGATGGAATGCCGGCTAATAAATTTATTGATCCGGGCCTTACTTTCCGGAAAATGGGTTGTGTAAACAGAAACCCGTTTCTGGCTATTATAATTTTGCGCCAAAACCTGAATCTCACTTCCGATAAATAAAAGCCAAAAACAAAAAACTATTTTTAATACCTGCGGATATTTCTTCATAAAATTACGGGCCTGAACATGCAAAAGTCAGGCCCATGCAAATTAAATTGCTTTCCCTTACGAACCATATAAGTCGCCGTATTTTTTAGGAAATGATTTTTTGGATCATGCCGCTATCAATATTATTCTTCCGAAACGGACATTGGTTTTGGCAAAAGCAATAGCAGGCTCTTTGGCAGCAATTTAATGGTAACTTGTTCGCCTAAGTCCATTGGCTCTCCATCCACCTGCGAAACATCCTGTTCGGTATTGTTGATCACGGCCCGCCGGCAACTGATCAGGCGTGAATAATCGGAAGCTTCTATAGAATCGTTGTAAAGGCGGTAAAGAATTTGCAAGCCGGACGCTTTGGGAAATGGCTCAATAATGCAGATCTCGAATTTGCCGTCGTCTATAATGCCGGAAGGATTAATGGTAGCGTTACTTCCGAAAGCGTTGGCGTTGGTGATGGTAACCATAAAAGCCGGACCTTTAAAATTGCCGTTGTCGGTTTCTATAGTATACAATTTAGGCTCGTAAGTCAGGTATTCCTGCATGGCTATTAAAGCATAAGAAGCTGCTCCCCGTTTCTCCCCTTCGCTGAATTTTTTTACTACCAGCGCGTTAAAACCCAAATCAGTAAGGTGCACGCAGATCTCATTATTCACCGAAAGCGTATCGATTGCTTTGACCTGGTAATGCAGCAGAATACCCAGGGCATCGTCGAGCGTTTGCGGGATACCTACATCTTTGGAAAGTCCGTTGCCCGACCCCATTGGAATAATACCCATGGGCGTGGAAGAATGGATCAGGGCAGAACCTACCAGGTGCGAGGTTCCGTCGCCGCCAACGGCAAAAACCGCCTGGTAACTTTCTTTTTTCAGGATCGTTTTCAGGTTTTGCAGATCGTTTTCGCCGGTAGTTTCAAAAAATCCGAAATTGATCTGGTTCGACAGGCAGAATGCTTCTATCGTTTCGTTTACGGTTCCCTTTTCAATATCGCCCGAGACCGGATTTACTACAAATAATACGTTGGCAAGCTTGTTGGCAGCCATAATTATAAATTCATACTTTTAAACTCTGAATCGATACCGTTTTGAACGGCATTCTTTTAAACCGGTGTGGCAACTTATTTTATTTAATAAGGCCGGAAGGCACGCCGTTTGGATATTCTTTCTGAATAGCGCCCTGAATTTCGCCGATGCGGTTTTCCGGGTTTGGATGCGTCTGGAAAAAATCCATGCCGCGGCTACCGCCTGAAGCCTGGTTCAAAATTTCCATCACCTGGATCATGGCAGTCGGGTCGTAACCGGCTTCGGTGGTGAACCGAACCGCTAACCGGTCAGATTCTAATTCATCGTCGCGGCCATATTTCAAGGTCATCAGTTTCCCGATCATAGCAGAAGCTGCTGCAGCGGCGGCAGTACTAGGCCGGTCGGGATCGTAAACAGCAATGGCCGCGGCGCCCGTTAAGCCTTGCGTAAGTTTCGATTTAGCAATCTGCTCGGCAGAATGGCGGGCAACCACATGGCCGATTTCGTGGCCTAAAACCCCGGCCAGCTGGCCTTCGGTCTGCAGATTTTTAAGCAAACCGGCCGTAATAAAGATCTGTCCGCCCGGCAAGGCAAAGGCGTTCACAGTATTCTCATCGGCTAATAAATGAAAATCGAATTCATAAGGTGAATCGCCGGCTTTGGTACGCGCCACGATCTGCTGCCCGATCTCTTTTACACGGCGGCCGGCTTCCTGGTCTGGGTGCAGTCCGCCGTATTGCCGGGCCATTTCGGGCGCTGCCTGTAAACCCAAAGCAATTTCCTGTTCAGTGGTCATGTCTACGTGCTGCATTTCGCCGGTTATTTCATTTTTTTCGCGTTTGCACCAGTATGTTACAAGCGAAAAACCGGCGATCAGGATGGCAATAATATATCGGAGTGAGCCGCGCATATTGAATTAGGTTGGTGATTGATCGGATCGAATATTTTGGGGTTGGCACCGCAATTTCCGGCGGCTGTTGTGTGAACGCGGAAACCGGAATTGGGTTGCAATAAAACCTTATTACCAAAGGCTGCTTAACCGAAAATATAAATTGCCGTAAACAGCTTTTTTATAAAGAACCTACAACCATGAACTTAAAACGAACTTTCGGAGCCATACTTACTGTGCTGGGTATAATCGGCATTATTATGGGCGCTTATTCTTTTATGAGCGGCGGCAAAAACGTGGCCGGCCTGAGCATGAATACCGCTACGGCTTTGGTACCTTTTATTGTCGGGCTGATCTTTTTCTTTTCCGGCATCAGCTTGATTAAACATACCGGCGACCGGGCTTAAATTCCAGCCAAAACGGTATGCTTTCAAACAAAAAAACCACCCCGGCAACGGAGTGGTTTTTTTTCAGAAATCAGTTTTCTTCGGAAGGTTATTAAATGTTGTTCTGGGCATTTTCCAGTTCCAGGGCAAATTTAGCTACGGCAGGTTCCAGAGCCAGGTAAGGAGAATCGTATTTTGGCTCCGGGCCGGCAATAAAGATGGCGGAATTATCTTTTATGGTTTGAATAATTTCTTTGGTTTGCGCTACCGGTAAAGCCGGACAACCCTGGCTCCGGCCTAAACGGCCGTGCTGTGCTACAAAGCTTTTGCTCACGTAGCTCGCGCCGTGAATTACAATGGCGCGCTGCATGGCATTGGTGTTAAAGCCTTTATCGATGCCGTCTATCTTTAAAGAAAGACCGTGTTTGCCGAAATAGGTCTGGCGGGTTATGTAAAAACCGAGGCTGCTTTGTTCCGATTGAGGAACATTGGAAAATCGGCGGGCGAAATTTTCGCCGGAATTCTTGCCGTGGGCCACCAGGGTTTTGTACAGGAGTTTTTTCGATTTCAGGTCGATGATCCAAAGGCGGTTCTCGGAGCTGGCCTTGTTGAAATCGATGATACTTAATACAGATTTTTTTACAGTGTGCGGCTGATTGTTGCGTTTCAGATTATAATATCCGATCAGAGCCTTGCGGAAAACTTCATAATCTAAACCGGCCTGCTGCAAATGTAAGCCGGTATAAGTATTATTGATGTTCAGCTCAAAAGTGGCGATCCGGGCCGATTCCACCGTTAGATTGCGGTCTGCTACAGAAAAGGAATTGTTATTACTGTTAGCAGGTGAAGAAGAGTTAAAAAAAATGAGTCCTGCAATAATCGCCGTAAATCTGTGCATAGTGAAAGGTTTTTTTTTAATACTTTAGCCGATTCAATGTGGAATTTATGAAATTAGTTTCAAACCTGAAAGAAAAACTACAAAAAAGCCGGCAGTTTTTTTCCCATAAAAAACTGATAAACAGAAACTTTATACTTTTTCTTTTTTTAGTTACAGCGTGTACTAAAAAACTACCGGAAAACAATTTTAATTCCGCAGCATGGCAAAAAGATTCACTGGCCTGTGAAAATAATCGTCTGGAACTGTTACCGGAGTTAGAAAAAGTGCGACCAGAATTACTGGGTTTGCGTGAAACAGAGATCCAGAAGCTGCTTGGCAAACCGGAAGCAACCTCACTGACGGATCAAAGTGAGCGGATCTATTTTTATTACATAGAACCCGGACCGCAATGCACCCAGAAGTCATACCTTTCCAGCGCAAATAAGTTACAGGTACGCATGAATTCTATGGGGTTTGTAATTGAAATGAATTACGAACAGCCGATCAAAAAATAGCAAAACCGCCCCGAATTTCTTCGGGGCGGTTCTCTCGCAAGTTTGTTTTCACGTTCAGAGCGGCATCGGCTAAGGTTCCAGTTCCTCGGCCAGCGATTTATTTAAAGGCAGTCGCTCGGCTAAAGACGGGATTTCAGGTTCCTGGGTGGCAGTTTCCTCTTCTGAATCCATACCGTTATTATTAGCTGGCGGCAGGTTTTCCCTTAGTTTTTTCACTTCATCGGCTGGTATAACGAGCGAATTTTCATTTCTTTCAGTATTAGTCAGCGGGGCTTCTTCATCACTTTCTGCTGGGTCTTGCTCTACGGCAATCGACTGCGATTTTTCAGGAGCAGGATCTTCCGGCGCTGACGTTTCGTCTTTAGGTTCAGAAAACAAAGAATCTGTTTCGGCCACGGAATTAGTTTCATTGTTGCTGTTTTCCTCAGCGGCTTTCCACTCCTGCTGAAGATCGGTTTTTTGAGCAGCTTTTTTCGAAGATTTCAGCGCGATCAGTTTCGATTTTTGAGCTGTACTGTCTTCCGGATCCACGGCATAGCAGGTTTTGCATTCGCCATCGGTTTTCAGTTCGGTATCTGTATTTGCATTTGCTACGGCGGCGGGCTTTTTGGCAGTATCAGCCTGAATGGCGATAAGGGTAGCATTCAGGGGTCTTAAACCATTAAGAAGGCTTTCTTCTTCCGGCGTAAGCGGCTCAAAATCGGAAGTATCTTGCTTGGCGATAAGGGCTGAATCGATTTTAATGGAAGTAGCTTTTTCCAGGATGGCATGGATCTGATCGTTGAAGGTTGGTTTGGCAGGTTCGGAGGTTTCTTCAGGTTGAACAGCCAATTGCGAATTCTCACCTTCGTTATTCAATTGGTCTTCCGGTGTTTCTTTTTCCGGCGTGCGGCCGTTTATGGCCAGGTATTCGGAGAACTGTTGTTTGGTTAACACTTTCTCAAATTCAGCATCGAACTGCAATTCAAGTTCCAGCCTTTTCTTATTGTAATTTTCCGGATCGAAACGGTACATGCCAGCCACCATTTCCAGCATTTGGTTGCGTTCAGTATTAATGTTTTCAATTTGCTCGAACTGGGTCTGATTGAGTAAGAGCCGGCGCATTAAATACTGGTTTTCTGCTGGTACATCAACTTTGCCATGATTCTTGATGGTGGGCACTTCCAGCGAATTATCCTGCGCCCGAACCTGGAATAAAATAAAAAATAGCATTAAAAGTAGTAGCT
This sequence comes from Adhaeribacter terrigena, assembly GCF_016623615.1. Lineage (GTDB taxonomy): Bacteria > Bacteroidota > Bacteroidia > Cytophagales > Hymenobacteraceae > Adhaeribacter_A > Adhaeribacter_A terrigena. Next base: position 171,852 of record NZ_JAEHFX010000003.1, on the reverse strand, counting down.
TTGTTTTCATAGGAGTTTGGATTAAAGCGCAAAAAATTCATTTACTAATAGCCGTAGCAGCTAACTTCTATCTATAATAAACGAGGTTATATTTTTTTGGTAGTTGCACTTTCCCAACACATCAATGGTATTCTAAAGAAATAACCCTAAAGCCTATATAGGAAAAAACGGTATAGACAGCCACAAAAAAAACCGGGCTTACGGCCCGGTTCTTTTTTTTATAAATGAGCAATTAATTACTTGGTTAATTTATGGTCAGGGCGTTTGTAATATTGCATGGCAATAAAAGAAGTGATAGCGCCGCCTACAAAACCGATCATCGTAATAACCATAAATACGGTAGAAACGGTCAGGTTTTCGCCCATCATGTTTTCACTGCGTAAGATATCGATGATCCGGGAGCTGAAAAACTGGATATTGATCAGCGTGAAAAAAGCAAACATCAAACAACTGATAATGGATGTAAGTGTCCCTACGCCTATACCCTGTAAATAATCCAGCCGGCCATCTCTGCCGCGTTTCAGGCTTACAATAGCCATGCAGATAAAAACAATGGTAACGATCATAAATCCAACCCGCAGCAATGGCACCTCTACCAGGTTTGTAACTTGTAAAAAAATCCCGTAAACAATCAGGCAAAGCCCGTTCAGGAAACCGTACCAGGCACCCGTTTTTTCGATGGAAGCAGAATGTAAAGCCATAGTTGTATTTTGATAAAGTTTGGTAACAATTTTAACAAACGGAATTCCTCTGAAAGCCAGCCCTCAGAAATATTCTCGTTTTCCTATACTTATTTTAATGGCTGAGTGTTGTGGTTTCTCCTTGTTTTTTTCAGGCTTTGGCTTTTAAGTCTTCATTTATAGGGTTTTAGGCCGGAACTAAACGTTATTAAAATTCGGTTAAAAACTGATCTGGTTCGCGAAAGCCATTTTATTTACGTACTTTTGCGGCCGAAATACATACCATTTTTTCTTTCGATTTATGATCAGTACTTCCAACGTGAGCCTGGCGTACGGCAAGCGCACTTTATTTGAAGACGTTACCATTAAATTTATTCCCGGCAACTGCTACGGCCTGATCGGGGCGAACGGTGCGGGCAAATCTACTTTCCTGAAAATACTTTCCGGCGAGATTGACCCGCGCACGGGCACGGTAGAAATTCCGGCGGGCATGCGCATGGCTATTTTAAAGCAGAACCACTTTGAGTTCGATGAAATGCCGGTGTTGCAAACTGTAATTAAGGGGCACCAGCGTCTGTTCGAGATCATTCAGGAAAAAGAGACTATTTACGCCAAACCCGATTTCTCGGAAGAAGATGGTATCCGGGCTTCGGAACTGGAAGGTGAATTTGCGGATCTGGAAGGCTGGAACGCTGAATATGAAGCAGCTGAATTATTAAGCGGCCTGGGTATTAAAGAAGACCTGCATTACTCTTTAATGAAGGATCTTGGCGGTTCTGAAAAAGTGCGCGTTTTATTGGCGCAGGCTTTATTTGGCAACCCGGATATTCTGCTGCTCGATGAGCCTACCAACCACCTGGATTCCGAATCTATTCTGTGGCTGGAAAACTTCCTCGATAATTTTGTAAACACGGTAATTGTAGTTTCCCACGACCGCCACTTCCTGGATGCGGTGTGTACGCACGTAGCCGATATTGATTTTGGTAAGATCCAGATGTTTGCCGGTAACTATTCTTTCTGGTACGAATCGAGCCAGCTGGCTTTAAAACAGCGCACCGATGCCAACAAGAAAACCGACGATAAGCGAAAAGAACTCGAAGAATTCATCCGTCGTTTCTCGGCCAACGCTTCCAAATCGAAACAGGCTACTTCGCGCCAGAAATTGCTGAACAAACTTACGCTGGAAGATATTAAACCTTCGAGCCGGAAGTACCCTTACATCCAGTTCAAACAGGAGCGTGAAGCCGGTAACCAGCTTTTAGAAGTTACCGACCTGCAAAAATCGATCGAGGGCGAAATGATCTTTAAAGACGTTACGTTCACGGTAGAGAAAAACGATAAGATTGCCATTTTAGGCCGTAACGATTTAGCCGCTTCGGCTTTCTTCAAGATCATTATGGATGAAATGAAGGCCGATAAAGGAGAGTTTAAATGGGGCACTACCATTACTTCCGCTTTCTTCCCGAAAGATAACGCCGAATATTTCAATACCGACCTGAACCTGGTAGACTGGCTGCGCCAGTATTCCGCAGAAAAAGACGAAAGCTTTATCCGGGGTTTCCTGGGCCGCATGTTGTTTACCGGGGAAGAATCTCTGAAAAAAGCGAACGTACTTTCCGGAGGGGAAAAAGTACGCTGCATGCTAAGCCGCATGATGCTGCAAAGCGGTAACGTGCTGGTTTTAGATGAACCGACCAACCACTTAGACCTCGAATCGATCACGGCGCTGAACAATGGTCTGAAAGATTTCCAGGGCACGGTGCTGTTTGCTTCGCACGATATGCAGTTTGTAGAAACCATTGCCAACCGCATTATTGAGCTGACACCGAAAGGTATCATTGACAAGCGCATGACTTACGAAGAATACCTGGCGGATGAAAACATTAAAGCGCTGCGCCAGAAAATGTATGCCGAAAAAGTGTTGAACTAAGCACAATCCTGGACTTTAAAAAGCGTTTCCCGCTTAAACCAAACCCTTTATGACGCATCGCGGTTTACTTTTTTACCTGAAAACCATAGCGTTTTTAGTTGTTTTTTCGTGGCTGGCTGCCCACGATACTTATGCCCAGGTTCCGGATACGATTTACCAGAAACCGGAACTGAATACGGGCATGCCGCCGGCGGTAGTTTCACCGCCCGTAATCGTAACCCCGCCAACACCTCCGGTAAAAGAAGGGGAAAAAGTAAAAGTCAAGGAAAAAGTAAAAGTAAAAACCGCGAAAGAACCAACCGAAGACAATCCGCTCGGGAAAAAATATATTACCGGTGGCAGTTTTGGCATTTCATTCGGCACTTATACTTACATAAACGCTGCGCCGATTTTAGGATACCGGCTTACTGACAGATTAACGGTTGGAACAGGCTTAAGCTATTTCTACATCAATGATCCTTATTTCGATGGTTCGCTGCTGGGGGGAAAACTGTTTGCGCAGGGCATGGTTTATAAAACATTTTTCGGGCATGCCGAATACGAAATGGTAGACTTCCGGGATAATTTTTCCGTAATTCTGGCGGGCGCCGGTTACCGGCAGATGTTCAGCGACCGGGCCGGACTAGATCTGATGGTACTTTTTGATCTGAACCAGAACGGAAGATCTTTTTACCGAAACCCGGTAATCCGCCCGGTTTTCATTATTAACCTGTAAAGATCTTTTTAAGCATAAAAAAAGCCGTCCTGTATAAATTCAGGACGGCTTTTTTATTTCCAGTTAAAGGTTGCTAAGCATTTCCGCGGATCAGACGCAGAATAACGGCAATTACAGCAATTACCAGCAGAATGTGAATAATATTACCTACCGAATCGCCGAAGCCTAAAAAGCCGATAAGCCACAGAATAACTAATACTAAAGCGATAATATACAATAAATTTCCCATGATGATGAATATGGTTGGTTTAACATTTATTTAATTAAAAAGAACAGATCACGCCCGGCGAATTAGCCGGATCACCACCGCAATGATGGCAATTACGAGCAGAATATGAATAATATTCCCAACTTGGTTTGGAAAGCCGAGAAAACCGATAAGCCAGAAAATGACCAGGATCACGGCGATGATATAAAGCAAATTTCCCATAGTTTTTGTAAGTGTTTATAAGCTTGTGTTTGTTTGCACTTTTATTTCGGAAGCAGGTTTAAAGCTTTTAAAGCAACCCGGAATAAAGCCGGTTTTAAATGTTTTAACCCCGTTTTCCGGAATAATGATAGCTTGTACGCAGGAATATTGTAAAAGATTTATATAGAAAATTTTCAAGCTGTCTTCAAAAAGATCCTGCCCTGTTGAAAAAAGATAACCTGCGGGTTTTCAGGCCAATTGCCCTACCGTTTATTTCAGCATATTTTTTTTTAAGCACCCGCTTTAAAAAGCTACTTTTTTGGAGAACCGGCTTAAATTTTAGGCAAATAAGCCGTAGCTTTACCGGCAGAATTTTGAATTGAAACATCATATTTTTATTTAAACCCTACGCTTTTTTATATGAAACAAGTTGCAGTAATTGGCTCCGGAACTATGGGCAATGGCATTGCGCACGTTTTTGCCCAGAACAACTACCAGGTTTCCCTTATCGATATTTCGCAGGCGGCTTTAGACAAAGCCCTGGCTACTATATCTAAAAACCTGGACCGCATCGTAGCCAAAGGCAACTTAACCGAAGAACAAAAAGGCGCTACCCTTAAAAACATCTCAACTTTTACTTCGGTGGCGGAAGGTGTAAAAAATGCGGACCTGATCGTTGAAGCGGCTACCGAAAACGTTGACCTGAAACTGAACATTTTCCGAGAACTGGATCTGCACGCCAAACCGGAAGCCATTTTAGCTTCTAACACTTCCTCTATTTCCATCACTAAAATTGCTTCGGTAACCAACCGTCCGGAAAAAGTGATCGGCATGCACTTTATGAACCCGGTGCCGGTTATGAAACTGGTAGAAATTATCCGCGGTTATTCCACTTCCGACGAAACCACCCGCTTGGTAATGGAAACTTCCCTGGCGCTGGGCAAAACCCCGACCGAAGTAAACGATTATCCGGGCTTTATTGCGAACCGTATTCTCATGCCGATGATCAATGAAGCCATTTATTCTTTATATGAAGGCGTGGCCGGCGTGGAGGAAATCGATACTGTGATGAAACTGGGAATGGCGCACCCGATGGGTCCGTTGCAGTTAGCTGATTTTATTGGCCTGGACGTTTGTCTTTCTATCCTTAACGTATTGCACGACGGCTTCGGTAACCCGAAATATGCGCCTTGCCCGTTATTGGTAAACATGGTACAGGCGGGCCACAAAGGCGTAAAATCTGGTCAGGGTTTTTATTCCTGGAATCACGGCACGAAAGACCTGATCGTTGCTGACCGGTTTAAAAAGAGAAATAACGAGGCGGCTATTGCTTCATAAGCAGTTTTTGTCCGCAAAAGCATAGCGTTTTCGCTATCAAAACATAAAAGCACAGCTGATTAGCTGTGCTTTTTTATTGCCCAAGATTCTATAAAGCCAGCGAATAAAACATTGCACCTCGTGGTAAATTCCGAATTAATGCTTTACTTGAATATTATTATTACACTATATTAATTCATTCAAGATACGCATCCATTCTAACTGCACCGCTATGAAAGCCGCCGTCAACACAAAATATGGTCCTCCGGAAGTTATCAGCATTCAGGAAGTTACCAAGCCGGAACCAAAGCAAGATGAGGTCCTGATCAAGGTCTTTGCCTCCACCGTGAACCGGACTGACTGCGGTTTCCGGAGCGCGGAATACGTACTGAACCGGTTGTGGAGCGGGCTCTTAAAACCGAATTATCTGGCGCTGGGCTGTGAATTTGCTGGTGAAGTAGAAACCGTTGGCAGTCAGGTTACCACTTATAAAATCGGCGACAAGGTGTTTGGGTTGAACACGAAAAAGTTCGGTGGCCACGCCGAATACCTTACGTTGAACGAAAACGATACTTTCACTCACCTTCCGGCAAATTTCACCTATGAGCAAGCTGCGCCCTTAACCGAAGGTGCTCATTATGCTTTGAATAATATCCGGGCAGCAAAGGTAACCAGCGGACAAAATGTGCTTGTGTATGGCGCCACCGGGGCCATTGGTTCGGCGGCAGTGCAATTACTGAAGCATTTCGGAGTCCACGTTACAGCCGTCTGCAATACTGTGAGAGTTGAGCTGGTAAAAAACTTAGGCGCGGATGTGGTGATCAATTATGAAAAGGAAGATTTTACCAAAACAAACCAGACGTACAGCTTTATTTTTGATGCGGTCGGGAAAAGCTCTTTCGGGCAGTGTAAACCACTGTTGACGGAAAAAGGCGTTTACATTTCTACCGAACTGGGCAAAAATGGCGAGAACATCTGGAAGGGGTTAATAGGAGCCTTTAAAAGCGGCAAAAGAATTTTGTTTCCCATCCCGAAGTTAACCCATGATGATCTGATTTTTTTCAAGGAATTAGCTGAAAAGGGTGAGTTCAGTCCCGTGATTGACCGGTATTACAATCTTGATCAAATTGTGGAAGCGCATCGATATGTGGAAAGCGGGCAGAAAACCGGGAATGTAGTGATCAGGATAAATGAAGCTGCCCGGATTTAACGTTCATTCCTACTTTTTGGACCGAAAACCATAGCATTTTTATAAAGGCAAAGTCCCGGGAGATAGCTTTCGGGACTTTTTGTTGCCTTATTTTTTTCCTTCAGGACTTGCGAAAGGCTTAGTTTTATGAACTGATCGAAACAATTTTTCTATTTATTGGTTAAAGCTATGGCTAATATTTATGGAACTGAATATTTCAATTATATAATCGAATTATTTCACTCCGAATCAGTGTTTTTTTTTTTAAAGCATCTGAATATTAAGCCACTTAATCCTTTCATTTTTTACCATGAAACATTACCTAATAAAGCATTACCTTTTTTTGCTGTCCATTGTATTAACCACAACCGGAATTTGCCAGGCGCAGGAAACGAAGTACCAGCTTTCGAGCCATATCCTGGATATTACCAGCGGCCAACCGGCTCCAAACGTTAAAATTACCCTCTCTAAACAGGATTCTAAAGGCAACTGGACTATGCTGGAAGAAAAGTTCACCGACGACAATGGCCGGATCAAAGACTTTCTGAAACAGGACGGTAAAACCAAAACGGGTATTTATAAAATGACCTACCACGTAAGTCCTTATTTTGCGAAAAAGGGCCAGCAAACTTTTTACCCGTTCATTGAAGTAGTGTTCGAACTCAAAGACGAGCAGCATTATCACGTGCCAATCACCTTATCGCCGTTTGGGTATTCTACTTACCGGGGAAGTTGAAACCAGCAGGAATCGTGGCAGAAAATGCCTGAAAACCGCTCGGGCAATTTAAGCCAATGCTTCGTTCCCGGAATGTAAATAAAAAGGCTGCCAGTTTTGGCAGCCTTTTTTATAGCGTTTTTCCAGAAATTAAACCGCCACCGCGTGTTCGCGCAACGCGTCATTTAAAGAAGTCTTCAGATCGGTGCTTTCTTTTCGCTGACCGATGATCAGGGCGCAGGGAACCTGATATTCTCCGGCGGCAAATTTCTTGGCGTAGCTACCCGGAATTACCACCGAACGCGGCGGCACGTAACCTTTAAACTCAACCGGCTCCGAACCGGTAACGTCGATGATCTTGGTGCTGGCCGTAATGCACACGTTGGCGCCGATCACTGCTTCTTTCCCGATCCGTACGCCTTCCACCAGAATGCTCCGCGAACCAATGAAAGCGCCGTCTTCAATAATGACCGGTGCGGCCTGCACGGGCTCTAATACGCCGCCCAAACCTACACCGCCACTCAGGTGCACGTTCTTGCCAACCTGCGCGCAGCTGCCTACGGTGGCCCAGGTATCAACCATGGTTCCTTCGTCTACATAGGCTCCAATGTTCACGTAAGAAGGCATCATGATCACGCCTTTGGCTACGAAAGAACCGTAACGGGCAATGGCATGGGGTACTACTCTTACGCCCAGCTGGGCATAGTTTTCTTTCAAAGCAATTTTATCGTGAAACTCGAACGGGCCGACTTTAATGGTTTCCATTTTCTGGATCGGGAAGTACATGAGCACGGCTTTCTTTACCCACTCGTTCACTTTCCAGTTTTCGCCCTCGGGCTCCGCCACCCGGATCCGGCCTTTGTCGAGCTCTTCCAGCACATCGCGAATCGCTTCCTGGGTTTTCACGTCCTGCAACAGGCTGCGGTCCTGCCAGGCATTTTCAATTATTGTTTGCAAGCTCATAGAGGCATTCGTTATATTTCCGGTTCAAAAATACTATATTTCGGCCGATGCGAAAAACCCGAATCCTGCTTGCTTCCCTTTTAAAACCGGCCAACGATGTGCGCATGTTCGAAAAGCTGGGAAAATCGCTGGCCAACCTCCCCGGAACCGAGATCCACCTGGCCGGTTTTTCAGCTCAAAATCTTAGCAATTCCGAAAAGCTGCACTTTCACCCCATTTTTAAATTCCGGCGCTTAAGTTTGGGTAGAATTATGGCACAATGGAAATATTATAAATTACTCCTTCAACTAAAACCCGAGGTCATTGTAGCTACCACCTATGAGTTACTGCCCGTTACGCTGCTTTATAGGATTTTTAACAGAACGGTAATTTTATACGATATTCAGGAAAACTATTACAACAACATCTATTTTCAGCCGACTTATCCCTTAGCACTCCGGTGGATTTTAGCAAACGGTGTCCGGTCCATCGAGCGTTTGGCTGCACCCTTTATCCGGCATTATTTGCTGGCCGAAAAATGCTATGCCCACGAACTGACTTTTTTAGCCGGAAACTATACCGTTCTGGAAAACAAATACAAATCAGCACCTGAAAATGTTTTTACTGCGAGCAATTTTCCCATAAAGTTAAAGCCGCAAAACCTGCACCTGCTTTATTCAGGCACTATTTCAGAAGTATATGGCATCTGGGAGGCGATCAAGCTGACTGACGCCCTGCATAACCTGGAAAATCGGGTTCAGTTAACGATCATCGGGTATTGTCCGCAGGAAAGCACTTTTGAGAAACTGCAGGCAGCCATCAAGGACAAAACTTACATCAAGCTTATTGGCGGGAATACGCTGGTACCGCACGCGCAGATCGTGGCAGCCATGCAGGAAGCAACCGTTGGCCTTTTACCTTACCGGCCCAACGAAAGCACGCGCAACTGCCTGCCTACCAAACTTTTCGAGTACCTGGCCAACGGCCTGATAATGATTTTGCCCGAAAATCCGTTATGGCTGAAACCTGTAGCAGAAAACCAGGCCGGCTTCAGCATTGATTTCACTCACCCGGAGCCGGAAAAAATCCTGAACCGATTGCTCACCGAGCCGTTTTATGCTGATGGCCGACCAGCTAATGTTTTCTGGAAGAGTGAAGATGAAAAATTGCTTTCAGTTTTCACTCAAAAAGTCTTAAAAAACTAACTACAACACTGTTATAAACACTGTAAAAATATTTTTAGACTTATCTAAACTTATCAAAAAACCTTTATATTTGCATTATGGAAACCAAAACACTGCGCAATTCTAAAATATCCGGCATTGGTCATTATGTGCCGGAAAAAGTGGTAACCAATTTCGATCTTGAAAAACTGATGGACACTACGAATGAATGGATCCTGGAGCGGACCGGGATCCAGGAGCGCCGCTATTTTGAAGAAGGCAAAGACACTACGGCCAACATGGGCGCCAAAGCTTCTTTGAAAGCACTGGAAATGGCCGGCTTAAAGCCTCAGGACGTAGACATGATCATTTTTGCCACGCTGAGCCCAGACTATACCTTCCCGGGTTCAGGCGTTTTGATGCAGCGCGAATTAGGCTTGCACAACATTCCGGCTTTGGACGTGAGAAACCAGTGTTCGGGTTTTGTTTATGCATTATCGGTAGGTGATCAGTTCATTAAAACCGGCATGTACAACAACATTCTGGTGGTGGGTTCCGAGATCCATTCTTCGGGTCTGGATTTTTCTACCCGCGGCCGGGCCGTATCGGTAATTTTTGGTGATGGCGCGGGCGCAGCGGTCCTCACTCCTGCCGAAAATAATGAAAGCGGCATTTTAAGTACCCATTTACACGCCGAAGGGGAATTTGCCGAAGAGCTGGCCGTGATCGATCCGGGCAGCATCAAGAAAGAACGCCTCACCCACCAGATGTTAGATGAAGGCAGCATTTACCCATACATGAACGGCAGTACCGTTTTCAAACACGCCGTGCAGCGTTTTCCGGAAGTAATTAACGAAGCACTTGAAGCCAACGGCTACAAGTCTACTGATATTGAAATGCTTATCCCGCACCAGGCAAACCTCCGGATCACGCAATTCATTCAACAGAAAATGGGTTTGCCGGCCGAAAAAGTGTACAGCAACATCCAGCGCTACGGCAACACCACGGCCGCTTCCGTGCCCATTGCGTTGAGCGAAGCCGTGCAGGAAGGAAAGATCAAAAAAGGCGACCTCGTTTGCTTGGCGGCTTTCGGTTCCGGTTTCACCTGGGCTTCGGCGCTGATGCGGTGGTAAAACTAAATTGTTAATTGTTGATTGAGTGGTTTATGTTTATGGAGTTTTCAGGGACAAAACCCTACCGTTTTCAAGTCTTTTTTTGGTTTAAAGAAGTATTAGAAATAAACATGGCAAAGTCTGTAAATAAACAAAAAAGATGATAAACCAACCAACAAGGAAACACAAAATCAATTAACAATCAGCAATTAACAATCAACAATTAAAATGCTAAGCTACACCGAAGAGAACTACATCAAAGCCATTTACAAGCTTTCGCAGGAAGGCGATGGGGCGGTGAACACCAATGCCATTGCGGAAGTGATGCAAACCAAGGCGGCTTCGGTAAGTGATATGTTGCGGCGGCTGAACGACAAGGAGATCATCAATTACGTAAAATACCGGGGCGTAACGTTAACCGAAGCGGGCCGGAAAACAGCTTTGCAACTGGTAAGAAAACACCGGCTCTGGGAAGTTTTCCTGGTAGACAAACTGAAATTCAACTGGGACGAGGTACACGAGGTAGCCGAAGAACTGGAACACATCACTTCTGAACTCATGATCCGGCGGCTCGATGAATTCCTGGGCTACCCCAAATACGACCCGCACGGCGACCCGATCCCGACCGAAGACGGCCTGATGACCATGAAGCAACAGGTATTGCTTTCGGAACTTGAACCCGGCCAGGCTGGCATTGTGATGGGCGTAAAAGATTCGCAGCCGCTTTTTCTACAGCACCTCGATAAGATCGGAATATACCTGGGCGCTAAGATTAAAGTAACCGATAAAGTAGAATACGATAATTCATTGGAAATCAATCTGGACAACAAAAAGCAATTATCTCTTTCAGCGGAGGTTTCCAAGAACATTTTTGTATCCGCTTAACCTTTTTTTCTCAAGCACGCATGCATTTTCTGAACAGATATTTGTCCCTGACTTTCCTTTTGGGTTGGCTGGTTTTAACCGCCGGCTGCAAAGTGGAAAACACCAAAGAGGCCGACCTGAGCAACCGTAAACTGAAGATCGTAACCACCACCGGAATCCTGGCTGATGCGGTGCTGAACATCACCCAGGACCTGGCCGAAGTGGAAGCCATTATGGGCCCCGGCGTAGATCCGCATTTGTACAAAGCCACGCAGGGCGACCTGGGGAAACTCCAGGAAGCCGACATCATCATATATAATGGTCTGCACCTGGAAGGCAAGATGGGCGAAGTATTGGAAAAACTGGCGGAACGAAAAACCGTAATTGCCGCTGCCGTTGGCATTGAAGAAAACCGGCTGCGTAAAAGCAAGGAATTCAGCACCACCTTCGATCCGCATATCTGGTTCGATGTGGCACTCTGGAAAAAAAGCGTGGAATATATCAGCTTGAAAATTCAGGAAAAGGATCCTAAAAACCAGACTGCTTACGAAAAGAATACTTCCAAATATGTGCAGGATCTGGATTCGCTGAATGCCTGGGTGATCAGCGAGATCGGGTCGGTGCCGGAACCGCAACGTATTCTGATAACGGCACACGATGCTTTCGGGTATTTTGGCAGGGCTTATAAAATCGAAGTAAAAGGGCTTCAGGGCATTTCCACGGTTTCGGAATTTGGCTTGCGCGACGTTTCGGAACTGGTGAACATGATCGTGGAAAATAAGATCAAAGCGGTGTTCGTGGAAAGTTCAGTTTCTCCCAAAGCCATTGAAGCGGTTGTAGCTGGTTGCCGCGACCGGGGCCACGAGATCAACATCGGCGGCACGTTGTACTCCGATGCCCTGGGCGCGGAAGGAACGGAAGCCGGAACGTATATTGGCATGGTACGGCACAACGTGCGTACCATTGTAAAAGCATTAAAATAAGGCGCAGAATTATGATCGTTCAGGTTAAAGATCCGGTAATTGAGGTGCATGACCTTACCGTTAGTTACGACCGCAAACCGGTTTTATGGGACATCGACCTTACGTTGCCTGGAAATTCCCTGATCGGGATAATCGGTCCGAACGGCGCTGGCAAGTCTACGCTCATCAAAGCCATTATGGGTTTGATCCCGGTCAGCAGCGGTTATGCTAAAATTTACGATCAGGAACTGAAAGCCGTGCGACAGCAGGTAAGTTATGTGCCGCAACGTGAATCGGTGGACTGGGATTTTCCGGCTTCGGTTTACGATGTAGTTTTAATGGGCCGCTATGGGAAAATGGGTTTATTTAAGCGACCGGTAAAAGCCGATAAAGATGCCGCCATGGACGCGCTGACTAAAGTAGGCATGCAGGCGTATGCCAACCGGCAGATCTCCCAGCTTTCCGGCGGGCAGCAGCAGCGCGTATTTTTAGCCCGCGCCCTAGCCCAGGATGCCGATATCTATTTTATGGACGAACCGTTTGCCGGAGTAGACATTGCCACCGAAAATGCGATCATCGAATTGCTCCGCACCATGCGCGATAACGGCAAGACCATTATTGTAGTACACCACGATCTACAATCGGCGGTGGAATATTTCGATTGGACCGTTTTGCTTAACATGCGTTTGGTTGGCTCCGGCCCTACTGCCGAAGTGCTGAATCAGGAATTGCTGGAAAAAACCTACGGCGGCAAACTCACCGTTTTAACCAAAGTGGGCGAACTGCTGCGCAAAAAAGAATTTCCGGCCCGCGAAAACCCGGCCAAAGCTACTAAATGGAAACGCTAACCGAATTTCTGTCTTTCTCCGATGCCAATGTCCGGTTCGTGACTTTCGGTTCGGTGCTGCTGGCGGCCAGTTCGGCGGTGGTGGGTTGCTTTACCTTGCTTCGGAAAAGAGCACTGGTTGGCGATGCCATTGCGCATGCAGTTTTACCGGGCGTTTGCTTAGCGTTTATTTTATCTGGCACCAAAAATCCGGTTTATTTACTAATCGGCGCATTTATTACCGGCTGGCTTTCAGTTTATTGTATCGATTTTATTACGTCCCGCACACGCATTAAAGAAGATGCCGCCATTGGCTTGGTGCTTTCGGTTTTTTTCGGTTTTGGGATACTGTTGCTTACGGCCATTCAGCATGGCGGCAATGCTTCGCAGAGCGGGCTCGATAAATTCCTGTTCGGCAAAGCGGCTTCGCTGGTCGGTGAAGACCTGATCACCTTTGGTTCGGTAGCCGTCATTTTGCTCATAACCATTCTTTTGTTCTACAAGGAATTTAAACTGCTGTGTTTCGACCGGGCTTATGCGCATACGCTGGGTTTTCCGGTTAAAATGCTGGAACTGATTTTAACGACGCTTACGGTTTTAGCCGTAGTAGTTGGCATTCAGGCAGTTGGCGTAGTATTGATGGCAGCTATTTTAATTACCCCCGCCGCCGCCGCCCGTTTCTGGACCGACCGGTTGGGCGTAATGATCCTGATCGCGGCTGTGATCGGGGCTTTTTCCGGGTTCAGCGGCGCATTTGTGTCGTACGTGGCGCCTGCCATGCCCACGGGTCCCTGGATCGTGATGATCGTTTCGGTGCTGGCTATTGGCAGTTTTATTCTGGCGCCGGAAAAAGGCTGGCTGGGCCGAATGTACCGGCAGAAAAATAACCGCGAGAATATCCTGGATGAGAATATCCTGAAATTATTGTACCAGTTAGGCGAACAGAACGGTTCCTTTTTTAGCGGACGAAGCCTGGCCGAAATGCAGGAAAAAAGGGAAATTCCGTCGGGCAGACTAATGAAAGGCCTGAAGCGGCTCCGCAGCCAGGGTTATCTGAAAAGAGATCCCGGAAATACCTGGCTTTTAACGCCCGAAGGCAAAACTCGCGGCCAGCGGGTAGTCCGTTTGCACCGCTTATGGGAATTGTACCTGACCCAATACCTGAACATTGCCGCCGACCACGTACACGAAGACGCCGAAAATATCGAGCATATTCTAACGCCGGAACTGGAAGCTAAAATTCTGGAGCAACTGGGTTATCCGGAAACAGACCCACATGAATCAAGGATTCCGTGAGAAATCAAAGAGGTAAATTCTTTTTCGGTGAGGAAATCCACATTATCCGGTCATCTCGACGACAGGAGAGATCTCATCGGGCTGGTTGGAAGCCAGAATAAAAGCTACTACCAACTGGATGAAATCCCTCCTTGCGTCGGGATGACGCAATAATTTAGAGGACACAAATAATAACGGTCATTCCGAACCTGTCGAGAAAACTTATGGGAATTACAATGGAATTTTGAACGACTGAGCGATAAACAAAGTTCGGCGTAATCAAATCACTTGCAGGTTCTATATGCGATAGTTCCCTCCTGACGTCTGGATGACGCAATATTTTATTAATAAAGATTTTCTGTAGCGTAGGTTTAAACCCTACGCTATGAATTATAAACAGTAACCAAACATGGATGCTTTCTGGATCATACTAACGGCTTCGCTGGCAGCTACCTGTTGTAGTTTGCTGGGCTGCTATTTAATTCTGCGGCAGATGGCCATGGTCGGCGACGCGATTTCGCACGCGGTACTGCCCGGAATTGTGATCGCCTATTTGTTTACCGGCTCGCTCGATTCGCCTTTGATTTTGCTCGGAGCCGGCTTGTTTGGCGTACTCACCACCTTCCTGATCGAGTTCTTTCACCGGAAAATAAGAGTACAAGCCGATGCCGCTATTGGCGTAACGTTCACTTGGCTTTTTGCCATTGGCATTATTCTCATATCGCTGTTTGCCGGGCAGGTAGACCTGGACCAGGATTGCGTGCTTTACGGTGAAATTGCCTACGTGCCGCTTAACCGCTGGATTACCGAATCCGGTTACGATCTTGGCCCTACCACAATCTGGACCCTCGGTTCGGTTACAATCTTGATTCTGCTTTTCATTGGTATTGGTTACAAAGAACTTTTCCTGACCACTTTCGATGCCGGTTTTGCGGCGGCTATTGGCATTTCCACTTCGCTTTGGTACTACCTCCTAATGAGCGCCGTATCGCTGACAACGGTGGCGGCTTTCGAATCGGTGGGGGCTATTCTGGTGGTGGCTTTAATTGTGGCGCCGCCGGTTACCGCTTATCTACTGACGGATAATTTTAAGGTGATGCTGGGTTTGTCGGTATTGGTCGGGGTAGTGGCTTCGGCGGGCGGTTATTTCCTGGCGGTAATGCTGAACGGCTCCATTGCGGCGGCTATTGCGGTTGTGGCAGGGCTGCTCTGCGGACTGGCCTTTTTGTTCTCGCCAACCCAGGGAATTTTCCGGAAACGCAGCACGCTGGCGGAACCAGTTGATATGCAGCTTCAAAAACAGTAATAACTACAAAAAGTGAGCGTAAATCTTTTATATTTGTAAAGACCTTTACTTTTTTGCCATGAAACCCTACCGTTTTTTAGCATTACTCTTGTTCGTTTTCGCCGTCATGGCCTTCCGCTTTTCGTCCGGAGACAAGCAAATCAATAAAAACACCAAGGAAGAATCCATTAAATGGATCACCTTCCAGGAAGCCGAAAAGCTGAATAAAAAACAGCCTCGCAAGATCCTGGTCGATATTTATACTGACTGGTGCGGTTGGTGCAAGAAAATGGATAAATCTACGTTTTCAGATGCCAAAACAGCCGCTTATGTGAACAAACATTATTACGCGGTGAAGCTGAATGCCGAAACCAAAGAAGAGATCGTGCTGAACGGAAAAACCTACCGTTTTAAAACCGACTGGGGCGTAAACGAAATTGCCGCCGAACTGCTGCAAGGCAAAATGGGCTACCCGAGCACCGTTTATTTAGACGAAAAATTCAACATGCTGGCCCCTGTAATGGGTTTCTACGACGTGAAAAAATTCGATAACCTGCTGCGTTACTATGCCGAAAACCATTACAAAAAAGGTTCTTTCGAAGACTTTGCCGCTAAAAATCAGTAGCGTTTTTAAAGTCTGAATCCCGGAAGTTCTGCTTATCAGAAAACGGTATCAGTTTTATCTCAAAAAGTAAACCTCCCCCTTGCCCCCTCCAAAGGAGGATTTTATCGGATAACGTATTCATAATAGAATTATACTTGTGAAGAGTCCCCCTTTGGAGGGGTTGGGGGAGGTTCACACGCGCACAAGATCTCTAATTATTTACCAATTTGAATTTCCCTTCTAACGATACCATTGTTGCATTAGCTACCGCGCAGGGCCCCGGTGCCATTGCCGTGATCCGCCTTTCCGGACCGAAAGCTATTTCGCTGACCAACCAGGTTTTCAAAGGCAAAAACCTGGAAAAGCAAGCATCCCACACCTTGCATTTCGGCACCATCCGCGACGGCGAAAGATTAATTGACGAAGTGCTGGTGAGTTTATTTGTGGCGCCTCACTCCTACACGAAAGAAAACGTGGTGGAAATTTCCTGCCACGGTTCCGAATACATTGTAGCCGAAATCATCAAACTTTTTCTCCGGAAAGGCACGCGCCTGGCCGAAGCCGGGGAATTTACTAAACGCGCTTTCCTGAACGGACAAATGGACCTGGCCCAGGCCGAAGCAGTTGCCGATCTTATTGCTTCGAATTCCCGCATGAGTCACGAAGTGGCCATGAACCAGATGCGCGGTGGTTTCTCTGCCGAGATCAAAAACCTGCGGACCCAACTCGTGCATTTTGCTTCCATGATAGAACTGGAGCTGGATTTTGCCGAAGAAGACGTGGAATTTGCCGACCGCACCGCCTTAAAAACCCTCATTTACCGCATCCAGGAACTGCTCCGCCATTTACTGCAAAGTTTTGAGCTGGGTAATGTGCTGAAAAACGGCGTTCCCACGGTAATTGTCGGGAAACCGAACGCCGGAAAATCTACCTTGCTCAACATTTTACTGAACGAAGAAAAAGCCATCGTTTCGGATATTCCCGGCACTACCCGCGATTTTATTGAAGACGAAGTCAGCATCGAAGGCATCCGTTTCCGGTTCATAGACACAGCCGGCCTGCGCGAAACCGAAGACAAAGTGGAAGCCTTGGGGGTAGAACGTACCCGTCAGAAAGTAGCAGAAGCGGCGTTGGTTATTTACCTGTTCGACATTAATACTACTTCGCCCGAGGAATTAAAAGCGGAAGTGGAAGATCTGAAAACCGTTGGGAAACCTATTTTGCTGGTAGCAAATAAACTCGATGCCGGGCAGGACCAATTAAAGAAATTTGCCGGTATGGAAAATCTTGTGGGCATTTCGGCTTCCCAGAAACTCCACATTCCGAAATTGAAAAACGCTATCGTTTCGCAGGTAAAAACTGCCAACCTGCAGGACCGCAGCCAGACCATTGTAACCAGCCTGCGCCACGTTGCCAGCTTAGAAAAAACCTACAAAGCTTTGGAAGATGTGCTTCTCGGAATCGGCCAAGGGATCAGCTCCGAGATGGTTGCTTCTGATATTCGCAGGGCGCTGCATGCACTCGGAGAAATAACGGGAGAGATTACAACGGATGATCTGCTGGAGAATATTTTCAGCAAGTTTTGTATCGGGAAGTAAGCTGGATTTTCATGGTTGCGGTTAAGCTTTAAGCATTGTTCAGATATGCTGAAAGCTTAACCAATTTTCTGGAATTTGAAGTGAATGCAAATATCAATTTTCAAAACCCGGGTGAGTTAAAAGGTTGAACTGCATGATCACACCTCTTCATGAACAACTACCACCACATTTCCTTTCTTATGCGCCTTCTCCACATAGCGATGGGCTTCCACGATCTGTTCTAAAGGATAGCTTCTATCAAGAACCGGCTTAAGAACTCCTGCTTTCACCAGGCTTTTCAAAAAATTCATATCCTCAACCGATTCCGGTGGCGTTTCTCCCACAATAATTTTCTTTTTGCTGGTGAGAGAAGCCCAGAGCATCGGTAAGGTTTTTACCACGGCCGTTACGTTTAAATAAATTCCCTCTGGCTTCAGAAACCTGTTGCAGACAGGAAACGGAAACTTATCTACCGCAACCAGAATCACGTCATACATTTCGAGTTTTTGGGTAAAATCCCCTACCGTGTAATCAATTACGTTATCCGCTCCTAAAGCTTTTACTAAATCCAAGTTGGCACCACTGCAAACACCGGTAACGCTAGCTCCAAAACACTTGGCAAGTTGCACGGCATACGTCCCCACGCTTCCAGAAGCCCCATAAATAAGCACATTTTGCCCCTTCTGAATATTGCCTTTCTTAAGAAAATGAAGCGCAGTCCGGGCCCCGATCGGTATGGCAGCGGCTTCTTCATAAGTAATATTAGCTGGTTTCAAAGCAATGAGCCCGGCTTCCGGCAAACATATATATTCGGCATAGGCACCGAAATTTTGGAGCGTGGCTGCAAAAACCGGGTCGCCGGCTTGAAAGCGCTTTACATTTTTACCAACAGCTTCAATCTTTCCAGCTAATTCCGCACCCAGCACAGGCTTTTTAGGTTTTCTGATTCCAAGGATCAGGCGGGCCGGAAGCCAGAACGCTAACGGAACGGTGAAGCTTCTTACCCGGCAGTCCGCCACAGTTGCAGTAGTGGCATATATTTTAATAAGTACTTCGTTGGCTTTTGGTACCGGCTTTTCTATTTCCTGCAGCTGAAGCACTTCCGGTGGGCCATACTTGGTACATACGATAGCTTTCATGGTTGATATGTATTTATGAAATACTTTCCAGTAATTCAGACTAAGAGTCAGGTTAGAAGTAGAAACGGTACATCAGGTTCGGGATCAAACCTCTTTGCGTGGTATAGCCAACAGAACCGGGTTTACCAGGATCGTAATATTCGGTTAACTTGCCGGCGGCATTGGTAACGTTATCCAGGTTCAGGAATAATTCGTGCGTGGTTCGGGTTTTATTCCATTTGTAACTAACCGAAACCACGAATTTAGTCACGTTGCCAAGGGTGGTTTCGTAGGCTTTTCCATAATCCCAGAACTGGTTATTTTCCGGATCTACCGCCAGGTTGCCGTTGCCATCGCGTAAAAGCGGAATGATATATTTGCCGCCGCCCATAAACATTTTTGCGTTCAGGCCGAAGGTTTGGTTTTGCTTTTTGCCCAGTTTCACAAACTCTTTTCCCACTAAAATATTCACCAGGTAACGCCCATTATGTGCTGTATTCCGTTCTTTCCCTTCTAAGGTTTTGTAAGTTGAACTGTACAACGATCCGTTGATCAGGTAATAGTAATTATTTTTGAAGAACCTTTCCAAAGTCAATTCTATGCCGTAGTTTTTGCCGGTTCCTTTGTTTACCAAGGCTACGTAATTAAAATCCGGGCCTTCGTTGATCGTGGCAAAAGTGCTGTTCGCGCGGTTTTCGACCGGCAGATTGTAGAGATCCTGGTAATAGGCTTCCGCTTTGGCTACCAGCGATTCGGTGAATCTTTTTTCGTAGCCCAGCACGTAATGATGCGCTTTCAATAGGTCCAGATTATGGTTGGGTTCGGAGATGCTGCCGTCTTCAGCTTTCACTTGAGCGAAATAGTTATGGGCGCTTTCCATGGTGCTGTGTTTGCCGTAACCTAGCTGAATAGAATTGGTCGTGTTTAGTTGCCAGTGCAGAGAAGCCCTCGGTTCGAAAGTGCTTTTATTATTCAGCAGCACATGCATGTTTTGCAGGCCCGTTACCAAAGTAATAGCGTCGTTGAAGCGGTGTTTCCAGCTCACGTAATTCCGAAACGTTCCGGCCTTTTTCTGAAAATCAACTAAATGTACGCGGTTGGTGGCATCATCCTGTAGAAGACTTTGGTCATAATCGAAATCGAAAAGGGTGTATTGGGTACCGGCCTGAATTTTATTGCGGGCGTTTAGTTTATGGTGGTAATTTATGGCTCCGCGGTAAGCCAGCTTGTTTAAACGGCTGCAGTAATTGACCTGCTTATTCAAAACGGAATCTTTGAGGAATTCGCCGTTACCGCCATACATCCGCTCAAACTGGGATTCAAAAACCTGGTCTTTTATGCCTTCCCGCGAATGCCCCAGCGTGGTGTGAATATAACTATCCGGCCCGATCGGCAATGTGTGGTTCAGGCCCAGGTTTAACAGATGTGAATTCATTTCCAGATCTTCCCTGATGCCGGCCAGCATTGAGCGGTCGCCGGGGGTTTGGGCGATCTGGGGTTCTACTTCTTCCAGCAAGGCGCTGCTGGCGCCGCCTAAGCCGAACATGGAAAACGTACCCGCTTTTTGGGTTGGAAGCACAACTTTAAAGGCGGCATCCTGGAAATTCGGACTTCCTTTTACGCCCGTCAAGCCCATATCGGTAAGCAGGGAAATGGTAGAATAACGGTAATTCACCAGAAACGATCCGCCATAGCCTTTTTTGAACGGCCCTTCCAGCGTAAGATCGGTACCCAGAATGCCTACGCCGAGCACCGATTCAAATTTTTCATTATTTCCGGCCCGAAGTTTTACATCGTACACGCCCGACAACACATCGCCGTATTCCGGGGCAAAAGCGCCCGTATAAAAATCGGAAGTAGCCAGAATATTGTTGTTCAGCGTACTTAAACCGCCGCTGATCGCGCCTTGGTCGGCAAAGTGGTTGGGATTAGTAATGGGCATGCCTTCCAGCCGCCATTGCACGTATTTCGGAGAATTTCCCCGGACAATGATGTCGTTGTTGCCATTGGGGCTGTTGGCTACGCCGGCAAAATTAGCCATGATCAGAGAAGGGTCGTTGGAGCCGCCGGCGTACCGGCTGGTTTCTTCCGGGGAAACGGAGCGGCCACTGATCAGGGCCATTTCGTTCTGCGCCTGCCCTTTTACCGGATTCGCTTTAATCACCAGTTCGGCCATTTTCACCGCCGATTCCTGCATGCTCAGGTTCAAGATTACTTCCTTGCCGGAGTTTACCACAATTTCCGGGATCGTTTTCGATTCGTAACCGAGGTAAGATAACTGGATCGTAATGCGTCCGGCCGGGATCCGATCTAAGCGGAAATTGCCTTTCAGATCGGTGATGGTTCCAATGATCGGATTTGATCCTAAGACCGTTACCGTTGCCCCAATCAGCGGAGCCTGGCTATCGGAATCGGTGATGGAGCCTCTTACGGTTTGATACAATCCCTGGCCTAAAACCGGGCTGGTGAGCAGAAAAAGGAGAATGGGTAATGCAAAAAAGTGTTTCATGGTTATTCGGGTTACTATTTTGTTTAGAATTTTTCTAGTTTTGATGTGATAGTAAAAAAAACATTCCGGGAATTGAATGCTTACTGGGGAAGCCGATAAAAGGAATTTTCGGAAGCGTTTACCTGAGTTTTCAGGCTGAAAAGGATACCGTTTTTAGTTTCGAGATTTGGGCTGTGAAATGAAAATCGGATCAATTTTTCTAATAATCTTTCAGGAGAAAGCTGACAAGCAGCGTCTAATCGGTTTCCAGGGTATTCACCGAGATCAGCTTCAGGTTTAAGTCGCGGATGAGGTTGAGAATGCCGTGCAGATGCGCCTGGTCTTTGAGCTTTACCTGCACAATGGTCATGTTTTCGGCGTACCGGATCGTCATGGCTTCGAAGCAGTCTTCCCATTTGGGGTCGAGGTGTTCCTGGATTTTAATTTCGGTGAGGCCCATTTTTGTCGTTCTTTTAATTCGATTCAAAATTAGGGGTGGCCCGAAACGCAAAAAACACCCGGAAGGGTGCTTTTCAGGGTGAATTTCAGAAGGGGATTGAAGTTGGTTTTAAAGGTTATGGCAGCGCTCCACGGGTTAAAACCTACCAAACCAAATGGCTTGTTACATTATTGGTCATTCTGAGCTTGTCGAAGAAACTACTTAGTACTCTTATGGAATTCGAGCGAAGCTATGAATTTCTATCGTTCAGGTTTGAGGTTAGCTTTTGCGCGGGTTCGGCACGCGTTAGTTCCCTCAACGTTCCTCGAAATGAACATAAAACGGTATGATTTAAAGGAGAAAAACTCAGAATAGCGGCTTTATAAGTTCCCTCGGCTTCGCTCGGGATGACCAAATAATTTTTTAAGTTAACGGCAATGCTCCACGGGTTAAAACCCGTGGCAATCAGTTAGCTGTGCGAAAGCTTTGGCAGTTTTTAACCTGGTTTCCATACCATTTTTTTGAACAATACATTCCTAAATGGAAGAATCTGGCTTAAGCTGAACAGGGGTTGATTCATTCTAGGTTTTTACTATCCCCTTGAGGGGATTATAGGGGTGTAAACACATTATTTGATACATATCAGCATATGTAAACACCCCTCCAGCTCCCCTCCAGGGGAGAGTTCCACAGAATGAATCAATCCTGTAAGTTGAAGGCATGGAGGATAAATGTTCGCCGCTGGTTATCCATTTCAGATCGGCATTGTCAATTTAGAATAACTCTTCAAGTTTAGATCAAACGCATTTCCTTTGCTTTTTCTACTGCTTTAGAACGGTTGTCTACTTCTAGTTTTACATACAGGTTTTTCAGTCGGGTTTTCACGGTGTTCAGGGAAATAAAAAGCTTGTCGGCAATTTCCTGGTTCGAAAGATCGGCGGCCATTAATTGCAGGGTTTCCTGTTCCCGGGTGGTAACGGCAAAAGGAATGGTTGCGGCATTTTTTCGTTTCTCGATCGCGCGCTTTAATTTATCCAGAAACCGGGCGGGGAGTTTTCCTTTTCCCCTGGCATGGTCTTTAAACAGTTCCTGCAGCAGCGGGTTGAGCTGTTCCAGGAAATTGAGGTGATACATCAGGATCTCATCCGGGGCCGCAAGTTCCAGCGATTCGGTTAAGGCAGCCAAGGCTATTTCGTTTTCGCCGGTGGCCTGGTAAATGATGGACATGAAAACCTTGATCTCGATCATGCGTTCGATCCGGTTTTGGGCGCTGGCCATCGTATAGAGTTGAGTCAGTAAAGTCAGCGCTTCGGTCATTTTACCTTCCGCCATCAGCAGCAACGCCAAGGGAATGTAGCGGTATTCTTCGGCATAGGGAATGGCGTTTCCAGTTCTTACGCCATGATCTTCTAAAAAAGCGTGGGCTTTATCCAGCTCGTTCTTTATAATCAGAAAAATTGCTTTCCAGCCAATGTACATGGATAGCAGAAAAGGCGCCACCTTGTTTTTCTGGATGATCGCTTCCATTTCCTTTATTTTCGCCTCCGCCCCTACCCAATCGCCCTGGGCATGCAACAGCACCGAATAAATTACCAGGGTCAATACTTTAGACGTGACATTTGCTTCCCTGATGCACAGGCTATAGGCTGTTTTGATGTTCTCAAAAGCGCCGTCGAGGTCGTCCCAGTAATACTGAATAGCGGCCATGTTAGCAAACAAAACCGCAAAGGTCCAGTCGGTTTTTACCAGGGAAGCGTAGCCGTTTTCTTTCAGGAATTCCAGCAGATCGGCGCTGCGGTTATAGGAAACCTTGTAGAGTCCTAAGCGGCCTTCGTTGTAGCCGAGCGTGATGCCAATGGTGGTAATGAGGTAAATATTGCCCGAAGTTTTCCCGAAGGCCAGGGCTTTTTTCAGGGCTTCGGTGCTTTCAAATATATTCTCATTTACGAGTTTGGCCATGCCGACCGCGTACCAGCCCCAGCTAAACCACAAAGGATCTTCCTCCGACAAATTTTCGAGGGCGATCTGGCAGTATTCCAAGGTAATTTCGGGTTTGCCTAAAAAGGAATTCTGATAAGCAATGGCAACCGCGATCTTACCTAAGAGCTTCTGGTGATACCGAAAAACTTCTCCATTTTTATCTGCTGAAGCCATTTGCTGCCGGGTAATTTCTTCGGCACTTTCTAAAAACGGGGCGGCTTTTTGGATTAGCCCGGCCGTAGTCAGCACCCAGGCATAAAACAAACTGAATTCCGGGTTTTGCCGGATGATCGCTTCGGGCAATGAATCGCCGTATTGCATGATGGAAGCATGCTGCCCGTTTTTCCAGAGCGTTTCCGCAATGCCAGCCAGCAAGGCAATGGCTTTCTCGTAATCCTGGGTTTGCAGCATATGCCCGATGGCCAAAGGCAACATCTCGTTTTCCTCGAACCAAACACTGGCTTTGGTATGCAGTGCGATTACTTCGGCTTTTTCTTTATATAATAAAAGGCGTTGTTTGAGCAGATCGGCAAACAGGTGATGGTAGCGGTACCATTTCCGTTCCGCATCCAAGGAAACGATGAACATGTTGTTTTTCTCGAGCGTTTCCAGCACGGCCTGGCTATCGGCGCGGTCCAGCACGGCATTGCAAAGCGGTGCGGAAAGTTGTTCCAGCAGGGAAGTTTGTAATAAAAATCCCTTGATCTCAGGCGGTTGAACCTTAAGAACCTCTTCGATGAGATAGTCCATAATATACCGGTTATCGCCTTTAAAATTCTGGATAAAGGCAGCGCTGTCCTCCTGCCCTTGGAGCGAAAGGGCAATGAGCTGCAAACCGGCGATCCAGCCTTCCGTTTTATGAGCCAGCGATTCTACTTCCGCCTGACTTACCTTTAATTTCAGTTTCCGGTTAAAGAGGTAATGAATTTCGGGAGCAGAAAAACTCAGATCGGCCGATCTTAATTCTACCAGCTGGTGCTGGCTTCGGAGTTTGGCAATGGGTAAAGGCGGATCAGCCCGGGTTAGAATTGCCAGGTGAAGGTTCGGAGGAACGTGTGAAATAAAATACGTAAACAGGCCTAAAACCTCCTGGTTCGTTATCAAGTGAAAATCGTCGAGCACCACCAAAAAATGCTCCGGAATCGAAAGCGTTTCGTTGATCAGCAGTTGCACAATGGCTTCCGGATTCAGCTGGCTGGGCGAATGCAACAGGTTCAGGGCATTCTTCCCAAATTCCGGGTAAAGGCGCTGGATGGCGGCGATGAAATACGTAAAAAAGCCGGCTACATCATTGTCGTTATTATCGATAGAATACCAGGCCGCCCGGATATCCTGCTTAATGATCCAGTCACTCACCAAGGTTGTTTTCCCAAACCCGGCCGGGGCAGAAAGAAGCATTAACTTGGTTTTCAGGCCGGCAGCCAGCTTTTCGAAAAGCTCTGCGCGGTGTAGGGTTTGCGCGCCGGGAGGCGAAATATGGAGTTTGGTTAACAGCACACCTCAAATTAAAAAATAATATTTGTGATTAGCTATATTATCACTGGAAAGGAACAATTTCTTTAGGCAAGATTTGGTAGCAAGCGTTTTTGAAAGCATTTCTTTCGTTTTAAGAAATGGCGCAGATCCGTCAGCTAAAGCAGACGGCAATGAATAGATCACATAATGTTTAAGCCAATTCATCCCGCAAATTTAGGCGCAGCCGTAACTTGTGGGTTTAATCTTTGGTCAGTTTGTAACTGACCTTGCCTGCAAGGCAATCAGGCCAGCTCTGAAAACGGTAGGGTTTTGAAGCAAAAAAGTCGCAATGCTTCCGCCAGTTATAAACTGGCTATCAGATTGAATTCACAAGTTGCGGCTGCGCCTAAACTTGCGACATGAATGTTCGTGAAACTCATCAGAGCTCCTCTATTAAAATTCACATAATCTTCGCATGATGCAAGAGAAGTCCAACGCATTTTTCCGGCAAAAAACGGTATCTTTCCAGAAAGAAAAACCCGAATGCAGTAAGCAAAAATTGCCAATAAAAGCAGGTTTCAAGCCCACTGCAAATTCCCCGCTATGCAACCCAAACGTTTCTACAAAGGCTTATACGGTGCCGATTCTATCGAATTTGCGAAGGGCTTGGTAAACGTACATCCTTTCGGTGAAATTGGCCGGCAGCACGATGGGCAAGTGAAATTGCATGCGCATAATAACCTGTTCCAGATTTTTGTCGTGGAAACCGGCACTACCGAATTGCATCAGCAAAGTGACAAAATGCAGGTTACGGGTCCGGCTTTTATCACGGTGCCGAAGAATCATGAACACGGTTTTCTGCACGGCCCCGAAGTTACCGGCTGGATCATCAGTCTGGCCGATACAGTGCTGGAAAGCATGCTGCAACGCGAAGCCGAGGTGATTTACGGGCTGGATGATATTCACGTAATGCCGGTTTCGGAAGCCGAGCCGGAAGTGTGGGCCGCTTACCAAATTATGCAGCAATGCGTGCAGGAATACCGCCATAAACGTCCCGGTCGATTACTCATGCTGCAATATTTGGTGGGCCAATTGCTGGTGCAGCTTTACCGGCTTTCGTTGGGCGAAGAAAAGATCAGCACCGCCGATAACGTGAGCCGGATCTATTTCCGGCGCTTTCAGCAACTCATTAAAGAAGCCGGTACCTACAAAAAAAGCGTGGAAGCGTACGCGCAGGACCTGAAGATCTCCACCGGACACCTCAACCGTGTGTGCCGGAATTTGGCGGGCAAAGCACCTAAAGACTTCATCATCGACTATTTTATTACCGAAGCCCAGCTTAATCTATCCCAGGTAGAAAGATCGGTTTCTGAAATTGGCTATGCTCTCGGTTTCGAGGACCCGGCATATTTTACCCGCCTCTTTAAAAAACGTACCGGCCAGACCCCGGTAGAATTCCGCAAACAGATCGGGGTTAAAATTACTTAAGTTTAGGTTTCCCATTTCCCTACCTTTTTTTCCTGTAAAAACGGTATCAATTCCTTCCTCAAAACCGGTAGCCGTTTTCGCTATTTAAAAAAGCCGCAGCCGATTCCACCCCGATTGCATTAAAGCAAAACGCTACCCTTTTCCCTTCTAAAACTCCTTACAGCTTCTTTTCATTTGTTTAAAGCATTCCAACCGAAAACCTTTGAATGTTCGATTTGTCTTAGTAATAGCGCATCCGTCCTAACCCCTGGGGCTGGCAGAAACCTACATTTGTAAAGCTAAGTGAGTGGTTACTTTCAGTTGCAAGCAGGCACTCACCCGGAATTAAACCCAACGATACCGTGAAAGATATCCTGATCGAAAAAATTGAAACCCTCATCATCGATCTACCTACCATCCGGCCGCACCATTTGAGCATGGCCGTGATGCGCAACCAGGCCATGGTGATCGTGCGGTTGTTCTGCTCCGATGGCATTGAAGGTTTAGGCGAAGCCACCACCATCGGCGGCCTGAGCTACGGCGACGAATCGCCGGAAGGTATGAAACTGACCATCGATACCTACATCGCGCCTTTATTAACCGGCAAACCGGCCTGGAGCACCAATGCAATTATGGCATTGCTGAACTACAACATCCAGGGAAATAATTTCGCCAAAGCCGCCATCGAAACTGCTCTTTTAGATGCCCAGGGAAAACGGTTAGGGGTTTCCATAGCCGATCTTTTGGGTGGCGCCGTTACCCAAAC
Organism: Adhaeribacter terrigena; assembly: GCF_016623615.1. GTDB lineage: Bacteria > Bacteroidota > Bacteroidia > Cytophagales > Hymenobacteraceae > Adhaeribacter_A > Adhaeribacter_A terrigena. The sequence continues at coordinate 144,574 of NZ_JAEHFX010000003.1, read as the reverse complement.
CTTGCCCGTTTTATGGACCCTAGCCAGCGGCGATACGGATAAAGATATTCAGGAAGCACACGAACTTATGGCCAAAGGCCGGCACCAGACTTTTAAACTGAAAGTTGGCCGCCGAGATCCGAACATGGATATTGCCCACGTGATTGCCATTAAAAGAGGCGTAGGTGAGGCCGTAAAAGTTACCGTAGATGTAAACCAGGCCTGGAGCGAAAGCGTGGCCAAACTAGGTATTCAGAAACTCCAGAATGCCGGCGTAGACCTGATCGAGCAACCCATTGTAAAAACCAATTTCGAAGGGCTTGCCCGGCTTAGCAGTTACTTCAGGGTACCCATTATGGCCGATGAAGCGGTTGCCACTGTTTCCGATGCGTTTAAACTCGCTAAGATTGGCGGCGGCAGCGTATTTGCCCTCAAAACTTCCAAAGCCGGCGGCCTTTCCAACATCCTGAAACAAGCTGCCATTGCGCAGGGCGCGGGCATTAGTTTGTACGGCGGCACTATGCTGGAAGGCACTATCGGCACGCTGGCTTCGGCCCACGCGTTCAGCACCATTCCCAACTTAGACTGGGGGACCGAACTTTTCGGGCCGCTTTTGCTCACCGACGATATAGTAAAAAAACGGATCACCTATGCCAATGGCGTAATGGAAATCCCTCAGGAGCCGGGTTTGGGAATCGAGCTCGATCTGAATCAGGTAGAAAAATATAAACGAAAATAAAGTTATGCTATTTCACGTGCACATGACCGTAAACATTCCGCTGGATTTAGACAAAATCTACGTGGATGAATTAAAAGCGAGAGAAAAAAACCTGAGCCAGGAGCTGCAGCGGCAGGGCAAATGGACGCATATCTGGCGCATTGCCGGCAAGTATGCCAACATCAGCATTTTCAACGTAGCCAGCGCCGGCGAACTCCACGATCTTCTCTTATCGCTACCGCTTTTCCCGTTCATGGAAATTGAAGTTACTGCCCTTTGCCAGCACGGATCTTCGGTGAAAAACGAAGAAGAAGCTCATTAAACTTTTACCCTTAGCGGAAAATCCCTCCTTTGATGCCGGCACATTTCATTCTGGATTTTTACTATCCCCTTGTGGTGATTATAGAGGCGTTTTCAGGTTAGTTGATAGAAATAACAAAATAAACACCCCTCCGGCTCCCCTCAAGGGGAGAGTTTAATAAAATGTAAAGCTCCCCTTTAAAAAAACTCACTAAAGAAACCCAATCATCACTTAAAAATATAAACTACCATGGAAAGAAAGCAGATAGATGCGGTTATTGAAAAAATCAAATCTACCGAAAAACCGGGGCAAGGCTCGGACCGCATCAAGGAAATTGTGAACCGCCTGACCACCGACCTTTTTTACGCCATCGAAGACCTGGATATTCAGCCGGAAGAGATCTGGAAAGCGGTAGATTGGCTAACGATTACTGGGAAAAACAACGAATGGGGTTTGGTGGCAGCCGGCATCGGGCTGGAGCATTTCCTGGATCTGCGCATGGACGAAGCCGAAGCCAAAGCCGGTATTACCGGCGGCACGCCGCGCACTATTGAAGGACCATTATACGTACCCGGTGCGCCCGAAAGCGTGGGCTATGCCGAACTGGAAACTGAACCGGAAACGGGCGCTGAAAGACTTTATATGCAAGGCCGCGTGTTAGACGATCAGGGCAAACCCGTGCCGAACGCGAAAGTGGAAGTATGGCATTGCAACCTGAAAGGCATGTATTCGATCTTCGATTCTTCGCAACCGCCCTTCAACCTGCGCCGCGCCATTATTACCGATGCCGAAGGGAAGTACCAATTCAAAAGCTTCCTGCCGGTAGGTTACAGCTGTCCGCCGGGCGGCGCCACCGATACCCTGCTGAAAGCCATTGGCCGTCACGGAAGCCGCCCGGCACACATCCACTTTTTCGTAACCGCCGATAATTACCGCAAACTCACCACGCAGATCAACATTGAAGGCGATCCGCTGATCTGGGACGATTTTGCATTTGCAACCCGTGAAGACCTGGTGCCGCACATTACCCGCTATTCCGCCGCCGAAGCCAAAGAAAAATTCAACCGGGACGAACCCTTTGCTTCCATCGATTTCGACTTTGTGATTCACTCGGAAACCGAAGGCGTTTTCAGCACCGAAATAGAACGCACCCATGGTCCGGTTTAAGCAGTTTTTAAGCCTGAAACCCTACCGTTTTTTCTGAAAAATGCCAGCGCCTCGTGCTGCGGGCTTTGGTAGCAAAAGGAATTTTAAACGGTAGGGTTTTGAACCTCAAAAGTGCCTGCAATTCAGTTGAACCATTTATAAACGCTCCACTTTATGCCAATCATCAGACTAAGTTCGCACAATTGCTTTTACCTGTACGAAGACTTCGGAAAGCCGGAAACCATCGTGTTTTCCAATTCTCTGGGTACCAATCTTACCATGTGGGATGCGGTGGTGGAAATGGTAAAAGCGGAGTTCAATGTGTTGCGCTATGATACCCGCGGCCACGGCCAAAGCAGCATAAATTCTGCTACGGTTTCCATTCCAGAATTAGGTCAGGATGTACTGGAATTACTGGATCATCTGAAGCTTGAAAAAGTGTATTTCTGTGGCTTGTCGATGGGCGGTTTGATCGGGCAATGGCTGGGAATTTACGCGCCGAAACGCTTCAAAAAAATCATTTTAACGAATACGGCTGCGAAAATTGGCACCGATGAAACCTGGAATACCCGCATCGATCTGGTAAAAACCAACGGACTGAGCGTCTTACAAAAAGGAACCGCCGACCGCTGGTTTACGCCGGCTTTCAGGGAGAAAAACCCGGAAGTGGTAGCTGAAATTCTGGAGAAATTCAAACAAAATTCCATTCAAGGGTATACCGCCAATTGCGCCGCCGTGAGGGATGCTGATTTCCGCGAGGAGCTACACAACCTGAAAGTTCCAACCTTAATCATCAGTGGGTTGCAGGACGAAGTTACAAAGGTTGCCGACGGTAATTTCATGCAGGAAAAGATCCCGGATTCGTCCCATGTACAACTCGATGCGAACCATCTATCGGCGGTAGAATTACCCAAAGCATTTGCGCGCGTCATTCTGGAATTTAAGGATTCTTATAAGCAGTTTTTGAGCGGAAAAGTATAGCATTTTTTACCCTTGTTTCAAACGTAAAACCTCATAGGTATTAAAAACCTGGGAGGTTTATCCCGGCAAAAAAACGCTAGGGTTTCAGTCCGAAAAAGTCACGGCAAACATAAAAAAAGCAGTTTAACGATCTTTCAAACATTCAGACCATGAAAAAAGTACCTCAAATAAGCCTCGAAAAAGCGGTTGCTCTGGTAAAAGACGGCGATATCTTGTTGCAGGGCGGCTTTGGGATGACCGGCAACCCCGTTCACCTGATGCATGCGCTGGCAGAAACCGGCACCAAAAACCTGACTTTCATTGGCAACAATGTAGGCGAAGCGGGCATTGGCGGAGGCCGGCTGTTGCGCAACGGTCAGCTGAAAAAAATGATCGGTTCGTTCTTCACCAGCAACCCGGAAGCCGTAAAAGCCGCGCAGGATGGCAAAGTAGAATATGAGCTGTTGCCGCAGGGAACCTTAGCCGAAGCGATCCGGGCGGGTGGCGCAGGCATCGGTGGTTTTTTCACGCCCACTTCAGCCGGAACAGACCTGGCCAAAGGCCGCGAAACCAAAACGATCAAAGGTGTGGAGCAGGTTTTTGTGGAAGGCATTCGCGGCAACGTGGCTTTTTTGCGCGCCTGGCGGGCCGATACGGCTGGTAATCTCAGCTACCGCATGACGGAGCAGAATTTCAACCGCGCCATGGCTACTGCCGCTGATCTGGTAATTGCGGAAGTGGAAGAAATTGTACCGGTGGGTGAGATCGCGCCGGAGCAGATCCACACCCCCGGATCGTATGTAGATTACCTTGTACAGGCTACGCTAACGCTCGAAGATCTGGGTTCTTCGGCTTCGGTTTCTTCTTCGCGCAAAACCAGCGAAACCCGCATGAATATGGCCAAACGCGCGCTGAAAGAACTAAAAAAAGGCGCCGTAGTGAATTTAGGAATTGGCATCCCGACTTTGGTTGCTGATCTGATCACGCCGGAGAACGATATTATTCTGCACACCGAAAACGGCATGCTGGGCGTTGGCCCGGCCCCGACCGACGGCGGTGGCGCGCTGGATTACCCGGTGAATGCCGGTAAAATTCCGGTTACCGCTTTGCCCGGTTCCAGCTATTTCGATAGTGCCGATTCTTTTGCCATGATCCGGGGAAAGCACGTGGATATTGCGGTAATGGGCGGGCTGGAAGTAGATGAAAAAGCCAACTTAGCAAACTGGGCCGTTCCCGGTCAGCCGCTTTTGGGCGTAGGTGGCGCCATGGATCTGGCTTCCGGGGCAAAAACCCTCATCATCACGATGATGCATACCGAAAAAGACGGTACGCCGAAAATTGTTCCATCCTGCACCCTGCCCCTTACCGCGCTCAAAGCTGTTGACATGATCATTACCGACCTGGCCGTTTTCAAATTCATCGAGGGCAAACTTACCTTAACCGAACTCATGCCGGGCGCAACACTGGAAGATGTGCGGGCGAAAACTTCGGCGAAATTTGAAGAGCAACTGGCTTAAGGCTGCAAGAAAGTGACCAATAAATTATTTTATCATTCCGAGCAAGTAATTTAGTCATTCCGAGCACAAGGGAGTGCGGGAGCGCGAAACTTGCGAGCGAAGCTCTCGAGGAAACTATTAAGTACTCCTATGGAATTTGAGCGAAGCAATAAGTTTCTTTCAGCGGGTTTAGTAGGCAATAGTTCGCTGGGCTCTGGATGACCAAATAATGTTAAATTCCTACCACTCCAAATGGAAACAAAAAATCTTGCCGAATAAAAGCTATAAAAAAACCAATTAGTTTGCTGATGTAAAGAAACCAGGACCGTAAAATGCCGAACAAAATATTACGATACAGCCTGGGTTCCGATTTAATTATTTACGCCGTGCGGTGTATTATCGGTTTCCTGATCGGATATGCGTTTTACCTGCACTTTCCGGAATACGAGCTTTACTGGACCATCATTTCCATTTTGCTGGTTATTTCGCCGGAAGAAAAAGATGCGAAAAAGCTTACGGTCGATCGGTTTAAAGCCAACCTGGTAGGTTCGAGCGTAGGTTTGATCTGTTACCTGTTCCCGGTTTCCGAGATGCTGATGATGCTACTGGGGATCATGATTACCATTGCCATCTGCCACGTTTTCAAACTCATGACTGTGTCCCGCACCGCAATTGTGGCGCTGATTATTGTCGTGATCCATGAGCAGGAAACCATGACTTACTGGGCAGCGGTGGAACGGTTTCTGGCGGTTACGGGCGGCTGTTTTATTGGCTTGCTGGTAACCATGGGCACATCGCCGGCCATTAAATTTTTGAGAAAAAAAACCAACCTGCATTAAGGTTTAAACCGAATCGATATGAAAAAAGAAGTATATCTGGTAGATGGCATCCGCACCCCGATCGGAAGTTTTGGCGGCAAGCTTTCCGGCATCCGTACCGACGATCTGGCCGCGTATGTAATTAAAGAACTCGTAAACCGCAACCCGGACATTCCAATAGAAGCTGTGGACGATGTGATTTTAGGCTGCCACAACCAGGCCGGCGAAGACAACCGCAATGTGGCGCGCATGGCTTTGCTGCTGGCCGGTTTGCCGGTAACCGTGCCTGGCGAAACCGTGAACCGTTTGTGTTCCTCGGGCATGTCGGCGATCATGCATGCGGCGCAGGCCATAAAAGCAGGCGATGGCGAGGTGTTTATTGCCGGCGGCGTGGAGCACATGACCCGGGGCCCGTTCGTAATTTCCAAGCCCAGCAAAGCGTTCGGTACCGATTCTAAAATGGAAGATTCGAGTTTCGGCTGGCGTTTCGTGAACCCGAAAATGAAGGAAATGTACGGCGTAGATCCGATGGGAAATACCGCCGAAAACCTGGCCGAAATGTACGACATCAACCGCGAAGACCAGGATAAATTTTCCTATCGTTCGCAGATGAAAGCTTCCAAAGCACAGAAGAACGGAACCTTAGCCGAAGAAATAATTCCGGTTACGATCCCGCAACGCAAAGGCGATCCGCTGGTAGTTTTGGAAGATGAATTTGTGCGCCCCGATACTACTTTGGAAACGCTGGCAAAACTCCGGCCGGCTTTTAAAACCAACGGCACCGTAACCGCCGGAAACGCTTCCGGCTTGAACGACGGCGCGGCCGCCACTTACATCGTTTCCGGCGAAGCGCTAAAGCAATATAACTTAAAGCCGCTGGCCAGAATTATCAGTTCGGCAGTGGTTGGTGTAGAGCCGCGCATCATGGGAATTGGTCCGGTTCCGGCCACAGAAAAAGCCCTGAAAAAAGCCGGTTTAACTTTAGCCGATATGGATATCATTGAACTGAACGAAGCGTTCGCCGCCCAGAGTTTAGCCTGCACCCGCGCGTTAGGCCTCGAAGACGACGATGCGCGCGTGAACGTAAACGGCGGCGCCATTGCTTTGGGCCACCCGCTGGGAATGTCCGGAACCAGAATCGTTCACACGGCCGCCCTAAGTTTGAAGCGACTGCAGAAACGTTACGCGTTGGCTACCATGTGCGTGGGCGTGGGCCAGGGATATGCAGTAATTCTGGAGCGGGTTTAGTTTTCGGTGGCCGTTGATTTCACGCCTGTCTTTATATATAAAAATTCATTGCCGTCTGCTTTAGCTGGCGGTACTTTTGCAAAAAAAAAACCTCCCTCCTTTTCAAGTCGCAGATCTCGGAGAATTTCGGGAGAGGGGCTGGGGGTGGTTACATTTATAGCGTTGCCTATTTTAGCTACATCAATAAAACTTGCCGCAAAGTTAAAAATGTGGCTAAAGCCGTTTTGTTTTCAAATATATTCCGTTAGCTAAAGCAGACGGCAATGAATTTCAGATTCGAGAAGATATAATAGAGAAGATGGTAAGCTGGTTAGCCAAATCAATAAACCGAGTCTGAAGCCAGGGGGATTGAATTCAATGCAAAAAACTCCTTTAAACCGGATCGATACAAAGCCATGAGCAAAAAACAAGACATACTGGATGCTGCTTTAAGGCTTTTTACCGAAAACGGCGTGCGCGCAACTTCCACCAAATCGATTGCGACCGAAGCTGGTATTTCCGAAGCGCTCATCTTTAAACATTTCGGCACCAAAGACAATTTGCTGGAAGAAATTATCCGGAAAGGGTATCAGGAAGCGATCCGCGAAACAAAGCCTTTTTTAGCCGGCCAAAGTCCGCAGGAATACATTTGCAACCTGATAGAGCTGCCGGTGAAACTCGTAAGATCGAACCCGGATTTCTGGCGCATGCAATATAAGATCATGCCTTTAAACCCGATCTCTTACCGCTACCACGAAAATTTCATGCGCCCCAGCATCGAAAAATTACCCCAAAGTTTTGCGGCCCTCCATTACCTAGAACCCGCTTTAGAAGCAGAATTGCTTTTAATTTACATCGATGGCGTCTGGAAATACTTTGCAGCCCACGAACTTAGCTCTGAAAAAAAGCTTGCCCTGATCGAGGTTATGAAACAGAAGTACAACCTGTAAAACAGCAATTGTCTGGAGTAGTTTCCCGGCTGAAAACGCTACCGTTTTTGCTTCAAAAAGTCAAGCATGAAAAATTAGAAACAAGTGCAGAAATTGAATTTAATATCAAAATGGAATCAGTTAAGCATCATGTATTCATGAATGTCGCTGCATGTCATTAACTCAAACATTTATTTAGTCATCCTGAGCTTGTCGAAGGAACTAATGCATACCGAACCTGTAAGGAATTTATTGCTTCGCTCAAAATTCCATAGGGGTACCAGTTAGTTTCTTCGACAAGCTCAGAATGACCCAATAATGTATTAGAAGCCATTCTTGAATGTTTTAGAAACCATTCTTGCTAAGGCGTAAAAACCAAGCTATAATAGCATAAGCATTACGTATTTTAAGCAAAAACAAAAAGTCTTGCCCTTTAATGAGCAAGACTTTTTAGGATTATTTGCATACCATTTTTTATGTAAAACTTCCGGAATTAAATCTAATCCGGAAGTTTTAAAAACGATCTTAATTTTTGCTTTGGGCAATCAGTTCATCCAGCTTTTCTTTGGTGAACCCGATCTGGCGGGTGTATTCCAGGCAAAGGTCATATTCGCGTTTTTCAACAATGCCATCCTGCAGTACCATTTTCACCAGCATCTCCAGCTCCAGCGATTTTTGCAGGCCATCCTGCGGAATGATGAACTTTAAATTCTTCAGGTTGTCGGCAATATGCAGGGTATCTTTTTCGGTAAGCTGCAGCTGATCGCCCACCGAAACCAGGAAATCGCTTTCCAGTTTATCTACGTAGCGGTCGGCGATGGCAACCAGTACAATGTTTTGAAAAAAGGCCAGTTTCTTTTCCTGGGTATTCAGGATCTGCGTGAAGCTTACGTTCATTGCCGTGTTTTTTAGTGATAAAGAGTTTAAATAATTAACGCGCCGCTTTCAGATCTATTACAATTTCGATTGTGAAAAAAATGCTGCCAAACGCTCAGGCATTATACCGGCCATCAAAAATTTTGTTTTACTGCAGCCGGATAATTTGCTTCCTTTTTGAAGATTTTTTAGCAGGGAAAGTATACTCCCGTTTTGTGCTTCCCGGAAAATGTTAAGGCATTTTAACAGTTAAGAAATAAAAAATAATTGACCTGAAAACGCTATGTTTTTCTTTACAAAAACTGCTTAAAACACTCCTATGAGCCTGCAATTAAACATTTCGTCGTAGGGTTTTATAACGGGTTTCCGATAATAAAATCTATCTTTGGCAACTAAACACCCCCTTGGGCACGTTATAGTATTTCCTACTCAGAATATTGCAGCTCTTTCTTCCCAAAACGGAAACAGTATGTTTGTTTTTGTTTCACCCGGGAAAAGAGCATGAAGGCAAGTGATCTACAATTGTTAGAAAGATAAAATTATCTGCAATTCTGATCTGCGTTTCAAAACCCTCCCCCCTATTTTTTATCATTCTTATTTGGCTTTTTCCAGGCTCTATAAGGTTTAGCATTGTGCTTTCCGGATTTACTTTTTGGGTAACCCGGAAGGTGCCAACAAAGAATTATGGCATTCATCGACGAATTATTACAGGAACCAGCTTATGGCTGGAAAAACGAAAAAGGCGAATTAATGAAACCCAGCGTCTGGGAACTTTATAAAGAAGCTTTCCGGCGCATCAACATCTTTAAAGACAAACGGAACTGGATCTCCCTCATTAGCTGGCTGATGGCGGTTTGTATGGTGCCGTTTGTGTATTTTTTCCTGGCCGATTACTTTTCCTGGTGGTACCTGGGCGCGGCCATTGTGTACGGCATGGTGATCATGAGTACGCACGGTACCGTATGGTTTCACCGTTTCGGCACGCATAAAGCATTCACGTTCAAAAATAAATTCTGGCGGATCATTACCCAGAACCTGGTTTTGAGAACCTTCCCGGAAGAAATGTACGTGCTTTCGCACCACGTGCACCACGTAAAAGTAGAAGAACCCGGCGACCCGTACAACGCCTACGCCGGCCTGATGTACTGCATGCTTTCGGACGTAAACCACCACAGCATTGCCAAAGATTTGAGCGAAGAAAACTACAAAAAAGCCGCCGGTTTCCTGGCCCATACCGGCGTGCAGATCAATTCCTATGACCAGTATAAAAAATGGGGTTCGGTGGCTACGCCGCTTTACACGGTGGCGATCTGGTTACTGAACTGGAGTTTCTGGTTCGGGGCCTTTTACCTGATCGGTGGTCCGGGTTTGGCTTGTGCGTTATTTGGCGGCGCGCTGTTCTGGTTTATCCTGGTGCGCGCGTTTAATTATAACGGCCACGGCAACGGCGAAGCCAAACACGTAGACGGCATCGATTTCGACCGCAGCAATTTATCCATTAACCAGACGAGGCCGGGTTTATTTTCCGGCGAATGGCACAACAATCACCACCTTTACCCGGGCAGCGCACGCGCCGGTTTTTTACCGAATCAGCTCGACCTGGCCTGGTTGTACATCAAAGGTTTGCATAAAATTGGCGGCGTTACGAGTTACAAAGATTCCAAACCGCTTTTCCTGAAAAACCAGTTAGCCAAATACCAGGCTGCGCAACAGGAACAGCAGGAAATGAAAGCCGGAAAAAGAAAAGTGTTGGTTAGCTGATTTTTAGGCGAGTCCGAACAAAATCAATCTTTTAGCTATTCATTTAGAAAAAATCTCCCGTCATCTCGACCGCAGGGAGAGATTTCATCAGATTGGTAGTAAAGCCAGGATAGAAGGCACTACTAACCGGATGGGATCTCTCCTGACGTCGAGATGACTGAATAAAGTTTTTTCCTAACAACTTAGCTCGAATGGTGGATGAAAAGAATCTTGCCTGAACTCAAAATTAATTACTTTCTTATTGACAAAACGCTATCCTTACCGGCGAAAAAACGCAGGAAATCTACTGTACTTTAAAACCTGAAAATCCCGCGCTCCTTTCCGGAACAGCGGGATTTCATTTTTACAAATGGTTCTTACTTCTCAGGCATTAAAGCATAGCGTTTTCAGGCCGGCTGGGTTTGCAGAGGTGCAGACACGTTGCTACGATTCCGGTCGAGCCAGTAAGCCCAAATTACCAGCAACCATTGCAGCTGCCCTACCCAGGCAATTTCCGTGACTTCAGTCGGTACCGGACCGAACAAATTGCCAGCGTGAATGAGTACCAGGAAGGCAACTAAACTCCAGAAACCCCATTTGCCAGCCTTGTTCTTGGCTTGCGTATTTTTTGCGTAGAAATAAATTCCGGCCATAAACAGCAAGCCTTCCACCACCAGACTTCCCGCAAAACTATTCCACAGGCCCAAACCTACCAGCTGCGAATCGCCGGGATGCAACGGCAGATCGGGCCGGTGAACAAGCAGGTCGAGCACCCAATGGCTAACTACGCACAAACTAATAATGAGCGCATAATACCGGTCTTTTTTAAACAGCCAGTAAAGTAAACCGGCCAGCACTCCCCAGCCTAATACCGCCAGTAAACTATGCGAAATGGGGTAATGCGTGAAATCCAGCGGGATAACTTCGGTGATGCCGGGGGCAATTTTTACGTGTTCCCAGCCCAGCAATAAAAACGTGGGCCAGAGCAGATCCAGCAGTTGTGATGCCAGGAACAAGGTGCCTAAAGAGATTTGTGGGGCTTTGGCTTTAGCCGCAAAGCCGACGGCAAAATGACCTATAAACATGGTTTTGAGTTTTTAGCGTTTTACGATACCGTTTTTTCGGTTTTAGTTACTTGATCTGTACTGTTTTGCCGGAAACCGCGCTGGCCGAAAAGAAGCCCACAGCGCCGTTGCTGATATTGGTTGGCAAATTGGCCGGGTTGCGGCCGAACAAACCGCCCTGGCCCTGCAGCGCGGAAATGGCCCGGTAATACTCGCAGGCTTCTTTGGTGAGTGAAAGCAGGTTCAATGTTACTTCGTCGCCCTGGCTGAAAGTGGTATTTACTTCATCCATCACATGCGCGCCGTTAAACAGGCGGTCGTCGGTAACTAAAATATCAGAAGCGTCTTTTTGCAGCAATTTACCGTTCCGGATCAGGTCGATTTTATAGTAATTGTTCACCTCCGGCGCATCCTGAAAAGCCAGGCTTAAATAGTAGCCATCTTTGCGGCTGAACGGGTCGGTTTTGGTTTCTACGTAGCGGTAACCTACCGTGTCAACCTGCGGAACTTCAGGCAGCAACGACGAGGCCGTGTAAGTTTGTCCGTTGGCGATAATGGTTAAGGTGTACAGGCGGTTAGCGATGCCTTTAAACGTGCTAGCTGGTTTGTAAAGGCCGTTTTCCTGGTGCGTAAAGGTAATTTTTTCGCCGGTATTATCGGTTAAATTTACCTGGGCATCTCGTACGGGTAGCGTTTCAGTATTTTTTCCGTACGGGCCCGACATGGCCAATTTCACGTAATTCAGATCTTGCTGATCGGTTACGATGGCTTCTACACTCAGGCGCGGTTCGCTTTGTTCCAGTTCCAGGTCTACCACGGTTTCGCATCCGGATAAAAGCAGAATAAGGAAAGCAGAAAATAGGTAGGTCAGGTTTTTCATGGTTTTACTTTTTATCGTTAAAAGCATAGCGTTTTTATCTGGTTAGAATTATCTGGTTAGAATTTGAAATTATAAGTAACGGCCGGAAAGGCAGAACCCAGGATCGAAATTTCTTTGGTTTGGATGCCGGTGCCGTCTTCGGGTTGTTCCATGGCAATGGAGAACACATTTTTGCGGGCATAGGCATTGAATAAAGAGAAATTCCAGCTCGAAGCATATTTGCTGCCCGGCTTCTGACGGTTATCCAAAGTCAGCGACAAGTCCAACCGGTGGTAATCTTTCAGGCGGTAGCCGTTGCGTTCGGTGTAGATGGGCAGAATAATGTCGCCGTGGCGGTAAGCACCTGATGGCATGGTTACCACGTTGCCGCTGGCGTAAACCTGGTTCAAACCAAAGGTCATGCGTTCGGAGATTTTATAGGAAACTACCAGCGTGGCGCTGTGCGGTTTGTCCTGGCGCACGCGGTACGCTTTGCCTTCGTTGATGCCATCGATGGTGCGTTCGGTGCGTGAGAACGTGTAGCTGGCCCAGCCGGTTAATTTGCCGGCATGCTTCTTCACCATCAGTTCAAAACCGTACGCTTTGCCCGTGCCCGAAAGCACTTCCGCTTCGATGTTGTTGTTCAGGGCCAGGTCGGCGTTGTCGCGGAAGTCGATCTGGTTTTGCATGGTTTTGTAATAGGCTTCGGCGGATGCTTCCAGCTGGTTGTTCAGGAAGTTGCGGAAATAACCCAGCGCTGCCTGATCGGCGATTTGCGGTTTCAGGTATTTGCCCGAAGGAATGTACACATCGAAGGGCGAAGCGGAAGTAGCGTTAGAGGCCAGGTGCAGGTATTGCCGGGTTTTGTTGTAGGAAGCTTTCACGGAACTTTTCTCGTTTAACATGAAGGTTGCCGCCAAGCGGGGTTCCAGCCCGCCCTGGGTTTTGTAGATCTCGGTGCGCTCGTATTCAGTTACGCTGATAACCTGCTGCCGGTCTTCGGAAAGTTCCTGCACCTTGCCGCCCATGTTCTGGAAGAAAGAATAGCGCAGGCCGTAAGTAAGTTTCAAACGATTATTTATTTCCTGTTCGTTGCTCAGGTACACCGCATTTTCCAGGGCGTATTTATTATCCAGTTTCATTTCCCGGATGGAAGATCTTTCGGATTCCGGTTTAATTAAGCCAGGTTTGAAGGTGTGGTAAATGGTGCTGGCGCCGAACTTAATGCTGTTTTCGTTGTTCGGGAAATAGGCCAGGTCGGCTTTTAAACTAACGTCTTCGATGTTCGATTTTAAGCTGAAGGCATTGGCCGTGCCGGGGGAACCGATCTTGTAATTGAAGTTGCTGTAAATGGCCGTGAAGTTCGAGAAAACCTTATCGGTAAACAGGTGGTTCCAGCGGGCCGTAGCCGTGGCATTGCCCCAATCCATGGCCAGCGTTTCCTTGAATTTAAATACATCCTGCCCGAAATAACCTGACACAAATACGCGGTCTTTTTCACCGAATTTGTAATTGAGTTTGGTGTTCAGGTCGTAGAAATACAGCGCGCTTTGGTTCAGGTTTTCGTCGGGGCTGAGTTTCAGGAAAAGGTCGGCGTAGGTGCGGCGACCAGAAACGATAAACGAGCCTTTATCTTTCTTCAACGGGCCTTCCAGCGTTAAACGGCTGGCAATGGTGCCAACGCCGCCCGAAGCGCCGAAGGTCTTGTTGTTGCCTTCCTTCATCCGGATATCGACCAGCGAAGCGAGCCGGCCGCCGTATTCCGCAGGAATGCCGCCTTTGTAAATTTCCACGTCTTTAATGGCATCGGCGTTGAAAACCGAGAAGAAACCCAGCAAATGCGAAGCGTTGTAAACCGGCGCTTCGTCGAGCAGGATCAGGTTCTGGTCTACGCTGCCGCCGCGCACGTAAAAGCCCGAAGTACCTTCGCCGCCGCTTTGCACGCCGGGCAGCATTTGCAGCGTTTTCAGCACGTCTACTTCGCCCATAAAAGCTGGCAGCGTTTTAATGGTAGCCATAGGCAGCACCTCCGTACTCATTTTATTCTGCCGGATATGAGCATCTTCCTTCTGGCTGCTAACCACCACTTCGTTCAGCATTTTGGTATCGTTTTCCAGCTCCATGTTCAGCACCAGGTTGCGGTCTAAAGTGATTTGCCGGGAAACGGTTTGGTAACCGATGTAAGTGTACTGCAACGTATAATTTCCGGCCGGCAGGGTAAGCGAATAAAAGCCGTAAACGTTGGAAACGGTGCCAGCCTTTCCACCCGCCACGCCCACCGAAACCCCGATCAGGTCTTCGCCGTTTTTCAGGTCTTTCACGTTGCCGCTGACGGTAAATTTCTGCTGGGCCAGCAGTTGCAAAGGCAGCAGGCAAACCAGCAGGAAAAGGATCTTTTTCATAGTAGTTTATTTAAGTAGCAAATGTGATTTTCGATGCTACAAAGTTGCAGGGTGCCAAGGGCCAGAGAAATTTAAAATCGACGAATGGCAGAAATTTCCGGCTGAACGCCGGCAGGATTATTACCGAATGGCGAAAGGTATTGGAGGGGTATTGGAGGGGTTTTGGAGTTTTTAGGCCCGAAAGGATAGCATTATGCAGATGTTGTTCGGGCTTGAATGGCGGCAAAGTAAAGGAAGGATTTCTGAAGAGATTCCGTTGGCTTCGTTCCTCGAAATTGCATGATGCCTGAAAACGCTATGCTTTGGAAAGGAAAAACTGCTTTCCCAACTGGCCAGCTACTTTATTGCGTCATCCCGAGCGAAGCCGAGGGAACTAACGCGTACCGAACCCGCACGAAAGGCATTTATTGCTTCGCTCAAATTCCTTAGCTGTATGCGTTAGTTCCCTCAACTTCGTTCGGGATGACCGGCTATAGGTTTATGCATTTTGAAAACTCCTTCATAAAAACTCCTACACCGGCCTACTCAAATTCGAAAAAACCTCCATTCCGCCCTCCGGTTCATCCACCAATCCCAGGCATTCGTCGGAAATATCAGGAGGTCATCGTACCTTTCGGAAGTAATTGCGGGGCTAAATGGTAATTTGGGGCAGTTAAAAAAGCCGCTTTGCAAGGCATAAACCCGAGACTATAAACTACAAAGCTGAGCGGCTACAGTTAAATTAAAATGAAAGTAAAGCCTACCAAACTCACCCTAAAAAACAGGCTGCTGCTGGCAGCGGTGCTGTCTATCGTTTACACCAACGTAATTGCCTTCATTATTTACGGCACGGTGGTGTACCATCCGCAGCACATGCTCTTCGATTATGTGTATTCGCTGGTTTTTTTCCTGGCTTTGCATCAAACTTATTACTGGTTGCAAAACCAGTTGGAAACTAGGCTGAAAGCCGTTACCCAGGTGCAGCGCTACACCTTGGGTTTACTTATTTTTATGTCGGCCAGCATGCTTTTGTTTACGGTAATTGCGCTGGTGCCTTTCACGCTTTTGCTGCAGCCGCTCGGCGAAATTGAATTTGGCATGGAAGTGCGCCTGAACTACACCATCAACCTGCTTTTTTCTTCGGTTTATTACCTGTGCTTCACCGCTTTTCATATTCTGCGCAATTACCATCGCGCCATGATCAATGCCGAAATGCTGCAGAAAGAAATTGCCCAGGCGCAGTACGAAGGCCTGAAAAACCAGATCAACCCGCACTTTTTATTCAACAGCCTGAACGTGCTTTCCACGCTGGTGCACATCGATGCCGACCTTTCCGAAAAATTCATCGACCAGTTGGCCAAAGCTTACCGCTACGTACTGGAGCAGCACGACCACGAACTGGTAGTTTTAAAAACGGAGATCGATTTTATAAACGCGTATATTTTTCTTTTGAAGATCCGGTTCGAAGACAAGCTGCAGGTAAGCATGGATATTCCCGCCGAAAAACTAAACCATTACCTGCCGCCGCTAACCCTGCAGTTGCTAATCGAAAATGCCGTGAAGCATAACGTGCTTTCGAGAGAAAGTCCGCTGGTAGTAAACATTTCAGTGACCGAAGACGATTACCTGGTGGTACAGAATAACCTGCAGATCCGGACCCAGGAATTTGCTTCTACCGGCGTAGGCTTAAAAAATATTACCAATCGCTACGAATACATTACCCAACGCAAGGTTTTCTTTCATATATTAGGTAAATCATATATTTCTAAAGTACCTTTGCTTCCTTAATTTGGGTTATGCAAGTTGTGATCATTGAAGACGAAGCGCTGGCCGCCAAAAGGCTCGAAAGCTTGTTGATGCGCTACGATAAAAACATTACCGTGCTGGCGGTACTTTCGTCGGTAAAAGAAAGCGTGAAATGGCTGAGTTCCAATCCGCAGCCCGACCTGTTTTTCATGGATATTCACCTCGACGACGGCCAGAGTTTTGCCATTTTCGACCAGATCGAAGTTGCCGGGCCGGTGGTTTTCACTACCGCTTACGACGATTATACCATCAAGGCGTTCAAGGTAAACAGCATTGATTACCTACTGAAGCCCATCAATTTTGAAGAACTGGAAGGCGCTTTAACCAAATTCCATAAACTGCAGCAGCAGGTTAAATTCAACCCGGAAAGCATCAAAGAAATGCTGCAGGCGGCTCTGAAAAAAGAACCCGAATACAAGTCACGGTTCCTGATCACGCACGGCGCTAAAATTAAAACCGTGCCGGTAGAAGAGATCGCCTATTTTTATTCGGAAGAAAAAATGACCTTCCTGATAAACCAGGCTGGTCAGCGCCTGCCCGTAGACTTCAGTTTAGACAAATTAGCCAGCGTGCTCAACCCCAAAGATTTTTTCCGGATCAACCGCAAGTTCATCGTTAAAATGAACGCCATCGATTCGATCCAGAAATACTCTCCCACCCGCCTGAAACTGACTCTAAACCCTTCCACCGATCAGGATACGTTCGTAAGCATCGATAAATACAGTACCTTTAAAGAGTGGCTGGACGTCTAAAAGATCCGGTTCTATTGCAAAATTATTCACATCCGTTCTGTAATTCTAAAGCGAACGAAAAGCAGGAACGGCCTGTAAAAAACGGTAGAAATTTTGCCTTAAAAAGTAATTTAATAGTCAATAAATAAGCCCGGAAACAAAGAACACTTGTTTAGTTTCCGGGCTCAAAAATGTAATTTTAGAAATTTCTGGCTGAAAATATTTATTGTTCTTTGGGCTTAATGGCGCTGTAAAGCACCGGTGCGAAAAACTGCAGGTTCTCCAGCACGCACACCATATTGAAAAACCGCACCGGCTCTATTTCCGGCGTTTCCGCCATGGTTTCGATCACACCGTCTATGGCTTCGGCAAATTGCGCGTTAAATTCTTCTTCGTTCGGAAACATGCCTTAATTTATGAAATTCTAAAACGGAAGATCCGTAAAAAATATTTCCCAAACGCTATGGTTTTTAAGTAAAAAACTGCCGGCACCATTTCCTGCTTCTCCCAATGGCCGTATAGTGCTAAACCAGGATCCCGGATTTGCGGCCGGAATATCGTACCTTTGCATTTTGAATTTCTACATGCCTTCATTACGCCCGCAACGCCTTGCGCTGAGCACCTTTTTCTTTCTGGCCGGTTTCAGTTTTTCCAGCTGGACTTCCCGCATACCTACCATTGCCGCCGCCTTAGACCTGAACGAAGCTGAACTCGGTAGCATTCTGTTTGCCATGCCGGTCGCTTCCATGGCCGGACTGCCGCTTTCCAGCTGGCTCGTGACCCGCTTCGAAACCCGCATTCCGCTCACGGTGGGTTTTATCCTGAACGCACTTTGCCTTTCGCTCATCGCTTTTGCCGATTCGGCTACGCTCCTGGTAATTGCCTTAGTACTATATGCCTTGTGCACGCGGGTGCTGAACATTGCCATCAACACCCAATCCATCAATTTGCAGAACCTATACGGCCGCAAGATCAACGGCTCATTTCACGGGCTCTGGAGCACCGGCGGCATTGTGGGCGTGGGTTTTACCACCTTGCTGGTTTCGTTAAAAGTTACCATCGTGCCGCATTTGCTCATGGTTACCGGCATTACCACGCTGGCGGCCATTATTGCCTACCGCTACCTGCTTCGTAACGACCGCGCCACTTCCGGCAACAAACTGACTTTCAAAAAACCGGAGCCCTTCATTTTGTATCTCGGGTTACTGGCCTTTTTTGCCATGGTCTGCGAAGGCGGTATGTTCGACTGGAGCGGCATTTATTTTCAGCAGGTAATCAAAGAAGAGATCTTTACGGCCGGTTACCTCACCTTCATGGTTTTCATGGCCACGTCCCGCTTTATTTCCGACCGCATCATCGATAAGATCGGCATGGCGAACGCGTATGTGATGAGCGCCCTGCTGATCTTTTCCGGAATTTTGCTGGCCATACTTTTCCCGAGCTTCTGGCCGGCCATGATCGGTTTTTCTTTGGTGGGATTTGGCACCGCCGCCGTAATTCCCTTAACCTACACGCTCGCCGGCACGTCCAAAACGTATTCGCCTGGCATGGCCGTTTCGCTCATTGCTACCTTTGGCATTGTGGGTATGTTGCTCGGGCCGCCCATGATCGGGTACCTGGCGCACGCGTTCAACCTGAAAATTTCGTTTATCGCGTTCGCCGTTTCCGGCATCATGCTAATCCCGATCTCGCGGCTTTTTTTCCAGCTGAAGGAGTAGTTTTCAGGGGCAGATTCCTAGCGTTTTCCGGCTATTTGAGTTCAAGGGCTTTCAGGTGGTTTTCACCGTTCATTTCCCAAGACTCACCGATTGCGCGAAGGGTATCGCCTATTTTAACGGAACGGTAGCTTTCCGGATCTTTTAAATTCACCCGGCTCACAGTAACAAAAACGGTTTCCTGTTCGGTGGTTTTTACCTGGGCCGTATAGCCATCTTTTCCCGGCTGAATTTCCGTTACTACTCCGGTAATGGAGTTGATCACCGGCTCGTTGGGAACTTCGGAAGGCGTTTCTTGCCCGGATGAAACAGGCTTCTTGGTTGGCTGGGAACAGGCGGTACTTAAAAGTAAAACCACCGGCAATAATTTCAGGATTCTCATAAACAAGGTTTCTTTTTAAACAGGATTTCAGTTTCCGGAACGGGCCAGCGCTTTGATGTCCGGCACTTCCAGAATGGGTTTCGGGTAGCCTTTTTTCAGCGCCTGGATCATGGCCTGCCCTACTTCCCGCAAGGTACAAATGTACTTCGGAAACAGCCGTTTCAACACCGGTTCCAGGAAGCTTATGTACTTATAATATTTGCTGGTATTTTTCAGGCCGGGCGTAGGCTGAATGAAAGCCGGCCGGAACATAAATGCCTTTTTAAACAGCCGGAGCAGTTCGTTCTCCGTTTTCCCTTTAACGCGCGCCCAGTGCGAACGGCCTTTTTCTGAACTATCGGTGCCGGCGCCGGTTACGTAGCAGAAGGTCATCTCCGGGTTTTGCGCAGCCATGGTGCGGGCTACTTCCAGGGTCAGGTCGTAGGTTTGCTTTTCATAATCGGCTTTGCTCATGCCTACCGAAGAAACGCCCAGGCAGAAAAAGCAGGCCTGGTAGTTTTTAAAATCGACAGTTATGCCGCGGAAATGCAGGAAATCCGGATGAATGACTTCCCTGAGTTTCGGGTGCTGAAAGCCCGAAGGCCGGCGGTTGATCAGCAGTACTTCCGTGATCTCCGGATCCTGCAAACATTCGTGCAGCACGCCTTCGCCTACCATGCCGGTAGCGCCGGTAATTATTACGTTATAGTACATCTTTCAGGGCTCTTCGTAGTTAAGCAATGTAGCAAATTATCAGCTTCCTGGTTTTGCCGGTTTTCCTTCTCCCCCATTTCTTTTCCCGTTGCTAAAACTACTGCGCGTAAAATTAGTTTCCCTCATAAAACCACAACCGCATATGAACCACGATCAGAGACTTCGCGACCAGCTTACCAAACTGCTCGAAGGCGGCCTTGCCTTTCAGCCCGTCGGCGAATTGTTTAAGGATATCACCGCCGAAGAAGCCGGCAAGACCGTTCCGAAATTACCGTACACCATCTGGCAACTGCTGGAACACATGCGCCTCACCGTAAACGACATCCTGGAATTCTGCCAGAACCCGGATTACCAGTACCTGACCTGGCCCGATGATTACTGGCCCCAGGAAAAAGCCCCTGCCGATCAGCAAGCACTGAATAAAAGCATCGCAGAAATTCAAACCGGCCTGCAAACCATGATCAAACTGGTACAAGACCCGGATAACGACCTGTACAAACCCTTTCCTCACGGCGAAGGCCAGACCCTGCTGCGCGAAGCCTTGCTGGTAGCGGAACATACGGCTTACCACACGGGCGAAGTGATCGTGCTGCGCCGCCTGCTGGGGACCTGGAAGTAAAATTCCTACCTCCGAAATCCAACCACCCCCAGCCCCTCCTTGCTAAGGCGGGAGCTGCCCCACCCCGGCCCTCCTCTTAAAACAAGGGGAGATTTTGTGACATGCATACCACCAAGCTAAAGCAGACGGCAATGAAAGATTGAATACAATTTATCTGGTCATCCCGAGCGCAGCCGAGGGAACTAACGCGTACCGAACCCGCACGAAAGCTAATCTCAAACCTGACTGATAGGAATTTATTGCTGCGCGCAAATTCCATAGAAGTACGCGTTAGTTTCTTCGACAAGCTCAGAATGACCGGATATTTTGGTTTTCGCTGATTGAAATTAACTCCGGGAAATGGCAGTGGAAACTAAAATATTAATCTCCGGAACTTCTAAACCGGAACAAAAGTTGAAAGCCCCAAAAACGATAGCATGTTCAACAGCAATTATTTCGTTTACATCACTACGAATTTTAACCGGACGGTTCTAGACATTGGCATTACAAACGACCTTGCAACAAGGCTTCAGCAACATTTTCAGAATAGTGATGATAAAAAGACCTTTGCTGGCCGGTATTACTGCTACAAACTAATTTACTTTGAAAGGTTTACAAACCCGGTACATGCCATCGAAAGAGAAAAGCAACTTAAAGGCTGGAGCCGATCTAAAAAGGAAGCGTTAATCAGAAGCAAAAATCCAGAGCTTAAATTCCTGAATTATATAGCTGAAGAAAAGGTCATAAATTGAAATTTCAGTATTAGGCGGATTAAATGATCCGAAGACGGATAAAGTAATTCAAGTAATTAGCTTCCTAAATCCTAATAAAATCCGGTCATTCTGAGCTTGCCGAAGAAACTAACGCGTACTTCTATGGAATTTGCGCGCAGCAATAAATTCCTATCAGTCAGGTTTGAGATTAGCTTTCGTGCGGGTTCGGTACGCGTTAGTTCCCTCGGCTGCGCTCGGGATGACCAGATAATTTAAATCTGAATCCTTAAATCCAATAATCTCCTGATCTGACGAATCCAAATTCAGACAACTTTCCACTTCACCCCCGGAAACTTCGCCACCAACTCCCTTCTCAAAACGCTATACTTCTCCGCCCAAAAACTACCCAGATCCGCGACCGTTGCCAAAGGCTTCAGATCAGGCGTAAGCAGATTCAGCAGCACGTGCATTTCGCCGCCATCTACGGTGGGGTTTTCTTCCCAGCCAAAGATATCCTGCAGGCGCACTTCTAAAACCGGTTGTTTGCCGTTCTTCATATATAGCAATTCCACTTCGTAGCCATCCGGTAACGCAATGGTAGCCGGAGCCAGTTTATCCAAAGCAGCCAACTGTTCAGGTGTTAAGAATTTCCCCAAAATCGGCAGCAGGTCTATTTCCAGCAGGTCTTCCGGAACTTCCACCTCAACCAAATAAGGCCGGAGCCATTCATAATTGGTCATCAGTAAGGTTGGCGTGGAAAGATCGGGCCAGCCTTCGGTGGGGCGCCATTTGCGCAGGCTTAGTACGCGGTTCTGGAACTGCTGCACGTTGTAGGTCCAGTTCAATAGCGTTTCCCCTTCCCTTTTCAGGGCTTCGGAAATGGCGGGAATTAAATGCTTTTCGTCCGGTTCGGGTAGTGGTTTGCTTTGTAAAACAATGGAGCCGATGCGCATGTCGCGGGAGGCGGTGAGTTCGCCGTCGGTGGTGTCCCAGGTGATGACGTCTTGTTGTTTTACCAAAGGCGCCAGGTCGCGGGGGTTAAGCGGAGAAGCCAGAAAGATCTGCCCCACGCCTTCGCGGGCGTTGAGGTGCGCAATGGCCAGCCAGGGCTCGTGCGCCAGTTCGTCGCGGTGACCGGCGGAAGCGTATTTGCCGTTGGCAAGCTGGAACTGGGCGTTGTTGCCGGGGCGCGCAAAAGCAATGCGTTCGGGGTAACAGTGCGCCAGTAGCACGCCGGTTTCGTACGGGTCCGGGATACTGTTTTCGGGCTCAATGCTGAACATCCGGCGGTACGAAGCAGCGATCTTTTCGATCTTTTGCAGGCGTTTGCCGCCTACGTGCTCTTTGCGGTAGCGGCGCAGGGCTTCGATGCGCAGGTTCAGGTCGATGCCCGAATTCCGTTCCAGCGGGTCGCGTTCTTCCAGCAGGGCGGCAATATCGGCGGCCAGAGGCAATTGGTTGTTTTCCTGCGCCATTAAGAGCATATGTGCCAGGCGCGGGTGCGTGGGCAGGGCGTGCATCTTTTTGCCGTGCTCGGTTATGCGGCCGTTTTCCAGGGCCTGCAGCTGGTGCAGCATGTCGGTGGCCTGCAGGAGGGCGGCCTTGGGCGGCGGCGTGAGCCAGGTTAGCTGCGAAATATCCAGGATGCCCCATTGCGCCATATCCAAAACCAAAGAGGCCAGGTCGGCTTCCAGGATCTCGGGGGTGCGGTGCGGCTGCAGGCGTTCGTGGGCGGCTTTGGTCCAGAGGCGGTAGGCGGTGCCCGGACCAAGCCGGCCGGCCCTGCCCGCGCGCTGGTCGGCGGAGTCTTTGGAAACGCGCACGGTCTCGAGGCGGGTAAGGCCGGATTTTGGGTCGAAGCGCGACGTTTTGCCGTAGCCGGAATCTACCACCACGGTAATGCCTTCTATGGTAAGGCTGGTTTCGGCAATGCTCGTGGCCAGCACCACCTTGCGTTTCCCCTGCCTATCGGGCATGAGGGCGGCGTATTGCTTGCCGGCGGGCAGCATCCCGAAGAGCGGGTGCAGGGCCACGTCGCGGAGCTGTTTCCGGAGAATGGCTTCCACTTTCCGGATATCGCCTTCGCCGGGCAGGAACACCAGCACGTCGCCCTGCTTTTCACGGAGGGCCTGCATAACGGTGCGGGCGGTGAGCTCGGGCAGCAGCGTTTCGTCGGTTTCGCCGGCGTAAAGGATTTCGATGGGGTACTGGCGGCCCAGGCTTTGCGCCACCGGAGCGTTGAGCAGCTGCGTGAGCAACGGCATATCCAGGGTGGCCGACATTACCATCAGGCGCAGGTCGGGGCGCAGGGTTTGCTGGGCTTCCCGGGCCAGAGCCATAGCTACGTCGGCGTGGATGCTGCGTTCGTGGAATTCATCGAAAATGACGAGGGCCGTGCCGGTAAGCCCCCGGTCGGAATGGATCATGCGGGTGAGAATGCCCTCGGTTACCACTTCTATGCGGGTGTTTTCGGAGATGCGGTTCTCGAAGCGGATGCGGTAGCCCACTGTCTGCCCCACGGTTTCGCCTAAAAGCTGGGCCATGCGCTCGGCAATGGTGCGGGCGGCCAGGCGGC
Organism: Adhaeribacter terrigena; assembly: GCF_016623615.1. Classification (GTDB taxonomy): domain Bacteria; phylum Bacteroidota; class Bacteroidia; order Cytophagales; family Hymenobacteraceae; genus Adhaeribacter_A; species Adhaeribacter_A terrigena. The sequence goes on along the minus strand of NZ_JAEHFX010000003.1, from coordinate 120,867 downwards.
GGGGCTCCAGCATGATGATCTTCTGCCCGGCCAGCCACGGCTCTTCCAGCAAAGCCAGCGGCAGCAGGGTGCTTTTACCGGCCCCGGGCGGCGCGTGCACGATCAGCGTGTTGCGGGTAGCCAGGTGTTCGCGGACCGTCGGGATGATCTCCGTAACGGGAAGGTCTATTTGGAAGGGGTTGAAAGGCAAAGGGATAAAAATTTAATTTAATATAGAAGAACAAATATATTTCATATATTTATGCTATGTTTTTTGAGGCTGATAACTTAGGGAAAAATTAAGAAATTTAGTTTATGAATTTTGATTCAACATATATAAAAAATATTATTAAAGCTAATAATGACAATAGCCTTGCTATATTCATTGGGGCAGGGATTTCGAAAAGTTCTGAAACTAAATTTTTTAAACTTCCCAGTTGGAATGATTTAATTGTTGATTTAAAAAAAGAATTATCCCTTAACGATGAAACAGATTATCTTAAAATAGCCCAATTGTATTATTTAGCATTTGATGAATATACATATTATAAAAAGCTAAAGACCTATTTTCCTGATTATATTAAGCCCTCAGAAATACATAAATTGATTTTCGAGGTAAACCCACATGTTATTATAACTACCAATTGGGATACAATATTAGAAAAAACCATTGAAGAGAATGCATTTATATTTGATGTAATTTGCTCTGATGTTGATCTTGTTAAATCCTCATTACAGAATAAATTGTTAAAGATTCATGGTGATTTTAGAAACCATAATATTGTTTTCAAAGAGGACGATTATATTAACTATAAATATAATTTTCCACTAATTGAAAATTATGTTAAAAGTATTTTATCTACTCATACAGTTTTATTTCTTGGTTATTCTTACAATGATATAAATCTAAAACATATTTTAAAATGGATCCAAAATAATTCAAAAGTAAGACCGCCAATGTATCTGGCAACATTTTTTCAAAATCCTACCCAAAGTAAATATTTAGCTAACCATGGAATAACTACTTTGGTACTAAACGACAACGATAAACTAATTTCAGACTTTGATGACTATTCAAACAAGACTTATACTTTTTTAAATAAAATTAAAAATTATGATAAGGCATTTATCATTAATTCTAAAGAAGATACAGTTGATTTCATTTTAGATAAATTAAATGTACTCAAAGATTTAGAAGGAATTTTAATAGATCAGATTCAAAAGGTTTTAACAAATTGCAGTTTTGTCTATGATGATGACAAAAAGCCCATTCTTGAATTTCATAAACATTCATCTACCGGTGATTCTAATGCGAATATTAGAGCCATTTACCAAAAATTCGTGCAAATATTAGTTGATATTGATGAGGGAGAAAAACCTAGTCTTAATATCTTAAAAATATTTGAAATACTTGGGAGGGCAAATATTAAAGGCATTATTATTTCTGAAAGTGAAGAAGCACCTTATGAACAATCATTTATCAAATTTTCAGATTATTTGGAAATTGCTAATCCCGAATCTGAATTAATATATTTTAATTTTGATTTTAAAGATTTAACAAAAAATAAAAATGAAATTAGAGAGCTATTAGAGCTTGCATTTAAATTTTATCAATTAGAGAAAAATGAAGAGGCTTTTGGTTTAATGGAAGAAATAATTTTGCTATGCTTAAAACATAGAAATTATACATTATTGTTTATAGCGATGTTTAATAGGAATACTTTACTAAGACGTTTAAAGTTTAATTTCTCTTTAGATAATAATCGGTATTTATTTACTGAAGAGTATAATCTTAAAGAAAGATATTACAATTTACCTAAAGACTTACGTTTAATTTTAGAACCAATATATAATTTTATTGATAAGTCTTTTATATATCAATATGCTTTTAAAATTTCTGAAGAATTAAGAAAAACTGAGGACTCAGGCAAAACAATAAAATCAGGTGGGTTAGTATTAAATTCAAACTATAATGAATTTACTTCAAACCATGAGAATTTTGTGTTTTTCGTATTGAGAAACAAAATCATGATAGAAAATTATCAAGAGTTTAGAAAGATTAATAGTTACTTCATAAAAATTTCCATTCTCAGACAAATTCAGAAAGAAACAGTTTCTTTAAATAAACTTGAAATTTATTCTTGTATTAAATACATAGATTATAAAGGTCTAAAAGTATTGTTAGAGGAATTCTACCATAATGATTCTGAAAGAAAAGGTCACTTTATGCTTTCTGATGAATCAAAAGATTGGTTAATCGATATTGTTTTTGAAAATATAGTTGAGCAATTTATTAAATCTGAAATAACTTTCAATAAGTTTGAAAATTATTTCAAAAATTTGATTTTTTTACTTTCTCTTACTCCACTTGAAGAGGAAGAAATTTCAAATGTTTTAACTAAAATTAATAAAATTATTTCGAATGGAAATAATACATTAGGTATTTTTCAAGCAATAAATCTATTTTTTGGGCTGCAATATAACTTATTCAAAACTAATATTAATGAGCAGATACTATTAATACTTATTGAAAATCTTATTTCAAAATTATTGAACAACAAAATAAACTTTCAAGAATTTCATGCTATTACCAATAATGAAATATATAATATTTATGGTTATGCAAAGGAAAGGAAAGCCTTATTTACAAATGATCGAATTATAAATAAATTATTAAATGAGATAAAAGAATATCCAATTTCTGATATTATTGATGTTTGTCAAAAATTGTTAATAAGTATTTTTAATATTTCAAATGGAAAGATAAAAGATCTTATAAAATCTTTTTTATTGAAAGTTGATACTACTGAAGAAAACCAATTGCATAAAAGAATTTCTTTTGAACTTTCATTAATAATTTACGATTTTAAAGGTTTTGATAAAAATATCTTAGTTTTAATTGATGAATATCTTGACCAATTTGGAAAAACTATTTCCTTTTCTTCTGCATTATATGCCCTTGATAGTCAAATTGATTATTTAATTAAAAATAAAGACATCTCAGAGCTAAAAGTTTATTCTAAAGTTATAAAAGCACTTATTGAAAGGCATCAAAAGAGTGAAAGTTTATCAATTTTTTAATTAGGATAAATTTAATTAGAAAAAAATTGACCGCTTAAAAGTAAACCAAAACTTTCTTTCGGATAACAACCTTATCTACTAAACCGTAAGGGCGGTGGTTAAACGTTACCCAAAAAGCATGAAAAAATCTCTTTTGCCCTTTTTAGCCGCCGGCGCGCTGGTTTGTAGTTTAGGCGCCTGCAGTTCTACCCTGCTCCCCGCTACTAGACCAAGTAAACCAAGCAGGTTGCGGCTGTAATCTGATCTGCTTTCCGGTGCGCCAGTAGTAGTACAAATGGCAGCTTATCCTTTTTTTGAATCTGGCTTCTACCCTTTTAACCTTCCGGCTACTGGGCTTTAACCAACCGGAAATTATTGCGGAAATCGGAAATAGCCACCGCGTAGGCATTGCTGGTACCGCCGCGGCGTTTGGCTTCTGCCAGGTAAATTCCCCATAGTTCCGGGTTCTGGCGGGCTTCTTTGGCATAGGCAACGGCCTGCTTAAACGTTTGGCGGTTGGCCAGTTCTCCGGGAGTAGGCGGCGCTTTTCTTACCGGCGCGGCCTGGATGATGGTTTTTCCATTCAGCTCCCGCACCACGATGTTCCCCAGTTTACCGGATAAATTTTGGAGCAGGAAGTTTTGGGTTACAATGGGCATAACGGTAGGCTTATCAGGTTTAAATTTGCTTTGCGGGCATTGTTACAACTTTAGGGTAACGGGGGTAAATTGCTTTTGGTTTCAGGGTGAACACGCCTTTCCTTTATAGTGAACACGCCTTTTCTTCGTAGTGCCTTTAGAGTAGGTATATGGTAAGAAGCTAAGCTCTGCACTTTCGGCTGTATCTATCCGAAAGTTGGCTGCCGGGAATTTATTAATTCCCGTACCAATGCATTTCATTAATCGCGGGACAATAGATTCGCCGCAGGTTAGATCCGGATCGAGCAATCACCTGAAACGGGCTTTCGGTAACTACGCAAGCGGCAAAGCCGTAAGGTCGGTAGTTTAACGTTACCTAAAAGAATGAAAAAATCCCTTTTGCCCTTTATAGCCGCTGCCGCGCTGGTTTATAGTTTAGGCGCCTGCCGTTCTACCAACACCGATACCAGCACCACCACTACCGAACCGGTAAACACCTCCACTCCTGCTACTTCGGGCACCAATGCTTCTGCTACTTCTCCCGCCAAAGAGGCCAACAGTTTCGTGGCACTTGCCGCCAGCTTTAACCAGTTCGAGCTCCGCAGCAGCGAGCTGGCCGGGGCGCGCGCCCTGCACCCGGCCGCGCGGGTATTTGCCAAACTTATGCGCGACGAGCACCGCGAAAAAGCCGAAACCTTAAAGACCCTGGCCACTAAAATGGAACGTGACCTGCCCGCTACCCTGCTCCCCGAGCACCAGCGCCTGATGGAACCCATGAACGAAGTGAACATCGGCGAAAAATTCGATAAGCGTTACCTGGATGCCCAGATAAAAGCCCACGAAGAAGCCATTACCCTGTACGAAAACGCGCTTACCGGCGAAATAAACGAAGACCTGCTGGCTTTTGCCCGCCAGGGGTTGCCCAAACTCCGCGACCACCTGGTGCTGGCGAAGAAAGCGAAGGATGCCTTGGACTAAGCGGAGCTTCGTTTAAATTAAAAATTAATAATTAAAATTAGAAATATCAATAGGAAGATCACTGGTTTCCGGAAGGGGGCTGATGTTTTTTTTTGCATTAAATCAAGTTGATATTGGGCTGAACACAAACCTTCAACACGCTGTAGTCGTAAGTCGGGAAATAAATCTTAACCCACAAAAATTATGAAAAAAAGCCTACTTTCTATTTTTGCTGCTGGTGCCCTGGTTTGGGGTTTAGGCGCGTGTAGTAATACTGCTACAGAAACCACTACTGCTTCCACGGCCGAAACCGTAACCACCAATGACCCGGAATCGGCCACGCGGGCCGGCGAGGTAGGGGTTGGTAACGAAATGAACCGCAACACCGGTGGTGCTGAGGCCACTGCTACCACCATCACCCTGGACACTACCCGCTTTCCGGTTATGGCTGCAAGCTCCGATATGTTTGAAACCCTGAGCAGCGAATTGGCGCAGCAACGCGCCTCCAACGCCGAAGTGAAGAGTTATGCCCAGCACATGATAGACGAGCACAATAAAACGAGCAGCGAGTTAAAAAGCCTGGCTTCCCGCAAAAATATTACTCTGCCCACCAGCCCCATTCCTATGCACCAGAGTGTTCTGGAAAGCCTTGCCAATACCACAGATAGCCGGAAGTTTGATGAGCGGTACATGGAAGAGCAGGTAAAAGCCCACCAGCAGGCAATTATCGTTTTCGAAAATGCCTCTAAGAAAGAAACCGACCCGGATCTGAAGGCATTTGCTGCCAAAACGCTACCTGCTTTAAGAATGCACCTGGATATGGCAAAAAAAACGAAAGATCTGGTAGATTAATTTTAAGTTTCATTCCTTAAGAAAGCATCGGTTACCCGTGGGGTTCCGGTGCTTTTTCATTTAAAAATGACAGCATTTTATTAAAAGAAATTAAAAAGCATCCTATCCGGGCCTAAAAAATCAGCAACCAATTGCTGCTGCTAATAGGCGGCCCTTTCGGTTCTGAGAATTTATCCCGTATTTGCTTCCTGAAAAGCCGGCTGTAAGATTATTGGACCGGCAGAAGGAAGAAAAAGCGGGAATGTTATCCGCTACTCTTTCATGCGGCACTTTTGTTTACAGCAAACTGGTGCTTTTGCAAAAACCATGAATAACCTACTTAAAACAAACTTAGATTAATGGCTACCGGATTACTTGCTTTATTGGATGACGTGGCTGCGCTGGTGAAAGTAAGCGCCGCCACCCTGGACGATGTGCCCACGCAGGTGGCCAAAACCACAGGCAAAGTTTCGGGCATCGTGATCGATGACACGGCCGTAACGCCCAAATACGTGGTGGGCCTGGACCCGAAACGGGAGCTTTCCATCATCTGGCAGATCGCAAAGAAATCGCTGATCAACAAGCTGATCTTTTTAGGGCCTGCGGCCTTGCTGCTCGGTTTTTTTGCCCCCCAGGTTATCCCGTACGTGTTGATGGTGGGCGGGGCGTATTTGTGTTTCGAGGGCTATGAAAAGGTCCATTCCATGTTCGGCAAGCACCACACCGAAGAAAATACGCCGATGGAGGAAATGAAGGTCATTACGCCCGAAGAACTGGAAAAGGAACGCATTGCAGGCGCAACCCGCACCGATTTTATTTTGTCGGCGGAGATCATGGCCATTGCTTTTGCTACCGTTGCCACGGCCCCGCTCATGAACCAAATCGTGGTTTTGATCGCGGTGGCGATTTTCATTACGGTGGCGGTTTACGGTTTCGTGGGCCTCATTGTAAAAGCCGACGATTTCGGGGTACACCTGGCCAAAGAAAAGCATTCGCCGGCGGTCCGGAATTTTGGGCGTGGCATCGTGAAATTCATGCCGCATTTTTTATCCTGGCTTGGTTATTTAGGGACGGCCGCTATGCTGTGGGTTGGTTTCGAGATCATCGTGCACGGTTTGCCGTTCATGCACCACCCGATTGAATCTTTTGACAAAGCGCTGGGCGGCATTCCGGTTATCGGCTGGTTGCTGCGGGTACTGCTTCTGGCGCTGGGCGGGGTGATCCTGGGTTTTTTGGTAGCGCAGGTAGTTGGGCTGGTGATGAAGCTGATCGGGAAAAAGAAATAAACTTATGCAATGCTTTTGAAAGGCCGCGGGTGTTTTGCCCTCGGCCTTTTTTTGTGCCTCCGTGCTAAAGGGGAATTTAGTAGTATTTTAAACCGGAAATGTAAAAGCCTCACCCTACCCCCCTTCCAAAGGCAACTTTATTCTTTGAACCAGGATCAATTTTCCCGGGCCCTTGCTGCACGGGCCGGGAGTTTTCAGGTTTCTGCTTTTAGACTTTTTGAGGGTTCAACCATAGCGTTTTTCTTTGATTTCGGTATTGGCTTAAATTATTAATCAGCATACTTCCCGCCCGCTTTCTTTTCGTATTTCCCGGATCTAAAGGATAACTAAGCTTAGCTACCCGGCAAACCAGAACCGGCAAAAAATCAAACCGGAATTTTACACGCAGGTAATATTGATTTTGAAGAGCATATGAATAGGGAGATGGTTAAAAAGAAGCGATATTATTTAACAAAAGAAAAAAAACAGCGTGGTCTGAACGTAGCAAAACAAAATACACACCGTATATGTTAATTCAGAATACATTATTTAACCCTTATTTCAGACAGGACTATGAAGAAAAATTGGCTTACTCTTATTACCGCCGGCGCATTGTTTTCCGGCCTGTTTTTAAGTTCGTGCGGAAACGAGAACAGGGATACCAGCACCACTTCAGGTACTACCTCCGGCACCATGGATGATGGCATGGGTGATACCACCTACAATTCAACTACCGGTTCCACAACCAGCGATATGGAAACAACTTCCGGCTCTATGAATGGCACCACCGGTACCACTTCAGGCTCTACTACCGGCACCATGACCTCCGGAACCACTTCCGGTAGTACCACTTCCACCACTGGCACTACTTCGGGCTCAACTACCGGCACCATGACCTCCGGAACAACATCAGGGTCCACAACCGGTACGATGACTTCAGGAACTACTTCCGGCTCCACAACCGGCACAATGACCTCCGGAACTACCAGAGGAACAACCTCGGGTACTACTTCCGGTACTACCTCCGGTACAACCGGTACTATGACTTCGGGCTCTACAACCAATAACGGGTCAACTACCGGCATGACCACGGGTACCACTTCTGGCAGTACAAGCGGCACTACTACCGGTACAACCCGGTAAGCCCAGCGTTAATACACAAAAAATGCAGCCCGGTTTCCCGGGCTGCTTTTTTTGTGCGCCAACTAATTAAAAATTTTTAAGCTGAAACAAGTAATAGCAATACGTTCAATAAATACAAAACCGGTAAAACCTAAAAGTGCCGGAAAAAACTTCCGGCACTTTTCTGATCAAAAGGAATACCGTTTTCAGGCTTACTCTATCGGTTTAAGCCAGGTTTTTCTTTTCTTCTTTTTTCCTTTACCGGAAAGCAATAAAATAGCCGCCGTAGACACAATGGCCACGCCCGCCATTTTCGCGATTAAGGTGCCGCGGCTGTGCTTCCATTCGGCAGGATATCCTTTTTCGGAAAAAATATTGGGTATTTTTCCGTGCATAAAATCATCCAACACGCCTTCCACCACGTTCACGCGGTCGGCTATGATGAGCGGAAGCCAGTGCCGGTATTCGTTTTCGCTGTAATTGAAGGCCCAGCGCCGGATCATGCCGCTTAAACCGCTCGGCGGCAAAGCAGTACCGAATACGGCCGTAAGATTTGGTCTTTCGTTGGAGTGCAGCACTTCTACGGTTTCTGCCTGCAGCGTTGGGCGGTCCCAGCTATAACCGGTCTGTTCGAGATTCAGGCGGTTTTTCATCGGGTACGTTGGGTCGTTTTTCGGGTCGGCATCTATGCCCCACCCTTTTATATGCGCGAATTTTTCTGGGGTATTTTCCATGGTCTTGCTTTTTATCTGGCTGATGGCGGAATAAGAACCGGTTTAATGCAATTGTCGAGCTTGGCTGAAAAAATACGGTAACCATCGGCAATCTCTTCGAGCGGAATGCGGTGGGTTATGAGTTTTTTAGGCTCGATCACGCCATTTAGTACGTGCTCGATGAGGCGCGGCAATAAGCGTTTTACCGAGGCCTGATTGGCCCGAATGGTAAGTCCCTTATTCAGCACGTTTCCGATGGGTACGAGGTTATCGGTAGGTCCGTAAACGCCCACAATAGAAACGATACCACCTTTTTTCACAGAATTAATGGCCCAGTGCAGCGCCGTGGCCGAGCCGGCCTGTAAAAGCAATTTCCGGCCGGTAATGGTTTGCATGGCATCGCCGGCGGCTTCAGCACCTACGGCATCTATCACCACATCGGCACCCATCCAGTCGGTTATTTTCTTGATGAAAAGTACCGGGTCATCCATGTCGGTTTTAAAATTATAGGCTTCGCACTGCGAATAATTCTTAGCAAATTCGAGGCGGTAATCGTATTGATCGATGATGATCACGCGGCCGGCCCCGAAAAGCCAGGAACATTTGGCAGCCATGATCCCGATCGGGCCGGCGCCAAAAACTACCACGGTATCGCCTTTCTGAATGCCACCCATTTCGGCGGCCTGGTAACCGGTTGGCACTACGTCGGTTAAAAGCACCGCATCATCCGGGTCCATGCCTTCCGGAATTACGGTGGGGCCAACGTTGGCATAAGGCACGCGCACATATTCGGCCTGCCCGCCGTTGTAACCGCCAGCCGTGTGTGAATACCCATAAATAGCGCCTACAGCCGTAGCTTCGGGGTTTGATTCGTGGCAGTTCCCAAAAAGACCCTGACGGCAGAAATGACATTTTCCGCAGGAGATGTTAAATGGCACCAGCACCATATCGCCGATCTTTACCTTCGTAACTTCGGAGCCCACTTCTACAATTTCGCCGATAAATTCATGGCCGAAAGTGGTTCCGACACGGGTATCGGGCACGTTGCCGTTATATAAATGCAGGTCGGACCCGCAGATGCAGGAACGCGTAACCCGCACAATGGCATCTTCGGGGTGCCTGATCTCGGGCATTGGTTTTTCATCGATCCGGACCCGTTTAGGGCCCCGGTAGTTCATTGCCAGCATAAATTTCAGTTTAATGGTTAAGGTGATTGATGAATAGCCGTTTCGGGCTGCACGGGCGAAAGATTCTTTGGCCAGGGCAGGTTTTAGAAAACGGTTAACTAGTTACTTAAATCAGCTCCGAAAGTTTCATAAATAATATACTAACCCGTTTATTAAACACTTATAAAAGCAAAAAAAAACAACTCCTTAAATCCGAGATAATATCTTCCCGTAGTTTCAAGCCCGAATTCCATAGCGTTTTCAGGTAATTACGGACTCAAAAAATTGACCTGACGTTAAAGTGTTCATGGAAGTGGAATTTCAGAAAACAGGCTGCTGAATTTCACTAAATGTTTTGTCTGGTTCGGGCAAATATATTAATTTGGTTTCGTGCTTCTTTATGGTACAATCTTTCGGAAAAGCGTATCAGCTTTTTTGTAGTTAATTCGAAATCCATATCCTTATGCCGATAAAATTAACCGATGCCGAAAAAGTAAATGCATATATGCTGGCGCTGGAGCACCCCCTGAAGGCAGAAATGGAAGCGGTAAGGCAGATCATTAAAGCCGCCAGCCCCAAAATCCAGGAACGCATTAAGTGGAACGCCCCGAGTTATTATTACATCGAAGACCTGGTTACGTTCAATGCCCGGCCGGCTAAACACGTGCACCTCGTTTTTCACCATCCGTTTATCGTGCAAATTCAGAGCGAATTACTGGAAGGCGATTACAAAGACCGGCGCATGACTTATTTCCGGAATATGGAAGAAGTGCAGGAAAAAGCAGTTGAACTTTCCGGCATTATCAACCAGCTGGTGCAACACCTGGACGCTGCCGCGAAATAGAAACCCAACAACGCCATTTAACTGGCAGAACCGGCAGAATTGCTCTCCGGGCTATTAAAAAAGTGACATCCAAACCGGCGATAACGGCAAAGCAGAAAGCTGTTGCTTAACCGGAAAATGAAAAATGAAGCGCGCTTAACTTTTAAACCAAGCTTCCGTTAATGCATTGTATCCCAGCACGCTGATCCGCAATTGTTTCGCTATAAACGCACAGGCAAAATCAGGTTTAAGTTCTCCTATCCAACTTCCGAAACAGGCGGCAAAGCAAATAAATGCGGCCGCTTCCTTCGTTTTCATCTTAAAATAAGTAAAACCATGAACGGAATCCTTGGAAAATACCGCCCTCACTTATATGCAATTTTACGCATTGTTTCCGGTTTACTTTTTGCCATGCATGGCACCCAGAAATTATTGGGCTGGCCGGGCGAAAAACCGGTAGTGGAACTTGCTTCCCTGATGGGGCTTGCCGGCGTGATAGAACTGGTGGCCGGCCTGATGATCGCGATCGGATTTCTGACGAGCTGGGCCGCTTTTATCAGCAGCGGCGAAATGGCAGTAGCTTATTTTATGGCTCATGCCGCCGAAAATTTCTGGCCGATCCTGAATAACGGTGAACTGGCCATTTTGTACTGCTTCCTGTTTTTGTACATTGCTGCAAGCGGTTCCGGAATCTGGAGCCTGAACGATGTATTCCGGACCAAAACCGACCATCAAACCTCCCTTACCTGAATAGTTTTAATATTGACATACATTTTAAAACCCGCCCCGAAGGTTCTTTCCCCGGGCGGGTTTTTGCTGTAAAAAGCCTACCGTTTTTAAAAATTTGCAAAGAAGCCCCGGCGAAAAACGGTATCTTTTTACACCTGAAAACTAATGGGTTGCTATCGTGGCTTGCTGAAAATCTTTATCCGGGCTTTAGAAAAACATTACCATATGCCGGATTTTTACGTATGGGGCTTTGTACCGCAATATCATTCAAAAACGGAGCCTGACCAACCTAAAACCCGCTTCAATTGCAGGAGCCACATCAAACCATGAAATTTATTTGTACTATTTTGTTATGCCTTTTGTCGGGAGTGCAGCTTTCGGCCCAGGTTATTACCGCTCCCGACACGATTAACCCCAAAAAAGGCAACCGGGAACAGCAACTTAAAAACATAGAAAGCCGCAAAAAAGAACTTTTCTCCGATTCTACCGGAAACGAACCGGCCAATGCCGTGCTGCTGGACTCTACTATTTTTAATAAATACGGCGATTTATTAAACGACGACCGCGAATACAACCCGCGCCAGCCCCTCTGGAAGCCGGCCGTGGAAGTGCTTGGCGTGAATGCGCTTTTTATGGGTTTCAACCGCTATGTGGCCAAGGCCGATTACGGTTACGTTACTTTTGATTCCTGGAAACACAACCTGAAAACCGGCCCGGAATGGGACACCGATGAATTCGGGATCAATTTTATCGGGCATCCTTACCAGGGAACGCTGTATTACAATGCAGCCCGGAGCCAGGGCTATAATTTCTGGAAATCGGCGCCTTTTGCTGTGGCAGGCAGCCTGACCTGGGAATATTTCGGCGAAAACACGCTTCCCTCCTACAACGACCTGATCTACACCCCGCTGAACGGTATTGCCCTGGGCGAAATTCTTTACCGCATCAGCTCCAATATTCTGGATGACCGTACGCGCGGCACCGAACGTACCATCCGGGAAATTTCGGCGGGACTGATAAACCCGGTGCGCGGACTGAACCGCTTGCTGCATGGCCAGACCCGGCGGGTAACGAACAAAGAAGTTTACCAGAAAGAACCGCTAAACATTACCTTATTTGGGGGCCTGCACCGTCTCAATGATCAGCAGGACGACGTACTGGGCCCCAGCGGCAATAAGGCCATGTTCAGCGCCCAGCTCGATTACGGCAACCCGTTCGAGGACCGCAAACGCAAGCCATTTGATTTATTCCGCTTCCGGGCTGAATTAAGCTACGGGGGGAAAGATACCATTGCCGGCACGATCAACAACATTACGGGTTACGGCATTTTGTTCGGAAGAAACAAACAGATCGGGAAACTGGCCTTACAAACCGGTATTTTCCAGTATTACGATTACTGGAATACCCGTAATTTCGATCTGGGCGCGCTGAGTTTTGGCGGCGGCATTTTATCTAAACTACCCCTTAGCAAACAGATCAATCTTTACACCAACGTGCACCTGGGTTTAATTCCGCTGGCCGGCAACAGCACCCGCTTTGCTCCTGATTCGGTGGGCCTGCGCGATTACGTATTTGCCAATGGTGTTTCCGGAAAAATAGAAACGACGCTGAGTTTAGGGAAATATGCGTCGGCCGCTTTGGTTTACAACCATTTCTGGCTGCACACTTTCGAAGGGCTGGAAGGAACCAATTCCATTGGCATCATCCGGCCACGGGTTACCGTGAAGCTATTCAAAAATCTGAGTCTGGGTTACGAGCATTTCGGCTACTCCACCAACCGGAAACTAAAAGATTACGCAAGCCAACAGGCTACCATTACCGACCAGAAAATATTTTTGCAGCTTTTCCTGGAAGACCCGCAGCGCCGGGGCCGATATAATTAAAATCTTCGTGCATTAGCTAAAAACCTGCTGCTGTTTCAAAAACCTGCTAATCTAAATCCGGCCTTCTCCCGTAAAACAACATCCGTAATCATGCGGGCACATCATTCAAATTAAAAGCATAAAACTATGGGAGACAACATTAAAAACCAGGAGGGCAAAAGCCAGTCACAACAGGACAATACCGGCAAAGGCTTTGGCGTTAGCGGCCAGAACCCCGCCCAAAACGAAGGTCCGGTTGCGGGTAGTGCAGCCAATACGCGGGGCGAAAACGTACCGAGCCGGGAAGGAAGCAGCGGCGGCGCCAAGCAAGGCAAAATCGATCCGAATATGAAATCGCCGCAAGGCTCCAAGTCCAACCCGGCCGATACCCGCGGTTCCGATAGCTCCGATAAGGAATTCCGGAACAACCAACCCAATGCCAGCACCCAGCAGGATCAAAAAAACAATCAAAGGCCGCGACCCGATCAGGATTAACTTCCTTTTTCCGGATTAGCATACAAACACAAACAGCCCGTAAATAGCGGGCTGTTTGTGTTTCGGGATCATAAAACAGGATTCCGGAAGCCGGCCGAGTAGTTTTTCACCCGTTTTCCCTAGCGTTTTTTTGAATAATATAACCCGGTATTTCTTCAAGAACCTGCCCTGGTTTCAATTTCCGGCGACTGAAAGTTTAGGGTTGGTTTCTGAGAAAGGGAACGCTAAATTTGCAGCATGAAATTAACCGGCGACATCCGCAAGATCGGCACCAAACGCGAAGATAAATTCCAGGATATTGTTCTGGAGATAAACCGCCTGGAATACATCACCCACAAAAAAGACGGCAATTATTTCCAGGCTTTTGACCTGGAAGTGGAACTGGAAAAACCGCTGATCATTACCGGCGACCGGCTGGCAAAGAAAAACATTAAACCCTCGGAAGAAGGCGAAATTCTCTTCGATGTTTACGATAAAGCAGGCGATGCATACGTGCTGAATAAAAACCTGGAACTGGAAATAATTGTTGCCTATGACAGCGATGAAGACCTGCTGATCCTGAGTTCGGTTTATTACGCTGAAATGCTGCCGCCAAAGGAATTTGAGGCCTTTAAAAAAGAATACGAAAAGACGAAAGCATTTAAAAACCGGAAAGGTAAAAACCGCTGATCGCTTTCGGCTTTAACGGATTTTTCGTTTAAAAGTACTTTAGGGGTTCAAAAACATAGCATTTTCTCATCCTTTCGCGGCGCTGAATTTAACCCGGAGCTTACAAAATTTATGCAAACGCTGCACCAACTCCACCAATAGCTAACGGGAAGTATTTGCGCCTGCATTTGCCGGAAAACGTAACCTTAGATCTGGATAAATTAATTGCCCTGAAAAAAGCCTGTCTGGAGGAAATTATTGCGTTGCGGCATGATTTTGAAGGGATTCATGCAGTTATTACCAGCCTCCAAAAGGCGGCATCCTATAATTTTAACGCATCGGCCCGGGATGAAAGTAAATAAGTTTTTTGCTTTGTAGCACAGCAGTTACTTGCAAAACAGGTTGTTTCAGGTTTGCTATTTTGGACAATAAATGCTTTGAAGTTTCAAATCAGTATGGTGTAGCCTCAAAAACACCTCCCTAGCTTAAGTCTGAAACTTTTACTGAAATCCATTGGCTTGTGCGCCTCAGGTCCTTGGTATATCAACCGCACGAAGAAAAAAGCCTGACATTTCTGCCAGGCTTTTAATTACAAACAAGTAGGATAGTTAATTAATCAATTTGTCCAGGTACACAGCAATAGTAATCTACGATCACATAAATATCTAATTGATGCGTACTATTGTCAAATTTGCTTAAATATCTGTAACGAGGAATAATAACTCCGGAGCATCCTTTAGGCATATATTGATTTGCTACATCATTTGATTTAATTCTAATAGCATTTACATCTGCAGCATAAAGATTTGACGAGGTGTTACTTGAATGTACAGGAGAATTTGATGTATAAGTGTAATATAAAGTTTCGTAGCCATCACAGGTATAAACCGGGCAATTAACAACCTCGCTTAAAAAGGCCATCCCATTAATCCCATCAATAGACAAGTAAGTCGGGCAAAGACCGGCCTTAAGATTCGAACTTTGTTCAGTAGTGGATGCAGGTTTTACCTGATCAATCCGTTTTTCACAACCTGATAAAAGCATAATAACGGCAACTGGCAAGAATAATAATTTTTTCATAAAAGGGTGATAAATTATTTTATGCTTACTCTTTATTGGATTTTCAGCTTACTCCATGTCGGAAGTAAGATTTGCCAGGGTACTCAGAGCGTTGTGGATATTGCGATCTAAATATATTTATAAGAATTTAAAAAACAAGCTATTAATGAGAAAAAAATCCTGAATAACTTATTCATAATCCTCAATTGATAAAACCTGCTCCAATCTAATATAATGAGGTTCAGGCTTTGGTTAAAATTCTGATTATATGAGTCGTCTTTAGTTTATTCTGTTTCTGATCTAATTATTAAAAAGAATTTCAAGGCTAAATCCTGCCATCAGAAATGAGAAACTCTGCCCTACTTCTCCAATAAGGACTTCCTTTTTCGCCTGCCTCATAATGGAAATCCTGCATAAAAAAACCCGCTACAGCTTCGTTTATACTTGGCTATAGCGGGTTTTCAAACTGAATGCTGCTGATCAGATCCAGCCCTTTTTCTCGCTGAAATGGTTGCAGCCAAAATTGGCACCGGTTATCATTTCAAATTGCTTCGGAGTATTATCAACTTTGCTGGCTTCGTGGATCAGCGGTAAAACGTATTCCGGGTCCATAGCGTGCTGGCCGGTCAGTTCGTCGCAAAGGCCGAACGCGTCGTTTGGCACTTGCACTTTGGCTTGATCCTGATTCCAATGATCGCAATGATTGCAGGTAGCTTCCATAATTATACTTTTAAAAGTTTTACATCGGTTTAAAGAATCAGATATACTCTGAAAATCAGGCGTCGGTTTCAGGATCGGCTTATTTAGAATTTGTAAAATTACCGGTCTGCCCTAAACACTTTTCCGGCCTGAAACCATAGCGTTTAAGAAAATAAGCTTGTACAAAAGCCGCAATATTTGTAAGTAGCGCTGCATTTCGAAAAACGCTATCCTTTTCGGGTTAAAAACTGCCGGCAACCTGCCGCTTCAAATCGAGTAAACCAATCGTAAAAACCCTATGGTTTTTTAAGTTAAAACTGCTTTTCTGTTTCATGACAAAAAAAAACGCTGCTGCTTCTCACAATCATTCCGGATTTGTACACGTGCGCGGTGCCCGCGAGCACAACCTTAAAAATGTAGACCTCGATATTCCGCGTGATGCGCTGGTGGTTTTTACGGGCGTTTCGGGTTCGGGCAAATCTTCGCTGGCTTTTGGCACGCTTTACGCCGAAGCGCAGCGCCGGTACCTGGAATCGGTTTCGCCGTATGCGCGCCGTTTGTTTAACCAGATGGCCGTGCCGGAAGTAGATAAAATAGACGGTTTGCCGCCGGCCGTAGCCTTGCAGCAGCAGCGCGGTGCACCAACCACCCGCTCTTCGGTGGGCAGCGTAACCACGCTTTCTAATTTGCTGCGCATGCTGTATTCCCGCGCCGGCGATTATCCCGCTAATCAGCCTATTATTTATGCCGAAGCTTTTTCGCCAAACACACCCGAAGGTGCCTGCCCGAAATGCCATGGTTTAGGAAAGATCTACGACGTTACGGAAAGCTCCATGGTGCCTGATGATTCGCTCACGATCCGCGAGCGCGCCATTGCCGCCTGGCCTACCGCCTGGGGCGGACAAAACCAGCGCGACATTCTGGTTACCCTGGGTTTTAACGTAGATATTCCCTGGCGCGAATTACCGCAAATTGACCGCGACTGGATCCTGTTTACCGAAGAGCAGCCCGTGGTGCCGGTTTACGCCGGTTTTACGCCCGAAGAAACGCAGCGCGCCCTGAAGCGAAAAATGGAACCGAGCTATATGGGTACGTTTACCAGCGCCCGCCGCCACGTTTTTCATACGTTTACGCATACGCAAAGCGCGCTGATGAAAAAGCGGGTGGCGCAATTCATGCTCAGCACGGCCTGCCCGGTTTGCGAAGGCAAAAGGCTGCGCCGCGAATCGCTTTCGGTAAAATTTGCGGGCCTGGATATTACCGAATTTTCCCGGTTGCCGCTCAAGCGTTTAGCTGAAATTCTCCAGCCTTATGCCGCCGGCTCCGCTAAAGCGCTTAAAAAGCTCGAAACCGAACACCCGGAGAAAGCCACCGTTACCAAACTCATTGCCGAAGATCTGGCCAGCCGGCTGGAAGTGTTGCTCGATTTAGGTTTGGGTTATCTGAACCTGGAACGCAGCACACCTACCCTTTCGCCGGGCGAATTGCAGCGTTTGCGCCTGGCTACGCAGTTACATTCCAATCTTTTCGGGGTAGTTTACGTGCTCGATGAACCCTCGGCTGGTTTGCATCCGGCCGATAAAGAAGCCTTAATTTCAGCTCTGGGGGTTTTGAAAAATTCGGGCAATTCACTTTTCATTGTAGAGCATGATCTGGATGTGATCCGGCACGCCGACTGGCTCGTGGATGTTGGCCCCGGGGCTGGCGAAAACGGCGGTGAAATTCTCTACAGCGGTCCTATTGCGGGCCTGAAACAAATAGAAGCTTCCCAAACCCGGCAATACCTTTTCAGCCCCGAAAATAAGCTGAAGGCAAGGCCCCGCAAACCAAGCGGCTGGCTGACGTTAAAAGACGTTTCGCGCAATAATTTACACAAGCTGAAAGTGCAGTTTCCGCTGGGCATTTTTACCACGGTTACGGGCGTTTCGGGTTCGGGAAAATCGAGTCTGGTAAGCCAGGTTCTGGTAGAATTGGTGGCTGAACATTTAGGGCACGTAATGCCGGTGGAGGAAGAAGAAACCGATGCCCTGGAACAAAGCGTTTTGCCGCAAACCGGCGGACAAATTACCGGTGGCATGGAAAATATCAAACGGCTAGTGCGCGTAGATCAGAAACCCATCGGCCGCACGCCGCGCTCGAATATGGCAACCTATACTGGCCTGTTCGATAACGTGCGCAAGATCTTTGCTGAAACCAGGGAAGCCAAAAAACGCCATTACGATGCGGGCCGTTTTTCTTTTAACGTGGCCAAGGGCCGCTGCGAACATTGCCTGGGCGAAGGATTTGTGATGGTGGAATTGCTTTTCCTGCCGAGCGTTTATTCACCCTGCCCTACCTGCCACGGCACCCGCTACAACGCCAAAACCCTGGAAATAACCTACCGCGATAAAAATATTGCTGAAGTGCTTCACCTTACCGTAGACGAAGCCTGGGAATTTTTCGAGGAAGAACCGCAGATCCAAAGAGCTTTAACGGTTTTGCGCGAAGTAGGTCTGGGTTACCTGCGATTGGGTCAATCGGCTACCGAACTTTCAGGCGGTGAGGCGCAGCGTATAAAGCTGGCTACGGAACTGCAAAAACAACAGCGCGGCAATTCGCTATACATTCTCGATGAACCAACCACCGGTTTGCACCCTTCCGACGTTGAAAAACTGATGACGCAACTCGATAGCCTGGTAGAGGCCGGCAATACTGTTATTGTGGTAGAGCACGACATGCGGGTGGTTGCCAATTCTGATTGGGTAATCGATATTGGTCCGGGAGCTGGTGAGGAAGGCGGAAAAATTGTAGCGGAAGGGACGCCGGCCGAAGTTGCTAAAGCCAATGACAGCAAAACGGCCTTTTACCTGAAGCGGTTTTTCAGCCAAAAAGCATAGCGTTTTTAAAAATTGAAGGGTTAAATTTTAAGGATGAACGTTTAAACTTCAACATGAAATGAGCCTTTTAAATGCGATACTTTTGGGGCCGGAAAACATACCGCTTTTGGGTGAAGAAACTTTCAGAATTGATTTGCGTTGGCAAATATAAGTCCGCTTAAAATTCTTATTTTCAGCTTTCCATCTCACCCAAATGTATGAACGCTCCAGCCGGTATCTCGACTTTAGATCGGGTTAAAATATTTTCAGAAATTACCATAAAAACATTCGATATTCTGGTGATTGGGGGCGGCATCATGGGTGCGGGCATTGCGCTCGATGCGGCTTCGCGCGGACTGAGGGTTTTGCTGGTTGAAAAACAGGATTTCGCCGCCGGTACCAGCAGCCGTTCCACCAAACTCATTCACGGGGGCCTGCGATATCTGAAAAATTTTGAACTTGGTTTGGTACGCACTGTTGCCCGCGAACGAAAAGTTCTGAACCGGAATGCGCCGCACCTGGTAATGCCCGAACCAATGCTGATCCCGATCCTGAAAAATGCCTCTTACGGGTACTGGGCCACTAAGGCCGGCTTAACGTTATACGATCTCCTGGGAAACGTAGAAACGCCGGAGCGCCACCGGATGCTCGATAAAACCCAAACGCTGGCACAGGAGCCGTTACTGAACCCGGAAAAACTGCAGGGTGCCGGTTGCTTTGTAGAATACCGCACCGACGACGGCCGGTTAACGATGGAAGTGCTCAAAACCGCCCATACTTTCGGGGCTACTTGCCTGAATTATTGCGAACTGCGGCATTTTACTTACAACGAAGAAAAACGAATTACTGGTGCTGCATTGCAGGATAAACTTACCGGCAAAAATTACCAGATAAAAGCGACTTGCGTGATCAATGCTACCGGCCCCTGGAGCGCGAAAATCATGCAACAGGACCAGCCGGAAAAACTCCCTGAACTGGTTCATACCAAGGGCGTGCATCTGGTTGTGCCTTTTGAGAAATTTCCCCTGAAGCAAGCTGTTTATTTCGATATTCCGGGCGGGCGGATGTTGTTTGCCATTCCGCGGCAGGGCGTTACTTATTTTGGCACCACCGATACGCCTTTTACCGGAAACCTGGAAAAACCACGAGTAGAAAAAGAAGACGTTGCGTATTTGCTGGCCGAAGTGAATAAGATGTTCACCGGGCTGGATTTAAAACCAGGCGATGTGATTTCGAGTTGGGCCGGGGTGCGGGTTTTGCTTTACGAAGCCGGCAAAAAACCTTCCGAAATTTCCCGAAAAGACGAAATTTTCATCTCGGCTTCGGGGCTGATCACGGTGGCCGGCGGTAAACTTACCGGCTACCGCAAACTGGCTGAACAGGTGGTAAATAAAGCCCTGGAAAAGTATTTCCCGGAAAACCGGCAACCGTCCGGAACCGCTAAAATTAAACTTTCGGGCGGCGATTTTGAAAATGCGGCGGCCGTAAAAGGGTTTCTGAAAAGCTGCCAGGAGATCGGGCAATTACACAAATATCCTTCGGAAAGCTTGGCGTATCTGGTACGAAACTACGGCACCAATACCAAAGCCGTTTTAAAAGAAGCCTGCCGGTTAAAAGCCGAAAACCTGGACCCGGAAACCCGGTTATTACAGGCCGAAATCTGCTACACCATTCAAAATGAAGGCGTAACCAGCCTGAGCGATTTTCTGATAAGAAGAACCGGTAAACTGTATTTCGAGCGCGGGCAAATTATTGCCATTTTACCGGCCGTAAAAGCGGCCTTCCAGAAGATCCTGACCTTGGGAAACGGGATTCTGGCCAACCAGGAAAGCGAATTTATGGAGCAATTCGAGGCAGCCGTGGCATTTAAAAATGAAAGCAAAAACGCTATGGTTTCGGCTTAAAAAACTTAGGATCAAAATTCCTCTATTTCCCTTTCAGGATCATTTTTACCAGTTCTATTTCTTCCGAACTGATGGTATGCGGCCGGCCCGGATAGATCTTTTTAGTAACCTTTGCCCCTTTTTCAGTAAGAATGGCTACCGTTTCCTCCACCCGGCTTACAGGTACGTGCGGATCAGGATCGCCGGTGGTAATCAGAACGGGCGTGCCTTCAAAATTGCCCTGGTAATTACTTAATGCAATTTCCTGCCCGATCAGGCCGCCGGTTAAAATGCAAATCCCGCCAAAGCGCTGCGCATGCCGGCTGGTAAACTCAGCGGTTAAACAAGCGCCCTGCGAAAAGCCTAAAAAATAAATCTGCCCGCTGCTAATCCCCTGGCCTTTAATGTTCTCAACCGTTTCTGAAAGCAATTCCAACGCAGAATCCAGAGCCGGCTGGTTTTGCGCTACGGGGGCCATAAAACTGTACGGGTACCAGCTGTTTTGCGAAGCCTGCGGGGCGAAACGTGTAAAATCTTCTATGGTTAATTCTGAAGCCAAAGACAAAATGCTGGCCGCCGTGGCGCCTCTTCCGTGCACCATGATCAGGGCTTTGCCGGTTTCGGTTAAAGGTTTTCCCTGGGTTTTAATGTTCTTTTCGTGCGTGTACATAGGTAATAAATTAAAGGTCAGGAAGTAAATAAGAAGCCCCGGTAGCTGGATTGAAAAACGTCGGATTGAAATTACGCAACGGATTTAATTCATTTGAAATTATCCTGTTTTTCTGCCCGGTTACTGCAATCAGAAATATTATGCGGTTTATTGCTTCGCGGCAGAAATGGTACGGGTCAGCCAGAGAAAACTCTCCAGGAATTTGTCCAGCATCTGGCCGTAAGCTTCGTCGGTGAGTATTCCATCGGTAAATACGGTTTGCACTTTGGGCGTGAGCATAAAATTGGGCAGCGCGATTCCCTGCAAGGTAAGGGCGTACTTCAGCAGATCTTTGGCCGCGTTTATGCCACCCAACTTGCCGTTAGAAACCGCCACCACGCCGAAAGGTTTATGAAAATATTCCTTATAGAAGTAATCCATGGTGTTTTTCAGCGCACCCGAATAACTGTTATTGTGCTCCGGCGAAACGATCACAATGCCGTCGGCCTGGGTGATTGCAACGCTAACTTCTTTCATTTTATCGGAAGGGTTTTCCTGGTTGGCGAAGGTCTGGTCCAGCAACGGAAAATTCAGCGCTTTCACATCGAGCAGCTGACAGGTGTGGCCTTTAGCTTCAAGGCAGCGCAACACTTCCTCGGCCACCTGGTGCGATTGTCGCTCGGGCCGGGCACTTCCTGAAAAAATAACGATATTCATAATTTTGATTCTAAGGACTGGTGTTGCTTACCGGCATAAGCTGCTTTTCAAAATTTTCTGGTTTCTGAAGGCAGCTTATGCAGGAAAGCGTTTAAAAAGAAAGCTTAATCCAGTTTCGGTAAAACAGCTTCAATTTCGGCGCGGCGCGGTTCGTATTGCGGCGGCAGCAACAAATGGGTTCCTAATTCCTCCACTTTTTCGTCTACCATAAAGCCCGGATTATCGGTGGCTATTTCGAAAAGTACGCCGCCCGGTTCCCGGAAGTACAGGGAATAGAAATAATTCCGGTCTATTTTATTGGTGATGTTCAGGCCGCGGGCCGCAATTTTATCGTGAAACTGCATTAGCGTGGCTTCGTCTTTTACCCGGAACGCAATGTGATGTACCGTACCTCCAGCCCCGTTTCCCCGGCCTTCGCTTGGCAATTCCACGAGGTCTATAATATGGGCGGTTTCTACGGCATCGGTTGCATACCGGTAACGGTTGCCGCTTTGCTCCAGTAGTTTATAGCCAAATACTTCCGTCAGAATTTCGGCGGTTGGTTTTACGTTATTCAGCGTAAGGGTAATATTATGAAAACCGCGCAGGGCAACCTCCGCATTAACTTCGCTGGTTTCCCAAGGCTGGCGCGCATCCGCCTTTTTCGGAATTACCAACTCCAGTTTCAGGCCGTCCGGATCGAGAAAAGTAAGATATGGCTCGCCGAATTTTTCGGAAGGTTTGTTGTACGTTACATTGTGTTTTTCAAAGCGCTTCATCCAGAAATCGAAACTTCCTTCCGGTACGGCGTAGCCAATTTCAGTGGCCATGCCCGCTCCTTTTCTTCCCTGCCGGATCCCTTCCCAGGGAAAAAAAGTAAGAATGGTGCCCGCGCTGCCGGTTTTATCGCCGTAATAAAAATGGTAGGTACCCGGGTCGTCGAAATTCACGGTCTTTTTCAGCAGCCGCAAACCCAGTACGTTGGTATAAAAATCTAAATTTCGTTTGGCCAGTCCGGCTATTGCCGTTACGTGGTGCAGGCCTAAAATACGTGTTTCCATGGATTCGTAGTTTTTAATGCTAAAACGATAGCGTTTTTAAATAAAAAATGAGTAACCGCCACCCATACAAAAATGCCGGCCGTTACTCATTTCCTCAGGTTAAAAATTTAAGCTTGTTTTACCAGCTGTACTTCTGCCTGCAGTTTAATTTCGTCGCTAACCACCACGCTGCCGGCTTCGGTAACCGCGTTCCAGGTCAGGCCGAATTCCTTGCGGCTGATCTTGCCGGTTACGGTAAATCCGGCTTTGGTCTGACCATACGGGTCAACCACAATGCCGCCAAATTCCACATCTACGGTTACCGGTTTGGTTACGCCTTTAATGGTCAGGTCGCCGTGCAGTTTATAATTGCTGCCGCCTACGTTCTCGTAGTTGCTGGAAACAAAACGCACTTCGCCGTGCTTTTCCGCATCAAAGAAATCGCCGGATTTTAAGTGCGTATCGCGCTGCTCGTTGTTGGTGCTGATCGAATCTACATCGGCAGTAAACACCACGCTTTTCGCGCTTTTAAACTGGTCGTCTTCGGTTTCGGCTTCAATGTTGAACTTCTGAAAATACCCGGTTACCGTAGTAATCATCAGGTGTTTAACTTTGAACTGAACTTCGCTGTGCGTTGGGTCTGATACCCATTTTACATTTGCCATAATCTTATGCTTTAGTTTTAAAGTGTAATTGATCTTTAATTTAAACAGGTGCCTGAGTTGTAAAGATAATACAAATGTACATACATTTAATGTATATACATACATTATTCAGAAAAGATTCAAATATTTTTTTTGATCCAAAAAACCTTCCTGAAAAAGCCTTTCCGGCTAACCAGAACTCCTACTGATTCCGGAAAAATAAGTTTTCTAGCTTCCTGGTTTTCTGTTCTTTATAAATAAATAATTTTTCCCGGTTTTAAATGCCGGCTTCGTGGTCTGTTTTTTGCTGAAACGGAAAACGCTAAAACGGCTTCGGTTTTTTCTGTTTCTTCCGGCCCGGGCCAATCTCTGAAGGCCACCCGGAAGGCAAAAAAGCAAATAAACTTTCAACTATTGCACGATTCTCTATGAAAAAAATTTTCTGGTTCCTGGTGCCGGCTATCGCTTTACTGGCCAGCAGTTGTTCTTCGGTTTACATGCCCAATACGCCCAACACGCCCATGCTAAGCGCCAAAGGCGAACTTTACAGCGGCGGCCATATTAATCTGAAAGGGAACGCCAGTTTTACTTCTGCTTACGCCGTTTCCGATCATATCGGGATCATGGCGAACGGCTCTTTTATGAACCAGAACCGCGATAAAAAGGCTTTCCGGCACAATATTCTGGAGGCCGGCGGCGGTTATTTTACTACTTTCGGCGAAAAGAATAACCGCGTGCTGGAAATTTACGGCGGCCTGGGCCGGGGCAGCAGCGATATAACCTACCGCAAAAAAACCGAAAACGGCCTGCAAACTTACGACCGCCAGGAAATTACGCTCAACAAAGTTTTTGTGCAGGTAAACTTCAGCAAGAAAAAAACCGAATCGTTCCGCTTGTTCGGCCGCGTTTTTCCGCTCAATTACGGTACCGCCCTGCGGGCCAGCTACGTAGATATGGGT
The DNA here is from genome assembly GCF_016623615.1 of Adhaeribacter terrigena. Taxonomy (GTDB): domain Bacteria; phylum Bacteroidota; class Bacteroidia; order Cytophagales; family Hymenobacteraceae; genus Adhaeribacter_A; species Adhaeribacter_A terrigena. Next base: position 96,095 of record NZ_JAEHFX010000003.1, on the reverse strand, counting down.
AAATTTATCCGTAACGACGTAGAGCAAACCACCGAAGACAACATTTTTCTGGAGCCCATTTTTTTCACCCGCGTGCTACTCACCAATGCCGTGCAATTACAACATACCAGCGGCTGGAATTTCGGGCTGAAGAACCGCGATTTTTTAACGGCCGGTAATTCGGTTTCCAGCTTAGGCATTATTATAAATGTAGGCGGTAAAAACCTGCGCAAAGGAAGCAGGCACTAAAATCCGGACCGGTTCTTTTCTGTTCAGGCTTCTTACTTTTTCAGCTCAAAACCATAGCGTTTAACTTGCCGGCAGCGCTTATAGCCGGCTTGCCGGGAATTTTCGCACTAATCTGGTAGAAGAATTTGTTTTATCTTTAACCAAATTAACCCGGGCTTGTTTGTAAAAAAGCAAATGTACCGCTGTAGGGTTCTTGTTTTAAAAACTAAAATTGCAACAATGAAAGTAGAGATCTGGTCTGATGTGGTTTGCCCGTTTTGTTACATTGGTAAGCGCAAATTCGAAGCAGCGTTAAAAGATTTTCCGCATAAAGATGAGGTGGAAATAACCTGGCGCAGCTTCCAGCTCGATCCGGAAGCAAAACCGGTTCCGGGGCAAAGTGTGCACGAGTATTTAGCCAAACGCAAAGGCGTGAGCGTGCAGGAAGGCAAGCAAATGAACGATTACATGGCCGGCGCCGCCAAAGAAGTTGGTTTACAGTATAATTTCGACAAAGCCATCATTACCAATACCCTGGATGCGCACCGTTTACTGCATTTCGCCAAAGAGCAGGGCAAACAAAATGAACTGAAAGAAAGGTTATTTGCCGCTTATTATACCGAAGGCCGCGACCTGGGCGACAAAGAAACGCTGGCTGAACTAGCCGAAACGGTAGGGTTGAATAAAGAAAAAGTAAAAGCCATGCTGCAAACCGATGCCTACAAAGAAGCTGTGCAAATGGACCAATATGAGGCGCAGCAGGTTGGCGCCCGCGGCGTGCCCTTCTTTGTTTTCAATAACCGGTATGCCATTTCCGGCGCGCAGCCCATTGAGCTTTTTCAGCAAACTCTGGACCAAACCTGGAACGAAACCGAGAAACCCAAACCCACTCCCATTGCCGGCGATCCGAACGCGAACGCCTGCAATTTAGACGGCAGCAATTGCTAACTTTAATCTTCAAAATGCGGGAATTTCAGCTAAATTGCTGAAATTCCCGCATTTTTTTATCAGCTTAAAAACGCTATGTTTTTGTGGCTGAAAAGCACATCCAGAATAAATTCCTTATGCTCCAATCGGTTTTAAAAGCAGAAGATCCGCTGCACCAGCAAATACAACACCTGGAAAAAGCCCTTGCGGAGCTGGAAAAAGAACTGGCCACGGCCGAAACCGCCATCAATGTTTTCAGTGCACAACTCCGCTCCCAGCTGCAACCCCAGATCCGGCGAATTCAGGAGCTTACGGCGGTTTATAAAAAGCTGAAAGCCGACAAAAAAGCCAAACGCCTGGAACAGAAAAAGAAAGGCAAAAACTACCGCGAAACCTCCGGCTTAAAGCAAACTGCTACCGCACCTTCCGTTACGGTCAAACCAACCCCGGAAAACCAACAGGAATTAAAACGGCTCTACAAAGAAGCCATCCGGCACGTGCACCCCGATAAATTTGCCGGCGAAGATTCCGATAAAACCGGGCGCGCTACGGAAGTTACCATGCAGCTGATAGACGTTTACGAAAGCGGCGATCTGGAAGAACTGAAAGGCTTTTACGAATACATCATCAGCGGCAATGCCATGTCGCACATCCCCTACCAGCCCGAAACCATTGCCGATCCGGCTGCCTTACTTGTATTTCTCCGCAAAAAACAGGAAGAACTTTTCAGGGCTTTGCAGGAAATTAAAAATTCGGAACTGTACCACGTTTTACAAACCTACCCCGAGCCGCTAACGTTTGTGCACGAACTGCGGCAACAATTCGAGCAAAAGATCCTGCAGCTGCAAAAACGTACCCGCAAAGCGAAGATATAATCGGCGTTGCAGAGAAAGTTTGACGTTGCTTTCAGAGCAGGTTTTTATTTTTTAAAATTCAAAAAACGCTATAGATTTCATCGTAAAAAGTGCATTGCTCTTTAATAAATTGTACCAGCCAGCGGCGTTCAAACTTTACAGCTTTACCCAAGTTTGCATTTAGTAGAAGTCACTTTTAACGAACGTATTCTAAGGTTAAAAATGGAAGAAACTGCTTTAAAACCAAAGATCTTCGGGCACCGCGGCGCGGCCGGACTGGCATTTGAAAACACGTTGGCCAGCATCCAAAAAGCCATTGACCTGGGCGTAGATGGAATAGAAATAGACGTCTGGCAAACCACCGACGGCGAAATTGTAGTTTTTCACGATGCTTACCTCGACCGTTTAACCGATGAAAGCGGATTCATTGCGGAATTAAGTTACGGGAAACTGAAAAACACAAAGCTGAAAAACGGGGCCGAAATTCCGACTTTAAAAGCTGTGCTTGACCTGGTGAAGCCGCATAAAATCCCCCTATTAGTAGAAGTAAAAGCTGAAAACGCCTTCCTTAAAACGCTGGGAATATTAGAAAGTAACCTGCCTTCTGATGCGTTCACGATCGGCTCCTTTTATCACCAAAAGATCATGGAAATGAAAAGGCAAAACCCGGAATTGCAAACCGCTATTATGTTCGAATGCGTGCCGGTTTTCCTGGAAGATTATCTGCAAAAAGTGAATCCTGATCTGGTGGTTACGGCCATTGAAACGCACAACGCTTACCTGGTGGAAACTGTAAAAGCTCAAAACCGCAAACTGCTGTTTTACACCGTAAACCAGGAACCCGAAATTGAACTCGCTTTAAAGGCAAAACCATACGGCATCATCACCAATTTCCCAGACCGGCTGCTCGAAAGAACCAGGAACGTTACCGGCAGTTTTTAACCCACTTTCCCTACCATTTTAGCATTGAACCAACATGAATCTCTGGCTGCCGGCTTTACCAGATGCAACGCTTATCCCGCTTTGGATCAAAATTGCTTACACGGTATTTGTGGCTGTTCTGGTGCCGGTTTACTGGAAAAAATGGGGCCTTGCCAATTTTTTGTGGTTTTCGGATGTGGCTTTGTTTGTAATGCTGGCCGCGGTCTGGCTCGAAAGCAGCTTGCTGGCCAGCATGATGGGCGTAGCAGTTCTGATCCCGGAAATCGCCTGGAATGTGAGTTATTTCGTGCAGCTTTTAACCGGCAAAAGACTTTTCAGCCTCACCGATTACATGTTCGACAGCACCAAATCGCGTTTCCTGCGAGCGTTGTCCTTATTTCACGTGGTTTTGCCGCCGCTTATTCTCTGGATGATCTGGAAAACGGGTTTTCATGAAAGCGCTTTCTGGTATCAGGTTTTATTCGGCTGGGCCGTTTTACTTTTCACATTCCTGTTTACCTCTCCCGCCGAAAACATCAACATGGTATTCGGGCCCGGGGCAAAACCGCAAACCAGACTAAGCCCGAAACGTTACCTGCTCCTCGTTATGCTGGGATTGGCTATAGGGATTTACCTGCCTGCGTACTTAATCCTGCAGCTGGTTTTCTGACATTCGGCCTGAACTTTCGGCGTATTCTGGAATAATAATTAAAAAAACGGTAGGGTTTCAGGCTTAAAAAGTCTGAAGTATTAAGAGTTGACTTTATGCGGGAGCCTTGCCTTTGCGTAATTCCAGCACCGTGATCTCCGGCCAGATCCCTACCCGGCCCGAAAAACCGATAAAGCCAAAGCCCCGGTTCACATACAGCATTTTCCCGGCTTCCGCTGCCAGTCCGGCCCAGGTTTTGTAGCGGAACTGCGCCGGACTCCATTTAAAAACCGGCGTTTCTATTCCGAACTGCATGCCGTGCGTATGCCCGCTCAAAGTTAAATGCACGTGTTTTTCGTGGTGTTTTACAACCTCTTCCCAATGCGAAGGGTCGTGTGAAAGCAGGACCTTAAATGCATCTTTGGATATATTTGCCAGCGCCTTGTCCAGGTTACCGATTTGAATAAAACCCTTACCCCAGTTCTCCACCCCGATCAGCGATAATTTTTCGCCATCTTTTTCGATCGTGACCGCTTCGTCCAGCAACAATTTATAGCCCATATCGGCGTGGTGTTGCTTCAGGTCCCGCAGATTCTGCTCTTTTTCTTTTTCGGTTGGCCATTTGGCATACATGCCGTAATCATGGTTTCCGAGCACCGAAAACTGCCCGAAAGGGGCTTTTAATTGCTTAAAATGATTGATGTAAGGCACCACTTCCGTCGCATAATCGTTTACCAGATCGCCGGTAAAAACGAAAAGGTCCCCCTTTTGCGCTTTCGCCAGATCAATGCCCCGTTGCACCGCTTCCGGATCGTCAAAACTGCCGGCATGAATATCGGAAAGCTGCGTGATCTTAAAGCCATCGAAGGCGGCCGGCAGGTCTTCAAAAAAAAGCGTAGAGCGGTGCACCGTGTACTGGTACTTGCCTTTCACCATACCGTACAGAAAAGAAGCGAAAGGAATGGAAGCCAGAATTAAAGCCGACTGACTTACGAATTTCCGGCGGCCGGGCATCAGCTTTTTGTCAGATTCCGTTTCGCTGAAAGTTTGTTTGATCAACCGGATAAGCGCTACTCCGGCCCGCACCAGATCTTCGCCAAAAAGTACCAGAATAAAAACCAGCTTGGTTACAAAAAAGATCAGGAACAAATTCATGATCCATTTCATAAAATCATTGTTTTCGCCGGTTGAAAAGCGCTGGAAAACAACTACCGTGAAACAGATATTGAAGGCAATAAAAAATATCCAGTAACCCCGGCGCACCGCTTTCCGCAGTGTTGCAGATCGCCAGTCAGCCGAAATCCTTTTAATTCCCTGGTAAACGTAAAAATCGAAAAGAAGGGCTATAACCCCAAAAAGCACTATAAAACGCCGCATCAATTAGCTTTATTAAAATTTCTCCGCTTTGGTTCACCTTAATTCCATTAGTAAACCTGCTCCGGAGTTCAAAAGTACAATAATTATGGCTGAAGTAAATTGCCGGAGAAGAAACGTTCGAAAACGCGGTTTCTTGCCTCACCGCTTTACCATTTAAATCGCCCGGATACTAGCTGAACAGAAATGAAAACCGTCCGCTTGCCTTACGAATTCTATAGGGTTAGGGCGCTCTTTTCCAGAAAGATTATGGATAGAAACGTTGCCTTTGCCAATTATTCAATTCATTACTGGCATTAAAAAACAAGCCTCCGCATCCCGGAGGCTTGTTTCTGGAAAAATAAGGAATGAATTCGTTTTTAAGCGGCTTTCACCAACTCAGGCAATCTGGCAGTTTTTTCAGGTTTTACCATAGCGTTTTCCGCCGGCCTTATGATCAGGCGCATGGCCTGGTCTTTGGTAAAATACGCGATCATCCAGTTATAAAGCGTTTTCACGCGATTCGGAACGGTTATAAGCGAAACCAGATGCACGAACAGCCACATCACCCAGGCAACAAACCCGTTGAAATGCAGTTTCGGTTTGGGCAGATCGGCTACTGCTTTTTTCCGGCCTATGATCGCCATAGAGCCGCGGTCGTGATACGCAAAAGCTTTTAACGGCTTATGCTCCTGCTGCGCTTTTAAATTCCGGGCCAGCAATTTCCCCTGCTGAATGGCAACCTGGGCTACCTGCGGATGGCCGTTAGGGAAATTCCCGTCGGAAGTCTGCAAGGCAATATCGCCGATGGCAAAAATATTCTCCGTGTTTTCTACCTTATTATATTCGTTTACCAGCAGTCTCCGGCCGCGGCCGTAACTTTCGGTAGGCATACCTGCAATCATTTTACCGGTTACCCCTGCTGCCCAGATCAGGATCTTCGTTTCAATGGTTTCGCCATCGGCAAAAGTCACCAGATCATCTTCATAGTTAATTACCTGTTTGTTGAGTTTCACATTTACGCCCAGCTCCACTAGAGAATCGTGGGTATATTGCTGCGAAGCTTTGCTCATAGGCGCCAGCACGCTCGGGCCACCGTCTACCAGATAAATCTCGCTTTCGATGCCGGTTAATTCGGGGTAATCTTTCTGTCCGATATTTTTGCGCATTTCTGCCAGCATACCTGCTACTTCTACCCCCGTCGGACCGCCGCCGGCCACCACAATGGTGGTTAGTTTGCGTCTTTCATTATCGTCGGTAGCCAGGGTAGCTTCTTCGGATTTCTGCAGCATAAAATTCCGAAGGTTAATGGCGTCGTGCACGGTTTTCATGGGCTGTGCATTTTTACGAATGTTATCGATGCCGAAATAATTCGTTTCGGTACCCGTAGCCATGACCAGGTAATCGTATTCCAGTTCACCGTTGCTGAGCACGATCTTGTTCTCTTCGGGCTTTACTTCCATCAATTCGCCCAGGCGGAAATTCAGGTTCGGTTTGCCCTGCAATAATTTGCGGAAAGGATAACTGATATTCGACACTTCCAGGAAACCGGTAGCTACCTGGTAAAGCAGCGGCGGGAAAAAATTATAGTTGTTTTTATCGACCAGCGTTACCTGAAATTCAGGCTCACCGGAAAGACTATTCGCCAGGTTTACCCCCGCAAATCCGCCACCAATAATTACGATCTTTTTTGTCATTTCTTTAGCGTTAAAGCCTGCCTTTTTTGTCAGTAAAATGAATAAACGGCAGGCAATTAATGTACATACATGAATTAGCAAAAAGCGCGCCCAAATGCGCTTTGTCAGCTTTATTTTACCAAGTCCGGCAAAATAAAAACTCCTTTTCGCTAAGCATAAAACTCATTCCAGGCATAACAATAAAAAACGCATATTAAATCCGTTTTTCCGTTTCCAATCCAAACACGGCAGGCTTTCCGGCAGAAGAATCCCTTGGTTAATTTTCTGACAGGCCGGCAGTTTTTTCAGGTAAAAACATAGCGTTTCTACCTGAAAAACAAAAGAGACAGACCTCCAAAGGAAGCCTGCCTCTCAATTTATCAAACACAATTATAAAAAGCTTGGCAAATTCTAGTGCACATGCGCCAGGTTCTTTTCGCCCTGAACCGCTGTTTCGTGCTCCAGCTCTTCCAAAGATTTGTCTTCCAGCTCAATCTTTTTACTCTTATCCATACCAAACTTCGCCAGAACTCTATCGAAGATGTAGTAAATGATCGGTACCACAATTAAAGTCAGGAACATGGAAGAAGTCAGACCACCGATCAAAGCCCAGGCCAGACCGTTTTTGGAAGCCGCCACGGCGCCACCAGCCAACGCGATCGGCAACATACCGATCACCATCGCCAAAGTAGTCATCAAAATCGGGCGGAAACGGATACGGATCGCTTCTACCAGGGCATCTTTCACCGGCACACCTTCAGCTTTCAAACTGTTCGTGAAATCGACCACCATAATGGCGTTTTTCGCAACCAGACCGATCATCATGATAATACCCAGGATAGAGAAGATACTCAGCGTTTCGGCAGCCAGAGCCAAGGCTAATAATGCCCCGATAATAGCCAGCGGAATGGAGAACAATACCACGAACGGATACACGTATGAGTCGTAAAGCGCCACCATGATCAGGTACATGAAAATGATAGAAGAAAGCAAGGCAATTCCCAGCGTACCAAAACCTTCGCTCTGGTTTTTCAGGTTACCTTCGTAGCTCACGGTTACGCCTTTCGGCACATCCACTTTCGCCATGCGTTCCTGAATTTCTGCACCAACCGTACCGGTCGGACGACCAACTACCTGCGAGTTCACGTTTACGGAAGTTACCCGGTTGGTACGCTCCAGTTTAGAAGGCCCGGAAGATTGCTTGATATCCGCAAACTGACCCAAACGCACCACCTGCCCCTGGTTATTCACGAAGGAAAGGTTGGCAATATCAGTTACGTTCTTGCGGTCGAATTCATCGAGACGGATGTTGATGTCGTAGTTGTTGTTGCCGTCGCGGTATTCTGCATCGGTATTTCCGCTGAAGGCAACCTGCATGCCGGCACCTACACTTTCCAACGTCAAACCTAAACTAGCCATTTTGGTTCGGTCTACCTGTACGTTGATTTCCGGGTTACCGCCTTCAACCGAAGTTTCCACATCGGAAGTACCTTGCACCTGCACCACTTCCCGCATTACTTTCTGCGAGAAATTCATGAGCGTATCCAGGTTCGGACCGGAAAGCAGGATCTGGATCGGGGCTTGCGAGCTACCCACCATACCCACCGGCACCGGCGTAATTTTCACGCCCGGGATCAGTTCCTCCACTTCGGCTTTTACCATCCGGCTGAATTTATCGGTACTGAAATCACGCTTCCGCACATCCACGAGCGCCACGAAAATTTCCGATTCATACGCCGCACCTTGCCCCTGCTGCGAAGCCGAAGTAGCCCCAACAGTCGTAAACACGCGGGTAATTTCCGGGTATTTATTCAGGTAATTCTCTACTTTGGCTGTAGCCTGGTTCGTTTGTTCTACGGTCGCATTTTTCGGCAATTCCAGCTGGAAGTTCACTTCCCCTCTGTCGCCGGCGCCAATAAATTCGCTACCAATAAAACCGCCTGGCACCAATGAAACCGCCCCGATAAATGCCGCCAGGGTTAACCCTAACACGATCAGTTTATGACCAAAAGCCCAGCGCAATACGCTCGTAAAACCATCGATCACGCGGTCCAGGAAACGTTCGAAAGATAAGATAAAGCGGCCGAAAACATTCTTATCGGAAAGGTGCTCCAGTTTAGAGAAACGACTGGCCAGCAATGGAATTAAGGTAAAGGCCACAAACAACGAGATCATGGTTGCTACCGCCACTACTACCGCAAACTGACGAAGGATATCCGAAACCAGACCAGTTGAAAGCGCCAGTGGCACGAATACGACCACAATTACGAGCGTAATGGAAGTTACCGTGGCGGAAATTTCGCGGATACCATCGTAAGACGCCTGGGCCGGGTTTTTACCCATTTCCATGTGACGGTAAATGTTCTCGATCACCACAATGGCGTCATCCACCAGAATACCAACCACGAGCGAGATCGCCATCAGACTCATCAGGTTCAACGAATAACCGAAGAGGTACATGGCAATAAAAGTAGCCACCAACGATGCCGGAATGGAGATCATTACAATGATCGCGTTCCGCAGCGAGTGCAGGAACAAAAGCATTACCACCGCAACCAGAATTACTGCCAATGCTAAGTCGTGAATTACGGAATCAGCGGCTTCCAGGGTAAACACCGAGGTGTCGTTGGCAATGTTGAATTTCAGGCCGATTTCGGCGTAGGTTTTTTCGAGTTGCGCCAGGGTTAATTTGGTTTGCTCACTTACTTCCACCGCGTTCGCATCACTCTGTTTCTGAATGGTAATACCCACGGAAGGCTTGGAGTTGATACGGCTTAATACGTCGGTATCTTTCTGCGAATCCTGCACTTCGGCCAGGTCGCTCAGGCGCACGGTACCACGCGCATCATCACGAATTACCAAAGCGCGCAGCTGATCCAGGGAAACGAATTTACCCGCTAAACGGATCTGGGTCTGGCCTTCGGCGTCTTTAATTTCGCCGGTCGGGAAGTCTAAGTTGGAGCTCCGAATGGTCTGCATTACCTGCAGAATGGAAATGCCGTAGGCTTCGAGTTTGTTGGCATCGATATTTACTTTCACTTCGCGTTCCTGGCCACCCAGAACTTTGATCTGGGCAACGCCTTGCGCGCGGGAAAGCTGCGGTTTGATCTGTTTGTCGATCAGGTCGTAGAATTCGGTAGCCGGTAAATTGGCCGTGGCTCCCATTTTCATGATCGGCATGTCGTCGAAGTCGAATTTACCTAAAGAAGGCGCATCGGCATCGTCGGGCAACCGCGATAAAATGGCGTTCACTTTACGCTGAGCGTCCTGTAAACTCAGGTCCACGTCGGTACCCTGGTTCAGCTCGATCACAATTACCGAAAAGCTTTCCTGCGAGGTACTTTTAATGGTTTTTACGTTCTCCAGCGAAGAGATCGCATCTTCAATTTCTTTGGTTACCGAGTTCTCCACTTCCGAAGGCGAAGCACCCGGATAAAGCGTGGAAATGGTAAGAACCGGCGGCGAAAATTTCGGTAATAACTCGTAGTTGAGGCTGTTGTAACTTACGATCCCCAGCAAGGTGAGCACCGTAAAAACCACCACTACAATGGTAGACCGCTGGATGGATATTTTGGTTATGTTCATTTCGTTTAAGTCTTATTTTTGACCTTTATTATTTATCCTGTCTAAAAGAGTTAGAAGAAGAAAGTGAGAGTTACCAGATCTTTCCGGACCCAATAAGGTGCAATCTTCCCCTACTCTTTTGAAGGATTATTCTTTAGCTCCTTTTTTTTCTGTAGCGTAAAAACGCTATGGTTTCAGGCCTGAAAAGTCGGGACCAAATTTTAATGCAGTTACTTTCGGGAAATTCCGGAATTAGATAGCCTGCACTTTGGCGCCGTCTACTAAGTTGATCTGACCGCTGCGCACGATCTTTTCGCCGGATTTCACACCTTCCACAATTTCTACCTGATCCTGGGTTACGGTTCCGGCTTTCACTTTGCGCAGCTTGGCAATACCGTTTTCAACCACGTAAACCGATGGGTCCTGAATACCGCCTACAATGGCTTCGCGCGGTATTAAAAGCGCGTCGCGTTGCTCGGCGATCTGGAAATTAGCCGTGCCGTACATACCCGCGCGCAGGCTGTTTTTCTCCGGGTTTTTCACTTCAATTTCCACATCGTATTTCAGGGCGTTGGTAGCTTGCGCGGCAATGGCGGTTACGGTTCCTTCGTAGTTTTTCGAGGCGTCTACGTCAGCTTTCACGTTCACTTTCTGGCCTTCGTTAATGAGTAAAACCTGGCTTTCGTCTACCTGAATTTTCAGCTTTAAGCGGTCTACATTTACAATATCGTACAGCTTTGTGCCCATGCTCAGGTAAGATCCAACTTCAATGTAGATCTCATTTATTTCGCCGGAAATTGGCGCGGTGATGCGGGTTTTGTTCACGCGCTGACGGGCTGCTACCAGTTGGGCTTCCGTTACTTTTACGTTCAGGCGGGCATCTTCCAGCTGGCGTTTGGTGATGGCTTCGCCGGAAGCCAGGTTCTCGAAACGGCCCAGATCGCGCTTGGCTTTTTCGAAATTAGCCTGCGAAGTAGCTAGGTCAGCGCTCATGGTGTTGGCTTCTACCTGCACCAGCAATTCTCCGGCGCGTACTTTGTCGCCTTTGCGTTTCAGCACTTTCAGCACCTGTCCCGAGGTTTCGGATAATAAGGTAAGTGAGTTCTGCGGCGCAAAATTTCCCTGCGCGGTAAAAGATTTATCGATCTTGCTTACTTTGGGCTCGGTTAAAGCTACTGAAATGGCATTGCTTTTAATTTCAGCCACGGCAGCTTTGGCGGCCAGTTCTTTTTTGTTGGTTGTGAGTTTATAATAAATGCCACCGGCTAGTACAAGGGCAAGGAAAATATAGATCAGCTTTTTCATTTTGAGGTTTGTGCGTTACTTTTTATGCGGTTTTTGATAGCGTTTTGCTTATTGAACAAGAGATTTGAGTTCGCCTTTAGCCTGCAGGTAGGTTAACTGGGCCAGCTGGTATTTCAGGCGTTCGTTATTCAGGTTGGTCTGGGCTTCGCGCAGGCTTACTTCGGTATCTAAAAGATCGGTAAGCGGAGTCAGTCCTTCTTTATAAAGTTCGTTGGTGTTGCGGTACACTTCCTGCGCCAGGGTTACGTTGCGTTCCTGGGCCTGCACAGCACTCAAGCTGCTTTGCATCTGCGTAGCGGCATTTTGTAAAGACATATTGGTAGCATTGGTAACCTGGGCAATATCCTGCTCTACTTTCTCGATCTCGATCTTAGCCTGTTTTACCTGATTGCGGCGCTGGAAGCCATCAAAAATAGGCACGTTCAACTGCAGACCAATGGCAACGTTGTTGAACCAGGGCTGGTTGGTATTGAAGAAAGTAAATTCGTTGCGCTGGGCTGAAGTCCCTACATTACCAAAACCGGAAAGCGACGGGTAATACCGGGCTTTGATGTTTTTCTCGTTCAGGTTCAGTAATTGTTTTTGTTTGTTCAGCAACTGGAAATCAATGCGATTGTACAATACAGAGCTGGCATCTTCTTTTGCCAGAACCGGCACGTTTAGAGTTGGTGTGGTATCAGCAATGGTAATTGGCTGGTCTACCGGCATGCCCATAAAGAATTTCAGGGCGTTCAGCTGTCGTACATAATTAGCTTCCAGTGTTTGGCGGGTGTTTTCCAAATTAACTTTATTTACCGTTACCCGGTTTAACTGTACTTTGGTAGCTACATCATTCTTATACTGCAGATCGAGTATTTTTTCTAATTGTTCTAAACGCTTGAAGTTGGCATCAATCGTGTTAAACTGTTCTCTGGTTTGCAACAATTGCAGGTATGCAGAACTTACATTGTAAATTACCTCCTCTTCGCTCATCTGCGTGCGCAAGCGATAAAGGTCTTTGGTGGTTTTGGCAGCTTCCAGGCCTACAAAAAAAGATTTATTAAAAATGAGTTGCTGCAGCGATATACCGGCCGAAGCTACGTATTTGGTACCGAATTGTACGGGGATCATGGTACCGGGAGCGCCGGCAAGTTCACCGGGCAAGAGCTGGGTAGCCAGTGCCGGGTTCATGGTGAGCGTTCCGGTTGCATTCAGCTGGGGCAGGCCCGAGCCGGTTACTTCTTTTATTCTGTAGGCAGCACTTTTTTCATCCAGGTAAGCTTTTTTAACGGCTTCGTTATTTTGCAGCGCATATTTTACTGATTCCTGCAAGGTAAGCGGAACCGGAGCACTCTGGCTTTGAGAAAACGCCGGACCGGCAAGGGAAAGCAGGAGGCCGAACGCTATAAATTTCTTTTTCACAAGTGTTATATTTATTGTTTAATCTAACTAATTGGTTTATAATATATTGTTGGTTCTGAATTAAAAGAACCAACAACAGCTAAAAAAAGAACCTATTGGCCCTTTCTCATCTTCTCCCAGTTTTCCAGCAGACCAGGCAACTGGTTATTCACATACTTCAGAAAATCGGCCAGTTCCGCCAGATTCTTATTGAATTCTACCGTTTCCGGGTTTCTTTCATTCAGCACCTCCTGCAGCACCTGGCTGAAACTGGTCATGTCTTCCATTTTCTTAGCAAAACCTTCGCGCCAGTTGGCCACTTTAATGCGGAAATAACGCTTCCGGTCGCCAGAAAAAGTAGTGTACTCAATGCGGTTGGTTTGCAGCAACAGGTTAAGGGCGTTGCTGGCCGCACTTTTACTGATGTGCAGGGCCTGCACAATTTCTTCGAAAGTGAGCTCCGGATTATCGGCAACGTAGAGCAAGCCCACGATCCGGGCGGCGGCCGGCTGCATCCCTTCCCGCTCCGTTACGATCCCGATCTTCTCGATCAGCCCTTTTTGTTTCTCTGTTAATAGCATTATTATTCCTTTCTGTGAGCTTAACGTTGCAAAGGTAGTGTTTAGTTTCTTTAGTTCATAATTTTGAGAACTAAATTTATTTCCTTGGAAATTGCTGCATTATCTTTTTAAATTTTCCCTGAAACAACAGCTTGTATCAATAAAAAACGCTATGCTTTTGCCCGCGAAAACTCAAGTAAGCGGTTATCAGCTGGCTTGCTTTAATTCCGGCGAACCCACGAACTGTACAAAATCATCGATCGTTTTTAGCGGAAGTTCATCCGGAATTACCAGGTGGTACTTCTTTTCTACTTCCAGGATCATTTCTACTACATCCAGCTCATCGAAGCCGAGCGCGCTGAAGGTGTTGTGATTAAGTTTCGATACCTTTACTTTCTTTTTAGCGCTTATCAGGTGGGCAATTTCCTTTCTGAGGGCTAATGCTTTGGTTAACATTCTATTAAAATTTTTATGTAAGAACTACAGATTTTTAAACCGGGCGCAAAATTAGCAAGGTTCTTTTGGTTCTGCAAATACAGAACTAAAAATATTTTTTATATCTTTGCACCTTTCGTTTCAAAGCATATTTCAAAGCACAATCACCCGGCTTCGAAACCCAGGTAACTTAAAGAATTGCCGGTAGTGTTCCAGCGAAATGTTATCTAACAAATGATTTTTGCATGTATCATTAAACCGTAATATTGCGTAAGGTTACAGGCCAGCATTACGTATCTTTGTTTACCGGACAGGTAAAACGGTAGGCAGATTGGCTAAAAAAGTACCCTCAGACTTTCCTGTTGCTACCTGTAAAATACAGGCCTGGATTTACAAACCCGTTCATGGATCAAACAAACGACCCGCCGCGCCGGAAATTCCTTATTTCCAGAAAAATCGACAAGGCTTTTCTGGATCTTCATAAAGTGTACATATTCAACGCCTCCATTTTCCGGGAGATGTTTTCGCGCCCTTTCGAATTCAGGGAAGTGCTGAACCAATTTTATGAAGTCGGGGTTCGGTCGCTGCCGCTTATTACCTTAACCGGTTTTATAATCGGGGTGGTATTCACAAACCAATCGCGGCCTTCGCTGGCAACTTTTGGTGCTACCTCCTGGCTGCCTTCGCTTATCTCCATTGCCATTGTAAGAGCGCTGGCGCCGTTGGTAACCTCCATTATTACGGCCGCCCGGGTGGGTTCTAATATCGGCGCCGAACTGGGCTCGATGCGGGTAACCGAACAAATCGATGCCATGGAAGTCTCGGCCATCAACCCGTTTAAGTACCTGGTGGTTACGCGGGTGCTGGCTACTACGCTTATGGTGCCCCTGCTCATGCTTTATACCGTGCTGGTTGGTTTGCTGGGCTCTTATATGAACGTAAGTGCGAACGAACAAACCAGTTTCATTACCTTTATGGTGAAGGTTTTCGACGCCATTTCCTTTCTCGATCTGTTTTCTTCCATTATAAAATCGGTTGTTTTTGGTTATACCATTGGCATGATCAGTTGCTATAAAGGCTATTATTCTTCCAAAGGTACCGAAGGCGTAGGCAAAGCGGCCAACTCGTCGGTGGTTACGGCCATTATCCTGGTTTTTCTGGAAGAGCTGATCTCGTTGCAGATCATCGGGGCATTGCGAAACATGTAAGCTGAAGAACGATGCGGAAAGAACGATTTGTAATAGATTATCAGGATAAAGTAATTTCCATCCGGGGCTTGTACAAGGCTTTCGACGATTTTGAAGTGCTCAAAGGCGTAGATCTGGACCTTTACCGGGGCGAAAACCTGGTGGTGTTAGGAAAATCAGGAACCGGAAAATCGGTGCTGATCAAGATCATTTCGGGTCTGCTCCGGCCCGATGCCGGCAGCGTGAACGTGCTGGGAAAAGATGTGGACAAAATTAACCGTAAAGAGCTCAATGCCCTGCGGTTAAAAGTAGGCTTTTCGTTTCAGAACAGCGCGCTTTACGACAGCATGACGGTGCAGGAAAACCTCGAATTTCCGCTCAAACGCCATGATCCCAGCCTTACCCAGAAACAGGTAAACAGCTTTATTAATATTGTGCTTGAAGCCGTAGGCCTGGGGCAAACTGCCGATCAGATGCCTTCGGAACTTTCGGGTGGGCAGCGCAAACGCATTGGCATTGCGCGCACCTTAATTCTGAAGCCGGACATTATGCTCTACGACGAACCTACCGCCGGCCTCGACCCCATTACCAGCCAGGAAATAAACAACCTGATCAATGCCGTGCAGCAGCGCTTCAACACCTCATCCATTATCATTACCCACGACCTTACCTGCGCCCGCGAAACCGGCGACCGCCTGGTAATGCTGCTCGACGGACAGTTTCAGCGGCAGGGAACTTTTGACGAAGTTTTCAGTACGGATGATGAACGCGTGCAGGCTTTTTATAACTACAATTTTATTGATTAAATGAAGACCGAAGAAAGTAAACGTTTTGTGCTCGTCAGCATTTTTATAACCCTGGCCCTTGCTATTCTGGTAGCGGCTATTTTTATGCTGGGCGGTCAACAAAAACGCTTTGTAGATAGTGTGCAGGCCATAGCCGTTTTCAAGGATGTTTCCGGGCTGAAAGTGGGAAATAATATCTGGTTTTCGGGCGTAAAGATCGGTACGGTGAAAGAGATACAACTTACCGGCAACAAACAGGTGCGCGTAACCATGAACATAGAAGAAGCCTCGCAGCAGTTTATCCGCAAAGATGCCAAAGTTCGCCTGGGCTCCGAAAGCCTCATCGGCAACAAGATCATTGAAGTGATAGGCGGCACCGCGCAGGCGCCGGCCATAGAAAACAATGATCAGCTGCAGGTTGAAAGCACCACCGATACCGACGCCATTATGGCTACGCTGCAGGAGAATAACCAAAACCTGCTCAGCATCACTTCCGATTTTAAAACCCTGAGCAGGCAAATGGTGGAAGGCAAAGGTCCGGCCGGCAAACTGCTAAGCGATTCTTTAATGGCCGAAAAATTTAACGCTATTGTAAACAACCTGCACAAAGTTTCGGAAACCAGCAACCAGGCTTCGCAGGCCATTGCCCAGTTCAGCCAGAAACTGAACCGCAAAGATGGGCTGGCTAACCAGTTACTGACCGATACCATCGTTTTTAACCGCATAAAAGCCTCGTCGCTGCAACTAAACCAAACGACTACTGCCGCTACTCAAATGGCGCAAAACCTGCAACAGGCCAGCGAAAAACTGGAACAGAAAGACAATGCGATGGGCGTGCTGATCAACGATCCGGAATTTGCCTCGCAGCTGAAAAACACCATGAGCAACCTCGATAAAAGCTCCGCTACCTTGGACGAAAACATGAAAGCCCTGCAATCTAATTTCCTGTTCAGAGGCTATTTTAAAAAGCAGGAAAAAGAAAAAACAAAACTGGAAAAAGAGGGCCAGAAACAAAAGTAAGGCACCGACTTTCAGGCCATAAAACGATAGCGTTTTTACCATAAAAAGCACTTTGCATTCCGTTTATATTTAAACGGAATTCTAATTCAAAATAAAAAAGCCAGCCCGAAATTTCAGGCTGGCTTTTTATTTTGCGGCTAAAAACGCTATGGTTTTTGCTTTCAAAAGTATGATAAGAAAATTCTGCTCATATAAATAATCCCCGTAGCGTAGGGTTTAAACCCTACGCTACGGGGATTTTCCAGAACAATGACAGGAACAATTTCGCAACTGCTACGGATATTTATTTATGTGTTAGCTTCTAATTCCTCGGCAGCTGATAATGCACTTCCATTTGCTCAGAACTTTTTAAAGTTAACCTGGCCCATCGCATCTTTTTCGTAACGGGCAATTACGTTTTTCTGATATTCCGCCGGAAAATTTTCTTCCCCGGGTAAAACCTCCTTCGGAAAAGACTTATCTTTTGAGAAGAAAAAAACTTTGGTATTTCCATACTTGGTGTGCGGCATGTAGTTTCCGTACGCTTCCATCTCCGCTTTTTCAGGAGCGGCCACCGTTACAGCATACACCCGAATGATCGGTCCGGTATTATTTTCATTCCGGTAACTTGCCACTTCCTCAAAACCGCCCTGCAGATCCTGCACGCCCGGCTGGCTGAAAGCATCCCAGGTAAACCAAACGAGCAAAGCCGCCGCCACTGTTAATAAAATGATCCTGGTTTGTCTGGTCATGATTGGAAGCAATTAAGGTTTAGGCGACAGTATTAAAAGTAAAGTTACAACGAATACGATCAGCCTTTATTTTGAAATGAAAACGCTATGGTTTCCAGGTAAAAAAGTATTTCAACCGCTTTTCGTTGTTAAAAAGAACACTCCGGTATAATCCCTACAGTATACTTTTATAAGCCTTTGAACCTATAGTACTCGCTCTCAGGGAGTTTAAAATACTATTTGTATCCTTCTGAAAAGAGAAATGTAGCGCGAATAATGATCGAAAGTTAGCTGCATTCGATTTCTTCGTAACTTGTATTCCCAAAAATTGAACGAACAACGAACAACGAACAACGAACAACGAACAACTAAACCCCGTGCAGGTTCACTTCGTCAGTTTCGCGCATTTCTACGGTTTTACCCATTTTCTTCTGAATGATTTTGAAGTGATGCTCGTCTTCCGGAGTAATTAGGGAAATAGCTTCGCCGGTAGCGCCGGCCCGGCCCGTACGGCCAATGCGGTGCACGTAATCTTTCGGCGAACGCGGCAGGTCGTAATTGATCACGAAAGGCAGAAACTGAATATCGATGCCGCGGGAAGCCAGATCGGTCGCTACGAGTACCCGCACCTGACCTGCTTTAAACCGGCGCAAGGCTTCCACCCGCGCCCCCTGGCTTTTTTCGCCGTGCATGGCCATGGCATCAATATCGTTCTTTTTCAGCTTCACTACTAGGTTATCGGCGTTACGCGTGCTCGACACAAAAACCAGCACCTGCTGCATATTTTCGTGTTTGATGAGGTAGCGCAGAAACGGCCCTTTCCGTTCCTGACTCACCCGGTAAGCCACTTGTTTTATCAGTTCCAGCGCATCGCCTTCTTCCAGCTTTTCTTCCGCCGAAATAACTACCGGATTACGCAGCATTCTGGCTTTTATGGCCTGCACATCGTCGGCAAGCGTGGCCGAAAAGAGCAGGTTCTGCCGTTTGGCTGGTAATAAGGCAAAGATGCGTTCCATCTCTTCGGCAAAACCCAGGCTCAGCATTTTATCGGCTTCATCCAGTACCAGCGTATCGAGCTCTGAAAGCTGCAAAGCGTTGCTTTCCAGCAGATCGAGCAAGCGACCAGGCGTGGCCACCAGAATTTCGGTTCCGCTCAGGGCCATCATCTGCGGGTTTATGCTAACGCCGCCAAACACGGCCAGCGTTTTTACCCGGCGCGTTAAATACGTACTGAAACCCCGGAAAACGTTGGCCACTTGCAAGGCCAGCTCCCGCGTAGGCACCAAAACCAACACCCGGATGTAGCGGTTTTTCGCTTCCTGTTTAAACTGCAGCTGCTGCAAAACCGGCAAGGCAAAACCTGCCGTTTTTCCCGAACCGGTTTGGGCTATTCCCAACACGTCGTTGCCCGCTAAAATGGCCGGAATCGCTTGTGCCTGAATGGGGAAAGGCTGGTCGTAACCTTGTTCTTTAATAGCTTTCAGCAAAGGGGCAGCTAAACCAAGAGAGGAAAAATTCATGCGAAAAACGGTAGGGTTTGAAGGTAAAAAAGTGCTTACGCCTGGCAAAGATACGCTTAATAAAGCAAAGGCTTCTTCTCTATACAATTTGTAAAGAGAAGAAGCCTTTTTTACACGTGTTTCCCGGTTAGTTTTTCAGCTTAAAAGCATAGCCTTTTTTACCGGAAAATCAGCAAAAATACTCTGACAGAAATTACTGTCTTCTGCCTTTCAGATCGAGCTCAATGTTTACCGTTTCGGAAATAAATTTATCGCCCAAGGTTTTATCGTTGCCGTAATTCATCTGCCACTGGCGGCGATCGATATCGAAATTAGCTTTGGCTTTTATTCTGTCGCCGTCCAGCTCAACGCGGGCCGGGAAAGTGATATTCTTGGTTTCATTCTTTAAAGTCAGGTTGCCGCTCACGTTAAAATTAGCCCCTTCTACCAGCGACGTATCTTTATCGTTGGGTTTATACGGTTCTACTTTGGTGATCTCGAATTTAGCGGTCCGGAATTTATCGGCGTCAAAAAAGTCGCCGCTCATTAAATGCGGGTGCAGCTTTTTATCGAACATCTCCCCTTCTTCCTCCAGATCCATGGAATGAATATTGATCACAAATTCGCCGCCCGTTATATGATCGTTGGCCACTGCCACAGTGCCGGAAGAAAGCCGGAACTTGCCCGGATGGTTTTTACCCACACCGTGGCCGGTAAAACGCACGTGCGAATCTGTAGTATCTACCACAAAAGTTTGCCCGGTGGCTTCAGCCGCTGCTTTTTCTTCGGTAATAGTAGCGTTATCGCCTTTCGGAGCCCGGTCGCAGGCTACGAATGTAAGGGCCAGCGCACCGACAAAAAGGGTGGTTTTTAAGTTAAAATTTCGGATCATAGTTTTGAATGGTTAGTAAAAGTGTGTAAAAAATGATCAATATGTAAGGATTCGTAATTTTCTGTAAACCAGCATTTTTCTTCCCTGCAAAACAATATCAGCGGCCTGCTGCCGTTTAAAAACCTGTCAACTTTGCAAAAACGAAATATAGCCCGAATGGTTTATTTTTAATGCCGGCCCAAGCCTGAAAAAAAACCACGGTTGGGCATTTTTTTTCAGGGCAAAATCTGATGTTAAGGCGAATTTAAGTAAAATAGAATATTTATCAAGGAAAAAAAACAACTTAATACGCTTTAAATAAGTATGTTATCTTTCCGTTGGTTTTTCCAATATTTTAACCCTTTAACCCTTTTTTTATTTATGAATGCACAAAAAAATTTCTATGATTTTAACCTCAGTTGCCTGCATGAACGCCGGGAACGGAACGATCTTTTCCCGGAACTCACAAAATTCCACATTGCCCTGCGTGAAGAACTCACCGAAGAAGAATACCAGGCTTTTTACAACGCAGAAAAAGCTGACTTTTACCAATTGACCCTCCAGGATAAAACTTTTCAACCAGCATGCATCGAAGCGTAATTCTCCCAAACCCGAAATAAAAAAGGCTGATCTGAAAATGGTTGGCCTTTTTTTATGCCCGGAAAATCACCTTACTCCGTTTTGTAAAACCAATAAAAACCCGTCTGTCCAATAGGAAAAGCCATCCCTTATCAATATCTTCGGAATACGTACCCTTTAAAAACACACCGCTTTGCAACCCGAATCTGAAATTCTGCTCCAATTAGTAAAGAACCGGATGCCGTTTGGAAAATATAAGAACGTGCTGCTCTGCGACCTGCCGGTTTCCTACCTGGAATGGTTTGGGCGCAAAGGCTTTCCGGAAGGTAAACTGGGCATGCAGCTGGCTACCATCTATGAAATAAAACTGAACGGCCTGACTTATTTGCTGGAGCCCTTAAAAGCTGCCGGGCATAACTAAGCAGGGTAACTTTTTCGTAATACCTTTAAAGCCGCAGAAAGATCATGATGAAACCGGAATTTTGGGAATGGAATGCTGAGAGGTACCTTGAATTAAATGATTATTTCCGGATCAGGATCAAACTTCTGCTCGAATCGGACCCGTATCTGCAGGAACTGATCTCAGCACGCGAAGGCCTGCAACTTAGCCATATAACCGACCGCATGACGCAACAAGACCAGGAAATGTGGCTGGAATTTATGCGCCTGGACGAAGCAAAATTTTACCGCGATATTCAAAACCACCTCGAAGGCCGCGGCACGCCTTATAATTCCAGAACCGGTTTTGGGAAAAGTACGTCAGCGGAAAACGAGGATCAGACAACCTGGTAAAACGCTATGTTTTGTCCGGTCAAAACTCGTTTAGATGGCACCCAGCCATTCGAGTGCGCCTTTTTTATTGGTAAATAACCGTATCTGGAAACCCAGCTGCAGATAAGTTTTAAGGTATTGCAGGAACTGATAAAGATTATTGTCCCAGTGAAAATCGCAGGATTCGAGCAAGGCGATCTTATCAACTTCTATTTTCACGATCGAAGTTTGCAATAAATGCATTACGTCTTCCGTCAGCACGCCTCCTGCCGGTTTCCCGGAATCGATGCAGATCTTTTTCAGGTTTCGCTCAGAGGCAAATTGAATGAGGTGTTTAATAGAATCTAAAAATGCTTTAGATTCTGCGCTCAGGTTATCGTTCCAGCTTGCCAGTATCACATCGCCTCTTACCTCGTAGGTAAACATGGTAGCCGGATTTAAAAGAGTTTCCACAATATAGGAAAAATAATAAAAAACTAGAATGCAAAGTTCGTACAATGTTTAGTAACAAACAAATACAAACTGAAGATAATTACCTGAAAATTCGTAAATAGCCTAATTCTTGAAACTGATAATCAGGCTATCTCAACGCTTCGAAACTATACTGAGCATCGTTCCAGAAAGCGTCCAATGCAATAATACGGGGCTTAAAAAAGGAAATGAGCTGCGGCCAGTCTTCCTTGTTAAAAACGTTTACCGGCTTCAGCTCGGTATAGATCCGCGATACGGTTTTGCCCAGTTCGTCGGTGCCGTGTAATTCCCAATTCCAGGTTTCGCCCAGCGTATCGTGCAGCAGGGTTTTAAGGGCCAGGAACTGTTCAAAAAATAATTCCTGCAATTCCGGGTCCTGGTGGGTAATTTCAATGGCAATAGAAGCTTCTTTTTTATCGGCCTGCATCCGGAAATAAACGTGTTTCAGGCGGGTGTTGTAATTAATCCAGTTTACACGCCACCCCTCGGCCGAGAGCACAGGCGCCATATACTGCCCGAAAGTGGTCCAGAATTTCTGCCGGAGCTGGGATGCTTCTTCTCTTGTATACATTGGTTCAAAATTAGGCAATTCGGCCGTATGAAAAAAAACGGTATGGCTTATGGGCCAAAAACTGTTTTCAGCTTTCAACGTTTTTCCGGCAAAGGGGTATAAGAACGGCAACACTAACTCAGAAAAACAATGGCAAAAGTAAAACCAAAAACCCGAAAAAAATTAACCAAACAAATAGGGCGGATCATTAAAAAACACGGTTCCGAAATTGCGCTTGGGGTAGTAACCGGCATTGTTTCCGGGTTACTAACCGACACCGCTAAAAAAACAGTAAAGAAAGCGCCTAAAAAAACCAAAGCCACAAAAGGCAAAACCACAAAAGGCAAAACCAAACGGAGTACCAAAAAGAAATAAATTCAACTTTTAGTGCATAAAAAAACCGACCTTACGGGGCCGGTTTTTTTATGCACTTTACCTTTTCAAAACTTAGTCGTTGAGTTCAATTTTTCTTTTTTCACGACCAGCGTTCTCTCCGTTTTTAAATTTCATTTTACCTTTGTGCTCGCCTGTCTGACCTTTACGTTTGCCGTGGTTTTCTTTGCGCTTAGCCATTTTTGCTGCCCGGTCTTTTTCGTATTGCGCATATTGATCCGGCGTCAGCACGCTTTTTAATTCATTGTCCCAGTTGCTTCTCACGGTTTTCATTTCCGAACCCATGGCTTTACGGTCTTCGGCATATTTGGCTTTAAGGGCCTGCATCTGCGTGGCTTTGGCCAGGCTCATTTCCCGGATTTTAGAAGCCTGAGCATCGGTTAAGTTAAATTGCGTCTGCAAACGTTTGGCCTGCAAGTCAGCGCGTTCCTGCGGGGTGCGTTTCTGATGATCTTTTTTCCCTTGCTGTTTTAATTCGTAATTCAGTTTGGCATCACGGCCGCCTTCTGTTTTCACTTTTGTTTTCTGCGTGGTTTGTGCAGAAACTGTTGCCATAGATAATATTCCAAATACCAGGGCTAATGCTACCTTTTTCATATGCTTGTTTTTTTAATTCCGTTTGTTTGTAATGATTTTGTTTTCGAAAACTGAAGCTTTGATTAAATGGGTTTAAAAAGGTTTAACACTCCTTAAAATATTTTCCCAAAGCGTTCTGCTACCCGTAATTCAAACCTGATGCCAGAAATTAAAACGCTATGGTTTCAGGCGTAAAAAGTATTAATTCCTGTTTACGAAATCCGAAGTGAAAACGCAGCACATAAAGCGTTTTCGTTATTTACTTTCATGCTTGAAAACAAAAAAAACGCTATCCTTTTTGCGTTAAAAAGGATAGCGTTTTTAAACCGGAAATTAAATTTTAGAACATGCCATCTGGGCCGTTGTTCACCTCCGGCCGGCGGCGTTTATCTTGTTCATTTCCGAAACGATAAGCAAAACCGATAAAAGCAATGCGGGTCTGGCGTTTGGCAAAAAGGTCGTAGGTAAAATCTTCGCTGGTAATGCTGGTATTATAGCGGAGCGTATTAAATACATCGCTCACACGCAGCGTTATCGATCCTTTTTTATGCAGCACATCTTTTTTCAGGGCTATATCGGTGTTGTAAATGGCATCGCGGGTGCCTTGTGCCAAAGCCTGCGGACTGCGGTAATTCACCGAAAGCTGCACGGAAAGATCTTTGGGCAACGTAAAATTAGAATTAAAACGCGCCAGCCAGCTGAATTTATCGCTGTTGGCTTCCACGCCCAGCGGTTTGCCAGAAACTTTGTAATTGAACGCCGAAACGTTGCCGCTCAGTTTCCACCATTTTGCCAATGCCTGCGACCCGCTTATCTCCAGCCCGTAAGATTTGGCATCGTCCAGGTTTACGTACGTATTGTAAGCCACCAGCTCCCGGGCAGGATCGAGGTAGCGCACCTGCTGAATTAAATTATGCACGTTGCGGTAAAAAACGGTATTGGTAAACGAACCGCTTTTCCAGAATTGCACATAACTGGCTTCGTAAGAATCTACGTATTCGGGTTTGATTTTCGGGTTTCCGCTCCACACATTGTATTGGTCGGTGTAATTTTTAAACGGGTTCAGCGCTTCGTAATTCGGACGGTTTACGCGGCGGCTGTAATTCAGCTGCACCTTGCGGTTCTCATCAATTTCCTGGCTCAGGAAAACGCTCGGAAACAGATCCAGGTATTGCGTGGTATATTTGTCTTCGTCCGAAAAATTATTGATCCGGATATTGGTTTGCTCGGCGCGCAGCCCGAACTGGTAATTCAGTTTCTTCCAGGCATTCGCATAATTGGCGTACGCAGCATTTATATAATCGCCGAAACCAAATTTATTGGAAAGCGAATCGATCATGGTCAGGTTCGTATATCCCGCGCCGGCCTGTTCGGTCCGGAATTCGCTGGTTAGCACGCGCTGCGCATGTTTCAGGCCGGTTTCAAATTTGCCTTTCTCTCCCACCGGGTGCACATAATCCATTTGCGCCACCAGCGGCTTCACGTGAAAATCCTGGGGAAAATTCTGATAATATTCATCGCCGGAAGGCACCCGTGCTCCATTGGTAGGCCGGTGTTCAATAAACCGGTCGAAACGGCCATTTATGTTGGTATAAACCCCACTGGCTGTAAACTCCCGCCTTTTATCGGCAAAGGTTTTCCGGTAATTGAAAGTCAGGTCGGTGGCCGCAACGGCGTTTACTGTTTTACCAAAACGGGTAAAGTATAAGGGCTCCCGGGCCAGGGCAATATTGTGCACCGCTTCTTTCTCCGTCATATCATTTATAAAAGATTTGGCCGAAAGCGTAATGGTCTGACTAGTGGAAAGCTGAAAATCGAACCCGAGCTTTGGAATATGAGACCGGCCTACGCGGCTGCTGGTCTGGTTCTGCTCCAGGTAATTATTTTGCCGGTAGCTGAGCAGCTGATAATAACCGTCGCGGGAATGCTGGTTAAAATCGTAATTGCCGAAGAAATTGAATTTTTTAACGTTGTAATTCAAACCAAGGCTCGTATTGTAATTACCGGCCGTGCCCAGGTTCAGCATCACGTTTCCGTTCAGCCCTGGTTTCTTTTCCTTTTTCAGAATAATATTGATGATGCCGCCCATGCCTTCCGCATCGTATTTGGCCGAAGGATTGGTGATCACTTCAATTCTTTCAATGGCACTGGCCGGCGTCTGGCTCAGAATGGTTTGCGCGTTCTGACCGGAATTCTTGCCATCCACCAAAACCGTTACGTTCGAACTGCCCCGCACGCTTACATTGCCGTCGATATCTACGGCCACGGAAGGCGCATTTTTCAAAGCATCGGAAGCGGTGCCGCCGGTACTGGAAATATCTTTGGCTACGTTAATTACCTGCTTATCCAATCCATATTCTACCAGGTCTTTCTGGGCGACAATTTCCACTTCACTGAGTTTTTTAGCGTTGGAAACTACCTTTACGGCATTTAATTGCAGTTCGGGTTTGGCATTTGAAAGCACCAGGTTTGGAACCGTTTTAGGCGCATAACCAAGCAGCGTTACGTACAGATAATAATTTCCGAAGTTTAGATTTTCGAACGTGAAGGTCCCGTTTTCGGCAGCAGTCACCCCGCTGATTAAACTGGAATCTTTGGCAGCAAACAACCCGACCGAAGCAAAACCAACCGGAATGCCTGCATCTGCTTCTACCAGTTTGCCTGAAATGCGGCCTTTGCTTTGCGCCAGTACCAGGTTCGTAACCGAGATAAAAAATAAAAGCAAAAAAAGTTTAGTAATTTTTTTCATAGTTTTCAGATTAAGAGATGCAAATTTCCTAGCCAGCGTTGCCAGCATGCTGAGCTCAGAAGTAATTTAAGCGCTGCAAAGTTATTAACAGGTACTATGCAAAACAAGGTACCTGTTAAAATATTATTTCAGAAGCTGTTTTTTACCGGTGAACTGCCTGAATAAGGGGATGAATTACCAACGTGAATATAATTATTCAGAGTTTTCAGGCCGGAAACCCTAGCGTTTTAAAACAAAAAACCCTCCTGTTTGCTTAGGAGGGTTTTAAATTCAGAACATAAATTTCCGTATGTAAACTTATTAAAGGACCGCAGATAACGCCTGGTGCTTATGCTCATGACCGGAATGGCAAAACGAGCAGCTGGCAGAACAAGGCGCATTTCGTTCCTGGTACAGATTCAGCAGTGGTACTCTGGTATGGTAAGCCTGGGTTTTGCGGTAGGTTTTCTGGAAATACTGCTGCAGCAGATGCGTATCCTTGGTTGCTAATACAAACAGATCGGCGCGGTACTTTTCGGCAAAATCGTTCATGCCTTCCAGCAGGTCTTCTTCTTCAATTAAATGCAGGCTGGTTTTGCAGGTAAGCTGCGCGGTGAGTTCTTCGCCTTTGTGCAGAATCTGCGCCCGACGACCGCGTTCACTTTTCGGATAAAAATGCAGGAAAGAAACGTGGGCATTCAGCGCTTCGGCCAGCTTGCAGATTCCTTTGGCAACCTCCACATCCTGATCGGTAAAATCGGTAGCAAAAACTATTTCCTTTATTTTTTTATGGGTAACCCCTTCCGGTACCAGTATTGCCGGGCAAGGCACCAATTGCTGTAAGGGAAGCGGCGTTTCCGACTTCAGGTTATCCAGGAAACGGTCACCGGCCACCAGCAGATCCACCTGCATGGTTTCTACCATTTTAGCTACCGCGTTCACCGGTTCACCTGCCGTTACAAAGCATTCCACGGAGGGTAATTTACCGGCTTTTTCTTTTACCGCCTGGGCAAAACGGTCGGCATAGCTGCGCAACTTCTGAAGGTAGCCGAACTGCTCGGTCATGGTAAGCGCTTTTTCGGAGGAGCAATACAATAAAATGATCTCCGCTTTCAAGGCTTTAGCCAGTTGCAAACCATAACGGTAGGTATTCACGCTTTCGTCGGAAAGGTCAGTTAATAGTAGTAGCTTTTTCATAAGTATGGTGCGGTTAAAATGAAATTCGGAAAACGAAAAAGTAGTTTTTAAGACTAAAACCCTAGCGTTTTGCTACCGGTTTATGGCAGCAGGCCATTTCGGTTTTTTCGGCGGTTTTAATAACCTGCGGACTCAGGTACGGAATGCCCAAATTCAGGCCGCGCAGAATGAAAAGCACCGCCATAAACGTAGCCGCATACGGCACCGCTTTCTTGAATAACTTGCGCAGATTAGGCTTCACCAGTTTTCCGGAAAGGCTTAAAAGGAACATGAGCGGAAACGTGCCCAACCCAAACAAAGCCATATACAACATACTGCCGCCTACTGAAGGGACACTAACTGCGCCGGCCAACGCAATGTACACGAAACCGCAAGGCAGAATGCCGTTGAGCATACCAATAATGCCCATGGAAGCGGTGCTGTTTTTATGAAATTGCTTCGCCATTAAGCTTTGTACTTTTAGCAACGCTTTATCGAACCCGATAAAGGTGGTAAACCTGCTTCCGCCGAAATATGGCAGTACTACAAGGGCTAAAATAAGCAAACCGGAAACAATAGAAATGGTTTGCTGAAAACCGGCCAGTTGCAAGGATTTACCAAATAAACCAGCAAGGCCACCCAGTAAGGCATACGTTAAGATTCTGCCACCATTGTACAGGAGGCGGCCGGCCACAAACTGCCAGCCCGCTCCCCTGCCAACTGGCAACGCCATCGCAATCGGGCCGCACATCCCTACGCAATGGAAGCTTCCTAAAATGCCGAATAAAAATCCTGCCCAGATCATTTTTTTAATTTGAAAATTTGGAGATTTGAAAATTTGAAAATGTTTTTCCCGTATTTAAATTCTCAAATGCGTGCGATTATTTCAGCGTGATGATCTGTTCGGTGAAGTAGTTTTTGCCGTTCACTTCGCTGCTTACCCGAACTTTCCAGCGTCCGCTTTCCAGTTTATCTACCGGGATGAATTGCTGCCGCGCCTCGTTTAAATTCAGGGCGGTTTCAAAGTCAAGCTTCATGTTGGAAGGCCGGAAGAAATTGATCTTGCCGCTTACTTTCTGCCCTTCGTAAAACTCCGGAAAAGCTACTACTAACTGGCCGGCGGCTTCTGCCAGCGTAACCTGAATATCAGCGTTATTGGCTTTGGTTTGTGAAACAGTATTAATGTGTTGCTGGTAGGCAATTTCCTGTTTGTAATAATCTTTACTCACCAGGTCCACATCGGAGCTCATGGCCATTCTTACAAAGTTGCCGATGTAAGCAATGAAAAGGATGTAACCCAGAATGATGAACCTGGGCCACCAGGCAATTTTTTTAGGTGAAGTTTGTGCGGTATTCATTTCTGTGCGGCGGTTTTATTGTTTAATTGCTGATTGTTAATTGTTAATTGAAATCTGCAATAGTAACTGATACAAAATTCCGGTTTCTACTCTTCGTTTGAAATGCGTTTAGTCAGCCGTAAAAAAGTATTTGGTCATGTTTTTCAATCCGTCATCCCGAACGCGAGTGAAAGATCTTAGCAGGTTAGCACTACCATTTATACCGGCTTCTTACCAACTGGAAGATATCTCTCCTTTCGTCGAGATGACCGGATAAAACGCTATGACTTTTAAGCCAAAAACTCTATAATAATTAACAATCAACAATTTAACCATTCAGCAATTTAATTAGCCGGCCCCAGGAACTTTGTAGTTTTAGTAGTAATAAGCTGTTCGCCGGAGAATACGCCGATCTTGATCTCGGTATTTATTTTGTGCAACTCGCTTTTCGGAATTTCAGCAAAGAAAACGCCTTCAGTGATGCCTTGTTCGGGCAATATTAAACCGCTTCTTACCATCTTAATTTCGCCTTGTGGTTCCAGTAATTTCAGGGTAACCGGATACGCTTCGTTCGTTTTGTTGATGAGCGAAATGTTGTATAAGTTGCTGATGTTGCCGTTGGCTTTTTTCTGGTACATCATGCCCGGCGTGCGCAGAATGGTCGCATCGATGTTTTTGCGGGTAACGAGCAGGGTTACAAAAACGCCCATCAGAACTACAAGTATGGCGGTGTACGCGCGCATACGGGTAGTAAACTGGAATTTCTTTTTCTCTGCAATCTCTTCTTCCGAAGCATACCGGATCAGGCCGTGCGGTTTGTTGATCAGGTCCATGATACTGTCGCAAGCATCGATACAGGCAGTGCAGTTAATACACTCCAGCTGGGTGCCGTTGCGGATGTCGATTCCGGTGGGGCAAACCTGCACGCATTGGTTACAATCGATGCAATCGCCTTCAGTGCGCACCTGGTTTTTGTGCAGTTTGCCGCGCGGTTCACCGCGTTCGTAGTCGTAGGCCACCACAATGCTTTTCTTATCGAGCATTACGCCCTGCAAACGGCCGTACGGGCAAACAATGGTACAAACCTGCTCCCGGAAACTGGCGAAAACCCAATAGAAAATTCCGGTAAAAATTGCCATCGAAGCCAGTCCGCCTAAGTGGTTAGCCGGGTTATCGGTAACGATCTCTTGGAGTTTTTCTACGCCAATGATATAAGCTAAAAGCGTGTTCGCTATGATGAAGGAAATAGCTACAAAAATGGCGTGCTTGGCGGTTTTCTTCCAGATCTTTTCGAAATTCCAGTCCTGCCGGTCGAGCGCTTTCTGTTTGTTGTTGTCGCCTTCTATCCAGTATTCAATTCTCCGGAAAACCATTTCGAGGAAGATGGTTTGCGGACAGATCCAGCCGCAGAAAACGCGTCCGTAAACGATGGTAAACAGGATGATAAAAACCACGAAAGCCAGGAAACCCAGCACCAGAATAAAGAAATCCTGCGGCCAGAAGATCATTCCGAAAATGATGAACTTACGCTCTACCAGATTCAGCATAAGCACCGGCAAACCGTTAATTTTCAGGAACGGCCCAATAAAAAGCAAAGCCAGAAAGCCATAGCTCACCAGCTTGCGGTAGTTGTACAGTTTGCCTTTCGGTTTTTTCGGGTAAACCCATACCCTTTTTCCGTCTTTGTCTACCGTCGAGATCGTGTCGCGGTAAGTTTCGGTATCAACTATATTGCTCATATTCACTTTCCGGTTGTGCGCACCGGCAGCGAGATGGTTTGAATGAATATTGGAGAATCAGGAATTGGCTCTTAATTGGTAATTCTCCTTTGAAAGCCTGAATTTTTCCTTTTTTCACTTACAAAGTTCCCGCTGTTTGCGGGGAAACGGAATGTTACAGATCATTCAGAAAAATGCATTTCGTCATATTTTTGAATGGTGAAAATATGCCTGCTGTTTAAGACAATTAATTTGGTAGCAGTTGACATTGAATTTATATTTATTAGGTCATCCCGAGCGAAGGCGAGGGAACTAACGCGTACCGAAACTGCTGAAGAAATTCATTGCTTCGCTTAAATTCCATAGGAGTACCAGATAGTTTCTTCGACAAGCTCAGAATGACGCAAATTTGATTTAACAAGCAATGCTCATATCCTTCCCCTACCCTCTCCATGGGGGACTTTGTTTCAAAACGCTTAATCCTTAAAAACAAAAAGCTGCCAGGCGTTTCCACCTGGCAGCTTTTGATAAACTAATTTATAATTCGTAATTTCTAATTAAAAGAAACTACTTCTTCGCTTCGTACTTCTCGCCTTGCGGGGCTTTGCCGTTGGCCGGTTTAGTGCCTTGCAGGCTCAGGATGTAGCTGGAAACTTCCAGGATCTGATCTTTGCTGAGCTTTTTATCCCAGGCTACCATGCCTTTGCTGGTTACCCCGAATTTCACGGTTTTGAAGATGTCGTTAACGTCACCGCCGTGCAGCCAGAATTCGTCGGTTAAGTTCGGGCCTACAGTACCTTCGCCGGCTTTGCCGTGACAGGCAGCGCAGTTTTGGGCGTAGATGGTTTTACCACTTTCTAAAGCCGTAGCCTCGGTCAGAACTTTGAAATCAGTTTTGGCATTCGGGTCGCTTACTTCGTTGGCGCTTAGCAAGGCGGCTTGTTCCATTTCAACCTGGTATTCAGCATCCTGCAGCTTACCGGTCTCAAAAACGTGGTAGTGCAGCATGTAGGCAATCCCGAAAATGATGGTGGCGTAGAAGCTGTATTTCCACCAGGGCGGCAGGTCGTTGTCGAACTCGTGGATGCCGTCGTAGCTGTGGTCTTCGATCAGCACGTCTTTGTGTTCGCCTACAATGGATTTGGTATCGCCGCGCAGCAGGCCAACCAATTTCGCCATCGGCAAATGCGCATTTTCCGGACGGTTATAATAGCTTCCCAGTACCGGCAGCATGGAAACAAAGGTCATGATCAGGAACAGCACCACCAGGCCTAAAAGGAATACCGCGATCAGGATACCGAGGAAAACCGTAGCCGGCAGTGATTTTAAGCTAAAGCTACTTTTCACCTCATTTCCAGTACCGTTTTTCGGGTCGGCCGGGGTGGTTGGCGGCGCTGCAACTTCGGCTTGCACCGGGGCTTCGCTTTCGGTTTTAATGTAGGCGACTACGGCTTCGATGTCGGCGTCTTTCAGCGAGCTTTCGAAAGAAGGCATCGGCACTTTGTTGAATTTCTCGAAAAGGGCTACCGCGTCTTTATCGCCGGCCTGCACCATTTTCTGGGAATTCTTTACAAAGCTGTTGATCCATTTGGCGTCGCGGCGTTTATCTATGTCTTTCAGGGCCGGACCAACCACGTCTTCGGTAATGCTGTGGCAGGCTTTGCAGTTGGCTTCGAAAATAGCTTTGCCGTCTATCTGCTGGGCCTGCGTTTCGGGAGCACCGAAAAACGCTAGGGTTATGGCCGCAAAAAGTACTTTGTTTAACGTTTTCATAGGAGTAATTCTTTTCCGAATTGAGGTTCGTTTTCGTTTTGCAAAGGCAGCTCCGACATGGTAGCTAAGTGGTTTTTATCGGATAATACCACGTACAGTAGCAAACCCAGGAAAAACACGAAGAATATGACAAATGAGATCAGCGGGAAAATCTCGATTCCGGTGATGCTCTGTAAGACGTTCTTGTACATTTCTTTATCTCTTTAATAGCTTCGGAATTCAGATCCCAGATCCAGACTTTTTAGTTTGTTTTACCTACCGTTTTTTGGTAGCCCTGCTCCGGTTTTTTTATTTAACCGCGTAGGAAGGCGATGGTATTTTCCTTGTAAGTCTGAGATCTGGTTTCTGTTTTTCTTCCGCCAAATTTTATCGTTTCTGTTCTTCTTTCACTTTAATGTCGGTACCCAATCTTTGCAGATAGGCGATCAGGGCTACGATCTCTTTTTCCGGTTTCACTTCTATGCCTTCTTTGGCCAGGTCGGCGGAAATTCCTTTCGCTTGCTTCATCAGGTCTTCGTTGGCTTTTTCGGCGTAACCTTCCGGATACGGAACACCCATACTCTGCATGGCTCTGATCTTGGCCGGGGTATCTTCTATATCCAGATCCTGCTCGAACAACCAAGGGTAAGCCGGCATAATAGAACCCGGTGACATAGAAGTTGGATCGAGCATGTGGTTATAGTGCCAGCTGTGCGGGTATTTCTGCCCGATGCGGTGCAAGTCCGGACCGGTACGTTTCGAGCCCCACAGGAACGGACGGTCGTACACGAACTCTCCCGCTTTCGAGTATTCGCCGTAGCGTTCAGTTTCTGAGCGGAACGGACGGATCATCTGGGTGTGGCAGTTCACGCAACCTTCTTTTATGTACAGGTCGCGGCCTTGTAATTCCAGGGAAGTATATGGTTTCACGCTGGCAATGGTCGGCACGTTGGAGTCGATCAGGAACGTTGGCACCATTTCTACCAGGCCACCAATTAAGATGGCTACAGTTGCCCAGATGGCCATGCGGAACGGCTTGCGCTCGATGATCCGGTGCCAGTGGCTGTCGTGGTGCTGACCAACGGTGGCCGGCATTAACGGTGCCGCTTCGGCTTCTTCGTTGGCTAATAGGCTACCGGATTTGGCGGTTTTGTAGACGTTGTACAGCATGATGAAAGCTCCACTCAGATACAGGATTCCACCAATACCGCGCAGGTAATACATAGGCACGATCTGCAGCACGGTTTCCAGGAAGTTGGCATATTGCAGCACGCCGCCTTCGCCGAATTGTTTCCACATCAAGCCCTGGGTGAAACCGGCCCAGTACATGGGAACCGCGTAGAAAATGATACCCAAAGTACCTAACCAGAAGTGCGCATTTGCCAGTTTCTTAGAATACAGATTGGTTTGAAAAATGCGCGGCACTAACCAGTACAAGATTCCGAAGGTTAAGAAACCGTTCCAGCCAAGGGCACCCACGTGTACGTGCGCTACGATCCAGTCGGTAAAGTGGGCAATGGCGTTCACGTTTTTCAGAGAAAGCATCGGACCTTCGAAAGTTGCCATCCCGTAAGCGGTAACCGCTACTACCATGAACTTCAGTACCGGTTCTTCGCGCACTTTATCCCAGGCGCCCCGCAGGGTTAACAAGCCGTTGATCATCCCGCCCCAGCTTGGCGCGATCAGCATTACGGAGAACACTACACCTAAACTTTGTGCCCAGTCTGGCAGGGAAGTATATAATAAGTGGTGCGGACCAGCCCAGATGTAGATGAAGATCAGCGACCAGAAGTGGATAATGGAAAGTCTGTAGGAATAAACCGGACGGTTCGCGGCTTTTGGCAGGAAGTAGTACATCATGCCCAGGTACGGCGTGGTTAAGAAGAACGCAACCGCATTGTGGCCATACCACCACTGCACCAGCGCATCCTGCACCCCGGCGTAACCCGAGTAGCTTTTCATGAAGGTAACCGGAATTTCGTAAGAGTTAACGATGTGCAGCACCGCAACCGTTAAGAACGTGGCAATGTAAAACCAAACCCCTACGTACATGTGGCGCTCGCGGCGTTTTACAATTGTTCCGAACATGTTCCAGCCGAAAACCACCCAGATCAAGGTAATGGCAATATCGATTGGCCACTCAAGTTCCGCGTATTCTTTGGAAGTGGTGTAACCTAATGGCAGCGTAATTACGGCCGAAAGGATGATCAATTGCCAGCCCCAGAAGTGAATTTTGCTGAGTACATCGGAGAACATCCGGGCTTTTAATAAACGCTGCAGCGAGTAGTAAACGCCCATGAAAATACCGTTCCCCACGAAGGCGAAAATTACGGCATTGGTGTGCAGCGGACGGATCCGCCCGAAGGTAGTATACTGGTTGCCCATGTTCACATCGGGGTTAGCCAGCTGGAATGCCACGATCACGCCGATGAGCATACCGGCCAGGCCCCAGAAAATGGTGGCCCAGGCAAAATTACGGACAATTTTGTTGTCGTAATAGAAGGTTTCGAGGGTGTTGATCCGGTCTCCGATCTTGCCGCTTAAAACCCCCGGTTTAGGGTTTGAAACTTCAGTTAACATGTGCGGTGTCTGCTTTAGTGTTGGTGTTTGGTTTAATGGTAGTATTGCGTTTGGTTAATTCCTGGTCGAAGAGCATGCGCACGGACGGGGTATAATCGTCTTCGTACTGGCCGGAGCGCACCGCCCACAGAAACGCGACCAGAAAGATGATCGCTACCATTAAGCTGACGCAGATCAAAAGAAAGATAATGTTCATGGCCGAAGCGGTTTTGCGGTTAGCGTTGGTCTAAAGGCGGTTTCGGGGGTTTTGCAGTACGTTTCGATACCGTTTTTACCGGCCGGAACCGCCTTTAGCCAACATTACAAAATTACTTCAGGGGCTTGGGGGGAAATATGACGGTTGTCAGTTTTGGGGGTGATTGATTGCAGGGAGGGGATTTGCGAGAGAAAGGCCTTCTTGTAACTTAAATATTTTCAGGAGGCAGGTAAGTTTGAAAACTCTTTTTAAATTTACGTAGATTATGGTTCACCTAAGCATAGGTCAAACTATATTGCTTATAGATTTTATTACCTTTAAAAGAATTTGATTTTGCCTACTTTCTATGAATTTTTCGCTGGTGGCGGCATGGCTCGTTCAGGATTGGGAAATACCTGGAATTGTAGTTTCGCGAATGACTTCGATGAAATGAAGGGAAAAGCCTATAAACAGAATTGGGGCAGCGAAGATCTAGTAATTGATGATATAGCTAATATTAACGCGACTCAATTGCCAGGTTGTGCTGATCTTGCATGGGCTTCCTCTCCTTGCCAGGACCTTTCCCTCGCCGGGAATGGAAATGGATTAGGAACACCTGAAAATGAGAACAAAACCAGATCCGGAACATTCTGGCACTTCTGGTCTTTGATGACAAAGTTATCCTCAGAAAACCGTTCGCCTAAAATAGTGGTTCTGGAAAACGTTACAGGCGCTATTACCTCAAATCAGGGAAACGATTTCGCGGCTATAGCCGGAGCATTTGCAAACCTTAATTATAAATTCGGAGCAATTGTGATGGATGCCCAATTATTTGTGCCACAATCACGGAAACGACTTTTTGTAATTGGCATTCGGGAAGATATTACAATTCCGAAAGAGCTTACCACGAATTACTTTAATGGTCTCTGGCATCCTGATAACTTAGTTGCTTCTTATAAAAAGCTTCCGGTTGCCATAAAACAGAACTGGGTTTGGTGGCATCTGCCTTTCCCCGCAAAGCGGAAAAAAAACTTCATTGATATCATTGAAGATGAGCCTCTTGGAGTAACCTGGCATTCACCTGAAGAAACTCAAAATCTGCTGGATTTAATGTCGCCTGTTAACTTGGCAAAAGTGAAAAACGCTATGGTTTCGGGCAAAAAAACTGTGGGTGGTATTTATAGAAGAACCCGGAAAGATAAAGACGGAAAAAGCCAACAGCGAGCCGAAGTCCGCTTCGATCAAATTTCGGGTTGCTTGAGAACTCCTGGGGGCGGATCTTCACGACAAATAATATTAATCGTAGAAGGCAAACAAGTTAAATCAAGGCTTCTATCTCCAAGGGAAGGTGCAAGACTAATGGGTCTGCCCGATAATTACCAATTACCAGCCAAATATAATGATGCTTACCACTTGGTAGGTGACGGCGTTGCAGTACCAGTAGTTCATCATTTAGCTACAAATATGTTTGAACGGGTATTAGCATATAACGCAACAGGAAACAATCGTCGTGAACTTGAAATCACTGAACAAATACCCTATGAAAGAGCTTCTTGAGGAATTCTATAAA
Source organism: Adhaeribacter terrigena (assembly GCF_016623615.1). Taxonomy (GTDB): domain Bacteria; phylum Bacteroidota; class Bacteroidia; order Cytophagales; family Hymenobacteraceae; genus Adhaeribacter_A; species Adhaeribacter_A terrigena. The sequence continues at coordinate 59,816 of NZ_JAEHFX010000003.1, read as the reverse complement.
AGCAACAATTTCAATACCAAAGGCCCTTTAAGCGTAGCTGTTCAGCTCACCAATGCTTTTAGAAATTTAAATTTTCCTTTAAGACCTGAAGATTTCTTAACCGAAAAAGGCGGTCAGGTAAAAGGGCTTGGCGGTCCGAACTTAAAGAAGATTTTAAAAGAGCATGGCATTGAACGAATCTTAGCAAGCGAAGGTGCCAGAACTAGCAGAGGAAGCATTGAAAACATGAGAGCTTATATGGCTTTCCTGAATTCCGCTTACGAAGCCGGCAATAGTATAGACTGGGAGGAAATTGAAGCTTTCTGGGTAGAGAAAGTCCGAAACTATTTTGATGCTGCTCCTTTTACTTTAAATCTTGATTCATCGCAGAGCGTTAAATCTATTATTCAAAATCTGACCACGCAGGCATTAGAAAGACAGCGCCAGGTTGTAGGCGTAAGATATTTAGGCATTATGCTTCAACACTTGGTTGGGGCTAAGCTCGAACTTATAAAAGGAAATGAAACAGTAATCCATAATTGCTCCAGCAACAACGATCAGGAAATTGGAAGAACAGGCGATTTCGATATTGGCGAAGTTAGTATTCATGTAACGACAAGACCGACCGAAAGCCTCCTGAACAAGTGTCGGGAAAACCTAAATGCCAACCGTAAACCACTAATAGTTACCTTAGACAGCGGCGTACTGATTGCAGAAGGAATAGCTGCTGATTTAAATATCAAAGATCGGATCGATATTATTGATTTTTACCAGTTCATTGTTTCCAATATTCACGAGAGAAGTTGGTTTGATAAGGATTCCCGGCAGGCCCACATTGAAAAACTGATAGAAAATTATAATGAAATAATTGATAAATATGAAACCGATCCAAGCTTAAAGATTGAAATTGCTTCAGGAAAATAAGTTTACTTAGTCGAACTTCGAATAAAATTAAAAATCTGATCAATACAACCATTAAGGTTCTTTCGTATTTCATGCTCCCAAAACCGAAATACTTTATATCCTAACAATTCTAACTTCTCATTGTTTTCCTGGTCACGCTGCATATTCCGCTGAATTTTAGGAATCCAATAACCGCTGTTGGCTTTAATGCTCTTTTTTTCTTTTTGCCAATTATATCCGTGCCAAAATTCACCATCAACAAAAATGGCAACTTTATATTTCTTGCTAACCATATCAGGTTTTCCAGGCAATTTCGAATAATTGACCCTATAACGAAAACCTGCGTTCCATAATCCTTTTCTTAAAGCTAATTCAGGTTTAGTGTTCTTGCCTTTAATTTTGGCCATTAATAAACTTCGTTCCTTCGTAGTATAAAAACCTTGGCTTTCCTCAAATTTTGGAACCTTAATTTTCTCTACTTTATAATCAGCCATCGTGATTTCTTGGTTTATACCTTAACACCTACGGACAACTTAACAGGTCGGTTAATCAAAACAATATTCCTACTTTAATCAAACAAAAAAATCCCGCAACTTCAGAAACTGAACCTGCGGGATTTTACTTTTAAATTACTTCAGCTTTACACCAATTCGGCCAGCTTCAGCATTTCTTCTTCCAGCTCTTTTGCGGCCTGAAAGCATACCGTTTCTATTTTCTGGTACAAAGTCGTGAGCATCATCATGGTTTCGTCGCTTACCTCCTGCCCCGCATTTTCAGCGATCAGGTTACCGGCCAGCGCCTGAATGGCTTTGGCCATGTCTTCAAACTCCGGGTTAATGCCCATGGTCGAGAACGTCGGGATGAGGGAGTGCGTGGAGAGTTTCAGGCTTTCCCAATCTTTGTCTGCAATGGCCTGTTTCATGGTTTGCACCAGCTGCGGAATTTCTTCCAGGTATAAACCGATCATTTCCATCATGCGCTTATTATTTTTCGTGATCCGTTTCAGGTAATCGAAATTCACGCATTTCAGCGGCCGCGTTTGCAGATCTTCCTTGTTCTTGATGCCTGCTTTTTTAAAGCCCGGCTGCTTCAGGAATTTTATGATCTTGCTGTAAAGCAGTTTGTCGTCTATGGGTTTGGAAATATAATCGTTCATGCCCACGGCCTTGCATTTTTCTACGTCCACGGTGGTTACATCGGCGGTTAGCGCAATAATCGGCACGTTGCAGTTCATCTCTTCCCGGATATGTTTGGTAGCATCGAAACCATTCATTTCCGGCATTTGCAGGTCCATTAATACCAGGTCGTAATCGCAGTCATTCAGCATTTCCAGGGCTATGCGGCCGTTGCCGGCCACGTCCATTTTAAAGCCGAAATCTTCGAGCAGGGTTTTCATTAACAGCTGGTTCAAAGCAATGTCTTCCACTACCAGAATGCGCGCATCTTTAAACTCCGATTCCAGTTCCACTTCCGGGATCAGTTCCAGTTCGGCTTTATCTTCGGTTTTCTGAAAGGTCAGGGTAAAGCTGAAAGTAGAACCATCGCCGGGCGTACTTTCTACCGTAATGGTGCCGCCCTGGGGTTCTACCAGGTTTTTTACAATAGCCAGGCCCAAACCGGTACCGCCATATAAACGCGAAGTGCCGCTGGTAGCCTGCTGAAAATCGTCGAAGATATGACCCAGTTTTTCGGGTTTTATGCCAATACCGGTATCGGTTACGGAGAATTTAATGGTTGCCTTTTCGGCGTCTTCCGATACCATTTTTACGCCTACCGTGATCTTGCCTTCAGAAGTAAATTTCACGGCGTTGCTTACCAGGTTCAGGATGATCTGGTGCAAGCGCACCGGGTCACCGATGAGCACTTCCGGAATGCGCGCATCGTATTGCTTTTCCAGCTTTAAATTCTTTTCCAGGATCTTGGTTTCGAACAAATGCAGCATAGAAGAAAGCGAAGCCGACAGCTGAAACGGGATCTGCTCGAAGGTCATTTTTCCGGCATCTACTTTTGCCAAATCCAGGATATCGTTGATGAGCACGATCAGGGCATCGCCGCTGTTCTTGATCGCCATTAAATATTCCTTCTGCTTTTCGGTCAATTCGGTCTTCAAAACCACTTTCGTAAACCCGACAATGGCGTTCATCGGCGTGCGGATCTCGTGGCTCATATTGGAAAGGAACTGCTGCTTGGTTTTTACCGCGTCTTCGGCTACCAAGGCCGCTTTTTCGGCTTTAGCTTTGGCTTCTTCGGCAATTTTGGTGGCATGTTCCGCGGCAATTTTAGCGGCTTCCAGCTCGGTGGCAATGCGTTTTTGTTCGGTTACATCGCGGGCTACTACCACTACGCCTATTACTTTGCCTTCGTCGTTTTTATAAACCGAACCGTTGAACAGCACATCGGTCAGTTTTCCGTCGTTGCGGCATAGCGTTAAGGGCAGGTCGGCAACGGAACCCTGGGCGAAAACTTCCAGATACACTTTCTGAGCCATTTCAGGTTCAGTAAAATAATTGAAGAAGTCGGTACCGATCAGGTTTTTCCGCTCGATCCCGATCACGTTGGCCGTAGCCTGGTTCATGTCGGTAATTTTGCCTTCCGGACTAATGGTCATTAAAGGGTCGCGGCTGGCTTCGATCAGACCGCGGGCGTAATTGGCCACGCGTAATTCGGCGGCTCTTTTAATTTTTTCGCCTTTCTGAAAATCGAGTTCTTTGTTGGCAATTACCAGTTCGGCCGCGCGTTTCTCTTTTTCGTCGTTCTGAAAAGCCAGTTCTTTGTTGGCAATTCCTAATTCTTCGGCACGCTTTTCTTTTTCATCGTTCTGGAAAGCCAGTTCTTTGTTGGCAATGCTCAGTTCGGCCGCGCGCTTTTCCTTTTCGTCGTTCTGAAAAGCCAGTTCTTTGTTGGCGATGCTTAATTCGTCGGAACGTTTTTCTTTTTCGTTGTTCTGGAAAGCGAGCTCTTTGTTGGCCACGCTTAATTCCTGGGCGCGTTTTTCTTTTTCGTGATTCTGAAAAGCCAGTTCTTTATTTACAATGCGGAGTTCGGTAGCCCATTTTTGTTCGGCAATGTCGCGGGCCACAATTACGGCGCCCAGTACGGTGCCTTTGTCGTCGCGGTAAACGCTGCCGTTAAAAAGTACGTCGGTCAGGTTGCCGTCGGTGTGGCGAATGGTAAGTGGCGAATCGGTAACGGAACCTTCAGCAAAAACTTTCTGGTAAATTTCGCGGGCCAAAAGCGGTTCAATGAAATACCCAAAGAAATCGGAACCGGTTAAATTTTCGCGGGTCAGGCCGGTAATGTTGGCCAGGGCTTCGTTAAAATCCATGATCTTACCGTCTAAACTAATGGTTACGAGCGGGTCTAAACTGGCTTCCATGAGACTCTGGAATCTCCCTTCATTTTCTTTGGCGGGTACTGTATTTTCGGGGATCAGGTTCATTGGATTGGATATCAAGATGGAAGTAAATGCTTAGCCTTCAGGCCAATTCGGATAAAAATTAAAAAGCAGGAGCAAAAAAAGGATGAAGAAAAACAGCTCCGGCGGAAATTTTCAGAATGCCGAAAGAGAGGTTATTGCTATTAGCCTTGTAAGGTACGCCTTTTATATAGATAAGTTAGCGTATTATTAAAAGAACGTACCGGCGGCCTAAAACATTCAAATTAAATATTTTATAAAAAACGGTATACTTTTGCTTGTCAAAACTCCAGGTTCGCACTTCAACGGTTTGAAACGGGTTTTTTCCTGATCTTTTTCGCATTAGGCAGGTCGCATTTGCAGCCTGACATTCCGCTAAAGTATTTTTATAAGGTTGAATATCCGGCGAAATCCCGTACCTTTTAGAAAGCATAACAAAAAGAATTGTGCTAAAACCGTTTGTGCTTTTGCCTTGAAAAATGCCGCCGAAGGCTTTTACCGATCTGGCGTAACCGAACTTTAATGGCGCTTTTGCTGTACCTATGTACGGGAAGCATGGGCCGGCTCATCTCCGGTTTTCGTTTCCGCCAATATCTCCTAAAAACAAAATGGAAAATAATACTCCTGGATCAAATACGGTGCTTCCAGAACCGGCAGCGTTTAACGTGAAAAACGGTATCCTGAAAGAGTTGGAAACCCTAACGAACCAGGGCAAATTCGAAGAGCTGGTGCATCTTTACATCACCACTTTCCTGCAGGTGCAGCCCGACCCGGACCGCATGCGCAAGATCAAAAAGAAAGTGGTAAGCAAACTGGTTACGCGCAAAGAAGCTTTTGAAAAAGCCGATCTAAGTAAGATCAAAATGAAAGTGCTGGACGAAAACCTGGAAATGCAAATCAACATGATCCAGAACCAGCTTACCCGCACCATTATCCTGCTGGTATCTTACATGGTAAAGCACGGCAACGACGAAACCACCAAAGAAGTATTCCGCTGGATAAAAGAACGCAGCCTTGCCGGCAAACTTTCCCTGCTCGATACCCTGGAAAAAGGTTGTGACGTAAAAGGCGCATAAGGCACTATCCCTTCAAATTTACAGGTCCCGCAGACTCAGAACATCCTGAAGCTGCGGGATTTTTTGTTTTAATAAATTGGCCACAGTTTCAGATTTTAAAACCAGAATCTCTCTTTTCAACCAAGTTCCGGTAAGAAAATTTAACATTACCTTCTTCATAGAAGAAAATTAATAGCTTTAAATTGCGGCCAAAACGCTATTAAAAACTGCCGGAAAACTATGCCAGATGCCGTTCCCAATAAAGTCAGTTTATCCGAAATTGCCGGGGTATTTTTAAAGCTGGGTGCCATTTCGTTTGGCGGTCCGGCGGCGCACATTGCCATGATGGAAGCCGAGATCGTAAAGAAACGGCAATGGATTGATCATGCGCATTTCCTGGATCTGATCGGAGCAACGAATTTAATTCCAGGCCCCAATTCCACCGAAATGACCATGCACTGCGGCTACGAAAAAGGCGGCTGGCCGGGTCTGATCGTGGCTGGTACGGCGTTTATTTTTCCGGCGGTGCTCATAACCCTGGTTTTTGCCTGGCTTTACAGCGCCTACGGCCAATTACCCGAAGTGGCGCCTTTCATTTACGGCATTAAACCGGCCGTTATCGCCATCATTCTTTCGGCGGTAATTTCATTAGGTCAAAAAGCGCTGAAAAATGTGGAACTCGGGATTCTGGGGGCTTTAACGCTGGTAGTTTGTTTATTGGGCTTAAATGAGATTGTGGCGCTTTTTGGCTGTGGTTTAGTGGGTTTGCTGCTTTATTTTTTCAAGAACAGCCGCAGCACTGCTTCTGCCCTTTCGCCGCTTTTGCTGCTGCAAACTGCCGGCGCTGAAATGCAGCTTAGCAAGCTGAAGATCTTTTTGAGTTTTCTGAAGGTGGGGGCTTTGCTTTACGGCAGCGGTTACGTGCTTTTTGCTTTCCTCGATGCCGAACTGGTAAACAAAGGCTTGCTCACGCGCCAGGAATTGATCGATGCCGTGGCGGTTGGCCAGTTCACGCCCGGGCCGGTGCTTTCTACGGCTACTTTTATTGGCTGGCAACTGCATGGCTTCTGGGGCGCCCTGGCAGCTACGATCGGCGTATTTTTGCCTTCGTTTGTTTTTGTGGCCCTGCTAAACCCGGTTATTCCCAAACTGCGCAAATCGAAACTCATGGGGGCTTTTCTGGATGCGGTGAACGTGGCTTCGGTAGCGGTAATTCTGGCAGTTTGTTTCGAAATGGGCCGCAGCACGTTAACCGACTGGCGCAGCATTTTAATTGCCGTACTCAGCTTTGCGGTGGTATTTTATTTCAAGAAAATGAACAGCGCTTTTATTGTGATGGGCGGCGCGGCATTGGGTTATTTGCTCACCTTGCTTTAAGCATGAAGTTTTCAGCCCTCCAACCATTGAATTGCCTCGACTTCACTTTCAAAGGTTTCGATGGTAAAATATCTTTCGGCAAATTGTTCGAACTTTTGAAAGGACCGTTTGCCGTAAAGGCCCGGAGCGAGCACGTGGGCAAAATTCTTTACCCCAAGGATGCTGGCTTTTACTGCCCAGGTATTGCCCAGAAAAAGTGCGCCGTCATCCCAGGGGCCAATGAGTTCCTTGTTACTATTCAGAATGGAGAGGCTGGGTTGATGCCGCAGCATTTGCAGTAATTGGTTGGCTCCCAACATAATGGTTTCCAGGCTCTGAATACCAACCCAATTCACCAGGATATAGGAATTATCAGCAGCCCGCATTGCTTCAAAAAATACGTCGCCGTTGGCTTTCTTTAATTCCTTTTTCTCCATTATACTTGCAAAATACCGGTAGGCAGGTACCCGGCCGGTTATTACTTTTTCAGCTTATTTCCCTACCGTTTCGGCGTGCAGGAAATCTTCAATCGCTTTTATGGTTTCTTCCGGGGCGCTTAAATTAGGACAATGGCCGGTTGCTTCCATTACCACCAATTCACTATCGGGGAGCTGTTCTTTCAGGTATTCGCCAACTTCCAGGGGTGCAATTATATCTTCCTTGCACTGCAGGATCAGCGAGCGGGTTCGGAGTTTCTTCAGGTCGGCGCGGTTATCGGAAAGGAAGGTTAAATAGGCAAAATTCTTGGCAAATTCTTCGTGGCTCCGGCAAAAGCTGGCCGTCAGTTCTTCGCTGAGTTCCGGCTTTTCGGCATTGCCCATAATAAGCGGGGCAATAGCCGCGGCCCAGGCCAGGTAATTGCCATCCAAAGATTCAAGCAACCCATTAATGTCTTCGCGCGAAAATCCGCCGGTATAGCCCGGTTCGTTTATATAACGGGGCGAAGGCCCGATCAGGATGAGTTTCTGAAAGATATCTGGGTTTTTTATGGCAGCCAGCACCCCGATCATAGCGCTGACCGAATGCCCCACAAAGATCACGTCTTTTAAACCGAGCGTTTCGCAGATCTCCAGCACATCGTCGGCATAAGCCTGCAGCGAACCGTATCTTTTAGGCGTGTAACCCGAAACATCGGAATTGCCAAACCCAACGTGATCGAATAGCACGATCTTATAGTCTTTTTGGAAGGCGGGCGTAATAAAACGCCACATGTTCTGGTCGCAACCGTAGCCATGGGCAAAAAGCATGGGCGTCTGGCCCTGGCCGGTTACTGTTACATTATTTCGTTTTAATACATCCATAATTCGAAGTGATTTTCAGATTATCAACTTTTAAATCCAATGCAAGTTTACATTAATCTTTCGGAAAACTTTAATTTAGATTTACCGTATCATCGCACAAAACTCAGAATATCAACTATTTACACATACCAACAACGATCAACAACTGGGTTTTCTTACTTTTTTACCTGAAAACCATAGCGTTTACCCTTGAAAAAACGGTTATCTATTTGTTACCTTTATTCGTTTAAGCAACCTGAATCAAGTATCCCGTTTTTTATGCAGCAACGTTACCGCTTCTGGCTCCTGTTTTTCTTTCCGGTTTTCTTTTTTTCTACCGAATTAAAAGCCCAGCAAACCGATACCCTTCAAAAGTACCAGGACCCGGTCGGGGTAGAAAAACCCAAAGCGCCTTTTTATAAATCGAAAGTATTTAAAGCGACCATTGTGCCGGCAGTTTTGATCGGTTACGGGGTTAGCACCATTAAAGACAACGGTTTTTACAGCTCTTACGATGCCCAGCGCGATATTCTGAAAAATTTCCCCAACTTCGATACCTGGCTCGACGATGCTTTTCTGGTGGCGCCTTATTTTGAACTGGCAGCGGCCAATATTTTCAATCAGCGCTCCAACAACGATCTGCTCAACACCACCCTGGTAATTCTGAAAGCGGAGGCAATTTTCGGGGTTACGGTTTTCACCATGAAAAACCTGACCAACCAGCTCCGGCCCAACGGCGAAAACCGCGAATCGTTGCCTTCCGGCCATACGGCGCAGGCTTTTCTGGCCGCTTCTATTCTGCACACCGAGCTGAAACACCGCAGTAACTGGTACGGCGTAGGCGCATACGGCATTGCTACGAGCGTAGGCGCTTTCCGGATGCTAAAAAATAAACACTGGCAATCGGATGTATTTGTAGGCGCCGGCATTGGTATTTTATCTTCGCACGTGGCCTATTTATCGCACCGCAACCGCTGGGGCCGGAAGCCCACGGTAGTAATGGCGCCCACTTATTTATACGGCGTTCCGGGAATTAGCCTGGCATTTAATTTCGATGAAATGAAGCGCAAAAACCTTCCGGATACCTTCGGTCAGAAAAGACTCAGCACTTTTTAAGCTGAAAATCCTACCGTTTTTCATCATTTGAGCATTTCCTTATTTAATTTCAAAATTCAGGCACCTGTTATCGGGTGCCTTTTTCTTTTCCGAATCTTATACTTGCGGTTTTTATGGCTGTAAAATTGTAGCCTGGTGGTTTTTCGGAAATCCCGTATTTCCTTGTTATATTGCCTTTCATAATTTTTTTTCAGGCCCAAGCAGCGTTTTCACGAATAGTTGTGTCATGGTACTGAAACCCGAGCTTCTCTTCTGTTTATTTAAATTTTGCAATGAAAAATCAATCGCTGTTCACCTTTTTCGCCGGCCTTTTTGCCTTCGTTTTTTTGCTAAGCGGCTGCGATAAGTTTGAAGAAGATACCAGTCCGATGCTTGCCACTACCCTGGTGCTCCGCAACGATACGTATACCACCCAAAAGAACCAGACCATTCAGTTGCAGGTGCTTGCAAACGATTCCATATCCGGGCAAACTTCGGTAGAATTTGGCAAACCAAGCCACGGCACTTTACAGGCAACCGGCACTCCGGGCAGCGTTTTTTACCAGCCTGAAACCAATTTCGTGGGCCGCGATACGGTTCGTTATAAGGTATGCATCGGCCAGAACTGTATTTCCGCCAGCGTGTTCATTATTGTGCAGGCCGACCCGGTTAATCCGTGCACGGTTTCTGTGTCCAACGATTCTGTAGCCGTTATTGCAAACCAAAGCAGCACCATAAACATTCTGCAAAACGATGTAACCTGCAACAATATTCCGAGCATGGTACAGGCGCCGCAGTTTGGGCGGGCCCGCCTGAACGGCAACAACCAACTGGAATATATCCCAAACCCAAATTACACCGGTCCCGACGAAGTGCACTATAAAGTTGGGGCAGTTACAGGCAAAGTTTCGATAACCGTAAAACCGGTAATCCCTAACTGTACGCTTACCGCTAACCCGGATATGGTGACTATGCCGCACAACAAAGCCATTGATTCGGTAGCGGTAGATGTGTTAGGCAACGATGTATGGTGCACCAATGCTCCGGCCGTATCGGTGCACCTGATCAACCAAAGCAGTCATGGCACCTTGATGGTAACCGGTTCCGGAGCCAGTTCCAGAATTTTGTATATTACCAATACCCCGCTGCATAATATTACCGATAGTTTCCAGTACCGGATCTGCCAGGGATCAACCTGCACCATCTCTACAGTAACGGTAAACATTCAGTAAAAACGCCGGCCGCTGGCCTTCGCTTTTACTAGTACCTGACCCTACGGAAATTAAGAACCCCTAAAACTGCATTGTGCTTACCGAACCCGAGATCATAGAAGGCTGCAAAAAAGGCAACCCCGCCTGCCAGGAGGCGCTTTACCGGCTATACGGAAAGCGCATGAAAGGCATTTGCCTGCGCTACGCCCAAACCGATTTCGAAGCCGATGATATTTTCCAGGATGCTTTTGTGTCCGTTTTCAAAAACATCCATACCTTCCGTGACGGGGTTTTCTCGGGTTGGATCCGTCGCATTTTTGTGAACGCGGCCATTAATAACTACCGGAAGAACGTTAAACATTACAATCATCAGAACAGCCACGACCTTGAAGTTTCGGACGACGGCCAAACTAACGGGCTGGATGAACTCACTGCCCAGGAACTGGTAACGCTGATAAACGAATTACCCGAAGGCTATAAACTGGTATTTAACCTGAACGTGGTAGAAGGCTACAACCACGCCGAAATAGGTGAAATGCTGGGCATTGCCGAAGCTACTTCGCGCTCGCAGCTGGCGCGTGCTAAAAACATGCTGAAGAAAAAGTTAGAAAAAATTAATTCCTGTAAATATGCGAGTTGATAAAGATTGGGAAGAAGGGATCGGGAAAAAGCTTTACGATTTTGAGGGCGAGCTTTCGGAGCAGGCCTGGAGCAACATAAACCAACGCATAAAACCGCGCCGCGATAAACGTTATTTCTGGCTGCCGGCCCTGCTGTTTTTTATGACGCTGCCAACGGCCCTGTATTTTACAGACCCGTTAAGCTGGCTTAAATCCGAAAACCAAAACCTGTCCCAAACTTCCCCGGAAACAACGGTTGTGAACCTTGAAAACGGAACTTCCAAAACGGTACCGGTTCAGGGTGAAAAACCTGAATTAGATACCTATCAAGCCACGAATGAAACGGCAGAAAACGGTATGGTTTCCGGCATAAAAACCCATGAAGCAAATAATAACGCCGCAGTACAAAGTTCAGAAGCAACCGCCAAAAACCCTTTAATAAATTCCGGAAACAAACCAGCTAATAATATTTCAGGTCCGGGCTTAATTGCTGCTACCAAGCCTTCCGGAAACATTACGGTAATGGAAGAAAATGAACGTTCAGAATCTGAAAATAAAGCGCAACAAGCTACTGAAAGGCAAAATATTTCGGCCCGATCCGGCATCCAGCAGGCGGGTGCTTTAGCTATTAACAAGCCGGAAGCATCGAACGCAAATAAAGGAAACAGAACGAATAATGCTTCTGAAATCAGGAATGCCAAAACGGTAGGGTTTAGCACCGAAAAACCCGGAACTGGTTTAGCAAAGGCCATGCTAACCAATAATCCGGAGGTGAAAAATGCTGGATTACAAAATGCCGAAAACGGGAATTTAGTTCAATCTGAAACCAGCCGTGAAATTGCCTGGCTTAAAGCTAGAGTACCTTCCCTGGCAGGCGGGTTTACAGCCGCTGAATTCCCGGAAACGCTACCCGATTCTCTTAAAAAACAGCTGATCACGGCGCTGCCGGAACCGGAAAACCAGATTGCAGGTAAAGACAAAAACCAGGAAAAACCTTCGACCCGCAAATGGGCTTTTGCCATTTATAGCGCGCCGCAATATACGTTTCAGCGGGTATTACCTAATCAGCAGGATGGCATCAGCATTCTGCAACTGGAAAACAAAAACGAATTCGAAAAAGAACGTTTGGGCTTTGAATTTGGCTTCCGCGCGTATTATCCGGTCCGGAAAAATCTGCAGCTGATCTTGGGTTTTCAGGCTGCCCGCATGAACCAGTATCTGCGTTTGCATACCGTAAATACGGCACCCGATTCAGTCGTGATCAAGCAGCAAAGCAACAGTGTTTCGATGCAGGTTTACAATACGCAGCGCCAGGAAGAACACTTATTCCGGTATTATTTCGGCGGTATTTTTACGGGCATGAAACTAACCTTATCCGAGAAACTGGATCTTTCCGGAGGACTTGGCCTGAACTGGTTGCTGCAAAACAAAACCACCAACGAAAAAACGAAAACCCCGGCTGCCGCCTTTAATCCGTATCTGAACCTGGGCCTGGAATATAAACAGCCGCTCAGCCAGAAACTGACGCTAACAGCCGGACCGGCCATGCAGTATTACCTCAAGCCGGCACAGGAAAAACAGGCTTTCATTGGTGTAAAACCAACTACCCTGGGGTTCTCGGTTGGTTTGCAGTATAAACCTTAGATCAGGAATTTGCTTATATATTGTTTAATTGTTGAATACAAAAAGCCCCTTCAATGAAGGGGCTTTTTGTTTATGAAAACAGGACTGTACCTTACTATTTCTAGATTTTAAAAGTAGCCAAATTCCCTTTATAAACTGTTCGATCAGCTTTCGTGCAAGCTTGGGATGACTGGCAAAGGAAAATTTACCAGTCTTTCTATTTTATCAGGTTATCGCCAGTTTTTCTGGTTTATTGAGTTTCATTTTATTGGCCGCGATCTGCACGGAAATGGTAGCAAACACAATTACGCTGATGGTACTGATCGGCATTAAAATAGCCGAAACGATCGGGGTAAATTCACCCATTACGGCCATGGTTAACCCGATGATATTGTACACGAAAGAAACCCCGAAACTGGCTAAAATGATCCGCATATTCACTTTCGAGAATTTCAGGAATTTGCCTAGTAAACCAAAGTTCTTCGCTTCCAGAATACCGTCGCAACTAGGGCTGAAACCGCTTACTTTATCCGTTAAAGCAATGCCGGCATCGGCTTGTTTCAGGGCGCCGGCATCGTTCAGCCCGTCGCCGATCATGATCACTTTGTGGCCCTGGTCTTTAAGTTTCTGAATGTATTCGAGTTTCTGCACCGGGCTCTGGTTGAAATTCAGTTCCGCATCCGGACCGAAAATGCTTCTTAAGCGTTCGCGTTCGCTGTCGTTGTCGCCGCTTAAAACTGCCAGCTTTTTTACTTTTTTCAGCGATTTCAATACCGTTTCCAGGCCTTTGCGGTATTTGTTCAGGAACACGTAGTAGCCATAAACCTTCCCGTTAAGGCAAATATACACGCGGGTTTCGGTTTGCGGACCGGCTTCTGCGCCCGTAAACTCAGCCGAACCTATTTTCACTTTTACGCCTTTCACTTCCGCTTCAATGCCTTTGCCGGGAATTTCGGTAAAATTGATAACCGGTAACGCAGATGTCTTGAACTGGCTGTAAATGCGCTGGCTCAACGGGTGTGTAGAATGCTTCAAAACCGAGGCAATAAGCACCTGGTCTTCCGGAGAAAACTGCGTTCCAAAGTAATTGATCTCCGATTGGTCGGTTTCAGTAAGCGTGCCGGTTTTGTCGAAAACAATGGTATCGGCTTTGGCCATTTCTTCTACCACGCTCAGGTTTTTCAGGTAAAATTTATTTTTCCCGAAAATACGCAAAGCGCTGCCGAGGGTAAACGGTGTGGCTAATGATAACGCACACGGACAGGCAATTACCAGTACCGACGTAAACGCTTTAATCGCCATATCGGTATCGCGGGGCACCCAGTAAATCAACGCGCCGGCAGCGATCATTAAGGTTACGGTAATGAAATATTTTCCCACGGCGTGCGCGTACGTTTCGAAATTGGTTTCGTCTTTTTTGCGGAAAACGCTGCTATTCCAGAGTTGGGTCAAATAACCCTGGCTCACTTCTTTCACTACTTCCAGCTCAATGCTCTCCCCTACCTGCCGGCCACCGGCGTAAATAATTTCCCCAGCCACTTTCGCCACCGGCACCGATTCCCCGGAAACAAAACTGTAGTCGATATTGGCGGTGCCTTTCATTAAAATAGCATCGGCCGGGATCAGTTCGTGGTTGCGAATGAGTAACCGTTGCCCGGTTTTCAGCTCTTTTACCGGCACGTACGTTTCCTGGTTATTCCGCAGCACGGTTACCGAGATCGGAAAGTAGGAAGTATAATCGCGGTCGAAGGAAAGGGAATCGTAGGTTTTTTGCTGGAAATATTTCCCGATGAGCATAAAGAACACCAAACCGGTAAACGAATCAAGAAAGCCCGGTCCTTTGCCCGTTACGATGTCGTAAATACTAACCGTAAACAACGAAGCAAGACCAATGGCGATCGGAAGATCGAGGTTTACCATTTTCTGCTTTAAGCCTTGCCAGGCTGACACGAAAAAACCGCGCGCGCTCCAGAGCAAAACCGGAATAGCCAAAACGATATTGATATAGGCAAAAAAACTGCCCAGGCTTTTTTCCAGTTCGCCGGTTACGGCCAGGTATTCCGGAAAACTGAGCAGCATGGCATTGGCAAAACAGAACCCGGCAAGGCCCAGTTTATAGGCCATCTGGTAATTTTTAGGTTGCACTTTGGCGTGCGTATCGGCGAGTGTAATATTCGGTTCGTAGCCTACATCGGCCAGTAGCTTTACAATTTTGCGCAAACTGGTTTGGCCGTGTTCGAAGGTAACGGCCAGCTCTTTACGGAGGAAATTTACCTTGGAATCGGTAACGCCGACATCGAGTTTGTGCAGGTTTTCGAGCAGCCAGATACAGGAACTGCAGTGCATCTGCGGAATGTAAAACGTAATTTTGCTGATCTGCGAATTCTGAAAATCGAGCAGCTGGTTGATCACCGAAACATCGTCGAGGTATGCCAGGCGCGATTCGGCCACCGGATCTTTTACCGAATTACCCGGGCGGTCTTCGATGGTATAATACGTACAAAGATTATTGGCATCCAGAATTTCGTACACCACTTTACAGCCTTCGCAGCAAAATGCTTTTTCGTGCGCCAAAATAGGCGTATCGTCACAATCTTCCCCGCAGTGGTAGCAGGTTTTTAAATCAACTGAAGGTGCGGCTTCCATCTGATTCCTTGGTTTTAAGTTCTTTACAAAATTAAGGTTGCCGGCCTGGCTTAAATATGATGAAAGTCAGTGCCGGGGTTGATTCCGGTCATCTCTGACTTTGATTTTAAAAACCTACTTTTGCAAGGTGGAAAACCGTATAATGGAATGTTCCCAGGATTGAAATCGTTAAGAAACAATACGCTTTCGGCCAGAAATTTCCGGCTAGCGGGCAGCACCAAGTAAAATGAATATTTCCTTATGAATACTGAAAAACCCGATATCCGGACGGAAGAAGATATAAAGCGCATGGTAGATGCTTTTTATGATCTGGTAAACCAGGACGATCTGCTTTCACCGGTTTTTAACGGGCATGCGCACGTGAACTGGGAAACGCATTTGCCGATCATGTATAAATTCTGGAGTTCTATTTTACTGGGAAGCTCTACGTATACCGGCCAGCCTTTTCCGAAACACGCATTCCTTCCCGTTGAAAAAGCCCATTTCGACCGGTGGATGGAGCTGTTCGTTAAAAATATAGACGATCTGTTTGAAGGGGAAATTGCTGAAATGAGCAAAGCCCGGGCAATCAATATGGCGCGGGTTTTCCAGTTAAAAATGGGTTTGATCCCGCGCGGCGATAATCCGTTTTACCTGGTAGAAAAAAAGTAATTTTCCTTGCTGATATAATTTAATAAGCCTCGCGGATCTGTATTTCCGGGAGGCTTATTGTTTTAATGGTAGATCATTTTCACGGTCATACCGCCGTCTATGATTAAATGCTGGCCGGTAATGAAACCTGCTTTTTCCGAACATAAAAACAAAGCGGCTTCGGCTATATCTTCCGGCTCGCCTACCCTACCCACCGGATGCTGCTCTTTGTCTGCCTGGCTGTGTTTCGGTTCGTAGCGTTTACTTTTCTTTTCCCAGGGCCCGGTTTCGATCCAGCCCGGCGCAATGGCATTTACCCGTATTCTCTTCCCGGCCAGGCTGATGGCTAAACTGTGCGTAAGCGCTTCCAGGCCACCTTTGGAGGCTGAGTAGCCAAACGTATCGGGTTCGGACATAAACGCCCGGGTAGAAGTGATATTGAGTACGGCCGGGGCATCGCTTTTTTCCAGCAGCGGCAACGCGTATTTGGTGCAAAGCAAAGGCCCGCGCAAATTCACTGCCAATATCCGATCGAAATCAGCAGAAAGAAGTTCTTCCAGCGGAACAGGTTTCTGAAAGCCGGTGCCGGAATTGTTTACCAGTACATCGAGTTTTTTGTGCGTTTTGCCTACCGTTTTAAAAAGTTCCGAAATCTGGTTTTCCAGGCTTACATCGCATAATTCAAACTGCACTTTCAGCTTTTTCTGCTTTAGTTTTGCAAGGGTTTCCGCGCCGGCTTCGTGGTCGCAATCGGCAATAATTACGGTGGCACCTTTGCGTGCAAACGCCTGCGCCATGCCTAACCCAATGCCTTGCGCTCCACCGGTTATCAGCACAACTTTGCTTTTATAAATTCCGCTCATGATTTATCGGTTTGCTGGTTTGCTTACGGCCGTTTGGTTTGTACTGTTCAGACTTTTGCAGCCCAAAACCCTAGCGTTTTTACAAAAAAAATATCCTGTAGCGAAGGGTTTAACCTTAAGCTACAGGATATTTTAATGGTTAAATTATCAACCGTTAATAATCTTCGGCGGCAATTCTTACAGTCAGGCCTTCCATTTCGGGCGTTAATTTTATCTGGCACGAAAGGCGGCTCCGCGAAGTAGAGGTTGGCAGACTTTCCAGCATGTACGCTTCATCGTCGGATGGTTCTTTCAGTTCGGGACCTTCCAGCACTTCTACGTGGCAGGTGGCGCATAACGCCATGCCGCCGCAGGTCGCCTGGATCGGATATTCGTTTGCTTTCAGCACTTCCATCAGGCTCAGGCCCATGTCGGTTGGCGCGGTAATTTCGGTATGTTCGCCGTTTGGTTCTTTTACAGCAATTCTGATATCACTCATATTACAGGGTCGGCACGCCGTTTACAGTGGTGTATTTTAAAACGTATTTCTTATCCGGGTTAATAATGCTGTAAGCACTCTGGGCCATTAAAGCCGCTTCGTGGAAACCGCATAAGATCAGTTTCAGCTTGCCCGGATAGGTATTGATGTCGCCGATGGCAAACACGCCCGGCACGTTGGTGCTGTAATCGAAAGTATTTACCACGATGGCGCCTTTTTCAATTTCCAGGCCCCAGTTTTCGATCGGGCCTAATTTCGGTACCAGCCCGAAGAGCGGAATAAAATAATCGGCTTCAATATCGATGGTACTGTTGTCTTCCGACTGCACGGTTACTTTTTCGAGTTTATCGGTGCCGTTCAGGGCAACCGCGTTCGATTTTAAAAGCAAACGCATCTGGCCTTCCTCGGTGAGGGTTACCACTTTTTCGGCCGATTCCGGTGCGCCGCGGAATGAACTGCCCCGGTGCACAAGCGTAAGTTCCGAAGCCAGACCGGAAAGGTAAATCGACCAGTCTAAAGCCGAATCGCCGCCGCCGGCGATCACCACTTTTTTACCACGGAAAACTTCCGGATCGATCACCATGTAATTCACGCCTTTGCCTTCGTAAAGCGCCAGGTTTTCCAAAGCCGGTTTGCGGGGTTCGAAAGACCCAAGGCCGGCGGCAATTACCACCACTTTACAGGCAACCTGGGTTCCGGCAACGGTTTCTACGATATAAGAGCCGTCTTCCTGTTTATGCAAATGCTCTACGCGCTCGCCTAAGGTGAAAGAAGGTTTGAACGGTTCGATCTGCTTCATTAAATTATTCACCAGATCGCCGGCCAAAACTTCGGGAAAACCGGGAATATCGTAGATCGGTTTCTTAGGATAAATTTCCGAAAGCTGACCGCCCGGCTGGGCAATGGCATCTACTATGTGGCAACGCAGTTTTAAAAGACCGGCCTCGAAAACGGCAAAAAGCCCTACCGGTCCGGCGCCGATAATACAGATATCGGTGGTTATCTTATTCATGCTATAATATTTATATTTTGTTTGCTGCCCAACTAAGACCGAGTTTCAGGGCCTAAAAGGATAGCGTTTATTCTGCCGCAAAGGTACGCACCCCGGTTTAAAAAAACGCATAAAACGAAATACATCTTTCAAATTCGGCCAAAGCCAAGCATTTCCGGTATTTTTAATATGAAACGCCGGCAAATCAATAAAACTTTTTCTGCCGGGAATAGGAATAATTTCGCATGCAGCTTTGGTTAAGATTAAGATAGAATTAAAATTGTGAGAATAGTTTTATTCCGTTTCTTTTTAATTGTTTTTTATCTAATTTGCGGTCTTGATAGGCATACCACACACAACCAT
The DNA here is from genome assembly GCF_016623615.1 of Adhaeribacter terrigena. Taxonomy (GTDB): domain Bacteria; phylum Bacteroidota; class Bacteroidia; order Cytophagales; family Hymenobacteraceae; genus Adhaeribacter_A; species Adhaeribacter_A terrigena. The sequence goes on along the minus strand of NZ_JAEHFX010000003.1, from coordinate 41,308 downwards.
ATTATTTTCTAATGGCAGAATTCGCAGAAATTATCTTAGATGGTAAATCTTACCAATTGCCAGTAATCACAGGCTCAGAAAACGAAAAAGCAGTTGATATTTCCAAGCTTCGTGACCAGTCCGGTTATATTACCATAGACCCGGGTTATAAGAACACGGGCGCCACCCAAAGCGCGATCACGTTCCTGGATGGTGAGCAGGGCATCCTGAATTACCGCGGTTACCCGATCGACCAACTGGCTGAGAAATCGAACTTTATTGAAGTTGCTTACCTGCTGATCTACGGCAAACTGCCAACTACTCAGGAGCTCGAAAATTTCAGCAACCAGATCAAAATGCACACCCTGGTGCACGAAGATATGCGCAAGATCTTCGACGGTTTTCCTTCTACAGCGCACCCGATGGGTATTCTTTCTTCCCTGGTTGGCTCGCTTACCGCTTTCTACCCGGAGTCGCTGAACCCGAACATGACCGAGGAAGAAATGGACCTGAACATTATCCGTTTACTGGCCAAACTTTCTACCATTGCGGCCTGGTCTTATAAAAACTCTATCGGTCACCCGGTAATCTATCCTAAAAACAACCTCGATTATTGCTCGAACTTCCTGCACATGATGTTCGCTTACCCAACTGAGGAATACAAAGTAAATCCGGTAGTAGTGGATGCGCTGAACAAACTGCTTATTCTGCACGCCGATCACGAACAAAACTGCTCTACCTCTACCGTACGTTTAGTAGGTTCCGCCAATGGTTCGCTTTACTCTTCGGTATCGGCCGGTATCTGCGCCCTGTGGGGCCCGCTGCACGGCGGTGCCAACCAGGAAGTAATTGAAATGCTGGAGGCCATTAAAGCCGACGGCGGCGATTCTAAAAAGTGGATCGAAAAAGCCAAAGACAAAAACGATCCGTTCCGTTTAATGGGCTTCGGTCACCGCGTGTATAAGAACTTCGACCCACGGGCGAAGATCATCAAAGCGGCTTGCGATACTATTCTGGCTGATCTGGGTGTAGTAGATCCGGTATTGAACATTGCCAAAGAACTGGAAGAAGCAGCTCTTACGGATCCTTATTTCGTAGAGCGGAAACTGTATCCGAACGTAGATTTCTACTCTGGTATCATTTACCGCGCCATGGGTATTCCAACCGAAATGTTTACGGTAATGTTTGCCTTAGGCCGTCTCCCAGGCTGGATCGCCCAGTGGAAAGAACTGCGCACGAACAAAGAGCCAATTGGCCGTCCGCGCCAGATCTACACCGGCGAAACCGTTCGCGAATACACGAAGATCGCAGATCGCAAATAGTAAAAAACGCTATGCTTTTACAGCAAAAAACCCGGTCGTAAGATCGGGTTTTTCTTTTTTATAGTGCTATGAAATTATTTCAGCATTCCATTCTTAAGAATTCCAGACGAAAAAAACGCTACACTTTTAAACCTCAAAAGTATAGCGTTTTTTCGTTTTTGAAATCAGGCTTGCTATTCCGAAAGAATTCTAAACTCGATCCGGCGGTTTTGCTGGCGGTTGGCATCGGTGTTGTTCGGAACGGCGGGTTTGGTTTCGCCGTAGCCAATGGCTTTAATGCGGTTCTTGGAAACGCCGTTGCTGGTTAAAAAGGTGGTTACCGATTGCGCCCTTTTCTGCGAAAGTACCTGGTTATTGGCATCCGAACCCACGTCATCGGTATGGCCGGAAATTTCCACGATAATGGTCGCGTTCCGGTTCATGAAAGTAACGAGTTTTTTCAGCTCCGTCTTCGATTTCGGATCCAGGTTAAATTCGCCGGTCGGGAAGAAAATGTTATTAAGCACAATAGATGAACCGGATCTTACCGGATCGAGGTAAATATCGAGCATCAGCGGGTTAAAATCCTTCTTATTGGTATAATCGAAGCTCATGCTTTTAAGCAAATACCCTTCGGAAGAAGCATACATGGCATACTGCCCACCCTCTTTCAACACGATGGTATATTCGCCGGTAACCTGGTCAGAACTTACCTGCTGCTCGAGTTCATCTGTGGAGATATCGTAAAGTTGGAGGTCGGCTTTAATGGGTTTTTTGGTAGCGGCATCGTACACGCGGCCTTCAGCATAGGTGGTGGCATCTTTACTTTTCCAGGCCGGCGGCACATCAAATTCAAAAATATCGATGCTGCGTTTACCGCTGTTGGGGTTGGTTAACTGCCGCGAATAATAGCCTTTAACATTGTTGGAAGAAATGAAAACCGAACCTTCGTCTTCGTAAGTATTGAGCGGATACCCTAAATTCTGGGGCGTGCTCCACACATTATCGGTCAGGTGGGTCTCGTAGGCATCCAGGCCACCCATTCCCACGTGGCCGTCGGAAGTAAAATACAAGGTCGTACCGCTGGCGTGAATAAAGGGCGCCATATCTTTGCCGGAAGTATTAATGGTCGGGCCGGCATTAACCGCTGCGCTCCACTGCCCGTTTTCCTGCAGGCGCGTTACCCAGATATCTTCCTGCCCATAGCTGCCATTTTTCCGGAGCGAAGCAAAATAAAGAATGCGGCCGTCGGCAGAAAGTGCCGGCTGGGAATCCCAGGAAGAAGAATTTACAATGTGGCCCAGGTTGCGGGGCTTGCTCCACTGGTTTCCCTGCTTTACCGAAATATACAGGTCGCAATCGCCTTGTGAATCGGGCCGGTCGCAGGACGTGAAAACCAGCGTTTTACCGTCACCGGAAATCGTGCCGGCGCCTTCGTTATGCACCGTATTGATCAGCGGGGAAACGGAGGCCGGGTTGCTCCACTCGCCTTCAGGGGTTCGCTCGCTGATGTACAAATTTTCGTCTGCTTCGGTACCTGCTCCGCGGCCGGTGTATAAAAAATAACGCTGATCGGCGGTTACGTTCGGGAAGTACTGATAGGTAAACTGGTTAATATGCGTACCTAAGCGGCGCGGCTTAAATTCCACCGGCCTTTGGATGGCCTTTTGCGCAAACTGGCAATTCTTGATCTGCAGTTCGGCATACGGGTTCAGTTTAGGGTTTTTAGGCGAAGATTTTAAGTAGTTCGAATAATTTTCTTCTGCTGTCAGATAGTCGCCGGTATTCATGCTCAGGTCGCCTGCCACCAGGTAATCGTTTACCAAAGCTGGGTTGAACGGAAGTAAACTGATGCCCTTTTTGTAATTTTCGTAAGCTTTGGCTTTGTTGCCGAGCAATTTAAAATAGCCGCCCATCCGCAAATAAGCCTCCCCGAATTTCGGGTCGCGTTTAATGGCGTTTTCCATCAGCTCAATTGCCTTGTCGAAATTACGATCTTTTGCGGCATCCATGCTGCGCTGGTACATCAGCACGGCACGGGGCACATTAGAAGAAACTTTTTCAGACTGCGCCAGCACAGTTCCAAAAAAACCAAAGATCATCAGTAAAATAAAACCGAACGATTTACCCATATGGTTTACGGTATGTTCATGTATTTGTGGGTCTGAACGGAGATCTGCCACTTCGGATTATTTTTTACATATTCCACGATCAGCGGCGTGATCTGATCGGCCTTGCTCCATTCAGGTTGTAAATAAAGACGCGCTTTCGGATCAAGTTTTTCGGCAAATTGCTCGGCCCATGCAAAATCCGATTTATGAAAGATCACCACTTTCAGTTCGCCTACGTGCGGCAAAATGCTTTCCTGCGGCGCTTTGAATTTTTTAGGCGATAAACAGATCCAGTCCCATTCGCCGGAAAGCGGATAAGCGCCGGAAGTTTCGATGAACGTCTGAATGCCTTTTTCGTGCAGTTTCTGCGTTAAAGGTTTCAGGTTATACATCAGCGGTTCGCCGCCGGTAATTACCACGGTTTTGGCCGGATGGGCCGCTGCCAGATTCACAATTTCTTCAATGGTTGTAAGCGGATGATCTTCCGCATTCCACGATTCTTTTACGTCGCACCAGTGGCACCCCACATCACAACCACCCAACCGGATAAAATAAGCAGCCCGACCGGAATGAAAACCTTCGCCCTGAATGGTATAAAAAGCTTCCATTAAAGGCAATTGCGTACCATCGGCCGGTACAGTTTTCGAAGAAACGGGTTTATTTAAAATTGATGCTTCCAAAATAATAGTATTCAGTCAAAAAATTGCTCAGCTACTTTTGCAATAGCTGAGCAACAAAAAAAATTTAATCTTAGTGAAGAACGAAGAAATCCGCTTTTACATTCCGTTAATTTATTATTTTCCAACGGAAAATCAAGGGTTTTATTTCGATATTTTTAAAAGCGCGGGTTTTATAAACTATACGCAGTTTTCCGGGCAACGATTATAATTTAACTAAAAACATGTCAGATTTTCTATATTTAGTTAAAGCAAATCCTGTTAACAGTTTCTGCGCTGAAAAGCATACCGTTTTTAGTTGTGGTAAACTTCTTTTTTAGCCGCACTCAGTGTATTTTTCAGCAGCATGGCAATGGTAAGCGGGCCCACGCCGCCCGGTACCGGGGTAATAAAACTGCACTTCGGCGCCACTTCGTCAAAAAGTACGTCGCCTTTCAGTTTATAGCCGGCTTTGCGGGTCGTGTCCGGAACGCGGGTCGTTCCCACGTCTATCACCACGGCGCCATCTTTCACCATATCCGCTTTCACAAATTCCGGAATACCTACGGCAGCGATCAGAATATCGGCTTGTTTGGTAAATTGAGCCAGGTTTTCGGTGTGGCGGTGACAGATCGTAACGGTACAATTTCCCGGATAAGCATTTTTAGCCATTAAAATGCTCATTGGTGAACCAACAATGTTGCTCCGGCCAATTACCACGCAATGCTTGCCTTTGGTTTCAATCTGATAGCGTTCCAGCAATTGCAGAATACCATAAGGCGTGGCCGGCAAAAAGGCTTTTAAACCGGCCACCATGCGGCCAACGTTCGTCGGGTGAAAACCATCTACATCTTTACTCGGGTTAACTGCTTCCAGCACTTTTTCGGTATCGATGTGCTTAGGCAACGGCAACTGTACAATAAACCCGTCTACGTTCGCATCGTTGTTCAATTCCTCAATCTTCTCCAGCAATTCTTCTTCGGTAATGCTGTCTTCCATCCGGATCAAAGTCGAGTCGAAGCCAACCCGTTCGCAGGCCAGCACTTTGTTGTTCACGTAAGTTTGCGAACCGCCATCGTTGCCCACCAAGATCGCCGCCAGGTGCGGCACTTTGCCATGCGCAGCTTTTATAGCCTCAACTTCGGCTGCAATTTCTTCTTTAATGGTTTCGGCTGTTTGTTTTCCGTCGAGAAGGGTCATTTTGTAATGATTAATGTGTAATGTATAATGATGAATTACTATTTGCCTAAAGTTTAAATTTCCGAAAACGCCAGGGTTTAAAGCTTTAAAATTCGAATAATCGAAAATCTAATTATCGAGAATCAGGTTTAAAACGCTATCGTTTTCAGCTCAAAAAGTCAAGGTTTCAACTACAGTAGCCTAGGTTTAACGATAAGCCGCCGTTGATGGCGTTTTCACAACAACAAACATGGCTGCCAAAGTTATTAGTTTAAATACCAACAGCGGAGAACGCTGAAACGCTATGCTTTCCTAGACAAAAATCGAAAATTCGGAAATCCAACAATCGAAAATCAGGTTTAAAAACGCTATCCTTTTTACCTCCAAAAGTCGAACATTCGAACATTCGAACTGCGACCTGCGTAAAACAAAAAGCCCCGAAATACTTTCGCACGTCGGGGCTTTTTGTTTTACGCATCAGTCGAGTTTGAGCACGGCAAGGAAGGCTTCCTGCGGGATCTCTACGTTACCCACCTGGCGCATCCGTTTCTTACCTTTTTTCTGTTTCTCCAAAAGTTTCCGTTTACGCGAAATATCCCCGCCGTAGCATTTGGCCAATACGTTTTTCCGTAAAGCCGAAATGGTTTCGCGGGCAATAATTTTCTGCCCGATCGCGGCCTGAATGGCAATTTCGAACATCTGGCGCGGCAACAACTCGCGGAGTTTTTCGCATAATCTCCGGCCCCAGTCATAGGCTTTATCGCGGTGTACAATGGCACTTAACGCATCCACTTTCTCACCGTTCAGCATAATATCCAGCTTCACCAGGTGCGAAGTCCGGAAACCGATCAGTTCGTAATCCAGGGATGCATACCCGCGGGAAATCGTTTTCAGTTTATCGAAGAAATCGAACACGATCTCGGCCAGCGGCATTTCAAAGATCATTTCCACGCGGTCCGAAGTCAGGTAATTCTGGCCTTTAATTACGCCGCGTTTATCCATGCAAAGCGAAATGATTGGCCCTACGTAATCGGATTTGGTAATGATCTGCGCTTTAATGAAAGGCTCTTCAATGCGGCTGATAAAGTTCGGCTCCGGCATATCGGAAGGCGCGTTCACAATAATTTCTTCGTCTTTGGTAGAGAAAACCTTGAACTGCACACTCGGCACGGTAGTAATTACCGTCATGTCGAATTCGCGTTCCAGGCGTTCCTGCACAATTTCCATGTGCAGCATGCCTAAGAACCCGCAACGGAAACCAAAACCCAGCGCTACCGAACTTTCCGGCTCCCAAACCAAAGAAGCATCGTTAAGCTGCAGTTTTTCCATGGCGGTGCGAAGTTCTTCAAACTCACTGGTTTCCACCGGATAAATACCGGCAAATACCATCGGCTTTACTTCTTCAAAACCCTGGATCGATTCTTTGGTCGGGTTATCTACCGTGGTAATGGTATCGCCCACTTTTACTTCCTTGGCTTCTTTAATGCCAGAGATCAGGTAACCCACGTTGCCGGCGCTCATCACGTCGCGCGGCTCCTGGTTTAATTTCAGTACGCCAATTTCATCGGCATTGTAAATCTTGCCGGTGTTCACAAACTTTACTTTGTCGCCTTTTCTCAGCGTACCGTTCATGATCCGGAAATAAACCTCAATGCCGCGGTACGAATTGAAAACCGAGTCGAAGATCAAAGCCTGCAAAGGGGCTTGCGGGTCACCTTTCGGCGCCGGAATGCGTTCGCAGATGGCATTCAGAATATCTTCAATCCCAATGCCCGCTTTTCCGGAAGCCGGGATAATATCTTCTTTTTCACAACCGATCAGGTCAATGATCTCATCCGAAACTTCTTCCGGCATGGCGTGCGGCAAATCGATCTTGTTCAGTACCGGAATAATTTCCAGGTTATTGCCAATGGCCAGGTAAAGGTTAGAAATAGTCTGGGCTTCAATGCCTTGCGAGGAGTCTACGATCAGCAACGCGCCTTCGCAGGCGGCAATGCTGCGGGAAACCTCGTAAGAAAAATCGACGTGGCCCGGGGTATCGATCAGGTTCAGAATGTATTCTTCGCCTTTGTAATTATAAACCATCTGAATGGCGTGGCTTTTAATGGTAATGCCCCGCTCCCGTTCCAGATCCATGTTATCTAAAAGCTGCGCCTGCATGTCGCGCTGCCCTACCGTGGAAGTAAATTCCAGCAGGCGGTCAGCCAGCGTGCTCTTGCCGTGATCTATATGTGCAATAATGCAAAAATTCCGAATATTCTTCATATGTAGTGTCTACAAGCAACAAAGGTAATAATTACTACGCAAACGGAATAATTTTAAACCATCCGCGGCTCTAAATATTTCCATTTTACCCAGATCAACCCACCGGTATCCAATCGTATTCAATTCTTAATATATTTAAATTCCGGAATCCTAATTCCTCAAACATAATTTTATATCTTGTGGTTTGGAAGTGTACAAAGCCTACAAGTATCTGAACCATTCTAGAACTACTCTCTCTATATGCAACATTCTCCTCCTGCCCACCAACGTGGCCTCACTGAACAAATGAAGGCTAAAATTGCTGAAATAGATGCGGTGGCTAACGAAATTCCCGGCGTGATCATCATCCACAGCAACAATGGCATGGGCGTGGAATACATGTCGCAGCGCGGCCTCGATCTGCTGGGCGTTACCTTGGAAGAAGTGGTTGCCATGGGCCCGGCCTATTACGACCGGTTTTTTAACCCGGAAGAAGCAAATGATTATGTACCAAAAATTATCGGCGCCCTGGAACGGAACGATCAGCTGGAGTGGGTAAGTTTTTTTCAGCAGGTACGCAATTTGCCCAATTATGAATATACCTGGTATGCTTCTTCCACCAAAATTTTTATGCGCGACGAAACCGGCAACCCGATCCTGAATATCACCATTGCTGTACCGCTGGATCTGGCCCACCACAACACCACCAAAGTAGACCGCCTGCAAAAGGAAAATGAATTCCTGCGCAATAACTATTCTAAATTCTCGAAGTTAACCGGCCGCGAACGCGATATTTTAAAACTGACCGCATTGGGTAAAAGCTCCGGCGAAGTAGCCGAAGCACTCTTTATTTCCACGGCCACCGTAGAAACGCACCGCAAAAATATCAAGAAGAAACTGGGCATCAATTCTTCTTACGAGCTTTCGCAGTACGCCATGGCTTTCGACCTGATTTAAGCAAAATAAAACGGTATAGTTTTATGCTTAAAAAGTGCTAAAAAGGAATTTGCTGCGTTTAGAATTTGTAATGATGCAGAGCCCAGGCACTGCGTTTTCTTATTTACCGAAATCTTAATATGCTACTTTCCCGTTTCAAAGCTATTTTTGTTTTATTTCTCATTCAATTTGCAACCATGACTTTTGCCGACAATATCAATACCGTTTCTGCTGCTTCCGAAAAAGCCACGTTTGGCATGGGCTGTTTCTGGTGCTCCGAAGCTGTTTTCCAGGACCTGAAAGGCGTACAAAAAGTACAAAGCGGCTACGAAGGCGGCCAGACCGAAAACCCTACTTACAAGGAAATCTGCACCGGCACTACCGGCCACGCCGAAGTAATTGAAGTAACCTACAACCCGCAGGAAATAAGCTATGAAGAACTGCTGGAAATTTTCTGGAAACTCCATGACCCAACTACCTTAAACCGCCAGGGCGCTGACGTAGGCACGCAGTACCGTTCCGTAATTTTTTACCACAACCAAAAACAAAAAGAAACAGCCGAAAAATATAAAGCTGAACTGAACGCCAAAAAAGTATTTCCCAACCCGATCGTAACCGAAATTTCGCCGGCCGCCAAATTCTACGTTGCCGAAAATTACCACCAGGATTATTACAAACTGAATATGCGCGAACCGTATTGCCAGTATGTGATCAAACCAAAAATGGACAAACTGGACCAGGTTTTTAAAGAGAAACTAAAGTCGAAATAACGCCAGAAATACATCACCACATTATGAAGCCCGCCGGTTAAACATTGGCGGGCTTTTTTTGTTTTTTGTAATAAAAAAATGGTAGCTTTTCAAATCGAAAAACTCCGGGAAATCCCCAAATCCATTAGATCTGTGATCGAAAACGCTATGATTTCAGGCTTAAAAACTGTCATGAAATTACCGCACGGCTTCATAACCGCCCAGCACACCTTTTTTTGAAAGTACCAGTTGCCAAAGCTGGTTTTGCCGCGCCCGGAAAGAACCCGCGCTCGAAAGCAGGTAATACTTCCACATCCGGTAAAAACGCTCATCAAAATCTGCTTTTAATTCCGGCCAGTGCGCATTAAAATTAGTGAACCAGGCCTGCAGCGTAAGGTCGTAATACGGCCCGAAATTATGCACATCTTCCACCACAAAAAGCTGCTCCATGGCCCCGGAAAGCTGTTTCATGGAGGGAATAACGCAGTTCGGAAAAATATAGGTATTGGTAAACGGGTCGGCAGAGGTGCGGGAGAAATTCTGCCCGATGGTGTGCAGCAAAAACAAGCCATCTGCCTTTAAACACCGCGCCGCCACCTCCATGAATGTACGATGGTTCCGGTACCCTACGTGCTCTGCCATGCCCACCGAAACTACATGATCGAATTCTTCTTTTATGTCGCGATAATCCTGCAACCGGATCTCTACCGGCAAGCCTTTGCATAACTCCCGCCCCAGTGCCACCTGCTCTTCGGAAACCGTGATGCCGGTAACCACAGCGCCGTATTTTTCCGCCGCAAATTTGGCAAAACCACCCCAGCCGCAACCAATGTCCAGCACGGTTTGTCCGGGTTTCAGGCTTAGTTTCCGGCAGATCAGATCGAGTTTGTTTTCCTGCGCCACATCCAGCGAATCGGTATTTTTCCAGTAACCGCAACTGTAATTCAGGCGTTTATCCAGCATGAATTGGTAAAGTTTGTTGCTGATATCGTAGTGCCGCCGGGCATTCTGCGTGGCTTTGCTTTTCGCCTGCATATTGATAAACCGGGCCAACAGCATTTCCAGGATTGCTTTCCAGCTCAGGTTGGCTTTCTTATAAAGATCAGCACGCAACACCCGGAACGCAAAAGCATCGATCTGGGCACAATCCCACCAGCCATCCATGTACGATTCGCCAAGCCCCAAAGTGCCATCGCGCAAAACCCGTTTATAAAACCGGTCGTCATGCACCTGCAGATCCCAGGGATCTGAGCCATTTACGGTTACACCGGCAATTGCCAAAAGATCGGTTACCTGTTGCTTCAGAGCCAGATTTTTCATTGCTATAGTTCAGAATAAAGGCCTTTCTAAAGCGGTAACAATCCCGAAAACCAGAAGTTATGTTTTCTGTTTAAAAAGATAGAGGAATTATGTATCGGGTAGTAATTATCAGTTATCAGGACTATGAAATTTACTGAAGCTATTTTCATAAACAACCAGGTGCGGAACTCCTGCTGATTATTGCTATAAAATTGCTCAATGGCATTGGATTGAAACCCTACGCAACAAAGAAAGTTTGCTTTATAAGATAGCTGCTGATCTTGTAAAGCAGTTGACCATACAAATTCGGAATATTTTTAAATCCAACCTAAAACCCGGATTTAGCCTCTTTGTTTTGCAGAAGATGATTTAAAGCGAAGGCAAATTCAGAAACGAAGAAATTGGGTCCCTGCCGTTTTCCCGGATTTCGTTATAAATCTTTTGAAAGCCATAAACTTTGATCTGGAAGGATTGTTTTAAGTGAGCCTCTTTTTTATTAAGAATTGGAGGCGAATCATTGTTCACTTTAAACCTTAAAACTATGATCTTAAAAATGGACCGGCTGCCGATCGAGCTGCCTACCCCAAAAAATCCATCGGCGAACGATGCGGCGGCTGTGCAGGAACTTCTCGGCGGTAAATTCGGCGAAATGTCTACCCTGATGAATTACACGTATCAGTCCTTCAATTTTCGCGGCCGGAAACGCCTGCGGCCCTTTTATGATCTGATCTCCAGCATTGCTGGCGAAGAATACGGGCACATTGAAGTGGTTTCGTATGCTATCAACCTGCTGCTGACCGGCACCACCAAACGCGGCATGGATCCCGTTCCCGGCCCCTTAAAAGATGCCACCGATTTCCGGAATTCGCGCCATTTCATCGCCAGCGGCCAATCGGCTTTGCCCATGGATTCGATGGGTGACTGGTGGACCGGCCAGAACGTATTCAGCAGCGGCAACCTGAAACTGGATCTGCTCCATAATTTCTTCCTTGAATGCGGTGCCCGCGCCAATAAAATGCGGGTATACGAAATGGTTACCGACCCAACTGCCCGCGAAATGGTGGGTTACCTGCTGGTGCGCGGCGGTGTACACGTAGTAGCCTATGCCCGGGCGCTGGAATATTTAACCGGCGTAGAAGTTACCAAACTGGTTCCCGTGCCCGATCTGAGCAACAAGCCTTTCAAAGAAACCCGTAAATACGAAGAGAACGGCGTTCACCGCAAGCTTTACACTTTTAGCCAGGAAGATTACCGGCAAGCCGCCCTGATCTTCAACGGTCCGCATCCCGAAGACGGCCAGCCGCTGGAAGTAATTTTCGGTTCTCCGGAAGGCGTACCGGCTCCGGATCTGGATGAAGAACCACAACTCAATGCGCCCGGTGCCGACGACATCGATCCGGATATGTTCAAGGACATTGCCAAAAAATTGGGCATAAAACTATAAACTGGAACTGGTTTATTTGTTTTTTGAAAAAAATCAACCAATCAGGAAAACAAAAAGGCAGCAAACTACTTGCTGCCTTTTTGTTTTCCTGATTGGTTGATTTTCCTGAAATCCAACTATAAAAAACGCCCTGTTTTTCAAAGCCTTTTTTGATTCATTCCCTCCTCCAAAAACGCTATGGAAATTGCCAGAAAAACCCGCTAAAAAATACCACTTAATAATGATTTAAAGTCCAGGTAGCATTGGCATCAGAATTTCCCGCAATATCATATTCAGGCTTCCCTCATGTCAGGATTTCGCCATTTTGATTTTCATCCAGTTATCGATCAACTCTACCAGTTTCGGGTTAAACTTAGCGGCAGAAGGGCTGTTGCTTTGCATTTGTTTTACGTGATCCTGCTTGCTGCCCACTTCCAGAAAACCATGATCGGTGTGCGGCAGAAATTCGTAGCTTCCTTTGCCCGGATAATACGCGTTCACCACGGCAGCGATCATCTTCGCGCCGTCTTCGTCAATGGCCGGCGCGTCGGCTTCGCCATAAATGGCCAGCGTATGCGCGGCGGCATCCTTCCACGCTTTATTTACCGGTACCTGCCCTAATTCCTGCAAAAAAGTATAATGCCGCCCAAATAAATGGTCTTTCCCGTCGTAACCGAAATGTTCTTCCAGGTATTTTTTGTAGTTGCCGTTCTGAGTAAGTTCCGCAGGCGTTTTCTTCAATATCATGAATTCGTAAACCAGCGGCAAAAGCATTTTCATATCTTCGTCAATTTCCACGTAATCCGAACCGGTAATGGCGCGCTGCTCTCGGAAAACCTCGATCAGGTATTCCGTCCAGGGCTTGCCGGCTGCGCCGTAGGTAATAATGCCTTTTACTTTATTGTTGGCAGCGATCAGCGGAGCTGTATTGGCACCCAGCGAATGCCCGAACAGGAAAATATTATCGCGGTCCACAAAATCAAAGCGCTTCAGCTGGTCCAGCCCCGAAGCGAAAGCCGCCAGTTCTTCGTTGTAGCCAATTTCGGGGCAGGGTTTGCTGCCTTTGCTATCGCCCACACCCGGCTTTTCCAGGCGGTAAACGGCGTAGCCGCGACTTACCAACGCATCCATCAGTTGCCGCTGCGGATCGTTTTCAGGCAAATTATCGAGGCTGCTGCAGCCGTAACCCTGAATAAAAAACACAGCCGGGAATTTACCGCTGCCTTTCGGTTTCTTCATAATAGATCGCGCAATACCATTATTGGCCAGCGGCACTTCCCCGTATCTTACTTCCGCATTGGCCGGAGCTGTTTCGTAAGGCATGGGCTGCACTTTTCCTTTTATTTTAACCGGCTTCCCTTTCCGGTTCAAAGCCAGATTTATGGTTTGGCCGGGCTGAAAATTACGGGCCAGCATCACCACTTCCTGCGGACTTTTCACAGCCGTTTTGTTTACTTCCAGGATCACATCGTCGGGTAGCAGTTTCAGCGTTTCGGCCGTGCTGCCCGGCACTATCCGCAACACCCGTACCCCGGAATTTACAGGCAGTTTATGCGCTTTGGCGAGCGAATCGGAAACGGGCGAAAGTTGCACACCCAGGAAGGCGCGGCGTTTTAATTGCTGTGCAGAAGTTTCGACGGAAAGCAGGATGCCGGCAGCGGTCAGAAAGAGCAGCAGGTTCTTTTTCATAGTTAGACCAGAGGTTTGGTTAAAGCAATTGCAGAAATTTTCCACCGAATATCAGGCCAGATTAAAAAACCACGGATAATTGTTTATTCCGGATCATTTCCGGCCCTTGCAACTCTTAACAAGTGTTCGAAAGCAAACAACAGTGTCTGATTCCGGACAAAAAAACGATGATAAGAAACCTTAAAAACCGGAAACCTGCTTTTAGAGATTTTCAAATAAACTCACCTGCCTGTTGCCTAAAAATGTAAACTTGTTTTTTAATCAGATCCTTATTCCCAACCGAAAAAAGCAGACCCGTTTGTTCATTTCAAAATCACTTTTTCAGGTTTTCAAAGAATGTATTTCGCGGTAAGCTGTGGTGAAGGGATGCTCTTTAACGGTTCCCGGATTCATGATGTGCAAAACCTTCCAGCCGCCTTCTTTTAAAAGATCGGAAATAATGGCCCGGTGGCAGCGCCACCAAACCGCCTCGGAACACATATAGGCTACCCGCTTTTTAACCGCCAGGTCACCAAGTACTGCCAGGGCATTCTTGAATTTCTCGGTTTCGGAATAATCGGCGTAGCCCCGGAAAGAATCGCTGTTCCAGACGGTATTTTTAGAATCGGGTTTGGGTTTGCGGCGGCCGCCGAGTTCGGTGCAGGGCAGGTATTCTATTCCGGCTTCCGGCAGGTAACGTTCCAGGGCTTCCACGTTAAAATGCGGATACTTTTTAGACCCCGGAAAGCGCCGCACATCCACCAGCACGTCGATCTGAAAAGCCAGTAAGGCCTCAACAAATTCTTCCTGGCTGCGCGTAGAATGCCCGATTGTCCAGATGGTTCCTGTATCTGCGAATTGCTCTTTTACTTCTTTAGGCATGTACTTTTTTACTGATTTCCCCTACCGTTTTCACGTTTGATCTTCGTCAGCGCCGAGCCTTTATGCGCGGCAATATGATCGGTTTTGTCGCTTTTTATTTCGTATTGCGGCTCATCTTTGCTGGCATAGTGCGTATAGCCTTTATAATCAAAATCGGCGGTATGCACTTTTATAATTCTGCCCGAAACCTGCCCTGCTTCCGAATTCCATTGCACGTGGTCGCCGGTTTTAAAGTGCTTTTCCATAGCGTTTTAAACCCTCTTATTTTTTCGGATTTTTTTTGAGCAATCAAGGTTTTTTCAGCAAACTCAGGAAGGGTTTTCCAGCTTTTCCATTTCACTGATGGCCAGGGCCGAATGCGCAACCGCACCACCGGCCCGCATTTCGGCTGCTACCCAAATGGCTTCCATAACTTCCTGCTGCGTAGCCCCTCTCCTGATGGCAAGCGCGGTATGGCTGCGAATGCAATACGGGCACTGGGTTACGTGCGCCACCGCTACGGCAATCAGTTGCTTATATTTTTCGGGCAGGGTTCCTTCTTTATAAACGGTGCGGCTGAAGTTCCGCCAGGCTTCCATGGCTTCGGGCGCAAGGGCGGCCCTTTTTTCGGCAATTTCGCGGGTAGGTTGCGGGAAAAAGTGATCGTGTTCCATAATTCCGGCTTTGGTGAATTCTGTCTTACGCCGAATAATTTTTATGGATGCAGTGGCCTCATGCCAAGATAAAACGCTATGGTTTTAAGCAGAAAAACTAAACCCGGAATCCGGAAAACTTCTGCCGATAAATTCAACCGAAAGCAAAAACAGCTGGCAAAAAAACGGTAGGCTTTTAAGCACAAAAAGTCAGAAAGAAACCGCAAAGAAATTCAGAGCAGGAAATCAGAACCTCCCTCCTTTACAAGCGGGCCGGAAAAGGTAAACGATCCGGGACCGAAAGCCCATCCGTAATACCAGGAATCCGGGAATGAACTATAGCTGTTTTGGGAATCTGTATCCAAAACTAATCCTGCGGCAAAAATTCTTTCGAATAAAAACGGCCCCAAAGAATTTCCCATGCATATTCCCTCAGCCTAAAGTTGAGTTAAGCCTGTTAGAAATAAAGGCCCGGTTTACTCTACCCGCTCCGTTTCCTTTGTCGGTTTTTCACCCAGAAACTCCACCCAGGCTTTTTTCATACATGGGTAATGCTTGGAAGCTTCCACCTGATCCATGAAGGCAACCAGGTTATCTTCAAACCTTTTGGCCAGCGTAGCATCTTTTAAATTCCCTTGTTCATCAAAAGCCTGGTGGGCTGAAGCCAAAGAAAACATATCCGGATAAACCCGGGTGCCAAGATGCTCCAAAGGCACCCGCAACGACCAAAGCCCCCGGTTACCTCCGGCCATGGAAGGAGAAGCGGACATTAATAAAGCGTGATGCTGGTGAAAAGGCTGCGGACGAAACCGGGAAACCCAGTCGATCATATTTTTCAGAAAGCCCGGCATGGAACCGTTATACTCCGGCGAGGAAATAATAAAAGCATCGTTGGCTAATATGCGTCTGCGAAATTCTTCCGCCCCTTTAGGATGAAAATCGTTTACTTCCAGGTCCTGGTTAAAGGTAGGGCAATCAAATTCCTCCATGTGGGCAAGATCCACTTTGCCCCCGTTCTTCTCAATGACCAGCGCCGCCAGTTTTGCCAGTCTGGTATTAAGCGAATCGGTTCTTAAAGAAGCCGAAAAAACCAGAAAACTTGTCTGGCCTTGTTCCTTATTTTTTTGCTGTTCGTTCATCTGGTAGCCTTTTAAGGATGGATGATTTAACCTGGTTCCGGGAATTTATTCTTCATGAAAATTTGTGATACGAATAAAAAGAAAATGAAGCCAGCTTAGAATTCCTCCGGTCAAAAATTCTGTCTGATAAGGCGCCAGATTTGGTCAACTGCAAAATAATGAAGTTAAGGAAGTCTTTCTGCTTAGACTAAATTCTGTATTTAAAGTATAAACGGATTCCGCTTGGTAAGATAAACCACTTAAAGTACCAAAATGGAGATAACGCACCAGGCTGCACCAAAACCTTAAGAAACCAGGTAAGTAAAAACAGAAGTGGATGTCAAAGGTTTTCATGGCGTTCCTCCTGGCCTGGTATCAGCTGGCTAAAACGGTTAAATGCCTGACTGATAACCGTTATCATTTTGTAAGCTAAGAAGTAACGCGTTGCGCAAGGCTCAAACAAGCAAATTTAGCTTTAAATAAATATGGAGTTAAAAGCCTGGTGAAAAGGTAAGCTTCCGGAAACAAATTAAATTAATCAGGTTACAAGCCAATGTCCTTCTCTCTAAACTTTAAAGGCGAACAACAGATTTCCATAGAAAAGGGCCAGTCGATCCTAAAGGCAGCACTGGCTGCGGGCATTCCGCATTACCATGCCTGCGGCGGAAGAGGGCAATGTACTACCTGCCGGGTGCTGGTATTAAAAGGAGAAGAAAAACTCACGCCGCCTACCAGCAATGAGCAAGCTATTAAGAAGGTAAATAAGTTTCCGGATAACATACGCCTGGCCTGCCAAACGTGTGTTCTGGAAGAAGGGGTAGAAATTCAGCGCCTGATCCGGGATGAAATAGACCGCTTTATTTTTGTGGACGATTATGCAGCCGATACCGTAGGAGAAATAGGCGAACTTCGTAAACTGGCCCTTTTTTTCATCGATGTTCGTAGTTTTACACCCTTCCTGGAAGCCAATCTGCCTTTCGATGTGATTCACCTTATGCGCCGGATCCTGGGTATTTTTAAAAATTGCATCGTACAGTACAAGGGCGAAATTATAGATACAGCCGGCGATGGTCTTTATGCGGTCTTCGGCCTGGATAGCACCATCAGGGAGGCAACCGAATCGGCCGTGCTGGCAGGGTTTAAGATCCTGGAAGACCTCAAAATTTATAATAATACTTACGTGCGGCCTTACTTCAACCATACTTTTGAAGTGGGTATCGGGGTACACGTAGGCAACGTGGTTGTAGGGAACGTGGGCATTGGGTTAAGCCACAACCTTACGGTTATGGGCTACCCGGTGAATATTGCCGCCCGGTTGCAGGCCGCTACCAAAGAACTTAACAACAACTTTGTGATCTCCGCCCTGGCGTATCGCTTACTGAAAAACCCGCCTTATTCGCTTGACTGTGGCTACCTGAACTTAACAGGGGTGAGCAATGCGTATGAAGTGAAACTCATTGGCCAGCCTTACCAATCCATTTCAGCCTCCCCAACCGGTAAACTCCTGAACGGGCCACCCAATCCACCCCTGGAGCAAATCTCCAGGCATAGCGGAGATATGATAAAAGGAAAAAACTGAACCAGGTAAATTTCAGGAATCATAAAACAGTATAAAAGGAACCTGCTATGAGCGAACAAGGGGCTGCTGCCGAAGACAAGGATTCATTTCCCTGGCTGATCATGATCCTGATGTCATCGGTAACTTTTGTCGGTATCCTGTCTGAATTGATGCCTTCGGGTGTTCTCCCGCAAATGATGGCCGATCTGGATATCAGCGAGGTACAGGGCGGCAATCTGGTAGGATACTATGCCATTGCTTCAGCTATTTTCGCCATTCCGCTGGTTTCCCTGACCATGCAATTCAACCGCAAAGTTTTATTACTATTGCTGCTGGCCGGATTTGCGATTTCTAATATTATCGCGGGCCTGCTGCTTAACTATACGATCATCATCATCCTGCGCGTGATAGGCGGTATTTGTGCCGGCGTTATGTGGCCCATGATCGCTGCTTACGGCATGCGCCTGGTAAATAAAAAGCAACACGGGAAAGCGATCGCGGTGATCATGGCAGGAAACACGCTGGGTATCAGCCTGGGGATGCCGGTTGTAACCTATATCGGAAACGAATTTGGCTGGCAGACCGAATTTATCGCGCTGGGGATTTTTATTCTGGTTATTGCCTTGCTTTGCATTTTCATGCTGCCTTCCACTCCGGGCGAGAAACTTACCAAAAGCTCTTCGCCCTTTGCCCTGCTCAAAATTCTGGAAGTATTGATTGTACTTTTGCTTACCCTGCTCGGTGTCAGTGCACATTATGGGGTTTATGTGTATATCACCAGCCTGGTAGAAGAAATTGACCTCGCCGGTGGCATAGAAGGGGCGCAGCTGCTTTTCGGCGCCGGATCATTGATCTCCGTTTTGCTGGCCATAAAATACACCGATAAACACCTGAGACTTTTAACAGTGACCATGTTTGCCTTACTGGTTATTTCCATGGCGGTTTTTATCCTTTTCGGCGGAACAGTCGGAATATCGCATTTTGCTTTCTTTCTGTGGGGGCTTTCCTTTGGGCCATTGGTTACTCTGTTTCAGGCAGCGGTGAGCAAACAGGTAGAAAAAGCGAAAGACGTCGCTACTTCGGTGCAATCATCTACCTTTAATTTTTCCATAATGCTGGCAACATCCGGGGCCGGCCTGCTACTGGGTCTTTATTCGCCCATGGTTTTAACGTATATGGCTATTGCCCTGGCAATTCCGGGAATAGTGATTTCTTTTTTTGCAAAAAAGACGTTACGTTAATCTTTGTTGAGTTGTAGTAAGAAAAAAGTCAGGCTATGCTAAATTAATAGTTCATCCGGAGCATTCCTGAAACGGGAGTTGAAAGGACCGAGCGTAGCTCTGAGGGGACTAACGCGTACCGAACCCGTGCGAAAGAAATTCTTTACTTAGCCCGAATTTCGTAGGAGTACCAGGAAGTTTAGCTCCGCTGAATCTTCGATTTCTTCTTCAGGCTCAGAAAGACCTGATGTTTTAACCATTTCGTTGAGTTGACGACATTGAGAGTTTTTAGCCTTAGAAGGATACCGTTTTACTTTCAATTTGTTTCGAAATAGATGAACTGCTCCTGTCCAAGATTATAAACCTGAATCATTAATCCGCTTTTTAAAGGTTCAACGGAATCTCATATTCGGTTTCTTTGCGGCGGAACAGGAATTCTCCTTTGCGAACCGATGCCAATACTTCGGCCCGCTTCCGGATCGCCTCGAAAGCGGAGCTTTCGTTCAGCACGATAAAGTTGGCCGGCTTGCCTTTTTCCAGCCCGTACTGATCTTCCAGCATCATGGTTTTGGCGCCGTTGTAAGTGATCAGGTCGAAGGCGGTTTCCAGCTCCTCATAAGAAGCGACCTGGGTTAAGTGGATGCCGTTATCCAGGATGTTCATCAGGTTCCCGTTGCCCAGTGGGTACCAGGGGTCGTTGATAGAATCCTGCCCGAAACATACATTGATACCCTCCCGGAGAAACTCTCTTACCCGGGTCAGGCCTCGGCGCTTCGGATAAGTATCCTGCCGGCCCTGCAGGTAGGCATTTTCGGTGGGACAGGCAATAAAATTCATGCCGTTGGCCTTAAACAAACCCATCATGCGGTAGGCATACGCGTCGTCGGCGCTGCCAAAAGAACAGGTGTGGCTGGCCGCGGTCCGGAGCCCGACGCCTTCGGTCATGGTCAGGGCATTGAGCAGCTCCACGAAACGCGCCATTACATCGTCCGTCTCGTCGCAGTGCACATCAATCATTTTGCCGTATTTCATCGCAAGTTCAACCGAACTGTGCACCGATCTTTCGCCGATCTCCCGGGCCCATTCAAAGTGCGGAATACCGCCCACACAATCGGCTCCCATTTTCAGTGCTTCCTCCACCAGTTCGTAGCCGCCTTTGTAAGCGAACATGCCTTCTTGCGGGAAAGATACGATCTGGATGGTTACGGTATCTTTGAGTTCTTCCCGAAGCTCAAGCATGACCTTCATTCCCAAAAGCCTGGGGTCTGTAACGTCGATGTGCGTGCGGATGAATTGTACGCCTTGCGAAACTTCCTCACGGATGGCGGCCAGGGCCCGTTCCCGGGCATCTTCCTTGGTCTGCGTTTTTTTTATGTCGTGCCAGCGGGTAATGCCTTCGAATAGTGTTCCTGTCTTGATCTTTCCCCCATCGTTGCGGCCGGTATACACATAATCCAGGTGCAGATGCGAATCTACATAAGGAGGCAGCACCAGTTTCCCGTTCAGGTCGATCTCCTTTTCGCATTTCGCCAGATTGGTCCCGACCTCCGTGATCTTGCCGTCTTCCACCACAATCTCCGAGGCTGAAGGGTTGCGGTACAACTTCGCATTAAAGAACTTTTTTTTCATTTTAAATTAAGTTTCAGGGTTTAATTTAAAGGTGAATACATAGCAAGTGGTGAATTGAAACTGCTGGTATTTTTACAATACTTTTACCTGGAACAGACCATAGAGCTTACCTATCTTTTTCGATCTGCAAATTCCTGATTTCCTTATATTGCTTTCCTAAGTACTTATGAAGGTATTAATGACGCGTGTCTTTGCTTTCCTTCTCTACCAGCCAGGCCTCGGCATCTTCCACCGCGTTATGCGTGGAGCGCCCAAGAACCGGTTCTGCCTTAAAAGCTCTTATCGGTCCGTTAAGGTGTAGTTTATTGGAGTGTTCCACTTCCTGGTTTACCTGTTCGCTGATACCGGTCAGGTACAACCTGCCGTTCGCTTCCTCTAATTGGGCGGCATATTCGGCCAGTACAGAAACCAGGGTAGCTCCCAAATGTTTACGGCCTCTTAGGCGCAGCACTACCACCGGGTTTTGAACTTTTACTGGTTTTGGCAACAAATGTCCCAGGGTGGCGGCGCCGCCAAAAAACAAATTCCCGTACACATTCAGCACCGTGACCTGATCTCCTTTCAGTTTTCTGGGTGCTTTGTGTTCTTCAATGCCTCCATCCTCCCGTCGCCTGAGTTCCACCAAAGTAATAGCTGTAGAAGAGCGGGTAACGTAGAGAAAAGCTGAAAGAAAAACGCCGATCCCTACTGCCATTGGTATTGGCAATATGAGGGTAGCAACGAAGGTAACGGTCATTGCCAGGTACGAGGGCCAGGATTTCCAGCCTGAATTCCAGGTAGAGGAGATATCAGAAAGTTTAATGCTCCGGATACCGGCCAGAATAAGCATGGCGCCCAGCGATGGCATGACCGTATGAGCCACGATACCGGAAAAAAAAACAACAACCAGGGTCATGGCGATTCCTGAAAAAATGGAAGCCCAACGGGTCTGTGCCCGGGCCAGCACATTGATGGCTGTGGTGCCTAGCGAGCCGCCGACCGGCAGGCCCTGAAAAAAACCGCTGGCAATATTGGCAGCGCCCTGCGCAATAAAATCCCGGGAATCATTTTTGCGGGGGTCGTTCTGGTTGGGCACGTTCTGGCTAACCCCTGCGCCTTGTATCAGAATAACCAGGGCTACTGCTAACGCTCCGGTAATGATATCAAAGCTGATGGCGGAAAAAGGGGGAATAACCGGTTTGGGAAAACCACCGGTAATATCGCCGATATCCTGCACTACCCTTACATCCTCAATATTGAGAATATAAACCAGCAGCGACGGAATAGCGATGGCTATTAAAGCGAAAAACTTTTTAACCGGGGTTTTCTGTAAAAGAATGGCAAGCAGAATGGTTAAGGCAGCCATTCCTGCTGAAACCAAATGAACCTGATCGATATTACGGAATAAGTTAAAAGTCTGCACAATACTGTTATCTCCTTCCGGTTTATACCCGGTAGCAGTAGGCAGCTGGCTCATTACCAGCAGCACCGAGATTCCTGTCAGGAAACCGGTCATTACCGAAAAAGAAACAAACCGGATCAGCCGGCCCTGCCCTAAGAGGCCAAGCACTGCCTGAAAAACACCGATGAGCACTACCAGCAGAAAGAATACCTTCCCCCGCTCTTCCGCCGGCAATGCGCTGGTGGTCTGGCCCGCCATGATCGCTGAGGCGCTGGTAGCGGTTATCATCATGAGTTGCGTGCTGGAAAAAATCCCCCCGACAATTGGGCCTGCAATACAGGCATAAAGGCCGTATAGCGGGTTGAGGCCCGCCAACAGGCCGTTGGCCATGCCATCGGGCAGGCTGCTAACCGTGGTGGTCAGGCCGGCAATGGCATCCTGCTGTAATTTATTGCGGGGCGGTACCATGCTCGATACATTTTGTACCGCATCGCGCAAACCGGAAAGACCGGGCAGGTTAAACTCATCGTCCGGCGTTGATCTTTTGTCGTCTGTAGCCTCTTCTTCCATTTCAAAACCTGGTTAACAGACCGTACTATATTCTTAAACGCCGGCCTTATTTTTACTGACCTTTTATTATTCCTCAGAAGGTTTGGCAGAAAACTGCAGGCTGTTTAATTAAAAGTTACCTCCATTTCGGTTCTCCTTTTGAGCGCAGGAAAGCCCGTTAGCGCGAAACCTGCAAGCCTGACTTTGAAATAACTCATCGGCTAATAGTAATAAAGTTTTTTCTCCATTTTCTGCTACGAACCAACAGGTTCCGTTCCTAACGTTCAGGATGACAGATGTATTTATAAGTTAGCGCTAAGTAGGTTCAGGAAAATCCGGAGCCGCTGAATTAGATTGCCGAAATAAATACCTGGCAGGAATAATTTCCATGCAAAGCCCCGGAGCTTGACCGTATTTTCTGGTAAAGGCAGCTTATTTCCGGAGATGCGTCTTAACCCATTTTGCAAAAGCTTCCATAAAGCTTCTCAGAAATTCTTTGGTAGAATCGTTGGTGAGATTGCCGTTTTCGTCAAATAAATCAGTAGCGTTTCCAATATAGGCTTCCGGTTGCGCCATGGTTGGTACATTCACGAAAGTAAGTGACTGGCGCAGGTGGTGATTGGCGCCGAAGCCGCTTATATCGCCAATAGAAACACTTACCACGGCGGCGGGTTTTCCGTCCCAGGAATTTTTTCCGTAAGGCCGGGAACCTACATCTATGGCATTTTTCAATACTCCCGGTACCGAACGGTTATACTCGGGCGTAAGAAAAAGCAAACCATCGGCCGCCTTTATTTTATCCCGCAACGTTTCCCATTCCTGAGGCGGCGTTGCTTCCAGGTCTTCGTTAAACATAGGCAGGTTTGCAATGCTAACCAATTCCAGCGATAAGGATTCCGGAGCAAGCGCCATTAAAGCCTTGGCAGTTTTCAGGTTATAGGATTCTTTACGCAGGCTTCCTACAAAAACGGCAATTTTATACTTTTCCATGGTTTAGTTTTAGAATGGTAGCTTATTTGGTTAGAATTAAATGCGTTTATTTTTCTGTACAACAGTAGGTTTGTATCGGCAGCTGTGCATAAAAATGAACTTTCAAAAAACTGGCTGGCACCTTTACTTTTCAGGCTGAAAACCCTACCGTTTTCAACCTGAAAATGCAGGTAAGCTATTTCTGAAAATGGCGCTGCCGATAAAGTTCTAAGCCTCCAGGCGTAAAAGAATATCTGGTGGTGGCAGCAAAAAATGCCGGAAGCTGGTTTTACTGCACGCTCAGGCCGCCATCTATTACCTGGGTGGTACCGGTTATAAAACGGCTTTCGTCGCTGGCCAGAAACAAAACCAGTTGGGCAATTTCCTCGGGTTTGGCATACCGGCGCAAGGGTATGGTTTTCTCGAGTTCTTTCTTAGCTGCTTCGGCCTGGCCCGGCGCAAAACCTTCCTCCAGCGAGCGCATCATGCGGTTATCAACCGGGGAAGGATGCACGGAATTCACCCGGATCTTCCGGGGTGCTGCCTCTACGGCTATAGCCCGCATAATACCTACTACGGCATGTTTACTGGTGATATAGGCACTTACATTCGGGCTGCCGTTAATTCCCGCTACCGATGAAGTGTTGATGATGCTGCCACCATCGTTCATCTGCGGCAAAACGTACTTGATGCCCAGCCAGGCACCTTTCACATTTACGGCCAAAACCTTGTCGAACATTTCTTCCGGATAATCTTCTATCGGCTTTACCACCCCTTCGATGCCGGCATTGTTGAAAAACACATCGATCTTGCCAAATGCTTTCACCGTAGCTTCTACGTAGCGCTGCACATCTTCAGCTTTTGAAACATCTGCGGCGCTGTACTGCACATTTTCGCCACCAAGGTCCCCGACTGCTTTTTGTAGCGCGTCTTCCTTCAGATCCACCAGCATTACTTTGGCTCCTTCATCCAGGAACATTCTGGCGGTGATCTGACCAATACTGCCAGCGCCACCGGTAATGATGGCTACTTTGTTTTCCAATTTTTTCATTTTGAAAAGTTTTAGAGGTGAAATACTACTTTGAATACCTTACCGGCAGATCAAAGGCCGGCAGCAATAATTATAATCCGGATCAATTAAAATCGCGTTCGCCTGGTTTATTAAAAACTTTTCCCGTTGCTTGCTATTAAACCGGTTGCTTTTTAATGCCCTTCGGGATATTACCAGCTACTTAATATACAAACTACACTTGTAAATATTATATAAAATTATTCAAACGGAAAATCAGATGGCGGGTTATTCCTTTATATGGCGGGAGTTGTCTGCTGATGCGCAACTAGAATGCAACAACGGGTATGGGATCATTAACCGCAGAATTAGAGAAAAAAGCCTGTTTAAAGCCATTTCATTAAGGTTGCTCCACTATCAAAACGCAATAATCAAAACCCGTCATTCTGCTAGTTTCAGGACTAAAAACCATACCGTTTTATGCTCACTACACAAGCCCCGGTTTTCGGGTTGGCTTAAAGCAAACCGGTTTTAAGAGCTACCTGAATGCGTGCAGTTGAAAGTAATATTACCGGTTAAGGATCAGAAACTACCTTACCGGCACTCCTGATTTGGTGACCTTATGCTTAAACCGCATAAATTTTACAGAGTCAGGTGCTCAGCAGGAAATCTAAAACGCTATGCATTTCAGGCTAAAAACTAAAATGCCGGATTTCGGTAAAAAGCATAAACGCTTTACTTATGATCCTGGAAGAAGATTCTTTAATGCATTTTCGGTACGACACCATTACGCATATTTTATCAACCACCTGGCCGGACCTGACCCACACACCCATGCCGGAAATTGAGGATACGTTGGAGAAACTTGCCAGCAACATTCAATACTATGATGTTCGGTACATGTTGGCCGATCACCGGACCGGTTATGCCATTCTGGGTGAAGATAAATACAAAAAGCTGATCGAAAATTATCACCGGCGCCTGGCAGAAACCAACCTGGAAAAAGTTGCCCGTATCCTCCCGGAAGAGCCCGCCTGGGAATACCTGATTGCCAATAACACGAAGAAATTACAAAAAAAGCTACGCCTCAAATTCAAGATCCGTTTTTTCAACCACAAGACCGACGCGATGGCCTGGCTGCAAGAGGCAAAATAAAACCTAGCCCTGGCCCGGACCTCCTCACCCAACTCCCTCCTACATCAATATTACCAGCGTCCAAAGCGGGTACTGCTGGTCACAGGTTTTCAAAAGCAGGATTTATAAGAAAACCGAGGAAAACGGTATGCTTTCAGCCTCAAAAAGTTAAAGTGAAGCCGCAAAGAAAAATGCCCTTCTCTCTGAGGAAAGAAGGGCATTTTAGTTGAAATTAGGAACGTCAGGATTGCAAGCGAAAAGGCTTACTTCTCCACTTCAACCTCAGCCAAAGTCGGATAATCGATATATCCTTTCTCGCCGCCAGTATAGAAAGTTGCTGTATCAGGCTGGTTAAGTTCTGCGTTTTGCGCAAAGCGTTCGACCAGGTCCGGGTTGGCAATAAACGGCACCCCGAAGGCCACCAGATCTGCCAAACCATCTGCAATCACTTTGTTTCCTGTTTCCTGGTTAAAGCCTTTGTTGATGATAAGTGTGCCATGATAAAGCGGACGGAAATGTTTGGCGATTTCTGTCACGGCAAAAGGCACATCAGCTACCGGCGTAAAAGGCTCCGACAAATGCAGGTAAGCCAGGTTATAATCGTTCAGGCGCTTTACAATGTATTCGAAGGTCGGGATGGTTTCTTCGTCTACAGTAATGCCGAAAAGGCCGTGCAGCGATGGGTTCAGGCGCAAGCCTACCCGGTTCAGGTCAATCACTTCTTCTACGGCATCCAGCACTTCAAACAAAAGGCGGGCGCGGTTCTCGATCGAGCCGCCGTAGGCATCGGTGCGCTGGTTCGAGCATTTGCTGAAGAACTGGTGAAATAAGTAACCGTTGGAAGAATGGATCTCGATGCCATCGAATCCGGCTTTTACAGCGTTGGCAGCAGCGTTTTTAAAATCCTGCACAATGGCTTTAATTTCATCAATTTCCAGGGCGCGCGGCGTAACGGTTTCTTTCAGGCCTTCCGGCGTAAACACTTTATCGTGCGGGTTAATCGCCGAAGGACCAACCGGCAATTCTCCATTGTGAAAATCAGGATGCGAAACCCGGCCTACGTGCCACAGCTGCGCAAATATTTTTCCGTCTTTGGCGTGAACGGCTTTAGTAACCGTTTTCCAGCCGGCAACCTGGGCTTCGGAATAAATACCGGGCGTAAAAATATAACCAACTGCTTGCTTACTGATCTGGGTGCCTTCGGTAATGAGCAGGCCGGCGCTGGCGCGATGGGCATAATATTCCGCTTGTAATTCACCGGCGGCAGTTTCCGGATTATTGGCCCGGCTGCGCGTCATAGGCGCCATTACCAGGCGGTTCTTCAGCGTGATCGGTCCTAACTTATAAGGTTCTAATAAAGGTTGCTTTTCCATTTTTCTATTTCAATTTTTAATGTATTTACATTAGTTGTATATACAACTTTTAAGGCAAAAAAATATCAGTCTCTCAGTTTATCCAGCAGGTTTCCTAAAAGAGTCGCTTCTTCTATGGTTAAGTTGCTGTATTTGTCCTGAATATGTTCGGAGATCGCGTTGGTTTTTTCCAATAGTTTCAGGCCGGCCTCCGTGATCACGATATCTACCTGGCGGCGGTTTTCGGCACACTGGCAACGGTTCACCAAGCCCTTTTGCATCAGCTTATCTACCAGGCGCGTGGCGTTGCTTTCGCGGTCCAACATCCGTTCCTGAATCAGGCCCAGGGTACACGGGTTCGGAAATTGCCCTTTTAAAATGCTGAGCACGTTGTGCTGCTGCAACGACAGGTCGAACTTCCGCAACTGGCTGGCCAGATCTTTCTGGATCCAGTTACCCGTGAACATAATGTTTACCATCATCCGGTGATACGGCGTTTTAAAACTCTTCTGCTTGATCTCGTCTTCCAGTTTCATAAGCTATTGCAAGGCAAAAGTAAAACTAATATTTGTATATACAACTGTTGTGCCTACAAGGTTTCAGTTTCTCGCCTTATTTATTACGGAAGGGTTTTGTAACAAACGAAGAAAAACGCTAGGGTTTAAGCCTCAAAAAGTCAAAAAAAAACAGGGAAGTTAATTGCCTGCAGGGAAGAAAAAGCTCCCCTCCTTTCAAAGGAGGGGTTAGGGGGTGGTTGTTTTCATTTCCCAAAAGCATTCCTGATCTCCTGCAACACCCCATCCAGATTTTCAAAAACCTCCTTATTCTCAAACCTTAAAACCCGAATTCCATAACCATTAAGAAATTCAGTCCTTACCAGATCTGCTTCAAAACCTGCGTCAGAAAAATGGTGCTTACCATCCAGTTCCACCGCAAGCTTTTCTGCCGGACAATAAAAATCCAGGATATAATTTCCAAAACTGTGCTGCCGCCGAAACTTCCTTCCATCCAGCTGACCGCGCTGTAAAGCTTTCCAAAGGGCAGCTTCTGCCGGCGTTAAATTATTGCGCGGTTCTTTTCTCAGTACTTTCAGGTGCAGCTGGTTGGCTAGTTTATCGTC
This sequence comes from Adhaeribacter terrigena, assembly GCF_016623615.1. Taxonomy (GTDB): domain Bacteria; phylum Bacteroidota; class Bacteroidia; order Cytophagales; family Hymenobacteraceae; genus Adhaeribacter_A; species Adhaeribacter_A terrigena. The sequence continues at coordinate 13,210 of NZ_JAEHFX010000003.1, read as the reverse complement.
TTTCCGGATTGGCATATTTCTGAATAAAAGCAATTAGCAAATAAAGTCTGTAGGTTGAGAAATGGCTCACACCGGCAGCGCAGGAAATTACGTCCTGTTTGCCGCAAATGTTCAGCCCCATGAATACAACCACCCCCAACCCCTCCTTTGAAAGGCGGGGAGCTGCTGCCTGCTAAATTTTAACTTTAAATGTAATAGCAAACGAAGCAAAACGCTATGCTTTAAGCCCCATAAAGTCAAAAAGAAGCAGGGAAAAAAAAATGCTCCCCTCCTGGTCAGGAGGGGCTGGGGGTGGTTGCGCTACAAGGCCGGGGTTTTGCCAACAACAGTAATTAGTTTCCAGCCTTTGAAAACTTTGTTAATTGAAACACTAGGTAAACAAAAATTACTTTATATTTAGGCTTTTGAATATTTAAAAAATGTTTCTCAATTAAACTAGTTTCAAATGTCAACTATACATTCTCATTTAGATGAAGCAGTGAAACGATATTTAGTTTCAGAAACAAATTATGCATTATTAATAACTGGTAACTGGGGATCAGGTAAGACTTATTATTACAATAACAATTTATTAGAAATAATAAGTACAACTGACATTTTTGGAAATGAGGATAAAAAATACATTCCGATTAAAGTTTCTTTATTTGGGAAGAAAAATATATCGGAAATCACAGAAGATATTTACACTCAACTTTATCCTTTATTAGAAAGTAATGTGGCTAAAAAGGGTGGCAAATTGTTAATGAATGCAGCTATAGGATATATCAAAAATAAAACTGAAGTAGATTTAAAGGATTACCTTCCAGAAGATTTCATTACGTTAAGAAAAAAAATACAATATCAACAAATAGTAATCTGTTTTGATGATTTAGAAAGAGTAAGCAAAGAATTTAAATATGAAGAAATAATAGGTTATATAAATTCATTAGTTGAAAATGACTCTACAAAAGTTATTATCATTGCTAATGAGAATATAATCAATAAGAAAAAATATAATATAATTAAAGAAAAAACAATTGGTTTAACTGTTGAATTTACACAAACGATAAATGATGTTTTCGATAGCATAGTCTATGAAAGATATGCTGCTTTTAATATTCCTTTTCATAATTACTTAATTGAGGAAAAGGAATTTATTATTAATTTATTAAAGAACGCAGACGAAAACCTTCGAAATATAATTTTTACATTAGACATTCTTTCTAATGTTTATGATAAGTGTTTTAAAGTAAACTATCAAATTACTCGTGACCAATTTTCATCTATACTTTTGTTTGTGATATCCACATCTATAGAATTTCGAAAAAGAGTAATTACGAAAGATGACAAAGAACAATTATCAATAAAGTCAAGTTTTAGTTTAGGAGAATTAAATTGGTTAAACTCTCCTAATGGAGGGACAAAACCTGTAGAAAAAAAGGAAGGCCGAACTTCAGAAATTAAAGAAGTTCTTAATCTAATAAAGGATAAATATTACAAACCGTCCTTTAACTATATCTTCTTTCCGCATATTTTCGATTTTATTACCCTTTCTATTTTTTTAAATGAAAATCTCTTAAAAGAAGATTTAGAAAAATCCTTTCCAAAGGAAGAAGAACTACCAGATTATTATAAAATCTATTTAAGTCTTGAGGATAAAAATTTAGGCTTACTAAATTCAAAAGAATATAGGTCTAAAACTTCTGAACTAATAAAATTTGCAAGCCAAGGAAAATTTAAAATTTTTGAAATTTTTAATATTTTTAATTTCGCACTTAGATTTAATAATCCCTTAAAATTTAAGGTAGATAAGCTTGTTGAATCCCTAATCAAGGGAATGAGATTGAATAAAGAAAATGAATATTCAGATGTCCTTCAATATGAGTTTAACTTTCATCCAGATAATCCCAATTTTATCCATTTAAATAAGCTAGCAACTACTGCGATAGAAATAAATGAATCCTTATATAAAGAGGAAAATGACCGAAAAGCAAAACAGGTAATAAAACTAATGTATTCAGATTTGCCTAAATTTGGAACAGAAATAGGTAATTCAAATTTTGCAAATTATTATTTACCAATTTTTAATAATGTATCAGCTAAAAAGTTCTTTAAATTAATAAAAGAATGTAATTATGATTCATTAAAAATCATTTTAAATATATTTAAAGGTCGGTATAGAAATATCTCAGAGATTCAAAGATATAAAAGTGAAAAAGACTTTTTCATAACTTTACATACTTTACTACAAAAATTTATAGAGAAGAATGGTCAAAATTCACCTTCGAAATTTATGATAAATAGAATTCTAATTGAAGTTACACAGATTTGCAATACCTTATAACTCCTTTTTTATTGTTCTAGCCCAATTTCCCTCTCCCCTGCACATTTCCTAGATTTTCCGTACCTTCGCGGCAGTTTCTATCTTAACCAGAATACCGCTGTATGCACGCCACCAAAATAGAACCGTATAAACCCGTAAATCACATCCGCATTGTTACCGCCGCTTCCCTTTTCGACGGCCACGATGCGAGTATCAATATTATGCGCCGCATCATCCAGGCCTCCGGTGCGGAAGTAATTCACCTCGGCCACAACCGCTCCGTGCAGGAGATCGTGGATTGCGCCATCCAGGAAGATGCCCAGGCCATTGCGCTTACCTCCTACCAGGGCGGCCACGTGGAGTACCTTAAATATATGTACGACCTGCTGAAGGAGAAAAAATCGGGCCATATCCGGATCTTTGCCGGCGGCGGCGGCGTAATTCTGCCCACCGAAATTAAAGAACTGGAAGGCTACGGCGTAACCCGCATTTACTCTCCCGACGACGGACGCGCAATGGGTTTGCAGGGTATGATCAACGATATGCTGCACCGCTGCGATTTCCCGACCGGCGAAAACCTGAACGGCGAAGTAAAGCAACTCAAAAACAAAGACGTTAAAGCCATTGCCCGCTTAATTTCGGCCGCCGAAAACTTCCCGGAAGAATACGCCAAGATCAAGCACGACCTTATTAAACAGAACGAAGAGATCGAAGCCAAGAATGGCCGCCCTGTTACGCCGGTTTTAGGCATAACCGGAACCGGTGGCGCCGGTAAATCTTCTTTGGTAGATGAATTGGTTCGTCGTTTCCTCATCGATTTCCCGACCAAAACCATTGCCATTATTTCCGTAGACCCTTCGAAACGCAAAACCGGCGGCGCGTTATTAGGCGACCGTATCCGGATGAATGCGATCTCGAACGAGCGTGTTTATATGCGTTCCCTGGCCACCCGCCAGAGCAACCTGGCTTTGAGCAAATACGTGCAGGACGCCGTAGACATCGTAAAAGCCGCCCACTTCGACCTGATAATCCTGGAAACTTCCGGTATTGGCCAGTCCGACACCGAAATTATCGAGCATTCCGATGCCAGCCTGTACGTAATGACACCGGAATACGGTGCGGCCACGCAGCTGGAAAAGATCGATATGCTGGATTTTGCCGACATCATTGCCCTGAACAAATTCGACAAGCGCGGCGCCCTCGATGCGATCCGCGACGTGAAGAAACAATACAAGCGCAACCACCAGCTCTGGGACACCAACGACGACGATATTCCGGTTTTCGGAACCATCGCCTCGCAGTTCAACGACCCGGGAATGAACCGTTTGTACAAAGCCGTAATGTTGCGCATCTCCGAAAAAACCGGGGTAGAATTTGCTTCGCATTTAACCACCACCGGCGAAATGAGCGAGAAAGTTTACATCATTCCGCCGAGCCGCACGCGTTACTTATCCGAAATTTCGGAGAACAACCGCAACTACGATAAGTGGGTGAAAGACCAGGCTGAAGTAGCGCAGAAACTGTTCGGCCTGCGCAAATCAGTAGAAACCATTTCCGGTATGGACGTGGAAGACAAAGACCGCCTGGTAAAACAGCTGGAATACGCCTACGAAGAAACTGCGCTGAAACTGGACGGCCAGAACAAAAAATTATTAGATAACTGGGAAGCGAAACGCAAGTCTTACAAAGATGAATTCTTCGTTTTCAAGGTGCGCGATAAGGAACTGAAAGTTGCCACCCACACCGAAAGTTTATCGCATTTACAGATCCCGAAAGTAGTAACGCCAAGCTACCAGGCCTGGGGCGATATCCTGAAATGGAGCCTGCAGGAAAACGTACCGGGCGAATTCCCTTACACCGCCGGCGTATTCCCGTTCAAGCGCGAAGGCGAAGATCCAACGCGTATGTTTGCTGGTGAAGGCGGACCGGAACGTACCAACCGTCGTTTCCACTACGTGTCTTTAGGAATGCCAGCCAAACGCCTTTCCACGGCTTTCGACTCGGTAACGCTTTACGGCGAAGACCCGGATCACCGTCCGGATATTTATGGTAAAATTGGTAACTCCGGCGTGAGCGTTTGGAGCTTAGATGCCGCTAAAAAACTGTACTCCGGCTTTAACTTAGCCGATCCGAAAACCTCGGTTTCGATGACCATCAACGGTCCGGCGGCTATCTTAACGGCTTTCTTTATGAACGCCGCCATCGATCAGCAGTGCGAACTTTACATTAAAGAAAACGGCCTGGAAGCGGAAGTTAACGCCAAGATCGAAGCAATTTATAAAGCAAAAGGTCAGGCGCGGCCAACCTACCAGGGCGAACTTCCGGAAGGCAACAACGGCTTAGGCTTAATGCTTTTAGGCGTAACCGGCGACCAGGTTTTACCGGCCGATGTTTACGCTTCTATAAAAGAACGCACCCTGGCTTCCGTTCGCGGAACCGTACAAGCCGATATCCTGAAAGAAGACCAGGCGCAAAATACCTGTATCTTCAGCACCGAATTCTCCCTGCGTTTAATGGGTGACGTGCAGCAGTATTTCATCGACCACAACGTCCGTAATTTCTATTCGGTATCTATTTCCGGTTACCACATTGCAGAAGCCGGCGCCAACCCAATTTCGCAGTTAGCGTTCACGCTGGCCAACGGTTTCACCTTCGTGGAATACTACGTGAGCCGCGGTATGGATATCAACGCGTTCGCCCCAAACCTGAGCTTCTTCTTCTCCAACGGCATCGATCCGGAATACGCGGTAATTGGTCGTGTGGCGCGCAGAATCTGGGCGAAAGCGATGAAGCTGAAATATGGTGCCAATTCGCGTTCGCAAATGCTGAAGTACCACATCCAGACGTCCGGCCGTTCGCTGCACGCCCAGGAGATCGACTTCAACGACATCCGCACTACGCTCCAAGCCCTTTACGCGATCTACGACAACTGTAATTCCCTGCACACCAACGCCTACGACGAAGCGATCACCACGCCAACCGAAGGTTCCGTTCGTCGTGCTATGGCCATCCAGCTGATCATTAACCGCGAATTAGGTTTAGCCAAAAACGAAAACCCGCTGCAAGGCTCTTTCATTATCGAAGAATTGACCGACCTGGTAGAAGAAGCGGTATTGCAGGAGTTCGACCGGATCACAGAACGCGGCGGCGTATTAGGTGCAATGGAAACGATGTATCAGCGCGGCAAGATCCAGGAAGAAAGTTTATATTACGAAACCCTGAAACACACTGGTGAATACCCGATCATCGGCGTAAACACCTTCTTAAGCAGCCAGGGCTCTCCTACCATTATTCCTTCTGAAGTTATCCGCGCAACCGAAGAAGAAAAGCAATTCCAGATCTCCGAAATGCAGAAACAGCATAAACGGAACGAAGATAAAATTCCAGGCTTATTGAAAGCATTACAGGAACGCGCTATCAAAAACGAAAACATTTTTGACGAACTGATGGAAGTTGCGAAATACTGTACCTTGGGTCAGATCACAAATGCGTTGTTCGAAGTTGGCGGGCAGTACCGTCGGAATATGTAAGATTCGATTGTTCGGATTTTCGATATTCGATTGTTCGATTTATAAAAAAGGGAAGCTGGTTTTAGCTTCCCTTTTTTGTTTTTATTAGTTTGGAAAAGGTAGGGTTTTAAGCTGAAAAGTCAGGTTTATAGATTGCTATAATTTATTGCGTCATTCTGAGCCTGTCGAAGAAACTAACTGGTACTACCATGGAATTTGAGCGTAGTAAAAAATTCCTTGCCATACCACCTAGTCAAACCTCGTGCGTATTCGGTACGAGTTAGATCCCTCAACTTCGTTCGGGATGACTCAATACTTTGGTGATGCTAAAATTCGCTGGTGCGAGCCTCCGGCTCGTATCCTTTTTTGATTTAAGCTATTAAAAAGATACGAGCCGGAGGCTCGCACCAGCAAACTTATTGCTAAGTAGTTTACCAATTACTCACCATTAAAAACGCTATGCTTTTCTGGTATAAAACCCGAACCAGCAAACGAAAAAAATCAACAACCATGTCGCAAGTTTAGGCGCAGCCATAACTCGTGACGATCATTTTTTAGCAAGTTTGTAACTGGCAGAAGCATTGCGATTTTATTATTGCGACTTTTTCTTTACAAAAACCTACCGTATTTATAGCGGGCCTTGTTGTTTGCCTTGCAGGCAAGGTAAGTTACAAACTGACCAAATATTAAACCCAAAAGTTACGCTGCGTTAAACTTGCGGGATGAAAACGGATAAAAAAAAACGGTAGGGTTTTCAGTTTAAAACCCTACCGTTTTCCGGTTTCAAATTAAAAAAATGCGTTACTTTTTATCCTTAGTAATGACGCTGATCGTACCGTCGCTTTCTATGAAGGCTTTTTTCACTTCCTGAATATCTTCCACGCCCTCTTTGCGGAGTTGCTCATAAAGTTCATCCTGGGTCAGGAATTCGCGGCGCATGTTGCGGCGCAGCATTTTGCCGTCTTTTACGATCTGGATGGCTTTGGATTCGACCAGCCGGGCAATGAATTTGGAATGATAACTAAGCCGGTTCACCAGGTTATTCATACCCATGAGTGTAGCAATTACAATAAACGCTTCGGTTATAGAAGAATATTCGCCGAACGCGTGGGTGGCAGCTTCCGCAATTAAAAGCACAAAAACCAGATCCATGAATTCCAGTTCGCCGCCGGTGCGCCGGGGCAAAACCCGGAACAGGAGCAGGATTCCCAGGTATAAGATCACGCCCCGGACGATGAGCTCACTAACCGATGCTTCAATAACAAAAAGGCTGGCAAGATCTAACCTGAAAATTTCCATAAACGCATCTGTAAAAAATGAAACCGCATCCGAAAGAAAATTACCCGTATTAATAAGTACCCTTTAAAGGCGGAACGGCACCTGAAGTGCCGCCCGATTTTGTTTCTGCTGAATGCCTTTACTAGCTTTCTTTTTATAAAGTTACCGGAAACGCTATGGTTTAGGGGTATAAAACCCGCCTGAGTAAGCGGAAAAGATCAATGAATTTCCAGAAATGGAAACGAAGCGAAGTTTTGCCCGGCCGTTTGACCGGGCGCCGTTGAAGATACACTTTTTACAAATGGAAATCGCCGGCGGCTTCGGGTTGATAAATTACTTTCTCGATCACGTAGCTAATGGTGGTGCCGGTAGGAACCGGAAGTTCTACCACATCGCCTTCTTTGCAGCCTAAAATGGCAATACCTACCGGGGCCAGGATAGACACTTTTCGTTCGTTAATATTTACATCCTGGGGGTAAACCAGCGTAATTTCAAACTCTTTCTTGCTTTTCAGTTCACGCAGCCGCACTTTGGAGTTCATGGTTACCACGCATTCCAGAATGTCTTCCGGCTTAACCTGTTTGGCGCGTTTTAATTCAATTCCCAACTGGGCAGCATATTTACTGTTGCCGTTGTTGCCACGCTGGATCTGCACCATTTCGTGCAGGCGCTGGTGGTCTTTTTGGGTTACATATATATTGTTCATATTAATTAGGAATTAAGTTATGGCCTTTCGTTAAACTGTTGCCGCTCTGATTAAAATAGATCTGATCGAAGCTCAGGTTTTTGCCCTGCTCCACTCTGCGGAAGATCTTATCAGGTTTAATATCGTTCAGTGAGGCAAACCCACAGGCTTCCATTACTTCTATGGTAGCTTTTATGGTATTGCGGTGGAAGTTTGCAACCCGCACTTTTTTATCCGACACATCGAGGCCTTTGTACAAACTCTTCTCCTGCGTGGCAATACCAACCGGGCATTTTCCGGAATCGCATTGCAGGGCCTGGATACAACCCAGCGAGAACATAAATCCGCGGGCGCTGTAGCACATATCGGCTCCTAAAGAAACCGCTTTTATAATATCGATACCGGTAATAATCTTGCCGGCGGCCATCAGTTTAATTTCATTCCGAAGACCATAATACTGCAGGCGGTTGTGCACAAACGTGAGCGCATCGTATATCGGCATGCCCAGGCTGTCGGTAAATTCCAGCGGCGCTGCGCCGGTTCCGCCTTCGGCACCGTCTATGGCAATAAAATCGGGGAACAGGTTATTATGCTTCATTTCCATACAAAGCATTTCAAACTCATCTTTATTACCTAAACAAAGTTTAATGCCAATGGGTTTTCCTTCCGATAAAACGCGCAGCTTCTCAATGAAAAGTAAGAGCGTGAACTGATCCGAAAAAGCGCTGTGCGACGGCGGCGATGCAACCGTAGTATGCGGCTCAACTTTCCGGATAGCGGCAATTTCAGGCGTGTTTTTAGCGGCCGGCAGAATACCGCCGTGCCCCGGCTTAGCGCCCTGGCTCAGCTTGATCTCCACCATTTTAATGTTCGGGTGGGCCACCTGTTCCTGGAAAAGTTTTTCGTCGAAATTACCGTCTTTGTTCCGGCAGCCGAAATAACCCGTACCAATTTGCCAGATCAGGTCGCCGCCTTCTTCTATATGGAACGGGCTGATGCCGCCTTCGCCGGTGTTGTGGGCAAAGTTATCGAGCCGCGCACCGCCGTTTAAGGCCATCACGGCGGTTTTGCTCAGCGAGCCATAGCTCATAGCCGAAATATTCAGGATGCTGGCGTTGTAAGGTTGTTTACAGCGGCTGCTGCCTACGTTCACGCGGAGGTCTTCCAGTTTAATATGGGCAGGAAACATGGCATGGGCGATCCATTCGTAGCCAATCTCCTGGCTGTTGCTTTGCATGCCGAAAGGCACGGTTTGCTTTACGTTCTTGGCCCGCTGGTACACAATGCTGCGTTGCCGGCGGCTGAAAGGTTTCCCGTCCAGGTCGGATTCAAAAAAATACTGACGCATTTCCGGGCGGATGCTTTCAAAAAAGTAACGCAGGTAACCCAGAAGCGGATAATTCCGGAGAATGGCGTGTTTCTTCTGAAAAAGGTTTTGTACCAGAACCAGGTTTAGCGGCACCAACAAAACCAGCAGCCACAGCAAGGCCGGGTTAGAAAGTGAAAACGCGATAACCGCAGCGTAAGCTGCCGCAAATGCCAAAGCAAGCATTCGCCGAATGCTCATGTTCATGACCATTGGAAATAAAAAGAAAATTGGTTAAAGAAATAAACGTTAGAAAGAACGAAAGGTCCTTCAGGGTTTGGGAAAGGCAGTTTTTTTGGCCGGAATGGAACTTCCGACCTACTTATTAAAGTCTTTTTGCGCCGTATAGAACGGCAGGCAATAACCATTCAGCATATCGCTCTGCGATACGTGGTGCGATGAAGCCACAAAACCAGTAAATTGGTTTGCTTCATAAGACCAGATGTTTGTGAATGGGTTCATAATTTAACTTGTTGCAAATATTGGCAATCTATGCTGATAAAAAAAATGAATAGACTTTTTAAACGTTGTTTTCGCGCAGCAATTTCGCAACTACTTTTTGCCCTTAAAACGATAAACACGACTTTTTAGTATAAAAAGGATACCATTTTTTACTATGAAAATAAAGCAGCCGGACGTAAAATAAAAACCCGTTTGCCCGCTTAACTTTATAACTTGTTTAAAATTACTGTTTTACCGGAAAAATACATGCTCCAATAAACTTATATTCATTCCTACGGGGCAAATAAAGTTGAATTTCCTGGCCCAACTAACAATTTTTCAACGTTAGCATTTGATAATGATTTATTTACCCTTAACGGAAAACATAAAACCGTTTAATGCGTTATGTTGGTAACCGCAAATCATAACAGAAAGATCCTGCTCCGATGAAAAAATTTACCGCCATTTCGTCTTTGTTCGTGCTAGGCACCGTTGGTTTATTAGTTACTGCCTGGTTAAACCCGGTAGATATAGAACTGAATTTCTCCGACGAAGAATACTATCTTTATCTCTAAGCTTAATTGCTGCCTTTAAAATATAGAAAAGCAACCCGCATCGGTTGCTTTTTTGTTGTCCTACCCTACCGTTTTCGGCTGATTCTGAGTTAAAAATTAGGCAATGCCAATTGCAGCATTTACTTTTGCAACGAACATTTGACAAAAGACATTGAACACGCTAAAAGAAAAGATCAGCTACATTATTGGCCGCGACATGGCGAGTAATTTCAGCAAGCAAGGCATTGAAATAGAAGCAGATGCGTTACTTTCTGGTTTGAAAGATGCCATGGCCGGTAAACCTTCGGCATTAAGCGCTGAAGAAACCCAGCAAACCATGATGCAGCTGCAACAGGAAATGGAGCAGAAGTTCCAGGAAAAAGCCGGCAAAGCAGGTGAAAACAACAAAAAAGAAGGCCAGGAATTTTTAGCTGCCAACAAAAACAAAGCTGGCGTACACACGCTGCCAAGCGGCATGCAATACGAGATCCTGAACGAAGGAACCGGCAAAACACCTTCCCGCACCGATAACGTAACCACCCACTACAAAGGTACTTTAATAGACGGCACCGTTTTCGATAGTTCTTACGAGCGCGGCCAACCGGCTACTTTCCCGGTAAACGGCGTAATTGCCGGCTGGACCCAGGCTTTAATGATGATGAAGGAAGGCGCCAAATGGAGACTTTACATTCCGGCTGAGTTAGCTTACGGTGCGCAAGGCGCCGGCGCCGATATCGGGCCGAACGCTACCTTAATTTTCGACGTTGAATTACTGAAAGTAAACTAATTATAAAACCCGTCCGCACCTGTTTTTTCCAGCGGACGGGTTTTTCCTCTTCTTATAAAATGTGCCAGGCTGCAATAAAGCAAAGAATTGCGCCCTACCAAGCATGTTCCCTACCCTACGCTTTATTACCTGAACCCTTCAAAAGCCTTTTTTTAACTGGCTGGTTCGCCGCTGCACTTTTCCGGCCCGAAACCATAGCGTTTTTTATCGCGCGCCCGGGGTTTTATTTTCTTTTATTTCCGAATCCGTTTACCGCTTATATTTGAATAAATTTCTACTGAATGGAAAGCAATCATAACCACAGCCGTGTTTCTACGGCCGGTTTATTAATTTCATTGGGCATTATTTACGGCGATATTGGCACTTCGCCGCTCTACGTAATGAAAGCCATTGTGGGTGATGCGCCGATAAACGAAACGCTGGTTTACGGGGGAATTTCCTGCGTTTTCTGGACCCTGACCCTGCTCACCACCATAAAATACGTAATCCTGACTTTGCAGGCCGATAACAAAGGGGAAGGCGGAATATTAACGCTCTATACCCTGGTGCGGCGCAAAGCCAAATGGCTTACCATCCCGGCTATTATCGGCGGAGCTGCGCTTTTAGCCGATGGCATGATCACGCCGCCCATTTCGGTTTCTTCGGCCGTGGAAGGTTTGCGCATCATCAAGCCCGATATTCCTACCGTACCCATCGTGATCGGGATTCTGATCTTCCTGTTCCTGATGCAGCGGTTCGGTACCCAGATCGTGGGCAAAGCGTTCGGACCGGTTATGTTTATCTGGTTTTTTATGCTGGGGGCGTTGGGTATCATAAACATCCTGCATCACCCTGAAATTCTGAAAGCCCTGAACCCGTATTACGGGTATAATATGCTGGTAAATTATCCGGGCGGCTTTTGGTTACTGGGGGGCGTTTTCCTGTGTACTACCGGGGCCGAAGCGCTTTATACCGACCTGGGGCACTGCGGAAAAGGCAATATCCGGATCAGCTGGATCTACGTAAAGACCTGCCTTGTGCTTAATTATTTTGGTCAGGGAGCCTGGTTAACCCTGCATTTCGGCGAAAAACTGGAGGAGAATCCTTTTTATGGCATCATGCCGGCCTGGTTTTTACCGGTGGGAATTGCCATTGCCACCATTGCGGCCGTTATTGCGAGCCAGGCCTTAATTACCGGTTCGTTTACCCTGATCTCCGAAGCGATACGCCTCAATTTCTGGCCGAAAGTAAAACTGAACTACCCTACCAACGTGAAGGGACAGTTGTTTGTGCCCAGCGTAAACACGCTTTTGCTCTTAGGTTGTATTGGCGTGGTGCTTTATTTCAAGGAATCGGAACACATGGAGGCGGCTTACGGGCTTTCCATTACGCTTACCATGCTCATGACCACCATCATGTTCACGTATTACCTGGTTAAAAAGAAGGTTTCGCGCTTACTGATCGGTTTGTTCGTGGTGGTTTATTTAGGGATCGAGCTTTCGTTCCTGGTGGCCAATTTATTGAAATTCCCGCATGGCGGCTGGGTTTCACTTCTATTGGGAATTTCGCTTATTACGGTTATGTACATCTGGCTCAAAGCCTTCAACATCAAACGCCGCCTTACCGAATATGTACGCCTGAGCAATTACCTGGACAACCTGAAAGCTCTGAGTGCGGACGAAACCGTACCGAAATATTCCACGCACCTGGTTTTCTTAACGAGTTCTTCCAAAGCCAAGGAAATTGAATCGAAGATCATTTATTCCATTTTCCAGAAACGCCCCAAACGCGCCGATATCTACTGGTTTGTGCACGTAGATACTATGGATGAGCCCTATACCATGGAATACAAAGTACACCGCATTGCCGAAAACGACGTGATCCGGATCAATTTCCGTTTAGGATTCCGGGTGGAGCAGCGCATCAATTTGTTTTTCCGGAAAGTGGTGGAAGATATGGTAAAGAACGGCGAAGTAGACATTACTTCCCGCTACGAATCTTTAGGCCGCCAGAACCTGACCGGCGATTTCCGTTTCGTAGTATTGGAGAAATTCCTTTCTTACGAAAACGACCTGCCGTTCAAGGAAAAGATCATCATGCAAACCTATTTCTGGATCAAGCAATTCACCAGCTCCGAAAGCAAATGGTTTGGCCTGGATACCAGCTCCGTGAAAGTAGAAAAAGTGCCGCTCGTAATTAACCCTGTGCAGAAAATAGACCTGGTGCGGGTGAATTAGTGATTAGTGATTAGTGATTAGTGATTAGTGATTAGTGATTAGTGATTAGTGATTAGTGATTAGTGATTAGTG